>NZ_JAMBNS010000020.1 GCF_023715225.1 Robertmurraya korlensis
AGCTCCCAAAGATCCGCTCGACTTGCATGTATTAGGCACGCCGCCAGCGTTCGTCCTGAGCCAGGATCAAACTCTCCAATAAAGAGTAAGATTAGCTCTTAAAGTTAAAACGTTGGCTAGTGTATATCTCAACACTAATCTTTTTTTGTTGACGTATGATTTGTTTAGTTTTCAAAGAACAAAATCAGTTCACTTCTTGCTTTGTCGCTCAGAAGCAACTATATTAGAATAACATTTTCCGTTTTGCTCGTCAACAACTTTTTTTAAAAAGTTTGTGTATCAACTTATAAAATATGTTGTTTCGCAAGCAGATTTTTATAATACCATCCGTCCTTTTTGTCGTCAATAGATTTTTATCATTTTTTGTCGAAAAAGCGTTCATTAGAAAATCCTAATGAACGCTCTTCAAAATTATGCTGCATTTTCTACTTCCTTCTCTTCTTTTGAGAGAAACCAACCAGCCAATGCAATTAGAACTAATACGATATAGAAAGTAATTTTCCACTCAGGCGATTTTGCAAATGTACTAGGAAGTACGGATAATGCGGGGTGTGATAAGGTGTAGACTGTAAGTTTCACCCCTACCCAACCTACAATAGCAAAGGCAGCGATTTCTAGACCAGGGCGCTTGGCAAGAAGTGTTACAAAGAAGTTTGCTGCAAAACGCATAATAATTAGACCAATTAAACCTCCAGCAAAGATAACTAAAAACTTACCTCCATCCAAACCACCAATAGGAGGAAGTGGAGTATCTGGTAAAGCTACAGCCAAAGCAACAGCTGCTAAAATTGAATCTACTGCAAAAGCTATGTCTGCTAACTCAACTTTGATAACTGTTGTCCAGAAACCCGAATTCTTTTCTTTCTTTTCTTTGTCAATTGACTTCTCTTCAAGTTTCTTCTTAAATAGTTTCCTCAAAATATGATTAAGGGCAATAAATAATAGGTAGACCGCACCAATTGCCTGCACTTGCCATACATCCACTAAGAACGAAATAACAAATAAGGAAGCAAATCTAAAAATAAAAGCTCCTGCTAAACCATAAAATAATGCCCTTTTTCTTTCTTCTTCAGGTAAATGCTTTACCATAATTGCTAATACAAGGGCATTATCTGCTGCAAGTAAACCCTCTAATGCAATTAGAACTAATAATACCCAACCATATTCTAATAATAAACTAAGATCCAATTTTCGTTTCCCCTTTCGATTGAGAACTCTCCACCATGCACTCTTTTAACATTCCGTATATATCTATAACAATTAGATCAGTTGTACTCATTTACTATTTCATACACTCTCCCCTTCCCAAATACTATATTTTGGTAAAGGTTAGAGACGCAAAAAAGACCTTTACCATTGATAGGTAAAGGTCTTGCTAACAACTAGTATCGTTGCCAACAAAGCCGAGAGCGCGTGTCTCTGAAATGACGACTTTGTTGTAAAAGCTACTCCCCTTTAAGGAATATCTTATTAAATTCTTATCATTATCATATGATGTTCTTGAATAATCGTCAATAAAAAAATACTTGTTATTCAAATAAACTCCTTTTCAAGATCACCCTGTAGCCGGAAGATCATCATTCTTTCTCCAGTCCGAGTACTAATATCTGTATGAAAATTAAGGACATTTTGACCGGTTATATTAGAAATTAATTGTCTTAAGTCACCTGTACCAGACTCAACCAAATCAGCACGCGTACGTTTTATGGCTAACATCCCATCCTTTGTTTCACAAACTGAATACTCAGCAGGAGTTAGAATTCCTTTTAAAGATACAATGATCATGTCTCGTAGAATATCTGCCTTTACAGATATTGACCCTCTACCTAAGTAGTCCTTTTCCCATTGAGTAATGGCTTTACTTATTTCTGCCTCGATTGAACCCTTTGTTTTCTTCATATTTCACCTCTTCCCACATTATAATAGTTCCTTAAAGATTCCTCAATTCTTCCTAACCTCGTAATAGTTTGTTCATAAATTAAATCTATCATTATGAAATCTATTACTTTATGAAGAAGGAAGGTTTCCATGAGCTATAAAATCCCTGCACTCATATTATCTACCACCCTATTTGCAGCAACTTTGTTCCTCGTTAACGATGAACAGGCTGAATCTACGACAAAAAAGGAATCAACAGCAGTAGCTGTTCAAACTACATCCAGCCCTTCTTTTACTGAAGAGACTGCTTCCTCAGGAACTATTGCTGAAGAAGAAGATCAAGAAATTACTGAGATTCTACTTGATGTTCCTTTATTGAACCAAATGGACAGTCCTAGATTATATAATGGTTGCGAGGTAACAAGCTTAGCAATGATTTTACAATATAATGGTCTTGATGTAACAAAAAATCAATTAGCAGAAGCAGTGGTTCGAACACCGCTCCAATATTCTAGTGGTGAGTATGGAAATCCTAATATTGGGTTTGTTGGTAATATGGAAGACGGGCCTGGTCTTGGAGTATATCATGGTCCCATTTATGATCTGGCAACAAATTATTCGAATCAAGTCATTGACTTAACAAATCAACCATTTGATGATTTGTTAAGTCAAGTTGCTCAAGGTCACCCTGTATGGATTATTACCACCTCTACCTTTTCTCCTGTTGATGAATTTGAGACGTGGGAAACACCACAAGGAGAAGTTACTATCACATATAAAATGCATAGTGTTGTCATAACAGGCTATGATAATGACACTATTTATATAAACAATCCTTATGGAGAGAAAAATCAACAACTTGACCGAGAGTCATTTATTCAAGCTTGGGAGCAAATGGGAAGTCAAGCGATCGTCGTTTTATAACCTCAAATACAAATTGTATTTGAGGTTTTTTTATGCCCCGATAAACTCCCTCTATTTTTACAAATCTGTGAATAGTTTTACAATTTATTAACACTCTATTAAAACTACAAATGTATACTCCAAAAGTAGAGTTAGAGATTCATACATTTAAATAAATGGAGGTATATGAAATGAAAGTAAACAAAAAAGTAATTGGAGTCACTCTTGCAAGCAGCCTTGCACTCAGCACACTTGGTTTCACAGCCGACAATAGCAAGGTAGAAGCGAAAAAAGATCCTGAAAAAGCGAAAAACGTTATTGTTTTAGTCATGGATGGGGTAAGTTCAAGTACAACTACACTTGCTAGATGGTATAAAGGGGAGCCACTTGCAATGGACGAAATTTTAACAGGTGGTGTTCGTACATACTCAGCAGAGTCTGCAATAACGGATTCCGCACCTGCTGGTACTGCTCTTGCCACAGGAAATAAATCAAACGACAAGTTTGTTGGTGTTTTACCAACTACAGTTACAAGTCCTGGGGTTGACCAATCACTTGCAGAAAACCCGTACAAGCCGGTAGCGAACGTTCTTGAAGGTGCAAAAATTAGCGGAAAAGCAACTGGAATCATATCTACATCAGAGATTCAACATGCCACACCAGCTGCTTTTTCTTCACATGTAACACATCGATCAGATTACGATAATATTGCTGAACAACAAGTCTACCAAAACATGGATGTCGTTTTAGGTGGAGGCAAAAATACACTACTTTCCCAAAATCGTAAAGATGGAGAAGATTTAGTAAATGTGATTGAAAGCAAAGGATATGATCTCGTTGAAACTCGTGATGAGTTGTTGAATTCTGAATCCAATAAGCTATGGGGCACTTTTGCTTCATCAGCATTGGCATATGATATGGATCGATCAAAAACAAACCCAGAAGAACCAACTCTAGCTGAAATGACTAAAAAGGGGATTGAAACTCTTTCAAAAGATAAAGATGGATTCTTCTTATTTATTGAAGGAAGCAAACCAGACTGGGCAGCACATGCAAATGATGCAATTGGTATGATTAGTGACACGCTTGCTTTTGACGATGCAGTAAGAGAAGCAATAGAATTTGCAAAGAAAGATAAAAACACGATGGTAGTCGCTGTTTCAGACCATGGAAACAGTGGTATCTCAATAGGAAACCAAAATACAAACGGGTCTTACCCATCTATTCCAGTATCTACTTATGTTGACCCACTTAAAAAAGCTACAATGACACTTGAAGGTGCATTAAAGCAACTTAAATCTGATAAATCTAATGTTTTAGAAGTGGCGGCTTTATATGGAATTGATAATCCAACACCTGCTGAAACAAAAGAGCTTAATAATTCCACTAACTTAGGAAAAACACTTGTCCAACTTCTAGCTACTCGTGCAAACATTGGCTTTACTACAGGTGGACATACAGGTGAAGATTTGTTTATGTATTCTTACGGACCTGGAAAGCCTGTAGGATTTGTTGAAAATACTGACATTGCACATTCAGTAGCAAGCGCGATGGGATTTGACTTAAAGAAACTAGACGATCAATTATTTGTTAATGCAGAAGTTGCTTTTAAGACGATTGGAGCAACAGTAAGTATTAATGCTTCAAACAAAGAAAATCCTATCCTTGTTGTACAAAAAGGAAAAACAATAGCAGAACTACCAGTTAATAAGGACATTGTCTTAATTAACGGCAAAGAGAATACGCTTAGAAGTGTGACTGTTCAATCTAATGGAATATTCTATGTTTCAAATGAAGTAGTTGAACTTGTAAAAAAAGGAAAATAATAACTTCATAAAAAAAATCAAACCCCATTTGTTTTGCAAATGGGGTTCTTCTTCTATAAATACTTTCTGTGTATACTTTTTCCATCATACGTATATAGCATATTTTTCCCTTCTATTACGGTTTCCATATGAATGCTTCTTCCCCATAGTTGATGAATATACGGCATAACCTTTTCCAAGTACTTAATATCAAGTTCAATTCCTTCGTAACCATGCAAAATATAAAGCTCACCGTTTTTCATATAATCGCCATCCGTTACCGATAAGTATGGAAAGCCACCGTTTACCCTCATACTTACCAACTGATCTCGGACATTTTCCCATGCTTTATCAACAATTTTATAATCCTTCCCTTGTTTTTGGAACAAATACATATCTTCTCGCATAACAAGATCCTTCGTTAAATAGTTGCGGAGGAAGGAAATATCTGATTCTATTTCACGTACCTCAAACATCTTCTCTCGACCTGATCCAGGTTGGACTCCCCGTCGCTTCATTTCTTCGGTCGGATTATTGTATCGTTCTTCAATATCCTCAAATATCTTCAACCCAAGGTAATATGGGTTTATCCCAGTTCGAGAAGGTTGAACAACACCAGCATTAAGCTTCGCAAATTCCAATGCTTCGCCACTCGTTAAATCCATCTCACGGAGAATTCTTTGATGCCAGAACGACGCCCAGCCTTCATTCATGATTTTTGTTTCTAACTGCGGCCAGAAATATAGCATTTCCTCGCGCATCATCGTTAAAATATCACGTTGCCAGTCTGATAACTCGCGACTGTAACTTTCAATAAATAACAAAAGATCTTTCTCAGGCTGTGGAGGGAACTTCTTTTTTCTTCTTACAGGTTCTAGCTTCTTTTTATCCTTTTCATCCAAATCCCACAAATCATCATAAGGACTTACCGCAACAACTTCTTCTTCGAATTCTACATCCTCCATGCTCCAAGCAAGTTTAGGCCTCATTAATGAGGGGTCAATATGTTCTTCAATAGCAAGGACGGCATCAAGAAACGTTTCAACTTCATGTTTCCCATATTGTATTTCATACTTCCGGATTCTCTCAGCTGTTGCGGCCATGCTTTCGACCATGTCTCTTTTTGTATTTTGGAATCGCACATTATTTTTAAAAAAGTCACAGTGAGCTAAAACGTGTGCAACAATTAGCTTGTTTTGTATAAGAGAATTGGAATCCAATAAAAATGCATAACAAGGGTCCGAGTTAATAACCAGTTCATAAATTTTAGACAACCCAAGATCATAGTGTAGCTTCATTTTATGAAACTGTTTCCCAAAGCTCCAATGGGAAAATCTTGTTGGCATGCCATATGCACCAAAGGTATAAATAATTTCAGATGGACAAATTTCATAACGCATTGGATAAAAATCGAGTCCAAAGCCAACCGCTATCTCCGTTATTTCTTCAATGGCATACTGTAAATCCTTCTGTTCTTGTTCACGCATTAGCTTTCTCCCCCTTTTTGCTCTTATCACAATGTATGAAACGAGAGAGAGAATGATGTACTAAGAAAAAGAAAAAAGCAGAACCCTATTGTTTTTAGAGCTCTGCTTTCCCTTATTTCTTTTCTTCTACTATAATTGTCAATTCTTTTCCTACCTTATTGTCATGTGAAATTTTGACTGTCACAATCTGTTTCTTGCCATTGACCATGACTTCAAACTGAAAGGAATCCATTACCTTGTTTTCAGCTAATGTCTCTCTTCCGACATACTTATACTCCACCACCTGCTGTCCAGGATAGTCTTCAGTTACAACTACTGTTGCGATTTTTCCAAACTTTTTATAGTCTAGTCCTGGCTGTTCAGCATAAGTAGAAGAAAGTGATCCAAAAATACATAATAGAGTTATGATTGGAATTAGAATTCTTTTCAAGCTTTTCCCTCCTTGTTTGTCATTTTTATTTTTCCATTTTCCCCTCACTTTTATGTAATTCCAAAACTTCATTTACTAATTTCATCCCAACATATTGATTCCTTTTCCATACCTCTGGGAAGCTGGACAATGGTGGGGCTCGATTGACCATTGGTGGACATATTTCTATGGTTAATGCTGGACGACGGTACGTGGTAATAAACCAATCCGTAAATCCTCCACCAGTAGCCTTTTTAGGAGGCTTCCCTAATTTATATCCAGTTAATTGAGCAATTTCCTTAGCGATCGAATAATCCCTTTGTTCATATTTCCCATTTTTATACTTCCAATAAATCTCCTGCCCAGTTGAGTGATAGGCTACGGCAATAGAGGGTTGGATTTTATCAATAAAAGCAGCTAAAGCTTGAGTTTCCAATGCCTCAAATGGTCTATTTCCCTTATAAAATTGGTAAGTAGGTGTATGTGGGCCCCTTAACTCTCTCCAGCCTGCTGGATATTGGCGATTTAAATCAATCCCCATCCCATTTGCCTTCCATCGCGAAAAATTAATTTCTCCTTCATTCATTAAAAATAGCTGATCAACAAAGACTAAAGGGATGTCCCGCTGCTGAATTTTGACTCCATCAGGATTAAGCATCGGAACAAACCAAATGGACACATCATTTAGCATATTGGAGTCAAATGGTCCAACTTTTGCACCAGTGCTAAAAGCTCCAACATAATTTTCAAGCATTCCCATTAAAAGAGAGCTTGTTAACCACTCTCTTCCATGATGTGCACCAATGAGTACGACATTTTTCTTCCCTTTTCCAATTTGTATTGCTGGAATATCATTTCCATAATAAGATTGACCAATTACTGTTACTTCTAGTTCTCTCTCATAGGTTTCCTTCAATTTTTGTATATCAAATTGCATTTGTTCGTATGTGTAGATTCGGTCTGACTTAACAATATTTGTTGCAAATACAGATGGGCAATACAGTAAAAAGCAAATAAGAAATATCGAAGTTTTCATTTCATTCATTCCTAAAATAAAATTTCCATCTTTAATGTGTCTTGAATATCCTAAATCTATTCAGGAAAAAGATGAAAACACTGATATATCAACAGTGACAAGTTTTTCTGAGAGTGATTTTAACAGAAAATCATACACTAAACTCAACTCCTTAAGAGGAGGAGAGAGAAAATGAATCATGTTGATTATGATCGAGCCTTGTACTATACACATCGCTCTGAATGGGATAACTTATTAATATTGATGGTACGGACAAAGGACCAATTTTTAGCCAAAAAAATTGAGCATTTCCTTCATGCGTACAATTTTGAAAAAGATTACCAAATAATTGAGAAACATTTATATTCTTTACTTCGTTACATCGACCATGCAAACGATCTTGTTGAAGCAAATGACGGCTTGCTTGATACAGTGATAACCATGGGGTAACAACCAGAATTCCACCAAAAAACACGGTCAAATTTGACCGTGTTTTTATGATTTATTTAGATAGTGCATTCATTTTATTTTCTACCGCTTGCATAAATGCATCTTCAATTGACTGTAATTTTTCTTTGCTTTCAGTTAAGCTTGATCCCTTTACGCCAAAATAAAACTTAATTTTCGGCTCTGTCCCTGATGGTCGAAGGCAGACCCATGAACCATCTTCAAAGAAGTACTTTAACACGTTGGAAGCAGGAAGATCGATTGGTTCTTCTGTTCCTCCCTCATATCTTGTACTAGTGAGATAATCCTCCGTTTTTGTTACCTTAAGACCAACCAGTTCTTCAAGTGGCTCAGCTCGGAACGATTCAAGTGTTTTATTAATTGTTTCTGCACCTGATTTCCCTTTTAACGTTAATGAACGTAAGCCTTCTTGATAATATCCATACTTATCAAAAATCATTAACAAGGCCTCATATAGAGACTTACCTTGCTTTTTATAGTACGCACATACTTCAGTTGCTAAAAGTGAAGCTTGAATAGCATCCTTGTCTCTTGCAAAATCACCAATTAAATAACCGTAGCTCTCTTCATATCCAAACAAGAAGCTATGTTCATTTGTGGAATCATACTCGTTAATTTTTTCTGCAATAAACTTAAATCCTGTTAATACATCAATTGTTGGAACACCAAAAGAAGCTGCAATCGTTGCACCCAATTCAGATGTAACAATTGTCTTTAAAACCAATGCATTTTCTTGTAATGTTCCCTTTGCAGTTTTATTTTCTAGTAGGTAATTCAGTAATAAAGCACCTGTTTGGTTTCCTGTAAGGATTTCATACTCCCCTGTTTCATTTTTAACAGCAATTCCAAGACGGTCTGCATCAGGGTCCGTAGCAATCAATAAATCAGCATTTACCTTTTTTCCAGCTTCTATTGCCAATTCAAACGCAGCGTGTTCTTCTGGGTTTGGACTTTTCACGGTAGAGAACTGTGGATCAGGCAATTCCTGTTCCTTTACAATTGTCACATTTTCGTATCCAAGCGCCTTAAGTCCAGAACGAACTGGTTTATTAGCTGTCCCATGCAGAGGTGTAAAAACTACTTGTAAATCCGTTTCTTTCGCTAATGTAGGATTCTCAGAAATCGTTACAAGCTTTTCTAAATACGCCTGATCGACATCTGCCCCAATCATCTTAATTAGTCCTAATTCTTTTAACTCCTGTTCGTCACGAACCTCTATTGTTAACTCATTTGAAATAGCTTCTACTTTTTCAATAACCTTATCTGCTCCTTCTAAAGGAAGCTGCCCACCGTCTGGACCATACACCTTATAACCATTATATTCAGGCGGATTATGGCTTGCTGTAATCACAATTCCAGAGAAAGCATTTAGATGTCTAACTGCAAAAGATAATTCTGGAGTTGGACGAAGCTCATCAAACACATATGCTTGAATTCCCCTAGTAGCTAATGTTTTAGCTGCCTCCATCGCAAATTCACTTGATTTATGGCGAGAATCATATGCAATGACCACCCCTCTATCCTTTGCTTCTTGACCAAATTCTTCTATATATGTTGCAAGGCCAGCGGATGCCTTCCTAACTGTGAAGATGTTCATACGATTCGTACCAACACCAATTTCTCCACGCATCCCACCTGTACCAAACTCTAAATTTTTATAAAAAGCATCCTCTAACTCCACATCAGATAGCTTTTGTAGTTGCCCCTTTAGCTCTTCTGGGAGCTTATCAAATTGATTCCATGTATGTACTTTTTCTTTCCAGCTCATTTCGTCTCCTCCTGAAAGTGTTTTCTAACTTTATTATTCAAGCCAGACTGTGCGTTTCCCTCTTTTTTGTCGTTAGTTTTTGTGACAACTTAAGAAACCATTTTCATTATATATGTTTTTTGTAAAAAATACACATCTCTCCAAGTTTTAAAATGTTACATTTGTATTATTTCATCATTTTTTTTAAAATTGGGAAAGAGGTGAAGTTATGAACGGATTTGAACGAAGAAGGCTTCAAAAAATGGACCAGATTCGCCAGGCAGCTTTTTCTTTATTCACAAAGTACGGAATTCAAAAGGTAAACATGCATGAAATAGCAAAAAAAGCGAATGTTTCTCAAGTAACGATATATAATTATTTTGGAAGTAAGGACGAGCTCCTCTATGATGTGCTAAAGGATTATCTTGAAAGGCAAGTTGAATCATTTCAACAATTAGTTTATAGTGAGCTCCCTTTTCAAGACAAGCTAATCAAAATGATTGAATTGAAGCTTTCCACCACAAATGAACTTAGTCCGGAATTTATCGAAGCGATTATTTCGGAGAATAGCCAAATTGCAAATTTATTTCGAGAATTTGCAAACGAAAAATCTATGCCTCTCATTGTTACATTTATGGAAGAAGGACAAAAAAGCGGTGATATATCAAGCATTCTATCGATGAATACGATCCTTTTTATCCTCCAAGCAATGACTGACGCCATTCAAAAGCATTCTGAGATCTTCCAATCTAACTCAAACAAGGATCAATTCATCAATGAATTCATTCATTTCTTCTTTTATGGAATTGTAGGAAAAAAGGAAGACGTATGAGTAGATTAATATACATTTTTGGCCTTTGTAATTATAATAAATTCACGGTCAATATACTTAAGGAGAATATTTTATGAAAAAGAATGACAAGCGCGAAAACTTGCTTTTCCTTGCTTTCGCTGCGGCGCTGATAGCAATGTTTGGCAGCTTATATTTTTCGGAGATACGCCAGTACGAGCCTTGTGAACTTTGCTGGTATCAACGAATCGTTATGTACCCATTTGTTGTGTTATTAGGTATTGCAACGGTGAAAAAGGATTATGGTATTGCATTCTATACGATGATTCTATCTGCCATTGGTGGATCGATCTCGCTTTATCACTTAGGAATACAGAAGCTTTCTTTTCTAGCAGACATCGCTCCAGCTTGCGGAAGAGTTCCGTGTACAAGTGATTATATTAATTGGTTTGGATTTATTACCATCCCTTTTCTTGCTCTAATTGCATTTATCATTGTGTTTGTTTGTAGCTTTCTAGTATGGAAGCAAACGAAGGAGGAAAAATAATTTTATGAAAAAAGTTTTGATTTTTATTGGTATTATCGTTGTAATATTTGGTGCATTAGCTATTGTTACAAAAATGCAAAATGAAGAAAAGGTAAGTGAAGATAATATTTACAAGAAAGACACTCTTCACCCAGAAACAGTTGCTCAATTAGAGGATCCAAACTATCAAAACCTGATTCTTCCAGAGGATCTTCAAACTCAGTTAGATAATGGTGAGGATATGACCGTTTATTTTTACAGTCCGACTTGCCCTCACTGTCAACGAACAACTCCAATCGTTTCCCCTTTATCTGAAGAGATGGACATTAATCTTGTTCAATACAATCTTCTTGAATTTGAACAAGGATGGGATGATTACGGTATCCAAGAAACCCCTACCATTGTTCAATACAAAGATGGGAAAGAAGTAGCAAGAATCGTAGGATACCATGAAGAGCCTGATTTTGAGAGCTGGTTTAACGAAAATACAAAATAAGTGATGAAAAAGCCGACTATTTTTGTAGTCGGCTTTTATACTAATAATTGATTAGCAGCTTGGGTGTATGTGCTGAAAAAGCTAGTCTTGTTTTCTCTTGCATAAATAAATTCATCATAAGAAAACGGGAAAATAAATCCATACTCATGTAATGTTTCAACATTTTTTTCATACAGTGCCTGGTGATCGTATGATAATATGCGAGATTCTAAAATGGATAGCAAAGTTTGAAGTGAAGCAATCACATGATATGCTTCCTTTAACGTCCCATCAAGCTGTGCTGTTTCATTATTCAGCACATTTCTACCCTCAAATTTCTTTATGTCTTTATCTGAGAAATACAAAGGAAAAATATCTCGATAAAACCTTTTGACAAGCTCCTTTATTTTCTCTTCTTGGTCTGGTGTCGACGCAAAAACAATCTTCACTTATAACCCACCTTTAAATATCCTTTAGTTCTAATGTAAAATATAAATTAAGAATACCATAAAAAAACCTGTCTCTATGGTGGTAATTATCACCACGATTAAAATGATAGCTAAGAACGGAGAGCACAATGTTACAAACCAAAACAGTGGGAAAACAGTTCAATATACTTATTCCAAAAGATTGGGAGAAATACACCCTAGAAAGTTTATTTAAAGATTATTGGAAGGCCCCCAAAAAACTAGTCCATGAATGGAGAATGGGAAAAAACGTGTTAATAAATGGGAAAGAAGCAAATTGGACTTCTCATTTCCATTCCGGAGATACCTTGTCTATTCCATTTTTTCTACCCGAACTTCCAATCGTCCAACCGACTTACATGGAGATTGACATCCTTTTTGAAGATGAACATCTTCTTATTGCTAATAAGCCCTCTGGAATGGATACTCATCCAAATTCAGAGAAAGATCATTACAGCCTATTAAATGGCGTAGCATTTCATCTTCAATCAAAAGGAGAACTTCATTACATCAAGCATATTCATCGTCTTGATCGGGATACTACGGGTGCTGTTATTTTTGCCAAGCATCGCATGTGTGGGGCCATCTTAGATAGACTCCTTGAGGAAAGAAAGATTAAAAGGACATACGTCGCTTTAGTAGAAGGGAAAATGAAAACAAGCACAGGATCAATTTCAAACCCCATTGGAAGAGATCGTCATCATCCTACGAGAAGAAGAGTTTCTTCAACTGGTCAATCCGCTGTTACACACTATAAAGTACTTGCTTACAATGCAAAAAAAAATACAACTCTAATAAGCTGCCAACTGGATACAGGAAGAACGCATCAAATTCGGGTACATTTAAGTTCAATTGGTCACCCTCTTATTGGTGATACCCTTTATGGAAGTCGTATTAAACAGAAAAGACAGGCACTGCACGCTTTAAAGGTAGAGTTTACTCATCCTTTTACCGAAGAGAACATGGTATGTAAGGCACCATTTGTTGATAATCCCTCCATTTTTCCTGATAATGTTGATATTTGATTCAAACCAACATAGAAGCGCCTACCATTTGGTAGACGCTCCCTTTATATAAACGGCAACTCACGCCGATATTTTCTTTGTACTCTTTCCTTTCCCGATACATTTTTGTCCAAAACAAATGAGCAAGCCTAATTTAGAAAAGAAAAATGTTGAAAAGGACTAGAGCAAATGCCCTAGTCCATTCCTGCACCATAAAGTTTATTCTTTTGTTTTTTCCAGACCACGTTCTTCTACAAAAGGGACAATCACTTGCCCTTCTTTTCCAATCTTGAGTAATAATTGCATCACAATTTTAGATAAGTGGCTTGTTTTATATGGTTTAACAAAGTACTCCTCGGCTCCATTCGCTAAACCTTTATCTCTCTCATCAAGCGCGCTGGAGATTATGACTGGGATTTGTTTTAATTCTTTTTTCTCTTTCATAAATCGCATAATATCCCAGCCATCAACGCTTCCTTTATCTAACATGATATCTAGAATTACTGCATCTGGAACCTCTTCCTTTAGGGCATCCATGGCATGGTCACCATTTGTAAATTGAGTAACTGTAAAGCCGTTATCAAGTAACTCTTGTGATATTAGATCTAACAAGCTTTCGTCATCCTCAATTACAAATAATTTGTAAGTCGATGCATCTACATCTCTTCTATCTGTAATGCTTGTTGCCTCTTTCTTGACAATTGGGAAAGAAAGAGTGAAGGTGCTTCCCTTTCCATACTCGGATGTAAAAGTTACATCCCCTTCATGGGCGTTCATTATTTCCTTTACAATAGCAAGACCTAGTCCAGTTCCACCAATTTTTCGACGGTCTGAATTGTCCACCCGATAAAACTTTGTAAAGATGGAATCCCCTACATTTTCAGGAATACCCAAGCCTTCATCTGTTATATCTAACCTTAATACTCCCTTTGTTTCAAATAGACTAAGTGTAATATTCCCTCCATTCGGAGAGTATTTAATCGCATTCCCCACTAAATTGGTAAGTACTTGCTCAATCTTTTCGCGGTCTCCTAAAATCCAATCGTTTTCGGCATGGGAGGTCACCTTTATTTCATGTATTGATGTTGTACCTCTTAACGTATTTGACACTGACTCAATAACTGGCAAAAGTTCAAAATATTTTTTTTCATACGTATGTTTCCCCGCCTCCATGCGTTGAACATCAAGAAAATCGTTTATTAATGCCGTCAGTCTTTTTGCTTCATTGTATACAGTAGTTAAATACTTCAGTCTTCGGTCTGGCTTTAGCTCCCGATGTAGCATAAGCTCTGTAAATCCTAAAATACTAGCTAATGGAGTTCGCAACTCATGGCTAACTGTACTGACAAATTCAGACTTCATTTGGTCCACTTCAAATTCTTTTGTAATGTCTCGATGTACAATGATCGTACCAATTCGAATATTATCCTGAAACAGTGCCTCACTATATACCTTTATCACTTGATGCCTATCTAGTCGTTTATATATAAATGAGTTTGAGTTATTTATATGGTTCGTTTCTATTGCAGATTGGACAAACTGTAGAAATTCATCCTTCTCTTCCATATCTTTTTGCATAAAAGATATCCAATCCTGAAGGTCAAGTCCTACTAAATCTCTTCCATCCACTACACATTCGAACATTTCGCAAAGAGCCTTATTTACTAGCAGGACAACCCCGTCCTGATTAATAAGCTGAATTCCCTCATGAGTTGTATTTAAAATAGACTGATTCCTTAGTCGTTCCGTTTCAGATAATTCAAAAATATATACCTTCTCTAAGGAATTGCTCATTTGCTTTGTGATCGATTGTAATTCTTCGATCTCTGACTCTTGAAACGCATTTCCAAACCTGCTAAACACCATTATTGCTGTTACCACATCATTCGAGGAGATGACAGGCAAGTACAAATCATAAGAATACAATTTCCCCTCATGGTATCCCTTCTCGGATTCCACTATCTCCCTCTTAATCGTATATGGTTGCTGATGTTCAATAAGGATGCTATTCAAGCCATTGTATATGTTCTTTTTAAACTGTTCTACACCTGATGAGGAAATTCCATATGAACTATACGCTTGATCCTCAAGCAATGTGATTAACCCTCGATCCGCTTTTATAATTCGTGTCATGTGTAACACGATGCTATCAAGAAGCTTTTGCTTTTCAAGCGTGTTTGTTAATTTATTTGTTAATTCATTCCGATTTTCGATTTTGATTTTGCTTTCATTTACGACATAAAGGGCATTTTCTAGCTCAGATTGTTGCGCATAGAGCTCATCTTGCTGTGCTAATAACTCCTCATTTTGCGCTAATAGATTCTTTTCTTTTTCTTGTATAGAATGAAGCATCTTCTTTAACGCGGAAGAAAGTACTCCGATTTCATCTTTACGATGGGGATCAATAAAAATTTCTGAATCCTTTCCTTCTGTAATATCTGTTGCTGTCTTTGCAAGTTGGGAAAGTGGTACACCAATATTTGTTAACATTCCCCTAATAATCCTAAAGAGGAATACCAAGAGAAATATGATAAAAGCAAGATTTACATTTTGATAAATCGTTTGATTTCGTCTCATATCATTGATGGCTGTATTTAATTCTTTATCAATTCCATCCATATATTCATCGGTTAAATCCAAAAATCCATTGGTTCTTGTAGTAGCACCAAGCTGAGCCAAATTGATTAAATCTTCTTGTCGCCCTGCCTCAAAATACTGGACTGCTTGAGGAAGTGTTTCAACAAAATAATAATCTACAAAGCTGTTCAGCTCTCTAACATACTCCGTGTCGTCCTCATTTGACGCACTAGCCTCCAGCTTTTTCGCTAGTTTTCTAATCTCAGGCTGTTGCGAGAGTGCTCTTTTCTTTAGTTCTTCATTACCATAAGCAAAATATCCCCTAACATCAAATAAAGCCGTATTCAGTGCATAATACAAATCTCTCGTAATTTTCTCTTTTTCCACAATAAGTGCTCTTTTTTCAATATAGTCATTGCTTTGCTTATACTGAAAATAAAGATTTAAAGATGTTCCGATAAGGATTAAAGAGAGAAAAACAATCATTAACTGAATAAATTGTTTTAATATGCTCTGTTTTTTATTTGAGCTATCTTTCATTTAAGATATCCTCAATCTTATCTTTTAGCTCCATCGGACTAAAAGGTTTGGCCATAAAATAATTCGCTCCCGCCTCTATCACTTTTTCTTGTTCATATTGTTGACTCTTAGCTGAGAGCATTAAGATTTTTACTTCCTTATTTTTTTGTCTAACATGATCAATCACTTCAAGCCCTGTTAACCCCGGCATCATATAGTCTAGAACAAGTAAATCATAGTTATTTTCATCAAATAGCTGGACCGCCTCAGTTCCATCAGCCGCTTCATCCACTCCATATTCTTCTTCTTCAAGAGTGTCTACAACAAGCATTCTTAATACTTCTTCATCCTCAGCTAATAATATCCTTTTCACTCTTTTATCCCCCCGTATGTTTCCTTCATAATATAATAAGAATCCTTTAGTCGTTCACTGTATACTGGCTGCTCCCATTTATCCCATTTATAGACTGCCATTTTAGATAAGGGATCAGTTTTCCCTTCCATTTCAGGTAAAATTGACAATCCCTTTTCTGTTGAAACAAAAGCAGAAAGAAAGATACCTTCAATATTTTTTGTACCCTCTAATCCACTCTTCCACATATCTCCAATAATCTCTTTTTCACTCGGATCCTTAATATTTAACATGAGCCATGGAATACGCAGCTCGACCATCTTTCCATCCTCACTAATGCTGACATCTGTCAATGAGTTATAATTTTCATCAATAGGGTTTCCGGAGCCATAAAGAAGCTTTCCCGTTTCATAAGCTTCAAAAGGATAGGTTTTCCCTGTTGAAGGAATTGTTAATTGTTTATTTAGCGCCAAGCGAATCGGATGGAACACACCATTTTCCTTTTCTGAAGGATACGTTTCTTTTGTTATTAGCTTTAACCGCTCACCATATTGATAGTAAAAAGAATCATAGTAGCTATCGACTGTAATCCTAGATTCCTCTTTGCCTGCCAATGTAACTAAGAAATCAACACCAGATGTTGTTGGCACCGATTGACCTGTACGAAGAGGAATCTTTTTTTGACCCTGCTCTCCTATCGTATCAAGTGTGATATATGTCGGAGTTTCCTCTAAATTTATGGATCGTTGATAATCTAGACGCACATAGATATTTGCTGCATCAGAAGTTACATACATATTTGTTAATAAATTTTCCTTGCTCTTGGATTGTGCTAAAGGTTCAACCAACGACTTTCTCCAGTCATTGTCTTTTCCGTCAAGAGTCATTTCTTTTCCGAATAAAGAAGGGGAAAACCCTAACATTCCAAACATTTGTTCATTTGTTTGGATATTTGACCAATACGGTCGACGGTCTGGATTATCGAAGTCCATTGTATTCCAAGTTCGTTTAAACCACTCATCCTGCCAGGAAAACACCATACCTCCAGCAAAATTTTCTGAAACTATAGTTTGAAATAGCTTCTGATTAATTTCACCTTGTTCCTGTTCACTATGATTACCTTGATCCATTCCATGGACATTTTCATGAGTTAATCCCCTTGAGGAAGGCACACCGTACTCTGCAATGACAACTGGCATTTCATGTGCATTTTTTAAATCATGAAGATAACCGGCATAGTTATTCTTCTCTCCACTGCTATCTACATAATTCACATAATCTTCCTCAAAGTTAAGGAAGTCTGGAAAATATGGATAGACGTGATATGAAGCAAATAAACCAGCATGAAATTGATCGGTTTTTTTTATATGATTGGGATCAACACTAACCATATCTTCCTCTTCAGCAGGTTCAGCCGGATGAGTTAATAGATCGGTGGTTACCCAGTTGGTAAAGCTCATGGAATGTTGCCAATTATACGTTTCAGCTTCATAACTTGCCATGTCATTCATTCGGACCGCTAACCACGCTTCGAATGGTGTTGCATTCTCCGTAAAGAAGTAGTCTCCTTTATACTGCTCCATTCCACTATGAACAGCGTCAGTATTTACCACCATACCTGGATCCCACTCAATTCCAATAATATATCCAAGTACGTAAGGAGATATATCGTGAGTGTAAGAGCCTGATGCATGCCCTGGATTTTCTGCTATGTGAGCATTGCCATGAACGATATCAACGATGTCTCTCATTTCTCTTTGAAACTCTTCCACAACAGATGGATCATAGGCATCCTGTTTCTCTAGTAAAGTTTCTTCTGTCACCCAAGCACCGTGGAATAAATATAAAGGCTTCTCGGCTTGTTTATTATATTCGTAGAATGCTTCATAGAATTGTGGAGGGTGAATAGTATAAATACGAAGGGCATTCGCGTTCATGGCGCCAATCATTTTGAACCATCTAAAGTATTCATCTTTAGAGATGGCCGTCTCACCCGGGAAGTAACCTGGTTTAGCTATCCCCATGTTAACCCCTTTAATAAGGAGATCCTCCCACTTACCATCCTTTTGGATTTGAATGGATTCTTCATCTGTTTTGCTATTAATTGAGGTACCTTGCTCCGTAACAAGCTCTACCATGTCCTGCTCATCGGATGGTTCTAAGCCGTGACGAAGAATTTGCTTCATCATTGGTACATACACACGCCAGTAAAAAGAATCTGACTGAGCGATCTCTCTCCAATTCGAAATGCCCCTTGTCTGATAAATCGAAGGGACATCTCCCTCATCGGCATAATCACCCGCAAAATAATAGGCAGCGTAACTTGCATTTTTATGGCTGATGACTGCAGGAAAGGTAACTGGTATCCCATTTTCTGCAAGTTTCGATTCGCCTACCTTTGTTACAGATAAATGATATGTTGCTAAAATTTCATCTGTATTTCTTGCGGAAATAATATCAAACCAATAAGAATAATCAGCATCGTTTTTCTTATTATTAAAAAGCTTCTTACCCAATTCCGTATATTGGAAACTTGGCCCTTCACCCTTAAACTCATTTTTATCAATGACCACAATATAATCATTGCTATTCACAAATACTAATCCTTCACCTGAAAAATTCCATGCTCTGTTCGATTTTTCGTAATTTTCTTTCACCCAGGTTGGAACCTCTTCCCCTTCCAACTTAGGAAAATACCTGCCAATCCAGCCTGTCCAATCGACATTTAACAGATTAGAAACTTTTTCACGAGCTGAAGCTGAAGTAGGACTAGCAAATGTATTAAATTCAGCGATAAGGGTTTTCCCCTTATTTAAAAGTAATTCCTGATGAATGGCATCTATTTCTTCCTCTTGTAATCCACCATATAAATGCTCAGACCGTTCTCCCTGTTGGTTTTCTCCATAGAATTCCTTCTCATAGACCCCATATGAATCCGCTAAGTAAAATACATCATACGGTTCTAATTCTTTTGGGAGATTGCGAATTTCATACTCTTCTCCCTCTTTTGGTACAAACCCACTATAACTATTTTCAATACTGTACCTTTCACGATCGCTAGTGACATATTTCTCATTATTCAATAGCCAGGTTAGTCCACTATGTTCTCGGTACGTTGGATCAGGTACCGTCTTATCGAGAATTAATACATTTAATTCTTTATTTGATTTTACTGCCCATAACCAGAAAGGACTTGTGATTCCTACTAATATGATGCCAATAACCGCAAAAACAAGCATTTGTTGTTTCGAGAACCAACTCTTCATTCCGATACACCTTTTCTTTTCATTTCTCCCCAGCCCTTTTCACCAACAATAATCTGCCAAATCCCCTCGCAACGCCAAAAGACGGTTAATGGACGGTACCATAATGTTTCGGTCATAGAGTAAAGAAATAACTTTACGATATGTGATACTTTTGGATATTTGCGTAGACTCCACTCCTCTAATAAAACAGAGGCCATGGAGAATAATGAACCATACAAACACGAGAGAAGAAAAATGATAATAGCAAACTCTAAATAAATTCCTCCAAAAAACAAAGAACATAAGACATAAATATATCCACAGAGCTCAATGATAGGACCAAAAAACTCAACTATCCAAAAATAAGGAAAGGAAATCATTCCGATTGAACCGTATTTTGGATTAAATGCTAACTTTCTATGTGCCCAAAGACTTTCAAATAAACCTCGGTGCCATCTTCTTCTCTGTCTTCGAAGAAACTTAGTTTCTTCCGGTACTTCTGTCCAACAGACAGGGTCTGGCACATAAACGATCTTTTTCTTTACACCCTTCTCTTTGATAAGTCGGTGCAAACGAACCACTAACTCCATATCTTCTCCTACGGTTGTGGTTTTATAACCACCCGCTTCTGCCACCCAGCTTTTTGAAAAGACGCCAAATGCTCCTGATACAATCAAAAGAAGATTATGACGACTTAATCCAATTCTGCCCATTAAAAAGGCACGTAGATATTCTATGATTTGCATAATCACAAGGGGATGTGTTGATAATCCCACTTCAAGTAAATTACCATTTGATATTTTACAACCATTGGCAATTCTAACGCTTCCTCCAGAAGCAATAACATCTTCATTTGAGATCATAATGGGTTTCATTACCTTTAAGAAGGCATCTCGTTCAAGTACCGAATCCCCATCTAATGAACAAATATAAGGATAATGCGAGAAATTTAATCCGACATTTAAAGCATCAGCTTTCCCACCGTTTTCTTTATCGATCAGATAAAGGTTTGGTAAAGTTTTGGATTGATATATTCCTTTAATATTTTTTGTTTCAACATGCTTTCGAATGACCTTTTTAATTTCCTTCATCTCATAATGACGGATCATTTTATTTAGACTATCATCTGTCGATCCGTCATTAACAACAATAATTTCAAATGTGGGATAATTGATTCCAAGCAAGGAACGTACACTCTGAATCAATCCTGCCTCCTCATTAAAGGCAGGAACAATAATAGAAATTGGCTTTGTATATAAGTCATCTAAATATTCATCGTAGGCCTGCTCTTTATCAAGTTTATATTCTCGTCTAAGCTGAAGAAGTGATAGCAGTAAAATCACTGAGTAAAAACTAATCACTAACACCATGTATATAGTGATAAAACTACCGAAAACAATCCCAATATACTCTCCAATCAGTTGTAGCATATTAAATTTCCCCTTTTTGAAGCCACTCTGCTGCAATATCTCTAGCATATGGATCGTGCGAGCTTTCCATTATTTTTATTAATTGTTCTCTTCCTTTTGGTAGCTTTGAAAAAGATTGAGCTGCTTGAGAACGAACCCACCAATTTCGGTCATGAATTAATGTTGCTAAAATGTCGTAAGAGGACTCCGAAGGAAAGAAGTGAATTAACTTAGCAAGTAGCATTCTCTCCTGCCACTCTGAACTCTCCTTTAATGGGTAAAACTGTTCAATATCGGTGGTAAATCCAATAGAAGCTATAGCTTTAAGTGCACGAATTCTCGTCTCTCCGTTATAGGTATGAAATATCATTTCCACAAAAGAGAGATAAGAGAGCTCTTTTCTTATTGAAATGATTTCAAGTATGGACCATTGAAGGCTAGAATGACATTCAGAAAACCTCTCAACAAGCAAACGGAAGGAACTTTCATCTAATTTAAACAAAATACTTCTATAGTCAAAATCCGTTAAATCAGTGTACCTCTTATTCACAAACTCAAAAACTTCGTCAAACCGACCCGTTGCTGCTAGAAACCGAATACTGACTATCACTTCTTCTTTCGTTAAAGAACGACTATGTAAAAGCTCTCTTACATCATCTGAGAGCTTTTGCATATGAAAATCTTCAATATGATATAAGGCATTGATTCTTTTGCTCCAACTTCTACCTTTTAATACTTTTCTATAACCTTCTAATAGATATTTATCTGCCATAGAAGTAAGAGATTGCCGCTCCCTTGTTCCATCGACTGTATCTGAGTAGCTTTTTAATAACTCCTCCATTGCTTTCAAAGAAAAACGGTCTCGATTAGTCATCTCATATATTTTTCCTTCAGAGATGCTTTCAAACAGTGATATTTCCATCTCCTGTTTTATCGTTTTAACCTTAAGGGTTTCCTCGTTTTCTAATGTTTTCCGAATAATTAAATACATCAAGATGAGTAATAGTAAGATAAGTATAAATATGGTGGCATAAAAGAGAACGATTATTTCATTTGAAATCATCATTTTGTTATCCTTTGAATAAAGCTATAAATTCTCGCTTGAAGATCCTGAATACTAAAAGGTTTTGTCACATAGTCATCCGCTCCGAGTTTTAGTGAACGAGCAATATCCTGTTCATTTTTCCGTCCTGTTAGCATAAGTACATGGAACTGTTTCCTTTTCCTTCCTGACTTCACTCGTTGAAGTACTTCAGTTCCATCCATCACAGGCATTACTCCATCGAGAACAAGAAAATGCTGACCAGAAATTTCATGTCTCCCCGAATCAAAAAATTTCATCCCATTCTCATAAGAACAAATATCAAGATCGACAAATTCAAATTCCATACTTTGAAGAATTTTCGTTATCATCGTCCGAATAATCACATCATCATCAATAAGGGATACATGTAGAGTTTTCTTAGTTGCGCCAAGATTTAATTGGTTGGCACTTTCGACTCTTGCTCTCCCATTCTCTTTTGCAAAATACAATGCTTGATCAGCGGTTTGAATGACGGTTTTACTATCCATTTTTTCATCTAAAACCATAAAAACCCCAGCAGAGAACGACAAATAAAATGTTTTTTCGTTTTCGGTAAATGGGGTGTTAAAGAATTTCTCTAACAACCTAGTAAGAACATTTTTGACGTCTGTATCGTTTGTTCTAGGAAATAAGATGACAAATTCCTCTCCCCCGTACCGAAAGACAGAATCCGTACCTCTTATATGTTCTTTTAAAAATTGGGCAAACGTTAGTAACACTTTATCGCCAACGATATGTCCAAATGTATCATTTACCTTTTTAAAGTAATCCAAATCAAGGACAGCTACAGTAAAATAAGAGCTAGATCTCTCAATGTCAACGAGACTTCTCTGTAAAGAATCGTTTAAAAATCTGCGATTATACACCTGTGTAAGTTCATCAATCATAACCGATTGGTCAAATAACTTTTTTCTATTTAGTTGACGCTTTACACGCAGAACAAATTCCTCAAGGTCTAACGGCTTCTCGATAAAATCATCTGCCCCTGATTCAATAGCCTTTATTCTTGTCTCCCGGTCATTCTCAATACTAATCATGACAGTCGGTATAAACATTTTTTCCAGATGGTGATTAAGGTCTTCCAAGAGCTGAAAACCATTTTTCCCCGGAAGATTAACATCTATGATTAAACAATCAGGTTGAAGTTCATAAAACAATTCTTTTCCTAGTTCCGCATCTGTATGTGCAACTACGATCCATCCCTTTGCTTCAAGTGTATCCTTTAATAAGATGAGCATGGAGATATCATCATCGATCACTTGAATAAGAGGTGTCCCCTCCTCTCTAGTAATAGGCTTAGACACATCTACCGTCTCAAAATGTTCATACTGGTAACTTAAGTCCATTAACTCGTAAAGGAAGTCACGCAAGTCTTGTTTCTCCCATTCAAGCTTTGTATGATTACGTTCAATCTCATTCATTAAGTTCGTAACTAGAGTAAATAATCCACCTAGGTCAATTGTCCCGGCTGTACCCTTAATGGAATGTAGGAAAAGAAATAGTTCATCCTTCGTGGCAGGTTTATTAGGTTCCTTCTCAAACCAAATGGAAAGCTGATCCTTAATTTTTTTGAAAAGAAGGAGTTTATATTTGTCCATATTCATTACAAACACCCCCCGAAAGGATAATCCGTCAGATTATGCTTATATTCCCCATTTTCAATCCTATTACGCATTCCCAAACTCCTCTTCATTGGTTTTCTGTTAGTTTGATTACTTTTTCTGTACAGCTTTCCATAGCTGAAAGAATGGAGGCACGAAAGCCTGTTTCTTCTAGTGCGGCTACTGCCTCGATGGTAGCACCACCTGGGGTACACACCTGATCCTTCAATACGCCTGGATGTAATCCTGTCTCTAAAACCATCTTGGCGGCACCAAGAACTGCTTGAGCAGCCATCTTATAGGCCTTGTCACGTGCAATCCCTTGCTTAACCGCTCCATCTGCCAATGCTTCAATCATCATATACACATAAGCAGGTGAAGAACCACTAATCGCTGGAATACTGTTCATTAACGACTCCGGAAATACTTCAACCTGTCCTAACGACTCAAATATATGGGAAACCCGTACTCTTTCATCATTCAAGACAAGTTCATGAAAACATAGCGCTGTCATTCCTTCTCCTACAAGGGATGGAGTATTTGGCATAGCTCTAACTACCTTTACTGGTCTTCCAAATGCTTGTTCTAAGAACTGTAATGAAATACCTGCTGCAATGGTAACCAATATCGTATTAGAGGATATCTCTGCTCTAATTTCCTCAATAACTTCTTTATGTAGATCTGGTTTCACAGCTATTACTATAATATCGGCCCAATTTCCAATATCTTTATTGTTGGTAGTTGTTTGAACCCCAAACAACTCTTTTACCTTAGTTAATGTAGTTTCTGTCTTCGCACTTACCCGGATGAGATTTCTTTCTATATTACTTTTAGTAGTTAGGCCCATTAATATTGCTTGTCCCATTTTTCCACAGCCAATAAATCCAATTTTATTACCCACTATATTCACCCCTTTTTATCTATAATTCCTCTTGCTATTATACGTTACTTTCACTTTGACCACTAAAAATAATGTCGATTTTTCTGTAACTTTAGACAAAAAAACATCCTACCATTTTTGGTCAGGATGTTGATGTCTTTAATACTTAAATCGTAAATGTTAGGACAACATTTTGCGGGATTTCTGCTATAACTTGATTATTTTTTTTGATGGTACCACAAGCTGGCATTTCAAAGGAGAATTCTGTTACACCTGGAGGTATCACACCAGTTCCTTTTAGTTGCTCAAAAACCTTTTCCATTGCTAGTTCCGGCTCAATCTTTTCCTCTGACCCTTCTACAGTAAAGCAATCCACACAAGTATGAATAATCTGTTCAGTAACTTCTTCTTGCACAAACACCATCTTAGCTCCTGCCATCTGTTCAACTTCTTGGTTATTCAGTTCAATGATCGTTGTGATATTCATCAATAATCCCCTCCTATAGGTCCACTATTATTATAGAAAATGTAGTGGTAATAGGGTGATTTATTTCCATTCATTCACTATTTTTTCAAATGTTTTTGACAAAAAAATGGCGATTAGTAAAATTACTTACTGATTAAAAAATTGAGTCGCCTCTTCTTCCGTAACAAAGAGATGAATAAATGATCCAAACTTAACAATTTCAAAAATCTCAGAAATTGGTTCTTGTATGTTTGCTACAACCAGTTCTTTCCCTTGCTTTCTTGCCTGCATGACTGCATCAGCGATCACTCCAAGTCCTGAACTGTTTATATACCCAACACCCTTTAAACTTAAAATCAGTTTATTATTTTCAGTCTGTATAAACGATTGTAACTCTTCTCGAAAGAGGTCGGCTGTTTTTAATGTGACATCCTGGTTCCAATCATAGGTGATAATCTCTTCTGTAGCCATTGTCAAAACTCCTTTGAAAAAACTTTTTCATTCAAGCTTTCTTTCTCTATTATAAATCAACCACTCGATTCCTCCACTCCCTATCTCTCCTATCTTTCTTCCAAACCAACTCATCTTCGAGAGGAACTCTCCTAGCTTTCCTATTAATAAAACAACTCCATTCTGTACAGATAGGAAACAAATGCTATAAAGGTTTTTCTTTCATAGTCTCTTCTTCTTATAATTAAGAAAAACTCCCAAAAGGGAGCTTAGGTGTAAAACTGAAGCTGATAAATAGTTGAAAACAATTGTCTTCGATCCGTGATGTTTAACTTTTGAAATATATTTGAGATATGGTTTTTCACGGTATGTGCACTAATAAAAAGGACCTCGGCGATTTCTTGATTGTTATAACCTTTTAACATCCATTGTAGGATTTCATTTTCTCGATTCGTTAGCAGATTCTTAATGGATTCAGGAACTTGCAATGATTGAATAGTTTCCGTTTGTTCTTTATTTGGTTCATGAAAATTGGCCATTCCAATGCTCAATAAATTGGATAATATCTCTAAATAGACCTCTAACTCATTTGTAACATTCTCCACTTTTACACATAAAACAGCTTCTACTTGTTGATTAACAAGAACGGGACATTCAATCATTGAACCAAATGAGAAGCTTCTTATACGGTTATGTGTTTCACCTTGTCCCTGAAACAAACTTTCTGATACATCTTTAATATATACTTCTAGTTGATTCTTGGGTAACTGATCGCCATTAAGACTTTCATATGTCCCGTCCCTCAATACAACAATCGCAAATGAATCCTTTATTAAATGATCTGTCATATCTAAGATTAAGAACAACAATTCTCGAACACTCTTCAAATCAGTCATTATCTTACTCATATCAATGACTCTAGAGAGCTTTGTTAAATGGTGAAAACCTACTATTTTTAGTTGCCGTTTCGCCTGATAAACAGCAAACATCCCTCTTATAATATCTATTGTTTGAAGATTTTTACGAGAAATTTTGTCTTTATGTTCACTAATTAAAATAATGGCTCCTTGTGAATCGAGTTCGTTTGTAACAGGAAAAAAATAGACAGACTTTGGCTTGATTTCATAAGCGTATAGAAACGAAAGTCGAGGATCAAACTGTATATTTTCAATACTTTGGTAGTCGCCTTTATCAAGCGCATTTTGCAATAAATCTGCTATCATATCTAACTTTAGATGAACCAGCCTATCTTCATTCTTACCTTTTGAATGTTCGAGTATCCATTGCTCGTTGCGATTTTGTGTAACATAACAAAGCAAATCAACATCGTCTATACTTTCATAAAGCTCCTCAAATAGACTTGTGATTTGAAGATTATCTTGATTCATTTGTAACAGTAATTTTTGCAGTGAATGAAAACGGTTGGTTTCGAATTCTTTAACAAAAAAAGCACTGCAGACGGTAGCCATCTTTTGTAATATATCTAGTAATTCATCTGTTTCATCTATAGTAAGAACTTTAATCACCTTTACAGCTTCTTGCCATTTTCTATCGTTAAAAATAGACACGAGATGTTCCTTACTAATATTCCCTTCTACAAACACTGAGCTTAAAATATAACCATATATAGTTCCGTCTACTTTGACTGGTATAATCGCTATTTTTAGACCTGTGGCCTCTCCATTATGAAGGAGTAAGTAGGTGATTGGCTTAGTTATAGTGGAAGATGTGACAACTTGATTAATTTGTTGGCGAAAAGCAATATCCTCATTGATAAACAGGTATTCTGTAACCTGATCGATCCCGGATACGGATGTAAGATACTCTCCTTTCGCACTAACAATAACCAAACCCATCTTCGACAGAGAGACATATGCTTCTTGTACATGTGATAATAACTCTCTTGTTTTCAATCCTACGTCACCTCCTGAGATGTTTTTTAATTATGATGTGACTACTGATTGGATGCCATTACTCTTCAATTAATTGAATAAAATGTCTAACGATTCTCGCAGTCAACCCCCATATCACTTTATCTTCAAAGTAGTAAAAGCACTCTTCCATTCTTTTTATTTGCCAGTTATAGTCTTTCCCACCAACTATGGAATCATAAGGAAAACCTGGTTCTGGTTCGAACCGGGCATTTACATAATGAATCTCAGGTTTCGTCTGTTTAAAAAATGCAAGCGGTACAGTGAAGACATGATCTACCTCTCTATGATTTAATTGCATTTCATTTACTGTATCTATGACACCAACAAATGGATAAATAATATTGCCGTACGGAGAAACGATGAAATCTAGTGGTACAACCTGAGAAATCCTCCCTTTGTTTAAGCCTAATTCTTCACAGGTCTCTCTCATGGCAGTTTCCATATGGTCCCTATCGGTTTCATCCTTTTTGCCCCCAGGAAAACAAACCTCACCCGGTTGTCTCCTTAATGAAAAGGATCGGACCTCAAATAGAAGATGTATTTCATTTTTAATATATACAAGAGGAAGCAATACGGAATAGGTAGAGAAGTTCTCACTTCCTAAAACAAAAGGACTTCTTTGCGCTAACTTAAATAAAATTTTCTCAAGGTCCATCACCTTCACCTCCAAGTAAAAATTATTTCTATATTATAACGAACTTTTCCCCAACACGAAATAAGCCTGCTTATTGCAAATATCTACAAAAAATTTAGTTTTAAGGAGGCTTACTTTCATTATTGATGCTAAAATGATTCTAACTATTCTAACAGAAAGATGGGATAAACATGAAAAAACTAGAAAACAAGCGAGTTGTGATTGCAGGCACGAGAAAAACGGATGAAATTAGTAAGATTATTATCAATCAAGGGGGAATTCCCCTTCTCCGACCATCACAAGGTACAACTAGATTGGATGATACGAATATAGAGGGTGAAATCTCGAAATTACTTGCTGGAAGCTATGATTGGCTTATTTTCACTACAGGTATTGGGCTAACGATTCTTTTAGAAACAGCTGAGAACATGCAAAAAAAGGATGAATTTATCTCCAAGCTTAAAGAAAGTAAGATTGCTGCTAGAGGATACAAGACGGTAAATGTATTAAAAACGCTTGGTGTTACCCCCATTGTAAGAGATGACGATGGAAGTACAGCAGGATTGGTACGTTCCCTTTCTACATGTGAGAAATTTGTTAAAGGAACAAGTGTGGCCCTTCAACTGCATGGCGACCCTGCCCCACTCCTTATCAAATTTCTAGAGGAAAACGAAGCCACATTCCATGAAATTCTTCCATATATTCATACACCGCCAAGTGAAGATGTCATTGAATTATTATTATCAGAAATTATTGATGGGAGCATAGATGCAGTAAGCTTTACAAGCACACCACAAGTGCGATTCTTATTTGCTCATGCGGAAAAAAAGGGACAGACTACGATACTTCTTAATCAATTTGAAAATAGCGTGGTGGCTCTAGCTGTTGGAAAAGTTACCGCTCAGGCACTTAAAGAACAAGGTGTTAACCGTGTCATTTTCCCAGAAACCGAACGTATGGGAAGCGCCATTATTTGCTTAGCAGACTATTATTCTAAGTAGCATACTGTTGCTTGCTCAGTATTCCAGCAACTGATATACTTCGAAATAATTATCAGCTTAGGGGTTGAGGTGACAAATGGAAGCCGTCGTTTATATAAGTCATGGTAGTCGCTCAAAGGATTGGAATGATCAATTTATTTCATTTATTACTGAAACGATGAAAGAAAATATTGCTCCTATACAAGCGTATGGTTTTTTTGAACTCGCTACGCCCTCTATTGGGGAAGCCATAGAAGCATGCATACAAAAGGGAGCAACGACCGTGACTGTCGTTCCTGTATTATTATTATCCGGGAATCATGCGTTAATAGATATACCAACAGAGATTGCTGACTCTCAAGCACAATTTCCCACAATACCCATGATGTATGCGAATATTCTAGGAAGCGATCGCTTGTTTCTACCAGCAATCATGGATAAGCTTCAAGAAAAAGGTTATCAACAAACACAGAATGAACTTGTTTTACTCGTTGCACATGGTAGTGCTCATCAAGAAACGGCTCAAGAACTTTCACAGTTATCAAAGGTAGTAAGAGAAGAATTAGAAAATCCGGTTGAATGGGGATATTTAAGTAGAGAACCGCATTATTTGAAAATGCTTGAAAAGACTTTTTTAAAGGAGTATCAAAAGGTTTATATTGTCCCACACTTTCTTTCAAAAGGTGGATTTACGGACAAAATTGAGAGACAGCTCCATGAAGCGTTTCCTAAAGAAATGGGAAACCAAATTATCTTATGTAATCCAACTGGATACCATGAACTTCTTCATACCATGATTCAAAATCGAGCACGAACACCAAGGCAACCGACCATTAAACAATAAAAGGATAGCGATTTAGCTATCCTTTTCCATTTACCGTGAAAAAGTAAGATTAATGACAAGCACTTCTGATTGACTCCCTAGTCTGAGTGGCGGACCCCATACACCAAATCCAGAAGAGACAAAGGTATGCAATCGCTCCATTTTTTCATAACCGTAGTCATTTTCGTAAAGTAGATTTGTTACAATACTTGCAGGAAAGAGTTGCCCTTTATGTGTATGTCCTGACAGCATAACATCTATTCCTTGTTTACTAGCCTCTGAAAAGTCAATCGGTTGATGATCAAGCATGATGAGCGGATTACTTTTATCGACCCCAGCTAAATATTCCTTTAACTGTTGTCTACTTTCGTCAGTAGGATCTTTTCTCCCAATTAAATATAGGTCTTCCACCTTTACCCATTCATCCATTAATACCGTTATACCTACCTTATCCATCTCAGTAAGTATTTCTTTTGAGTCTTCACCGTAATAATCATGATTGCCAAGGACCGCGTATACACCTAGGGGTGCATCAAGCTTTTTCATTACTTCACCCATATTTTGTTTTAGGTATGGTTCTATATAGTCATCGATTAGATCCCCAGGAATTAATATGATATCGGGATCTTCCTTTTTTGCAATTGAAACGAGCTTTTCTAAATGGCTATTACCAACTAGGACACCAGCATGGATATCTGAGGCCATTAATACCTTTAATTCTTTTCGTTCCCCAGCGGTTTTATCAACCTCGATATCATAGGTTTGTATAATTGGGTTCCATGCCAGATAAGACCCATATATCAATACAAATAAAAAAAATAACACAACGAAATTTCCAGCCCAAATGATAGACCTTTTTTTCAAAAAAAAGACCAGGAGATTGATGAGCGGAAGAATAATTAAACTGTACCCAACAACGGCTAACCATAATCCACTTACAATTTTAAAAAGATAAATAGGTAACAACTGCCCGGCAAAAACGGACAATGATAAACAAATAATAACGACAATGTAGACTCTCTTCCATTGAATTAGATTTCTTGCTTTCAGCCAAACCCAACCGTTATATCCAATATAAAAACAAATGGCGCTATATACAAGAACAACTAAAAAAATCGCACCAATCATTAAGAGCATATCTATAAATCCTTTCTCATGTAGTTATCCTGCTTTGAAGAATATCGGAAGGATAGATATTCACACCCAGCCGATTATTTTGTGCAATTGAATACATCGATTGCGCTACCTGTCTTCCTTCAATTGCTTTTACCTTTAATAAAGGACCAACAAATAGAAATGGAACCGCTCGGAAAATTGTTGCGGCCATTTTCTCTCCCAAGCGAAACTCCTGTCTATTACCAAGCAATAGTGATGGACGAAGAATGGAAATCGTTTGGAATGGTACGGTTGACAGCTCTTCCTCTAATTTCCCTTTCATTTGTGAATACCATATTTTCGAATGAGGATTGGCATTCATGCTACTAATTAAAAGAAAATGTTTGGCACCCAGTTTCTGTGTTAATCTAGCAAGCTCAAGAGGATAATCAGCATCTATCTTTTTCATCGCTTCTTTTGTTTTCGCTTTTTTAATGGTTGTTCCTAAACAACAAAAAACATCATCTACCACCAGCTGCTCGGAATATTCTTCAAGATGATCAAAGTCAATAATTACTTCATTTAGTTTTGGATGTTTTATGGAAAGAGGTCTTCTTACAATTGCAGTCACCCTTACATATTCCTTCGCCTCAAGCAATATATGTAAAAGTTCATTTCCAACAAGTCCTGTAGCACCAGCAATTAATGCTTTTTTCGCACTCATGATAACACTCCTTTCTATCGTACCTCTCTATTATCGTAGGAAAAGAAAACAATTATCAACTTTTAAGCTGCAGAAAAGCCCTCGTAATGATACGAGGGCTTTGATTTAACTGGACAATTGTTCTGGGATACTTGTTTTCATTGCTCTTAAAAACGCTTGAACAAGCTCGGGATCATACAGTGAATTCATTTGGCTGTGAATTTCAAATAGTGCTTTTTCAGTTGGAATTCCTTTTTTATACACTCGTTCTTCTGTCATAGCTGAAAAAGAGTCAACGATTCCTAATAAACGAGCGTTCAATGGAATTTCCTTTTCTTTTAGTCTATGTGGATATCCAGAGCCATTCCATCTCTCATGATGATAAAGGACTCCCTCTAATATTTCCTTTTTAAAAGGGAAATCTCCATGTCTTTGCAATTTTTCTACACCTAGAATGGGATGCTGTTTAATAATAGAATATTCCTCTTCTGTTAATCGACTAGCCTTCCTAAGAATACTCTGTGGAATATCTAATTTCCCTATATCATGGAGTAAGGCTGTTAAATAGAGCTTTTCCCGTTCCTTCTCACTGACACCTAGCTCTTTAGCAAGTAAAATAGCATAATGAGCCACACGATTCGAATGCTCCCAAGTGTGAGTATCCTTTGAATGTAATAAGTTGATATATTCCTGGACTGGGTCTTTTACTATAGTAGCTTCAATGATTCTTTCACTCACATCAATCGTGCGCGTTTCTTCTTCTATATAAGATTCTACTCGGTTCCTACCCTTTCTCTTGGCAGTATAAAGTGCTTTATCGGCGTACTCTAACAGTTGTTTTGCCGATGCGTCTTCTGAAGGTACGATGGATGCAACCCCAAGACTAGCAGTAATCATTGGAGATACCTTAGATTTTTCATGCTTGATTTGTAAAGAGAGAATTCCTTTTCTAATCTCTTCAGCAATAGTGGTTGCCTCTAATAATCCAGTGTCGGGAAGTAAAATCACAAATTCCTCACCACCATATCTTGCTCCAAAGTCCGTTGTTCTCGGCAATTCACGAACCATCAACCTGGCTACCTTTTTCAAACAGTCATCCCCTTGTTGATGACCATAATGATCATTAAAAAGCTTAAAGTGGTCAACATCTAATAGAATGGCAGACAAGGAAGATGATGTTTGTGCCCTACATCCTTTTTCCCACTCAAAAGCAAGGCGCTCATCAAATGAACGACGATTATTTATCCCTGTTAACCCATCAACAGAGGATAGTTTTAGCAATAAGTCATTGGCCTCTACCAGTTTCTGTTCAGCCAGCTTACGCTTCGTTATATTACTTTGTATTGTAACAAATTGATGGACTACCCCTTCCTCACTTAATAGAGGGACAATCACAGAATCAACCCAATAATAACTTCCATTTTTTGCTTTATTACGTAACTCTCCACGCCAAACTTCTTTTCTATTTAACGTTTCCCACATCGTGTGATAAAAACTTTGTGGATGATAACTAGAGTTTAGAAGCTGCTGTGGTTTTCCTATAAGTTCTTCCTTTGTATAACCTGATATGCTACAAAATAAATCATTAACCTTTAAAATCACTCCCTTTGGATCAGTAACCATTACAACAACAGATTCATCCATAGCGAATTTTATATCTTCTAACTCCTTTAGAGTTTTGTTCAATATTTGATCTGATATGTGGCGCTCTGTTATATCAGTCATTGTTCCGAATGTACCTAAAAAGTTTCCATCACCGTCATAGGAAAATGAAATATTCAGTTCCATCCAAAGTACGTCATGCTTTTTGGTGTAAAATTTAATTTCCAAACGTGTTCGTGCTTGTTTTTCATCTATTAACTTACTTATTTTTTTAATGTTCCTTGTTCTTTCCTCGGGAACAACATAATAAAGATAATGTTTGTTTAAACTATCCTCCACCTTAAATAAGGTTAACTCCTCCCAGGCAGCATTGAGGAAAACAATCTTTCCCTCCCGATTCGTTTGGAAAATCACCTCTCTAACACTTTCTACTACGGTTTGAAATTTTTGTTTTGTTAGTGAAAGTTCACTCTGTTTAAGAAGGATTTCATCATGCTGATCGGAAAGTTTTTGATTCTTCCGTTCAAGCTCAGTATATGCAACTCTTGAACGATGCACATGTAAGATTAAGTACATCGTAACAGTACCTGTTAATGCGCTTAGCAAGGCAAATGTCCAAAAGGGTGTTGAATCCTGCTTTGTAAATCTATAATAATCAAAGAAATAGCTTAAAAATGTTACTAATGTAATTGAATAAATCCATCTGTTCCAAATATGAGTAATCTTTCTATTTAGAATAGAAAGTAAGAACCATATTCCTACTAAAAAATATACGGAGGGATCTTCAATAAAAAATGCCCATCCTAATTTTATAGACATTCCCAAAAAAACAATGGTCATTGCACCGATTACTGAGGCTCCTCCACCGAATAATCCAATGATCAGAAAAGGTAGATGATAGAAAGATAAATCCACTTCACGCTCTCCGCCAGGTACAAACATCCATAGCAGTAGAGAAAATGCACCTGCCAACCCACCAGCAATCAATTTATGAGGAGTTGTAGAATTTAGGGTAAGAATGTTTTTACTTAATTGGGCTGCAATAAAAAAATACGCGACTACCATTACTCCATCGAGAATTAAGTGATAAGGCATAAGCTGTTCCTCCTAAAAGTCAAACGAGACTTACTATTTATATCGGAGGATTTTGTTGACTTTTGATGTTTTTTGTCGAAAACGACTGAAATAATGCAAAAGGAAAGCTCCTACTAAGAGCTTTCCTTTGTTATTCGACTATAAGTCTTCTCCATTACTAGTAATGACTTTTTTATACCAATCAAAGCTTTTCTTTTTATATCGTTTGTTTGAGCCTTTTCCTTCGCTGTCTCGGTCCACATATATAAATCCGTAACGTTTTTTCAGCTCTGCTGTTGATGCACTCACTAAATCAATTGGCCCCCAAGAGGTATAACCCATAATTTCGACGCCATCACCAATTGCTTTTTTCATTTCTTGAATATGGGCCTTCAGATAGTCAATTCGATAATCATCGTTAACCGTCCCATCCTCTTCAAGCTTGTCGACCGCACCGAGACCATTCTCAACAATAAACAGAGGCTTTTGATAGCGATCATATAATTGGTTACAAACGGTTCGAAGTCCTACAGGATCAATTTGCCATCCCCACTCGGAAGATTGTAAATAAGGATTTTTCACGCCTGCCATTAAGTTACCTGCTGTTTTTTCATTTTGATGTTCAGGAGCGGTACTTGCGACAAAAGACATGTAATAGCTGAAACCAATATAATCTACCGTATTCTCCTGGAGGAGTTCAAGGTCACCTTGCTCCATATGAATAGTAATCCCCTTATCCTCTAGATCATTCATCATATAGGTAGGGTAATACCCTCTTGATTGTACGTCAGAGAAAACCAATGTTTTTCTATCCTGAGATAAAGCAGCAAACATATCCTCTGGCTTTGAACTATAAGGGTACGTAAGCATAGAAGCGATCATACAGCCAATTTGAGCAGTCGGATCAATTTCGTGACCAATTTTCACAGCTAATGCACTTGCCACAAATTGGTGATGTGCAGCTTGATAAAGATCCTGCTCATTTCTCTCACCATTTTCAAATAATAATCCTCCACCGGTGAAAGGGGCATGAAATAGAACATTGATTTCATTAAAAGTCATGTAATACCTTACTCTACCTTTAAATCGGGTAAATAAGGTTCGTGCAAAATTCTCATAAAAACTGATTAATTTTCTATTTTTCCAGCCACCGTAATTTTTCACAAGGCTAAGAGGCATTTCATAATGTGATATTGTTAGCACGGGTTCAATATTATACTTTAACAATTCATTGATCATCTGATCATAAAATTGAAGCCCTTTTTCATTTGGCTCTGTTTCGTCCCCATTCGGAAAGATGCGCGTCCATGCAATAGAAAAACGGAACGCTTTAAAGCCCATTTCTGCAAATAAAGCTATATCCTCCTTGTACTTGTGATAAAAATCTATTCCCTCATGATAAAGATTAAATTCCTTCATGGAAAAATCAGGTGGAAACATTATCCCTTTTGGAGAGACATCAGCTGTAGATAAACCCTTTCCATCCGCTTGGTAAGCACCTTCAAGTTGGTTTGCAGCAACAGCGCCACCCCATAAAAATCCATCTGGAAACTTTGTTTTCTTTAAATTCAATCCATTCACCTCAAATAATTAATTTTCACATCACTTACGGTTTAGTTCGATTAATTGATCCCCTGATTTGATTTGTGTTTGACTGGTTTTTGCTAACGTGTACTCGGCATGATTTGTCACTACTACAGGAGTAGTCAAAACTAAACCCTCTTGCCTAATTTTTTGTATATCAAACTCAATAAGTAGTTGACCTTTTTCAACTTGTGAATCCATTTTTACATGTGAAGTGAAATATTTCCCACCAAGTTCAACGGTATCCATGCCAATATGAATTAATAATTCTACCCCTTCATCTGTTGTAAAACCAATAGCATGATTAGAAGGGAATAAAGCTGTTACCTTTCCAGTAACCGGGGCAAATAACTTTCCTTCTGACGGTTCTATTGCTACACCATCCCCAAGTGCACCCGAAGCAAAGGCTGCATCTTTTATGTTAGAAAGAGGCACAACTTCTCCATTAAGTGGACTGAAAATAGTCACTTGTTTAGTTTGGGCTGCTACTGTTTGACTATCTTTTTTCTGATTAGCAGCATTGTTTTCAACCGCTGAATCTTGCCCTTTTCCTAAGCCAAATAAATAAGTCAAGATAAAACCAAGCACAAAAGCAACTACAATCGAAATAATTAATCCCAAATCGCTAGTGTGGCTCCCCCTTCAGGATTAATGTGAGAGGGAATTCCAAAGATACCCAAACCACCAATCATATAAAGCTTAACACCGGTTGCTCCTATAATTCCTCCACCTACGGCTGCTGCGATACAGCTAATAATGAAAGGTTTCTTCAAAGGCAAGGTGATACCATATATAGCTGGTTCAGTTACACCGAAAATACCTGAAATAAATGCGGGTATACTTAAAGATTTTAACTTTTGCTGTTTGGTTTTTAACCATACACCTAAAACTGCTCCAATTTGGGCAAAGGAAGCGGCAAAGGTAGTTGCTAGTACTGGGTCTGAACCGAGTGTGCTCAGATTGTTAATGGCGATAGGAACAAGTCCCCAGTGAAGTCCAAAAATAACAAATACTTGCCATAAACCACCTACAAAAATACCAGCAAGCATTGGACTTAAGTTGTAGATAAATAAAGTGGCCTGTCCTAATAAGCTTCCTGCCCACGTAGCAATTGGTCCAATGACGATAAATGTAATTGGAACAACTATTAGTAGTGTAAAAAATGGAACTAAAAATGCTTTTACCACATCAGGAATAATCTTTCTTAACCATTTCTCGACCATTGCTCCAAACCATGCAGCTAATATAATGGGAATAACAGAGGAAGCATAACTCATTAAGATAACAGGAACACCTAGGAAGGTAATAAAAACAGGGGACTGAAACATGGATCCTGTAAATAAAGTAAATAATGGCTCTCCCCCTGTAAGAGTAGTTAAAGTTGGATAAACTAATGAGGCACCAATAGCCATCCCAATAAATGTGCTACCACCAAACTTCTTCATTGCCGTATATCCTAAAAAGATAGGGAAGAAATAAAACAAGGAATCTCCTATTGCATTTAATATTTGATATGTACCTGAAGTAGCATCAATCCATCCAAAAGTAACAAAAAGAGCATTAAATCCTTTGATCATCCCAGTTGCAGCTAACACGCCAAGGATTGGTGTGAAGATGCTTGCAATTATGTCAATGAAGCGAGCAAGTAACCCACCCTTTTCACCTCCCCCATCTTCTTCTACAGGGGATTGACTTTGGAAACCTCCTAATTCAACAACCGTTTTATATACATCTGGTACATGGTTTCCAATAACGACTTGATATTGCCCACCGCTTTTCATCACGGTAATGACGCCTTCCATATTCTTTAACGCATCGGTATTTGCTTTTCCCTCGTCTTTTAGCTTAAAGCGCAATCGTGTAATACAATGCACTACACTATTAACGTTTTCTTTTCCACCAACATTTTCAATTATGTCTTTGGCTAATTGTTCGTACTTAATAAGGATCCCTTCTTTCTATCTAAAATAATATCTAATGAACAATCTCCTTTGATATTTTGTTCAAATGGAAATAGCTTATTCTATACCCATATATTGCATTTGTTTGCAAAATAAAAACCAGCCATATGGCTGGTTTTATGCAAATTGTTTATTTTCTTCTTTCTTGAAGAAGCTTTTCATCGCATGGAATACATCGGATTTCTGTTTGAGGATATAGTATCTGAAGTCTTCATGTTTGATGTTTTTATACGCGGACATTAGGGTCGAGTGGCGGTTATATTGATTTACTTCTCCGTATCCAAACATATTGGATACTTTCATTAATTCCTCTACTAACTTCACACAACGTGCGTTATCAGAGGTTAAGTTATCTCCATCAGAGAAATGGAATGGATAGATATTAAATTTTGCAGGATCGTATTTTGTTTCAATCAGTTCTAATGATTTACGGTAAGCAGATGAACAAATCGTTCCTCCACTTTCTCCTTTCGAAAAGAAGTCCTCTTCAGAAACTACCTTTGCTTCAGTATGATGAGCAATAAACTCGATCTCTACGGTTTCGTACTTTGTACGTAAAAATCTTGTCATCCAGAAGAAAAAGCTTCGAGCCATATATTTTTCCCATAGGCCCATGGAACCACTTGTATCCATCATTGCTAACACAACTGCCTTGGAGTCAGGCTTAATAATCTCATTCCAGGTTTTAAATTTCAAATCTTCTCTATAAATAGGATGAAAGCTGGCCTTGCCTGTCATTGCATTTCGCTTATAAGCGGTCATCATCGTTCTTTTCTTATCAATGTTCCCCATCAAACCTGTTTTACGGATATCATTAAACTCAATATCCTCTACAACGTTCTCGGACTTTTCCTTCTTTTTTAAATTAGGCAGTTCCAACTCTTTGAACAGTGCTTCCTCAATGTCCATTAAAGACACTTCTGCTTCAAAATAGTCTTCTCCCGCCTGATCTCCTGCTCCTTGCCCTTTTCCAGGTCCCTTTTGATTCGCGGATCCATCTCTAGCTACAACATCACCAACTTGGCTTTCTCCATCTCCCTGGCCCACATGTTTGTTTTTATCATAATTATAACGAATTTTGTATTCATCCAGTGAGCGGATCGGGATTTTCACCACTTCTCGACCATTCGACATAACAATATTTTCTTCTGATACTAGGTCTGGTAAATTGTTACGGATCGCTTCCTGAACCTTCTCCTGATGCCTCTGTTGGTCGTCATAGCCTTTTCGGTGGAGGGACCAGTCTTCTTGCGAAATCACAAATTGATGGTTATTTACATCTGCCATAGTTTTAACCCTCCTAATTTTTTTGTCACCATTTTCACAAAACGCTCATACAATATCCCGAGTGTAAAATTGAGTGGGAAACGTTGATTACTCTATCATATGCAGAAGGACGTAATAATTTACAAATAATTTTGACAATGAGACATTTGCCCATAGTGTTGGACAAGCCTATTTATTGCTATTCAAGTACCTTAGAGGCAATCATCATCCTAAAAATTCACAGTAAGATGATCTGACGAATAATATGAGAGCTCCCCTACCTACCCAATGTAAAACTTACTACTATAAATATTATTTCGGGAAAGAAAATATGTTTTGTCTTTAATGGGAAAAGAAAAAGAGCTAGTCTTATAACTAGCTCAATTTTAAAATTTAATTTTATAAATAAAAATAAAGTAGTCAATGTACAATTTGTAAAAAAAGTATGCGAATCTGCCTTTAGGGTTCACACCTATCGGTTGGAAGAACAGTTAAGTACCCGAGCTGATAAATAGACGGAGAAATTCCGTTTAATTAGAAATCCATATTAAAAAAAGCTTAAATAGGCGGAGAAATTCCGCCTATTTGCTCGAAAACTTCGAAAAGGGGAGATTTTGCTTTGCATAAGCGGAAAACTTACCCTTATTTACCCCGAAACGAGCTCCATTCTGCATTTAACCGGAAAACCTCCGCTTATTTTACTTGTGCTGGTTACTCGATTCCTAATAAAGAAACTCGTGGCGACTTTTACTTTTTAATATACCAATAACGATTCCATTACGACTGTCATTTCGGCACGTATATTTAGAAAAGCACTTCAAAACGGAACCCTTTAGAATCAGCCGCATGCTCTAAAATTTTGCATCTAATAAACGATGCTTACTTTTTACTTGTTCGATTTTTTCTTTTGTTTCTTTCGTTTGGTCTGATTTTGTTTCCTGCTGTGGATCTGGAATTTGATTATCCTTTTTAAGCTCTTCATTTGTTTTCATTTGTTCTACTTCTTTTCCAAGGTTCTTCATTTCCTTCATATCCTCAGCCATGGAACTGTTTTGTGCAACATCATTTTTGGCATTTTGATTTGTTTTCATGATTATCACCTCGCTACTCTTTACCCGAGATGGACAAGCGGTAAACATAAAAAAGGACTGGCACTTTAGCCAGCCCTCCTTTATTAACGGTTCAACAAGCTACCAACATAACGAAGTAGTTCGTTTGCTGAGGTAGAATTATAGCCGTGCTCGTCAATTAATCTTGCTACAACTTCATTAACCTTTTTCAGTTGCTGCTCATCTGGTGTCTTTGTTGAGGTTGTAATTTTTACAACATCCTTTAAGTCTGCAAACAACTTCTTCTGAATGGCTTCACGTAGACGGTCGTGAGAATTGTAGTCAAATCGTTTGCCTTTTCTTGCATAGGCAGAAATCCGAATTAAAATTTCTTCGCGGAATGCTTTTTTCGCATTTTCAGAAATACCTATTTGCTCTTCAATTGAGCGCATAAGCTTCTCATCTGGATTGATTTCTTCACCAGTTAGTGGATCGCGAAGCTTCGCTTTATTGCAATATGCCTCTACATTATCCAAGTAATTGTCCATTAGCGTTTTTGCAGACTCTTCATACGAGTATACAAATGCTTTTTGAACTTCTTTTTTCGCAATGTCGTCATACTCCTTACGTGCAAGTGAAATATAATTTAAATACTTCTCTTTTAGCTCTGGCGTTATGGATGCATGTTGATCTAAGCCCTCTTTTAAAGAACGAAGAACATCCAGTGCATTAATAGACGACATTTCTTTTCTTATTATTGTAGAAGAAATTCGATTGATCACGTAACGTGGGTCAATTCCACTCATTCCTTCATCTGCATATTCCTTCTTCAATTCATCAACATCAGCGCTTGAGAAGCCTTCGACATTCTCTCCATCGTAAAGTCGCATTTTCTTTACTAAGTCAATGTCACCTTTTTTCGGTTCCTTTAATCGAGTTAGGATGGTGAACATCGCAGCAACTCGTAAGGTATGTGGGGCAATGTGGACATTTGACACATCACTCTCACCAATCATTTTCGCGTAAATTTTCTCTTCCTGACTTACTTTTAAGTTATAAGGAACAGGCATAACGATAATACGTGAGTGTAAAGCTTCGTTTTTCTTATTCGAAATAAACGAGCGATACTCCGTTTCATTCGTATGAGCCACAATTAACTCATCTGCCGAGATGAGAGCAAAGCGACCGGCTTTGAAATTCCCTTCTTGTGTCAGAGAAAGTAAGTGCCATAAGAACTTCTCATCACATTTTAACATCTCCTGGAACTCCATCATTCCCCGATTAGCTTTATTTAATTCTCCATCGAATCGATAAGCTCTAGGATCGGATTCTGATCCGTATTCAGCAATGGTTGAAAAGTCGATACTACCGGTTAAATCAGCAATGTCCTGTGATTTTGGATCGGATGGACTGAAGGTTCCAATCCCCACACGCTTATCTTCAGAGAAGAAAACACGCTCGACAATGACATCCTCAATTCTTCCACCATACTCCTGTTCGACTCTCATCGTATTTAAAGGAGACAAATTCCCTTCAATTCGAATACCATACTCATCGTAAAAATCTTTTCTTAAATGGTGCGGAATGAGATGTAATGGGTCTTCGTGCATCGGACAGCCTTTAATCGCAAAAACAGCGCCTCGTTCTGAATGCGAATAAGCCTCTAATCCACGCTTTAGCATGGTAACTAAAGTCGATTTCCCTCCACTAACTGGTCCCATAAGCAAAAGTATTCTCTTTCTAACATCTAAACGTTTGGCAGACGGGTGAAAATATTCCTCAACTAATCTCTCTAACGACTCCTCTAAACCAAATAACTGGTTACTGAAAAATTCATACTTTTTACTCGTCCCGTCTTTTTCAATTCCAGCATCTTTGATCATATTATAAACGCGAGAATGTGCCGACTGTGCTACCCATGGACTTTCCTTCACAATTTCTAAATACTCTGCAAATGTACCTTCCCATTTTAACTTTTCCTCTTCTTGTCTAAACATTTCGATCTTTTTTAAGATATCCATATGGACCTCCCCTGTTTGAATGATCAGAGACGATTAATATAATCTATGCACCCGTACAAACGAACATGCCTAATGAGGAAGAGTAATGTTGTCCTTTTTTAGAAACTCTTTAAGAACTTGGCTAAAAAATATCTCTTCCATTATTCACACTATGTTTGAAATAGGCTATAATAAGCCTATATGTAAACGTAATCTTTTACAGAGGAGGCTACATACATGGGATTGCTTCTTATTTTAGGTGTTATGGTTGCATTTCTATCTGCGATTTTCACTGCAGGATACGATGATAAGCCAGGTGTAAATAAGTAAAAAAAGCTGCCTTGGCAGCTTTTTTTCTTATTGTTTATTAAATTTTTGTGCTTCTACATAATTCTTCATATACATCCTTGATTTCTTCTCAAGCATATTGGCCATTTGCTCAGTCCACGTGTCAGTACGCTTTCCACCCGTTCTTTCCTTATAGTAGCTAGATATTACGTTATTATAGCTTGTAAGTTCCTGTTCATAATGATCCATATTATATTGCTCTTCATGATACACATGTGAAAGTGGCAACCTTGGCTTTTTATCTGTTACTTTTTTAGGATAACCAATTGCTAAACCAAATAGGGGAATCACCCGCTGTGGTATATTCAATAATTTTCCTACTTCTTCTAGATTATTTCTTATGCCACCAATATAACAAATCCCTAGCCCTAAAGATTCTGCTGCTAAACTTGCATTTTGAGCAGCTAATGAAGCATCAATTAGAGCTACCATAAATTTTTCCGTGCTTTCTATGGAAGAAATCACATCCTTGCCTTCCATTTTCCCAATGTATTCATGACGGTATAAGTCCGCACAGAAAACGAAGAAATGCCCATTTTCCTCCACATAGGTTTGATTTCCTGCAAGCTCTGCTAACTTTTGCTTTTTCTCACGATCGCTTACACCAATGATACTGTATGCCTGTATGTAACTAGAAGTAGATGCTGCTTGAGCACTTTCAACGATGATCTCAATCTGCTCACGAGTTAATAGCTTGTCCTCAAAGCTCCTGATTGACCGATGATTTAATATCGTTTCTATGACTGTATTCACTAGTTTTCCTCCTTTTAAAAAGGCCGTTCTATAATAGAACGGTCCCTTTTATGTTAGGTGTAAATAGTTTTGCTGTCTTAATGCCTCATACACTAAAATTGCTGCCGTGTTTGATAAATTTAATGAACGTACATGCTCATCATTCATAGGAATTCGTAATGCACGGTCCAAGTTTTTCTCTCTTACCTCTTGTGGCAATCCAGTTGTTTCACGACCAAAGATAAAATAATATTCTTTTTGTGAATCGCTGTAATCAAACGAAGTAAAGTTTTTCTTTCCAAACTTCGTTAAGTAGAAAAACTCCCCACCTGCATTCTTTTCATAAAATTCATCTAATGAATCATAGTAATGGATTGTTACTGCATCCCAATAATCTAATCCTGCACGCTTTAATTGCTTATCGTCTGTTGAAAAACCAAGCGGTCGAATCAAATGAAGTGTTGTATCTGTTGCTGCACATGTACGTGCGATGTTCCCTGTATTAGAAGGGATTTGTGGTTGAAAAAGTACGATATGGTTTGGCATGGTGTCACCTCTATAGTTAACTGTCAGAGGATATTATACCATTACTCTTTACTCGGAGCCAAAGCTCATACATCGTCAACAATTTGTAAAAAGATATATTTGATATTTGGTGTGTATGCCGTTGAATCTGTATACGCCCAATAACGTTTTCTACTATTCGTTGTATGTGCGTTGACAAGCGGCATACCATCTGCATCCTTTGCAGTTACAATGGTCGTATGATTAAATCTTCCATCTCCCTCGAAGTCATAGCAAATAATATCACCTAACTTCAATTCTTCTGGTCGATTCACTTCAACTGCCCGCAAACCTATCCTAGCATTCGGCAAATACCACCGGAAGGAGTGGGCAACTGTCCAGGTATACGTCCAACTATTGTTTTGCATCCACCAGCCCTTTGATCGGTTAGGATACCCCGTCATCGGTGCCCCTCCCGCGCGAAGACATTGGGATATATAATTTGTACAGTCGTTCGTAAACTTACTAAAGCGCGGATTATAACTGTTCCACCATGTTTCCGCATATTTCACAGCATTTAAACGATCGTATTCAAAACTCAGTCGTTCATCAAATACATCATTAATACTTGCTTCTGCTTTTTCTACAGTTAAATCAGGGAAGAGTTCCTCATCATCAACCAATGTGCCTTTATAAAATTCAGCTTTTCTTTCCTCTATTTCTTCCTCTATATATAATGTTCCTTTATGGTTAATCAAGTACTGAAAGTGAACCTGGTAATAAACGTGAGCGATGTCTGCTACCTGCTCTATGCTCTGTATTTTTCCGCTAGCTTTGGCTTTAACAATTTCTCCTTCTCTCTCTGCTAGCCCCTGTTTCTTCCTGTTTATTTTCTCGCATTCCTCGTTACTATTTCGTGTTTTGGTAACACATTGCTTGACCCTTTTCTCGAGTGATACTTGAAGCTGTTTTCTCACCTTTTTCACTCCCTTCAAGTACAACATATGAAGAAGGTGAAAAAAAAATGAGAGTAACGAAGTACTCTCACTGAATGAATGATAATCCTTTATTTATTTCTTCCAGAACCTCTTGGTCCTCTTCTTTTTGCTTTGCCGTGACTAGTGCATCCACTGCCGTTGTTCCACCGATTTTTCCTAGTGCCCATGCAGCCGTCCCTCTTAACACGGGTCTTGGATCCTTTTTCATGACTTGGATTAAATCCTCAACAGCAGTCTCATCTTTATAATGAGCCAACGCGATAATAGCATTTCTCTGAATTGGCTTTTTCCCACGCCAAGACCCCGATACATGTCCATATTTTTCTTTGAACTCGCGATTACTCATGAAGAGTAAAGGACGTAAAAGGGGTTTTGCAATCTCTGGATCAGGTTCCATTTCTTCATGAAGATGAAAATCCTTCCCTTTATTTTCAGGACAAACCGTTTGACATGTGTCACAACCGTACAATCTATTTCCAATCTTTCCTCTAAATTCATCTGGTAAGAAGCCTTTCGTTTGTGTTAAAAAGGCAATACATTTGTGCGAATTTAGTTGCCCACCTTGGACAAGTGCTCCTGTTGGACAAGCATCTACACATTTATTGCATTCTCCACACCCATTTTCAATCGGCTGATCTGGTTCAAACGGGAGATTCGTAATCATTTCCCCTAAATATACGTAGGAACCAAACTCTGGAGTAATAATGGCACAATTCTTCCCACTCCAGCCAATCCCTGCTCGTTCTGCTACGGCTCTATCTGCAAGCTCTCCTGTATCCACCATTGATTTTACAAGGGCGCCTGAGACTCTCGATTGGATATAGTCCTCGAGTTTTTTTAACCGATCACGAAGGACGGTATGATAATCTGTTCCCCAAGAAGCTCGACAGAAGATGCCTCTTCTCTCTCCTTTTTTGCTTTCCACTCTTGTCTTCATTTTAGATGGATAGGCAAGTGCAATGGAGATAATGGAAGCTGCCTCAGGTAAAAGTAAAGATGGCTCGACTCTTTTATTAATATCTGGCTCTTCAAAACCCGACTGATACTCTAACTTTTGTTGCCTTACAAGACGGTTTCGTAACTCAGAGAACGTCGATGCAGATGTAAATCCAATTTTATCGATTCCGATCGTTTTGCTATATTCAATAATATCTATTTTTAATTGATGATAATTCAAATGTCCTTCACCTCGTTCCATACTTACAAATACGAATTCACTGCATTCTATGATAAACTATTTTAAATACTTTTTGGAGGTGGAATGTTTGGAAATAACGATTTCTCCTGAGCTTCTGTCACTAGTCCCAGGTTTTAAAATGGGCATCATCATATATAAAGACATTGAGGTTGGATCTTCCCCACAAATGCTTAGAGGTAGACTACAGCTTTTTCAAGAATCATTATACTTCGATTTAGAAGAGAAGCAACTATCTGATCTTAAGGGGATTAGTGAATGGAGATCTATTTTCAAGAAAACCGGTAAGGATCCTAATCGTTATCGTCATTCAGCTGAAGCTTTATACAGACGTGTCAAAAAACAAAATTACATACAAAGTATTAACAGTGCCACAGATTTAAATAACTTTCTCTCATTGAAGTATGAGATTCCTTTAGGTATCTATGACCTTAGTCATCTTAATGGGGACATAATAATTAGCATCGGAACGGAAGATGAAGAATACGAGGGACTTAATGGACGTAGCAATTCCCTTCATCAGTTAATTATTTCCTCCGATGAAAAAGGCGGGTTTGGCAGTCCTTATGTTGATTCAGTAAGATCGGCTGTAACGGAAGCAACAAGAGATGCGATACACCTGATTTATTTACGTCCGTCATTAACAATTGAAGAAGGAGAACTTTTGACAGAATCCGTTATGAACATGTTTACACAAATTCATGGTGGGGTTGGGGAATGTCAAGTGATTGGTGAGTAAGGTAATTTAACTCCCCTGTGATTAGCAGGGGAGTTGTCTTTTAAAAATCAAAATTATCAGGGTCTGGACCCACTCTTTTATTTTGATTTAATTCATTGATCCGCTTCATATCTTCTTCTGAAAGAACAAAATCAAATAGTGATGCATTTTCAATGATTCGATGCTCTTTTGTTGATTTTGGAATCGTCACAACACCGTTTTGAAGGTCCCACTTTAAAATAACTTGAGCAACACTCTTTCCATACGTTTGTGCAATTTCCTGTAGAACAGGGTGGTTTAGCAACTCTCCTTGCATCAATGGAGACCATGCTTCAAGTTGAATATGATGCTTTTGGCAAAATTCTTTAAGCTCCACTTGCGTTAATCGAGGGTGGTATTCGACTTGATTAATCGCAGGAATAACGCTAGCATCTTTCATTAACTCTTCTAAATGATGAATTTGAAAATTACTTACTCCAATTGCTTTTACTTTTCCTTCATTATAAATGGTTTCAAGTGCCCTCCAAGCCTCTTTATATTTTCCTTCGACTGGCCAATGAATCAAGTATAAATCCAAGTATTCTAAACCTAGTTTCTTTAAACTTTCTTCATACGCCGAAATAGTAGAATCATAGCCTAAATCTGCATTCCATACTTTTGAGGTAATAAATAAATCCTCTCTAGTAATTCCTGCTTCTTTCATTCCTTCTCGGATCCCTTCCCCAACACCTGCTTCATTTCCATAAATTGAAGCTGTATCAATGCTTCTATATCCATGACATATAGCTGTTTTTATTGCATGAACCAACTCTGGCCCCTCTTCTACTTTAAACACACCAAGTCCAAACCAAGGCATGTTTACCCCATTATTTAAAGTAGTCGTTTCTTGTAAATGTTTATTTGTCATTTATTAGCCCTCCATTATATCTTTTTTTTCAAGAGTTAGGCTTACGCCTGTTAAAATTACAGCACCAAATACCATTAACGAACCAAACCATGCCGTATGAATCAACCCCATCTGATCGGTTATGATTCCGCCAACATAAGAACCAACAGCTATCCCTGCATTAAAAGCCGCAATGTTTATCGCTGATGCCACATCTACTGCTCCTGGAACGAAGCGTTCTGCAAGCATAACGACATATACTTGAAGACCAGGAACGTTCATAAAGGCAAAGAGCCCCATCAATAAAATTGTTAGTATTCCAACGACTTTGAACGGAGCAGTAAAGCTTAATATGAGGAGAATCACTGCCTGAATGAGAAACATATAAAATAAAGACTTGAGAGGCTTATGATTTGCTAGTCGACCACCAATAACATTTCCAAGCGCAATGGCAATGCCATATACGAGTAAAACGACAGCAACTAATTCCTCTTTAATACCTGTGATACTTTGAAGCAATGGTGTTAAATACGTAAATACTACAAATGTCCCTCCATATCCTAATGCCGTAATAATGAACATTAGTAACAAACGTCCATTTCTGACTAAGTTTAACTGATCACGGAATGTTGTTTTGTTCCCTTTGGGTAATTCGGCCGGAACGAGGATGCTATTTGCAATCAACGCTATTATTCCGACAATAACAATAGCAACAAATGCTGTTCTCCAACCGACCTGTTGACCAATAAAGGTACCGATAGGAACTCCGGTAATTGTTGCAACCGTTAGCCCTGTAAACATAATAGAAATAGCACTAGCTCTACGGTTTTCAGGAACTAAGCTCGCTGCAATTGTAGAGCCAATTGACATAAATACACCATGAGAAAATGCTGATAATACTCTTGCTGCAAGTAAAACACCTATTGATGTTGCTGAAGCTGCTAGACTATTGCCGATTATAAAAATGAGCATAATCCAAAACAGTAGCTTCTTTTTCGACATACTCGAAGTAATCGAAGTTAATACTGGGGCACCTACCGTGACTCCTAGTGCATATAAAGAGACCGTTAGGCCAGCCATTGTAACAGATATTTGTAAATCCTTTGCAATGAGAGGAAGCAACCCCACACTAATAAATTCAGTTGTCCCAATCGCAAAAGCACTAATTGCTAATGCTAATAAAGCGAATGTACTTCTCTTTTGATCTATATTCATTTACTTTCCTCCTATATTTTCGTTGATATGATTCCTTGGTGTATTTCATCAACAAATGTTATTATGATTCATAGAGTTCAATTAGGAAAGAACGCACTTTTAAGTAATATAGATACCTTTTAGTAAGGTAGGTACTTTTTAGTGCCTATAGAAAGGAGAACAAAAATGGAGAAAAAGAAGTACAACATAGGTGTTGAAGCCACGTTAGAGGTGATTGGAGGAAAATGGAAATGCGTCATTTTATGCCACCTTACACATGGGAAAAAGCGAACAAATGAACTGAAGCGATTAATGCCAAATATTACTCAAAAAATGTTAACACAGCAATTACGTGAGTTAGAGGAGGATGGAGTCATCAACCGAATTAGTTACAATCAAGTTCCTCCTAAAGTCGAATATGATCTCAGTGAGTATGGAAAAAGTCTACAATCAATTTTGGATTTGCTATGTGCATGGGGAGAATCTCATATTACAAAAGTTTACGGAGATAAATATGAGGTTTTAGAGGAAAGCATATTAAATCAAAAATAGATTATTATTAAAATTCCCCCGTTTTCTTTAATACGGGGGAATTAAAAAACGCAGTACATCGTTTTTATAAACGGCATACTGCGTTGCTTATATGTATGGAGCGGGTGATGAGAATCGAACTCACGACATCAGCTTGGAAGGCTGAGGTTTTACCATTAAACTACACCCGCAATATGTGATTCATATTTGGTACTTTTATATAATACAAAGATTCCTAAAAAAAATCAAGTATTTTGTCGAATTTTTTTCTTGTAAGAGCAAAGGTTATTTTTTCCTATTGTTCTTGTTAATAAATGTACATTCTCATAAAATAAGATATAGAATATATTGAGCTAGAGGTGCATAGGGATGAGTGAGCTTTTTCAAGGATTATTGATTAATTTATTGTTTATTCTTCTATCCATTTTGCTACTCAACTTATTAATCCTAGCCAAACACAATATATATACGTATCGATTTGGTAAGCTGCACCTTTTCCTTTTATCATCCCTCTTAATGATTGTTTGTATTCTATTGTCTGTTAGAGTTGATGAAGGCTTTGTTTATGACTTGCGCTTCATCCCTTTTCTACTTGGATGTATTTATGGTGGCAGACCTGTCATATTGGGTTTGGCTAGCGTCATGATCCTCATCCGACTCCCCTTCGGTGGAAACGGTATTTGGGTGACCATTATACTCGCAGTCATATACACAGCTGTTATGATTTATTTGTATCCTAATTTATTAAAAAAGCCTCTTTATAACCGACTATTTCTTTTTACATTTCTATCCTTTTTATATTCAGTGATAGGGTTCTTAATTCCATCGATTTTATTTGATTTTGATCAGACCTTTTCTTATTTCATTTATGTAATGGTCCTAACAGCTTCTACATTTTTTGTTTGTTACTTGTGTGAAGTACTTCGAACCTTTCATCTTTTGCAAATGGAATCGATTAAGTTTGAAAAAATGGAAACTGTCAGCCATTTAGCTGCTAGTATCAGTCATGAAGTACGAAATCCATTAACGGTTGTGAGAGGATTTTTACAATTGGTCCATGAACATGCCGATACACCTAAGGATTGTAAAACCTACACTTCTCTTGCGATTGCGGAAGCAGACCGTGCATCTGAAATTATTAATGAATATCTAACTTTTGCTAGACCACATCCTGAAGTGGAATTGCCACTCGACTTGGAGCATGAAATTCAAAAGTGTGTTGAAATCATTCGTCCGCTTGCCAACAAACAAGGAATAACAATTGAAACAGCATTTTTACATAACCACTCGATCACTGGTGATCCACATAAATTCCAGCAAATACTGCTGAATATCTCGAAAAATGGTATCGATGCGATGAAGTCTGGCGGTATATTATTTTTGTTCACAAAAGAGGATGAGAATGGTGTGCATCTAAGTATTACAGACACTGGAAATGGTATGACAGCAGAACAAGTCGCAAGATTAGGGGAACCGTTCTTTTCATTAAAAGGCAACAAGGGGACTGGTTTAGGAATGATGGTCGTTTTTCGTATTGTCGAAAGCATGAGAGGCTCTGTGCATGTGGAAAGCAAGCCGATGAAAGGCACAAGAATTACCCTTTCCTTTCCTATTGATGAAACCTCTCATACATAAAATGAGCTCTTACCATCTGGTAAGAGCTCATTTTACAATTCTTTTTGTAGTTCAAAAACATCTTTATAAGGTACAGGGTCTAAGACAACAATGGAAGTAAGGAAATAGGAGAACAACTATCCTCTATTCTAACTCTAAATCATTTACTGCTTTTTTCAACTGCTCAATGTCTATCTTAATATTGTCAAAACCACTCCAATAAGTAGAATCATTGGGGTATTGGTCATAATGGATCCCCTCTCCTATTATGTGGCGATAATTTAAATCAAGAAATGAACTGAGATGCCAGTAACAGGTTTCTAAGTAATTTGGAGAAAAAAACTCAATTACTTTAGTACCTGGGTTGCAAAAGGTCAGATTAGTTAAACCTGCACCATGAGGTGCAACAATAAATTTAGCTTTAGAAAATAAATTAATCTGTTCTACAACTGACAGGTTTTGTAGAGATACTTTAGTAAATCCATGTTCGTTTAAAAAATTAACAACCTCCTCCTCATTCAGTACTCTTCTACCTTCTGCATCTTCTCTAGTAATGTAGATCCTTTCGCTAAATGATGTTGTCATATCATTTGCAAAAGGTAAGAATTTTTCCCTTAAAAAGTCAGAAGCCCATTTTGCCGTATATCCAGTACGGGATGGAACGACAAGTTGTTTAGATTGAATAAACATATCATTACTACTTTGAATAATTTTTTCCTTTGGAATCCTTAATAAATCCAAGGTTTCTCTTTGATAAGAAAAGTTACACTTATTTAATATATAGTAATCTATCGGGATTCTACTTTTCGTTAGTAAGTCAAAGCGTGGTAAAATATCAAACATCCAATGGTAGTAGTTATGGCCTCCTAAAGTTGCGATTACTCCTATAGTTTTGGAAGAACTTTCGACTTTTGGAAGATGGTTACGTTTAAAGAGTGAATGATCAGCAGGAGAAGAAATAAATTCAGTTGAGAGATCCCACACCAATTTATTATCAGGTGTAATAATTACTCCATTTTCTCCAAAAACATACCCATTAGGAAATGTAAATACATAAGCAGGGGATTGCCAATCTAAACAGTAATCAGAAGGATTATTGTCAAATAGTGCAGGGTTTGGTATAGCATCATATACTTTTTTACAATATTGATCCAAGGAACCAAGGCCTTCTTGGGATTCAAACCATTCAAAAAAAGATGAAACATATTCTTTGGGTACTTTTTCTTCATTATGCATATTTTAGTAAAACCTCCACTCTAAATTGATGATCAATAGTCCTACCTTCTGATTAATTGGTGGGGGGAATTATAAAAAAGTTTGCTTCTTAGATAGCAGTTCTCACTACTATTTTTTGTTATTCATTTCATAACTTTCTTTTCAGATCACATTGTTTTTCTTTAAAACTCGCACAATTTCTTCTGCCCTACTATGATAAGTATTGTGTTTGACAGTTTCATAACCTTGTGCACTAATAACCTCTCGTTGTTCAGGGGTCTTTAAAAAATACTTTACTAATTTTATCGTTTCTTCAGGCGAATTGGTAACGACTAAATCATGTCCGGGTACAAATAATCTCCTAATCTCCTCCGTATCATTCGTTATTAAAAATCCCTTTGAACCTAAAATCTCATAAGTTCGGTGAGTAAGTTGATGATTAAAACTTTGTAACCCCAATACAATTTTTGCAGATCTATATAAATTACCAGTATCAATATACGATATTGGCCCCCTTAACCAATCTGATGGGATATTCTTCCCTAAATAGTTCCCCATTTTTTCCCACCCACGTCCGAAAAAGTCAATTCGTATCCCTTCTTCAATGAGTCCAAATACCAAATCTTCAAGATATTTTAAGCGTTCTTTGTAATCATTATTGTTAAAATCCCAAACATATGAATTGGCAACTAATACTACATCATGTCTAAATTCTTCCATTTCCTTTCCTGGAAAATGAATATTTTGCTCATATCCAAATTGAAGGTATTCACATGGAAATCCATTTTCACGGTAAAATTGAACTTTTTCCTTACAGATAGTAAAAACGAAATCTGGATTTAACCTTTTAATGCATGGATAAGCAAAAGTTTCTGTATACCTGGGGTCTTCAACTGACCAGTAGACATGCGGGATTCCCCTCATCTTAACATGTTTATGAATTAAATCAGGATTATCCCCCTCTGTTTCCGCTCCCCACCCTTGAGTTATGATTAAATCGGGTTTAAAATTTTCTATTGCATCAACTATTTTCTTTTCATCAAGGTTCCCTACTAGCTCAACTTCATGACCGGCACTTTTGAAACCATTGGGGAGCAAATGAATCAATACATAATTACTATCGAAGAAAAGAACTTTCATAAAATGCACCTCAATATTTTAGATTCTTTATAAGGTACGTGAATCAACTTAATGATGTACGTAACTATGAGATATAAGAGTAGAATTTCAACTATATTTGCTGAGTCTTCAGCGCATAAATCCTTTTTTTAACCCTTAAAAATTTTTAGGACCAATTTTAATAATCTTCAATTAATATCCTTACTTAATTTTAATATTTGATCTACAAAAATTAAGTCAGATGTTAGCCCATTAAAAGCTTTTAAATCTTCAATAGAAACATTAAAAGTTTTAGAGATTTTATATAAGGTATCGCCCTTTTGAACCTGATAGGTTTTGTTGTGGTTTTCTCCGTAATGAATTAAATTTCCTAATCCTACAGTATTACTTAATCTACTTTTTATAATGCCATTCTTAATTAATCGTTCAATAATCTGGTTTGCTCTAGATTTATAAGTATGAGCTTGGACAGCTTTACTACCTTGTCTCTGAATTTCTAACCTCTCATCAGGATGGTTTAGGTAATATTTAATTCTTTGAATTGTTTCTTGTGGAGAGGAAGAAATAACTAAATCTTTTCCAGGCTTAAAGTTTTCTCTAACTCCAGGAGTATCTAGTGTAAGGAGAAAACCTTTAGATCCTAATATTTCATAGGTTCGTTGAGTTAGTAAGTCAGGATAATTTTGTAATCCCAGGATAATTTTCGAGGAAGAATATACTTTATTAGCATCTTTATAATTTATAAAACCATGAATCCATTCTTTTGGTATTTCCAGACCAAAGTAATCATTCATTCGATTCCATTCATCCCCCCAAAAATCAATCCTAATATGCTCATTAAGAAGTGGCCGAATTAAGATATCTAAACTTCTATGACGATAATGATTAGGGTACTCACTCAATTTATCCGGATAAGCATTTGCAACAATTGCAATATCTACTTCATATTCGGAACAGCTAGTAGTTGGTTGATGTACCGTTTCTTCATAGCCAAAATCTAAATGATATGCTGGGAAACCTAAACGGCGATAGGTGTGTACTGTATTGGGACAAATAGTAAAAACCAGGTCAGGTTTTATCTTACTTACTAATGGAATAGACCAGTTATTTGTATAAGCCGGGTCTTCCACAGCCCAATAGACTAATGGGATTTTGCGAGTTTCCATTGATTTCCTAATTATTTCTTGCTTTTCTATAGTATGTTCTGCTCCCCAACCGACTGTGATAGCAAAATCAGGATTAAAACTTTCAATCATGTTTAATAAATTTTCTTCATTAATAGGTCCGGAAATAAGAACGTCATGACCATTTGCTTGAAACCCTCTAGCTAAATTGTTACTCCAGATCTCACTGCTGTCCAAATAAAGAATCCGCATTATTACACCTCTTTTTAATTTCCAATTAATTAACAGGACCTCAAAACTATAGTATGTACCAATTAGAAAAATGTATAGGACAAACACACAATATGCTAGAAAGAGGCATTTCGCCTAGAATAGCAAGACTATGTAGGGTAAATGGGTGAATGATTAAAGATATATTTGAAGGCTATCGTGAGGGGGCTTGTCTCTACTAATCTTCATCATGAAATTCTTTAGAGTTATTATACTTCAGTCCTATGAAATTTCTTAATTAGCAATCAGTTCAAAAATCAGAACTGATTGCTTCTTAAGACATTTTTTGAAAGGTGTCAGATCGTTTTTTTTTTCTTTTTTCCCCCTTAGAACTGAGCTAACTAACACGGCATTTGCTCCAATAAACACATATTATTAAATTTTTTGTCCAGTATAGCGTATCGAGAAGAAATGCAGTCAAAGTGAAATTAAAATGCATTTGCATTAGAAGAAAGGGAGGAAAGGTAAAAGTTTATTAATATATCTACATTATTTAATTTAGTTATTTATAGAAACAATTGATCCAATCACTATAAGAAGATAAATATATGTTGGAACTTGTACCACTAGATTTAGAACCTGTTCAATAATAGTTAAAAACACCTAAATTCCTAGCCCATCGTAAGAGAATCCAATTTTTTCTATCGTTTCTCTAGCTAAGAAGTTATGTGTATCAAATATATATGGACGACGCATGGCTGAGAATATTTTTCCCCAGTCTAATGTTTCATTTTGTGGCCAGTGTGTTAGAAGGATAACTGCATCTGCCCGTGGCCCATCCCTTTCGCCTCTTCAAGTGCATTTGCCCCAATTAATTCACAAAACTTAGCTATTTCATTTATATAACTAATTTTCACAGCTAAAAATGCATTAGAGGCGTATTTAATCCATTCAGCACTTTTCGGTTCTGTTTCAAAGTCGGCCACAGTTGCCCGCTTGTCTACATTTTCGAAAGGAAAAAGTGATAATAACGGTTTGTACAATTTACGCATTAAAGTACGTGCTTGTTCATGAAGTGTCCCAATTACGATTCTATCGGGAAAAACACATCCTCCACCGCATAACCTTCTCGAAGGAACTCCAGATTACTGACCACTGAAAAATGATCGTCAGCTGTAAGTTCTGACGTTATTTCAAAGAATTTCCGACACAAATTCACATGTCCCTACTGGCACCGTCGACTTAATAACAATTAACGTAAAACTCTCTGGATTTAATTGCTCACCAATTTTTTGTGCAACCGATTTTACATTTGTTAAATCAACAGGTCTGTCCAGTTTTGACGGTGTGCCAACTGTTATAAAAACGACATCAGCTTGACTGACAGAATCAAAGGGATATATCTGCATGTAGCATTCCTTTTGATGTTGTCATTTTAAATTAGTTCAGTTAATCCTGGTTCATAAATTGGACTCTCTCCTTGATTAATTTGAGAAATTGTCCTGATCAATATCTACAACAGTTGTCTGATATTTGATAGTTGCAAAGGCTACAGCTGTCACTTCCAACATCACTAGAACCAATATATACAACCTTCTTACCTATGAATCCCACCCATTTTATAACTTTAATAGTTTTCTATACGAATTTATTGTACGTAATAGGCCTTCCTCTATATCAACTTTAGGCTCCCAACCAAGTAATCGTTTAGCCTTCTCAATCACCGGTCGTCGTTCTCTAGGATCATCTATGGGTAACGGATGAAAAACTATTGTACTTTTTGAACCAGTCAAGCGTTTAACAAGTTTTGCTAATTCGAGGATTGTAATTTCATTTGTATTACCAATATTAACAATTTCCCCCGTTGCATCTTTACTCTCCATCATTTTCAAAAACCCATCAATCGTATCATCGACATAACAAAATGAACGTGACTGCAGACCATCTCCATAAATGGTTATATCCTTTCCAAGTAAAGCTTGAGTAACAAAATTAGAAATTACTCGACCATCATCATTTCTTAAGGAAGCAGAATACGTATTAAAAATTCGTACTATTTTTACCTGCACACCATACTGGTGATAATATTCATAGCAATAAGTCTCGCCTAACCGTTTTGATTCATCATAGCAAGCTCTTGGTCCCCAAGTGTTTACATTTCCTCGATAGTGTTCACTTTGTGGATGTTCTATTGGATCACCGTATACTTCACTCGTACTTGCAAATAAAAATTTTGCTTTATTCTGTTTTGCTACTTTAAGCATATTCTCTGTTCCAATCGTATTTACATAGATAGTACCTAATGGATCTTTCTGGTAAAATTTTGGAGATGCAGGTGATGCTAAGTGGAAGATCTCATTGACGCCATTTAAATCGTCTAAATTTAAAACAGTCGCCGACGTTATATCCTGTTCTATAAATGTAAAATTTTGATGATTTAGAAGTTCAACAAGATTTTCTCCCTTTCCGCTAGAGAAATTGTCAATCCCAATAACTTTATAGTTTTTATCTAACAGCCTTTTTACTAAATGGGATCCTAAGAATCCTGCAGCACCAGTAATAACGGCTTTTTTCAAGAAAGTCCCCTCTTTCCTATTTTAATATTAACATTACAAAAGGATTACATCCCATTCCGGACTTGCATGTAAATAACTCAATTTTTATCCCATTTATGAATAATAGTGATTTAACCGTTGTTACCGCAAATGCTTAACTATCTAGTTCATTTAATAATCTTTATCAAATTAAATGCTAGCCTATTAAACAAAACTTCTAAAAAATAAGTTATTTTTTCAGATGAAAACCTTTTGTTTAATTTTATGCAGTTCTATTTAATAGTGCTTGGGCATATGTGAATCTAATAACATACTAAAAGAAAGATTTTAAGAGGGGGAAAGTGAGAGTTAATGAGGAAAGTGGAAAATTCCAGTAACATCATACTGAGAAGTCTGGAAAAAGAGTCCAAATAATGGATCGTAGTAGCAGTTACATTGCATAAGGGCTATGGTTGCAACACAATGAGAAAGTGATTCTCAACCTTTTCTATCCAACCCACAAATAGTAGACTTTATATTTAATTACCCAATGCACACGATTTTTGTGTATTTTGTCATTTTAAGCAAAAAAAACTTCAACATTAATGTTGAAGTTTAGATATTACCGAACTTTTGATACCGGTGGTCGGGGTCGAACCGACACTCCAGAGGAACACGATTTTGAGTCGTGCGCGTCTGCCAATTCCGCCACACCGGCATAATTCAATTGTAAGCTCAGCTATTTTGCTAGCGCAAAAAGCTTTGGATCTTTTACATTCGTAAAAATCCTTGGTGCCGAGGACCGGAATCGAACCGGTACGGTAGTCACCTACCGCAGGATTTTAAGTCCTGTGCGTCTGCCAGTTCCGCCACCCCGGCGTATCTTAGCTAATTATATTGTATTCATAGTTGTAAAATTGGAGGCGGCAACCGGATTCGAACCGGTGGTAAAGGTTTTGCAGACCTCTGCCTTACCACTTGGCTATGCCGCCAAAACTTGGAGCGGAAGACGGGATTCGAACCCGCGACCCCAACCTTGGCAAGGTTGTATTCTACCACTGAACTACTTCCGCAAATGGCTGGGCTAGCTGGATTCGAACCAACGCATGACGGAGTCAAAGTCCGTTGCCTTACCGCTTGGCTATAGCCCAATGAAGAATTTTATATATTATGGGGCGACTGATGGGAATCGAACCCACGAATGTCGGAACCACAATCCGATGCGTTAACCACTTCGCCACAACCGCCATAATTAAAAGTTGGCAGGGGTAGTAGGAATCGAACCCACACCAAAGGTTTTGGAGACCTTCGTTCTACCTTTAAACTATACCCCTAAAATGGTGGAGGGGGACGGATTCGAACCGCCGAACCCAAGGGAGCGGATTTACAGTCCGCCGCGTTTAGCCACTTCGCTACCCCTCCATATGAATTTAATATATTCAGATACAACGAGATTGTTCATGAATAATGGTGGCTCAGGACGGAATCGAACCGCCGACACAAGGATTTTCAGTCCTTTGCTCTACCGACTGAGCTACTGAGCCACAATATGGCGGTCCCGACCGGGATCGAACCGGCGATCTCCTGCGTGA
>NZ_JAMBNS010000021.1 GCF_023715225.1 Robertmurraya korlensis
AGCCAGGATCAAACTCTCCAATAAAGAGTAAGATTAGCTCTTAAAGTTAAAACGTTGGCTAGTGTGTATTTCAACACTAATCATTTTTTGTTGACGTATGATTTGTTTAGTTTTCAAAGAACAATTTATTTATCCGTCGCTCTTGGGCGACTTTTTAATATTACCAGAACCAAACGTGAGAGTCAACAACTTTTTTAAATTATTTTCTCAGAAGTTTAACTTCTTTTGCGGCAACAGATAATAATATATCACCATATTGAATTGAATGCAACATGTTTTTTATAAAAAAAGCGTACAAGAATAATTTTTAATTCTTGTACGCTATTTTAATCGTTAACGATGTCTCATCGCTGGGAATAACAATACATCTCTAATAGAAGGAGCATTTGTTAGGAGCATAACGAGTCTATCAATTCCGATTCCTAAACCACCTGTTGGAGGCATACCATACTCAAGAGCTTCGATAAAGTCATCATCCATCATATGAGCTTCATCATTTCCTTCTTCACGCTCTTTTAATTGTGCTTCAAAACGTTCACGCTGATCAATCGGATCGTTCAGCTCAGTGAATGCATTCGCATGTTCACGAGCGACAATGAATAATTCAAAACGATCTGTAAAACGAGGGTCTTGATCATTTTTCTTAGCAAGAGGGGATATTTCAACCGGATGGCCATATATAAATGTTGGTTGAATTAACTTTTCTTCTACTTTTTGCTCGAAGAACTCGTTAACAATATGACCATAAAGCATAGTATCTTTAATTTCTACTCCATGTTCTTTCGCTAAGGCTCTTGCCTCTTCAACGCTCATTTCCTTCCAGAAATCAGCACCTGTATATTCCTTAATCGCGTCTACCATATGAAGTCTCTTCCACTCTGGCTTAAGGTTCACTTCATATTCACCGTATTGAATAGTAGTTGTCCCTAATACTTCTTGAGCAATATGAGCAATTAGATTTTCTGTTAGACTCATAATATCTTGATAATCAGCATAAGCCTCATACAGTTCAATCATTGTAAACTCAGGATTGTGACGAGTAGATACACCTTCATTACGGAATACACGTCCAATTTCATAAACCTTTTCTAAACCACCTACGATAAGGCGCTTTAAATGAAGTTCAATTGCAATACGCATATATAATTCCATATCTAATGCATTATGGTGTGTAATGAACGGACGAGCAGATGCCCCACCTGCAATAGCATGCATCATAGGAGTTTCTACTTCAAGGTATCCCTTAGAATCTAGGTATCTTCTCATAGATTGAATGATTAAACTACGAGTAATGAATGTGTGTCTGCTCTCTTGACTCATAATCAGGTCAACATAACGTTGACGATAGCGCTGTTCAACGTCCTTCAGACCGTGGAATTTATCAGGAAGTGGTCGTAATGACTTTGTTAAAAGCTGAAAGTCTTCTACCTTTACAGAAAGCTCTCCTACTTGTGTCTTAAACAATGTCCCAGTTACACCAACAATATCTCCTAAATCAGCAATATTAAAGATTTCATATTGCTCTTCACCCACTGCATCTTGACGAACATATATTTGCAATTGTCCCTTTAGGTCTTGGATATGCGCAAAGCCAGCTTTACCTTTTCCACGCTTTGTCATAATACGTCCAGCAATAGTTACAGCAATATTTTTATTTGCTAGTTCTTCTTTTTCCATTTCTCCGTACTGACTAATAAACTCCTGGGAGAAACCAGAACGTTCAAATCTCTTTCCAAATGGATCGAGACCTTTTCCTTGAAGAGAAGCTAACTTTTCTCTTCTTACTTGCAATTGGTCATTAAGTTCCTCATGACTCATTTTTATCAACTCCATTTTCCTTCTTGTATCTATCAAACATCAATTGCTTGAATTTATGTAATAACCCCATCTTATAAGCATACTATATTATTTTACACAAAGTGAGAAAAACAGACATTAAAAAAGTAAAATAAAATAAAAACTGCCAGCATGAACTGGCAGTTTACATAATCAAACGTATTATATTGAATGTTCGCTTAGAAGTCAAACCTTAACCTACTTGAGATTCCATCGCTTCTTTTTCTTCTTCTTCTACAACTAGAGCAGTTAATAAAGTAAAGAGATCTGCACGAGTATTGCACTCATTAATTGCATTACGCACCTTCGCATTTCCTCTAATCCCTTTTAAATACCAAGCTGCATGCTTGCGCATTTCACGAACAGCTACATATTCTCCCTTAAGAGCGATAAGGCGATCTAAGTGAAGAATACACACATCAATTTTTTCACGAACGGTTGGCTCACCCATGAGCTCCCCTGATTCCAAGTATTTAACCGTACTGTAGATCATCCATGGGTTTCCTAGAGCTGCACGACCGATCATTACTCCATCACAGCCAGTTTCTTCTAGCATACGCTTTGCATCTTGAGGAGTCGTTACATCCCCATTGCCGATTAATGGAATACCGATTGATTGCTTAACCTCACGAATAATATCCCAGTTTGCTTTTCCTTCGTACATTTGGACACGAGTACGACCATGTAAAGAAACTGCCTTACCGCCAGCTCGCTCAACGGCCTGGGCATTCTTAACCGCATAAATATGATCTTCATCCCAGCCCATACGCATTTTTACAGTAACCGGCTTTTTCACTACAGCCGTAACCGCAGAAACCATCTCATAAATTTTATTAGGATCTAAAAGCCACTTTGCTCCTGCATCACATTTTGTGATTTTTGGGACTGGACATCCCATATTGATATCAATAATATCCGCATTAGTGTTTTCATCAACGAACTTAGCAGCCTGGACTAATGTTTCTTTCTCACCGCCAAAGATTTGCAAGCTCAGCGGCTTCTCTCTCTCATCGATGTAAAGCATATTCATGGTTTTTTCGTTTTTTAAAATAATTCCTTTATCACTAATCATCTCCGCACAAACTAGACCTGCACCAAACTCTTTAACAGTTAAACGAAAAGCAGAGTTACATACTCCGGCCATTGGAGCTAACACTACTTGATTTTTCATTTCAATATCACCAATTTTAAGCATATTATCCCTCCTATCTTAGATAATCTATTTATTAATCCACCTCTTGTGGCATTAAATCCTTTATTGAAACTTTCAGTGCTTGAGCCGCTGTTTCCACTAAATGATCTGAAGGCATTCGATTTCCTCGTTCTATTTCACCTAATACAGAAACAGAAACACCGATTTCCTTTGCAAACCCTTCTTGTGTATAACCTTTTAGTTTTCGAAAAGCGCGAATACGTCTTCCCCATTTTTCTGCTTCCATATTCGTACCCCTTCTTTTTCAGCGTTCATATTGAAATAGTCTTCTATCGACTTCGCCTGATTAGGTATCATAATTGAAGAATCTATCTCAAGTAATGGCGCAAGAACAAAGGCGCGTTCCTGCATTCTTGGATGTGGAACAATTAGGTTCTCTGCTTCAATATTTTCTTGATTGTAGAGCAAAATGTCAAGGTCTATTGTTCTTGGACCCCATTTAAATTCCCTTTTTCTACCTAAATTCTTTTCAATACGTAGGCAGATTTCTAACAATTCATACGGTGTAAGTGTAGTTCTAATCAAGATTACCATATTTAAAAAGTCATTTTGTTCCGTATATCCAACCGGAACCGTATCATAAATAGAGGAGCATTTTACCAACTGAATTTCATTTTCCTCTTTTAAATACTGAATGGCATTGACTAGGTTTTTATATCGGTCTCCCATATTTGTACCTAAGGAAATATAGGCAAAGTTATTCAATTTTATCTACTCCTCATTATTTCAACTGCCACTGACTCGTAATGTCCTTGAATTGGTGGATCAGGCTTGATCACCTTTACGGTTACAGCATGAGCTTTAGAAAAGTCTCTTAACACACGCGAAGCAATTCCCTCAGCAACTGATTCAACAAGCTTAAATGGTTCACCTTCCACAATATCCTTACACAGTTGGAAGAGCTCACCGTAGTTAATGGATTCATTCAAGTTATCACTTTGACCCGCCTTCTTCAAATCCACCTCAACAACAAGATCAACCATAAATCTCTGTCCTAATCGATTCTCTTCTGGGAATACACCATGAAAACCATAAAATTGCATACGGTTAACGTAAATTTTATCCATCATATTCTCCTTTTCCCATCATGGCATCCATCATTTTTGCCATTCGACTAATTTCCTTCACATCGTGAACTCTAACGATTTGGCATCCCTGTTGAATACCGTAACATACAGTCGCTCCGGTTCCTTCCATTCGTTCATGTACAGGTAAGTCTAAAACAGCACCTATCATTGATTTGCGAGAGGTTCCAAGGAGAACAGGGTAACCAATAGCTACAAGCTTATGTAGATGTCTCATCATTTCCAAGTTTAATTTTACATTCTTTGCAAAACCAATGCCGGGATCTAATATAATTTGTTCATCACTTACACCAGCTTCCTTCACTAGCGTTATGCTTTCATATAAATCATTCATAACATCCCTGAAGAAAGACTGATAGTTCCGGTCCTCTCGGTTGTGCATGAGAATAATAGGTGCCTTTGTTTCAGCCGCTACCTGTTTCATATTCACGTCAGCCTTAGCACCCCATACATCATTAATAATATGAGCTCCAGCAGCTAGTGCCTCTCGAGCAACATCTGCTTTGTATGTATCGATAGATATAGGAACATCAACCGCATTTGATATAGCTTTAATAACAGGAACCACACGTTCAATTTCTTCTTCTGCAGGTATAAATTTCGCCCCGGGCCTAGTGGACTCCCCGCCGATATCAATAATATCAGCACCTTCTTCCACCATCTCAATCGCTCGTTTGACCGCCTCATCCATCTTATTAAAGCTTCCACCGTCTGAAAAAGAATCAGGGGTAGCATTTAAGATTCCCATGATGATTGTTTTTTTCTTAAAATCTAATGTATATGGTCCGGCAGTAATCAAATAAAGCGCCTCCTAATTCCTTTATTAATTAATTTATTTCTTTCCTACTCCAAAGACTATTTGTATACATTTGATACGCTTGGTGCAACATCCGAAAAAGCTCACCCTTTACACCTGGAAATACAAGTGAATCTACTTTCGAGATTGCGACAATCTCTTGAATCGAGTTTGTAACAAATACCTCAGTAGCTGTATTAAGTACATCTGTTTTATAGAAACCTTCCTTAACCTGTATTCCCTTTTTACTAGCAAGTTCCTTTATAAATGATCGGGTGATTCCATTTAATATTCCTGTACCGAGGTCAGGGGTAAACAATTGGTTATCTATTACCCAGAAAATATTTGAGACGATTCCCTCTGCAATCCATCCATCCTCTGTTAGAAAGATGCCTTCCACATCTGTCCGATTTTCTATTTCTTTTTTTGCCAATAGATTATTCATATAGTGATGAGACTTCAAACGTAAGGGACCTTCCGGAGTATTACGACTGAGCTTTAGAAACTGAGCTTCCTTCTCTGTCGGACCACCAGCTTCAGGAAGAGGCTTTACAAACATCATTACATTGGCATGTTCATATGGCTCCACTGGTAAACCAACCGCTCCAACACCTGCTGAAACGTTTAGTCGTATATACGCATTGGTCAGTCTGTTCTTTTTCAATAGAAGCTTGAGCACTTGAATCACTTCGTCTTTATTTAGGCTTTTTCGAATTCCAATCATCTCTAGACTGCTATTGAGCCGTTCTAGATGATCTACTAATAAAAAGGGATGACCTTCATATACACGAAATGTTTCAAATAGGCCCATTCCATAAAGGAAACCATGGTCGAAGGGGGAGATTCTAGCTTCCTCCTCCCTGACCATTTCTCCGTTCATATACAAATACATCAATATCCCTCATTCTTTGGAGACAATTCCATTTTGTAAAACGAAACAAAATTCTGAAGCAATTGTTTCCCTGCGGTAGTCATAATGGACTCTGGATGGAACTGAACTCCCTCTACTGGGAGATCCTTATGCCTGATGGCCATGATTTCTCCTTCTTTCGTCCAAGCAGATATTTCAAAGCACTCTGGAAGCGTGTCTTTCTTTACAATTAAAGAATGGTATCTTGTTGCAGGAAATGGGTTTGGTAGCCCTTCAAAGATGGTTTTTCCATCATGATACATAAGAGAAGTTTTGCCATGCATCAACCGCTCCGCTTGCACGACATCTCCCCCGAACACTTGAGCGATCGACTGATGTCCGAGGCAGACACCAAATATAGGAATCTTCCCTGCAAATTCCTCTATTGCTCTTAATGATATCCCTGCTTCGTTCGGGCTACATGGGCCTGGTGAAACCATAAGAAAGTTTGGCCCTAATTCTTCGATGTCTTTAATACTTATGGCGTCATTTCGCTTAACTTCTAGAGTCTCACCAAGTTCACCTAGATACTGAACAAGATTAAAAGTAAATGAGTCATAATTATCTATCATTAAAATCAATGGAATTCACCTTTTTCCGCAAGTTCTTTTGCTCTCCATAGAGCCATTGCCTTTTTTAAAGATTCTTTATATTCATGCTTAGGATTAGAATCAATGACAATTCCTGCTCCCGCTTGAACAAAGGCTTGTCCGTCTTTTACTAACATTGTGCGAATGACAATATTTATTTCCATGTCATCATCAAAACCAATCCAACCCATAGAACCCGTGTAAATTCCGCGCTGAACCGGCTCGAGCTCTTCAATAATTTCCATTGTTCGAACTTTAGGAGCTCCTGTAATTGTACCTCCAGGAAAAGCAGCATCAATCAAATCAAAAGATGTTTGATCTGGTCGTATGACGCCTCTCACATTCGAGACAATGTGCATAACATGCGAATATCTTTCAATGACCATAAATTCGTTTACTTCAACCGTTCCGTACTCACAAACTCTTCCTAAATCATTTCGTTCTAAATCAACGAGCATCACATGCTCTGCTCTCTCTTTTTCATTTTCAATGAGTTCCTTAGCCAGTCTTAGATCTTCTTCTTCATTCTCTCCTCGAGAACGAGTCCCAGCAATCGGTCTTGTACTAACCTCTTTTCCATGCTTTTTAACAAGGAGCTCAGGAGACCCACCTACAATCTGAAACTCAGGGGTATGTAAATAACTCATATACGGTGACGGATTCAATTGTCTAAGCTGGTCGTATACATTCACCGCTGGAATAGAGATCGCTTTTGCTTGGCGAACAGATAAATTCACTTGAAAGATGTCGCCTTGAGCAATGTATTCTTGAATTCTTTCTACCGCTTTCATAAACTGTTCGTCGCTCATCGATACATGAAGCTCATCATTATTAGGAATCATTCTATTTTGTTCGATCTTCACTACTGGACCTGTCCATTTTGACTCCCACTCATTAAGAGCATTCGTATTTTCATGTCCCTTTTCTGTAATCTGCAAGAGCCAGAGCGTTTCTTCTTCATGATCAAATACAAACCATTCATTAAAGAGCAAAAAATAGACCTCCGGCATTTCTAAATCATCCGATGAAAATTTAGGCAACCTCTCTATATAACGCACATAATCATAACTGATATAACCAATAAGGCCTCCTTGAAAATCCGGAAGTCCTTCCTGACGCTCAAGCTTATATTGAGCCATATATTCTTTCATTAAATGAAGAGGGTTTCCTGGTAGCTCCTGTTCCCTTCCCTTATCAACAATCGTTAGTTTGTTGTTTTTCCCTAAAAAGATTGTTTCTGGTCCAAAAGCGGCAATATTGTATCGTCCGCCTCGGCCACTTTCTAACAACACATGGTGTTGATAGGCTTGCGAAAGCTCTCTGTACTTCTGATAAAACCTTTCTTTATCAAAAGGTATCTGTTTGCTAGTTAATGTTAATATTTTCAAAAAAGGTTCTCCCCTTTAAAAAAGTTCCTTGTTTTATTTTACTATTTGCCAAAATAAAAACAACAGCCCTAGGGACTGTTGCTTATGTTTTGATTAATCTTCGAATTGATATAATGGAGTACTTAGGTAACGTTCTCCGTTACTTGGAATAATTGCCAGTACTTTCTTGCCTGCTCCAAGCTCTTTTGCTACCTTCAATGCAGCACAGATCGCTGCTCCTGAAGAGATCCCTCCAAGAATTCCTTCTTCCTTCGCTGCACGACGTGCATATTCGAAAGCTTGGTCATTAGAGATTTGAATCACTTCGTCATAGACCTTTGTATCAAGAATATCAGGAACAAAACCTGCGCCGATTCCTTGAATTTTGTGTGGACCTGGCTTACCACCAGATAATACAGGTGAATCAACCGGTTCAACCGCATAAATTTTAACATTGTCAAAATTCTGCTTAAGAACTTGACCAGCTCCTGTAATTGTTCCACCCGTTCCGATCCCTGCAACGAATGCATCAAGACCTTCACTCATTTGCTCAACAATTTCCTTACCTGTCGTTCTTCTGTGAACTTCAGGGTTGGATAGGTTTTTAAATTGTTGTGGCATAAAGTAGCCATTTTCTTTTGCAAGTTCTTCTGCTTTACGAATAGCTCCGCCCATTCCTTCTGGACCAGGTGTTAAAACAAGCTCTGCTCCGTATGCACGAAGTAGATTACGTCTTTCCATACTCATCGTTTCTGGCATAACTAGAATTGCTCTGTACCCTTTTGCAGCAGCAACCATAGCAAGACCTATTCCTGTGTTACCACTCGTTGGCTCAACAATCGTATCTCCAGCCTTAAGTTCTCCACTCTCTTCAGCGGACTCAATCATTGCAAGAGCAATACGGTCTTTTACTGAACTTCCTGGATTCATATATTCAAGCTTTAAATATACATCTGCGCTACCTTCTTCAACAAGGCGATTAAGCTTTACAATCGGCGTTTGTCCGACTAGTTCTGAAATAGAGTTTGCTACACGTACCATCAACAACCACTCCTTATTCCGACTAATTTTATTGGTTTAATTTAATTTATAACATAAATTTGCCAAGTGTCAATCTTTTTACACAAAACTCTACTGATTTTTCAAGTAAGAAATCGTTCCAATGAACTACCCTAGTTTTGTTCGTAAAACCAATCAACCTTAGCCTCTTCCCAAAAGTCGCGCGCCGTTGCGGTTACATCCATTTGCTCTAAGGCTATTTGTCTTCGAATGCTGTCTTTTACATCCTTATATTCAAACGTTCTTCCTTTTATTTGATCGTGAAGCATAACAATGGAAAAACCATTATCTGTTTTAATCGGACGTGTCCACTCGTTTTCCTTCAACTCTTTGACAGCAGCTAAGTAGTCGCGGGCATATTGATCCATTTCTTCACTAACATAACCAATATCGCCCCCTTGATTTGCACTGAATTCATCAATGGAGCGTTCCATTGCTAAAGCCTCAAAACTTGTACCCTGCTCAAGTTCTTCTAGTGCCTTTTTTGCTTCTTCTTCCGTCTCTACAATGATATGAGAAAGGTGGTATGCGGTTGGAATTTCGTACAAGCTAGAATTTTCCTTATAAAACTTTTTTAAATCTTCTTCTTTCACTACCACATCTTTTGTCAGAAGCTCATCAAGCATGAGGCTATATTGAATTTGCTGTCTCCACTTTTCTTCATCTACATTTTCATTAGAGCCTGAACCGTACATGGTTTTCACTAGGAGAAGCTCTCTATCTACCGCTTTTTTTGAAATGGAGATATCATATTTTTTTGCTAACTGAGCAATTGCTTTCTGATCAATCATCTCACTCAAAACATCACGACCATAACGCTCTTCCATTTCCCCAAGCCATTCTTGTCTAGTTATGGTTTCCTTCCCTATCGTTGCCACTACCTCTTTACTACCGCCGTTATCCCTTGATAAGAAAAAAATAAGGGTTGCAACATTAAGCAAGAGAAGGCCGACAACTAAAGACTTTAAGTACCTTTTATCCACCAGTTCTCCCCCAGGTTTTAATTAAAATTTTGCCTGTTCCTTTAAACTCTCTAATTCTTCTTTTGTAAATAGATATTTTTCATTACAGAAGTGGCATTGTGCTTCTGCTTGACCATCTGTGACAATCATATCTTCTATCTCCTCTTTACCTAAAGAGATGATTCCATTAGAGAATTTCTCCTTTGAACATGTACATGAGAAAGTAACAGGTAATGTTTCGAGGATTTTTACGTTTTCTTCACCGAGTAGCTCATTTAATATTTGTTCAGGAGTGAGGCCCTTTTCAATCATCTTAGAAATGGGTTCAATGGTTTTTAGGCGATTTTCTATTTCTGTAATGGTTTTATCTTCGGTTCCAGGCATCAACTGGATAATAAATCCACCCGCAGCAAGAATACTATTATCAGGATTCACTAAGACACCTACTCCCACAGATGAAGGAACTTGTTCTGAAGTGACAAAGTAATAAGTAAAGTCCTCACCTAATTCTCCTGAGATAAGAGGGACTTGACCTGTAAAGTTCTCACGTAGTCCAATATCTTTAACGACCGATAAGAAACCATCTGTTCCCACCGCTCTTCGAACATCCAACTTTCCATGTTCATTCAAATCAAAATGAGTTTGGGGATTGGTTACATATCCGCGTACTTCTCCTTTTGCATTCGTATCAATTAATATCGGACCAAGAGGACCCCCACCATTAATCCTAATAGTGATTTTTTCTTCACCTTTTAACATAGCCCCCATCATAACACCTGCCGTCATAGCTCTGCCTAAGGCAGCTGATGCAGTCGGCCATGTATAATGACGTCTTTGTGCCTCCCCTACTGTTTCTGTACTCCTAGTCGCGTAGGCACGAACTTGCCCGTCATAGGCAAGAGCTTTTATTAAATAGTCACTCATTTCTTTACCCCTTTCAGTCATACAATGCTGTTATCTTACTTTATCGTTTCCAAATTTCTTTTATAAATTATCTGAAGGCCCTTTAATGTTAAAAATGGATCAACAATATCAATAACGTTAGATTCTTGTGCAATCAGGTTTGATAATCCCCCTGTAGCAATAACGGTAGGCTTTTCTTTACTTTGGTCCTTCATGCGTTTGACAATTCCTTCAACCTGGCCTACATAGCCATAAAGAATCCCCGCTTGCATGGCGGCAACCGTATTTTTTCCTACAACCCCTTCTGGACGAGCAATTTCTATCCTCGGCAGTTTAGCAGCCCTTGTATATAGAGCTTCTGTTGAAATATTAATACCAGGAGCAATGGCTCCTCCCATGTATTGCTTATGTTCATCTATGTAACAATAAGTAGTTGCCGTACCAAAATCAACGATGATCAACGGACTTCCATACTCATGGATAGCAGCTACCGCATTAACAATTCGATCTGCACCGACTTCCCTTGGGTTTTCATACTTTATATTTAACCCGGTCTTGATTCCTGGCCCCACGACTAAAGGCTTTATATGGAAATATTTTTGACACATACGTTCTAATGAGAACATGATGGGCGGTACAACGGAAGAGATAATAATTCCGTCTATATCGGAAAAAGAAAGATTGGCATGATTAAACAGATTCTTAATAATCATTCCAAATTCATCTTCTGTTTTTGAACGATTTGTTTCTATTCTCCAATGATGTTTTAATTCCTCTCGATCATATACACCTAACACAATATTGGTATTACCCACGTCAAATACAAATATCAAACGTCTCACCACTTTATTAAAATTTCTTAACCTTTAGTTTCATTCTGCCAACATCATACCATAACTATCCAACGCAAGCATAGAAAAGAGGCACTCAGGAAAAGAGTACCTCTTAAGATTTATTAGTCTTTTTTACTTCTTAAATCAGGTAATGTACTTTCATTCGAAGATGATTCCTCCGAAGATGATTCCTCATCCTTTTTACCACCGATGTTCACTTTCACATCGTCTACCACTGATGTTGTAGACTTGGTACTTGCACCTTCCTCACTAGATGTACGATCAGGAAGTGTTCCTTTTTCAACTAGGTGCTTAATTTGCTCAGCATCTAGAGTTTCTACTTCAAGAAGTGTATTGGCTATCAAATCAAGTTTATCTCGATTTTCAGTGAGAAGCTTTTTCGCTTTCGCGTAACACTCTTTAATGATCGTTTGGATCTCCACATCGATTTCATAGGCAATCTTATCTGAATAGTTTTGTTCATTGTGAAGATCTCTACCTAAGAACACTTGACCACCAGAAGATTGACCAAATTGTAAAGGACCTAATTTATCACTCATCCCGAATTCTGTAACCATTCGACGAGCAATACCTGTCGCACGTTGGAAGTCATTATGAGCTCCTGTACTTACTTCACCAAAGACGATTTCCTCAGCAACACGACCACCTAATAGTCCAACAATTTTATCAAGAAGCTCAGGTTTTGTCATGAAGTAACGATCTTCTTTTGGAAGCATTACCGCATAGCCACCTGCCTGCCCACGAGGGACTATCGTTACTTTATGAACCATTTCTGCTTCATCTAACACCACGCCAATAACCGTATGTCCAGCTTCATGGAAAGCAACAATATTACGTTCTTTTTTAGATATCACACGACTCTTCTTAGCAGGTCCGGCAATTACACGATCCGTTGCTTCATCGATATCTGTCATATCCACCTTTTTCTTATTTTGACGAGCAGCCACTAATGCCGCCTCGTTCAATAAGTTTTCAAGGTCTGCACCAGAAAAGCCTGGTGTACGAGCTGCAATAGCTTTTAAGTTTACTGATTCATCAAGCGGCTTGTTTCGTGCATGTACTTTTAATACCGCTTCACGGCCTTTAACATCTGGACGATCAACTGTAATTTGACGGTCAAAACGTCCCGGACGAAGCAACGCAGGGTCTAAAATATCCGGACGGTTTGTTGCAGCAACAATAATGATTCCTTCATTGGCACCGAATCCATCCATTTCTACTAGCAATTGGTTCAGCGTTTGTTCACGCTCGTCGTGACCACCACCAAGGCCGGCACCACGCTGACGTCCAACTGCATCGATTTCGTCAATAAAGATGATACAAGGAGCATTTTTCTTTGCATTTTCAAATAGGTCACGAACACGTGATGCCCCTACCCCAACAAACATCTCAACAAAGTCAGATCCACTGATCGAGAAGAACGGTACTCCAGCTTCACCAGCTACCGCACGAGCTAATAGTGTTTTACCTGTACCAGGAGGTCCTACTAAAAGTACCCCTTTTGGAATACGTGCACCTAGCTCTGCGAATTTACGAGGATCCTTTAAAAATTCAACCACTTCAACGAGCTCTTGCTTTTCTTCATCAGCACCAGCTACATCTTTAAAACGAACCTTCTTTTTATCATCATTGTAAAGCTTCGCCTTGCTCTTTCCAAAATTCATGACACGGCTTCCACCGCCTTGTGCCTGATTTAAAAGGAAGAAGAACAAAATAAAGATAATGACAAACGGAATAATAGAAGTAAAGAAAGTTACCCAACCACTTGTTTCCTTCGCTGGAAGCACATCCACAGTAGGGTCTGCCTGCTCAATCTTTTGTAATAGACTTTCACTGTTCCATACGTAAGTAATAAATGATTTTCCTTCTTCAGCACCTTCAAGTGTCCCACGAACTTCATAAACTCCTCTTTCTGGCTGAACAGAGATGGACTCCACCTGTTTAGCTTCAAGATGGTCTACGAATTTACTATAAGATATATTTTCGGTTGGTTCATTATTACCATTAAAAAAGCTAACCACACCAATAATCACTAGAAAAATTAATAAATAAAAGATGGTATTACGAAAAATCCGATTCATCCCTTACCTCCTCCCACGGGTAAACAAACTATAGTAAATAGTAACATAGAAAATTGTTCCAGTATATGAATATGCCTATGTAATATGCATACTATACTAATTCTTTTGTCGTACGCTTACTCGTTATTTGTCGTATACACTTCCGGCTTTAAAACCCCAATATAAGGTAAATTACGGTATTTCTCCGCATAATCGAGACCATAACCTACAACAAACTCATCAGGAACGATGAATCCAACATAATCTGCCGCAATATCAGCCTTACGACCAGTTGGTTTATCTAATAACGTGACAATACTGATTGACTTTGCTTTGCGGTAACGGAAAAGCTCAACAAGATAGCTAAGTGTTAACCCACTATCAATGATGTCTTCGATTATTAATATATCTCTACCCTCTACTGAAGTATCTAAATCCTTCAAAATTTTCACTTCACCAGAAGAGACCGTTGAATTCCCGTAACTTGACACATCCATAAAATCCATTTCAAGGTATGTATCCATTCGTTTTAAAAGATCTGCCATAAAAGGCATCGCACCTTTAAGTACGCCAATAGCTAACGGAAACTTATCACTATAATCTTGTGATAGTTTTGCGCCTAACTCCTTGATTTTCTCCTGAATTTCTTCTTCAGAAAATAAAACTTTTTCAATGTCATTTTTCATCATGATTTGCTTGTGCCCCCTAGAAGATCATTGCTTGTTATATTGTAAAAGTATGTATTTCTTTTCATCAGCTTGAACGAAAGAAGAGATATCAGATTTCTTTATTCCGGGAATCCAAATGATATGATCACTTGAGTCTGTAACTATAGGCCACCTATTTCTCTCAATAATGGGTAGCTTCAGATCAATAAAGATATCTTTTATCTTTTTTGTTCCTTTCATCCCTTTCACTCTCATTCGGTCTCCCTCTCTCCTTGTTCTAACCTTCAGCGGAAGATGGCTGTAGGTTAAAGGAAGTAGAAGTTGATTAATGTTAGTATATTCTATTTCTTTATCAACATATTCCCATGTAATGAAATCCCCTGTTGGTAATAATGTTTTTCCAACCGTTAATTCAATTTCAAAGATTACATCCTTTGGTAGGGTATGTTGAAATTGAAGTTGCAACTCTCCATACGAACGAGTTACCTTTAATTTTTCAGGTAAATCAATCACACCAGAGGGCTGAGGGTTATTGATAAGAGAAAAGATCTGTTCGATATGAACAGCAGAAAGGGAAGCTGGTTGATGCTTATAAAGATAGTTTAATATTAGTTTAATCACTCTTCTTTGTAAAGGCATTGGCATTGAGCACAAGGTTTGAATGTCAATAACAATTTTTTCTTCACTTTGAAATTTCATAACCTTTGTTAATTGCTGGTTTGCCATATCCTCCAAAAAGCGTTCTGTTTCTTCCAATTCCTCACTAAATCTTTGAAAATGTTCATGTACCCTAGGATTTTCAGCCTTCAAAAATGGAAGGATAGTGTGGCGAAATCGATTTCTACTATATTTGTCACTGTCATTACTAGGGTCTCTTCTTGGATCTAGCATATGTCTTTGGCAGTATTCTTCTATTTCTTGTTTAGAGACGCAAAGAAAAGGTCTTAGAAGTGTCCCTCTATCAAAGGGTCTCGAAAAAGGGATACCGACTCTAGCTTTTCCTGAACTTCCTCTTGTTAACCTCATTATAACAGTTTCCATTTGGTCATCCCCGTGATGTCCGAGCATCAAATAGCGAAGGTTTTCCCTTCTCATCGTTTCTTGAAAAAAAGAGTATCTGCATTCTCTAGCAGCTACCTGGGAGCTTAACCCTGTTTCTTCCATGTACAATGGTACATTTATAGAACGAACAGTTATAGGAATGTTCCTTTCTTCACAAAAGGACTGAACAAACCTTGCTTCACGCTCGGACTCACCTCCTCTAAACATATGATCAACATGTGCAACAAAAAGTCTGAATTGGTAACGCTCCTGACGTCTCCAGAGGAAATGTAGAAGTGCGAGGGAATCGGGACCTCCCGAAGCACCAACTAAAATGCTAGCGCCCATTAAGTTTATTTGTTTTCGAGTTAGAAAAGCTTCTACTTTTTGTTCAAGCATGAGAGATTCTTCCTTACTTCATCGTCTTATCTTTAGCTTACCATGTTCTATACATTCCTTCAAAAACTAAGGAGGTGATTTATGATTTTTTTATAACTGTCCATATATATAAAGGAAATAAAGAAAGGACAGTGTCGTTACAATGAGTGTTGTTTCTAGCGCATGCCTTTTCTTTTTCTTTTTTACAATGATTTGACGACTTTGACCTGTTTGATTTTGAACCTGACTTCTTTGCTGCTGCACAGCTGGTTTGGAGCGTTGCTTTTGGGGTTGTACCTTGGATGCCTTCGATGTATTGGGCTGTGCGGGAGCATAATTACCATCAATTAGTGCTTTTCTCATTTCCATTGCTGATTGGTATTTCCCTTTTAGCGCATGAATGATTACTTGCTCAAATTTCTGTAATTCAGACTTTTGTCTAATCATCATCTGTAGCTGATTAAGACCACCTGAAGTTTTCTCGAATCGCTTGGGATAAGCCGTATTGATCATAATCATCGCAACAGCAAACAAATCATAAGCTGGATCTGCTTTTCTTGATCCTAGTCCCCAATAGCCCCGATCATAAAACTCAGTGAATTCCTTAATTGCTCTACCTTGAATGGTTGTACCGCCAACATCAATACATCGTATTTTCGATGGTGGTCCTGTAACGATTAAATTTTCTGGCTTTAAGTCACCAAAGGTCCACCCATTGATATGTAATAAATGGAGATCGGAGAGTAGCTGAAGCACGAGAACTTCAATCCATACTGACCCCTTTTGTTGTATAAATGTTAAAAAATCTGGCCCTTTAATATATTCCATTGCATAAAAAGATACTTTTCCTGACGGCCTTATCCAATCATCCACATCAACCAAAGAAGGCCCTAGGGTTGACCCTTGGACCTTCGCAAAGGATTTGAGGACATTGACCTCAGAAGTAATTGACATCCCATTATGACTCAACTTTAATGCTACATACTGATTTAAGTACTGAGCAAGATACACAATTCCATTTGCTCCGTACCCAAGCTCCTTAACAATTACATATCTATTCTTATGCCATTTCCCTTCAACAATTGTTCCTGCTGTTATATTAGACAGATTCTTCAAAGTATTGTTCATCATCACGAGAAATTAGGCTCCTTAACGAACGTTTTTTCTTAAAGGATGACAGTGCTTCACGAAGTGCGGGACCAGTAGGTGTAATTCCACCTGTTGTAAGTTTTGAGAAAATACTAGTTAATGATTCTAACCTCGGTGTCCAATCCAGCAATTTTTCGACATCATTCTTTTTCCCGGGAAATACAAAAACGGAAAAATGATTGTCACCTGACCTAGCATTAAGGCTTAACGATAGGTCTAGTATGGCCTCTTTAACAGTTGGAAGCTTATGTTTCATACTTGCACTTGTATCGACAAGAATCAACACTTCTAGCTCTACCTTTTCTCCAAGCTCATCAACAACCTCCATTACTTCGCCCCGTTTATCAGGAGGTAAATCCTCTACTGTTTGTGAACCACCTAAAATTTGCTGTAGTTCCTTGTTTACCACTCCTTGAAGTGTTTGCGTCATTGCCTTTCTTGTAACCATTTGTACGGTTTGAGAAAGTTGCTGTGCATAGACTACTTGGCTTACTCCTCCACCAGATAATGCGATATTCTCAATTTCTCTTAATCCTTGATCATCAATAACATCCTGTTCCATTACTCCTATAACATTCACAGTGATCCCTTGTTCTTTTGCAAGAGCTGAAACAGCAATTGGGTCCTCTCCTTGGTTTGAGCATCCATCAGTTATTAATAGAATTTGTTTTAATGTGCCAGTTTTCATTCGATTCCCCTCCACGTCTAAATGTTGATAACATTTTCGACTAGTTGGAGAGGAAATATACATATATTTTCTCTTTACTGTATAAAATAACTAGTTTGCTTTTTGTTTATATTTATTTACCGGTATAGAGGACCATTTCGGAGTATTATGTTTAATCTTTGAAACAACCACTGTCATATCATCTTCAATATACCCTGAACGAGAGCGAATCACCTCTTCCATAATTAGATCCGCCACCTCTTGTGGATCATCTGTTACTAACTCTCCAATTTTCCGTTTCATCCAAAGATCGTAGTTTTCTACATGCTTAGGCCCTTCAAATACTCCATCACTCATCATGATCAGGAGATCCCCTGCCTTTAACTGTTCGCTTACCACATCCACATCAAACTCCTGAATAATCCCCATTGGAAGATTACTCGCTTGAATTTTAATAACGGAATTCCCCCTCTTAATAAAACTTGGTGTTGAACCAATTTTCAAGAATCGTACAGCAGCATTTTGTAGATCAATCATCGCTAAGTCTAAGGTCGAGAATATTTCATCCGTTGTGCGCAGTGATAAGACCGAATTAACTGACTTTATCGCCACCTTCTCTTCAATCCCTGATTGGAGGATTTTTTGTAGAAGCTGAAGAGTTTCCTGACTTTCAATATGGGCTCTTTCCCCATTTCCCATTCCATCGCTAATGGCAACAGCATGCTTACCACCACCAAGCTCAATCGTTGAATAACTATCACCTGATACAAAGCCCCCATCCTTTGCCGCATGAGCAACTCCTGTATCAATGGTAAATGCCTTCGCCGAACGGAACGTTACATGACAATAACCATTTGGATAGGAAGCGCACTCTTCTGCATTTACAACGATGTTTTCCCCTAATATGTCTGAAAGCATAGGAGCGATGATCTTTTCACATTCTCCATGGCCATTACAATAGGGAATGGTTATATCTATATCAACATTTCCTTGTTCAAGGCTGTAGATCTCCACATGTTCAATATGAACACCATACTCTCGTAAGGCTTCAAGTATAAGCTCTTCTTGCTTATAATGATTATCTCTTTCCCTTTGAATTTCCTTTGCAAAGTTCCCCATAACGGTTGAAACACCCAGGAGTTGATCAGCTACTAGTCTTCTACTTTCCTGCACTTGCTTCTTTAGCTTTTGATTCGCTTGGTAAAAGGTTAGCTCCTGTTGAATCGCATCAACTACCTTTTTGGACTTTGTGCAATGTTTCTCCCAGTCTCGTGAAAGCTTCAATGGCACAACACCAGAGTTTTGATCCATTTCATTCATAATATCCTTCATATATTCATAAGTTGTATTAAAGTTTCTGGACCAGCAATTCTCCTTTTTAAAGCAAGTTTGACAGGTCTTTTCTGTTACGTTTCCAAGGAAAAAGTCAAGTTCTCTATCTTTGTCTATTTCTCCACTTTCATCTAATGATGAAAAACTGTCTGACAAAGCTTGAAAGACAGAAGAGAATTGTTCTACTCTTTGTGCAGTTACATCCCTCATTTTTCTCATATACTGCTGTTGCTCAGCAGAATACTCAGGTGTTCCAGGAATATGTTTGGCCAGCTTAGATGTTAGTGCTTGAGGTGTCAGTATAAATAATAGAATCGCAGCAGATGTTTCTAAGAGGGTTTTATAAAGTGAGCCACCACCCTCACCATACATACCAATTAATAAAGTGGCTATTAATAAACCAACAGCTACCCCTATTTTTTTCCCTTCTTTTAAGAGCCCTCCTAATAGCCCAGAAAAGGCTAGTAAACTCATATGATAGAAACTAGTAATGTTCGCAAGACTGAATATTAATCCCGTCACCACTCCGACAGTAGAACCTACGGTCGCCCCTGCAACAAAGGAGAATACTAATACTAGATACCTTGACATAATATGTTCAATAGATAAATCATACAATGACCAACCAATGGTTCCTGTCATAATAGATGCCAGCATAATAATTAGACAAACGATTTCTTCAGTTTTTAACGTTTGTCTTCTTTTACTTATTGAAAGAAGAGGGATACTTTGAAGGAAAATTAGGGTTAGTATAAAGCCAAGGCTAGCCTCAACCCCTGCCATCATTCCATCGTAAAGTGATACATTGCCTGTTGTTAGATAGCTTTTTCCAATCTCACCAATACCCAAAGTGAAGAATACATAAAAGGGGATTGCACGAACTTCTGTTTTTAGCCATTTTTTCGTTAGACGAAAGGCAAATAAAAAGAGAAAAGCTGTGCAAAAAGCAAATGCGGAATTCACAATTGAAAGGGTTGCTGCACCAGCTACTAATCCGATTAAAGCAAGAGGAGCTTTGTCCTTTTTCACGAAATAAACAGCCGCAAAAAAAGGAAGGGCAAAAGGCGTTAGTTTAGCCAATATAAGCGCTCGTCCAAGCAAAAATCCGATGAGTAGTAGAAGAATTCCTTTCTTTACGAAAAACGTCTCTACCTTTGCTTGTAGCTTGTCCAACATATTTCCAAACTCGATCTTATGTTTATTAAAATTGACATCACCGACAGGATCAATAATATTCCTTTCTACCTTTTCCATAATTTTTACACCCCATTTTTGTTTCGTTGCAAGCATTATAAAAAACATAAGTTCAAAATTTTGTCAAAATTACTCAACATATTCCAATTTTCCTTCGACGTAATTCTTGGATTAATTCAAAACTTATTCAATAACGTGACAAGATTCTATATATTTCATCGCTTTCGGAACTATATTCATAACTTCGGAAGCAAAAACCCCTTCCAAAAAGAAAGGGGTTTTTGTAGAAATTAAAGGAATAAAAATAGTTATTTTTATAGAAAAATATGAGTTCATACAAAAAGGCAAGCCGTTTTTCGGCTTGCCTTCATATTTATTAATGTATAAGCAGCAAGTTACCCTCTTCTAGCTCCTCTTCCGCCACGCTTAGATTCTGTATTGCGCTTAAGAGAAGACAGTCGATCTTCACTATCTTTTAAGAAACGAGCCATTTTAGATTCAAAATTCTCTTTAGGAGGCATTCTATCATTGGCTTTCCCTTGACGAGGACGTCCTGCTCCTCTTGAATCATTTCCGCCACCACGATATGGTGGTCTTTCCGATCTTTCTGGACGAGAGCTGCGTTCAGGTCTCTCAGGTCGATCTACAGCTTTTTTAATTGATAAACCGATCTTTCCATCTTTCTCAACATTGATAACTTTTACTTCAACTTGGTCACCAACTTTAAGATGGTCGTTAATGTCTTTAACATAATTATCTGCAACTTCACTAATGTGAACAAGACCTGTTGATCCTTCCGGTAGCTCTACAAAAGCTCCAAAATTAGTAATGCCTGTTACCTTTCCTTGTAACTTGCTGCCTACTTCGATTGACATAAAAAGAATGTTCCTCCTTAAGAATATAAAAAATCATACTTTATATATATTATACAGAAAGGAAAAAAAGCGTGTCAATAAGCCGAGTTACCGGTTCATTTTTCCTTGTCTTTTTTTTCCTCTGGGAGGTTGAAAATTATCTCGTTACTATTGGAAAGAAAGAAATCCTTTCTTGCTAATTTAGCGATATATTCTTCATCATTTAGCTTAATGATTTCCTCTTTAAGGATGGTTTCATCCTTTTTTAAGGCGACTAATTCCTGGTCTGCCTTTTGCTTTTCTTCCTTCATTGCCTCAAGAGTCGCGGATTGCCTAAGGAGTGTAGATACAATAAAGTATGCTGCTAATCCTACAATTACAATAAAAACAGTTAGCCTTCTTATAAGCAGAGTTCTTTTTCTTGCATTTTGAATCACTGCCATTTCCTGATGCTCCACATATTGTGAAGGTATTTTTGTTATATTGCGTTTTCTGACAACACTCACCTCGGCGTTCCCTCCTTACTCTTTGTCCTTTCTCCACCTAGAAAGAACGTTATTAATGGTATTCTTTATTCGTTGATAATATCCTGCTAACTTATTATATAACTTCTCGACGGTTTTTTTAATATGTTTCGGCAATAAATTCCAAAATAATATCAAGAGCCATTTGACAGGGGTAAGTACAAGTTTTATTATCATCCAAATGACCTGGATTGCCCACTTTACAAGCGCGAATAGTCCCTTTCCTATCATTGTAACTAGACTTACACAACCTAGCAAGAGAGAGACAATTGGCCTATAAATAAGCATAAGGAATATTTTAACAGCATACCGATAAATAGAGATTATCATGGTTATGATAATCTCTAAAACTCTTGCGTACCCACGCTTTAAGAGACTTTGGTAAGCAGCAAACCCACAGAGAATGGCCAAGAAAATATAAAACCTTAATTCTCCTTGGTTAATAACAAATAATACGTAGAAAAAAATCAATCCCTGTAGAATCCAAAAGAAAATGTCGTTTAAAAATACAAGCCAAGACTTTCTTTTTGATCGAAATAAGAAACGATTATACGTATCAATTGCAGCACCTAGATAGCTTCCCATGGCCGCCATGGAAATCATTGTTAAAAATTGTGTGGTAAGTGTCATCGGAATAACTTGCTAAAGAAACCTTTAGCCTTCTCCCCATGCTGATCATCTAAATACACAAGATCAAAAACTTTCCCTTTAATGGATACAATCCCTTTATCAACATCTAGGTTTTTCATCTGCAGATTCTGACCCTTAATAGCAAGAAAGCCCATTACGGTTTCAAGCAGAAACTCTTCATTATCAAAACTTTCAACTTGTTTCACACCTGTGATGTCTAAAAGTCTACGTCCCCTCATAATGACATCATGATCTGGTAACGTAGACCCCTTTGAAGAAGTATTTGTGTCATAGTATTGGCTCATTCTCTCATCCCTCACAATCACTTTGTACAACCTTTTGTACATATGTATGAAGGGGATGATTCAATTAGAACAGAAACATACGTGGACGATTCCTCATCTAGCTAGCTATTCTACGGCTTCTTCAACCTTTTCTTCCTTAACGAGACTATACATATCTGCCGCTTCCTCTTTTCTGGACGTTTCTTGAAGCTTTTCGATTTTTACCGTTACGATCTTTTGTCCAAATCGGACAGCCAGCTCATCTCCAACTTTTACGGTTGAGCTTGCTTTTGCCTGTAGGCCATTTATCGTAATTCTTCCTTGGTCACTAACCTCTTTCGCAAGTGTTCTTCTTTTAATAAGACGTGAGACTTTTAAAAATTTATCTAATCTCATATAAAACTCCTCCTCATCACTCTTCTTTTTTTGCCTCATTCCAGAACTGATCAAGCTCTTCTAATGTAAATTCATCAAAACCTTTCCCACTAGCAAGTACCTTAGTCTCTATAAAAGCAAAGCGCCGCAAGAACTTTTGATTTGTTTGAAATAATGCCTCTTCAGGTTGAATTTCTAGGAACCGAGCAATATTGACCAGAGCGAACAAGATATCTCCCAATTCCTTCTGTAAGTCGTCTGTATGTGTCTCCTTGGCGAGTTCTTCCTCAAACTCAAGTAGTTCTTCCTTTACCTTTTCCCATGCTTGTACTACATTTTCCCAATCAAAGCCAACTTTTGCCGCCTTTTTTTGCAGTTCATAAGCACGTATTAAATTAGGTAAATGGGTACCTACACCATCAAGAATAGAAACTTTTTGTTCTCCTTTTTCCTCCACTTTAATCTCTTGCCAATTCTTCAATACATCTTCAGCCGTTTCCGCGGTTACATCACCAAATACATGCGGATGCCTTCTGACCATTTTTCCCGATATCCCTTCAATTACTTCATCAATAGAGAAATATCCTTCATCTTCTCCAATCTGCGCATGTAGCATCACTTGAAGTAGCACGTCTCCCAGCTCTTCAATCATATGGTCAATATCATCTTCATCAATTGCTTCAATTAACTCATACGACTCTTCGATAAGATACTTTTTTAAGGATTGGTGTGTTTGCTTTTTATCCCACGGACAGCCATTTGGTCCACGAAGTTCAGCAATAATCTTTCTAAGCTTAGAAAACTCCTTATAAGATAACTCTTCTTTTTGAACAGGTGGAACATATACTGAGGTTAAGTTATTTAATGTCACTTCCCGGTCAAGCTCATGCAACGGAACCTTTTTGACTTGTTCTTTGGATGTACCTGCTGCTGTTACAATGGCCACAACATGGTCAAAAGGGTATTTTTCCATTAATGTTAGTTTCACTTCTGAGGCAATGAACGTGTCATATACCTGCCCAATAATCAGATGCTGATTCATATAAAGTTCATCACGTTTCAGATTTGTTCCATCTAAAAGTTGGAATCCCTCAATGGGGTCGATTTTTACTGCCTGAAACAAAGGATCTAAAAAACTTTGACCTCCAATAACCTCAATCTCTACCTGTAGCTCATTCGCTTTTTCTAACAGGATTTGAACCGTACGCTCGGCAACCAGTGGATGTCCAGGAACAGCATACACTAGTGACTCCACATGGGCTTTTGAGATAAGATCATCACATATAGACGCATAAACCTCATCAAATGTTTCTTTTGCTTCGTATATATGATCATATGAAGAAAACTGAAAATCTTCTTCTCTAACTAACTGTTCCACTACAGGATGTTCTTTCGTTCGAAGATATACTCTCTCACTTTGTTTTAAAATTTTATATATGCCCATTGGCAGCTGATCCATATCACCTGCACCCAGACCAACGATCTGAATTTGATTCAAATTCATCAACTCCTATTTTTTTTCGGGAGTAATTGTATTAGTTTGCTTCCAAGAGGCAGTAAACTCAATTCACTCTCTTTAAATGTATGTAATCTTAATATAACAATTAAGTAGCTTAGACCACCTAATATAACTCCAACCATTGCTTCTAACCCGGCCACTAATCGACTCGGTTCAATAAGGAAATGATCAATAAGCCACTGATACCCTTTTAATATCAGAAACATAATTAAAGCAGCCACTGCAACCTTTATTAACTCTTTCCCTTTTATAATCTCTCCCTTTACCCTTGTTAGGAGAACCATAAACAAAAGGATGCTGATGATCACAAGTGATATGACGGAAGCAAAGACCGCACCATAAGCTCCAAATAGGGGCACGAAATACATATTAAATAAATATTTTAACAAACAGCCAAGTACAATTGTTATCGCAGGGAATACGATTTGCCCCAGTCCTTGAAGTACGGCACATAAAGTGATAATTAGTGAACTTAAAAGAATAATGGTGCTTTGCATGGCAAGAATAGATGATCCTTCGCTATTCTGAAATAAAAAGATATTGGTCGGCTCAATAATGGAAAGAAGACCAATACTTGCTCCAATTCCAACCATTATACTAATAAGTAAAGATAAACGGATCCGATCATGTAGCACCCTCATATTCATTTTCACTTTTTCACTAGAGATGATTGGGACAAGAGATAAGGACATTGATGTAGCTACTACTGTTCCGAGTTGAATAAGAGGAACTCCTCGATCATATATTCCCTTAATTTCCTTTGCAGCATGTTCATTTGTCATGATTTTTAATAATAAAGAATAGAGGTTCAGAGAATCTGCCAGTTGAATAAACAAGAGAAGCATACTACTTACACTGATAGCAAATCCTTGAATACATAGTAATTTTATTAGTCCCTTTGCTTCATACCATGATGGAAGTGATGTTTTTTGGAAAAACACCGGGAGATCCTTTTGCCTTTTTTTAAAATAGAAAAGCAATACGGACACTGCTACTAACCCTCCGACAATGGAACCGAACATTGCCCCTGCTCCCACTGTATAAAGATCTTCATTCCTTAGGGCGAAGGCAATCATAAGAATGGTGCTGACTCGTATAAATTGTTCACTTACTTGTGAAATTGCCGTTGGCTTCATATCACCACTTCCCTGGAAAACCCCTCTTAAAATAGACAGAACCGGGAATAAAAGAAAGATAAATGAAATGGCCTGTAACAGAAGGGCAATATGTGGGTCTTGCATAAAAGAGGCTATATAGGGAGCACCGTAAAATAAAGCTACAAATAGGATGACTCCAATCAAAGATAAAAGAAAAGAGGAGGTAACAATTAGCTTCTTTGCTCCTTGAACGTCTTTTACGCTCATTTTTTCGATATAAAGTTTAGATATAATAACAGGAAAGCCGTATGTACATAACACCAATGCCATTCCGTAGAAGGGATAGGCTTGTTGATAGATATAAAATCCTACGTCCCCAACTAGGTTTTGGAAGGGAATTCGATAAAACGCACTTAGCACTTTGATAATAAGTGCAGAAACAGTAAGAAGTAAGGTTCCCTTTAGTATGGTATGTGACTCTTTATGGGGTTTAATCACCCTCACCCCCAATTTATGTAATTCGGAGTTATTATAGCACATCGGAGACATGCATACATGATAAGACGGAAAAAGAGGTAGCTGATTGCTACCCCTTTCCATTTAATCTTTATGACTCCATTTGTCTTGCAAGGAATCCAGCAGCTGTTTCTACAGCTTTACGCTCTACTTCACCGATTGTGGATTCTTTCGAGAAGATGATAACAGCACCGATAGGATCACCGTTTGCAATAATTGGACCGACGGTGTATGAAGAAATGGTTTCATCAATTCCATCGATTAATGCCACTTCACCCTGTTGAGTAATGATGACCGAGGTTCTGTCTTCCATTGTCTTTTCAACAAGATCACTAATATTCTTATTTAAATAGTCCTTCTTTGAGCTACCTGCAACAGCTATGTAAGCATCTCTGTCACAAATTAAGATGGGATTTCCTAAGCTATCGTATAGAGCCTCTGCATATTCCTTTGCAAAGTCACTTAACTCGCTGATTGGAGAATACTTCTTTAAGATCACCTCTCCATCGCGGTCTACGAAAATTTCTAACGGGTCTCCCTCACGAATTCGAAGAGTTCTGCGGATTTCTTTAGGAATGACGACACGACCCAAATCATCGATTCGACGAACAATACCAGTTGCTTTCATCCAACGTTGCCTCACTTTCATCTGATGATTTAAACGATTGGCATCCATCTCTCTACGTTGTGAAATGATTGCCATTGTTTGAACTTAGTATCTTTCATATGGAAAGTTCTATACACTTACATAGTTTTTTCTCTAAAATGTTAAATTTAACAATAATGGATAAATATACCGGTTTATTTTTACTTCCCCCTTACCATTGCAATTAAACATTTTACTATGCTATTTATCTCTTAAGAGACAATACTTCCTAGATCCTTCCTTGCATTATGAAGACCTTTCATCATCTTGAAAGCAGCGTCTAGCCACTGATCTAACCCAACTCCCTTAATATGAAGAACCATCTTTAATTTACTTCCGTCCATTCCAAGTCCAACCATACGGCCAAATTGACTGCTTACCTCAAATATTTTTTGACCATCTATTTGAGAACTATCCTCTTCAGAGACAATAATATTAATTTCATTTTTACTTTGCTTAATTGTCTCAACACCAGCCATTCTTGCATAGACCTTTAACTCAGATAATTGGAACAGGTAAGCCACTTCATCAGGGAATTCACCGAACCGATCGATCATCTCCTCTTGAAGCTCTTGTACATCTTCAAGAGTTAATAGTCCACGGAACCGCTTATACATTTCAATTTTTTGATTTCCATCACGAATGTATGTGTCTGGTATATATGCATCTACCTCCACATCAATCTCAACAGGCTTAATAACCACTTCTTTATCAATACCAACTTTTCTTTCCTCTATTGCTTCCTTAAGCATTTGAGAATATAGGTCAAATCCGACAGAATCAATAAATCCATGCTGCTCTGCACCTAATAGATTTCCAGCCCCACGAATAGATAAGTCACGCATGGCTATTTTGAAACCTGAACCAAGCTCGGTAAATTCTTTAATAGCCTGAAGTCTTTTTTCTGCAACTTCTGTTAGAACCTTATCTTTTCTATAGGTAAAGTAGGCGTATGCCACTCGATTGGATCGTCCTACACGTCCTCTTAGCTGATACAACTGAGAAAGCCCCATACGGTCAGCATCGAACACAATCAATGTATTTACATTAGGAATATCTACACCTGTTTCAATAATGGTCGTACTAACAAGTACATCCGATTCTCCTTCTAAAAACCCAAGCATAACGGACTCAAGCTCATTCTCTGTCATTTTCCCGTGCGCGTACGTCACACGTGCATCTGGCACAAGCGCTCTGATTTCTTCTGCTTTTCTTTCAATATCCTCCACTCGATTGTAAAGGAAATAAACTTGCCCACCACGTGCTAACTCCCTTTCAATCGCTTCTTTTACCAATCCACCGTTATACTCCATCACATAGGTTTGAACCGGGAAACGGTTCTCCGGAGGAGTCTCAATTACCGATAAATCCCTTACTCCAAGCATCGACATATGAAGAGTTCTCGGGATCGGAGTAGCCGTTAACGTGAGCACATCCACATTTGTTTTTAACTGCTTAATCTTTTCCTTATGTGTGACTCCAAAACGCTGTTCCTCATCAATAATCAACAGCCCTAAATCCCGATACGTAATGTCTTTAGAAAGAATACGATGAGTTCCTACCACCACATCTACCGTACCCGTCTTTAAGCCATTAATAGTCTCATTCTGCTGCTTTCTGCTTCTAAAACGACTTAGTAGACCAATATTAATTGGATAATCTTGAAAACGTTCCCTCATGGTCTCATAGTGTTGCTGAGCTAAGATCGTAGTTGGGACGAGCAAAGCAACCTGCTTACCATCTGCAATTGCTTTAAACGCAGCACGAATGGCAACCTCTGTCTTTCCGTATCCCACATCCCCACACAGCAGTCGATCCATCGGACGTTCTCTTTCCATATCTTTTTTAATTTCCTGGATAGAACGCAATTGATCCTCGGTCTCTTGGTATGGAAATGCTGATTCAAACTCCCTCTGCATATCTCCATCAGGATTAAAAGCGTAGCCGACAGAAGCTTCTCTTTCTGCATAAAGCTTAATAAGATCATCAGCAATATCTTGAACAGATGACTGAACCTTCGTTTTCACACGTTTCCAGTCATTCCCACCAAGCTTATAAATTTTCGGCTCTTTGCCCTCAGATCCCACATATTTTTGAACCAAATCAATTTGCTCTACAGGAACATATAACTTATCGGTTCCTTGATAGCGAATGTGTAAATAATCCTTATGCACTCCGTTAATGACGAGCGTTTCTATCCCTAGATACTTCCCTATCCCATGATTCACGTGAACAACATAGTCGCCCACTTTTAATTCTGAGTAACTTTTAATCCTCTCAGCATTAGATAACTTTTGCCTTCTTGTTGTTTTCTTCGAACGTTTATTAAAAAGTTCTTCCTCTGTTATAACAACAATTTTCTGTATTGGTAACTCAAAGCCTGTTTGTAACCCACCTTGCATGATTTGGACTTTACCTTTTAAAATATCCTGCTTTTGGTTTGCAACAACTGCCTCAATTTCATAGTCTTCTAATACTCTTTCTAGTTTCTTACTTTTCTCACTATCTTCTCCTAAAAAAATGACCGAATACTTTCCTTTTTTCCAACGCTCAATTTCCCCTTTTAATACATTCATCTGCCCATGGAAATTCTGCATTTGCTTACAAGTGACATTAATAATGTTCTGAGGGTTCGTATTGGGAACATGTCGTAGGAAAAGTGACATATAGACAATTAATTTATTTGATTTTTGTAGCATTCCATTCAGATGGTGAGACACAAGAATATCATGAACAATCTTTCCTTCCCCTAGAAGGCTTGTATACCATTCTGCTTCCTCTTTATCCAAAGAATCGCTCATTTCCTGAACTCTACTAATTTCATCTACAAAAATAAGACCGTTTTTCGGCAAATAGTCTAATAGACTGTTAGACTTTTCATAGGCGAAAGATAAATACTTAAATAACTGCTCTGGCCTTTGACCATTCTTTAGTTGTTCGATCTCATAGCCTATATTTTGAGACAATAAAGTTTTTACTTTCTCATCCTTCAGCTTTTTCAAGCTCTTAGCTAGGTGCTCTTCAAGTCGTTGAGCGATTATTGGAAAATGGGAATCATCTAATGGAGATTCCGTTGCTGGCCCAATAAAAACCGTAGACAACTTTTCCTTTGAGCGTTGATCTTCCAATGAGAACGTGCGGATAGAATCTACTTCTGTATCAAAAAACTCTACCCGAATCGGGTCCGCTTCCGTCAGCGGATAAATATCTAATATTCCCCCACGTACACTAAATTCACCAGGTGCTGCAACCATTTCAGATCTGGCGTAGCCCATTTTCACAAGCTGAAGACTAAGTTCACCTAGCTCGATATCCTGCCCTATGGAAATCGAATATTGCTTAGATTTCCATAGCTCGAGTGGCGGAAGATATTTTCTAACTCCAGCAATTGGAGCAATAATGATTCCCCCTGCATTGCTGCTTAAATAATTCAAAGCCTCTATTCTCTGCGCCTTTAATTCTGGACTAGCAATACTCATCTCGGCTGCTATTAGTTCATTAGCTGGATATAGGAAGACCTCATCTACCTCGACCAATTGAATTAAATCATCGTATAGCTTTTGCGCTTGTAACAGATTATGAGTAACGATAAGCATTGGCTTTTTCATACGTTCATATATCGATGCCAAAAATACTGTTCTTGCAGAACCTGATAGCCCCGCAATCAGCTGTTCAGTAATGCCTTCTTCAATTCCAGAAAGGACAGATTTTGTATCATCTAGTTCACTGAAAAGTTGCTTAATTGCTAACATATATGCCCTCCTCCCAATACCTACACATGTATGTAATATAAAAACAGAAAAATGCTTTGGATGTTTCTCCAAAGCGTTTTACTGAATTAGATAGTCTTGTTCATGAAAGTCTGGATTTCTTTCTAGCAATTCCTGACAATCCTCACAAATCGATTTAATATGCATATTTCCCTCTGTATCATACCTTACCATATCAAGTCGCTCTTCACCATTCAGCATGTGAAGTCCTAATCTTTCAGACTCTAAAGTAGTTTGTTCAATGGTGCCCATTGTATGTCCGCAGTGTCGGCAATGGTAATGAATGGCCATGCCTGTCCCTCCTAGTAAACAATTCATTAAGCTTAGTATTGACCTTTTAGGACAGACTTTATTCACTCATTACTTATATACGATATGTAATCCACGCAACAATGATAACCGAAGATTCATTTTTCCTTACAATTATTGATTATAATGGTTCATTACTTGCAAGAAAGGGTCCTTTAGCCAATCCATGCATGCTTCCCCGGATTTTCTCACTATGAGGTTAATGGTTTCTTGCTCTTCCTTTGTAAATCTACTAAGGACATAGTCACTAATACTCATCCCATTTGTTGGCCTTCCAACTCCCACACGTATACGTTTAAACTCTTGTGTTCCTAGATGAGCGATAGACGACTTTATGCCGTTATGACCACCAGCACTGCCTTTCTCTCTTAAACGTAGCTTCCCTACTGGCAGGTCAAGATCATCATATATAACAACGATATCTTCAATCGATATATTAAAGTAATCCATTAACGGACGGATAGACTCTCCCGACAAATTCATATAAGTTAATGGCTTTAGTAGAAAAACTTTTTCCCCATTTACATAACCCACACCATAGATTCCTTTAAATTTCGATTGATCAAGCTTTATATTCCATTCATTAGATAAATGATCAATGACTTCAAATCCTACATTATGTCTTGTTTGATCATACTGTTTTCCTGGGTTGCCTAAACCGATAAATAGTTTCATGTTTCACCTCTTACAACATCAAAAGGGGCTGGCCAAACGAATATGGTCAGTCCCTTTAGTGATTGCTTTGTTATGTTTAATTATTCGACAGCCCCTGTCTCTCTTCCTTCTAGATTTTCAGGAATTCCTGGTTCTTGTTCTTCACCAGTACTAATTTCCTTTTCTTGTCTAGGAGGGAGAATAGACACGATGGTCTCTTCGTCTTCATTGTTAATATGGTAAGACGTACGTCCTTGAATATCTGCAATAGACATTGTCTCTCCAACTTGAAGATTGCTAACATCTACCTCAATAACTTGTGGAATATCCGCTGGTGTGGCTGTAATGCTTACTTCATGTAAAGGTTGTTGGAGAACTCCACCATCTTTCACCCCTGCAGCCTCACCTACAAGTGTAACACGAACGTTTACTTGTATTTCTTTTGACATATCCACAGCGAGAAAATCAGCGTGTAGTATTTCCTTCTTTATTGGATCCATTTGATAATCCGATAAAATGACATCGTATGTTTCTCCATCAAGATCAAGAGAAATCACACCATTTCTGCCCACTTCTCGAATTGTTTTAAGGAAATCACTAGCATTTATATATAGCGCTTTGCTATCTACATTTGTGCCATATACTACTGCTGGCACTTGTCCTTCGTGACGCATAATGGACAAAGTGGATTGACGGAAATCCTCACGTTCATGTGCATGTAATTGGGTAGTCAAAGTCGTTTTCTCCTTCCAATATTAAGGTCTCTTTATAAAAAATGCCCTTAAACAGGAAAGTCTAAACGTAGAAATTTTTAATTTAACCTAAACAATGAGGCTTGCATTAAAAGCAAGCCTCATCTTTTATTAATCAAACAAAATACTTACAGATTGTTCTTCGTGAACACGGATAATAGCCTCTCCTAAAAGCTCAGCAACGGAAAGTTCCTTGATCTTCTTAGACGCTTTTTTCTCTTCAGATAACGCAATTGAGTTTGTTACAACAAGCTCTTTAATTTTTGAGTTTTCAATTCTTTCAATGGCAGGACCAGATAGTACTGCATGTGTACAGCATGCGTACACTTCAGCCGCACCATTTTCAACAAGTGCATTAGCAGCAAGTGTAATCGTACCAGCTGTATCAATAATATCGTCGATTAAAATAGCTGTCTTTCCTTCGATATTACCAACAATATTCATTACCTCAGCAACATTTGGTCTAGGTCGACGCTTATCAATAATTGCAATTGGTGCTTTAAGTCTTTCCGCCATTTTACGCGCTCTGGTTACCCCACCATGATCTGGTGAAACAACTACGATGTCACCACTTAGATCCTTCTTGCTAAAGTATTGAGATAGAATTGGAACACCCATAAGGTGGTCAATTGGAATATCAAAGAAACCTTGGATTTGTGGTGCATGTAGGTCCAATGTAATCACACGAGTAGCTCCCGCAGTTTCAAGTAAATTCGCTGCCAGTTTAGCTGTAATTGGTTCACGAGCTCTAGCTTTACGGTCTTGACGTGCATACCCGTAATAAGGCATTACGATACCAATTGATTTTGCAGATGCTCTCTTAAGTGCATCAATCATAATCAATAACTCCATCAAATGCTCATTAACCGGTGAGCTTGTGGATTGGATAATAAACACATCACAGCCACGGATACTTTCTTCAATATTGATTTGGATTTCCCCATCGCTAAAACGAGTTACTGAACATTTCCCTAATTCTACACCAATGACCTTTGCAATTTCTGCTGCTAACGCTGGATTAGAATTAAGAGTAAACACCTTTAAATTTGGATCTAAATACTGATTTGACATGATGGACCTCCGATTGCTTATTTCTTTATGCTATTTAATTTCGAAACATAATCTTCTTTGTTTACTTGTTTTGCTCTAGCTATAGCAAGTGCTTCTCCAGGGACATCTTTCGTGATGGTTGACCCAGCTGCTACATACGCTCCTTCTCCAACTCTAACAGGAGCTACAAGATTTGAATTACAACCTATAAATACATTGTCTTCAATTGTTGTTAAGTACTTATTTTTCCCATCATAGTTCACCGTAATCGATCCACAACCAATGTTTACATTGCTACCAACTTCTGCATCTCCAATATAGCTCAGATGGGAAGCCTTACTTCCTTTGCCAAATACAGCTTTCTTGATTTCAACAAAGTTTCCAATTTTCACATCATCATGAATATTCGATTGAGGTCTTATGTGCGCAAACGGACCAATGGCAACCTCATTACCAATTTCACTATCGTAAGCGGCTGACTGACGGATAGCCGTTCCTTTGCCAATTTTACAATTGTGGATTTCAGTTTGTGGACCAATTATGCAATCCTCACCAATAACTGTTCCACCAGATAATATCGTTCCAGGGTAAAGAATGGTATCTTGACCAATCTCTACATCCGGACCAATATATGTACTTGAAGGATCAATTATTGTAACACCGTTACGCATATGCCACTCATTTGTACGCTCTTTAAAGATACGTTCCGCTTCAGCTAATGCTACTCGGTCATTAACACCCAATGTTTCTTCAAAATCTTCTGTTTGATATGCTGTTACTATCTCACCAGCATTTTTTAGAATTTCAATCACATCTGGTAAATAGTACTCTCCTTGAACATTATCATTTGAAACCTTTGATAGGGCGTCAAAGAGGGCTTTATTATCAAAGCAATATGTTCCCGTATTAATCTCTTTAACTAAGCGTTCTTCATTCGTTGCATCTTTATGCTCAACAATTTTTTCAACCGATCCATCTTCATTTCTAATAATACGTCCATAGCCTGTAGGGTCATTTGTCCACGCTGTTAAAATCGTTGCTTTAGCAGAAGTCTCTTCATGATGCTTAAACAATGCTTCCATCGTCGTTGCCTTAATTAAAGGTGTGTCGCCACATACAACAATGGTAATGCCTTCTTTATCCTTTAGTATATCCCTTGCTTGCATAACAGCATGTGCTGTTCCAAGCTGTTGCTCTTGAAGCACATAGCTACTCTCTTCGCCTAGCTGTGCTTTTACAAGTTCCGCTCCGTGTCCAATAACTGTTACAATGCTGTTTATATTAAGCTTTTTCACATGATCGATTACATGCTGCACCATAGGCTTACCACCAACAGGATGGAGAACTTTGTACAGTTTTGATTTCATCCTAGTTCCTTGACCTGCGGCTAATACTACCGCATACCGATTCGACATTTACAGGCCTCCAATATACCTTTTTATCCATTAAGAATATATCTTAAATACACGTATATTTCAAGAACTGATAGAAAACTGCATGATTTTAACATTAAGGAAGGTTTAACCGTTTATTTTTATGGGTAGTAGTATGTAGGAGAGAACATATGGGTTTAGAAGCCATAAAAAAGAGCCTTACCCTTAGGAAGTAGGCCCTTGTTGTTTATTTTTTTAGGAAGCACCGGCTTCTTCAAATTCAACTTCTAATTCACCTAAACGGTGGTACTCAGCTAAAACTGCTTCTTGAATCTTCCCACGTGTACCTGAATTGATCGGATGAGCGATATCGCGAAACTCTCCATCTGGTGTGCGTTTACTAGGCATAGCAACGAATAATCCGTTATTTCCGTCTATCACGCGGATATCGTGAACAACAAACTCATTATCAAGCGTAATGGATGCGATTGCTCTCATACGTCCGTCTGTATTAACGCGGCGTAATCTTACGTCTGTTACTTCCATCCTGTTCACCACCTTTGCACAATTAGATATAATCTACGTTTACATATTCAACAAATTTTTCATATCTCCTTCTTTAAATTCATTTTTTTTTGAAAAATTAGTCTAAATCGTGAACTTTTTGTAATTTATTAAGAATCAAGCTAATAAAAAAAACACTCGTCTTATTTGACGAGTGCAATTACTTCGATTTCTACTAATACATCCTTCGGCAATCTTGCTACTTCCACACAAGAACGAGCTGGTTTATGTACAGAGAAATATTCACCATACACTTCATTTACTGCAGCAAACTCATCCATGTTCTTAATAAATACAGTTGCCTTTACTACCGTTTCGAGCGTTGCTCCTGCTTCTTTTAGGACAGCCTGTAAGTTTTTAAATACTTGATGTGTTTGTTCTTTAACATCTCCTTGAAGTAAATCACCATCGGCAGTTAAAGGAATCTGACCAGAGCTATAAAACATATTGTTTACAACGATACCTTGAGAATATGGCCCGATAGCTGCAGGTGCTTCATTTGTTTGAACTACTTTCATACTAATTCCTCCTGTTTATGTAAAAAATAATTTCCTTCATTCACTTGAATTTGCTTTTCTTTTACATCTACATCCGAAAGCTTTACTAAGGATAAATAATCGTCCACTAGTCTCTCTTCGATTTTTTCAGCTTCCACCAGTACGGCAATTCCAGCTAAATTAGCATTAAACTCATTCAACATACTAATCATTCCGTTAACCGTTCCGCCTGCTTTCATAAAATCATCAACAATTAAAACGTTAGCTCCCTGCTCCATGCTACGTTTGGACAGAACCATCGTTTGAATTCTTCCGGTTGATCCAGACACGTAGTTAATACTTACAGTTGAACCCTCAGTTACTTTATTATCTCTGCGCACGATAACAACCGGCACATTTAAATGACTTGCTACGGCATAAGCCAAAGGAATTCCCTTAGTTGCCACTGTCATAACAAGATCAATTTTCTCTTCTGTAAAAGCAGAAGCAAGCAAGCGACCAGCCTTTTGAACAATCGCAGGATCTCCTAATATATCTGTCATATAAAGATATCCACCTGGTAGCAGCCGATCAGGGTCAGCTATCAGGCCACATAATTCATTAATAATGGGCCTTGCTTCGTCATCTGATACTTTTACGGTAAACTTTACACCACCTGATGCTCCAGGAACCGTTTTCAGCGTTCCAATTCCTCTCTTCTCAAAAGTCTCTTTTATGATTGCTAAATCTTCACTTATGGATGATTTAGCGGAACCATACCTTTCTGAAAAGAAAGAAAGTGATACTAATTGCTGGGGGTGCTCAAGCAAATAATTCGTCATATCTACTAACCTTTCGCTTCGACGAAACTTCATAATAGACCTCCCATATCCGAATGTTTTAACGATAATATACCATTAATGTACGGATTTAATCAAGGGTATGTCGTTCTCCTAGCATGCGTACAGCAAAAACCTGATCACAAAATCCTCTCAGCCCATTGTATAATCGGTGCATTCTTGAATCATGATGTACAAGAGCAAATACAGTTGGACCACTTCCACTCATCAACACCGCATCTGCACCAAATCGTTGCATTTGATCCTTAATTTGAGCAACCTCTGGATAGAGCTTTAAAGTCACTTCCTCTAACACATTTCCAACATTGTCACAAACACCTTCAAAGCTTCCCTTCTTAATCGCCTCGACCATTGCAGGAAGGTTTGGATGACTGATTCCACTTAATTCAAGCCTTCTGTACACATCTGCTGTAGAAACACCGATAAATGGCTTTGCTAAAACGACCCAACAAGTAGGGGGTGGAGGAAGTTGTGTAATCTTTTCTCCACGCCCTTTTGCTAACGCCGTTCCACCGTAAACACAAAAGGACACATCCGACCCAATCTCGGAACCTAACTCTGCAAGCTCGTCCAATGTTAAGTTCAATTTCCAAAGCTTGTTTAATCCCCTTAAGGTTGCCGCTGCATCACTGCTCCCACCAGCTAACCCTGCCGCAACAGGTATATTTTTCTCAATAGAAATATGAACACCAGCTTTTACTTGAAATCTTTCTTTCAATAGTTTTGCTGCTTGAAAAGCTAGATTTCTTTGATCATCTGGAACAAACCGATTTTGGGAATTGATTCGAATGGTATCCTCTTCTAAAAAGGTTAATTCAACTCGATCAGCAAGGTCTATGGTTGTCATGATCATTTCTACTTCATGAAACCCATCTGATCGTTTATGTAATACATCTAACGATAAATTGATCTTTGCGGGAGCTTTTATTAAAAGCTTCAACATCTCCACCTACTTTAAACATTCTCTCTAGTCCATTTTTGTCCTATTTTACCACAAAACGATAAAAGTAAGACCTCTCCACACAAAAAAGCCGGAGAATCAGTTTTCTCCGGCTTTTGTCGCAATGAATTCGAATTGTTAGTTAACTCTCGCATGAAGTAAAAAGGTTGCTGCTTTTAACGCTTTTCCGTTAACTGCTGTTGCGCTATTTCAATCGCACGCTTGACCATGTTGCCAGCGTCTTTTGCTTTAATGCCGCCCCAACCTTCTTTTTGAACGACATCATAGAAACCCAGCTCCTTCGCTAGTTCCTCTTTAAACCCTTCTGACATCATCCCTCTTCTTCTGCTCACGATTAACATCCCCTTTCTTCATCACGACACTCTTATTATGTTGAAGTGGTTAGAAATTCATTAGCTTTTAGAGAAAAATTGATTAATTTATGTATAGTTTTTAAAAGAAAATATAAAATATAAAACAAATTAAAAAGCAGCAAACCATAGTTCACTGCTTACACGATAAGGACAACATTAACTTAGTGCCATTTGTCCTGTTGTATCTTCATAGAAAGTAATTTGAACCGTCTCTGTTAAAACGTCTGCATAGCTGTACGATACACGTTCGAAAGCATTTTCTTCTTGATCTAACTCAATTACAAACACAGATGGATACGTTTCTGCAAGAATTCCGTATCTTTCAATCGTCTTTCTTCGACCACCATTGGCCTTGAGCAAAAGTCTTTTTCCTAAATTTGAATCAAGAGCTTTTTTAATATCAACCAAAGTTTTTGCCATTCGGTCCACCTCACTATGTAAAGTATAACACATTTACACTGTATAGTCAAACAAAATAATAAATTATAACAGTGTTTAAAAATAAAAGTCAATATTTTTTGTTCAGCATTTTCTTCTAATTTTCAACATTTTTAGGATTACCTATTTATTTTGAAATATGTACCGAATTTTGAAACAAAAAAATACCGTTCTATTTTGAACGGCATTTCTTATTCATGATTACCTTTGTTATAAGGCATACCTGTTCGTAGTACGCCTTTTGTTTCGATTCCTCCGAGTCCTTTTTCTCCCGTTAATGTATTTCTCAATACATCCCATACGTTAATTCTCTCCATAAACGGAGTAAAGGAAATTTTAGCTACAATATAGACAGGATCCAGGGCGTGTATGTTTACTCTTGATGGGGAACTTGCAAAGTTAGCACCCGCTTGAATCAAGGATTCAAAATGCGACTGACAGGCTCCTGCAAAGATGACCAGTTGGTCGAGATGAGGGAACTTTTTTCTAGCCTCTCTTACCGTTTGAACAAAGTGTTTGGAATGCCGATATGCATTGATATCCGTAGGTTTCCCCTTGGACTTTGAATACGCATCATGCCCTGTTATTACAAGGATATCTGGACGATAATAATCAATTAAAGATCCTATTTTATTAGGCATTTCCTTTTCATTTACATGTATGCCTGTTACAGGTACTCCTATTTTTTCATACAAAGTTAAGCACTTTTGCAAATAGGAAGGATCACCATCAAGATGTAACACTTTACCTGGTACTTGAAAATAATTAAACGGCTTACTGTAACCTTCAGTTACTTCAAACTCCTGTTTAAACTGCAAAAGGTCCACATCCTGCCGAAAAAGCTGGTAAGATTGCTCCTCAAGTGACTGATACTCTGAAGCTACTTTAGATCGGGTATTTTGATCAATCACGACCAAATCTTCATAGGGTGCGTCCGCAATAATTCGAATATCCTCCCCATATAAAATAGCAAGCTTCTTTCCTTTTTCTTCACGTATATCTATAACCCGAAAGATAATATCACAATTATACGAAACTCTCCCAACGACATCCAAAAGGTTAATCGTCAATGTAGTCACTCCAATTAGCCCAAAACTAGAGCATTCAAATAGAATAATTCTTAATTATCCTATGCAGGGAGCTTAAAAGTCGTGATATCGTTGAGACATTCAATTAATATAAGAAAAAGACCCTCAGTGGGGTCTTTTAAGCAAAGTGGTCGAGCAATGCATCGCTAAGTTGTGCAAACTCAGCAATCGACAATGTCTCCCCTCTTCTAGATGGCTCAATTTGAGCTTTTTCAAGCGCCTGCAATATCTTGTCCTTTTTGATCTTTCCGTCGGGTAACTGGCTTGTTAAGTTGTTTAAAATCGTTTTCCGACGCTGAGCGAAGCTTGCTCTAGTTACTTGAAAGAAAAAGTCTTCACTTCGAACTTTAACTATCGGCTCTTCCCTAACTGTTAATCGAATAACTGCAGAATCCACATTTGGTTGTGGCATAAACACGGTTTTTGGAACAATCATAACCGTCTCTGCTTCTGTATAATATTGAACAGCAATCGAAAGGGATCCATATTCCTTTCCGCCAGGTTTCGCAGCGATACGGTCGGCTACTTCTTTTTGAAGCATACAAACAATTCCTCTAATTGGGAGTTTCTCCTCTAATAACTTCATAATAATCGGAGTCGTTACGTAGTATGGTAGATTGGCTACAACCATAATGTCTTCAATGCCCGTGAACTGTTCCCCGATGACTTCTTTTACATTTGCTTTTAATACATCTTCATGAATGATGGTTGTGTTTGGATAGGGAGCTAGTGTCTCTTTTAAAATTGGTAGCAATCTCTGATCAATTTCAAACGCAACTACCTTTTCACTATTTCTTGCTAATTGCTCTGTTAATGCCCCAATTCCTGGCCCAATTTCGATGGCTCCGGACTTTTCAGTTAAATTAGCATGATCAACAATTCTCTTTAGAATATTCGTATCAATCAAGAAGTTTTGACCTAAGCTTTTTTTGAAAGAAAAGCCAAACTTCTTTAGTATTTCCTGTGTCCTTACAGGGGTAGCTATATCTTTATTCATCTGTTTCCTCCTGAAAAATAACGGCTAGAGCTTTTGAAAACTCTGTTTTACTTATTTGAAACATCAATAGTCGCTTATAAAGTTGCTTTCCATTTGTATATCCAATCGAAAGGAGTTTACCGAGCTTCTCTCGCCGTTCCTTTGCCTTTGGCCCACCGATTAAGCCTGCAGTTAGTAAATCCTCTTGAGTAATTTGTACTTCTACTTCTTCCTTCATAAGGTGCGCATGTCGAAGAGCCTTTTGAATCTCTTCTACTGAAGCATGTTCGACACCAACACCCTTCCCTCTTTTATGTAGTGCATTCTCCTTTGGGATAAAGGCATGCTTGCAATTCGGTACATGTTCAGCAATCGTTTGTCTTATTTTTTGACCAGGATAGTCTGGGTCAGTAAAAACAATAACTCCCCTCGTCTGCTGGGCCCTTCTTATCCTGTTGATTGTATCTTCATTTAACGCAGAACCATTGGTTTCAATTGTATCCGCATCTACAGCCCTTTGAATGGCTGTAGTATCGTCTTTACCCTCCACAACGATAATTTCCTGTATCTTCATAAAGTCCTCCCACTACACATACCATTAAATAAACAGTCATCTGAAAAAAAATTAAAATAATTGAAATAAAAATGAAACATTCTCGCTACTTCATTCGTCTATATAGTATAAACCAATTGTAATGAAAAACGGATAAAAACACAAAAAAGCAGAGGGCAGCCCCCCTGCATAAATGAATTAGTTAAGAATTTTAATTTTGACGGTTTTACGACCCCAACGATAGGCATCTGCTTTCGACGCAAAAAACACATCGATTTTATTCCCTATAATTGCCGATCCTTTATCAGCTGCAACTGCATAGCCATAGCCTTCTACATATACCTTTGTTCCTAGTGGAATCACACTTGGATCAACTGCAATCACTTTTGCACCTGGATTAGCATGAAGATTCAATCCCGTTGCCGTAACGCCAGAGCAGCCATTGCAACTTGCAGTATAAGCAGTGGATGTAACAAAGAACTCCTTGCTAGCACTGTCACTACCACGTGATACGATTTGGTTACTCACCTTTGTTCCTACCGCTACAACCTTATCTTGTTTCTCTTTAACCTGTGTTTCTTTTAGAAGCGTTCTAGAGACTTCTTTGCCATTCTCTAATACCACCTCATACTCCTTTGTCATCAGTCCTTCTTGACCAGGAGTTACTACCTTTTCTGTACCTTTTGATAGATTACTATCATTCTTTGTAACAACTGCAAAATGAATCGGTTCTTCCACTACATCGGTGACTTTTTCAACCTTGACGATGCTAACAACAGCATCTTTCTGAATAACTGAGTCTTTTTCAGGCTCTACACGGTCTAGTTCTCCTAGAGTGATTCCTTGTTGTAGTAAAAAGTCAGCGACCGTAGTCGAAGTAGTAGTCCATGCTTCTTCTTCTGTACCACCGTTATTTAACTTGAATGGAAACGCAATGTTTACTTCAATGTTCATATCCTTCTTGATTGCAGTGTCTAAATCAGGTGTAACCTTATCGTGCTCAGTAAGTATAATTTCTTGTTCCTTTAGGAACTCTTCTACAGTATCCGCTGTAGACCAAACTGCTTTTTCCTCGGTGTCTTTAACCATTTGGACCTGTTTCGCAGGTTTATATACAACCTTTAAGTTGTCTTTGACCTTTGTGTTTTCCGAGGGAAACACATAGTCCTCTGAACGAAGATCAATGTCAAGTTCGTCGAAAATACCTTCAATTGTGGCTGCATGTGTCTTGATGATACGTTCTTTGCCGTCTAGTGTCATGGTAACAGTTTCTTTGGTTGTTTCATAAACTGTAAACCCCGTTGCTGTTGTAAAAACTATGAAACTAGCAGAGATAACGGCCCACTTCTTTGTCCTCAAAGACCTGGAAAACAGGTTTTTCATGCTTTGAATCACGATGAAAAACGCCTCCTTTTCTCATGGAGTGATTATATAAAGTATCTTGTTGCCTGTCAACCCTCAGGATTTTCCTCTGAACGTACTCACTATTATGACTAATAGATTTCAAAAAAGAAAGAGAGAGTTGTCGACACGGTTATCCTATGAGAGAAAGGAGACATGTAGAACTTTTTAGAAAAAGAAAAGATTCGGACAAGCTTTTATTTTATTCGACAGGTTTCCTTATCAGTTTATGCCGAATAATATTTTTGCGTTTTCTGTTGTTACTTGTGAAACTTCTTCATAACTAAGGTCCTTTAGTTCAGCAATTTGTTCTGCCACTAACTTTACATAACTTGGTTCATTTCTTTTCCCTCTATATGGATGTGGGGCAAGATACGGGCAATCTGTTTCAATTAAAAGCTTATTTAACGGAATCTCCTGTGCGATTTCTTTCGGCTTTTTTGCATTCTTAAATGTAACCGGTCCACCAAGGGATATATAGAAGTTCATATCTACACATTCCTTTGCGACCTCCACACTTCCACTAAAACAATGCATAATGCCCCCTACCTCAGCAGCATTTTCTTCTTTTAAGATTGTAACAATATCTGCTGTTGCCTCTCGGTTGTGAATGACAATTGGCAGTTTCAGTTTTTTAGCTAACTGTATTTGCTTTCTAAACACTTCTTGTTGTACGTCTTTTGGTGACTTATCCCAATAATAATCAAGTCCCATTTCTCCGATAGCTACCACTTTAGGATGTTTCGCAAGCTCCTCAATCCAATCTAAATCTTCATCACGCATATCAATTGCGTCAACAGGATGCCAACCAATACTTGCATAGATAAAATCATATTCTTCAACTAATTCCATTGCCTTTATAATGGTCGGTCGATCGAATCCTACAACCACCATGTATTGGACACCTTCCATTCTAGCTCGGTCAATTACCTCATTTAAATCGTCTGAAAACTGTTCCGCGTTTAAATGTACATGTGTATCAAATAGCATTTATTTCCTCCAATATTATTTTTTCGTTACATATATAATTTTTATATTTCCACTATTAAATATCTAATTTTCTTTCACTCATTCGCTTATTTTAACAGAAAGATAAGAAAAACATAGGAATGAGCCATGTGTAATGTTACACGTGAAACATTTCTATGTTTTATCTTAGTAAGACTTTATTCCTTATTTCACTTTTGCTCCTAGAGGAAGACTGTCACTCACAGTGGCTAACGACATGATTCCATCCTTTTGACCTGCAAGAATCATTCCTTGAGATAATTCACCACGTAATTTTACCGGTTTTAAATTCGTCACACAAATGACTCTTTGTCCAACTAATTCTTCTGGTTTATAAAATTGAGCAATTCCCGAAACCACCTGTCTACGCTCAAAACCAAGATCTAACTGTAGCTTTAATAGTTTATCTGCCTTCTTAATAGGCTCTGCTTCTACTACTTGTGCTACCCGCAATTCAACCTTCATAAAGTCATCAATTGTAATTTCCTCAACCTCTGGAATTTCTTCTGCTTTAGGTTCTTCTACAGCAGGTTTTACAGTCGATTGCATTTTTTCTTTAATAAAAGACACCTCTTCTTGGATATCAAGTCGTGGGAAAATAGGTTCACCTTTCTCCACCTTTGTACCTTCTAGAATTATCCCGAACTTTTCGAGACTTTCCCAGGACTGAAGATTACTATCTACAATAGAAAGCTGCTTAAATATTGCTTTTGGTGTCTTTGTTAGGAATGGCTGAAGCAAAATAGCCACTCGTCTAAGTGTTTCAGCTAAATGAACCATAACACTTGCTAACTCGTCATTTTTCTCTTCGTCTTTTGCTAAAGCCCAAGGCGATGTTTCATCAATAAATTTATTTGTTCGGCTAACTAACTGCCAAAGTGCTGTAAGAGCAACTGAAAACTCCATCTTCTCCATTGCTTCTTCATACTTTTTCACCGTTTCTTCATTTACTTGGAGAAGTTGTCCCTCGAATTCACCCTTTGAACCTTGGTACCTTGGAATCGTTCCATCAAAATACTTATTGATCATAGCAACTGTACGATTCAACAGGTTCCCTAAATCATTGGCTAAATCAAAGTTAATTCTTTCTACAAACCCTTCAGGTGTAAAGACCCCATCTGCTCCAAATGGAACTTCTCTTAACAAGTAGTAGCGAAGGGAATCAAGTCCATAACGATCAATTAATGTTACTGGATCTACCACATTCCCTTTAGATTTAGACATTTTTCCATCTTTCATGAGAAGCCAACCGTGAGCGAACACTTTTTTAGGGAGTGGTAGGTCTAGCGCCATGAGCATAATTGGCCAATAGATCGTATGGAAACGAACGATTTCCTTCCCCACTAAATGGACATCGGCTGGCCAATACGTTTCATATTTAGAAGCATCCTCGGTGCCGTAACCTAAAGCAGTAATATAATTGGACAAAGCGTCAATCCATACATAAATAACATGCTTTGGATTACCTGGTACCTTAACACCCCAATCAAACGTCGTTCTCGATACAGCAAGATCTTCTAATCCTGGTTTAATAAAGTTATTAATCATCTCATTTTTACGAGACTCAGGTTGGATAAACGCAGGGTTTTCTTCATAGTATTGCAATAAGCGATCTGCATACTTACTTACTTTAAAAAAGTAAGATTCTTCTTTCACCTTTTCTACAGGTCTACCACAGTCAGGACAATTTCCTTCATTTAATTGTCTTTCCGTAAAGAAAGATTCACATGGAGTACAGTACATGCCTTCGTATTGATCAAGATAAATATCCCCTTGCTCAAGAAGCTGAGTAAATATCTTCTCAACCACCGTTTTATGTCTGTCTTGTGTCGTCCGAATAAAATCATCATACGAAATGTCAAGCTTCTTCCAGAGTTCCTGAATTCCATCTACAATATCATCAACGTATGCTTGAGGAGTAATTCCTTTTTCCTCTGCCTTACGTTGAATTTTCTGGCCATGTTCATCAGTACCCGTTAAATACATGACATCAAACCCACGTAACCTCTTATAACGAGCCATCGCATCTCCAGCTACCGTTGTATATGCATGTCCAATATGTAAGTTTCCACTAGGATAATAAATTGGTGTTGTTAAATAAAATGTCTTCCTTTTCTCATCCAAATCACTCACTCCTCATCCGATTATCATTCTGAATCGAGTCACTTCTTATACTCGTCAGCATAACCTCTTATCTCCTCAAAATATACCTAATAATGAAGAAATGTGCAATATAATCAACTATATAGCCTTTTCCACTTTTCCCTAGCGTTTATACCTACTTTCAAAGAACAACATTTGTTGTTTCTTGTCGAATGATGTATTAGATTATGACCATTTGTCGACAAACATTTTTTCATTCTTTCTTTTTAAAAAATATAATACACATCCTAACTCTCCTTAAAAACGTTGATATACCAATGTTTTTCAAATGCTAATATTTTCTAATTTAATCAGATATAAAGTTATTGACGTTTTTGGGAATGGCTGGTATTATAAAAACATAAAAGAAATTTGTCGAATAATGGCGAATAAGAGATAGAAAAAAATAAATAAAATGGAGATTTGAGAGGAGCTAAAAAATTATGAAATCTACTGGTATCGTTCGTAAAGTTGATGAGCTTGGTCGTGTAGTTATTCCTATTGAATTAAGACGTACACTTGGAATTGCAGAAAAGGATGCGTTAGAAATTTACGTTGACGATGAGCGTATCATTCTTAAAAAATACAAGCCAAACATGACTTGCCAAGTAACTGGTGAAGTTTCTGATGATAATATCACACTAGCAGGCGGAAAGTTAATTCTTAGCCGTGAAGGTGCAGAACAACTACTTCAAGAAATCCAAAACAATTTTCAAGTATCTAAATAATTTCAACAAAAAGCTTCTCAGATAAAGAGAAGCTTTTTCTTATTCTGGAATATGATACGCCTGATACACTTCACGCTTTTGTAAATTTCGATCCTTTGCCACTTCTTTTATGGCTTCTTTAGATGATTGTCCTTTAACAGTCATATAGTGCTCCACATGCTGAGGAATAGTTAAACTCTCCCACCAGCTTTCTTCTTCAACTGCTTCTTCCTTGTTTCCTTCTATTATTATACAAAACTCTCCACGAACTTCTCCTTGAGTAGACCATTCCACCAATTCAGAGGTAGTCCCTCTAATGAACTCCTCGAATTTTTTGGTTAATTCTCTGCATAAGGTCATCTGTCGGTTCCCTAAAACCTCCTCGATTTGAAGAAGTGTTTCTTTCAACCGATGGGGTGACTCATAGAAGATCATTGTCGCTGTTTGATTTTTTAGTAATTCAAGCTCTTTTTTTCTATCCTTTTTCTGACGTGATAGAAATCCATAAAAGTAAAAGGGCTGTGTTTGTATGCCTGATGCTATAAGCGAAGTTAATGCCGCATTAGCTCCTGGTAAAGGGACAACTGCAATCTTTTCATGAGTTGCTTCTACTACTAGTTCATAACCAGGATCTGAAATGGTTGGCATTCCTGCATCACTAACCAGAGCAATCTTTGCTCCTCCCTTTAGCTTTTCGATTAATTTTGCGCCACTTACCATCCGGTTATGCTCATGGTAACTAACGATTGGTGTATCAATTTCAAAGTGGTTACATAGCTTTTTTGTATTTCGAGTGTCTTCTGCTGCTATGAAATCCGCTTCTTTCATCATTCGAACCGCTCTATAACTCATATCCTCTAAATTTCCAATGGGAGTAGGAACCAAATATAGGATCCCTTTATTCTCCTCATTTTCAAAGCTTTTTTGTTCCCACATGAAGACCACCCACTTCCTCTTTCCCTTCATATTCTCCATACAATATTTGTTTCACTTCATCAGTATATTCGTTGTTGTCATGATAAACAAACATAGGAGGGAGTATTTTTAGATCTGGGTTACCGTCCTTGATTGCCTCCACTAATAATATGTTGGCTTCTTTACCAACCTTTGGGTAAACCAATTGTATTCGCTTTGGTTCTAAACGATAATGTCTCATTAAAGTCACGATATCTAACAATCGTCCAGGGCGATGTACAAATGCCACCTTTCCACCTTGTCTTACAAGCTGACTAGATACAGAAATGGCATCTTCTAAAGTACATAGAATTTCGTGTCTGGCAATCGCTAAATGCTCATTCTCATTTCTCTCTTCTTTTCCATCAGTCAGAAAATAAGGAGGATTGCATGTAACCACATCAAATTTCCCATGACCAAGACGCTTTGGCATGTCCTTAATATCTCCATGGATCATTTCAATTTGCTGATCAAGCTGATTGTATTGAACACTTCTTACCGCCATATCATACAGACGTTCCTGTATTTCTACTCCAGTTATATTCCCCTTTGTTCGTGTGCTTAAAAAGAGAGGAATAACCCCATTTCCACTACATAAATCAATGACATTTCCTTTCTGAATAGGCATATAAGCGAATCGGGCTAATAATACAGCATCTAGAGAGAATGAAAAAACCGTTGGACTTTGGATAATCCGAAGGTCCTCAGCTAATAAATAATCCAAACGTTCGTCGCCTTTTAACATATCGTGTTGACCTCCTACCTCAATTCCTTTATTCTCCGAAAAAAAAGCCCCCTTGTCAAAGGAGACCGTCTTACTTTTTATTTAAAAAGGATAAGCAGAACAAACAGTCATCCTTTCTAGGACTTCCAAAGTGAAGATTACAGATATGAAATCCTTCTTGATAAAGGCGAGCAAGGTTATCATATCCTTCGCCTATATCAACAATTTTTTCGTTCTGAGTCTCCTCTGCTTTTTTACCTTTTTTGCTTTTACTTACCTTGGGTTGCTGTTGCCTCTCGATGGATGTTCGATCAAGGTGTTTCCTTAAGTGCTCATTCTCTAGCTTTAAGGAGTTATTTTCTTCAAGCGTTTCAGCTAAATGTTTCTTTAACTCACCTAATTGCTTATATAGATGCCCAATTTGGGCTTCCATATTGCTTACTGAATCAAAAATTTCTTTTTTATTCACGCCTTCCACCTCATTAATCTGTGGATTGAATCTATACAGCGCCTTCCTTTAATATTTCATCGAGAGTATATTCGAGGACACGCTCATGATCAGCTAGTTCAACCTGGAGTACTCTTTCCAGTATATTTAACCCCACTACTCTTCCAGGACCTTGTGGTGTAGTGATGACTTGGCCTAGATCAGGTAGTAGCTCTTTTGCTGACTCATATTCATCATTTTCGTATTTTAAACAGCACATCAGACGCCCGCATAACCCTGAAATTTTCGTAGGATTTAATGAGAGGTTTTGATCTTTTGCCATTTTTATAGATACAGGATCAAAATCACCTAGAAAGCTCGAACAGCATAGCATTCTACCACATGGACCAATACCACCAAGCATTTTCGCTTCATCTCTAACACCAATTTGACGAAGTTCAATTCTTGTACGGAATATAGCCGCTAAATCTTTAACAAGCTCACGGAAGTCAACGCGACCATCAGCTGTAAAATAAAAAATCACTTTATTTCGGTCAAATGTATATTCAACATCCACTAGTTTCATATCCAGTTGATGTGTAGATACTTTTTCACAGCAAACATCGTATGCTTCCTTCGCCGCAAAACGATTTTCTTCAACGATTAAACGATCCTTTTGATCAGCAATTCTAAGGACTTTCTTAAGAGGAAGCACAACATCATGCTCATCAACCTGTTTCGGAGCAATAACTACCTTGCCATACTCGACGCCTCTTACTGTTTCAACAATAACAAATTCATCCTTTTGAATTAAGAGATCTCCGGGATCAAAATAATATATTTTACCCGCTTTTTTAAAGCGTACTCCCACTACATTATACAAATGAAGATCCCTCCTGCAATCGTAACACCAGCTCTTCCATTAGGAGCTGGGGATTCATATTGGCTTGCAACTTTCTTTTTGCCTCCAATATTATTGCCATTCCATCTGCAACTTGCTTTCCCGATGCATGGAGAGCATAATGCTGCAGACGAGTCATTTCACTAACATAAACGACTTGGCTTGATTTCTCAAGCTGTAAATATAGTAAATCTTTATATAATAGAAGAAGTAAGTCTAAACCTTGATCAAACTGTTCTTTTTCTTTAAAGTGTAAAAACCATTCCTCTTGAAGCATCACCAAAGCTTCGAGTGGGTTCTTTTTTAGCACTTCATATAATTTTAACACTATTTTTTGAGCTTGTGCAAACCAATCGTCATGACTTAGCTCTAAAGCTTCATCTAAATTATTGGTAAGTTGGGCAATAATAGGAGCTTTTGTCCTTTCTACCCCATGTTCATCCAATTTCTTTATTAATATAGCCGGAGAGAAAGGCTGGAATTTAATGATCTGACAACGGGACAAAATAGTAGGGAGAATTTGCTGAGCACCCTCCGTTAATAGTATAGCCGTTGTCTCTGAATGCGGCTCTTCTAGAAACTTTAGTAAACTATTGGCTGCATTCCCTGTCATTCTATCCGCATGCACTATAATGTACATTTTTTTCTTTGATTCCACACCAGTTTTTGAAAATTCCTCTTGTAAATCTTGTATTTGCTTTTTCTTTATCGAAAGGCCATCTGGCTCTAACAAATGGAGATCAGGGTGATTCCCACTTGTAATCCTTTTACAATTACTACATGAATCACATGGGATATAGTTGTCGATAGGACTAGAGCAGAAAAGGCTTTTAGCTAATAAATAACTAGCTTCTTTTTTCCCGATTCCTCTCATACCTTCGAACAGGTAGGCATGAGCTAACCTATCCTTTTGTATACTGTTTTTTAATAGCTTACCAACCATCGGCTGCACTTGATCCATCTCATCCCAAGTTTTAAGCATCGTCTCACTCACTTACGTATATAAATTAATTAAAAGACCTTTTATTTCACCAATTTTACCGAGTAAATCTATAGAGTTTCCTTCCTTTTCAAGTACTCCCTCGGTTAACTCCACTAACTTTTCATCAATCGTCTCAACAATCTTTAACGATCTTCCTTGACCGTACTGATTCCAGCTATGTGACTGCTTTAAGTCCATGCCAAAATCAACTGCTTCCTTCACAAACCTTTTGACTAAGGTCTTATACTTTGAGAGGTCTTTGAATGTTCTTGACCTCGACAACCTTTCACCCGCGCTCTCAATATCCTTTAGAAGATTTTGAAGTTGCCCGATTTGCATTTTTTGATCCTGTTTTTGAACAAGCTCATTAAATTTTAAACTCGTATTTGTCGCTGCCTTTTGTTCGGAGCGAATCTTATCTGTATTTAAACGAATATCCTGATTTATCTTCATAGGTGACCTCGCTATTAAAAGTGATGGAATTGCTCAACAGGTAATACAAAAACTGTAGCTCCTCCTACTTCTACTTCGACTGGAAATGGAACATAGGAATCTGCGTTCCCTCCCATGGGAGAAACAGGAGCCACCATCTGGTCTCTTGATTTACAATTATCCTTTATAATCTGTAAGGCTTTCTCTACACGTATATCTTCCGTTCCAATCATAAAGGTAGTATTCCCCGATTTCAAGAATCCTCCTGTAGTAGCAAGTTTTGTTGCACGAAAATTATTATCAACTAAAGCATTGGATAACCGATTACTATCTTGGTCCTGAACGACTGCTAAAATTAATTTCATATCATCCACCCCTTAGCGGTATAATATATTCTGAATTATTACCTTTATTATAACAGGTAATTAGCGTTGTACCATGCTCTAACCTATAAACTAAAATAGGAAATTCAAGGATTACTAAAAAAATAAAGTGTCTTAACTTGTAAGACACTTTCCCTCTTATTGTTTATTTAACACTTTTAATAAGCTATTTAAAGCTTGCTGAAAAACATGTTCTACAGATTGTGATGCATCAATCATTATGATTCTATCCTTAAACCGTTCTTGGAGGAGATGATATCCTTCTCTCACTTTTTCGTGAAAATGAAGTTCTTCCAAATCAAGTCTGTTTACTTCTCTTCCTTTATGCTGACCAATTCGGTCCAAACCAACTTCAGGATCAATATCAAAATAAAAAGTAGTATCTGGCATCCTGCCTTCAATGGCAAAGTGATTAATGTTATACACTTCATCCATTCCAAGTCCCCTTGCATATCCTTGATATGCCAATGAACTGTCAATAAACCGATCACATAAAACGATAGAACCTTCTTGTAGATGCGGCAATACCTTTTCAACTAAATGTTGACGCCTTGCTGCTGCATATAGTAATGCTTCTGTCCTCGCATCCATGGCTGTATTTTCTCTATTTAATATGACTTCCCGAATTTGTTCAGCAATCGGAATACCACCTGGTTCTCTTGTTACTATAACCTTTATACCTCGTTCCATTAGAGCTGTTGCTAGCATGCCAATAATAGTTGTTTTTCCAGCACCTTCAGGACCCTCGATTGTAATAAATAAACCCTTACTCATAATACCCTCCAACTAATTCACTTGTTTCTAGTATTGATATACTTTTATGTTGTGCTGCGTTATATTTTCTCCACCTTGAAATCTCGATCCAGCCTCTAATAAGCTGTAAATCTGTTCAATATCTTCACTTTTTATTGATTCCCCCGGTAATAATAACGGGATGCCAGGAGGATAAGGAATAACACTCTCTGCACATACTCTTCCAACTGCTTTTGACAAAAGGATGATTTCTACTTTCTTTTTTTGCTGTTCCTTATATGACATTTGTAAAGTTGATATGGAATTTCCCTTAGTTAACTTCTGAAAGTTTCTTTCAGAGGCTTTATTTTCTCCAATTCCTTTTTTTATTGCATACCATACATCCTCTATAGGATAGAGATCCCCTCTTTTTAAGAGTGGAAAAATAAAAAGTACATTATGCTCATCTGCTAGCTCTGTAAAGATTCCAAACTCCTCTAAGGTTGACTGCATGTCAAAACCAGATAATTCTGTTCTTGATTGGATCGTTACTTTTAAAGGATCTCCTTCACCTTTATATGAGAGAAGCTTAATGGATGGAATCTGATTCATTTTTTCTCTAAACTGAGAGATCATTTGAAGAGTATATTGTAAGTCTTCTTCCTCATATGTTGCAATATACTTTCTAGCAAGGTCAAGAGAAGCCATAATTGGATAAGATGGACTACTAGATTGTAACATACGGAGAAACATCTTTAATCTTCCCAGGTCAACCCTTTCACTATTGTAATGCAAGTAGGATCCCATGGTCATTGCTGGCAAGGTCTTGTGTGCAGATTGTACCACCACATCCGCACCTAGTTCTGTCGCACTCACTGGAAGCTTCTTGCTTCCTTTAAAATGTGCACCATGAGCTTCATCCACTAAAACAATCATGTTACGTTCATGGCAATAAGTAATAATCTCCTTTAAGTTCGTTACCATTCCATAATAGTTTGGATAGGTAACAATTAGTGCTTTGACCTGTGAATGGCTCTTTACTGCTTCTTTAATACTATTTAATGTAAGTCCTCCGGCTACTTGCCATTCTGTGTCAAACTCTGGTGCTATAAATATTGGTCTCACATTAGCTAAGCTCAGTCCGTTCATGATTGATTTATGACAATTCCTTTGAACAAGAACTTCATCACCTTCACTTACAGCTGAAAGGATCATAGCCAAATTACCAACCGTTGAACCGTTTATAAGAAAGAAACTTTTTTTCACCTCATAATAGTCGGCTAACAAAGTTTCTGCTTCAAGAATTGCCTCACTAGGAGAATGCAAATCGTCCAAACCTGATAATTCAGTTACATCCACATTTAAAATGTTTTGGAATACTGGATGAGCTTCTTTTAAAAATACCTCTCCATTTTTATGCCCCGGGACATGGTAGGAAATTGATTTTCTATTTTTATGTTGAATTAATGCATCATATAATGGGGTTTGTTTTTGATTCACATAACGTCCCTCTTATCTATTTCGAGTATCATACTTGTCTATTTTAACAAACTAGCCCTTTTAATTCTTATTTATTTTTAATAAGTACCCATGTAGACATACAACGATTAACTTATCAAACATAAAATAGTATTCAAGCAATCTACCGAAAAGATTATTCGAAAAATTGTATACAAATAGTGGATCTTGGTAACAATAGGTGTATGGAGGTGGAGTTATTTGGAACCGATTATAGCTATAAAACAGCTGGGGGAAATTTGTGTTGTTTGCGAGCAGTCCAAACCGAAAGGAATACATCTATACACTTCATTTATTTGTGTTGAGTGTGAACGAAGTTTAGTAGCGACACCAACAACAGACCCAAAATATAAATATTATATATCAAAACTTAGAAAAATTAATAAGCCTGAGATATTCTCCTAATATATGAACCCGTGAAAAGTACCTTAATCGGTGCTTTTTTTATCTAAATATTTATACGCATAACAAAAAAAGCACCCATTCAGGTGCTTTTTTCTTTGCCTAGCGACGTCCTACTCTCACAGAGGGAAACCCTCAACTACCATCGGCGCTGAAAAGCTTAACTTCCGTGTTCGGTATGGGAACGGGTG
>NZ_JAMBNS010000022.1 GCF_023715225.1 Robertmurraya korlensis
ACTTGCATGTATTAGGCACGCCGCCAGCGTTCGTCCTGAGCCAGGATCAAACTCTCCAATAAAGAGTAAGATTAGCTCTTAAAGTTAAAACGTTGGCTAGTGTATATTTCAACACTAATCATTTTTTTGTTGACGTATGATTTGTTTAGTTTTCAAAGAACAATTACTATCGCTCGTAGGCGACTTAATTAGAATATCATTCCCACTTCGTAATGTCAACAACTTTTTTAAGTTATTTTTCATTACCTCGTGGCGACTTAAACTATATTATCACCATTCAACTATCTCGTCAACAGCAAAAACACATTTTTTTAAAACTTTATCTCAAAAAAAATAAATCACCTTTAAGTGATTTATTTCTTTGGCTTATAAAATCCATAGTTGAACCGCCACTAAAGCTGCTAACCCAGGTAGACCTAAGAAGCCTGATATAGCAGAAGTCATTAAATTGATAGGCACATGTATATTAAATTGATTCCCAAACGCATTAAGGAAGAATAGAAATAATGCTCCTATCAATATTTTGATCAATCCTTGTCCTATTGTACGTACTGGTTTCAACGGTGTGCCCATCAGTAGTAATAAAACAATTAGTCCACCAAGAACAGAAATAACAATTACCGGCTCCACAGTTTGATCCCCCTCTTATCACTTGTAGTAACAATATATGTACAAGCTAAAAGAAAAAGAACGTGGCTTATTTATTTACTTACCGGTCTATTTTAATATTTCGATGCTTCGCTTCTTTAAAAAGAAAAAAGTACTTAGCTTCAGCAATTTTCGTCTGACAAATAATATCTTCTGAGGGATCGAAGCTTTTGTTTAACAACGTCTTCTGATTATTCCAGCTTGTTTTAAGCTGATCCATTTGAAAGATAAGTTGATCATTAAATTCTTTTCTTAACCAACCCTTGCGTCGAAAAAACATATTCATTCCCCACTTTATACTTCTCTTCTTCCTTCGAGTGCTTTCGATAGAGTAACTTCATCTGCGTATTCTAAATCTCCACCTACCGGAAGACCATGAGCAATACGAGTGATCTTGATGCCAGTCGGCTTAAGTAGGCGTGAAATATACATTGCAGTTGCTTCACCTTCAATATTTGGATTTGTAGCTAGTATGATTTCCTGAACTTCTTCATCTTGCAGTCTTTTTAATAAATCAGGAATATTAATATCTTCTGGTCCAATACCATCCATTGGTGATATTGCTCCATGAAGTACATGATAGAGACCACTGTATTCCTTCATTTTTTCCATTGCAATAACATCTTTTGGATCTTGAACAACACATATGATTCTTCGATCTCGTCTTTGGTCTTCACAAATATAACAAGGATCCTGATCGGTTATATGTCCACAAACCGAACAATAACTTAAATTTCTTTTTGCATTTACAAGTGCCTTGGCAAAATCAAGGACTGTGTCTTCCTTCATACTAAGCACAAAAAACGCCAGTCGAGCAGCCGTTTTCGGGCCGATTCCTGGCAGTTTCATAAAACTGTCTATAAGCTTTGAGATTGGTTCAGGATAATGCACTTTTTACCCCTCCTAATTAGAACATTCCAGGAAGGTTCATTCCTTTAGTGAATTGTCCCATCGTATTGTTCGTTAGTTCTTCCGCCTTCTTTAGGGCATCGTTTGTAGCAGCAAGTACTAAATCTTGAAGCATATCGATATCTTCTGGATCTACTACTTCTTCCTTAATATTTACTTCAAGAACTTCTTTGTGTCCGGAAACAATGACTGTCACCATTCCTCCACCAGCAGTTCCTTCAATTCTCTTTTCTCCTAGCTCCTCTTGAGCTTGAGCCATTTTCTTTTGCATCTTTTGCATTTGTTTCATCATATTTTGCATATTACCCATTCCACGCATCTTTTTCATCCTCCATGTAATTTAGTCTTTAATTTCAATTAATTCGTTTCCAAAAAGTTTGATAGCTTCTGAAATAACTGGGTCTTCATCATTTTCTTTCCCTGAATCCCCTTGATCAGATTCTCCATCTCGGTTTGTTTTAATAAATCCAGCACGGATCGTCTGCCATTGTTCCTCTGGGACTCCGACAACGGATAAACGTCGCCCTATTAATTCTTGAGTTAAGTCGGATAAGACGGTTAAGAATCGATCGTTATCCATAGCCATTTGACAATGAATCTCATATTTAAAACTAATCACCAATGCGGTTGTTGAAGCTGCTACTGGTTCGGCTTCGTTTAGTAATGCCGCTTGTGATCTCATTTGATTATATACAAGTTTCCCTAACAATTCTCCCCATTTGCTTTTTACAAGCGTTAAATCAGGTTTTGTTGCACTCTTCAGGACCTCATTTATTTTCCCTGTCTGTGCCTGGAACCCTCTTCGTGAGGTACGAGCTGGTTTGGCTTGCGTAGTATTAACAGCTTGATCACTCGTAACCGAGATACCATTTTTTCTTAGATCTGATAGTTGTTCCTCAAGGCTAGATATTTTACTCAACAAAGAATCAATCTCAGTAGAACTAATTTGTTTACCATTATCCCTAACTTTCATTTGGCAAAGTTTTACTACTGCTACTTCTAAAAATATGCGAGGATGGTTTGTCCAGCGCATCTCCTGTTGAGATTTATTTAATGTCTCAATAATTTGATAGATTTCTTCTTGATTAACCGTTTCAGCTAATTGCTTAAATTCCTCATCAAGTAATACTCGTTCGAATGATTCTTCTAAATTGGGCGCGGCCTTGTAAAGAAGCATATCACGGTAATAAAGGATAAAGTCCTCAATAAATCTCGACGGATCCTTCCCTAAGAATAATAGCTCCTCTAACGCTTCCAATGCTTTGGCTGCATCTCTTTCTTTTATGGCTGTAGCCAATAGGTTTAACAAACCTTGAGAAACAGAGCCTGTAACTGTTAGAGCATCTTCTACTGTTACTTCTTCACGGCTAAAGGAAATGGCCTGATCAAGTAAACTTAGGGCATCCCGCATTCCACCTTCTGCCGCTCTAGCAACAACTTGTAGCGCTTTTTCCTCATATTGAACACCTGTTTCATCTACAATTGTCTTCATTCGACTGACAATGGAATGAGCAGATATCCTCTTAAAATCAAACCGCTGACATCTTGAAATGATCGTAAGGGGAATTTTATGAGGTTCTGTTGTAGCTAGAATAAAGATGACATGTCTTGGTGGTTCCTCCAAAGTCTTAAGTAATGCATTAAAAGCTCCGATAGAAAGCATATGGACTTCATCAACGATATAGACCTTGTACTTCACAGAACTTGGAGCAAATTTTACTTTGTCTCTTATATCTCTTATTTCCTCGACTCCATTGTTAGAAGCCGCATCTATTTCAATGACATCTGGAATCGATCCATCGGTAATACCTAAGCAAGCAGGACACGCATTACATGGTTCGTTTGCGGGCGAATTTTCACAGTTAACCGCTTTTGCAAAAATCTTTGCCGCACTTGTTTTTCCCGTTCCTCTTGGTCCAGAAAACAAGTACGCATGTGAGATTTTCTGCTGAAGCAGGGCGTTTTGCAAAGTCTTTGTTACATGTTCTTGTCCAACGACATCAATAAATGTTTGAGGACGCCAAACACGATATAGAGCTTGATAAGCCACAGACAAGCCCCCTCCTATATATGGTCTTTTTTATTATAACGTAAAGAAAATCCTTTTTACAAAGGCTGTTTAATAAATCTTAGCTATATATGCAAAAAACTCACCTCTTGTTGAAGAGATGAGTTTGCTATTATCATTTAACTGCCGTGCACCTTCCGTCGACTGGCGCCCATAAGCGTTACTTAAGTAGTTAGCTCGGCCCAGGCAACCCCGCGGCACATGGGAGCGTCCACTTAATGCTGCTTCCTTCCGGACCTGACATGGTTCATGGATTCCCATTGCGCAGGACCCGGGCGTCAACACCACTTGCTTAAGGCAGACCCTACAGGCAACCAGCCTCGGGAAGGGATTCAGTCTCGCTAGAGCGGATTGCGAGTACAGGGCACCGCTACCTCCCCACCTAGCACGGCAAAATTGAAACCTTATTTAAGTGCGTCACTGACGACGCATAATTTAGTATACTTTTTTTCCTGCTAAAAATCAATCTTTTACAACTGTAAATTACTGTAAGTTATTTATCCCGGTATTTCTATTCTTTTTTTCTTCTTTCTTCTTCAGTCGAATGCTTCGAAAGAAATTACTTAATAGCTCGCCACATTCCTTTTCTAGCACACCAGAGCACACTTCACTTTGATGATTAAATCTTTCGTCGGATAATAAGTTCATAAATGTCCCGGCACAGCCACCCTTTGGGTCACTTGCTCCAAACACAACCCTTTCTACTCGTGACATAATGATTGCTCCAGCGCACATCGGACAAGGCTCCAACGTTACATATAGAGTTGCTCCTTCAAGCCTCCATGTTCCTAATTCTTCACACGCTTTTTCTATAGCAAGTAATTCCGCATGAGCAACCGCACTCTGTCTTGTTTCTCGCAGATTATGGGCTCTTGCCACAATTTGATCATTAATGACGATCACAGCCCCTATGGGTACTTCCTGTAGCTGTTCTGCCTTTTTCGCTTCCTTTATTGCTTCCAACATATATGTTTCATCATTCATTTGCACTTATAAATTCCTTTCATTTATTTTATCCATCATCCCCAAATGTATAGAAAAATACAACCTTCACACGCTAAAGAAGAAAAAAGAAAGTGAGGATACATAAATGTGCATGGTTGAAAATACGGGTCAAACGGCTCTATTAATAATTGATATGATCAATAACTTTGACTTCAGTAACGGTGAAGTACTAGCAAAGAAAACTTTACCTATCGCTAAAAATATACAAAAATTAAAGGGACAGTTTACGAAAGAAAAGCTGCCCATTATTTATATAAATGATCATTACAATCTTTGGCAAGCAGATGTTACACGTATCATCAAACATTGTGAAAACTCTTTAAGCCAAGAAATTATTAACATCATCCAACCGGAGCCAGATGACCTTTTTCTTATTAAACCAAAGCATTCCGCTTTCTTTGGTACCGCCCTAAACACTCTACTACACCAGCTGAATATACGTTCTCTTGTTATCACAGGTATTGCCGGAAACATTTGTGTACTTTTTACTGCAAATGATGCATATATGAGGGAATATTCCATCCATGTTCCTCATAACGCAATCGCTTCTGCTGATGACCAAGACAATGAGTACTCATTAAAAATGATCAAAAATGTGTTAAAAGGCAAGATTGATTCTATTTAAGAATTATGTAACATGAATGATTTCTTTCCCTCATAAGATGGTGATAGCGTTTAATATCACTATTTGGAGTGAACACCATTATTCTATGGTTTGCTCGATTCATCTAGGAGGGAAAAACATGCAAATTCATGTCGTGCAGCCAAACCAATCGCTTTACGGAATTGCTCAAGCCTATTCCACAACAGTAAATGATTTAATTGAAGCAAATGAAATCCCTAACCCCAATGACTTGGTTGTTGGGCAAACGTTAGTTATACCAATCGTGGGCAGCTTTTATTGGGTACAATCTGGTGACAGCCTCTGGTCAATAGCACAGAAATTTGGAGTCTCTTATCAACAGCTCGCACAGGTAAACCGTCTTTCTCTCACTCAACCTTTACGCATTGGCCTCAGATTATATATCCCGCGAAAAGCAAGAAGAAATGCTGAATTCAATGCCTATGTGGAGCCAAGAGGAACGACAGTTGCACCAGTTCTTGAGGAAAGTGCCCGAGAAGCAGCACCTTATCTAACGTACTTAGCTCCCTTCAGCTTCCAAGCTTTAAGAGACGGATCTCTAAAAGAACCACTCTTAAATAACTTTCCTGCCATTGCAAGGGCCAATAACAATGTACTCATGATGGTCATAACCAATCAAGAAAATGACCAATTCAATGCTGAATTAGGAAGAATCTTATTAAATGATATCCCAATCCAGGATCGATTTTTAAATAATATTGTAGCAACCGCTAAAAAGTATAATTTCAGAGACATACATTTCGATTTTGAATTCTTGCGCCCGGCAGATCGCGAGGCATACAATCGCTTTTTACGGAAAGCAAAGGCTCGTTTCCAAGCGGAAGGGTGGCTGCTTTCAACAGCTTTAGCTCCGAAAACAAGCCGTGAACAAAAAGGGGAATGGTATGAAGCTCATGATTACCGAGCCCATGGGGAAATTGTTGACTTTGTTGTTATTATGACCTATGAATGGGGCTATAGCGGGGGTCCAGCAATGGCTGTGTCCCCTATCGGACCAGTAAGAAAGGTTATTGAATATGCTTTAACAGAAATGCCAGCTTCCAAAATCATGATGGGACAGAACTTATATGGTTATGATTGGACTCTTCCATTCGTTCAAGGAAAGGTAGCAAAAGCTGTAAGTCCTCAGCAAGCGATTCAACTTGCTGCAACGAATAATGTTGCCATTCAGTATGATACAACCGCTCAAGCACCTTTTTTTAGATACAGGGACAAAGATGGTAAGCAACATGAAGTTTGGTTTGAAGACGCCCGCTCCATTCAAGCAAAATTCAACTTGATTAAAGAGTTAAACCTCCGTGGAATGAGCTACTGGAAGCTCGGACTCGCATTTCCGCAGAACTGGTTACTCATTGTAGAGAATTTTAACGTTGTAAAAAGGTAGAGTAACACTAGCAGCTTTATAGCTGCTATTTTTTTTACTAATATTTTCAATATGGGAAACAAGAAATAATTCCATATTCCTATCAGACCTATATGTGATAAAATGGACTTTGTCTCATAAAAATAACTATTTTAATATAGACGGAAATACCACCTTAGGAGATAAGCAGTAAGGAGGACAAGCCATGGGGGAAACGCCTTTTATTACGGTAGAGGGGCCAATTGGTGTGGGCAAAACATCATTAGCCAAGGTCATTTCTGATCACTTCCAATTTGCATTACTTCGGGAGATCGTTGATGAAAACCCATTTTTAGGGAAGTTTTATGAAAACATTGAAGAATGGAGTTTTCAAACCGAGATGTTTTTCTTATGTAACCGATATAAGCAACTCGGAGACATTCAGAAGTTATATCTAACTAAAAACGCACCGGTCGTAGCCGATTATCATATATTTAAAAACCTTATTTTTGCTCAGCGTACATTAAGCACCGAAGAGTATGATAAATATTTTAATATTTATCAAATATTAACTAGAGATATGCCAAAGCCAAACGTCATCATTTATTTACATGCTAGTTTAGATACTCTTTTATCTCGAATAAAGATGCGCGGTCGGGAAATTGAGAAGAACATAAGCCCTCTTTATCTTGAGCAATTATCTATCGATTATGATCATGCGATCAGTGAGTTTGAAAAATTGCATCCTGACATCCCCGTTTTACGATTTAGCGGAGACGAGCTAGACTTTGTAAAAAATAAGAGTGACCTAGACAGGATTATCAACCAGTTAACAACATCGTTAGAAAAAGGAGTATGTAATCATGAACCTTCGAACTAAATACGGAATACCTGCTAACTCGGTTATTACGATTGCAGGGACAGTGGGAGTAGGGAAGTCTACGATGACGAACGCTCTTGCAAATGCACTTGATTTTCGTACATCCTTTGAAAAAGTAGATACGAATCCTTACTTAGATAAATTTTATGCTGACTTTAATAGATGGAGTTTTCACTTGCAAGTATACTTCCTTGCAGAACGCTTCAAAGAACAAAAGCGTATCTTCGAATATGGTGGGGGATTTATTCAAGACCGTTCAATTTATGAAGATACAGGGATTTTTGCAAAAATGCATTTTGAAAAAGGTACGATGTCTAAGGTAGATTATGAAACCTACACGAGCCTTTTCGAGGCAATGGTTATGACACCGTATTTTCCTCATCCAGATCTACTAATTTATCTAGAAGGATCAATTGATGATATCATCGGTCGAATTAAAGAGCGTGGGCGTCCAATGGAACAGCAAACACCCATTGATTATTGGAATGAAATGCATCAACGTTACGAAGATTGGATTAACTCATTCTCGGCATGTCCCGTGTTACGAATTAATATTAATGAATACGACATCAGGGATGACGAGTCCTCCATTGAACCAGTGATTGAACGTATAGCCAACCATATAAAGCAATCACAATTACTAAAAAGATAATCGCTGAGTTTTTCAGCGATTTTTTTTATATTTATACGCAAAAAAACCGCTGTGTAATCACAAGCGGTTTTCAATCTCCATTTTATGCGCAATGGTTCATTTCAATTAGATGGAGGAGGTAGAGGGATTCGAACCCCCGCGCGGTTTGACCCGCCTGTCGGTTTTCAAGACCGATCCCTTCAGCCGGACTTGGGTATACCTCCGTATCTCATCGACAAGGTATAATATAGCATGTACGAAAAATGAAGTCAACTATTTTTCAAAAAATATTAAGCGGGTATTTCCACCCGCTTAATTTATAACCGTTAGCCTTATTTGATCACTTCACGGTTCCCCATATACGGACGTAACACTTCCGGAATGACAACACTACCATCAGCTTGCTGGAAGTTTTCTAGGATCGCCGCCACCGTACGACCAATGGCTAGACCTGATCCGTTTAGTGTATGCACAGCCTCTGGCTTCCCTTTCGGTTCACGTCTAAAACGAATATTAGCTCGGCGCGCTTGGAAACTCTCAAAATTACTACAAGAAGAAATTTCACGATAGGTTTCATAGCTCGGAATCCATACTTCAATATCGTATTTCTTCGCTGCCGTAAAGCCAAGATCTCCAGTACACATGCTTAATACACGATATGGAAGTCCCAAAAGCTGTAATACCTTTTCTGCATGACCTGTTAATTTTTCAAGTTCCTCATATGAATCCTCAGGCTTAACAAACTTTACAAGCTCCACTTTGTTAAACTGATGCTGGCGAATCAAACCTCTTGTATCTCTACCAGCTGATCCGGCTTCAGAGCGGAAGCAAGCACTAAAGGCTGCATAGTTAATTGGTAAATCCTCACCGCTTAAAATTTCATCACGATGTAAATTCGTTACAGGAACCTCTGCTGTTGGTATTAAGAAAAAATCTTCACTTTCAATTCGGAAGGCATCTTCTTCAAATTTCGGAAGTTGTCCTGTTCCCGTCATACTTGCACGGTTTACAATGTACGGAGGTAGAACCTCTTCATAACCATGCTCTTCTGTATGCAAATCTAACATAAAATTGAACAATGCACGTTCAAGCTTAGCACCTAATCCCTTATAGAAAACGAAACGACTTCCTGTAACTTTGCCTGCACGTTCAAAGTCTACAATACCTAGACCATCCGCTACATCCCAATGCGGCTTTGGCTCAAAATCAAAGCTAGGAAGCTCTCCCCATTTACGAATTTCTATATTATCATCCTCTGTTTCACCAACAGGGACACTTTCATGTGGGATATTTGGAATGCTTAGTAGAAGCTTCTCCAGTGTTTCCTCAACATCACGTAACTGATCATCTAATCCTTTAATTTTATCTCCTACTTCTTTCATCTCAGCAATTAATTGGTCCGCATCCTGCTTTTCTCTCTTAAGCACCGCTACTTGTTGAGAAACTTCGTTACGCTTACTTTTCAATTGTTCTACTTCTAAAATTAACTCTCTACGTGTACGGTCCAGTTCTTCAAATTTACCTAAATCGGTTAAATCTTCTCCACGATGCTGAAGCTTTTCCTTTACTTCTTCAAAATTAGCACGCAAAAATTTTAAATCTAACATATTGATTCCTCCTTTATCATTTTCAGCAAACAAAAAACTCCCGTCCCTATAAAAGGGACGAGAGTTACCCGCGTTGCCACCCTAGTTGAAGGTATTTCTCACCTTCCACCTTAAATAAATAACGGTTTTTAACCGGAAGTACTTACTCACACAATAAGCTTTCCATACTTCACTCAAGGATGGATTCACAAGCACCATTTACCGATTTCCACCAACCATCGGCTCTCTATAAAATAGCTCTCTTGCTACTATTTCCTCTCAATGCATTACAATTATTTATTTTTATAGTACTTTACTACAATTATTTCCAAGATGCAACCGGATTATATTTATTTTTTCGCTTCTTTTACCATATTGATAAAATACTGCGTGATACGGTGATCCTCTGTTAATTCTGGATGAAAGGAGCAACCAAGGAATTGCCCTTCTCTAGCAAAAACAATGCGATTATCATGCTTCGCAAGGATTTCAACATTCTCACCTGCAGCAACAATATGTGGGGCACGAATAAAGACTGCTGGATAATTTTCACCAACACCAGCAATATCTAATTCTGCTTCAAAGCTTTCACGTTGGCGTCCAAATGAGTTTCGCTCCACTTTTACATCCATCGCACCAATATGAGGTTGATCGTAATCAACAAGCTCCTTAGCCATTAAGATAAGTCCCGCACAAGTTCCGAACATTGGTTTTCCTGACTGCGCAAACTCCTTAAGGCTATCCATAAAATCGTACTTATCAATTAAGCGACGCATCGTTGTACTTTCTCCACCAGGCATGATCAACCCATCCACTTCTTCGAGCTGATCTTTAGTTTTGATCACAACTGCTTCTGCCCCACTCTCTTCAATGGAGCGTACATGCTCACGTACAGCTCCTTGAAGGCCTAGTACTCCTACTTTAACCATTTTGTTCACCTTACCATCCACGGTCTTGCATACGAGCTTCTGGAGCTAAAGAAGAGATTTCAATCCCCTTCATTGGAGTTCCAAGCTCTTTTGAAAGCTCAGCAATTAATTTGTAGTCTTGGTAATGAGTTGTTGCTTCTACAATCGCACGAGCAAACTTAGCAGGGTTATCAGATTTAAAGATTCCAGATCCTACGAATACTCCATCAGCACCTAGCTCCATCATTAAAGCAGCATCTGCAGGCGTTGCAACCCCACCAGCTGCGAAGTTAACAACCGGTAAACGGCCTAACTCCTTAATTTGAAGAAGAAGCTCAAATGGCGCTCCTAGAAGCTTAGCTTCTGTCATAAGCTCGTCCACATTCATTCCAACTACTTTACGTACTTGTGCATTTACCTGACGCATATGACGAACTGCTTCAACGATGTTTCCTGTACCAGGCTCACCTTTTGTACGTAACATCGATGCCCCTTCACCAATACGACGAGCAGCTTCCCCTAGATCACGACATCCACATACAAAAGGAACTGTAAAGTCACTCTTGTACAGGTGATATTCTTCATCAGCAGGTGTTAATACTTCGCTCTCATCGATGTAGTCAACACCCATAGCTTCTAAAATACGAGCTTCTACAATATGTCCAATACGTGCTTTAGCCATTACAGGAATAGAAACAGCATTCATTACTTCTTCCATAATACGTGGGTCAGCCATACGAGCTACTCCACCAGCTGCACGAATATCTGAAGGCACTCTTTCAAGCGCCATAACTGCAACAGCACCAGCTTCTTCAGCAATTTTTGCTTGCTCTGCGTTAACAACGTCCATAATGACGCCGCCTTTTTGCATTTCTGCCATACCACGTTTAACTCGATCTGTACCTGTTTTCATACTTGATCCCCTTTCATTATTACCATCTACATTAGATGGGTAAATTATGTCTCCATATGTAGCTACTAAAAAAAGGAAAGCATAACGAATTCAATCGAAATTAATCTTTTTCCCTATTCGTAAATAAACAATAAAAAGAGCTTCCTGTCAAGACAGGAAGCCCTTATTTACGAGGAAATAATCTCTTTATTTAAAATATTCCTTTAACAGCTGAAGAGGCACTGTCCCATAGGTTTCCAAAAAAGCCCCCAACTCCACGCATCATTAAAACAAACCAATTGGCTTTTTCTACATCTTCTGTAGCAATAACATCAACAGTAATTTGCTTTTGTCCAGATTCAGTCAGGAATCCTAACCCCTCACCTTCTTTTGGCTCAATCGTGAGTGTTCCTACCTTATCTCCTTTTTTAACTGGAGCTGTTAGCTCTCCGTCTTCATTCAGCTTATCTTCATCTAGTTTTAAAACCGTTTTGTATTGATCTTTTTCTCCATTTTTAACAACCATAGAGATGCTTTCTTCTGACTCAATGGATACTTTGTCATCTTTCCCTTTTGTTACTGGTAACGTCTTTTGTCCCTTGACTTGATACCCTTTTTCAACGATTTCTTCTTCCGTAAAGTTACCGAAAGCATAATCTAATATTTTTCTCATTTCCGTAAAACGTTCGTCCTTTGTAGCAGCTTTCATCACAACCGCAATCACACGTTGTCCGTCTTTCTCAGCGGTTGCTGTAAACCCAGCTCCTGCAAAATCAGTTGAACCTGTCTTTAATCCATCTACACCCGCATATTCGAAAATAAGACCTGGTAGCATCCAGTTAAAATTCTTATATGTTCGACCATCTCGGAATTGAAGTTCAGGCATTTTAGCTGTTTCAATTACCTCAGGATAATCATTAATTAAGTGGTAAGCAAGCTTAGCTGTTGCTCTAGCTGACATCACATTTTCCTCATCAGCCCCACCAGCTGGGTGATTCCCTAACAAACTGCTGTTATTAAGTCCGCTCGAATTGACAAACTTATAATCCTCTAATTGAAGTTCTTCAGCCTTTTTATTCATTAGTGTGATGAAGTTTTTTTCAGACCCTGCCATTAGTTCTGCTAATGCAACAGTGGCAGCATTCCCAGAATGAATAGCCATTGCTTGATAAAGCTCTTCAACCGTATATTCTTCTCCTTCAGTTAACCCAACATTAGATAGATCAGGCGCACCTGATAGTTGATGAACATACGCATTAATTTTCACTTTTTGATCCCATTTAATTTTACCTTCAGCAATTGCTTCAAGCAGCAGGTATTCGGTCATCATTTTCGACATCGATGCGACACCAAGTACAACATCGATATTTTTTGCATAAAGAATTTTTCCAGTGTCTGCATCAAGCAGAATGGCTGCTTCTGCCGTAATTCCAAGTGGATCCTCTTCTGCCTTTACGGGTGAAACACTTGTTGCAAACGATAATGTGAATGCTATTGTCAAGGTCATTACCCAAATTGAAATATTTTTTAAACGATACAATGAACTTACCTCCATCTTTGTCAATTACTCTATGAAAATCATTTCGACATGATTCTTTATTTTTTGCACCTTGTACAGTTTACCATATAAATTACAAAAAAAATAGACAGAGAAAGGTCACTCTGTCTTGTAAAAATACTTGTAATCTCTTCGTTCTAAAGTCTTAGGAACGCTTATGAAAGGGAATAGTTTGGTGCTTCTTTCGTGATTTGAACATCATGTGGATGACTTTCACGAAGACCTGCTCCTGTCATTCGAATAAACTGAGAATTTTCTCTTAGTTCCTGTAAATTTTTTGTTCCACAATATCCCATTCCAGAACGTAATCCACCAACCAACTGGTAGATCGTATCTGTTAATGGTCCCTTGTAAGGAAGGCGTCCTTCAATTCCCTCTGGAACAAACTTTTTATTGTCTTCTTGGAAATAACGATCCTTCGACCCTTTTTCCATTGCAGCTACTGAACCCATACCACGATAAACTTTGAAACGTCTGCCTTGGAAGATTTCTGTTTCTCCAGGGCTCTCTGTCACACCAGCTAGTAAGCTTCCAAGCATTACAGCATGTCCACCAGCTGCTAATGCTTTTACAATATCTCCAGAGTATTTAATTCCTCCGTCAGCGATAACTGCCTTTCCGTGCTTTCTAGCTTCTGTTGCACAATCGTATACAGCTGTGATTTGTGGTACACCTACACCTGCAACTACCCTTGTTGTACAGATAGAACCTGGTCCAATCCCCACTTTCACAATATCTGCCCCAGCTTCAATTAGCTCTCTTGTTGCTTCTGCTGTAGCTACATTACCTGCAATAATAGCAATATCCGGGAATGCCTCTCTAATAGATCTGACCATGTCAATTACGCCTTTAGAGTGGCCATGAGCCGTGTCTATAACAAGTACATCTACTTGAGCTCTTACAAGCATCTCAGCGCGTTTCATTGTATCCGTTGTTACACCTACTGCTGCACCAACCAATAAACGGCCTTGCTCATCTTTTGCAGAATTAGGGAACTCGATTACTTTCTCAATATCTTTAATCGTAATTAACCCTTTAAGAACTCCTTCACTGTCAACCAGTGGAAGCTTTTCAATTTTATACTTTTGTAAAATGCTTTCAGCTTCTTCTAATGTTGTTCCCACAGGAGCTGTAACTAAGTTTTCTTTTGTCATTACATCCGAAATTTTTATCGAGTAGTCTTGGATGAAGCGTAAATCACGATTCGTTAGAATGCCAACTAACTTTTGCTCCTCATCATTATTTACGATTGGAACACCTGAAATTCGGTATTTCCCCATAAGATGCTCAGCATCAAACACTTGTTGATCAGGAGTCAAAAAGAAAGGATCCGTAATAACTCCACTTTCTGAACGTTTAACCTTATCCACTTGGTCAGCTTGTTGTTCAATTGACATATTCTTGTGGATAATACCAATTCCACCTTGTCTTGCCATAGCAATAGCCATCTCTGCTTCTGTTACAGTGTCCATACTTGCGCTAATCATTGGAATGTTTAGCTTGATTTTTTCTGTTAAGTGAACTTGTAAGCTCACATCTCTAGGAAGTACTTCTGATTTTGCAGGCACTAACAATACATCGTCGAAGGTTAAACCCTCTTTAACAAACTTATTTTCCCACATAAATATTGCCCCCCTACTCGAAAATATTATTAGTAGGTTATCAATTGGTTAAAATACTGTCAAGAACTGTTCAATATGTTTGATTTTTCAATTAATTTGGAGGTTAGTCATTTGATTTTCCCTTATGCTAATTTGAACTCATTTTCACTCTTTTTTTCAGCAGATTCAACACAGAATTATTTAAAAAAATGTTATCAAGTTTTAGAGCTTTCAGATGCAGAACAAAAAAGTTATGAAAACTGCTACCCTTTTATTTATTATCTTGAGCATGGACAAGTATATTATGAACAAGCAAGGAACTCACCACTCATCATCCAGCCTATTCTTATCTTCTATGGCCTCGTACACTTATTAAAGGCATGTATTTTAACTGTAGATCCAAATTATCCTGAAACGACCTCTGTACTTGCCCATGGAGTTTCCACGAGGAAGAGAAAAAAGCAGCAATATCATTTTTTTCAGGATGAAGTAAAGTTTCAAAAGACAGGATTGTTTCCTCATATTGGAGAAAGATTGTTTCACATGAAACAATTGGAAGGGGAAAAAACAACAATGAATGATCTCTTAATGCAGATTCCAGAGCTCACTAGTCTTTTTGAAGAGCTCGTAGGAAAGAGAACTTTCTTACCTGTTGAGAATAAAGGTTCAGACATACACATCCCTGAGGCAGCTCTTGATACCTTTCATATGACAAGTGATCGATTCACAGAGTTTTTTCAAACAAAAACAAATGGCGATTTCTTATGTAGGGATAGTTTAAATAAGAGTCTTTGTTTTCAATTAGCTGGAAAAAAGCTATCATCCTTTTCTATATTAAAATACAATCTGGTAGATAGACATTTTTCCCTTTCCTTAACAAAAGGAGATTTACTTCAATACAATGAATTACTTATTCATTATTTATTGCTGTACAACCTAAGCATGATTGCTCGCTACGAAACCGAGTGGTGGAGTGAACTAGTAAAGACCATGCCAAATAAAGATTTCCCATTCATTCAATCATTCTTACAAGTAAGCTTAGACAAAGGCCCCTTTCTTGTTTATCAATATTTAATGATGAAGAAATAATAAGAAAAGCGCAAGCGGCCTGTTCAGCGCACGACAGGCCGCTTGCGCTCCAACTGAGATAAAGGAAAGTGAAATGCGGAAGTACCTTGCTCAACTCCGACAGGCATAAGACGAATCACGCAGGAAGGCCAGCCTTCCGGAGGGATTTGGCTTATGACCCCGAGGAGCTAGGTACTGAAGCTGGACAACACGAAGAGCCACAGGCGCATTCGTGCTTGACTTATCGTAGGGTGGAGAGCGAAGGACACTAGGCGCTAGGGCGCTGGAGCTAGACAATTCTCTAAGTAGAAAATCTTATACTTTCTTATCTTTTATAACAAAAAAAAGCACCCATTCAGATGCTTTTTCCTTTGCCTAGCGACGTCCTACTCTCACAGAGGGAAACCCTCAACTACCATCGGCGCTGAAAAGCTTAACTTCCGTGTTCGGTATGGGAACGGGTGTGACCTTTTCGCTATCACCACTAGACCAGTATTCACTTGAAGGAATCATTCCTTCAAAACTAGATAATGAATGAAGAAGAAGAAATACGTTTCATCGTAATTTGGTTAAGTCCTCGATCGATTAGTATCAGTCAGCTCCACACG
>NZ_JAMBNS010000023.1 GCF_023715225.1 Robertmurraya korlensis
TGGTTTACTATAACAACTATCGTTATCAATGGAATTTAAAAAAGATGACTCCTATTCAATTTAGGAATCATCTTTTAGCTGCTTAGTCTCTTTTTTTATAGTGTCCTTGACAAAGGTGCCAGTTTATCTTACACAGCTTTCTTAATTAAATATTTCAGTTTTCCTACAACCTCTTTTGTCTTCGTTGATAAAGGAGGTTGATTGATTAATAGAATCAATTGAATTATCACAAAAATCAAAGGGGACTTTTTATATGCCAAATACTTCGGTTCCCAACTCGAAGTAAATTTGCCTTTAAACTCTTGAAGACCCTTAAATTTATATAAGGCATTACCATGTAAAAAGATATAACGTATCAATTTTTCACAAGTAATCGAGTATTTACTTTGTCCAACATTGGCAAGCGGGGCCATACCTAAGCTGCAGTACTGATATCCATTTTCTTTAACCCATTGAAAAATATGGATAAAAAGTACATCCATTGTTCCGTAAGAAGAACTGGACGTTTTTCTCATTAAATCAATCGTCACTGTATCTTTATAATCTGTTGCTAATGTAGCAAAAGCGACCACTCGACCTTCCGCATTCGTTAAAAGGGCAACCGGATAGGAAGAAACATATTCCTCACTAAAAGAGACCACCGAAAATCCTTTTTCCTTTTGGTCGCCTAACCATTCTTCAGAAATCTCACGAAGCTCTGTAAGAATGGTATGAGAATAGGGAGGAGTGATCACTCGAAAATGAAAGTTTTCTCTTGTAAATTTATTAAACTTTGTACGAAGCTTCGCCCCTTGTTTACCTGCAAGAGAGAAGTTCTTTACATCCACAATGCCTTCCTCGCCAAGCTTCATAAAGGAAAAGCCTGTTTCGTGATAATAGTGCATAAATTGGCCACTGATTTGATAAAAAACAGGTATCAAACGAAGTTTATCACAGTATTCATGAAATTCTTTTATTGCATCAGCCATATAGGCCTCATCACCAATGGGGTCGCCTAATACTACCAATTTATTAGAAATTTTTTTATAGGCAATTAACACCTTTTCTTCTACTGCCCAAAATAACTCTTTATCGCGCAACAAAATTAAGTGTGAAGCATGACTACCTCCATTTTCTTCCAAAAAGGAAAGTACTCGCTCATCCTTATGCTCAGTTTTACTAAGAGAGAACATGTTATTCGTCATATCGGTCGTTCCTCCTGATAAAATTCACCTCCATAAAGATACCATATTCCACTTTGTTAGAGTGATAAAATTTTTACCAAACCATAAAAAACTGGATTTAAATAATTAGGACTGTCATAATTGAGTAATACATTATTTTCTAAGATTAAAATTTAATTAGAGACAGGATGAGAGAATGAAAAAAAATTTATATAACAGCGGAGAAGAAGTAAGCATAAAAGTGTCTGGTGAGTCTGTCGTCATCTCAAAATGTCAATATGTTAAAAATATGAAAAGATACTCCTATATTGTACAGGAATACCCAAATACTTTTTTCTTTGAAGATGAGTTAATCAAAGAAACGTAACAACAAAAAAAGAAGGACCAATGAGAGCATGCTCTTGTCGGTCCTTTTTTCACACATATTCCGTAAGGTCTTTGTTCATTTCCAGATCCATTTCCTCTAATAAATCTATTAATTCATCAAAATCCTTTGTCCTTCTTAACATTCCAGTACCATCAAACCAATTTAAAGGGAATTCCTCTTCTTCATAGTGATCTGTTGAAGTTGTATAAACAAGTTTGTCTTGTAGAAATTCTTTCATTTTTAACATCTCACCCTTTCACATAAGGAATCAGCTTCTTACTATTATCGTATCTTATATCTCGTTTGAAAGGGCTATATCTTATGACAATTAGTCGACATCTGTTGGAGTGGGTAAGGTAATTTGAAAGGTGGTTCCTACGTTTTGTTGACTTTCGACGGTGATTAGTCCATCATGCTTTTCAATAAGCTTTTTACATATTGATAATCCTAAGCCTGTACCATAAGATTTTTCAGTATAGAAGGGAGTAAACAATTGTGCAAGGGTCGCTTGATCCATACCAGAACCGTTATCTTTTACCAATACTTGTATTCTTTTTCCTTGATTATTGGTTTCTAAGGTAATTTTACGGACTCGGTTATCTTTAACCTCCATTAATGATTCAACCGCATTTTTCACTAAATTTACGAGTACTTGTTTGAACTCATTACGACAAACATCTACCTTAGGTAGGTCGGGATTGAAATGAGTGAAAAATTGAATTCTATATACATTGGCTTCTCTTTCAAAAAGCAATTTCATTTCCTCCAATACCTTGTTCACACACACAAGCTTTTGTTTTGAAGAAATGGCTGTATTTGAATGAGCATACACTGTAAGTAACTCATTCGCACGGTTGATTTCACTTATGGCTAGATCCGCATATTGTTCTTTTTCTATCATGACTAAGTATGGTTTTAATAATTGAAGCAACCCCTTCACGGTTGTTAGAGGATTCCTCACTTCATGAACCATTTCAGCAACCGTTGTGTCACGCTTTTTCATGTCGTCCGTCATTTTCTCTTATCTCCCATCTAGCGTAATTTCTACTCCATTTATATGGGGAATTTCATCGTAATATGTTTGTTTTTCATTAAAAAAGTCAAAACCTGCAAAATTTTAGGCAAAAAAAAAGACCCTTTGTCGGGTCTTACATCCATTTAATCTTCGGTTCTGTTTTATTCATAATTCTTTTGATATTTGCTCGATGACGATAAATAACAAATAAAGAAAGTAGAGAAACGACGATAATTAACAGTGGTTCCTTTGCTATCACTGCATAAATCACAGCTACAATGGATGCGATGATTGAAGAAAGGGATACAAATTTCGTTATGTATAAGCTAAGCAAGAATACAACGACCATCACAAGAAACATAACTGGAGCACATGCTAAAAGAACTCCGCCTGATGTAGCGACCGCTTTTCCACCCTTAAAATTAGCAAACACTGGATACATATGTCCAACAACCGCAATCATCCCCGCAATTAAAGGGTCAATTTGACTCTCCATTCCAAATATTATCGGAAGGGTCGCGGCAAGTGTACCTTTTAAGATATCAGCAGCGGTAACAATCATCCCTGCTTTTTTTCCTAAAGTACGAAACGTATTGGTTCCACCTAAATTTCCACTTCCATGCTCACGGATATCAATTCCGTAAAAGGCTTTTCCAACAATTAACCCTGAGGGGATGGAACCAAGCAGGTATGAAACAATAACTATTAATGCAATTTCCATCATACAAATACTCCTTCACACTTCATATACCGTTTTATTATTGTACCATGTATTGCTTAAAAAACCATGTACAAATGGTTTTTTCCATTATATTCTCGTAACTTTTTTGTAATTCAATCGTCATATTTAGAGGCTAAAATGGAGGAATGTCGAAACCCTCTTTTCAAAAGATGATCTTTTCGGGTACGATGAAGCTAAGGGAGAGTGAAACATGGCACGACTAGAAACATATAAGAAAAAACCGATTGTATCAAAAGGATGGATCATCACAGGTCTCATTGCATCTATTCTTGTGGTTATCTCTAGTATTCTATTATTCTTTTATCCTTTTGCTTCAAGCGAAAAAACAAGCTACTTCACGGGAGAAAATCCTGTTCTATTTCAAGGGAAACAACAAGGAAATGCCATTGTAGACGGAGATAGCGTGTATGTATCATTAGATTTTTTGAAGGAGAATATTGATGACAGTGTCGCATTTGATGAAAAATCAAATTCAATCATTATTACTACCTCTAATAAAGTGGTGCAAATGCCTACAGAGTCATTAACCTATTTTATTAATGAAAAGCCAGTGGAGCTTCAATTTCCACCTTTAGTAGATGAACAAGGTCAATTATATGTAGCACTTGACCCAATCATTCAGTATTACCCTATAACCTACCGTGTACTAGAAAACTCAAATGCGATCTGGATTGAAAAGGATGGCGATACTCTTCAAAATGCCGTTATTACAAATAAGGATGTACACGAGGAAAAACTTCGACTACGCACGGACGCAACCTTACAATCTCCTTATTTTACAGAGGTTTCAAACGGGGAAAAGATTTGGATTGAGGAAGAAAAGGAAGAATTCTATTTTGTGAGAAAAATAGACGGAGTTGCTGGATATATATCTAAGGACTTAATTGAAACACAGGAAAAGGAAATCATCGCCGTAGAATATGAAAAAGAAGCTGTAAATGCTCCAACCTTTGAAGGACCGATCAACCTAACTTGGGAAGCAGTATATACGAAAAATCCAGATACTACTATGATTCCTGAAATGAACGGGGTAAACGTTGTTTCTCCAACCTGGTTTGAATTAAAGGACGAAACGGGAAGCATCGGAAACCTTGCTTCTCTCGAGTATTCGAAATGGGCAAAGGCCCAGGGCTATCAAGTATGGGGACTATTCTCCAACGCGTTTGATCCCGACCTTACCCATTCAGCCTTTAAGGATTATGAGACACGACAGAAGATGATTCGAGAGCTCTTACATTATAGTCAGTTATATGAGTTGAACGGAATTAATATTGATATTGAAAATGTACGAGAAGAAGACGGACCGCTAGTAACACAATTTGTTCGAGAGGCAACGCCGTACTTTCATGAAGCAGGCTTAATCGTTTCGATGGACATTACTTTTATGGCGGAAGGCAATTGGTCCGCCTTCTATGAACGCGATAAGCTTGCAGAAATTGTCGACTATCTTGCGATTATGGCCTATGACGAACATTGGGGTTCCTCACCAAAAGCAGGGAGTGTAGCAAGCCTTCCGTGGGTTGAGACAAACCTTCAAAAGCTCTTGGAAATCGTTCCAAATGAAAAGCTGATTTTAGGAATTCCTCTTTACACAAGATTATGGGAAATCAAAGACAGTGGTGAAGTTTCTTCAAAATCCAAAAGCATGGCGCAAATTAAAGAATGGTTAACCACGAATAACTTAACTCCTATCTATGATGCGGCTAGCGGACAAAATTATGCCGAGCTTTATGTTCCCGATAAGGCAACTACCTACAAGGTATGGCTTGAAGATGAACAGTCTCTTACGGCAAGAACTAATTTAGCGGTGAAATATGATCTTGCTGGAGTGGCAAGCTGGTCTAGATATTTTGGTGATGAAACAGCATGGACCGCTCTACAAACTTTTAACCAGCAAATAGTGAAAAAGTAATGCGAGGCTAGGAGTTTCTCCTAGCCTTTTATCATTCAATTGGCTATGATTAAAGAATGTAAGGGCATACTAAACAAAAATTAAGAGGAGTGAGTTTATGCCAATCGAATATCCAAGCCGTGAAGAATTAGGGCAAATCTTAAAAAAGGCAAAGCGAATCGCTGTTGTTGGAATAAGTAATAATCCAGAGCGCACCTCTTACATGGTTTCTGAAGCTATGAAAAATGCGGGTTATGAAATTATTCCTGTAAATCCAACTGTAGATGAAGTGTTTGGTATTAAGGCCGTAGCCAAATTGACTGATATTGAAGGCCATGTAGACATTGTGAATGTATTTAGAAGATCTGAATTTCTACCAGAGGTGGCAAAAGAGTTCGATCAAATCGATGCGGATGTTTTTTGGGCACAGTTAGGATTAGAAAATGAAGAAGCTTACGAATTTTTAAAAAGCAAAGGCTACACTGTCGTGATGAATCGATGCATTAAAGTAGAACATGCTTTGACAAAATAATTTTTTCTCCTTCACTCTAGTCATTAGGATTAGGGTGTTTTTCTTTTTATCATAGGCTTTATAAACATTTCTATAATCGAAGAATATTCGTCTAAAATACTTTTCTTTTTAAAATATCCATTTGCCAAATCAAAAGAAATATATACAATAAAGCATAGGTGTCTTAAAAAATGTGATAAAATACGAGACGAGAACATTTGTTCTTAACGTTTCGTTTCATAATATTTAAAGGATAATTTACTTGTAAGAACGAATAGGTATAAGACGTTCAGGTCCATTACATAGATAGAGACATGTAGCTGGCACGGAAGGAAAGGGGTATTGTACGTGGCAAAAAATCAAGGAACGTTTGAATACAACGATGATGCCATTCAGGTACTAGAGGGGTTAGATGCGGTTCGAAAACGCCCAGGAATGTACATTGGTAGTACAGATTCACGAGGGCTTCACCATTTGGTGTATGAAATTGTAGATAACTCAGTCGATGAAGCATTAGCAGGTCATGGAGACCAGATTATTGTAAAAATACACAAAGATAACTCCATAAGTGTGCAAGACAAAGGGCGTGGTATGCCAACTGGAATGCATAAAATGGGAAAACCCACTCCTGAGGTCATCTTAACCGTTCTTCACGCAGGGGGAAAATTTGGTCAAGGTGGTTATAAAACAAGTGGTGGGCTACACGGTGTAGGTGCATCGGTTGTAAATGCACTGAGCGAATGGCTTGTGGTAAAGATTAAGCGAGACGGCTTTGTTTACGAGCAGCGTTTTGAAAACGGCGGAAAACCTGTGACTACTTTAGAGAAAGTAGGTAAAACGAATCAAACAGGAACGACGATCCACTTTAAGCCGGATGCGTCCATTTTTTCGACGACAACCTACAATTATGAAACCTTGTGTGAACGTTTGAGAGAATCTGCCTTTCTTTTAAAAGGCATGAAAATAGAAATTATTGACGACCGTAATGACTTCCATGAGATTTTTCATTACGAAAACGGGATTGAAGCGTTTGTTCAATATTTGAACGAGGAGAAGGACGTCTTACATCCAGTCATCAGCTTCGAAGGGACGAGCGGTGGAATTGAAGTAGATTACGCGTTCCAATTTAACGATGGATATTCGGAAAATGTTCTTTCCTTCGTCAATAATGTTCGTACAAAAGACGGTGGAACCCACGAGGCTGGTGCAAAAACAGCCATGACTCGTGTGTTTAATGAATATGCACGCAAAATTGGTCTGTTAAAAGAAAAAGATAAAAACCTTGACGGAGCGGATATTCGAGAAGGATTTGCAGCGATTATTTCCGTACGTGTTCCAGAAGAACTTCTACAATTCGAGGGACAAACAAAAGGAAAGCTTGGAACGAGTGAAGCACGTTCTGCAGTAGACTCGGTTGTATCTGAGTATCTTTCTTACTTTTTAGAAGAAAACCCTGAGACCAGTACGTTATTGATACGTAAAGCGATTAAAGCGTATCAAGCTCGTGAAGCCGCTCGTAAAGCTAGAGAAGAAGCGCGTAGCGGGAAGAAAAGAAAACGATCTGAGGCTGTTTTATCAGGGAAGTTAACACCTGCCCAATCTAGAAATCCTCAGAAGAATGAGCTTTACCTCGTTGAGGGTGACTCTGCTGGAGGCTCTGCTAAACAAGGTCGTGACCGTCGTTTTCAAGCGATTCTTCCACTAAGAGGGAAAGTTATCAATACAGAAAAAGCAAAGTTACAGGATATATTCAAAAATGAAGAGATTAATACCATCATCCATGCGATCGGTGGTGGAATAGGTGCAGATTTTAATATTGACGATATCAATTACGATAAAGTTGTCATAATGACCGATGCCGACACCGACGGGGCTCATATCCAAGTTCTTCTTCTTACATTCTTTTATCGTTATATGAAACCACTTCTGGAAGCTGGAAGAGTATTCATCGCCCTCCCACCACTTTACAAAGTTAGTAAAGGAACAGGTAAGAAAGAAATTATTGAGTACGCATGGAGTGACGACGATTTACAATCAGCCATTAAAAAGGTTGGTAAGGGTTATATGATTCAACGTTACAAGGGACTAGGCGAGATGAACGCTGACCAGCTTTGGGATACAACTATGAATCCTGATACGAGAACATTAATTCGTGTGCGCATTGATGATGCTGCTCGAGCAGAACGTCGTGTGACTACATTAATGGGCGATAAGGTTGAGCCTCGCCGAAAGTGGATTGAAACACATGTAGCCTTCGGTTTAGAGGAAGACGGAAGTATTTTAGAAAATGAAAATATTTCTGTTGCTGAGGAGGTTACTGAATAGTGAGTTTGACGGAAAAGTTTCGCGATTTACCACTTGAAGAGGTTATTGGTGATCGCTTCGGAAGATACAGTAAATATATCATTCAAGACCGTGCCTTACCTGACGCAAGGGACGGCCTAAAACCAGTACAAAGACGTATTCTTTATGCGATGCATGTGGAAGGTAACACAAACGATAAAGGCTTCCGTAAATCAGCCAAAACAGTCGGTAATGTAATTGGTAACTATCACCCACACGGAGATTCTTCGGTGTACGATGCAATGGTTCGTATGAGCCAAGACTGGAAGCTACGTAATCTTCTTGTTGAAATGCATGGAAACAACGGGAGCATCGATGGTGATCCACCAGCTGCGATGCGTTATACGGAAGCACGTTTAAGTGCAATTTCGTCGGAATTATTGCGCGATATTGACAAAAGAACCGTCGATTTCGTACCAAACTTTGATGATACAGCAAATGAACCGACCGTTCTTCCAGCTATGTTCCCTAACCTTCTTGTCAATGGTTCTACAGGTATTTCTGCAGGATATGCAACAGAAATCCCACCTCATCATTTAAACGAGATTATCGATGGTGTCTTCATGAGGATGGATCAACCCCATTGTACGGTTGATGATTTAATGACTGTGATTAAAGGACCTGACTTTCCAACTGGTGGAATCATTCAAGGGATAGACGGAATAAAAAAGGCTTACGAAACAGGCAAAGGGAAAATCATTGTTCGCGGGAAAGCAGAAATTGAAACGGTTCGTGGCGGTAAGCAGCAAATCGTAATTACAGAAATTCCTTTTGAAGTGAACAAAGCAAATCTTGTGAAAAAGATGGATGAATTCCGCTTAGACCGTAAAATAGAAGGAATGTCTGAGGTTCGTGACGAAACGGACCGTACCGGCCTTCGTATCGTGATTGAATTAAAAAAAGAAGCAGATGCTGAAGGTGTACTAAACTATTTATATAAGAACACAGACCTTCAAATTGCATACAACTTTAATATGGTTGCTATTCATCATCGCCGTCCGATGCTCATGGGACTGACACAGCTTCTGGATGCGTATATTGAGCACCAAAAGGAAGTAGTCACAAGACGCTCTCAATTTGATTTACAGAAGGCGAAGGACCGCCAACATATCGTAGCTGGATTAATGAAAGCATTATCCATCCTAGATGAAGTCATCCAAACGATTCGTGGGTCAAAAGACAAGCGTGATGCAAAAGACAACTTGATTATGAAGTTTGGCTTTACCGAAGCACAATCCGAAGCAATCGTTTCATTACAGCTTTACCGCTTAACAAACACAGATATTACTGCTCTTCAAAACGAAGCAGATGAACTTGCTAAGAAAATAGATGAACTTACTGCTATTTTAGAGAGTGAAAGCAAGCTGCTTTCTGTGATTAAAAAAGAGTTAAAGGATGTTCGAAAACGCTTTGCCGATCAACGTCGTACCATTATTGAAGCGGAGATTGAAGAAATTAAGATCAATCTTGAAGTAATGGTCGCAAGCGAAGATGTGATTGTTACTGTGACGAAGGAAGGCTATATTAAACGTACTAGCCCTAGGTCGTATGCTGCTTCGAATGGTCAGGATTTTGGCATGAAGGATTCCGACCAATTACTCGCACAGCTTGATATGAACACAACCGATGTGGTTCTATTATTTACAAATAAAGGAAATTATTTATATTGCCCTGTGCATGAACTTCCTGATATTCGCTGGAAGGACCTCGGACAACATATTGCAAATCTTGTTCCAATTGATCGTAACGAAACGATTATTAGAGTACTCCCTGTTAAAGACTTTGAAAAGGAAGCGTTCTTGTTGTTCATTACGAAAAATGGAATGGTTAAGAAAACCGAACTGAAGGCATATAAAGCTCAAAGATATTCGAAGCCACTCGTAGCGATTAATGTAAAGGATGACGACGAAGTACTGGATGTTCACGAAACGGATGGTACGAAGGAGTTGCTATTAGCGACTCATTTAGGGTACGGGTTACGTTTCGCTGAAGATGAGGTAAGCATAGTTGGTGCTAGAGCTGCAGGTGTAAAGGGAATTAACCTTAAGGATGGCGATTATCTAACAGCTGGTAAAATTGTCGATGATCCTCGTTCTCAAAGCATTGTGATTGTGACACAGCGCGGAGCAATCAAGAAGATGAAGTTAGATGAATTTGAAATCACTTCACGTGCCAAGCGTGGAGTGGTCATGCTAAGAGAATTAAAGGCAAACCCACACCGAGTGATTGGTGCAGTCATCGTTAGTGAACAAGACCAAATCTTTGTGAATACAGAAAAAGGTCATATCGAGGAAGTACGTGCTTCTGATTTAAGACATAATGACCGTTACTCGAACGGATCATTTATTATTGATGAAACCGATTCTGGGAAAGCAAAGACTATATGGTCGGTTGCTAAAAGAGAAACTAACGAAGCTACAAATGCCTAAACGTTATATAATAAAAAAAAATCAAGCTTAGAGAAACGATCTCTGAGCTTGATTTTTTTTAGATGTTTTTACAGTCTAAAAAACTCAAATATGGATTGAATATGAAAGCCAACTTCTTCGTACAGCTGGAGTGCATGTGTATTCTTAATTTCTACATCGAGGGAAACTGACTGATAGCCTTCTTCAAAAAGCATGTTTACTGCTTCATGTAAAGCAGCTCGTCCGATTCCTTTCTTCTGATGTGTGGGACGAACCGTAAGCGCTGTAATAAAGGCATCATCTGAGCGAATAAGATTGATTGTTCCAACTAATTCCCCATCTACATGAATACCGTAAAGTGTCCTACTTGGCTGTGAGAGTGATAATTGAATAATAGCTTCCGTTTCTTCTACTTCATCACCAAAACTCTCCATTAATACATCTCGATAGTCATGGTGACGACTAGAATGATACTCCAACAGTTCAATTGGAACAGCAGGTTTCTTACCACTTAATTGAGAAACCATTAATTGTGCTTCACTCACCTCATTATTTGCCCCCAACTCCAATAAAGCATGTTTCTCATGTGTTGCTCTTTGATCTATTACCGCAGTGAGGGTGGTAGGGAAGAGTGATCGTAAGTCTTGGTGAACTGTACTAATCAAACCTTTTGCCATTTGTTCATTACTAGCAGCAAAACCAATCTCATAATCTTTTGTTTTTAATATATCAACCACCGACGCAGCAGCTGTTATTTTATCCTCTTCATACATGATATATATATAATATGGAGAACCATCTTCCTCCTCTATCACAGAAGTGAGATTCATCGGTACTTCTATGTTAATACCACGCACATTTTGTTGCTGAGATACCCATAGTGATAACTGCTCATAAATCTCATTTGAAAAGGGGGGAGTAAATTTTTTCAGCATATATCTCTTCCTTTCTAGGAATCTTACCTAATTTTAACAAAAGGACAAAAAGGTGAATAGGGAGTTGTGATTGAATATATATAAATAAGTTACAAGTAATGTTGAGGGGGAGGAAATCAAATGAAAACGGCTTTAGTTTTGGGAGGAACAAGGTTTTTCGGAGTAAATTTAGTTCATGAGTTGCTTAATAAAGGGGTAAAAGTCACGGTCGCGACAAGACAAAACAGTGAAATTCCTTTTGGAAATAAGGTTGAAACTCTCAAGGTTGACCGATTTGATTTAGATTCTTTGAAGGAAGCTGTAAACGGGAGAACTTGGGACGTTGTATTTGATCAAATTTGCTTTAACGCAGAGATGCGAGAATTGCTATTCGGGCACTAACAGACAAAACTCATACATATATTTTTACTTCCACAATGTCAGTTTATGACTATGCTGAAAATGTGGGAAAAGCAGATTTTGATCCATATTCATTTCCGATTTCTAACATACCGCCAGACAAAGTAACTTATCAGGAAGGAAAAAGACAAGCGGAGGCGGTATTTTTTCAGGAGGCAGCCTTTCCTGTGATTGCTGTTAGAATTCCTATTGTTCTCGGAGAGCATGATTATACGGAACGTTTACTTCTACATATTAACCGAGCAAAAGAAGGGGGTGTGATCGGATTTCCAAACTTACAAGCCAAAATGGGATTCATTCATCAAAAGGAGGCCGGCAACTTTCTTGTCTGGGTGAGTGAGCAAAACTTTACTGGCCCCATCAATGCGTGTGCAAACAAGGAGATATCAATGGCAGATTTGATGGCACTTATTGAAGAAGAGGTTGGCAAAAAGGCCTTTCTCCCAAATACATTTGATCCGTCTGAACACTCACCATACGGTATTGAAAACACCTGGAATATGAGTAACACTAAGGCCCGTGAGCTTGGGTTTCGTTTTAGTAATCTATCCGATTGGTTACCTGGACTTATTAAACATTTAGCAAACTAATTTTTTGTTAAATTTGTTTTTTCTACATCTTTTTTCCACTTCTGGGCAAAATAAAATACTGATATTTGCTCAGGGAGGAATTCTAAATGAAGAAAGAGCTATTGTTTGCTTTTGCTGCCTTCTTTTTTATGTCGCTGTCCGCGATAACAGGTGTATACGCAGTAGAGGAAGCTAACATGCTTGAAAATGTCATAGTAAAAGAACAAATGGATGTTACTGGAGATGGAAAGCTTGATACGATATATGTGAAGGGTGAGCCATTTGAGGAAGGTGCGATCTTTTTACGTACCATCACATTGGAAGTCCTTTCGGCAACTGGAAAAAGCCATAAAATCAATCTCGAAGGTGGGTACGAACCACGGATAGACTTCAAAGATTTGAACAATGATGGCATAAAAGACTTATTTCTAGCGGTTAACACGGGAGGTAGCGGAGGATTAACAAATCATTATTTATATACAGTAAAGAATGATTTGTTAACCGATATAACTGTACCTGAACCACTGGTTATTCAAACTTCTTTTCTAAATGGATATAAAGCCAATATGACTATAGAAAATACCAATGAGTCATATCAGTTTGACTTAAGAGATAGAGCAAAAGATTATGAACGACTTGGATTATATCATAACGGGAAACTAAATGAACCTGCAGAACTCATGGTACTTCCGTTTGGAACTTTAAAACCCGTTAAAGTGTCTGGGAATCAGATAGGCTTAAAAGGTTCACAACGAATTAGCGGCGCCTACAATGCAGATTCGATTGCGTATGTGGAGTCCTCTTGGTTGTATGAAAACGGGAAATGGAAGCTCCTTGATACGAATGTTATGGAGTTACGTAAAAATACAACGAAGAAGAAAAAATAGGCTGTTGTCACATTTAACATTCAATCACATAAAATACAGTAGTAAGTACTATTTCATCATCCAGGGGAGTGAGGCTTACATGAGTAAGTTTGATCCATCTATGTTAAATGTGACATACTTTCCACCAGCAACACCCTTTAAACCTGTAGATGAGAGAAAATATACCTTAACGCACTCAGACGCAACAGGTGAGTTATTTTTAACTATTGGATTTTGCTACGATTTTGATGCCATTAATAGCAAATTTCGAGATGAAGTGTTGGCAGAGTGGAAACCTGTCATGGGTCAATACACATTATTAGGGAAAGTATATGTAAGTAACGGAGAATTTGACGAAAATTATGCGCTGGTTCGCTTTCACATTTTCCAAAAAGAGCTACCATTAGCGTTAACAGCAATGGTATATGGTGACCAAAAATTCTATCAAAGTTATCCATGGTTATTAGACTCACCCATATATATACAATTCGAGTCTTCCTACCCACAATATAACCAATACATGTACTTCGGCACTCCTAGATATTATTTAACAACCGCCCTACAACAGCGAGTTGTTTAACCGTCAAACCTGACATTCCGTTAGGTTTTTTGTTTTGAGCAGACTTTTCACTTTTTAATCGAATAAAAGGGAAGCTCAATGGTGGGTGGGATTGTAATAATTATTGAAAATACAGGCACTAAATAGGAATAGCAGCAATCACGCAAATTGTATTTATAGCAAGTTAAAAAAACGCTGAGTCATTTTACTGAGTGTTTTTTGAAGAGATAAGTTGCATATAATAATATTATGTAAACTAATTAATAATAAAGAGAACTGGATAGAAACTAATAATGATCGCTAGTAGCTGAAAGTTATAAAACAATGATCAAACTCTAAATAATAAACTAAACCAATATATAATCCAGTTAACCAACAGTTTGAATTTGCTACAAGACAGTTTAGAATTATATCAGTGTCTCAGTAAAAATCAAAATTTCGTCTCACTATTTTAAGTATACTTAGCTATTGAGACTTATACCGTCTCTCATCATAGAACTGTGTATAATAGATATTATGTAAACTAGAAAAATGAAAATTATAAAATTACCCCCTTCCTTTTAGGAAGAATACCATTTCCATACCAAGTTATATAATTAAATTTTTCTACCTCATGAAACAGTACCTTTTTTCTAAAATTAACTGATGCATCGGGTAGGTCTTTAAAAAGAGCATTATCCATGTTTCCAAGTTTATTCTTATGTTTTTAGTAAAAGTCATAATGTTTTCTATAAGACTCCTGATGAACTGGATAACTCCTTTTCCTTAATGCCTCATAAAATTGATCTACAGTTTCAGTAAATACTTTTTCTTTATTCTCAGGATATACGTAGTTTATTTGTTCTTTTACAGATTCCTTAGCTACGTATTTTTCAATCATTTTCTCGATTGCTCTGGCTGATAGCCTTCTGGTTGTTCCTTTATTGCACATAGGAGATTCAACAAACAACGCCTTGTTGTCTTTACCAAACATGTACATTACCAAAATTTATTAGATGCATTGACAATTGAGGGTACCCCTTCTTCCCCGTTTCTTATTTTGTAGTAACATACCACATTCTCCATTTTTCCTTAGAATATAAATGATAATAATTATCATTTATATTGTGGTTTCATTTTATCAATGTTACTTTTTGTCGTAAATAATTCGAGCATTAACTACTTTGTATTAATAGTTTGGCTCGATCAATAATTAGCGTTAAAAGGTTACATATGATCGATTCCCTCTCATTCGTAGGGGGAATTTACTGATATCTTTAATATAAATATAAAAAGAGTATTAACCCTCTTAGGATTAATACTCACTTTAAGCTAGACAGCATTTCAAGGTTTTTGAAGTTCTCAATTAAATTATATTTTTTAATAATTGTCAGCTTCTACTTAATTTCAATAAATTTTATTATTTTTTGGGAACTCTTGTATACCACTATTCTAAACTGAAGGGACCAGAGCCTAAATACATCAACATTAGCGTTACTCCTAAGAGAGATAAATTCTTATTAAAATGCACAAGTTGCATTGAACGTTGTTGTTTATCAGCTATTCCCCAAAAACGGTGGACAAAGAAAGTAGTTGGAATTAAGAAAATAAATAGAAGAAGTGCTCCAATTTTTGCATAAAATCCAAAAGCGACGCTTATTCCACCTAACACTGCAATAATACTCATAGTAGCTGCTGACAATCTCGGAAAAGGAGCTCTAAACTTCTTTGTCATCTCAACTGTGTGATTGAAATCTTTAAGATGGCCAATTCCTGCTAAAATAAAAATGAGTGCATATAAAACTCTTCCGATTAAAAATACAAAATCCATAAAATTCGTCCTCCCATAGAGTGTTATTTATCCTTTTATTTAACTGTACCTTTACTAACATTAATTTTTTTAACACATAAATCTAACATTAACCAAGAAAAACCTTATCATTTTACAAAATGACAATAACGCTAAACACCAAGCTGGTTTTTCATATATTTGTAAAAATGTCTCTAAATATGGTGACACTACACAAAAGCTTACATTCACTTCTGCCCCAGTAATATCCACTTATCAAGTTCCTGACTACATGCGACCGTTTCCGGATCTGTATAACCGTTGCGCATAGCAGTATCATATAATTTTAGACGATACATGTTAATCATTGTGTCAACCTTATTCTCTATCTCTTTCATTGTTTTTGAGTTATCCCTATTCTCCATTACTTTCATTGACCAATACTCCCAGAGTTTACTTAGTAAAGTTTGTAGAACAAGATAAGATCCTTTTTTATATAAAAGGAGCATTCCTGTTAGAAGGATTTTCGGGGACTTGAACAAAAAAGAGCCCTCTTGGTATGATACGGGGTGTCAAATCGTGTGCCGAAATGACCCCTAACTTAGTTAACCAAGGAGGACTCCAAA
>NZ_JAMBNS010000024.1 GCF_023715225.1 Robertmurraya korlensis
AGGCAACACCTTTTGAGCTGCCTACCGGCGAGGGAGCCCCTCAAGGATTGAGGGGTTGGGGAGTTCGATTAAGGGGGTCTGGGGAAGAGTTCCCCAGTGGGTTTGGGCAAAGCCCAAGGTTTGGCTTTTAGCGTCGCAGACCACATGAAACTTTGCGTGCAAAGTGTAGTGTGTTACACTTTCTATTAATCTATCGATTTTCAGAAAGGGTGCGTACCCCATGAGTTACTCCATTATCCGAATGCAGAAAATGAAATCAAATGCGATAAAAGGGATTCAATTTCACAACCAAAGAGAGAGGGAAAGTGAAACGAATCCCGACATCAATAAAGCTGATTCTCATCTGAATTATGACTTGATAAACGGTCAAAGGCAGATTGATTACAACGAGAAAATTAGCCAAGTAATTGAGGACAATGTGACCTCTGGAAAAAAGATCCGTAAAGATGCAGTTAAGCTGGCTGAATTCTTAATTACCTCTGACAAGGAATTCTTCGATAAAATTTCACCCAAAGAGCAGAAAAGGTATTTTGAAACGGCTCATGAGTTCCTTGCTGATCGATACGGTGAAAAGAATTTAATCTATGCGACTGTTCACTATGACGAGAAAACCCCTCACATGCACGTAGGCTTCGTTCCAGTAACGGAGGATGGCCGACTATCGGCTAAAGATTTCTTTGGCCAGAAAAAGCAACTGGTGAGTCTTCAGGACGATTTTAATCAGTACCTGAAGCAAAATGACTTTAATTTGGAAAGAGGGGTCTCGTCGAGCCGTAAACACGTGGAGACGGCTAAATATAAGGCTCAAACGTTTCAAAGCATGGAGAAGGAAGCCCAAGAGAAATATGAGCGGACAATGGGGCATATTCAAGAGATTGATGATAAATCGAAATCGATTGCGAATATCGAAGCTAAAAAGGTTCTAGGGCTTGTTGGAATGAAGGAACAAGACTACAAAAGCCTAGTCGATTATGCGACCAATGGTGTGGCTTATCAGCTACAAGCAGAGAATCTGCAGAAAGAGTTGGAAAAGACTCAAAAAGAAGTTACGCAGCTGAAAGCTGATATGCAAATTGGACAAGATAAAATTCGCTATTACTACAAAGATATTGAAGAGAATTTAGACTCCTTAGCAGAGAAAAAAGCACTGCAAAAAGTGAAGCAAACAGACATTGTAAAGAACTATGGAGACTTGATAGAAAAGTACAATGGACTCGTTAATAAATATAATGACCAGTTGAAGGAGAAAAAGGAGTTAAAACAACAGGTGGACACTCTAAAAATTGAGAACCGGTCTTACCAAAATGAGAATCGGGAATTGAAATTAGAGAACGGAAAATTGAAGGGAAAACTCGTGCAGATCAGCAAGGAGTTTTCTGTTTTTAAAGAGAGGGTGGGCAAAGTTTTACACGCTCAACTTGACCGAGTAAAAACGTTCTTGAGGATGAATGATGTAGACCGAAGTACAATCAAGTTCCTGGATGATAGGCAAGATAAATTAGTCCAGGACTCTTTAGAAAAAATGGAGAAGCCACAAAGGCAAAAAGGGATGGAGATGGAACGCTGATGAAGGTGAAACAATTGGTTGAGAAGTTGGAGAAACTAGACCAAGAGGGAGAATTAATGCTTTTTATGAGGGATAGAAAGAGACCTCATTTAGGTTCTGGAACTCTTATTCCAATAAAAGATATTGGTGTTTTTACAAGTGTTGACCAAGATTCAAATGAGGGCAAATATGCTCTTGAAATAAAGAAAGGCGAGTAGTTATCTACTCGCTTTATTTTAAGTTTTCACGTTCTCTAAGGGCTTTAAATTTATCAAATTGGCTTTTGTATTCAAAGTCCTTGTTTTCCTTTTTGCTGACAAGGATTTTACCATCGTATTTAGCAAATTTCTTTTTGTCATTGCCATCTGTCCAAGCAAGGTCTTCGTTCACTACATAGACGTTTGATGTTCCCATTTTTAAAACATTTAAAAATCCATTCTCCTCTAAAAGCTTTACTGCTCTGTAAACTGTTGACCTTGATTTGCCAAAATAATCTTCAAAAACTGCATAAGAACAAGCTAAAGCATTTCTGTTATCCATGTGTTCCAAGATAAAAAATAATAAAGAACTTGCGAAGTTATGATTTGCCATTAACCATCTTAATTCTGGCATGTTGTCACGATAAAGCTGGATGAAATTATGATTTTTCTTTTTCTCTTCAAATTGCTCTTTGTCTTTGTTTTCTTGCTGTTCAAGATCAATAAGTCTTTGAAGCATTTGAAGTTGTTCAGGGGTTAACTCAACATTAATTTTTCTCTGCTCGTCCAATTTACGCACCTCTGCTGGCATAGAATCCTTCTCTCCCTTGTTATGTATCATCAGCTGTGATACATATATGTATAATTTATGACACATCATAGGTCAAAAATGAACTATAGTCAAGCAAAAAATGACACATCTTAATTCAACTATGTGTCACAAGCTATGACACATATACGTGTCACAAGCTATGACACATTACCTTAACTAAAACATTGATATATCAACATTTTTTCTGTGTTCCCTTCTATATCTCCTAAAGGGCTTTTCTCCACGCAAGGTTCGGGTAGTATTTTTCGGACAGACCACCGAAAAATCTCCACCCTTTTCTCCTTGCATTCCGAAATTTTGGCGGTGCTGTACTTTCGCCAAGCCGACGTACCTAAAACGAGGAATTCAGGAAATCGGCTTGCTCGAGCCATTATACCGCCAAAACCGCCAGAGCTTCCGTTCATAAATTTTCTCTTTTGCCTTATGGATCTACGCAATATGGGGGCTTCCCCCAAACCCCCTTGCCAGCCTCCACCCTAAAACAAGGGGAGAATTGATGGTGTTCGAATAAAAATCTTTGATATTTAGAAATCTAGTTTTAAAGAAGGGAGTTGAGCTTTCATGAATAGTAACAGTAGCATTAATAAAAGTAATTTAAATTTATTAGCCGTAGTAGCACTAGGATTGACGACAATTTACACCGCAATATTAGCGACTCAATTAATGTCCACAAAACATAAAGTTGATTATTTATATTACAAAGAACATTTTCAAAAAAATAATAAGGGGAATAATAATTAATCGCTAAAACAATGAGAGGCGCTCTAGAAGCGTCTTTTTTGCTTTTTAAGGGTTTTTACTAGGGGCAACCTCTTACAAAGGCGAGAGAGGCCCGTATGGCGTCTGTCAACGGTACCGGACCGAAGGGAGGATAAGGAGTTGATAGACTCACTTCACCAAGACCCTCTTGGTGTCTCAAAAGGCAACACCTTTTGAGCTGCCTACCGGCGAGGGAGCCCCTCAAGGATTGAGGGGTTGGGGAGTTCGATTAAGGGGGTCTGGGGAAGAGTTCCCCAGTGGGTTTGGGCAAAGCCCAAGGTTTGGCTT
>NZ_JAMBNS010000025.1 GCF_023715225.1 Robertmurraya korlensis
TGTTACTGACGTTTTATTTTGGCAAGAAATTGTCAGAAGCATTTGTCCACAATCTGACGGAAATATTGACCGAAAGAAAGGGGAAGCCCACAACTTTCTTTAGCTTCCCCTTTATCTAAATATCAACCTGATAGGTTTCGTTTTGTTTTAAATAAAATTTTGTTTCATTTCTACCAACGATAATATACCAATCCCTTCCTAGTTCCATACGGCAAGAAAGTTTCCTTCCATCTCCTAGGTGAAGATCAAACCAATCACCACAACGCACCTTGTAACCAGTATTGTCACCCCAGAAGACCACCCAACAATCGAGATCCTCATTATACTTCATATCTTTCCAGCGGCTCCTCATGACAGTTCCCCCTGAATAACATGCTTAATCATATGATCATCAATGATACGTCGCCCATTTTGAGCTCCATACAGGAGGCTGTGAGTACATACTTTATTAATAAGCCGTGGGGTGCCCCCAGAAAACCGATGAATTTCTTCCAATGCCCCATCTGAGAAGATTTGTTGTTCAATTCCTGCATATTCTAGATGTCGTGAGACATATGCATCTACTTGTGCGCGATCATAGTGACTTAATTTAAACTGAATATCGATTCTTTGACGTATGGCAGAGTATGATTGAAGACGCAGACGATCCCATAATTCACTTTGTCCTACAAGGATAAGAGCCATCGGGCTTTGTGCATCCATCTTGAAGTTGAGTAAAAATCTGACCTCTTCAAGCATTTCACGATCTAATAGGTGTGACTCATCAACCACAACTACAGGCTGAATTCCATGAATACCTCTCATTAATTCAATTTCTCGATGAAGCTGTCGTTTGGCATCGCCTCTATAGAACTTCGATTCCGCTCCTAGCTGTTCTAACAAACCTTTATAAAAATGCCTTGGTGTTAGTTTTGAATCGGATAAATAAAGCACTTGATATTTCCCTTGATCAAGGCCATCTACAAATTTCCTAAGTGTGGTTGTTTTCCCAGTCCCGCAATCCCCAGTTAAAACGGCAAATAGCTGCCTCTCTGCCGTATACTTTAATCGGCCCAAAACTTCTTGCATCGTAATGGAATCATAAAGTTGAGTAGTAGGTACATCTCTTGTAAAAGGGGTGTGTTTCATTCCATAAAAACCCTCAAACATCTTCGCCATCCTCCTTCCAAACAGCACGGAAAGAAACGGCTGGAGCTTGTTCGATTTTTCTTTCTTTGTGTTTCTGTTCGGCAGCTTTAAGTAATCTGGAAGAATCAGCTTCAGGTGACTGGAGGTGTGAAGGCAATGGTGGTCGCTTTCCAGATCTTTCTCCAATCACAAGCTTTTTTGCTCTCCAAGGGGAATAACCCTCATATTCAATTGTTAGCTCCTCCAAATCCGCTGGATCATAGACAACATCTACTTGACGACCAATAAAAGAAAGACCAACCTCATATTTCTGATCCATAAAACTAATACACCCTGACTTATCTACTTTCCTCGTCTCACAATGCAAGAAAGCATTCGCTAGTTTATCAGGATCAATAAATCGAAGTGCTTTTTTATCGCTTCGAAAAGCAGTTTCAGGGCTAATGTTCTCATCAAGACCAGAATGGGGTTTATTTTGATAACATTCTGAAAACCATACTTGAAAAAGCTCATTCAATCGATCTAAGGAATTAGGCTTATCAAGGGCAGCTTCACCCAAAAAAGAATCTACAACTCTATTAAAGCGTTCAACTTTGCCTTTTGACTCAGCCGCATACGGTTTTGCATAGATCAGTCTTGTCCCTAATTTAGAACAAGTACGAGACATCCACTTGGTTCGATACTGTTTTCCATTATCAAAGTAAACGGCTTCAGGGACACCATATTTTTGAATTGCATTTCGAAAAGCATCCTCTATAATCCTAGAATCAAGGGTAGGATAGAAGGCTCCATGCAGAATAAATCGAGTTGCGTCGTCTATTATAGCGACTAAGTAGACCTGCTTCTTGATCCCATTTGGCCCAATGGGTAAATAAGGTCCAAATTTTATATCTGATTGCCACAGCTGGTTACGGTGACGCTTTTGAAATCGTCTGGCTGCTACCCCTGATTGAGAGTAGAGCCTCATTTGCCGAGAACTGTATCCTCTTTCAGTTAACTTTTCTTGAAGAGTAGATCGTTTTAGCTGCCCTGGTTGTGCTAAGCCCTCCCACTCTAGTATTTGAATAATTTGTGCAACACTTCTAGTAGGAGCTTCTTTTCGAAGGAGAATCGCTTGTTCCAATAAATGCGGAGGAATGGCCTCTTTTTTCATTTTTCCCTGGATTCCTTTTGGCTTTAGCCCTTTAAAACTTTCATTGCGATACTGCTCAAGGTAACGTCTAATTGTCCTTTCAGAAAGACCGCTGGTCTTACATATATGGTTTTTCAATTCCTTTGCTTTTCCAGCATCTAGCCCTTCCGCCAAAAGAGGGGCAATAAGCTGGAACCTTTGTACTGCGATTTCTTCTGCCTTTTTTTGATCTCTCATGATAACACTCCTTTACAAATGTGATTATCATGAGTGTAAATCAGCTATCTTCGGACAAGAATGCAGAACGGGTATGTACCCATAAATTTAAATTCACTATCGGACGGACAATTCTCTCCAGCCATCTGGTGGCATTTCCAACCAGTCGTCCTATTCTATGAAGTGCAGTCTCTGAATTTGCGGACGTCAAATTCAAAGGGACCTTATCCTGTTTGGTTCGAAGCACAATGGATAAGAGGCAATTTGCCCAGTAATCTACGAAATTATTAAACCATTTAAACCAACGAAATAAAGTAGATTCATCAGCTGGAACATCATGTGTAGAAGGGTTCGAAAGAACCGACTCTATACACTCTGCCTTATATCTCTTATATGGAACTAAGAAATCTGGTAATTCATGATGAATCCGGCCGCATTGATCACAACCTAAACGCCGGATATTATATATTTTTGTCTCTCCAGAACTTTCTTTTGATTTTCTTTCCCTAGTACCAGTTACGCTCATGTCTTTCCCGCAACAGGGCGAAGGAATCCTCCCCGCACCTCTAACCAAAAACTCCATTGTTTTCAATTAGTTTATAATCTGATACAATAATCATATGGTTTTTTTAGGGGACGTCTCCCGTATATCTGTTGGCGCAGATATACATTATGGGAGGCGTCTTTTCCTTTCTCCAGAATTATAAATGTCAAAATGTTTCGAATTATGCACACATGGACATTATAACCGTCAAATTCTGGACAGGCAACACCGTCAACTATCGGTCATTTTGGGATGGCAATAACA
>NZ_JAMBNS010000026.1 GCF_023715225.1 Robertmurraya korlensis
CCGCCGCTAACAAGGAGGAAGCAAGCTTCCTCCAAGTCCGCTCGACTTGCATGTATTAGGCACGCCGCCAGCGTTCGTCCTGAGCCAGGATCAAACTCTCCAATAAAGAGTAAGATTAGCTCTTAAAAGTTTAAAACTTAAAATTAAAACGTTGACGTTTGTTGTTCTCTTGTTCAGTTTTCAAGGTTCAATTAAGCACTTGATTATCTTACAATATCTTTTCACCGTTGTCAACTTCTGCGAAAAAACTTTTTTAATCGTTATTTTCAAAGTCGTTGTTGTCGGCTACATGTATTACTATATCATCTTAATTCGCAGAAGTCAACTTCTGTTTTAAAATTATTTTTAAAGAGACTTCTAAATTTTTGAGGCCAAAGAATATCTTACATAAATCTTATACATAATACAACAAATTTTTGTTAAGAATCATTAAAAGCCATGTACAACTCGTACATGGCTTTTAATGACAGTAATAATATTTAAAAACAACCTAACCTAGTGTATCCTTAGAAAAGGTATTCTGAATCGCCTTTTCAAGCTCTAGTTGTTTCATTCTAGATTTTGCGTATCTTTTTGTTACATTAATATCTTTGTGGCCTGCTAATTCAGATACTATTTCTAAAGCAACTCCTTTATCAACAAGTCGCTGACAAAAAGTATGCCTTAATTTGTGAGGATTCACTTGATACTTTTTAAGCATATATTGAACCGATCTCTCAGTAAGCCGTTCGTTGGATTTAGAAACAAACAAAGCATCTTCGATACGATTTAGTTCTATATGATTTTCTAGATAAGCCCTAGCTTCATCAGATAATGGTATCACTCTTCCTTCACCAGTAGAGTTATGTTTTACTAACAATAGATTTCTTTCGAAATCAATATCAGACTTATTTAGAGAACATAATTCTGACACTCTAATACCCGTATGAAGTAATAAATAGACAATAGCAATGTTTCTATTATGCCCATCCTTTTTTACTTCACGGACAAGTTGGTCACATTCAAAAGTGGATAACACTTCAATTTCGTCTTTTTTCTCTACAGGAACCACAGTTATATCAATAATGATATCAGGTTTCTTCAAGAATTTTGCAAAGGTACGAATCGCTCCAAGTATTTTATCAATAGTTACTGGACTTTTCCCCTGCTGCTCTAAAAAGGATACATATGATTGAACATCCTTTTGTGATATGTCCTCTAAATAAATCGAATATTGTTGAAGCCAGTCTTGATATTTTTGAATTTCACGTTGATATGTTGTGACCGTACTAGGTGATTTCCCTACTTGTTTAAGCCATTCTGTAAACTGAGCTATAACATTAGTTTCTTGCAACTATATCACTCCAATCAATCAGACTTGGTATTACTTACATCTTATAGGAAATGACTAAAGAAGTAAACTTCCGCGAAAAATATTATAAAAAAAGAGAGTAGTCATAATGACTACTCTCTTTCAGGTGCCTGGCGACGTCCTACTCTCACAGAGGGAAACCCTCAACTACCATTGGCGCTGAAAAGCTTAACTTCCGTGTTCGGTATGGGAACGGGTGTGACCTTTTCGCTATCGCCACCAGACTTTTAA
>NZ_JAMBNS010000027.1 GCF_023715225.1 Robertmurraya korlensis
ATTCTAATTGAAATGAAAGAACAAGAAAAAACGGAAGTCATCGTTGGGATTGAACCTACTGGTCATTATTGGCTCAATTTAGCCTATTTTCTTGAGGAACGAGGCATCCCTCTAGCTATGGTCAACCCTATGCACGTCAAACGGTCAAAAGAGTTAGATGACAATCTGCCAACCAAACATGACCGTAAAGATGCGCTCGTAATCGCTCGTCTCATAAAAGATGGACGCTTTAGTTATCCTCGTATCTTGAAAGACAAAGAGGCTGAACTCCGTGTGGGGGCAACGTTTAGAAGTAAGTTGACAGAGGAACTTGGAGCTGTCAAAAACATGATGATTCGCTGGTTAGATCGCTATTTTCCTGAGTTTACTCAGGTGTTTCCGTCATTCGGAAAGATGGCTATGGCTGTACTTGAATGTACCCCATTTCCAAGTGATCTTCATCAGAAACAACCCGAAGAAGTTTTAAATCTCTATCGCCAGGTTGAGGGGCTCAAATCTCCCCAAAGACCGAAAGCAATGCGTCTCATTGAAGTCGCTACTAACTCCATAGGAGTAACAGAGGGACGTGAGATGGCCCGTATTGAAATCGCCACACTCGTTCGCCGTTACAACCAGTTGGAACAAGATATAGAAAGCATTACACAGCACTTAGTTAAACTTGTACAAACATCCGTAGAGTACGAATGGCTCTCAACGGTTCAAGCACTTGGAGATATTACTATTGTCGATTTATTAGCTGAAATCGGTAGCTTTTCACACTATGTAGATCCACGCCAAATCATTAAACTTGCGGGACTAACATTACGTGAAAATTCCTCTGGGCAGCACAAAGGGCAGAAGCGCATTTCCAAACGTGGTAGAAGAAATCTACGAGCTCTACTTTTCCGAGTAATGATACCGATGATTCGTCACAATGAAGCATTTCGAAAGCTACATGAATATTACACAAACCGTAAGGTTAATCCGTTAAGCAAAAAGCAATCCATCGTGGTACTATGCGGAAAACTATTAAAAGTGTTACATGGAATCAGTACAAAGCACAAAGCGTTTGACGCACAGCGAATGATGCAGGATATTCCTAGTCTCGCAGAGGCTATGTAAAGTTCTACATCCCCTTAACTTACCTAGACAACAGGATGACACGGAGAAGTTGGCAATATTTTTTCCATTCGACCTTGAGTCCCTAAAGGAGCTTCGCTAGCCTCTGCCTTATGACTAGACCGAACGAAGGAATGTAGGCACATTGATGCCCAGAGACATGGGAGGGTACGTCATCATAAGCTACGCAGAGATCCATTGTGCATCACATAATTCTCTAACACTACTTACCACTATTAACCAGTAGTGTCCGCGTAGCGTACCCATGTGTTGGAATAGATTCACATAAAATAAAAATATTGTTAGGGATCGTGTCGAAAAAAATTTTTTTGACACCCCACGAACGGGTCAAACCGTTGATAAATCAACATTTATAGAGGGAG
>NZ_JAMBNS010000028.1 GCF_023715225.1 Robertmurraya korlensis
TAAACTGGCACCTTTGTCAAGGACACTATAAAAAAAGAGACTAAGCAGCTAAAAGATGATTCCTAAATTGAATAGGAGTCATCTTTTTTAAATTCCATTGATAACGATAGTTGTTATAGTAAACCATGTAATGATTGATCTTTGCCTTTAATTCCTCTAATGACTTAGCTGACTGATAATCTACGTCGTCTTTTAAATGACCAAAAAAAGACTCCTGTGGGGCATTGTCCCAACAGTTTCCTCTTCTAGACATGGATTGACCTAAGCCATATTTCTTTAGTAACTTTTGAAAGGTTGGGCTTGTATAATGGCTACCTTGATCTGAGTGGATAAAGGCATCTGGATGTATTGTTACCTTTTTATTAGACACTAGTTTTTTGATGGTTTTTGTTGCGATGTCTAACGTGATTCGATCAGATACATGATAAGCAAGTAGTTCGTTTGTACAAGCATCTTTTACGGTCGACAAATAAGCCATACTATTTCCATTGTATGGCAAATATGTGATATCCGTTAGTAATACTTTCCCTGGAATTCCTTGCTTAAATTCTCTATTTAACTTATTTGGAACGACCGTATGTTCCTTTGTTGCTTTAGCGATTCTCTTATAAGGATTTGGTCTTCTATGAGGGCATACTATATTGTATTTCCTCATGATTCTTTGAATTTTTTTACGACTAAAAATAAGGTTATAGTCGTTCTCTAATATCATTTTTATAGAACGTGATCCTTTCTTGTATCCCCGACGAGTAAATGCCTTTAAAATCATTCTTTTGGCTTCTAAATCTAACTGCTCTCTTGCTTCTCGACTACTGGATGCCTTTAGGTAGCTATAATATCCAGAACGGGACACCTCTAAAAGGTCACAAAAATACCTGGTCATTCGCTTAAAGTGATTTTGTTCAACCGTCTCAAAAATTAACTGATATACTCTACTCGGTTCTAGACTTTTTCTTGTGTTTAGCAGCCTCCTTTCTGTCGCTTCTAGCTTTTTTAGTAGGTCGACCTGCCCCTCCAGTAGCTTGATTCTTGCTTCCTGCCGTTCAATTATTTCGGTCGGTGTAAGCTCCCGTTTTAATGGTCTACCCGAACTTGATTTCCTCGAATCAGTCAAACCGATTAATCCATTCTTTTGGTACGCTTTTTTCCACCTGTGAGCAGATTGTTCAATTCTCTTCAGTCCAATTACTTCGACATCAAAACCGTTCTCACTAAAAATCTGACGTGGTAGCTTACCCGCCAAATACTCATCCATAAATTTATTTTTAAAAGAATCCGAATATGTAATCGATCGTTCACTGACTCGTTGCACATTTGGATTTTGTTGAAGTGACTTTATCTCTCTAGTTGTAAATGTTATTTTACTCATGACGTCCCCTAATTCCCCATATGTTGAAATTCTAGTATATAAAAAAATACCTGTAGATAAAACACTCTTTTTCAAGTGTCCTTACTACAGGTACCATATTA
>NZ_JAMBNS010000029.1 GCF_023715225.1 Robertmurraya korlensis
GATTGTTATATTCCTCAATAACCCGATTAACTTCTGCACTTACTTCCGCTAGATTCTCACAGGACTTATACTCGGCGAGATCTTTAAAATGCCCAAAGAACCCTTCCATTGGGGCGTTGTCCCAACAGTTACCCTTGCGGGACATTGACTGTGTTAGCCCGAGTTTTTTCACCTTCATTTGAAACACAGGATGAGTATAATGGAAACCCTGATCTGAATGTAAGATTGCTTCAGGGTGGAAGTGTTTATTTACTGCCTTTTCTAGCTTTTTAAGGGTATTATAGACAATATCCATCTCCAAGGATGTTGATAAATGATGTGCCAAGATTTCTTTGGTTGATCCATCCTTTATACATGACAAATAAGCTTTCTGTCCTTTTCCATAATAAATATATGTAATATCTGTAAGCAATACTTTCCCTGGTTCTTCTTGATTAAAGTTACGATCTAGAAGGTTAGGACAGGTACGGTGTTCCTGGGTCGCCTTTGTCATCTTTCGATATGGATTGGCTCTTCTAATTTTTGTTATTAGGCTATATTTAGCCATAAGCCTTCTGATCTTCTTATGGTTCATTACTGCTGAATAATCATTTTCCATAATCATTTTGATTTGAAGGGCACCAACCTTCTCTTTCTTAGAAATGAAAATTCTCCTGATTAGTTCAACATCCAGTTCGTCCTGTTCATTTCGGATCTCCCTTGAAGGTGTAGCATTAAGCCAATCATAATAGCCACTTCGACTTACACCGGCTAGCTTACACAGATAAGTAACACTATGCTTCAATTTGTGTTCTCTTATTGTCTTTTCAATCAGATAGAACTTTTCAGCTGGTGTTAGAATCGTTTCTTCTTCAACGCCTGCCTTTCTAGTTCTTCGAGCTTTTTTAAGAAATCTACTTCAGCTTCCAAAAATTTTATCCTAGCTTCTGCTTTCTTTAGTTGTTCCTCTACAGAAAGTGATCTTGAAGAAGGTCTCCCTGTACTTCCTTTCCCTCGGCGTTCCGTGAGGAAGCCTTCTTCCCCATACTTATCAAAAGTTTCCTTCCACCTTGAAAGACAGCGAACAGGTAGCTTTTTATCTATAATATCCAGGTTGAACCCATTCTCAAGAAAAATTTGAGAGGGACTTTTACCTAGCTTATATTCTTGTACTGCTTTTAGTTTGAATTCAGCTTTGTATGTAATGGATCGTTCGGATGCATGAATGATATTTGAATTCTTCTCTAATTCTTTTATTTGATATTCTGTATATAAATTCTTGGCCATGATAAATCCCCCGTTTTCGTATGAATTCATTATAAACGGGATTTTTTCTTAAGACATAAAAAACCCCGAATAAGGGGCACCTTTTTTAATAGTGTCCGTTATTCGGGGTATAGTTCA
>NZ_JAMBNS010000003.1 GCF_023715225.1 Robertmurraya korlensis
CAGTGTGGCCGATCACCCTCTCAGGTCGGCTACGCATCGTCGCCTTGGTGAGCCGTTACCTCACCAACTAGCTAATGCGCCGCGGGCCCATCTATGAGTGATAGCCGAAACCATCTTTCAGCTTTTCTACATGTGTAGAAAAGAATTATCCGGTATTAGCCCCGGTTTCCCGGAGTTATCCCGATCTCATAGGCAGGTTGCCCACGTGTTACTCACCCGTCCGCCGCTAATCTTTGGGAGCAAGCTCCCAAAGATCCGCTCGACTTGCATGTATTAGGCACGCCGCCAGCGTTCGTCCTGAGCCAGGATCAAACTCTCCAATAAAGAGTAAGATTAGCTCTTAAAGTTAAAACGTTGGCTAGTGTGTATTTCAACACTAATCATTTTTTTGTTGACGTATGATTTGTTTAGTTTTCAAAGAACAATTTGTTAGGTTATCGCTCAAAAGCGACTTCCTTAATATATCATATCGTCCATTTTAAAGTCAACAACTTTTTTACTTTTTGTTTTTTCAAATCGTTGCTTCCTCGTGACGACAAGAAATAATATATCACGAATAAAATGCAATTTCAATATAATTTTAAAAAAGTTTTTCCTTTTAAAAATAGAATCCCTTAAGAGGTGTAATAGATTTGGTTTGCTAGCATATAAATACTATATAAAATAATAGAAAGGAGTAACACATGCTATTAGAATCATTCTCCTTATACCTTTCACTATTTATGGCCATCTTCTTATTTTACTATGCTTACTGGGAGGGAATTCGAATTGCAAATAGCGAAGGTAAAGTATATGGTGGTACATTTATCTTTACACTTGTTTCAGCTTTTATCTTTTCTGGATTCACCTACACACTCTAAAAAAGGAGAACCTTCAAAGGTTCTCCTTCTATCTTTATACGATTTCTTTTAAAGCATCTTTTTTTGCTTTCTTTTGTTTTCCACTTCTCTCATTTATTAAAAACAAGGAAATACTCACTATTACAATACTTCCCCCTAACAACTGAGTAACTAAAACTTTTTCTGATAAAAGATAATAAGCAAGAATTGTTGCTCCCACCGGTTCGAATAAGATAGCCATCGAGATAATGGAAGTACTAATCCACTTGATTGCCCAATTGAATAAGGTATGACCTAATAAGGTAGGGATAAGTGCTAATAGAATAAAGATCCACCACTCATTTTTCGGATAAGGATATAGAGATTCTCCGGCAAAAAGTACATAAAGCAATAAAACAATCGAGCTTATACTATATACAACAAACGTATAGGTAACCAGAGAAATTCTCTTTCTTACTGATTGTCCAAACATTAAATACGCAGTAACAAGTGCACATGCCAGTAATGCAAGAATATCCCCAAATAATGCCGTTCCACTCACTTGAAAATCTCCCCAGCTAATGATGACACTCCCTACAATCGCTGCTACCGCACATAGTATGGCTTTTAATGTAAAGCGTTCCTTAAAAAATAAAAAAGTACCGACAAATGCAAACAATGGCTGAAGAGTAACAAGTACTGTAGAACTTGCCACAGATGTGTAGTTTAAAGATTCAAACCATAATATAAAGTGAAAGGCTAAAAACACTCCCGCAAGAGTAGCATATAACCAATCCCTTCTCGAAATAAGCGCCAATTCCTTTACATACTTCATTAAAAAGACCGGCAGCATAAACAAAACAGAGAAAAGTAGTCGGTAAAAAGCAAGTACCCCCGAAGGGGCCTCAGAAAACTTTACAAAAATGGCTGAAGCCGATACAGCAATCACACCAACAATTAATGCAAAATACGGATTGACTATTGTACGATTCATTCGGTTTCCCCTTCTTATTTCCTCCAAGTACTACACACTATCTACTCAACGCTTTCGACTTCAACTTGGTTTACACCATTAATTGATTTCAACTCGTAGTAAATATCGGTTGTGTAAATACCTTTATAGGTTGTGACTAAACAACTAATCAAAATATCATCTGTCTCTTCTTTGACCTTTAAGTGTTTTACTCCTAATTTTCTACCTTTTATTTCCTTAATCATTTCTGTTAAGTTGGTTGATTTTTCTAAAAATAATTTCACCTTAATTTCTTTCTCTTTTAACTTTCTTGGCCCCATTTTATCAAATAAGAATGGAATGACTTTAATACCGAAAATTAAAAAAGATATGCCAGCGAGAGCCTCTATGTAAAAGCCAGCACCTATTGTAATTCCAATTCCAGCAGACGCAAGAACTAATGACGCGGTAGTGAGCCCTGAGATTGCTTCATTACCTCTCCTCATTATTACCCCTGCACCTAAAAACCCGATACCACTAATGATATACGAGGGAATTCTACCTGGATCCATGGGTCTTGAATACTCTTTAGCATATAAAAAGGCCGATTCATATGACACCGTTGTTAACAAGCAAGCCATGACAGAAATAATGAGACAAGTTTTCAATCCTAATGGCTTTCCTTTTAGTTCTCGTTCCAATCCGATGACAATCCCAGCAACAGCCGCAAAAGATAATTTAAAAAGAACATCGTAACGAGTAAATTCTATAAATAGTTCTTTCATATATTATCCCCCTTAAATTATGTAGATATATTTTTGGTAAAAGAAAAGGAAACGATGCGTATATCATCTATACGTATTCCATCCGAGCTCCATTCATTCACGTCAATATATTATATGAAATATAACACACAAAAAACGTTTTTCCATACAATTTAATTTAATAGAGAAAATAATAGAAGGAAGTCAATTATGACGACTTCCTTCTATATCTATTTGCATATATTATTGATAGATACTTCCACCTGATTGTTTAAACTCGTCAGCTTTTTCTTTCATCCCCTTCACCATTGCTTCATTTGTATCAAGTTGGTTTTCTTTCGCGTAATTGCGAATATCATGTGAAATCCTCATGCTGCAAAACTTCGGACCACACATGGAACAAAAATGGGCTGTTTTTGCTCCTTCTGCAGGTAGAGTTTCGTCATGATATTCCAACGCTCGTTCTGGATCTAAAGACAGATTAAACTGATCCCTCCAGCGGAATTCAAATCTTGCTTTTGATAGAGCATCATCTCTCTTTTGTGCCCCTGGATGACCTTTAGCTAAATCAGCTGCATGAGCGGCAATCTTATAGGTGATTACCCCTTCCCTAACATCATCTCTATTAGGTAAGCCTAAATGTTCCTTTGGAGTTACATAACACAGCATGGCCGTACCATACCAACCGATCATCGCAGCTCCAATGGCTGATGTGATATGGTCATACCCAGGAGCAATATCAGTCGTTAATGGTCCTAATGTATAAAAAGGAGCTTCCTTACAAACCTCTAATTGTTTATCCATATTCTCTTTTATCAGATGCATTGGTACATGCCCTGGACCCTCCACCATTACCTGCACATCATGCTTCCATGCAATCTGGGTTAGTTCTCCTAATGTCTCAAGTTCCGCAAACTGCGCCTCATCATTTGCATCTGCAATAGAACCCGGACGTAAACCATCACCAAGGGAAAACGCTACATCATACGCCTTCATAATTTCACAGATTTCCTCAAAATGCGTATAAAGGAAATTTTCCTTGTGATGATACAAACACCACTGGGCCAATATAGAGCCACCTCTTGAAACAATACCAGTTAATCGTTTTGCCGTTAAAGGAACGTATCTTAAAAGAACCCCTGCATGGATGGTAAAATAATCAACCCCTTGCTCCGCTTGCTCAATCAATGTGTCACGATAAACTTCCCAAGTTAAATCCTCCGCTATACCATTTACTTTTTCTAGTGCTTGATAAATAGGGACGGTACCTACTGGAACAGCTGAATTACGGATAATCCATTCTCTGGTTGTATGAATATTTTTTCCTGTTGATAAATCCATAATCGTATCTGCCCCCCAGCGGGTAGCCCATGTCATTTTTTCCACTTCTTCTTCAATCGAAGAGGAAACAGCGGAGTTTCCGATATTCGCATTTATCTTCACGTGAAAATTACGTCCGATGATCATAGGCTCCATCTCTGGATGATTGATATTCGACGGAATGATGGCTCTTCCTTTTGCCACTTCCTCACGAACAAACTCTGGTTCCATATTTTCTCTAATGGCGATAAACTCCATTTCAGGAGTAATAATTCCCTTTTTAGCATAGTGAAGTTGAGTTACATTCTGACCTTTTTTTGCTCGTAATGGTTTTCTATTGAGCCCCGGAAACACTTTGTGATTCGCTCTCGGGTCATGATCATCCTTAAATCCATTGTCTTCTGGCTTAATTTCTCTTCCTTCATATTCTTCTACATCTTCTCTTTCTCGTATCCAGTTATGTCTTAGATTAGGTAAACCTTTGGTTATATCGACTGAAAATTGATTATCGGTATATGGTCCACTTGAATCATATACCCGAACAGGTAGATTTTCTTCTTCACCAAAAGTTCCAGATGTGGGGCTAAGGGCAATTTCTCGCATTGGCACTTGAATATCAGGTCGTGAGCCTTCTACATACACCTTTTTACTTCCTGAAAAACTTGACATAATGGACATGCTTGTTTGATTTAATGAAGTTGATGCCATGGTAAATCTCTCCTTTTATCTAATGTAATAAAAGGACGAGATCTAGAAAAAAAAACGGGGGATTGAAGTAAGAAAAACACAATATAAAAGCCGGGTCCGTATATAGACGGACCCGGCTTAATATGTAGAAGTATAATCTAAATTAATAGATTGTCGTTAACTTCCCCACGCTGGTATGATCCAGATCAGGTCCAAAGGGTCAAGAAACTTAAACGTGTCTCTCTCTCAGCCCAAACTATTGGACTCCCCTAGTTATTGCTATTCAATTCACATTCATTATACATGAAACAATAGGAAATGAAAGGGTAAATTTTCCTGAATCGGCATACTAGACCTCTAATATGACTCAGAACTACCTTATGAAAAATTCGGAAGTGAAGCTAATAAGGTTCTGAGTTGTTCATAACTCCCTTGTGAAGATCTAATATAATTGGATTCTTTTCATTAAGAACTGTTTAGCTCAGGCAAAAAAATGCATTTTCAGGTATTGTAAAAATGCAATGATGTAGTATAATATTTTTATATCGTTTCAGATATTCGGGGCATTAGCTCAGCTGGGAGAGCGCTACGCTGGCAGCGTAGAGGTCAGGGGTTCGAGCCCCCTATGCTCCATACACGAAAACCCTTGCATAGCAAGGGTTTTTATTATTTCTCGGAATATTTAAATTAAAAAATTCACCTAAGTATGCCCAATAGAAACACTTTAGTAAACTTACGTGTTCTATTGTGGGTCCTATCTTTAGCTTTATGAAATTATCTTTTTTATGAAAGTAACTTATCTTGGTGATATTAATGAAAAACCAAGAACTGAAAGAGAAACTATTTATTATTTCATAGATGTGGGAAAATTAAAGAGCCAAGATCTTTGCAAAACGATCATATATCCATGATGGCCTGAGCTTGAAATTCTAAATCTGAAAAGTGTCTTTAGCGTAAAGCATTACTTCCGACAGGTGAATGAACATGAATCAAATCATTTACTTCTTGCTTACTCATGTTTGTTTTAGACTATATATACTGAAAACAATTAATTATGAAAAGGTCGGAGCAGGAAATTCACCAATTTTCATACGAAGTAAACTATAAGGTTTCTGACGTAGGTCTTTTCCATAATGAAATCTAGGCTGCCGATGTAATTGGTTCACAATGACATACAAATATTGATCCGAACCAATTGAAAAAGTATCCGGCCACAAAATTCTCGGATCATGTGCGATAGTTTCCATTATGCCATTTGGCAATATTTTACGGATACTGTTGTTTTCATAGTCTCCAGCATAAACATTACCCTTTGCATCGGTGATCATTCCATCAGACGCACCTTTTTCTCCCCAATACTCCACATGATAAGGTAAATCCACTTCCGGTATAGTTCTATCTCTTAGGGTTTCTGTTGAGATCGAGAACAAATGACGACTAGTTAGTGGTGCAAAATATAATATCTTTCCATCGGGAGAAATCGCAAGACTATCAGAAGCCAATCTAAAAGGAGAAGTTGAACCATCTTTGTTTCGATTCATTAAAATTTGCCCTTCTATCTTTGGTAAAAAATAGGGGTCGGGTGAAGTTGAATTTGCCCCATTTAACCGTCTAAACGCGTTTCCTTTTTCTAAATCTACGACGATAATAGCTCCTGGTCCTCTTGAAGAAGAATCCGTTATATAGGCATAACCTGCTTTTCCAACACGAAAATCAAAACGCACATCATTAAGATAAGTTGTAGGCAGGACAACATCATCTGTAAAGGTATAAACTGTTCTTATTGTATTGGTTTCTAAATCAACAGCGACTAACTTTGCCCCACCTTTAATAGGTTCCGAAAAATTGGGTGCAGCTGTATCTAATACCCAAAGCGTTCCCCTTCCATCAGTAACTACACTTTGAACACTGATGAAAGTCTTTTTGATATTCTCAGTGTTAACCAAATTAGTTTGTAAATTAGGGTAAGGCTGCAAGTTCCCCTCAACAATTTCCGCCACCGTAAATTTAACATCGTCTCCCCATTTCGGAAAACAAATGAAAATACGACCAGTTTCTGAAACAGTAACACCTGTAGGCATAGCCCCATAAAATGCATAAACTAGTTCTAAATTTCCGAAATATTTTTCACTAGGTAACATAGGTTTCATACTATCCTCCTCAGCATTCAAACGGGATATCTCCTATATATATGATGTATATTTTTTCTAGTGCATTGTTCTTAATAAGTTTTAATTGACAATTTCGAAATTTAATAAGTCTCTTCGAAGAAGGAAACATTCTAATCTAAAGGTCTCCAGATAAAGCAGAATTCAATTAGTGGTAGCGAAGAATATGATAAAAACATTGAGAATACCACTGTAGGAATCATAGTAGTTATACTTCTCACTATCTTGACCACGATTATCCCCCATTTTAACGTATGAATTAATTATAAGGCTTGATTTTTTTTAAAACATAAAATAAACCCGAATAAGGGGCACCTTTATAATAGTGTCCGATATTCGGGGTATAGTTCAATTGAGAAGCCTCTATTTATTTTACTTCCGCTGCTGTTTTTTCAAGATTTACCCATTGAGCCTTTTCAGCTGATTCAAGAATAGCATCTGCGATCAATTCGATCTGATAACCATCTTGGAAGTTTGGTGAGAATTCAGTATCTTCAGCGATTGCTTTAAATAAATCATAGGTTTCAATGATCTTTGTTTCTCCGTAACCAATTCCTAGAGCAGGGATTGGCCATAAACCTTCACCGTATGGAGTTGCAGGTCCAGTATAAACCGTTCTGAAGCCTTTCGCATCACTTGGATCATCCGCGAAGCAAACTTGAAGCTCGTCGCGGCGCTCATAGTTAAAGTATAAAGAACCTTTTTCACCATGAATTTCAAAAGTAAGGAAGTTGTTACGCCCCCATGCATTACGTGTTGCCTCAATTGTACCAATCGCACCATTATCAAACTTAACCATGGTAATCATTTCATCATCAACGTCGACAGCCGCTTTCGGAACATCAGCTCCACCAGCTTTAACTGTACCTAACTTGTCAAGACCGCCAGATTGGATAGGTCTTTCTGGAATCCATGTTTTTGTCATCGCATTCACATCGGTAATTTCACCCACAAGGTAACGAGCAAAATCAACCACGTGTGTACCGATATCTCCAAGAGCGCCTGACCCGGCAATTTTCTTTTGGAAGCGCCATGATAATGGAGAATTTGGATCAGCCGACCAGTCTTGTAAATAGGTTCCGCGGAAGCTTAGAACTTTTCCAATTCTTCCTTCTTCAATATATTTTTTCGCTAGAGCAACGGCTGGTGTTCTTCTATAGTTAAAGGCCACCGCGTGCTTAACACCTGCTGCTTTAACTGCTTCCAGCATTTCTTTCGCTTGTTCAGCACCTAATGCTAATGGTTTTTCACAGATAATATGCTTGCCAGCTTTTGCTGCGGCAATTGCAATTTCCGCATGAGTATTATTCGGAGTGACAATATCGATAACATCGATTTCCGGATTGTTAACAACTTCTCTCCAATCGGTTGAATAATGTTCAAACCCTAATCTTGCTGCAGCATCTTTAGCCAATTGTTCGTTCACATCTACCACTGTATGGCGATGAGGAAGCGCTGGTGCTGGCCAGAAAAACATTGGCATTCCTGCATAGGCAAGAGAATGCGCCTTTCCCATAAATCCTCCACCGATCATGCCTACGTTTAATTTTTTCATTCTTGTGTCCTCCCTATTATGAATGTTTCATTATTTTGCAACACTTTGAATAGATTCTGGTGCATCCTGATGGTAAACCAGTTTCCATGCGTCTAATACGTTTTTATTCGTTACTTGTAATGCTGGTACGGCTACATATGCAGGTGCTTCTTTACCCAGTAAACCATAACCGGCTAAAATGGCTTCTGAAATCCCCTGGTCATACGGCAGCTGAGCACCAAGCCCTTTAATGATTCCGTCAGACGCAATATCCAAGGCTACGTTTGTCCCTAAATCAATGGTTGTAATCACGAAATCTTCCTTGCCAGCCGTACGTACGGCTGCTAAAGCTCCTTCTGCCGGAACATCCCATACGACAAACATGCCATCAAGGTCACGATTCTTCGTCAACATTCCAGAAGCTACTTTCTCGCCATCGTTAGGGCCGATGATGCCGCCACGTTCAACGATTTTGATATTTGGATATTTTTCTTTGATTGTTTTTTCAAATGCTTCTGTACGCTGCTTGGTTACGAAGTAATCGGCATCATGATAAATTACACCGATTTTTCCTTTTCCACCAAGATTTTCAGCCATGATTTCCGCTGCCTGAACGCCATTTCCATAGTTATCGGCAGAAACTACACTCACATAATCCTTGCCTGCTTCCAGACCATTTGGTTTATTATCCATAAACACGACTTTTACTCCTGCATCTGCGGCTTTCTTAAAAGCAGAAGCAGTCGAAACTGGGTCAACTGGAATCCCTACGATAATATCAGGTTTTTTCGCTAAAACCGTTTCAATATCAGATACTTGTTTTTCAGCCTTAAATTGGGCATCGGTAACGGCTACTACTTCAATTCCCATTTTCTCAAAGGTGGCTTTTAAACCATCGATTTGAGCAGTCGCCCAGTCGTTTCCTGCATAGTGCATAACAAGAGCAGCTTTGTAGTTTCCTTCTTTGATCTTTTGCACTTCTTCTTCAGTCAGCTGTAGTGTTTTAGCTGAAACAGCCGCTTCCCCGCTAGGACCTTTACTTAAAATTTCTTGGTCAGGGATCTCCTGATTAATGGTGATTGGACCGGAACTTGCCACTGTTTCTTCCGTTTTGGGCTTCTCTGGCCCATCACTTTTTTCAGTACTTGTGCTTCTCTGGCCGCAGCCGGCTAGTGCAATACTAGTGATAAATAGAATCATAGTAATAATCGATAAAACCTTTTTCATATTGGCCCCCCTATCTATTGAAAAACTTATTTTGTCTTTAATGCTTCATACCGGGCAAGAAATTGCCGGCTGATTTTAGCACCCTCTTTTGGATTCGCCCAGCTGTCCAATTCCACTGTAATCCAGCCGTCATACTTTGCTTCCTCTAGTATTTTTAGCATTTCAGCAAACTTTTGATGGCCTTGCCCTAGTGGCAAAAACTCACCATTTTCATAGTCTTTAAAGTGAACATATTTGATACGGTCGACATATTTTTTAATCACTTCAACCGGGTCTCCCCCACCTGCTTCAATATGAGCTGTGTCAGGACATAGGTTGATAGTTGTTAAAGGCATTAATTTATCCAGCTGTTCAGGTGACTGTACATTCGTCCCCAAATGCGGATGGTAGCTAGGAATAAGGTGGTATTTTTCTGCAATTTCTACTACTCTATTAAGGGCATTTCCTAAATTTTTGTAATCGCTTTCTTTGATGCCGTAAGTCCGGACTGCACCGCCGCCTACAACAAGATGCTTTGCTCCTAATTCATAAGCTAAAGCTGCTACCTCTTCAATTTTTGCTAATTCTTCCTCTAAAATATCAGGAAATATAAAGTTTCCGCCGGTATAAACACCTATGAAGGATAAAGAGTGATCTGAGGTGAGTTTCATAAATTCTTCTTTATTATCTCGATATTGCATCAGATTTCCATCAAAAATTTCAAACCCTTTATAGCCAGCTTCAGCAATTTCTTTGAGTGCATCCTCTGTTGAGCCGTTTGCAAGGTAGTAGAGATCCTTTACAGAAGTAACTCCAGCCGGGTGACCAACCACGCCTCCCCACGTATTCGTTTGATAGCCTAGTTTCATCATTTCCCCTCCATTTTTCTCTATGTAGCTTCTTGTCTCATCGAAAATAGTTCCCGGTTTGTAATCGATTACAATTTTAGGTTTTAAAAAACTTTTTTTGTTTTCTATTAGAAATAATGTAATCCATTACATTTACAAAGTAGTATTTTCACTCCTTATACTACATGGTATATGGTAAAGGTAAAATCAATAAAATTGCGAAATTAAATACACATTCTTGCTAACCAAAAAAATGCTCTAATCTTCCCCTATTTTTTGAAAGATTAGAGCATTATACTTTCATTCTTCTGAATTTTCCCGGCGGGCTCCCTGTCATTTTTTTAAAAAGCAAATTAAAATAATTAGCATTTTCATAGCCTATTAACGAAGCTATTTCTCTCACAGAAAGATCGGAATGCTCCAGCAGCCTTTTTGCCTCTTCAATACGGCACTGAATCATGTATTGTATGGGCGGCAGGCCCACTTCTTCTTTAAAAACGTGTCCTAAATGGTAGGGGCTTACATAAACGAGGTTGGCTAAATCGTTTAAGGTCAGCTCTTGCCGAAAATTTTCTTCAATATATTTTTTTACTTCAAGGCACACAGACGAAAGGGAAGGATGATGATTGACATTTTTCAATAGACGAGTAACTTTAATCACTACCGTTTGTAATATTGAGGAAATGATATCTTGGTAACCCGCATGCTTTATATAATATTCACTTAATATTACCTTTAAATAACTATGAATCTCCCTCTTTTCTTCCTGCAAATTAATAATAGGAAGATCAGTGGATTCTATCAAAAAACCTTTCTGCTTCCCATTGATATGGAGATTGGAAAAACAGATGGAAATCCCATTAAGAGGTTCGTCCATACAAGATTTCACTTCGAGATCACTTAATGGGTTTAATATGATAAGGTCTCCTGTTTTTCCCACAAAATGGTTTTCTTCAAATAAAAAATCACCTCGTCCTTGTTCTATAAAGATAATCTCAGTATAGTCAGAGTCAGCATTTTTCTTAAAACCAAGAGGATTTTTTGGATTGATTTCTGATGCAGATATTAATCGAGGAGTTTCTAGTAGAATGGAGGTTTTTTGCACGGCGATTGCCCCCTTTAAAGAAGAATGGGCGGGCGACTACAGGTACCTGTTATCGCCCGGATTTTGTTCAAGATTATTTGTATTCCCAACCAATTTCTTTTAACTTTTCTTTCAAGTAAGCAATCGATTGTTTAGCATACCAATCCGGCTCAGATTGTCTTGCATGGAATCCGACTTCCATTGATAGATACCCATCATAGTTGATATCCTTCAATGCTCTTAACACAGCATCGTAGTCACAACGGCCTTGACCTGGAGGCAGGCGGTCGCTATCAGCGATATGAACATGGTGGAGCTTATCCTGCATGCGGTATACATAATCGCTTGATACTTCATTTCGATATAAGGCATGGAAGGTATCGAACATAACTTTTACATTGTCCATACCAGATTGCTCGGCTAATAGAAGAGCGTCGTCCGCAGTTTCAATTAAGTTGCTGTCTGCAGGAGTTGGTTCCACCACGAGTGTCACGCCAAGATCCTTTGCATAGTTTGCTACTTCAATTAGGCCTTCTAAGCTGTAGTTCCATGCTTCTTGCTGTGAAGTTCCAAAAACCACCCAGCCTGCAATCCACATGACTGTTGGGCATTCCCATTCATGTGCTAAGCGAACGACTTCCTTATAATGTTTAATCGTAAATTCTCTTTCTTCCTTTAATGGAGAGCTTGGGTTCATTCCCGGGCCCCCGCCTGGTGCTGGGAGCATGGATGAAACCTTTAAGTTCTTTTCCTTGAGCAATTTTTTAATTTCTTGTCGTCTTTCAGGTGATAAATAGTCCGGCCACGCATGTGGAGCGGCACAGCCAATTTCAATCGCATCGTAACCAAAAGAAGAAAGACGATTGATAACTTCCTCTAACGGGTAAGAAGAAAGCCAGTTTGGAAAACTACTATAAACCCATGTATTAAATGAAATTCCTTTCATCGTTTACAGCTCCTTTTTGCTCTTTTATAAAAAAAGGTTTTGTTATGGCAAGTGATTCGACAATTACAACCACTAATAGCGTACTATCACTTTCTTATTCCCAAACAAACACTGCTTTCTCAGTTTTTCTTTCATCAAACATTTGGAAGGCAGTTGCAGCTTCATCCAATTTAAATTGATGTGTGACTAATTTTTCAACAGGCAGATTTTTTCTTACAATGAACTCAGCGATTTCGTCGAATTCTTGAATTGGGAAGTACCAAGAACCCATTACGGTAATTTGTTTACGGATCAACTGCTGACTTGGCTTAATGGTTGTTTCTTTGCTTTCGCCGATAAACGCTACACGACCATGAGCTCTCACGCAATCTAATGCATCATTTTCAGCATAAGGACTTCCGGAGCAATCAATCGCAGCAGTGGCTCCCAATCCCTTGGTAATGCGGGAAATTTCTTCTTGAACATTCATTGTTTTACCATTTATGGTGTAATCTGCACCTAATTCCTTCGCAAGCTCCAATCGCTCATCAAGCATGTCAACCGCGATCACGGTTGCACCTAGTCCTTTGGCGATCATCACACCAGCACCACCCATTGGTCCCATTCCAAAAATAACAAGATAGTCTCTTCCAGAAATGCCTAATCTCTTTTGCGCATGATAAAGGGTCCCCACTGCGTCTGTTGAAACCGCTGCTGTTACGAAACTCATGCTATCAGGCAGTCTCATACAGTTTTCTGCCGGAACTACCATGTACTCAGCGTCACCGCCATGAGAGTCAAAGCCGATGCATTTAAATTCTTTACAGAACATTTTGTAGCCTGATTTACAGTATTCACATTCGCCACAGCCCAACGCTAAGTAAACCGCTACACGATCACCCGCCTTGAAATTGCTTACCCCTTCACCAATTTCAGTAATAACACCTGCAGGTTCATGACCTGGAACCGTGCATCCGCATTTTGTTCCTTCAAATACAGATGTTCCATAATACAAGCTCATATCACTTCGGCAAATCGCAGATGCCTTCAATTGAATGAGTACTTCTCCTTGTCCTGGTGTTGGGATTTCAATCTCGCGAATTTCTACTTGTTTGTCTCCTGGAAAAAATACTGCTTGCATTGTTGACATAATCGTTCCTCCAGTAAGTTATTTTTTATAAAGACGTCCAACCCGTGCTCCCCTTAGCACTTTGTTCGAAAAAACTAAGCCCACCACATTTCTGTAAGCTGTTCCTTAAACATAGCTCCTTTTAAAAGAGAAATAGCCTTCTTTAATCCCTCATCCGTTGAAGCTAGCATATCTTCATGTTCGATGGAAATCACATAATCATAGCCGACTGCTCTTAACGCGCTGATAATGTCTTTCCACATTTTTTCATCCGATCCATACCCAACGGATCTGAACGTCCATGAGCGGTCTAAAATCTTACTATAATGCTTCGTATCTAGTACTCCATTAATCTGTATATTTGCTTGGTCTAAATACGTATCCTTCGCATGGAAATGGAAGATCGCATTTTCACGACCAAGTTTTTTGATAGCTTGAACAGGATCGATTCCCTGCCAAATTAAATGGCTCGGGTCAAAATTTGCCCCAATGTTTTCGCCCGCATGTTCTCTTAACCTCAACAATGTCTCCGGATTATAGACCACAAATCCTGGATGCATCTCAAAAGCAATTTGGTTAATGCCATGCTGCTCCGCGAATTTCGCTTCCTCTTTCCAATAAGGAATCACGACTTCGTTCCATTGCCAGTTAAGGACATCCAAATATTCCGGCGGCCACGAGCATGTGACCCAGTTAGGATTTTTAGCGTCCTTATTGTCACCAGGACATCCGGAAAATCCGTTAATAACCGGGATCCCTAAGCGTTCCGCAAGTAATACCGTTTTTCTCCAAACCTCATGAGAATTGGCAGCGAACTTTAAATCAGGATGCAGCGGATTCCCATGACAGCTTAGTGCGCTGATGGTGATCCCTCGGCTTTCAAGTGCTCCCAGAAAGGCTCTCGCTTTTTCCGGGGACTCCAATAATTCATCTGGATTACAGTGATGGTTTCCTGGGTAGTTCCCAGTCCCTAATTCAACTGCCTCGACACCCATACCCGCTAACTTGTCGAGCATTTCTTCAAATGGAAGGTTTTGATACAGCGGAGTAAATACACCTAGTTTCATGTAAGAACCTCCCTGACTGCTTGTACCTTCACCCATTTTTGCTTTTTATGGCTTTCCAAGATGGCATCGGTAATGCACATGGAAAAATGGCCATCTTCAAACGTTGCAAACTTGGGCTTGTCTGATTTCAGACTCTTGCCATCGCGAACAAAGGAGTAGAAATTCAACATCATATTTTTCAAGGCATCAGGCCAGCCTTCATTATGTCCGCCTGGATGATGGATGGCAGACCTTGCTTCTGAATTAAACAAGGCAGGATCGGCTAACAAAATTTCATTGGAACGGTCCCTATGTCCAATCCATAATTTTTCAGGTTCTTCCTGATTCCAAAAAATAGAGCTTTTGCTTCCATTGATTTCAAAGCTTAATCGATTTTTCCGGCCAGCACTTACTTGTGATACCGTGAAGACTCCTCTTGATCCATCTTCAAAGTGAACCAGAACGGATGCATAGTCCTCTGTATTAATTGGAACACCTTCATATTCTTGATCTGCTGATGTCTGTGTACTAAACGTAGCAATTGCATTTTTCGCTTTCTTTCGTACTGGAATGACTGTTGCCAAATCGGCGAACACTTTCACAATTTTCTTCCCGGTTACAAATTGAACTGTATCGCACCAGTGGGAACCAATATCTGCTATAGCACGTGATTTGCCACCTACTTCAGGGGCTAAGCGCCAGTTAAAATCTGTTTCATACAATAACCAATCCTGCAGGTAGCTACCGTGTACCAAATTTACTTTCCCAAGCTCACCGTTTACGATTTTAGCTTGTAAATTTTGAACACTGGCATGCTGTCTGTAATTAAAGTTCACCGCATGGATGACTCCATGTTTTTCTGCTAATGCCAACAATTCTGCTGATTCTTCACTATTCATTGCCAGTGGTTTCTCGGAAACGACATGCTTTCCTGCTAATATAATCTCTTTATTAATCGCAAAGTGAAGGTGATTCGGGGTGCAATTATGGACAACCTGGATTTGGCTGTCTTTCAACATATCACGGTAATCACCATAGGCTTTCGGAATTCCTAGCTCCGCTGCTTTTTGGTCAGCGGCTTCTTGACGGGTTTCCGCCAATGCTACTACTTCAACGAATCCAAGTCTTCGGATCGCTTCAATGTGAGTTGGCCCGATAAAACCGGTCCCGATAATACCAACTTTTATCTTCTTCACTGCTCTTCCTCCTGTTCGAAAAATCTACTCGTGCTGCATTTTGACTGTTTCGTTCTTGGTTTTCATAAACCTATCGCTTCATCGCTTTCTTACCGAATGCCACCGCCAAGATGATGATAATTCCTTTGATAATCATTTGCTGACTGACATCCAGACCCATAATGATCAAACCATTATTAATCGTACCAATCATGAGGGAACCTACAATCGTTCCGATAATCGTTCCTACTCCGCCGAACAAGCTAGTTCCACCAAGAATAACCGCTGCGATAACAGAAAGTTCATCGCCTTCACCGAAAGAAAAACGTCCTGCATTCATACGGCCTGCATAAAGAAGACCAGCTAAACCAGCCATTAATCCTGTACCTAGGAAAACCATTAACTTGATTTTCATTGTCTTAACACCAGAGAACCTTGCAGCATTTTCATTTCCGCCTGTCGCTAGAACCTGACGGCCAAATGATGTTTTACGAAGTAACACATGAGCAATCACAGTGAATACGACTGTCCAAAGAAGAAGAACCGGGATCGGACCAATGTCACCTGAACCGAAGATGAAGTTGAAATTAGCATTTACAATTGGAACTGGAGCCGTGTCAGTTACCCACATTGCAAAACCCTTGATCGCTCCCATTGTTCCAAGCGTTACTAAGAAGGAAGGAATCGCTACTTTTGTTACAAGTAAACCATTGATTAATCCAACTACTAGTCCTGTTCCTACACCGCCAATAAGTCCGCCGATGATGCCATACCCTGCTTGAAGTGCTAATGCTCCGACTAATGAAGATAGAGCGGCAATTGATCCAACCGAAAGGTCAATTTCTCCTGTACTAATAACAAATGTCATTGCCAACGCCATTAAAGAAATGGTGGCTGTTTGTCTAACAATATTTAACAAGTTCCCTGTTGTTAAAAACCCATCATCACTTAAGGTGATAGAAAAATAGATTAATACTCCTACAAAAGCGAAATAAACAATATAATTGCGCCACTCGAAACCTTTCAATACCGGATTTTCCTGCTTTTGTAAATTAGAAACCTTGGATTGCATATTGTAATTCCTCCTCTGATTTAATCTCCTTGCGCGTAATCTCTTTCTTTATTTTCCCATCATGCATGACGATTACACGGTCACTTAAGGCAAGCAGCTCTGGGAGTTCGGAGGAGACCACAAGGATCGCCTTGCCGCTTTCGGCCATTGCTCTGATAATGTCAACGATTTCCGTTTTAGCACCAATATCCACACCGATGGTTGGTTCATCCAACATAAGGACGGTAGGATCATTCGCAAGCCACTTGGCAAGGACGATTTTTTGCTGATTGCCCCCCGATAACAATCTGGCTTGTTTAAAAATATGATCGGTTTTAATATTGAGCTTCCGTACAAATTCATTACTAATGTCATTGGATTTTTTATTATCAATAAATGTTCCTTTTTTCACCTTCGAAAGAATGGGTAGAATCATATTATCCTTGACACTATGTTCAAGCACCAACCCTTGCATGCGCCGATCCTCCGGAATTAAAGCAAGACCGGAATCGATCGCATTTCTTGGATTCTTAATCGTTTGTTTTTGTCCGTTAACGTAGATTTCTCCACTTTCAATGGGGTCAATTCCAAAAAGATTTCGAAGTAATTCTGTTCTCCCGCTTCCCATCAGCCCGGCAATTCCGACGATTTCACCCGGTTGAATTTTAAGATTGATATCTTGAACCTTGCGGGCTGTTAAGTTTCTCACTTCAAATATTGGCGGTACGTCAGTCGCGTAAGAACGTTCCTTCCATTCAAAGGCCTGGTCAAACTCCATACCGACAATATGTTGAATAACGGTATCAAGAGTTGTTTCACTGCAAGTTTCCGTTGTAATGTATCGGCCATCTCGTAAAATCGTGATTCGGTCGCATATTTGAAAGATTTCATCCATCCGGTGAGAAATATAGATGATGGAATAACCTTTTGCTTTCAATTTGTTAATAAAACCAAATAGCACTTCTGTTTCATTTTTCGTTAAGGAAGAGGTTGGCTCATCCATGATCAGTATTTTTGCCTCTTGCGATAGCGCTTTGGCGATTTCTGTCATTTGCCAATAGCCAACGCCCAAGTTTTGGACAATATCAGAAGGTTTAATATCTACTCCTAATTCTTCTAGTAGCTTTTCTGTTTTCTTCTCACAATCTTTATCATCTAAAAGTCCCATCCCTGTTTTCTTCTCACGAGTAAGAAAGATATTTTGGGCTACTGTAAGAGTTGGAATTAAACTAAACTCTTGGAAAATCATCGATATATTATTTTTTTGAGCCTCTTCATAGCTCTTAATGCTGACAGGCTTTCCTTCAATCGAAATTTCGCCGCTATCGGCAGTATAAACACCGGTAAGGATTTTCATTAACGTCGATTTTCCGGCACCATTTCCCCCCATCAAAGCGTGAACCTCACCCTTTTTGACGGAGAAATTGACATCCTTCAGTACAGGGATCCCATTAAATGCTTTATTGATATTTTTCATTTCGAGAATAGGTTGATCCATCTAAGTTCACCTTCTTTTCGTGATAGGGACTGCTTTCAACAGCCCCACGGATTGTTATTATTTCATTGCATCTTGAACTGTTTTTGGAGCATCTACCCCGTAGATAAGCTTCCAAGAATCCAATACATTTTCTTTTGTTACTTTAATGGATGGTGAAGCAACATAAGCAGGTGCATCTTTTCCTAATAGGCCATAACCAGCGAGAATCGCTTGTGCTACACCCTGGTCATATGGCAACTGTGCTCCAAGTCCTTTTACAAGTCCATCCTGTGCAATCGAGATTGCTACGTTCGTTCCTAAGTCAACAGTTGTCACAACTAAATCGTTATTACCAGCAGTACGGGCAGCCGCCATAACGCCTTCAGCCGGTACATCCCATGGGGCAAAGATTCCATCAAGGTCTCTATTTTTTGTAAGCATTGCAGAAGCTACTTTCTCAGCATCGTTTGGACCAGTAATACCGCCTTCTGCTACAATTTTAATATTTGGATATTTTTCTTTGATTCTTGCTTCGAATGCATCAGAGCGATTTTTGGTTACGAAGAAATTTACATCGTGATACACAATCCCAACTTTACCTTTTCCACCAAGTTTTTCAGCCATAATGTCAGCCGCTGTTGCGCCGTTACCAATGTTGTCACCGGATACAATACTAATGTAATCTTTTCCAGCAATAAGGCCTTCTGCCGCTCCATCCATGAATACTAACTTAACGCCTTGTGCAATAGCCTTTTTATAAGCTGGTGCAGTGGATACTGCATCAACTGGAACAGAGATCATAATATCGGGTTTTTTAGCTAAAACGGTTTCAATATCGTTTACTTGCTTTTCTGCTTTAAACTGTGCATCTGTAACAGCAACTACTTCAATACCCATCTTCTTAAATGTATCTTGCATTGCACCTACTGCAGCATTCATATAGTCAGTACCGGAGTAATGCATAACAATAGCTGCTTTATATTTTCCATCTTTAATCTTTTTAAGTTCTTCCTCATTTAGTTGTAATGATTTTGCAGAAACAGCTTGTTCGCCATTTGGTCCTTTATCTTGTACTTCTAAATCCGGAATTGCTGGATTGATCGTTAATGGCCCTGATGCAGTTTCTGAATAGTTTTCATTCTTTTGTGTCTTTGTTTCACCAGAAGTGGATTTATTACCACCACAACCGGTTAGGAAAATGCTTAAAATGAATAATAGTAATACCGAAAGTGAAAAACTCTTTTTCATGTCATAACCCCCACATTGTTTGTTATTTACATTAAGCTCGTTATTTGTTGGCACCACCTTAAATCTTAAGTGTGGCACCACCTCCTTTTCATAAATTGAAAGTTTAGTAAATTTCGTCTAGTAATCGTTTACATATATAAGAGAGAATAAAAATCTCTTGTATTTTCAAAAATGCAAAGGATTACATTTCTTAATAAAATTTTTTAAATAGTTCCGACGGACTCCCTTACAACCAACTGGTCAGCTAAGATAATTTGCTCGCGTTTGACTTCCTCTTTGTGAATGAGCTTCATCAGTAATTCCATCGCATTCTCACCAATTTCGAATGCTGGCTGTGCAATCGTTGTAAGAGCCGGTTCAAATATGGAGGAAAATTTTAGATCATCAAAACCTAGAACCGAAATATCCTCAGGAACCTTAAGATCCTTTGATTTAATCGCCTTAATCACTCCCATTGCCATATCATCGCTTGCAGCGAAAATCGCTGTTGGGAGTTGGCCAAGAGCGAAAAACTTCATCATTAGATTAAAACCACTATCAAATGAGAAATCCCCCTCCTGGACTAACACCGGGTCAACAATAAGGTTTTTCCTTGCCATTGCCTGATAAAATCCTTTGAGGCGGTCACGGCTCAATACGATATCGAGAGGTCCCGTGATGCAACCGATTCTTTCGTGTCCCAAATCGATTAAATATTCCGTTGCCTTTCTGGCACCACTGATGTTATCAATCGAAACAGTTGGGATCCTGGAGCCTTCAATATATTCACATGCCAGCACCACTGGAAAACTTCGGGCCACCTCTTCAACAGCTGCTGCATCCATTCTGGCGGTTAATAAAACCATTCCATCTGCTTTTTTTTGCTGCAGAATGTTTAAATACCCCTTTTCTCGTTCCACATCATTGCCTGTATCACCGAGTAAAACCTGATATCCTTTTGCAACAGCGACAGCTTCAATCCCCCTTAACACCTTTGAAAAAAAGGGATTTGTAATGTCAGGTACAACAACTAGGATCGTCTTCGTTTCGAGCCTTCTTAGCTGGCGCGCTATGAGATTAGGCTGATAATTCAATGCTTCAATCGCCTTTAACACTTTTTCCGTCGTCGTTTCCCTTACTGTTTCAGGCTTTGTTAAAACTCGAGATACTGTGGCAGTAGAAACATTAGCTTTTTTTGCTACATCGACAATCCCAACCATCATTATTTTTTCCTTTCCTGTATCTATACTCGGATTGTAATCGTTTACATACCTAACGTCTAATCGCCTTTAGACATGCTTTTTGTCCATTTAGCTGATAGTTTCTTTCATTCAGAAAGCCCTTTCATTCATTCAAACAAAAAAAGCAAAATAAAAAAAAAAATAAGACTCAGTAATTATTCATTACTAAGCCTTACTTTTTACAACGATTTACATTTTTGTAATTCAACTAGCTTATGCTTAGAGATCCTTGCTGTTTCTTCGTAATTTTTAAAATGGGCTATATACGTTTGGCCAGCCACTTCAATTCTCGTTAAATACTGCAAATTGATAATAAAAGAACGATGAGAAACAACAAATCGCGAATCAAGGAGCTCCTCCAGATTGGTTAATGCCTCATTTATTTCCATTTTTTTATCAATCGTATGAATGACGGACTTTCGGTCTGCTTTTTCAATAAAAATAATCTCGTCTAATGAAATAAAGGAATATTGATTTTGTTGCTTAATCATTAAATCCTTTTTGACAGGAGCAGATGGCGGAACCGTGCCGGTTTTCTTCAAATAGGCTGCTGCCCGCTCTAAAGCGGAATAAAGCCTGTCTCGCTCAATCGGTTTCATAATGTAATCGATTGCATTCACTCCAAAGGCTTCCAGCGCGTATTCATCATGGCCTGTGACAAAAATAACCTGCAAGGTTGGCAGAATTTTTTTACACGATTTAACAGCTTCCATTCCGTTCAATAAAGGCATGTTAATATCCACTAACACGATGTCGGGCTTTTCCATCATTACCTTGTTGATTAAATCCTTACCATTTACTGCTTCTCCGACAATTTGATAGTTCGGAACAGATTTAATCAGATGCTTTAATAATTTTATTGATGTTGCATTGTCCTCTGCAATCAAAATTTTCATAAATCATCCCTCATGTAATTAGGTTTGGTTTAAACTATATCACATAACGTATTAACTAGATAATCTGTGAAAAAATGAAATAAATGGATTCCTATTTTTTGTTAGTAGGCAATCTAACTGCATACAGTATAAGACAGTACATCCGGCTTAGGTAGTTTTTTTCGAATCGAAAGGGAATGGTGGAGAAAAAATGGAAATCTTTTATAAAGATAATTTATATAAGGAAGTTCTTCGGACCATGTCGGAGTGTGTAATTATTCTTGAAAAGTCGGGGAAAGTGGTTGCTCTAAATGAAAATGTAGAAAAAATATTGGGGATTAAATCAGAGTTTTTAACTGAATCCAGCTTGATGCAACTAGAATATATAAATGAAGACGGATCACCGTTACCCTATTCTCAGTTACCAGGAATAATAACACTTAAGGATGGTATTCCTTTCCATGATTTCATATTAGGTATTATCGACGGGAAAAAGGAACCTAAATGGATCTCAGTCAATTCAACGCCTCTTAAAATTGTTGATAAAGAAGAACATGCTTCCCTTGTTACCATTTCTGATATCACCGAACGAAAAAACATGGAAAATGCCTTAATTCAAGCTAAAGAAGAGGCAGAAAAAGCAAATATGGCGAAATCCGACTTTCTTTCTAAAATGAGTCATGAACTCCGTACACCATTGAATGGAATCCTTGGTTTTGCACAGCTATTAGAAATTGAAAAAAACCTAAATGATGAGCAGCGTGATTTTGTCCAAGAGATTTTAAGTGGAGGGAGACATTTATTAAGTTTAATTAATGATATTTTAGATTTATCAAGAATAGAATCGGGCCAGATAAAAGTGTCGATCGAAGAGATTGATCTTCTGACGATTATCAATGAATGTATCAATATCGTGCAGCCCCAGGCCAACAAGAAGAGAATCTGTATACATAACCAATTGGATCAATGGAACAACATATTTGTTCTTGCTGATCCCATTCGTCTTAAACAAATCTTTCTTAATCTTCTCGATAATGCGATCAAATATAATCGGGAGGGTGGAAAAGTTAGGATCTTCTCTTATTTCAAAGGGAACGAGCAGATTATTCATGTTGCGGATACAGGGGTCGGAATTTCAGTTGAAGAATATCAAAAGGTATTTGTTCCATTTTACCGAATTGAAGGGACACAAGAAGAAGGTACAGGTATTGGATTGTCTTTAGTAAAACAGCTCGTACAGCTAATGGGGGGCAAAATTAGTGTAACGAGCCAAAAAGGAATAGGTAGTGATTTTTTCTTTAGTCTGCCGCTTCCAAATGAATTAAAGGCGGTAATGAGATGGGGTGAAGAGGCTGAACTTACTGAGAAAAATATCCCTAAGGAAGATGACTATCGTTTGTTATATATTGAAGATAACGAGTCGAACTTAAACTTAGTAAGGATAATCATGAAATCTCAGCCTTCTTATACACTTTTATCAGCCCGAACAGGAAAAGAAGGATTAGAAATGGCTGCGAACAAAAAAGTGGACTTAGTTCTGCTTGATTTAAATCTTCCCGATATGCATGGCTATGAAATATTTGATAGGTTAAAAACAATAAAACAAACAAAGGATATTGCAGTAATTGCTGTTAGTGCCAATGCGCTTCCGCAGGATATTCAATATACATTGGACAAGGGGTTTGATAATTATGTAACAAAACCCTTTAATGTAAGAGAGTTTTTGACCATCATAAGAGAAACGCTGAATAGTACGATTAACCAAAATATTCCGGATAATGAAATTTTAAGCACAGGGCCGTATGGAGAGGAGGCTCTTTCAGCCAAAACACTCCAGTTATCTATGAAAGACCTGAAAAAGCTTAAGGGAATGAATTATAAGGTAGCTATCGCCATGCACTATACTGAAAATGATTTTTCAACAGCAATCATTAATGGTTTGAAAGATACTTTTGAAAAAATGGGTATTGAAGTTGTTGCTGTTACTGATGCACAATTTAATCCTGAAAAACAATTAACAGATATCGAATTCATCATGGCTAAAAAACCAGATGTTATCGTTAGCTTACCAGTTGATCCATTGGCAACTGCTCCCGCATTTAAAAAGGCTGCAGAAGCAGGAATCAAACTAATTTTTATGGATAGCATGCCTGAAGGATTAGAATTTGGCAAAGATTATGTGAGTGTTGTTACATCTGACAACTATGGAAATGGTATATTTGCAGCCGAGATTATGGGAAAAGAACTTAAAGGAAAAGGTAATATTGGTGTTATTTTCCACAGTATTGATTTCTTTGTAAATAATCAGCGAGTAGAAGCATTCGAAACTACGATTAAAGAAAAATATCCAAATATTAAAATTGCTGCACGTACTGGAATTTCCACCCCAAACGATGCGGAAAAAGCAGCTTCAGGTATGTTAGCAAAAAATCCAGATTTAGATGGTATTTTTGCTATTTGGGATGAACCCGCGGAAGGAGCACTAGCTGCAGCACGTAAAGCAGGGAAAAATGATATAGTCATTACGACCGTTGATTTGGGAAGTAATGCGGCTTATCAAATTGCTTCTGGAGGAAATATTAAAGGTCTTGGAGCACAATTACCTTATGAAAATGGAGTAGCACAAGCAATTATTGTGGGATATTCATTACTTGGTAAGGAAGTAGCACCTTTCTATGTTGTACCAGCCATGAAAGTAACAAAAGAAAATATCTTAAAGGTTTGGAAACTGGCTTATCGTCAAGATCCTCCATATGCCATTAAAAAGTACTTTTAATTAGTATCACCACCAATATTACCATATAAAAAGGAGAGGCCGGATTCATGTTGAAACTTGCCTCTTATTTACGACCTCTTTTCTCTCAGATTTCGCTTCATGAACAACTAACTCATAGAAACTGTTTTCTCTAAAAACCTTCTACAAAATGCGGGCGGTGACAATGGTTTTCTTATTAAGCAGAACTGCCTGGTTTAGATAATCGTTCTACCGTGAGAGTACAATAACTTCAACAAAAAGCGTCATTCCCTTCTCGGATCATCGTACCTAGTATTTGAAGAAGTAATCGGAATATAAAAATCTGCTCTGGGTAAAGTAGCAATAGGACCGTTTGAAGGAGGCTATTTTTAATGGATACAGCCCTTATACTAGAATATCTATGGGTATTAATCGTATTAATTGGTTTAGAGGGTATTTTGGCTGCAGATAACGCATTGGTTATTGCAATAATGGTTAAACATTTGCCGGAGGAAAGGAGAAAAAAAGCACTCTTCTATGGACTTGCAGGTGCATTTATTTTTAGATTCGGTTCACTTTTTATTATTTCTTTTTTAGTTGATGTGTGGCAGGTACAGGCAATCGGTGCCTTGTACTTATTGTTTATCTCTATTACCCACATTATTAAGAAATTTGTATTAAGAAAAGGAGAAAATAAGAAGACAGGTGTTGAAAAACAAGGATCTGGCTTTTGGATGACAGTATTGAAAGTAGAACTAGCCGATTTAGCATTCGCCGTGGATGCTATACTCGCTGCAGTTGCATTTGCTGTTGCATTGCCCGAGACTGGAATGCCCCGAATTGGTGGTTTAGATGGAGGACAATTTTTGGTCATTCTTGCAGGCGGAATAATCGGACTTGTTATTATGCGTTTTGCAGCTAATTTCTTTGTTGGAATTTTGCACAAAAAGCCAGGTCTCGAAACCGCAGCCTTTCTTATTGTAGGTTGGGTTGGTGTTAAATTAGCGGTATATACTCTGTCTCACCCTGACTTAGCATATTTACCTAAAGGTTTCGCAAAATCTCCTGAATGGAAACTAACGTTTTGGACAGTGTTGTTACTCATCGCTATACTAGGTTGGTTTCTATCGAAAGAAAAAAAAGTTGAAGAAGAGTCATCTTAGAATTTTTTCCAATTAATAAATGCGCGGCTGCTACTAATGGACTCAATACTTGTACCGGTTGACCAAGAATAGAGGCTCTTCCTATTTCAGCTGCACTTATTCCATAAGGTTCAGCAGTTTGTGCAATAATAGGAAGTAGCCAAAATAAAATGGTAAAGTGGTTGTTTTTTTATGAGAAAATATTGTTATTTATTTATCCCCTTAATGTAGGGGGGATGTGTCACTTGTTCTACGTACTGTGTTTTATAAACTTTAGAAAAAGAACATATTTCAACCTCTTTAGAGCAATCTAAAAAAGAGTAATAGGAGGTATAATATGGGTACTAAATTTGAAAAGAATCTATTGAGATTAATCACTGGAATTGGGATTCTTTCGTTTATTAATTTATTAAGAAAGCCTCCCTTAAAGGATTGGTTAATAATATTCCTATTAAAAGGTTACATAGCATCGATTCTAGACAACTTACTTGTTAAAAAGGGCTATTTACAGTACCCAGTAAATTTATTTAAATTTTTTGACATAAGCGCAGTATTTAGTTATTTAGTGTTTCCTGTCAGCTGCATTTATTTTAATCAAGTAACTAAGAACTCAAATATTTTTGGAATCTTGTTTAAATGTTTGCTATTCAGTCTTCCATCGACACTATTTGAACACTGGCTTCAAAAGAACACAAAGTTAATTAAATATAAAAAGTCTTGGTCCTCATTTCATAGCTTTTTCTCAATTGCATCTACTTTTTTAATTGTTCGATTTCTTATGGGAATAATTAGACGAGTTGCAAATAAACAATCACAATATTGATTGTTTATTTTGTTGATAGTTGGGTTCTATTGTTCAGCTCCTTATTAAATAAACCCGCCCTTTTGTTGAATAAGGATTTTTAAGAGGGGCGATTCGTGTTAATAGAAGTTTTGCGTAGCATTTTAAAAAAATAATAAACGTCTCAACCCAGTGATACCATCCGGTTGGGACGTTTGCAGTTAAATCAACAAATAACGTTAAATAGTATTATACGAATTGTTGAAGTGCCTTTTCTATTATTATACTGTTCCTCTTTTTCTGACTCGAGTGACACAAACATACTGAACTGATGTTTTTCCAGTGTCTTTTAGATAAATTTAGAGCATCTATTTTATTTATTTGTACCTGGAATCGATTTTATTTAAGGTTGCGACATGGATTAGAAATGACACAAAGATACTTAATATAAAATGACACAATAATACTGAAAGACTTTATGGTTTTAGTATTATTGTGTCACTCGTCATTTTTTCTAACTGGTGTTACTTCTTATAGGTCCACTTCACCGTTACCACCATAGGCGATATCCCTAAATTAGTACTCTCAAAAGGAAACCTTTTTGATATAAAAGGGGCCCTTCTAAGATAGAACTCACTTGCAGCAACATTGAAGTCCTTTTGAAACATGTTATTTAATAAAAGCCCCCTTTTCTTTAAGTGTAATTATTCACAAAGATAATCCTCTTATATATGGTTTCTACAAAACATCAGACCAAAAAACGGCCATCGTTAGTGACAGCCGTTAAATAAGCTTAAACAAACCCCTCTTAACTCTTATAAAAATATCATATACTTAAAGTTATATTTTTCCTATGATACACGCTTAATACTATCCCAATTAGAAAGGAATTTAAAACAGTTGGTGTTAGTCCGTAGCTAATAAAAGGTAATGACATTGATATTAGGGGCAGTAAACCAAGCACCATTCCAACATTATATACAAACTGGACAGATAGTAATGAACATACACCTAGGATTAGTTGTTTACCGAATCGATCCTTTATTTGTATAGAAAGTACGATCATTCTAAATAGAAGCAACGAAAGTAGAACGAGTAGAAACACAGCTACTAGCCAACCATAAAAATAGGTGATATTTGCAAATACCATATCTGTTGTTAATTCGGGAATAGGGTTTGCAACCTCCTGCTTCCCAAACCATCCACCACTGTTTATGAAGTCTTTTAACCTTAAGTACATATAACCTGCGTCTTGTGCGTAATCCTCTGGATTTAAGAATGCCAGTAATCTAACCCATTGGTATTCTTTAGTAGTTAACAAAAGAAGAACTACATAGATAAGAAGAAGACCAAAAGAGACTCCAATAGTTGTATATATGGCCTTTTTACTGATGGAACTAGAAATAAATAAAGTTAACACCAAAATGGAATAAATAAAAACATCTGTAAGGCTTGGTAATCGCATAATCAAAATCACAGTAATCAAGTAAACACTAAATACTACGCTTAATCTTGGTTTTTCTTTAGATAGATAGAACGCCCAAAACATTAAAAAGAAAGGCAATAAAGAGTTCCCACTGATAGTAAACCCCATTATTCGAAGATATGAAACGCCATTAAGCATCATATTCGGAAAAAAGTTAAGTGTTAGTAATAAACTGAGTGCTACAATAAGAAATAGATAGCCAAGTTTCTTAATTTTTCTATAATCAATCACCATAACAGTAATAGAAACTAATATCCCTAATACAATATAAATGGTTTGTTTAATCATTAGATTTTCCGAGTAATATTCTTGTACATTGATAATTGGTAGGATACCCATTGAGATAATGATAATAAAAAGGCCAAAAAGTTTCCAATCGAATATAGGTCGATACAGTTTATTAAAGTGAATTCCAAGGTCTTCAGGGCTACCCATCTGATTTATGGCCTTTTCTTCCGCTTCGTTTTCGTTTGCCCCGTTAGATACTAATTCTGACTTAGACATCTTCAGATGATAATTTAGCTCTTTGTAGACAACTTCCTTCGCTTCTCTTGATTTTATGTATTGCATTACTTCGGTTAAGAAATGCTCCTTAAGATTAGTCATATTTATTACCTCTCCAATATTTCTTTTAGAAAGTAAGCTTTGCTATTACCTTCGTTTTGAAGGTTCTTCAATAATTTTAACCCCTTGGTACTAAGCTGATAGTATTTAACATCAGGTTCTTCCCAGTAAGTGTGAAGGTAACCTTTATGTTCGAATTTATGTAAGGACATATAGAGGAATCCCTCTTCGTTCTCAAACTTTTCAATTCCTCTTGCACGGAGCAGTCTACTCAATTCAAAACCCGTACGTTTTTCTTTGAGTAACTGAAAAATGGCTAATAATATATCCTCTTCTGAAGTGGAAGATAGCTGGTCAATTTGTCGTCTAATGCTACTTTTATGTTTCTCAGTAAAGTTAAGGTCCTGTAAAACAGTTCTTTTCATAGCATTTTTTATGTTCTTTAAACGGTCTTCCATGTTATACCTCCAAGCTCTCTTTTAAGATTTCTTTTGCTCGTTTTAGCCTGGTCTTAATCGTATTCTGATTTACACTTGTTAGGTAAGAAATTTCCTTAATCGATAATTCCTCGAAGTAGTATAAATATATAACTTCCCTATATGAATCTGGCAAGCTCAATATTGTTTTCGCTAATTCTTCGTCTTCATATCTCTGTATAACTTGGACTTCCACTTCTTTCTCTTTGCTTGGGGTATACCTTACTTTTTCCTCAGAAACAATGATGTGTTTATAATACCAACTCCTTAGATAGTCCTTGCAATGGTTGATTGCAATTCTCCAAATCCAGGACTTTAAAGAAGATTTCTTTTGATATTGGTCCAATTTTTGATAACATTTCACAAATATCTCTTGCGTTAGGTCTTCTGCAATCTCCCTCTTACCTACGTATGAATAGGTAAGGTGCAATAACGATTGGCCATATTCATCCATTAGTTGATCTATTAGTTTCTCCCTATCATGAACGATAAGGTCTTCAATGATACTTTCTTCCAAGGCACTCTGCTCCCTTCCACCCATTAGACGATTCTAAAACAAAGAAAGTTTTAGTGCCATTAAAGAAAATTATTTTAGACATAAAAAAAGAGCTAGGATATAACCTATGCTCTGAAGCTTGTTTTGTTATTCAATAATTCTGCCTCTTTAGTCGAATAAATAAAGCTCCTACTCAGGAGCTGGTTCTATATAGGAATAATTATTCTAGGATTAGTAAGAGACTTCAGAATTTACCTTATATTTGATGAAGAATAAAACCCAATATACAAATAGGTATAGAAAACCTATAACTGCGTATATAGACCAGATTGAACCTTGTTGTAGCTGAGCAGCTAAGTGTTCAATTTCATTGATACCTTTCGCTCTTCCTATACTATTTAACATACTAATAATTGGAACGGTAATCGTTATGCCAATTGCAATAATCGACAAGCCTAACATTCTCTTTTGAATAACATTCAAAATCCCTAATCCTAATGTTAGAAATAGAAATAGATAGTAAATTAACCATACCCAACTAGGAAGTGTCTCCCAATACATATTTATCACCTCTATTTGATATGTATTTTTTGATTTATTTTACCATTAAATTCCTGCGATTAGGTTGGTTTTCTCTTTTTCTTATTCCACAAAACTGCTTCTTTTGTGGAATAAGAAAATAAGACCACCTCAGCGATCACATCCTTAACTCTTGCCCTCGTTTGTTTAAGTGTATCGGTTCACATCTTAACTTAATCCCATTATCACCTTTAATCCATTACAGGAATCCACGCTAGTGTAATAAGGAAAGGAGCCTGAGACTGACTTGGAGATTCAAGCATACTTACTCTTTCTTTTTATAATCCTTCCCATTAACAGCCCAGTCAAAGAATGCATAGACTAAAGTAAATATTAAAGAACGGAATATGTTAAAAATTAGATTTAAGTCCTTTTCAGTGCTGTAATCAAAGGATATTAACCAGATGACAAAAGAAGAGAATAATATCAGGTAAGCATTTTTTCTAGATTTTCTCATAAACTTTAACACCTTATTCCCCACCCTTAATTCATTCTTGTTGTATTAACTTGCTTCTATTGTTACACAACATTGCGCTACTCAGGGCAACTTCTAATACTACGTTCAAAGAGCAGGAAAAGTTTCTTATTGAAGAAACCTGCCCCTTTTCTACAATAAGAGGTTCCATTACAAAGACTATTAATCCTTTAGAATAATGCCCGTTAATTTCTTCTTATTTCCTAATGTGTACTATAACTCTTACTGTTTTTTCTAGCTACTATTGGCTGTACGAAATTTTTAAAGATCATAATAGTTAACTTATAAAACATATACCCTAGATAGGAACCCAGCACATTAAAAATAACATCATCTATATCGGTTACACGACCAAATGCTCCAATTTTAATTTCCCAGTACTGTGAAAACTCAATCAATACCGATATACATAAGCCGAGTAATAGGGTCTGCTTTAATTTAAAACTCTCCCAAAGCAAAGGAACTAAATAACCTAGAGGCATCAACAATAGTATATTTCCACCGATATTTCTAATAATTAAACCAACCATAAACCAGGTATCACCACTATAAGCAACACCAATTTGACTGAGATCATGAAAAACAGCTACTAGTGGGACCCAATTGACTGTCATATAGGCTGTAGATAAACCTGAATCTATCTCCCTATCATATATAATTGGAAATGGAAATAATGTTACTGAAACAACCATGCATAAGTATAACGCAAATAAAAATAACAGGGTTTCTTTTCCCCATAAATTATGTTCTTTTTTCAAGTACTTCCTTAATACAAAAGACCCTCTAATAAAAAAGTACAAAGTCATACCAACCAAAATAAACACAATACCATTCAGAAGTAACAAGCCGACACTACCTCTCTTTCAATTTAACAACCATCTCTATTTTACCATATTTAGGTAATTATGTATGTTAGTTTATTGTTTTGAGGTGCATTCCAATTACATGAACATGAAAAAGAATGGTAATAGAAGTTTCCCCCATCCCCTTCGCAGACTTTATTGAACTAAACTGCCCCGTTAGTGCAATAATAAAAAGCCACTATTATGGCAGCCGGATTTTCAAGTCTTGTATCTGTGAGCTTAATATGAATTCGTACTTACCGAGTAAAATGTTCTTTAAAAATCTGTTTAAAATAAGGCTTAAAATCAATTTCAATCATTTGTTCAGTGTCCTCATTAACAACTGTTAATAGCACCCTTGAATGGTCTTTCTTATCTGCTGTAATTTCAAATTTATCAACCCGTTTCAGGTCCAAAAGTGATAACAATCTATTTGAAGCCCGTTGAGTTACTTGTATTTTGACTTCACCATAAGAGGGAGAAAGAGTAACAATAAAGTCTTCCTCTCCATTAGAAAATCGGTATGTTGCTTTATTATAATAAAATGGCAAGTCTTTCGAAGTGTTATCTAATAACATTGGCTCACACTCGAATAACGAAAGAAAGTCGTTTTCTTCTGGAAATATAGCCATTTTCCCATCACCTTTTTTATCACTATTTTAACAGTTTCTTGTTCAACTATCCTGCATCGTTAGTTCAACAAGTACTATTTTCTCTATTGCACATTATTTTCGTTATGCCACAGAATAATGTTTGCTGTCATGTATGTTTAACTATATATTTTGTTAATAATTTCATTGAAGACTCATCCTATAAAAGTACAAGGTGAATAATATGTCTACAATTGAAAAAATGGATAAATATGTTAATGAAACTCAAGAAATTGTTAAGCATGCAATTAACCTTTGGCATCAAGAAGTTATTTTTTCATGGCGCTGGTGGTTTGGTGTAATTTTAACTATACTAGCATGGTTCTTATGGATGAAATTCCACAAGAAGGAGAGTAGATATAGACTTTTGTTAGCGGGCTTTTTCGTAATGACAATCTCCGTCATTTTAGACGCTTTAGGTGTACAAATTGGCTTGTGGTCATATAGATATGAAGTTTTCCCCATTATACCTGCTTATGTTCCTTATGACTTAGCTCTAATGCCCGTAGTAATTATGAGCTTAATCCAATATTAACCTAACTACTCACCGATCAAAAAGGCTGTCTTATTTGGTATCTTAACTGCTTTTTTAGGAGAAACTCTTATTGTATTTATCGATATTTACAAACCTGAAAATTGGCGATTCTTCTATTCAGTTCCTATCTACATACTGGTTTATCTAGTTGCTAATTGGTTAACAACTAGAAAGGAATTTAATGAGATCACTGACCCTCTTTCTAAATAGAACTTTCATTTGTTTTAATTACCTCTTTTTATCTAGAGGTTTTTTATTTCCGTTTATGTCACAATAGGGGTCTACTGTTCATTTCCTTTATTACATAAACCTGCTTCTTTTCTGCAATAAGGATATTTAACAAAAATAGGCATCAATCCATCTTGGATCAATGCCCACGTTTCTTTAAGTACTATATTTCACAATCTTTCTAATTAAATAAAAAAGGCGACCTTCATTTTGAAAAATCACCCGATTATTATTTTATTTTCTTGATATTTGAGCATACAAGGCGTCAAATATTATACTACCTCTTTCTAATGCCGTTACATCATCAGGACTTGTTAATCGAATTCCATCGCATATAAAATCAAGTCCAGGTGCAACTGGTTCTAGGAATACTTCTTGTACAGTATCTGCTTCATCTACAATTTTAGCAATTTGTTCTAACACAGGGTCTTTGATTTTATATTCCCGCAACATCGTGTGAAAACTACAATGCCCCCTTTGATGGGAAAGACGAACACCAGGAATATCAAAAGGTTCCAAGCCTTCAGATAATGGTTTCTGACCTATAGGAATAAATGAAAATTCTGCCTCTGAATCAATCCATTTTTTTATTAACCACGCACAAGCCATTCGATCGACACCAACATTTTCCCACGTAACCCATTTCATTCATTTATCCCCCCTCTAGCATGTTGTAATTCTTCCAGAACAATTTTCCCTAGTTTTGATTCAAAATAATCCTTCATCTTAACCTGCTGATATTTCTTTGAGAGAGAAACAAGGTCAAAAGGTTCTTTCTCTAGCTCAATTAGGATTTCTCTATACTCCTGTTCAACCTGACCCAAAAATTGTTTCAAAATCTCTTCATCTTTCATTCCTAAGAGCAATTGAGATTCCCAAAGAGAAGCCTCTCCACCTAGTTCTTGAATCTCTACAGTTAACCATTGAAACTGTTCCCTTGTCTTAGGGTTAGAAGGTAGACACCAAACGGAATCGTGAAGAAGAACAGCTCCTAGTCTCTTTAATTTTCTCCACACATAAACCCTTATTTTACTGGGGTTACGTGGAATCTTATATACTAAATGCAGCCATACTTGCATAAATCCAACTCCTAATTTTTTACTGGATTAATGGGTAAACAATTAAGCCAATAATGGCTGATATGAGAATGATAATAGGCTCTGAAATCTTTTTAGTTTTCCATAATAAAAGTAACGTAATAAGTGCAAATAGGGCTGTGGGAACGTCTATAATTGATCGTTTACCCAATACAATAACGGCTCCACTAATGGCTCCTGTGGCAGCAGCCGTAACTCCATTGACAAAGGCATTGATTCCAGGGAGTTTTCCGTATTTTTTAAACAATGGTGCAGGGACAATGGTTAACAAGTAGCAAGGCAGAAATGTAGCTAAAGCTGCCACAGTTGCACCTGAAAATCCTTCTACTAAGTAACCTATGAAGCCTGTAGTAATAACGACAGGTCCTGGTGTTATCATCGCAACTGCGACTGCATCTAGAAATTGTTGAGGATCTAACCATCCATACTCTTTAACGGTACCACCGTAAAGAAAAGGAACAATGGCAAGACCACTTCCAAACACGAATGCCCCTGCCTTCGCAAAGAATGTGAAAATGTTCCATAAGCTACCTGAATTTGAGGAAATAGCTACTCCAAGTAGTAAAGAAGTTGAAAATGGATCAATACTTTTTATTTTTAGCGTTTTCCCTATCCCTTTTGGGGGTGATTTTACTAACCAATACACAATCCCAGCCCCAAGAAATAAAAGGACATTTTCTGTTTCAGTAATAACCGTTACTATGCCTGCAATCGAAAATATAGTCCATAGAAGCCAATCCTTGCCGATTGTTTTTGTTGTTAGCTTATAAGCACTAAAGGCAATGATTCCAATTACACTTGCTCCCACGGCATAGAAAACAGCTTGCATCCAAGTTAAGCCACCGAATCTAACATATGTCCACCCTAAACATACCACCATAATAAATGAAGGTAAAACAAAAGCAATAGCCACTAGAGTAGCTCCTATAAATCGATAATGGACATAACCAAGATAGATAGCTAGTTGAGCAGCTAAAGGACCAGGAGCAAGTTGTGACAAGGCAAGACCATCTTTATAATCTTCTTCCGAAACCCACTTTCTTTTCTCTACTAAGTCCGTGTACATATAACCTGTTAATGCTACTGGTCCACCAAAACCGACCGTACCTAACTTTAAAAAATATAAAATCATTTGCCAAAGTGAGTACGTTGCAACTTGAGGTTGAAGAGTAGACTCTTTATTCAATGACGTATTCATTTGTAATCTCCCCTTATTAAGTAATACTGGTTACATTTTATGAATCCATTATATATGAAACCCAGTTAAAACAGGAAGAGAAATTTGTAACAATGGTTACATTTTCGTTTTCAAAAGAACATCAAAATAGAGCCGTTAATCCAAAAGGGATCTTCGACTCTTCTTACTTATTCATTTTATTAAATTTATAAAACTCGAACATATAAATCTTTTGCTATCGAAATTCAGACACCAGCATGCCCCAATTCAATGGATGTCCTTTTAGGGTCCAATATGCGTCAAAAGTTCATTTCTTATTCCATAAACCTGCCCCGTTTGTTTATTAATAACATTAAACAATACAGTACTTGATTACCTTCTAGCACAAGTACATTGTTAAAATTCGTTAAAATAATTTCTAATAACCTTCAACAAAAAGTTCCTCCAGAACATATATTCGTGTAATATTTATTTATGACTAGTAAGGGAGGGTTCTTTTTGAATTCAATTGACCTAATTATTTTAAACTTTAATGAAGTTCGAAGAAGAAGCATTAAGGTGTGGACATCGATACCTGAAGAAAAACTAAAATGGAAGCCTGATGATGAAGCCATGAATTGCATTGAAATGATCAGGCATGTTCTAGAAAGCGAACATTATTATCACCTAGCACTTATTAATAGAGGGAGTCTTTCAGAGTTTATTTCACCTTTCGAAAATAGGCCTTTCACTAATGTAAGCGCGGAATTGGAGTTTGCAAAGCCATATCGTAATAAGTTCTTCGACACAATCAAGTCATTTTCTGAGGAAGATTTAACAAATATAAAGATAGACCGCTCTGATTCAGGATACATAAGAGACTTGGGGGATATGCTCCTCCGTATTGTCTACCACGAATCAATTCACACTGGTCAGTTATTGGATTATTTAAGAACCGCAGGGGTTCCACGGATACGAATCTGGGATTAAATTATAGTACAGGTGCTTTCACTATAGTGAGGTACCTTTTTTGTATCAGTTCTTCAGAGACTAAAAATTGAGATAGTATTCAAGAGTTCTTCTTCAACTATCCTGCCCCTATTCTACAATAAGAATTTCAACATAAAGAGACCTTAATCCTTCTTGAATCAAAGCCCCCTATAGTTTCCATAGTCTTTAATAAAGAAAATTAACTAAAATAAAGCTTTTCAAGTATAAGAGAATACCATTGTAGAGACGTGCACTTTATTTGGAGTGGCGGGCATGATAGCCTACTAGCAGAGCCATGATCCTTAATACGTCGGGCTTCACGGCATATAATCATGCCCGTAGAGGCTCCAAGTAAAGTGACAAATTGACTGAACTTACTTCCATCAGAACGCCCGCCAATATATAAAAATAACTTCGATCTGACTTATATGCTTCTTAAAACACTACACTACATTTAAGTGAAGTGTTTCATAAACTATAAAAAAAGAATACACACGGTAGGATACCTTTTTTATTCCAATAGCTCTTTTTGCTTAAAGATTTGTATGGACGAGATGAGAACGACGATGATAATAGCAATAGTTGTAATAAAAGCTAGCAAGAAACTAGAATCTAGTTCTCCTGACAACAAGACCTGTCCTGTGTGCTCAGTCATCGTAGCCGGACTCCATTTCATATACTTTCCTAGAATGGATGTAACCGTCGAAATGGCAAAGACCACAAAAATTGTAACAAAAGCGACACTGCCATTTCCTTTCATTATCGTACTAAAAAAGAGCGTCAGTGTAACAACAAAAACTAACCATATGCTGTAGATCACTAGACTTTGAAAAACGTGCTCAAAAGCGACTGTTTCAATGAGTAGACTCGTATAATACCAAGAAGCTACATATCCGATAAACAATGAAATGAGTGTAATTGTAATTAACCCAGCCCATTTCGATAATATATACGAGGAATAAGGAACTGGTTTAATCATGACCATACCTGCTACTCCACTCTGTCTTTCTGCGGAAACGACACCCATTGCACTCAAGACAAGAATAAGTACACCAAGCATTCCATAATTTGACAGAACCATCATTAATACTTCTGCCCCAGTTGGAGTAGGCATTTCAAGGATTGTACCTTCTGGAAGACCGCCAAAAGTGTCCAAGATTTCCGGCATATAATACGAACTAACCGGCTTTATGACACCTAGCAAGATAAAGACAATTGGAATCCATAAAATTTTATAATTTCGCACCATTTCCTTTATTTCTTTTCGATAAAGAACAGTCCATTGTGTCATGCCTTCACCACCTCCATAAATAAATCTTCTAATGTTGTTTGAGAAATCTCGAACTTACGAATTGGAAGTTTTCTATCCACGATATCTTTTAATAATGTTTGCTTCCCATTTACCATATCTTTTAATATGATGCTGGCTTTATTACCTTGAATGTTTACTTCAGATACAAAGCTATAACTCGCTATGCTCTTTAGCCAATCGACAGCCTGTGATTCAAATTCAATTTGTAAAATAGGTTGTCGCTTCTCTTCCATTACACTTCCCAGGCTACCTGATATCGCAATTTCCCCGGCATGCATGATAAGAATGTCGTCACTTATTTCTTCTGCATCGTGAAGGACATGAGTTGAGAAGAGAATTGTCGTTTCCTCTTTAATCTCTCTCATCATGTCCAACACTTCCCGTCTCCCAAGTGGATCGAGTGCTGAAACAGGCTCATCTAAAATAAGTAATTTCGGACGATGAATTAGAGCCTGTGCCAATCCGAGGCGCTGCTTCATTCCACCAGAATACCCCCCTATTTTTCTTTTCTTCGCATTCGTTAGGCCTACTCGTTCAAGTAATTCGTCACTTCTTTTTTCTGTTTCTTTACGATTCAGCTTTGCTAATTGTCCTGCGAAAACAAGAAACTCCTTTCCACTCATCCAATTATAAAAAGCAGGATATTGAGGTAAATACCCAATAAACTGCCTTAAATCCTTTGCTTTTTCCCCTTTAAAATCAATACTACCTGAAGTCGGTTCCAACAATCCGGATAGCATTTTTAATGTCGTTGTTTTTCCTGCTCCATTTGGTCCAAGTAATGAAACGCACCTGCCTTCTTCAATATGAAAATTGATTCCTTTAACAGCATTCGTATTTCCAAATCTTTTTACTAAATCGCTTGCCTTTAATAACTCCATTAATCATTTCTCCTTCCAACAACGAAATAAAGCACTGGTCCTATTAAGTTGATAATGAGAATAATAAGGATCCACAACCATTTTGGTCCGTTCGTTTTTTCTTCTCTAATACAAGAAACTAATGCGGTAATCATAAGAATTAAATGTAAGACAAGAATTGGCGCAATCGCTCCCCATGGGATTCCATTTAACAGTTCATTCATTTTTTTCTCCTCTAAATTCTTTATTTACCCTTAATACGATTACGTTCGCCTAATCGTTCACTCACGAAAAAAATAAATAAAAAAATCTCAGGAATTTGATCCTGAGACCTTTCTTTTAAATATTTTTCTTGCAAAAATAAGATAGATAATAAGATACGTTGGAAATTGAATAAGTCCTAAAAAACCCCATAGCCAAGCATTGTGTCCCCTCTTCCGCGCATCCCAAAACATCCATGAGCTCTGGCAAATCAGAATGAATGCAATCACAACCCATAACCAAAGCGGTATGCTACTTAGTTCGTTTGAGTTCATTCATTACTGACCTTCTTTCTAGTTTTGTTAAGAGCTAAGGGCAGTAAGATAATCCCCACAAGCTGAAAATAAAGAAAAAGAATTGGCTGACGATAAACGACAGCAATCGCAACTGAAAGCACAAATACTGCAACAGAGATAAACGTGAGGAGGTCTTTCCATTGTTTCTTTCGTATTCTTTTTTTCTCTAATTCAACATTCTGTTGAAACCATTGTAAGTTTGGAGTAGATACTGGATTCCATTGATCCAGTTTTTCTAAACCATCTATTAATTGCCTAACCGTTAATTCATCTTCATCATCCAACCTAGAATTACTATTTTTAGAATCATACTCCTTCAAGTTCAGCCAACTCCTTTCGTACACTTTTTAGACCATTTGAAACTCGAGATTTTACTGTTCCTTCTGCAATGCCCATCATTTTTCCAATTTCCTCATATGAATATCCGTAATAATGCTTTAACACGATTGGCATACGTATTTCTTCATTAATTTGGGCAAGTACATCAAGTACATCTGTCCATTCTTCGTTCATATTAGCTGCATTCCATTTCATTTTTCGGAGCGCTTGTTCCTGCTCTAGCCAGTTTTTCTCCCGCTTCTTTCTACGCTGTTGATCGATGAAAAGGTTCGTTGCGATTGTGATGAGCCATGAGGAAAACTTGGATTCACCATTATACAGTTGGATTTTTTCAATACACTTCATCATCGTCTCTTGTGTTAAATCTTCTGCGATTTGTGGATGAAGGGTAACTTTCATTAAATACTTTACGAGGAACGAATAATTCTGTTGTAGCAGTTTCGAAAGCGCCAATGTATCTCCTTTTTTCGCCTTTCGAATTAAATCCTTTTCATCCATAAGATCTACTCCATAAAATAATGATCTATATGTAATACGACTAACTGGGAAAAATCGTTCATTTTCAAAATAAAGAAACACAACAAAAACGTTTAGGTACCTATTAGTATTTATTAAGTTTACTTGAAAGTTATATATTTGACCAAAAACCAAAGTATTGTTGCTCATTCAACGAGTTCAGAATACTTGTTAAATTATTATAGTATTAAAAACTACTCACATGATTTGTTTAAGTATGTCTTCTTTAACTAACCTGCTTCTTGTTCAATAAGGATGTTTACAAAGTGTCATTAGTGTTAATAAAAGTTTCACGTAGTAATAAAAGATTCATTAATAAAGGAGCTCTCCTTAAACGGAAGCCCCCTAACTAATGGAATGTACATACAAATAAAACTTCAATTTCAAGCTGTTCTGGAAGCATGAAATATTTAAAGATTTAATTGAAAGAAATTGACAAACTATTACCTATGTTTACTTGAAAAACTTATACCAATACAAAGTGGTTTCTATATTTGGATTATATGACTGTTTCAATGTGTCAACTCCACCTAGTATGACACCTTCCCATTCTGAAAAAGAATTTTACTAGTACAAGCCTAAATACCTACCCTATTCAACATTACTGCACCGTTACTTCAATAACAGTTCAACAAAAAGAAGCATTAATCCTTTTAGAGATTAACGCCCCTGTTAGCTGAATAGTGGATAAATTTTCTTAAAAACCCAAAACGTAACTATGACCCAAATCAATATTATTATTGAACCGCTTATCCAATTCTTCGGCTTCCCCTTTCTCATCAGTTCTTCGGCCTTAATTTCACAGTCAAATAATACATCTTTAGGTATCATCTTCAATGCCAACATTATCCCTAACGGAAGGAGAATTACATCATCTAAATAGCCAAGAATGGGTATAAAATCTGGTATGAGGTCAATCGGACTGAACGCATAAGCGACAATACTAGCAGTAAATACCTTTGCATACCAAGGTATTCGTTTATCTTTACATGCATAATAGAGAATAAATATCTGTCGTTTTAAATTTTTCGCCCAAGCCTTAATTTTTTTAAACATTTTATCTCCTAAATATAGTTAAGATTTTGCTTTTATTATAACAAAATGTATTTTGTTTATTGAACTAACCTACTTCTATTCTACAACAAGTATATTCAATATAACTAGACATCATCCTTCATAGATCAATGCCCCGTTAGTAAAAGTATCTTATTTTGACATACTTAATAAAAGATATTTATGCTTTGTAAAACGTTTTCTATGGGCAGCATCCGCTTTTTTATGACTTGTTTAGCACGTAATTTAACAAGAAAATCAATCGCTTCAGATTTTGATGGAAGAGCTAATATGACATAAGGATATTTAGTATTTTCGTGCTTTTCTTGGACATATAAGGCTAACGTATGAATTATAGTTGCTTCGTGCTTCAATCTATTTAGTACCGTTATGCATCTTTTGGTGATATAAATTATCTTAATTCGACCATCTCATTAACATTGCATAAATTTAAACTGTGGAATTCCCTATAGCTGCCTCGTCTGCAATAATTGTTACATTGGGATGTGTTTTTAATATAGAGGCGGGGAAGCTTTCATCCATCTCTTCTTGTAATAGTTGCATCAAAGCATCTTTTTTGCTATCTCCAGATATAAGCAACAGTATTTCTTTGCTGCACATAATGCTGGCAATCCCCATGGTGATTGCATGAGTTGGCACCTCACTAAGGGTGTTGAAAAATCTTGCATTGGCTTCTCGTGTAGAAGGTTTAATTCTACAAGATGTGTTTTGGATTGAAAGGGCGTTCCTGGTTCATTAAATCCAATATGACCGTTACTACCGATGCCAAGAATTTGGAGATCAATCCCTCCATGCATCTCTAAGAGGTTTTCATAATCTTTACATTCCTTCTTTGGATCCTCTGTATTACCTTTAGGAACGTAGGTATTTAATTTTTTTATATCAATATGGTTAATGTTTGATAATCCTTTACTAATTGACCATATAATCCAACTGGGGTTCCACCTGTTGCTAATCCCAGCTTTATTTTAGGATTGCGGCGTATTCTTTTGACCAAAATCTCCGAAGCTTTCAAGCTCATCTCATCATAATCCTTCACTATTACTATTCTCATTAATGTTCTCCTCCTTGAAGATATGCTAGTTGTCCACGACAAAACGTCATGACTACTTCGAGTTGCTCATCTGATATCACAATGTCAGCGTCCTTACCTATTGAGATCGTTCCTTTTCGATCGATAATATTCAATTGTTTAGCAGGGTTAAGAGAAGCCATTTGAATCGCATCTTCTAGTGAGCAGTTAATATAATGCATCATGTTTTTCATAGCATGTCCGAGTTTTAGAGTACTGCCCGCTAGCGTTCCATCCTGTAAAAGTGCCTTCCCGCCTTCAACTGTTACAGCTTGTCCGCCAAGGTCATAAACTCCATTTATTAGACATTTGTCCCGCATAGAGTCTGTTATTAAAATTAACTCTTTATTCCCTTTTTGCTTATAGACCAGTTTCACCATTTCGGGTCGGATATGAAAACCATCTAGGATAATTTCTGCAGTTAATTGATCGTGTAAAAAAGCTGCACCGACTACACCGGGTTCACGATGATGCATGCCTCGCATTTGATTAAATAGATGTGTGACATGCTTAGCTCCGGCCTCAATGGCTTTGTTCACTTCTTCATACGTGGCATCTGAATGCCCGATCGATGCTATAATGCTGTTTTCATATAAGTATTTCACCATCTCGATTCCGCCTGGCTGTTCCGGTGCTAATGTGACGATTTTTATAGATTTCTTCGCTAAAGTGTTCCACTTTTTAAATTGCTCGATGCTAGAATTCACAATGAAATCAACAGGCTGTGCGCCGGCTCTAGCCTTATTGTCATACGGTCCTTCGAGATGAATGCCAAGGATCTCCGCTTTACCAGGAGACTGTTGCTCGTGTATATACTTTCCAGCATTCATAAGTGCATTTTCAATAACCGTAAAGCTTTGAGTCATTGTTGTAGCTAGAAAACTAGTTGTTCCTTCCTTTGGAAGAGCAGTTGATATGATGTCTAATGCAGATAGGTTTATCACACACCTTTTATCAAACTAATTGAAAAACTACATCTGATCATGGCAATAGCTGTTATAGAAAAAAAGAATCAGGGAGTTATTTCAAGTAGATATTCTACTATCAGAAATGAAAGAAAAATAGGTTAACACATTATTTTGAAAATGTTTTCAATGTTATGGGGAGATGAATGAAAATAGTTGAAACCGAACGAAACTCCATTGAACTCTTCTAATTGCGGATATATGATACCGTTATACCGGTATAAGATGTAGGACTAGCAAGATGAAGGAGGGCAACAGCAATGAAAAAAGTTTTTGAAAAAGCTCAACAATTTGGTAAATCGTTTATGCTACCGATTGCTGTGTTACCAGCAGCAGGTTTGTTATTAGGTATAGGTGGAGCGCTGTCTAATCCGAATACGGTTTCAGCTTATCCATTTTTAGATATTAGTTGGCTACAGGCCATTTTTACAATTATGAGTGCAGCAGGTGTAATTGTATTTACTAACCTGCCTATTATATTTGCAGTAGGTGTAGCGATAGGACTAGCTCGTTCTGATAAAGCAACAGCCGGATTAGCTGCAATGATTGGTTATTTTGTCATGAATAGTACAATCAATGCTTTACTTTCTTTAACTGGTGACCTAGTGCAAGAAAATTTGACAGGGGCCGGGCAGGCGGGCAGGGGATGGCAGTTGGGATTCAGACATTAGAAACCGGTGTATTTGGAGGTATTATAGTTGGAATCGTGGCAGCTGCTTTGCATAATAAATACAATAAAATTCAGCTGCCTCAAGTGTTAGGATTCTTTGGAGGATCTCGCTTTATTCCTATCGTCGTTTCGTTTGCTTCCATTTTAGTAGGCGCCATTCTATTTCTAATTTGGCCTTACTTCCAAGCGTTAATCAACCAGCTTGGGTCACTTGTTACAAGTACCGGGGAAATTGGAACTCTTTTCTATGGATTTTTCTTACGTATGCTTGGACCGCTTGGATTGCACCATATTTTCTATCTTCCATTCTGGCAAACGGCTCTTGGTGGCACGCTAGAGATTGGCGGGAAAATAGTCAGCGGTACTCAAAATATTTTCTTTGCCCAATTGGGTGACCCCTCGACTGAACAATACTATGAAGGAGTATCAAGGTTCATGTCAGGCCGTTTTATTACGATGATGTTTGGTTTACCAGGGGCCGCTTTAGCGATCTATCATTGTTCTAAAAAGAAAAATAGAAAAGTAGTATCAGGAATTCTGCTATCAGCTGCGTTAACTTCATTCTTAACAGGAATCACAGAACCACTCGAATTTAGTTTCTTATTCGTGGCACCCCTTCTTTATTTAGTTCATTCTATTTTTGATGGTTTTGCTTTTATGATGGCAGATATTTTCAATATTACTGTCGGCCAAACCTTCTCAGGCGGATTTATTGATTTTATTTTATTTGGAGTTCTGCAAGGTGTCGATAAAACAAACTGGCCATATGTGCTATTGGTAGGTATTCCTTGGTTTTTCTTATATTACTTTACATTCAAGTTTTTAATAAGAAAAAAGAATTTCAAGGTTATTGGACGTGAAGATGAGGATCAGGTTACTGAACAAGTTTCAGCAACAGAGCGTGCTAAAACGATTGTTGAAGGATTAGGCGGAGCAAATAATATTGATGTTGTCGATTGCTGTGCGACTCGTTTACGCGTAACAATTAAGGATGAATCTTTGGTGAAGGATGATGTCATAAAACAGACTGGTTCAAAAGGGGTAGTGAAAAAAGGAACAGGTGTACAAATTATTTATGGACCTCAAGTTACTATTGTCAAAAACGAAATAGAAGAGTATTTAGGTAAGGAATAAATAGAGGAAGTGATTAAAATGCATCAGGTGTTAGAACAGATCAATAAAGGATTAATCGTTTCTTGTCAAGCTTTAGAAGGGGAACCATTGCATAGTTCGTTAATCATGGGCCGTATGGCAATAGCTGCAAAGGAAGGTGGAGCAGTTGGGATTCGAGCTAACTCCGTCTCAGACATTGTAGAAATAAAAAAACATGTATCTCTTCCTGTAATTGGAATCATTAAACAAGTATACGGGGACCATCCTGTCTTTATTACGCCAACTATGATAGAGATCGCTGCCTTAGCCGAGACGGGTGCCGAAATTATTGCGACAGATGCAACAAATCGAATCCGTCCCGATGGCAATGATTTAAAATCATTTTATCAAGAAGTAAGAAGGGAGTATCCTCATATTCTTCTGATGGCTGATGTGTCTACGGTTGAAGAAGCTATTTACGCCGATGAGTTAGGGTTTGATATTGTGGCACCGACATTATATGGATATACAGAAGAGACAAATGGCTTAAAAATTGATGATCATGACTATGCTGTTATTAAACAAATTGTCAAAGAAGTGAAAAACGCAAAAGTGATCGCAGAAGGTAATGTATCAACTCCAGAAATTGCACGCACCGTGTTAGATATTAATGTGCACGCAGTCGTTGTAGGGGGAGCGATTACAAGACCACAGATTATTACAAAAAGATTTGTGGATGCTCTATGCAAGAATAAATAATAGAAAAAATAACTCAGGCAGTTGCATGGGCACTGAATAAGCCAAAATGAAATTAGGCAGTAGAAAGTTCGTTTAATTTGAACTTTTCTACTGTCTTTTTGCTTTAAAATTCTTTGTTAATAAGGTGAATTAGAATGATTTGAACAGGAAACCCTTAGCCTTAGTCCATTGACTCCAAGTGAAGATTTCTCATAGTTTTCAACACTAAAACGAAGAATAAGGTCATCACTGTGTATAATTTACGAATAGTAAATCTAAAAGAGGAGAAATCATTATGGAATATCTCGGTGAGAATCTTCTTCATGGTATAGCCTCTACTATGGAGAAATTTACAAGCTCTGAGGCGGATTTAGCAACATATATTATTCATAATCCTGATGAAATCAGTCAGTTAACGATTAGTCAAATTGCAAAAAAAATTCATATATCACCTGCTACTGTCACTCGTTTTTGTCAAAAAATTTCTTTTTCAGGATTTAATGAATTTAAACATGAGTTAAGACGATATATCGATTTAAGAAACAAACCAACCATGACTAGTGATATCAAAGAGATTGATTATTTTTCTAATCTCTATCAAAACCATTTGGAGATTATTGAAACGACCTTTAGAAAAATGAATTATTTTGATATTCAACAAGCTGTTTCTCTATTAAATGAGGCTCAAAAAATTCATGTTTACGGTATCGGCAACTCAGGAATTGCAGCTCAAGAGTTTAAATGGAAGTTTTTTCGGATTGGCATAAATGTTGAGTCAATTACAGATCCACATCTCGCTGTAATGGATGCCGCACTAAGCACAGACAAAAGTTTAGTCATTGGTATTTCTGTGTCAGGGAATACGAAAGAAGTTATCGATGCGGTTAATATTGCTAAGAAACAGGGTGCGTCTATTCTTGCCATTACAAGTGAAAAAACATCTGAACTTTCTCAGTTAGCAGATTTAACCCTTTTAGTCATGAGTAAAAATAATATGCATATGGGTCAAAACATTTCTCCAACCTTACCACTTTTTTTACTTTTTGATTTAATTTACACAGAACTAGTGGCAAAAGACTATATGAACCGTATTCAGTTTCGGAATAAGACGTTGAGAGCTTTGAAGGATATTTGATCAATCACTTTATTCATTTAGTACAATATTTAGTTATGGAAATAATATATAAGACAGTTTTATGATACGGGCAAATAACATTTCTATGGTACGATCCTCTTATAATTAGCCGAGCGTTCTCCATATCCCTCACTGCTTCGGATTAATCATAAAAGCCCTAGAAGTATGAACCGACATTGATTTTAAGATCACTTCTAGAGCAACACCAGTAACTCAAATTTCAGTTTTTCAAATTGTTCTTGTTCTTTTTCGGTGAGAAAATCCTTAAGATGCATTAACAGCACCCCTTCCATTTTGTATATGATTTTATTTTAAAGGGGATTTTTCATTTAAACTATTGAAGAAACAAAATAAAAAAAAGAGCCCTATCCCCCTGTTAAAAGGAATACAGCTCTTATACTTAAATTGCACGTTCATATGTGGTTGCTTGCTCTTCACTACTAGTAAATAAAGCATTATATTGACTTCTTGCAGCATCTGAGTGGATGGTTATGGTGGAAAAGACAGAATAAAATATGTGCAAGCAAATAACGAAGTTTCAACTAGCTTTTTCTGAATTGAGGTTTTTTTATGGCAATAGCAAAGAGCTATTTATTAACTGCATTACTTGGTGTTATTGGCGCCTATGCTTTTCAATTGTTCCATATCCCAATGCCTTGGCTTCTTGGGCCATTGCTAACCATATTAGTTTTAAAATTAACGACGCAACTTCCTTTAAAATGGAACAAACACTTTCGAAATTTTGGTTTAGTTATTGCTGGGTATTCGATTGGTCATGCCTTTACTCTAGAGACACTTGCAGATATTCGCCTTTATTTACCTGTGATGATTTTATTAAATGTCCTATATATCATTTTATTTATTTTCATCAGCTGGGTTATAGCTAAACGTGTGAAAGTTGACCAACTGACCGCACTTACTAGCTGTGTACCTGGCGGAATGACACAAATTGTTGCTTATGCTGAAGAACAAGGTAATAAAAATATTACCTTGATTACGTTTTATCAAGTGCTCCGTGTAATCTGCATTATTGGCTTTGTACCACTGCTTGTTGTAGCTAGCAGTATCTCGGGCCCATCTGTTTCAAACGCACATTACACGTTTTCGTTTTTATTGTTTTTTGTTTTGAGTTACATCGCTGGCTTTATAGCCATGAAAATAAAAATTCCGACCGGCTATATGCTTGGTCCGGTATTTTTATTTATGGGATTACAACTGGCAAAAATCCAGGTTCCAGAAATTCCAGTGAGTGCACTTCATGTTGCACAAATTGTGATGGGGATTTACATCGGACTGCTTATGAATAAAGAGAATCTTCAGTTATCAAAAAAGATGATTTTCTATGCGTTTGTATCTTCGTTTCTATATATTGCCAGCGCTTTTGGGCTCGCTCTATTAATGATGCAAGTTTATCCGCTCGACTTTAAAACGAGCTTTTTAAGTATCGTGCCTGGTGGTCTTGATCAAATGGGCATCATTTCTGCGTCAGTTCATGCTGATAGTACCCTTGTTACAGCATTTCAATTATTTCGAGTACTAGTAATCTCTATTGCAATTGTTCCATCTATAAAATATCTAACAAGTAAGATTAAAAGCCATGACGCGTGATTTAACCTGTTTACATATTGAATACAATATCGCACAAAAACATTAACCCTTGCACGGTGAGATCTTACCCAAGAAAGTTAGAAAAATAGTTTTATGCATCTTTCAAGACCTGTGTTTGGTATTCTACTGGACTTAGGTCTTAAAGCTTTGCTTTCATTCGCTTAGATAAGTTTTCCTTTAAATACTGGAATCTCTTTGTTTAAATAGGAACACAGTGCATCTTCAATTACCTTATGATCCTTCCCATCACGTAATCCTGAAACCGCAATCGTTGCAACCAACTGTTTCCCTACATAGATAGGAAAAGCTCCGCCTACTGGTAAGCAATTACTATTTTCTTGAAAAATATCTTCTAAACCACCATTGGTTAATTCCTGAGCCATTGCCCACAAACTACAATGGCCTGTTTTTAACACTGTATTCCTTTTTGCTAAAGCAAAGTCAATATTTCTCTGTGATTTACTATTCCCTACATACTGAAAAACAGTTAACTCATCGCTTTCCCTTGTAATTCTAACAATCACATCTTCTTTATATTCCTGAGATATTTGTACAATTAAATTTCCTACGGATAATGCAACTTGACTATTAAACATTTCAAAAACAAATGACTTCTCTATTTCCTCCAAAACCTTTGCACACCCAGGTGGATATTGTCCTTCTAGTTCGCTTCTCAATTTATGCAACATCTTCTTTTCCTTTACCTTCCAATTTTTTTATTTGTCAATAACCTTATCAGTTCTTGTATCATAATTGCCAATTCCTAGGTAGGTTAAAGAAAATTACCTAGGAATTAGGGCAGCACTTCATATTCCAATGCTAGTTTTCGGGTCTCTGATAAAAGTCTCCTTTGATATGGTTATCAGTAACTATTGAACTAGAACTAAATCATCTGCCGGGAAATGAATTCCTGCTTCCAATCTTGCTTTTGTCTGAACCTCGCTGACGGCCAGACTTCTATCTAAATTTTCATAGCAAAAATCAAGATCATTCTTATTAATCGCTTTGACAAATGCCGTGAATTCCGGAATCAATCGTTCACTAGCAGATCCATCATCATACTTTTCTATTGTTCCATCATTTAGTTCAAGAGAAACCTCACCAATCAAATTCGCGGGATATACGTTTTTGATGCAACCCTTTGTTCCCTGAATAATACCACCATAAATTCCTTTGCAGTCTTTGGCTGCCGTACAAGTTGCAATAAAGGATGGATATGTCAACACAAGAGTTCCGCTTGTGTCGATATCACGCTCAATATTGGCAAAGTATTTTGCCGTCTCGGGCTTACCAAACAAGGCCATGACAAAATGAAGATTATAAAGGTTTAAATCCATCAATGCCCCACCTGCTTTAGCTGGATCAAATGCAGGTAGAACTTCACCCTGCTGAAAAGCGTCATATCTTCTCGAATACTGACTGTACTGGCTCTGAACAATTTTGATTGTTCCAATTTGAGGCAACCACTCTTGAATTTTCTTATAATTCCCCAAATAAAGTGTAGTAATAGCTTCAAAGAGAAATAGCTTCTTTGATTTTGCCAATTCCTGCAAATAGACTGCTTCTTTATAATTACTAGTCATCGGCTTTTCTACAATGACATTCAGCCCTCTTTCCAACGCTTTCTTACAATAATCAAAATGTAGGAAATTAGGGACAGCAACATAAACCGTATCAATACCGGTAGCACACAATTCATCAAAATCGTAGGTTGCGCACAAAATATTATGCTTGATGCACATTTCTTTCACTGAATCAATCGATTCTTTGACTCCCTGGATACCTAAGATGTCGATCCCATCCATCTCAACTAATCTAGGTAGGAATTCCTCAACAATTACTCCCGAACCAATAATCCCTAGCTTCATAGTTAACAATTTCCTTTCACTTGTAATGAATTCTCAGTATACTGCATAATTTCAATCTTATTTCCGTCTGGATCCTGTATCCACAGTTGATATGTTTCAGATGGACCTTTCGAAATATCGCTGTCGATAGTAATTCCAGCTGCCATTAATTCTTATTTTGTTTTAAAAATATCATTGCATACACTTTGTATATCCATCAAAGGGTAAATAAGCGAACAAGACAAAAAACGATCCAATGATTAAAAGTGGCATGGCCGCCATAAAACTATTTTTTACGGCTTTTAAATATGGTAAATTCCCTCTTCTAAAAACATCCATTGGCTGTATTGTCTCTTCATCCTTAATGAGGTTTACACACGAATGTTTTCATTTTTAAATGAATGAGGCAATTGAAATCGATTGGTATTTTTTCGTTTCCTATATAATCAATTGTTAACATAAAAGAACTCCTCCATTTCTTTTTTAGTAGCTTGATTATATTTGAGATAAACAGTATTAAAAATGCTAACAAATCAATTAGGATCTTATTTTTAATAATACTTTGAATGAATGATATTTTGCTGAACATAATGTTTAATGAAGAGCCAGTATAATGCCGTGAAACTAGTTGAAGTAGACAACATTCCACACAAAGCACCTATTAGTGGGAAAGACAATTAAATAAAGCTTCTAAAATCACACGAATGAAAGCAAAACTAAAAGACCTAAGTCCAGTAGAATACTGAACTAAGGTCTTGAAACATGCATAAAACGATTTGTCTAACTTTCTTGGGGAGGATCAATAGCAAGGGTGATTATTGCCCTTTATTTTATCTATAAAGGAAATAAGCGCTCAAGTGAAGAAACCGATGCAGAAGATATTTAATAAATAAGCTCATATTCCTAGCGCCTTTTTTAGTTAAAACACTAATGGGTATGGTTTGAAAAATATATACAGTGCTGATTATAACTGTTATACTACCTTTAAGTAAGTACGCACTTTAATATCATATAGTTACAATATATATACCTAACTGTTAAAGGAGTGGGAGAATTGGGACACGTTTGTTATCGTGAGTATAGTTGTGAAAAGGAACTAACGTTAGCCGTCATCGGTGGAAAATGGAAGATGTTGATCTTATGGTATCTAGGAAAAGAAGGTACGAAACGCTTTAATGAATTAAAAAACTTAATGCCTTCGATTACTCAAAGAATGTTAGTAAACCAATTACGAGAGCTTGAATCCGACTTTATCGTTCATCGAGAAGTTTACCCAGTCGTCCCTCCCAGAGTAGAATATTCCCTAACTGAGCGAGGAAAAACATTAATGCCTATTCTAGAAGCCATGTATGAATGGGGAAAAGAATATAAAGACTTTATTGAAACAAATACTGACGAAGAAATTCAATTGAAATAATGATAAAGTACATGTACGTTCAATCGTACATGTTTTTTTGTGTCTTCACAGTATACTTTTTGTTACTATATGAGTTTAATGTGCGTACTTCACTATTTGAACAATTTGTAATTATAATAAATTCATACCCAAAAAAAGGAGCGAATTTATTATGAAATTACAATTAGCTTTAGATTTAGTCGATATCCCAGGTGCCATTGAATTAGTGAAGGAAGTAGAGGAACATGTTGATGTAGTTGAAATTGGAACACCAGTTGTCATCAATGAAGGTCTTAGAGCAGTAAAAGAAGTAAAGGCAGCATTTCCAAATCTTACTGTATTAGCCGACCTAAAAATCATGGACGCTGCTGGCTACGAAGTCAGCCAAGCTTCAGCTGCAGGAGCAGATATCGTTACGATTCTAGGTGTAGCTGAAGATGAGTCTATTAAAGGTGCAGTGGAAGAAGCAAAAAAACAAGGAAAACAAATTCTAGTAGATATGATTTCAGTTAAAGATATTGCTGCACGTGCCAAACAATTAGACGAATTTGGAGTCGACTATATTTGTGTTCATACTGGATATGATTTACAAGCAGTTGGTAAAAATTCGTTTGAAGATCTTGCAACTATTAAGAGCGTGGTTAAAAATGCAAAAACAGCTGTTGCAGGAGGAATTAAACTAGAAACTCTTCCAGAGGTAATTGATCAAAAACCAGACCTAGTGATTGTCGGTGGTGGAATTACTGGAAAAGAGGATAAGAAGTCAGTAGCAGCAAAAATGCAAGAACTAATTCAAGAAGCAGTTGTACAAGGATAATACATCAATGAATATCACTCAATACTTAAAGGAAGTGGTTCAGGAATTAAGTAAAACCGTTGATTTAATCCCTGAATTAGAAGCTGACAAATTATTGCATACCATCCTTGAATCCAAGAAAATCTTCGTGACAGGTGCTGGAAGGTCTGGCTTAATGGGAAAATCCTTTGCCATGCGAATGATGCATATGGGGCTTGATGCATATGTGGTCGGTGAAACGGTAACAGCTAACTTAGAACAAGGTGATTTATTGATTATTGGTTCAGGCTCTGGTGAAACGAATACGTTAATTCCAATAGCAGAAAAAGCTAAGAAGTTGGGTGGAGCAGTTGCATTAATTACCACCTCTCCTGAATCTACCCTTGGAAAAATTGCGGATATAGTTGTTCCACTACCGGGTGCACAGAAAGATAGATCAAACAGTAATTATCAAACTTTACAACCGATGGGTTCTCTATTTGAACAAACTATGCTGTTATTTTACGATGCTTTAATATTAAGATTTATGGAGATTAAAGGATTAGACTCTAATAAGATGTACGGAAAACATGCAAATTTAGAATAAAGTATTCTTTAAAAAATCCTTTCACAACAAGGACCCTTATAATAAGAGGGTCTTTGTTGACTAAAAATAACTCTTAAATTATTTTTACTTTTCATTTATGAAGCTAAAAACATAATTTAAGAACTAACCTAAACGGAGAAATTCCGTTTATTTTAGGAAATACCAACATGTCCTGCAAAATAAGTGGAGTTTTTCCGCTTATATGAACCTAATCTTTAGATTTAGGTAAATTTAGAGAAGTTAATCGGAATATTTCCCCTTATATATGCTTCTTGACCCCCTACTAAACACATTAACCGGAATTTCTCCGCCTATGAATTCCTATGCCTCTTAGAAAAAGTCAACAATGAATAACAACAAAAATGCAGTCCAAAGTTGCGAATTGGACTGCATTTTTGTTTGATAATAAAGTTTTTGTACTTGAAAACCGAACCCGTTACCTGCTATGGTACCGTTTTTCTATACACGTATGTAGACAAGGAAAACTCCCTATCTATTAATCTATTAATGAATAACTCTCATAACTCTTCCATTAAAAGTATCTGCCCAATATCCACTAGACATATTGGCAATAGCTACACCTGTAGAGCTTTGCGACCCAATAAATTTGCCGCCGCCAATATAGATTCCAACATGTCCATCCTGTTTATATGTATTAAAGAAAACCATATCACCAGGTCGCATCTCACTTACAGATACAGGTGTACCAGTACTTTTTAAGGAATCCGTGCTAGCGCCTACGCGAATACCAGCCTGTGAAAAGGCCCAAGATACAAAGCCAGAACAGTCAAAACGTCCATTTGCTATGTCAGAGGCTGTTCTTCCACCGCCAAAAACATAGACTGAATTTCCAATATATTTATAGCCTGCATTTATTACAGTCGAAATAGCATCAGATGGAACAGCTGTATTTGAAACCGGTATTGAACTAGAGTTACTTACTGAAGTTCCTTTGCTTGTCCCAGTTTGAGAATTTGAAGGAGCAGTGGTTTTTACAGCCTCAGCAGCTGCTTGTAATTCTGCTTTCTGCTGTTGCAAACTAGATATTTCTGCTATGCTATCATTTTCTTGATTGACCAACTGTGCTCTTAGAGCCTCATTGTTTGCCTTTTGCTCAGCAATTTGAGCTTGCATTCCCTCAAGTTCAACCTTCATACTGTTTAGGCCGTTTAGCTTTTGTTCGACTTCTTTGTATTTCTCTTCTACTTCCTTTTTATCCGCTTCATGTGCTTCTATCATTTCCCGGTCAGCATCTATTATTGTTGCCACTGCACCAACACGGTCAATAAAATCACCAAAATTCTTCGAACCCAATACTACTTCCAGATAGCTTAACTGACCACCACTAGCTTGATAGGAAACAGCACGGGCTTTCAATGTTTCATTACGAACCACAATTCGTTCCTCAATCTCAGCTATTGCACTGTTCAGTTGTTCAATTTCAGTCTGTGTTTCCGCAATTTGAGCATTTGTAGATTCAATCTTAGCACTGTTGTCAGCAATAGCTTGTTCAATCTTCTGGATTTGTGCTTCTACTTCCGAACGCTGTGCTTGTAAACTACTAAGCTGCTGTTGAACGCTTACAATATTGCTTTCAATATTTTGAATGGATTCGGCATTTACTGGTGAAACAGTAAATAAGCTGCCTACTCCAAGTGTTACTGTTGTAATAAGTGTAATTAATCTAGTTTTTTTCAATTTAAGATCCTCCCTGCTTCCGCGCAGTGAAACAATTTATATGTAATTGACTTTTCGACAAAATTATCTATCTATTGCATTATATCATCACAATTTGACAACAATATTTTAGAAATATTACAAATACATTACAAAATTCATCTGAATTTAACATTTTTAGTAGAAGCATATATAGAAGAAATTATGGAGTTTAATAGTTTCCTTATTCTTACTTATTATTTTTGGTCACCTAGAATACTATATTTAATAGCTATCTTTTTATAACGATCGAAACTAAACAAAAAAGCCTAACTTATCCTTCTTGCTGGAAAAGAATCGGCTTTTTATTGATCTTAAGAAATGTGGAGTCTATCTTATTAGATTTTGTTGAGTGAATACTATTTTTCAATTTCTATTTGAAAAGGTTAACCTAAGTAACAAGATGTTTTAATAAATTATTTTCGTTTCAAATGGAGGGCGAATTATACATACTAAGAATAAAAACCAGACAGAATTAATTTTCTGTCTGGTTTTATTCTTCAGCATGCTCAAACTTCAATTATTTTTTTGTAAAAGGAATGATTTTTACCTGCCCAGTTATTCCGTAATCATTTTTCCTATTATAAAAAGCTGGACGAATAGTTGATAGGGCATTGCCTAATGTTGTTACGGTTTCAATTTCAATTGTATTATCTCCTGAGGTTAATAGCCCGCTTATATCAGTCTTTAAAGACAATGGATTAACATTTGGCAATTCTACACCATTTATAGATACTCTAACAGTGTCATAACTATTTTCAATAGTTAAATAGGCTCCATTCTTCTCCTTCCATGAAGACGGTAAGGTCAAAGTTGTTGAATAGTTTCCGACCCCAGAAATCGTTCCTAAGTCAACATCCTTCGTTGAAACTGTTCCATCTTCCTCCGTTACAGTTGCTTTAATAGTGCCTAATTCAGTCCATGTTTTTAATGTTGGTAATGATATGTTAGAGATCGTTGTATACTTCATTTCAGAAGCATCAGGACCCACGGCAGAAATATCATTTTTATTTGTAAAAGACTTAATTTCTAAGTCCCAGTTATCTACTACAATTGAGTCTTGTAAGGATATTTGTTTTTTAGATACTTGATCCCCATTAACCCAATTTTTAGGAGCTACTGCAATCAGTGTTGCATCATTTACATCCAATGTTACTTCAACAACAATTTTCCCATTTGAATCTACTTCATAATTTCCAATTCTTTCAATTTTACCTGTATAAGCATTTAACGTATAAGGTACACCCTCTCCCGTTAAGGCAATTTTCGTTGTAACTGTTCCCCCGTCTTCTTTCTTATATCCATAATTAGTTAAGGAATTATGGAATGTACTATCGATCCCTTCTACATAATTTCGTGATCGATTATACACATAGTAAATATCTGCATCTTCTGTTTTTGTCCGATAAGACATAATACGTTCTGGAGTCTTATTTTCGGCATAAGGGGCTACTTTTAATTTCGTTAAAGCACTTGGTACTTCTCCCTGAGATGCAACTACCACCACATTTTTACTTTTCTTTAGTTTTGTTATAGCGCTATCGAATTCCGCCTTCTCTTGATTTGTGACGATTCCAGGCATTCCAGTCGGGTAGGAACCAACCATGATAATTGGCAGCCCTGCATTCGCATATTCGACCATTTTCTTCACTGCTGATAGGGTCATTAGAGCGTTTCCAACGTCCTGCATATCCTTTGTATTTGTTGTATCAAAAACAAAGGCCTGGTATTCTGCAGTATTTGAAGCAAGTTTGCCATTTTTCACCGTAGCTTCAGGTAAATCTAGTGAAGCTGGGCTTAGGAAATCATAAGTGAATCCTGCATCTGAGAGCTCTGGATCTCTCCATATACCTGACACATGTCTTGGCCACCAATAACTGTGTTTGTAGACAGCAATATCTCGCTTTGTTGTTCCCTCTCTTATTGCAAAGGAGGTACGAGCTAAATAATCTCCTAATATATCCATATGCTCCCATTGTGGCATATTATCCTTCCACGCCTCACTGAAGAAGTTTCCAAATGGAGATCTTCCTGGCCACATAGCGTTCGCATTCCCTGGAGTATCCATATAACTATAAGCATACGTATGCAATAAGCTCTGATTAATACCAGCTGCAAATGCCCGATTCGCTTGGTCTACCACAGTTTTTATTGGTAAAGCATATGCACCAATTTTTGTTCCATACGTTGCACTTAATTCATTTGAAACTTCATCTTTCCCAAGAAGGTGGTTGGCTGAAGACATTGCTGTGTAATAATCAATACTATCTACTAAGTTCAAGGATTCAACATCTGGAACATCTACAGCAGCTGCAGCTTGAATCATGTCTAGGCGGCTGGTTGCATACACTACTTGTGCTCGATACAATAATCCAAGTTCATTGGATCTCTTGGTCAATCCTTCGAGATGATATTTTACATGTAAATCTGTCATAGCTTGTCGGATTTCTTCTAACACGTCTACTTCCGATCCATCGGAGAAAGCAAATCCGAATTTGGTTGAAGCATTTGTGTCATTCGTTGCATAGAAAATGGCTGGCAAATATTTTGTGATTTCTTTCCCCGTTAATTCTTTAAACTTCTCCGGTAATTCTAGAGCCCAATTGGCTGAAGCCCCATAAGAATCACTAAAAATATGTCCTCCGTTTTTCTTTAGCAAATTCTTCATATCTTCATACCCCGGTTGGCCAAGTCTGAAGATATCTTTTTCATAATAGTCCATCACTGCGTCGGTTCCTGCCTGGCTGAAGTAATCTATTTTATAGGATGGATATTTAGTCACACCACTTATTGACGCTCCCTCACCTCTCCACCAAAAACCTAGTATTTCCCAGTTCCCTTCGCCATTATAAACTTTTTTGATTTCGTCCTTAACCTTATTTCTTTCTGACAAAGTAGTTTCAGGATTATATAGCGCACTTACATCAATGGTTTTATTAGGATCAATAATGTCATAGTTAGCATCAAATGTTGTAATGCCAGCTTTACCACGACGTTCACCTGACAAACCATCGGCTTCTATTAACTTATTAACCTTTTTATTCTTCTCCGTAACATTGACTAATAGGGCGGCATAGAAGTGATCTTGAATGTTTTGTGTAGAACCATCTATGTTACTTACATAGGTAGCAGTTGCGGGAGTAATCTCTGATAAAGGTGGTAGGTTGTTAACAGCATCCGTTACTGTAGTTGCTTTATGTACAAGTGTTTTGGACGCTGCATCATCATTTGGAGATATACCTGGCACATGAGTATTTGACCCATTATTAACTGAAATATGAAAATCAACTCTTATTCCAAGTTCATTTGCCTTTTTTAAAATTGTTCGAATCGAACGACTCCACTCCTCTGAACCCATTCCGTATACATCTGCATAGTTTTCACCAGCATGAGGTTTTCCTTCTGGGATTATTCCTGTAGGATGAGCATTGGACATGACTTCAACTACACCATACCCAGCTTTAGATATAGCTTCTAACTCTCTAATCAGCTCTTTGTCATCTGTCATCCCCAGTGGCAAAGACCACCTAAACCCAGATTCAAATTTCTTTTCAGGATTTTCAAAGGATTGAACAAATGTGTCTTTACTTTTATTGAGTGTAACCGCCTGAACCCTTTCATTCTCTGTATGAACTGAAAAAACCGGTAAAACGATAGTTGATATTAAGACAGTACTAGCAACAGAGGATTTGGCCACCTTTTTCCACTTACTCACAGTGCTTTTCACTAGATTTCCCCCTTATTAAATTTTTCCTAAACCGAATGATATCGCTTTCATTTTTTGCCATTGCTCTTTCTTCCTACCACTCCTTTTTACAGATTAATAATGCTTGCTGCACTATTAGATTACTAACTAATTTATTGCTTGAAAAGTAGACATTTCTCGGTTAGGGGGGTCAATCTTCGGAATAAAATTATAATTTTTATAATTTTCTAATAACTAATTTTAGCCATTTTGTTGTAAATGAATAAGAACTACTTTAAAAAAAGTAAGCCATTTCAATTTAAAGAAATGGCTCACTTTTATGGTCAAATAACAAAACAAATTAGACTTTTCTATTAACTACTTGTGGTGGTTGTTCAAACCATTTTTCTTTTATCGCTAATATTAAACCTAAACCATAAGATTTCTTCATATCATCAGAAATTTTGCTTAGTTTAGATACAATATCGGTTCTTAAGCTGGAAGTCATAGCCTGACTTATCATAGTAAAACAGAATATTCCTAGACAAGTATTCGCAAAAAACAACATTAGCTTATCAGAAAATGGAGACATGTCTACATCGGAAATTTTATAGTCTCCAGATGCTGATATTGGAATATTTTCTTTATCAAGAACCTCTTGAAGTGATTGCAATACTTTTTCGATTCCATCTCTACCTTTGCTAAAATGCTGTTTTAACTCTTTTTCTTTTGCTAATTTACTAAAAGTGACAAATACCATTTTTGAAAACTGTGCTCTATGAACAATTCTGGATAGATTAGAAATTTCAGCAGTATTAAGAGGTCTTGATCCGCCAAAAAAACCATTGAGATATGTGATCGAATCAGCAAATTCCACCTCACTATCTATCGCTACTTGTGGAGGTCTCAAATATACTCCTTGTGACAACATTAAGTCTACTAGTTCGTTCTGTATGTTTACATAAAATACAATGTTTTTTTGAAAGTGATTTCGCACATCTCTTCTTGTGCAATCTGATAATGCAATTGGATATGTACTCATCGATAGTAGTGTGAGATCAAAACAAAAATACAAAGTAAATGTATCAGAAAATACTTTTAGTGCATCAATTGTTAAATCTATTAGTTTTTTCCTATTCATTATTAATTATTTTTTAAAAATTAATTACTCCATCTCACCTCACAAAACTAAAAATGTAACAACGTGTTTCATTTATGTAACTCATTATTTTAGTTGTTATACATAACTAGTTAGCCTTGACTTCTCCACAACAAAGATAGAATAGGTATAATTAGATCTTATAAAATCATCTGAAAAACAAAGAATAGGTAGGTTAAAAATATGAAAAAGGCTATTTTTTTGGACATCGACGGAACTTTGGTTAACGACCATCTTGTAATCCCTGATTCTGCCAAACTTGCTGTACGAAAGGCTAGAGAAAATGGCCATTTTGTTTTTATTTGTACGGGAAGGCCAAAATCGCTAATTTCACCTGATATACTAGAAGTTGGGTTTGATGGGATTATTGGTTCTGCTGGAGGGTACATAGAAATGGATCAAGAGGTGTTATTACACGTAAATGTTAATAAAGAGGATGTAAAGCATGTTGTTGACTTTTTTACCCATCATGGAATCGAGTTTAATCTGGAATCAAACATTGGTATATTTACTGGTAAAAATGGTAACACTCGTATGCGATCCATTTTAGGAGAATTACAAAAAACTAATCCTAATACAAATCTAGATATAGAAAAAGGATTTAATTCTATTTTCGATTCTATTATTGAGAGTGAAGACTTACTTCGAGATGATATTAATAAGATTTCCTTTTTTGGATCAAAATTACCACTAGAGAGGATAAAACAAGAATTCGCATCTAAATTCACGGTCATCCCTAGCACAGTAGCTGCTTTCGGAGAAAATTGTGGTGAAATATCCATTCTTGGTGTAAATAAGGCAACAGGTATTGAAAAGATAATTAATCACTTAAACATAAAAAAAGAGGATACCTTTGGATACGGTGATAGCTGGAATGATTTAGAAATGCTTGAATTCGTCCAGTACGGAATCGCCATGGGAAATGCAAATGAAGCTGTTAAAAATATAGCTAACGATGTTACTGACACACATGATGAGGATGGCATCTATAATAGCTTTAAAAAATATGGATTAATCTAATTCATCTCAAAAAACCGCCAAGGCGGTTTTTCTGTTTTTATTTTTCTATATTACTTAAAGTAGGTCCCATTTTTTTATTGCCTCTTCCTTTTTCTTTAAATCATTAAGGTTACTTGTATACTCTTTCGCATAGATAATTGAAAATAGCGTATCTAGGATATACTCAAACGATATTTGTGAAGAAAATGTCCCTACTTTGAAGAAGTCATATTCATCATGTGGTACTTCAATGGTCAAATTACATAATTTAGACATGGTTGATTCAGAATTTCCGGTTAACATGATTAATGGTATCTTCATTGAAGCTAGATATTTTATTATTTTCGTGTAAGAAGCTGAATTACCCGCATAACTAATAAAAATTGCACAGTCCAACTGGTCCATGCTTAATGAATTCCATGTTGTTTCTCCATATTCATCTGCGATGATTAACTGCTTATTAATTTTAATAAATTTGTTTTGAAAGCTGCGAGCACGAATTTGAGAATCTCCATTTCCAAATAGGAAAATTCGTTTCGAACTTCGAATCAAATCAACTGCTTTATTTAATTGATTCCTTTCCAACTTTACTAACGTCTTTCGTATAGTTTCAATCGTCAAATCAGCCATTTTTTTTGCAATATTTATGGAACTATCAGTTGGAAGAAAAGGAAAGTTGGGGTCAACATGCGCAATCGTATGCTTATTACTTTGAATTTCATGTATTAATGCTACTTTAAAATTCCTATAACCTGAAAATCCCAATTTCTGAGTAAGCCTAATGATTGCAGAGTGGGAAGTAAAAGTATTCTCTGCCAGCTCTTGGATAAACATATTCGGAACATCCTCTTGGTTTATTAAGATGAAATCAGCAATTCTTTTTTCAGTGTCAGTAAACCCTTGCTTGTGTTCAAGCTTATGTAATAATGTCATTTTCCCCTCCATTTTGATTGACATTAAATAATTTTTATCTTTTCTATTTTATAACTAATATACCAAACCATTTAGCTGAACTCTTCTTTAAACATTATGTTCAGCTAAATGTCTCCCATTCTAAGTATTGCTGAGAATGAGGTCCAGTTTGATATATAAACGTTCTCAATACTAATCATCTCAGATATAATCAAGCTAGCAAATGAAAATTGGAGGAGTTTCTTATGTTAACGATTGCTTATATTGCAAATGGAAAAAGTACGAACCGCTATCACCTACCTTTTTCATTAAGAAACAAAAACATTCGAGTGAAAACTATTTACTCTCGACAAAACAATAGTGTTTGGGAAGAAATTCCTGGAGTAAATTATGTTCATGATTTAAATAAAATCTGGCTCGATGAAGAGATTCAATTAGTCGTCATTTGTACTCCAGTAGAACATTATGAATATGCTAAATTGGCACTAGAAAAAGGCAAACATGTATTAGTCGAAAAGCCATTCACACAGACTTCTGACCAAGCAAAAGAGTTATTTGCCTATGCAAAAGAAAAGAATCTATTTATTCAATGCTATCAAAATCGCCGATTTGATTCAGATTTCCTAACCGTACAAAAGGTTATTAATAGTGGTGTATTAGGAGATATTTTAGAAGTCGAAATGCACTATGATTATTTCAGACCTGAAGTACCAAAGTCTTTAAAGTTTTCTAGAGAAAACAGCTATCTGTATGGACACGGATGCCATACAATAGATCAAGTCCTCTCTTACTTTGGTAAACCAAATCATATTACTTATGATGTTAGACAACTTCTTGGAAAAGGACACTATAATGACTATTTTGACTTGGATTTCTTTTATGATTCCAAAAAGGTTTCTGTTAAATCTAGCTATTTCCGCCTGAAAGAACGCCCTAGCTTTATCGTATATGGTAATAAAGGCGTTTTTGTTAAACAAACAAAAGATAGACAAGAAGAGCATTTAAAACTATTTTATATGCCAACCAATAAGGATTTTGGGATTGATTTTCCAGAACACTATGGCGTTCTAACTTATGTGGATGAAGATGGAAACTATCATGAAGAAAAAGTAATTTCTGAAGTTGGTGACTACGGGCGGATTTACGATGGAGTTTATGAATCGATCCTTAATGGAAAAGAAAAAATTGTTAAGGATGAAGAAACCATACGGCAAATGGAAATTTTAGAAGAAGGAATGAACCATATCAAAGAATAATCTCTATTAATTAGCATGTATAAACATTACTCAACAGTTATAAACACCCTATGATATGTCAAGAATTAAGACATAATCATAAGGAGCTGGAGTAAAATGATCCATAAATTAAATAAAATAGGTGATACCGATAATAATTGGTCCAACCTTAAAATAGTTGGAATTAGCACAGAAGAACACTATCAATGGTTATGGGAAGTTTATCTTCATTATGGAGAAGTAAAGCGTATTCTAAGTTCAAAGAGAGCAGTTGGTATGTATGGAGGAAGGGAAGCCGCATGGAATTCCGTTGGATATACACCTCCTGAAGTTGAAGAATATGTGAGTACTTTAAGTAAAATGATAGGACAACTGTACAATCCCATTAAGGATATAGAAAACCAAGATATATCAGATATATCATAACAACATCAAATGGCCCCTTCTCAAAGAGTTGGGGCATTGCATTTATCAAGATTTTGTTGCATCTTCTATAATCCAGTCAGATGCGCTTAGTAAATCAGGAAATACGGCATCCGCTAGTGGATCACTGTCCCCAAGAAAAACGCCTTTGGTACCTACTTTCTTCCCTGCTTGGATGTCTGTGTCCGTATCTCCGATCATATAGGACTGCGCTAGGTCAATCTGATATTTTTCGGCTAAGTCAGTAATCATTTTGGAGCCAGGTTTTCTGCATTCACATCCCGCTTTTGGCTTATGAGGACAATATGCCACGTCTTTAATGATTGCTCCCTCTTTTTTTAGTTCGCTTATCATGTGTTCATGGATCGTTTCTAGTTGATTCACTTTCATGAACCCTAGCCCAACTCCCCCCTGATTAGTCACAACAAAAATGTTGTCCCCAAAAACTTCATTTAACTTTCGAATAGCCTCTGGAACACCAGGTAAGAAAAACAATTGGGATGGCTTGTTTACGAATTTCACTCTTTTAGTTAATACTTCGTTTATAACGCCATCTCTATCTAAAAATACAGCTCGGTTACCCATCTTTATCCCTCCTCGATTATTATTGTAATCAATGAAGGAATAGTGTAAACATTCTATACATGTAAAAGGTGGTTAATTCAATGTAATCCAAAATATCATTCAGCCTCTCAGCATGTCCCGTTTATTTATCAGGCTAAGTGCAGTTTTCATAAGATATAACTCCATTATTAAATCATATAGATAAAAGGTGTTTCTGTTTCGCTCTTGCGTGTTGACGGGATTATAATGTTCTTTTCTTCAAGTAGTTTTTCTATCGATACATAACCTATTTCCTTCTTATACTTCGTATTCCAACCAGCTCTATTTATGGTATCTCTCACAAGACCTTTCATTCCCACGAAATACAATTCGATATTATTTTGTTGGTGTAATTGATCTTTAAACTCTTCAAGGGAATTACAAGCAGTTGTATCCATATCATTAACACCTGAGAAGTCCATGATCACCATATTTACCTTTGGCTTTGAATAAATTAGATCTCCTACTTTTTCCTCAAGGTAAAAAATATTAGCAAAATGAAGTGAAGAATCTATTCTCACAAATATTACATCATCCAGAGTTATAGCATCAGGGAACCTTTTTAAATCACGGAATTTCTTTTCCTTTTCAAGATAACCCAATTCTATAATATTGGATTTAAACATTCTGCTAAGTAATAAGTAGAAACTAAAAATTGCACCAATTAATATCCCCCATTGAATACCTATAAATAACGTAGATAAAAAAGTTACTAACCAACTCCAACCATCCACAGGTTTAATCTTTATTAGATTAATAAATTGCCTTAAATCTATCAGTTTAAGAACCGCAGCGATTATGATGGCAGCTAACACTGCGTTAGGCAAGTAATAAAAGTAGGAAGTAAAAAATAGGAGTGTAATTAGAATAAGAATGCCAGTAAATACAGAAACCATTTGAGTGGCTCCTCCACTTTGGTGGTTTACTGCACTTCTAGAAAAGCTCCCATTTATCGGGAGTATTTGAAAAAATGAACCAAAAATATTGGCTAACCCTAAAGCTTTTAATTCCCGATTAGGGTTAATTTTATATTTTTCTTTATCAGCAATTGACTTACCTATCGCAAGAGATTCCATAAATCCAAGTAATGCGATTGTGAGTGCAGGTAGTATAATTTGTTTAATGCCACCTATTGTAATGGTAGGAAAAACAAGAGAAGGAAACCCACTCGGAACCATACCAACAATCTTTACCCCCTCTTTGTTTAAACCAAGAGATGAAACCATCACGATGGAAACAAGTATTAGTAAAAGTGCCGTCGGAATTCGTGGGCTCACCTTCTTCATTAACACTAAAACAGTAATACTACATACTCCTATTAATAAAGTAATTAAATGTAAATTACCAATTCTCTTTAGTACATCATAGAATAACAGATGAACTTGAAAGTAATTTCCTAAATCAATCCCTAGTAAATGCTTCAATTGACTCAACGCAATGATAATTGCAGCTGCTGAGGTATACCCGCCTAAAACAGAAGGTGAAATAAACCTTACAATAAAGCCTAGTTTAAACACCCCGAATAAAAACTGAAATAAACCTACCATTAATGCTAATAAAATGACTAATGTTACGTATTCAGAGGTTCCTGGTTGCCCAACTGCTGAGATTCCAGAAAACACTAATAATGAAGTAATGGCTGTTGGACCAACTGAAAGATGTCTAGAAGATGCAAAGAGTGCATAAATGAGTAAGGGGAGTGTTGATGCATATAAACCCATAACAGGTGGTAGTCCTGCCAACATCGCATAAGCCATCCCTTGGGGAACGAGCATGACAAAAAGTGTTATCCCTGCAATAAGGTCTTTCGTCAATAAATCCCGAGTGTATAACTCCTTCATATTTCGTGGGTTAAATTTTTTATTTATCATATACATCTTTCCTTCTAGTTCCTTTTTTATTTCTTAAAAATTACTTCCTGGTATACCTATTAAAGAAAAAAACTCCCTTCATTTTGAGAGTTGTTATACTATATTCTAATTATATTAAAATTCTTGAGTTTTTTAGACTATATTAATTTTCCATTTGACTCTATTACTTCTTTATACCAGTTTTTTAATTGGCACGTTGGAAACCCTTTATGGGGCATGGGGGTATTCTTATTGTATAATATAGTATCATCTTTCACATAAAATCGATTTAATTTATTACGATATTCATAATAATTAATCGGAACTTGCCTCTTCAAGGAGTTTCAAAAAAAATGACTGGTAATATAATTACCAGTCATAACCAACTGTTGTGTTACTTCAAGATTTAGTCAACAACATAATATTCTGTAGTACCATCAAGTTCAGGAATCTGCTTATTGGTTATGAGTAAACATTCTTCAATATCAAACGCCTTACATAATGTATTTTTATTAAACTTGGAACTATCTGCTAGTACATAGCATTTATTTGAGTTCATTTTGACAATGCTCTTTTTACTTGCTTCTCGAAAGTCGGGAGTATTTACCCCAACATTTAAACCGAAGCCACTAGCACCAAGAAACGATTTATCAAAGTTTAAATTTCTTAAAGAGGAGTCTGTTAGAGGACCTGAAATAGAATCCAAATTTCTATTAACCTCTCCTCCAACAATTGTAATGTTTTCTATGTGAGTACCGTTGACCTCACTCAACACCTGGATATTTGAAGTAACCACTCTAATCCCTTTTGAGACAATGTATTTTACAATGGCTGAACATGTCGTGCCTGAATCAATGTATATAACATCATCGTCTTCTACTAAAGAAGCAGCGAATTTTGCAATTCTTTCCTTACTTTCTTTATTTAGTAACTTCTTTGTACCCACAGGAATTTCATGTGAATCCAGCTTTAATTTAACTGCTCCACCTCGTAAAAGGACTATATAATTTTCGTCCTCCAGAATTTTCAAATCTCTACGAATGGTAGATTCAGAGACCCCATCAAAAATTTTCAATAGATCTTCAATATAAAGGATTTGTTTATTTTCTAATTCATCCATTATTTTTTCTCTTCTGACATAAGGGATCATGATTTAATACCTCGATACATATTTAGTAAATTTCGTTAAATTTTCTTAGTTGAACTAAAGATTATACTTCAAATTTATCACACATATTCACTTAACTCTAATAGGGTGGGCATTGCATCTTGAGCGCCAATTTTGGTAACCGTTCTTGAACTAACTATTGACGCCAATTCTCCTATTTTTTCAATTGGCAATTCATTCATAAGTCCGTAAGCTAATGCCCCTGTATAAGAGTCACCTGCCCCTGTTGTTTCGACTACTTCTACAGTTTTGCAAGGAATGTGAATGGTTTTCTTTCCATCATATAATATACTGCCTTTTTCACCAAGAGTGATGATTAACAGATTATTAGTATATTGATAAAGCTTATCGCAAACCTTTTCAGCCTCTTTTAGAGATGAAACTCTCTCTCCAGCATAAAAACTAGCTTCCGTTTCGTTAACCACTAGACAATCCACCAGTTTTAAACAATTAACATCGATTTCACTTGCAGGAGCAGCATTTAATATTACATAGCAATTATACTCTTTCGCCTTTTTAATCGTATATTCTACCACTATTTTTGGAATTTCTAATTGCAATATGACAATTTTGCTTTTCTTAAATAGGCCTTCCACCTGATCGATATCTTCAATCGTCATACTGTAATTAGCACCTTTTGCTATGGTTGCAACCACACTTCCATCTGAGATTGCATTCACAATGCCAAGTCCAGTGTTTGTATCAGCCTGGGAAACATAGTCGGTATTCAAGCCATACTTTTTCATATTTGCAATTAATTCAGTGCCAAATTGATCATTGCCAACCTTACCTACCATATAGCTTTCCAGTCCCAGCTTGGCACACTGTACTGCTTGATTGGCTCCCTTCCCACCTCCACAGAAAGTTACACTATCTGCTGTAAAGGTCTCGCCCATTTCCGGAAGTCGTTTTTGCTTAAGGATAATGTCATAATTGATACTACCTACTATTGTAACCGCATTCTTTTCCATGGTTATTTACCTACCCCAATAGCTTTGGTATTACTTCTACCAACCCTCATTCCTTTAAGCTTCCCTTGAATCACTTCAAAATAAGCTGCTACAACAATTATAGCTCCTGTTGCAATATATTGCCAAAAACTATCAACTCCTACAACAACTAATCCCACCTTTAGTGTTGATAATAAGATGGCTCCGAGTAATGTACCGATCATATTCCCTCTTCCACCAGCCAGGCTAGCACCACCAATAGCAGCGGCGGCAATCGCATTTAATTCATAAGTTTGCCCTGCAGCTGGCTCTCCTGACCCTAATCGTGCTAACAAAACCATACCAGCCAAAGCAGCACCAGCTCCAGAAATAGCATACGCAAGCATTTTACTTTTATTAACATTTACACCTGATAAGAGAGTAGCCTCTTCATTACCCCCTATAGCATATATATAAGTCCCAAGTTTCGTATACTTTAAAATGATATGTCCAACAGCAGCGAATGCAAGAAGTACAAGTATTGACACTGGAAATGCTCCAAAAATATCTGAGTTAAAGATTGATCTAAAATCCCCAGGAATATCCAGAACTGGCCAACCTCCCGTTATCACATAAGCAATCCCTCTGTACGCACTCATTGTTCCTAGTGTAGCAATAAATGGCTGAAGATTTAACTTTGTAATTAATAGACCATTAAATACACCTAAAATAAAACCTATCCCCACTCCACATATAATAGCTAAGACAGGATTTAAACCACTTACAAGTAAATCACCTACAACTACAATGACAATTGCAAAGATTGATCCTACAGAGAGGTCGATTCCCCCTGTAATGATTGCATAAGTAATACCTAAAGCTAATAATCCATTAATAACACTTTGGTCCATAATATCAAGTAAATTACTTCCACTTAAATAGACGGGCTCAATAATGGAAAATACAATAACCATAATAATGATCGCTGCTACTAAGCTTAGTTCTCTACTATATTCCTTAGTTTTTAACATCTTTGTTTACCCCCATCGCATATTGAAGGATATCTTCCTCAGTAAGGTTTTGATTATCAAATTCTTTCACTTTTTGTCCCTCGCGCATGACAATGATCCGATCACTTAGACCTAACACCTCAGGCAACTCGGAGGAAACAACGATTATAGATTTCCCTTTTTCAAGTAATTCTTCTAGGACTCTATAAATCTCAGCTTTCGCTCCAACATCGACCCCTTTTGTCGGTTCATCTAAGATTAGAATCTCAGCATCGGAGGAAAGCCATTTAGAAATCACTACTTTTTGCTGATTTCCTCCGCTCAAATTAGTTGTCATATAATGAGGGTTACTCGGTTTTAAGTTAATCTCATCGATATAATAATTACAGTTTTCTGTTTTCTTTCTATGATTTACGAAGCTATACTTAGAGAATTTCTCCATTTTAGTAAGACCTACATTGTTTGCATTATTAAAAAATTTGATAAACCCTTGTGTTTTTCTATTCTCTGGTATGAGTCCAATCCCCAATTGAACACCTTGGCGAGGATTCTTAATATTTACAGGAACTCCCTTTACTTTAATGGTGCCACCCGACTTTTCCTCTGCACCAAAAATCGTTCTAACTACATCTGTCCTTTTGGAACCAACTAAACCTGCAAAACCTAAAATTTCACCTTTATGAAGGTGGAAATTAATGTTTTCAAATACTCCATTCACACTTAGGTTTTCTACTTCCAATACCTTTTCAGCAGTCTTTGGAGACGGTTTGGTTCTTACCGCATAAGCTGAAACATCCCTGCCTACCATTTTTTTTATTAATTGCTCTCTTGTAACCTCCCTTAATTGAAAGGTATCTATATGCTTGCCATCACGAAGGACTGTCGCACTATCGCAAATCTCAAAAACTTCATCTAGACGGTGACTGACATATAAAATTGTTATCCCATTTTCTCTTAAGTCGTTAATAATGGAGAAGAGCGTTTGTACTTCCTGATTTGTTAGCGAAGCTGATGGTTCATCAAATGATATGAGTTTCGCATTATGGTACAGTCCTTTGGCGATTGCTACCATTTGCATTTCTCCTGTACTTAGCGTACTCGCTAAATCTTCGCTTTTAAAATTACACTTCATTTTAGTGAGAATCTCATTCGCATCATGATGTAGCGTTTTGTAATCAATAAACATTCCTTTTCTTGGTTCATGACCTAAAGCAATATTCTGACCAACTGTTAATTCTGGAATTAGACTAACTTCTTGATGAATTTTAACTATTCCATCCTGAATGGCTTCGTTTGCATTTTTATATGAGACAATTCTTCCTTGAATTTCTACCGTTCCTTCATATTCATTATTGACTCCATGAAGTGTATTCAATAATGTTGACTTTCCTGCTCCATTCTCTCCTAAGAGAGCATGGATCTCTCCTTTTTTAATATTAAAACTCACCCCATCTAGGGCCTTTACTCCAGGAAAAACTTTTGAAATATTCTGAAATCTAACGATACATTCTGTTTGCTTTTCCATTTCGATTCCCCTTTTTCATACCTATAGTCGAATCCTATCAATCCGACTATAGGTATAAACTAGTATTTTGTTACTTTGCTATTGTTGGGTCTACCCAATTAATAATCTCTTCAGCTGGTGTATCTACATTTGTTTCATCAATTAACGCTTGAGGAGTCCAAATCACTCTAGGTACTTCCTGTCCGCCCAACTGACGAATGGTCATTTCAACAGCTATTTGCCCTTTATATTTTGGGAATGAATCGATAGTTGCGTCCAATTCACCTTTACGAATAGATTCATAGGCTTCACCAATTCCATCTACTCCGACTACTAATATATCTTTCCCTGATTCATTAACCGCCTCTTGTGCACCTAAAGCCATCGTGTCATTATTTGCAAAAATAGCAGCTAGATCTCCATGCTTTTTAATCCATGTTGCAGCAATATCCTTTGCCTTTGCACGATCCCAATCTGCATTTTGTTTTTCAGCAATATCAATGTTTGGAGCATTATCCTTCATCCAATTCTCAAATCCTAACGTACGTTGTCTAGCTGCGAATGCTTTTGGCATTCCTACAATTATCGCTACCTTACCTTCTCCATTTAATTTCTCTGAGATCCATTCTGCAGCTGATTCTCCGTTTAAATCTGCTTTAGGTCCGACAAAATTAGGAGCTTCCTTGATAATTCCATCATTAACGTTCATTACTGGGATATCCTTTTCAAGGGCACTTTCAACCCCAGGAACAAGATTGCTGTCTGAAATCGGAGAAAGTAACAAAGCACTATACTTTTTGTTGATCATATCTTTTACAATGGCAAGCTGTCCTTCTTCATCCGCTTCACCTTGTGGGGATTTAACATCAATGGTTAGGTTCATCCCTTTATCACTAAACTTTTGAGCGCCTGTTTCCATTCCTTCTTTCAATGTTCTCCAATATTCATTTTCAAACGCTTTTGCTACAGCACCTAATTTTATCTCTTCAGTTAATTTAGGTACTTCCCCTAAGCTTGATCTTACTTCTTCATATGTTTGACCATCAGCATTATCCGGATTAAAAGCACCTGTTTCTTTATCTGGAGTTGCACTTCCACTACTGCTGTTGCTACTACATGCTGTCAATCCTAAAGAAATTGCTAAAATACCAGTTACGAATAAATTTTTCTTTGACTTTTTCATTTTTTTTAGCCCCCTAGAATTTGTTGGTAATCGCTTTCAATACTTATGAAAAAAAATTGTGTTTACTAGGTTAGTAATTATTTATTTACTTTTAATTCAAACATGGAAAAGAACATCTTGTTTACTGAAATGGCGTCATTTTTCTCAACCGTTTTTTCAATTTCTGCTAATCCTAGCTGATCTATTAAGCTACTAATAATACGAATCGCTTTTACATTTTGCCTAATTTCTGCAACTGGTTCCTCTCTAATAGGGAATGTATCAAAATAGATCGCTCCATCATAGTTATACTTTTTCAAATAATACATGAATTCTAGTGTCTGCATTAATGAGACCGTCCCAACCATTAAGCCGTCATCGTGAGTTCCATAGCCATCATTGATATGAACACCGAATAGTTTACCTTTTTCTGCTGCAAGACTTAAGCCATATGCAGGGTTTTCTCGTTTCATGAGCATATGACAGTAATCCACTGTCACTCCAACGTTCTCACGATTGATTTCATTTACCATCAGTAGCGTTAGTCCAATACTATCAATTAATGCATATGATCTTTCTTGATATGGCTTATATTCAATACTGATTTGTAAATCTGGCGCATAATCAGCAAGTGCCGTTACATATTCCCTAACCTGACTCCAGGCTTTTTGATAATCAACTTGAAATGGATAGTCAAATCCGTCGAAGCCTAGCCATAAAGTTAATACTTTCCCTCCTAAGACTCTACAGGTATCTGCAGCCTCTTTACATAAAGTAAACGCATCTTCTGCAATCAACTTATTGTTGTTCCCAAATTCGCCATTTATAAAATGATTTCTAAAACGTAAAGCTAATCCATTTGCATGAATGTTTAAATCTTTTAGGGTCTTATTGATCTCATCTGCAGAGTAATTTGAAAAATGTTCCGGATAATTTAAATCTACACATGTGATTCCATCAATCTCTGAGACTATCTCTAATGCTTTAATAATATCTCCATCTACCTTAGGCAATATTGAGTTTATCCTTGTAGCTAATTTCATCGTCAGCCTCCAATTTTCTTGTTTAATCTTCTTGTAATTAATTCTTGAATTAAATTTAACACCATAATAAAGCGATTTCAATAATTTTTTTCATATTTTTTCATATTTTTTAACTTTTTTTCATCTTTTTTAATATTTTTTCATATTTTAAATTGCTCAGTTATTTAATCTATCAAAAACTTTTCCCACACAAAAACACTCAAAACAGTTGATATAACAACCGTTTTGAGTGTTTTCCACCGCTATAAAAGTTTATCTAGTTCCTGGTAATCCTCTTCCTCAGTAAATTCATAACCTGTTATTCCGTTTAGTTCAGTAGGTCGTATGGAAGTTTTATTCTTAATATGTGTAACTAGTTGATACACCAAATCTAATAGAAGAGAATGCACTTTTATTTCATAATTTTCTTCTTTCCTTTTTACAGCTAACATTAGTTGAGCAAGCAAGGTCTAATTATGTTATATGATTGTTGGTCCATACTCAGAAAGGACTGACAATGAAATGATTCGTTTTCAATATTACTGTAAAATTTTTTAATAAAAGCTATTGGAATTTGAATAAGTAATAGTTTATTCTCTTGATCGGATTCAACACCATGTACCTCATTACTGTTAATGAGTAAAAGGTCATTTTCCACAAGTACATACTCTTCTCTTCCCACATACGCATGTATTTGTCCTTTTAAAACTAATAATAATTCAATTCTATCATGCCAATGCATGGCCACATACTTTACACTCGTCATTAATGCGAATACAGGAACCTCTTCTTTAATTACAGCACTTTCATATGGATATTTCATAAAAGGCAAGGCCTCCTACTTTTCTTGTTATATACTTATATACTCATTTTTTTGTAGAAATCCTTTTTTAAAAAACTTAGTTTTTCGAATATACAAAGTTGTTTAACTTCGGTTATACTATACTTGTAAGCGATTAAATAATGTATGGGGGAGCTATTATGGGGAAACCTTCAAAACCTAAAAATCCTATAGTTACGCATATTTTTACAGCAGATCCTTCTGCACATGTCTTTGAAGGAAAGTTATATATTTATCCTTCTCATGATTTGGATCATGATGGGCCTTCAAACGATAACGGTGATCAATATGCGATGGAAGACTATCATGTATTATCGATGGATGATGTAAACGAAGAATGTGTAGATCATGGGGAAGCTCTTCACTTGAGAGATATTCCTTGGGCAAGTAAACAGCTTTGGGCACCAGATGCTGCATACAGGAACAACGTGTATTATTTATATTTTCCAGCTAGAGATAAAGAAGGTATTTTTAGAATTGGTGTAGCCACAAGCACAACCCCTGAAGGGCCATTTACACCCGAGGAAAATTACATACCAGGTAGCTTCAGTATTGATCCTGCCGTATTCGTCGATGAAGATGACAAAGCATATGTTTATTTTGGGGGGCTTTGGGGAGGACAGTTGGAAAAATGGCAAGAAGGAACATTTAATTCCAATGCTGAAGGTCCAAAGCTAACAGAACCAGCATTAGGTCCAAGAGTCGCTGAATTAAGTGATGATATGCTAACTTTTAAAAGTGAACCACGTGAAATATCAATAGTTGATGAGAGTGGAAATCCGATTCTTGCGGGTGATGAAGAACGGAGATATTTTGAAGGTCCATGGATTCATAAATACAATGATCTTTACTATCTATCATATTCTACAGGTACCACTCACAAGATTGTTTATGCAGTAAGCAAAGATCCATTGGGACCCTTTGAATTTAAAGGTACGATACTTACTCCTGTCATTGGATGGACCACCCATCATTCGATTGTCCAGTTTAAAGAAAAGTGGTATCTTTTCTATCATGATTGCTCCTTTTCAGATGGTGTAGATCATAAACGATCGGTTAAATACACTGAATTAACCTATAATGATGACGGAACGATTGTAACAATAAACCCTTATGAGGATTAATAGCAAAGAGCAGCTGACTTTCACTGATAAAGTTCAGCTGTTTTTTCTATATAAAGGTCATAAAAACTTAGAATAGTAATATTCAACTATTACTCAATAACTATTTTTTGAAATTTACAAAATACTTAGTTTATTTACTATACAAACTAAGTATAGAGAAGGTATAATAAACTAAAGACAGGAAGACATGTTACATAAATTCCATAAAAATGAAAGCCCTTTCTCAACCCTGTCTAAAACTGACGTAAAGGAGGTTTAGTATCAATATACGCACTACCTTACTACATTCCATTTAAAAAGGAGAATCTCACATGCTTAAAGTATTACGTAAACCTCTCATTACAGGATTAGCTTTTGCCTTATTATTACCTGTTGGATTGAATCCTGCCGCTGCTGAAACGACAAATGAACAGTCTACTAGTGCTTTATCGGTACCATCTATAGCTGAAAGATACAAGAATTCCTTCACTATTGGTGCAGCAGTGGAGCCTTATCAATTACAGGGCACAAATGCAGAAGTATTAAAACGCCATTATAATAGTATTGTTGCTGAAAATGTAATGAAACCAATTAATATTCAACCAGAGGAAGGTAAATTTAACTTTACCGAGGCTGATAAAATTGTTAAGTTTGCTAAAGAAAATGGCATGGACATCCGTTTTCATAATCTCGTTTGGCATAGCCAGGTACCTGAATGGTTCTTCCTAGACGAAGAAGGAAACAAAATGGTTGATGAGCAAGATCCAAAACAACGTGAGAAAAATAAAAAACTTCTTTTAAAACGATTGGAAACCCATATTAAAACGATTGTAAAACGCTATAAGGACGACGTAAAGTCTTGGGATGTTGTGAATGAGGTAATAGATGATTCTCCTCAAAATGAAAGAGGGCTACGTGAATCTGCTTGGTACAAGATTACGGGGGATGAATATATTAAGGTAGCCTTTGAAACAGCGGATAGATATGCAGCAAAAGATGCGAAGCTATACATTAATGACTACAATACAGAAGTTACACCAAAGAGAACGCACTTATTTAATCTTGTAAAAGATATGCTTGAACAAGGTGTTCCAATTGACGGTGTTGGACATCAAGCGCATATTCAAATTGGTTGGCCTTCTAACCAGGATATTGAAGACTCCATTAATATGTTTGCTGACCTAGGTTTAGACAATCAAATTACAGAGTTAGATGTTAGCTTATACGGTTGGCCACCTAGACCAGCGTATCCAACTTATGCTGACATTCCAACTGATAGACTGGTAGCCCAAGCAGATCGCTACAATGCTATTTTTGAAATATATGAACGACTAGGAGACAAAATCAGCAATGTTACTTTCTGGGGCATCGCTGATAATCATACTTGGTTGGATGATCGAGCCAAGCAATACAACGGTGGGGTAGGAAAAGATGCACCATTCGTGTTTGATCCAGAATATAACGTAAAACCGGCTTATTGGTCAATTATGGACTAAGAACATACGAAGCTAGTAGAACAGCTCCCATTCCAGGAGCTGTTTTTTTATTCGGATTTGAGTAAGTAAAAGGGCTAACTCTAAGAATCGAGTTAGCCCTTAATCCCTTCTATCCCTTGACAGATCCTGCTGCAATGCCTTCAACGATACGGTCACTCAGAAGGAAGTATGCGATTAATACAGGGATAATACTAATCATCAAGGTTGCACCTATAGCTCCCCAATCGGTTAAGTACTGCCCAACAAAGTTATTTACACCAACCGTAATTGTTTTCCACTTGTCCGAACTCAAGAAAGTATTTACAAATACGAATTCGTTCCAGTTATAAATCATGTTAATGATGACAGTTGTTGAAAGTACCGGAACGGTCATCGGCAATGTAATTTGAAAGAATATCCTATGAACGGAACAACCATCCATAACTGCTGCTTCTTCAATCTCCCTTGGTATGGTTCTATAGAATCCAGTTAGAATCATAATCGTAATAGGCAAATTAAACGCAACATAAGACAAAATTATAGAAATGGGATTATCTATTAAATTGACAGATTTAAAAATATTGAATAGTGGAATTAATGTTGAATGAAGTGGAATCATATAACCTGCCATAAACAATCCAAGAACTAACCCACTTAGTTTCCAGTACATTCTTGTAATAGCAAAGGTTACAAAACTAGCAAGGATAACCGTAATCAAAACTGCTACAACCGTGTATATCACACTATTAAAAAAGTAAACATCGATATGCCCTGCTGTCCATGCCTTCACATAATTTCCCCATTGTGGATCTTGTGGAAATGCGAACGGGGACATACCGAATACCTCTTGATTCGTTTTCAATGAAAAAAGGAATAACCACACCAGTGGGTAAACTTGGACAATCGCAATAACTCCCAGGATAAAATAAAGGATTCCGTATCCTATTCTTGTTCCGAGTGTTTTACTAGATTTATATGGAGCTAGTAACGTCGCATTAGTTTCTGTTTCATACGCAATCTTACTCATCAGTTTCACTCCCCCTCTTAAAATTGAACGTCTTCTTTGGAAGTTAACAATTTTTGAATGAGCCATGTCATAATGAGACAGATGACCAATAAACCGAATCCAATTGCACTTCCGTACCCGAAGTTGTATTTACTAAATGCCTCTCTATACATATAAGAAGCCATTACCTCACTCGCACCGTTAGGTCCCCCACCAGTCAACACAAAGATTAAGTCGAAATACTTTAAGGATCCAACAATCGCTAGAATAACCATAACTTTTATCACACCGCTGATTAAGGGAATCTTTATTTTGTAGGCTATCTGAATAGGGTTCGCACCATCTATTTTTGCGGCTTCAATCAATTCCTCTGGAACATTTTTTAAGGCAGCATAGAAGATAATGATATAAAAGCCTGCATACTGCCAAACAATCGGAATGAATAGGGCATATAATACGATGTTAGAATCAGCTAGCCAAAGTGGTGGGTTATCAACACCCAACATCACTAACAACCGGTTGATCATTCCATTAGTAGGATCAAATATCTTGGCCCAAAGTTGTCCGATCGCAACAGATGATAACAGCATAGGAATTAAGTATATCTTTCTTAAAAAATTGGCACCTTTTATTTTACTAGCCAATATAAGTGACAAAACAAGATAACCAACCAAGCTGACGGTTGAGAAGATACCAAGCAAAAGAGAATGCCACGTACTTTGCCAGAACTTTTTGTCTTGGACTAACTCAATATAGTTTTCTAATCCGATAAACTTCATCTTTCCAATTCCATTCCAGTCCATCAAACCATAATAGCCGGTTAATACGATTGGGATATAAATTAAGAGCAGAATTAATATTAACGCAGGAAGGACATAAAGAGTGATTACGAATTTGTTTGACATGACACCTTTCATTTTCTGTACTCCCTTCTACTTTGAAAAGCGTTGCTATAAAATGATAGAGGGCATATTCTATATGCCCTCTACTCCTGAAAGATGATTTACGCCATATTACTCTTGTTCTTGGGCAAGTTCGTCCGCATGTTGTTTAACAAAATCCTCCGGTGTCACTTGTTTTCCAAATAGAGCCGTTACTAAATCATGGTGTAATTCGGATACAGCTGGGCTGGATTGAGTATCAAAATAAGTAGTAACGTTTGATGCTTCACTCAAATCTTTTAAAATCTCAATGTACATTGGAGCAAGATCCAAATTATCTGTGTCTACTTTAGTAGCAGGAATAACACCAGCATCTGTCACTGATTTTTCTCCCCATTTTTTTACAAGATATGCTGAGAAGTCTTTTGCTTCCTTCTGAACTTTAGAATCCTTTGCTACGAATAATCCAACTCCAGGTCCACCAACATAACTGTTGATATCTGTACCTTTACCGCCTTCATAAGTTGGGAACTTGAAGTAGCCAATCTTGTCTTTAAATTCCTGAGATACATCAGGACTTGTAGTGTAGTTTGGTAACTCCCATGTAGCTGTTAGAAACATGGCCGCTTGTTCATTCATAAAGTAACCTTTTGCATCATCATTTGATAATGCACTTGAACCTTTTACAAACCCACCCATATCAACAAGATTTTGTACTTCTTCCGCTGCCTTCACAATTGCTGGGTCGTCCATCTTTGCTTTTCCATGGATAACATCTGTTAAGATAGTAGAACCACCAATACGATCTGCTAGATACATAAACCAGAAAGAAGCAGGCCATCCATCTTTAGCACCTACAGTAGCCGGAACCACTCCATTGTCTGCTAAAGTTTTAACAACGTTCTTATATTCTTCAAATGTTTGTGGAACGTCAAGGTTGAATTTTTCAAAAATTTCTTTGTTATAGAAAACATAAGAAATGTTTAATTCTAATGGTAAACCATACGTTTTCCCATCTACAGCATAGGATTCTTTTACGCCAGGAATAAAAGCATCTTTTAGATTTGCATCAACAATATCATCTAAAGGAGCTAACATATCTCCTTCAACATAAGGCTTAATGAATCCGTCTGACCAAGTCATCCCAATATCCGGTAATTCATTAGAAGAAGCTAAGACTTTAAGTTTTTCTCTGTATTGATCTGGATTTAAGATTTCTGTTTCCACTTTTATATCTGTATGCTCTTTTTCATATTCTTCAATGATGTCTTTTACGATTGAAAACTGTGCATTGGAGCTACCTTCTGGCCATAAATGCATAAACTTGATTACTTTTTTATCATCCGCACTACTTTCTTCCGTGGAACTTGAAGACGAACAACCTACTAATGCTAGAGAGACAAGCATGATTAAAGACATTAATACTGAAACCGTTTTCTTTTTTACCAATGAAATTCCCCCTATGACCTTTTACTAGATTTCCTTACATTTATAATTTAACATTCAGATCATTCTGAAAATAGGTCACAACGATTAGGAAAAATACTACTATTTTTAGAAAGCCCTTTCATTGTTGTTTTTTCGGTATGCACTCGGTGTCATACCCTCTAATTCTTTGAATATCTTAATAAAATATTTGGCGGTTTTATATCCTGATTCTTCTGCAATTTCGTTTATCGGAAGAGTAGTAGAAATCAATAATTCCTTTGCACGTTGAATTCTTCTTCTAGTGACATACTCACTGAAAGTTAATGTGACGTGCTCCTTAAATAGGACACTCAAATAACTTGGATTTAAATGCACATGTTCTGCTACTTCCTTCTGAGTTAATTCATTTTTTAAATGATTGTTAATATAATCAATCGCTTCCCGGATTGGTATACGATCAGAGGGATGCTGGGTGCTGGCATTAACAAGCTTGTTATCAACAACCTTTTCAATCATACCTGCCCGCTCCTGCTTTTCAACAGCTTGAAGAGCCTCTTCCACAGCTTCAAATAATATCTTTTTGCTAATAGGTTTAAGTAAATAATTAATAACGCCAAAACGAAGCGCTTCCTGAGCGTATTGAAATTCTGAGTAAGCGGAAATAACAATGATCACAGGGAAGATATTTTGTTCTTTTACGGTCCGCAATAATTGTAAGCCAGTTATTTCCGGCATATTAATGTCGGTAATAAGGATATGAACTTTTTGGTTTTGCATAAAATCGATCGCCTCTTCCCCATTTGAGGCGATGAATATTTGATGTTCCCCATTGGCCCATGAGTCTAAAGTTTTCTTTAGCCCTTGACGTGTTTTTGGCTCATCATCTACAACCAAAATGGTCTTCGCATTCAACATTGTTCTTCCTCCCCCTTAACAGGTATAACAAAAGAAACCTTTGTCCCCATATTTACTTCACTAATAATCGAAAGTCCCTTTTTTAATTGATCCTGATAGTATAGTTCTAGTCGTTTATGAACATTGGAAATGGCCATACCATTCCCTTTTTTAGAGCTTATTCCTCCCGATTGCATGGACTGTTTAATAGATTCCAATTTTTCTTGTGTGATCCCGGGACCATCATCTTCTACAAGAACTTGCAAATATTGGGTGTCTGTCGTAGGTTGAATAGATACCGAAATCGTGCATGGATTCAGCTTATTTCCAGCTCCATGTAAAACGGCATTTTCCACTAACGGTTGTATTAACAGTTTTGGAATTTTCACCTTTTCATACTTTGTGGGAAGTATAAGATTCCATTGAAGGTGATCGCCAAACCTCATTTTAATAATCTCCATATAGTTTTCGATATGGTGAACTTCTTCTTTAATCGTTACCCAATCATCATCCGTTTGTTTCGTAATGGTATAACGGAAAAGTTCAGACATTGCAACGACAAACTCGGCTAAATCTTCCTCATCCTTATCCTCAAGGGACCATCTTAACGCATCTAATGTATTAAAAAGAAAGTGAGGATTAATTTGTGCTTGAAGTGCTTTTAACTCACTTCTACTTCGAGTAATTTCCTTCTGGTAGACCATATTGATTAAATGATTCGTTTCTTTTACCAGTTGATTATAGGTACTATTCAGTTCATTAATTTCATTGATTGTCGTTATACTTGGATTCATAGTTAAAGAGCCTGCACTCGCCTGCTGCATCGTTTCTGTCAGTTTAATAATAGGCTTCGTAATATAGGTGGATAGAAATAGTGAGCTGATGAAAAAAATAATAAACCCAATGATCCCTGAAAGGATAATTCCCGTACGTAATACACTTATCCCTTCTGTAAGAGCCTTAATTGGCGTTAGAATGATAAGTGTCCAATCGGTTTCATTCGAAGTTTGTTTCGTTACCATATACTCCTGGTTATCCAAAAGAATGGTTGGATCTTCATTTTCTAAGATTGGTACTAGTGACTTATCATAATTTGAAAGAATTGGCTTTATATCTTTATCAATTAAAATAGAATATTGATTGGACTCATCCTGGTTTGGAAACTGAAGATAACTTCTATAAATACTAATAAGGAGGTAGCCACCGTTTGCGTAATCTCGCCCCATTAAGTTCACTCGTCTAAGAGCAAGAATATTGTCTGAGTTACTTGGATCATCTCCTATCCAGACGAGTCGACCGTTTGCCCGATTCGCACGATGGATCCACCTTTCATCAATTCTAGTTATTAAACTTTTATCATCCAAAGGTAATAATCGTTTCATATTACTTGTGTAAAGCTCAAAGGAAAAAATCCCTTCAGAATTCGCTTGAATAATATTAACAATTCCTTCTAGTTGTTGCCTTTCTGAAAAACCTACTTCTTGTCCCTCGTAGGCGTTCGTTAATACTCTTTGAACATTTCCATTAGTCATCACTAATTTAGAAGCCGTACTAATTTGTTTATATAGAGATTCCAATCTACCATTTGCTTCCGTAGCGGTTTGATGAATTTGTTTGTTCGCATTATTTTTCAACATAGCGGAAACTTGATTATAGGTTAATGCGCCGACAATCAGTAAAACAATTGCTATTACAATGAGAAAAACCACTAATATTTGATTTCGCAACGTATTCCATTTATGTAATTTAGAGAACATATTTATTTCGCCCTTCTAAACGTAGGTAGTTTTTCTTTACTATAACTCATAACTCTGAAACCGTTAACATTTTTTTAAAAGTAATAGATTAGAAGCAAAAGGAAGCACAAACCTTTTGGGTGGGTGCCTCCTTCTCCTTGCAATTTTTTAATGCCCAATCTCAAACTTATAAATGGTTTTAGATGAGTACTTTTGATCTTTATCCAATATGACTTTTGGAAATGAGGGATGGTGGATTGCATCAGGTAACCCCTGTGTCTCCAAGCAAATTCCTAAATATTTTCTAGCAGGAATACCCCGGAATTGGCCTTCATTCTTTATAGAATTACCTGAATACAAAACCACTCCAACCTCATCTGTTTCTATTGTTAATATCCGTCCACTTATAGGGTCCTTAAGCACCATCTCCGTATTATGGTTTGTGTTTAATATAAAAGGGTGATCATAGCCAAATCCTACTAATATGTTTTGGTCATGGGCTGAGGTGATTCCCGTCTCGATTGCCCTTTCATCTCTAAAATCAAAAGGGGTACAACTAACTTCTAGAAAGTTTCCTGTCGGGATAAACTCATCGTTAAGTTCTAAAAAGCGATCACTTTTTATTTTTAATGAATGCTGTCGGATATCCCGCTTTAAGTTCCCACTAAGGTTAAAATAAGAATGATTGGTCACAGTGAGCAACGTTTTCTGATCTGAATGAGCTTCATAGTGGATGTTCAATTGGTTTTGATTATCTAGGATATACGTTACTTGTATGTGTAAATTCCCCGGATACCCTTCTTCACCATCCGGACTGAAATAGGAGAAACGGACTCCTTTCTCCAACCTTTCCGCGTCCCAAACGACTTTGTTAAAACCCTTAAACCCACCATGCAAATGGTTCTTATGATTATTTGTCGGAAGAGTGTACGTATTCCCGTCCAGTTCGAACGAACCGTCTTTAATTCTCCCACCTACTCGGCCTACCACGGCACCAAGGAAGTATGAGTCATGGATGTAATCGTCTAGTGCATCATGTCCAATTACAACCTCTTCAAAGGTCCCCTTTTTATCAGGTGCTAGGATACTAGTAATAATGCATCCATAATTAATGGCAGTAACTTTCATTCCATGATCATTTTCCATAGTAAAAGAGTATATCGTCTTTTGATCAACTTCCCCAAAAATGGTTTGAGTGACTACCAAAATCCTTCCTCCTCTGTAAAATTACGAACGGTTCCAATCAAAGCCAACTTTCTTTAAGAATGCGCGTGCAAGAACCATATGCCCTGAAGCAGTAGGGTGAACACGGTCCCAAGCCAATGTGGCTGAATATAGTTCCTTTAATACAGCATTAAAAGCTGCCTGGGTATCAATGAATAAACACCCTTCTTCTTCTGCTATTTTCTTTACCACCAACCCGTACTGATCCATAGACTGTCGCATCTGGTCTAGCTCGTTGCTTTCTATATAAAATGGAGTCATAAGGACCATCCCCTTCACTAAAGGTTTGGTCTCCTTAATAAGCTTCCTAAGGGTAACTTCATATTCCTCTAGATACACATGCCATTCTTTAATAAAAGGAGTGTCATATTGTCGCCAAACATCATTGATCCCAATCATGATAGATACCCAATCAGGGCTTTGGCTAATAACATCTTCTTGCCATCTGTTTTTCAGGTCGCGAACGGTATTTCCGTTAATCCCCTTATTGACAACTCTTATCCCAAGTTCCGGATAAACCGCTTGTAACAGGGCATCAACATAGGAAACATAGCCCTTACCTAGAGCCTGAAACAACCCTTCTCCTTCTGGTTTTACTCGCTCACAGTCAGTAACAGAATCACCAATAAATAATAGTTTTTGTGACGGTTCAATGATCATTTCTAGTCCTCCAGAATATAGATTAGTAACCTGTTTCTATCATTCTAACAAAATCATCTAATGTGTGGTTCTGAAGGATCATGATTCGCGGAAGTTCATATCGGTTACCTTGGTCCGTACTTAGCCCTCCACCAACTTTGAATGCTCCCTTAAATCCAAGATCTTTTAATAGAGAAATCGTATCTGAATTATAGTTTCCATACGGGTAGGCAAACGCAAAAGTGGTTCTCCCCGTTAAGTCCTTAAGTGCTTCAGTAGCGTTATGAATCTCTACGTATTGTTCCTCTTTACTTAGGTTAGCTAAAAAAGGGTGGGTTAACGTATGATTTTGAATATCTACTCCATTTTCCATTACGGTTAAAATTTCACTTGCCGTCATATTCCAGCTTCCATTCACCCAATTTGAAACGGTAAATTGTGTTGCCTTCATTCCATATTTCTGCAAGATTGGATATACGTACGGATAAAAGTCATTTGAATTATCATCAAATGTCAGTAATATAGGCTTTTCTGGCATGGCAGCTTGCCCATCCAGGATGTTAAAGTATTGCTTCATAGTTAACGTTCGATACCCATTTTCTTTTAAATAAGCCATATGCTTCTCAAATTCATCAAGGCTGAATTGATATGGATTGGTTGGGTCAGGATTCGGTTTCACGACATGATATAACAGAACAGGAATTTGGATTTCCGTATGCTCCTTTGCGGAAGCAATTGGCACATCACTCATAGTTGGAATCAGAACAAGAGAAAAAGCTAGTAACAGGCTCCATAGTTTCTTCAAATGAATCATCCTTCCTAGAATCATTTTCTAAATTCACTTAACTGCTGATTCAATTCTTTTGTTTGTCTATATACCTGTTGATACATAACAAATAATTTTCTATAAGCTTTCACATTTTCTTCAATAGGAAGATACGTTTTTGAGGTTAGAATAAATTCTTCCGCACACTTCTTAAGCGATGGATACCAGCCACAACCATAAGCCGCTAACATGGCCGCTCCCATTCCTGGACCTTGTTCACTCGAAAGCTTTTCAATCTTTGCATTAAAAATATCAGCTTGCATCTGTAACCATACATCACTCTTTGCTCCCCCACCGATAGAGATGATGGAATCAATCTTTTTACCGTTGCTTCTAAAAATCTCAATTGATTCATTTAATGAAAAGGTGATGCCCTCAAGGACAGCACGAACAAAGTGCTGACGTTCATGTGCCGCATCCGCACCAACAAAACTGCCTCGGATAGTTGAATCCGCATGTGGTGTTCTTTCCCCTACGATATACGGAGTAAAGAGTAATCCATTGCTACCGACCGGTACATTTTCAATTCCATTTAAAAATTGATCAAATGCCTCTTCCTTTGCAAACGTATCTTTAAACCAGCTTAAACTATAGCCAGCTGCAAGAGTCACACCCATCGTATAGTAGGCGTTTTCTTCACTATGATTAAAGTAATGAACCTTTCCTTCAAAATCTAAATCATTTCTTTCTTCATAAGAAAGTACGACACCTGAGGTACCGATACTGCAGAGAGTTTTTCCCTCTGATAGGATCCCAGAGCCAATCGCACCACACGCATTGTCTGCGCCGCCGGCAAATACTTTTATCCCTTCTGACAACCCGGTTTCTTTTGCATATTCAGCCGTTATGCTTCCAACAAAAGCTTGAGACTCTACTAAAGGTGGACATAAATTAGGTGAGAGGTCAAAGGCATCTAAGATCTCCGTACTCCATTCATGCTTAGCTACGTTTAGTAATAAGGTACCCGCCGCATCAGAGTACTCCATATGAACATTCCCCGTCATTCGGTAACGAAGATAATCCTTTGGAAGCATAAACAGGCTGGCTCTCTCAAAAATTTCTGGTTCCTGCTCTTTTACCCAAAGAATTTTAGGTAAAGTAAAACCCTCTAAAGCAGGATTTTTTGTAATTTCTAGTAATCTCTGTTTCCCAACGGTTTCGTAAATCTCTTGACACTGTTTCGTCGTCCTTGTGTCATTCCATAAGATTGCATTTCTTAATACTTGATGCTGGTTATCTAGTAAAACTAACCCATGCATTTGACCTGAAAAGCTCATGCCCTCAATATCGTTTACATCCCCTTCAAATTGTTCCACCAATTCTGCTAAACCTGCTGTCGTTTTTTCCACCCATTCTTCCGGGTTTTGTTCCGAGAAACCAGATTTTTCAATAATAAGAGGGTAAGATTTTGATATCTCTTTACACACTTCTCCATTTTGATTAACAAGTAATATTTTTACGGCACTCGTACCAAGGTCAACACCAATGACGTATTTCATTTTTCTCATCCTTTCTATCCAAAAATGTGCTGGAGTATATATACTGCCAGCACATGATTGATTATTTTCGTTATTAAACTGTTACGCTAGTAAGGGTCTCAAGTATATATTGGTTAATGACAGCTTTTAAGCGTTCTGTTCTACCTGATTGATTTTTGATTTCCGTTAATTGAAGTGCATACTCTTCTAATTCACGGAAGTTCGTTTTTCCTTCTACAATTTCTAAACCAATCCCTTTTGTGAAGCTGCTATAGCGTTCCTCAATGAAACTCTCGAGCACCTTGTCTTCAATTAACTTATTCGCAACTTTTAGACCGATCGCAAATGCATCCATTCCAGCGATATGTGCATGGAACAAATCTTCCGCTTCAAACGAACCTCTTCTAACCTTTGCATCAAAGTTTAGACCACCGCTACCTAAGCCGCCATTTTGTAAAATTTCATACATTGCCAACGTATTAGTATATAGGTCAGTTGGGAATTCGTCTGTATCCCACCCCAGAAGTGTATCACCTTGGTTAGCATCAACAGAACCAAGCATTCCATTAATGCGGGCAGTTCTTAACTCATGTTCAAATGTATGCCCCGCCAATGTAGCATGATTAGCTTCAATATTAAACTTGAAATAATCCGTTAAATCATACTTTTGCAAGAATGCTAGACCAGTAGCTACGTCAAAATCGTATTGGTGCTTGGTAGGCTCCTTCGGTTTTGGTTCAATTAAGAATGGAACATTCAAGCCAATTTCTTTCGCATAGTCTACTGCCATATGGAAGAAGCGTGCTAAGTTATCTTGCTCAAGCTTCATATTTGTGTTCAGGAGTGTTTCATATCCTTCTCGGCCACCCCAAAATACATAGTTCTCTGCTCCAAGTTCTTTTGCTACTTCTAATGCCTTTTTCACCTTTGCTGCAGAGTAAGCGAATACGTCTGCATTAGGGGAAGTAGCTGCCCCATGAACATATCTTGGGTTCGTAAACATGTTAGCAGTGTTCCAAAGTAATTTGGTTTTGCTAGTTTTCATGTATTCCTTAATCATTCCAACGATCACGTCTTGATTCTCATTCGTCTCTTTTAATGTTCTTCCTTCAGGGGCGATATCGACATCATGGAAGGCAAAGAAAGGAACATGTAACTTTTCAAAAAGCTCAAATGCAGCTTCCACTCGTGCTTTTGCTAAATCTAAGCCTTTTAAATGGTCCCACGGACGAAGAGCTGTCCCTACACCAAATGGATCTGAACCATCAGCAGTAAATGTATGCCAGTAAGCAACAGAGAAACGGAGAGTATTCTCCATTGTTTTCCCATTAACCACTTCCTCAGGATTATAATACTTAAATGCTAGTGGATTCTTGGAGCCTGCCCCTTCAAATTGAATCTTATTAACTGTTTCGAAATATGCCATGGTAATTCCTCCTAAAGGTCATTGTTATATTTAAAATTTTACCTATCAACTTAGTTTGTATAAAAGATAAACTAAGTTGATAGAAATAAATGACTAAGCCTGCTGTGTAACCTTCTCATCTAAAGCAACCGCTATTTTACTTTCCTCAAGCCATAAAATACTAGTTACTCCTCGTGGATAATACTTGCTACCCGAGATTTGCCCAGAGATAATTTGATCACTCCAGCTCCAAACAGATAATGTAGGATGTGTTAACCAAGCAACATGGGCTGCATCTGCCCTTGCTCCCTTTTCATCCCATTCCAACCCAAGAATCTCACGAGCAATAAACTGAGATAAGTAGACTTTACTCAACCAAGAATTATTGCTAGTTGAAGAAATCTTCCATCCGCCATCTTCAAACAAGCAAACTCCTTCTGTAAGTACCGTTTTTAAATGTGTTTTCAATACTTGAATATAAGCACCAAAACGTCCATTTGGATCTAATGCATCATGGTTATTTGTATAGTAAGGGAAAATCAACCCTTCAATTGCCGGAATTATTTTTGAATCATTTCCTTCTTTAATGACAGCTGGTATATAACCATCAGGTGTCACATGAGAGACAATCGTTGCTGCACATTTTTCAGCTAATAGCCCCGCTTCCCTCGACTTCTCCTCTAGGCCATGTTCTCTAAGTAGCTTTTCAAGTGCTACGTAAGAAGCCCAAGTCTTTCCTGCTAGATAGATATTGTTTCTTGCCTGACCAAGTGAAACATCTAAGCTATCATAGGTTGTTATTTCCGCACCGCCCATAACCCGTGATGAATCAAGTCCCATGATGCCATCTCGCTTATCCGCTTCTGGATGATCACGGTTAATCATACTTTCAAAGCAACGGATAAAGATATCAAGGTTTTTACGTAACCACTCCAGATCCCCGGTTTGCTCTACATATATAGACGCGCATAAGACCCAGTTCACTAACTGCTCATAGGTCATATGAGAGAAACATCCGTCTAATCCATATAACTCATACGAGGAATAATGTGGTCTAGAGATCGTATTCGCTACCCCCATATCATGGGTAAAGCTGATACCACCCGGATATTCCGTTTGATCCCCTGGAAAGCGAACCTTATCTTCATAGCTAAAGCGACTTACGAACATGTCTAATTCATTTTTCACAGTCCACGGATTCATTTTCAGTTCGAAGAAAATTTGGTCTATTGTCAAATCGAAGGTATTCATCATACGATATTCTCCTTCATTTACTACCCAGAAAGGATCCCCCTCTGCATCAAGTAGTTGAGTAGAGCCGTAATAGCTTCGAATGGAATGAATCATCATAAACTTTTGGTCATCAGATAATCCTGGATTTTCTACTAAACTATTAGCTTGTTTGGCACGGTTTACAAACTCATCCACATGTTCCAGGGCATAAGCTGCTACTGATTCAATATTTGGGAAATATCTTGTGTAATAGTAGGAAGCATCCATCCCTGCCGTTACATAACCGTTACGATGAAAGCATACTGCAAATTGATAGGTACGCTTTTCTCCAGCTGGAACATCCATAATAAGAGCACCAATTGGTCCTAACCCAAAGGTCCAATTCTCCTCTATTGGGGTGGTTAAGATATTTTCTAAACTAAAGTGTAAGGCAGATTTAACTTCTGGATGATTTGTCGTAATTCCAGTTAAACGTCCCTGACCTACACCTATTATCCCATCACAGGTATCATCTAAACGACGCATGGAACTATAAGGATCACTTCCTTGATATCCCAAAAATGCCCGACGCTTCTTCGCACCTTTCGTGTTATCAATGGTAAGCTCTGCCCAAACAGCCGGGATAATGGCTCTCTTTAGTTCTTCTTCCGTTGCTGTAGAAGGGTCAGGAACAGATTCAACTTGTGTATAGATCGTAAAACTTAGATCTCCAGCCTTCCAAGTGTCCGTTCCTAATTGAAAATCACGATGAATGTCTTCCTTCGAATATGGTCGAATAATACGTGGTTTGTCTGGATCAGGATCCATGTTTTCAATATCGTAGCGCTTACTTTCATCATCTACCATCTCAAAAAATGGGAGTGCATCGTACATTCCTTCTTGGTCACTTGATTCCACACCAACATATACATTCTTTCTCGGAGAGCGCCCAAGCTCTAAGTCCAAACCGCCTCCATTGCCATAAAAACCAAGTGTAAAACTAGAAAATGCTCCGATTGGTGAATGATGTGCATTGAAAAACATATTTTTAGCCATTTTCATCCCTACTCTCGTAAATGAAATGTATTATAAATTGAAATACCTAACCAATCATCTTCTGAGATGTAAATAATAGTATGTAGATGTCAAAAAACAATTGTAAACGGATTCATTTTAATAAGTAGAGGGTCCCTCCTTACAACATTCTTGACTAACTTAAGTTGATTATAACACCGATCATCTAAGTTTGTATACCCAATAAACAAAGTTTTTGTGTTAAAATATATTTACTATTAAACAAGGAGTTTTTAGCATTGGAAACCATTACATGGAATCAACAAGTTGTGAAAAAAAATAACAAAGCCCTCGTGTTACAGTTGATTATGGAAAAAGAACCCATTTCAAGAGCTGACATTGCTCAAGTTTCTGGATTAAATAAAGCAACCGTTTCTTCATTAGTAAATGAATTATTAGCTGCAGACCTAGTTTATGAATCCGGTCCAGGGGAATCTAGTGGAGGCCGTCGCCCGGTTATCCTCCATTTTAATAAAATTGCTGGATACTCCATTGGAATAGATATCGGGGTGAACTATGTATTATGTGTACTAACTGATTTAAAAGGAAATATCGTCATTGAAAGAAATCAGGCAGTTCACAAAACTCCCTATGCTGCTACCATAGAGATTGTTAAAGAAATGATCCATTCATTAATCGCCGAGATGCCCAGCAGTAGATATGGAATTGTCGGGATTGGAGTAGGTGTACCTGGGATAGTTAACAAAGAGGGTTCTGTTTTGTTAGCCCCTAATTTAGGTTGGAAAAACACTCAAATAAAAAAAGATCTTGAAGACTTATTCCATGTTCCCGTCATCGTTGAAAACGAAGCTAATGCTGGGGCATTTGGTGAACAACAGTTTGGTATTGGTCAAGATTACCAAAACATCATTTATATTAGTGCAGGAATTGGAATTGGTGTAGGAATTATTTTAAACAAAGAACTATACCAAGGAAAAAATGGATTTTCTGGTGAGATGGGCCATATGATCATTGATATTAATGGAAAGCCATGTAATTGTGGTAGCAAAGGATGCTGGGAAGCATATGCTTCTGAACAGGCTCTGTTGGAGAAGGCTGGGGAAAATAGGAATTCACTTGAAAACTTAATACAGTTAGCTAGTAGTGAAGATAAAAATGCTCAGAATTTGTTTGAAGAGATTGGTGCTTACCTTGGATATGGAATCAATAATATTATTAATACCTTTAATCCTGACCAAGTAATCATAGGCAATCGATTATCAATGGCTAAAGAATGGATTGAACACCCCATTCTTTCAACAATTGAAAATCACTCTCTCACTTATCACCAAAATGAATTTCAATTAGATTTCTCTAAACTGGGAAAATATTCGATTGCGATTGGAATGTCTGCCTTTGTTGTTGAGAATTTTATTAAAGCGTAAACTCCATTAACTCCTTTAAAAATAATGACATGTAATTAATCGAGTAATCAACAATAAGCGGAGAATTTCCGGTTAAATGCAGAATGGAGCACTTTTCGGGGTAAATAAGGGGAGTTTTTCCGCTTATGGAAAGCAGAATCTCCCCTTTTTGAATTTTTTGAGCCAATAAGCGGAATCTCTCCGTCTAATCAGGCCTTTTTTCATAAAAAATATGAATTAAACGGAATTTCTCCGTCTATTTATCAGTTCGGGTGCTATAACCAGGTCCCCCGTGCGAAACCAAAATCAGCTGCTATTTATCGAACAGCTTTTAAAATATACTAAGAGATACTCTTAACAATTACACCTAATCCCTCAATCATGGATGTAGCCGGACGCCCAAGAAGTTTCTCGAAATCATTGCTGTCGACTTCTAGTGTTCCTTCGCGAATATCTTTTTGGATGTTCACTACAAAAGGAATAAGGAAATCTGGTACCCCGGCACCTTTCATGATATCCGCATACGTAGCATCATCCACTTGTTGTACAGGAACTTCCTTACCCAGTACCGTCCCCAGAGCAGCTGCAATTTCTTCTTGTGTTAATAGCTTACCAGATAATTCGTAAACGGTGTTTTCGTGACCATCCCCAGATAATACGGTTGCTGCTGCCTCTGCATAGTCTTGCTGTAATGCCCAGCCTACTCTTCCCTTTCCTGCTGAAGTTACCCACGGAGCCCCTGCAAGTACTCCTTGAATGCTTGAGCTTTCATTCTCTAAATACCAATTGTTACGTAAGAAGGAATATGGAATTCCAGTTTTGATAATTGCTTCTTCTGTTGCCTTATGAGTTGGAGCTAGGAAGTTTTTACTTTCCATTGCATTCGCTATGCTAGTATATGCAATAAATTTTACCCCAGCACGCTCTGCAGCAGATACCGCATTCGAATGCTGTCTAATTCTTGTGTCATTATCTCCATCAGCTGAGATGAGTAAAAGTCTGTCAATATCTGCGAAAGCAGACACTAATGTTTCCGGACGATCAAAGTCTCCCTGGCGAACTTCTACTCCACGAGCACGTAGCTCTTCCGCTTTTTCTGGGTTACGAACACTTACAGCTAGTTGATTGGCTGATACTGTTTTTAATAAAGTTTCTACCACTTTTGTTCCTAATTTACCTGTTGCGCCTGTTACTAATAATTTCATTTTCTAATTCCTCCATTTTCTTATTTTCTTATCCTGTATTCATCTTGATTACATGTATTCATAATAGATACTTCTAAGTGTTTTGTCAACAAAACCTTTTTTATTTTTTACAAATGATAAGGTATAATACGTTGTATTCAAATTAAATACATGAAAATGAAGTAGGTGCATGAAATGTCCATTAGTAGTCGCTTTACTGTTGGGGTTCATATATTAACTCTTATTGAATTAAATAAAGACGGAATTAGCTCATCAGAATTCTTAGCTGGGAGCGTCAACACCAACCCATCTTTAGTCAGAAAAATAATGGGGATGCTCAAAAAAGCTGGACTAATAGAAGTACAACCAGGAATCGCTGGGGCAAAACTAGCTAAGGAACCAGCTACTATTTCCTTACTTGACGTTTATAAGGCAGTTGATGTGGTAAAGGAAAAAGAACTATTCAGTTTACATGATAATCCCCACCCGGATTGTCCTGTCGGCAGAAATATACAAGATTCGATTACTCCTTTTTTATCAGCCGCTCAATTTGCTTTAGAAAAGGTATTAGGAAATGTGACTATTGAAGAGGTTATTAAAGATATTGTAGAAAAAGAAAATAACAGCTCATTATAAGTTTTATTAATGAACTTGCATTTTAATAGGGATTGCTCATGCAATCCCTAAAATAATCCGCTCTATAAAGGCGAAAGCCTACTTTTCCGACACGCCATTTTTACCTTTTTATCTATTTACTAAACTCCAACTGTTTGTTTAGGTTCAACATATACAGCCGTATCTAACTCACCTGTTACCTTACTAGTTAAGATACCAGCAGTCATACTACCGCTTACGTTCAGAGCTGTACGGCCCATGTCGATTAAAGGTTCAACTGAGATTAATAGACCAGCTAATGCAACAGGTAAATCTAATGCAGATAATACGAGGATTGCAGCAAACGTTGCTCCACCCCCAACACCAGCAACACCAAATGAACTAATGGCAACCACTAAAATGACAGTAAAGATAAAACTTGGACTTAATGGATTAATTCCTACCGAAGGTGCAATCATGATAGCTAACATGGCAGGATAAACACCTGCGCATCCATTTTGACCAATAGTTAGACCAAAGGATCCAGCGAAGTTGGCAATTCCCGTTGGAACCCCTAATTCTTCAGACTGTGTTTTCACATTAAGTGGTAATGTTCCTGCACTGGTTCTTGATGTAAAGGCAAAGGTTAGGACAGGAAGTACCTTCTTTACATATGTGATTGGATTTAAACCTGCCAAAGAAAGCAGTAATAAGTGAACCAAAAATACAATTCCTAACGCTACGTACGATGCGATCACGAATTTTCCTAGCTTCGCAATAGATTCATAATCACTTGTTGCAGTCACTTTCGTTATGATTGCTAATACCCCATATGGCGTTAAGCGTAAAATAAGCGTAACTACACGCATTGTAATAGTGTTTAATGTATTTATTAGTTTGGCAAAGGATTCAGCCACCTCTGGCTCTTTGCGCTTAACCCCAAGATATGCCACTCCAATAAATGCCGCAAAGATAACAACGGCAATAGTAGATGTTGGTCTAGCCCCCGTTAAGTCTAAAAATGGATTTGCAGGTATTAAAGAAAGAATTTGTTGAGGAATAGTTAAGGTCTCTACTTCTACCTGACGGGTCTCAATCTCTTCTCCTCGAGCCGTTTCTGCTTCGCCTGCTTGAATCTGAACCGCTTCTAAATCAAATACGAGCGTTGTTCCAATCCCAATGGCTGCAGAGATAGCTGTCGTTCCTACCAAAATACCAATAATAAGTGCACTAATCTTTCCAATATTCTTTGACAGCTTCAGTTTGGTAAATGCAGCTACGATAGAGATAAATACAAGTGGCATGACAACCATTTGCAATAACTTCACATATCCGGATCCTATAATAGCAAACCAATCGATGGTACCAATAATGACTTCTGATCCTGTTCCAAAAATAAACTGTAATGCGAGACCAAATACAATTCCTAACCCTAACGCGAAAAATACACGCTTTGAAAACGATACATGCTTTTGTTGTAGTTTAAACAATCCAAAGATTAATAGAAGCATGACCGCAATATTGATGATTGTGAAAGTAACTGTCATAAAATTCCCCTCCAAAATGTTATATCTTTAATATTTGAATAGTCATACAGTATTCCAATAATTAGCAGGATACATAGTTAGGAGCTATTCAGATAGAAATTGACTTTCATACATACACCTCTTTTCAGATATCATTATTTTTGGAATCCTATTCCTTCTTTTTTGTTTTCTTACCAGTAATCCGCAGAGAACCAAAATCGGAATGTGGATGACTTTGTGATTGATACCGTCTAATTTCATCTTCTAATTCCGTTAATGATAACTCGAGTAGACTCTTATCTTCCTTTTCAAAAACACTACAAGCAATTAATAAATCTATTAGAATCTTTTTTCTAATGCTCGAAAAATCCTCCAACTGAATCACCCCAATATTAGGAACGTTAATAAAAAAAACCCTGCTCTTCCGAATTTTCGGGTGGAGACAGGGCCTTCAGTGTTCTGATCGGCAATTTATATAATTGTCATTTTTTCTATCTCAATTATAAACCATATTATTCATATGTGTAAACTCGGAATTTAAAAAATGAATAAAATTTTATTACAATTATAGAAATTTCCATTTTAAAAAAGAGGCTGCCGGTTTTGATTCCGTCAACCTCTCTTTAGAAAGAGTTATCCCTTCAATTCTTCATAGTGTCTAATACTTTCTCTAACAAGTTCGCTTGACTCATCAAGACCACACACTTGTTGAAGAACATATGAAACTCCATGTTCGTTCATCATTGACTGAAGCTTTACTGCATCTTCATCATCTTTATAATCAAAAAGTAAGGCTGCAGCAATAGCCTTTGCTAAATTACCGTAAGAAAGTCCCGCTTTTTGAGCTTGTAGTGCAGGACGCACAAGTCGATCCTCTGGACCAAGTTTTCTTAACGGGGAACGACCCACTCTTGTTACACCATCATGCAGATGAGTATTCTCAAAACGTTTAATGATTTTCTCAATATATTTTTGATGTTCTTCCGGATCTAGATGGTACTGTTTGATTAAATAAGCACCCGTCTCATTCAGTGTGGCCTTAACCTGATTGTAGATATCCACATCAGCTAGAGTCTGGTCAATCGTTTCCTTGTTTGCAAGGTAACCGAAATAAGCAATGACGGCATGTCCTGTATTAACAGTAAATAATTTTCTTTCAATAAATGGGGCTAGTTCAGGAACAATAATCATTCCTTCAATTAGAGGAATTTCTTCCTTCGTTTCAACCACCCATTCATGGTACGGTTCAACAAGCACATCAAGGGAACCTTGATTATTTTGAATCGGAACAATCCGGTCAACAGCTGAATTTAAGAATTCAACTCGGGTAAGTACCTTTTCTTTTGTTTCATCATCAAGATGCTCAAGGATATAGCCTTTTAAAAGATCGGTAGCAGAAATTTGATTTTCACAGGCAATAACATAAAGCTTGTCCCTATTCTCTTCTACCCTAGCAGCCAATCCCTTAGCAATTAAAGGTGCAATTCTTGGGAGGATGTTAGGTCCAATAGCAGTCGTTAAAAAATCTGCCTTCTTGATCGTTTCTACTACTTCATCTTCTTGTTTCAAATTATTTAATCCTGAAACATTCTCTATTAGAATACTTTCCTGTTTATCTGTTGCAAGCTTAACTCTATATTGTTTTTCTTCGTTTAGTTGATTAATGATTTGTTCGGCAATATCTACAAAAGTAACATGGTAGCCGGACTGAGAAAAAAGTGCTCCAATAAATCCTCTTCCAATGTTCCCCGCTCCAAAATGAACTGCTTGTTTCATTACATCATCCCTCTATCCATTTATTTTAAAATTCGACTGAAGATAATCTGCAAAGATAGATTCTAACCTTTTATAAATGAGTTCTTCATTTGCTGACGAAAAAATCAAAATAGCCTCATCCGTCTCAATAATATTCGTACTAATTAAGCTAATAATCTCCTGTTGTCTATTGCTTAACTCTAATGGGGCCAGCATGAGCAACAGGTTCTTCATCATGACCATGTTTCCGTCCATTCCCTTAACCAGACAAGGATTAGGCAGATGGGCAATCTGGAAAATCAGCTCATGAACATGCACATTTCTTGCATGAAATAGTGCTAAATTGGTCTGTGGAATTCCGAGACCGCCTCTTTGTTCCCTCTCTTTTAGAGAATTTAGGATATCCCCTGAATCAGTCAAGAAATTCTCTTTTTCAGCTATCTGCAGCATTTCTTGCAGTATCATTTCCTGGCTTTCTGAATGGTCCATCCGGTAAAATCGGTAATTTTGCATGATGGACTCTATACTCTGCTGAATTTCCTTCATATCATGAAGCATGTCATGCAAATTCATGTTTTTTTTCATATGCGATGAAACCAAAGAATGACGTTCGATCTTTTTGTATTTTTCGCCCTTTGCTATGGCTTCAATATTATTCTGTATAAAGCTTTTAATCGTCTCAATGTTTTCTGTACTTAACAGAGGGTTTACCAATACGTAATCTGCATGAATGAATGGCAATCTAACAGTTGAGATAATAACGTCATATTCTTGTAAATCAACATGTTCCGTTATATCTTTAATCGACTTAATATCAACCGTGTCAATTTCAGCTATTTCTTTTTTGATTCTACTAGCCAACATCTTTGATGTCCCGATCCCGGTTGGGCAAATCACCAAAGCTTTAATTGTTAAATACTCTTCCTGCATTAATAACGCGGAACCGAAGTGTAACACCATAAAAGCAATCTCGTCGTCAGGAAAATGGTCAATGGATTTAAATTCTTCTTTTACACTATTTTTTACTGCCATAAACAAAACTGGATATTTTCTTTTGATTTCTTCCTTGAGCGGATTAAATGACTCCATCTTCTGTTCGATACGAAAAAGTGCTGGCTCCATATGGGCTAGCAACCCTTGAAATAATGAAAAGTCATCTGTTAAATTTACCTGGAGCTGATTGGAAACAGAGCGAATCACGTTTTTAATCAACTGAGCAAGTAAAATGTTTTCGGGTTCAGCCTCAGTACCTTGAAGCTTGGTACCTTTTAGAATCAATGCTAAAAAAAGAATATCTTTTTTTGTAAGGCTCCTATCAAGCTTTCGTTCTAACTCACGACTAATCATCAACATCAGATCATGTTCAATCGCAACATCACTTTCTTGTAAGAGAACATCCTCTTCCAGAAAAAAGTGAGCATCTGTTCTCTTTAGAGTGATATAAATATGTAAAACCACTTCCAAGTACGCTCTATCTGTTACACGTGCTTGGGCTTTATGAAAGGTAGTATTGACCAAGATAAGTACTTCTTTTAATTCGTCTGGATAAAAATAATGAAGAATCTTTTCCTCCGAGTGACTCTCTTTTTCCAAAATGAATAGTTTTTCTATTATCTCATCATGAAAATACTGTAGAAAAAAATGTACGAGTGCTCTACGTTTGTTAGATTCTGTACCGTACAGTTCTACTCCTACTCCTCTTTTTCGTGTTAACTGTAATTGAAAAATCTCTAGCCATTCCGCCAGTTCATCTAGATAAATGGCTAATGTCGCTGAACTGACGCCAAGATGACTTGCTAAACTCTGAATTTTAAATAGTTCTTCTTCATAAACAGCTAATAATAATCGAAGCTTTTTTTCTAGAGGAGGTTGATCAATAGGTGTACTCCCTGCTAAGTGCTGAATTAACCGGTAAATTTGCTCGTTCTTCCCCTCTATAGAAAGACCTTGATCCATGTTACGTGTTAGCCTTAGTCCAAACTTCTCGATTATTCTTTCCGTTGCTTTTAAATCACGTTGTATTGTCCTGGTACTTACATTGAGTGATGATGCAATTGAAAGAACGGTATGTTTTCCAGAAGTTTTAATGATCAGTTCAATGATGGCTTTTTCCCTAGAGGTTATATCCACGGTATCAACTCGTTCCTGAGTGAAATAACTAGAAAATAGAAAAGCGCAGAATTACGCTTTTCTATTGTTAATCTCTTATTTACTTTTTACCAATAATATCGATAATCTCTTGAGCGGTTTTTGCCTTAGCCATTTTTTCGATATTTTCCATATCAGAGCATGTAACTGCAATTCCTGAAAGTATTTCAAGATGAGTGCCGTCTTTTCCAGCAATACCGAAGATTAAACGTACTTTCTGTCCATCAAAATCAACACCATTTGGAACCTGAAGGACTGTAAATCCTGATTTAATAACAGCCTTCTTCGCTTCTTCTGTTCCATGTGGGATTGCAACATCATTTCCCATATACGTAGAAGTCATGTTATCTCTTTCAATCATTGCTTCGATATAACTTTCATCCACATAACCTGCGTTCAACAATGCTCGACCAGCAAATCGAATGGCTTCTTCCTTATTAGCAAATTCCTGATTGATAAAAACATTCTCAGGTCGTAGTAAATCATCGCTGTGTGACACTTCTTGTTCCGAATTATCCGTGCCATTCTCTTCTGCCTCATCTACTATGTCGTGAAGAGTTGAGCTTGCCGGAAATTTCAGCTCGCTAATTAGCTTGTCATACTCAGGACTAGATAAGAAATTATCTACTGAAATATGATAAGCATTCGGAACTTTGTTTATTGCTCTAGGAGTTAGCTCCTCCTGTGTAATAACAATTTGAGCGTCAGTTGGAAGATTACTAATAGCCATATTTGTAACCCCGATATTCATTCCCGCTTCTTTTACTTTTTTACGTAACAATGAAGCTCCCATAGCACTTGAACCCATTCCAGCATCACATGCAAAGATAATTTTTGTAACATTGTCAGGAATAGCTCCTTGATCTGTAAGCACATTTGATACAGAGCTTTTCTTCCCTTTCATTTCTTGCATTTTTTGAGCGGCAGCTTCAAGATCATCTTCACCCTGTTTCCCGGTTTTCAAGATAAAGGAAGAAACAATAAATGAAACGGCTGCTGCGACAATTACTCCAGCAAAGTTTGCAATATAAGCACTTGCATGATGTGGGGTAACCGCAGTAATAGCAATAATACTACCTGGTGATGATGGAGCAAATAATCCACCACCTAAAAGGACCAAAGTAAATACTCCACTCATACCACCTAGGATGACAGCAAAAAATAACATGGGACGCATTAAGATATATGGGAAATAAATCTCATGAATACCACCGAAAAAGTGAATGATTCCTGCACCGGGTGCTGATTTCTTAGCCGTTCCTTTACCAAAAAACATATACGCAAGTAGAACACCAATACCAGGTCCTGGATTTGCTTCAAGAAGGAACAGAATGGATTGTCCCGTTTGTTTTACCTGCTCCACACCAATTGGTGAAAGAACACCGTGATTAATTGCATTATTTAAGAACAAAACTTTTGCTGGCTCAATTAGAATACTAGTTAATGGAAGCAGTCCTGTTCCGACCAACCAGTCAACTCCTGAGACAAGCCATCCGGTAAACACATCAACTGCAGGTCCAACGCCCAAAAATGCTAGAATCGCAAGGATAGCTCCTAGAATACCAGCTGAAAAATTGTTTACAAGCATTTCAAAACCAGCTTTAACTTTCCCTTCAATTAACTGGTCAAATTTCTTAATAACAAAGCCACCTAACGGACCAATTACCATCGCTCCAAGAAACATTGGTATGTCTGCTCCTGCAATAACCCCCATCGTTGCAATCGCACCAACAACCGCTCCACGTTCTTGATGAACAAGTTTACCACCTGTATATCCAATTAATATAGGAAGTAAGTAGGTAACCATTGGGGAAACCATTTTGGCAAGGTTTTCATTTGGGAAAAAGCCAGTAGGAATAAATAAAGCTGTAATTAACCCCCAAGCAATAAATGCCGAAATATTTGGCATGACCATAGAGCTTAGGAAATTACCAAACTTTTGTACAGCCACTTTTATATTTGATTGTTTCATATTCGTTCTCCTTCTAAAATTAGTACCTTCACATGTTATCTTACATAGTTAACACTATCAACAAAGTGAAAAACCAACTTTGTCGTTCCTAAAGAGACAAAAGTATTTTTTCTCATATGTATTGTTAACAAAACTGTCAAATTTGTATTCATACAAGCAAAAAGGGCATATAATTATGTTACTACCTTTAAGGGTGTGAATTTATGAATAAATTCTTTTTTCTTGCATTGCTCTTCATACTAACGAGTCTTACGAATGTGATTAATCATGGACATATAGATGGGAATGCTGTTCAAGAAAGTAAGCTTTTAGATTATAAGTTTACTGATGAACTTCAACCGTTTGATCATTCCTTAGGCCACAAGCAAGAAACCACATTACAGGATTTACTATTAACCGTTATTATCATTCTCATAGTTACTAAATTCATAAGTTTACTAACAGCTATTAAGAAGAGGTATGTAAATCTCACCCCCATTCTCTATCAATCAAATTACGTGATCATTCCTCCAACTAAATAAAGATTTTAATTTTAAGGAGGAAACAAAATGAGCTTGGTGAGATTCGTTATGATCGGGATGTTCTCTATAAGTGCTCTTACACTTTTTACTTATCAAAGCGCTGAAATTTTTAATGCGTTCATGGAATTCTTTAGAGAAAAATAAAACGAAAAGAAACCCTTGCGTTCAAACGCAAGGGTTTTGTTATTCAATCTAAGATTAGGCTTTTACAGCTAACTCAACTACACGGCGTGCAGATGCTTTTACTTCTTCTAAACCTGCAGCAATAATTTCTTGTGCTTTATCTGGCATCGCATTATGTCCTTCAATAATAACTTCATCAATGATCTGCATTCCGAACACTCCACCGAAAACATTGCGCATATAGTTCACAGCCATTTCCATCGGTGCTGCTTCAGGAGCTGAATAAACTCCTCCACGTGCATTTAGGAAAATCGCTTTCTTTTCTGGCATTAAGCCAACTAGGTTTCCAGAAGCATCGTATTTGAATGCAAAGCCGGCAGCAAATACATAATCAATAAATGTTTGTAATTTTGCAGGAATCGTTAAATTCCATAATGGAAACGCAAAGACAACTACATCTGTACTTGAAAGTACATCCATTGCTTTTTGTTTCGCAGCTAACAGACGTGATTCAACGTCCGTTAGTTCTCCACCATTTTGAACCTTTCCAAATGCATTAAAAAGCTCTTGGCCAAAATATGGTGTATCCTCTTCAAACACATCGTACGTAGTAACGTTTACGTCTTTTCCTTCTAATTCCGCCATAAACGTTTCGTACATCTTACTAGAAATCGCCTCAGAAGCAGGGCGGTTATTTGCTTTTACTACTAAAACATTCATTTTTATTCTCTCCTCTGTTTCCTTCTTTGCAGACTAGCCTCACTGACTACCCTATCTATAATTATTATAATCAGAGTCAAATGATTGTTAAGTACGCACTTAAAAGTGGTATAGTATCAAAATGTATACTATTGCATTAGCACTTACATTTATATAGCCAATTTATTTTTACCTAAAGGAGGAAATGAGATTGGAAATAAAACCTGAATTATGTCGTGTTGACGACGCTTTAGGGATCTTAACGGGGAAATGGAAACCCATAATCTTATTGCACCTTTTAACAAAAGGAACACTACGTTTTAGTGAGTTAAAGCGAAATATGCCTGGAATTACCCAGAAGATGCTCACGAATCAATTACGTGATTTAGAAGAGGAAGACATTGTACAACGTGTCGTTTATCCACAAGTCCCACCTAAGGTGGAGTACTCGATAACGGATTATGGGAAAAGCTTGGAGCCCATATTAAGAGCCATGCATGATTGGGGCACGAAACACAATTTGCATAAGAAACAAAAAATAGTTAGTAAATGATAAAATTTTAAGAGCTGTCACTATGGACAGCTCTATTTTTCTGGTCATTAGGCTTGTGATTGTGTATCTCTATAAATGCCTGGTGTAATTCCAACATGTCTTTTAAATAACTCCGAGAAGTGGCGGTAATTATAATACCCCACTTTTTTACTAACTTCGTTTACTTTCGCTCCGTTCTTTAGCAATTTCTTTGCCTGTTCAATCCTCAATTTTGTGACGTACTTTATGTATGATTCTCCCATTTGTTCCTTAAACAACACACTAAAATAGGTGCTACTCATGTTTGTATGTTGTGCGACTTCTTGAAGGCTAAGTTCTTTCTCGAAATTTATATGAATAAAACGGAGGGCACGCTCAATGGCGATATGTTTAGGCTTAATCTGATTATTCTTTAGCCATTGAAAGATTTGTTGCATCTGCTGTTGAAACCAATAACATAGCTCCATCGTTGAGTGTAGGTTGGCAACTTCCTGATGAGGCAAATATCCTTTATTCCAAAGACTTTCCTTAGCTACTTCCATACTTAGGTAAATTAGTCTAAGCATTTTTCCTTTTACTACTTCGGGATCTAACCTCCGCTCTATCATGGAACAATTAAATTGTTCTATTTTTTGAAGAAACCCTTCACGATCGAGCATGCGGAGACTATGTAGAAGTGATTGTTTTCTTTGTGTAAGTTCCTTTTCTGTTAATACCTTACACTCAAGTTCAAAAATAGAAGCCTTAACCATAACCTTTTTCAACTCCTAATCCATAGAATATTTTCAGAGAATGAACTTATATGGGCAAAATCGATTTCTGGATAGTCAAAATCATTTTGGAGGATAACTACTGGATGTTTATTAAAGAAGAGCAGCAGGAGATAGATTTCATTCTTTCATTTTACTAAGTTTTTCAAGATTTTGAAAACGCTATCTTTTTGGTTGATGTCAGCTTTTTTTAGGTCTAAACAAAAAAAGAGACCACAACTGTCTAATCGACAGCTGTAATCCCTTCTTGTGCTTTATTTCTTATTGGATTTACCTACTTCAAAAGATAAACTATCAATTCGAAGATCTGGTGAATGGAACACGATATATACCGTGTTTGGACCCTTCGGCAATGTCCCTTCAAGATCAACAGTCACATCTGTGTATCCTAGCTCATTTACAGGAACCCCTGCATTCTGAATAGTGTATGAGTTCTTTCCTGTTTTCGGTACTTCAAATTCTGCAAAAGGTTCGCTAGTAACAGAACCCGAGTGCAAAGTAATTTTTCCACCTGCCACATCGGAAGCAACACTAGCCGTTACTTGTTTAGAACCTGTTAATACTACTTTTGGTAGAGCTACCCATGAACCATTTTGTTTTGAACGAACGGCATGATATTCGCCAACAACCTTTTCTTCCTTTAAACTTTCAGCTGTTCTCGCTTTGGAGACTTCATGATAAACCACTTCATTTGATGCAAAGGAGTGGTCGAACACATTAATTGGCTTATTAGTTGGTAAAGCCGCAAGTGACTCCCCACCAATGGCAATTGTACTTTCTGCTTTAACATCTTCAGAAGAAGATCCTATCATCAATACATAGTTTCCTTCCTCTACAAGGAAATCTCCAGCATTTACATCCCAAACAGCTAAGTCCTTAGGATCGACCTTGAGTGTAACTTTCTTTGTCTCACCAGCTTGCAAGGATACTTTCTCAAAAGCTATAAGTTGCTTTTGAGGAGCATATTCCCCGTAAGCAGATTTTTTATTTTTGGCGTACAACTGAACAACCTCAGAAGTATTAACTTTGCCTTCATTTTTTACCTGTACGGATACCTCAAAAGAAGACTGATCGCTAGCCTTTTTCGGTGAGTTAAAGCCACTATACGTAAAGTTACTATATGATAATCCGTAACCAAATGGGTATGTGACTGGAGCTTTTGTGTACATATAGGTTAATTCTTGTTCAATTGGGTCGGCGTTTGTCATATCCAATGTAAATCTTGGATCAATATCATCCAATGTTATGGTTGTATTTCCTTCTGGAATGGAATACTTACTGATTTCTGGGAAGCTAGACATATCTGCATACCATGTTGAAGAAAGACGACCTGTTGGAGCATAGTCCCCGTATAGTACTTGAGCTAATGCATGTGAATCATACTGACCTCCATATGGTTGATAAACAATGGCTGAGACGTTCGGGTTATTTTGAATAGGTTCCATTCCGACTGGGAAGCTAGACTTTACAACAACAACCGTCTTTTTCCCTTCCGCAGCAAAAGCAGCCGACACTTTCTCAACCAACTCGTAATCCGCTTCTCCCATATTTAAGTCAGAGCGATCATTTCCTTCTCCCGCACTATGGCGTGGGATGGCGCCTACAAACACAACAGCATAGTCATCTGTTTTCGCACGATTGACCGCTTCGGCTCCAACTTCTTTTACGATGGTTTGTTCAAACTTCACATCATCATTTCGATTGGTTACATTTTCAGCATTTCCAATCGTTGATGCCGCAGTCTTCAATTTTCCATCAGAGCCAGTTGTAATCACTCGTCCGTTGGAATAATACCAATTCGTGAAATCACCTGAGAATCCAGTTCTGTACCCATTTGCTACAAGGGAAACCGTCTGATCTGCATTTTCCTCCACTCGGATGGTTGGGGGAATCGCACTTGTATTCCCTAACATTTGGGCAAGATCCCAGTCATTATTGGTTAAGTTTAATGCCGTTGCATTTGTATTTTCGACAGATGCATTAGCAGCTGTAGGTGACGTTATCCATTTTCCGTTTAATACGGAACGTAAGCTATACCCTTTTTGGCCCCAATCATACACTTCAAATAAATGAGCAGGGTTATTCACATCTAATGGTTCAGTTGTAGTTACAAGCTGAGAACCCTTTGTTACATCTGCTGCATTTTCGTCAGCTGTAACTGTCTGCCCATTCAGCTTTGATTTTAATGCAACCACTTCTATCGCTGGATCGTAGGAAACATTATTGGAACCATTCGCCTTGATAATGGCTAATAGTGGTGAGATTCCAGAGTTGTCAATATTCGGTGTAGTTCTTGCTGAGTAGGTGGTTTTAAACCTTGAATCTGCATAGACTCCGGAAACGGATGCCTTCTTGTTTTTCTCGAGTGGAAGTGCTCCATCATTCTTTAGAAGAACGATACTTTCTTGAGCAGCTCTTAATGCAACTTTTTGATGTTCAGGATCGCTATATGTAGCTAGTTCCTCCCTAACATCTTTCGCCTCTTGAGCAAACGGATAGTTCTTTGGAATTCCATTTTCATCTACTTCGTTAAAAATACCCACGCGAACCATTTGATTCACATGCGGACGAGCTGCATCGATTAAATCCTCTTTTGTTACACCGTATTTCCCTTCTTCAACTGCGTCAACTACAGCGGCCACATCGTCTAATGCATTTTGAGGATTTGGCCCAGGACGTCCAGCATTCGCATCAGCTAAAATCATTAAGATGGTTGCAGCCGTTCGATCCGTTGCATATTGCGTATCATAACCATTTCCTTGCCCATTTGCCCCAAAAACAAGTGCATCCCCATTAAAATCAGGAGAGCTATACACACCGTACTTCGAGTGATTATTAGCATGAATTTGGTATGGTGAAAGAATGTTTGGAATACCATTCGTTCGTCCAAATGAAGTCATTACCCCTGCAACTGAACCTGAGCTTAATGCTTTCAATGGACTTTTTGTTTGATATTCGAAAATTGATCTGGCACCAGCACTATTATTTGCCGTCTGTCGGAACCACTGTGCATTATATACAGAGTAATGTTTCGTTCCAACAGCTGCACGCATCCAAAAGCCATCTTCACTTTTTTCCTGGTCAGTCCCACTAAGTCCTGCTGCCATATTATCAATCATCGTAGCAGCCATGTGAACATCTTCAGAAAACCCTTCATCAAATCGACCGCTTAACGGGTTAATTCTCATATCACTCACAACCGTAAATGCAACCGTCGCAGAAGGATCTGTTCCACCGTGAATATTAGACTCCCCTTGCTTTACTTTTAATGTGCTAATTTTTTCACTTCCTACTACTTTACCAATATCCGTAAGCAGTTCTTTGTTCCAGGTTTGCCCCATTCCTACTAAAGCAGGGAAATCCGTTGATACCCCTTGGACATTATCTGCTGCTGAAAGAGCACCAGGAATCACCTTGCCTTTATTGGCTCCACGTTGTAAGGTGTAATGGTTTCTTGAACCTGTTGCATATACAGCTGGTCCTTCTAGACCTGTGTATGCAAAATATGCATCAACATACTCATCTAGATGGTCAGGAACTCCGTCAAACAGCGGCATTCCATCAAATACCCCACCCACCTGGTTATTAAAAACGATCTTCTCTTCTGCTTGTTTCATTGGAGCTTTAAATCCAACCATACTCGCAGTTAATGAAGTAATGAGCAAAACGGATAGTGATTTTCTCCCTATTTTAAATAGACGGGATTTCTTCAACACAGCACTTCCTCTCAGATATTTTATTAGGCGCTTTCAATACTGGAGGGACCGGTCTCCTATAAAAATATCTTACTCCCTCTCTACCATTTAACGATAGTGAGTGATTCTTACGATTGTGTACACATTTTTAAGACAGATAGTAGGGGATTCATTTTTATTATCAAACTTGATTGGATTTTCCTAATTTTTACTCTGTCAAATGAAGAGTATACTTAAAGTATGTCTTAGACTACAATGAAGTTTTTTTCAGATTGAGGTGATAGGGTTGGTTTTAAGAATTGTATTTATCATTACATTAGGATTTCAGACCGTTATCAATATGACGAGACCTGTGATCACGCTTTATGCCTCAGAGCTAGGAGCTTCTCCCCTTGAAATAGGTGTCCTTACGGCCGCATTTGCCTTATTTCCGCTCATATTTGCGATTCAAGCCGGTAAATTAGCGGATAAACTTGGAGATCGCATCCCTGTTTTCATTGGTTTATTTTCAATACTTGTGGGGATGGCTATTCCATTGAGTTTCCCAAGCATGTGGGCCTTGTTTGTGAGCCAATTTTTTGTAGGAATTGGAAGTGTATTTATCCCTGTTTCCTTACAGAATGTCCTAGGAAATAGTGCAACAAAGGAGAATCGTGACCACTACTTTAGTATGCTTAGCATGGCAGTAGCAACAGGAGCATTAATTGGGCCTATCATCGGAGGATTTGTTACGGAGCATATTTCATATTCGTTTTCTTTTCTGCTTTCCATTCTAATTGGGATCGTGCCAGTGATTTTTACTTTTTTCCTCCCGGTAATCAAAAGACAAACTTCTGCTAATCATTATGGAATTCTTTCTTCTATTAAGCTATTACAAAATCCATTATTACAAAAAGCCTTGTTTTCAAGTGCCCTAGTACTGTACTCAAGAGATATTTTTGTTGCCTATTTTCCTCTGTATGCAAAAAGCTTCCAAATGTCTGATTCCATGATAGGCATCATTATAGCCCTTCAAGGACTAGCAATGATTGTTGTGCGCGTATTTCTACCAAAATTAATAGAGGGGATGGGAAGAGATAGGGTCCTTCTTACTTCTATCATTGTTGCTGGAACCTCGTTTCTGCTTATGCCTTTTTCAGAGAATATGATTTTTATGGGCATTTTGAGCTCCCTTATGGGATTGGGCTTGGGTTGTGGTCAACCTCTCTCTATGACAACGACGTATAATGCGTCGCCTAAATCAAGGACCGGAGAAGTTCTCGGACTACGATTAACCACGAATCGCCTATCACAGCTGATCGCTCCTCTTTTCTTTGGAGTGATTGGTGCCTCAGCTGGTATTATGTCTGTGTTTTTAGTTAGTGGGATTTTCTTAGTTTCGGGGACCTTTTGGATACGACCGGAAAAGGTGAATTTATCAGAGGTAAAAGAAAATTAAACAGATAAAGCAGACACTGTATTGTTAAAGAGTTCCGTTTTGAAGTGCTTTTCTTAAAATACGTACCGAAATGACAGAATGGTATCTAATATTTACGAGGCAGATCATAATTGGTGAGTTTCTTTATTATGAATACAAAAACAAGATTACATAAAACCTCACTTACCTGTGATACGGTTCACCGTAGTGCATCATTATGAGGTTTTTCGTGGATTTTTAGATTAAACTTACACCTTTATAAAGTAAGATGTTTTGTCCTTAATCGAGTAACTAGCAAAAGTAAACTAAGCGGAGAATTTCCGGTTAGTTGCAGAATGGAGCCTCGTTTTGGGGTAAATAAGGGGAGTTTTTCCGCTAAAGCAAAGCAAAATCTCCTATTTTCGTATTTTTCGAGCCAATAGGCGGAATCTCTCCGTCTATTTAAGCCTTTTTTAAAAAGAATTTCTAATTAAGCGGAATTTCTCCGTCTATTGATCAGCTCGAATGGTTAATCTGATCCCCAACCGATAAGTGCGGCCCCTCTTGAACCTAGATGTGGAAAACAGCAACTTTTTATCGACCGCTTATCAAGATCAATAAAATCGGTACTCAGAACGGCACTGCAAATGACATAAGTTTTGACCCTCTTTTTATGCCAATTCATACGTCTTTTCTCGTGAATTTTAATAAGAAAGTATCCGAAAACGGAACCCTTTACTGTATTGTGCTAATGCTTATTTTTTATTTACTTGAAACTCTAAAAAACCCATATTATCTTCGTTACTGGTAAAAATGAGACGTTAATTCTGTCGATTATAAGTGAACGCTGTCGTATGGCCATTTTCAGTAGATTTTGCATTGAAAAATTACTAGTAAAACTAAATTAATCCTTTTTAAAACTTCAAAAAATTCACACTTTAGTTGGTAGAATTACTTTTGAAAGCGTTACCAAACTTGATTGCGTATTTATGGGGGGGAACAAGATGTTAAAAAAGATGAAGAAACGAAAAAGACAATTGACTTCCATTGCATTAGCAACAGGTATTGCTTTATCCGGATTTAGTTTTCAAACAGGAGCATTTGCAGCAGAACAAGAAGTGTCAAAGACCGTACAAATAAAACAAAATGAAGTGCCACAATTAGTAGACAAGGCTTCCATTGATGCTGTCATCGCCGCTATGACGGTGGAAGAAAAGGCAAAACTTGTAGTAGGTGTAGGCATGCCTGGAATGACGATTCCAAAACTTCCCGTTCAAGGTGCGGTTGGAGGAACACCAGCGATTGAAAGATTAGGAATTCCTGCCATGTATTATGCGGATGGACCAGCAGGGTTGAGAATTAGTCCAACACGTCCTGGAGAATCAAAAACGTATTATACTACGGCCTTTCCAATTGCTACCTCGTTGGCATCCACTTGGGATACGAGTGTAGTAAATAAGGTTGGGCAAGCACAAGGGAATGAAGTGAAGGAATACGGTGTCGATGTATTACTAGCACCTGCTCTAAACCTTCATCGTAACCTATTAACCGGTAGAAACTTTGAATATTTTTCTGAGGATCCGTTAATTGCAGGGAAAATGACTGCTGCCCTAGTAAATGGTGTCCAATCAAATGGAGTGGGTGCTACTATTAAACACTATGCAGCAAATAATCAAGAAACCAATCGTTTTACTATTGATACGATCGTTTCTGAAAGAGCGCTAAGAGAGTTATATCTAAAAGGCTTTGAGATTGCCGTAAAGGAATCTCATCCTAAAGCGGTCATGAGTTCCTATAATCTGATAAATGGGACACCAGCATCTCAAAATGCAGAATTGCTGACAACTGTCTTAAGAGGAGACTGGGGCTATGATGGTTATGTGATGACGGACTGGTTTGCTGGAACAGATCCTGTTGCCCAAATGAGAGCAGGAAATGATCAGATTATGCCTGGTTTCCCTCAAAGCTCAGAAAGAATTGCTAATGCGGTAAAAGACGGAAGCTTAGACGAAAAATTATTGGATCGAAATGTTAAGAACATCTTAAACTTCGTCGTTGAATCTCCTAGCTTTAAAAACTATAACCATTCTGACAATCCAGACCTGCAAGCACATGCCAAAGTGGCTCGTCAAGCTGCGGCGGATGGAATGGTTCTATTAAAGAATAATCAGAATGCACTTCCACTTAAGCAGGAAAACAAAGTTGCGTTATTCGGTACCGCACAGATTGAAACGGTAAAGGGTGGAACAGGTAGTGGAGATGTAAATGCTGCTTATACAGTGTCTATTGTAGACGGATTAAAGCATGCAGGATATTCACTCCACGAAGATCTTGTGAATCAATATAGCCACTATATTAGCGAGTTAAGACAAATGGAAGAATACAAAATTAAGCCAAGTCCATGGGGTGAGGATTTCGGAAAAGAAATACCAGTCATTCCTGAGATGGTGTTAGATACGAATCAGATTAAAACAATCGAGGATGAATCAGATATTGGGGTCATTGTTATTGGAAGAAACTCTGGTGAAGGTGTGGACCGTAAGAATGTAAAAGGTGATTACCTCCTAACAGATACGGAAAAAGCCATGATTCAAAACGTCTCAAAAGCATATCATGATGCTGGAAAGAAAGTAGCGGTTGTCCTGAATATCGGCGGACCTGTTGAAGTAGCAAGCTGGAGAGATCAAGTAGATTCCATCCTCCTGGCTTGGCAACCAGGACAGGAAGCAGGAGATGCAGTAGCCGATGTATTAACTGGAGCGATAAATCCTTCTGGAAAGCTAGCAACCACCTTCCCTGTAAAATATGAGGATGTTCCTTCTGCTGAAAACTTCCCTGGAACACCAGCCGAAAATCCTACACAGGTTGTGTATGAAGAAGACATTTATGTCGGTTATCGTTATCACTCAACTTTTAATGTCAAGCCTGCCTATGAATTTGGATATGGATTGTCTTATACAAACTTTGATTACAGCAATATTCGAGTGAATAACGCTGGGAAATTCCAAGACCAAATTACCGTATTTGCTAATATAAAAAATACAGGAAAAGTATCAGGAAAAGAAGCAGTTCAAGTCTATGTATCAGCTCCAGACGGAAAGCTTGAAAAACCTGAAATTGAATTAAAGGCATTTGGAAAAACAAAAGAGTTAAAACCAAATCAAAGCGAACTGTTAAAGTTTGACTTAAATGCGAAAGATCTAGCCTCCTTTGATGAAGAGAAAAACCAATGGATCGTAGAAAAAGGTGTTTATACAGTGAAGGTCGGTGCTTCTTCGGAGAATATTAAAGGAACCGCAACTTTCACGGTTCCTAAAGATATTATCGTAGAAGAAGTGAGTAATTCGTTAGAGCCAGAAGTAGAAATCGATAGACTAAGTAAAAAGTAAGAAATGAACGCCAGTATCCACAGGGTATTGGCGTTTTTTACTTTAAAGTGATCCAAATCGGGTTGTTGACATAGCACCTGCAAGGTTTGCATAGCTTGTATACTCCTCTAACAAAGCTTTGTTCTCAGGTACTCCTTTGTCATGAAATCGAGATAATAGAGCGGCCATAAAAGCATCACCTGCACCCGTCGTATCAACCGCTTTAACTTCAATACCTGGAACGTTCACCTGAATATCTTCATGGCTCGCAAAAGCTCCGTCCTTTCCTTTTGTAATAAAAAGAAAAGGGATATTCATATTGGATATGCTTTTCAGTCCTTGCTCAAATGTGTCCGATTTTGTTAAAAACAGTAATTCATCCTCCGCCATTTTAACGATATCAGCCTTTTTTACATAGGAGAGAATCACTTCTCTACACTGCTCTTCACTTTCCCAGCGTTTCAACCGAATGTTAGTATCAAATGCAACTTGCATATTCGTTTCTCTAGCAAACGCAAGAGCTTGTTCGGTTGTTTTTCTTGCTACTGGATGGAAAAGGGTGCCTGATCCAAAGTAGAATAGTTTGCTTAGATTGAACAACTCTTTGTCTAGTTCTTCTGCTGTGATCCAGTCATCAGGTGTTTCATTTATGTATGAGTGGAAATATCGATCACCTTGATCATTTACATGAACATATACTGAGCAAATCTTTTTAGAGGCCTGGTAAGTAGAATACGAAAGATTAACTTGTTCCTTTTCCATTTCTTCTTTCACAAATACACTCGTTTCATCCATCCCAAGCTTACACAAATAATAAGAAGGAATCCCTAACCTTCGAACTCCTACCGCCACATTGACAGTGGCTCCTCCTAATAGTCGCTGATAATTTGTATTCGTCTGATCTTGGGAGATAAAATCCACAAAAGCCTCACCCATTGATATAACCCCTTGCTTCTCCAATCTTTTACTCCTTTCGTCATGCCTCTAGAAAAAAAATATTGCAGCCTAGGCTGCAATATTCATTTACACTAGCAGGGTTTCAATTTCCTCTGACCTTACGGGTTTACTGAAAATATACCCTTGGCCATGAACACAATAGTTACTAATTAAATACTTTGCTTGGAATTCTGTTTCGATTCCTTCTGCAATGACATCAAATTTTAAAGTTCTTCCCATTTCAATAATGGCTTTAACGATCGAATTCGTCCCTGCTTCCTTTTCTAAATCATCTAAAAAGGATTTATCGATTTTAATTGTATCAATGGGAAGATGTTTTAAATAGCTTAGAGAAGAGTAACCCGTACCAAAGTCATCAATTGCAAGGCTAATACCTAAATCCTTTAGTTTATTTAATACAAGGATGGAATTTTCAATGTCTTGCATGATGGTTTCTGTAATTTCCAACTCTAAAAACTTAGCTTCTAGATTATACTCTGTTAGAGTGTTTTCTACGAACTCAATGAAATCTTCCTCTAGCAATTGCCTAACCGAAATATTGACAGCCACTGATACTGGTTTTAGCCCAGTATCTTGCCACTTCTTATTTTGCCTAACGGCTTCTATTAGTACCCATTTTCCAATATCAACAATCATCCCTGTTTCTTCTGCAAGAGGAATAAATTCTATTGGAGACACTACCCCTAAAGTCGGATGAAACCATCGCAACAGAGCTTCAGTACCCACAATCTCCTTACTTTCCAGATGAAATTTAGGTTGATAAAATAACGAGAATTGATTTAACTCAATCGCCTTTCTTAACCCATTCTCCAAGTCTAACCGTCTTAGTTTTATCTCATCAAGCTGAGAGGTATAAAATTGATAATTATTTTTCCCATGTTCCTTGGCCAAATACATGGCTGTATCTGCATGCTTTATTAGACTCTCTTGATCTTCGCCATCTTCAGGGTAGCGACTAATTCCAATGCTAGTTGTTAAATAGTACTCTTCTCCTCTAATTTCAAAGGGGATATTAAAATTTTGTAGAATGGTATTTGCTATTTGCTCCATTTCTTGTACTTCATGACAAGTTAAAACCACGATAAATTCATCGCCACTATGCCTAAACACAGATCCTTTTTTCCCAATAATCGTATGTAACCGTTTGGCTACATCACGTAGTATTAAATCGCCAGTGGAATGACCTTTCGTATCATTAATTACTTTAAATCTGTCTAAATCAAGAAACAGAACAGCAAATTTCGTAGATAAGGAAGTGGCATGAACTAATTGTTCTTTTAGTTTATTTCTATTTCCTAACCCTGTTAACGTATCATAATAAGCCATATTATGAATCGTTTCTTCTGCTTTTTTCCTCTCCGTAATGTCCTTACCAATAACTTGAAACACAGGACGTCCCTCGATTTTAATCGGAGATACAGAAAGTTCGACCGCTATTTCTTTTCCATGTATATCAGTAATCACTGTCTCATAACTGATTAAATTTCTCTCAAAATGGTGCTTTAACATTCTATTTTTTATATCACTAATCGTTTCCATCCTCATAAATCTTGTGATCGGTTCATTGTTTATCGACTGTTCGTCTGAGATACCCAATAGCTGAAAACCTGCAAGATTTAAATAATCCAACTTACCGCTATTAATAATGGCGATAAAAGTGGGTGACATTTCCACTAAGCTACGATAACGTTCTTCGCTTTCTCTGAGAATTGTAATATCAAATAATACACTTGTAAAATCGATTAATGTTCCCCTCGTATCTAGTACAGGAATCCCTCTATCCTGAATCCAACGAATCTCCCCATTTAGACGACGAATACGGTACACACTAGTGACCGCTTCACCTTTCTCTATTTTTCTCTTTCTTACCTCAAGCACAGGAGAATCTTCTTCTACAATGGTGTCCCTCCATAGCTCGGTGTTCTGGTAAAAATCAGATAAAGGGTAGCCGTATAACTTTTCAATTCCAGGAGTGATTAGAAGTTTATTGGTTTTTAAGTTCATGGACCAAATCGCCACGTCTAATGTTTCAAAAATTGTACTAAGCCGTTGATTCGTCTCGTTTAAATCGGTTGAATGCTTATTGATTCGTTTTGTTAAAAATAATAATAGAATGATAATCACTACAACAAGAAAATAATGAGTAACCTTAAATACAATAGAATTATGTGGAATAAAAAACTCAATCAACTCAGAGACAATAAATAGGAGGATAATCATACTGATCTTTCCATACTGCCATTTCAATGTTTTATCCATAATGAGCCCCTATAGTGTAATCTTTTATTATATATCGGTCGAAATAGAGATATGTTAATAAAAGCCCGTGGAATAAATTAGCAACAACAAATTTCTCTCCTAAAAAAAAAGCCCCTTGCATTAGATGCAAAGGGTTCGAATTCGACTCAATTTATATATTATTCAAGTATTTCCACCCACCTAAGTGTGTGATATCATTTCCAAACTTCTCACCACTCGCTTCACAAACAAACCCTGGCACTTCTGTTCCATCCTCAAGCTGTACCTTCCCCATTGCAAGTGGAGCTTGAATCAAAAGGGCAAATTTCCCGAATTCTGAAAGAGGCATCTCCCAAAGTTCCAATTCAATAGAAGCTCCCTCGTCATTCGTTCGAATAAGTCCTGGTTTAGGGGGGACCGTATCAAGTTTTACTAGTTTGTAGACTGAAGCGGTTTTAGCTTCTCTTACAAAGGTGGCATGATGCTCGATCATTTGCTTCTCTAATGGAAAGCCTCTCATATGCAAACCACAAACGGCTACTAGTGTTGAAGTTTTCTTTGAATCAGAACGATTTCCATGAAGAAGTAAATCGGCTAATCCTGTAATAAAGTGCTCATTCAGATTTGTAGAAAAAAGAGTGATTCCAAATGGAAGGTTTCTGGCAGCATCATCGGTCGGGATATTTATGGCACAAAGATCTAATAAATTACAATGATTGGTGTACAATCCCATCGCACTATTGGTTTCTATCGGGTTACTTCTTACTTCCTCTCTTGCCCAAGTTCCACCAGAGGTAGGCATAACGAGAACACCGTCTTTAAACTGCTGGTGAGCCATTTGTTTATACATCTGAAGTTTGTGCATGGCTTTAAAAACGGATGCCGCATCGTACTCTGGCTTCGCCCCCGAGCGTAAAACGGTCTCAGTTACAGGAAAAGCTGCTCCATTTTTTTCAGTAATAAAATCACCTAAGTCAGCCCAGCGTTCTGCCACCCACGGACCATCGTATAAAACGCTAGCAGCTTCAGATAAATAGTCTCCATCAATGTATTCAATTGGAATATTTAGCTCTTCCAATTGTAAAATAGCTGCTTCCCAAGCTTTTTGATATTCAGCTGCAAATGGTCCAAAGAAACGGTGTGGCTGTTGCACAAAGTAGATTTTTTCAGGTAAAGTTTTAGGCTTACTCACAAGCTCCCTTGACCATGGATCTTCTTCATCAAAGCCTCTTACAATCTCGTCAACGAGTTCTGCATCAGATAAAGTATGAGTAAACACCGTGACACAGTCTATACTCGCACAGGCTGGAACTACCCCTTTCGTTGGCCAAGCACCAAGACTGGGTTTAAATCCTATCAATCTATTTAGCCCAGCTGGTACACGGCCGGACCCTGCTGTATCCGTTCCTAGAGCAAAGGCTACTTGCCCCCTGGCAACTGAAACGGCTGAACCTGAGCTTGAGCCCCCACTAATTAATTCAGAATTCAGAGCGTTCTTTGTTTCGCCATAAGGACTTCGGGTTCCGACAAGGCCGGTGGCGAATTGATCCAGATTTGCTTTTCCAACCGGGATGGCGCCAGCGTCAATGAGCCGTTTTACTACTGTCGCATGTTCTACAGGAGTATAAGCAAACTCAGCACAACCAGCTGTTGTTGGCACACCTGCTAAATCTATATTATCTTTGATTGCAAAGGGGATTCCCCAGAGAGGAGCTTTCTCTGGGTCGATTTTTTTCAAGTTATCTAAGTAAGGCTGAATCAATTCCATTGATGGCGGAGTGATCCAAATATTCATCTCTTTGTCAGCTTCACTTCGTTGGATAATCTCTTGAATAAGCTTTTCTGGAGTAAACTCGTTAGATTTATATTTTTCTCTTAGATTATGAATGGATAGTAGCTTTGGCGTGTTCATCGTTTTCATTGGCTATCCCCCGATTTTCTTTTGTAATGGAGACAAACAGTTGTCCCGCATGAACTTCATCCCCTGGTGATACGTGGACAGATTGAATCCATCCATCAAACGGAGCATGTTGAGGAAATTCCATCTTCATACTCTCCTCAATCATTAATACATCGCCTTTCTTTACTGAATCACCGGGAGAAACCAGGACTTTCCACACGCTGCCTGGCATCGTACAACGAACCGCTTCAACCCCTTGTGGCAATTCTTCTTCAACCGTTTCGGACACCGATTGTTCCGAAATATACTCAGCAAGACCAAGTTCTTTCCAGCTCTCACGCTCCGCCTTAAATGCTGCTTCCTGCGTTTGTCGGAACTCTTCTGTACTCTCTTTAATCGAATCCAAAAACGCTAAGTACTCTCCAAGATTAAAGGTTGTCTCGGTAATATCTACTTCAAAACGTCCTCTTAGGAATTCCTCTCTCATGACTGAAAGCTCTTCTGTGCTGACTGGATAAAATTGAATTTGGTCAAAGAAACGAAGTAACCATGGCTTTTTCTCTGTAAAGCTCTTTGTTTCACGAACTCGATTCCACACTTGAACCGTACGTCCAACAAACTGGTACCCGCCTGGTCCCTCCATTCCATAGATACACATATAAGCGCCACCAATTCCAACTGCATTTTCCGGAGTCCATGTTCGAGCAGGATTATACTTTGTCGTTACCAATCGATGTCTTGGATCAATTGGGGTGGCAACAGGTGCACCCAAGTACACGTCCCCAAGACCTAGCACTAAATAGCTCGCATCAAAGACCGTCTTCTTCACATCTTCTATTTGTTCTAGACCATTCACTCGTCGAATAAACTCTAAATTACTTGGACACCAAGGAGCATCCGGTCGGACATTTTTTTGATAACGATCGATGGCAAGCTGTGTAGCCGGATCATCCCATGAAAGAGGAAGTCGAACCACACGGGACGGTACTTCAATCTCCTCTAACGGAGGTAACTCTCGGTTGATACCTTCAATTAATGCACAAATAGCAAAGGTCGATATTTTGGATGCATCAAAATGCACTTGTAAGGAACGAATCCCTGGTGTTAAGTCTAAAACCGGAATATCCTTACGATCTTGAATCCTATCCATCAATGCATGAATTTGAAAACGGAGCAGCAGATCTAACTCCATGTCGCCATACTCAATGAGAATATGTTCATCTCCCGCCGCACGAATGGTCATTGGAAAACGGCTTTCTTCGTTTTGAACGAGTACAGGATAACTTGGAGACAGGAGCTTCGTTTCTTCTGGCAATGTAGGTACTGAGTAATCCCCTATATTTTTTAAAAACAATTCTTGTGATTTTCTTAGTTGTTCCGCCTCTTCTAGCGTTAAAAGCTGAAAGCGGACGCGGTCACCTGCATGAAGCTGGCCAAGTTTCCAGAATTCTGCTGATGCTGTTGTCACTGGACAAACAAACCCGCCAAGACTCGGACCATCAGGACCAAGTAAGATCGGCATATCTCCGGTTAAATCTAATGTCCCTATCGCATACGCGTTGTCATGTATATTTGAAGGATGTAATCCCGCCTCTCCTCCGTCTTCTCGAGCCCAAAGTGGAGCAGGACCAATTAAACGGACACCTGTACGAGAGCTATTAAAATGAACCTCCCAGCTTATTTCTGTCAACTGTATTAAATACTCTGGTAATAAAAACTCTTCTGTACAGTGTGGACCAGGAATAACACCTATTGTCCATTCTTTTGTTAACATAGGCTGTTGAGAGATGGAAAGCTCTTGATTGGGAGGCGTAGCACAAGGATGAACGCGTAACACATCTCCTGTTCGAAGGGCACGCCCACCGTGTCCACCAAACCCTCCAAGCGTAAAGGTGGAGGCACTTCCTAAATAGAGGGGCATATCGAACCCACCTGCCACTAGCAAATAAGTGCGCATTCCTTGTGTAGCTTCACCAAATGTAAGAATTTGACCGCGCTTGGCAGTGACCACCTTGTAGGTAGGAACAGGAATATCATCCAATGTAGCTTTCATATCTGATCCGGTTAAGCAAAAAACGATATCTCCACGGAAACGGTAAGAGCCCCCTCTTAAAGTTAGCTCTAATCCAGCGGCATGAGAATCGTTCCCTAGCAACTGATTTCCGATTCGGAAGGAGAAAGGATCCATCGGACCACAAGGAGGAACTCCCACATCCCAGTGCCCCACTCGTCCTGGCCAATCTTGAACAGTTGTTTGGATCCCACCATCCAATACTTCAATGGCACACTCCGCTGGTGAAAATTTTTTCAACATTTGAGTATGCACACGTCCAGAACGACATTCTTCTTCCTCTAACAGAGACTGTACATATTGTAAGTTGGTGGTGACACCGTATAGTCTTGTATCCTGTAACGCTTGACTTAACTGATTAATGGCTTGTTCACGTGTGTCCGCATGAACAATAATTTTGGCAAGCATTGGGTCATACAGAGAAGTAACGGTTAAGCCATCTCTTACCCAAGTTTCAATCCGAGCATCCTCTGAAAATCGAACTTGATCCAATTGGCCACCGCTCGGACGAAAATCATTTAGACAGTCTTCCGCATAAATCCGAGCTTGAATACTATGCCCTCTCGGAGAGGTATACAAAGTATTTAGATCACGAAGCTCACCAGCGGCTTCACGAACCATCCATTCGACTAGATCAAGACCTAGTACTTCTTCGGTCACACCGTGTTCTACCTGAAGGCGGGTATTTACTTCAAGAAAGTAAAACTTCTCAGCTTCTGGGTCATACAAATATTCAACCGTTCCTGCACTTCTGTATCCTACTTCCTCTGCTAATCGTTTAGAAGCAGCTAGCATTTCCTCACGAACAGCCGGAGATAAACATGGCGCTGGACTTTCCTCTACCACCTTTTGATTACGACGTTGAATGGAGCAATCACGTTCTCCTAATGCGACCACTTCACCATACTCATTTCCAAAAATTTGAACCTCCACATGGCGTGCTTTTTGAATATATTTTTCTAAAAAGACTCCTCCATTGTTAAAATTCGTTTCTGCAAGGCGACAGACCGAATCGAAGGCATCTGTTAGTGCAGATTCATCTGCACAGACACGCATGCCAATTCCTCCACCTCCTGCCGTACTTTTAAGCATAACAGGATATCCAATTCTTTCTGCTTCCACGACTGCGGTTTCAACTTTCGTGATTAAGGATGTTCCCGGTAAAAGCGGAACGCCTGCCTTCACTGCTATTTCACGAGCTGAATGCTTTAAACCAAACAGCTCCATTTGCTCAGGAGTAGGACCAATAAAGATGATTCCATGTTTTTGACAAGCACGGGCGAAATCAGCATTTTCACTGAGGAACCCATATCCTGGATGTATCGCTTCTGCTCCTGTTTCAAGAGCTGTTTTTAAAATGAGTTCGGCATTGAGATAGCTATCTTTAGCAGCACCTTCACCAATTAATACTGCTTCATCCGCATGATCGACATGAAGGCTATCTTGGTCTGCTTTTGTATACACCGCAACCGATGATATGTTTAGTTTTTTTAGCGTTCTTTCAATTCGAACCGCAATCGCTCCACGGTTTGCTATAAGTACTTTCTTGAACATGGTTGGAGCTCCTCTCTATGTTATTTATCCCAGATTAGTAGTTGAATAGGAGTTGGATTATAGGCGTTACACGGGTTATTTAATTGTGGACAGTTGCTAATAAGGACAAGCGTCCGACTGACTGCTTGCATTTCTACATAATATCCTGGAGCGGATACACCATCTTCAAACGTTAATCCACCTTCTGGCGTAACAGGAACATTCATAAAAAAATTTACATTTGGCGCTAAGTCCCGTTTGTTAAATTGGCTTCCATACTTTGAGAGTTGAAGCATAAACGTATCTCGACAGTTATGCATTGGAAGTGTGTCATGAGAATAGCGAACCGTGTTACTTTGGGCGGAACAAGCTCCACCAAGCGTGTCGTGGCGTCCACATGTATCAGCAACAATCTCAACCAGTTCTTTCCCAGACTCTGAAACTAGAACAGAACCAGAGGTTAAATACACATTTCCCTGTTGTTGAATCGTATTGATCGCACTATAATGGTCTGTTGGATGATCAGCATCGTAGAATAAGGTGTCTGCTGCTTGATTTCCTTCTAAATCAACAATTCGTAACACCTGTCCTGGTTCTAGGATTTGTGTCCACCCTTCTCCAGCAGGAACAATATAGTTATCAATCGCTTCCTCTTCCTTTCTTTCACTAACTCTGTATTGTAAAGTGGCCATTAATTTGTTCCTCCTTTCGTTAACAATGCGTAATCCCATGTGTTCTCAAATGCACGACGGTTTTCCGGACGATGGTTCACACAAATATCGTTCTCCTCTACAGGAGCTGCATCGGTGATCGTTATCTCGACTGGAACAGAAGGATAATTTGAACTTGGGTCAAGCGGGTTTGGCGTGTTGGATAAGATCATAAGAACGTCCATTTCGGCTCTCAATGTAACGGTGTCACCCTTCTTGGAATGACTTGAGGCAAAATGAAGGGAACCATCTTCCTTGCAAGATACTTTTGAAAATAAATTTACAACGGGGATCAGATCTCTGTTCGTTAAACCATTTCGGAACAATTCAACCGCAAAGTTTTCTTCCCCACTTCGATACCAATCATTTCTTTGTTCTTGATAGGTGGTCTTCCCAAATCGTTCGTCGATCATAAGGCGTGTTGCATAGCCTGATATCGTATCATGCCAGCCAAGAGAATCATCAATCATACTAGCTAATACTCTTCCATTGTCACTCATCAAGACGTTTCCCGTCGTTAAGTGAGCGGTATGCTGAGCCTTTAAAGTATCCGGCATATTGTAACGCTCTGATGTGTCATCTGCGTTATATAAAAGAAGAGAAAGATTGGCTCCATCTCCAAGAGCAGTAAAGGTTAGTTGTTTTCCACTTTTAATTTTTGTTGACCATTTTCCACCAGCAGGAATTACTTTTGTTAGTACCTTACTCATCATGTAGCCTCCTTTAAAATAAAAAAGGATAAAAGCCTAGGAGATCATTCATCTCCCAGGCTTTTATCCTTCCGTGTATACAGCAGCAGGTGCTGTACGCTCTCTCTCGGACCTGACGTATATAACCGGAACCCTAGAAAGCTTTTTCGTTTCCAACAGGATGTGGAAACCTGTATGTTGTTGTAATTAGTATAACTATCAGAAAAGATAGATAACAATGAAAGTGTCAGACTATCTAACAATGTTTTTCTTAATCGCTGTTTGATGAAAAGACAAAGCGATTTTACGTTCCTTCGTTTTGGTCCATTCAGTCTTTAAGAAGAGATACGTAAATCCTATAGCCACCCAGATGACGCCTGCTGTTAAAGTATTCTTATCAAGCAAGGTTAACAGCCAGCCGATAAAACTAGCCCCGACAAGCGGGAAAACAAGATAGAAGCATGTGTCTTTTAATGAGCGTTTTTTCAATTTCACATAATAATGAGCAATCACTGATAAATTGACAAATATAAATGCGGTTAAGGCACCGAAGCTTACAAACATGACAGCAGTATCTAGACTAATGAACACCGCAGAAAAGGAAATAATCGCTACCAAAATGATATTGGCAAAAGGTGTTTTGTATTTAGGATGAATGCTTGTAAATATTTTACCTGGAAGAATCGATTCCTTTCCAAGTGCGTATAAAAATCGGCTCACACTCGTTACAGAAGATACCCCTTGTGTAAAGGTTGCAACCATAAGAACCATGATAAAAAGAGAACTGAATAAATTGCCACCTACTAATTGAACAAGATTATAGGCTGCATTATCAGGATTGGTAAAAGTAAAATCTGGATAAGCAAGTTGCGTCAAATAAGATATTGCTGTGTACATCGTTACGGCTATTATCACAATAAGAAAGATTGCTTTTGGTATCGTCTTTTTTGCGTCGATCGTTTCCTCTGCCATCGTTGTCACGGCATCAAAACCGAGGAAGCAAAAACAGATCAATGCTGCACCGGAAAATACGGCACTTAAGGCCATATGTTCGCCGAAGAAAGGTGTTAAGGAGAATAGTGAGCTTGCACCTGTTCCACCTGCTAAAAGATCCTTTGCAACGAGAATACAAAAAATGAGAATAAACCCGATTTGAACAAGTACAGACATCCCACTCACCCGAGCAGCCGATTTGATGCCAACGATATTAACAATAGCCAGGATGATATTCATAATGATAATCCAAACAAAAACCGGTATAGAAGGAAATTCAGTATGCATAAAGATGCCAAATGTAAGAATCGCTATAATAGGAGAGAAGATATAATCCAAAAGAAGAGCCCAACCTACAAGAAAGCCTGCCATTGGATGAACTGCCCTCTTCGTATACGTATAGGCGGAACCTGAGACGGGGTAAGCCTTAACCATTAAACTGTAGCTATAAGCAGTGAAAAAGATCGCAATGAAGGCTGTCAAATAGGCAGCCGCCATCATCCCACTCGATGCCTCATAAGCAACGCCATAAACGGTAAAGAAAATCATCGGTGTCATCCAAGCAAGTCCCATAAATACAACTTGATGTAACTTCAGTGATTTAACTAATCCTGTTCCTTTATTCATTCCCTTACACCTTCTTTATTGGATTTCGTGTAAAAAAAACAAAAGCCCAGGAGAATTTTACATAAAAATTCTCCCGGGCTTTTGTCCCTCCGTGTCTACAGATATACTGTACGCTCTCTCTCGGACCAGACGTTTTTCAACCGGAACCCTAGAGAGCCATTTTCGTTCTCAATTATTTTAACGAGAACCTGTATGCTTTTATACTCTGAAGTATAGACGCATAAAAGTACCAGTTCAAGGGACATGTCAGATTATATGACATAGAAAAAAAAGCTACCCAAACACGGTAGCTTTCAAGGAATTATTAATTATCATCCAAAACGATAGTAAACCAAGACAATCGTTGCTAGTACAAACAAGAAATTTAAAAATACAAAGATAAACTGATCTAGTTTTGTTTTATGCCATTTAATAGGTGGATTATAGAAAGATACGCCTTCAATGATAAAAATAATTAAAACAATATGAATCATAAAATGACCGATAATTTCTGTAAAACCAAATAACATGGTCGTCATAATAAAGATAACTGTAACAACAAGACCTAACACTCTATTTAGGATACCTACCACTAGTAAATAACCTACTACAAATTCAATAAATGCAGCCATTACAATAAAAGTCGCTGGTGCAAAGCCAAACGTTGGAACATGATGGTTCACAATAATGTCCATCGACATGCTTGGATACACCCATTTTTCAACGGCCACCCAGCATAGTGACAACCCTGTTCCTAAATATAAAAATGGAAAGCCTACATTTTCAAGTTTCGTTTTTCCTACAAGTAAAACTCCAATAATAGCGATATAAAAGCTGTAATCAAGCATGTAGAAAATACCATGTTCGGCAGTAATATAAATAAATAATCCTAATAGAATCGCTGAACCAATCTTTGTTGCAATATGATGTGGAATCAATAAGAATCCAACGCTAATCCATGCAATAATGGATACCATCTGACTTACGTGTAGTTCAGGCGCAAATAATGTTCCATTAATAATTTGCAAAATAAGAGCAATAGCTGTCCCATATTTTAGCAAATATCTTGAATATTTTCTGAGACTTGATAATTTGTCATCCCAAACCTTAATTTGCTTCCATTCAGCAAATCTTGGAATAAGTAATGTGAGTACCCCTAAAACTACTGCAGCAAGTAGTGCTAAAGATAGAAATAAAGGCGATAATATATTTTCAATGGTTTCTTTTTGCGGCACTAGTTTTGTGAACCACTTCACATGTGCTTGTGCAAAATAAGGGGTTAGGATTGATCCAATTAGTGTTGTAAAGAAAAAGATTTTCTTCATTGTTAGTCCTCCTTGCGAATAACACTATTAACATATTATTAATATACTTTACCAAACGTTCTTTGGGTGATAGGAATATTGAACTTTTTGTGAATTAAATCACAAACCATAAATAAGGAGGAAGACCCAGAAACCTAACCCAGTATGTTAACGTAAATACCTTTGTAAACGGTCGTTTTAAAGGAGGATATATGAAAAAGAAAACACCTGTCATATTTATTATCATCAGTTTACTAAGCATTATTCTTTTTATTTCAGGATGCAGCAACTCTGAGACAAGTAATGCTAAAACAGAGGAAACTCAAAAAGAAGAAAATAAATACGATAAGCTCGCGAAAGAAAAGAACAAAGAACTCGAACTTCAACCCATTGAGCTAACATCTTATAGCAAGGAAGCTGGAGTCACATTAAAAAAACCAACTTATAAAGAATTTGCCGTAAATAAAAAGGTAATAGTTGAAGGTGCAATTGAGAAGTTTTCAGAGATAAAGTCTGATTATGTATGGATCAAGGTTCAGGCTAACGAAGAGGGACCTGCAGGAACGGAACAGGAATACTACGTACCGATTAAAGAAGGAAAGTTTAAGCAAGAGATTTCCCTTTTTAATGGAGAAGGTCAGTATGAAGTGAAAGTACAGGTGCCAAGCTTAGATCGTGAAGACTATTATTATGAGACTGCATCATTTACAGTTCATAACGTAAACCCAGACATTGAACGTGATGTGACGTATTCTCCTTTTGGTCAAGAAGCAGAAATACTACTGAATCTTGATCATGGATATGTGACGGAAGAAGAAATTTTCTCATTAAGTGGAGATGCTGGAGCATTATCCAATAACGACACCATCATGATTAAACTAACCAAAGACTCCGATTCCTGGACGCACGTATTGCCGATTGTGGATGGTCAATTTTCCTTTGATGTCCCGCTTTTATATGGAAAAGGCGTGCATGAACTCGAAGTTCTAGTCCCTGATGAAGAGCGAGAAAAATATTATCAACCAGCAACAAAGATACTTATTAATAACGAGTCCGACCGAACCATGCTACCGATCGATTTTTCAAGTACTTACCTAGAACGAGGTGTCACACTCCATTATCCGCAATTTGGCGGTGTCGAATCGGATGGACTTTTTACGATTAAAGGAACAATTGACCCGAAAGCTTCATTTGGACCCGAAACCACACATATTTATGTAACAACGAAAAAAGGTGAAGACGAAGCGCTAGACGTAATTCCTGTAGAAGATTTCTCATTTAATAATTCCTTCTATTTAAGATTTGGACCTGGAACGTATGAAGTGATGCTTAGCGTCCCTGAAATCAAGGAAGAAAACAGTGATCGATTTCGATATTTCGGATTTGCCAAATTTGAGGTAGAGTCTACCTCTGAGGATCAGCGTGATCTACTACCATCACGCGGGGTTGAGTCTGATGCACCAGAAATTATAGAGCAAGCTAGGCAGTTAACAAACGGATTAACAACCGACAGGGAAAAAGCACAAGCCATTTACAAATATGTCGCAAGCAATATTTCCTACGATGTAGAAAAGTATAAAACAAAGAATTATAACTGGGATGATAGTGCATTAAAAACTCTTGAGTTAAAGAAGGGAATTTGTCAGGATTATGCTTACCTTACGATTGCCTTATTACGAGCCAGCAATGTGGAAGCACGATTAATAGAAGGAAATGCCTTTGGAGGATTTTGGCCACAAAAGCATGCTTGGGTAGAGGCAAAGGTTGATGGAAACTGGCTCACCATGGATCCAACCTGGGGAGCAGGATACATTAAAGACGATGCTTTCGTCGCACAATACACAGCAGAGTATTTCGATCCAAATCCAACAGAATTTGAAAAATCCCATAAGCGTACCGGAGTATCCTATTAACAAGCAAGCACCAGAATTTTCTGGTGCTTCTTTTCATGTCCGCAGAGATAAGAAACATGATCCACACAATGAAGAATGTTTCCTTCGAACTTTTCTGACCTAACGTCCTTCATCCCCCTTATGAAGACCGTTTCCTCCCATTTTACCTGAGCTAACGTCCTTCATCCCCTTTATGAAGACCGTTTCTTCCCATTTTACCTGAGCTAACGTCCTTCATCCCCTTTATGAAGACCGTTTCCTCCCATTTTACCTGGGCTAACGTCCTTCATCCCCTTTATGAAGACCGTTTCCTCGCATTTTACATGGGCTAACGTCCTTCATCCCCTTTATGAAGACCGTTTCCTCCCATTTTACCTGGGCTAACGTCCTTCATCCACCCTATGAAGATCGTTTCCTCCCAGATTACCTGGGCTAACGTCCTTCATCTCCTTTATGAAGAACGTTTCCTCCCAGATTACCTGGGCTAACGTCCTTCATCCACCCTATGAAGATCGTCACCTCGGGATTTTAAAATCGTTCTACCAAAATTAACAATTTCCTGTTGATATATCTGTTCAATTTTCCTTGCAAAAGAATCAGAAGAATAGTTACAAGCGGCTTTCGCTCTTGCATGAGTGCTTAATCGACGATATACCTCTTCCTGACTAAGCATCATGCGAAGTTTTTCATCAAACTCATCAAAGCTTGAGTATTGCCAGCCATTTTCCCCATCTGTAATCACATCATCTAAACAACTATCCTTCCGACAAAGGGCAGGCACTCCATTTGCTAATGCCTCAACATAAGTTAATCCTTGTGTTTCACTATTTGAGGCACTCACAAACACATCCCCCAATTGGTAATAAGCCGAAATGTCTGCGGGAGAGACCATTCCCACAAAGATCACATTATTACGAATTCCCAAAGTTTTTGCGTATTCCTCCAGGCTCTCCCGATTGGGTCCATCACCAACAATCAGTAGCGTCACGTTCTTTTGTTCTGTTTTTGATAGAAAAAATAGTATTTCCTCAAGGTTCTTTTCCTTGGCTAAGCGACCCACCGATAAAAGTACCTTATGATGTATAGGAATACCCAATCTCATTCGAAGAGTTTGCTTCTCTTGATCATCAATAGATTTAGTTATTCTAACTAAATTGATTCCTGTAGGAACCACCTGAATGGGTCGAGTCACTCCATATTCCATCAGAATGGAGCGAACTTTATTCGTAGGTGCGATCACACAATGAGTGTTTTTTAATACTTTCCTTGAAAAAATAGCAACCATGGCTCTTCCCCATTTTTGGTTAGGAGAAAAATAATGCGTATAATCCTCGTAAACTGTATGATATGTATGCACAATCGGAATTCCCAGTTTCCCTGCTAGTTGTCGAGCCATTAAAAAGGTACTGAATTCACAATGAGAGTGAATAATATCTGGCTGCCAGTCAATCATCTCGTCAAGATATTGCGTATCTGTGCGCCAAGCAAATCTTGCTCCAGGGTACAGCTTACCCGCTCCAAGTGAGCGAATATAGGTTACATGGCCCTTTTGATACGACCGTTTTGTTGTAGATAAAGTTAGTATTTTCACCTCATGCCCTAATTCTCTTAGTTCTTTTTCCAAAGTCATAACAGACGTGACTACCCCATTTATAACAGGAGCATAGCACTCCGTTGTTAGTAAGATTTTCATATTTAGCCACCTTTGCTCGTTTTTTTCATACGGACAAACTTGAGTCTAAATAAAATAAAAAAACACCTTTCATACTATCCATTTAGTATAAAAAAGTGTTTTAAACGAGACTTTGGAAAATTGTAAAATATACTTAAAGATTTATATAAATAAATAAAGGGCCTCATAATAGGGCCCTCAAATTGCTTGATTATTGTTTGTAATCACCTTTTGGACAGCTCGTATAATTCCACCATACCCCGTACATCGACAAAGGTTCCCAGATAGAGCTTCTTGGATTTGCTCGTCTGATGGAGAAGGGTTTGTAGCTAACAAGGCATTTACCGCCATCACCATTCCCGGCGTGCAATAGCCACATTGAAAACCACCTTCTTCTAAAAATGCACGTTGAATAGGATCCAGTTCTTCTCCTGCCAAGCCTTCTATCGTAACAATAGAAGTGTCATTGGCCTGATAAGCCATGACTAGGCATGAATTAACTAATTGATTGTTCATTTGAACCGCACAAGCTCCGCAACGACCAACTTCACATGAAATTTTCGTACCAGTGAGGTGGAGTTCTTCCCGCAAAATGGTGACAAGCCTTTTCGTGGGTGGAACCTGTAATACCACATTGGTTCCATTGATGGTTAAAGAGATCTCCATTTTTGGGGGAGTCATGATTTCTGCATGTTCTTTCATACCCATCGCTTCTCCCCTCTAGTAGCCATTTGCTCTAGCAAAAACTCCCTTGATACAGGTAACTTATTCACCCAACACCCCGTTGCATCATGAATAGCCTTCACAATCGCTGGAGCAACTGCAATTGTACCAATCTCTCCCACTCCACGCGGCCCATATATATCCCCCTCTTGTAGCTTCTCAATTGCTTCTACATTCATTACGAATGGCACATCCTGGATGGTAGGGATTAAATACGTATCGAAATTATCATTTACGTACGCTCCATTCTCCATCTTTGCTTCTTCCATCAAACTGTAGCCTAATGCCATTATCCCCCCTCCTTCAATTTGTCCCTGATAACCTAGCAAACTAACAACAGGGCCAGCCGCGATTGCTTGTTCTAAATCCAGCACCTTTACCTTTCCTGTTAAAAGGTCTACCTCCACCCGTGCTAACACAGAAGAAAATGCATATAAGAAATGACTTCCGTCTACAACAGCATCAGGACTTACTGGGAAATTAAAAGAAGTTTCTACTTTTAAAAGGGGTTTGTTGAGAGTTTTTTCGGCTAATTCGACATACGAGATACATAGACTTTCATCAGTTAGCCAAATTCCATTTGGTCCCATAGTCAATTCATTAACAGGTAAATCGGTTACTCTTGATGCCCTCTCCAAAATCTCGTCTCGAAATGTTTCTTTCATTCTTTGTATCGAATTCCACACCATACTCGTCGCACGAGAAGCTGTTGACGATCCCGATATCGGTACGGAGTCTGTATCACCGACAACAATACGTATATCATCTTCCTTACATTTAAACTCTTCCATAACTAATGTTTCAATGACAGCTAGTAAGCCTTGCCCACACTCTTCAAAACCGAAAGCAGCTTCTATTTTTCCTTCTTTAGTAAAAGAAAGTCGTCCACCTGCTGGGTCGATTCGACCGACACCCAATCCCCCACCATGTATGGAAATGGCCACTCCCGTTCCTGTTACCTTCCACTGATCTGACAAATGACTGTTGTTTGTATTTTCATGCAATTTTTCCTTTATTGCCTCTAAGACATCTCTAGCGCCACTAGTTGGAGCAATTTTTTGTCCTAAGGGTCCAGGACTATCTACTTGTCTCAAGTTTTTTTCGCGAAATTCAAGAGGATCCATCTTTAATTTTTCAGCTAAACGGTCGATTTGGCCTTCGAGTGCGAACGTCACCTGATTCCCACCAAACCCTCTAAATTCACCTGCCACACCATTATTCGTAAAAACGGACAACCCTTCGATTTCAATGTTAGGAATCACGTAGGGACCAGGAGCATGTTCTACAGAAAAATCCAAAACTGCAGGACCAAGTGTGGCATAAGCTCCTGTATCAGCTAAAATCTTTACCTTATGCGAAAGGATTTTTCCCGAATCATCCACACCCGTTTTCATGGTTATTTTCATCGGATGTCGTTTTAACCCAGCACGAACCGATTCTCTTCTCGTTTGGTGAATTTTAACAGGACAGTTTGTTGCAAGTGCCAGCAATGCTCCGTAAGGCTGAATATTTAATTCATCTTTCCCCCCAAACGATCCACCCATTGGACTCGATACAATCCGAATGTCAGTCTCATTCATATTTAAAATTCTTGACAGCTGATAACGATCTTTGAACCCATGCTGCGTACCAACATAGACCGTTAATTTCCCATCAACTTCAGGGACAATCACTCCACCTTCTGTCTCCATATAAGCATGCATTTGCCTCGGAAGTTCATATATCTCCTCTACAATATGAGAGCATGATTGGAATCCTTCCTCCACATCTCCTTTTGAATAATAGGCACGATGGAGTAAATTTCCATCAGGATGAAGCCTTGGTGCATTAGGATGAAGGGCTTCTTCTGGATCAACAATGACAGGGAGCTTCTTATATTCCACCTTAATAAGTTGCAAAGCTGCATCAGCAATTTCTATCGTATCTGCAGCCACAGCTGCGATCGCATCCCCAACATAGCGCACTCGATCCTCACATAGCACAGGTTGATCAGGAAATATGAGCCCAAACCCGTTTAACCCTGGAACGTCCTTATAAGTGACAATCGCTCTTACCCCTGGAAGCTGTTTTGCCTGGTCAACGGAAATAGATTGTATTTCTGCATGAGGTTCCGTACTTCTTAAGATTTTTCCGTATAACATACCTGGAAACGATAGGTCGGTTAAATATTTTAGTGCACCAGTTACTTTTCCTAGACCGTCAGGACGTATCTTCTTTTTCTTATTAAACAAGCTAATTTGTATCGCCATTGGCCCCTCCTTTATGTAGCTAGCCTAGCAATCTCTGAAACCACCCAATTGGCAGCTACTGACTTTTTGTATATTGCAGTAGAAAACACGTCTGTAGTAGGAGTAAATTCTTCTTCAATTGTTTGGAAGAGCTTCTGTAATTGATCGTTCGTAGGTGCTGAACCTTCTAATAATCGCTCACATTCATATAATCGCTGAGGCTGAGTAGTACTACCACTTACAGCCAATCGAACGGCAGAAAGCTCCTTTTTTTCATTAAGATGGAACGTTCCTGCCACCGTTACAATACTTGGTGTAAATGACTCACGATGACAGAGCTTCTTATAGAAAAAACGCTTAGTTTGATCATCTGGCACCTGGACAGAGATAATGAGCGATTGAGAGTGATTTTTTATAAAATCATAGAATGGTTGAAGATGAACTAAGTTACCATCAAACACGGTAATAACAGCATCCATTGCTAGTAAGGCTGGAATCATATCCCCAAATCCATTAGCGATATTACCTCCGATCGTCGCTTTGTTTCGGACAGCAGGTGCTGCAATATTTCTAGCAGCCTCCACAAGAAGAGGATGGAACAGTTCCTTGTTTTGACGACAGAAGTCCAAGGTAATGCTTGCACCAAGTCGAGTATATGATTGACCATTAACCAGATCCTTCCCCCAGCCTTTCACCTCATTCACTTGATCTAAACTAATTAAATATAAAGGACAATTGAATCCTTTCGCCCAATGAGTTTGCATAAGAGTTCCGCCAGCGATAAACGAAGCAGTTTCCCCGAACTTTTCTTTTAGATCCCATGCCTGCTCGAGAGATGTGGGTATGAGGACTTCCGTATCAATTAGTGAAGTGGTTCCTTGTCTAATCATTTCCATTCACCTCCAATTACTCTTTCATAATCTTCCTTCGTATCAATATCATAAAAGTCTCGAGCATTTGAGAACTCTACAACCATTCCTTCTAATTCCTTAAAAATCTTTCTTGCCCCAACATCTCCCTGTAGTTTCATCAACTTAGGAATAACCCCTGGTGCAAAGATGACAGGTGGCCTAGGAATTCCTTCGAAACAAGCAGCTACGAATTCTTGCTGATCAGCACTGATATAAGTCATGATTACCTTTTCTATGGTAGCCTTCGATAAATAAGGCTGATCGGCTAGGAGAACCATGATTCCTTTTGGATTCACACTCATAGCAGAAAGAAATCCTCGCTTCAATGAATGCGCCTGCCCTTTCTCCGCATCCTCACATACCACATGAGACCATTGACTTGAAAAAGGAGAACAGAACAGAGAGGGATCAACCCATTCGAGGGAGTCTTCTTTTTTTGAAACAACAAGAACATGTTCAAGTGAGGAAGATAATGCTGTACGTAGAGCGGAGTTTCCGATGGTACAAGTAGAGAGTGGAAGAGAAAGCTTGTTTTCACCCATTCTGCTACTCTTACCCGCAGCAAGATATATGGCGATGATTCCATTCTTCATAGTGAATTCCCTCTTTGCTTTTTTTCCGTTGTTGAATTAATTCAGCTACGATACTAACCGCAATTTCCTCTGGTCCCTCTGCTCCAATAGATAAACCAATTGGACTTTTTACGTGGGGTGGAAGGTCATTTCCTTCTAGCAATCGTTGTGTCCTGTTTTTCGAACCAAGTACGCCTAGATACCTGATTTCTTTGGTCAGCAGATACTGTAAATATTCCTTGTCTCTCTGAAAATTATGGGAAACGACGATGGCTGAATCTGTAGGGTGAAAAGTTAATTTTTCTACACTCTCCTCAGGAAATCCAACAATCAGTTGATCTGCGTTAGGGAACACTTCTTTATCGCATAACGCGGGGCGCCAATCAGAAACAATGACCGAAAATCCAGTTTTAGAAGCTAATTCTACTAATGGAATGACATCTTCTCCCGCTCCGAAAATCATGAGTCGAGGTTTTGGTTCAAAGGTGTGGATATATACGTTCGAAGCTAACTCGGAGGAAAACAGGGTTCCGCTTTTTTGGGGCATTGAATGATAATTCTTTAAAAGACTTTTAGCTGCTAAAACATTCCTCCCCGTCCAGTTTCCAAAAATAGTTCCATCATCGGTCATAAACAGGCAAGAGGATGCAGATAAATGTTCGTCTAATTGTTTGATCATCGTCACTCGATTCCCAAGTGCTAGATGGTTTTTTAATATAATCAGATGTTCTAGAAGCTGATCGTCAATCGGTTCGAGTAAAACTGTAATGATTCCATTGCAGCCTGCGCCTTGCCCCCATGAAAGATCATCTTCCGCTTGCATATGATAAACAATGGTTTGTGGCTCACTTGTTCCAAACCATTCTTTTACTCGACATTCAAGATCGGTTTCCAGACATCCTGCACTGAGGATTCCAGTTCTTGACCCATTTTTATGGAACAACATAGATGTTCCTTCTTTTCTATAGGCGGAGCCCTCTACTCGGATGATCGTTGCAAGAACCACCTCATTAGAAGTTGAAATCATCTTTAGAATGTCATGGATTGCTTCCATCCGTGCCCCTCCTCTAATTTTCATATAATTCAGTGTATTTATGAATCATAACAAAATAAAAATAACAAATGTATATTTTTGTAAGGGAATCTAACACAGAAAGTGAATAAAGACGTAAATATAACAAACCAGCTCTCTTTTAAGGACCTGGTTTGTGAAGGGATAGCTATGCTAGTTTATGGGTAGAGGGAATAATGTATTTAAACCATTCAGCTCTGTGGTCAATATCTTATACGGACTCATTTTTTGCTTATGAACTGTCTCCTGTCTGAAAGAGTCCTCGATTTAGACTCAGTGATTGATTTTGAGCTCTCAGCTGTCTGAATCCAGCTCTCATTCGGACTCTGATTGCGCTTTCTGCTATAGCCCCTGTCCGAATGAACCCTTCATTTGGACTCTACCATCGTTTCCGAACCCTAAACTGTCTTAACCCTACAAAAAAAAGGACTCGAATCAAATCCGAGTCCTCTCCCAAAATAACACCAGACTAATTAGCCCGCTTATTCAATTCTGTGTTATAGGTTGCTTTTCCAGTCTTACTCATCGATTTTCTCAAATTAAAGTAGATGTATACGATCATACCTACCAATACATAAAACGATCCGTAAAAGTACAGTTGGCTAAATGAAAGCCCAGATGCTAATAGTCCAACAATATAGGATCCGAGACCAATTCCCATATCAAATACAGACAAGAAAGTAGCCGTTGCCATAGCTCTTCGTTTCGGTGGTGCGGACTGTATCGCGATGGTTTGGAAGGTTGGAAACAATGTACCCCAACCAAGGCCGATAAAACCAGCTGCAAGTAAAAAGATGAAACCTGAAGATGCTTGACTGAGAATGAACAAACCTATGGAGAATAGAATAATCCCAGGAAACACAATGATATTTGCCCCGAATTGATCAAACCATCTACCAGTAAAGGGACGCGACACTAAAAGAACAAATGCATAAACAACAAAGAAGAAGCTTGCCACATGACCTAATTGAATCTCATTTGCATACACAGAGATGAATGAAATAATCGACGAATATACAATCGCAAAGAATGCACCTGTTATGGCAATCGGTAATGCTGTTTTTTCAAACAAAGAGCCAGTTGTAAACTTCGTTGGTTCTTCAGAAGGCGCTACCCTCTTATTTGGTTTTGATAGTGAGAAACCTGCAACGAGTCCACCTAATGAAGCAGCAAAGGCAATCATAAGCATCAAATGTATGCCACCACTTTGCATGGAAGTTAGCCCGAGGTAAGGGCCAATGACCATTGCTAGTGCTGAGGATAAGATAAAGTATCCCATTCCTTCTCCTCTTCTTTGTTCAGGAATAATATCCGCTACGATTGAACCAGCAGCAGTGGTTGCCATCCCAAAGCTAATTCCATGAATCAGTCTTACTGTTAGCAGTTGTGGAACACTATTTGCAAAGAAGTAAAAAAGGGTGGTAGCAAGAAATAATAGCAATGAAGTGATTAGAATGATTCTTCCGCCATATTTCTCAATTAGTTTACCTGAAAAGGGGCGTATAATGATCGCTGCTAGTAGAAAAGCCGTGGTAAGTAAACCAGCTGAGGATTTGGATGCCCCTAAGTCATTAACGACGTACACTGGTAATGTTACTAAGAGAAAATAGAAACTCATAAATAAAAAGAAATTGCTGGCAGAAACCGCAATAAAGTTTCTCGTCCACAATTTGCTTTGTGTTGTATCATCCAAGATGTTCACAACTCCCTATAATTTTTTTAACCATGTGGTCACAATGACTCGTAGTTCCTTTTGGTTTTGTTCGGAAAGACCGCTTAGGATTTGATTATTAACATCCATCACGGCTTGTTCCCAGACTGGATAGCTTGTGATTGCTTTTTCGGTAAGGCCAATGTATTTTTTACGTCGGTCTACCCCTTCCGTCTGTTCAATAAGCCCTAGTTTTTGAAGCTTCTGAATGGTTCTTGTCATCGGTGGAGCTTCAATCGCTAAATAATGACATAGCTCTTTTTGTGTCATAGATCCTTTTTCCTTAAGCACAAATAAAACTGACCACTGAGAGCTGTAGATTTCATACGGTTCTAACGCCGCATTTACTCGTTTGGTCAGGTTCCTTGAAAGTTGGTGAATGCTATGAAAAAGCTCATGTTTCTCCTGCATCTAATTACCTCTCCTTACCTATCATAATACTACTATTTTGTTAAAAGGGGCACTAAAGCCTTATAAAATGATATAATTACCTTAATACTGGAAAATTCACACATTCCTAGGGAAAAGGGGGACAAAAGATTGGTTCCAATTATTCAAGTAGAAGGAATACAAAAACAATTTGATGCACGGCCCGTTTTACATGATGTATCTTTCACCGTCAATAGAGGCGATATTGTCGGGTTGTTAGGACCAAATGGCAGTGGGAAGACGACCATTATTCGATTAGTAAATGGTGTCATTGAAGCCACAGCGGGAAGGATACTCGTCAACAATTGGGATCCACAATCTCAAGGTCATGAAATTCGAAAAATCAGTGGTATCCTAACTGATGGAGCTGGTCTTTACCACGAAATGAGTGGTGTTGATAATCTTAGATTCTTTGGAAAACTTTACGGAGTGAATGATGAAAAGAGGATACAACAATTACTTGAGGATTTTCAACTAGCCGACCACCAGCAGAAAAAAGTGGGTACATATAGCACAGGTATGAAACGCAGATTAGGAATCATAAAAGCCATCTTACATAACCCCACCATCCTTTTCTTAGATGAACCTACCAATGGATTGGACCCAGAAGGTATTCAAATGGTACTGCAAAATATTTATACATTAAACAAGAAATACGGAACCACGATCTTCCTTTGCTCTCATATTCTGCATCAGATTGAAAGCGTTTGTTCACAATACTTATTTTTGGATCATGGCACCATTATTGAGTCTGGTACCAAATCAGAATTAGAAGCAAAATACATCAAAGAAATTTCTGTAAAAATTGAAACAAACGCGGTTGTAAATGAATTAAGCCCTCTATATAAAGTAGCCAAACAGGACGGTTCTTTTATCACCTTTATCTTACAAACAAAGGACCAATTGCCAAGATTATTAGAGGAAATATTGAAAAAGCAATTCTGGATTCATCATGTAGAAATTCAAAATCGAGATTTAGAGAGTTTGTATTTTCAGATTAGAGGTGTGAAAAATGAAGATAAATAGGCAACTAGTCTGGGCAATCGCTTTGAAAGATATTAAGGGCATAACGAGTAATAAACAAGTGCTCATCGGTCTGATTATCCTGCCTTTGATTTTTGCGGTCATTTTTCCTGCTGCATTTATTTTAGTTATTAATTTTGTTCCTCTTACCTCTTCTGATATAGAGACAATGACAAACACCATTTTATCTGGACTGCCTAACGGTGAAATTAAAGATACGATTAACGAGTTACCATCCTTTAACCATCAAATCATTTATGTGGTTGTCAATTATTTGTTAGGGTCTATGTTTCTACTTATTCCCGTAATCAATTCCATGATGATTGCGCTTAATAGCTTTGTTGGAGAGAAGGAAAGAGGTACTTTAGAGAGCCTGTTATTTGCACCAATCACCGTAAAGGATTTGTTTATTGGAAAAGTACTTTCGGCTTTTATACCAACGATGGTTTTAACCATCAGCAGCTTTGTCATTTTTGGTATTATTACAACTGCCATTACCTATCCAATCTTTAACGGTTTTATTTTTCCAAATACCAATTGGATTTTACTTGTATTTTGGTTATCACCAATCATTACTTTATTTACGATTCTAATAGAAGTATTAGTCTCAGCCCGGTCAAAAAGCTTTCAGGAAGCTCAGCAAATCGGTGGACTAGTTATCCTTCCGATTGTTGGTTTATTTGTTGGCCAAGCGACAGGAATGTTAATTATTAGTCCGATCATCCTTCTTTTTGTTGGCCTTTTCTTATTAATGATTAACGTGCTGCTGCTCTTCTTAATATCTAAATATAATAATCGAAACACCTTATTTGAAAGCCAAGTGTAACAATTAAAAGAGGTACAGACGATCACGATAAGTCTGTACCTCTTCTTATTATCACAGGATCTCCACAACAAACGGGAAGACTCTCACTTTCCCATCTTGCTTAAATTCTGCCCATATTTTATATATTCCCGGCTGGTCAAATTGTGTTCCAAATACAGGTTTTGTAGTATCTTCTGGGTGTACATGAAGATACTTTTCACCATGTTCATCTAGAATAACGACATGGCCCATTGCACCTAAATATGGTTCTAACTCTGTTGCATCAAGCTCAAAATTAAGTGTCACTGCTTCTCCAGCGGTTTGTGAACTCATTTGTAAAGTTACCTTTTTTCCATCCATCTCCTGAGTAAAATCATTATCAGGTTGTAGCCCATGACCGTGAGTATCGGTAACTTCCCCGACTACAATCGACATCGGTTGAACTGTATAGGATAAATCCTTAGGCTTGATGTCAACGAACACTCTATAATTATCGTTTTCTAATTCAACAGCAACTTCGTAATTTCCCGCTCCAACTTCATTCGGGTGAATATGCTGATACGTGTCTAAATGTTCATTCACCACTATAACATGCATATATTTTTCATGATTAATCTCCAAGTCTGATACAGGATTCCCCTCATTATCAGTCAAAGTGATGTACAATAGATCCTCTTTGTAATCAAGTGTAACGTTTACTTCACTATCGGCTACCCCATGTCCTTCATGACCTTCTTCTTCCGTGTGTTCCTGTACTTGTTCCTTTTCTGAGTGACCATGGTTACCACTCTCACTTTGCGCATCTGAACTTTCTTCAACTTGAAAAAACCCATTAAGAGTGTATCCTGCAACAACCAAGAGTACATACAGAATGGCTGATAAAGTCCACTTTTTCATGATTGTATTCCTCCAGTTCACTATTTGTATTCTTTTATACTATACCCTCCTACCCTATAAAGTCAACCATAAAAGAATTAAATTTTCTATATATAGGAAAATCAGCACCATTACTATTCTACCATTTTATAGTAATATAACATTTTTAGGAAAATAGCCCCTGTTTCATACTGAATTTTAAGAATATTATTTATTTTGTAACTCGAAGTAAAAGGGGGAGAATTCATTGAATAAATTTCTCAAAACAGGAATAACTTCCGTTGTTTTAGCCGGCACATTATTCTCTGGAAATCTTATTGGAACAAGCAGTCAAGTACATAAGGTTGAAGCAGCTAGCACGCATTCACATGGCACCATCGATTTGGCACTTGTGAATGATGAAAGATTACTAGACTCATTAATTAAGAGAGGAATTATTTCTTCTACTGCAACAGCAAAGGAAAAACAGAATGCGTTAAATGCTTATATTGCTTTAAAAGGGAAGAATGAAGACACTAAAGCAACAGATCCTTTAGCGAGCAAGGTAAAAGCAGCTGAAGCGGCAATAGAAAAAAACTTTAAAGAATTTAACAATGGTCTATTAAAAGGAAAAGGAAACAAAAATGGTCAATTAAAAGGCAATCCCACTTCAGTAGAGGAAAGCGAATCACCTGGAGTTCAAAAGAAAGGGAAGCTATTAACACTCATGGTCGAATACTCAGACTACGAACATAATAATATTCAACCTGAAGAAACGGATAATTATTATGCAGACTATAATACAGAGCATTACGAGGATATGATTTTTGGAGATAACGGTGTGGAAGGACCAAACGGGGAAACATTCGTGTCTCAAAAACAATTTTATGAAGAACAGTCAGGTGGAACATACACCATTGAGGGACAAGCTTATGGTTGGTTACAGGTTCCTGAAACGGCTGCTTATTACGGTGCCGATCGTGCAAGCGGTGGACACGATAATGTTAATCCGGGTGGGTCCAAGCAACTGGTAAGAGACACGTTAGATGCAGCAAAAGCAGCAGGCGTTCCACTAGAGGACTATGATTTAGAAGATCCACATGATTTAGATGGTGACGGAAACTACTGGGAGCCAGATGGTCTTGTTGATCACCTTCAAATCATTCACTCAGGTGTTGGCCAAGAAGCTGGCGGTGGTTCTTTAGGAGACAACGCAATCTGGTCTCACCGCTCTGCAGTCTTTTATGATCCAGACGGACTTGGCAAAGGATTGCCAGGATTCTATGATTACACAGTGATGCCCGAAGACGGCGCGACTGGGGTATTTGCTCATGAATATGGACATGATTTAGGCTTACCAGATGAATACGATACGATTTATAGTGGAACTGGTGAAGCAGTTGGTTACTGGTCGATTATGGCAAGTGGTTCATGGGCTGGGAAAATTCCAGGAACAGAACCAACAGGCTTCTCTCCTTGGGCAAAGCAATTCTTCCAATCAACACTAGGTGGTAAATGGACAAACCCTACTGTCGTTGAGTGGGAAGATGTTTCTACGAAAGGAACACAATTCTTATTAGACCAAGCAAATTCACCACTTGGAAAAAACAATCAAGCCATTCGTGTGAATTTGCCACAAAAGAAAACACCTGTAAATACGCCTGCTGCTGGAACGTATGAGTACTGGGGTGGACAAGCAGATGAAATGGACACAAACATGGTGACTTCAGTCGATTTAACTGGTAAAACTTCTGCCACATTAACCTTTGATGCTTGGTACGATATTGAAGAGCAATGGGACTTTGCCTTTGTTCAAGTATCAACTGATAATGGAGCCACTTGGCAGTCACTTGGAAATAATAACACTCGTTCTGATGTAGTACCTGAAGGATATCCAACAATTTTGAACTCAATGCCTGGATTAACTGGTAAATCAGACGGTTGGGAAGCACAAGCATTTGATTTATCAACGTATGCTGGTCAGAAAATCCAACTTCGTTTACGCTATGCAACAGATTGGGGTACATCACTTATTGGTTTCTTCGCAGACAATGTGAAGGTCGTTGCCGATGGTCAAACACTTGTTGAAGATGGTGGAGAAGCTGCAACTTCTACCTTTGCATTAAACGGATTTACTAAAATGGATGGAAACAAATTAACGGACCACTATTATTTGCTAGAGTGGCGTAATCATCAAGGCGTTGACGAAGGGCTCGCTCATATTGCTCGCGGAGAATCGATTATGAGCTATGATGGTGGCTTAGTTGTTTGGTACGCAGATGATAGTTACACTGAAAACTGGACTGGACAACACCCTGGTGAAGGCTATCTTGGAGTAGTAGATGCACATGTTAGCACAGATCTTCAATGGCTTTTAGCAAATGGGACAAAAGCACAAGCAAGTACACGTTACCATATTGCCGATGCAGCCTTTGGCTTACATGCGACTAGCGGTCTGAACTTGAATTACCCTGGAGTGCAGACATTAGTATCCTCAAGTCTACCTGGAGTGTCACTATTTGATGATAGTAAGTCGTACACAAACACTTTTATGCCAGATGCTGGTCGAAATCTAGCTCAATATGGCTTAAAGATTCGCGTAAATGGACAAGCAAAAGATAAGTCGGTTGGATCCATTGTTATTTACAAATAAGACAAAACCTCTTAATGTGGATCTTCCACTTTAAGAGGTTTTTTATTCTTATTCAATTACTCCCGTTTCTGTAATTAACACTTTACTCGAAACATGAAAAGTAGCATTTTGATACACTTCATTCCATTTATCTGGATCAAACTTTCTTGTTTGAGTTTTTGCTAATACTCCAATACCAATAGGGTCAATTTTCTGATCTCGAAAGCGCTCTAGTAATTCTTTTGTCTTTTTATTGATTGCCTCCTCAAATGCCTTACCCGCTTGATCAACCACTTTCGAATCAAGTTTTTTTCCCGTATATTCTCTTATATGTGCCTCTAACTCTACGTATAAATTCACCTTTGGTTGCGTTAATGGATCTTTGATATCATACTTCCTTTTCGTTGTAATATTATACGTTGTTACAATATCTTTCCCTACATTAAATGTATAGGCTCCATTTCTAAAGTTTTCCATGAGAGCCTTAAAGAAAAACATATCCTTAGAATTTAAGTAATCAACCGCTCGGTCATGATCAAATAATGCAATTCCCTGTACCTTTACCTTATTACCTGTTAGTTTGACATAAGGTAGGAAAGGATCCTGCACCTTTGAATAATATGAGTACATAAATAAATGCAGATTGGACAGAGGTAATTCTCGATGCCTCATATTATGTTCTAGTAAAGTATTTAAATAAGATCCTGTTCCGAGGTTTCCAAGATTTTTCTGCATGATTTCATCGGCTGTTCCATCAACAACGGCTAAATACAATCGTGATCCAATTCCAGCATCACGTTCAAAGGTATCGGTTATCTCATATAACCCCCTTTCTGCTAGCTCTTTACCAAACAAGACAATTTCAATACTTCCATTCTCGAGGGGGTCAGCTGATTTCATTTGTGCCTGCCGGTTAATTTCCTTGCTAACTTTTGCCTCCGCCACAAAAGATTCATTCGATATACTTTTATCTGCTTTATATACCGGAATAACAATGGTTCCTTTCACTTTTCCATCCTCTTTGGCATCATAGCCAACTCCACTCATAATATTAATATCATCAATGATTTTTTGTTCAACACAACCTGTAAGGAAAACGATTAAAAATAGGATATTCAAGATCTTGATCATGTAGATTTCCTCCCCTTCATACGATAAAAAATACTACTAAAGAGGAACATAAAAGGAATGTATCCGTAAAGTAAATAAAAACCAATTTGCGCCGTATAATCACTAATCATATCAATTTGCTCTCTAGTTTTTATTAGGCAACTAGCCGTACAAACGAGCAGTAAAAGAATAACAAGTAAAGGACGTTGCCTTTTTTTGAATACCCTTTTTGCCCCGCGGCTAGCCGACCACATCGCTAAACATAGATTGGGCAGGATGACAAATAACCAGGAAGAAATCGCTACATACTCAATCCGCTCAACGAAAGGAAGCTGAACAATTTTTAGCATCGTTAATGTCGCCCATATATTTCTCATTAATTGTTCCTCAGAGAAAAAAGCTGTACTAACAACCATGACTGCTAAATAGATAAAGATGGTTGACGCTGAGCCAAGATGAGCCCATTTCTGCGACTTTTCTGGTTCTTTAAAAAATGGGTAATAAAATAACAAGGTTTCAAATCCTAACAAACTTAATGTTACTTGTTTGGTTGATTTCAGAATTTCTATAACGGAATGATCTAAGATAGGAAGCAGGTTTTCAAAAAATGCATACTTCAAGGGATAAAATAAAGAAAATAGCAAGTAACCAGGAAGGACAACCCCTAAAACAGCCATCCCCGTAACGGTACGAAGACCTCCGTTTACAATGTAAAATACAATAGTCAATATAGCGATAGAAAAAAGACTAATCCTGATTCCAGGAAACACCCACACTTGAACGACTTCGATATACGACCTAAGGATCGTAAGTGTTAATAAACAAAAATAGATGACAAGCAAAATAGAAAAAACAGACCCAATCCATTTACCGAATAGTGTTCGATGTACATCGGTAATATCCCCCTGTTGCTTATCAAGGATTTTATACATCATCCATATGACCACATGAACGCTTATTCCACCTAAAATAATTGTTATCCACGCATCATTTCCGACAGCCTTAGTAAGCAATCGCTGAAAACCTAATATACCAACCCCTATTTGAATTGCTTGAACCAAGTAAAAAGAAAAGAATGGAGACACTTTTAATCGGTCTGGAATGTTAGTCACAAAAGAACAACTCCTTATAACGAGCTATTCATCAATATCTCGATGAACTTTTTCATCTTTTGGTGTGAAGCGTTTTTTCTGTTCAGGACGATTGTGAACAGGTCTTCGGCTTAGCTTGGAAAAAGGCAGACGAATAATGGTATCCTTTAAATCTCTGAGCCTTGTTGGATAAAAAGGTTCCAGATATGGTCTCCCTAAAGAGGTTAACTGCAATAAATGTCCTGCAAGTAATGAAAAGCAAAGGACAATCCCGAGTAAGCCCCATGCATGGGCAAAAAGCAAAAACGGGAATCGGATAATACGAATGGTGTTACCGAATTGATAAGTTGGAGTGGTAAACGAAGCCAGCGCTGCTAAGGCAACCATAATTAACAAAACATTACTTGTTAACCCGGCCTCAACCGACGCAGTCCCGATAACGATCCCGCCTACGATACCAATTGTTTGACCTACCTTTGTCGGAAGTCTAGCTCCAGCCTCTCTTAGTAATTCAATGGTGAGCTCAAGAAACAGCGCTTCTAAGATAGGCGGTAAGGGAATGGCTCTTCTCGATGTAATCAATGTCGCTAATAAATCCTTAGGTATTAACTCATAATGATACGTCAAAGTCGCGACATATATAGGTGTAATCAATATAGAGAAGGCAATAGAAGCAATTCTAACAATTCGTATGAAGGAAGCGGCATACCAATTTAATAAATAGTCCTCAAATGTGGAGATGGACTCATTAAAAGTGGTGGGACCAATTAAGGCATGTGGCGATCGGTCAACTATAATAGCAATTTTTCCCTCTGCAAGTGCGGTTGCCACCCGATCTGGTCTTTCGGTATCCAGAATTTGTGGAAATGGAGATCGCTGATTGTCCGCAATAATTTGTGAAATATAAGCCGAATCACCAATCGCATCAAAATCGATTTCGTTCAATCGCTGTTTAAGCGTATTTACGTTTACTTCATCTGCAATATCTTCTATATATAAATAGGCAACTTCGGTATTCGATAAATCACCGATTGTGATTTTTTCCACTTTCAGGCTATCAATCGGCAACCTTCTTCGGATAAGGTAAATATTTGTATCTAATGATTCAATAAAAGATTCTTTCGGACCGACCACACTAAATTCTACTTCTGGTGGAGAGATGGACCGATTTTCATCTTTGGGTGCTGGAACTAAAACTCCATGATGATTAGAATCTGTAAAGTAAATATACACATAGCCAGAAGGCATCTTCTCTAGTAGATCCTTCGGGCTTGTCACATCAATGATTTCCTCAATTGGAATTTTTGACTTGAATTCCTCCAAGTCACTGATTTGTAGCAAATTCGGTAGGATATATTGATGAATTACTTCCGCATCCACGATACTTGAAAAATAGGAGATAACATACGGAACCTTCCCCTGCTCTTTTTTATAAAACACAAAATCACTTGATTTCCTCAGAGAATCAAACGCTTCCCGGATTGTTGTTATTTCTGGTTTTTTCTCTGATTTTTTATTACTCCCTTTTTTCATCATACTTCTCACCGAACTTTCACAAAGTAAAAATTATGCTAGGATTATTATCCTTTAAGAGGAAAAAATTATACTTTATCACCATAAAAAAGACGTAGAGAACTACTTCTCTACGTCACATTCTTTATTGTAATTTTCCTGATTTCGCTAGCAACTTCCAGCTTTCACCGTGATCGGTGGTTTGGTATATGTCATTGTTAAAGCTAACGAATGTGATTTCATGTTCGTTTTTTGGATTGATTGCGGCGTACATAACGGCGTCTTCCTCCATCTCCGGCAACGTAATTTCCTCTTCTTTATCATCGGTTAAGTTTCTTATTACAAATGAAGGCTGACCATCATATTCACCGTAAAGGAGGCTATCACCAGTAAAATAAACACTTGTTCCCTGTGTTCCTGTTGTTAGTAACTCAAACGTTTCTCCCTGGTTTCTAGACATGTAAATTCCGTCTTCAGCCGCTGCTGCCAATATATTTTTATCTGTTGGATGTACAGCTAATCCAATGAGCTCACCTTTTAAACCATTCGCTGAAACTTCTTTCCAATTGGCTCCATCGTCTTCGCTTACATAAAATGCATCAGCCTTCATAACGGAGTTTTTATGTGGACTCATCGCAAAAATTTGATGGTTGTTATATCCTACCGCCATAAGATGAAAATCCACTTCGACTTCAAAGCCAAGACTTTGTAAAGTTTGACCATAATCCACACTTTTCATAATGCCAATTGGGTTGGGAAGCTTAGAATCTGTTCCCGGGTGACCGCTTGAATAAAATCCATCATCGGTGGCGTTAAAGCCCATATAATCATTATTTTCCCTATTTGTTTTTAACCATGTTCCGTTCTCATATACCTTTAACCCATCATGAGCTGCAAAAAAGGTAGCATCTTGATCTCCAACATACCCCAGCCCGTGGATATGATCTATTTTTCCAGTGAACGATTCAAAAAAGTCATGTGATGCGAGCGAAACTGTAGCTGAATCTCCGGTTTCATCCTGTGCGTCTGAGTCCTGAGTTTCGGTTTGATTTGTTGATTCCTCTGGTTGCGCTGTCTCGTCTTCTTGGCTGCACGCTGATAGCGCCAAAAGGCTAATTGCAGCTACTAGTAAAAATTTATTCATCTTAAAAAATGGCCTCCTAATATTAATGTGAACTATGTCCCGGCTTTTCAAATACTATACTTATCATACTTGCATATTGCTTTTTCATCTACGGAACTATCCTTTTTCTACAAATTCATAGTAAAAACATAGTCTCACTTTACCAATACTTTGTGCAGAATTTATGCATAAAGTTTGATTCTTTTTTGTCATCTGCTAATATTCCCTTATTTTTCTTATACATAAATTAAGATTTCCATAGTAAATTCGATTACTATAGAAGTATGACCAGAAAGGAGAATTCCCTTGAAAAAGCTATCCATCAAATTAGGGGCCATTTTCTTTTTATGCATTTTAGGACTTGAATCGTTTATGTTCCTTTTTCTTCACTCTGCTTTAGTAGAATCACGTATACAAGAAGAACTGAATGCCCTTCAAGCCCGCGGGAATTCCCATCGTGCGATTTTAGAAAACCATTTTACCCCAGAAACTATCGATCACGTTGCTTTAATGGAAACAGAATCCACAACAGATGTAGTGGTAACCGATGCTGACTTACATATCCTTGGGTCATCGAGTAAAAATGAACAACTTATGGAAAACGTAAAGCTTCCTTTAAAAGAGGTTCCTAAGGAAGGCATCATCATCGAGAATGACTGGGAGACAGAACCTTTCATATCAACCGTTAGCTCTTTAGAAAATGAGGGGGAAATGATCGGATATGTGTTCATGTTTCAAGACACAGAAACCGTTCATTCCTTAATTAAACGATTAAACCAACATTTTCTCCTTGCTGGATTCTTAACGGTTGGTCTAACACTATTTATTATCGCTTTGCTGTCGAAAGCAATCACCAAGCCACTTATCAAAATGAAGGATGCAACCTTTCAAATCAGCCAGGGGAACTACTCTATCTCCTTACCTGAAACAGGGAACGATGAACTGGGCGATCTAGCCAAATCGATTGAATCGCTCGCACATGATCTTACCTTTTTAACGCAAGAAAGAAATGACTTTCTGGCAAGCATATCACATGAATTACGAACACCGATTACTTATATAAAAGGCTATACCGAAATTGTTATGAAACGCGAGTTATCTGAGAAAGAAAAACAGAACTACCTAGCTATTATTCTTGAAGAAACCAATCGTCTAAATGACTTAATTAAGCAGCTATTTGATTTAGCCAAAATGGATCAAAATTCATTTTTAATTGAAAAAACAGAAGTTAACATAAAGGAGATTCTTGAAAAAGTAGAGGTGAAACTGGCTCCTGCTTTTAAAGAAAAGGGAATGAATCTTCATATCTCCTGCCAAAGAGATTTCTTTTTACTGGCTGACCCAATCCGAATGGAACAGATTTTTTTAAACTTATTGGATAATTCCATGAAATATTCTTCACATGGAGGAAGTACTAGCGTGATGGTTGAACGAAGAAAAAACCAGCTTTATGTGACCATTCATGATACCGGTAACGGCATACCTGAAGAGGATTTACCACATATCTTTAACCGTTTTTATCGAGTAGATAAATCACGAACTCGTATGCTAGGTGGGGCTGGTCTTGGTCTTTCCATTGTTAAAGAACTAGTGAATAAACATGACGGAACGATAACAGTAAAAAGCCAAATACAACAAGGAACCGAATTTCAAATGATCTTTAAGGGAGTGTGGAGTGATGAAAACGATCTTACTGGTGGACGATGAGCAACGAATGTTGGATTTATTATGCCTTTACCTAGAACCAAAAGGATACAAATGCGTTCCACACACCTCTGCTTTGTATGCACTGGAATACTTATCATCGTATCAGGTTGACCTCGTACTACTAGATATCATGATGCCTGAAATGGACGGTTGGACGTTATGTGCAGAAATAAGAAAGAAATCGGATCTTCCTATTATCATGTTAACGGCACGAACAGATAAGACCGATGTGGTGAAGGGACTTGGTATTGGTGCAGATGATTATATCTCAAAGCCATTTGATGAAGATGAACTACTTGCCCGAATTGGGGCTGTATTGAGGAGACATAAGTCCACTAACACACTACTAACTTTTAAAGGACTAGTTTTGAATCTAGAATCCTTTGACCTGCATTATGAAAAAACACCCATTCCACTGACACCAAAGGAATTTTCCATGATGGAGATGTTTTTAACTCATCCTAATAGGGTATTTACACGCGACCATTTGATCACCTCGATCTGGGGCCATGGAGTTGCTACTGAGGACAGAACCATTGACTCTCATGTTCGAAATTTACGAGAAAAATTAAGAAAAGCCCATTTCCCTGCCGATGAGCACTTACAAACCGTTTGGGGATTAGGATACAAGTGGCAGGACGGACAATGAACGAAATTCTTTTTATTTTCGGAAGTGTAATAGGAAATGTGCTCATCGCTGTCGCTGGTGTTATTCCAAGTGCCTTTTTAACAGCTGTGAATATTGCTTTCCTTGGATTTGAGGGTGGGTTAGTTGTTTCTATTATAGGAGAAGCGCTTGGTGCCATTGTGAGCTTTTGGCTATATCGAAAAGGATTTTCGCGGGTGAAGGAGAAGATACATTTCAAGAGCAGATGGGTTCGAGTCCTCCTTGACCGATTGTATCAATCGAGAGGATTTGAAGCTGTTGCCATCGTTCTTTTGCTCCGGTTATTGCCTTTTGTTCCATCAGGTTTCGTGACGTTAACTGCTGCGATTGGTAAGATGAATATTGTAGCGTTTGGAATCGTGAGTACCCTTGGAAAGATCCCTTCTTTGTTCATCGAAGCTTATGGGGTTCACCAAGTTCTGAAATTTGATACGAAGCTTCAACTCATCTTAGCTGCTGCTGTTATCATGATTTTTATTATTTATTTTTTTGTAAAAAAGCGCCCCCGTGATTAATTCGAGGACGCTCTTACTAGTGGAAAGGTGCAACAGCGAAACGCTCCACCTGATTTAATAATCTCTGAAAAATCAACTTCGATTACTTTGTAGCCATGGTAACGGAGAGACTGGTTCACTCCAACATTTTTCGAATGACTAAACACCCTTTTGTGACCGATCGAAAGAACATTGGTCCCAAGTGATTCTTGTTCCTTTGTTGTCACTTCAATTAAGTGATACCTCGACCTGAGATAATCCTCTTTTTCTTTCGGAAACTCCCCAGGATAAATGAGCGCCTCGGTTGGGGATAGGATATTGAAAATACAATCTAAATGAAGAAACTTATCACTGAAAGGCAAATCAATGATATTGAAATTGGGGAGCAAGCTTTGGATATGATTAATCGCTGCCTCTGTCGTACGATTACTTACTCCAATATAAATGGTATCTTGATCAATGAGTACATCTCCGCCTTCGATATGATCTTTAAAAAGATCATTATGCTGAATACCTTGTAGGTTTAACCACTGAATGAGATTTTTCTCTTCTCCCACACGTGGCGGATGTGCCATTTTCGCGATAAAAATTTCTTCTCCCAGTGTGAATGCGATATCTCTTGTATAAACACCTTCTGTCATTTCTTCTTTAGGAGTGAGATACTCAACCTCTACTCCATAATCCTTTAACTTTCGTACAAATCCTCCATGCTGACTCATAGCCTTATCAATATGTATAGAAACCTTCTTTGTATTTTGATTTTCTACATTTCTTATTTTCCCATCCCCCATGTACTTTGGGTGACAAACAACCACTTTTTGCAGTAGATCGTACTCTGTATAACAGGATGGTTTCATCGTGTTTCAGCCTCCTTCCTAAAGTTACTATCTCCCATTATTAATGCTTGATTCACCTAGTGAAGGACGATTCCTGCTTAATCCTCCTGCCTAACGTTCTTCATTGTCCCTATAATCAAAAAAGTGCCCCCACCAATTTTGATGAAGACACTCTATTTTTAGTTGTTTGAATTTTGAGCTACCATATCTTCTAAAGCAACAATCAAATCATTGAGTTGATCCAAGCTAGCAATAACTTCCTTCATTGAATGTCTTTGGTCTTCGACTCCAGCATAAATTTCTTCCGTTGTGGCGGATGCTTCTTCTGTAATATTACTAATTGAAGTTACTTCATTTACAATACTGTCCGAAGCTTCCAACAGAGACTTCGTTTTATCCTGAATTTGATCGGCTTGCGAAAATACATTGGTTGCATTTTGACTAATGAGTTGAAGTATATTTTCTGCCTCTTTTGCCGCTTGCGAGCTTAGTTCAAACGCACTTTTGCTGTGATCGAGTTTTTCTTGAAGCTGAATAATTTTAGAAAAAATATCCGTTAACATGCTTCCCACTTCTTCGGTTGCTCGACGAGAATGTTCAGCTAATTTTCGAACCTCGTCGGCAACAACTGCAAACCCCTTACCTTGTTCTCCAGCGCGAGCTGCCTCAATACTTGCATTAAGTGCTAGCAAATTCGTTTGTTCCGTAATTCCTTTAATCGACCCAAGCATCTCTTCAATTTTACTATTTTGTGCCGCGAGTGTTCCCATTAAGCTTACCGTTTCCGTCATGCTTCCTTCCACTTTTCCCATATTAGAAGCAAGCTGAGATAAGTGTGTTGCACCTACCTGAGTGGACTCACCCGTCTTCCCAGATAAAGTCTTCATCTCTTCGGATGTTTGAGTAACAAGCGAGATTTCCTTATGAATCTTCTCGATATTATCCTTAATATCATGAATGGAAACTGCTTGATATTCCACCCCTTTAGCCACTTCCCCAAAACCAACCGCAATTTCCTCCGTTGCCTTGCCCGTATGACTAACCTCGGCTTGAATGGATTGATAAAAAGATAATAACCCTTGAACAGACCCTTTAATGTTCTCAAAGGTTTCTTGAAGTTGCTGCTGCTGATTTTTTGATTCTTCTAAGTGCACATTCACATCAGAAACTACTTTTCTACCAATAACTGAGATGATGATTCCAGCCACACCACACATCGCAATTAACACATATAAAACAACCAGATCCAGAACGGGCAATTGAACGGCTTGAAATGCTGGATTTATAGAAAACTGAATGGTAAAAATGAGTAACATAAGAGCTGTTGCCACAATCATCACTTTACGATCCAAATAAACAATAGAAAAGATCAAATACAGAATAAAAATTGTCCAAGCATTAAACGTTGGAATGGCTATTAGTAGAAAATGACTCGCAATAAACATTAACGAGACTACTAAATATTTCGTCCAACTGAAGCTTGCAAGTTTTTTGTTAATCACAAATAGTAAAGAACAAACGATTACTGTTAACGCAAAGAAACCAATCATCGGTTCAAGCTCAATTTGCTTGAAAAAATACATGAGCCCAATGATCGGAATTGCTGATAAATAGAGCGAGATTACTGTATACGTCAGTAACTTCGTGCCCAGTTTTTCATAATGTGTAGCCATAGTGCACCTCTTCTATTAATTACTTTGTTTTCCTAGATGAAATATCGACAAATTTCGAGATACCTTTAGCTGAAAAACACACCAATAGAAAATTTTTTTTACACTTGTGATTGTTAACAAAAGAAGGGTTCATGCTTTGGTTTAGCACGAACCCTTCTTTTTATCCAGCCTGTTTTACCGATTCAATTATGGCTTGAGATTTTAATTTATGAATATCAGCTCGAATTAATAGAGAAAGAATGAGTGCAACTACAAATAATCCCGAAAAGAAGGTTAAGCTTCCGGCATAGCTTCCTGTCGTATCCTTAATCCAAGCGGCAAAAAGTGGACCTGCTAAACCAGCAGCTGCCCATGCGGTTAATATATACCCATGGATCGCACCTAATTGCTTCGTACCAAATAGATCACCGATATAAGCTGGAATGGATGCAAATCCCCCACCATAGCAAGTATAAACGACGATCAGCATGCCCATAAACAACCATTGAATCGACACTTGCGGTAAGAAAAAGAAGATCACCATTTGCAGCACGAAAAATGCTGTATACGTATTCGGTCTCCCAATATAATCGGATAAAGAAGCCCAGCCAATTCGTCCAAGACCATTAAAAATTCCGATCGCACCAACTAATGCAGCCGCTGTTGCCATATCAATACCGATTGCTTCCATTGCTAGTGGTTTTGCTACTGCTAATATCGCAATTCCACAAGTAATGTTGATGAATAACATGAACCACAAATACCAAAAACGTTTGGTCTTAACAGCTTGATTGGCTGTTAATTGGGATAAATCCAACATAGCCTTTGCTTTTCCACTTGCAATCTTCTCTTTAAAGCCTTCTGGCAACCAACCTTCTTTTGGTTTTTCAAGATATAAAGAAGAGACAACCATGATGAGAAAATAAGAGATTCCTAGAATATAAAATGTGTTTGCCACTCCAACAGAAGTAATTAATGAGTTCATAATAGGGCTAGCAATCGCTGCTGAAAAGCCGAACCCCATAATAGCTAAACCTGTTGCAAGACCTCTTCTATCAGGAAACCATTTTACAAGAGTTGAAACAGGAGCAATATAACCTACTCCAAGTCCAATTCCCCCAAGTGCCCCATAAAATAAGTACAACAGGGATTTAGACTCCATATCAACGGCGAACCCTGCACCTGTCATCCCAATCCCAAAGAAAACCGCTGCTAGTAACCCAGCTTTTTTCGGTCCATATTTCTCTACAAAATGCCCTAGAAAAGCCGCAGATAATCCTAAAAATAAAATAGCAATACTAAAGGTTAAAGCCACTTCAGAATCAGACCAACCAAACATCTCTTTTAACGGCGCAGTAAAGTTACTCCATGCATACACGGAGCCAATCGAAATATGAATCCCCACTGCTGATAATGCAATCAACCACCTGTTCTTCCTCACTAACATCTCTCCTTAGTAAATTCTAAAAACGTTATGAATGGATCATAACGGATTTTGCTTATATTCGGATTGACCAAACCAAAACACGAACATTATTAAAACAAATCCTTAAAACATTCGCTTTTCAAAAGAATAAACCTACTTTATCATGTGAAAGTGAGGAAGACAATAGTAAATATGATATATAATGTGGGAATGTTATTTATTTGAAGACCAAAAAAAGCTGTAGGTCTTGTGATCAGACCTACAGCTTCTGTTATTTATGAATGTTAAAAGTTCTCTAACCCTATAGAATTTTTTACTGTTACACTTTAAAGCGTATCTATAAAATTAACAACGCCGTACCAATCGTAATCAATACCGCTCCAGCAATCGTATTTTTCGACGGCTTTTCCTTCAAGATAATAAAACTAAGTACCATCGTAATAACGACACTGAACTTATCAATCGGCGTGACTACACTCACCTTTCCGAAGGCGAGCGCTGCAAAATAGCAGAGCCATGAAAGTCCTGTAGCCGCACCAGATAAAATCAAAAATATGTACGATCGTTTTGAAATGGTTTTTAACTCCTTGCCAGTCTTTTGAAAAAAAACAATGCCCCATGCAAACAGGATGATAACGATAGTCCGGATAAAGGTGGCTATGTTGGAGTCCACGTCTTCGATTCCGATCTTAGCTAAAATATTTGTCAAAGATGCAAAGATGGCTGAGAGAACCGCCAACCAAATATACGACTGGCCTACTCGAACTTTTTTCTTCTCTTTATTTCTTCCAATTAACACAAAGGTTCCGACAGAGATAATGACTCCTCCAGCTACGACCAGGGTTGTCGCTGGCTCTTGAAGTACAATAAACGAAAGAATAATCGTTAATACAACGCTTGCTTTATCAATGGGAACAACCTTCGATACATCTCCAATTTGAATCGCTTTGAAAAAGCAAAGCCAGGATAGTCCGGTTGTTAACCCTGACAGCACGAGGTAAAACAGTGCTTCTCCCGAAACCTCAAACAGGGCATCTGTTTGCTTGGTGATGATTACCATGAGAAAAGCCATGATCAGTACCACTACAGTTCGTACGGCTGTCGCGAGGTTCGAATTCACATTTTCAATTCCGATTTTGGCTAAGATAGCGGTTAGTGCTGCGAATAAAGCAGCAAGTAAAGCTAAAATAATACTCATCGAATCAGCTCTTTTTCTTTTTATATACTTACTATCTCACTGTTGGATAATGAAATACTTCTTTATCTTATTTTCGCCAATTACTATACATTCGTCCAGTTTGTAACAACTAAAAAAATAATTCTACCACTCTAGTTCCTTGATGCTTGCTATCTTGTTAAGACTTTGCAAGGAAAACCCCAATAAGGGTAAGCTTATTGGGACTTCGTCAGCTATAGCAGTTGAATATTCGCCTCTCTGCAAGACTGTAAAATCTCCTCATTCCAAATCGACACTTGAACCTCACCAATATGTGCTTTTTGTAGGAAAAACATGCATAATCTTGATTGGCCAATTCCTCCACCAATGGTGTAAGGAACTTCCTTATTTAAAATAGCTTGATGAAACTCTAACTGTGCACGCTCTTCAGCACCAGCTAGTTTTAACTGATGTTTCAAGGCTTCCTCATCTACTCGTATCCCCATAGAAGAGACTTCAAATGCCATTTCAAGGGTAGGATTCCAAAGGACTATATCACCATTCAACGTCCAATCGTCATAATCAGGAGAGCGACCATCATGCTTGTTACCTGACTTTAATGCACCGCCAATTTGAGAGATAAACACGGCACCGTATTCCTTTGCAACGATATCCTCTCTTTGCTTCGGTGTTAACTCGGGATATTGATCTTCAAGTTCCTGTGTAGTGACGAAATGAATATTCATCGGAAGTGATGGTTTTAATTCTGGGAAAAAGTCATTAAGGTAAATCTCGGTAGATCGAAGCACATTATAAATTTTTCGAACCTCTGCTTGTAAGGTTTGAACATTTCGTTGTTCTTTTGTAATGACCTTTTCCCAGTCCCATTGGTCCACATATAGGGAATGAAGATTGCTTAGGATTTCGTCCCTTCGAATGGCATTCATATCGGTATACAATCCCTTACCTAAACCAATTCCATATTTCGCTAAAGCGAGCCTTTTCCACTTAGCCAATGATTGAACTACTTGGATTTCCGTGTCTTTTATATCCAGAGCATCAAAGGAAACTATTCGTTCCACTCCATTTAAATTATCGTTAATGCCGTTCCCTTCTTTAACAAGGATTGGTGCTGATACGCGAATCAGATTCAATTCTTCTGCCAAATTACTTTCAAAATAATCCTTCACTTTTTTAATCGCTTGTTCCGTTTGTAGTAAATCGAGCTTTGATTTGTAACCTGTAGGGATTTTCCTTGTCACTTGATATCATCCTCATTCTCTTTAGTTTGCAAGCCTACTTCTTCTCACTTTAGCTTTAAATGGGTAAAGGGCATCCACTTCACGTACAGTGTATGAATGGGATGATGGGTGGTGAATGTCCTGTTAATGTCCTTTTGGGGCCTTATGGAAAATCTTGCATACACCACCTTTAATTGGACATTCTATGACAGTAATAATTATTAGGAGGTTATCTTTTTGACAGAGAACAAAGATACGAATGGTTCAAGCGGACAAGACGAGAACCGTGAGACACTAACCACACGTCAGGGCCATCCCGTGCCCGATAATCAAAATATCCGTACGATAGGGAACCGCGGACCAGCCACACTTGAGAATTATCACTTCATTGAAAAAATTTCCCACTTTGATCGTGAAGAGATACCAGAGCGTGTCGTTCACGCGCGTGGCTCTGGAGCTTTTGGCTTTTTTGAAACGTATGGAAAAGTGGGAGATGAACCAGTAGAAAAATATACACGTGCCAAAGTATTTTCTGGAGCTGGGAAGAAAACACCACTAATGGTTCGTTTCTCTACAGTGGCAGGAGCGAAGGATTCACCGGAAACTGCACGCGACCCGCGTGGTTTCGCTGTTAAAATGTATACGGAAGACGGAAACTGGGATCTGGTTGGGAACAACCTAAAGATTTTCTTTATTCGTGATGCGATGAAATTTCCTGATATGATTCATGCTTTTAAAGCAGATCCTGCTTCAAACGTTCCCAATCCACAGCGGATGTTTGATTTCGTTTCCCGTACACCTGAGGCGACCCATATGATTACTTTCCTCTTCTCTCCATGGGGAATTCCTGCTACCTATCGTCATATGCAGGGTTCTGGTGTAAACACCTATAAATGGGTGAATGCTGAGGGTGAGGCTGTGTTGGTGAAATATCACTGGGAGCCAAAGCAAGGAATCCGAAATTTAACACAAGATGAGGCAAACGAGATTCAAGCCAAAAACGTAGGTCATGCTACACAAGATTTATACGAAGCAATTGAACAAGGAGATTTTCCAGAATGGGAGCTTTTTGTTCAGATCATGGAAGACGATTACCATCCGGAACTTGATTTTGATCCTCTCGATGACACCAAACTGTGGCCAGAAGATCAGTTTCCATGGTTACCAGTAGGTCGTATGGTTCTTGATCGCAATCCTGTTGATTTTCATGCGGAGATTGAGCAAGCTGCCTTCGGTACAGGAGTTCTTGTTGATGGAATGGACTTTTCGGATGATAAAATGTTGCAAGGTCGTACCTTCTCTTACTCTGATACGCAACGCTATCGTGTGGGAGCAAACTATTTAAAATTGCCTGTAAATGCGCCAAAAGCACCTGTACACACCAATCAGCAACGTGGGCAAATGGATATACGTGACCCAAAGGAATCAGGGGAAAATCCACATATTAACTATGAGCCATCAATGCTCGGTGGTTTTAAAGAAGCCAGTAGAGAAGGTCGTGCACCGCACCACCCAACATATAATGCAGCAGCGATGAGTGCACCAATTGATCGACCTAACAACTATGGGCAAGCAGGCCACACCTACCGAAGCTTTGAAGATTGGGAACGCGATGAATTAATTAAGAATCTATCCGAAGCACTTGCCGTTTGTGACCCCAAAATTCAAGATGCTATGATTAATCACTTCACGCAAGCCGATGAAGAATATGGTCGACGTGTGAAAGAAGGCCTTCAAATGAAAGTGAAAGAAATGGAAGGCATAGAAGCAGGTAAAGTTCCTGGTCGCGAAGCAGGTCAATCAAAATATGGTCAAGGTTCACTAGCTGCAAATGAAGCAACAGAAGAAGCCGTAAAGAAAAGCCACGAAGCTGATCCTTATTAATGATTAAGAGAGGGTTAGTTGTCGATTGCGGCTGATCTTTATTATGATTTTAGAGGCGAGCTGCACGAGGTGTAGCTCGCTTTTTATTGATTGGGAACCTCTGTTTTTTAGGAGGTTGCTGATATATCGCGGAAGTCGCCGATATATTTGATATGGCGCTGATATATTGCAAAAGTCGCTGATATATTGGACATAGCGCTGATAGTTGAGCGTGGGAGCTGAAGGATCCAGAGAGGTCACCGATTGAACACTGAAACTCCCGGATAGAACACTGAAACTCCCGGATAGAACACCAAAAGTCGCGGATCCCCCCTAACCACACCAATTTCTCCCCCATTTTGTTACAGAATGCCATGAAATCCCATCCATATTCCGCTATAATAAAACCATAAGCTAGTCTTCTACTGAAATTTCCTAGGGATGTGTAAAAAAATGAGCCATTATTCTGCTACGAATATAAAAATTAGTAAATTATCCATCTTTAGTGGATATCAGGTGATATTTGAAGTGAAAGGCCACTCTTATCAAATGTTAGTTGGGGGAGGCAATTTCAACTTTCCAATGAACATTATTCATTATTTTAAAGAAGACGGGAAATGTCCTGTTTGCGACAAATATACGCTCACTTATCCAATGGGACAGCAACCATGTTCAGTAATGTTGCGTGACAAAATGATGCTATTTGACCTTTTCCAAAGAAAATTTCAATCAAAATAAAACAAGGCAGCCCGTATTCAAAAGTGGCTGCCTTTCCTTATGCGGCTAGTTGTTGTTGCTTTAAGCTTGTTAGTTTACGATATTGGATGAATACGACTCCTGCTGCTAGAATTCCGATGAAGTTGACGAGAAGTGCAAACACAAATACACCATAAATATCCACATATCTGGTAATGAATCCTGATACCATCGGAATAAGGGTCGTTGCTAATCCTGTTGCCGTGTACATAATTCCTGTTACTGAGCCTTTGCGATCCCAGAAGAACTCGCATAACACAGTTAATCCTAGCTGAAGAACACCTGCTAGAAAGAAGCCGATAAGGAATGCTGAGATCATCGCGAATGCTGGTGTTTTAAAAGTCAATAAAGTTAAAATCGACAAAAACGAGAAAATGGGATAAACAAGAACAATGGTGACTGGGCGAATCATCTTTCTTACTAAAAATGCTAAAGAGATGACGGAGAGAAGAGCTCCCCAGCTGTAATAAGACATCAGCTTTAACGAATCAACTAAAGGCATTCCGATCATTTCCTGCCCGTAAGTGGGAATCCAAATATTCATTAAGTAAAGAAGAGCTGGCGCAGTAAAACCAATGATGAGAATGGCCACTCCCTCAATCATAAAATTAGGTTTTGTATAAAACACAACAGGTGGACCGCTATCCGTACTTTCTGCCGTAACCTTATGATTAGGAAACTTTGCCTTCACTAACATGAAACCTGATACTAAGAAGATGATGGCTGGAATAAAAAACGATACACCATAAAAAATATCATGCTGAATAAAAAAGGCAATTAGTAATGGAAGTAAAGCAGAGCCGAAAGAAATAAATGCCTTTAATGCAACTGTAGCTGAACCAGCTGTTTTTGGGAAAACCTCCATTAAGGTTGGATATGTTCCTGCATCTAGAAATGCATTGCCCAATCCACCACAGAAAGCAAACACAATCGCCATTACATAGGTTGGACTAAGTGGAATACCGATTAGGAACACAGCAAACAATAGACAACCAGCGACAATAAATGGTTTTCTTCCAATCTTATCTGACCATACACCACCTAAATAGAGTGACAATAGTCGTCCGAGTCCAAACGCCGAAATGATAAAGCTGATCCCAGCTTTATCTGTGTGGAATTGTTCCGTTAAGAAAGACATATTTTGTGCAATCATAATATAGGCCATGCCAAAGACAAAATAGTTGATGTAGCAGCCAATTGCAGTGAAAGAGTATTTATTTTTCATTTTCAGCACTCCTTTGTTCTTAAGTAACGTACACTTTGTGAGAACTTGAGCATATTATATCAATATTAAGATACTTATTACGTTGTAAATGAGTCTACTTTTTGAAATCAAATTGTCTAAATTGAGAACTTTCTAGAAACATTGGGGATGGCACTAATACATACGATTAGTGCCATTTCCTTTTTTAGCTCGCCATTTTAACCGGAGCTTTCGCCTTTTCTGCATACTTCTTGTTCACATATACCGCAAGCCCAACACCGATTGCTGTGATGGAAAAGTTAAACAATAGAAGATACAATGGGCCATTTACTCCGCCAGCTTTCGTAATTGCTCCTGCAGCTGTTAGAATCGTGTAGTTTGCAAGACTTGAAGCGATCATTACGATCGATGTCATTTTTCCACCGTTTGCTGGAGACAACTCTACAGCTAGAGAGGTGACTAATTGTAGAACTCCACCTGCAGCAGTAAACCCTAGAACGAATCCACCGACCAATAAAATTGAAGGCACCTTCACAAAGTAAATCACTAGCAACATAACGGCAGCAATCGCTGGGTAAATAGCAACCACTTGAACCGATTGAAGAATTTTTTTGTTAATTAAGTAGGATGTGACTAAGATGGCAATCACTGTACCAAGTGCATAATACGATTGAATTTTACTTGGGTCCTCTAAACCATATAGTTTTCCTAATTCCTGATTCGCATTTAACCACAAGATAAATGTTGAAGTAACGGTGAATCCTAAGATTACAATCGCTAAACTTGGTCCGGTTAGCTTTATCTTTTCTGATTTTTTAGAGTCTGCTTTTTCAACTTTGACCAACATTGGAGGGAATGGTAAAACTGCCATGAGTACCCCCGCTACTGCTAAAAGAATCGCTGATAAATAGAATAAGGTTGTAAATGACATCGTATTTGCTGCTACAAAACCAATCATAAATGGAAGTAAGAATTGTCCAATGGAGATCGAGAACTTTACAAATAGATTGCCCACATCGCCTTTTTTCTTAAAAATCTCCATGATGGCTGGATAAACTGCTGTATCTATAAAAGAGTTCGCTACCCCACCTAGTAAAGCAAATGCGTAGGCAACATACATACTTGGTGAGAACACAAGACCGATAAAATAAGTTACATATGCTGTAATACCAATTAATCCAGATACTCTACGTCCAAACTTATCTGACAGTGGTCCTGCTATTGGAAGCGAGATTAATCGTCCCAAACCTAATGCAGCAATGACCGTAAGCACCATACTAACATCAAATGTACCGTCCGTTAATGTGATAGCCCCCCATTTTTCTGCAAAATTCTGTTTGTATTGTGCTAAGATGGATACCCCAATTCCGTGAACTAAATAAGTAAAATATAGTGCAAAAGCGATTGGGTAATATTTTTTATTTGTCTCCATACTTTCTTCTCCTTTCAAATTTGTGAATCACTTCACATTATTAGCGAAAAAAATTTATTTATTAGAGAAAGGAATACGATTCCTTTCTCTTTTAAAACATTTGCTCTTTTACATACTCAACAGGCATATCTCCGCCAGTCCAAAGCTTAAATGCTGCTGCACCTTGCCAAAGCATCATTCCTAACCCGTTGATTACCTTCGCACAACCAGCTTCTTCTGCTAATTCTAGTAATCTTGTTTTACGTGGAATGTATACAACATCAGATACAATGAGTTCTGGTCGTAACCAAGATGCATCTGGCACCACGCTTTCTCCTTCTAACGGCTTCATTCCTACACCTGTTGCATTTGTAAGAATATCGCTAGTTGCAATTTCTTCCCTTAAACGATCTGCATCATCAAGATTGTAAACCGTTGCCTTACAATTGATGCCTTCTATTTCTTCGTTAATGATTTGAGCATTTTTTAATGCGCGGTGGTAAAAGTCGTCCTCACGGTTGAAAATTGAGATTTCAGCTACTCCATCCAAGGCTGCTTGAATGGCAATCGCAGTTGCTGCTCCACCAGCACCCATCAAGGTCATTTTCTTGCCAACAACGTCTACACCTGCTTCTTTTAATGCTCTCATATATCCAGTTCCGTCTGTAATATGACCGACTAGCTTCCCGTTTTCATTAACCACTGTATTCACTGCACCCGTAAACTGAGCAGCAGGCGAAAGTTCATCTAATAATGGGAGGATTTTCGTTTTATTTGGCATGGATACATTAAACCCTCTTACGCCAAGGGCTCTCATTCCTGTTACTACATCGGCTAACTGCTGATTTCCTACCTCAAATGCCATATATGCGTAATTTAAACCACGTTCTCTTAATGACATGTTTTGCATAGCTGGTGATAATGAGTGACCGATTGGTGTTGCTAAAAGTCCAATTAATTTTGTTCTTCCATCGATGCGTCCTAAATCTGCCATGTTTCTTGCCTCCAATTGAAATGTTGTTGTCCTAGCTATATAATTGTGAAATGATTCACAAGAATGAATAAAGTGTTTTCTTTTTCTATCATGAATTCATGTTATGCCTTAATTGTATGGGGGAGAGAAAGGAAAGTCTAATTGAAAAAAACAGCCTGATTCATAGGCTGTCCCTATTAAAATTTCCAATAAAAACAAAAAAACCATTCAATCGAATGGCTTTTTCCTCATGTATTATCTTGGCTCATAAATATCCCATGCAACCTTTAAAGAATCGACGATATAGTCAGCGATCTCATCAGCATCCTGAGTATCCGTTTTTACTTTTGAATGGTGGTATTGATAGATCTCTTGTCTGCTATTAAAAAGCTCCAAAATTTCATCAATATTTCGACCTTGAAGAACGGGTCTTGAATCAATAATTAAACTAATACGATCCTTCCAATATTCCCACGATAAATCTAGGAAAAATACGATACAATTTTTCAAGCACGCTTCGCGTATATCTTCTTGAAGAAACGCTCCGCCCCCTAAAGAAAGAACAGATAGCTTCTTCTTGCTTAATTCAGTAATTACTTCTTTTTCTTTAGCACGGAAGGCTTTTTCCCCAATTTGTTTGAAAATTTCTGAAGTCGGTGCACCGTATTCTTCTTCAATTACTTGATCGATATCTATAAAATCACGGTAAAGCTTTTTAGCTACTAATTTTCCAATGGTTGTTTTCCCCACACCCATAAAGCCGATAAATACGATACTTTTTTCTCTTAATGGAACTTCTCTTAAAGTCACTGTCATCACTCCAACGTTCACTCCAATACTTAACCGGACGAAAGCATATTGTTTTCTACCATGTTATCACTTTTTTACGTTTGTTCCAAAATAAATTTCTGAGAATTCAAGTTTTTTTATCACCAAATGACCAAATTTATGATACTATACGTATATGAACATATGCTCATATGTTAAATTACTGATCAAAGGAGCTAGATGATGGAACGTACGGATCATTCTTTTCTTAGCCAAGCAACAGCGGATGAAGCATCAAGGATTTTTAAAGCACTCGCTGATCCAACAAGAATAAAAATTTTATACCTACTCTCACAGGAGGAATGCTCTGTGAGTCATATTACGGAAGTACTTGAGATGACTCAATCTGCCGTTTCTCATCAACTTAGCACCCTTAGAAAGCTTCGATTAGTCAAATATCGTCGGGAAGGAAGCACTTTGTACTATTCATACGATGACGAACATGTTATCACGATTCTCCACCAAGTCCTTTCCCATATTAACTGTAATTAGGAGGAATTCATATGGGTCATCACCATCATCACCACGGTCACGGGCATCATCACCATCATGATCATGACCATAGCCATGATCATTTTGATTCGCAGCGTGAAGGGAACAAAAAGGGATTACTAATCGCTTTATTTGTTACAACCGGAATTATGTTCACCGAGTTTTTTGGAGGATTAATTACCAATAGTCTTGCACTTTTGTCAGATGCGGGGCATATGCTTAGTGATGCGAGCTCTTTGCTACTAAGTGTGGTTGCTCTTTGGATTGCTTCTCGTCCGGCTACACCAAAAAAAACCTTTGGGTTTTACCGTTTTGAAGTATTGGCAGCCCTGTTTAATGGAGTCACTCTATTTGTGATTGCGGGTTTTATCGTCTGGGAAGCATTTGAACGATTTATTGAACCTCCAACTGTTGCAAGTGGGACGATGATCCTTATTGCTTGTATTGGACTCGGAGCAAACTTAATTAGCGCTTGGTCACTATTACGAAATGGTGATGTCAAAGATAACGTTAATGTGAGAAGTGCCTATTTACATGTATTAGGAGATGCGTTAGGGTCTGTTGGGGCGATAATTGCTGGAATCGTGATGCTACTGTTTGGATGGTATATCGCGGATCCTATTATTTCCGTCATTGTCGCTTTATTAATTTTACGTAGTGCATGGGGTGTCATTTCTCATTCTCTTCATATACTAATGGAGGGAACACCACTATCTGTGAATCAAGAGGATGTTAAGAATGCCCTTGAATCCATTCAAGGGGTGGTCGATGTACACGATCTCCATATTTGGACGATTACATCTGGGCTACATTCGTTAACATGTCATTTGCTTGTAAAGGATGATCAGACTTCACAAACGATTCTTAAAGAGGCTATTCGTGTGGTACGGGAGAAATTTCATATTGAACATGCCACCTTTCAAATTGAAACATCCACCCAACTTCATCAAGAATTAAAAATATAAAAAGTGCTCCCACATTTGGGAGCACCTTACATATATTAATGAGAACCAGCCTTTTTCAACTCGAAGGTTTCTTCGGTTTGCGCTGCAAGCTGTTTCTTTTTCATTGTCATTCTTCCTGCTAAAACAACACCAGCAATGACAAGGATTTCGAAACCGTATTTCACAAAACCATTTGCAAAGATACCTTCTAGGAATCCTTCGCCAACAATCATTTTTGCGGCTGTCCATGCTAAGATAGCTGATCCAATGGTTACGATAACTGGGAAGCGCTCGATCCATTTAATAATCATCGTGCTACCCCACATTACTACTGGTACAGAAATCAATAATCCGATAATAACTAGAGTCATATTACCGTGAGATGCTCCAGCGATTGCAAGAACGTTGTCTAATCCCATTAATGCATCTGCAATAATAACCGTGCGTATTGCTGCCCAGAACGAATCACCCGCTTTTACATCCCCATGGCTATCATCATCCGTTAATAACTTATACGCGATCCATACAAGTAACAATCCACCAACTAAGTGTAAGCCTGGAATTTTAAGTAACCATACAACAGCAAGTGTTGCTACTACACGAATAATAATTGCTCCAAGTGAACCCCATAAAATAACTTTTTTCTGCTGTTCCTTTGGAAGATTTCTAGCTGCTAAACCAATCAGAATGGCATTATCACCGGCAAGAACTAAGTCAATGACAATAATGGTAAGTAGTGCAGTTAAGAATTCTAGTTCCATAAAAGATTCCCTCCTAAAAAGTAAGTTCTTATCGATTTTTTTGCCTACAAAAATAAAGAGACCTTGCCATTGTAGGCAAAGGTCTCGCTAAGCACATGTATATGCCAACAAAGCCGATGGATTTAACTCCATGTAATGACGACTTTGTTTCAGGATAAATCCTGACGCTACTCCCCTTTACTGAGAAAGGAAAACCGATAATATTCATTTGTACTATACTATTACTATAGTCGTAACTAAATGATTACATACCTATTATGACACAAAAATATTACTATATGCAACTATAAAACTTGTAACATTTTCCCTTTTATAATAATTGAATCCCTTCAGGCAGAACCACTGCTTTTAATATATCCACCTCTTCTATGCGCTTGTACGTATAGGAGGAACCATTTAATAGAGCAGTATCTAAGTAAGCTGGGTGAGCCATAACTTCAATTTTTATTGGTTGGGTGAAGCTTTCCTTAAGCTTGTCGAAATACTTCGCTTCCAACCCGTCCCCATAAAAATCAAATAAGGCCACATCCGTGAACGGCTCCACTCCATGAATTTGTTCTAATCCATTTGCTCTAACCGGTAAGTTATATTTTTTCGATAATCGTTGAACCACCGGTAATAACTCCTCAATCGTATGAACATGGTGATGACTATCCATATGAGTTAGAGGGACACCAGAGCTTAGGAACTTTTCAATTTGAGCTGTCCATTCTCTCTCCACTTCTTCAAGCCGTATAGTGTCTTTTTTCAAGTGAAGTTCCGATAAGGAATGAAAGGATCCTTCTTCGTTAGTAAGTGACCCAACATCTTGTAAAAGAGGCTTTCCACATGTAAGGACTAAATGAATTCCTACTTGGAGGCTAGGATGCTCTTTTGCAAGCTGAATGGCCTGCTCGGTTCCTTCCATATTCATCATCATTGTGGCGGAGTTCACAATTCCATTCAGATGAGAATCAATAATCCCATAATTCACTCCAGAACTAAAACCAAAATCATCTGCATTTACAATTAATTGAATCATGTGTACATTCTCCTTATCTTAAAGTAAACTGTGGCAAATGATCTTTATGTGCTTCTAACATTTCATTGAGAATCGTCTTTGCTATTTGATCACTTGGAATAAAGGGATTCATCGTCATGGCTAGAAGAGCTGTGTTATAATTTCCTGTTACAGCTGCTTCAATGGCCACCTCTTCAAAGGATTTCATATAACCAACTAGTCCTCTAACCGCTACTGGCAATTCTCCCATACTAATTGGTTTCGGACCGTCGTTTGTTATCACACAGCTTACTTCTACAGCGGCATGTGCAGGAAGATTGGAGATAGCCCCGCTATTTCTTGTATTCACTGCTTGGATATCACGTTTATCTGTATACATTGAGTGAATTAATCGGACGGCAGCATCACTGTAGTAGGCTCCGCCTCTTTTTTCTAGCTGTGGAGGCTTGATATCTAAGCTTGGGTCCTTGTATAACTCGAATAAATCATCTTCTAATCTCTTTACCACTTCCGCTCGAATATTTCCTTCACGAAATTTTTTGAGTTCTTCTTCTAGCATGTGACCAGACTTGTAATAATAATTATGATATGGACATGGAAGGACATTTAATGCCTCTAAAAATTCAGGCTCCCAGCCCATCGCATGAATATTTTGCATGGTAATTGCCTTGTCTGGATTCGTTAACTGAGAAATTACTTCCTTTTTCACTGAAATTCCGTCCACAAAAACATCCAGTCCATATACTAGATGGTTTAAACCAGCAAAATCAATTCTGACTCGGCTGTGGTCCACACCCAATAATTTCGCCACTCCCATTTCCATTCCGATCGGAACATTGCAAAGCCCTACTACTTTTATTTTCGTATGTTTTAATACTGCCTCAGTCACCATACCAGCTGGATTGGTAAAGTTAATGAGCCACGCATTGGGACAAAGCTCCTCCATCTCACGACAGATGTCGAGGATTACCGGGATGGTTCGGAACGCTTTAAACAGTCCACCTGGTCCGTTCGTTTCTTGTCCCAACACTCCATGCTTTAACGGAATGCTTTCGTCAAGTTTCCGAGCCTCTAACAAGCCAACTCGCAATTGAGTGGTGACATAGTCTGCTCCTTCTAATGCTTTTCTTCGATCGAGTGTTAAGTGAACCTTGATAGGAAGCCCTGATTTTTCAACCATTCGTTTGGCTAAGTTTCCAACAATATCGAGCTTTTCTTTTCCTGCCTCTATATCCACAAGCCATATTTCTCTTATTGGTAGTTCGTCATAATACTTAATAAATCCTTCAATTAATTCAGGCGTATAGCTAGATCCTCCGCCAATCGTTACAATTTTTAATCCTTTATTCATGGTATGACCTCCTTAATATTTTTAAAAAAGAAACTCCCTGGGAAGATGAATCACTTTGCCCAGGGAATCATTTTTACATTTTCAAAGTATCAGATGATGCTTGAAGTTCTCTTTCACGGTCTTTTCTTGCTTCTATCCGCCCTTGGGCAATCACAAATGGTAGATAAATAGCAATAGAGACTACTAGATTTACTGCAGAAAGAACGGCTCCCGAGATATGCCCACCCGTAGCAAGTAGTCCCCCTAGAATGGCTGGTGTTACCCACGGAATATCCGCCACAACTGGGTGAACCAAACCGAAACTAATCGATAGATACGCAATAATTGTCATTACAATTGGACCTAAAATAAACGGAATAAACCAGATCGGGTTTAATACAATTGGAAGACCAAATAGAATCGGTTCGTTAATTTGGAATACCCCTGGAGGAGTCCCTAGTGCTAATAGCTGTTTATGCCTTCTTCTTCCGGCAATAAACATCGCAATGAGCAAGCCGAGCGTCGCTCCCGAACCTCCTAAGTATACAAACGCATCGAGGAAAGACCCTGCAAGAATGTTATAATCACCTAGCTTCTCCACCCCTTGCGCATACATATTCAAGTTTTCTTGCCCAAGCTTTGTCATTAATGGCGTTGTAATTCCACCTAAAATATTCGGTCCGTGTAGTCCAATGACCCAGAATCCATGAACCAACCCAACAATTAATATGGCAAATGGCAATGAATCGACGGCGCCCGTTAAAGGGGTAACAAGAACTTGGTTTAACCAATCATTTAAATACGCCCCGTCACTAATGAATTTTCGTAAAATAAGACCAAATAACCCCATCGTAAAAATGGTCGCCATCCCAGGTAGAAGCTTTGAAAAAGATCTTGCAACAGCTGGTGGTACTCCATCAGGTAACTTGATCACCAGGTACTTAATTTTCGCTAGTCGCACAAAAATTTCAGTAGCAATAATAGAAACGATAATACCTGTAAAAAGTGCAGTAGCATTAAAATAATTCCAACTAATAAAGCCCCATGCGCCACCTGTGACGGCTTCTCCTCCCTCAGGTGTGAGAGTCACATTTCCTATTTGGGGAATGAGTACAAAGAAAGCAGCTCCAGCAACAAGCATCGCTTCAAATCCATCATCTCCATAAGACTTCGCAAGCTTGTAGGCAATTCCAAAGACGGCAAAAACGGTCATGAACGCAAGCGTCCCCCACCAGATATCTCCGCCAAGTGTGTTCCATGTTTCTCCGAATAAGGCCACCATCATTTTTTGATACGGTTTCCCAATTCCTGGTACTGATCCTAAGTTGTTTAACAGGACGGCCAAAGAACCAACCATCGTAATCGCAATCATTCCAACCAACGCGTCACGAATGGCAAGTAAATGCCTGTTATTCCCCAACTTGTTCGCCACCGGCATGATGTATTTATCAATAAAATTCATCATCCATCTATTCCCCCTTATGTTGTTATTCTGAGAGCGCTTACCAAGATGTACCTTCATTGTAATGACTTATGTATTATATTTCAATACAAATATTTAATTTGTTACTACAAATTTTTATTTTATATATTTGGAAATACAAATTGGAATATTCTTTGCTATAATGGAACAAGGAGGTTTTCAGATATGAATGAAGAAACGAAAGATGGAAATGCCCTACATTTACAAGTGAAGGATGCTATTATCCAGTTAATAAAGGATGGAGAATATCCACCAGATTCCCAGCTTCCGACAGAGGCAGAGTTTTGTGAAACCTTTGGGGTTAGCCGTACGACCGTAAGAACAGCACTTCAGCAGTTAACATCCGAGGGATATATTTATAGAAAAAGAGGAAGCGGTACATTTGTATCTAACCATAAAGTGAAGCAAGTGTTGACCGCTACGATTGAACGTTTTTCAGATCAAATTTCGATGCAAGGAAAAATACCGTCGATTAAAGTGATTAATTTAGAAGTAGTTCCTGCTGACGATTATTTGATGAATCTTCTAAAAGTGAACGAAGGCGAGCCTATAAATTTACTTGAACGGGTTCGTTACGTAAATGATGAGCCTATTCAGTATGAGATTTCTTATCTCCCTTGGTACAAGACGCCTGCTATTAGTAAAGAAGGCTGCGAAGATTCACTGTACAAGCTGTTACAAACTCAATATGACCTTTACGTAAGTAAAACCATTGAGAACTTAGAATTGTATCTGCCGGATGAGGAAGTAGCGAAAAAGCTGCAAATACCTGTGAACAGCCCTTGCTTTTCTTTAGACACACATGCGTACTTAGAGGATGGATCCATTATCGAGTACTCAAAGACGATATTCCGGGGAGATTTAACCCATTTTATTATTGAAAGAAATTACAACAGAGTATAGAGCTCTGTTGTTTTATTTTATTGGAACAGCTTTCGTTTCCATCATTTTTACCGATGACAGATTCTACAAAAACCTCTATAATAATCTTCGAGATACGAAATTTTTTGTTAAACTAAGAATATATTAAATTAAAAAGAGGATATAAAATGATGTGGAGAAATCGGAATGTATGGATTATTTTAATTGGCGAGTTTATTGCTGGGGTTGGATTATGGACCGGAATTATCGGAAACTTAGAATTTATGCAAGCAAAGGTACCTTCTGATTTTCTAAAGTCTCTTATCCTCGCCACTGGCTTATTAGCAGGAATTCTAGTTGGACCACTTGCTGGTCGGATGACCGATCAATATAGTAAAAAAACACTCATGGTTTATTCGGGAATTGCACGAATGCTTAGTGTCATCTTTATGTTCCTTGCGCTTTATACCGGCTCCGTCTGGTGGATGGTCGTATTTATGATTGGAATTCAGCTTTCCGCAGCTTTTTATTTTCCAGCATTACAATCAGCTATCCCTTTAATCGTTAAAGAAAATCAACTTCTCCAACTGAATGGCGTACATATGAATGTGTCGACCATTTCACGTGTACTAGGTACAGCTCTGGCGGGTGCCATGCTTGTCGTTATGCCTTTATCCATGTTGTATGTTGCATCTTTTGTTGCTTACGGCGTTTTACTCGTTTTCACCTTCTTTTTAAAACTGGAAGAGCCAGAGTTGTCCAACTCCGCACTAAACACGAACGGGTCTAGTGGATTTAAAGACGTTCTCCCGGTTATCAAAGGAATGCCCGTCGTCTTTATGACCCTAATTATGGCACTTGTTCCCTTGTTGTTTCTAAGTGGGTTTAATTTGATGGTCATCAATATTAGTGAAATTCATGATGATTCCTCGATTAAAGGCTTGATATATACAGCAGAAGGAATCGCCTTTATGCTAGGAACGTTTGTGATTAAAAGGCTCAATGATAAATGGTCTCCTTTTACCATTATTTTCGTTTTTTCATCCGTAATCGGTTTGGGCCAAATGTCCCTGTATTTTGTTGAGAATAAGGCTCTAGCCATTCTTTCCTTTGCGATTGTAGGTTTTGCGGTTGGCTGCTTTTATCCGACCGTATCAACTTTATTTCAAACAAAGGTACCAAAGAGCTTCCACGGTCGCTTCTTTTCGTTCCGAAATATGCTTGACCGAATCATGTTTCAGGTCGTGCTACTAGGAACCGGTTTTTTATTAGATGTCGTCGGACTGCAAATCATGGTGCTTATTTTCGGAGCTATTTCGTTGCTCACCACAGGAATTTTCTATAGTAAACATAAACAGCACCCGGTTGAGTTAGAGGTAGAAGTTGTTACAGTTACCAAATAATAGACCATGAGGTGTCCGAAACGGGCACCTCTTTGTTCGTATTTTATAGGCAGTTTGCTATCTTTTCATATTTATCTGACTATTGAAACCCTTAACACGAATATTAATGCATCTTTTTACCATAAATTTTCGGAATTAATTGCAATTTCTCTATTGAACTACAATATAATGGTGATATAATAATAACTAACTTCATAGGATTCACTCATATAATAGCGAGAATATGGCTCGCAAGTTTCTACCGAATCACCGTAAATGATTCGACTATGAGTGAGCAATGGGAATTGCTACGATAGTTGTTTTTTATCTATGCAAACCACGCCTTTAAAGCCTAAGGTCATTGCTTCACTCAATTTGATGTGAATGCGATGAAGTTAGGCTTTTTTATTTTTCTTTCTTAGGGAGGACATATGAAGTTATTACAGGATAAGATTTTACAAGAGGGAAAAGTACTCTCCGAGTCTGTTTTAAAGGTTGATTCATTTTTAAATCATCAAATTGACCCTCAGCTCATGCTAGAAATTGGCGAGGAATTCGCAAGGCTTTTTGCAAATCAAGGTATTACTAAGATTCTCACGCTCGAGTCTTCAGGGATCGCTCCCTCGGTGATGACAGGATTAAAGCTTGGCATCCCTGTTATTTTTGCTAGAAAGCGCAAATCTCTTACATTAACAGACGATTTACTAACGGCCACTGTTTATTCATACACGAAACAAGAGTCTAATGAAATCTCTATTTCTAACAAGTTTATCGAAAAAGGGGATCACGTTCTTATCATTGATGACTTTTTGGCAAATGGGGAAGCCGCCTTAGGTCTAATCGAACTTGTTACACAGGCAGAAGCAACGATTGCTGGAATTGGAATCGTCATTGAAAAATCGTTCCAAGCTGGGGGAAGTAAATTAAGAGAACAAGGCTGGAAGGTTGAGTCACTAGCAAGAGTAGAGTCCCTTTCAAATGGAGAGGTCAAATTTGTAAAAGACAAGGTGGAGGAATCGGTATAATGAAAACAAATCCGTTCAAACTTACTTCTTTAGGAATTCAACATGTGCTTGCCATGTATGCAGGGGCAGTTATTGTTCCACTAATTGTTGGGGGAGCACTCGGATTAACTGGCGAGCAATTAACATACTTAGTTTCAATCGATATTTTAATGTGCGGTGTGGCCACACTTTTACAAGTCTGGAAAAATAAATTCTTTGGAATCGGCTTACCTGTTGTTCTTGGTTGTACATTTACAGCTGTTGGTCCGATGATTGCCATTGGTGGAGAATACGGGATTTCAGCTATCTATGGATCCATCTTAGTTTCTGGTTTATTCGTAGTTTTAATTGCGAAGTTCTTTGGAAAACTTGTTCGATTTTTCCCACCTGTTGTAACAGGATCAGTTGTTACAATTATCGGGATTACATTGATTCCTGTTGCGATTAACAATATGGCTGGTGGTCAAGGAAGCCCTGATTTCGGTTCAATGACGAACATTTCATTAGCTTTTGGAACTCTTCTTTTTATTATAGTTTTATACCGCTTTTTCACTGGTTTTGTTCGTTCGATTTCGATTCTTTTAGGTTTATTAGTAGGTACAGTAGTTGCGGCTTTTATGGGAATGGTTAATTTTTCAGCTGTAGCTGAAGCTAGCTGGTTCCACATGGTCACTCCTTTCTATTTCGGATTACCAACATTTGAAATCACAGCCATTTTAACGATGATTCTTGTTGCGATGGTAAGTTTGGTTGAGTCTACTGGAGTATATTTTGCTTTGAGTGATATTTGTGAAGAGGAAGTTACGGAAAAGGATCTTGCTAATGGTTATCGTGCAGAGGGTTTAGCGATTCTTCTTGGAGGACTATTTAACGCTTTCCCTTACACTACTTATTCTCAAAACGTTGGTCTTTTACAAATCACGGGAGTAAAAAGCAAAAATGTGATTTATACAACGGGAACTATGTTAATTATATTAGGATTTATCCCTAAAATCGGTGCTTTAACAACCATTATTCCTACATCTGTTCTAGGTGGAGCTATGATTGCGATGTTCGGTATGGTTATTGCATATGGTATTAAAATGTTAAGCAAGGTAAACTTTGCGTCACAAGAAAACTTATTAATCATTGCTTGTTCGGTTGGAATTGGTCTTGGAGTTACAGCTGTTCCTGATCTTTTTGCTCAAATGCCATCAAGCATTCGTATCTTGACTGACAACGGAATTGTGGCTGGTAGTATAACGGCCATTCTTTTAAATATTGTATTTAATGTTGCTCCGAAAGCGGAACGTGTTCAACCGGTTTTGAATGAGCAGAAAGCTTCTTAATATAGACATTCGGCCATCCCACTGATGTGGGGTGGTTTTTTTTGTTATTATGTAAGAAACGAAAATGGAATGAGGATATATATATGGCAGAGTTAATAAAAGATAGATATAGCCCTTCATTTTTTAACCAATTTATCAAAATATTGAAGTCAGCTTATCCGGCCTTTGATGAAAACCAGTTTTTAACCTTTATTTATAATGGCGAATGGGAACAGCTGGAATTCAAGCAACGAATTCGCCATATAACACTCGCATTAAGAGAGTCCTTACCGCAACCGTATGATACTTCTATTGAAATTTTGCTGACGATCGCTCCAAAATGCAAAGGTGTAGAATATTTGTTTTTTCCTGATTTTGTTGAAGTGTACGGTCTCGATCATTGGGAAACCTCAATTATTGCACTAGAGCAATTTACTAAATACTCGAGTTCTGAGTTTGCGGTTCGACCGTTTATTTTGAAAGATGAAACAGAAATGATGATTCAAATGCAGCAGTGGGCATTTGACGAGGATGAGCATATACGAAGATTAGCGAGTGAGGGCTGCCGTCCACGTCTACCTTGGGCTCCAGTTTTGACTACTTTAAAGGAAGATCCCACTCCCATCTTACCTATCCTTAAAACATTAAAGGAAGACCCTTCCCTTTATGTAAGGAAATCTGTAGCAAATAATTTAAACGATATTTCAAAAGATCACCCCAACCTGTTAAAGCAAATCGTTCGTGAATGGAGAGGAAAACATCCGCACACCGATTGGATTTTAAAGCATGCGAGTCGCAGTTTACTGAAAAAAGGGGATGTTGAGATTCTTCAACTATTTGGATACACATCTGCGGCTAATATTGGTGTTCAAAATTTCACTCTTTCATGCGATCAACTGTCACTTGGTGAGACATTAACGTTTTCATTTGACATTATTACCGAATCCATTGAATCCCAAAACCTTCGTATTGAATACGGGATTGATTTTATGAAAGCAAATGGAAAACAAACCCGAAAGATTTTTCATTTATCACAGAAGACCTATCCAAGTGGAACGACCCACTTAACCCGAGAACATGTTTTTAAGAACTTGACTACACGTAAACATTATGAAGGGGTACATGGAATTTGTATTCTTGTGAATGGCGAAGAAAAGGTCAAAGATGAATTCAATCTAATTATGAAGTAAATAGAAAGACCGTTGGATTCATATCCAACGGTCTATTTTGATTAGTTCTCTTCAATTTCTTTACGATTTTTCTTCAACATCTTTGAAAGCACTTCATACACAATCGGTACAATCACTAGTGTGAGAAGTGTTGATGAAGTTAAACCACCAATTACCGTGATCGCTAATCCTTTTGAGATTAATCCAGATCCGCCAGCGCCAAACACCATCGGCACCATTGCCCCAATTGTTGCGATGGCTGTCATTAGGATTGGACGCAATCTTGTAGCTCCAGCTTCAATAATTGCATCGCGAATCGACATTCCTTCACGTTCCATATGAATTATACGGTCGACGAGAACAATTGCATTCGTAACAACGATACCAATTAACATCAATAGTCCCATCATCACGGATACTGAGATTGTCTCACCAGCAATCCATAGTCCTACGAATGAACCGATCACCGCAAATGGTAAGGAGAATAGGATCGCAAATGGCGCTAACCCTTCACCGAATGTGACAACTAGGATGAAGTACACAATCAGTACTGCCGCTAACATCGCTACCCCAAGTTGCGTGAACGTTTCTTGCATATCCGCCGCTACACCAGAAACTCCAAGTGTTACTCCCTTAGGCAGATCAAGTTTATCGATCTTTTTATCTGCGGCAGAGGTTGCGGCAGAAACATCATCCGTCGTGACTGTCCCTGAAACGGTAGAGTAGTATTCCCCTTCACTACGAGCTAATGTGTTATAGGTTGTTCCCTCTTCTATGGATACAAGCTCAGATAACGGCATGGTTGTACCTAATGCAGTCGGTATTTGAGTTTCCAATAATTCATCAATCGATTTTGCATCTGTTTTTGCTTCACGTTGAACAATGACATCAATTTTTTCACCGTCATTTTCTACGGTTGTTAACACATCTTCAGTTCCGGTATTTGCTAGTGCTCCAACGATTTGTGCGGTAGTTAGACCGTATTTTAGCACATCCTGTTGATCCACATTTAACACATGCTCCACATATGGATTTTCCATATCAGATGTCACATCTTCCAAGTTTTTCACATCTTTTAATGCATCCTCAACTTGGTTCACCGCTTCATTTAAGTCTTCTAAGTCTTCACTGTACAAAGTGTAGCTTACTTCGTTTGAACTCATGCTACCCATCGCCATGTTTTGTGATTTCCATTCACCAGAATGATCAATGTTAAACACATAATCTTCTACTTCTTTTTTCACTTTAGGAAAATCCTTCATGTCAGGATCAAAGATCAGGTACATTAACCCACCTTTTGCCCCACCCGTCATGATCGACGACATATCTGTAGAAGCGCTATTGTTATAAGATATTTGAACAATGTCTATGTCCTCACGTTTCATGAGTTCTTGTTCAACTTCTTCAATATTTTCTAACGATTCTGCCTCTAACTCACCAGCAGCTGGTGTATACGTAAGGTAAATGGTTTTTTCTTCTTCGGAACCCATAAAACTAAAACCAATGATTGGAGTTAACGCTAGTGATCCTGCAAGTAATACTACCGCAATAAGAGATGTAATGATCTTATGATTTAATGCTTTAGCTAGCACACCTTTGTACCATGTTGCTAACCTTCCAACCTCTTTGTGGTCTTTTACTTTCTTTTCTCCATATAAATTCTTACGGAATAAGAAATGTGATAGCGCTGGAACAATCGTAATGGCAACAATTAGCGATGCACCTAAGGCAAATGCCATTGTTAATGCAAATGGTCTAAAAAGTTCTCCAACCATCCCACCAACAAACATAAGTGGCGCAAATACTGCAACCGTTACAAGTGTGGATGAAAGGATTGGTTTAAACATTTCAATGGTTGCTTCACGAATTAACGCACGACCTCTAAGTTTTTCATTTTCCAAATTCATACGTCTATAGATGTTTTCTACAACAACGATCGAGTCATCAATAACACGACCAATCGCTACTGTAATGGCACCTAACGTCATAATGTTTAAGGTTATATCAAGCCAGTTTAATAGTAAGAATGCCATAAAAATAGAAACTGGAATGGATACGATTGATATAAGTGTTGATTTCACATCACGCAGGAATAAAAGAATGATGATGACCGCAAACAAGCCACCAAATAGTGCTTTTTCTACCATTGTGAAAACAGAATCTTCGATTGGTTTTCCTTGGTCTAGCGTTACATCAATGACTAAACCATCAATGGCCTCTTTTTCTTCCTTAATTAAGTCTTTAATTTCATTAACAACTTCAACTGTATTAGCCTGTTGCCCTTTGGTTATTTGAATAGCAATGGCCTCTTCTCCATTTGTACGGGAAATAGATTGCACTTTTCCAACCGTTTCTATAGTAGCAATATCTCCTAATTGAACAAATGGGCTTGGATTTTCCGCCGTTGGAGTAACCGGAATTAACATTTCTTTTAATTCATCAACCGTTTTAATATCTCCATCAATAGCTACCGCTTCTTCTCCTTCTTCAAACTCTTGGAGACCTAATGATAACGCCATATCACTTGCTTGAACCATTTGTTTCACGGTGTCTTCCGTTAACCCAAGCGCATCCATCTTTTCTTGGTTATACGTGAATTGCACTTCTTCAATATGTTGACCTGTAATCGTTGTTGAACCAACGCCATCAATATTGTTTATTTTCGGTAAAATGGTTTCTTCTACTGTTGTTGACAAGTCAACAATATCTTCCTCTGTACTAGAAATTGATAAAGCCAAGATAGGCATCATATTCATACTAAGGGCCATAATCGACGGCTCTTCAGCAGCTTCCGGTAATGTTATATTATCTAGGGCTGCTTCTAGTTCACGTTTTTTCTCATCCATATCAACGCCATAATCATACTCAATTTGTAATTGCGCTACGTTTGCAGATGAGTTTGAAAAGACCGCCTTTACATCTTCAAGCCCCTCAATCGTCTGCTCCATCGGTATCGATACTTCATCCATTACTTGTTCAGCTGTTGCACCTGGGTACACATCCATGACAATTAAATATGGAATGGATACATCTGGAATACTTTCCATCTTCATTTTTGTCCCAGAGTATATACCAGAAGCTGTTACAATAATGGTTAATAACCATACAGCAAGTTTATTTTTCAGGACGAAATTAACTAAACTTTTCAAACATTGTTCTCCCCTTTTTGATTAATGTCCTAGAATTTGTTATAATCAAAACTACAAATGACCGATTAGTCATTACTATAACAATATAACTGACTGACTAGTCAATCGTCAACTTGTTTGTACTCACAATGTGTTAATACGGATTCCGATTAAGAAAGATTCAAATTTTTATCATAAAAAAGGTATATTACAGATGAAACTTGGTTTAACGGGGGTTTTTATATGAATGAAAAAGATAGACAAATTATCGAAGTGAGCATGAGGCTTTTCGCTAGTAAAGGATTTTCAACAACATCCATCCAAGAAATTGCAACAGAAAGCGGAATTTCTAAAGGAGCCTTTTATTTACACTTTAAATCAAAAGACGACTTACTATTAGCTATTTTAAAATACCATTTTGAAATGATAGAGAAAGCCTTCTCTGAACAAACGATAAACATACAAAGTCCACGTGAAAAGCTAATCTGTCAACAAATGGTATTGTTTTCACATTTTATTACGCACAGAGACTTTCTTATTATGCTTACAAAGGAACAAGCAATACCTAGAAATGAAACCATTAAACAACTATTATTAGAAAAGCAAATGGAATCTCATCAACACTATCGTAGAAGCATTATTGAAATCTACGGTCCTGATATAGAACCGTATTCTTGGGATATAACCATCATCCTTGAGGGCATGATTAAATCGTATATGGGTGTTTTATTATTTTCTTCACCTGATTTCAATATTAGACAGGTTACTGAGTTTATTCTTAGGAGAACAGATAGTATCGTGAAGGATATTCATGAGGACAATCCATTCTTAACAAATAAGAAAGTAGAGGAACTTTTGACCTTTTTCTTTTCGTCTAATCAACCATCTATTTCAACTGTATTAAAAAACTTAGAAGAAGAGATAGAAAAAATAGGAGAAGACACACTACTTGTAACTATTCAGGTATTAAGGGAAGAAATAGAAAAAGAGAAGCCTCGAGCTCCTGTTATTCAAGGGATGTTATCAAATTTCAATGAATACCCTAGCCTTGACCACTACAAAGATTTTATCTCAGAATATTATTCAAAAAAGTAAACGTTCAGCGGTTGAACGTTTTTTACATAGTTTGACCAGATAGTCATCTAAAAGGTATACTATTTCTGACCGTCTAGTCAAATGAAATGAGGGGTAAACATGAAGCTAAATGAGGTAGTAAAGCAAGCAGTTCGTGAAACGGTGACAATAAGCAAACGATTAACGAGTGCGCAAATTGTTGAAAAGCTGCAAAAACAAGGGATACAAGCTTCACTATGTAAGCGCCTTGTAGCACATGAATAGGAGTAGAATACTTTGAAAACAGCCATGTTCAGTAGGCTTGTCCTAACCATTATTTTATATAGCGCCTTTACCTTTTATATCAGTTGGAATGTACATCTGTGGCTACAGTCCACTTTTTCAGTCAATATACCCGGTTTAGTCGTTGCAGTTATCTTTTTATTATCCTACAGCTATGTACTAGCGAGATTTTTAAAAAAATTATTATTTCTAAAATATATAGGTTCCTATTGGTTCGGGATTATTCAATACACCTTGTTGCTTCTTCCAATCGCAGATTTTATTGGTTGGCTATTTATTTTTGCTGGCTTCTCTTCTGACCGTGTTATTTTTTGGGTTGGTACCGTTGTCCTTTTGGGGATGATCAGTATTTTGGGGCTTGGTACTTTTAACGCATATAATCCTGTAATTAGAGAGCATGAAATTGAAATAGAGAAGGAAACTTCATTTTCTTCTCTCCGGGTCGTTATGGCATCTGATATGCACTTCGGCCATTTATCCGGTAAAACTCATGCGAATCGATTAGTTCAAGAAGTGAATTCACTTAATCCCGACCTGATTCTGTTACCAGGAGATATTATTGATGATGACCCTGAGCCTTTTATTCAAAAAGGATTCGGTTCCATTATGGAAAACCTATCAGCTACCTATGGCGTATACGGGGTTTTAGGAAATCATGAATATTATGGTGGTGGAATTCCCATATATACAAAAGAAATGCAACGTATTGGAATTCCTATCTTAATGGACGAAACCGTTGTCCTTGAAGGTGGCATTCAGCTTGTAGGGAGAAAAGATAAGACCGATCGCAACCGAAAACACATTGAAAACCTATTAGAGAGTTTAGATGAAACAAAACCCATCTTTATCATGGATCATCAGCCACTTGAGCTTGTTCAAGCAGCAGAGCACGGAGCCGATTTAATGTTGTCTGGACATACTCATCGTGGACAGATGGCACCGAACCACTTGATTACCAGAAGAATTTTCGAGCTTGATTGGGGATACTTGAAGAAAAGTCAGCTTCATGCATTTGTTTCCTCAGGCTTTGGCTTTTGGGGTCCTCCTCTCAGGATTGGGAGTCGATCAGAAATACTTTTGATTGATATTACTTTTACAAAAAACAGTTTGCGCACGTAGCGCAAACTGTTTTTATTTTTTTGAAAATTTATTTATTGACAAAGGCTTTATCCTCATAATATAATTACTTCGAAATAAAATATATTTAATTCAAGATATATGAACTGAAATAAAATTATTGGAGGTTTATTAAAATGACAAAAGCAAAATGGGCAGTAGACACAGCACACAGCAACGTAGATTTTTCAATTAAACATATGATGATCGCTAAAACAAATGGTGCCTTCCATAAGTTTGATGCAGAAATCGAAGCAAATCCAACTGATTTAACAACTGCTAATATCGTGTTTAATGTAGATGTAGCAAGCATTGATACTCGTAACGAAGATCGTGACAACCACCTTCGTTCGGCTGATTTCTTTGATGTGGAAAACTACCCAACTATGACTTTCAAATCTACTTCAATTGAAAGAAAAGACGAAGATGAGTACAACGTAACTGGGGACCTTACTCTTCACGGCGTAACAAAATCTGAAACTTTTGTTGTCACTTTCGAAGGTCAAGGCAAAGATCCTTGGGGAAATGAAAAGGTTGGTTTCAGTGCAGAAGGTACAGTGAACCGTAGTGATTATGGTCTAACTTGGAATGCTGCTCTTGAAACTGGTGGAGTTCTTGTTGGAGATAAAGTGAAGTTCTCTATTTCTTTAGAAGCTGCTAAAGCTGAGTAATACTTACAGATAACTACTAGGCTGGTATTTTCTTACTAAAAGACACAAGAAAAGACGTATGAATTAGTCATACGTCTTTTCACGTTTTCATGAAACCCCATTTACTTTGACATAGTAAACCAGAGAGCTAATAAATAGACGGAGAAATTCCGCTTAACTTAGTAATTTTTTTAAAAAAGGCTTAAATAAACGGAGAGTTTCCGCCTATTGGCTCGAAAATTTCGAAAAGGGGAGATTTTGCTCTGCTTAAGCGGAAAACCTCCCCTTATTTACCCCGAAATGAGCTTCATTCTGCATCTAACCGGAAAATTTCCACTTATTTTACTTTACTCGATTTCAAACATTTCCTGGAGCTCTTCATTTATCGATATCCCAGTCGCTTTGAAATGTTTGATCCTGTTTCAAGAACATGTGGTTTCAGTTCTTCAATACGTTCGTCCGTCATTCGGATCGTTGGTCCAGAGACACTGAGTGCCGCAACCGGGTTTCCGGCATGATCAAAAATGGGTACGGCAATGCACGTGATGCCCACTTCATTTTCCTGTAAATCTAAAGAATACCCTCTTTGTTTAACTGCTTCTAATTCAGATAGAAAATTTGCACGATCGGTAATGGTATATTTTGTATGGACAGGCAACCCTTTTCTATGGATGATGTCCTCAGTGGTGGCAGATGGTAAGTAGGCTAAAATGGCTTTCCCTACTCCTGTACAGTGCATGGGTGCTCGTCTCCCTACCTTTGAGTGCATACGAAGCGTCTCTGTCCCTTCAAATTTTTCAATATAAACGACTTCATCATGATCATAAACCACTAAGTGGATTACCTCATCAGTCACCTTTCCTAACTCTTGTAAGTATGGCTTCGCTTCTGTTCGGATATCGATAGAATCTAAAAGCTTTGAGCTAATATCCAAAAAGGTATATCCTAGCCGATAACGACCACTATCAGCATTCTGCTCAATATACCCGTATTGAGCCAACGTCGAAAGAATACGGTAGACGGAGCTTTTGTTTATATCCATTTGATTGGCGATTTCTGTAACGCCTAGACCTTCTTTTTTCATTGAAACTAGAGCAATAATATCAAGGGCGCGACTTACCGATTTGACCATATTTTCTCTTTCCATTTTCTTCACCTCACGCCCTGATCTGTTGATTATTTTTGATGGGCAAATTTTCTTTTTGCTTCGATTCTTCGACGATGTAAAATGGGTTCAGTATACCCGCTTGGTTGTTCATATCCTTTAAACACTAACTCACATGCTGCTTGGAAGGCAACGGAATCCTCATACCTTTCTGCCATTGGACGGTAGTTTTCATCTCCCGCATTTTGTTCGTCCACTACTTTTGCCATTCGCTTCATCGTCTCAAAGACTTGTTCCTCTGTACAAATTCCATGATGTAGCCAGTTGGCCATATGTTGACTGGAAATTCGTAAGGTCGCTCGGTCTTCCATTAGGCCGATATGATGGATATCCGGAACTTTAGAACAGCCGACTCCTTGCTCGACCCAACGCACGACATATCCGAGTATCCCTTGTGCATTATTGTCTAGTTCTGCTTGAACCTCTTCTTTACTCCAGCCACAATCTATTGCCACTGGAATCCTTAAAATATCATCTTGATAGTTTTGTAGGTTTTGCTTTAATTCCTCTTGAACCGAACCTACATGAACTTGATGATAATGAAGAGCATGCAGAGTAGCGGCCGTCGGTGATGGCACCCAAGCCGTGTTGGCTCCTGCATTCAAATGACCGATTTTTTGTTTCATCATCTCGGCCATCAAATCAGGCATTGCCCACATCCCTTTTCCAATTTGTGCTTTTCCTTTAAGGCCCACCGTTAGGCCCGTAGCAACATTGGACTTTTCATAGGCTTGAAGCCAAGTGGAAGCTTTCATCTCATTTTTTCGTATCACCGCTCCTGCTTCCATTGAAGTATGAATTTCATCCCCCGTACGGTCTAGAAAACCGGTATTGATAAACACGATTCGTTCCTTTACTTCATGTATGCAATTCTTCAAATTGAGACTCGTACGTCTTTCTTCATCCATTACCCCAATCTTTATCGTGTTCCGTGGTACAGCGATTAAGTCCTCAACCATATTGAATAATTCATTGGCAAAGGCAACTTCCTCAGATCCGTGCATTTTTGGTTTTACAATATAGATCGAGCCCTTAGAGGAATTTTGGTAGGAGCCATTTCCTAAAAGAGAGTGCTTTGCGATCAAGCTTGTTACCACAGCATCCATGATCCCTTCTGGCACTTCATTTCCTGCTTGATCTAGGATTGCATTGGTCGTCATTAAATGGCCGACATTTCTTACGAACATGAGAGAGCGACCTTTTAATGTGAATAGGTCACCGGTTGGACTCGTATATTCACGGTCAGGTTGCAAGCTACGAGTTAAGGTTTGTGAGCCTTTTTGGAAGGTGGCTATTAAGTCCCCTTTCATTAATCCTAGCCAATTTCGGTACACACATACTTTATCTTCAGCATCTACTGCGGCAACGGAATCTTCGCAGTCCATAATGGTCGTTAGGGCGGATTCCATGACAATATCTTTTACACCAGCAGCATCTGTCTTCCCGATGGGTGAATGACGGTCAATCTGGATTTCAAAATGAAGGTCATTATTTTTCAATAAAATTGCTGACGGATTTTCGTCTCCGCCTCGGTATCCGACGAATTGGTGTTGGTTATTCAACTGTGTTTTGGTTCCATTTGCTAATGTAATGATTAACTGTTCTTTTTGAATATGATAATTGGTTACGTCTGAATGGGAGGCTTCCTGAAGAGGAGCCGTTTGATCTAAAAATTGCTTGGCAAAAGAGATTACTTTTTCCCCTCGGATAGTATTATAAGCTCCTGACTTTGATGCTCCACCTTCCTCACTTATGACATCCGTTCCGTAAAGAGCGTCATACAGACTTCCCCATCGGGCATTGGCCGCATTTAATGCATATCGAGCATTGTCAACTGGAACAACGAGCTGTGGACCCGCTTGAAGACTAATTTCTTTATCCACATTTTCTGTTGTTACTTCAAAATCTGGTACTTCTTTTTCTAGATAACCGATCTCTGTTAAAAAGTTTTTGTAGGACTCAGGTGTGAAGGTTGATGGTTGTTTATGGAATCTGTTGATTTGCTGTTGGAGATCCTCTCTTTTTCTTAAAAGGGCTTCATTTTTTGGTGTTAGATCATGGACAAGCTCTGAAAACCCCTCCCAAAATAATTCTTCAACTACCTGAGTATGTGGGAGCGCTTCCTTTTGGATGAAATGATAAAGCTCTGCAGCAATCTTTAACTTCCCCTTTGTTACATAAATAGACATTTTCCTTCCTCCCTTTGAAAATAGACTGTTTCTTATTACGCAACGCTGTTTCTTTTTATGTTCATGTGAAATTATTTTACCATTAATTGTTAGAATACTCAACTAACTTTTCACCCAATGTGGAGGCATAAAAATACTTGAAGAATTAAAAGAAATTTATTGATATTGCTATTAAGAGAGAGGAGGAAAGGGATATTAAAAAAGTTTATATAATTCCCTTCCCATTTCTTTCCGAACCAACTACATAATAATAAAAGAATCATACTTTACTAGTATTGTTCCTTCTTTATATACATTTTCATTAGGAATATTTTTATTTCCACATATATTCTTTATAATATACTTTACAAAATTTTGGCCAGCCTCATATGCGTGCAAATATCCACCACCGAATCTTGGGTTTATCTCAGATATAACATACCCGTTGTTGGTCATAAAACAGTCAACATCTACTGGTCCTATAGGTCCTAAAGCTTTAAGAAGCTGTTCAATAAGCGTCCTTAATGCCGGGTCGACAATAGATACTGACTTATCTGTTTCCCCTCCTCTCATTCTTAACTTTTTCTTAAGGAAGATAGAAATTGTTTCTTTTGAGATAATATCTACATAACAATCAACACCGTATTCCTCACCTTTTAAAAAGGGTTGAATTACTATCTTTTGAGATTCCTCCTTCAAAACTTCAAGCTCTTTCATGTTATGGACCTTAGTTATTCCTATACTCGCACTTCCATGCCTTGGTTTTGCAATTAAAGGAAATTCCAGGTTATTATTCTGAACTTCGTTTATTACTTGATTGTAATCGGTATATGTGGGAACAAATGGTAGGTTGTTAGCTTTTAGGAACTCATAAGTCAAATACTTGTCAAAACTCGTCTCAATCACATCCGGATTAGAAACAACAACAGTCACACCCTCTAGCTCAAATTCCTCCTTATGTGTTGCTAGTAGAGACAATTCAGGATCAATCAATGATAGAATGGCACTAATTTCATATTGACGACAAAGATGTTTTACTATGGAAATATACTCTGGGTGATCAATCCTTGGTACTATTTCGTATTCATCAGCAAAATATAGAGCTGCTGCTGTTGAATCGCAGTCAATTGCTATGATCTTTCCGTTTCTTTCGTTACACGCCGCTTTAAAGTACTCAACCAATTTAACTCGACGCCCCACACTACAAAGTAAGATATTCATCGGTGTCTCCTTTGGAAAAGCAATAAAGTTCCTCATTAAAAAATTGCTTGAATGTTTCACTTTTCCTTGTCAAAAAAATCTTATTACTATCAAATGCCACAATACAAGGGCGTTCTTTTATAAATGGTGGATTGAACACGATTGTATAAGCACCAACATTCTCAAAGACTATGTAATCATCTCTTTGAGGGAGTCCGTCATGAATATTGTGAGCTAGATAGTCTTTCTCCATACAGGTATAACCTACAATATTAAAAGTCTCTTTATGACCTTTAGAACCCTTATGCCTTAAAATCTTCATTGGAAGATTTCTAGTGTGCATTGTCGGTTTAATATTGTGAACACTTCCGTCTACTAATACAAACTGCTGATTTTGTATTGTTTTAATCTCAATCACCTTTGAAACAAAACTAATCACATTCGCCACCATTGAAACACCTGGTTCAATAATTAATAATGGTTTATGATGAGTGTCAGCGAATTGATCATTCATAACCGTTCCGATTGCTTCTGCATATTCGTCAAAGGTAGGTGTTACAATCTCAAAAGATTCATGTAATTCCCCATACATCCCACCACCTACATCAATATACTCAACATTATTCGGTATATATTTCTTGGCTAATTTGCATAGCTCTAAAGTAATTTTCCTGTAAGTATCCACACTTCTAGTTCTAGTAGAAAAATGCCCATGGAACCCAACAATTTGAATATTCTTAAACTCCATTAACTCTCGTATTGCTTTTTCTAAGTTTCCATTTTCTACGCAAATCCCAAATCTACTAACCTTGTATCCATTTTGAAGTGAGCTTTCTTCATCCTTTGATAAATCAAAATTGACTCTCATTCCAATTTTAATTTTTTCTGTTGGATTTATAAGGGCATATTCTTTTACAAAATCTAGTTCATAATAAGAATCTAGGTTTATTTTACTCTTGTTTTTTAATGCATAATGAACATCTTCTTTGCTCTTGAGAGGACCATTAAAGATAATTCGCTTTGGATTTTCTCCAATTTTAATAGCTAAATCATATTCTAGTCGTGAAACTACTTCCGCATAAGCACCTAGTTTTGATAATTCCTTACATAAATAGGGAAGATAGTTTGTTTTATAAGAATATCCAATTAATGTCTTGGGATATTGTTTCTTAAAAGCAGTCTCCATCTTTCGGTAATTCTCTCTTAATTTATTTACATTTAGTATATATAGAGGCGATCCAAAATTAGCTTCTAATTTAGTTATATTTTCATAGCTTAACTCTACGTCCGCTACATGCAAATTATTTTCACCTTTAATTTCATATAAGCCCACCAACTATTATCCCCCCAATGAATTTTCACTTTTTTTAAAATTATTTTCTACTACACTATCCAATAATGATTCAGGAACAGTTATAAAATTTCGATCATTATTTAGTAGTGTATTATTTTTAATCAAAACATCTACTGGGGGATTTGCAAACCGATTTAGCTCAATAGCTGCCCCAGTTGAATACTCCCCTTCTCCTTTAGCAGTTGAATCTAAAATAGTGTTACCATTAATTATCAAACCTACTAGGGAACCTTTACCAACCTCCGTTTGGTATATTCCTCTTTTTCCGCCTGCAATTACATTGTTACTTATTCTTAAGTTAGACATTGAGTGTCCTTCGTGCGTACTAATATATACACCAGATGATTGGATTACTTTATTCTTATCAATGACAACATTATGAACAGGTCCCATCATGAAAGTTGCATACTCACTTAAATGAATGAACTCATTTTCCAACAATGATACATCTCTAATACTTTTATTTTCATGTGAGATATAATCGAAATAAATTCCGTACTTGTATTTACGGAAAGAATTCTTTGATACAATGACATTAGAAATATCTTCTGTTACAAATAGCTCTATTCCTGTTTGGTCTCCCGAACCAAGGAAACGATTATTTGTTATTTTAATATTCTCAGTACCATCCTGAATAACAATTCCTTTCTTTGAAGTATGAAAGGTATTTTTTGAAATAGACGTGTCTGAAGATACAAGCTTCCCATTTGCCCCCCCTTCAACCCGCACCCCGTCCTCTGCAGTAATGAAGTTATTACTTATAGATACCTTTTCATTTTTTCTCCATAAGTGTAGATACTTTACATCAAATGTGTTGTCTGCAACCTTCAACCCTGATGTATCGACAATCCTTACATATCCTGATGGACTAATTACACGATTATTCGAAAACTCTATTCCATGAAAGTAATAGCCTAAACTTTCTACGCCAGAACCTTCCGAGTCAGCACCAGTAAGTAGGATACTATATCCCTCTGTATTAGTTTCAACAATATTACCTATAATTTTTGCATCGTAATAGTGAATCTCTTCCCATGGCTCAAAATGAATACCAGGACGTCCTGTTTTAGAACTAATTTTATTATTGAATATTCTTAAATGGTTAACTTGCTCTATTACTATTTGTGACCGTTGGTTTTCCTCAACAATATTATTTTCAATCACCACATAATTACTACTCCCTCTAGAACCAGAAATGGAAATACCATCACCAACAGCATTAATAAGTCTATTATTTTCAATAAGAATATGATCTTTATCGTAAACAAAAATACAATGCATATGTTCACTTCCATTTGGATGGTTCTGATAGTTTCCATCACACGTAAGAGATTGAACTTTTGTATTGTTATTCATTTCTATTAATCTCGTTTGGCCATTTGAAGCATGATCAGACAACTTTAAAATAACGTTATCACGATTTTCTCCTACTAAATTAACGTTACTCTTTAAAAAGATAGGCTGTAGCATATATGTGCCCGATGGGATATATACATCACCTCCACCTTTTTTAGCTAGATAGTCTATTGCATTTTGAAAAGAAAGCGTGTCATCATGAAAAGCATCACCAAAAGCACCAAAATCTTTTACATTTACCTGATGAAGCTGACTTGTTACAGAGACATTGATCGTTTCACTTAGCCCTGCATAGGTAATTTTTATATTCGCTTCACCGTTTTCTTTGGCTGTAACGACACCATTCTCATCTACCATAACAACGTTACTACTAGTAGAAGAAAACGTACTTAAATCATTAACATTAATCTGTCTTCCATCCACATATTGAGCTGTTACAAATATAAGGCGACTTTCACTACTTCGTAAATTATAATTTTTTGAATCTACAGTTATTGCCTTTATGGCCGACTCTTGGAATTTCCCATTAATTATTTTCTGATAACCTAAAACTGTTATACATCCTAGAAATAAGACAAGAATTATCACTAACAACATCCTGTTTCTTCCTATATAATTTACTATATTCATGTTTACCTTCTTCCAAACAATATTGTAATTGTTTGATATTTGGTATTTATTAATAGAATTTAAATCTTTCTTACATCTAATAGATCTTCTTTTTCACTGCAACTGCAACCTAACACAACTTTACCCGTTATATATTGAACAACTAATGGATCTTTAGTTTCATCAAATTTCCGAGCAAAGAATTGTTCTGAACTTTCCAACATGGGGATATCCTCTATAGATAAGTCCTGAGGAGAATTCCTATCACTCAAAGTCTCACCCCATTTTAAAACATATAAATTATTATTTATTACATTTTGATTATAAGGTGAGTTCATAATGAGGGTATGAAAAAAACTTTCATCTGGGACCAATGTATTTTTAAAATAATGATAATACCATTCATTTCCCTCTAAAAACTCAATAATATAAGAAGCGACGTCGTGCGGAATAGTGAACCATTGGGAACCTTTATAAAAAGAGAATTCCCTTGGCCATTTATTTTTATTGGGTATTATATTGATTCCTTTTCGATAAAGAGAAAGCAGCATTCGCCTGTATATTCTTATAGGATTAGCGCTCGTGTATCTTTTCCTTGTAATTTTTGGCCAATTGATCCTCATTAAACCTAATTCGTTTCTCTCCATTTTTCGGAAATTCAAAAAAATATTTTTCTGTTGTTCTTTTAAATATTCCTTAAATCCACCATTTATTAATAAATCCTGACCACTTCTTAAACAAACAAAATCATACTTTTTTTTCGTGGCAAGCACTTCCCTAAGTAATAAAAGTGTGGTATCTACCTGACTGATATCCCCCCATTCACAATCGAGAGACCTATTTAATATCGTTACGTTTGGCCCAGTTCTTATTTTTCCATTTAATTCTTCTTTAGACTTTTGGTCTATATGAATATAAACATCCGCTTGGTCACCATAAATAAGTTGTTCTATAAATTTATTTACTTGTTCAGGGTTTTTATGAATCTGTAAAATAAAGGCAGTACGTAGTGATGAACTCATAACCTTCTCTCCATATCTCTACTAGTTTTTTATCATAACTAAAGCAAAGTGCTAGGAAATATTAGCTTTATTCGAGTTAAGAGCAGGGGTTTGTTGATTTGATTTCCATATATGATATTTCCTAAGTGCCCTTTTAGGAATCATCATGACAAACAGTGGTTTTAAAGCTAAAACTCTCTTAAAATATGGGAGCTTTAATCTCTTACAGGCATTTAATCTCGCTCTCGTTTCAGTAATTCTAAATGTTCTAGTTTTCCGGTTATAAGAGTATTTGTCCTCTCTGAAATAAATTAAGGCTTCTTGTATGTTATAGAGTACGAACTCTTTTTCAAAAAATTTAACCCATAAATCATAGTCCTCTAACCTCTGTTTAGTGATCCAGTTGTCAGAATACCCCTTAACCTCGAGTAGTCTATCACGTTTCATTATGACTGTTGGGTGGATAAAAGGGGCTCCAAGTACCATTGTTTGTTTTTCAGGTTTCTCCGCGAGTTTCCTTATACCCCAAACACCATTATTATCGAATAAATATGCCCACGAACCGCAGGCATCACATTCATGAGTATTCATATATTTTACTTGTTTTTCAATTCTATCCACTACCATCAAGTCGTCTCCATCATGTCGCATTATATAATCACCTGTAGAATGTTCCAAACAGTGATTCAGAGATTTCGCTAACCCAACATTTTTTTCATTTTTAATTACCTTCATCCGACTGTCCTGCAGTGTAAACTTATGTGCAATGTCAAAGGTAGCATCAGTCGATCCGTCATCACACATTATTAACTCCCAATTTCGATAGGATTGATCTTTAATAGATAGTAAGGTCTGCGATAATGACTCTTGACAATTATATATCCCCATGATTATCGACACTTTTTGAATCATTTATATAATCACCCCTTATGAATGCTCAATTTTTAATGGCTATAAATTTAATGATTGTTTATCATATATTTCTTCCATTTCGATTAACACTTGTTTAATTTCATACTTCCTTATTTTTTCCTTATTGCTTTTCGCAAACGCTTCTCTTAAATCATTTGATTGATAGAGCTTTTTAATTCTATTTGCGCAGGCTAAAGCATCGTCAATATGAACAATATAACCATTTTCCCCATTGGTCACTAGGTCTCGATTACCTCTGCAATCCGTTACAACTAATGGCAAACCAGTTGCCATTGCTTCCATTACATTTACTGGAAGCCCTTCCTGCCTAGAAGTTGAAATAGCGATATCTGCTATAGCCATTAAGTTGTGAACGTCATTCCGAAAACCCATAAATTCAACGTTATTACCTACCCCATTGCACATAACTAACTCTTTATATTCAAGCAACCGCTCTCCTTCACCAACAAGCAATAACTTTATGTGGGGGATCTCTTCTTTAAGGTGACTTATAGCTTTAATTAATAAATCCTGTTGTTTCCGATAACTAAGTTCTCCGACATAAATAAGTATAAAATCTGTTTTTTCATATCCGTATTTATTCCTCAAGTGATTTTTCCTCTCCACTGTTTGCGGAGTGAATCTATTCAGATCAAGTCCAATGCCATGTATTTTATAAATGGAATTAGACTCTCTCAAACTTAGTTTTTTTGCACTTCCATAATCCTCCTCATTCATTGTAATTATTCCATCCGTCCACCTTGATACAATTTTTTCCAGTGTATAATACAGTACCCAATTTCTCTTTGGTGCACCTTTAAAAAAATGAAACCCATGTGCAGTATAAAGGACCTTAACTCCCCTTATATTTCTACATGCTAGTCGAGTAATGAAAGATGCAACAGGAGTATGAACATGAATTAAATTAAATCCCTCATTTAAAATAACATTCCTTATTTTTTGGTAAGCTTTAAGGTTTTCCTTTTTTAGAGGATTACGTTGAAATTCAATGTGGTATACTTTGCAACCAGCGCTTATTAATTCAGGATTAACTTCTTGATTAGTATTAAAAGCAAGGGCAACCTCATTGCCATTTTCAACGAGCCATTTTATATGTGGGACTAAAAAAGCATTGACAGTGTCTGATATGGTTGTTACATACAATATTTTCATGTTTAGGTTTTTCTCCTCTCGCTCATCTATAAACTTATTTATAAGTAAAGAGCCTTATAAAAAGCTCTTTTCCCCATTGCAATCGAGATCAAAATTTATTTACTACATATGCTCGGTCCTCTTTATGGTCTTAATTTGTTTCTTGAAATGGAAAACTAATGTCTGAACCTCTTTAATTTTCATGAAAAAAATTGCAACTATGTATGCTACAAGTCCAATAACAATAGACATCAATAGAGCAAAGGTAGGTCTAATTAAGTCTAGTAGGTTGTTATAAACAATTACACTGATACCTCCCATTAATATTGTCCCAATACCTGTTTTAATGAATGTTATGGTAATTGACTTTAGCTCAAAACGCCCGATTTTTTTTCTAAGTTGGTAAAAAAGCAGGTATGAACATAAAAGGAAAGAAATACTAGTTCCTAGAGCTAGACCTCCGATCCCCATGGTCCGATAAAGCAAGAGATTCAGAATAATGTTAACAAACATAGACAAGGATGCATTTATCATTGGTGTTTTTGTATCTTGCAATGAATAAAAAACCCTAGAGAAAAGTTCCCTATGGCTCATTCCAATAATTCCAATTGAGTAGTAAAAAAGTGCACTAGAAGTCATTTCAATTGCTTGTGTATCAAATTCTCCTCTCCCAAATAAGAGCTGAATAATTTCCTTTGGGAAAAGCATATAAATAGCTGTTGCTGGAAGAATAAATAAATTAATTGTATTAATAGCAACCGTTAAATGTCTCTGAATCTCTTTTTGATTATTCTCTGAAGCCATTTTAGAAATCTTAGGATATAAAACGGAAGTGATCGAGGAAACAATAACCCCTAACACCACCAAATTTATGGTGTTTGCATAGTTTAATGCTGAAATTCCTCCTTCAGCTATATGAGAGGCCAAGGTTCGATCAATTAGTAAGTTTATTTGCTCTACGGATGATCCTAAAATAACAGGTAACGCTAATAACATCATTCTTTTTATATTATTCTCTTTCAAATTCAATCCCAGACGAAAACTATATTGATGCTTATAGCTATAAACTAAGAGTAATATAAATTGAGAAAACGTAGCCACCACACTACCAACTGCTAAAACATACACATTTGTTTGTGAACTTAGGAAAAATGAACCTATGACGATTATATTGGCAGGAAGCCCCATCATTGCTGGAATGATAAAAATTCCCTTTACTTGTAAAAATGCAGTATAAACAAAAATAAGTCCACTAAAAAACAAACTTACTAACGTAATTCTAGAAAACACTATGGCTAGTTCTAGTGTCTGTCCCGTAAACCCAGCGGCAAAGAGTTTTACGATTGGTTCTGTAAAAATTATTCCTACTAAAAAGATACCGCTGCATAGTAACATGACAAAGTTTACTAAGTTATTTGTATATTGATTTGCTTTTTCTAGACCTTCATGTATTTCGATATTCGTGTACATTGGGATAAATCCAGTATAAATCCCCTTGCCAATAATCCCTATAATTACAGTTGGTATTGTTAAAGCTATTAAATAGACATCACTTATGTTGGACGCACCATAAAAGTAAGATAAACTGATATCTCTCAGAAAGCCTATTATTTTTGAAAGGAGCACTATGACCATTAGCATCACAACTGTTTTTTTCATACATTCCCCTGCTATCCTAGATTTACCGTTCTACGGTTTCCACTAACCTTTTATATTGTAGAAAATAGGCTTTTTTCTCTGATTCAGTAAAATGGACTAAGCGCTCTTTATAAAAGTATAGGAAAAATAGGTGAAAGTAATCCATTCTATGCTTACTGTCATAGGTTAGATTAAATAAAGAAAATACGCTTTTAAAATATTGATCATAGATTCCGTTTACATATTCATTAAAAATAAAAAACCTATTCTTCATATATACATCTAGCCACATCATATTAAAGAAATCATAGAAGAATATAAGTTCTTTTGAGAATTCCCAATCAATGTAAAGAACCTGATTCTTTTCATCTTTAATTAATAATGTATTAGCAGCCCAAAGATCTCCATGTAATTTTAGTGTAGGAAACTCCGTTTCAAACAAACCCGAATCAATTTGATTTTGAATAAATAGAATCTCTTCAGACGTTGGTAATTCCTTTATTAAATCTATTGTTGATTTAGCATAATAATAATTTCCCATTATTTCACAATCATTTAAGTATTGAAGATAATGATTAAAAATATCCCCCATTACTAGTGATAAATCCTCTTCCTTCCAATCATTTACTGGATGAAAGTAGAAAAGTTCTTCAATCGTGATAAACTTTTTATCATCTCTGAAAATAATAGGTGGCATAGGGAAATAATCTTTAAAGTATTCATAATTGTTTAAGGTAGATTGGTATTCCTTTCGGTCAAAAAACACCGTTAATACTTTATTATTTACTAAGTCAAAAATCTTTTTATCCTTGTATCCATTCGTACTTCCAACTGGTAAAAAGACATTCCCAGAAAACTCTTTATCAGAAGAGTCATTCCATAAAGTAAATTTAGCTTGTTTAAATATTATTTGCTTTAATATAAATACAAGCCAACGTGTACTCCTCTTTTTATACTCATTCTTTTGAAGAATCCTAGAAGCCTTTTCTTTGATCCCAGGATCCAATTTGACTATATATTTTACCGAGTCATCAAAAATGTATATTCCTGATGCCAAATAGTGATTACATTTGTAAAAAGCATCGACAACTTTCCTTTTTTCTATTAAATAGTGATGAATTTTCCCTAACATTTTTCCTCCTCATTTAAACTTCTCAGATTCAGAGTGGCTATTAAAATGATTTAACCTCAAAGAAAATACTAATGCACCTAGGAATAGCCACAGCATCCGTGCATTATTTAAAGAAATAGCCATGGATCCAATTAACAAAATAACAATGATGTCTCTTAAAATAATATTCAAGGTAGAAGAATGCGAAGCTAAAAAGGTTGTTTTTCCTAAAGCGAAAAATATATATAAGAAAAAAGCACATGCTAATGGAAGACCCCATTCAGCTGACAATTGCAAAAAAGTATTATGTGCGACGTTATCATAATTAAATAGCTTAGATGCCATCAAGGTGTATGTTCCAATACCCACTCCAACAAATGGTGATGCTTGAATAACTTGCAAAGCAGTAACCCAGGTTGTTTCTCTCCCTGACCCTCCTTCAGATAGGGCTGCATTAAAATCGACAAACAAATAATAAACCCTACCAAATGATGGAATATTACTAGCCATTGTATTAAACAGATCGTGAAAAAAATTAATTAACAGGGGAGTTAGTAAAAATACCATTGTAAGTAGCGCTACTTGAATCGCAAGAACGAATAATTTTTTCCTTCGTGTAAGTAAATATTCTAATAACCTTAATAGAAAATAACATCCTAACGTTATAAGACCGGTCTTTGAACCAGATATTAAAACAGATAAAATAGTAACTAAGATTGCTAGATATTTCAAATTATTCTGCACCGTTTTTATTCTAGTGAAATAAACGATTGCTGTAACTAGTAAAACAGAATAATAATTCGGATCAATCATAAGTCCACGATACCTAGAGCCCCCAAAAAATAGAAGGTCTCTAAATAAGTTAACATTTAAAAACGTCCATATAATTCCTACTGAACCAATTATAATCCCAAATAATGAATACCAATTCAATACTTTTTCCATTAGATTTAGTTTTGATAAGTTATATCCAAGGAGAAAATAACCAAAAATCGCTAGTAATTTAAAGTAATCATTTATAATTGAGGCAGGGTATGGGTGCAGATTAAAAACTATTGGAATATAAAAGGAAGCTGTAAATATGACTTGAACAGATAAAAATAGAAAACATAAAAGCGGGCTAACTGGAATATACAATTTCTTGATTGCAATTAAATGCACCAATGTGAAGATACAAAATATATCTGCTAGTGAAAGATTTATTCCAAAAATTATATTGGATTGATGCATCAGAATGGAAATAAAAAAAAGAGAAAGGGTAAATGGAACTCTCACACTGTTAAGTTGTAGTGTATTGACACTTATTGTCTCCACCATCCTTTCTTTTCCTAGAAAACTCCCATAAACCTTCTTCTAAAATGAATGGGCTTTTGAACATGGATATTATGCCCAAGCATAAGCATTTGAGCGTTATTTTTAAAATAAAAGGTAGTCTCTTCTCCATATTTTGCAGTAATACAATTAAAAACATGCTTAAGTGAAAAACCTCTTAAATGAGAATTATGAGCGTCAGTAGCGATAAAGTGGGCTAATTGATGAACAATCATTTTTTCAGAAAAAGATTTTATTCTCTTTCCAAATATCCCTAAAATACTTCCTGAAGTGACTTGAGTCATTGCTCCTTCTTTAACTAAATCATACAAATATTTAGGGTTTTCAATAATCGCTTTATTTCTTTCTGGATGGACAATTATTGGAGTAATTCTTCTCAACAATAGTTCATAAATGACATCAAACGTATATGATGGAAATTCTCCAGCTGGAAGTTCTAATAACAAATGAGTTCCTTTATTATCTAGAGTTAACACCTCATTGTTTTCAATGGAATCGATTAAGCCTTGATGAATTCTTAGCTCCTGCCCCGGATGGATAAAAAGTGGTATGCATTTTAAATGAAGGAGGTAATTAGCTCGACTGACACTTTGTATTATCTCTATTTTATTATTTTCATATTGACCATTTAAATGATGTGGTGTTGCATAAATATGGGTAATTCCTGTTTCTGTTGCCGCACTTGCCATTTCTAAAAACTCCGATACATCTGATGGACCATCATCTATACCAGGTAATATATGACAATGCAAATCTACCAAAAGAATCACCCTCCTACTTTAACTATATAACCCATAAAAATCGTCTTTCTTCTTTTCCACACCATTAATGACTACTCCTAACATTTTCGATCCTGCCTTTTCTATTAGTTCCTTTGCTTTTATTGCACGATCTCTACGAGTTTCTCCACTCGATATCACCATTACTACACCATCACATTTATTTGCAATGTTCTGTGAATCAGCTACAGCTAATATTGGAGGTGTATCATAAACAATATAATCATAAAGCCCTTTTAATTCCTTCATCACTATCTCCATTGATTTTGAATCAAGTAGTTCTGAAGGATTTGGTGGAATCGGACCACTAGTTAAAACGTCTAGATAAGCCACCTCTGTCCGCATAATTGCTGTTTCTAACGTACAATCTTTTGTCAATACCGTTGTTAACCCTTCTTTGTTACTAAGAGAAAAGGCATAATGAATAGTCGGTTTTCTTAGATCTGCATCAACTAAAATTACCCTTTTCCCCTTTTGAGCAAGGACGATTGCAAGGTTAGCTGCTGTGGTGGATTTCCCTTCACTTGGTTCAGCCGAAGTGATTAATATGGAACTTAGTTCATTATCCACTGAAGAGAAATGAATGTTATTCCTTATTAATCGATACTGTTCATTTATTGGTGATATAGAATTGCTAAAAGAAATCAGTTGAATATTCCTTCTTTTTTTTACCCTTTTTTTACGACCCAAAAGTCTCACTCCTTGTTTGTCCTGATACATTTGTATTACCTGAATACGTTTTAGAGGTCTTTTGAATAGATCCAAGAACAGGTAGGCCTAAATGGATAATGACATCTTGGTCATCCTTTAATGTAGTATCCATTAACTCCATTAACAAAGCGATACCGGTCCCCCCCAACAAGCCTATAATAAATGCTATTGCTATGTTAAAAAGTAAGTTTGGCTTTACTGGGACAGGGTTTTCATTTAGTTCAGCCTCGGCAAGAATACTAACATTATCTACATTCATAATTCCTTTTATCTCTTGTTGAAAAGTTTTCGAAACAGCGTTTGCAATCTTCACCGCCTGACTAGCATCGCTATCTTCAACAGTCAGAGAAAAAATCTGAGAATCTTTCTGGCTATTAATCGTAACTTTTTTATTGAGTTGGTCAACACTTTGAGACAAATCAAGATTGGTTTTCACTTTTCCAAGAATGGCAGGGCTCTTTATGATCATCCCATACGTGTTTATTAAATCAATATTGTCACTCAATTGGCTTAGATCTATTTGATTTTCTGAATTTTTTTGGTTGACTAAGATTAAAGTAGTCCCTTGATAGATTGGTGTGATGAAATAAATAGCTATTAAACTACTAATAAAAGGCGCCAGTATGGTCAGAAAAACAATTAGCTTCCATCTCTTTTTTAACACCAAAATCAAATCAACAATATTAACGGTTTCATTCATATGCTCCTCCACAAATGTTTTTATTGTAAGACCTAAATATCATACACAAAACAACTTTTTTGTTTCTTATAGCGAACGATAAGGCATACTAGTTCTTTCAACTCTTTTATCTATTATTATTATCTTCATTCTTTTCATTTTTCCACTGGATAAATTCAATAAGTGTTTTATATTCCTCAATTTGTTCCTTTTCAATTCCTGAGTCTTTTAGTTGTTGGACAAAGTCAATCCATTCCCTTTCAAGAGTAGTTCGCGGGTCACCGTTAGTATTTGAATATAACAATACTTGCATATCAACGTCTAAAACTGAAGCTATTTTTTCGATCATATTAATGGAAGGATTTTGGTTCAGATTACGTTCAATATTACTTAAATAGGATTTTGATATTTTTGCTCGTTCAGCAAGTTCTGACAATGAAAGCCCCTTACGTTTTCGGATTTGATAAATATTTTTACCAATCATTTGTTTACCTCATTCAATGGATTATTTTGCCACTTTTTCTGTAATATATGGTTCTTTTAAAGTTTTATATATGCAATTAATTACTCGTAGTTGTTCTTCATCTCTCAAACTTGAACCAGATGGCAGACAAATTCCCGATTGAAACAATCTGGCAGATACATCCTCTCCATGAGCGTAATATTTAGACTCATTAAATAAAGGTTGTAAATGGAGAGGTTTCCAAACAGGTCTTGCTTCAATATTTTCTTCTTCAAGAGCTCTTAACACTTGAGAGACATGAACTCCTGTTTCCTTTTCATTAATTGTTATTGCCGTTAGCCAACGGTTTGATCGTGTATTTTCCAATTCCTTGATAAAATATACTCCTGGAAGTGTTCCTAGCCCTTTTTCATATTTCTCATAGATGGTTCTTCTTGAAAAGACACGCTCTTCAATCAACTCCATTTGAGCTCTACCAATTCCAGCAAGTATATTACTCAAACGATAGTTATAGCCTCTTTGACTATGTTGATAGTATGCTGCTTGATCCCTAGCTTGTGTTGCTAGGAACCTAGCTCTTTGTAACAAAACTAAATCATCTGAAATGAGCATCCCACCTCCAGAAGTAGTAATAATTTTATTTCCATTAAAGGAAAATATTCCAAATTTACCTAACGTTCCACTTGCCTTTCCTTTATATGTTGACCCTAAGGATTCTGCAGAGTCTTCAACTATTGGAACACTATAATAATTACAAATTGATATTAATTCATCCATTTTAGCACTCTGACCATACAGATGAACAACTATGACTGCTTTTGGTAACTTACCATCATCAGCTGCTTCTCTTAATGCACGTTCAAGAGCTTTAGGAGACATATTCCATGTTTCAGGCTCTGAATCAATAAAAACTGGTACAGCTCCTTGATATAATATCGGATTTGCACTTGCTACAAAGGTAAGACTTGAGCAAAAAACTTTATCTCCTTTTTCTACCCCTAGCAATATCAAGGCAAGGTGAATAGCTGCTGTACCTGAGCTTAGAGCAACTGCTCCACCAGTTCCTGTAAAAGAGATAATATCATTTTCGAAACCATCTACATTAGGTCCAAGTGGTGCAATCCAGTTTGTTTCAAAGGCTTCATTGATGTACATTTTTTCCCTTTCACCCATATGTGGTGGTGAAAGGTAAATTCTATGATTGTTCTGCAACATCCATCACCCCTATAGTTCTAAAGTCACTTACATACCTTCATCTGCTTTACTCCCTGTAAAATCTGGCATTGTCACATAGTCCTTACTTTGTACGCCTTCCGTGTTAAAGACTTGTTTTAGTGTTAATATTAGAATTTTCAAGTCTAACCATATGTTCTGGTTATCTACATACCAGATATCCAGTTTGAATTTCTCATCCCATGATAGTAAATTACGTCCATTCACCTGTGCCCAACCAGTTATACCTGGTTTTACATTGTGACGCCTCCTTTGTTCCATAGAGTAAAGGGGAAGATAATCCATAAGTAATGGTCGAGGACCTACTAAACTTAATTCACCTTTAACAACATTTAATAGCTGCGTTAACTCATCTAAACTATACTTTCTTAAGAAGTTACCGAACTTAGTTAATCTGAAATGATCAGGAAGTAATTTACCATTTGAATCTCTTTGATCATTCATGGTTCGAAATTTGTAGATATAAAAAGGAATCCCATCTTTTCCAGGTCTCTTTTGTTTAAATATAACTGGGGATCCAAGTTTAAATCTAATTAAGAGTGCAATACATATAATTAGAGGAAGTAGAAAGACTAACAAAGTCAGAGAGATGACTAAATCGATCACACGTTTCATTTCAAGCCCTTCCTTCACTTTTAATTATTGTTTGGTATTTCAATACCCCACTAACTCGAAATCGAGTATAATGTTGGTTTTGTAATCTCTTTATTGTTAGCAATTGCAAGTACTCGGCTTCTAAGTTCTTCTTTTTCCATAGTTGAAAATGTAGATAGTAGGTTATTTATCTCTTCATTATAAAATTCATTGTTCTTTCCAATGTATATGTTTGGATATATTTGCTGTTCATGAACTTCATCTACCTTTAATAATTCCTCATAAAGCTTTTCGCCAGGGCGAATTCCGGTAAAATGTATTCCGATTTCTTCAACTGAATTACCCGATAACTTTATTAGATTTCTTGCTAAGTCGACAATTTTTACTGGTTCCCCCATATCCAGTACAAATATTTCTCCACCTTTGGCTAGTGCTCCTGCCTGTATAACAAGTCTAGACGCTTCTGGAATTGTCATGAAATAACGAATCATATCCGGATGTGTAACTGTTACTGGTCCCCCCTTTTCAATTTGTTTTTTAAATAATGGTATAACACTTCCCCGACTACCAAGTACATTGCCAAATCTTACTGCAACAAACTTTGTCTCACTGTCCTTATCCATGGACTGAACAATCATTTCAGCGATTCTCTTGGTTGATCCCATGACACTTGTAGGGTTAACTGCTTTATCTGTTGAAATCATTACAAAGGTTTTAACTCCATGCCAACTCGCCGCGTTAGCTACATTTCTAGTACCTATAACGTTATTCTTGATTGCCTCTTCAGGATTTCTCTCCATAAGCGGTACATGCTTATGTGCCGCAGCATGGTATACAACATCTGGTTTATGCTGTCTCATAACTAGCTCCATTTTTTCTGCATCCTGCATGTCGGCAATTTCAGTAATGATCTCTATTGATGAATTTCCTACACTTTCCTTTAACTCCATCTCAATTGTGTAAATACTATTCTCACCGTGTCCTAACAGTATTAATTTTTTTGGATTAAACTTTATAAGTTGTCTGCATATTTCCGAACCAATAGAGCCACCTGCCCCTGTGACTAACACTGTTTGATTGAAAAGAAAGTTTGAAATAGATTCGATGTCAAGATTTATTGGATCCCGTCCCAAAAGATCTTCTACTAAGACATCGCGAAATTGATTAACCGAAACCTTTCCTGTAACTAAGTCTTCGAGCATAGGTAGAATTTGTGTTTTTGCCGATGTTTTTGCACATTCTTGAAAAATCACATTTAGCTCTTTTCGTGATAAGGAAGGGATAGCGATTATAATATTTTCAATAGATAACTCTTTCACCAATCGCTCTATTGTATGAACTCCACCAATCACAGGTACTCCTAGAATATCTAATTTCTGCTTAGTAAAATCATCATCAATGAAGCCAACAGGTAAAAGATTTACTTCATGATTCTTTAAAAGTTGCCTCACTACCATTGTACCGGCTGATCCAGCCCCAACAATTAATGTTCTATTTTTATTTATATCTTTATTTTTAATATCATCTCTGTACATTCTCCAGAAAAATCTTGAACCACCAATGAATAGAATGTGAAATGCCCAAGTTACCATTAAAAGCCTATAGTGAACTTCATTCATGGACAGGTACTGAACTCCTCCTGCAATAATGATGGATGCAGTTACAATCTTAAGTATAATAAATAGTTCCCCAGTACTAGCATATTCCCATGCCTTCTTATACAGCTTCCATTTAAAAGAAAATAAATGGTGGCAAACCAAAATGACTATGGATGTTATAATGACTGGAGTATGGATAATCCTTAATGAATCATTAGTAAAAAAGCTACTTAAAAAAATTGTTGTTAATACAATACAAGAGTCAACAAAAAAGAAAAATGACAACCTTTGTCCATAAGTCATACTCTCTCCCCTTTTTCTTATTTTTTATCCACCATTTCTACATAATAAATAGGATTAAAGGCTTTGATAATTAGAACTCTTTGTTAGTCATAATTATCAAAGCCTTTAAATATGTATGGGGCATTTAACCCCCCCTCACATCACACTAACGACGACTAGCGTCTAAGGTTTGTTACACCCACAGCATGACCGAGTGTCCCCATTGATAATGGCAAGGAGACATCGCCAAAAAACTATATAACACAGATTTTTTCTCAATAAAGAACAAAAACATTAAAATAAACATACACTTATTACTTACTTTTATTTCAAATAATAGCTCTTTTAAAAACACCTATTCTTATTTAATAACATTTTAGTTCTATATAAAGAACGTGTCAACGGGTATTTTTTATTTTCGATTTACTCTTCCTCCTTTTCACACAAAAAAACCTAGATCCAACCGAATCTAGGTTTCTCATAATTTTATTGTGCTTCTGTCATCAACGGCTCTTCGCCCTCAACATCTGTAGGAATTTCTACCGCACGTTGTTCTTCGTATTTAATGAACGCTTCAACTACACGGTTAGCAATGCGTTTGTTAACAGGGTGTTTATCATTCGACGCCCATGGAACGACTACGGAGAACGCTACTTTAGGATTCTCGGATGGGTAGTAACCGACGAATGTTAGGTTGTATGTTGCTTGCCCCCATTTTGAGCGGTCTGGTCCGTAGTAGTAGGTTTGTGCCGTTCCTGTTTTCCCTGATACGTCCATCGTGAATGAGCCTTTCGCCGTTCCATTCGACCCATTAACAACACGGTAAAACCCTTCACGAACACGAGCCAAATCTTCATCAGTGTTTAATACACGATTTAATACTTCAGTCTTGATGTTCTGAACGACCGGCCCTAGTCCTTGTTCACTAATAGGTTCGTGGACACTTGCCACAAGGTGAGGCTTCACACGCATGCCGCCGTTTGCAATCGCTGATACGTATTGTGCCATTTGAAGGGGTGTATACGTATCGTACTGTCCAATGGCCATATCGAGTAGCAACCCTGGGTTATCGGGTACTCCTTGGAACCCAGTTGCTTCGTTCGGAAGGTCCACCCCTGTTGACACACCGAGACCAAATTGCTTATAGATGTTTCTTAATCTCATGTAATCCTCTTGTTGAACGGATATAGGAGAATTAGCGACATAATTTACGCCTGCCATTTTCATCACAGTATGGAACATATACACGTTACTGGATACTTCTAGAGCTTTTAAGTCATTCAAGCTTCCAAAGTTTTTCCATGACGACTTTGGTTTTGCTCCTTTTAAAAGGATCGGTGAATCGTAGAAGTATGAACCGTGTTTAATGGCTCCTGTTTGATATCCAGCAAGAACGGTTGCTCCTTTGACTGTTGATCCCATTTCATACTGACTCGCAAACGCTCCAACAGAATAATCGAGTAGTTCACTCTTATTTTCCTGATTAATCATTTTTCCAGCGATGCTATACACTTCACCGGTATACGGGTGCATCATCACGACAAAGGCACGGTCAAGGAGGTTATTTCCTTTTCCTGCTTTTGCATCCCGAATTTCCTCTTCTAGTATCTTTTCGACTTCCTTTTGCAAGTCCGCATTGATACTTAAGCGTAAATCCATTCCCCTAGATCCTTCAGAGACAATCACTTCATCAACCACGTTACCGCTTCGGTCTGTTACGTATTTCTTTTGACCTTTATTTGGATGAAGTAATTCTTCATATTGGTATTCTAAATAGCTTTTTCCAACCCGATCGTTACGAGAGTAGCCTCTTGATAAGTAATAATTGCTTCTTTCTTGTAATATCCCCTGTTTGGCTGTAGTTACACTTCCTAAAACCGGCTTTAACATTTCACCATAAGGGTAAATACGATTCCAATCTGTAATAATTTCTACACCTGGAAGATAGCTTAGATTTTCTGAGACGGTTGCCATTTCTTCAAGAGTAAGGCCCTCAGATTTAATCGTTTGTATTTCATACATATAGCCGCTTGTCATGCGCTTGTAAATGATCGCTTCCTCAAGCTCTTTTTCTTCAATTTCCTTCAAAGCAGCTTCAGGAACACGTTCAATTTGCAGGGCATATTGTTCTTTTCCCGTAAGCGAAAGTTCTTTTTCTTTTAAAAGCTTTTCCGCTTCATCAGGATAAGCAGCTAACCAGTAATCCTTTAAGTCTCTTTCTTTATAACTCTCTTTTTCTAAGCTTAATAGTTTTGCAAGCTTACGCGTTACTTCAACTTTATCTTCAGTTGTCATGCCTGGTTCTTCTGAAAAGGCGACAGCATCCATTCCTTCATTATCGACAATCACTTGTCCATGTCGGTCATACATTTTGCCTCGTGGGGCTGGCAAACTAACAACCGTTGCATCAAGTCTTGATACTTCTTTACTATATGATTCTCCGAATACGATTTGTACTAATCCTAAACGGATAATGAGAAGTGTAAATAGACAAAATATAACAAAGAACAGTAGGTTTAACCGAAATGATCTACTTTTTAAATTCTTTTTTAGCAATTCCCTATTTCCCAATTTTCAGTTCTCCCTTCCACACCCAACTAATTATAACAAAGTTTTAAGGAGAATTAGGAGACGAATCGACATTTTTTTCTAAGCACATTTTACCTTTTATGAACTACATCTATCGGGAGATACTAAAACATGTACCAGACCAGCGAAAGGATTGGTTGAGATGCTATCAAGTCAGCAACTACAGCAATTTAAGCAAGTGTTAGAAGACCGTAAAGCTCAGATAGAAGAGGAATTTGAAAACAATGATCATTTTAATTTACAGCGAAGTCTTTCCGATTCGGTAAGTGAACTTTCTGTTTACGACAACCACCCTGGTGATGCTGGAACCGAATTATATGAACGAGAAAAAGATCTCGCCCTTAACGAGCATTATCGATTAGAGTATCGTAATACTCTTGAAGCAATAGAAGCCATCAAAAACGGAACATACGGTACATGTGTGGTTTGTCATAAAGAGATCCCTGTTGAGCGTTTAGAAGCACTTCCAAATACACTCTATTGTATAGAGCACACTCCAGATAAAGTGACCTCTCATGAAAGACCGATTGAAGAAGGTGTATTAATGCCTCCTTTTGGAAAATTTGATATGGATGAGACCGATGAAAATGTCTCGTATGATGCAGAAGATTCTTGGCAGGATGTTGCAAGCTATGGAACATCTGAGAGCCCTTCAGATTTAGTGGAGCAAGTAGATCATTATAATGACATGTATATTGAACCTCAAGAAAATGTTGGATATGTGGAGGACTATGAAAACTTCGTCGGCGTTGATATTACCGGGAAGCATGTTACCGTCTATCCAAATAAGCAACATGAAAAGTATGAAGAGGAACTCGATGAAGAAGGTATTATGACAACCTTCGGTGATCTTCCAGCCTTTGAACATGACCCTTATGTAGAAGAAGCTGAAGAAAGAGATGAAAAAGGACAATGATTCATTGTCCTTTTCTCTGTCTTTTTTAAAACAAAAGCTCGTACACCTCATTTAATTGTTTGGCACGAGTCTCATCTTGTTCATTGTTTGCATGCTTAATTTCTTCGGGCAAAATACTGTTTAAAAAATTATTTTCTTCATCCGATAAGCTTCGGACAAAGCTTTCTTCCGTTGAAAAATGTCCTTGCTCAATCTTTTTAAAAATGTATTCCGCTGTGTCAGATCGATCTGTATAGTTCGACAATATTTCTCTTAAATAAGCTAATGGCTTGTTCATTTAGGTTCCCTCCTTTTTATGGCACATACGTACATTTTTGCTGTTTTGCACGAGATTTATGTATGGTTCTCGCTTCCTTAAAATTACCATCAATACTAGGACAGTGACTGAACATCCTAATAGTAGGAATTAAACGATGAGGTGAGAAGGATGTTTCGAAGAACAAAACCGCTTATGCTTATTGGCTTAGCACTTTTGCTGATTATAGGTGTTGCTCGAATGATGCCGGATCGAGAAATAAGAACGCTCGACCGAAATACGATAGATATGCGTAAAGTGAATAATGAACCTTCTCAAGTTCAAACATCTAGATTAATGAATTTAAACAATGATCCATCGAATAACCGGTTAGTTTCAAAACTTAATCATCACTCAGAAATTCAGATTATTAACCATAATGAAGACGATCAAAGTCATTACTACGAGCACGAGGCAACCGTTAAATTTAAAACAGACATTACCGATGAACGGCTTGCTCAAATTAATAGAGAGATTGATGCAAGTAGAAGTGAAAAATTAGCGAACCTATATATGTTCCGCTCCAAATCAAAAACGACTCACCAAATGCTCCTTTACTTCCGTGGGTTAGAGGAAGTGGAGTATGCTGAACCTAACTTCATTCTTTTACAAAATGAATCGGTTGCACCAAATGACACTTATTATCAAGAGCAGTATCAATGGAATCTTCCCGTTATTGAAACAGAAAAAGGATGGGATATTTCAAAGGGAGATAAAAATGTCGTTATTGCGGTTGTGGATACAGGGGTCGATCTGGATCATCCAGATCTAAAGCATAAATTGGTAAAAGGATATAACGCGATTGATGAGAAGGCAAGCCCAGATGACGATAATGGCCACGGGACACACGTCGCAGGAATCATCGCTTCTGAGACAAATAATCACGAAGGAGTGGCTGGAATTACATGGTACAATCAAATTATGCCCGTAAAAACATTAGCGAAGGACGGATATGGTTATACGTTCGATATTGCAAAAGGCATTGTCTGGGCCACAGACCATGGAGCCGATGTTATTAATTTAAGCCTAGGTAATTATCAACCAGCTACCGTTTTAAAAGAGGCCATTCAATATGCATATGATAAAGGAGTCGTTCTAATCGCTGCATCAGGTAACGATAATACGAACCAGCCAAGTTACCCTGCTGCTTTCGACCAAGTGCTAAGCGTATCAGCGATCGGTTATTCAGGGGAACGAGCCTCTTTCTCGAACTATGGAAATTACATCGATGTAGCCGCACCAGGTGTTGATATTCCCAGCACCTATTTTCAAAACCAATATGCCGCCCTTTCTGGAACATCCATGGCGTCTCCACATGTGACAGGATTAGCTGGTTTAATACTATCGACCAATCCTACTTTATCAAATAAGGAAGTCATGAACATTATTCGTTCTTCCAGCTATGACATTGGAGAAGTGGGGAAAGATGAATATTTTGGAGAAGGATTAATTGATGTAAATAGAGCATTAGCTGCAGCTAAGCGAAAATAACCTAAGACCCTCGTTCCTGAGGGTCTTCCTTTGCGTTTAACACAAAAGGATATGGTCTATACTTTTAGAGAAACTTTCAGGGAGGTGAGGATATGCACCACCGAATTTATACTAGTTTTTTGAGATTGCCCACGCTTGTCCGAATATTAACTATGGCTATATTACTCGTTCTTTTCTTTGGAATAATGATCCATCTTGTTGAGCCGAAGAGTTTTCCTACTGTTTTTGAAGGAATCTGGTGGGCCATCATTACTACATCAACCGTTGGATATGGGGACTACTCTCCTCAAACATTTCTAGGAAGAATCGTAGGAATACTCCTTATTTTTATAGGAGCTGGGTTCTTATCCACCTATTTTATTACCCTTGCTACAACTGCTGTTTCTAGGCAAAACAATTATCTAGAAGGAAAAGTTCATTTTAGAGGAGATAGACATTTGATTATCATTGGATGGAATGAACGGTCAAAAGAAATTATTCAGTCGATACGTACAATCGATCAATTTTCAGATATTATTTTAATAGATGAAACATTGGAATCAAATCCAATTATGGATGCAAAGGTACACTTTATTAGAGGAAGAGCTTCTCAAGACCATGTGTTACTAAAGGCAAATATTGCAACTGCTGAAAAGGTCCTTATTACTGCTGATCAACATAAGGATGAGCTTGATGCTGATATGAACACGATCCTTGCGTTGCTTACCATTAAAGGCTTAAATCCTAACATTACCGCTATTGTAGAAGTTCTTACCCGTGAACAGATGGCAAATGCAAAAAGAGCTGGCGCTGACGAAATTATTCAATCGAATCGAATGATGAGTTATATTATGACAAATTGCATCGCCACCGACCGAATTGTATCCACTTTTGTTGAAGTACTAGATCAACTTCATGGAAGTAGAGTTTGCTTTCATCCAAGTAAAGACTACATTTCAAAATCATTTTATACCGCGAATGGGGAGTTACTTAAAGAGGGAAAGCTATTAATTGGCATTAAAAGAGGAGAAAACACCATAGTGAATCCTCCTCAAGAAACAGTTATTGATGATCATGATGAGTTACTTCTTATCGACCGACTTTAATCAATTAGAATTTGTTCGAGTTCTTGAACGAGTGCCTTACCGATATCTACAAATTTTTCAGGAAAGCTTGCGTCCTTATCAATCGGTTCCTGGAACTGATCAAAGGAAGCAGATGCATTGCCAATATAAGCATGATCGTCTAAGTCGTCTTGATATAGATGTGATAGCAATAATGGTCTTTCAATTGCTACCGTACAATTTCGTGCGTCTAACTGTCCATCAACTACTCGGAACGGAACCCTTAAAAATTGATATCCTTTTTCATCATCAATTTTATAGTCTAAATATCCATGATCATAATCCCAATTACCGCCAATGGTATAACCCAGCGGCTTTAACAATTGCTCTAGCTTATACAAATCAAAATGCTTGCCTTCAATTTGTGAAGGAATTTGAATCATAGCCATCCCCCTTTTTCTTTTAGTTTCTCACAAAAAAAAGAGTGTTAGTCAAAAGAGAGGAAATCTCCAATGACTAACACTTTTTTTAAAATTATAAACGCTTCTCAAGCTCTGCTTTCTTCTCTTCGAATCCAGGTTTGCCTAATAATGCGAACATGTTTACTTTGTATGCCTCTACACCAGGTTGGTCAAATGGATTTACACCCATTAGGTAGCCACTCATTGCACATGCTTTTTCAAAGAAGTATGCAAGATAACCGAATGTGTAAGCATCCATTTGTGGAATCGTCACTACTAGGTTAGGAACTCCACCGTCTGTATGCGCAAGCAATGTACCTTCAAATGCTTTGTTGTTAACAAAGTCCACTGTTTGGCCAGCAAGATAGTTTAATCCATCTAAATCACTATCAGCTTCTTCGATTGTAAGCTCATGACGAGGATTTTCTACCCGTACAACGGTTTCAAATAGGTCACGACGACCTTCTTGAACATATTGGCCTAAAGAGTGTAAGTCGGTTGAGAAGTTTGCAGAAGAAGGGTAAATTCCTTTTTGGTCTTTTCCTTCGCTTTCTCCAAACAACTGCTTCCACCATTCTGCGAAGTATTGCAAGCCTGGCTCATAGTTAATCAGCATTTCAATGGTTTTTCCTTTGTTGTAAAGAACGTTACGAACGGCTGCATATTGGTATGCTAAGTTCTCTTCTAGCTCCGAGCTTCCAAAGTCATCACGTGCAGCTGCTGCACCTTTCATCATGGCTTCGATATCTGCCCCACTTGCAGCAATTGGAAGTAATCCTACAGCCGTTAGAACTGAATAACGACCACCTACATCATCAGGAATGATGAATGCTTCGTATCCTTCTTCAGTAGCTAGCGTTTTCAATGCACCTCTTGCTTTGTCAGTTGTTGCATAAATACGCTTCTTCGCTTCTTCTACTCCGTACTTTTCTTCTAAAAGCTTGCGGAAAATACGGAAAGCGATGGCTGGTTCTGTTGTTGTCCCAGACTTGGAAATGACGTTAAGCGAGAAATCCTTTCCGTCTAAAAGATCCATAACGTCTCTCATGTATGTAGAACTAATGTTGTTTCCGATGAAGATAATTTGTGGCGTGCTACGCTTTTCCTTTGGCAATGCATTGTAAAAACTGTGTTGCAGCATTTCAATGGCAGCGCGTGCACCTAAGTATGAACCACCAATTCCACAAACTAAAAGAACATCAGAGTCTTGCTTGATCTTTTCTGCTGCTTTTTGGATGCGTGCAAATTCTTCTTTGTCGTAGTTAACCGGAAGGTCAATCCAACCTAAAAAGTCATTTCCAGCTCCTGTTGCTTCATGTAATGAATGATGAGCAACTTTTACAAAATCACGTAAATAAGTAACTTCATGTTCCCCAAAAAAACTAAGTGCTTTTGAGTAATCAAAACGAACGTGTGTCATGAATGATCCTCCAATGATTTGTTGTTTACTATATCACTTTATCGAAAGCTGGTTAAGGAATCAAGAACCGTCTACTTATGTAAGCGTACACATTTCAAACAAATATGATAATTGTTAAGAAATGCTCAAAAAACCCACCTTCTTACCGTAGTATTTCCACCCTATAAAAAAAGAAACACGTGCAATTACGAAAATTGCACGCAAGAATATTTTTATAGAGAGGCACGGTAAATCGCCATGACATCTTCTTTGTTTAACTTTGTGAAGTTTCCGAATTCACCGTATACCATGGCCTTGTCAGCCATAACTTCGATTTGACTATCGTCAATATCGTAGTCCGCTAAACGTGACGGTGCACCGATTGAGTTCCAGAATTCACGAAGTTTAGCGATTCCTTCTAGACCTACTTCCTCATCTGTTTTGCCTTCTGCGTTTACTCCGAATACGCGCACAGCAAGCTTCTTGAAGCGTTCTGGTTTCACTTTTAAGTTATGCTTCATCCAGTTCGGGAATAGAATGGCAAGTCCACCACCGTGTGGAATATCATAAACAGCCGATACTGCATGCTCGATATTATGTGTAGCCCAGTCTCCACGGTATCCCATAGAAAGCATACCGTTTAGTGCCATTGTTCCACTATAAAGGATGGTTGCACGATGCTCATAGCTTTCAAGGTTTTCAAGAAGCTTAGGTGCTGCCTCCATTACGGTCAGTAATAACCCCTCACACATACGATCCTGAAGCTCTGTATTTTCGGTTAAATGGAAGTAATGTTCAAACACATGTGTCATCATGTCGACGATTCCGTACACCGTTTGATCTCTTGGAACCGTATATGTATTGACTGGATCTAGGATAGAAAATTGCGGGAAAGTAACTGCACTGCCCCACCCGTATTTTTCATTCGTTTCCCAATTAGTAATAACAGAGCCTGAATTCATTTCGGAGCCTGTTGCAGCTAAAGTTAATACTGTACCAAACGGAAGCGCTTCCTTCGCAACAGCTTTTCGAGTCATTAGATCCCATGTGTCACCATCATACTTAGCACCCGCGGCAATGGCTTTTGTACAGTCAATAACACTTCCACCGCCAACGGCTAATAGAAAATCAATACCTTCATTTCTACAGATTTCTACTCCCTTATTTACGGTAGTAAGACGTGGATTAGGTTCCACACCTGGTAATTCAAATATCTTAACATCTATTTCTTTTAATAATGACAAGACCTGATCATATAGGCCATTTCGTTTAATACTTCCGCCTCCATACACTAGTAACACTTTCTTGCCGTATTGAGGTACTTCAGCCTTCAATTGTTCTAAAGTTCCTTTTCCAAAAATCAATTTCGTCGGATTAAAAAATGTAAAATTATCCATACTTCATCCTCCTCTTCAATTCTTATTATGTTCCAAAATAATAGTGAATGCAAAAAAATAGACTCCAAAATTCTTCCTATGAAAATGCATAAAAGGGGAGCAAGAATCAAACGATAAGATTGTGTAACTTTATATAGCCAAACTATATAAAAAACCATCCCAAGGAGGAAACAGCATGAGTACCATTCAACGTATTGCACTAGTACTTACAATTATCGGGGCTATCAACTGGGGATTAATTGGATTCTTTCAATTTGACCTAGTGGCAGCTATCTTTGGTGGACAAGGTTCTGCACTTTCTAGAATTATCTACGGCTTAGTTGGTATCGCAGGGTTATTAAATCTAGGCCTCCTATTTAAACCAAATGAACAAACCGTGAGAGATCCTGAACCAAGAGCGACTCGCTAATTGAAAAAAATCCTTGCACCAAAAAGTGCAAGGATTTTTTTTATGCGCTTAATACATTCTTAATTCGTTCAATCGCCCAGTCAAGGTCTTTGTTGCTAATCACTAATGGCGGAGCAAAGCGAATGACAGTGTCATGCGTTTCCTTACATAACAGTCCTTCTTCTTTTAGCTGCTCACAGTATTTTCTAGCAGGAACCGTTAGTTCGACACCAATAAACAGGCCGCGACCGCGAACTTCTTTAATGATTGGGTTTTTGATTTCTTGTAATTTTGAAAGAAAAAAGCTTCCAAGCTCCTGAGAACGTTCCGCTAACTTTTCTTCCTTCAGAACTTGTAATGCGGCAATGGAAACCGCACATGCCATTGGATTGCCACCGAATGTTGATCCGTGTGATCCAGGATTAAATACACCGAGAACCTCATTATTTGCCACGACGCACGAGATTGGGAATACGCCCCCACCAAGCGCCTTACCTAAAATATACATATCTGGTTCAATGCCTTCCCATTCACAAGCAAACATTTTCCCAGTACGGGCAAGTCCAGCTTGAATTTCATCCGCAATAAATAGGACATTGTTTTCTTTACAAAGATCAAAAGCAACACGCATAAATCCTTCAGGTGGAATAATAATCCCTGCTTCACCTTGGATAGGTTCGATTAAGAAGGCTGCAGTATTTGGTGTAATTGCAGCTTTTAATGCTTCGATATCACCATATGGAATCAGATTAATTCCTGGTAGCATCGGTCCAAATCCCCGCTTATACTCTTCTTCAGAAGATAAGGAAACCGCTGTCATTGTACGGCCATGAAAATTTCCTAAGCATGCAATGATCTCTGCTTGATTATCGTTAACACCCTTCACATCATACGCCCAGCGCCGTGCAGCCTTAACCGCTGTTTCCACAGCCTCCGCACCCGTGTTCATTGGCAATGCCATTTCTTTATTGGTCATTTCACAAATCATTTCATACCACGGTCCAAGCTGGTCATTATGGAACGCACGAGATGTTAGTGTTACACGATCCGCCTGTTCCTTTAATGCTTCGATGATTTTTGGATGGCGATGACCTTGGTTCACAGCCGAATACGCGCTAAGCATATCCATATATTTGTTTCCTTCAGGATCCTCCACCCAAACACCTTCTGCTCTAGAAATAACAATCGGAAGAGGATGATAGTTATTAGCCCCAAACTTTTCCGTTTGCTCAATCACTTCTTGTGACTTACTCGCCATATTATATTTACCTCCGATCTCATTGGTTCGTGGTGAAAAAACTACCTTATCTTAGTGTATCTTAAAAAAATAACTTATGTCCTTTCTCGAGAAAAAAACATAAAAAAAGTGGGAGAATTTCTCCCACACTTTGATTATTTATTATCTTTGTGATTGCTCAATCCACTCTTGAAGCTTATCTTTTAGCGTGTTAAAGCCTTGTGGTGCTTCTGTATCTTGCTTGATAGCAGCTGCAGCTGTACGCTTTCTTGGCTTCTTCGGTGCAGCCTTTGGTGCAGCTACTGGTGCTTCAGGAGCTTCTACAGTTGCGCGGATAGAAAGACCGATTTTCCCAGCGTTTTCATCGATTGAAAGAACCTTTACTTGAACTTCATCTCCTACTTTAAGGTGCTCATTAATATCTTTTACGAATCCGTGAGTAATTTCTGAAATATGAACTAACCCTTGAGTATTTTCATCAAGTGCAACGAACGCACCGTATGCTTGAATTCCTGTAACTTTACCTGTAACAACACTTCCAACTTCAATTTTCTCTGACATAGAAACACTCCTAAATATAGTTTATTTATCCTTTTTATACGCAATATAAGATCATATCACAATGTCACAACTTATTCAAAAAAAATTACTACACAATAGTCCGAAAATATAGTATTATGGGAAAATATCTTTTAAAGTAGGTGTAAAACGGTAATGAAAACACATGAGCAATGGACATCAAAGATTGGCTTTATACTTGCAGCAGCTGGCTCTGCAATTGGCCTTGGAGCCATTTGGAAATTCCCATATATGGCTGGAACAAATGGTGGAGGACTCTTTTTCCTTCTTTTTTTATTGTTAACTTTATTCATCGGTGCACCGATCCTTATTGCTGAATTTATTATTGGTAGAAATACACAAAAGGATGCAATCACCGCCTATAAAATTCTTGCTCCCAACTCAAACTGGAAGGTTATAGGGTATTTAGGAGTCATCATTTCTGGACTTATTTTATCTTTTTATAGTGTGGTAGGCGGATGGATTTTATCTTATCTATTTCGTAGTGTTACTGGCAGTTTAACAGGACTCTCACAAAATCAGTATGGTTCCTTGTTTGGTACAATTATTAGTAATCCTATTGAAGCCATCCTTGCACAAGCAATCTTTATGATATTAACCATTTTTGTGATTCAAGGTGGGGTTCAGCAAGGAATTGAGAAAGCTAGTAAGTACATGATGCCAGCCCTTTTTATTCTTTTTATCATCCTAGCGATTCGTTCCTTAACTCTTGAAGGAGCATCAAAAGGGGTCGAGTTTCTTCTTAAGCCGAATTGGAGCAGTCTAACTCCTGATACCATCTTGCTTGCGCTAGGACAATCCTTTTTTGCATTAAGCGTTGGTATTTCCGTCATGGTCACGTATGCATCCTATCTTTCGAAGAAGGAAAACATTACTAAGTCAGCATTTTCGGTTGTTGGTCTAAATATTTTTATTTCTCTACTTGCTGGGCTCGTTATTTTCCCAGCGGTATTCGCACTCGGATTTGAACCTGGAGCAGGACCTGGTTTAGTGTTTGTGGTCCTCCCTGCTGTGTTTAACGAAATGGCCTTTGGCGCATTCTTTTTAAGTATTTTCCTTGTGTTGCTTTTGTTTGCGACATTAACATCAGCTTTTTCCATTTTAGAAATTGTTGTAGCAGCGATTGTTAAAGAAAAAACCGAACTGCGAAAACAGTGGGCTTGGAAAACTGGAATGGTTATTTTTATTTTTGGAATTCCTAGCGCACTATCTTTTGGTGTATGGTCTGATGTGCTTATCTTCGGGAAAACGATTTTTGATTTTGCTGATTTTATTGCAAGTAATATTGGGATGCCTTTAGGAGCCTTTTTAATCTCTATTTTTGTTGGGCACCGGCTTCCATACAAGCTATTGAAAAGCGAGTTAGCATTAGGAACATTCGGAAATATGAACAAGCTGTTTACAATCTGGTATTTTACGATTCGATTTGTCGTACCTGTAGCAATTATCTTTGTATTTTTACGTTCGATTGGTCTTTTGTAACTGTAACGAAACGTTCACGATTAGGGTAAATTCTCCCTATCCTAATCGTGATAAAATAAATAAAGAATATAATCTTTTTCGAAAGGAAGATGAGCCATGACTGCAATTGGGCAAAACATTAAACGCTTTCGGGAAGAACTAGAAATGTCACAGCAGGACCTTGCAATTAAGATCCGCGTTGGCACTGCTACGATTGACAAATATGAGTCAGGCCTACAAACTCCTGACACACAAACCATTTTAAAAATATCTACTGTACTTGATATTCCAGTCTCTGAATTGATGCAAGAAGAAAGTCATATATAATTGGTTTAGTAAAGCGAGGGAGTTGTTCCTCGCTATTCGTTTGTTTTATTTTGAGATTATTTTTCATTATCATAGTGCTTATATAACATCTTATGGAGGATATTATGGCAAAGAAAATTGCTTGGGTAACCGATTCAACAGCTAGCTTCTCAGAAAAAGATCAAGCATGGTTACAAGACAATGATATTTATGTGGTTCCCCTTTCGTTTACGTTTGGAAACGCATCCTTTAAAGAGGGCGTAGATATAACCACTGAGGAATTTTATGAGATGATGAGTAACTCAGCTTTTCCACCAACTAGTTCACAGCCTGCCTTAGGAGACTTTATTGACCTTTATACTCAATTAAAAGAAAGCTACGATGAAGCGATCATCGTCCATGTTTCTAGTGAACTATCTGGAACCTACTCTACATCCACACAAGCGGCTGAAATCGTTGGTTTCCCTGTACACCCAGTTGACTCGTGGATCGGTTCTTTCCCTTTAAAGTTCTTAATAGAAGAAGGAATCACCTTGTATAATAAAGGACGAAAGCCGTCTGAGATTGTAAAAGAACTTCTTTCATTAAGAGAACAATGTCGCTTGATCCTCATTCCTGCGAACTTAGATCAATTGAGAAAAAGTGGACGAGTTTCTAATTTTGGCTCTATTTTAGGAAATCTTCTACAAATAAAACCACTTCTTGCATTTAAGGAAGGCAAAGTAAATATCGTTGAAAAGATTCGTACGATGAGAAAAGCGGAGCAGGCATTAATTGACCGTTTGCACGAAGCGTACAAGCAGGGAATCTACGATCGAATCGGAATTATGCACGCAGGGGAAAAGGAGATTGTTGAAGGCTTACTTGCAAAAATTGCGGCTGAGTATGAATCCTTGAAGATTGAAGTACTCCCATTAATTCCTGTGGCTGGTGTTCATACTGGTGTGGGAACGATTGCTTTGTCATACATCATGAAGGATTAAATATAAAAGGGACAACTGTTTAATAAGAAAAGGTTGTCGTTTTGTAGTACTATTCTGTAACCAGCCAAAGGCAAATAAGCGGAGATTTTTCCGTTATATGCAGAATAGAGCTCATTTCGTGGTAAATAAGGGAAGATTTTCCGCTTATACAAAGAAAAATCTCTCATTTTTGTATTTTTCGAGCCAATAGGCGGAATTTCTCCGCCTATTTAAGCTTTTTTACTAATAAATTTTAAATAAGCGGAATTTCTCCGTTTATTTTATCAGCTAGGTTGCTTAATCTTATCCACCAACCGATAATCGCTGAATCTCTTGAAGCTAGATAAGTGAATCAGCAGCGAAGAAAAAATGGCACTGCAAATGGCAGGGTTTTGACCCTCTTTAAAACTTTAATAAATAAAGAGAAGACGTATGTCTACATTCATACGTCTTTTCTTGTGTCTTTTCAGAAAGCACCCTCAAGCAGAAAATAAGCCCGTTGTCCTTCTTATAGGTATTTATTTATCAACAAACCGTTTGATTCGTTTCACTGCTTCTTGTAATTGTTCCATGGATGAAGCATACGAGCAGCGAATATGTCCTTCCCCGCTACTGCCAAACACATTACCTGGAACAACTGCTACTTTCTCTTCAATCAATAATTGTTCTGCGAATTGCTCCGATGACAGACCTGTACTTACAATGGATGGAAATGCATAGAACGCACCACCAGGAATATGACAGGAAAGCCCGATATCATTAAGTGACTGAACAAAATAGTTTCTTCTTCGACGATAGCTTTTTTTCATATCCTCTACGTCTTCTCTGCCGCCTTTTAATGCTTCAAGTGCCGCGTACTGCGCCATCGTCGGAGCACACATCATGGCATACTGATGAATTTTTAACATCGCTGCTGTTAGTTCTTCGTTCGCACAAACAAAACCAAGTCTCCAACCTGTCATCGCAAAGCCTTTTGAGAAACCGTTAATAAGAAGGGTTCTATGTCTCATGCCTTCAATCGCTGCAAAACTTACATATGGTTCATCATAGGCAAGCTCCGCGTAAATTTCATCAGATAACACGAGAAGGTCATGTGTTTCAATGAATGTAGCAAGCTCCGTTAACTCTTTTTCATTAAGCATTGTGCCTGTTGGATTATTGGGAGAACAAAGCATAATCGCCTTCGTTCGGTCGGTAATCGCCTTTTCTAACTGATGCGTTTGAATTTTAAAATCGTACTCTTCTGTTGCTTGAACCGCAACTGGCTTTCCACCTGCTAACGAAACGAGCGGTGCATAGGAGACGAAGCTTGGTTCAATAACAATAACCTCATCACCAGGATCGAGGATCGCACGTAAGGCAATGTCTAAGGCTTGACTCGCACCAACCGTAATGATGATCTCGCTCTTCGGATTGTAATCTACATCAAATCGCTTTTTCATATACGAGGACACTTCGTTACGAAGCTCTAATAATCCAGAATTGGCTGTATATGATGTAAACCCCTGTTCAAGGGAAAGGATCGCTGCTTCTCTAGCTGACCAAGAAGTGACAAAGTCAGGTTCACCTACCCCTAAGGAAATAACCCCTTCCATTCCTGCTGCAAGATCAAAAAATTTACGAATTCCAGATGGCTTAAGGTCTTCTACCGTTTTTGCCAAATAAGATTTTGTCTGTTTCATTACGGTGACACCACAATTCTCTTATCATCTTCTGCTAATGGTTCAAATATCGTCCCATCATGCTTATATTTTTTCAAAATAAAATGCGTGGTTGTTGATAGTACAGAATCAAGGGTAGATAGCTTATTAGAAACAAATCTAGCCACTTCATTCATGGATTTTCCTTCAATAATGACACTAAGATCATAGGCTCCTGACATGAGATAAACGGATTTTACTTCTTTAAATCGGTAGATACGCTCAGCTACTTCATCAAAGCCTACCCCTCGCTTCGGTGTGACCTTCACATCAATCATAGCCGTGACGCCTTCATGACCGTCGATTTTAGACCAATCCACTACGGTTGTGTAATGAACAAGAACTTTCTCCTTTTCAAGCTTCTTAATAAGTTCATCTGTTTCTTGCAAGCTTAGGCCGATCATTTTAGCTACATCCTCAGATGAAATTCGGGCGTCTTTTTCAAGAATTTCTACAACTTCGAGTTCTTTTTCCGAAAGTTTCATGCGTTAACATCCTTTTCTGCTTTATCGCTTAAAATAGTTACATTATAACAAAAATGCGGGGAAAATAATTTAATTTTCAAATTTATCATCACTTTTTTTATGATTGTTTTTGTCATTGATGGGTATTCTATGAAAAAACAAAATGCCATAAAAGGAGTGAATATGAATATGGATGACGCTGGCATCACTGGTATGGTCAATATTAACGGAAACGACCTGTATTATGAACATTACAAACATTCCCAAGCAACAGACACGCTATTGCTCATTCATGGTTTTCTTTCATCCACCTTTAGCTTTCGAAGACTGATTCCTCTTCTTCGTGAAGAGTTTAACGTCATCGCCATTGATTTCCCACCTTTCGGCAAAAGCGGTAAATCGAAGAAATTTATTTATTCGTATGAAAATATAGCACATTCGATCATTTCTTTTATGGAGCATCTTCATATAAAAAATGTATCCATTATCGGTCACTCGATGGGAGGACAAATCGCGTTAAAAATATCGCAATTACGGCCTGATCTCGTAAAGCGGTCGGTATTATTATGTAGCTCCGGATATTTAAAACGAATGAAGCTTCCTCTTGTTCTATCTAGTTATCTCCCGTTTTTTCACCTGTATGTAAAAAGACATTTAGCGAAATCAGGAGTAAAAAAAAATCTGCTCAATGTGGTTCATGACCACTCAATGATTGATGACGATATGTTGAACGGATATTTAGTTCCTTTTTTAAAAGGAGATATTTTCCCGGCCTTAACTCGGATGATACGGCATCGAGAGGACGAGCTGGATGAGTACGATCTAAAGAAAATCGAGACTCCATGTCTACTCATTTGGGGCGAGCATGACCGAGTCGTCCCACTCAGAGTTGGAAAACGATTAAAACAAGATTTAAAGAACTCCGAGCTCATTGTGTTAAAGGAGACAGGACATCTAGTACCTGAAGAACGACCTGAAATGGTTCACAAGTATATTAAGGAGTTTCTTGTATAAATAAAGCTTCAAGCCCGTATCCGCTTGAAGCTTTAAAACATTACAACGAGCACGAGCTTTCGTTTTTAATCGCTAACAATTCTTCGGCCATACTTGTACATTCAGATAAAGGAATGATTTCTTCAAAAGAAAACTCATATATGCTTTGGATTTTTCGAGCAAGCTCCTTTGCAGATGACAAAACATGTACCGCTTGTATCGTATCCGCAATTTCCGTCTCGTAGCTGTCTTCCCCATATCCTAGTGGATCCCAATCCATCAGACGCTGTAACAAACTTAAATTCATTTCGAGCATTTCCATGTAAAATCACCTTTTATTTTATCTTTTCGTTCACATATCTTATCATATTACATAGACCAAATAAAATGGAAAAAGGTGAGGTGCATTATGACTACGTATGACTTTGATAAAGTGATTGACCGAAATAATACAGGATCCGTTAAATGGGGGCTCCTCCACGATGTGTTCGGAAGCAGTGACCTTCATCCCATGTGGGTGGCAGATATGGACTTTCCACCACCTGCTGAAGTAACAAATGCCATTCGAAATCGATTGGAGCATGAAATTTTCGGTTATACCTTTGTTCCCGCGTCTGTTGGAAAAGCCATTCAAGCTTGGGTGAAAACAAGGCATAATTGGGAAATTCGTCAAGCGTGGATTACATACAGTTCAGGAGTTGTGCCAACTATTAGTACCGCCGTTCGAGCATTTACTTCTGTTGGAGACAAGGTGATGCTTCAATCTCCTGTGTACACTCCGTTCTTTTCCATGGTTGAAAAAAACGAGCGTGTGGTCGTGAACTCTCCATTAAAAAATGTAAATAACCGTTATGAAATCGACTTTGAGGATTTTGAAGCTAAGCTGAAAGAGGGCGTTAAGTTATTTATATTATGTAATCCTCACAACCCAAGCGGAAGAGTATGGAAGAAAGAAGAACTCCTTCAAATCGGTGAACTTTGCAAAAAATACAATTGCTTAATTTTATCAGATGAAATTCATTCCGATCTTGTGTTTGAGGGAAATACACATGTCCCGATTGCTAGATTAGAGGACTTTGCTGATTTTGTTATGACATGTATCGCTCCTAGTAAAACGTTTAATTTAGCAGGCTTGCAGGCTTCTGCAGTTATTACGAGCAATCAGAATCTTCGAGAGCTATTCCAAGCCGAACAGCAAAAGCAAGGATTTCATACATTAAACACTTTTGGCATCGTCGGAATGGAGGCCGCTTATCTTCATGGTGAAACTTGGTTAAAAGAAGCTCTTGCCTATATGGCTGAAAATATTCGCTATGTACAGGAGTTCCTAGAGGCCGAGCTTCCACAAATAAAGATGATGCAGCCGGAAGGGACCTACTTAATTTGGATGGATTGTAGGGGGCTTGGACTTTCAGATGATGACTTAAAGAAAGCACTTATTGAAAAAGGAAAACTTGGACTCGAGCCTGGGCCAAAATACGGAGCCGGCGGAGAAGGCTTTGTCCGCATGAATGTCGCGTGTTCTAAGGAACATGTGACAGAAGGATTGGAGCGCTTGAAAGCAGCATTTGTTTAATAGTCAGACGGAAGAGTGGGGCTCTTCCGTTTTTTTATTAAATTTAAAAACGTACACTTTAAAAAAAGTGTACGTTATCCTTTGTTTTGATGTTCACTCATAATTTGATTCTCTATTTCTTTTGCTTTTGCTTCTTCTTTTCGTGAGATTTTCACGATAAATCGCATCGTGAAAATGCAGAGGATTAAGAAGATGGTAAAAGAAATAGCAGCTGGTATATATTCAGACTTATCTTCAGGAAAATATAGAAACAATGATAATATAAACGAATCGATCATGATGATCTTCCTTTCTGCAAACGAGCAGTCATTCATGCTTATTATATCAAGGTTCTAATCGATCGTCCAAGGACGATTATTTCAGCACGGTAATTTTCTTGATGACAACATCTTCTTCTGGCTTATCACCTTCACCTACTGAAGTGGTAGCGATTTTATCCACCACGTCCATTCCTTCAATCACTTGACCAAATACGGTATGTGCTTGATCTAGCCACGGAGTACCACCATCTTCATACTGCTTGATTACTTTATCGTTATAACCAGCCTGCTTCATTTGGTCTACTAAGCCAGGGTCGAGTGTTTTATTTTGAACAATAAAGAACTGACTTCCATTCGTGTCTGCACCTGAGTTAGCCATTGATAAAGCACCTCTAAAATTATAAAGCTGATTGGAGAACTCATCTTCAAAGGGCTTACCATATATGCTTTCTCCACCCATCCCTGTTCCATCTGGGTCTCCACCTTGAATCATAAAGTCATTTATCACTCGATGGAAAATCACTCCTTCGTAATATCCCTCTTCACTATGAGTAATAAAGTTTTCTACTGCCTTTGGAGCTTGTTCTGGAAACAGCTTGATTTTGATATTTCCCATTGATGTTTCCATTTCGACTAGTCTTTCCTTTTCACCAACCTCTGTGGTTGCCTGTGGTAGTTCAATATTCTCTTGGTTAGCGGTTTCATTATTGCTTGCATTTCCGTTCGAATTTTCCGTACCTTCTTCATTGCTTGTCCCACATCCAGTAACAAGGAAAACAATGAATAATATACTCGCTAGGAATTTCTTCATGTAATCACCCTCCAAAATACTTTGTTTTTCATAATGCTTACGTCATAATTATTATCATATACAGTTCTAGCCCAATTTGAAAGGAGAAACGAAAATGTCCGACATTCAAATCAGTGACAAGGTCACAGCTATTTATAAAACCGGAAAGTATATTGGTGAAGTAACAAACATCCGTCCAGAGACCATTCTTGTCCGGGTCCTCGCTGTTGTTACTCATCCGACACAAGGAGATTTACATAGCCATAAAGATGCAGATGTGCCGCTTTTTCATGAAAGACGAGCTCTTGCTTACCGAGAACAAGCCAACATCCCTGCAAAAATGGTCAAGTCCTATACAGACGAAATTCCTGAATATAAAGAGTCACTGAAAGGTGCGATTCAAAAATTAAGAGACCAGTTATCTGACGATGACTCCCTTTGGGCAAAAAAGAGCCTTGAAAATATTTCAACACTTGAGAAAGAATATTTCTAACACACAAAAGCCAAATCCAATTTGAGGGATTTGGCTTTTTATGCGAACTTATTAAGTACTTGAGAGAAATCAATGCGGTCACCAATCGTGGTTGGTGCATGTCCTTGAAGGTACTTTTTATCCTTCTCCACTAAACGGAAAATATTAAATGTAGTTAATGCATCGTCCAGCGCTCGGTGGTGCTTTCCCGTTCCTTCCTTGCCATACTCTTGTACCGCTTTCCATAAACCCGTTTGATTTTGGTCTCCGAAGAATCGCTTGTACTCCATGGATAGATCGAGTTCTTCCCCTTTTAATGGAAAAGTTAGACCGGCTTGTTCGCAGTTATTGCGAAGAACCCTCATGTCCATATTGCCCCACGTAACAATTGTCAGATCTATAGTTGGGGAACTTAATTGCTCAAACTTTTTCACAAGATCTGTAAAACTAATGCCTGAATTGACTTGTTCCTGTGAAATTTTCAAAAATGATTTACAGCGATCCGATAGCATAGGGAAACGATTAGGAGTAACATACGAAGAAAATTTCTCGCAGATTTGGTCATTTACAACCGACACAATGCCAGCCTCAATGATTTCTGGGTAAAAACCTTTAAAGCGCTCAGATCTCTCAGGCATCGTAAACTCAAAATCAATAAATAAATACTGATGCTCCTTCCTCATTTTACGTACCCTCTTTCCTCCTTCGACTATCACTACCATTATATGAAATAACCATTCCAAAAAATGAACATGAATGTTGCTTTATTATATCATGTTTCATAATAATTTTTTAACTTTTCTGTTTAATTCATTCAAATAAAGTGCGGATAGGGAAAGGAGCCTAAATGGACTGCTATAGATGTACTTATTCCAGGTGGGATAATATCTCAACTGTCTTTTTTGTCGCTAGTGCTTTATTCCTTGTTGCTTTTGTCTTATTATGGTGAAGTGTGAGAAAAACTAAATGACTTTATACACCATCATAATTTTTATTAAGAAAGGGAAGCACCCCCAATGAAAGTAGCAACCGGTTATTTATTTATTATTTTGCTCCTCCCCGTCTTTTTTCTGCTTGCCTATTTTTCTAGCAAAGAGGTACGCTCTTTTGATACTTTCGATCACGTGATAGAAAACAAGATACAGTTAGAAAAAACAAACTTATCACAAACAAGCTTGATCAAAGATCGCAATGGGGAAACCGTTTTAGAATGGTACAGCACCGTAAACCGCATTGTTTTACCAACAAAGGACATTCCTGAGCTATTGCGTGAGGTGTTTGTTCTATCAGAGGATCAGCACTTTTATGAACATATTGGCTTTGACTTAACAGCTATGGGTCGTGCACTTACGATCAATATTCAGTCAAATGGAATAGAACAGGGTGCAAGTACGATTACACAGCAGCTCGCTAGAAATCTTTATTTAACTCACGAGCAGTCTTACAATCGAAAGCTTACCGAAATTCTTTACGCCTACAAACTAGAAAAAACTTATTCAAAAAAGGAAATCATAGATTTATATATTAATTCTATTTATTTTCAAAATGGGGCTTACGGAATTGAAGCAGCGGCTAAGCATTACTTTAACCGTGGAACAATTGAACTGACAAAAGCGGAGCTCCTTTTTCTAGCTGCTGTTCCGAACAATCCGACTTATTACGATCCATTAACCCATTTCGATCGAGCAAAAGCGCGTCAAGAGCGACTCATAGATTTATTAGTTGAAAAAGACAAGCTCTCGGCTTCAGAAGCAACAGAGATAAAAAATTCTCCTATCAATCTAACCTTGCATGAACGAATGGACCAAGCACCTGATTACATGGCGTATGTTCAAAATGAATTATCACAATTAATTGCCCTTTCAGAAGGACTGTCCGACAAAGAAGTGATTGACAATCGAGTTAAAGAAGTGATTGCTTCCGGAATTAGCATCGAAACTTCATTGGACCAAAGTCTTCAAAACCGAGCAAAAACTGCGGTTAGTGATAATCTTCCTTTTATTGATGTGGAAGGGTCGGTAGCTGTAATTGATCATACGAATGCACAGATACTCGCACTTGTTGGTGGAAAAAACTATCAAAAGGGTGAATTCAATCGGGCGTTCCAAGCTTATCGTCAGCCTGGTTCATCGATTAAGCCTTTACTTGTTTACGCTCCTTATTTAGAGGAGACGCATGCCTCTCTCTCTAAAACAGTAGATGCAGGAGAGCTCTGTATTGGTAACTATTGCCCTGAAAACTATGGTGGAAAAGTATATGGAAATGTAACACTTGAACGTGCGTTTGCCAACTCATACAATACACCTGCTGTACGACTGTTAAACGACATCGGTGTAGAAACTGGCTTTCAATATCTAACATCATTCCCATTTAAGAAGTTAGTACCAGATGACCATGTGTTACCAGCTGCCGTTGGTGGCTTTACGTACGGCATGTCACCATTAGAGCTGACAGGGGCTTACACCTCCTTTTATGATGGAGGGTACCAGCAGCCACGTGCCATTCGTAAGGTGACCGACTTACAAGGAAACGTTCTTTACGAGTGGAAGGATGAGAAAAAACAAGTCTGGTCTGCTGAAACCGTCAGCAGCATGCGGAGTCTTTTATCAGAAACGATTTCCTCAGGAACCGCTCGAAAAGCGCATTTATCTCGAGCGACCTACCAAGGCGGAAAAACTGGAACAACGAATAATTACCAAGACTACTGGTTTGTTGGTTTAACCGATTCGCTAACGGTCGGGGTCTGGGTCGGAAGAGATATGCCCTCTAGCATTGAAAATATTGAGCAGTACTCTCCACATCTATATATATGGAAAGCGATCATGTCGAATTAAAAAACAGAACCCCGGATGAGTTGTTCATCCGGGGTTGTTTATACTGGTAAACTAGCAACGATGCTGTTGTATACTTTTAACGCAATAAATACAACACCTAACACGAGCGTTGACCAGGTAAGTACTTGAAAGAAAATCAGTCCAATGATTCCTGATAGTGACAGCTTCGAGCTTACCTTATACACGAAAAAGACAAAGTAACTGATCGTTGTAAGGGAAAAAATGACAGCTAGTATAGTTACATGGGCAGAACCTAAAAGCGATAATACAGAGCCTGAAAAATAAATAATTGCTCCGGCACGAACATCCTTTAAACTTTCTCCGTTAAAATCCTTCGAGAAAAAGAGCAGAGAAAGCTCATTGATCGTATCAGCAATCAGCTTTAATGCTGCAAAAACCATAAAGAAGACAACCAGTAATAAGATAAGCAACGCAAGCTTAATTCCACTTCTAGAAAAGAATTCTAGCATTCCCACATAAATGCCGGTAGCATTCAAAAATTTAAAAAGATGCACCTCAACGAGCATCGCAAAGGACAAGCTAAATAATAAAATAGACACCAAAGGAAAGTAACTTGTTAAATAAGTATTTTTCATTGAATTCTCCACATGTATATTATCTTTCATTATTATGAGAGATAGGAGAACATATTACAAGTCTTTATGGTCTCTCAATTCTTACATATTCCCTTGCCTTGAACATGCGATACTTTTTTTTCTGAATCTCTAATCCTGGATCAGTGGTAAAGATCTCAACCACATCGCCCTCCTCATCAGGACTATAAAATTCACGCTTATCTTTTTTATCTAATGCCCATGCCAAGGACACTAAGAGGAGAAAAATGGACAATGACGCTAGTATTTTCTTTTTCATCCTCACACCTCACTTTAAAATTATTTTGAGGATAAAAGTCTGATTTTATTCAAAAAAAATAAAAATTTTTTCACCATTTCATCTGCGTTTCTACCTATTTATTAGTTTTGCTTCAAGTAAGGGATGTTGTACGCTTGAGGCATGCAAGGTCTGTTTTTTTACGTTATACTTTTTTATATGGCTGTTTCGGGAAAAGAATGTGGAAGCATGTTCAGAGAAAAATATGGAAATAGTAATAGGCAGTATTACTTTAAAAAAACAGTTATCACTTACATATAAAGAGGGGGTTTTGTTTTGTCTTTGCTACACTTGGCCATTGTTTCACCTCTATTGCTCGCGGTCATCATACCTATTTTTTCCAAGAGCATTAGACAAATACATACAGGGTGGTTTGTACTTCCATTACCAGTTGTATTATTTAGCTATTTTCTTTCGTTTATTAGTACCACATCGCACCAAGGTACAGTATATGAAAGCTTTGAGTGGATTCCTTCTCTTGGCATTAATTTTGCGGCTAAAATAGATGGACTTGGATTACTCTTTGCTTTGCTTATATCAGGAATTGGGGCTTTAGTTGTTCTATATTCAATTTATTATTTAGCAAAGGATAAGGAACAGCTCGGCAACTTCTATGTGTATCTTCTTCTATTTATGGGAGCGATGCTCGGGGTAGTTCTATCCGATAATTTAATCGTAATGTACGGCTTTTGGGAACTAACTAGTATTTCTTCCTTCTTACTTATCGGTTACTGGTATCATCGAGAGAAGTCAAGATATGGTGCACAAAAGTCTATGTTAATTACCGTTTTTGGTGGTCTTGCCATGCTAGGTGGAATCATCCTGCTATATATCATGACAGGGTCCTTTAGTATTTCAGAAATTGTCGCGCAATCAGACATTGTGTTAGAGCACACCTTGCTTATTCCAGCCATACTCTGCTTTTTACTTGGTGCTTTTACTAAATCAGCTCAGTTTCCTTTCCATATTTGGCTACCTGATGCAATGGAAGCTCCAACACCTGTTAGTGCCTATCTCCATTCGGCAACCATGGTTAAGGCGGGTATCTATCTTGTAGCGAGAATGAGCCCCGTGTTTGCTGAATCACCTGTATGGCTCTGGCTTGTCGGAGGATTCGGTATCGTCACCTTGTTCTGGGGTTCTTTTTCAGCTGTCAAACAGACTGACTTAAAGAGCATACTTGCCTTCTCAACCGTTAGCCAATTAGGGTTGATTATGTCTCTGTTAGGTGTTGGTGCTGCTGCCCTACATTATGATGGAATAGATGATAATGTTTTTACTGTGGCAACGACCGCTGCTGTTTTTCATTTAATTAATCATGCTACCTTCAAAGGAAGCTTGTTTATGGTCGTAGGAATTGTTGACCATGAAACAGGAACACGAGATATCCGGAAGCTTGGCGGACTCATGCATTTGATGCCAGTTACCTTTACGCTTGCGATTATCGGTGCATTTTCTATGGCTGGCTTGCCGCCATTTAACGGCTTTTTAAGTAAAGAAATGTTTTTTACCGGTATGGTAAATATTTTAAAATTGGATCTTTTCTCTCTAAGCACTTGGGGATTATTGTTTCCTGTTCTTGCTTGGATCGCCAGTGTATTTACGTTCATATACAGTATGAAACTCGTGTTTAGAACATTTACCGGCAAATACAAACCGGAAGGATTAAAAAAGAAGCCACATGAGGCACCACTTGGCATGCTCATTTCACCAGTTGTACTCGGTTCTTTAGTGATCATTTTTGGATTGTTTCCGAATATTCTTTCCCATAACTTAATATCACCGGCGATGGCTTCGATTTTACCGAGTCTGCTTTCCCCAGGAGATATTTTTGACGTTCATATTTACTTCTGGCACGGACCAACTCCAGAATTATTTATGACGATTGGAGTCGTGATTCTTGGGATTCTTCTGTATTTGACATTACCAAAATGGGAGAAAGCCTATCATCTACTGCCTGAAAAATTAACGTTAAACAAGATTTATGACAGAGGACTCGAATCGATTCAATCTGGTTCGTTTAAACTGACAAGATTTTATATGAATGGCTATATCCGGACGTATTTGGTCTATATTTTCGCCTTTTTCATTCTGATTTTAGGATACACCCTTTATACGAAAGACGCGTTTGTGATCGATACAACAAATGTATCTAGCATTGGCTTTTATGAGATAGTTCTTTCCTTACTAATAGTTGTAGCCACCATTACCATCCTGTTTGCTAAATCAAGACTCACCTCCATTATCTTACTAGGAGCCGTTGGGTATACGGTTGCTTTGTTCTTTGTCGTTTTCCGTGCGCCGGATTTAGCACTTACTCAGCTGGTAATTGAAACGGTGTCTGTTGCATTGTTTCTACTTTGTTTCTATCATTTACCGAAATTCAAAAAGGAAGAATCAAAAATTCCTTTTAAGCTCACAAATGCTCTTATTTCTATCGGAGTGGGCGCGATTGTTACAGCTATTGCACTTTCTGCAAATAGTACAAAACTATTTGATTCCATCTCACAATTTTACGTAGACAATACGTATATCCGTGCGGCGGGAAAAAATATGGTTAACGTTATTCTCGTTGACTTCCGTGGCTTTGATACGCTATTTGAAATCTGTGTACTTGCCATTGCATCACTTGGTATTTTTGCCATGATTAAACTACGTCTAACAAGGGGGAAAGAAGGATGAGAACGAATGACCTCATTCTACAAACAGTGACAAAAGTGATTTTGTTCATCATTCTCCTCTTCTCTATTCATCTGTTCTTTGCTGGACATTATTATCCAGGTGGAGGGTTCATTGGAGGGTTGATGACGGCAGGAGCTCTTGTTCTCTTGTTGCTAGCGTTTGATATGAAGACGGTAGCCAATATTTTACCCGTTAATTACCGCATTATGACGGCAATTGGGCTTCTTTTTTCGATTGGAACAGGAGCTGGATCATTGCTATTTAATGTTCCATTTTTAACTCATGCATTTAATGATGTATACTTGCCTATCTTAGGCAAAACATCGTTGCATACAGCCGTGTTATTTGATATCGGTGTGTATCTTGTCGTTATCGGTGTCACAATGACCATTATTCAAACAATTGGGGAGGACGAATAATGGAAATCGTTATGGCGTTTGTAGTTGGTATTATTTTTATGGCAGCCACATATTTAATGCTTTCTAAAAGTTTACTTCGAATTATTATCGGAACGGGACTTTTAAGTCATGGCACACATTTATTGGTTTTAACGATGGGAGGCCTAAAAAATGGTGCTGCTCCCTTACTGGGAGAACATGCTGCCCAGTACAATGATCCCTTGCCACAGGCCTTAATATTAACGGCTATCGTTATTGCCTTTGGTGTTACTTCCTTTTTTCTAGTATTAGCATATCGCGCATACCAGGAGCTAGGAACAGACAACATGGATCGCTTGAGAGGGACGAAGATAAATGAATAATTTGCTTTTATTACCTATACTTATTCCGCTTTTTACGGCGGTCATATTAATCTTTTTAAATCGCTTTACGGTAGCCTCTAGGTGGGTATCCGTTTTATCATTATTGTCCACCGTATTTGTTTCTGTTCTACTTTTTCAAAAGGTCCGAACAGATGGAATTCAAACATTAAACTTAGGAAATTGGGAAGCACCTTTTGGGATTACGTTAGTATCTGACATGCTTTCCGCCCTACTTGTTTTGACAACTAGCGTCATTGCGTTTGCTTGCTGTCTTTATTCCTTCCGAGCAATTGGAGAGGAAAGAGAAAAGTTCTACTATTATTCTATTTTACAATTCCTGATTGTCGGGATTAATGGTGCATTTACGACTGGAGATATTTTCAACCTATTCGTCTTCTTTGAAGTGATGCTTATGAGCTCCTACGTGTTATTGGTACTAGGCGGAACAAAGGCTCAACTTCGCGAATCGGTGAAATATATTCTAGTGAATATTATCTCTAGTTCGTTGTTTGTTATTACCGTTGCTTACTTATATTCGGTCGTAGGAACACTAAATATGGCACATATCTCCACAAGGATTGCAGAAGTGGGACAGCCTGGTATTTTAACAGTGATTGCCGTGTTATTTTTAATCGTTTTCGGTTTAAAAGGAGCCATTTTCCCACTTTATTTCTGGCTACCTGGATCGTATTACGCTCCACCTGCACCTGTTTTGGCGTTGTTCGGGGCGCTCTTAACCAAAGTGGGTGTGTACTCTATCATGAGGACGTATACACTCTTTTTCCCTCATGACCCTGGCTATACTCATGAGCTATTAGGGGTACTTGCGGTGATTACGATTATTGTTGGCATTATCGGAGCCTTAGCGTACTGGGATATTAAGAAGATTATTATTTATAACATTATCGTTGCTGTTGGCGTTATTTTGTTTGGGGTATCGGTAAATACAACTGAATCCTTGACAGGTGCGATTTTCTATTTGATTCATGACATGCTTATTAAAGCCGCATTGTTCCTGCTTGTTGGAGTCGTCATTGCGATTACAGGTACGAGTAACTTAAAGAAGATCAGCGGATTGATTAAGAATTATCCTTTATTAGGCTGGATGTTCTTACTATCTGCCCTTGCTTTAGCTGGAATTCCCCCACTTAGTGGTTTTGTCGGTAAACTGCTGATTATCAAGAGTGGTTTTGAGGCAGAAGCCTATTGGGGTGCTGGAATTGTGTTGATGTCGAGTCTCCTGGTTCTTTTTTCTGTTATGAAAATCTTTATTAATGGATTTTGGGGCATCCATCGCACATATGAAAAGGAAGAAAAAGCTCCTGTTAGCTGGTTGCTTATCTCTCCCGCTATTTTAGTGATTATTTCTGTGTTGTATGGAGTTGGAGCGGAGCTGGTTTACCCGTATATTTTAGAAGCTGCGGAAACACTTACTAATCCTTCCACCTACATCAATGCCGTCATGAAGGAGTGATAACAATGGCATTTCAAATACTATTAAATGTTTTTCTAGCTCTTGTTTGGATGTTTTTAAAGGTCTCTAATGAACCCATCGATTTCTTGGTTGGCTACTTTTTCGGGTTATTGCTCGTCTTTACTTTTCGACGTTTCTTCCCTTCCCGCTTTTACTTATTAAGAGTAGTAGCAGTAATCAACCTAATCGCCATCTTTATAAAAGAGCTTCTTTTATCTAATATTGCTGTTTTAAAGGTCATCATTAAACCAAAGCTTGATATCCAGCCAGGAATTTTTGCTCTTCCTACTGAATTAAAAAAAGATTGGGAAATCACTTTGTTATCCAATCTGATCACATTAACACCTGGGACATTAGTTGTTGATATCTCAGATGATAATCAGACTCTTTATATCCATGCGATGGACGCTTCAGATGCAGAGGCAGCCATTTCTAGCATCAAGAATACATTTGAAAAAGCCATCATGGAGGTGAGCAGGTAATGTTACAGTGGGTGATAACCATTTCTTTAGTATGTATTACCTTATCCATGCTTGCTATGGTGTATCGAGTGATTAAAGGTCCTACAACACCTGATCGGGTGGTTGCACTTGATGCACTTGGAATTTGTTTAGTTGCCATCATCGCGCTTGTTTCAATCATGTTAAAATCAAATGCTTTCCTAGAGGTTATCTTGTTGATTGGAATTTTAGCTTTTATTGGGACAGTTGCCTTCTCCAAGTATTTAGAAAAGGGGGTCATCCTTGAACGTGATCGAAATAGTTAAGGTTATTATCGGGATATGCATCGCACTTGGAGCGCTCCTAACCGTCGTTACAGCAGTGGGCCTTATAAGATTACCAGATGTGTATACACGCACACACGCTGCCTCTAAAGCCGCTACATTAGGAGTTATGTTTGTTTTAGCAGGTACCTTTCTATACTTCTACCTATTAGAAGGCCATATGAATTCTCGACTAATTCTTGGAATTGTGTTTATTTTTATGACCTCACCAGTAGCCGGACATCTTATCGCTAGAGCTGCGTACAATACAAATGTAAAGCTTTGGGAAAATAGTGTTCAGGACGATTTAGCTGCAGTGAAAAAAGAACGTGCTGGGGAATAGGAAAAATCCATGTGTGACTATCACACATGGATTTTTTATCTTTTCTCGATTACAGCTATTGTACAGCGTGACACACTTATAAGCTGATCTTGTTCGTCAGTTATTTTAATATCCCACACCATTGTCGTTCGACCTTGATGAAGGACTGTTCCAGTAGCGGTTACGATACCGTCTCTTTTAGCTTTAATATGATTGGCATTGATTTCTAATCCAACGACAACTTCCTTTTCCTTATTAACCAATTCGTATGCTCCAATGGAAGCAACGCTTTCTGCAAGGGCCACTGATGCACCGCCATGGAGAAGGCCGAACGGTTGACGTGTACGATCATCTACAGGCATCGTAGCGACGACTCTTCCTTTTTCAATCTGCTTAATTTCAATTCCTAGCGTTTGAATTAATGAGTTTCCCTTCATAAAGTTGAAGACCTCCTAAGCTTTTTTACTTTTTTCCGATTGATCACTTTTATTAAAAGAAACGAACATACAAAAACGATACTTCCCATAAGCAGTAATTCTGTTTCATACTGGACAAGGATTTCCTTCTGATCACCAAACCAATATCCAAGCGAAAATACGATACTCAGCCAAATAAAAGCCCCACTGTAGGCAAACAAGGCAAAAACTTTATAAGACAGCTTGCTTACTCCATAAATAAAGGGGACAAAGTTTCGTAATCCAGGGATAAAGTAACTAAACAGAAGGGAAAAAGCATGGTACTTTTCTATGGATTGGAAGGAACGGTCAATGGTACGAGCCATTCGTTTGCTCTTTCGAAAGAATGGAAGGAGTCTAACACCTATGTACTTTCCTGCGAGGTAGCTTGTAGTTAATGCAGCAACTATTCCTAGATATGTAGAAAGAAAGATGAATACTGGATTTAAGGTACCTAGAGATGCTGCTAACCCCACCGTCATGGCGATGATTTCATTAGGTACTGGCATGCCTACAACTCCGAACCAAAGCCAAAGGAACAGCCCTAAATATCCATTTTCCTCAATTAAATCAAGAATAAAATCTAACTCCATTCTTCCACCTCCCAAAACCACTTTAACAACATTAGTAACTAAGTAAATTAATTATAGCAAAATATAGTACCAACTAGGTCATTTTAACATTTTTGTAATGTTATCATTAGACATTCTTTCGGACGCATATATTATGTCGGATATATATCCATTTTCTAATAAAGGATGTGAAATGGTTGTATTACTACGATCCTAGAAGCTTTCAATACTATTACGTACCCTTTCAAGCCTACCCACACTTCTCACCCTATTACTCCGTAGGCGCACGTCAGTCACCTTTCTACTTTCAACCCGATTATTACTTCCGGCCTTTTCAAGAGGTAAATCCACAGTTATTTATGACTTCAGCTAAATATATGCAATCACTGATGAAAGATGCAAGTGTGCTTCTTGAAAGAATGGCTGATTCAAAGGAGTTTGCCAAACAGCTTATGAGCAACGCACAAGAATCGAAGCAGAAGCTTGTCGAAGACCAAATTAAACATACGGGAATTCAGAACATCCCTGTTGTAAGCTATACACCGGATGGTTTAAAACTAGTCTTCAGCAGGGATATAGATACGATAAATTGCTGTAACTTGACTCTTACGGTCAGGTGGATGTAAGGGTGTGTTCACAATAAAAAGGTTGAAAATCGTTATAGTGATTTCAACCTTTTCGTCGTACCTTTTAGTTTTCTAACATAATTTTTTATTAATAGTATGGATATCCATATCCATAGACTGGTGGATAGTATGGATATGGATATGGGTATGGGTAGAATGGTCTTGGCCGATAAAATGCGCCACCTAACAACCCTCCCGCAAAACCACCTAATAATCCAGCCGCAAATGGTGCTCCGAAGAAAAATCGATCTCCACGATGATGTGGTCCAACGTAATGATGTTGCATTCGTATACCTCCTTTTCATGTCTGTACTTCCCTACACTACTTCATATGCAACAAACACCTAGTTGGAATAGGCTAACGTCCATCATGTGGAAAGATAATATAAGGCGGGCTTTGTATAATGTTTGGATTATAAGGAGGTAGGTTGGTGGAGTCTTTGTGGAGTTGTGTGGAGAAAGACCATTAGCTGTTTGCTGATTTTGGTCTTCATCAAGGCGATGAAGACCATTTCTCCTGGATCTTAACCCGTTTTGATCTTCATAAGCTCAATGAACGTCGTTTCCTACTCATGCAAAAAAAAAAAAACGTGAACTCTTGAAGAATTCACGCCTGTCGCCTTTACTCCTGACCTAAAATCCCAGCTGTTTGGTCGCATGATTGTAGGGCTGAGTTTACTTGTTGCAAGGTTTGCTCGATGCGGTCACGGTTAGATCCCTTTTCAACTGTATTTAAAGCATTTTGTAAGCAATCCTTTGCTTCTGATAAGGCACTTACTGAATCTTGGACATATCCTCTAGCGTTTTTCTGCATGAATAAAAACCTCCTTATATATGGTACGGAGATATTATTTACCTTTTGAAGTAGAATATGCTTTTCCCTTGCACAAAGTATTGGCATTTTCTTGACAGTTAAAAATAAGGCAGAGGCAAATATCCATTTTTCGCACCTTCTCTTAGTGCCTGTCTATAATATATAGTGATATTTTTTGTACATTACAAAAGGGAGCTGAAATCATTGGACAGCGAACAGCTTGATGATTTATATAGCCAAATAAAATTAACTGGATCGAAAGCAGAGACTTTAATAAACGATTGGATAAAAAATCGAGTAAACAAAGAGGACATCATTGGACTACTAGGTAGAAGAACACAATGGTACGGGAAGCTTATTAAGGAGCTGCAAGACGCTGTGGAAACAGCCTCGGTCCCATTAAACATACCAACCAAAAGGGACGTAGCAAGTGTGGCCAAACTGACGATTCAAAACGAAGATCGGCTGGAGGATATTCAGCAAAAATTAGCACAAATAGAAACGACGCTACAGCGATTAGAAGCTGGAATGGGTACAAAACCCTCACCTACTAACACCCCTTTAAAAAGAGCAAGCAGAAGACCTCTTGACCGTAATGAAAGAGCACAGCTTGTTCAAGAAAATCTTGCAAGGCTCTCAGATGCTTTATTAAATCAATCGAAGCTTGGTGAGTAGTATGGAAGCTGAACGATTTTCACTTGAGAAAAATCGATGGAGTTCACTGTTCCGTGCGTTTACCGACGGACCTTCCATTACAGCAGCAACACCTAGACAAGCACTCTGGAAAAGAAACAAAGCCACTTTATGGTACTATCCTGCACCTGTTAAAAGATATCAGACACCACTCTATTTAATTTATTCTTTAGTCAATCAAGCAACGATACTAGATTTATTACCAAATACAAGTTTAATCGGAGCTCTTACCAATGCTGGCTATGAAGTGTATTTAATCGACTTTGGAATCCCAAGATACGAAGATCGCGACATGACCATCGACGATTATGTACTCAAGTATATCCAGTCAGGTGCAAGGATCGCTCTGAAACATTCCAATAGCAATAGCATTAGTCTCATGGGATTTTGCCTCGGAGGAACACTCGCAGCTATTTACGCAGCCATAGCCAAGGAACCAATCGAGAATCTTATTCTCTTTGTTACTCCTGTCGACTTTTCGCATTTTCCGAAGTTTGATCTCTTACACCAAGCCATCAAGGATAAAACGATCGACCTATCACCTCTTATAGATAGTCTAGGAATTATGCCAGCAACCTTTATCCATTATGGCGTTCGACTAATCACTTCCCCTGTCTATATCTCTCCGTATTTATCACTATTAGTAAAAGGACATAACAAAGAATACGCACACAAATGGTCATTATTCAATCAATGGACAAAGGAGCATATTCCCTTTCCGGGTGCCGCTCTTAAGCAAATGGTGAATGAGCTAATCATCCACAATAAGTTAGTAACAGGAAAATTTACGATTGGTGGAAAACCAGCCAGATTGCAACAAATACTTTCTAACCTATTAGTGATTGCTTCAACTAATGATGAACTCGTACCAATAGAGCAAGCCTTGCCCATGATGACATTAGTAGGAAGCGAAGACAAGGAGCTTATACAGTTGCCAAATGGACATACTGGTATTGCTTCAGGTGCGGGATTACCCACCACCCTTTTTCACTGGTTAGCAAGCCGGTCTCATCCATTACTCATAGAAAGCGAGGAGGGTAATCTAGATTGGAAATAGAAATGTATGATGAAGTTTATGAGTATTTAGGATTTGCTTATATCGTATTTCAACTGTTTTTTGAAAAAGGATACGGTATGTTTTATATGAATTTTTTCGAATAATAGAAAAAGGCCCCCTATAGAGGCCTTTTTCTGTTATAAGATAAATACTACAAAGATAATCGTTGCAAGAATGATTCGATAAATTGCAAATGGAATTAATTGAACTTTATTAATTAACGCTAGGAAAAAACGAATTGAAATAAGTGCAAATACGAACGCACTAATGAAGCCGGCAATAAAGAAAGGGAGTGCATCCATTGTAAAGTATTCCCAGCTATTTAATAGAGAAATTAAGCTTGCACCAGCCATGATTGGAACAGCCATAATGAATGTAAAGTCAGCTGCTGCACGGTGGCTTAATCCTAAAATGACTCCCCCGGACATCGTCGATCCTGAACGAGAAAACCCTGGCCATAATGCAATACATTGGAACAATCCAATGATAATGGCTTGCTTGTACGAAATCTGATCGACCGTTTCCACCTTTGGCTTTTTATCCTTTGGCATTAAATCAGCAATAATCATAAGTACCGCACCAGCAACAAGTCCGATTAATACTGTTTCTGTTGTAAAAAGATGCTCATCAATATAGTCGTCAAATAACACACCAAGAAGTCCAGCCGGAAGGAGACCAACGATAACTTGAGAAAGTTTAAGCTTTTTCCCACCATACTCTTGCTTCGTTTTTCTTGATGAAAGTCCCAATAACTGTATAAAACGGTCTTTGAACACAATAACAACCGCCAAAATAGAACCAAGCTGAATAACAACCTTGAACGTGTTAGCCACTTCACTGCCGAACAATTCTTTTGATTTAAAAAGCATATCATCTACTATAATCATATGACCAGTTGAGGAAACTGGAGCAAATTCCGTTAATCCTTCTACAAGGCCTAAAATAATCGCAACAAATATATCCCATACATTCATCAATTACATACCTCTGTTTCTATTAATTCGTTCCATGCATAAACACTTACTTTTTATAAAAAATTCTTCTTCCGAAAAAGATGAGTACCGCTAAAATCGCGATAGCACCTACTCCATAAATAATATCGGAATACACTTCTGTGTAACTTAAAATCTGCTTCCAATTCTCTCCAAGCTTTGCTCCAATAACAATCAGAAGCGTGTTCCAAATCGCTGTTCCTAAAAGCGTAAAAAGTAGGAACAACGGCATTTTCATATTAGACATCCCGGCAGGTACAGAAATAAGACTTCTTAATAACGGAACCATTCGGCAGAAGAATACCGTCCATATTCCGTAACGGTCAAACCAAGCATCCGCTTTGTATACATCTTCTCTTTTTAATTGAAGGTATTTACCCCAACGGTCCACAATTTTTTCCAAACGTTCAACATCCAAAATCGTCCCAATATAGTATAAAATCGTTCCACCAACCACTGATCCAGCCGTTGACGCAACGATCATCATCGCTACCGACAATTCAGTTTTGGTTGTCATAAATCCACTAAACGGTAGTACAAGTTCAGATGGAATGGGTGGAAACACATTTTCTATTACAATAATTAAAAATACCCCAAGATACCCATAGTTCTCAATAATATTAAAGATCCATTCTTCCATAATTTCCTCCTTGCCAAACAGCCCTTTTCAAATCAATTCGTTCTGTCTTCAACTTCATAATTGTAATCATTTGTGCAATGCCCTGTCTACCTTCTTTTTAGAATATGGTTTAATTTCCCTCTTTTAATCCCAAGTAAAACGTTCTTCCTTCCATGGGTTTCCATAGTTGTGATAGCCATTTTTCTCCCAAAAGCCAGGTTTATCATCTTTAGAAAACTCGATTGCCCGAAGCCATTTGGCACTTTTCCAAAAGTACAAATGGGGAATTACCGCGCGCAGAGGATATCCATGCTCAGGTGTGAGCGGTATCCCATTAAAGCTGTGAGCGAGCAAACTTGTCTCTTTTGCAAAGTCTTCAAAAGGAATATTAGCTGACCAGCCTTCTTCCGCATGAAAAATGACATGTTCTACTCCCTCTAACAATTCAACCGCACCCAGCACAGCCCGTGTACTTATTCCACCCCACGTATTATCAAGCTTCGACCACCCAGTCACACAATGAATATCGTTTTGATATTCTGTTTGTGGTAATTCCATAAGCTCAGAAAAAGTGAAAACTACTTCCTCTTTCACTTCACCAAATAGACGAAGATTCCATTCATTTAAGTTTTTATAATATGGAACATTCCCGTGATGTAACACAGGAAAAGTGGTGGTTACATTTTGATTAGGAGGTACACGTTCGTTTGTCTTCTTGCTTACTTTTCCAAAGTACATACAAGCACTCCCCTATTGTTAATATGTATAAGCAAATCAAAAAATGCAGCCTTCATTAAGAAAGCTGCACTTTCACCTATTATAATACCATAGCCGCGATCCAACCGAAAATGACAAGTGGTATATTGTAATGAATAAAGGTTGGCACACATGTGTCCCAAATATGATTATGCTGACCATCTGCATTCAATCCGGCTGTAGGACCGAGCGTACTATCAGAAGCCGGAGACCCTGCATCTCCTAGCGCTGCTGCTGTACCTACTAATGCGATCGTAGCCATCGGACTAAAACCTAATTCCATACAAAGTGGCACGAAAATGGTAGCAATGATAGGGATGGTAGAGAAAGAAGATCCAATACCCATAGTCACTAACAAACCTACTACTAGCATCAATAATGCAGCAAGCCCCTGGTTTCCACCAATCACATTTGCGGACTGCTGAACAAGCTCATCCACTGCTCCAGTTGCTTTTAACACTTCGGCAAATCCAAAGGCCGATAACATGACAAATCCGATAAAGGCCATCATTTTCATTCCATCTGTTAGAAGCTCGTCCGCTTCACGCCACTTCACGGAACCACTCAAGTAGATAATAATAATCCCTGCAAGAGCACCGATGATCATTGAATCGAGGAGAATTTGCACGATCAATGCACCAATGATCGCCAGTACAGCAAAAACGATAGCTAACTTACTTTGTTCTTGCTTTTCTACTTTAATTAAGTCGTGTGTCACATAGTTTCTTCCTTTACGGTAAGAAAAGAAAATAGCAATTAATAATCCTACTAAAAGACCTGCTGTCGGAATTAACATCGCTGTCGGAATATCAGCAGGGTCAATGGTTAATCCACTATCAGACATATTAGTAGCTAGTATATCATGAAAGATTTTTCCAAATCCTGCGGGTAAAAGAATATAAGGGGCCGTTAACCCGAATGTTAATACAGACGCGATTAATCTTCTGTCTATTTTTAACTCATTCATCACATTTAATAGTGGTGGAATTAAAATAGGAATAAACGCAATATGGATAGGAATCAGGTTTTGCGAGAAGCAAGCCATTAATAAAATCGCAAAAACAATCAGCGCTTTTGAATAAACTTTAGCTTTCGAATCACCATTCTTTTGAACCATTTTTAAGACGGCATCGACCAATACATTTGGCAGTCCAGTCTTTGAAATGGCAATAGCAAAGCCACCTAATAAAGCGTAACTTAAGGCAACCTCCGCACTTCCTCCTAATCCTCCAGAGAAAATTTCAATCGTTTCTCCTATCGATAACCCGCCGGTTAATCCACCGACGATCGCTCCGATAATAAGGGATAACACGACATTTACGCGAAATAAACTTAATAGTAGCATAACAAGCACGGCAAGGATGACTGCATTCATGTTGTATAAGTGCTCCTTTCTATTAACAATCCTTTAGTTTGGTAAATTGGTAGAGTAATAAAACACAAGAATTAAAATAGCATAGAATTTCAAAGCCTGTCAAGGAAATTAAAAAAACTCTAAGGACTTTTACCCCTAGAGTTTTTTTCACCAATTATTTAATTGCTTCAAATCGTTCAACAAAGAGGGCGAGTGTTCTTGTCATCACACCTGTCGCTCCGTCCGGTCCTAGGTCTGACGCTTTAGAGGTGGTAGCTGTCCCGGCAATATCTAAATGTACCCATGGGGTATTTTCGGCAAACTCACCGACAAACGCTCCACCCATGATCGCATGACCTTCTCGACCAGGTGAATTGTTCAGATCAGCAATCTTACTATTTCTTACTCTTTCTTTATCCTTTTCGAAAAGAGGAAGACGCCACATAGGTTCGCAAGCTTCAGAAGAGGCTTCAAGTACTTGCTCAAATAATCCTTCATGATTCGTAATCGCACCAGTTGTATCTGTTCCAAGCGCGATAATCACTCCACCAGTAAGCGTTGCTATATCAACCAAATACTCCGCTCCGTGGAACTTCGCGTATGTAACAGCATCAGCCAATACTAATCTGCCTTCTGCATCTGTGTTTAATACTTCAATCGTTTTCCCACTCATAGACGTAATCACATCGTCTGGCTTAAAGGCTGTACCACTAATCATGTTATCAGTTGAAGGAATGACGGCAACCACATTTTGCTCAGGACGTAACTCACCGATGATTTCCATCGCTCCAAGCACGGCAGCAGCTCCACCCATATCAGTTTTCATTCCAACAATGCCATCCTTTGGCTTGATTGAATAGCCACCCGTATCAAAGGTAATCCCCTTACCGACTAAACCAATAACATCTGTCCATTCCTCTTTCCCTTGATACTTCAGAACAATCATTTTTGGCGGCTCGGTTGATCCCTGATTGACGGCTAACATGGCGCCCATACCTAGCTTTAGCATGTCTTCCTTTTCAAGTATTTCTATTTCAAATTCGTATTTCTCACCTAGCTCCTTTGCGTAATTAGCCATATCGGTAGCTGTTAGCATATTTCCAGGTAAGTTTACTAGTGTACGAGCAGAATTTGTTCCTTTACCGTATACATACCCAACGGTTAACGCAGCCTGATGGTCTTCCTTTTCTAACTGTTCACTAAAAACATGGACATTTTCAATCCTTTTTTCCGGCTCATTCGATTTTTGCTTATAACCTTTAAACTCATACGTAGCTAAAGCAAGCGCTTCTCCGACAGCATGGGCTACATCCAACGCGTCTAGTTCTTTCCCTATGAAAGAATCTAAGTGAACAGCCATTTCGACTAACCTTGCTGATTGAATTTGTTTGCACACCGCTCCAAATGCTTCGCGTATGGAAGCAAAGGTAGCTTGATCCTCTTTTCCAAGACCAACAATATATAAATTTCTAGCTCCAATTTTTCCAAATGTATGTATTTTCGTTATGCTCTTCTTTTTCGCTGACAAGTCACCGCTTTTCACTAAATCGGTTAAATAGCCATCAAATTGATTATCTAGCTCTTTTAACTCACCGTCGAACTTTACTGGCTTATCAAATAATCCAACGACTAATGCGTCCAATTTCATGGATAAATTCATTTTATCATGTACGGAAAACATACCGTCACCTCCATCTGTTATAAAACTATTATATAAAAAATTATTTCGAATATCTAATTATCTTCTTCTAAAAATAAGTAGTACTGGGGGAGTCTTGGAAGAGTCCCTACTTCTTCAAAGGGAATTCGATCCATATGTTGTGGTATAATAGTAAGACACTGGTAAATAAATGCATGGAGCTTTTCAACGTCCAAACCCCAGTACTTGGGACGATACGAGTCTAAATATTCATAAGCCACCTTCATCATTGATCTTGCACCAACCACATTACCGTACTCGTAATGATAAATGGCTACACTCATTTGTAATAATCCTTTTAAAAAGTAATTTCCTTTATCAGTCATCCACATTTCTTCCAGTAAATCGTGACAAGTATAATAATCGCCTTCGTTAAAAGAAATAAAAAACTCATAATATTCAGCTGGATAGTGTGACAATGACTTCCCCCCTAAATGTGCTACATTTACCACTATCTTAGCAAAGGAAAATGGGAAAATCATGTTATAACTAGAATTTTTGTGATATTGATTCATGATGGAGAAAAGAGGTATATATTTATGGAATTTTTATTTAACTTCCCATTAATCGCTTCCTTGATCGCAATCTTTTTTGCTCAGTTTGTAAAGGTTCCTATTCAGTATCTGGCTACACGAAAAATTGATTGGTCCCTGCTTACGAGTACAGGAGGAATGCCTAGCTCCCATTCTGCTGCTGTAACCGCACTGTCTACCGGCGTGGCTTTTGAAGCTGGGGTTGATTCCGCTTTATTCGCTGTAGCAGCTGTGTTTGCTATTATTACCATGTTTGATGCTACAGGTGTACGACGACAAGCTGGAGAACAAGCGATTGTATTAAATCAACTTGTACATGACTTTCATAAATTTCTAGATGAAGCAAAAGGGTGGCCAAATAAGCCAGAACAAGAGAAACGAAAAGAGTTAAAAGAGCTACTTGGGCACAAACCAATTGAAGTATTCTTTGGAGGAATTACTGGTGTTCTCGTTGCATTCTTCCTACGGTTCATCACTACATAAACAAAGATAATATTTCCACTTAACTAATCAGGATAATTAGGAAAACTAAAAAGGCAAGTTCCTCTCATGAGAAACTCGCCTTTTACTTATTTACTTTCTGAGCTCGTGTATTGCTGACGGAATACTTGTAATGCTTTGTCCTCATTTAAGGCACGAAGCTCTTCTTCAGTTAGCTTTCCGTCACCTTTTTCAATAACATACACTTCAATTGTTTTCTTACCCCAGTTGTTATACACATCTTCAACTGTTTCATAATAAAGGTCTACCTTATTGCCTTTAATCGCTCCACCTTTATCGGCAACCACTCCGTATCCATATCCAGGAATAAAGAGAATGGTTCCGATTGGAAAAACATTTAAATCCGCAGCTACTGTTGAAAATAAGTCTCTCGTTACCTTGACACCTGAATATGTAATTCCAAACTCTGGATGCCCAGGGTTCTTTCCAGTTGATTCAACTCCTGCAGTGTAGCCAGTGGCTGTTACCGTTGCTTTCGGGTATTGCCCCCAATCAAATGCTTCTTCAAGCTTTGGTGGAGCCCCGATTACTTCTTCACTTGATGAGATTAATGTTTCTTCACTAGCTATATTATTTAAGAATTTAAATGCCAACCCAATTTGTTTTACGGTGTGATCAAAAACAGAATCCTCAGTATCCACTTCGTCACCATAATTTGTATTTGCCAGTAGAGATTCAGCTTTTACACCAGAGATGCTTTGAAATGTTGCACCTAATGCTCCAATAAACAACACCATCAGCATGACACGCCTTATAAACAATTTCACCATTTTCATCTTTTTTCACTCCTCCCAAAAATAGTCATTTCCCATTTCTGAAAGAAGTATTCATATTTTAGTGAATTAATAGATTTTGGTATATTTTAACAAGTTCACATATAAATCAAAAAAACCTCCACAGATGTGAAGGCTAAAACATGCGGTATCCCTTATTTCTTAACATTTTTATCGTTATTCCAGCCAGTATGGCTCCTGCCATTCCGCTACTTAAAATTAGAATATCTGCAAGTGCTAGATTCATAAATCGGTTCCCCAAGTCTTGAAAAGCAGTTGCACTATTTGTAAAATACTCACTGAAGCTAACTACATCAACAATGAGGATCGAAACGATTGGATAAATGATTGCCATAATCCACGACATTCTTAGTAGCATATTTAAGATGAATCCGATTCCAAAAAATAAAACAAAAAACAAAAGCATCGATATTGGTAGAACAAATATCGTCATTGGCATTTGATTGTTTCCCCCTTCACACATCAACTTTTAGTGTACTAAAAGCAATCGTTTTTCGTCAATATAATGGCGGGAGGAAAGAAAGACAAAAAAATACTCCGCATCATATACGGAGGAAATTTGGTTATTTTGATTCTTTCTCTTTTCCAGTTCCTCCACAGCTTGGGCATGTTTCTGAGCCACCAAGTAAAAGCTGGAAGTAACCCTTTCCTGAGCAATAAAGACATTCCTTTGTTTCAACCTTCACTGCACTCATTTTCATCAACCTTTCCAAACGACTGAATTTTCAGATAATATATCATGAAAAAACAAAAAAGGAAAGTAAGAAAATCTTCCAAAAACAAAGATTGGAAACGCATACAAGTGTTTTTTTCTCAGTTTTTCATAGCGTTTCTAAATATTTTAATAATTATAAAAACAACTTGTATGATGTGTATCCAAACTGCTGTCCAGGATCAATACTGTCGACTTTCAATCTTTCTTCAGATGATATCGCTTCAATCATATATCTAAGCATAATCGAAGCTGTATTCTCATCAAGCAGCTGGTCTGGAAGGATAAAAGCAGCTTCATACAGCTCATTTTCTTGAATAACAATACTCTCTTCAGGCTTTGTTTGCTGTAGAAGGAACATAATCATATTGTCACTAATTTCATGCTTAATGACTCCTGTTCGTACTCCAAGCAATTGTTCAACACGGCAGGTTAATCCTGTTTCTTCTTTTACCTCTCGAATAACAGCCTCGTCTGCTGTTTCCCCTTCATCTACAAATCCCGCAGGTAGAGACCACTTCCCCTTTAGCCCACCGTACTTCTTTTTTACCACAAGCCACTCACCATGTGCATTTATAACCAAACCAGCCACTGCCAGCCAGACCTTTCCTCTTTCCGTTTTCTTCACATTCCACACCCCACTTATACAATTATTATATCACCGAAAGCATGGATTTTTTTTAACAAAAAAGAACAAGCTGTTTGTTCAGCTTGTTCTTTCTCATCTATTATAGAACGTTGAATTTCCCTTTTTTCAGAACTAGTGAAGGTCCACCGATCATAAATAATGCACGGTTATCAACCATCTTCTTCATGAATGAAGCCGTTCCACCAGTCATCTTTTTACCAAATGCTACTCCAATTGCATCGTCGTGTCCAAGTGAGCAAACTGTACCTTTGTTATCGAATGTAAAGTGACCTAACTCACCTTTGTCACGGATAAGAGCTACTAGGTTGCTTGCACAAAGTTCCCCTTGTTGCATGGCAATTTGAGCTGTTGGTGGGTATGGACGATTAACCTTTTCGTCAATAATTAAAGAGCAATCACCAATGATGAATACATTGTCATGTCCAGGAACACGTAGGTCAGGTTGAACCTTTACGCGACCTCTCATTGCTTCAAAACCAGAGTTTTCAATAATTGAGCTACCGCGAACTCCAGCTGCCCAAACCACTGTCGCAGCCTTAATTTCTTCTACTTCGTCTTCGCCTTTACCAACAACAATTCCATTTTCAGTTGCTTCTTTAATAGCCGTACCGATCATGAATGTTACACCTTTACGCTCTAATTGTGCTGTTGCGTAGCTTACTAGCTCTGGATCAAATCCTGGTAGCACCATTGGAGCTGCCTCTACACAAATTAGTTTCACTTTACCGAAATCAATATCGTACTCGCGGCAAAGCTCAGGAATACGGTTTGTTAATTCCCCTAAGAATTCAATACCTGTAAATCCTGCACCACCAACAACGATTGCTAATCTCTCATCTTTCTTTTCTTCTTCCATATTGTACGTTGCGAATTGATATTCAATATGTTCACGAAGTTGACGTGCTGCATTGATGTTAGCAATTGCAAATGCATGCTCTTTCAAACCTTTAATTCCGAACGTTTCTGGCTCTGCACCTAGTGATACTACAAGGTAATCGTACTCAACTTCACCTTTATCAAGTACCACTTTCTTTTCTTCATGGTTGATTGAAAGAACCGTTCCTTTGATGAACTCCACTTTGTTTGTGTCAATAACATCTGTTACATTGTAACGTACACGGTCATGGTGTAATGTACCCGCTGACGCTTCATGTAACCATGTTGTTTCATAGTGGTAATCATTTTTGTTAATAAGGACGATATCTGCTTCATTAACACCGACTTGCTTTTGTAATCTTGTTACTGTCATTAATCCACCGTATCCGGCACCTAATACTACAATTTTTGGTTTTCTCAAGACGTTCAAACCCACCTTTTTTTATATATAGTTTTTGTGTTTTTTTTATCTTCCGCTTCTATAAAGGAATTTATTTTATAATAACAACGAAAAGTTTGTGATGTTTTTCACGAAAGAAGACAAGAAAATGTTGAAAAAAAGACACAAAAAGTTAACAATATGTCTACATATCATCATATTCCTTTTCATTCACTTTTTCAAGCAGAAAATCTACCAAAAATCGATCACATAAATGGTAAACTTTTCTGACAATCCTCTTGCTATTAGTGACTTATTCAGAGGGAGTTTCATTATTTAGTCATAACTCCGGGCTATTTTTAATACTTTTGGTAGTATGAAATGATAAATCCTACACATAGTTAGGGGGATATAGAATGAAAGAGGACCAGACAGTTTACGACATTACCATTATTGGCGGAGGACCTACTGGACTATTTACTGCCTTCTATGGGGGAATGAGACAAGCTACTGTTAAATTGATTGAAAGCTTGCCACAGTTAGGTGGGCAATTGTCCGCTTTATACCCTGAAAAATATATATATGATGTTGCTGGATTCCCTAAAGTCCGAGCTCAACAGTTAGTCAATAACCTAAAGGAGCAAATGGCTACATTTAATCAAACCATTTGCTTAGAGCAATCCGTTGAAAAAATCGAGAAACAAACAAATGGAACCTTTAAGTTAATCACGAATAAAGAAGTCCATTTTTCAAAAACAATTATCATCACTGCTGGCAATGGAGCCTTTCAGCCCCGTCGATTAGAGTTAGAAAACTCCTCCCAATACGAAGGGAAAAATCTATACTACTTTATTGACGATCTCCGCCAATTTGCTGGTCAAAAGGTGGTGGTATTCGGCGGTGGAGATTCAGCCGTTGACTGGGCTTTAATGCTCGAACCGATTGCCGAAAAAGTAACGATTGTTCACCGTCGTGATAAGTTCCGTGCTCACGAGCACAGTGTACAAAACCTTCAACATTCCAAGGTGGAGATAAAAACTCCCTATGTCCCCGCTGATTTACTTTCGAACAGCAAAGGAGACATTGCTCAGGTCCTGCTAAAAAATGTGAATGATAAAACAGAAGAAACCGTCGAAGTCGATGCTGTAATTTGTAACTATGGATTCGTTTCATCCCTTGGTCCCATCAAAGAATGGGGACTTGAGATTTCAAAAAACTCTATTATGGTAAATTCAAAAATGGAAACGAATATTCCCGGCATTTATGCAGCGGGCGATATCTGTACGTACGAAGGAAAGGTAAAGCTAATTGCCTGCGGCTTCGGCGAAGCACCAACAGCCGTGAACAACGCAAAAACATTTATTGATCCAAAGGCAAAAGCACAGCCGCTTCATAGCTCTTCTATGTTTAAATAATAAAAAAGTGCAAGGATGAACCTTGCACTTTTTTAGCATTCTTCCGGTGTACCTTGGTTGGTTGCTGTACGGAAAGAGGAACCACACCCACATGAAGCAATGGCGTTAGGATTTTCGATGGTGAAGCCTCCACCCATTAAGGAATGCTTATAGTCAATAACGGTTCCTACCAACGCAGGAGCACTCTCTTTATCAACTAAGAACGTAATTCCATGTTGAACAAGCTCCGTGTCGCCTTCTTCTACTTCATGAGCAAAACCAAGACCATACGATAGGCCACTACAGCCGCCACCTTTAATCGCTACGCGTAAGTACGCATTTTCCTCTTCGTTCTCTTTCATCATATCTTTTATTTGAAGTGCAGCCGCTTCTGTCACAATAATAATGTCTTTCATGATTATTCATTCCTCCCTCGAACATCTTTACTTTTAGTATATACAGCAATGTCTTTATACTCAACTGAACGGACTTAGAAAAATGGAATTGGTTTTGACAAATGGGCATTTGGTTAATTGGGCTGGGGCTGGGGAGAAATATTGCCTTTTTGATACTTTTACCCAAGGATAGGACTACCTAAATTTCGGTTTAGTTCATAGATTCTACCAAATGTTGGAATCAGTATGTTGTAAAAGCCGATTTAGTTCAGTGATTCCACTAGATACTGGAAATTGCATGTTCTAAGTGATAACTTAGTTCAACAATTCCACTAGATACTGGAAATCATAGGTTCTAAATAGCAACTTAGTTTACCTATTCCACCAGATGCTGGAAATTACATGTGCTAAATGACACATTTCCCCATACAATCTACTATATTATGTAAATTTAAGACGTTAAGCCTTCTTCTTTTGAAATATAACATTTTATAGTTCTTTTATCACAAGTAATAAGGTACAATAGTATTATTAAAATCGTCGTAAAAATAAAAGGGGTGTGTGACAATGACTGAACTACAGCCGCTTTATGATAAGAAATGTGAATGTATGATGTGTAAAACCAAGTTTACCACAAAGAAGCTTCGCTCACGTTTTGTAGTAGCAAAGTCCTATGACACTGACTTTGCCCCTACATATGAAAACATAGAAAATGATCCTAACCTTTATTTTGTTGCGGTATGTCCGAAATGCGGCTTTTCATTTACAGATGACTTTGCCCCCTATTTTCCACCAGGCAGCAAGGAAATCATTGATTCTAAAATAGCCCAACAGTGGTTCCCGCGCAGCTTTGGTGAAGTAAGGTCGTATCAAGTGGCCGCAAAAACAATTAAACTTGCCGCCTATTGCGGAACTTTAAAAAAAGAAAAGCATGTATCTATTGCTGGTTTATTTATGAGACTAGCTTGGATCTACAGAGCAATGTTAGATCACGAGCAGGAGCAACGATTTATGAAGCTTGCTGTGGACGAGTATATGGAAGCTTATATCACTGATGATTATCGTGGAACGCAAATGACCGAGCTTCGGCTTCTCTATATGATTGCGGAGCTATCAAGACGTACAGGTCAGGTCGACCAATCAGTGAGATATTTTTCAAAGGTTATCGAAAAACAAGGAAGCTTTAATGAGGCCAAAATCATTGAAATGGCAAGAGATCGTTGGCAGGAAATACGTGAAGAGCAAAAAACCAAAATATAATAATAAGGGTCTACCTATGAGGTGACCCTTTTTTGTATGTTAAAACATTGGATTTTCTTCTAAATACTGATAAATATTTTCAACCAGTTCATCAGGTGTCTCCCCAGACACCACTTCTCCATTTACTAGTGCATACAGTGTTGATGCACATTTGCCGCAATAGCCAAGGCACCCATATTCAATGATATCTAGGTCATAATCCTTTTCAAGCTGTTCGAGTGCTTTTTGAGCACCACTTGCTAAATTGCTTATACAAAACTCTATAATTGGTTTTATCATTTCTCCCACCTCTACTAAGTAAATGTACCTTGTCCAACCAAAAAGTTCAAGTAGGTAGTTTCCTTCCAAAAATTTTAATTGTCAAGAAATTGTACTGAATGTGTTGTGGTTTTGTCACAATTTCGTTATACTTTTTATGGTGTTTTGAAACATATATAATATTTATCATTGTAATATGTCATCATATTGCAAACGTTTTTATAAGAGAGAATAGCAACTCAACTGTAGAGAAAAAGGGGAAATTGATTATGAAGAATCTCGTTATTCTCGGCGGAGGCTACGGGGGAATGAGAATACTCGCACGCTTATTACCCTCTCAACTTCCAGACGATGTAACCATTACGCTAGTTGATAAAATTCCTTATCACTGCTTAAAAACAGAATATTACGCTCTAGCAGCTGGTACGATTTCCGATCAGCATGTACGGGTAGCTTTCCCTGAGCACCCAAGACTTACAATTAAATACGGAGAGGTTAAAGATATTAATCTTGAAGAGAAAACCGTTCTCGTGAATAATGACCTAATCACTTACGATGATTTAGTAATTGGACTTGGTTGCGAAGACAAATACCATAATGTTCCAGGTGCGGATCGATATACGTATAGCATTCAATCGATCGAAAAGTCTAGAACAACGTACCAAGCATTGAATAACCTTTCGCCTGGATCTGTTGTCAGCATTGTTGGGGCAGGTTTGAGCGGAGTAGAACTAGCAAGTGAATTAAATGAAAGCAGGCCTGATTTAAAGGTTAAGCTATTCGACCGTGGAAATCATATCTTATCTGCCTTCCCTGTTCGTTTAGGAACGTATGTGGAAAATTGGTTTGATAATCACGGAGTAGAAATTGTTAACAATTCACATATCACAAAGGTAGAAGAAAATACTTTATACAATCACGATGAGCCACTACATTCAGATGCGATTGTATGGACTGCAGGCATTCAACCCGTAGAAATTATACGAAACCTTGATGTTGAAAAGGATCATCAAGGGCGAGTGGTCCTAACTGTTCATCACAATTTACCTCATGATGAACATGTGTATATTGTGGGTGACTGTGCAAGTCTACCGCACGCACCTAGCGCTCAATTAGCAGAAGGACAAGCGGAACAGATTGTACAAATTCTCTTAAAAAGATGGTCAAACGAACCGCTTCCTGAAACAATGCCGGTTATAAAGTTAAAGGGAGTTCTTGGCTCTTTAGGTAAAAAGCATGGCTTTGGATTAGTAGCAGAACGTCCAATCACTGGACGAGTGGCAAGACTATTAAAATCAGGTATTCTATGGATGTATAAATATCATAATGGCTAATAGAATATTTTCCGTTTTTTCTAAGTTAAAACGTTGGTTTAACAAGGTTTTATAAAAAGTGTGGATTAATATACATTAAATCTTTTTAAAAATCGGGCGGGTATTCGGCGGGTTTTTTGCCCGTCTTTTTTTATGCGTTTAACTCTTCCTCTAAATAGTCCAGATAGGTAGTTGTATTTTCCGCAAAATGTTCACGTACATACTTTATAAAACAATCACCATCATGGACTAATTCACTATCGAATACCACAACCTGATCTTCGCCTTTTAACCGATTATCACAATAGGCACATCTCATACTGTCTCCTCCTTTAGATAAAGAGTTTTAGATTCAGCAATCAGTAATACATCATCTTCATTTCTGCAGCAAGGACAGTACGGCTGCATGATCTCCGATAACCCAAAATCCATACGACAAAAGAAACAATGATAAATCGTTAAATTAAGCATTTGCTGATTCCTTCTTTCCTACTGGTTTAGGCAATTTTGTTATAAAACGGCCGTATCCTTCTCGACTCTTTATAAGGTTCATGGAATGGTACCGAGGTAATCTCAATAAATCCTCCTCAGTAAATGGATACAATTCACTTTTCAATTCATCAAAATTCTTTTTATCGCATCCAGCTATTAACATGTAACTTGCATTTGCCGATCGTAATTCCTCTCTAATGGTTTTGATCTGATTCAAATAGTGACAGCTGATAATTGGCTTAATTCGGAACTTAGGTAAACGTGAAAGTTTTTCAGTTAAAAAACGTTCTGTATTCTTAACCTGGTATAGTTCATCGATGATGAAGTTAACCTTACGACGTTTACTTTTGTCTCGAACTTTATCTGCTCTTACTTGCATGGCTAACCATAATTTCGTCATCCAGTACGTGGAGCAAATGTCCTTCTCATTATCCGTTGGAAACATGGTTTCTGGCATTTTAACAATGATCAATTGAGCTTTTTGAGTCTCTTCAACTAAATCAATGTTTTGATCTGTACTCTTCTTCAGCATCAACTCCATAAATGCATTAGCTTTCAATTTGTTAAGGCGATCAATAATACCTACAACTAAGTGCAACTTCGTACCGATAATTAACCCGTCTTTGTCTCGTTCGTCCAGCTCACGTAAACTCTCCATATATTCTTCAAGATTTTCGTATTGTTTTTCAGGTACTTTAGAAAGATATTGACCACGTGCCTTGTGGTTTTGTAATACTGTAAATACATCTTTTATAGAGCCCCCAACCAAGAACACCACATTAGCAGCACTTTGTAGATATCTTTCCATCTTTGGCGATAGACGACTTTCATCTGCATTAATTGAATTCACCAGTGTTTCTAATTGGCTAGTCTGAAGCTTAGCGTTTTTGTATTGCTCAAATGTATCGGCGCTTTTCTTTATTTCGTTATATCCAAGTCCTTCAGCCTTTTTATCATCGCTACAATCGATCACTAATACTTTTTCCGGATCAAAAAGAGCAGCCACTTCGGAGCTCAATTCACAATTCTCTATGAAATCAAACAGCACTACACATTCATCTACATTTAAAGCATCATTGGTTAAGTTTCCGATGAGAGTGGATTTTCCTGCTCGATTGGGACCGATGATGATCAGTGATAAGTTTTCATATTCTCGATCGGTGGTAAGATAAGCCGTTTGTTTGTGCCCCCTGTAAGTGGACTCCCCAATTGATACTTTTCCTTTTTGAAGATCCTCTGGAACCAAGGTTTCATGAGTCTCAACTTTTTCAATGCAATCATGCATCTCTAAAAGTTCCCTTCCAGCAAGCGAGATAAAGTTCTGACATTCCTGGTCACTCAATTTATTGATTTCGGTCCCTAGGTTGTTTTTCAACAGATTGACCTTTCCTCCTAATTTCTTAGCTACTAGCCGGTTATCTTCACTAATGATTTCAAAACTATTCGCTAAGCTTCTTCCGTTGTTCATTTCACGTAGCTTATCTTGACTCTCACTCAGAATAATAATCTGAGAAGGGAGAATTTGATTTCTAATCTTACTCTCGGTTCCTTCACTTAATTTCCTTCCTCCTTGTAGACGATCTACAAGCGTTTCTAACCAGGATGATTCAGCGAGTTGTTCTTTCTTCCCAGCTAATACTTCACTTACGTCTTTCACTAGACCATCAACAATACCGATAGCCATCTTAAAGAGGTAATTAGCTCCCATCTTGTTTCTTTCCACCGGTATTCCTTTCTTTACCTTTTCAACAGTAGCTTTGTAACTAAATTTAAAGCTCTCCTGAGAAGAAGGAATAAAGTTATACATGATTCCCACTTTATCTCCTTCCTCAAGGACATCAACAATATTTAAATTGGAGCGCAACAAGTCGTTATCTCTCCGATCTACTTTTAAGCTCATCGCATCTTCTTTCTCATACACTAGCTGATACTTCGTGGCCTTCTCATGGAAACTAGGTAGCTCGCCTACTTCTTCAATCGTAACGTTGTTCCAAACGTCACCGACTTTTTCTGTTAGAATGCTTTCATACTGTTTAGGGACGATGAAATAAAACTCAATCTTCTTCTTTTCAATGTAAACGAAGTACGCTACCTTTCCTTGGACATGAAACTGATATTTGGTACCTAAGAAAAACTCCTTTCCTAATAATCTAACTAACTTCTTTTCTTCAACTACGATCGATTGAAATACGTTTTTATACATACTGGAAATGGTTCTTGCGACTAAATGAGTGGAATTATTGCGAATAGAATTGTTGGGTTTAAGCTTGAGGAAAACATATTGAGGTTTAACAACTTGAAACACTTCACTGAATTTCATCCGATGTACCCTCCTAGTAAAGCTTTGATGAGTATTCTTGATACAAACAAAATACTTACCCATCGATTAGCGTTCTTCAGTCTCCATGCCCCTAAGATGATAAAGACTCCTCCACCTAACATAGTGATTGCATCAATTAAATCTAAAGTGACATCTCTAAGAGCTTTTAAGAATTCAAAAATCATTTCCTTAAATTCTTCTTTCATATCTTCCTTGGCATGTTCTAAAGCTAAATCCATTCTTCCTTCAATGTCATACCAAGCAACAGAATCATCAATTTCTATATCACCGGTTATACTATCCAATCTCGGTACCAGGACGGACGGATCCACAAACTCTCCATCTTCTTTCACTCCAAAGTGTAGATGTGCCCCCGTTGAATTTCCTGTGTTTCCACTTTCTCCGATGACGTCTCCGAATTGGACTTTATCTCCAACTTTTACATCTACATCGCTCATGTGGCCGTAAATATATTCACGATGATCCTCACCTAAAATTTTAACTCCTTCTCCAATCGGACCAGAGCCATCGTACACATTCACGACTTCTCCTTCTACGATACTTCTTAATGTGGTGCCTTCTGGGACTGCTAAATCCACTCCTGAGTGCTTCCCTTCCCTGACCTCTTCCATGACTCCATACGCGCTGCTTAGTCGAAATTTCATACGATCACGCTCCGAATCTATCGAAAATACCATCGACCTTATCCATGATGTGTGGGAATGCCAACAGGAGGGCATATGCTAGTACGTAACCTATGAAGTTCTTTTTGGCTCCATCAACATCTTGTTTTAAAACATTGTGGATGATTTCCCAGCCCCCTCTTCCAATGATTAGCCATTTCCCAATATCGGCTAAATCTTTATAGATAACACTTGCTTCCTTGTCGATAATTCCATCTGTATATCCGTTTGTTAAGGCAGCACTCGCTAAATGAGACCCATCACCAATCATGAAAAGAATAATGGTGGAACCGACTACTCGATAAACCACTTTGTATTTTCTGAAATGCTCTTCAACCTTTTGGATTGGCTTCTTAATCTCATACTCTCTATTCATAAATTCTTTAACAGACATCGTTTGATATTTTTTCACCTAAAACCCTCCTAGACATGCATATTTTTGAGTTTGTAGGCATATGCTAACGTGAGAGCGTGTTAGCAACCTAGCCTATTTCTGGCCTAACACAAAACCGTTTAAGGCGTTTTTCCCACAATGTATTACATTGGCTGGGGAAGGCGCTTTTTTTACTTTCTTCTTCGCCTCCATATCTCTCCATATCAATCTTTTCACGTATTTTGAGAATTTCCCCTGATCGGTTGCAAACGATAATAATTCACTTTCGAAAGGATCTTGCAAACTGAATGATACTGGCTTAATATCTCTTTCCTTCATAGGGCTCCCTCCTGATTAATCCGGTATTACATTCGTATTACCTTAGCTTTTTAATCGGCTCCGGTGTTACGTTTGTAATACATCATATGGGCATTTATCCTAAAACTTGCCTGTCTATCACAAAAATTTTAGAATTTATCATAAAATTTTTGTGAAAGGAAAATCAGAGACATTTAGAGAATTAAGTTTTATCAAGTTTTCGGAGGACATATAATGCTAGTCAGTAAGATAAAAGCGTATATTGAACTTTCAACTTTAACTAGAGAAGAGATCAGAAAGGAGATGGGAGTGGGAACCAATACCATATCTTCTTGGTGCTCTGGTAAGTCAAGGCCATCTGTAGAGGATCTATTTAAGCTTGCTAGGTTATTGAATGTAAAAGTGGATGAACTGTATGAATGGAGAGAAGAGAATGAGTAGTAAATTGGTTATTAGACTTATTTTTTCGGGTTTAATTGTTGTTGGGGTTATTTCTTTAGGGCTAAAATTTATTAATGAATTAGTAGAAGAACCTACTGTACCTGAAAATGCAAAAAAAGCTATTGTTAATAAAGAAGAAAATGTAGAAAAAACAGCAACAGTATCTAAAACGGAGATTACCAAAGAAGAATTTGAAGCAAAATATCAAGAAGATCCCGAAGAGACTCAATACCCTAATGGGAAGTTTGAGCTTGCAGATGGTTCAACTGTAAATGCTGATTTTATTAGTTATGATTCTAGTGATTTATTTGATTATGCCACTGCTATCTATAGTGAAGGTAAGTTAGCCAGTATTCAGTTTGAAACAACAGCTGCTATCGAGGAAATTGAGGATGCTTTAGGAATGAAGTTTGAGGATGGTCAGATAGAGCAAAATCGAATTGGATATGAGATTACTCTTAATGATACATTTAGTGAAGCAAACATTGCTGTTTATCCTTTTGAATGGGAATGATCAACATGAAAGAAGTATTCCTAGCCATCCACTACACAGGACCAGCCGGAAGAGTCGAATAAAAAGGATCTTTCCCTTTACGTGGTCAACGTCCAGAGGAGATTGCTTTGGATTGGTGGGAGAAGTCTGTAGGTAGAGGGTATGAACGGAAATTAGATAAGGTTATTTTGAATAGTGAAGAAGATATAACCGAGAAAGTATTAGAAGAACAAAAAGCGCGGTTTTATAAGTTAGATTTACCTTTTTAAAGCCCCTCCACTTAGGAAGGGCTCTTTTTTATACTGTTTCTAATATGAGTTGACCATTTACCACCCGATAATTCGGCACGTTGCTGATTACCGTCTCGTAATCATCCATTAAATAAAAAAAGAAATCGTACTGTTTCATCGGAATGACTCTCGCACCAATCAAACTGTCAACGATCTTTCCCTCTTCATCTACATCACAAAAAAATAATACGCCCATATTATCCCTCCTGGACTATATATCTAACACTTCCGTACGTGTAGTAATTTAAGCTTGAGTACATGCGCCAGTAGCAGACTAAGATATTTCCTGTTGGTGTGCCTAGATCAACTAGGATATCTTTTCTATACCCTTGGGTAGCATGTTTTCTTGTTTCTGTAACCGTAACAGATGCGATACTTTGTGTTTCGTCGTCACTTAACACATCAAAGGAAATGCTTCCTACGTTACCAAAGTCAACTCCGCCATCCACAGACATGCTACAAATAATTCTCAAATATCGACTGTCATGCTTGAAAACAAATCGTTGAACGTTTTCATATCGATTCTGTGCTGAAGTCCTGTAAAATTGCCCAGATTCTTCTATACCGGCTGTTTTAAATGTTGGTGTGGAGCCTTGGATGGAAAAACTGTTGGATAGGATACCGTTATTAACCACCTTGTAACCGTCGGGACGTTCAATCACCATAGCGCCTTTAGCAATATAGATCTCACCAGAATCCAACCTTACAAACTTATTTGGATCGGCTGCATCGATGGCGATTAAATAATTTCCATCCCAATAAAAAAGATCATCGTTTCCGATAATCTGAATGTTGTTGGTTTTTATTTGTCCGGCTGTTAATAGTGATGTGTTTACTCCAAATGGAGTGATTGCATCTGGGAAAGTTACCCCGTTATCAGTCGTCACACCAATTCCCGAGCTGCGAAAAACAACGAACCTTTCCGGATTCTCTGGATCGCGAGCGAGTATTCCCATATTCTCAGGATATTCAAGTTGTGTTAGAGAATTATTCAATGCTTCAGTTGCTCGTTTAACAGCTTCATCGTATACGTTGTATCGAAGTTTTCCCACGTTCTCATCGTAAATTTTATCGAGCAATGATTTCTGATAATCCATGACACTCTTCACGAAGGATTTAGGAACAGTTGAAAGTGTAACCTTTGGTGATTTCTTACTTTCTGGATAATCTTCACTCTCAATAATCCTTAAATCCACATCGATATTTAAAGGCTCATAAATGGTCGGTACGGTATCGCCGATGTTTGGGTTAACAGATGTATACCCTTGCTCTTGTAAGCTCACAAACTCCAATTCTATGCTTATTTCAGGTGTATCTTGAAGTTTAGCTTTCAGATTTTCTACAAGTGTATCATAATGGGTGATTGATTCATTACTGTATGGTGGAGCATGACGTACTCCATAGATGGCAGCCATAGGTGATGTATACTCAGCTGATACAATAGGATTTTCATCCTCATCTAATTTTCCGGTACCTTTGATGTATGTGGATAGATTGCTTGTATTTACATTTCGTTTAAAGGTCTTAATGTTGTAACCGTAACGGAATTGAAAATCTGCAGTAGAACCAATTTTCTTTTTAATCCTCACGTCATTACCGATGATTTCAAACTCTGCCTGGTAACGATCAATCACTTTTTGAAATAAAGATAAACAATTTTCATTACCAAAGTTTTCAAATTCTACTGTGGAAAAAGAGTCTATAACAGAGAACGTCCAATCTAAACCACTAAAAATAAACGATAGTACCGTATTTATGGACTTGAATCCTGTAGTAAGAGTTGTATATCTGTATTCATCCACGATATCAAAGAAGGTATGATACGCTGTGATTGATTTAATTGGTTTTCCTTTTGTTTTCTCGACTAGTCCTTTAATTCGATATTTAATGGAGTCATATTCTACAATGCTTTCCTCTGCAACCAAATCAAAGGAATGACTATTCTTATCTGTTTTAAGTAATAAAAAGGAGATGGACTGTTCTCCATTCACTCTTTTCTTACGAGTTAAGTTTGTATAGTCAGTGATAATTTCTGATGTTCCAGCTATGTTCGTGACGATCAAGAGGTATCACCTCATTTCAATATTTATGTTTTACAACAATAGGATACTGCGACATAAGAAAGCCCTCCTTCGTGATGAAAGAGGGCTATTTTTATTTTACTTCAGCGATACTAATAACCGTACCAGTTTGTTCACCTTTACTGATCTTCTTTTTTACATCTCGTTTTGAATCACCTGATATAGTTTTCCAAGTAATACCGTCTCTATTTTTAAATCCTACAGAAAATAACTTCATAAGATCACCTCTATAAAGAAATAATTTGTTCTTTATAAAGATTATAGATAAACTAGGAAAATATAACAAGAAGATTTATATCGTAATCATTGAAACACCTCCATATATAAAAAAGCCCTCAAAAAGAGGGCATTACTTGCTTCGTCCAAACGTCTTGCTATAACCTTTGTGCTTTAGTTCAATTACAAGCTTCTTAGCTGTATCTAAATCTGTGTGGATATAGAACTGATATGGATCATCTTTCTGTGGTTTTTCATCTGGGCCATACACTTTATCAGATACCCCTTGGCACTTATAACCCTTCTTCTCATAAGCAGCAACTAATGCTTTCGCTTGCCAGAAGGCTGTATTTGGAACAATTACGTAATATGGTGTCTTTCCATCCACAGTATCATACTGTCCTAGATTGGCTTGTTTGTAGATTCCTAGAAGCTTATTTGCATAGCCGTATGGATCAGTGGCGTATCCGGCAGATTCTACAGCTCTTGCAGCCTTTTCAAAATCCTTTTGATCAATCGCGCCCCGATACTTGTTACGATCCCAAGAGACACCATTTACATATAACTTACATAGGTCTTCCATCGATTCCAGATATGAAGGATACTTCCTGAAGTTAGCAAGGACCGTTACATCCTTACCGTTGTAATGCTCCCATGTTGGCATTTGAATGGCTTGACCGTTGTATGTGCCTTTGATACCGAATAAGTTAAAAGCTTTCTTAGCAAGTCCGCTTTCACCATACCGCGATTCATGGCAAGCCTGAGCGATAATCAGAGAAGCGAGTACACCGTATTCCTTAGACAACTTTTGAGCGAATGGAGCGATTGTTTTAATAAACGACATAATATTTCATCTCCCTTTACTAATGTCTGTAATGAACTTTTTCAACTTGAGCATGAGTCCAAGGTGTGTATTTAAACATGTCATAAGCTTCATTAGCATTTTTAATGTCCTGTTCAGCTTCCTCATAAGTTTTTCTAACAGGATTAACATCAATCTTTTTCTCGCCACTATAGAAAACCGCACGAAAACCAACTTTAATTTCAGCCATTACTTACCCTCTCCTTTACTTTTTAATTAGCCCTTGAGATTGTAATGCTTTCTTCTGAAGTCCACCTTTTTTGCTTAGGTAATTGTTTTTCCATGCTGCCCACAAGCTCATAACAATAAGGAGAGCAGCACTAATGTGTTCACCAAACTCCACAGGAATAGTTTTATATCCGAATAAGTTTAGTACTGCATTGATTAATACGATTACTAATGCTGTTACACGTCCAATACTTGCTTTATCCATAATTACAAATCCCCTTTACTTTCAAGATTGTCTAAACGTTTATGAGCTTGCTTTGAGCTTTCTTCCACACGAGTAACCCGTTCGCCTAGAGCAGCCATTTGACGTTCATTTGCTTTTAAGTCAATTCGAATATCATCTACACCTTTTGAAATGTAGCCTAGTTGCGCTTTAATCTCTGCGCTTTCTTTTGCATCATCTTTTTCTTCTTTGGTCTGTTTTTCTGTTTGTTCATCTCGGTGTTTTTGCTTGTTTAATTGATAACCTTGAAGTGCGATTACTACGCTCAAGATTGTTAGGGCTAAACCTATTTCGATTGTCATTTCACACCGCCTTCACATAATAAAAAGAGCCCTCGAAAGGACTCTCCATCTGTTGCACTATTTCATCCAACTATGAATTTACTAATTGTCGATTATTCTCAATTTCCGCTACCTTAACTCCATCTTTTTTTATGACTTTTGCAGGAACACCTACTACTGTACAATTATCAGGTATATCTTTTAGAACTACCGCGTTTGCACCAATCTTTACGTTTTTGCCTATTTTGACATCTCCTATAATTTTTGCTCCTGCGCCAATTAAACAATTATCTCCAATTATAGCAGCCTTACCGTCCTTACTTTCTGCTATCGTGACTTGTTGATAAATAGTGCAATTGGTTCCGATCTTGGCATAGTGAGAAATAATTATTCCGTTTAATCCATGAGGTAGATTAGGAAAGGAATTAAATTTTGTTCCGTAACCAAAAGCTGTACCCATCGAAGAGCAGTGATAAGTGTCCATCCTTTTTATTTGCAACATATATATAAATCTAATAAATTTTGGAATTTTGGAGGCAGGATTGATAACTTCTTCCCGTTTCTTCCAATACTTCTTATGGTTGTAATGTCGAACAGAATCTAACAAGAAATTTACAATAGGATTACTCATTCTAAAAACTCCCCTAATTAAGTAGTTGAGTTAATAATACTACATTTTTCCAACACTTGTAATTAGTAAGTTCCTATACTCTGCCAGGATAGTACACCTGCGTTATTTACCAACTTCCATCCTATCGCTTGTCCAGTTGCATTGTTTTCATTGTAAACCACATCTTCAGGCATAAAGTATCCATTTAATGCTCTACTAGGAATGGATCTAACATATACACCATCAGACTTATAAATACTTGGATTCATCGTCTTTTTAACTACTGTATTTTTATTTGTTGAGTATATTTTAATGCCGTTTAATGTTCCTGCTACTAATATTGCAACGGTTTTGATACTGGTACTGTTAACTGTAAAAGTATCTACTTCTGTACCTGCATGTTGTCTCCAAACATTATTAACAGCATCCCAATATCCGTAATGTCCCAACGCTTTGCCTCCATCGATTAATCCATTAGCACATAACACATCAAGTGTGTCAAATGGTTTATACCAGTTACTATACAAAGTACCTGATGAATGGATTTTTTCAATGGTAATTGTATCTCCCTTACTAAGATTAGAAATGTAAAATACAATAGGTGAGCCAGAGTTAATGACGATTCCATTTTCAGCAAGTAAGTCTTCGGTTTTATACTCCCATGAAGTTTCTTCTGTTAGACTAGTTGAAATTAAAGATTTTCTTACTAAACCTTTGATTGTATGGTAATTATCCTGAAATCTTCTATACCTTAACTTAAAATCTCTTTCATGCAAGACTAAATAATTTTTAATTGGTTCAAGACTAGCGATTTCTGGATATGAACAATTGATGTTTAGGGTGTTTGTAAAACTAGTTGCATAAGAAAAATTAGTGTTTCCTCCCGCATCCGTAGCGAAAAATTTATTATCATTGGAGCTAATACCTTTGGAAGTAGATGAACCGTCTGCCTTACTCATGTCTATATCTAAAAACTTTTGACTTGCTCCACTTAGCTCTACTCGGTAATCTCTAAAAATCCAACCACTCGCTTTAAGTAGTTTGATTTGTGTCCACATACCACCTGTATAAAGTGTGTTGACCTCGTATTTTTGACGATAAAAGTAGTTTGAATTACCTCCATATGCATTCCCATTTGTCATAGTTTGGATAATCGAATACTTCAGTTGGGTAGACGTTCTTATCGTCGCATCTCCACTTAAATAAAAAGAAGTATCGTAAAAGTAATTAGAGTTTAACCAACTGCCTGCACCATCTGAGTTTAATTCTAGAAATAATCTAGCCATAGATATTTGCTTGATGTGGATGTGATTAAACCAAAAACCTTGACCTCTTGATGCTTTCGCACGTACACCAGTTGTAAAACCTCGTACCTCATCGATGCGAACTTCACACTGTTTTAGGTTATCTAATTCAACACCTGTATAAGCATCGTTTTCCCAACCATGATAACCAGCATATTCATTCGCCACAGATGCTTGGTCAAAGACTTTGAAAATTTCAATCTTACACATGGTCATATCCATAAATTTTAAGGCTACTCGATCACGAACTCCTGAGAACTGAATTCGACCCCGACAAATAAAGTTGATTTTTTTACTAATGGTGATGCTGTCCGATATGTTGTACCATCGATTAATTTCCGGTAAAAATAACGTATTATTTTCAGCCAAAGAATCGATAGCTCTTTTTATTCTTGCTGTATCATCAACCTCTGGTGTTTGAATTGGGAATTTAGCAACGTTAATTATTACATGGTCTAACTTAGTCGTATTTTCTGCCAATTGTTCATCAACATCTACCAGTTTATCGCGCAAAACAGGGAACCCTAATCGAGCATCTTGTACTTCACTCGGTGAAGGATTCGCTATGATTAAATCATCCACGCGCTTCTTCTGCGCTTGGATATCTGCATCCACATCATCAAAATTAGCATTTAAATTGTTACGGAACACTCTATCAAGGAGTGAACCTAGTACTCTGTATTTACCCATCATTCACCCCTCCTAGAGCGTGTAAAACCTAAACGAGAAGCTAATAGTGAAGCTTCCGGTTGCACCTGTTATGGTGAAATTGTTATATCCTGGTGCCAAGGTAATTAATTTGTGGTTAGTGTCCGAGAACACTGATAAGCCATTTTTAAGCGATCGTACACCTGTGAGCTTCAATGTATCTCCGGATGCTGTTGTCTTCGTATACTGCCACACGTCGCCTGTAGTAGCGTTTGTGATTTTAAGATTGCTCGATGCACCTTTGAAGGTTATTTCTAATGGCATTTGACGAGGGTTAATAGTTACACCGTCAGCTGCATTGTAGATTTGAAAGCTTGCTGTGCTGTGAGTGTACATGGTTTCATCCAGTGTTAACCCTTGCCCTGTTTGCCATAGTTCGGTATCGAAGGTTTTAGGATCAAGTGTGGTGCCGATTGATTCAAAGTAAGCACTTTCTGACGAAAAGGAAATATTGAACTCTCCTGTGTTTCCTTGTCTTGCTAGGGAATAAGGAGAGTTATATTTTGCTAAGATTCGCTTACCAGGTGATTCATCAGGCAGTAAATAGAACGCTTCTCTGGAGTCGAATATACGAAATACTTCATCTCGATATAACGTGTAATCGATGTTATCTATTGCGATTAAAGTAAGAGTTGCGTTTGCATTTCGTCCATCATACTCTGTGCCTTGGTCAACATATCCATCTCGCCCTTCTATTTTCTCTCGATAGTGAATAGGAGAAGGTGATTCCACAATCAGACGATTGACGATGATTCCTAGTTCATTCATGTCGTAAGTTGTGCCATTTAATCGTTGAACTTTAAAATTGTGTATCATCCCTTCACCCCACTTAACCGAAGTTCCCCTGTCATGCTATTTCCTTGTAATAAATCCACATGAGGGAAGATGATTCGAGCGATTTCAAATCCATCCAGAATAATAGGAGTAGGTTCAATTTTCACTACACCCCCACTACCTGACAGCTTATTGCGTGTTTCGTTCGCTGGATCAATCTTACTACCTCTTGGTAATGTGACTAATTCAGGGCCGAATTCCCCGACTAATGTAGCTCCACCATCAAAATAATTTGTACCTGTTGCATTTCTAGGATATCCACCCGTAATCCCACTGTTCGTAACTGTTCTTTTTTCTTCGACTTGAATTGTTTTTTTTGATACTTTTTTGTTATCCCAGAATGTCAACCAATCGATCGCGTCTTTAATAGCCGACACTACATCGTCAAATACTCCTACGACCTCATCAACCACCGTAAATATAGCACCAAAGACTTTTTCTATGATGGTTTGAACCTTTGAAAATGCTGGAGCAACAATGTAATCCCATAGTGCTTTAAGAACCGGAAGTAATAAGTTTTCGAAAATATCCCATGCGATTCTAACCACATTCGCAATTATGTTAAATACGTTTTCTATAATTCTTTGTATTTGTGGCATATTAGCCATGATAAACGAGTAAAAACGTTCAAATATCGGAATGATATTACTTTTAAAGAAATTCCATACCATTGAAGCGACTTCGATTACTCTATTGAAAACAGTTGATACCGTCGCACGAATGGTTGGCATATGCCCTTGAATCCATGTGAAAATCTCCATCCACACAGGTATGAAATATTCCTTCATGAAATCCCATGTCGTTTTTAATACATCTCTTATGACATCAAAAACCTCTTGAAAAATACCCTTAATTACTGGGAAATTAGTTTGTACATTCGAGAACCACTCCGAAAGGACAGGCAAGATGTTTTCTTTAAAGAAAGTCCAAACTTTACCTACTACATCTAACATTGCTGAAAATGTTGTGGATGCTATCTCTTGCACCACCGGCATTTTTTCAACCATCCAGTTAGCGAATTCATTTACAACTGGCATTACTTTTTGTTGAAATGGTTCAAAAATACCCATCATTACGTTTCGTCCTATGCCTTTTAGAGCTTCGCCAAATGAATCGTACTTGATTTCGTTAATTTCATTAAGGGTATCCACAGAGCCTGTAATGGTACCTGTAAGATTAGACATAGCTTCAACTGCTCCGGCTTCTAGGTCCTCAAACTTTGTACCGAATAATTGAACTCCTACAGTATTTCTCTTTACTGGATCTTCAATGGCATTCAATGCTTCCATCATCTTTTGATAAGCCTGTTTACCTCTATCGCCACCAGCTGCAAAATCATCCATCATCTGCTTAGCATTTAAACCCAAGGCTTGATATGCTTCAGTTGTAGATTTTGAACCGTCTTTCGTTCGTATGACCATTTCTTTGAAAGCATCGCCTACATAGTCAAGGTTTCGAACTCCTGCTTTACTTGCATTTTCCAGAATTCCAAACATATCTTTAGCATCTAATCCGGCTGTTTTGAAGTAAACCGAATATTCTTCGATGGTATCAACTAGGTCCCCGTTTTGGTTTAGTCCCTTTTGTGTAGCTTCGGCAATATATGCCATAGCTTCTGTACCAGTTGCACCAAACTGTTCCATCATCGTCTCAGCGCCACGTAAGGATTCAGAAACGTCCAAACCGAACGTATCACGAAGCATCAGCGCATCCTGAGTAAGATACATTAATTCCTCACCAAGAGCTGTCGTGGATTGTTTAGCAATAGCCATGGTATCAGCAATATCTTGAAAGGATTCTCCATAACCATTGGTATAAATAGATTTTAATGATTCTTCCATTGATTCCATTTCTTCTTTAGTTGAGCCTGTTTGTGCTTGCAACCCATTAAGTGCTTTTTGCAAGTTATTACCTGCTATAAAAAGTCCACCTATACCTGTGGCAGCAGCTCCTAATCCAGCAGCTAATGCTCCGGTTAACACTCCCCCTACAGCAAGTGCAACTCCACCTAACTTATCGAGTTTTCCTCCAGCGCCTTCAGCTTTTTTATCTATAGCAGCTAGTGATTTGTCGGCTTCATCCGAATTTATGAATATGCTGCCAAACAGCTTAAATAGTTCCATGTGTTCACCTTCTTTCAAGGCAAATAAAAAAAGCGATCTTATTCAGACCGCTTCATGCTCTTTAAAATTTCTTCAGCATCGTTAATAATTTCTTCATCCGAACGATTATCTACCGACTTAGGAGGCTGTTTAATTTCTTTGAAGTATTGAGCAAAGGATTTAAAATTTTCCTTAGTCATTTTCGAATAATCCACCAACCATCGTTCCCATGCTTTTTCTTCAAAATTCTTTTCAGTTGCTTTTTTATATAGAGAAAGTCCTTCTTCAGCTGATAAAGACATAATAAAAGACATGTCTCCATACCGCTTCAAAAGGGTATCATACATGTCTATTTCATCAATTTGGACACACTGGACAAAAAACTCTTTAGTCCTGGATGCTCCAAAAAACCCATCAGCAACTCCGCAGTTTCTTCAAGGTTCATTTTTTCAATGACTTCATTTTCAACCTCTTTTAAACTAGCTAGAAATTCTGTAATTTCCTCTTGTGCTTCGCCTAAATTTTCAATACAGGAAAATAAAAACTTAGCACCGATTTCTTTTTGCGAAGTTCCCTCCGTGGAATCAGCAAAAATAGCTCGTACTTGTCTACTGATACCAGCTTTTTTAATGATACGGATAACAGAAAAAACATCAGGAAACTTTAATTCTCTCATTACGCTACCACCACTTTAGGCCAGTAAATTTTATATGGAGAAGTTCCATCTTCACCTTCATGTCCAGTGAATACCACAGGTACAATGGCTTCATTTTTATCTGTGGTTGCAACTGTTAATCCTTCTAGAGAGATTGCGTTATCAATTACAATTACTACTGGGTCTGATGATCCACTTAAACGACCTACAAAAGCAATGTTTTGAAGATAATCAGATAGCTCAATTTTCTTCTTAGAAGTAATAATGTCATAGTTTGTATCTGAAGTTGTCTGTGAACCAGCAATAGCTAGTGCAATATTAGAAGCAGTTAACTCCTTCAAGTTTACAGTAAGAGTAGCTGTTTCTGAGTCAATTACTACATTTCCTTTTGTTGGTCCCTTTGCTCCATCTACTTCCAGATTTCGAATTTCTTGAGCAAGAGCGAATTCATTTCCTCCACTGGTTGCTCCTAACAATGTACCTGTAAAGTCCCCTGTCAGTTCATCATAAGTTAGGTTTTTATAAACAGCTCCAGCATTCATTAAATAATGTAATGGAGAATTAGCTGTTAATCCGCTTGTTTTTACTGGCATTTCGTTTCACTACCTTTCGTATAATCTTCCTTCAAAGATATATTTTCTACGGTTAAGAGTTGGATCATCGTCAACTAACGTTGTCATACGGTCCAAATAAAAAGTAACCGCCAATTTATCAACGATTACTGTTTGATTATTTAATTCTTCTTTTACTTCACCCATTAGTTGTTCTAATGCTGTTGTGTCGCTCGCATTGTCCCAACCATCCACATCTAGGGTCACTAATTGTAAGCCATCTTCTAAGTTTGTGATATTGACATCGTAGACTAGGTAAGGGAAGGAAGCAGTAGAAGAGGACTTCAGGAAATAGACTCTAGAATGGATGGTTTTCAGCTTGGTTACTATAACATTACGTATATCAATCATCGCCTATTTCCTCCTCTTCATTGATCAATCCTAATGCTCTGTTTTCATTTTCAATTGCACTAAGGTATTTCCCTTGAATTACTCGTATTTCACTGATATTTTCATAAACTGTATCACGCAATATGGAGCGTTTCGGCTGATTGTTAGTGCCTAATTCTTGTTCAACCCCATACCAAGTGTCGTGTTTTATACCTACAATTAGATCTGTTTCACGTTTTCTTACCCAGTATTGAAAAGCGTTCGAAATACGTTTCCCTTTTCTCATACCTGGCATTTTACGAGCTTTGTCTAACATCCTTCTTCGAACTAATTTGGCTACATCTTTTAATGCAGCTCTTGATAATTCCTTAATGGTATACTGCGCTCGATCAACATTAGAGATATACTTTACACCGTTTTTCTTAACACGTGTAACTGATTTAGGCATGGGCATTTAATTCACCCCATTTATTGTACTGGAGCAAATAAGTTCAGTTATTTCACCGTTTTTATCGTATACCCTTATGATGCTATACTCTTTGCCATCATAGGAGAGTTTAGGTTCACCTTGGTATTCTAGTGTCATTACCTCAAACATAAGCTCAGGACGCAATCCTGTTGCCTGTGCTTGGTAAAATTCTGTTTGTCTGATGGATTTCTTATTAGCAAAAACTTGTCTTGGAGTTTCAACCTCGATAATATCTCCCATGCTATTCTCTGTGGTTTCAACAGCTATTAGGTTTAATACATCACGAAACAGCATTGTAATCCCCCGATGAAGCAAGATGGTTTTTTAATGACTCATAAGAGATTTTCAACTTCTCGGAATCTGGATTATCCCATCCAAAGTTAGCCTTTGCATAAGTCTTGATTGCTCGTTTAATTAATGGATCAGAATCGTCATTAGCCTTAATAGAAGAAATGCCCGACAACATTAAGTCGTGTCGGGCTTCCTCAATTAGATCAAGTACTTCACTGTCTAAAGCAGTATGGTTGATTCGAAGGGCAATTTTTATATCCTTAAGCATTACTATACCTCCTATTCAATTGGAGGAGATTCTTCTAACTCTTCCAATGCTTTTAAAGCATTGTCTTTCCCTTTTACTTTCTCGCCATTAGGGAGCTCATAATATCCTCCCCCGACATGTTTAATGGCCTCTGGGTTTTCTTCTTCATCATCTTTGAATAGATACCCTTCGTCTTGCAAAAAAGAAACACGCTCTGAATCGTCAGACTCGAACGTGTCTCCAACTGAATAACCGATATGTGTATTTTTATCAATGAAAGCCGTAATTACTGCTAATCTCATTGGTTATGTCCTCCTTAAACCACTGCAGCTTTGTTAAGAACAACTAGAGAGTTAACATCTAAGACTTTACCATCCACAATCATAATAGCCTTAGTTACTAGATCGTCAGTCTCATTGTCCTCGTACTTCTTAACACCCATTTGGTAATTAGTGTTTAAGACGTAATCGCTAAAGTTGAATAAGAAAGCAAATGCTTCACCAGTTGTTGCGGTAGAGAAGCTGTCAATGTAATTACAAAGGATAACCGGACGACCAAGAAGAGTACGCTCTGGCTTTCCGTTGATACCGTAGTTAGTACGCGCAATAGGTTGTCCGTCAGCATCAACCATGGCCACATATCCCATGAATGTTTTCTTAGTCATAACCCATACTGCATTTGCTTCGTATTCAAGTGGCAGTGCAGCTTCTGCATCTGTTAAAGATTTGTAGTTTTGAACAGAAACATCAATAGCTTGTCCAGCAGCAGGAGTCTCTGTCAAGATACCTTTAGGTTGACCTGTACCAGAACCACTGATGATTGCTTGCTCGATTGCTTTAGTCATTGCTTCTACAACATTGTTGATTAATGTAGTTTCAAATACTGCAAGAGCCATAGTTTCCACTTCAAGTGAAACAGCTACAGCACAACGTAGTTTGTGGTAGTTGAAAGTAATGCTTCCAGTTGTTTTCTTTTGCTTATCGCTTCCAGCTCCCTCCGCTACCCATGTTGCTACTGGCTTTACAGAAGAAGTTGGAACTGTTACTCCACCCTTAATAGAAGTACGAGTTACAAGAGGTAAGATCATACCAACAGCTTCAAGTTTCTCGACGATACGGTTTAACACAGTTTGTGGAATGACAGAACCTACATCAGTTGTCTTAGTAATTGCATCAGCACGTAATTCAGTAGGAATTACTTCCCCACGAAGAACATAGTTCATGAATGCTTTACGGTATTCTAATGAATCAGTACCTTCTTCACGCTTCTCTTCTTGTGGATTGAAAGATTCGATACTACGGTATTCGCCTTTGCCTTGGTTAATATTTGCTGCATCCTTAAGAAGTTGTTGACGCTTTTCTAATTGTTGCTTCTCCTCGTTTAAACCTCGAAGTTCCTCTTCTAAGGAGTTTAAATCTACATCTGGAGAATCACCTTCTAAAACGCTACGAATCTCTTCTTTACGCGCAGTGATTTCTTGTAATGTACGTCCGAAAAATTGAATGTTTAAAGGATATAGTTTAATAGGTTGTTTCATTTGATTTCCCCCTTAAAGGTAAGTTTTTAATATCAGTTTTTTTCTTAAATCTTGCTGTTTTTTTGCATCCACATAGTTCTTATATGGATCGTAACCACGTGCACTAACTTCAGAATCTGGATATGCAGGAAAGGCAACAGCACTAACCTCTAATAATTTTGCCTTCGTTACTGTTCGAAGCATTAAATCATCATCTGGTTCATCAATTTCTTCGCTTATCATACTAAAACCAAAGCTTACTCCATCAACATCACCACGTTTTATTGTTTCGTAGGTATCATTTCCAAGGGTTGTTTTAGGTAAATCTAATTCAAATCGTAACCCTATAGAATCTTCAACCAAACGTAATGTGTTGTTTTTTGTTCTTCCTAAAACTTTTGAAGTATCGTGAGACCACAAGAAACGTTGATCATCTCTTTGGAGTGATTCTGAAAAAGCACCATACTTAAACTGTTCGCGAAACTTGCGATAGTATCCCATGACAACAGATTTCTTTTCCCACTTAACAGCGTACCCGGTAAGCGTTCGATTTCCGTCGTCATCTTCTCTAATCTCAATTTTGTTGGTTATCAGTTCCCTTTGTTCCGTTTTGTCCATTTGTCTCACCTCCTTTATCTCCTTTGTCGTTAACTAGAGCAGTATCCAAACGACGAATAGGTTTATCTCCATCTTCAATTGGTCCTAGGTTTAAAACTGCTCTCCATTCATTAGGAGTGAGAGAACCTCTATCTACCATCTGAACAAGATTTAACTTTGTGGACATAGAAGCGTACTGCAAACTCGAAGCTTCAAAAATAATTTTGTTTCCATGCCCTCTTTCAGTACGTGAAAAAAGCTTCCTGGTGTATTCACCGGAAAGCTGCATGGCCAAAGGTTCTATTTCAGATTCATAATAGGCATTCCATTCGTCTTCTGAATACTTTGACTGAATGATTTTTTCATTTGTATTAAAGAAACTATAAATACGTTGAGTCGTTTCTTTCATTTGTTCGGCATTTGGTACATAACTTTTTGGTTCTACTTGTTCTAAATCATAGCGTGGATCTGTATAAGCAGCTCCACCATTTGCTGCATTCTCGATAGACAAATAATTATTAGCAAACTCACTTACTTGTAACTCAACATCTTCTTTTTTGAGGACGCTCTTAAACTTTAGAATCCATTTAATGATTGCCCCGTTTTTTATGGCCTTAATTATCCCTTGGTCAGTGGTAGTTACGATATCCATGAGATTTGTTAGAGCTTTGCCTGGATGATCTCCAAATAAATCACTTTCATTGAAGTCCTTACGCAAGTGAATAATATCACCATAGTAAATGGTCATGTTTTTACCGTTGCGAAAGTAAAACTTGATGAATAAATCTCCCATTGGACCTTCCACAGCTTCAAGTGATACACAAGGTATCGGATAAATTTCTGTGGCATAACCAAATTCATCACGTTTGATTAAAGCAAAAGCATTGTTATTAAGTTCTAATTGAGTAGAAAGCTTTTCTTGAAGCATTTGCCCGGTCATAAACGGGTTTGGTTCTTCTAAGAGAAACCGAATACTCACATCTGGATTAATTTTAAAGCCAGTTGCATTGTCGCGAATATGTTTTGCAACTAATTTCCCTACTGCCTTTGCTTTCGGTCGAATACACGAGCGAATAATATCGCTTTCGTACATATTTCCATTCCACAAAAAGAACCCATTTGATGTGTCGCTTATTAGTTCATACCTTGTGGTGGTAGGAGGTTCTTTCTTTCCAAAAATACGATCAAATAATCCCAAATTCTCACCACCTTTCAAATTAAATCATGTTGAGATAATCATTTTTCTTTTCTTGAAGAACAACATACGCATTTAATAACGCTGCAGTTCCGTCAATTCTTCGACGTTGGTTACTTGTCTTATTTGGTTGTATATTAAGGTTTTTATCCACATCAATAGCCGTGTTAGACAAGCACCATTTGTCGATAGGATGATTGTTATAAATCACTTTCTTTGCTTCCAGATCGGCACCAAGTAATTTCATGGGCATAGATAAGGTTTGTTTACCTTGAGCAATAGGAATCATTGACTCGTATCCGAAATGTCCTTGCATTTCTTCTACCCAATACTTCGCTGACCATCTGTCATAACCAATCCAAGGTAAATAGATTCCATGATCATCACGCATTTCCAAAAACCACTCAGTAACGAATTTTGCATGTACACTATTTCCTGGTGTGGTCCTCATTAAACCAGCCTCATACCACAAATCATAAGGAATCTTATCTTCCTTTGCTCGTTGCTCTAGTAAGTCCTCAGGCAACCAGTACATTTGCTTCACATATATCTTTTCATCGCCTGGCATCATAAAAATAACCTTAGCTGCCGTTAAGTCGGTGGTGCTCGATAAGTCGCAGCCGCCGATGCCGTAACTAGGGTTTAATTCAGTCATATCAAATTTATGTTCGTTAAGAATCTGTTCAAATGTTAACCATGCTTCACTTGATGTTTCTCTGATATTGAAATCTTTCGTTAGTAGATTTTTAACTAAAAGTGAATTTGCTTTAGCCTTATTTACTTTTGTCCCTAATTGGTCAATTTTCTTTATGCTACCTAAGCCTGGATTCGCTTTTTTCCACTTAGCTGGATCCGTCCATTCTTCACGCTTGTCCAATTCGTAAATGATTGGAAGGAAACGATCATCCTTATAACCATCTGGATCATCAAATCCATTAAGAAGCATTTCAGCCTCATCATACTTCATATCATAAACGGATTCTCTAATGGTCCCGGCCGTAGTTATCATAAAGATCATCGGTTGCTCACGAGCCGATGTACCATCCACAATAACATCGTAAAGATTCTTATCTTTCCATGCGTGAATTTCGTCCATCATGGCCCCGTGAACGTTCAAGCCATCCAACGTTTCAGAATCAGACCCAAGAGGTTTAAACGAACTATCATTCCATTCGGATACAAGCTCGGACACCAGAGGTTTTATTCGTCTCAACAAAGAAGGAGATTTCTTTACCATTCGTTTTGACTCTAACCAAACTAATTTAGCCTGGTCTTTCTTAGTGGCCACAGCATAAACCTCTGAACCTGGTTCTCCATCAGCTACTTGAAGGTAAAGACCTATGCCGGATGCTATGGTGGATTTCCCATTTTTACGGGCGACCACAAGAAGTACTTCACGATACTTACGTGTACCATCGATCTTGTGAATAAATCCAAATGAAGCAGCAAGAAACGCTTTTTGCCATACTTCCAGCTCAATCGGCTTTCCTCCCCATTTACCTTTAGAGTGTTTGCAGAAGTTTTCGATAAACTCTATTACATGATTTGCCCTTTTAGGATCATATTCGTATTCACTCGAAGTGTCGGTAATATCTCCAACCACCTTTTTGTAAATACGTCGAACTTTATTAGAAACAATTTCCTCGTTTGATTCAATCTTGTTCCAATATTCGATAATAGGGTTATAAGCTAATGGGTATCTAATCATCTATCGATCACGAATCCTTCAAACCCATCATCTGTTGATTTTGGCTCTTCCTTTGGTAGTAAATCAGTGAGAGCCTTCATTACTTGCACATGGTTTTTTATCATCGTGTTATAGACTTCCACGGAAGATGATTTCTTTATCCCTTTTTGGTTGGCCCCGTTTTGGTACTCTTCGGTAGTTCCATTTATATTAATATCATCTTGCAGGTCCTCTAAGGTAATAGCCATGAAAGCAGCATTTTTTATAAGTGATTCCACAGCCTTCTTTTTCTTCGGTTCTAGGTTTTTGAAGAGTTGGTTAAGTCTCGATATTTCTCTCTTTATCCGTTTAAGTTTTTCTATCTTTTTTTCTTCATCCATAAAAACATGCTCCTTTCATAGCGATTTGACCTACACCCCTCATGCGCGCAACCCGTGCGTTCACGGAAACTTGCCCATCGGTCTTTTGGCTGGTTAAAATTTTGAGATTGATAGGGGGGCTATGCCTGTACTAAATCTCCGTTGCTATCAAACTTTACACCCTCAACCGTAACGCTCGTCATTGCGTGATGTTCTCTGTTATGACAATCTTGGCAAAGAAGCTCAAGGTTGTTGAAGTTAAGTGTTATATCTGGGTCATTGATGTTATCAGGTGTTATGTACTTCTTGTGATGTACGATCTTACCCGGGTTATCACATCGTTCACACAATCCATGACGATGAGTAAAGTAAGAAGCTCTACAATCTTTCCAAGCTTTGGACTTATAAAACTTTTGTGCATAAGGTTTGATGTTTCTCACCCCAAAATAAAAAGCACCTCATGATGAGATGCTTAGCTTTGTTTGCTATTCGCTTCTGCTATTAGTTTGGCTTGCTTCTTCATTCGTGCATCTGCATTCGCTCCATTAATAACGATCCATGCATGTATCACTCCAGGCAACCAGAAACAGATAGTCAATAAAAGATTAAGTAATGCTTGGAATGGTTTGCCTTTTAGTAAAACAGCAACAGGTGGCAAGATAATAGCTAATAGATATAACATGATGATTCCCTCCTAAGAATAATGTACTATTTATTTATTCTCTATACGGAAGGATATTCCTTTTGGTTTCACAAATTATTACTATCTCGATACTTTCTCAATAACTCACCACTATATAAGAGAAAGAAGGTAAAGATACATCCAGCATAAAATCCTAAGATTAGTGCTTTTACTATGTCACTCATCTTCTCTTCACTGCTCCTCTCTCCCTCTTATAAGTATCTTTTCGAATACCCATTAGATCCTCGATGTCTCTCCTGGATAAGTTCTCATTTCTTTTCACCTTAATAGGTTATTCTTTAGGTTTAGATTCTTTTTTATTCCTCGAAGCTTTTCTAAGGTTGTTCAAACGCTGTATGTCAGCTCTGGTTAAATGATCGGAAAACAACATACAATCACCTGCTTTGAATAAATAAAAAAGACGCTGCACCAATTGGTAACAACGTCTTCTTATAGAATTCTGTCGAAGGAAATCTATAACCGAATGTGAATCTTTTTCCGCAGTTCACATTCTTATCACTCTACTATCTTACCATGTATATTTCCAAATAACCTGCCAACCTTCTGCCTTTTATCTGCCTTTTGTCTGCCATTATTTTTAATTCCTTGCTCACCACTTAATTATTCTAATGAATTACTCATATCTTATATTTTGTTTCATTCACATAAACGCTGAAACCATTGATACACATGGTTCAATTCAACTTCTTAAAAACGAATGACACACTCGCTTAATATGGTTAATTGAATGAATCAAAATAAAAAAAGCTCATCCTACCTAAATAGGAGAGCTTAGATTTTAAATCCTCTGATTGCTTTGTTTTGGATGTCCTCATCTATTCCAATGTATCTTAAAGTAAATGCTGGGTCTGAGTGGTTAAGTATCTTTTGGAGCAAGGCCACATCTTTATATTTCATGTACATGTGATATCCGAATGTCTTTCTCATGGTATGTGTGCCGATATCATCTAACCCAACATACTCTGCAGCCTCACGTAGTATCTTATAAGCCATGCTTCGACCAATGGGTTTATTTATACCCTTTCGACTTACAAAAAGGTATTCATGATCTTCTTTTCCCTCAACATACTTCTTTAATTCGCTTTGTAGTTGAGTCGTCATATCAAAACGTCTCTTCTTACCTGTTTTTATCTCAATGATGTTAAAGTAAGACCGTTTCGTATCTTTTACCCTTAGTTGAAGAATGTCAGATACTCTAAGCCCTGAATTAATACCTGTCACAAATAACATGTAATTTCTTTCGCTTTTTTCTCTTAAGAACTTCTTAATTTCAAAGATCATATCAGGATCTCGAATGGGTTGGACAAAGTTCATGAACCAACCACATCCTTTTCAACGTACTTTTCCACTTTAAGAGCAAAAGCTAAATTGTAAAAGGCTCGAGCTTTTAATCGGTAATACTTCCGTTCTGACATACCCATTTGGTTATATAGTTCATAGTCATACACTTCATCTTCAAGATACCTTTTAATGATTAGTTCTCTCTCTTTGTATCTTAAACGATTTATAGCTCTTGTTACCCACTCAATGTGTTTTTCTTTTGCTACTTCATAATCAATATTTCCAATTGCTATCTGTTCGGTCTGGGAGTGGAATTCATTTGAAAATGTTGGAGGTACAAGTGAGTAAGTAGCTGTCATTTTTGGAATCTTATCTTCGGGAACTGAAAGCAAATAGATTCGGTAATTCTCCAATGCTTTTTCAACAAGTGACTTCGTTTGCTCTCTGTCGATTTCTGGTAATGTAAAGAATAACTGACTCACCATATGACCCCTCCCAATGGTATAATATTAATAGGCTGAGCTGGGAGAAATCCTGGCTTTTTTTATTATCTCATGTACCATTAACCTTTTAAATATCACTATTTTCTACGGCTCCTTACCTCATAAGATAACCACGATAAAACAGTTTTTATAATGTCTTCCAACGAATAACAAGCTCCACTTATTACTGAAGAGTGATATGAATAATCTTCTATTTCTCCTTTATACAAGTGTTCGGCTTTTCCATTATAGAAAACATGTAATGTTTGTCCATCATCTCTATTGAATATTACTTCCTTACCTGGTGCTGTCGATTTTATTTGTTCTTCAATCCACCATTCTAAAGGAGGTACAAATTCAAATATCTCTAACTGTTGCAACCTACTACCCTCCTAACCTACATAACTAGATGTTTCTTATGTTGCTCTCGTTTTCTTTCTTCGGTGATTCTGGCATATCTTAAAGTTGTATCTGGGCTACTATGACCTAATAACTCTTGTACAGCTACTAACTCAGCTCCATTATTAAGTGTCAAAGTAGCAAAGGTATGTCTGAGTACATGTGGACTAACCTTCTTTTCTAAACCAGCATCCTTTGCTATTTGCTTAATTTCTCTCTGTATTCCCCGTTTAGAAAGACGACCGTATGGTTTTCTTTCCGACACCATTAATGCCGGATCATCGTCCGTTCGACTCTTTAAATACTTCTTCAAGTGGTACATAGCCTTATAAGAAAGATAAACTTCTCTCTCCTTATTTCCTTTACCAATTACGTTTGTAGACATGGACTGAATGTTTATATCTGTTCTGTTTAGTTGATGTATTTCAGATAGACGACAACCAGTTGCGTATAACACTTCAATGAATGCTCTTTGTCTAACTGTTTTACACGATTCTCTAAGTAATTCAAGCTCTTCGATTGTTAAAGCTTTCGGTAATCTCTTTTCAGTCTTAGGTGGCTTTAGTTTTGCTGCAGGATCTCTGTTGATGATTTCTTCTCCTGCCAACCACCCAAAGAAGCTTTTGATTACTGATAACTTTCTACCAATTGTACTCATCTTTACATTGGTCTGTTGCGCAAGGTAATTACGAATGTCAGCTGCAGTAATATCCTTGGTTAATTTTTTAACTGAGTTTGCAAATAGACCTAACTCTAATCGATAACCATCTAATGTTAGTGGACTCAATCCTTCAAGCTTTTTGGATGAAATAAAGAGGTGAACCTTATCGTGTAAATCTGGATGAACCTCTTCTTCATCAATCTTCTGAATGTTGTATCTAGTAACAATAGCTGATATTTTATTTTTAGCATCATCAAAGGAAAAGGCTGGTACAATATCACCTATTAAGGCAGCAATCTCTGATATGAGTTGTTCTCCAGCGTACATGACGTTTCACCTCTTATATTCTTAAATTTGTTTCATATTTTCATAAGCCTCAACTAGTCTCATAATGTTTTCTAATTGCTCGTCCTTATTAGTTTGATGGTTTAGAACGATATTAATTGATCGCCTTAACCACTCTTTATCTTCCACTTTCGTATCACCTCCAAAAAGGTGTTGTTTTTTCGGAATGTGCATTAAGTAAAAATAATACCCATGACAATATAATCTTCTTTTTGTGCATAGTCGGTAATATAAGAAACGGTTACTTTCTCTCGTCTGCCTGTATACTCTTGCTTTTCAATATCAAATTCGTTTAGGAATAATTCATCCCCGACTTGGTAATCCCTATCATTTCTTCGGATTTCAAAAGTTTTTATTCCTTCTGTAACAGCTTCAAAATATTCGGGTAGTATCTTCAACTGATGTTTCTTGTTTTCCATTCTTCATCCCCCTTTATTACTGCGCTTTATGTGTCACTCGTACACATTTCCGACCACTTCACACATACTGGCGACAAATTCATTTAGGATTCTCCACTCATCATCTAAGCAGAATGAACCTTCTCTGAATACAACAGTTGATTCGGAGAAAATTTGAGGTTCATCCGGTGGATCAATAAGCCAATCTGGAATCTTAACAATGTCGTTCTCGTAAATTTCAGTTCCGTTTTTATCTAATAGACCAGTAAACTGATTAATGTTTTTACAACTGCTCAACAAGTGGCTAACTGGTGCATATTCCTCAAATGCTAATGAATCACCAGGAATCATAGTATTGTTTTCCTCGTCCCAGGCTCTAAATTTTATAACCCTCATTAAATATCTTCACCATATTTAATGGATTGCTTATGCCATGGGCTGTTGGATTTAGGTTTATGATTAGGAGCTGGCGGTTTCATTTTCTTCTCTTTTACTCTTCTGTACATTCTTTCTTCGACACCTGCATAGCTGTCTTTTTTGCTTATTGGGATTATGGGATGTTTTTTAATGTACTCCAAACGTTCTTCCTCGGTCATTTGCCAAGTAATCACTGGGCCATTAATCATTTCAAAACACCTCTTTTAACGAGAATATTTCTAAAAGCTTTATTTAATTGTTCCTGTTCGGCTTGTTTTTTCTCACGAGATAATTTATCATCTAATCTTTTTTTGCGATTAACTCTAGCCATTAAACTTCGTCCCCCTTTTGCCGTTCTTGTAGTGAGGTTTCCGGTCCCTCTCCAATTCTTCCTTTAACTTCCTAATCACCCTTTTTAAATGGCGAATTGTTTTATCCTTATTGATATTTGCTCTTCTTAGCTGTTTATTTTGCATGGTTACATTTCCAAGTTTGTCTATTAATGCTTGATAATCGATGTCATCCATGCTTTCTCCCCCGTAACTTAGGAATCTCGGTACCACCTAATCTCTTACAATCAAACCCTATGTGATTGCTACAATGTTTGTAGAGAGAATACCTAGTTAGACAAGACATTTTCTTATCTTCTTTAATCATCCATGGCTTACGATCGTCAGCGATGAGCACTTTCATGATTAGTAACCGTTGTCTTGTCTTAGATGATTAACCTCATTTTTCTGGACGTATGCTTGTTCAATTTGTTCCCAAGTAAATCCTAGTCGTCTACCAATGTGAAGGAATGTATCAAAAATATCCTGGTATGAATCAGTCACTCTTCTTTCTTCTTTCCCGTAAGAAGAAACTAAGAAATTCAACTCCGAAACTTTATAGTACAAATCAATAAACTGAATAGCTGGTTTACTATGGTACAATCCTGGAAGATGCTCTGGGATATAATCTAATTCCAGTCCTAATTCAAAAACAAAATGTAAGCCGTCAACATATTCCTTTAAGGCCTTCTCATGGTTGTTTTTTTTACCCTTACTCCAAAACTTAAATATTTCTGGAAGCTCATTTGCGCATTCCCCTAATTCCACTAACAGAGCGAGAATTAACTTGTTAAAACGGTCTGGTTCTGTATAGTTAATCCGATCTCGTAATATTTTTTGAATTCCAAATAGCTTATTTATGTTCATCTAGGTATCCTCCGATCTATTTCAAGTAAAGCAGCATATCTATACTTGTCTGAATATCTTGCTAAAAAATACAACTGTCCAAGAGTGAGTATTTTCATCTCTCCACCCTGTATTCAGCACCAAGGTGATTTAATATCTTTTCTATTGTCTTTGGTCCAATGCCTGGCACCTTACCCAAATCCTCTAACTTATCAGCAAAATGCATGCAAGCACTATACTTACCTTGTTCAAACCCAAACTTCGAACCAATTTGTATGCCTATTTTCTTGCCTTCCTCATACTTCTTTTGAAGGAGTGGATTCTTGCTCATTTTTTACCACTCCCCTCGGAATAACATGTGCTGCATGTACCCTCTACAGCAAAACCATTAGGCTTTTTACAATTCGGACATACAGGAGATTTAGATTTCCAAGTCACCCGACAAGGAATACATTCCATCAAGACCATCGGATAAGCATTTGCATAAAACTGACCTTCCTTTTTACATTTAGGGCAAGTAGGATTCGCCATATTTACCACCACCTACTACTATCTGAAGTAATATCAATTTCTCTGAAAGCCTGAAGTGTTAACTCATACTTCAATTCGTCATAATCCATATCATGTACGGACTTTCCGCTTTGTCCTTTTGTAACTCCAGCTTTAATTAATTTATCTAGAACAAATTGTTTTTTAATTTCATTATGTTGTTTTACAGAGTTGTAAGTTTTCATATACATCAACTCCCAATGGGCATTATTTTGCCTTCAACATTGCGTCATAACGCTTTTCAATATCTTCTAAACGCTTTACCTTTTCCATGAGCTCTAAGTTCTCCGTAGCCATGCTCATAAAAGATTTAAAACGAGATTTTTGCTTTAAATCACCAATTGTTTGATGCTGCTGTTCAACTGTTTCCATCATCCATTCCAGATCCTCAAAAGTCATACGACCGTTTTTATAATTCAGTCTGATTTGCTTCATTCTTTCCATGGCTTGTCCCCTCCATTTTTAATACGCTAAGGGCCATTGAGATGTAGAATCTTGGATTTGATGCTTCTTCCCCTGCTTCGAGTATTTTAATCAAATCGTTCTTTCGTTCCATTTCGCATTGGATATATTTCAGTCCATCAGCCATTTCTTCTAAGAACATTTCTAACCAGTTATAATTGTCCAGGTGACTCAATGGTTTTCCGTACTTTTGAACACCAACCATATCCTGTCGGTGCATGGTTTCAATCATGGTTGCTACTGCTTTATTGGTAATTGGAAACTGACTCATGTTTTCTCCTCCGAACTCTTTCTTTAGCAACTGCTATTTTTTCACGTAATCTAGTCAAATCTTCAATCCATTTTTCTTCTGGTAAAGGTCCGCATTTGGGGCAAGGTTGAAATTCTATGGAGAATGAAGTGATACTACGAACCACATGTTTTCCGTTGCATAATTCGCACATATAGTTGTCTCCCAATCTAAAAATCTTGAACTCTCATATCCTTGCCTTCAACAATGATTAATTTGGTTCCCTTCATCATTCGAGAAACAATTCTTCCCCCGTTTTGCCCGTACTTCTCAGATAATTCACCAGATCCACAGTTAGTAGTTATTACTTTAGGTTTGCTAGTCCTTGCAGAAAACATCTGAAAAAGAACTTCTCCTACCCAACTTTCACCTTTTTCATCCGTCTTTACTCGTTCAGCTCCCAAGTCATCGAATATTACTAAGTCAGCTGCTTCAATTGCATCAAATATCTTATCTGGTGATTCTTTTTTATTACCGAAAGTGTTTTTAATTTTGTTCATTAAAGTTGGAGTGTCGATGTAGATCACCGTGAAATTCTTACTTCTAACACCGTCTGAAATGGATTTAGCCAAGTGTGACTTACCTACTCCATAAGGACCTTTTAGGATTAGAGAATTCCACCCATCAATTTTTGAGAAGTTATCTGCATACCATTTTGCTTTTTGAAGTGCATCTGATTGAGTTGGATGATTTGGTATGTAGGAATCAAAGGATGCCTTTTCTAAATCGAATGGGACTAAACTGTATTGCTCATAAATGTATTCATGTTTCTTGCTATCAGCTTTCTTTACAAACTCTTCATATTGTTTCTTCGTTTCAATATTGATGCAGTTTAGGCACTTGCTTACTGGAATTACTTGATCACCAACAATTCGCTCCATCATAAGGACTTCATTACCGCAATCATCACAAACACGAGAACCAACAACTCTAATTTTAGAAAAGCTTGTCATAATCTCCTGGAGGCTTTTTATCTTGATCACCTACTTTCTGATTCAAGTAGCCTTCAAATTTAGTTCCAAATAATGTTTCAGGTCGTAAGTAACGGCTCATTTCCTTATGCTTTAACCATTCATTTACCTTTATATCGATTACCTTCTGGAAATCTTCTAAACGGAAGCCTTCTTTCCATCGTTTACGAATGAGCTCTTGTGTCTTAGTTGTGGTATATCGATAACATGAGTCGGACTTCTCATTTAGATACTCGATAATTTCTCGGAATGGAGGCGAAGCGTGAGTTTTTATTTCTTCTTCTTTTTCTTCTTCTTTTTCTTCTTCTTTTTCTTCTTCTTTTTCTTCTTCTTCCCCACCTAGCGTGGACGCATCGTTATACGTACCGTGGACGGTTCGTGAAAAAAGCGTTGCAATGTCCTCATTTGGGATATGTGAGATGATTTCGACCAGTAAGTTCACGTCTTTTACTTCCTGTAACTCCTTCTTAATACAATCAATAACCGGTTTACCTGCATTAGTTAAGTTGTGCTTTCCCCAGTTGTTGATAGCAATTTCTCTGGTCTTCTCGTTGTATTTAATTAATCGATGAACGTTTATAAATCGATCAAGTAAACTACTAATGGACTCTGTTGAATACCCTAGATCAAAGGCCATTTGTTTTTTAGTTATTTGATAGACACCAATTTGGGTTGTATTAGGATTTGTTAAAAGATATAAGTAAAAATACTTATCTTCTGGAGTTAATTCTTCAAGTACTCTTGAATCTTGCCAGAAGGTGGTTTGAACCTTTCTAAACTTTGCCATTCCTTTTTACTCCTTTCTCGGGAACATCTATTCTTACGCAATGAGCAAAACGATTTTTTATCGTCTTGACGGAATAATTTGGATAAGCAGTCATATACTTTAGTACAAGCTGTTTTAAGTGTTCATTATCTTTTGCTGTTTCAAATATCCAGTTTGGCAGCAAAACTTTATACACATCGTTTTGATCAATCATTACAAACCTCGTTTGCCTTACAATCTAAAAGTAAGGTATGATAATTTATGATGATACTAGTCTTGGATGGCTCTTGTTGCAGCAAGAGTCATTCTTCAACTTTCACTACTTTTTGTTTAGCTCCATGAAATTCTTCAAGATAACGAGCAGCATTACCAATTAAAACGACTTCTCCGTTAATTTCTAAAATGACGTCACCAACAAAAATGTCATCACCACATGCATCGATTCCACAATATATTTCACTCATACCTACACCACCTTTTTTGGCACCCATGCCTCAATATATCTAAGTGCTGACTGCATATCTTTACGTTTGATATCCTTATAGCTTCCAACTCCGAAACGGTCTTTAATTTCTCTGTAAATCTCACTAAATAACGCAGGTCTTAAATCAGGATCATGTTCTAATTCATATACTTTATGGCCGACAGCTTTCTGGACCCGTCTTTGTTCTCCGTGATCAAGCGTGATTTGTTGTTCCACCATGTTCCGAATTTCCTTCACTTCTCCTTTAACCTCTGTGATTTCCTCAGCTGTCTCTAATGACAACTTAAGAGATGCTACTAACTGTTCTCTTTCACTAAGAGGACGAACACCACGCAATGTATCTCGCATTCTATGAAACTCCTCAATAAATGCGACTTTCATCTTCATTGCCTCTGGTGTTACATACGACATAGCAATTAAAGTAAATGCTGCTTCTGTTAAAATGTACTTTTCTTGAAGACGACCTCTAGAATCTCGATAGTTAATGCGCTCAAAGTTGAGCGTATTAAATTCACTTTCGTTTGCTTCACGTAATTTATCCATTTGAACTTCAATATCTCTTTTTACATTTCTGTGCTCTTTACCAAAGACATCTGCGATAGTTAATGAATCAGTTACCACTTGATTGTTTTCAATAAAAACCAACTGGTTATTCATAATGCTCCTCCTCACCAATGTTTATTAAGATTTTTGTAGTACTCGTACAAACCGGCTTTGCGTAATTTCCGCAGCTCCTCTTTTATCGCATTTTCTGTTTTACCTAAAGCTAATGAAATGGAAAAACGGCCATCATGCTCGTAATACTTACAAAGGTACTCTCTCTCTAATTCAGAGAAAGGCTTCCCATGGTTCTTATGAAACTCCGGATGATATAACATGTGTCCTCTCCGATCATATTGGATATCATCCCCTTGCAACTCCATCACCTCCTTTAAAGTCCTTTCTTTGCATCTTCATAACCTTTTTCATAAGATCCTGCTGCACATATTGCCATCCCAAACGCACCGACCATTCCGCTGAATATACATGCTAGGATGAAGATCACTATTTCGCCTCCTTTACGTTCACTACATCCTCGAACTATGCATTAAGACTTGTAATTAATTCATCAACCATTTCATTTATTTTTTCTTTCATAACACCAATTGCCACAACCTTAAATTCATCTGTCATTTCAATGTTTTCAACTGTATCGTTAATGTTTTTCACTTGTTGTAATAATCTTTCTTGAACTGTTTTCATAATAAAATTCCTCCTAGTCTTATGTCGTTCTTTCTGTCGATTGGTTATTTCCTTTCGTCATATTTGTTATGAATAGTCATACTTTCTAAACCGATAGCCAAAATTAACATGCTACCCATAAGAACTGTAATCAACGTATTAATATCACCACTTAGAAATTCAATAAGTACATGTATTAACCACGCAACTTTAAAACCAATTCCGAAGTTTGGATTTAATATTTTCATCAATTGTTTGCTCCTTGTGTCGATTGACTACTCATCATCTTCCACGCGAAACACCTCTATGTAGTTTCCGGATGAACTTTTAGTCATTCGCTTTTTATAAACTGGAGTCATATAGAATCGGATCGTATCTTCCTTAACTCCTAACTCTTTTGCACACTCTTTCACGGTACCTAAACAGATGAAATCATCACCTTTGTAGATTGCATAACATCCAGCCGACTTCACTTTGCATCACCTTTCTTAGGAAAAGAACCAATCAAGATACCACCAACTAAACAAAGAGTCATTAAGAAATAGATAGCTACCGGATTCATTGAGCAAACCTCCTATTCTGGTAATCTAGTTTTTAGAACAAAAACTGTTAGTCAATTTTCGCCATTTGGCTAAAAGGAAAGCCCATTCAGGCTTAATTGTTTTCTTGAAAACTTTCTACGTGTTTTTTCAATTTTTCATAATCGCTATCATCATCTCTCGTTTCTAAATGAACGAAAAATCTTGCTAATATTCTTGCTTGTTTGTCTAAATCAAGATCAGTTGGCTTATCGAAAAGTTCATCCCATCTTGTTTTTGACATTTATTTGACCTCCTTCACGCGATTTTGAATACCTACAGCTCTATCTCTAGCTATGACTGTAGAACGGATAATCTTCTCAATCATTTCTGTTTTGTTCATGTCTCTCACGAAGACTACATGTTCCTGGGCTATTGCTTTAAGCTCCTTCACTTTTAACCCTGATAAATACCTTCTAGCTGTTTGCTCATTTGGACATTCAAGCATATTCATGGTGATCAGGCTCCTTTTTAACTACTTGGTTGTTCTTTGGCCCATTCCAATAGGAACTTTTCACATTCAGCAGCTGGAAATAACCATTTGCCTCCTCCTGCTTTGAACTTCGGAAAGCGTTGATCATAGAAGAACTTTTCTTTAACACTACTTTCACTTAAACAAGTTTGACGACAAAGTTCTTTCATATCCCAAAACGTATGTCTTCTTTCTATATTGGCTAAACGCTTTTTTAATTCTTCGGTAAAGCGTTGCTCCAGCTCCCTTTCATCTAGTTCTATCGTAAGCACCTTACATGCTCCTTTCTATTTTGTTTGTGGCTTTTTGGCTTTCAACCCAATTAAGAAAGTCATCCTTATAAACGCGTTTGTTTCCTCCGATTGCAATTACCGGAAATCCTTCCACTTTAAAAAGTTCATATGCTTTACTTTTGCTGATATTTAGATGTTGGCAAATATCACTAGCAGTTAACACATGAGGCAATTCAAAATTTTTTTCCAAGTTTTTCACCTCCGTAATTAACCTATTGGTTAACCGATGTTTAAAAATTTTTTCGGGTTAATTTAACTAATTAATTAACCTATAAGTTAATATTAATCCATAATTTCCACATAGTCAATTAATTATTATAAATATTTTTCAGTTTTAAGAAAATAATTAACTTATGAGTTAATTTAGGCACGTTGAAAGGGGTTGTTGACTATAGTAAATTTATTTTAGAAGGTGGTGTTTTGTGTGAATTTCGGAAGGAATTTTATCAAAGCCAGAACTCGAAAGGGAATGGATCAGAAGGATGCAGCTGCGGCTTTGGAAATAAGCCCTGCTTTTTTATCGAAGGTGGAGAATGATAAATCAAAACCAAGTATCGATTTAATCCTGAAAGCTTCAGAACTATATAAGGTTGAACCTGGTTTCTTTTTTGAGGGGCAACAAGAGATAGATTTAAGCTCTCTTTACACAGAAAAAAATAAGGCGTTTATTAATGACTTAAACGACCTTACTGATTCTCAATTAAGAGATAAGTACAAAATTCAACTGGACGGAAAAGAACTAAGTGAAACCGAGTTAAAAGGCATCATGGCTTATGTACGGTCTCTGCGAGCGATGGAGTAGTATTCTTTTTTTGTTCTTCAAGTAAAACCATAATAATTTCGGACAGATTAATTACTTCTTTCGCCATGATCAACATCAGCTCCTAAAGGGATGAGTAGAGGTGACTTACGCAGTCGGTAAGTGCCTGCTCCTTAAACATTTACACCGGAATGATTTAACCCAGGTGGAGTTTGCCGAACTGATGGACGTAAGGCCACAAACTGTTAACCGCTGGGTAAAAGACCAGGCTGTAATGGATTATGAAAATGCTTATAATGCTTCCGTAATTTTAAAATGTTCTATGGAAGAACTATATGAGCATCGGAGTAGGCGTTAAGAGTAGACAAGTTTTTGTCTGCTCACTGGCTAAAATCATCTTTGTAGTTAACTTTGAAAATATTCTAACATACTTTTTATCGCAAAATATGTCGAAGTTTGGAATTTTTGGGACTATACTGTATAATTTTAGCACAAATACGAACGGATGTTCTATAATAAATATAACATTTTGTGGACAGGATGTGAAATTGTGAATTTTAGGAAGGTTGAACTTAAGAAAGGGTATATATGGGAGGCGACTGAGGAAGCTCCCAAAGATCCCGTGACTGGAAAAAGAAAACGTATTTCTGCACGTGGAAAAACTAAACCTGAGGCCAAAGCGAATCTTCAACAAAAACTAAAGGAGATTACCGAATATGGATTGACCACAGACCCTCAACAAAGCTCTATAACCTTTGAAAATTTAGCAAATGATTGGTTAATTACTCATAAAAAGAATATGAAGGAGAGTGCTCAACGTTCTAGAGAATACCATGTCAAACGGTTTGGTAAGTATATCGCTAAGATACCAGTCCGAAACATTACTGGAAAGGCTTATCAGAATGTTATAGACCAAATGCATAAGGATGGATATTCCTTTAACACTATTTATGCAGCTCACGCTGTAGCTAAAAACATCTTTAAACAGGCGATTCTATGGGATATTATTAAAAGTTCTCCTGCTGAAGGTGCAATCATGCCGAAGAAGATAGAAACAGTAGAAGATATTGAAAAGGATGAGGTTCTTGAAAGCTACTTAGAAACAGATGAATTGAAAGTGTTTTTAAAAGTTGTGGATGTTCATATGCTTCCAATGGATGACTCGATCTTTACCCTGTTGGCTTTCACTGGGATGAGGGTAGGAGAATTACTTGCTCTCAAGTGGAGTGATATTTACTTTGATACTAAAGAGATAAGTATTACTAAAACGATGTTTAATATAGATGGAAAAAAGGATGAGTATAAAATACTCACCCCTAAAACAAAGAAATCAATTCGTAAGATATCCTTTGATGATAATATATCAAAACTTTTAAAGAATCACAAAAATATACAGAATCAACAAAAAATGAGGAACCGTTATATATGGCATGAAGCTGACTTTATTATAACTCGAGAAGATGGATTTCCTATGTCACCAAGATTTATTCATTATCGAATGAAGCGTCTTGAAAAGTTTCTTAGGCAGGACTATGGAATCAAAAAGAAATTACACCCTCATATCTTACGTCATACGCATACATCAATGCTTACAGAGGCTGGTGCTGATTTGCGAGCAATTATGCAACGGTTAGGCCATACAGATGCTAAAACGACTCTTGCTGTTTATACGCATGTTACAGAAAAAATGAAATCCGACACAGCGGACAAGCTTGGTGCTGTATTCGGTGATCTCATCAATCGATAAAATGGACTTTGATGGATTTTACCAAGTTAGGCGGGTAATGGGCGGGTATTTATAATAAATTACTGTGTAAACATTGATTTAACAATGGATTTTAATGGAGTGACCAGTATAAATATCATAATGGCTGATAGAAAAGCGCAAGCGCCCTGTTCAGCGCACGACAGGCCTGGAGCGCTCCAACTGAGATAAAGGAAACACGAAGAGCCAGAGGCGCATTCGTGCTTGACTTATCGTAGGGCGGAGAGCGAAGGACACTAGGCGCTAGGGCGATGGAGCTAGACAATTTCAAAAGTCGAAAACTTTATACTCTCTTATCTTTCAAAAAAGAGCTCTCCTATTATGGTAGGAGAGCTTTTTTTATTGAACAGGTACTTTACTAGAAAAGCTACGGATGACTTCCATAAACTCTTCTCCATACTTGTTCAGCTTATTTTGACCAACACCGTTAACATTTAAAAATTCTTCCGGTGTGTGAGGCATTTTTGCACACATGTCCTTCAATGTAGCATCCGAGAAAACGACAAACGGTGGAACTTTTTCTTTCTCAGCCAAGCTTTTTCTTTTAGCACGAAGCTCTTCGAACAGTGGGCTGTCCACCTCCGTAATCGCTCTTGTCTTTACAGCTTCCTTTCTTAGCACTTTCTCATTCCCAATTAATACTTCTCTTCCAGCCGGTGTGACATATATCGTTGGATAAGATCCATGCTCCACACCGATCAATTCACGGGTAATGAGAAACTCAATTTCCTCGCTAACCTCTTTTGCACTTTTTGTCTTTAAAATTCCGTAAGTGCTCAGCTGATCAAAACGAAAGTCATAGACCTTTTTATTTTTTGAACCGGTAAGCACTTGAGCTACTAAGTTTTTACCGTATTTCTGACCCATACGAATGATACACGATAAGATCATTTGTGCTTCCTTTGTAACATCTACGCTCGTTCTCGTATCTCTACAGTTTCCACATCTACCACAATCAGTTGCCTCTTCTTCACCAAAATACTCTAATATATGTGTGTGAAGGCAGGCTTCTGTATGGCAATAGTCGACCATTGATTGAAGCTTTTCGAGCTCCTGACTCATTCGGCTACGATCAGCAGACTGATCAATTAAGAAGCGCTGTATTTGAACATCTTGAGGGGAATATAAAACGACACATTCACTTTTAAGTCCATCTCTACCTGCACGTCCTGCTTCCTGATAATAGCTTTCCATATTTTTCGGAAGCTGATAGTGAAGCACATATCGAATATTCGATTTATCGATTCCCATTCCAAATGCGGAAGTAGCAATCATCACATTACTTTCGTCTTTTAAAAATAATTCCTGTTCTGAATTTCTTTCCTCATCACTCATCCCCGCATGGTAACGTGTGACTGAGATTTTTTCTTTCTTTAATCGCTCATACAGCTGATCAACCATTTTTCTCGTAGCAGCATAGATAATGCCACTTTCTTTATTGTTTTTCTTCACATAGCTCTTTATAAATGCATTTCGATCTTGTCCTTTGACAACCGAAAAAGTTAGATTCTCACGCTCAAATCCTGTAATTACACTGTTGGCATCATTTATGTGTAAGGTTTTGCATATGTCTTCTCTTACTTGTGGTGTCGCAGTCGCCGTTAAGGCTAAAACGACCGGTTTATCTTGTAAGCTGCGAATAAACTTTTGAATTTGTAAATAACTCGGACGAAAATCGTGCCCCCATTGTGAGATACAGTGTGCCTCGTCAATTGCGATAAAAGGAATACGGATCATTTGCAGACTTTGGAGAAAATCACTTGACTCCAGCCGTTCTGGCGCAAGATACAAAAGTTTATATTTTCCTTCCTTCGCTCCGGTCAACCTTTCTTGAATCTCTTTGTTCGTCAATGAACTGTTAATATAGGTCGCAGAAACACCTGCCTGTTGAAGAGTATCTACTTGATCCTTCATTAAAGAAATCAATGGAGAAATAACAATCGTTGTCCCTTCAAACAGTAGGGCTGGTATCTGATAACAAAGTGATTTCCCTCCACCTGTTGGCATAATACAAATTCCATCATTCCCGTTAAGCACTGTTTGAATAATTTGTTCTTGACCCTTTCGAAAGCTAGAGTATCCAAAATAAGATTGGAGTAAATGCACTGCTTGATCGATCAAAACTTAGATCTCCTCTCTATTCACTTGCCTTATAGCCATGTCTCTCCATTGCCGCATAGATCGTTTTTAGTTTCGGGTTCCCTTCCCCTACCACTTCATCTTCTAGGACTACAACTGGATAGAACATATCTTCCTCAATGACGCGTTCAGCAAAGGCTTGCTTTTTTTCATCTTTTGGTGGTTGGTAAATATCTACATAAGTTATTTGAAATGGCTGGTTTGGGTACTTTCTTCCAATGGCCGCTTCCAACCATTCATAAGTTTCTTTTGATGATGGTAAATTCACACAGCTTGGGCAAAGTACTTCTGCCCCGTATACTACTAGCTCAATCATGTTCCTTCCCCCTTTTAATCACTATGTCTATTTTACATGATAATAGGCGCAGAACACACTAGATTGACGATTTTTGGATTTGAGTTTTACCGATAGATTTTTTTAATTAAAATGATTATAATAAGGGGTATGAAGGGAGCGATTTAGATGGCAGAGCAAGAAATGTTTGAACAAGTTCAAGAGGTACTAAATAAATTACGTCCATTCCTTCTTCGTGATGGTGGGGACTGTGAATTAGTAGACGTTGAGGATGGCATTGTTAAGCTTCGTTTGTTAGGCGCATGCGGTAGCTGCCCAAGCTCAACAATTACTTTAAAAGCTGGAATTGAGCGTGCTCTATTAGAGGAAGTTCCAGGCGTAGTAGAAGTAGAACAAGTTTTCTAATTCAATGATTGAAGAAAAAGCGATTTCGTGCGAAATCGCTTTTTCTTATTTTTCTAGTCTTTTCACCTTTTTTTGCACACGGCTTCCGTCTTTGTCTATTTGTAAAGAGTAAAACGATACATGTGGCAAATACGGCTCCATACGACCAATTACCTTTTGTCCGAGCCCTTTTTCTACAAAGCAGATGACACTTGGACCAGCACCACTTAGAGCAACTCCAAAGGCACCGTATTGAAGCGCTAAGTCTTCAACTTGCTCGAGTTCAGGCACTATTGATTTGCGATAAGGCTGATGAAACAAGTCCTTGCTCATCATTTTACCTGCTAATGATAAATTTCCTTGTAAGAGTGCGGCCACTAGCACGTTCGATACCGAACTAGCTCGTACAGCTGTTGCATATGAAAGCTCTGAAGGCAAGACACCTCGGGAGGCTTTTGTTAGCAACTCTTCTTTTGGTACGACCATAACAATATCAAAAGCAAGATCTGTATAGGTTAAAAAATCAACCTCTTCTCCGATCTGCGTTCCTACAATCAAACCACCGTAAAGAGCTGCACCTGCATTATCTGGATGCCCCTCCATAACCGAAGCTATCTTCATTTTCTCCTCATCTGATAGACTTAGTTCGGCTACATGGTCAGCCAGTTCAATCGCTGCAACAATCGCTGCAGCACTTGAACCTAAACCTCTTGCTAATGGAATATCACTTTTCATTTTAATTAAACATGGAGATAAACTCTTTCCATACTTCTCAGCAATTTCGATGGCGGTTGAAACAATAAAGTTTGTTTTATCCTTCGGAAATACTTCAAGCTCTTCGGAAAGCATTTCAATTTGCCAGTTCTCTGCTTTTTCTACTTCAAGTGATAAATAAAGATTTAGTGCTAACCCGACAGAATCAAAACCAGGTCCTAGATTTGCCGTACTTGCTGGTACATCGATGATAAGTACAGCTTCTTCACTCATTGATGAACAACCCCTCGAATATGGTTAGCAACAGCTTGTTCATCATTTGGTAACAACACCGGCTTAATTGGGCTGCACTCGATCGCTGTATTTGGATCCTTCAATCCATTTCCAGTTAAAATTGCAACAATCTTGCTACCCTTAGCGATGGTACCATTTTGCAATTGCTTATACACACCAGCGATAGACGCACATGATGCAGGCTCAGCAAATACACCTTCTGTAGAGGCAAGCTTTTGATAAGCAGCCAGAATTTCCTCATCGCTTACTTCGTCAATTTTCCCTGCTGATTCTTCAACAGCAGCAGAAGCTAAATGCCAGCTTGCTGGATTTCCGATACGAATCGCAGTGGCAATTGTTTCAGGATTTTCAAACACACGATTATGAACGATTGCTGCTGCCCCTTCTGCTTCAAAACCATGCATCTTAGGTAGGGCAGTTCCCTTTGCTTCGTGATATTCCTTAAAACCTTTCCAGTACGCACTGATATTTCCTGCATTCCCAACAGGGATGGCTAAAATATCCGGAGCCCCACCTAGCTGGTCGCACACTTCAAATGCAGCAGTCTTTTGTCCTTCAAGTCGGTATGGATTTACCGAGTTAACTAATGCAACCGGCTCTGTTTCACTGATTTTACGTACCATCGCTAAAGCTTGGTCAAAGTTTCCTTCAATAGAAATAATCTCTGCTCCGTACATAATTGCTTGCGCAAGCTTCCCCATTGCAATCTTACCTTCAGGAATAACAACAATACAACGCATTCCTGCTCTTGCAGCGTATGCCGCAGCTGCTGCAGACGTATTTCCTGTTGATGCACAGATAACGGTATCGCTGCCTTCTTCCTTCGCCTTGGCAACTGCCATAACCATTCCACGGTCTTTAAAAGAACCCGTTGGATTAGTTCCCTCTGTCTTAACGTAAAGCTCTACTCCCCACTCTTTTGAAAGATTTTCAAGGTGAATTAATGGAGTATTGCCTTCGTTTAATGTTAATTTCGGAGTGTTCTCACTTACCGGAAGAAACTCTTTATATTCTTGAATTAATCCTTGCCACCTCATGTTCTACTTGCTCCCTTCCACTCGATACGAGCTCTTGATTTGCTTTGTTGTTTCTAGGTCTCTTAATTTTACCAAAATATCCTCGTAATCCTGTAAAGAAGCATGATGTGTAACTAACACAATTTCTGCTAAGCCTTTTTCCTTCACTGGAAGCTGAAGAATTTTTTCAAAACTAACATGATGCTCTGAGAAAATAGAAGTGATGTTTGCAAATACACCTACTTCATCTTTCACTAATAAACGCAAGAAATACTTTGATCTGATTTCATAAGCTTCTTTCAGCTTTTTCGGATATTGTGGAGATACCGCGCTTGTACCATTGACACCAAGACGCATGTTTTTCATCACTCCAACTAGATCTGAAACAATAGCTGTCGCTGTTGGAAGGCTTCCAGCTCCCGGTCCGTAAAACATCGTTTCTCCTACCGCTTCTCCGTATACATACACAGCATTGTATTCATTATGAACAGATGCTAACGGATGTGACTCTACTAAGAACGTTGGCTGAACACTTACCTCAACTTTATCATCATCAAGATCCGCGATCCCAATTAGCTTCATTGTATATCCAAGCTGTTTTCCGTATTCTAAGTCTTCTTCAGTAATATCGGTAATTCCTTTTACTTTTACATCATCTAAATCAATTTTCATTGAAAATCCAAGTGTTGAAAGAATGGCCATCTTTCTTGCCGCATCAAGGCCTTCTACATCAGCTGTTGGATCACTTTCAGCAAAACCAAGGTCTTGCGCCTCTTTTAACACCTCTTCATATGCACTTCCATCCTGTGCCATCTTCGTTAAAATGAAGTTGGTTGTACCATTTACAATTCCCATCAACTTCGTAATACGATCAGAGGCTAACCCATCTACTAAACCTCTTAAAATAGGTATCCCACCTGCTACACTTGCCTCATAAAACAAGTCACAGCCGTTATCAGAAGCTGCAGTGAGTAACTCCGAACCATAGAGAGCCATTAAATCCTTGTTTGCAGTTACCACATGTTTTTTATTATTTAGAGCTGATAGAAGATGTTGCCTTGTTTCTTCAACACCACCCATTACTTCAATAACCACATCGATTTCTGAATCCTGTAGTATATCACTGGGATTTGTTGTTAACATTTCTCTATTTAAACTTACATCTCTTTGTTTGTCGATATCTTTTACTAACACTTTTTTTATTTGAACAGGACAGCCAACTTGGTGCATGAGTTTGTCTTGATGATTTTCAATAATTTTAACTACACCCGTACCGACCGTGCCTAAACCTAATAATCCAATTGAGATAGCTTTCATCCTTTTCCCCTCCTATGTGTATTTCTGGAATGAACAGTTGTTTGTATATAGTAGACATTATAGATGGAGGGACTCAATATTACAAGGGGTAATTGTAGAAGGAATTTATATGAAAACGCTTCATCCCTTGTATTGTTTGATTATTTCGAGAAATATATTTTTTCTATATTATAGCCAATCCAGCTTCGGGATCTTCATTCTGCGGACAGGCACCTCTGCCAATTGATAAAAGGACGATAAAAATTCTTCATGCTCCTTTGTTTGATCAAGACTTTTAACAAATCGATCCTGCAAACTATTTTTTTCCTGCTCCGAGCTGGTGATATAGTAATTCTCGACATTATCAAAGAAATGAAGGGGAAATAGCAATCTTGCGTACAACAGTCTCCAGGAGAAAGAGGATAGTGGCATCACGGTTTGATAATCTTGAAAGAACTGACTTACTTCTGGCTCGTATAACTTAATATTGGTAAAATAGCGGTCTCTTGTCCATTCTGCTAAATCCCGACTACAGTGGTCAAATACCCAATCAAATGGATTTTTCATATAAATTTGATTTCCCCATGTATGTTTTGTGAATCGGACATGACAGATCGTTCCACTGTCTACGGCTTGCGGATCATCATCAAGCTCCGTATCAACTAAGTATTGAATAGCATTTTCGGCAATCCCCATATAATAAGGAAATGCTTCTAAGAACAATCGTTCAAATTCATGGTCTGGCTGCTTGTAAAGCATATCATTCCATACGCGTTCCATTTGATCAAGTCGTTGCTCCCAGTACTGTTTCCACTTACCGATTCGATTGATTTTGTCTGTTTGGAATTGAATGGTTCTTCCCCTGTAATGAAATTTGGATAGCTTACGACCTATATGCTGCTGATTTCTATTTGCAGACATCTGACAGACAAGGACCACATATTTCCCCTGTTGACTCTCAATTACCGATTGACCTGATTCTTTTTGTAAAAACTGACAAGTATTCCGATCGCCTTGATTCATGACATGTGTAGAAAGCTGCATAAGCTCAGATAGACTTTCCTCAGGCAGGGAACTTACAGGGACGAGCATATACATCTGATTTTTTATTCTTCCTGACTCATATCTTCCTATCGAGAGTGGTTCTTCTATTTGAAGTTGAAAATGTTCACTTAATATTTCTCGAAGCATACATACACCCACTTTTGTTTGTTTTACTACCTATGTATATGTTCATGGCAAAGAAAACTTGTGTTTTGTTGTATAAAGGATACCGAAGTGACAAATGCTTCAAAGGTAGACCGTGCACCCAAAATTGGTTCCGTGCATAATTTTAATGATATAGTTATATATATAGTGAAAATGAGAGAGAAAAGGTGAAGCGAATGGCTGAAGAGAAGAAGATGAGTCTATCAGAAGAAACAGCACGTAAATGGCTACACGAGCGAGGCGTGGAAGTTCAAGACATTGCTGACCTTGTCTATTTTCTACAGGAAAAGTATCATCCTGATTTACAGATGAAAGACTGCATTGAAAATGTAGAGCGAGTGCTCTCAAAAAGAGAAGTTCAAAATGCCATTTTAACTGGAATACAGTTAGATATAATGGCTGAAAAAAAGCTGATGGAAGAGCCATTGCAGTCCATTATTGAGGTGGATGAAGGACTTTATGGAGTTGACGAGGTTCTTGCTTTCTCTATCGTAAATGTGTACGGTTCCATTGGTTTTACGAACTACGGGTATATTGATAAATTAAAACCTGGGATACTAAAAGATCTCAATGACAAGTCTTCAGGAAAATGCCACACCTTCTTAGATGACATTGTTGGCGCGGTTGCCGCAGCTGCTTCTAGCCGATTAGCTCATCGTGCACAGAATACAGAATAATATAAGAAGGGATGAACACGAGTGTTCATCCCCTTTCTTCTTCTTATACTTCCCATTGATCCAACGAGTCAAGAACATAAGTTGGTTGCTTTTTGTACCCTTGTAGAAGCTCCTTTGTCGTTACTCCTGTGTGAACTAATAATGTGTCTAGCCCTGCGTTCATCCCAGCCAAAATATCTGTGTCATAATAATCTCCCACCATGATGGTGTCTTCTTCACTTGTCCCCAGTACCTCAAGCGCTTGCTCCATAATGATGGCCTCTGGCTTTCCTATAAAAATGGGTTTTGTTGCGGTTGAGACAGCAATTACCGAAGTGAGTGATCCATTTCCAGGCATCAATCCACGCTCTGTTGGAATCGCAATATCTGCATTTGTTGAAATAAAGGTTGCTCCCGCACGAACTGCTAAACAAGCAGTTGCAAGCTTTTCATAGGTAATATCACGGTCAATCCCACATACCACAAAGTCAACATGTGACTCCGCTTGCTGAAATCCTTTTTCAGCTAATGCGGTTTTAAGCCCCTCTTCTCCTATACAATACACGATTGCATCTTGTTTTTGCTTTGCAATATAGTTTGCTGTTGCCATGCTAGTTGTAAACACTTGGTCATCGGTCGTTGGAATACCGAAATTACGTAATTTTGTTGCGACCTGACTCGGAGTTCTTGAGGAATTGTTTGTTACAAATAAATACGGTATGTTTTGTTCCTTTAACTGCTTCACGAAATCTGCCGCTTCTTGAATTAATTCCGTTCCTCTATACATCGTCCCATCAAGGTCGATAAGGTATCCTTTATACTTTTTCATCTTTATAGCTCCTGTCCCTTTTATTTGGTTATCATTATTCTGCACAAAACAGATGGCAAACACAAAAAAGCCTCAACATGAGAGGCTTCGCTTAGTTTTTAAATGCGGTGACTGGTCCGAGTTCATTCGTTAAGTACTGTCTAACAGATTCAGAAACAAGTTTAATCGATGGAAGGATCCTCGAGAAAGTGTTCTTCACATCTTCATGATCAATTCTCGTATAATCCTGAACAAGTGTTTTGCGATATTGAACCATCACTTTCAAGTCCTGACTCATATTAAGCGAAATGACCTTCTCATCCTCAAGAATATCAATAATATCCTCGTAGCTACCTGGGTCACGCATGATAAATCCATCGATCATCGCGTTGCCAACATCAAGGATAGATTCAATCATCATTTGTGTAAGGCGCTCAAGTGCAGCCTGTTCAAGAGCGGTACTCCACTCATTCTTTTCTTCAAACTGCTGTATTTGCTTTTCTAAATAGTTTAATCTTTCCTCAATTAATTCTCTATCAACAAAGTACACGCATCTTCAGCTCCTTTCCAAATAGCACAACCATTTTTGTTTATACAGACGCTAGTCCATGAATTAACGAAGCTGGCCTAGCAAATAAGTATCCTTGTGCTAAGTCAACACGATTTCTGAATAATACTGAGGCTTCCTCTTCACTTTCAATTCCTTCAGCGACAACAAGAGATCCAGCCTCACGGGCAACAAGAAGAAGTCCCTTGAGCATAGATTCTTTCAGCGAGTTTTTATCAATATCCTGAATAACAGAACGGTCAATCTTAATAATATCAGGCATTATTTCACTAATTGTGTTTAATGACGCGTATCCAGCACCCGTATCGTCCACCGCAATACGGAATCCTAAATTTCTAAGAAGGTTGATATTATAAATAAAGTATTCCATACCATCGATAGAATCTCTCTCGGTGATTTCAATTGTAATTTGAGTTGGTGAGATATTTTTATATTTCCCCATCAACTTCTTTAGATCACGAATGAACTTTTGATTTCCTACCGTAATCGGGGTAAAGTTAATGAAAATATCGTGTGTACAACCTGTATCAGCAATTTGTTGCAGTGCTTTTTCTAGTACAATTAACTCTAAGTCATACAACATTCCTGTTTGGCGTGCAACCGAAAATAGGTGTAATGGATTTTCATATTCCGTCCCCTTTGGTCCTCTAGTTAGCATTTCCCAGGCTCGGATTTCTTTTGTAGCTACATCAATGATCGGTTGGGCGAGAAGCAAAATATTCTTTTGCGCGACAATTCTGCTCAGACTATAAAGAAGCTCATTAAACTCCGTTTGTACCCGCTTCTCTGCCATTGCCAACGCTTGCTGCCCAGCCTTTAAGATCGCTTCCTGAATAGAATATTGCTTCTTTTCCACAAACATATAGCCTGATTCAAACTGAATGATTAAGCTTAGAAATTGCCTGCATAGCCTATTTTCCGTTTCCCTTAAGACCTTCTTCATCACCTGATCAATTTCAGAAATACAGTGCTGTTCATGATCTACCTTAATAAATAAAGTGACTCCATCACTGTTGTAATCATGCAACAAAAGCAGGTCATCATCTTCAATTTGCTCTTGAATGACCTGTTGAAAATTCATTTTCAACTTTTTTATAAAATCTATATATTGCTTCTCACTTAACTGCTCATAAATATCTTTCATATTAGAAATATTAAAAACAATAACAGCCACTTCATGGCCTTGATTAAAGGCTTTTCGTACCCCTTGAATAATCGGGTCTCTAATGACGAATTGTGGAGGATACATTCGAATGGACCTTAAAGGCCAGACTACTTTTCTCCACTGTATTATGTTGTTTATTGACTTCGTGGTCCATGCCATTTCGTCTCAGTCCTCTCAGAAGTTCGCGGTGAAAACTATTTCCATTGTAACATAAATTAGGAAAAACGAGAGGCTTTTCCTATTCTATATTTCTCTTCAGAGCAAGCATCTAGTATGGGCTTGCTTGTTCTGTTAAGATGATAATAGGCGTTACATTGAGACATAGGGGTGACTAAGATGGGAGATCGTTTCTTTCTATACGATGATTTAGTAAATACAAAAACACGTTTTGTAAGTTTTATGGGGGAAAACACTCGATTTGACTTAGCCATTATTCAATCTGATAGACATTATGGCAAACAAATCGTTTTAGATATTCAAGGTAGTCGTTTTGCGATTATTGGTCCAGATGATTTAAAAGAAGAAGGATATATAGAGTATGCTTTTCAACTATCTGAGGAAGATGCAGAAGAATTACGTTCCTTTTTAATGGAATTAGTGTAAGAATTGAATTCTTTCCTTAACCTCTCACATACTAATGAGGGAGGTGGAAAGACCATGAGTGATGAGAAGTATACAGATTTTTCAAATGTAGAGGTCGGAAGAAGTTATATTCCTCCTCAACAAACACCAGAAGGTCCATATGGCTCTCCTTATAAGGCAGACGAGCCTCTACAAGGCAAACAGGAACTTACAGGGGCAACCGAACAGCGATCTTATAGTGCATTCAACTACGAAAATAAAACGCTCCATGAGGGGCTCCCTAGACAAATGGACGGGGCACATCCAACGCACGATGATTCAACAAGGGATACTCAGGCTCCTTATAAGAATAATGCATTTATGGACGAAAAATGACGTGTACCGCTACACGTCATTTTTAATCGTATTGGTGTTTTTTACACGCTTAGCTACAAAGTAAGGGCATCCAAAGTTACAGTATTCATACAGATATTCTGTTAATGTACTGATTTTCGTGTCAAATGTTGCTTTATGATTACTATCCTCAAAGAACCCTCTTAGACGGAGTTGACCGTAACCCCAATCACCCACGATATAATCATACTTTGTTAATATATCGCTGTAACGAGCCTTAAAGGCATCTTCATTAAATCCATTTGTTCGTTCTTCTACTACTTCGTAACATATATTTCCGATACAGATCATTTGTCCACCTCACTCACTCATCTATTTTAAATTATAACTGATTCTCCATGAATTACTAAGAGGAAAAAAGAATTCTCGTGGTCATTCTATAAAAGAGGGGGTGTAAATCTTGAAAAACTCAATGATAATCCTTGGAATTTGTGCAATGACAACACTTACTGCTTGTCAAAATAATTTAGGGCGTGATGATGTTCAAAACGAACGAAGCAATGCTTTAAGCGTTAATGACCCAACTGGTGATATATACAATCGAGATAAAAATGGTTCTAAAGATTTTGGTTATGTAAGACATAAAAAGGACGAAATGGCTCGTACACAGTCCCAAAATCACTATGCTGCCATTGATCGCGAAAAGGTAGCTGATATCATCGGTGAGTATTGCACAGATGTTCCTAATGTAGACGATATCTCCACATTGGTAACAGATGAGGAAGTTCTCATAGTGTACCATACCGATTCTAGTGACCGCAATTTAACAGCTGACCAAGTAAAGCGTATGGCTATGTCCGTTGTTCCGAGATGGTACCATGTATATGTTAGTGATAACGAAGCACTTCGTCCAAATGTAGAGAATTTTGCCAACCTTGGTCCGAATAGTGCAAATACGGAAACTGGAATCAACCAACTCATTAAGCAAATGTTAGTCTCTCCTCAAGGGAAAAACATGAGCACAGGTGAAAATGCGAATGGTGAAGCTCAAGGAGAGCTTAATGAAGACATGGATAAGGACGATATAAGCCAACAATTGAAGGCGAAAATGAACCAATAAGAAAAAGAGGCTTACGAACTTCGTAATGCCTCTTTTCTCGTATTATGCTTCTTTTGCTTCTTTTTCACCTAATAATTGCTTGTGCTTAGCTGCAGCATTAACCTGCTCGTCTGCATGGTAAGAAGAACGCACAAGTGGACCAGCTTCACAGTGACTAAAGCCTTTGCTTAAGGCTATTTCCTTTAGTTCAGCAAATTCTTCAGGGCGGTAGTATTTTTCAACTGACAGATGCTTTTTAGACGGCTGCAGGTACTGTCCAATTGTTAAAATATCAACATTATTTGCTCGTAAATCATCCATAGCTTCAAGTAGATCTTCCTTCGTTTCACCCAAACCAATCATAATAGAAGACTTTGTAGGAATATCCGGTTGCATTTCTTTTGCTCTTCTTAAAAACTCAAGTGAACGGTCATATTTTGCACGTGCTCTCACACGATCTGATAACCGTTTCACCGTTTCAATATTATGATTCAGGATATCTGGGCGTGCATCCATTAGCATACGAAGATTCTCTTCGATACCACCCATGTCTGATGGAAGTACTTCAATACTTGTGAATGGACTCTTTCTACGGATCGCACGAACGGTTTCGGCAAATACAGCTGCACCACCGTCTTTTAAGTCATCACGCGCTACAGCTGTAACAACCACATGCTTTAGATTCATTAACACAACAGAATCAGCCACACGTTCTGGTTCTTGAAGATCAAGTTCTGTCGGAAGACCTGTTTTAACCGCACAGAAACGGCATGCACGAGTACAAATATCACCTAGAATCATAAATGTAGCGGTACGTCTAACAGCCCAACATTCATGGATATTTGGGCATTTTGCTTCTTCACAAACGGTATGAAGCTTTTTCTCTCTCATCATCTTTTTCAAGCCTGTATAATTTTCGTTCGTGTTTAATTTAATTTTCAACCACTCGGGTTTACGTAGATGTTCTTGGTTTTTGCTCAACTTCCCACACCATCCTTATATGATAAGTGTTTTTTTCACACTATGTAGCTAATTCATACTACTCCTGAATCACTTTAACATAATGAAGATTATACGACAAGCAAGAGACTTACTATTACCAGTAATTGATATATATTGTTTTAAATGATTTAAGACAAACTAAATCATGTTAATTCTTTTGAAGGAGGATCATCGTGCGGAAACTGCTAAAAGGAATCGTTATTTTTCTTGTTATGATGCTATTATTACCTTCTGTTCGATATGCACATGCTGAAACCGATCAACAGACCATTTACGCAAAGCGCCTCGAGCTATATAAAGAAGTTGAAGCAGCTACCAATATACCTTGGTACTATATGGCCGCTGTTGACCAATATGAAAGAAGTCTCAGGCAGTCTCGACGTGATTTGCCGAAAGCGGAGGGTTTAACTGGCATTTACTACAAACCAGAGGAATGGGTTGGGCCGCTAAACCCAAATCTTGAAGATGAGAATCCGATGTCCATTAAATACTTTAACGGTTTTGGAATCGACGGGAACGGCGATGGAAAGGCCAGTCTGAAAGATGACGAGGATGTTCTCTTTTCTTTTGCAAACTTCATCCTATCATACGGGACGGACCATGATAATATAAAAATTGGTCTTTGGGATTATTATAAACGAGATAAAACTGTAGGGATTATTATCGGAAAGTCAGAAATTTATAAAAAATATGGTCGTCTGGATCTTGATAGTCATGCCTTTCCAGTACCTCTTAGATCCGATTATAGCTATCGTAACACATGGGGAGACGCTCGTGGCTGGGGTGGAAGACGCATGCATGAAGGAACAGATATTTTTGCCCACTATGGTGTACCTGTTCGTGCAACCTCATTTGGCATTGTTGAGATGAAAGGATGGAACCGTTTTGGCGGCTGGCGAATTGGGATACGTGACATTAACAATAACTATCATTATTTTGCCCATTTAAGCGGCTTTAGTAAGGACTTAAAGGTAGGACAAATCGTTGAACCCGGAATGGTCATAGGTGGTGTCGGAAGTTCTGGTTATGGACCTCCAGGTACTTCAGGTAAATTCCCACCACATCTTCATTATGGAATGTATCGTGATAATGGATATACAGAATGGAGCTATGATCCGTTTCCGCATTTAAAACTTTGGGAACGGCAAGAACGTGCTCGAAGAAAATAAAAAGAGGACTAGCGGTTTTAATCCGTTAGTCCTCCCTTATTATATTAAGCGCTTTTTGATTTTTTATAAGCATTAGCAATACTAGCTGCTAATCCACCCCATAGAATAACCATACCAACAACCATCATAACAATCGCACTGGTTGACATTATTTTGAAACCCCCTTGCTATCAGTTGAAGGTAAATCCAAGGAACCTTTTTGCCACTTGAAAGCAGCGAATACAAATCCAACCACAATCGCAGCTACTGCAACTCCCCAACCTGTATATAATAGGAAGCTTGTTGGATAACCTTCGTAGTTATCTTTTAAGTTATTGATGAAGTTTTGAATCATCATATATCCTAAAACAACTGGTGTAATAAATCCTAAGCAAACTTTCCACCATGCGCCTAATAGCATATCTGACATGCTATTCGCATGCTGTTGAAGATTCTTCATTTCACGTAATACCCATGCCACTAATACTACCTCAGCAAACCCAGCTACAACAATACCAAATTGGTTGATGAAATAATCAGCAGCATCAAGGAAGTATAATCCACCTTGAGTGGCAAATAGAATTGAAATGACTGCAGAGATTCCTCCACCAATTGCTACCGCTTTGTTACGTGAAACCTTAAACTTGTCTTGAATACCAGCTACATATGTTTCAATAATTGAAATTAAAGATGTTAGACCTGCTAATACTAAACATAGGAAGAAAATAGATCCTAATAAGCCGTTAAACGCAGGGAATTCACTAATGATTTGCGGGAAAACCACGAAAGCTAACCCTACTCCACCTGCAACTACCTCACTAACTGCCACACCTTGCTGCTGAGCCATAAAACCTAGTGCAGCAAATACACCAATACCTGCTAATAATTCAAAACCAGAGTTAGCAAAAGCTGTGATAAATGCATTATTTGTTAAGTCTGTTTTCTTTGGTAGATAACTAGAATACGTGACCATAATCGCAAAACCAATGGATAAGCTGAAGAAAATTTGACCGTATGCAGCAACCCAAACCTTAGGTTCAGCAATTAAGTTCCAGTTCGGTTTGAAGAATGCATCCAAACCTTGAGCAGCTCCATCTAATGTTACAGCGCGAACGACGATTACTAGGAATAAAATAACAAGTGCCGGAATAAAGATCTTGTTCGCTGCTTCAATACCCTTTTTAACACCTTTGAAAAGCACACCAAGTGCAATTACCCAAACTAGTACTAATGGAATAAATACGCTAGGAACAATGCTACCAACCTGACCTGGTGCTTCAGCAAGCTTTAAATAGTCTCCAAAAAGGAATGCTCCTGGGTCTTTGCCCCATTTTTCTCCGAAAGAGAAGTACGCAAATGACATTGCCCAAGCGATAATTACAGCATAATATGTTGAGATAACAAAAGATATTGCGACTTGCCACCAGCCAAGCCATTCAGATTTCTTGTTTAGACGAGCGAATGTTAATGGAGATGATCCGCGATATTTATGACCTAGTGTAAACTCTAGAACGAGAAGCGGGATACCAGCAGTTAAGATAGCGAATAAGTACGGTAAAAAGAATGCTCCTCCTCCATTTTCATAAGCTACTGCGGGAAAACGCCAGATATTTCCTAGACCAACAGCTGATCCAACTGCTGCCATAATAAAACCTGCACGAGTCCCCCATTGTGGACGATTATCCATAGTAAAAATGACCTCCTACTGAGTCCCAACCTTATTTCCTTATTTTAGTGAAGAATTGGAACTTTTTATATTTTCTGATTATTTAATTTAATCTAAAGTTAGTATAGCTAGTTTTTGTCCATCTGTCAAAACATTATTTTCAGAATAATAATTTAGTTTAACACGTTAATATAGTAGAAGTTGTTAAATATGTGAAAATACTAACATTTCAGAATATTATTCTCATATATTTCTTTCCCTCCTCTCTCTTCTACTTTTATTTAGAAAAAAAGTCAGAAGAACAAAGATATTCTCTGACTTTTTCACTTACTGATTAGTTGTCCATAGGGAGGTCAATTGATGCACCTGAATCACCACCGCCACCGTTATAAAACTGTGGAACTTCACCTTTTATTAGACCAGTCGCAACCGGTACATCCTCTTTAACGGTAATAATTTCCGTAGCGAATGGAATGATAATCTGTACCTTTACTTCTACTTGAACATGAATTTCTACCCATGTATTATTGATTCCCAATTCTTCTTTCACTGTCTTAAAGGTAGAAGTAACGGAACCGATAGAGTTAAATTTTATTGGTATTTTTGGTCCTAAGTTACCTAAAAGGGCATTATTGGTAGCCTGACCTAACGGAACATAATAAACGATTCCGTTTTCCTTTTTATCCGTATTGATTTCAATATCGGTGAAGGATTCAAGCTCTGAGAGATCTCCCTTTTCAGCCTTTTTAATATTGTCTTGTACCAACTCTGTTACTTCTGCTTTAACACGGTTTAAATGTTCTGCGTTTAAGAACACCACGTCTCCATTCCCGGTTTCTTCGAACTTTATATCCATAACATTAGTTATTTTTTTACTTACTGCATTATTTATGACGAGTGAAGCAATTTTTCGAGTTTGTGAGTTTGCATAGCTAACAAGTGTAGGCTTCAATCCCTCATTTATTATCCAAAGACCAGCTGCTGTTGAAAAGATAAAAAACACAAAGGTAAGTAAAAAAACATATCTGAACGGCAATGGACCTCTCCGCGGCAGACGACCGCGAAATTTACGCAAGACAAATCCCCCCTTTACAAGCTATATGTATGCTGTAAAGGAGGGAACTAGCGCAAAAATATGAATTTTTTTATGGTTGAAAGACTAGTTACGCTTTTTTAGGAAAGGTCGTGTCACATTCGACAATCATTGTTGTTAAGCTTTTGCTTAGGTCTAGTTCGTATGGGTTAATGCTTATCCCATCTACTTCAATGACTCTTACAACGGGCCGGTCGCTAACTCCTATGTTTTGTTTGGATACAACTCCTTTACGGCCATCATCAAGTAAAACCGTAATTCCAACAGGGTATATAGCTACCCCTTTGCGAAATGCCTCAATTATTTTAGGATCAAAAAGAGTTCCTGAGCCGGCAAACAAAATTTCCAAGCCATGATGAGGTAGCATAGCATCACGATACACTCGATTTGAAGTAACCGCATCAAACACATCAGCTACCGCAATAATTTTTGCAAGCTGATGAATATCTTCTCCAACGATCCCTCGTGGATACCCCGTCCCATTTAGCCGTTCATGATGCTGATACGCACAATGAGCGACAATAAGAGACATCGCCGGAACATTACGAAGCATTTGAAATCCTTCTTCAGGATGTTTTTTTATCTCATCGTATTCTTCATCTGTTAATTTTCCAGGCTTCTGAAGAATTTCACATGATACTTTCATTTTCCCTACATCGTGAAGGATGGCTCCCATTCCTAGCATTTCAAGCTCTTTAGGAGGAAGCTTTAACTTGATTCCAATCGCAAGAGAATACATCGTCACGTGTAAGGAATGGGTAAAGATATAGTTATCATATGTATAGACGTCAGCTAACATGGTTAACAAATTTCCGTTATTTTTCAACTCAAATAAAAGCTGTCTTATTAGATCTTTAAATCTTTTTGAAGCTTTTTCAATAACAAATGTGGTATTAAATTTGCTATCCATTTGAAGTTCTTGGAAGGTTGTTTCTATCGTTTGGACAGCCTCTCTTCGAATCGAATCAGGGAGTACCTCAATATACTCGATCCCCTCTGTTAAAGAATCCTTTATATATATGTAGGTAATGCCCAGCAATTGTAATCGCTTAAGCATTTTTTCGTTTAACTCTACTCCCTCGCTTAGTAAAATCTGTCCTTTATCATTTCTAACCGTTTTTCCTAGTATTGTTCCAGATTCTACATTAGCGGTAGCTACTAGTCTCATTATAGTTCTCCTGTATTAGTCTGACTGAGATTATTCAACAAGTTCTGACAAATTCCTACTTTATCTTCTAAGATAACTCTATTATCGACTAAATTACAACATACTTTAGTACCTAATTACAAAAATAAATAGGCCAAATGGCTATATTTACTTATCAGTAAGAACAAACCTATTTCCTATTACCATTATTTCCAAATAAAACTAAAAAAAGGCACATATTCTGCGCCTTTTTAAATCATTTTTAACATGGCATCTTTTCCAAGCATACCCTTTGTAATCCCTAAATTTTCAGCTTCAAACGTAACGGATTCTAAAGGTGCCTCTAAAAGCTGCTCTATGGTTTTAACACCAACGGCTCTACCAGCAATTACTTTTCTATCCTTAAGCTTTTCATTGAGAAGTGCCACATCAAGAGCACCACACATGATGTATCCTTTATCATTGCTCACGACGAGCAAATTTGTTTTTGGGAGTTTTACTGATACACTTAAAAAAGTGTGCCCATTGATTTCAATAGGTGAAAGCTCAATCACTTGCTACACTCTCCTTTCTTCCTTATCAACTTATGTATTAGGAAGAAAAAATGTGAGTTTCATTTGCCTAGCTATTGCAAGTTTTGAAGCTTCCAGCGTAACAAGTCACGCATAAACTCTGGGAAGAAGAATACTTTATGCTCCGCTCGTCTAATCTCAGGAAACAGCTGACCAAAAGTAAACATGTCTGGAATGGCTAATTGATAACGTGTTTCTCTTTCAATTTTCTTACCATTAATATAAAAAGAGAGTCCATTATTCCCATGCTTCACCTCGACACCCTCAAAAATCATTTTCCCCATGAAAGTCCCACGAAATCCCAACCCCTTAATCACCATATTCCCCCACTTCTCATCTAATGCAAGTCGGATGACTTCTTGATATTCGGCACCTGAAAGGTCGACCACCGTAGGATTTATGGGATGTGGACAAATTGTTAATAAATCGTATTCCGTAACCATTTCACTTGGTAAATCATGCAATATTAACCCTTCGTTTAAAAAGGCACTATCTACGTTACACCAGCTGCGAAGAGTTTCACAAAGAAGGCGTGCTAATACTTCCCTCGATCGGTAAGGCTCTCTTATTCTAGCAACTTCTGTAAAAAGCAATGCCTTTCCTTCCTCATACAGCTGATTCTCCTCTTCCTTTTCGTTTTCTACATAAGGAAGTTTATTTGAATCATACGCTATAGCTCGCTTTTTTGTCACCTGACGTGTTTCACAATCAATCGTAAGTGTAATATGGCCAAGAAACATTCCGTACTTTCCTGCAGCACCTAGAATGACATCATTTATCTCTTTTCCTTCATGAAACACATGATGGGTATGTGCCCCTAAAATCACATCAATTTCAGGAAACTCTTCAGCAATGGCCTCATCATCATGTATGCCTAAATGAGAGAGGAGAATAATGATGTCTGCTTTTTCTTTTATTAAGGCGAGCTGATGCTTTAGTTCTTCCATCGGTTCGGATAGTTTCCAGCCCAGCTGTGCATAAAAATGTGAAAAGTAAGCGGTCAAACCGATAACAGCCACACGTACTTTATTTTTAAGCTCATAAATATGATATGGCTCTACCCACTGAGGACGCGTACCTTTAGCCGTAAAGAAATTCGCTACAATCACATCAAATGTTCTCTTTTGATATAGATTGTCTAAGTCTTCAAAGGAGAGCGTAATTCCTTCATTATTTCCAATCGTCACGGCCGTGTATCCCACTTCATTTAATAACTCGGTGTTCCGCTTTCCCCTTGTAGCATCTGTAAGAGGATGCCAACGGTCCATATGATCACCTATGTCAAATAGAAGAACGTTTTCGTTTGCACTTTGGTGAAGGTCTCTCCTTCTCTGTAAAAAAGAGCTAATTCTTGTCCAGTGCTCGAAATGACTATGTAAGTCATTCGTGTGATAAATATGAATATCTTCAAAGGTCATACTTTCTCTCCCCTTACAAAAATGCTAAAACAAATCAAGCTGGCGAGGCGCTAAGTTTTCATACTCGATTCCGAGTAGATCAATCAACTCAAGCGCGTTATCAGCGGCATCTCCACCAGAATTGTTATTGAAAACGATATATAGATGTTCTGTTTCTTCTTCTAGTTTTTTTATATGCTCTACCCATTGTCGCAATTCACTCTGATTATATCGATATAAGTATCTGACTTCCCGCCAGTTTTCTGTACGCTTTTGCCAACCATGTACGTTTCTTCCATGAAAACGAATAAGCAGCTTCTCTCTCTCTAGTGATTCGAGCACAGTAGGGACAGACCCGTCTCCTGATTGTGGTTCATCGCAAATGCTATGAATCCACTCTTCATCCTTCATAAATTGAATTGTTTGCTCATAAAACGAGGAACGAAACCACGATTGATGACGAAATTCAAGTGCGCATGGGATATCCCCCATCTGTTTTTTGCACCAACGCAAGTATTCTACATGCTCCCTTTTACAATCAAACCAAGGCGGAAACTGAAACAAGACAATAGCTAACTTGTTACTCTCTATATAAGGTGCAAGTGAGTCCTTAAACGCTTGAAACATTTGCTCCTTGCTTTCAAAAGGAATATCTCCTCTCGAATGTCCAGTCATCCCCTGATAGGCCTTTACAATAAAACGGAAGGAAGGCGGGGTATCCCGGGTCCATCTTTGCGAATTTTTTATAGGCTGTATCGCATAAAAGGAGGAATCCACTTCGACAGTTGGAAAAAAACCAGCATACTCTTTTAACTTATTTCTAGGTGAGGTATGTGGACCGTACAATCGATCATGGTCACCCCAACCAGTCACTCCAATATAGATCACATTCCACCCCTCCAACTTTTGTCACCATCATATCATATGTATGAAAAAACGTTCACCTTCTAGGTGAACGTTTCTCTTATTTCTTAACCGATTGAACCTTCCATTTCGAACTTGATTAGACGGTTCATTTCAACTGCATATTCCATTGGAAGTTCTTTCGTAAATGGTTCAATAAAGCCCATTACGATCATTTCAGTTGCTTCTTCTTCAGAAATACCACGGCTCATTAGATAGAACAATTGCTCCTCAGAAACCTTTGAAACCTTTGCTTCATGCTCTAATGAAATGTTGTCGTTTAAGATTTCATTGTAAGGAATGGTATCTGAAGTTGACTGGTTATCCATAATCAGCGTGTCACACTCAATGTTCGCACGCGCTCCGTCTGCTTTACGTCCAAAATGAACGATTCCACGGTACGTTACTTTTCCACCTTGCTTCGAAATCGACTTTGAAACGATAGTAGAAGACGTATTAGGAGCTAGGTGAATCATCTTCGCTCCAGCATCTTGGTGTTGACCTTTACCAGCTAGTGCGATTGATAATGTCATTCCACGAGCACCTTCGCCCTTAAGGATTACCGCAGGATATTTCATAGTCAGCTTTGAACCGATGTTCCCATCAATCCATTCCATTGTTGCATTTGCTTCACAAACTGCACGCTTCGTAACCAGGTTAAACACGTTGTTTGCCCAGTTTTGAATCGTTGTATAACGACAGTAAGCATCTTTCTTGATAATGATTTCAACAACTGCACTATGAAGTGAGTTAGTTGTATAAACAGGTGCTGTACAACCTTCTACATAATGTACATGTGCGCCTTCATCAACAATGATAAGCGTACGTTCGAACTGCCCCATGTTTTCAGAGTTGATACGGAAATATGCTTGAAGTGGAGTTTCTACCTTTACACCTTTTGGTACATAGATGAAAGATCCACCTGACCATACAGCAGAGTTTAATGCAGCAAATTTGTTATCTGTTGGAGGAATCACTTTCGCCCAGTGCTCACGGAAGATGTCTTCGTTTTCACGAAGGGCAGAATCCGTGTCCTTAAACACAATACCTAGGTTTTCAAGATCTTCTTGCATATTGTGATATACAACCTCAGATTCGTACTGAGCAGATACACCAGCTAAGTACTTTTGTTCCGCTTCAGGAATACCAAGCTTATCAAATGTTTGTTTAATTTCTTCAGGAACTTCATCCCAAGAACGTTCTGTCTTTTCAGAAGGTTTTACATAGTACGTAATTTCATCAAAATTTAATGCCGCTAAATCTCCACCCCATTGTGGCATTGGCATATTGTAAAAATGCTCTAATGATTTCAAACGGAAATCAAGCATCCATTGTGGCTCTTGCTTCATTTTTGAGATTTCTTCCACGATTTCACGTGTTAATCCACGCTTCGAGCGGAAGATAGACACATCTTTATCGGCAAAGCCATATTTATAATCACCGATTTCAGGCGCTTTTTTAGCCATTGTCGTGTTCCTCCATTCGTAGGAGCATGCGTTTATGCTTCCCCTTATTGTTGTTCTTCTTTAATTCCCTTTTCCATTGCTTTCCACGCTAAAGTCGCACACTTAATACGCGCAGGAAACTTGGAAACACCTTGTAACGCTTCTATATCACCTAAGTCAAGGCTATCATCGTAATCCTTACCTTGCATCATTTGGGAAAACACTTCCGATAACTTTAAGGCTTCGTCCAGCTTTTTCCCTTTGATGGCTTGCGTCATCATAGAAGCAGATGACATAGAGATTGAGCAGCCTTCTCCTTCAAATTTTGCATCCTTCACGACACCTTCCTCGAGCTGAAGTGTAAGCTGAATCCGGTCTCCACATGTTGGATTATTCATATTGATGGTTAGGCTATCGTTTTCTAGGACCCCTTTATTACGAGGGTTTTTGTAATGATCCATAATTACCTGTCTATAGAGGGTATCTAAATGATTAGAAGACATCGCTAAAATACTCCTTTGTTTTGATAAGCCCTTCCACAAGCTTATCAATCTCTTCTTCGGTGTTGTACAGGTAAAAACTAGCACGAGCAGTTGCCGAAGCCTTTAGCCACTTCATTAGCGGCTGTGCACAATGATGACCAGCACGTACGGCAATACCTTCTGCGTCGAGCACTGTTGCCACATCATGTGGATGAACATCATCGATATTGAAAGTAACCACGCCTGCACGAAGACCTGGATCTTTCGGACCGTAGATCGTCATACCTTCTATTAATGATAATTTCTCCATCGCATAAGCAGCGAGCTTATGCTCATGTGCTTCTATATTTTCTAAGCCAATTTGTTCTAAGAAATCAATCGCTGCTCCAAGTCCAACAGCTCCCGCAATAATTGGGGTACCTGCTTCAAACTTCCAAGGAAGCTCTTTCCAAGTAGATTCGTATAAATCTACAAAGTCAATCATTTCTCCACCTGTCTCAACCGGCTCCATTTTTTCTAAATGCTGTTTCTTTCCATAAAGAACTCCAATTCCAGTTGGTCCACACATTTTATGGCCTGAAAAAGCAAGGAAGTCGCAATCTAGATCCTGTACATCAATCTTCATATGAGGAGCAGCCTGGGCACCGTCAACCACCATTACCGCACCATTTTCATGTGCAACCTTGGCAATTTCTTTGATCGGGTTCATCACGCCTAAAACATTTGAAACCTTCATCACGGACACAATTTTTGTATTTGAAGTAACAGTTGCTCTTACATCGTCCAGACTAATTGTTCCATCCTCTTGAAGGGGAATGTACTTAAGGGTAGCACCCGTTTTCTTCGCTACTTGCTGCCAAGGAATAATATTGGCGTGGTGCTCCATAAAGGTGATGACAATTTCATCACCCTCACGAAGATTGTCTGAACCATAGCTATGGGCGACAAAGTTTAATGCAGTAGTCGCTCCACGAGTGAAGATAATCTCTTCTGTAGATTTTGCATTGATAAATCTTCTAACCTTTTCACGTGCCCCTTCATATGCATCGGTTGCTTTTGTACCAAGCGTATGAACACCTCGGTGCACATTCGAATTGTATTCTTTATAATATTTCTCTAACGTCTCGATTACTGAGATCGGTTTTTGAGAAGTTGCTGCGCTATCAAGATACACTAATGGTTTGCCATTCACTTCTTGATGTAGAATCGGAAAGTGACTGCGAATATCCTGAATATTCATTATCTTACTTTCCTCTCAATAACTTCCACTAACTGCTTTTTCACGCCTTCGATTGGAAGCTCGTTAACAACCGGAGCTAAGAAGCCATGAATAACAAGACGTTCTGCTTCTGTTTTAGGAATTCCACGGCTCATTAGGTAGTAAAGTTGAAGTGGGTCCACTCGTCCTACTGAAGCTGCGTGTCCTGCCGTTACATCATCTTCATCAATAAGAAGAATAGGGTTAGCATCTCCACGTGCTTTTTCACTAAGCATTAATACACGTGATTCTTGCTCGGCATTTGACTTGGTTGCACCGTATTCAATTTTTCCAATCCCGTTAAAGATAGAAGTAGCACTGTCTTTCGTTACACCATGCTTAAGAATTTGGCCATCCGTGTGTTTACCCCAGTGAACAACACTTGTTGTAAAGTTTTGTGTCTGCTCGCCACGTCCAACGGTTACTGTCTTCGTATCACCAACAGAACCATCACCGACTAGGTTTGTTACGTTTTCAGATACTGTGTTTCCATCGTTCATCAAGCCAAGTGCCCACTCAATACGAGCATCGCGTCCAGCTACCCCACGACGGTTGACATAAGTGGTTACACCTTTAGCTAAAGTATCAACTGCACCATATTGAACAGTTGCATTTGTACCAGTAACTACTTCCGTTACGATGTTAAAAATTGAATTTGCTTCTTCCACCGTTGAAATATAGTTTTCAACATAAGTGACAGAGCTATTATCTTCAGCCACTACAAGAACATGGTTGAACACATTTGCTTCCTTGTCATCATGGATAAATACCGCTTGAACTGGTGCAGAAACCTCTACGTTTTTAGGAACATATAGGAATACTCCACCATTCATTAATGCGGCATGAAGAGCAGTAAGTTTGTGTTCATCAACCTTTACACCGTCTTTCATGAAGTACTTTTGTAAAAGGTCCCCATGCTCACGAGCAGCCGTAAAGATATCTACAAACACTACGCCTTGATTTTTCAATTCTTCTGAAACAGAAAGAATCGTCGGGCGGTTATTGCGTTGAATATATAATGTTTTCTCGCCTTCTTCTGTACCGATCAATGATTTTACATCTTCCGGAAGATCTGCAAGAGAAGCATAATCTTCACTCTTTACGATATGCTTATCGAATTGAGTAAAGTTCCATTTTGTAATATTTGTTTTATCAGGTCTTGGAAGTGAAAGGTTTTCAGCTGTCACTAACGCATTTACGCGAAGTTCTGTTAACCAAGCTGGCTCACCCATCTCTTTAGAAAAAGAAGTCACATATTCCTTATCGAATGGTAATACGGTTTCTGTAGTCATGTCTGGTCCCCCTAACTTACGCTTCTTGCCCGACAGTTTCGTCCTCAATGCCAAGCTCTTTTTTAATCCAATCATATCCTTCAGCTTCTAAACGTTGAGCAAGCTCAGGGCCACCAGATTTAACGATACGTCCCTGCATCATAACGTGAACGAAGTCAGGTGTGATGTAGTTTAATAAACGTTGATAGTGAGTAATCATTAAGCAACCAAACTCAGAGCTGCGCATTTCGTTAATTCCTTTTGAAACAACCTTTAACGCATCGATATCTAATCCAGAGTCGATTTCGTCAAGAATGGCAATCTTTGGCTGAATCATCATTAATTGTAAAATTTCGTTACGCTTCTTTTCTCCACCAGAAAACCCTTCGTTTAAGTAACGTTGAGCCATATCTGGGTCCATTTCTAAAAACTCCATGTTTTTGTCCATTTGACGGATGAATTTCATTAAAGAAACTTCCTCACCCTCTTCACGACGGCTGTTAATAGCTGAACGCAAGAAGTCAGCATTTGTTACCCCACTAATTTCGCTTGGGTATTGCATCGCTAAAAATAGACCAGCACGAGCACGCTCATCAACTTCCATTTCAAGTACATCTTCTCCATCAAGAGAGATTGAACCAGAAGTTACTTCATATTTAGGATGTCCCATAATCGCAGAAGACAAAGTAGATTTACCAGTTCCGTTAGGTCCCATGATTGCGTGAATTTCTCCACCCTTGATTTCAAGTGTTACCCCTTTTAAAATTTCTTTCTCATCGATTGACACATGTAAATCCTTAATGGATAAAGTTGATCCTGACATATCTATTACCTCCATAATTTGAAAGAAAATTAGTTATCTCTTTACTATAAAAACTTTATTTTCATTCTCATTTTATTCTCATTACAATCTTATAACAAATGAAATGTGATATCAACTCTTATGAACCTCTTATCGACATATTACCTACCTATTTTTTTCTCCGACTATCTTTTCTATGTACGATACCATTGGCTCAACAAAAAAACCAGTGGAAATCACCACTGGCCCTAATTTCTTCTATATATATATTAGCTACTAGGCATGAACCCTTCGGTCCAAATCAGCAATCATTCTTTGACTTTGTAGATAATTTTGTTGCCTTGCTTTTTCAATTTTCATTCTAACCTTATGCTTTCTACTGTAGGTTTCATATCCCACTCCATGAGCTCCATACATCGCCTTTTCCATCTCACTCGTGTAGTTCAACCTTAGTTGACTGATAATGAATCCATCCCTTCCAAATATCGCTTTATTCGACTCTTTTGGTCACATCTATCGTAACACAGGTCAAAACTTTGGAACAAAGCCGATAAAACACGATATTTAGGGATGTATTAGACTAAGACTTTGTTAGAAATACTCACCTTATGATTTCCAGTGTTTTCTTACCAAATGCTCTCGATATAAGCTTAACTCACTGTTTTAATTGATTAAAATCATCCATTGTATCTTGAACAAGGGTAACGGCCTGGCTCAGAGCCGCTCCACCACCAAACGCTGCTGTCACCCCAACTGCTTCAAGTATTTCTTGCTCAGTTGCCCCTTGATCCATGCATCCTTTGATATGGTAGATGATGCAATATTCATCCTGAGAATATAAGCTAATTCCAAGTGCAATTAGTTGTTTTTGTTTTTGTGATAAGACGCCCTCTTTAAAGCATGCTTCTGTGAAAGCATTAAAATGACTAGCGATTTCTGGCATTTTTTGAGTAAACGTGCCAAGTCCTAATTTATATTCATGTAGAGCTTCTTCACTCGGGTTACTTGCAATAAATCCTTGATCCATTTGTCCCACTCCAGTCCTCAAGTTATGTAGTATCACATATGTTAGTATCCTTGAATTAACGTAAATTATTACATAAAAAAACAGATGCCTCTTTTAAGAGACATCTGCATTTCAAATTATTCAGATACAGGTACTACAGCACCCTTATACTTTTCAAGAATGAAATCTTGAATTTCTTTTGAGTGTAACACTTCTACTAAAGCTTTGATTGCTTCAGAGTTCTCATCGCCTTTACGAACAGCGATTACGTTAACGTATGGAGACTCTTTGTCTTCGATTGCGATTGAATCTTCAATAGGATTCAGACCTGCATCGATTGCATAGTTTGAGTTGATAAGTACTGCATCGCCTTCATTATTGTTATAGATTTGTGGTAATAATGATGCTTCGTACTCTGTGTCAAAGTGAAGATTTTTAGGATTTTCTGCGATATCTTCAACCGTTGCTTCTACGTTATTTACGCCTTCTTTAAGAGTGATTAACCCCTCTTTTTCAAGCATAGTTAAAATACGACCGTGGTCTGCTACTGAGCTACTCATGATGATATGTGCTCCTTCTGGAAGCTCATCTAAGCTCTTATACTTTTTAGAATACACGCCCATTGGCTCGATATGAATTCCACCAGCATTAGCAAAATCATAGCCATGCTCAGCCATTTGAGACTCAAGGTAAGGAATGTGTTGGAAATAGTTTGCATCAAGATCACCAGATTCTAACGCTTGGTTAGGTAGGATATAATCTTGGAAAGTTTCAATCTTTAATTCAATTCCTTTTTCCTCTAATAGTGATTTTGCTTCTTCTAGAATTTCAGCATGTGGTACGTTAGAAGCTCCAACTACTAATTCAGTTGTTTCTGCTGCTTCTTCACCTTCACCAGCGTTAGACTCATCTTGATTCGCTGTACCGCAAGCAGCAAGAACTAGAGCAACTGCTAATGATAAAAATAAGCTTAAAAATTTCTTCATTTTTTTTCTCTCCTATCTTTTGTCAAGTTTTGATGTTATAGAATCTCCAATAAATTGGATAATAAACACAATAATTAAAATGATGACAGTTGCCACAAAGGTTACGTCACTACGACTTCTTTGGAACCCTTCAAGATATGCTAGGTTTCCTAAACCACCCGCACCAATGACACCAGCCATTGCTGTATAGCTCACCAAGGCAATAGCCGTAACCGTAATACCCGATACTAAAGCTGGCAGTGATTCAGGAATAAGCACCTTAAAAATAATCGTGCTTGTTTTAGCTCCCATCGATTTAGCCGCTTCAATAACCCCTTTATCAATCTCACGCAATCCGATTTCCACCATTCTCGCGTAAAACGGAGCCGCACCAATAATTAATGCCGGTAAAGCAGCATTTTCACCTATCATTGTATCTAGTATAAGCTTTGTAAAAGGGATAAGAAGAACGATTAATATAATAAAGGGAATTGAGCGGAAGACGTTCACTACAGAACTGATCACCTTATTCACTATTGCATTTTCCCAAATATTACCCTTAGCTGTTAAAAATAATAAAAGTCCTAAAATTAAACCAAGAACAAATGTGATAACAACTGATATAGCTGTCATATAAAGAGTTTCATTCGTCGCTTCAATCATTTTTTCCCAGTTCACGTTTGGTAAAAGTGTCTCAAGCATTCGAAATCACCTCCACTCCTACCTGTTGTGATTCGATATATGCAATGGCCTTTGAAAGCTCTTCCTTTTCCCCATCTAAATGAATAAAAAGTGTTCCGTAAGAACCATTCTGTGTTTGTGATATTTTCCCTTGCAGGATGTTTACCGTCACATGGTAATGACGAATAAGATTCGTAATCAGCGGTTGCTCTGCTGCTTCTCCAACAAAGCCTAGTTGAACGACCGTACCATGCGGATACAGTTCTAATAAATGTTCAATCGTTTCCTTCGTTTCTTCCGGCTCTGTTACCTGTTGAACAAATCGTTTCGTAATTTCTTCCTTAGGATGCTTAAATACATCAAGTACTGGACCGAGTTCAACAACCTTTCCACCTTCCATAACAGCTACGCGATGACAAATCTTTCGGATTACGTGCATTTCATGGGTGATAAGGACAATGGTTAAACCTAAACGCTTATTAATATCAACTAGGAGCTCTAGAATGGAATCTGTTGTTTGTGGATCAAGAGCAGATGTTGCCTCATCACAAAGGAGAACTTTTGGATTGTTAGCAAGTGCTCTCGCAATACCGACTCTTTGTTTTTGCCCTCCACTTAATTGAGAAGGGTAAGCATCTTCTCTTCCTTCTAATCCAACTAAACGAATAAGCTCGTCTACTCTTTTCATTCTTTGCCCTTTAGGCACTCCTGCAATTTCAAGTGGAAATGCAATATTTTCTCTTACCGTTCGAGACCATAAAAGGTTAAAATGTTGGAAAATCATGCTTATTTCCTGTCTAGCTTTACGAAGGCTACCACCTTTAATTTTCGATACTTCATTATTTGCCACAATGACGGATCCCTCAGTAGGAATTTCTAACCCGTTCAACATGCGAATAAGCGTACTTTTCCCTGCCCCACTATAACCAATTACACCGAAGATTTCTCCTTCAGTAATTTCTAGATTTACATTATCAACAGCCGTTACTTTTCCCTGTCTTGAAGAATAAATCTTTTTCACGTCTTTTATCGAGATCAAAGGTTTCTCCTCCTTCCATTTCCGATTATTCTGATAAAACTACATAGGATCATGCAACAGAAGGCTTCATTACCACTTAGGTTCTATCATTCGTACCATTCCTATTCGAATGAGAACTATCTAAATGAACAAAAAAAAACCTTTCTGCATGAGCAGAAAGGCAGAAACAATCACCTTTCTCTCATCTATCAAAGCAATATGCTTTGTGTGAATTGGCACCATTTCAAAAATTTGACGGTTGCCGGGCTTCATAGGGCACATCCCTCCACCTCTCTTGATAAGAGCTTATCAATTTATATGAACTTTACGTTGTAGTCTTAATCACGATTGCTATCGTAACACGGAAAAACCGGAGTGTCAACGATAAATTTCGACAATAAATCTTATGGATTACACATGGCTAGTAAGCGATGTTTTCCCAGTCGCCAATGTAATCGCTTGCTCTAAGTCTTCAACTAAATCCTCAACATTTTCAATTCCGATTGATAGACGAATTAAATCCTCTGGAACACCTGCTGCTTTTAATCCCTCAGAGTCAAGCTGTTGATGAGTTGTGCTTGCTGGATGAATGACTAAGCTTTTTGCATCGCCAACATTGGCAACATGCGCCCAAAGATTGAGACTATTTATGAAAGTTGCTCCGGACTCACGACCTCCATCGATTCCAAAAACAACGATAGAACCTGCTCCTTTAGGTAAGTATTTCTTCCCAAGCTCATAATCTGGATGCTTTTCATTTCCTGGGTACATCACCCAATTAACCGCAGGATGTGCTTCTAGATACTCTACTACCTTCTTCGTATTTGCCACATGCTCCTTCATTCTCACATGCAAAGTTTCTAGCCCAAGTGTGAATTGAAACGCATTTTGAGGGCTTAATGCTGGACCTAGATCACGTAGTAATTGAACTCTTGCTTTTACAATATAAGCTGCAGCACCAATTGCTTCACTATATACAATATCATGATAGCTTGCATCAGGGGTTGTAAATCCAGGAAACTTTGACGAATTCCAATCAAACTTTCCGCCATCCACGATAATACCTCCAAGAGTCGTACCATTCCCTAAAAGCCATTTTGTTGCCGAATGAATGACAATATCCGCACCATGCTCGATTGGACGACATAAATAAGGAGTAGCAAAGGTATTATCGATTACTAGCGGAATGCCTGCATCATGTGCGACCTTTGCTACTTTTTCGATATCCAAAATTCGCAAGCTTGGGTTTCCAATGGTCTCTGCAAATACCGCCTTTGTTTTCTCTGTAATAGCTTGTTTAAAGTTCTCTGGATTGGTCGAATCCACAAACTTTACTTGTATCCCATATTTAGGTAGTGTAACGGCAAATAGATTATATGTACCTCCATATAGATTAGAAGCCGCAACGATTTCATCCCCTGCTTCAGCCAGATTAAGAATCGCCAGTGTAATCGCTGCCATTCCACTCGATACTGCAAGTGCTCCTACTCCACCTTCTAGCAGGGCAACTCTTTCTTCGAATACAGTAGTAGTTGGATTATGAATGCGTGTATAAATATATCCAGTTTCAGCTAGTGCAAAGAGATTAGCAGCATGCTCAGTGTTTTTAAATTGATAAGCATTGTTTTGATAAATCGGTACCGCTCTTGCTCCTGTAGTAGGATCTGGGCTCAATCCTCCATGTACTCCAAGCGTTTCTAACCGATACTTCTTCTGTTCTGTCATTCCATTCCCTCCCAAAAAAATATTATTTTAAAAACCCCCTCATCCTAAGAAGAGGGGGTGGTAGTGTCTCTTCTTATCTACCAGAGTTTCCTCTGCTGGATTTAGCACCGTGTATACCACCGGTTGCCGGGCATCAAAGGGCCAGTCCCTCCACCACTCATGATAAGAATATTTTTATTAATCACGTAGTTGATGGTATCATGGGTAAAATTGGTAAGTCAACAACAATTTAGAAAGTTCAGAAAAATTTCATAAATTATTAACATGCTTATATGGTTTTACTAAAAAGAACAAGGTTTCTAAATAAAGAGCTGTTCTAAATGTTGCCCGTAAGGAAATTAAATTCGTTAATGTCGCTTGCCTTAGCTTGATTTCCCCAGAGAGCAAAGATATGATATGTTCCTTCTGTCCTTGAAGATGTGCGTCAATATGATGATGGTCAGTTTTGAGTAAAAGTTCAACGTTCCCATTATTTATATGGATAAAGAAGGCCTCATCTTCTGATCTAATACAAATAACAACTGGTGCCTTCTTTAAAAAAGGCAGTAAATGACTTCGGTTATTCCATTCATTTACTGTTCTTTGTAACTGAACAAGCATCGGTCTTCCTCCTCTAAAAATACGACTACATATATATTCCACTTTGAGAGAAGGCTTACCTTTAATATCTTTTCGACAAATTTTCGGGGCGTTTGTCAGGGGTATCTAACAAGCTTTGTATCGAATGCTGTAGTTAGAGTTCATTTCCCGAGAAATATGTCAACTTTTTGAACGAAATTACTTTTACTGTCGAAGAGATTAGGAAATCCACAAATAAAAAAATCAGACATGTACCGTCTGATTCCTAAAAAGATTTTAAGCTTTCATATAAAAATGGTACCGATTGAAAAGCATAAATTTTCTTAACCAGTTCATTGTTTCTTATAACAAGTAAACAGGGAACGGACTCAATCGAATATTGTTCAGCTAAGTCCGACACAAAATTCAAATCTGCCTTTAACCAGTTATGGTGTGGCAAAAGCTCTTCAACGACCCTTAACATTTTTCCTGCCACTTGGCATGTACCACATAATGGTGTGTACAAGTAGAGAAATTTTGTTTCCTCAGCTGAGAGGAGCCGTTCCCTATTATTATCCAGCAACTCTTGCATGTTGTTACCCCTTCTTACACTTTGTCTAAAAATTGCGTAAAGACGTCGATGTTTGCCCCAAGCAGTACAGTAGCTAAATGATGTTCTGGTGCAGTAGCGACCTCCCTGTAAGTTCGATCGATGTATAAATGGTCTGCTTCTGGAAATTCCCGTTTGAAAAGTCTTCGAAGCTTTTCTCCAGCTTCATCAGCATCGACAAGGATATAGACATCCTTTCCAAACAAATCATCAATGATTTCATCGAGTTTCGAAAGAGATATCGTTCCATTTGTACAAATAATGTCTACAGGCTCCTTAATAACCTTTTGCACCTTCTTTTTGTCTGACGTACCTTCCACAATAATTACTTTTTCAGGTCTCATTTCAGTCATATGCATCACCTGTGAACATGTTGTATTTTCTTTACTTTATTCATTATTCTCGAAAGAGGTGTACAATTCCTCTAACTATTTACGATTATAAAAAAATAAACAGCGGAAAAAAACCGCTGCCCTAGAATTAACACCATCCACCTTCATCACAATCCGTATATCTGGGTTCGTCGCTGGATGGAGTGGACACAAGCTGGAAAATTTTCTCTCCAGCACTTTCAAAATGATGCTCAAGCTGCATATCACTCCCACTCGGTAAAGTAACCTTTCCGATTTTCTCATTCTCTAGATAAAGCACTATTTCGCCATTTTGAAGCTTTCCGACAACACGGTCTGTAATATCTAATTTTCCTTGCTGCAAAGTCATGTTGTAAGCCATCCCTTTCTTTTCTGTCTTAGGAGTAGCATGCCCATGTTTGCTAGAAAAAAAAGAGACAATAAAAGACACCTAAAAGGTGCCTCTTGTGATTAGTCTTCGTTAATCATTTCTTCGTATTGCTCAGCTGTCATTAGGTTATCCACTTCACTTGCGTCAGTTGGCTCAACAACAATCATCCAAGCTTTTTCATATGGTGACTCATTAACGAACTCTGGGCTGTCGTTTAAATCTTCGTTTACTTCTACTACTTTTCCGCTTACTGGAGCGTAAAGTTCAGAAACTGTTTTAACAGATTCAACGCTACCGAATGGCTCATCAGCAGTTACTGTGTCACCTACTTCTGGAAGTTCAACAAACACGATGTCACCAAGCTCCGATTGAGCGAAATGTGTAATACCGATACGAACGGTATTTCCTTCTGTTTTTACCCATTCATGTTCTTCAGAATAACGTAGATCCTTTGGTGTACTCACGATAAAACCCCTCCATATTATGTATTAATTGTTGGTTACTTTGTAAGCCATACTTTTTCATAGTCTGCTTCCTTAAAGCCAAGCGTTACTTTCTCTCCATCTGTTAGCAATGGGCGCTTGATTAACATTCCATCCGAGGAAAGAAGCTCAAGAAGCTCGTCCTCTGAAGATGTTGCGATTTTATCTTTTACACCGAGCTCGCGGTATTTTTGTCCGCTCGTGTTGAAGAATTTTTTCAGCTCAAGTCCACTTGCTTTATAGTAGGATTGAAGTTCCGCTTTTGAAGGAGGCTGCTCTACGATATGTACCTCTTGATACTCAATATTGTGAGAATCCAGCCATTTTTTCGCGTTTCGACAGGTTCCACATTTCGGATACCAATAGAAGGTCAATGCCATGTTACCACCATCCTTTTACACTTTCAATTGCATATTAACATAATTAGGTACAAATTCATAACTTTGACTACGAAATTTCCGTGGATTTTCTACTTTACGAACAAATCCCCCCTTCATCTATTTAAAGGGGGGGGGATTTTGTAGTTATAGAACAAATTTTTCTGCTTCGATTAGTTTTTCGGATGCTTCTCGCTTTTTCGCAATAACGTTAATTGGAGTGTGTCTTATAAATTTACGTAGGGCGGAAATCATCATGCGCAGTGCATCACCTGTTTCTGTTGCAACAAGTGTTTCCTTTGCATGCTGCTCAATTTCATTGAACGCTTCCTGACAGAAGATTTGTGTGTATAAAAGCTTTTGCTTGCTCTTTTCTTCTCCGTCCTTAGCGATTGCTTTTTCTGTTCGTAGAACCACTGATTCCATCGCATAAGCATTAGATACGATATCGGCGATGTTCACTAAGATCTCCTGCTCACGCTCAAGTGCTTTACCAAACTTTTGCGCTGCTAGGCCTGCTGCAAGAAGTCCGATTTTCTTTGCATTTTTCACTAAATACTTTTCTTGAGCTAACGGGGCATCCCCTGGCTCTTCTGGCATAAGCATCATTAGCTCCTCTTGAAGGGCCTGTGCTTTCTGGAATAAAGGAAGTTCCCCTTTAAATGCTTTTCTCAAATAAGTACCTGGCACTAATAGTCGATTGATTTCGTTTGTGCCCTCAAAAATTCGGTTAATTCTAGAATCGCGGTACACTCGTTCAATTTCATACTCACTCATAAAGCCGTAGCCACCGTGAAGCTGTACGCCTTCATCCGCTACATAATCCAACACTTCCGTCGCGAAAAACTTATTTAATGAACACTCAATTGCATATTCAGCAATTGATGCCGCTACCGCTTTCCCATTCTTCACTTCTTCGTCCGATAGCTTACTCATGCGTTCTTCGAAAAGTCCAACTGTACGGTAGACAGAGCTTTCTGCTGCATAAATTCTGGAAGCCATGGTGGCTAGTTTTTCTTTTGTTAAATTGAATTGAGATAGCTTTGTTTTAAATTGTTGACGTTGGTTCGTGTACTTCGTCGTAATTTCAAACGCCGCCTTAGAACCACCGACTGCACCTACCCCAAGCTTATAACGACCAATATTTAAAATGTTAAAGGCGATAATATGGCCTTTGCCATACTCTCCTAAAAGGTTTTCTACCGGTACTTGAGCATCTTCTAAAATCAATGTACGAGTGGAGGAACTCTTAATACCCATCTTCTTTTCTTCTGGACCAACAGACACGCCCGAAAACTCTCTTTCTACGATAAAAGCAGAGAAATGTTCGCCATCAATTTTTGCATAAACAACAAATACATCGGCAAAGCCAGCATTTGTAATCCATTGCTTTTCTCCGTTAAGCACATAGTGGGTTCCTTCTGCATTTAAAACAGCCGTGGTTCTTGCCCCTAATGCATCTGAACCCGAGCCTGGTTCTGTTAATGCATAGGCAGCCAGCTTTTCACCCGTCGCTAGTGTAGGTAAGTATTTTTGCTTTTGTTCTTCGTTCCCAAACAATACGATTGGTAGCGACCCGATTCCAACATGTGCACCGTGTGAAATGGAAAAACCACCTGCACGAGACATTTTTTCTGCAATTAGTGCAGAACTGATTTTATCTAGAGCCAAGCCACCATACTCTTCCGGAACGTCAGCGCCTAGAAGACCGAGTTCACCAGCTTCTTTTAAAAGTTTTACCGAACGTTCAAATTCGTGATTTTCAATATGCTCCACTTGTGGGAGAACTTCATTGGTAACAAAGTCCTCTGTCATTTTTGCGATCATTTTTTGCTCATCTGTATAATCCTCTGGAGTAAAGACTCGATCATAGGAAACATCTTCGATTAGAAAGCTTCCACCTTTAATTAATTTATCTGTTTGATTAGTCATCTTTTTTCCTCCGTTCTATCATAAAAGTTCGAACACTCCGGCAGCACCCATTCCGCCACCGATACACATCGTAACAACCCCAAATTGTTGATTACGTCGCTTCATTTCATGAATTAAAGAAAGGGTTAGCTTAGCTCCGGTACAGCCAAGTGGATGACCTAGTGCAATCGCTCCACCGTTCACATTTACCTTTTCCTCATCAATTCCTAGCTCACGAATGACTTGAATCGATTGAGAAGCGAAGGCTTCATTTAGTTCAAATAATCCGATATCCGATAACTCTAATCCAGCAAGCTTTAGTGCTTTTGGAATGGCTACAACTGGGCCGATCCCCATAATTTCAGGTGGCACACCTCCAACAGCGAATGACCGGAATTTGACAAGTGGCGTGAGTCCACTAGCCTCTGCTTTTTCACGATCCATTACCATGACGGCTGCGGCTCCATCACTTGTTTGCGAGGAATTCCCTGCTGTAACGGTTCCTGTTACCGAAAAGGCTGGACGAAGCTTCGCCAATGTTTCTACGGTTGACTCAGGACGAACCCCCTCGTCTTGACTAAAAACGAATGGTTTTTCGATTAGTTTATTTTCTTTTCCAACCGAGCGAAGAATAACGTCTACTGGTACAATTTCATCAACAAACTTTCCTTCTTGAAGAGCTTTCGCTGCTTTTTGATGACTTCTAACCGCAAAAGCATCCTGATCTTCACGAGAAATTCCAAATTTCTTTGCTACCTCTTCTGCTGTATGCCCCATCCCCATATAGTACTGAGGAGCTGTTTCAGCGAGTTTGACATTGGGTCTTACTACATGACCCATCATTGGTACTAAGCTCATGGATTCTGCTCCACCCGCAATGATGGTGTCGGCATGACCAATCATGATCTTTTCTGCCGCATAGGCAATCGATTGAAGCCCTGATGAACAATAACGATTGATGGTGATTGCAGGGACTGTATCAGGAAGCCCAGCAAGTGCCCCAATATTCCGCGCCATATTTAACCCTTGCTCTGCTTCAGGCATAGCACATCCAATAATTAAGTCATCAATATTTCCATCGTAATTTCCTACCCGCTTTAAGGTTTCTTTTACAACCAGTGCACCGAGATCATCAGGTCTAACACTGGCAAGCGACCCTTTTTTTGATTTTCCGACTGGAGTTCGTGCTCCAGCAACGATAACCGCTTCTCTCATCACGTTCCCTCGCTTCCTATTTATGCTACTATCACTCTATTAATCTATTAGTTTCGCAACGGCTTTCCTTTTAGAAGCATATGCTGCATTCTTGCTTGCGATTTTGGCTCTGCAGTTAAGCTCAAGAATGCCTCTTTTTCTAGGTCAAGCAAGTATTGTTCATCGACTTCTGTTCCGAAAGGCACTTTTCCGCCTGCTATCACATAAGCTAGTTTCTTTGCAATTTTTAAATCATGCTCTGAAATATATCCCGAGTAATGCATCGTTTGTGCTCCTAAAAGTAAGGTGGCATAACCCGTTTCACCTACGACTGGAATTTTCTTTCGAACGGGTGGCTTATACCCTTTGTCATAAAGTGCTAGAACAGCCTGCTTCGCATCATAAAGCTGGTGGTCTCCGTTTACACTGACAGCATCTGCTTTATTCAAGAAGTTGTTTTCACGCGCTTCCTCTCCCGATGTGGACACCTTTGCCATCGCAATCGTTTCAAACACTTTATTCGCCACATTTTGAAGGTCAAATGGAACTCCGTTTGGCATGCTATTTAAGAATTTCATGTATAGCTCTTTGTTTCCGCCACCACCAGGGATAAGACCTACCCCGACTTCCACGAGTCCCATATACGTTTCCATAGTCGCTTGAATATGTGCAGTCGGTAGGCAAACCTCTGCTCCACCACCAAGGGTCATCGCAAATGGTGCGGCAACAACCGGCTTTGTACTGTACTTAATTTTCATCATCGCTTGCTGGAAGTGACGAACAACCATATCAATTTCAAAAATATTATCATCTTGTGCTTCCATTAGAATCATGGCAAGATTTGCACCGACGCAGAAGTTCTTCCCTTGATTCCCAATCACTAAGCCCTTGAAATTCTTTTCCACTTCATCAACAGCAAAATTAATCATTTGCACAATATCAAGCCCAATGGCATTACTTTGTGAGTGGAATTCTAGAAGGGCCACTCCATCTCCAAGATCAATCAAGCTTGCACCACTATTTTTCTTAATCACGCCACGCTGTTTTTTGATTTTTTTCAGGTTAATAACCTTTTGGTTTTCTTCGACAAGCCTGTATTCACCATTGGTATAGAAGAAAAGATCACCGTTCTCTTCTTCCTTATAAAAGCTGGTATGGCCATTTGCTAGCATTTCCTTTATCCAGCTTGGAACGGCCAGACCGTCTTTCTCCATTTTGGCAATTGATTTTTCTAGTCCAATAGCATCCCATACTTCAAATGGACCTTGCTCCCAACCAAAGCCCCATTTCATGGCACGATCAATCGCGACGATATCATCGGCAATCGTACCGAGTAAATCCGCAGAATACACAAGTACTGGACTAAAAATATTCCATAGTAGTTCTCCTGCACGATCGTTTGCATATACAAGCGCTTTCATTTTATTTACTAAGCCCTTTTCCTGTTTACTCATTTCAATAGAGGAGGTTTTTAATTTTTTTCGTTCTACGTATTCAAGAGTGGCCGGATCTAATTCAAGTATTTCTTTCCCTTTTTTCAGGAAGAACCCTTGACCAGATTTGCTTCCAAGCCACCCTTTTTCAAGCATTTGATTCATAAAGGCAGGTACCTCAAATACTTCTTTCTCTGCACCATTTACTTGGTCATATACGTTTTTTGCTACGTGCGCAAAAGTATCTAGTCCAACTACATCCAATGTACGGAAGGTTGCACTCTTCGGTCGTCCGATTAGCGGTCCTGTTACAGAATCCACTTCTCCAACACTGTATCCACCTTTTAACATTTCCCTTACTGTCACTAACAGACCGTACGTACCAATTCGGTTAGCAATAAAATTTGGCGTGTCCTTAGCGATAACCACACCTTTTCCGAGAATATCTTCACCGTACTGCTTCATAAAATGAAGTACATCGGGTGAAGTATGCTGAGTTGGAATGATTTCTAAAAGCTTTAAGTATCTAGGTGGATTAAAAAAGTGAGTACCAAGGAAATGCTGTTGGAAGTCTTCAGAGCGGCCTTCTACCATTGCCTCTACAGAAATACCAGATGTATTTGAGCTTACAAAGCTACCAGGCTTTCGATATTGATCAACCTTCTTGAAAATCTGCTGCTTAATGGCTAAGTTTTCGACAACTACTTCAATTATCCAGTCAACTTCACTAAGTCTTGATAGATCATCTTCAAAGTTTCCTGCTTCGATGAGGGTTAAATTGTTTTTTGAGGTTAATGGTGCAGGTTTTTGCTTTAACAGCTTTTGTACTGCTGTTTGGCTGATACGATTTCTGACTGCTTTATCTTCTAGTGTTAACCCCTTTTTCTTCTCGTCTTCAGTTAGTTCGCGCGGAACAATATCTAATAGCAATGTTGGAATCCCGATATTGGCAAGGTGTGCGGCTATACCAGACCCCATTACCCCCGAGCCTAAAACGGCAGCCTTTTTAATTTGTTGGATCAACTTTTGTCTCCCCCTTTAGCTTTTTTTGAGTGGATTCATTAGTTTGAATGAATACTCATTCATTTTTGGTTACTTTTATCATAAGATATTTAAAAATATTACGCAATCCTTTGTCGTTGAAATTTGAAAATTTTTTGAAATTTACATTATTTTATGCGGTCAATAGAATCCTATGATTGTGGATATGTTATACACGAGGGAAAAAGTTTGGGGGTGTACACATGGCAAAGATAAAGAAAAATCCATCAAAGGCTGGCGTAAGTGCCGCTAGCGTAAAGGGTGATGCTGGCCCAACTGTTGAAAATGATGGTGGTGGAAAACGAAACAGCCAGAACAACCAGTATAAAAAATAATGATAAGTGTACCCGCACTCGATATGGTGTCGGGTACGTTTTTTTGTTGGGGTCGTAGTTGAAGGACGTTGCCCCCTTTCCAAGCCTTCCTAACGTTCTTCATTCACCTGTTGAAAGACGTTGCCCCCTTTCCAAGCCTTCCTAACGTTCTTCATTCACCTGTTGAAGGACGTTGCCCCCTTTCCATGCCTTCCTAACGTTCTTCATTCACCTGTTGAAGGACGTTGCCCCCTCTCCAAGCCTTCCTAACGTTCTTCATTCACCTGTTGAAGGACGTTGCCCCCTTTCCAAGCATTCCTAACGTTCTTCATTCACCTGTTGAAGGACGTTGCCCCCTCTCCAAGCCTTCCTAACGTTCTTCATTCACCTGTTGAAAGACGTTACCCCCTTTCCAAGCCTTTCTAACGTTCTTCATTCACCTGTTGAAGGACGTTGCCCCCTTTAAATAGCTGCAAAATATTGTTCAATTTAAAGTTCTTAACTCCCTTCATCCTTCGAAGGACATAAAAAACTACCCACTCAAACGAATGGGTAGTTCCTTACTTATTTTTTAAACATACCCTTTAGTACGAAGGCTACATTTGCTGGGCGTTCGGCTAGACGGCGCATGAAGTAGCCGTACCAGTCGGTTCCATACGGGACGTATACTCTCATTTTATACCCTTCTTCAACAAGTTCAACTTGCCGTTCCGGTCGGATGCCGTAGAGCATCTGGAATTCAAATTGGTCAGTGCTTATGGCATTGGTTTTGGCTAAATGCTTGGTGTATTCAATAATCGCATCATCGTGGGTGGCAACAGCCGTGTAATTTCCGTTTAGCATATGCATCTTAATAATCTTTTTGAAATTTTCATCCACGTCTTTTTTTACTGGAAAGGCTACCTCCGGGGATTCTTTATAAGCTCCCTTTACTAAGCGTAGGTTCGGATGATAGTGGTTCAGTTCTGCAATATCCTTTTCCGTTCGATATAAATAGGCCTGGATGACTGTACCAACATGGTCATATTCACTTTTTAATATCTTAAAAATATCGATTGTTTTCTGTGCACGAGAGTAGTTTTCCATATCTATCGTTACGAACACATCGTTCTTTTTTGCTGCTTCTAGTATTCTTCTCATATTGTGAAGAACAACGTCATCAGAAATATCTAATCCCATCGACGTCATTTTTAATGATAATTGTGATTGGAGTTTTTCCCGCCCTATAGCTTCTATCGCAAGAATGGAGTTGTCAGCCATTTCATTTGCTTCTTTCTCATTGTCGACAAATTCCCCTAAATAATCGATTGTAACAAGTAGACCATTTTTATTGAGGTCTTGAATAACACGTGTTGCGAGTTCAATTGTTTCACCAGCAACAAACCGTGATGCACCGAATCTTAATCCATATCGCTTTGCTAGTCTAGTTAATGCTTTGTTTTTAGAAAGGAATAAAAAGAAATCTCTCATCAATTGTTCCATTGTGTTATCCCTCCTGCAAGCGTTTACTATAGCTATATGAAAAGGAAAAGCTAAGCGTTTCTACCTGTCATTTTACCATTTCCGATCGTCATTTCCTACGATGATGGAAAGGAATCGAACAAGATCGGACCATGAAAAAACCGAACCCATTTGGACTCGGCTTTATTCCTTCGCTTGTCTGTGCGCTTCATTTAATTCTTTGATTTCATTAATTGTTTCCTTAATCTCATTCTTAGCATCAGGATACGTGTCGTTCCAATGCTTAACAAGAGCTGGCATTGATTTGCTCATGTGAGAGTACAGGATCCACGCCTTCACTTTTTCCACATGATCAGCATCTGCCTCACCTAGTAGCAACTCGGTATATTTAGTTAATAGTCCATTGATCTTTTCATCTAAGTTATTGCTCACGAGTTCCCTCCGTTCTTATGTACCTTTTTGGTCGATTACAAGTTTGTGGACAAATTTTACAACGGTCCGATGTTCCTGTTAAAGCATAAAAGAAGCAACACGTGGTTCGTACACGAACTTCTTCTCCAAGCTCAGGAATATAACGTTTTACATGAAAATGCTTTTTTATGGGATTTTCGTGATAACTCCCAAACAATGAGCCAGGTGCTTGTTGAGCAATGAAGTGTAGGTCTTCCACTGCACGGCCACGAACCTCTTCATCTTCATGTTCAGACAACACGGATTCATACAGCCAAAAAATATAAATCGCAATATTTTCCCATAATACGAGTTTGGATTGCTTGGACTCCGTCTTCACACTCTCCACAATAGGAGTAACGATATTGGAGAAAAAGTCAGCAATGGCTTCATATCTCCATTGGTCTCTATCACCTGTTGGTTCACTGATTCTCCACTCTGAGAAAAAGAACGTAGGCAGCCAGAGTGGATCTTGTTCGTCTGTTTGAAGATGCATATGCTCGAGCTGTATATGAAATCGTTTGTTAAAAGCGGTCATCGCATACAAATAAATAGCTGATAGAAAAGCGTATCTTTTAATAAACATGGACGCTGTCACTTTTACATTCGGCGAACCAATATGCTCGGAAGCCCGACTGATAAAGGTTCGAAGCTGATCTTTTTGAAGAAGCTCACTTAACGTAATCGATAAATCAGATTCCTGATGAACCTTTTCCAATGTAAATCGGTAATTCTTCAGTTGACTTAATTCTGTTTCTGAAAAAAATTTATCCATTGACTGCTCCTGCCTGTCTAAATACCGTTCTTCCCTTTCCATATGGGATGCAAAGCGGCGTTCCGAATAAGGGGTCAATGGAGATTTCGCAATCCATGTCGAATACCCTTTTCACAAGACCTCTTGTCACTACATCCTCGGGTTTCCCCATAGCTGCTATTTTCTTATCCTTTACTGCAACGATATTATGTGCATAACGACACGCTAAATTTAAGTCATGAAGCACCATCACGATCGTCCGATTTTCCCTCTCATTCAGCTCAAATAATAAATCTAGTATTTCTATTTGATGTGTCATATCTAAATAGGTGGTTGGTTCGTCCAAAAGAATAAAGTCTGTATCCTGTGCTAATGTCATCGCAATCCATGCTCTCTGACGTTGACCTCCTGAAAGAGAGTCTACTGACCGTTCCTTCAAATCGAGCAAACCGGTTGCTTCAAGCGCTTCATAGACCTTTTCTTCATCCTCACTAGACCATTGCTTCAGCCATGTTTGGTAGGGATAGCGCCCTTGTTTCACCAGCTGAAGAACCGTCAAACCCTCAGGAGCAACTGGCCCCTGAGGCAACACAGCCATTTGCTTTGCCACATCTTTTGAGGACATCTTGGCAATTTCTTTTCCATTTAAAACGATTTCTCCGCTTTTTGGCTTTAATAGCCGAGCGATTGACCGTAGAAGAGTTGATTTTCCGCATCCATTTCCACCGATAAATACAGTAATTTCGCCTTTTGGAATTGTTAAATTTAATTCATCTATAATGATGGAGTCACCATATGAAAGTGTTAATTGTTTCGTTTCAATAGCTTTTTTCATCCTTATTCGTACTCCTTCCCTGACCTTATGCATTTCTTGTTTTAAAAAGAAGATAAATAAAGTACGGTGCACCGATACCTGCTGTAAATACGCCTGCTGGAATTTCTAATGGAGAGAACATCGTTCGGCCAATCAAATCGGCGACCATGACCAAAATGGCACCGATCAAAGCGGAGACCGGTAGTAACGCCCCATATACTGAGCCCACTAGGCGCCGAGCCATATGTGGTGCCATGAGACCAACAAAACCAATCCCTCCGGCAAAAGCAACAGAACTTCCTATTAAAGCTGTACTTATGAGCAACAGCACGAATCTTAGTTTTTGCACAGAAGTCCCTACACTTGTGGCTACATCATCTCCTAATCCTAGCACATTCACTTTTCTAGCCATAAAAAAGGCCAAAAACATGAGCGTGCATGCCCACGGAACAATCGTAAACACATTGCTCCAAGTTGAGCCATGGACCGTTCCTGTAATCCAAATATTTGCTTGGCTTGCCCGGTAAATTGGGCCAAGGAGCATCATCATTGTAGTTAATGCTTGGAAAAGGGCTGATAAACCGATCCCTATTAATACAAGCCGAACCGGGGATACTCCGTTTTTCCATGCAAAGATATAGACGAGTAAACCCGCAACAGCTGATCCAATAAAAGCTGCAAGCGGCATCCATTGAATGCTAACCGTTAATGCATTGCTTTCATTACTAAAGATGGCCAAAAATAGTACAACGGCTGTTGATGCTCCGCCAGTAATTCCAAGAACATCTGGTGACGCTAATGGATTTCTAATCATCCCCTGTAAAATTCCCCCAGCCACAGCCAGTGACATTCCTACGACTAAAGCGACAATGATTCTTGGCAGACGAAAGGATTGAACCACGAGCTTTTCCATTTCCGTACCCCCACCAAAGAAGACCGAGACCACCGTGACAGGGTTTATTTTCATATCACCTAAACCCGTACTAATAATGAAAATAGACATTGTTACGATCAGCAAGCAAAGCATGACAAAGCTTGCTTTTCTATCTATTAATATAGACACTTTCCCTTGAAACCATCGAAGATTTTGATATTGCTTCACTTTGCGTTAAACCCCCTTCTAGCAATATAGATAAAGAAAGGAGTCCCAATGATCGCTGTCATCACGCCGACTGGTACTTCCTCAGGCATAATGACATACCTTGCAAGAATATCAGCCAAAAGCAATAGAATGGCTCCTAAAAATGCGGAATAGGGAATAACCCATTTATGATCAATTCCGACCATACTTCTTGTAATATGCGGAATCACAATTCCAATAAAGCCGACAGGACCCGCCACTGCTACCGACCCACCTGCTAATAAAATGACAATTACACCGATTCCAATTTTTAATAAACCCGTACGAATGCCAAGTGCTTTAGCCACATCTTCTCCCATGGATAAAACGTTAAGCTTGGAGGAGAGAAGTAACGCACCTATCCATCCAACGACAAGGTAAGGGATAACAGAAACAAGAATTTCGAGCTTTCTCCCTTGAATAGAACCAGCTAACCAAAACAATACCTGTTCTAGTGCGACTTCACTTAATACAAGAAAACCTTGTGTAAAGGAGGAGAACATCGCAGCAATCGCTGCACCAGCCAATGTTAACTTCATCGGAGTGAGTCCTTCTCGTCCGAGGGAACCGATGAAATAGACGCTGATAGCCGCAACAGCTGCACCAAGAAATGCAATCCACGCAAAGGCTTGTAAATGACTAATTTGAAAAAGTGATACAGCGATAACCACAGCAAAACCTGCCCCAGCGTTTATGCCAAAAATGCTAGGTGATGCCAATGGATTCTTTGTTAATGTTTGCATCAAAGCACCTGCGATGGCGAGGCTAGTACCTACTGCAGCTGCAATTAATGCTCTTGGTAATCGCACTGTTTCAATTACTAAATGCTCGTTTGATCCATTATTGTTTTGAAATGCTTCCCATGCCATTTTCCACGATGTATCGGTATACCCATATACAATGCTTGCACCTATTAAATAGAGAAATAATAAAACGATAAAAATGAGTCCAACTATTCTTTGAAAATTATTTTTTAACAGCATCCTTCTTATCCTTTTCTACATATTGTTACTGCTTACAAGATTCAGTCTATTGGATGCCATACACACTGTCAATGATTTTGAGAATCATTTTCATTAGGTAATTCCCTATTATTTTATTATCTAAATGAAAATAAATCTCAATTGCCTATTGACACCCCTTCCAATTCATTTTATGATAATACCCGTAAGTGAAAATGATTATCATTAACAATTACATACATTCATTGTAGGAGGAACTTATGAAACTTATTAAATTTTCTTTCACTATGTTAACCATCTTAATTCTTAGTCTTCTAGCAGCATGCGGAAGCAACGAAGAAGCATCCACAGATAGCAAAAAAGAGGATGCGAAGGCAGAAAATACAAGCTATACTGTTGAGCACGCAATGGGGACAACTACTATTGCTGATACACCTAAAAAGGTTGTTATTTTAACAAATGAAGGAACTGAAGCCTTATTAGCATTAGGAGTAACTCCTGTTGGAGCGGTACAATCTTGGACAGCAAATGGAGATCCTTGGTACGAGCATATTGCTGATGATATGAAGGATGTTCAAGTAGTTGGATTTGAAACAGATACACAAGTAAATCTTGAAGCCATTGCTGCTTTACAACCGGATTTAATTATTGGAAATAAAATGCGTCAAGAATCCATTTACGATCAATTAAGTGCCATTGCTCCTACCGTATTCTCTGAAACATTACGTGGAGACTGGAAGGAAAACTTTGAGCTTTACGCAAAAGCGTTAAATAAAGTAGATGAAGGAAACAAAGTGATTTCTGATTACGATACTCGTGTTGCTGACTTAAAAACAGAGCTTGGTGACCAGCTTCAGAAAAAAGTATCTATCGTTCGTTTCTTAGCGGCTGATGTTCGTATATATCAAAAGGACTCTTTCTCTGGTGTGGTATTAGATCAATTAGGTTTTGCTCGTCCTGAAAGTCAAGATGTGAATGAATTCGCGATCAAAGGTGCAACAAAAGAACAGATTCCATTGATGGATGGAGACATTCTATTCTATTTCACTTATGAAACAGGTGACGGAGCCGCTACTCAAGTAGAGAAGGAATGGATTGAAGATCCACTATTTAAAAACCTTGAGGTTGCTAAGCAAGGTAATGTTTATAAAATTGATGATGCCATCTGGAATACAGCTGGCGGAGTTGTCGCAGCGAACCTGATGCTTGATGATATCGAAAAGTATTTCTTAAAATAAGTTAACTTCTTAAATTTGATATATATGACTAGCTCCTGTTATTACCCCCTCAATATAACAAGGAGTACTCCCCTAAAAAACCCTCGCCATATCGGCGAGGGTTTTTAATCATCACTTGAAAACATATACTTTTTATGGTGATAGCGAATCGAGAAGATTAAGCTAATTGCAAGGAAATTCCCCATGATGGAACTTCCCCCATAACTAATGAATGGAAGCGGAATTCCCGTGATTGGTAAAAGACCAATCGTCATTCCGATATTTTGAAACACGTGGAAGGTAATCATACTAATAATCCCGACACAAATATACGTATAAAACTCATTTTTCGTTTCCATACCAACCTTTGTAATATGGTAGATCAGTAAGAAAAACAAACTAATAATAACGCTAGCTCCGACAAAACCAAATTCTTCGCCCACAATACTAAAGATAAAATCTGTATGACTTTCTGGCAAGTATACTTCTCTCGTACCGTAACCCTTTCCTGTCGTTTCTCCTGAACCAATAGCAAGCAAGGAACGGGTCAGCTGAAAGCCGGTAGAACTTTGATAATTGTAAGGATCAATCCAGGAATAGATTCTCCCAAACTGATACTCCTTAACTCCGAGATACTTTTCTAGTATTTCAGGTTTCCATAGTACTAAGTAGAAAATGACTCCGATCAAAGTGATTCCTGATGAAAAGATCGGGAGAAGAATCTTCCATGATACCCCCGATATAAAAATCATCCCTATCATAATCGCAATCATCACTAGAGATGTTCCTAAATCCGGTTGTTGCATGACGAGCAGTAAAGGTACCATCGTAATAAGAACGATTTTTCCTAATAGGATAAAATCCGTTTGAATCGTTTTGATTCGGTATTTCTCATGATGATCTCCTATTGCCCTTGCAAGTGCGAGGATAATAAAGACCTTCGTGAGTTCAGCTGGCTGAAACGATCCCATAAATGGAACTTTATACCAACTCTTAGCCCCATTAATAACAGGTGCAATACCAGTTGGCGCAATAATTAGAAATGCCAATAAGAAGACACCAAATCCGTACGCATACCAGGAGAGCTTTTTAAGCTGGTCCGAGTCAAGTGTTATGACTGCCACAATAATCCCTATTCCAATTCCATACCAGATGATCTGTTTTAATAAAAAGTTTGAATCATATTGTCCTGTCGATTGCGCGCTGTAAATCGCAATACAGCTCGATAAAAACAGAAGCATTAAGATAAATATTAAATGAAAGTCTATTTTAGACGAAGGCTGTTGATTTGAAGACATAGTAATACTCCCATCTGAAAACATGGTATTCAATACTCCATTATATTTTTAATTCTAGTAAAGCACAACTCTTCTTTCCTGTTTGGGAATGATTACATACCAGTCCTGTAACTAATGTACTGTATAAATGTGAATAAAGTGAGACATTGATATTTCCAATAGTGAAAAACATGGTTTCCTCTTTTCGTGCGATGCTTGTTTCCTTTTTTTCTTCTGAAAAAGTGGATAGGCTCATATAGTAGCTATGGAGGTGTTGACATGAAGTCTTCAAAGCTATCAATATGGACCTTTTTACAAGGCTGGGTGGCTATCATGATAGCTACATTCTTACTTGTAGGAATCGCAACAACCTACACAAATGCCTTTACTTCTGAAACCGTCAAAAAGTGGATTTCGAATATTGACACACATGAATGGCTTGTTTATTTTGTAAAATCGGAGAACCACCATATATATAATGAAAAAGCGAGCTTCACTGTTTCGTCCTTATCAAAGCTCGCTCTAAAGCTGGCAACAAATATTCAACCGGAGGATACAAGAACATTTCTAGGAAGAGAACTCCCTGGATATTCCGTGTTTGATACAAATATCGTAGTTGCCGGTAGCGGTACGAATTTCACTAACCTACCGATCGAATCCGCTCCACCGGTAGAAATACTCTTACAAGAAAGAGAAATAGCAAAGGAAATGCTTAAAGAGGCTGAAGGTGGAAACACCCCAGTGGTGGCAGGAAAAAAAAGTGTATTTATCTATCATACTCATAGCTGGGAGTCATTTTTACCATTATTGAAAAATGCTAAAGAACCGGAAGAGGCTACGAGTAACAATGAATCAGCAAATATCATTGCTGTTGGGAAAAAGCTTACTGAAGAACTAAATACGAATGGCATTAGTGTTCTTCATGATACTACAAGCATGCCTAACCTATTAAAAGAAAATAATCTTACAACTGATCATTCCTACGATCTCTCCCGTAAACTCGTCCAAGAGGCGCTTGGAGGAAATGATGCTATTGATTATGTTATCGATATTCACCGTGATGCACTTCGAAAAGAAAAAACAACAGAGGTCATTAATGGAAAATCTTACGCAAGACTCTTCTTTGTTGTCGGAAAGGCAAATAAAAATTACGAACAGAATTTAAAAGTGGCAACCGAATTAAATGAAATGATTGATGAAAAATATCCGAACTTAAGTCGCGGTGTTCTAGCAAAAGGACTAACAGAAGGAAACGGAGTCTATAATCAAGATTTATCAACAGGATCGATTCTCGTTGAGTTTGGCGGAGTGGATAATGACTTAACTGAGCTGTATAACACGATTGAGGCATTTGCGGAGATCTTTAGTGAATACTATTGGAAGGCAGAGAAGGTAAATGGATAAATTGCATGTTCTCCCTCACCACTATTTATTTTTCACTTTTATTTCATCCTTTTTATTGTATCTCATTTTAGGCTACGACTTAATCACAATCTCTTGGCTTGTAGCGGGCATTATTACCTCGATTTATATTTTGATTGAAGATCAGCTCCTCAAATTTCAGCAATCGGAAAAAGACTTATGATGTGATAATTTTTAATCTCGTATGGTAAAATATCTCATATGATGAGAGGACGTGTTGTGATGAAGTATGCAGTTGTCACTGGGGCTTCCAAAGGACTTGGTGCATCGATTGCCGAAAGAGTTCTGCAGGAACATTTTGGGCTCATTTCTATTTCCAGAAATGAAAATCCTGCACTAAAACAGCTTGCTTTAGAAAATGGATTATTTTATAAGCATATAACGTGTGATTTGACGAATAGCAGGGATGCCAAACATGCCTTTTCTACAGTTGTCGAGACCATTTGTTCTAGTACAGATAATGAAGTTTTACTCGTTAATAACGCAGGTGTGGTTGAACCGATTGACACAGTGGGGAGTTTAGATCATGAGGCAATTGAAATGTCCCTTCAACTCAATGTTGCTGCTCCGATGATCGCGACAAACCTTTTCTTACAAAAGGCAAACGGAACGAAGCTAACCATTGTTAATGTTACATCGGGTGCTGCCGAAAGGCCTGTTCATGGTTGGAGTGTGTACTGTAGCACAAAGGCAGCATTAAATATGTTTACCAAAACCGTGGCAGTAGAACAAAACCATTCAGGCCATGCAACGATTATTGGTTATAGTCCAGGAATTATGGATACCGATATGCAAGGTGTTATACGCTCTTCAACGGAACATTCCTTCCAAGAGGTGAATAAATTTATTGCTTATAAAGAAAATGGGATGCTAAGAAGCACAAAGGTTGTTGCCGATGCACTCATTGACTTGCTTCTTACTGAAGAGGTTGAAAACGGAAAAATTTATAGCGTGAATAATCTACTAAAGTAGCTTCCAATTACTGAAGCTACTTTTTTATATAAATTTTTTCCTATACATGTATAAAATGGTAACACATTGGTGATGATATTAGTACAAGTGTAATTCCCCCTTTTTCTTTGACCTCCCAGTAGTGGAGGTCTTTTTCTTTTTCATGATTGAAGGAACCCGTTGTGAGCCAAACTATCATCGAAGGTAATTTTGAAAGGAGCTCATAACATGACTAAAAAGTATAATAAAGGCAGCAAGAACCAAAATTCTCCAGAAAACCATGGCGTCTTACATGGAAGTGGAGACAATAGCAAAGGAAACAAGCGAAATAATAAGGATCAAAACGATAAGACTGATCTTGATTAATGAATTAAAAAAGGTGCTGAAGCTTGCTTCAGCACCTATCTTTTTGGGTTAATCTTAATGGCCGGTGTTTCATACATAACATAAGTAGGAAGTGGATCGGCCGTTTGATCATGGGAGAAGGCCTTATCAATTTCTAAATTCGCTTTCGTCGCTTCCGTATCACCTGGACTTGAAGAATGAACCTCACTATCCTCAAGTCTTTCGGCTAGCTCAATATTGGCATCATTAATGGCAGCAACTTCATTTTCTTTATTTTGCAATTCACTCACCTCCTGTATAGTATCTTTCCACTCTTCTTTCTTATCCGTTGTTTTATTTCCAACTAAAAACCCCGCCAACCATGGCGGAGTCTCACAATCTATCCTACTTTTCCCGTAAGAACGGCCACCAGTTGGCTTTTCCGAAGGTTCTTACCATGACTGGGATGAATAATGGAAGAATCACAAGGGCGTATAGGAATAATCCTACTAATACGATGGATGCGATTTGTAGTAAGGATAGCATTCCTGAAGGCATCATCGCAGCAAAGGTTCCACCTAAAATGACAGCTGCTGATATGATAACCGTACCCATTTTTTTCATTGATTCAAGCATTGCTTCACGAATCGATAGGTCCTTATATTCATTAAATCGGTCCATTAAGAAGATACTATAGTCGACTCCAAGTGCGATTAAGATTACAAAGCCGAAGAATGGTACGGCCCAGCTAATTCCTGTATAGCCTAGGAGGTTAACAAAGATCGCTTCATTAATTCCCATAGATGTGTAGAACGTTAAAATCAACGATGCAATGATATACGCTGGCATGATCATTGAACGGAAAAGAATGACTAAGATGATGGTTATCCCTACTAACATTAGCACAACCGTACGAGAGTAATCTTCTCCTGAAATGGCATCAAGGTCAGCGTTGGTTCTTGTCACTCCTCCAACGGCAACCACGGCATTTTCAAGCTTTGTATTCGCGGTGGCACTCTTTACCGCTTCATTTAGTTTATCTACTTGATGGATGGCCTCATTGGAGTAAGGATTTGCTTCAAGAATCACATCAATCGTCATAACTTTTCGATCTTCAGACATATAAGTGTCTAGCACCTGGACAAAATCTTCACTTTCAAGAACCTCAGGTGGTAGATAGAATGCACCATTATCGTTTTCAGAAAGACCTTTAATATAGTCTTGAGCCGAGCCTAATCCATTTGAGATTTGATTTAAGCCATCCACACTTTTGTTCAAACCATCTGTTAGTTGACCTAATTGACCGCCTAATTCACCAAAACCAGCTGCAAGCTGCTGTTGACCGTCACGAATTCCAGCTAATCCAGAAGTTAGCTTTGGCATATTATCAACAATTTTCCCTTGACCGTCTGCAAGCTGATTGAGACCGGCAAGCTGCTTATCAATTCCAACGATAAACTGCTCTAAACCAGAAACGATTTTTTGTTGGTTTTCATTAATGACTGCAAATCCAGCATTAGCCTCAGCCATGCCACTAGCTACTCCAGCTAATTGTGGCTGAACCGTTTGAACCGTTCCCTTTAATCTTTGATAAGATTCATCCATTTGTAACGCAGGATAACTCGATTCTAAAGCGGCAAAATACTGATCAGTAGAAGCAAGAGCGGCAGAAAGCTCGTTTAAGCCAGCTCCCATTTGTCCATAAGCACCAGCAAGCTTTTTGTACTCTGCTAGCAACTGCTCTGCACCAGATTTTACTTTTCCAAGCTCGGTCTTGATTTGAGCTGAACCTGCTGCTCCTTGACGAATACCATCTTCAATTTTTGCTAAGTTTGTTTGAATTTCGGTTAATCCTGACTGAACCTGCGATGTTCCCGTTACGAGCTCACCGATCCCAGCAGTTGCTTGTTCAAGTTGTGGAGCCGAACTTTCAAGACCAGTACTTGCTTCCTTTAGACCTGAGCTAATTTGATCGAGACCTTCTTTTCCTTCTCCAAGTCCTTCTTGTAACGTGTCGGCTTGCTTCGCGATTAAAAAGTCTTCAATTGGTTCACCCGTTGGTCGTGTCACCGAACGAACGGTGTCTACCAGTGGTACACGCGCTAACTGTTTACTGATTTCTTCCACTAAATTAATATATTCCATTGAATCCATTGCTTCGTCATTTTTTAAAATGATTTGTGTCGGCATTGATTCACCTGGCCCAAAGCTATCGGCAATGGCATTAAAGGCACGAATAGAATGGACATCTCCACTTATTTCTTCAAGAGAATTATAAGATAGCTTGCCATCGTATGTGACTAAGAACGGAACACAAACGGCTGCTACAATAAGAAGCGCAATCACTGGGCGCTTTAGAGAAAATTGACCAACTACACCCCAGAATTTGCTTTCACCATGCTCTGCGGTACTCTTTGATGGCCAGAAAATTTTTCCGCCAAGGGCTGCCATAAAAAACGGAACAATCGTAAATAAGGCAATTAACAAAAGCCCTACTCCAACCGCAACAGCTGCTGCTGATTGGTAAAGCACAAATTTTGAAAACCCGATTGCGGCAAAACCGATCATTACGGCTAATCCACTGAAAAATACCGTACGTCCGGCATTTTGATACGTTGCTACTATCGCATCTGCACGGTTTTCGTAATGTGTAAGTTCTTCTTTATAACGGCTAAGTAAAAGGATACAATAGTCCGTTCCAATCCCAAACAATATTGCTACAAGGAAGATTTGTGTATAACTCGAAACTGGAAAATCCAATCTATCTACTAAAATTGAAACAATCGATTGAGCAGCTAAGTAGGAGAATCCAACCGTTAACAATGGGATGACCGGTGCTACCACCGAACGGAAAACGAGTAACAAAACCACTAAGATGAAAACAACTGTTATTCCTTCTGTCTTTTTCAATCCTTCTTGAGAGCTTGTCATCAAGTCTTCATTAATTAACCAGTTACTCGTGTAATCGTGGTCGACCTTCACGTCCTCGATCGTTTCATAAAGGGCTTCACTTAATTCTTTCGGTTCACGGTCCTTCCACTCAATGGTAAGTGATGTAAGAATCGCTTTTCCATCCTTTGAGACAAGCTGTTCTTCTAGAACCTCTTCATTAAAATGAGTAAGAATGTCTGTAATCCCAAGCTCTTCTTTTTTGTTTTCAAGTGCTCGAATCGCCTTTTCAGCCTCTTGTATTTCTTTATCCGTTAATTTTTCCTCACTATGAAAAACGAGGGCGACCTGCGTATCATCTCCTCCGCCTTCCTGTTCTTGGACGTTTTCCATAATGTCAGAGGCTAGTGAAGAGGAATATCCTTCCGGAACATCAATTTGTCCCTTCTCACGAACAAGATCGGCCATGTTAGGAGCCAGCATAAACAGTCCAACAATTAGAGCAATCCACGCCACTAACACTAACCACTTATTTTTTATAATCGCATACATGAGCTAATCCTCCAGTTGATTCTTCTTTGTTTCTAAAAGTACGTCATGCAATTTCTCGTATGACTTGATAAACATTTCTATTTCGTTCTGATCGAATTTCGTGATAATTGACTCCACCAGTTTATGGATTCTAGCTTCCGTTTCTAAATAAAGCTCGTTGCCATGATCCGTTAACGTTAAGTACACCACTCGACGATCATTTTCATCTCTCGTTCTCTTTATTAAGCCCTTCGTCCATAATCGAGTAATAATAGCAGTGATCGCACTCTTTTTTACAGAAAAAACGTCCGCAAGCTCTGACGATGTGCAAGAATGATTTTGATAGATGTAGCGCAACATATAATGCTGCTCACTTGTTAGGTCACAATCAAGCTGCTCCTTAACAAGTGCTTCCCCTATCTTATTAACGGAAAAAGATAGAGAAATATATTTATTCACAACTTCTTCAATACGCTGATCTGGCACCCTATCACCTCTAAAAATAGTTTCATTATTTAATAGTTCAACTATTTAACTATCTACTCGATTATCATAATGGAGACAGATATTTATGTCAATTAATAAAAAAACGAACCAATAAAATTGGCTCGTTACTTTTGTAAGCTATGATGAATGACTTCTAGTGTTCGTTTGAGATCAGTTACTTCTACTTGTCCTGGTGCGGATGCCTTCTTTAACGCTCCGAATGTAACGCTGGATCCAAACACTTCACCAGATAGGCGACTAATGGCTCCTTGCCCTGCCATAGACATTGTGATAATCGGAGTTTCTGGATGATTTTCTTGCATCTCAACAGTAGCTTCCAACAGTGCTAGCACATCTCTAGCAGAGGTCGGCATTACTGCTATTTTTGGAATATCGCCTCCTAGCTTCTTACCACGTTCAAGAATTTCCACCATTTTATCCTTAGAAGGTGTAGAGGCAAAATTATGGCTAGAAAGGATCCCAAATCGACCATTCTCATGAATGATGGAGAGAATCTCATTAATATCCTCATCTCGATGGCGTAGCTCAATGTCTACTAAATCGACCTTACCTGACTTCGCTGCCGCTTCATTCAATTCGAAGTAATAAGAAGTATGAATTTCCTTTTCCCCACCCTCTTCTAGGCTTCGAAATGTAAAAACAAGAGGAAGCTCTTCCAAACGCTGTTGGATTGTTGAAAGTACAGTCATCACCTTACTAAGGTCTTCACTACCATTGAAAAAGTCTACCCGCCATTCAACCATATCGACCACATTCTTATTTAAATGAATAAGCTCTGCCTCCGCTAAAAGGTCTGCCACTGTTCTCCCTGTCATTGGCACACAAATTTTCGGTGTTCCCACGCCAATACGAATATTTTTTACCGTAATAAAATTCGCCAAGCAACGATCCCTCCATTCTTACCCTCTACTTTATCCTACAACTGCTCTTTATGACCACAAAAAAATAGGATACTCTACAAAAAAGAGTACCCTTTTTTCCATCATGCAGTTCCCTTCTCTTGCATTCCTTACGCCCTTGCCATAGCTAGCGCTTCAGCGTGATTTTCTTCAAACCAACGGATTCTTTCTCTCATTTGAACAACCCCTCCCACAAGAATGATAGAAGGATGAGATATTTGGTTCTTACTCACAATTTCTTCAATTGTTTCTAACGTTCCTGTCACGGTTCTTTGAACAGAGGTCGTCCCCCAATGAATGACTGCTACCGGTGTTGTAGCCTTTTTCCCATGGGATATTAGGTTCTTACAAATATTCGAAAGATTGTTTACGCCCATATAAAAAGCGATCGTATCAATCCCTTTAGCAAGAGCCTCCCAATTCAAAAATTCACTTCCTTTCTCCTCACGTCCATGTGCGGTTACCATCGCAAAAGAGGTGGCATAATCTCGGTGTGTGACAGGAATCCCTGCATAAGCTGAAGCTGCGATTCCTGCGGTTACTCCAGGAACCACTTCAAAAGGGATCCCATGTCTTGCTAAAAACTCTGCTTCCTCCCCTCCTCGACCAAATACAAACGGATCGCCCCCCTTCAACCTTGTTACAATTTTCCCTTTCATCGCATGATCCACAAGAAGTTGATTGATTTCATCTTGAATCAAATGGTGCTTGCCTGGTCTTTTCCCACTATAAATCAGTTCACAGTCTTCTTTCGCATGCTTCAGTAATTCTTTATTCACTAAGCGATCATAGGAAATAACATCGGCATTTTGAATGCATTCTAGCCCATACAAAGTTAGTAATTTCGGGTCTCCAGGACCTGCTCCAACAAGAAATACCTTTCCTATTTTCATCGAGTTCCCTCCATCGCTGTTTCATTTTCAAAACGTATCTTCTTTTCGTAATACTCACGCATCTTCTCTTCTATAAATGAAAGATTGATATGTTCTTTTACATGATCAGCCAGCTGGTCATAGGCTTCCTCCCGTTGTGAGCGAAATGAAACACGGTCATGTTTTTCTTCTAGGCCTTTCACTTTCCGAATTTGATTAATAATTGCTGCACGATATGAGTCATTATCAAAGATTCCATGAAAGTATGTTCCTATAATTTGTTGATTGTCACTTATAACTCCATCTGTAGTGGTACCATGAGTAATTAATGGTGTACAAGGCTTTAGAAACGTCGTAACTCCCATATGAATTTCGTAACCTTTCACATCATGAGTTTGCTCATTTATTTGAATGGTCCCTTCTGATAGGGTGGTCTTTTTCTCAGATGTGATGGTTGTATAGATTGGCAATAGTTTTAAACCATCTTCAATCGCAACCTGGGATTCAATACCTTCTGGATCCTCGACCGTTGCACCTAGCATTTGGTAGCCTCCACATATTCCAAACACCATTGATTTCCCATTTTTCGTGAGCTTTAGAATTTCTTCATACAATCCGGATTGCTTAAGAAACATCAAATCTTCAATGGTATTTTTACTGCCAGGCAAAATAAGCAGGTCAGGATTCTGAAGCTGTACCTTGCTGCTAACAAAGCGTACATGGCAGTCTTCTTCCGATAAAAAGGGGTCAATATCTGTGAAATTTGATATTTTAGGAAATTGAATCACTGCGATATCTATTTCTTTCGCTGAATCTCTTTCTGTGCTGTATAGCTTTAAGGCAACAGAGTCCTCAGCATCCACCTTCACGTTCGTAAAGGGAACGACTCCTAGAACAGGCACTCCAGTATACTCGGTAAACCAATCAAGACCTGGTTCGAGTAAGCTTACGTCTCCCCGGAATTTATTGATAATGACCCCTATCACTCGGTCCCGATCACTCTCATCGATCAACTGAAGCGTTCCGACTAAGCTCGCAAACACTCCACCACGCTCAATGTCACCTACTAGAATGACAGGTGATTCCGTCATGTTTGCAACCCTCATATTTACTAATTCACGATCATTTAGATTGATTTCGGCTGGGCTTCCCGCTCCCTCAATCACAATTCGCTCAAACTGTTGATCGAGTCGCTTGTACGCCTCTTTAATTAAGGTGAGCCCTTGTTGGAAAAAATCTTGCCGATAAGCTCCTGCTTGCATATTTTTATACGGCTTCCCATGAACAACGATCTGTGCCTCATAGTCCCTCGATGGTTTGATTAAAATCGGATTCATATCCGTAGTCGCTATGGTTCGTGCGGCTTCGGCTTGAACTCCTTGAGCTCTCCCAATCTCCTTACCATCCAACGTAATATAAGAGTTTAACGCCATATTTTGAGATTTAAATGGTGCTGTTTTATAGCCCATATCTGAAAAAATTCGGCAAAGCGCTGTTGATATCACGCTTTTTCCTGCATCTGAATGTGTTCCTTGAATCATAATGGATTGTGCTCTACGCATAGATGTACCCCCTACACCGTGAAATAAAAGTAAGCTATCATTTGAGGACAAAATTTGAATCACCCTATGAACTTGCCCAAATAATAGATTTCAAGTATTGTTCGTGTTAACACTTTTGCTTGTAATCTTTAACCTATTTACGATTCTTCCATTTTCCTTCAGTCGCGTACAGCAAGCTGTAAGAATATCTTCCATAATCCATTAACTCCATCGATAAAAATGGCACCAGGATTGCTTTTAAAAAAACCTGGTGCCTATATGTCTCCTATAAAGTTTTACTTAAATGATTATATTATGGAACTGTTACTAGTGAGAGATGTTCTACGCTCCCCTCAACCAAGAGCTTTCTTTCCCCTTTTTCCAGTCGTATCAAGGTTAAACTCGTTCCCTCACTAATGGGAGCAGACCAGAAATTCTTTAATGGAAGCTTTTTCACTATTGATAAAAAAGCCATAATGGCTACCCCATGAGTGACAATTAGCACTCTCCCTTCCACATATGTTCTTTCTATTTCCTGTAGAAAATCTTCGACTCTAGTAATTACGTCTGTAAAGGTTTCACCACCATCGTTGTCATATCGCTCTGGAGCATTCCAATAATGATCATATTCCAATGGAAACTCACGATGAATTTCGTCATCCGTTTTCCCCTGCCATTTTCCTAGATGTATTTCCATTAGTCGCGGATCTGTTTTCATGTTGGTTTCATTTGGCAAGATAAGCTTCGCGGTGGTATAAGCCCTTCCACTAGGAGAAGAGATCACCTCATCAAAAGGGGTATCAGCTAAGTAGTCTCTTAATCGTTTAGCATCCTCCACTCCTTTTTTTGTAAGGGAGGAATCCAGTCTGCCTTGCATACGCTTTTGCACATTCCATGTGGTTTGTCCATGCCTAGCAATATATAAATCAACCATAATGGTCACTCCCTATTGAATTTCAAAAAGCTAATTCATGATAATAATGTCCTGAAAGTTCCTTTACCATAGGCCCTTTATGAGCTGGAAATGCGATCAGGAAGCAGGTAGATGGTCCAGATGTTTTTTCTATATTCATTACACTCGTCACTTCATTTTTTAAAAAATTTCGGTTTGAAAATAAACGATTCAATTTATAAAGTATCCCTTTTGACCCGACAGGTAATAAAACTGCGTCATCTAGTTTTGAGAGTTCCTTCACTAATCGTAATGGAGCTACTTCTGCTTCCTGCTCTATTACTTCATTTCCTACAAGTGGAAGACCAATTACCGCCACTTTCGTATCCTCTAGAAAGGGGCTTGCACTCAAGGGCGCATAACTTGTTCTTTTTCCTAATACCGATAATCCGACGGCAGATTGGACTAGTGCAAAGTTACTTTCAGTACTTCCATTGATCGGAATGTCTGGTACATCAAGCTCAAGTAGCCCTCTCGTAATTCCTTTTACGAGTCCTTCCCAGGCTTCCTCTCCACAGAAATTTTGAAGAATCACTGCTTCAGGAATAGCTCCCGCCGAGTAGCATTCCATGGCTGCCACACGAAAGGTATAATAACCAACAATATCGTAAGGAACCTGTACCGCATCGAGCTTTTTTAATCCGATCGCCCCGCTATTATCTGAAGCTACCACAAGGGTTTCTTTTCCCATTTTAAGTAATTGGACATCTCTCATTTTTGAAATTTCCCCGCTACTGCTGGTTTCATTATGCTAGCTAGACGAGGTGCAACGATTATAGCTAAAACGGTATTAAGAATAGATGCAATCAGTAAAGATGGAACCATACTAATATAAAATGCTTTTGAAATTAAATAGATAAATGGCAGTGGAGCTGCAAAGGTATTACCTAGCACGAATAAAATAGATGCCATCCACTTGCTGCCTTTTTGGTAAAAGTAAGCAAACATCCATGTGAGCACAGCCATTTCGATAGCGATTAAGAAATGCATAGGTCCAAGAGGCATTCCTCCAATTAACGCAGATACCATATGTCCTAATCCACCGACGATCGCACCAGGAATTCCTCCTAAAAGCGCGGCAGCAATGATTGCTGGAAACGAATCAAGCGCGACACTTCCGATGATAGCTGGAATTTTTATCCCACCACCTATAACTGTTAAAGCGATAAATACGGCCATCCAAGTTACTTTTGATACCTTCATTTTTTCTTCCTCCTTCTAAATTGTAATTACTTAATCCGTTGACCAATTCCATACCAAATATGATCCACTCTTTCACATAATTGGACCGTATCCTGAAACGTCCATCCCGCATCATCGCGCCATTTCCGATCCAGTTTTTCAACAGGTACAATTCCTCTTGTAATATCTGAACCAATGACCACGACCTTTCTTCTCCAACCTTCCTTTTCCCAACGAGCCCATTTCAATAGTGCCTCTTTCCATATCTTTCTTACTGCATCTGATTCATGTTGAAGCGATAGCTCCCTGATCCAATATTCGATTCCTTCGACTACCACTAAGGACGAAGCAGAATCTTCGTTAAGCCAGTCATAATACGAGCATTCATAAGCCTTTATCCAAATTTCTCTTGAATACTGACACCTGTCGAAATGGTTACGTACCCACTCGGCTTTTCCGTTACATGCTCCTCCCATCACGAAATGCAAGGTCATCACCCTCCTTTTTCATACAAATCGGAACTCCTGCTTCAACGAGATACGCTTCTTTTGCCATTGCAACCACCCGTTGGTTTAGCCTGCCAAGTAGCTTTGCATAGACAAGAACAAGGTCACTTGAGAGGATCGGTTCATTCAAGATTTCATTACTAACGACGATGAGGGTATGACAATTTTTCTGTATCGAAAGGATCCCCTCTATGATCGATTTCTTGACTTCTTCATGAAAAGACGGGTCCATCAGCCTCTCCTCAGTTTGAAACAAGCGATTGTTTAATAGATTGGTTAGGCAATCAAAGAGCACAATATCATTCGGTTGAAAAACAGTTGAGAGGTTATGTAAAAAATAGGGCTCCTCCCATGTTTCCCACTGTTGCTCGCCTTCATTTCTTTGCTGTTGATGCCTTTTAATTCGGTCCTTCATTTCCACGTCAAAAGCAACTCCAGAGGCAATGTAATGGAGATTTCCGTGAGTTATCTTTGTTAGTTCCATGGCTGTTTTTTCAGCAAAGCTGCTTTTTCCACTTCTAACTCCACCACTGATAAAGATCACCTGTCCAGCTTCCGCCATTCACTCATCACCTCTAATAATCTTTCGTGCTCCTTTGGTCCCTTTATCGCCAGTCGGAGCCACTTTCCGTCAAGTCCCGGAAAATTCATCGTATGTCTTGGAATCATCCCGTTTTGCATTAAAAAACGAAAAAACAGAAGTTGATCGGAGACTTTCGTATCTTTTAGCAAATAAAAGTTTACGGTTGATGGGGAATAAGAGAACACCTGCTCATGATAAAAAGACTGTAGCCTCTCCCGCTCCTGTTTGATCAATTGAATGGTTTGTTCTACATAGTCACTTTCTGACAAACACCATTCCCCCACCTTCATAGCTATTGCATTTACACTCCAATGCGGTTTGCATTCCCTAATTTTTTCTAGCAGGGCTTCATTTGCTATTAAGTATCCTAGGCGGATTCCTGGAATACTGAACATTTTTGTCATGGAACGAAGAATGACCATATTTCCGCCATGTTGGAGACAGGAGACGGTTGATTCGTACCCTTCTATAAAGTCGTAAAAGGCTTCATCGACGATGAGAAAGGTTCCGTATTGGGCACATTCACGGGCAAGCAGGTCGATGGTTTGTTTCGGAAAAAACATTCCTGTTGGATTGTTTGGATTGCACAGAAATACAGCGTCTACTTCACGTAAGTTCACTAGTAATTCATCTAAACGTAAATCCCAGCTGTCTACATCCATCAAGTGATAGCGTACCTCGCATTGATTCACTCGGCATGCTTCTTCGTATTCAGAAAAGGCTGGTTGTACGATGAGTGCTTTTTTACCAGAGAGCAGTCGTCCGACCAAAGAAATAAGCTCCGCCCCTCCGTTACCAACTAAGATTTGCTCTTTTCTTACGCCTTCTTTCTTTGCAAGCAAACCTGTAATCCTTTCTGCCGTTGGATCCGGATAATCAGATACAAGCGAAAACAGCTCATTCCATCTATCTTTTACTATGGCTGGTGGACCGAGCGGGTTAATATTGGCGCTAAAATCAATCACTGATTCAGGTTTTTCTAGATGAAGTGCTTTATATAAAAATTGTGGATTAGATCCGTGCGTAGGCCACTTCAACGATCATCCCTCCAATCCATAATAAAAGTAAAAATGCGAGTACTGTTCGAGTTAAAATGCCGTTGGTTTGTAAAATATGCTCTCCAGTAACAGGAAAATGGGGTTCTCCCATTTTGGCTCGATCGGAGCGAATGCCCTTGTAATAATTAATACCTCCGAGCTGAATTCCAAGTAAGGCAGCCACAGCAGCTTCTCCCCATCCACTGTTGGGGCTCGGATGTTTCTTGGCATCACGAAGAACGATTTTCACCGACTCTTTTAACGAGGATCGGACAGGCATATTGCTAAAGAGCATACAGATGGAGGTTAGGCGACTTGGTATCAAATTTAACCAATCATCAAGCTTCGCCGACGCCCAGCCAAACTCCATGTATTGATCATTTTTATAACCTACCATCGAATCGCATGTATTGACCGCACGGTACAGCATTGCGAGAGGTGCACCACCGAGCAACGCCCAAAATAAGGGTGCAGTTACTCCGTCACTTGTGTTTTCTGCGACCGTTTCAATTGTTGCGCGAACCACACCTTGTTCATCAAGTTGCTCCGTGTCACGGCCAACGATATACGATAGCTTGTGACGAGCTTCCACGATATCTCCCTTTTTTAATGGACCGTACACCGTCATTGCTGCTTCCCTTAAGCTTTTTTGAGCAATCGTCGTCCAGATGATCACTGCTTCAACCAAAATTCCGACCGCGAGATGAATTTGATAAGCAAGCATCGTAATTTGGATCGTAATCCCCACGACGAGCAGGAGTAGCGTAACCACCATGGCCAATCCCTTCCATTTTTTTCGCGTTCCTTTATTCCACCCTTTCTCGAGTTTATAGATCATTGTTCCAATCCATTTCACCGGATGTGGCAAATCGATCGGATCCCCGAGAAGTAAATCGATAAAATAAGCAATTGTCATTGCCAATAAATGTTGAAGAAACATGGGTAACCCTCCTTCTTAGATATTTAACAAGTTGGACAGTTTCCACCCGAAGAAAGCCTTTGTTGCGTAGCAACACCAGCTTGCGGAGGGTGAAACTGGCCCACTTTTACATAAAAAAACATCTCCACATAGAAATGGAGATGTTGGAATAAGCTTCTTCCTTATGTAAGAAACCGACCACACCACCTATCCTCGTAGGTACACGGTGTCAAGATATAGTCAGGTTTCCTGGCTCATGGTCATTGCTTTCTGTACCTTCCCATGCAATCAATATTGCACAGTGGTTCTTTACAGTCTGCTCCCATTTACAGTGGCGGGACCGCGTTGGACTTTCACCAACTTCCCTAGACTTCAAAAAAGAAGTACGCCTATTCTTGCTCATATATACTTTTCATATCTTAATACTAATCTTGTAAAAAGGGAATGACAAGGCAATCACTAATATTAATTTTTCATTGTGGCAAAACGCCATACTACTATCACTATAAGAATATTAAAAAGTAACAAAACAGTACGAATAATAGTAACTTTTAAAATCTACCATATGATAGTTTTGTCATCTTTCTTTACAAGTCCCCATCTATTTGTTAAAATTTTTTAATAATTTAAAACATTAACACCATTGTGTTTTTGATAGATTGGGAGGAAATTAGAATGGCAGAATTAAGAAGTAATATGATAAAAAAGGGATTTGATCGCGCACCACACCGAAGCCTTTTACGTGCGGCTGGGGTAAAAGAAGAGGATTTTGGCAAACCGTTTATCGCGGTAGTTAATTCCTACATCGATATTGTGCCAGGACATGTGCATTTACAAGAGTTTGGAAAAATTGTAAAAGACGCCATCCGTGAAGCGGGCGGAGTTCCATTCGAAATGAACACAATTGGTGTAGATGACGGAATTGCGATGGGCCATATCGGCATGCGCTATTCTCTTCCAAGCCGTGAAATCATTGCTGACTCGGTTGAAACGGTTGTCGCTGCTCACTGGTTTGATGGAATGGTTTGTATTCCGAACTGTGACAAAATCACTCCAGGTATGTTAATGGCATCGCTTCGTTTAAATATCCCTACTGTTTTCGTAAGTGGTGGACCGATGAAGGCTGGCGTAACTAGCGATGGCAAAAAGATCTCACTTTCTTCAGTATTTGAAGGTGTAGGTGCATACCAAGCTGGAAAACTTGATGACAAGGGACTTTTAGAATTAGAACAGTTCGGCTGCCCAACATGCGGATCATGTTCTGGTATGTTTACAGCAAACTCAATGAACTGTTTGGCAGAAGCACTTGGATTGGCACTTCCTGGTAATGGAACGATTTTAGCAGTAGCTCCTGAACGTAGAGAATTTGTTAGAAAATCAGCAACTCAGTTAATGGAACTAATTGAAAAGGATATTAAGCCTCGTGATATCGTGACAGAAAAAGCAATCGATAACGCGTTTGCCCTGGATATGGCATTAGGCGGATCATCTAACACTGTACTTCACACATTAGCATTAGCTCATGAAGCAGAAATCGATTATCCAATCGGAAGAATCAATGAAGTAGCGGCTCGTGTTCCTCACTTGTCTAAGCTTGCTCCAGCTTCTGATGTATTCATTGAAGACTTGCATGAAGCGGGCGGAGTTTCTGCGGTACTAAACGAATTATCCAAGAAAGAAGGCGCCCTTCACTTGGATACATTAACCGTTACAGGAAAAACACTTGGTGAAAATATTGCTGGCTGTGATGTTAAGAACTATGATGTGATTCATTCCATTGATAATCCACATAGCGAAAAGGGTGGCCTAGCTGTGTTGTTTGGAAACCTTGCTCCAGACGGTGCCATCATTAAAACTGGTGGAATCACTGGTGGAAATCGCCATGAAGGACCTGCTGTTGTATTTGATTCACAAGATGAAGCTCTTCACGGCATTGCGAACGGAAAAGTGAAAGAAGGCGACGTTGTAGTCATCCGTTACGAAGGACCAAAAGGCGGACCTGGTATGCCTGAAATGCTAGCTCCAACTTCTCAAATCATGGGAATGGGACTTGGCGCGAAGGTTGCTCTTGTAACAGATGGCCGCTTCTCTGGTGCTTCACGTGGATTGTCTATCGGTCACGCTTCACCAGAAGCTGCAGAAGGTGGACCATTAGCGTTTATCCAAAATGGAGATCAAATTGTAATCGATGTTGACGCTCGCTCAATGGACGTTGTTCTTTCTGATGAAGAATGGGCAGAGCGCAAAGCAAACTGGAAAGGCTTTGAACCAAAGGTGAAAAAGGGTTATCTAGCTCGTTATTCGAAGCTTGTAACTTCTGCTAGCACCGGTGGAGTTATGAAAATTTAATTCAAATTCCGACACCCATTCACGATCTATGAATGGGTGTTTTTAACTTTTTATAAAAATTTTTACACTTACAGCCTCAGGCATGTAAGCGTTCCCTAAACTTCTTTCTATTAAAAACAGCTGTTGACACTTCTCCTCTGTTAGATTTATGATTCATGTAACAAATGAATAAGACCTTTACTTATCAAGAGTGACTGAGGGATTAGGCCCTATGACGTCCGGCAACCTCCATTTCATGGAACGGTGCCACTTCCTACAGAATGATTCCATTCTGAAAGATAAGTCGTATATATAACGATGCCTCTTTCTGACTGGAAAGAGGCTTTTTTGTATTTTCATAGCTTAAGGGGTGACATAAATGATCGAAGTAAAAGATTTGCTGAAAGTCTATCAAACGAAAAAAGGTGAAGTCGTAGGTGTGGACCATGTGTCACTAACCGTGAACAAAGGCGAAATTTTTGGAATTGTAGGATATAGCGGTGCTGGAAAAAGTTCGTTACTACGCTGCTTGAATTTATTGGAGGCTCCTACCTCAGGGGAAGTTAAGATCGACGGAGTTTCTCTTACGTCACTGCGAAAAAAGGAGCTAAGAAATGCCCGTCAGAAAATTGGGATGATCTTTCAACACTTCTATCTCGTAAGCTCAAAGACGGTTTTTGAAAACGTAGCTTTTGCTCTAAAAGCGGCTCATAAATCCAAAGTAGAAATTGATGCACGGGTTTCTGAGCTGCTTGATATGGTTGGCTTGTCCGATAAGCGTGATGTGTATCCGTCACAGTTAAGCGGTGGACAAAAGCAACGTGTAGGAATTGCAAGAGCATTAGCGAATAATCCGTCTGTTCTCCTTTGTGATGAAGCTACCTCTGCCCTAGACCCTAGCACGACGAAATCAATTTTATCTTTGTTAAAAAAGATTAACCAAGAGTTAGGGTTAACGATTGTACTGATTACACACGAGATGGAAGTCGTAAAAGAGATTTGTGACCGAATGGCCGTTATGCAGGACGGCAAAATTGTTGAGGAAGGACCGGTATATGACTTATTCGCAAATCCAACGAACGCACTAACAAAGGAATTCATCAATACCATTTTACAATTCGATATACCAGAAAAATTGCTAACTTCAAGCAAAGGGAAAATTGTAAAGATTCATTTCCGCGGGGCAATCGCTGAAGAATCAGTGATCTCAGATGCGCTACAGAAGTTCCAAGTAAAGGGCAATATTTTACATGGCAAAATCGAGTACATAAAAGAGACTCCACTTGGAATCTTCATTATGGAACTTACAGGTAACATGGCTGAAGTAGAACATGCGATTCAATACATCGCATCTCGCACAGAAAGGTTGGAGGTGATCCGTGATGCCGCTTGATAGCTTAATAGAATTACTACCTGATTTGAACAAAGCATTTTTTGAAACCATTTATATGGTGGGAATTTCAATTGCTGTAGCGATGATAGTCGGCTTGCCGGTGGGGGTACTATTATTTGTGACCGATCGTGGACTGTTTTTAGAGAATTCCCTATTCAATCAGATAGTCGGATTTTTAGTAAACATGATTCGTTCGATTCCGTTTATCATCTTACTTATTGCACTTTTACCCTTGGCAGACTTAATTGCTGGTTCAACAATTGGGCCAACAGCTGCTTCTGTCTCACTTTCTGTCGCAGCAATTCCATTCTTTGCTAGATTGGTAGAACAGTCACTGAGGGAGATTGATAAAGGAGTAATTGAAGCAGCGGTCGCTGTCGGGGCTTCTCCGTGGATGATCATCAAGGACGTTCTTCTTCCTGAAGCAAAGCCAGGAATTATCCAAGGCGTGACAATTACGATTATTAGCTTAGTTGCGTACTCTGCTATGGCTGGAATCGTTGGAGGGGGCGGTGTTGGAGACCTTGCCATCCGGTTCGGATACTATCGCTACGACAACACCGTCATGTTCACCACCGTCATTATCCTAATTTGCTTAGTTCAGCTCATCCAATTTTTCGGTGACCGACTAGCAAAAGCAGTAAACAAAAGATAAATCACATTTAACCACTGTCCATCCCAGAAGGACAAAAACGCACCAACTGTCCACGAAGGGTGACAGACACCATAAAATTATTGGGGGAGTATTTACGATGAGAAAGTTATTTTTGAGTTTTGTAGTTTTGATTGCGATTGCTGTTCTTGCAGCTTGCGGTGGAAATTCTGAGGAGGCATCTTCTTCTGAAGAAAAGACGACTGAGAAAAAAGAAGTGAAAATTGGAGCAACATCTGGTCCATACAGTGACATGGTTTCAAATGCCATTAAGCCTTTATTAGAGGAAAAAGGTTATGAAGTAGAAGTAGTAGAATTCAGTGACTATGTTCAACCAAATCTAGCTCTTTCCAAGGGAGACATTGACGCGAACCTATTCCAGCACAAAATCTACATGGAAAACTTTGCAAAAGAAAATAAGATTGAACTAACTGATGTGATTTCAGTTCCAACTGCACCAATGGGAATCTACTCTAAAACGTTTACTTCTATTGATGAAATTTCCGAGGGAGCTGCTATTGCGATTCCAAATGACCCAACAAATGCAGCACGTGCTTTCTTAATTTTAGAAGATCTTGGTCTAATCACATTAAATGCGGATGCTGACCCATTAACGGTTTCAGAAAAAGACGTAGATAAGAACGTAAAAAATTTAGTATTCCAACCAATTGAAGCAGCTCAGCTTCCACGTGCAGTTGACAGCGTAGACCTTGCTGCAGTACCAGGAAACTTCGCTTTAGCGGCGAAAATGGACTTACTTGATGCCTTGCAACTTGAAAACATGCCTGATCAATACCGCAACCGTGTGGTAGTAGATACAAAGAATATTGACAGCCAATTTGCTAAAGATCTAAAAGAAATTGTAGAATCAGAAGAATTTGAAGCCATCATCGACGAGGACTTCCAAGGCTTCGGTAAACCAGAATGGATGGTAAATCGCTAATTAATAAACACAAAGAACAACGCCCTCATCCGGCGTTGTTTTTACTAGAAAGGTATGAAGACAATGACCAAACTCGAAGTGCGTGGCGCTCCCTCCTATTATGCTTGTTATGAGGGTTCGTTAAATGATCTTGAAAATCTACTTCTCTCCCATTCAGTTAATCACTGTTTAGTCATTCACGGCGAACAATCTTGGAAAGCAGCATCTTCCTATTTTCCAGAGATGCCACATGTAAAGCTCACCTTTGTTCCCTATCAGGGGGAGTGCTCAATAAATGAAGTGCAGAGAATCTCAACGATAGTTAGTGGTACAAACATAGACGCCATCATCGGTATCGGTGGTGGAAAAGTGCTTGATCTGACAAAGGCAGTGGCACATGAAACAAACACAGAAACCATTCTTATACCGACTCTTGCCTCTAGCTGTTCCGCTTGGACTCCGTTAAGCGTGTTTTATACAGAAGAAGGCGAATTCACACATTATACCCTTTTTCCGAAAAGCTCACTAATCGTCTTAATAGAACCAAGAATCATTCTTAACTCACCAATTAAGTATGTTCGCGCCGGGATTGCAGACACATTAGCCAAATGGTACGAAGCCGATGTGTTAGTACGTGACTTACAAGACCTTCCGTTACCAGTAAAAATCGCCCATCAAAGCGCTAGGCTTTGCCAGATTGTTCTACTTGAACATAGCCAGGCGGCATTAAAGGCGATGGAAGCAAAAACTTCGTCACCTGCTTTTTTACAGGTAGTTGAAACGATCATTGTAGCTGGTGGGATGGTTGGCGGCTTCGGAGACCGGTATGGCAGAATTGCTGCTGCTCATTCAGTTCATAATGGATTAACCGTTGCCCATGAAACCCATCATCTTTTACACGGTGAAAAAGTGGCCTACGGTATTCTCGTTCAGCTTATGCTCGAGGAGGATTTAGAAGAGGTCACCTCCCTTCTTGCTTTCTACAACGCTTTAGAGCTTCCAAAACTATTAAGGGATCTAGGGCTGAACCAAGACGATCTCGAAAAACTTAAAGCAATCGCCGAAAGAACGGTAGCGCCTGGTGAGTCCATTCATTACTTAGAGAAAGACTTTACTTCAGACGATATATTAACCGCTATTCTAACACTAGAAACATTTGTTCACCCCTTTGTTTAACAGAACAAGGGGTTTTTATATCCAATTTGAGTTTTATTATTCAATGTTCACAAAATGTTACCAACTATTATTATCAATTTTTAGTACCTAGTAATATATATCACATCATTCTCCTATACTACATGCTAGAATCTAATGGAGATTAAAAGAAATGGGTGATGATCATGAATTTTCCTCAGTTAAAAATCGGACATATGCTTCCGAAAGCTCCGATCATTCAAGGTGGCATGGGTGTAGGAATTTCCCTAAGCAAGCTTGCATCTGCTGTTGCAAATGCAGGTGGAATTGGCATAATTTCGGGCACAGGGATTTCTGTTGAAGAAATGAGAAACCATATTCGTCAAGCTAAAGCGCTTGTGAAGAAGGATGCAGGATATATTGGTGTTAATGTTTTATTTGCAATGAATGACTTTGCAGAGAAGATGAAGGCGGCACTTGAAGAAAAGGTTGATTTTATTATTTCAGGTGCTGGGATTTCAAGAGATATGTATGCATGGGGTAAGAAAGCAGGTATTCCGGTGCTTTCAATTGTGTCCTCAGCGAAGCTAGCGAAAATGTCGGAGCGCCTTGGTGCAGCGGCAGTTGTTGTTGAAGGACATGAAGCGGGTGGCCATCTTGGGACCGAACGTCCATTATTTGAGATTCTTCCTGAAGTGGTGGAGGCCGTATCGATCCCGGTTATCGCAGCGGGAGGAATCATGACTGGGGCAGATATTGCCAAAGCATTTAGCATGGGAGCTTCTGGAGTACAAATGGGAACTCGATTTGTAGCGAGTGAGGAATGTGATGCACCACTTTCCTTTAAGCAGAAATACGTCGAAGCGACGAAAGAAGATACGCTGCTCGTCAAAACAACAGTTGGTCTTCACGGTCGCGCGATTGCGAATCACTTTACAGAGTTACTCACTACTTCTGAAAAGCTAAAAATTACAAAATGCAGAGATTGCTTAAAAAATTGCTCATATCGTTTCTGTACCCTTGATTCCCTTTTAAAATCAATGGCGGGCGATGTCGAAAATGGACTTGTGTTTGCAGGAGCAAGAGTTCATGAAATTAAAGAGATTCTTCCTGTAAAGAAAATCTTCGAAAATCTAACGAACGAGTATCGGTTAGCGATTAATAATTAAAAAACTCAGAGGGTTAGCTCAAGTGGCTAACCCTCTGAGTTTTTTTCTGTACTTTCTCCGTTCAGTGGATCGGGGTTTTGGTGGATGGCTTTTGTTAACTTGCTTTTGATCGGGTAGGGTTTGGTTACCGTTGGCATGTGATGTCTGCCTTCATGTGAATCAAATGGCCCTTTGGTTACCGCTAACTTGGAATTTCTGCCTTCATGGGAATCAAACGACCTCTTTGGTTACCGCTAGCTTGTGATTTCTGCCTTCACGGGAATCAAACGACCTCTTTGGTTACCGCTAGCTTGTGATTTCTGCCTTCATGGGAATCAAACGACCTCTTTGGTTACGGCTAGCTTGTAATTTCTGCCTTCACGGGAATCAAACGACCTCTTTGGTTACCGCTAACTTGTGATTTCTGCCTTCACGGGAATCAAACGACCTCTTTGGTTACCGTTAGCTTGTGTTTTCTGCCTTCATGGGAATCAAATGGCCCCTTTGGTTACCGCTAGCTTGTAATTTCTGCCTTCATGGGAATCAAATGGCCCTTTGGTTACCGCTAACTTGTAATTTCTGCCTTCATGGGAATCAAACGACCTCTTTGGTTACGGCTAGCTTGTAATTTCTGCCTTCATGGGAATCAAACGGCCTCTTTGGTTACCGTTAGCTTGTGATTTCTGCCTTCATGGGAATCAAATGGCCCCTTTGGTTACCGCTAGCTTGTGATTTCTGCCTTCACGGGAATCAAATGGCCTCTCCTCTTCCATATTCCATCCACCACACGTCAAAACACTCATTTTATGACACGAGCAACCTCTTATTCTATGCCCAACGAGTCATACCCCCCACCGCTCCCATACAAAAAAATGCCCCGACCCAAGTCGAGGCATTGAATAATCTATTATTAAAGCTTCACTCGCTGTAACCGTAATGCGTTTAACACTACTGATACTGAGCTGAAGGCCATGGCTGCTCCCGCTAGCCACGGAGCTAAAAAGCCAAGTGCGGCAATCGGAATGCCTAGTGTGTTGTAGGCGAATGCCCAGAATAGATTTTGCTTAATGTTTGTAATCGTTTTTTTACTCATAAAGATAGCGTCTGCAATGCTGTTTAAGTCCCCTCGGATGAGCGTTATGTCCGCTGCTTCCATCGCCACATCGGTACCTGTTCCAATCGCCATCCCGATATCAGCGATTGCCAGAGCTGGAGCATCGTTGATTCCATCGCCAACCATCGCCACTTTCTTTCCAGCTGCCTGCAGCTTTTTCACTTCCTCAGCTTTTCCTTCTGGAAGCACTTCGGCAATGACCCGATCGACACCAGCTTCTTTTGCAATTGCTTGCGCCGTTTGCTCATTGTCACCAGTTATCATGATGACTTCAAGTCCCATAGCCTTCAAGCGCGCAATAGCTGACCGTGACGTTTCTTTTATCGTATCAGCAACTGCAACAATACCGGCAAAAGCACCATCAACCGCTACTAGCATCGCTGTTTTCCCTTCTTTTTCAAAAGAAACCATGCTTTCGAGAACGGATTCTGCCACATCAATTTTGTATTTCTTCATCAAACGACGAGTACCGACTAACACATCTTTTTCAGCAACCATAGCCTTAATTCCGAAACCAGGTATGGCTTCAAACTGAGACACATCGACAAGTGCACTTCCTTTTTCCTTAATTCCTTCCACAATGGCTTGCGCAAGTGGGTGCTCAGATTGCTTCTCAGCAGAACCAACCAATGATAAGAATTCGTCTTCATTCATGGAAGTTACTACATCCGTTAATACCGGCTTTCCATTGGTAATCGTTCCCGTTTTATCAAGAATGACTGTTTGAATGCGGTGTGTCATTTCTAAGTGCTCTCCACCTTTAAAAAGAATACCGTATTCTGCCGCACGGCCAGAACCTGCCATGATTGAAGTGGGTGTAGCGAGACCAAGTGCACAAGGACAAGCAATCACTAAAACGGCAATTAATTTTTCTAATGCTTCTCGGAAGTCTCCAGGTGCGACCCAGAAAAACCACACAAGGAAGGTTACAACGGCAATTCCAACTACGATTGGGACAAAAATCCCTGAAATAGAATCCGCCAAGCGCTGAATCGGTGCCTTGGATCCTTGCGCTTCCTCTACCACCTTTATGATTTGTGCAAGAGCTGTGTCTTTGCCGACTTTCGTTGCTTGCACCTTTAAAAATCCATTTTTATTTAGAGTTGCTCCAATGACCACATCACCAACAGTTTTATCAACTGGAACACTCTCACCTGTCAGCATGGACTCATCAAGTGCTGACTGCCCTTCTAAAATGACGCCATCCACAGGAATTTTTTCTCCAGGCTTAACCAGCAACACATCTCCAGCAATGACCTGCTCTAACGGAATTTCTACTTCCACTCCATCACGAACAACAAGGGCTGTTTTCGCTTGAAGCCCCATAAGCTTTTTAATCGCTTCAGAAGATCGACCTTTTGCTTTCACTTCAAACAATTTTCCTAATATGATTAATGTGATTAAAACTGCGCTTGTTTCAAAATACAATCCAACTCCATGTGCGTTGTGTCCAATAGTTCCAATGGCAATATACACACTGTAGAAATAAGCAGCAGAGGTGCCGAGCGCGACGAGCACATCCATGTTCGCACTTTTGTTTCGCAATGCTTTATAGGCGCCTACATAAAACTGCTTACCAATGAAAAATTGGACTGGTGTGGCTAACGCCATTTGTACCCATGGATTCATGAACGCTTCGGGAACATATAAAAAGGAGGTAAATGCAAAGTGCCCTGCCATTGCCCACAAAAGCGGAAGAGATAAGATCAAAGAGAAAATTAACTTTCCTTGTTGCTTCTCGATTTCCTTTAAACGGTGATCGACTGTTTCCTTTTCATTTTCGTCAGATTTTACAGTTGCCCCGTATCCAAGCTTTTCTATTTTTTGAACCATATCAGTAACAGATACCGCTGCTGGATTGTATTCAACTGATGCTTTTTCAAGAGCGAGGTTCACGTTAGCACCGACGATACCATCAAGTTTGTTTAACCCCTTCTCAATACGTGTGGCACAAGCTGCACAGGTCATGCCTGTCACATTTAGCTCTGCTTTTTCAGTGATTACGTCATATCCAAGAGCACGAATTTTCTCTTGAATTTTAGCTGGCCCGATTACAGCGGCATCAAACTTTACTGTCGCTTTTTCTAAAGCTAAATTTACATTTGCATCCGTGACTCCATCCATTTTTTTCAGACCTTTTTCAATGCGAGTAGAACATGCAGCACAAGTCATACCGGTAATTTGAAATTGGCTTTCTAGTACTTTTTCACTCATATGAAAAACTCCTTATACCTATATAGGGTATATTTTTTTGAAAAGAGAACGTGCTATTTCTAGCACGATTCTTCTTTCTTACTTTACATCATAACCTTGATCATCAATCGTTTCTTTAATTGTATCTAATGATACTTTGTCAGCATCAAATTCTACAGCAACAGATTTGTTTTCTAGGTCAACCTTTACAGCTGACACTCCTGCTAATTCACCAACGCTTCCTTCTACCGCTTTTACGCAGTGACCACAAGACATTCCTTCTACTTGTAAAGTAACTTTTTCCATGATTTACAACTCCTTATTTCTTCATTAATTTTTGAATCGTGACGAGTACCTCATCTAATACTTCTATATCGCCCTCTTGCAGACGATCAACCACACAGCCTTTTAAATGGCCTTCTAGCAATATTTTCGCGACACTGTTTAAAGCTGATTGTGTGGCGGAAATTTGTGTTATGACATCGTCGCAGTATGTGTCTTTTTCAATTAGTCCCTTGATTCCACGAATTTGGCCTTCAATGCGGTTTAATCGTGTGACAAGATTGCTTTTCACTTTATCTGAATGGTGGCTTTTCCGATCACTGCTATGGCAGCTTTCCTCTTCATGTAGCAAAGAATCATCTTGATCCATATGACTCCCTCCTTTTATGATTTTATAATAGCATACCCCTGTATAGTATGTAAACTGAAAATAAAAGAAATATATGGATAATTTTTGAACATATCTTCTATATGAAAAAGGCTCCCCAAAAGGAAGCCCTATGATTCATCTTTCACCTGAAGCAATCGTAGGCTGTTCAACGTTACAATAAGCGTAGCTCCCATATCAGCAAAGATGGCAATCCATAATGTGAGCCAACCAGGGACAACCAATAATAGCGCCAACAGCTTTATACCAAGTGAAAAAGTGATATTCTGTTTAATAATATTTAATGCTTTTCTACTCAACTTTACCGTGAACGGAAGCTTTCTCAAATCATCAGCCATAAGCGCAATATCCGCTGTTTCAAGGGCTGTATCCGTTCCTGCTCCTCCCATCGCAATGCCAACGGAAGAAGCTGCTAAGGCAGGTGCATCATTTACCCCATCACCAACCATAGCTACTCGTTGATAAGTGGCACGTAATTCTTTAATAAATGAGAGTTTTTCTTGAGGGAGAAGATTCGCTTTTACCTCGTTTACTCCTGCCTTTTGTCCAATTGCCTTAGCCGTACCTTCATTGTCTCCTGTAAGCATAATGGTCTTTTGCAGTCCGAGCGAGTGAAGCTGTTGTACCACGTCTTTTGTTTCTCCTCGTATTTCATCGGCCACTGCCACTATGGCTAGGAAATGTTCAGAAGAACAAACTGCCATCACCGTTTTTCCTTGTTTCTCAAGCACAGTGATTTTTTCACGATAGACAGCTGGTAAGCCCCCTTTAAGTTGTTTGTGAATAAAAATTGGACTCCCAACATAATACTCCGTCCCGGCAACTTTCCCAAGGACCCCTTTTCCCGTTACAGAAGTAAATTCCTCAAGTTCTAAATGGTCGTAATTCAATTCCCATTGATCTGCCTTTTTTAAAATAGCAGATGCAAGTGGATGCTGAGAGACCTTCTCTAGAGCTGATATAAGGGCAAATGTCTCGTTGGCAGGAATGTTCGGGGCGGTTTCATAGTCGGTGACTACTGGAATCCCCTTAGTTAACGTGCCGGTTTTATCAAATGCAATCGCCTTAATGGCTCCCATTTCCTCTAAATGAATGCCACCTTTGATTAAAACGCCTCTTTTCGCTGCATTTCCAATGGCTGTTACGATCGCAACAGGTGTGGATATAACGAGAGCACATGGACATCCCACCACTAACACGGCCAAGCCTTGGTATACCCACTCATTCCATTCTGCCCCCAACAATAACGGCGGGACAACCGCTACTCCAAGAGCGAATAACATAATAATAGGTGTGTAATACTTTGCAAAGCGGTCAACAAATGCCTGTGATGGTGCTTTTTCCGCTTGCGCTTCTTCAACCAAATGGATGATTTTCGCAATTGTCGTATCTTCCACATGCTTTGTCACCTTTACCTCTAGGAAGCCCTCTTCATTCAGGGTACCGGCGTAAACTTCATCGTTCACTCCCTTTGCAACAGGTACGGACTCCCCAGTAATGGCTGCCTGATTGATGGATGATATACCTTTTACGATAATGCCATCCATAGCTAATTTTTGACCAGGCTTTACAAGTAAAACATCATTAATTTGGATGTCTTCAACGTCAATCACCATCTCTTGAAGTCCACGCCGTATCATGGCTTCTTTTGGAGCAATATCCATTAGTGAGCGAATCGATTGTCGAGCTTTATTCATCGAATACGATTCAAGTACTTCACTAATCGCAAACAAGATCACAACAGTTGCCCCTTCACCCCATTCACCGATTACCGCAGCTCCAATAACGGCAATGGTCATGAGTGTTTTCATATCAAACTCGAGGCGGAGTAGATTTTTGAATCCTGTCTGGAACAGGCGGTAACCTCCTAGGATCATGGAGAACGCATAAGCTCCTATTGATGCTAAAGATTCTTCCCCACTTACCTCACCAATGGCCCATCCTAAAAGTAGAAGCACAAAGGAAGCCAGCACCGTTGCATACTTTTGAAAAAACGGTTCCTTCACTTCTTGAATACGAGCTTTTTCGGGTTGAACCTTAATACCATCAAATGCACCGGCTTTTTCAAGTTCAACTAACGTTGCCTCCCCAAACACGGTCAGTTTGGCAGCTCCAAAGTTTATATTTGCATCAAATACACCATCCAGGTTCTTTACGTTCGTTTCGAACTTTTTGGCACAGCTTGCGCACGTTAGGCCTTGAACGCGATACACTTGCTTACTATTGGTCATTGCAGTTGAATGATCCACGTAATGCCACCTCCTTTTGATGTGTAAAGGCGATGTTAACGAGTTGTTTGACATGCTCATCGTCTAAGGAATAGTAGACCAGTTTCCCTTCTTTTCGATAGGTGGCAAGACCAAGGTTTCGAAGGAGACGAAGATGGTGCGAAGCAGTAGCAACCGTGCAGCCAACAATATTAGCCACATCGCATACACAAAGCTCCATCTCTACACTTAACGAATAAGCTATTTTTACACGTGTATCATCGGCTAATGCCTTAAAAAGCTTGGAGACCTCTATCGTGTTTTGCATACTAAGCTCATTTTTAACTTTCGTAACCTTCTCCTCATCAATACAAGTGACCTCACACACATCCTCTTTCGCCATTGCACTTCCCCATTTCATTCAAACATTCTTTTGAATATTATAGCATATGAGATGAAATGGTAGTTGTGACAAAGATAGAAATAATAAAAAAAGAGGACAGTTTCTTTGTCCTCCTACCTTTTATTCCGTTGTAGGCTTTTTTCGGAAAAAGATTTCTGGTTCGAAGCGGTGTAGTGGATGTATTCGATTCTGCGCTGGTTCTGCCGAGATTCTCGGAGCCACCTCAGGCCTTTGTGGATTCTGTGCTGCCTTTGTCAAAGAATCAGTTAATGGCCCCCACTTTCTTAACATCATGATAAGGAAAAATATGATGCATCCCGCAATCGTAAAGGCGATCGAAGGAGAGGCATTGTTCACACCACCTACATCTAAAAGGCGGCCACCTATTGTTTTTCCTCCCGCTTCCCCTAATCCATACACCACATTTGATAATGCAAAAAATAAACTGATCAGCTCTGGTTTGGAAAGCTGAGAAATCGTGCTATCTACCGTTGGCAAAATCATCATTTCACCAATCACAAAGATCGCTCCACTTACTATAAAGAGGAAAAATCCGTTTGAAAAAAACAACGAGGAGATCCCTACTGTAATAAATAATACACCTACTCCTAGTGCAGAGATTGGGTTCATTTTTGTAATAAACCGTTTGGTTATCAAGCCTTGCAGGGTGATAACGATAAAACTGTTGATTGTCCATATTAAAGAGATATTTTTCGGGTTATCTAACACGACTGTAGCCCGCAGTGGTAATGCAAGTGAAAACTGCGCATATAGTGCCCAAATCAAAACGGTTACGACACTAAAAATGATAAATGGCCGATACTTTAACGCTTCCCCATATGCCCCTATTGGCAGTGATGGACAAGGGATGTCGCCGCAATTTTTCGGAAGTAAGAGCCAACTCACTAAAGCTAGCCCTACATATATAGCAGCCGCGATAAAGAAGATCGTTCTTGAGGCTTCAGCAAAAAGAAAAAATATCACTAGTCCACTTGTACCGGTCCCAACATTGGCCGCAATCCCACGAAGAGAAAAAGCAGTCGTTTGATTTCCACTTGAAGAAGCAAATGCTGCAATCGCTGCCTTCGTAGAGGGAGCATTTAATCCATTCCCAATACCCATGATGACTGCTGAAACCAGAAGTAACAGGTATTCAGTAAATAATCCAAAGCTTATTACTCCACCTGCTGTAATCAGAGCACCCAAGCCGATGATAAAACGTCGCCCTATTCGATCCGCAAGAACTCCTCCTGTAATACTTCCAAATTGAAAAGCAATAGCTATCGTTGCTAGAATCGTCCCAATCTGTACTAAAGATAGCTCTGTTTCAGTGGTTAGTACAATCGGAAGCATCGGCATTACAAGATAGGACCCTAGATGAGCAAGCAAGACTCCTAATAGGAGAATTTGCAACGGACGATCAAGTTTTCGGTATTCCATTAATCCCACTTTGAATACACCCTTCCAGCGTTCAACGTTTCTTTTCCTACTTTTCCCCATTACACACGATTTATGAAAAAAGCCTGCTGCCCCTATCTTTAGGTTGGGAGCAACAGGCTTTCAAGCATTAACTTTAACCTGATACATTCGATTGTGCTGCGGTTTGCATTCTTCTTTCTTTACCATAGAGAACCATAAATACACATGCCAAGCCGGCAGAAAGAGTATAGACCGTAATCATATGATCATAATTGATAAACTCAGAAATAAGCCCGAACAACAAATACCCTACTGTAGATCCAATCTGTGTTGTGTTCATGTAAAGAGTCGTTGCCGTACCCGGGGCTTCTGGCATAAAATCCTGAAAATACGAAATAGCAATTCCAGCCGTAATGGAAACCTGTGCGGCACTCAAGATCTGTAAGGGATAGATTTGCCAAGGCTCTGTAACAAAGTTAAATAGTAGAAAATACGTAAAAGCAGTAACAAATCCAATTTTCACAAGCAAGGCAACATCCATTCTTGTGGCTAGTAAACCTAGCCCGATCATCATCGGAACCTCAAAAATCGGTGGCACACTAAAAATCAAACCAACATCCATTTCCGTTCCATGAAGTACCTTCGTAACGAATTGAGGCACATTTAACATATGAATAGATGTAGCAGTTGATAGCAATAGTGCCGCAGCAAGATTGGCAAAAATATGCGGTTTGATAATCGATTTTTTTACGGACAATGCCTCTTGACTCACAATCTTCTGTTTTGACACTTCCTGTAATAAAAAAACAACTGTTAGAAAAGCAAGCAAGTACCCTGCGGCTACGAATAAAAACAACCCTTTGAAGTCAACCAATATTAAGAGCCAGGCCCCTAGAGCAGGTCCCACCGTCCATGCCAAAGCAAAAAACATTCGAAAAATATTCATGATAAAAGGCGTATCCTCAGCTGGGATAGCAGCCTCTTTTAAAGCATCTCTTGCATATGCCCATAATTGAGGAACAGAAGCCGCTGATGCCCCTAATAGAAAGAATGCGGTTACAGACAAAGCAAAATAATTTCGTAAGTATGCAAATAAAATATACCCAATCACCCCAGCGAAGGTAGTGAGGATAAGCAGATATCTTCTACTAAGCCTTGTATCTGACAACTTTGCCAATGAACTGCTAATGGTAACCCCACCTAAAGCCAGCACGGTCATAAAGACACCGAATGCTGCGTTACTCATTCCGACCTCATCAATACCGAAAAGAGATGAGTAGGGGATAAAGAAAGAAGTGGAAAAACCAAGGATGGTGTTAATTAAAAAAAGGACCGGTAAGGATGGAATTCTCCAAATAAATAGTACCTTTTCCTTTGTTGCGTTAATCATATTCTTTTTCATATCATCAATCCTTCTGTTGGACTATGAAGCTATCACTTTTATACAACTACATGTTTCGGTTTTTGATTATTTAGAGCTAATAATAAATTATCTGTTGCTAGATGGGCCATTTGAAGCCTCGTTTTAATGCTCGCACTCCCTATATGAGGAAGAGTCACTACATTGGGCAGTGTTAATAATGCATGATTCAAGGGAACGGGTTCCTCCTCAAATACATCCAATCCAGCTGCCCAAATCTGACCTGACTGTAAAGCATTATACAATGCATCCTCATTTACAATTCCACCGCGTGCGGTATTGATTAAAATGGCATTGCTTTTCATTAAAGCCAATTCTTCTGCTCCAATCAAATGTTTCGTTTCCGGAGTATAAGGAGTCATGATACACGCAAAATCAGATTCCTTTAATAATTGATCCATTTCAACATACGTCATAGAAAATTTCTGTTCCAGATCCAGCTTCCGAGATCGATTATGATAGAGAATTTTCATGTCAAAGCCCTGGGCTCTTTTTAGCAAAGCTGCTCCAATTCTCCCCATGCCGATGATTCCTAATGTTGCTCCGTACACATCTTGACCAGTCAATTGCATAGGAGACCATGTTTTCCAGTTCCCATTTCTCAAATAAGTCGATGACTCTACTAATCTACGTGCTGTCGCCATTATTAACGCAAATGTTAAGTCGGCAGTTGTTTCAGTTAAGACCCCAGGAGTATTGGTAACCGTAATTCCTTTTAACTTTGCTGCTTCAATATCTATATTGTTAAAGCCTACTGCCATATTACTGATTATCTTCAATCTTTTTGCTTTTTCCAATAAAGCTTGATCGATGCTTTCGGTTAACAAACAAAGTAGCCCATCCACTTCCCGAATTTCTTTTTCTAACACCTCTCTTGGTACAGGAATATCTACTTCCTCCCACATTCGAATCATGCAATGCTCTTCTATCCTTTGAATGATCTCATCGGGCATTTTTCTTGTGATATAGACCGTCGGCTTCAAGTGTAACCTCTCTCCTTTCAGATATTTTCCCAAAACCAATAAATCCCATTGTAAATTTCATCCTATTCATCTCCTTAGCTCTATTAAAACATAAGAAAACTCGCTTCACCATTAGGGAAGCGAGTTGACATCTTAATTTAATACATCACCTTATTAAACCTTTTCAGGTGTACCCAATTTCGGTTGTTTCGGAGAGCGTTTTACCCAAATCATTGTAGTCATCAATGTGAACACTAATAATATTAACCCTAACACAAATGGATAAATGATATTCACATCATAAAGTAATCCAGCAAGTGTTGGTCCAAGAATATTCCCGATACTCATATACGCATTGTTCATCCCCATAGCAAAACCTTGTTCATGACCAGCAAGCTTTGAGATCAGGGTGTTTAACACTGGACGTAGAATAGATGTTGCTAAGAAGATGATTAAAGTAATACCAAAGAACAGCATATAGCTTGATGCAAAAATTGATAACAAAAACCCTACTGTGGCAACTCCTAAGAAGATGTTTAGGACTTTCTCTTCCCCAAGGTTTACCACCAATCGATCAACCACAAACAATTGAACAATCGTACTAATGATTCCTGTCGCTGTAATCATCAAGGCAATTTCCTGAGGAGTCGCACCGAACTCATTATCAACAAACAAACCTAATACTGATTCATAAGCCATTAATCCAAAGCTCATAACGAGGGTAATTACTAAAGGAATAAAATAAGGCATTTTTACTGATCGAACAAGCTTTTTCACCATTGATTCATCATCATAATGAATTCCTTCTGCTTGTTCCTGTTGGCTTTCTTTTAGAACGATGATTGAAAATATGACTGCTACTAGCGAAACAATCGCTGAGATTAGGAACGGCATTTTTAATCCGTAATCCGTTAAAAAGCCTCCAATCCCCGGTCCAATCACAATTCCAAGTGACATAGCAGCTGAGATCAAACTGTTTCCTTTGGCACGCTGCTCCATCGTGGTAATGTCTGCTACATACGCAAATATGGCAGGTACAAGAAGGGCTGCTCCAATTCCACCAATTACCCGTGAAAAATATAACCACCAAATGGTATCAACTGCATAAAAAATAAACATCGATGCGGTTAATCCAGCTAGTCCGTAAATAATCATTTTTCTTCGACCGTATTGATCGGTCCATTTTCCGGCAATCGGCGAGAAAATAAGCTGTGCTCCAGCAAAAATCGCTATCATTAGACCGGCTGCTGTTCCTCCCTGTCCAATTGATTGCAAATATGCAGGTAAAATTGGGATAATAATACCGAAGCTCCCAATAGCTATAAACATATTAATCATAAGTACAATTAATTTTTTCCTTTGTTCTGCACTCACGTGCGCACCTCCATCCCCCTACGAGAAATAGATATACCGTTTATCTCTCGCCTCAAATACACCTAAGTATACCATCAAACATTCTTTAAAATGTACGATAAATACCGACTTTACTAAAATTTAACCCAAAAAACCTGTAAACATTCGCTGTTTACAGGCTTTATTGACAATATTCATTTGAAATTTCTTACCATTTACTTGTTGTTACGAATTTTTTCAACCTCATCAGCTACAAATTGCACTTGTGTTCCGACAATGACTTGTATACTGTTTTGCCCAACAATATTGATTCCTGGAATGCCTGTTGATTTGATTTTCGCTTGGTCAACAGCTCCCATATCCTTTACCTCTACGCGAAGACGAGTGACACAATTGTCTACAGAGGTAACATTATCATCTCCACCTAAACCTTCGTAAATAACAGCTGCCATTTGTGCGAACTTGTCACGACCAGCTGAAACGGCTTCTCCTGTTTCCTCTGTTTCTTCTTCACGACCAGGAGTCATTAAATTAAACTTTGTGATTAAGAAGCGGAATAAGAAATAATAAATAGCTGCAAATACTAATCCTTGCACAAGAAGCATATATGGTTGGTTAGCGAGCGGCAATCTTGAGCTTAATACAAAGTCAACGAAACCAGCACTAAAGCCAAATCCAGCTGTCCAATGGAAAAGGGCAGCCACTGCTAATGAAATTCCTGTTAACACTGCGTGAACCACATATAACATTGGTGCAACGAACATAAATGCGAATTCTAACGGTTCTGTTACCCCAGTAAAGAATGAAGCAAATCCTGCTGCAAGCATTAAGGACGCCACTTGCTTTTTGCGAGCGGTTTTCGCCGTATGATACATCGCAAGAGCTGCTGCTGGTAAACCAAACATCATAACAGGGAAAAATCCAGCTTGGTACATCCCTGTTGTTCCTTTTGTTCCATTTCCAGACCAGAAGTTACCGATATCGTTTATGCCAGCCACATCAAACCAGAATACAGAGTTGAGTGCGTGGTGTAACCCTGTTGGAATTAACAAACGGTTAAAGAATCCATACAAACCTGCTCCGATAAAATCAAGCTTACTGAATGCTGTACCAAATGAAACCAACCCAGTGAATATAACTGGCCATGCAAAGAAAAGAACTAATGATACCACTAACATTGACACAGCAGTCATAATTGGCACGAGACGTTTTCCACTAAAAAAGGCAAGCGCATCTGGCAGCTTTACATGACTAAAACGATTGTAGGCAAACGCTGCGACTAACCCTGATAAAATACCAATAAATTGATTCCCGATTTTTCCAAACGCAGCATTTACGTCTGCTGGATCAATTCCTTGAAGCATTGCCACCGCGTTCGTTGAAAGTAAGGTGGTAACCACCAAATACGCAACGAGACCGCTTAGGGCTGCCGATCCATCTTTATCCTTGGACATTCCTAGCGCAACCCCAACCGCAAAAAGAATCGCCATATTATCAATGATGGATCCTCCTGCTTTAATCAGGAACGCTGCAACTGGACTACCTGCTCCCCAGCCAGATGGATCTATCCAATAACCAATCCCCATCAGAATAGCTGCTGCTGGTAAAACGGCCACAGGAAGCATAAGTGAACGACCAATTTTTTGTAAATACTTCATCACCATTTTATTTCCCTCCTCTTTCTCCTCAAAAAAAGTTATTTATATAAATTTGTTACTAACATAGGGATTCTTTCCTTGTAGCGATCAATTAATTGTTGATTATGCGAACCAGCATCGTTGGCATTATTGCTTAAAAACACGGGTGGCTCTTTTCCCTCTTCTAGCATCAGCTTAATCGTTTCAGCCATGATTGCATTTACGATCGTCATACCGATAATGGAAGAACCGGAGCTAAACCCACTTGCACTCTTAGAATGATGTAAAAGGGTGTCGCCAATTTCTATATGATTATCAATGGTTAAATGAGCCATCTCAAACAAATACTTTCCACTTTCATGCCTAGAAGCTTGTGTAGCTGCATAACGAGGCGAAGTAATAGCAATGACATACGCGCCCCTCTCGCTTGCAATTTCAGCCACTTCTATTGGAACGGGATTTCTTCCAGAAGTGGAAGCCACGATGACGATATCACCTGCTAGAATATTGCTAGAAGAAAGATGCTTTTTTGCAAGACCACTCTTTTTTTCTAGATTGGATGATTCAACTGCTCCTTTATGCAACATCAAATCTTCTATGAGAATCGGGCTAATCGGAGCGAGTCCACCTGCACGGTAAAAGAGTTCTTCTGCGAGCATATGGGAGTGTCCAGATCCGAATACATGGATGATGCCATCATTTTGTATACATCGGGCAATCTCATGAGCCGCTTCTTTCATCTTGCCCTGTTCCTCATATTCAACCTTATCGAGTAAGTCTCTCAGTTTTTGAAAATACTCCTTCATCATGTTCTCCCACCTCCCCTTCTATCTCTTCATGTCGATCATAAACTTGTAGCGATCTGCTCGGTAAGAGGATTTCACCACTTCAATGGGGGTTTCATCTTCAAGATATGTGTTTCTCTGAATCAACATAATCGGTGCACCCTCTTTAATGCTTAAATACTCTGATTCAATTTGATTCGCAACTGATGACTCAATAATTTGTCTTGCATGATCAATTCGGAAACCTAGCGTACCCTCGATATACTCATACAACGAACGATTCACAATCTCTTTTGTCAGGCCCTTTACCTTTTCTGCAGATATATAGGTAGTTTCAAGTGCCATTGGCACCTGGTCAGCTAGACGGATTCGTTTGATTTCGTACACAGGACTACTTTCCTCAATCGAAAGGTATTTGGCGATACGAACAGGTGCTGGAATGACTTCGAAGTTTATCAGCTGGCTACCGGGTTCCAAGCCCCTAGCTCTCATATCTTCAGTAAAGCTTGTTAGACCTTGTAGTCCTTGTTCGACTTTTCTTTCTGCAACAAAGGTACCCTTCCCTTGGAGTCGATATAAGTACCCGTCATTAACCAGCTTTGTGAATGCTTGGCGAACTGTCATTCGACTAATTTGGTAGGTTTCCGCATATTCTCGCTCCGGTGGAAGGGCATCTCCAGGTTTCAAATCCCCTTTTTCAATTTGATCCTTTATCAGCTCCTCCAGCTGATAATAGATGGGAATAGGCGAGTTTTTATTAATCATACGTAACTTCCTTTATTTTTAAATTTCCAATGGCAGCTTCATCTGCAATGATAGTGACAGAAGGATGTTGCTTTAAGATGGAAGCCGGAAACTGTTCGTTCAAATCACCGGTTAATAGTTTGGCTAGCGCATCATGCTTATGCTCACCTGAAATTAGTAAGAGAATTTCCTTGCTCTTCATGATCGAAGCGATTCCCATGGTAACAGCCTTTTTCGGCACGTCTTCCATTTTCTCAAAATATATGGAGTTTGCTTCTATCGTTGACTCGGCTAAATCCACCACATGCGTTTGCGACCCAAAAGAAGCACCTGGTTCATTAAAACCGATATGACCGTTTGATCCGATTCCTAATAACTGAAGATCAATTCCACCTTTTGCTAGAATTTGCTCGTCGTATTTTTGGCACTCTTGCTCAAGATCTTCCGCTGTTCCATTAGGCACAAAGGTATTGTTCAGATCAATATCAATATGGTTAAAAAAATGATCATTCATATAGAAACGGTAGCTATTAGGATTTTGTCCTGTTAACCCAATATATTCGTCCAAGTTAAAGCTCACAACTTGTTTGTAAGATGTTTTTCCACGCTTATAATCCTCAATCAGCTTTTCATACGTCCCTAGAGGTGTTCCCCCTGTTGCTAAACCAAGCGTAATGTTTGGATTAGCTCGAACCTTATCAGTTATATAACTTGCTGCCAGTTCACACATATGTTCATAGTTTTTTACTTCAATTAGTTTCATCATCTATTCCTTTCTCTGAAATGCAATCGATCCACGACAAACTGTCATTTCCACATTAAGGTCTCTATCCAAAATGACAAGGTCAGCATCCTTTCCAACTTTAATGCTTCCTTTTCTGTCGTATACGCTTAATTGCTTTGCAGGGTTAATCGATGCCATTTGCACAACATCCTCAAGCGTACAATTCGTATATGTGATCATATTTTTCACAGCCCGTTGGGTTTCTAATATACTGCCGGCGAGTGTTCCATCTGAAAGCGTCGCCATTTCATTTTTTACATACACGTCTTGACCACCGAGTTCGTACACTCCATTTTTCAGGCATTTGGCTCTCATGGAGTCCGTAATTAAGATAAGACCATCCTTCTTCTTTTGCTGAAAAGCAAATCGGACCATTTCTGGGTGAACGTGAATACCATCCACAATTAACTCGGCCTTTAACTCTTCTAATAAAAGTGCCGCTCCGACCACACCAGGCTCCCGATGGTGCAACCCTCTCATTTGGTTAAATAAATGGGTAACATGAGTGGAACCCGCTTCTACTGCTTGCTTTACTTCTTCATAGGTTGCATCTGAATGACCAATGGAGGCAATAATATGGTGGTCACTTAAATATTTGATAAGCTCCAATCCACCAGGAAGCTCGGAAGCAAGGGTAACAAGTTTTATCGTATCCTTTGAAAGGGCTTGCCATTTTTTAAACAGTTCGATATTTGGATGCAACATATGTTCCACTGGCTGCGCACCAGCTTTATCAGGATTTACAAATGGCCCTTCAAGATGGATACCTAGAATCTCTGCTTGGGTGGTTGCTTGATTTTTTCTGATATATTCACCAGCGGCTTCTATGGCACTCTCAATTTTTTCATGAGACTGTGTCATGGTTGTAGCCAAGAAGCTTGTTGTTCCTTCACGTGGAAGAGAAGTTGCCATCGTATTCAAGGCATCCTCGGTTGCATCCATGACATCTGCACCATTGGCTCCGTGAATGTGCACATCGATAAAGCCAGGGAGGAGATTAAAGTGAGAAGGAAGTTCAATAACTTCAAATCCACTTTCATCAGGTAGCATCTCGAGTGATCCTACTTCTACTATTTTTTGATTACTAGTCTTAATATAACCGCTTTCAATAATTCCCTGTTCGGAAAACACTCTCATCCCTTTTAGTAAAAGGGGTGAATGAGAAGAAATCATCCTTTCTACCTTCTTTCTTTTGTGACCTTTTTGCATGATTATCATATCACTCTATACATATAGTTGTCTAGACCAATTTTATACCAAAGAAAAACAGCTGCCAATTGCTTAGCAGCTTCATTTTTATACGCGATGACTCATTGGGAGTGAGAATAAATAAATATTAATGATACCTAGTAACAGCATTAATCCATAGTAAGGCATCATAGCTTTAAAGCTAGCCTTTTTCCCCATTTTGTATGCCGTATAAGTAGAACCTAAAAATCCAATCGTAATAATAAAGTATTGAAGCATTTGAACCGTAGATGTAGTCGCCAAGCTTAAGTCCCCACTTGTTATTTCTTTCCCGATAAAGGCAAGCGAATTATACCAAATTGCTTTTCCTTCTGTGATGATATGGAACAAATTATGTCCAAGATGCCCTGCAAGATCCAGCGGAATAAAGGCATAACCAAACAAGATAAAATTTTTCTTAATTGAATTAGGCATCCCTAGCAAAGTTGCTAGCTTGGCTGCACCTAATAATAATAAGATAGGTAGCGTCATTGAGATGATGAAGGCAATTGTAAAATTGACAACATAATTTGAGGTACCCGTTACAATTGATATTGTTTCGAGGATTTGCCCCCATATTTCAAGCATCGTGATGTTCTGCACAAACACAATCCCCATGATAACAGCTGCTAGTGAGGCATGCTCAAGCTTGGGATTTTTAAGACTCCAAAGCTCTTTTGTTGGAACACGTACCTGTAACTTGATAGAATCATTCGGGCAATTTTTCACACAGTTTCCGCAAATATTGCATTCTGCGCTCGAATCCATGGTACGAACGAACTGAAACATCGGACACCCTTCCGCTTGTTCACTCCCCTTAAAGCAGCTTTGTGTCTTGCACATTCTGCATATTTCTGCTGTTCCTCTTAGTTCTAACGCTCCTGATCGAGAGTAATTCCCAGCTAATCCTCCTAAAAAGCAAAGCGTTTTACAAAACGTTCTTCTCTCATAAAAAACGGATGTGGCAACCACCATTGTGACGAGTAAAAGCAGCAAATATCCTGATCCACGAGGTGACTCCACAATTCCCCATACATGATCGCTATATGTAATGGCGATGAAGAATAAGTCAATAAGCCATATTCCATATGTTCTTAGAAACTTCGGCATGGGCCTCTCACTGCCTACCATTTTACGAATGATATCACTTAGCTTTCCAAATGGACAGATGGCGCACCAAAAACGACCCAAGGCTATAAATAAGATCGGAATAACCGGCCACCACAATACCCACGTCATCGTTGTTCCAAAGTTACGATGTGGATTTACCGTCCCTGCCACTAACTCAAACACGATAACAGAGAAGAAAACTAACACGATCCATTGAAAAATGCCTGGATACCATTTGCTTTTGATAAACTTCTTTATTATCGGAATTGACAATAAGTCAATAGAAGATTTTTTATTTGTTAAGGCCATGTTTGTTTCCTCTCTTTCTAACTTTGTTCCAAATACCAATTAGAAGGAATCCCGCATTAACTGATGCAAAACTCGATAATACGATGTAGTTAGGGCCTTTCTCTTCTCCAGTGAACGTACCATGTGCACCCTCTTCGTTATGGGAGCTGGAGTCATCATGGTCACCTTCATCATTGGTGGTTTCAGAATGATTTTGGCTACCATGATCGGATGTAGCATCTGTTTCATGAGAGTCATGTGAACTGGAACCCTCACTCTTATGTGAACTTCCTTCTATCTCATGAGAGTCATGCGAATCCGTTACTTCCTCTTCGGTGTCTGAATGATCATGCTCGTTAGTAGAGAAGTCCTTTAAGTAGTTATCTGAATCTGATTCTTGTTCTTCCCCTTCATGTGCAAGTGCGGTTGAATAGTTGGCGAAAAATAGGAACAGTATAGTAAAAAGAGTGAATTTCCATTTTTTCATATAGAATATTACCTCCGAAAGTATTGAATAAGTACTTAGCTCAAATGTAATCGGAGGATATGCAGAATTTATGTAGATTGTTTGTAGAATTTAAGAACAGTAGATATGATTTATCACTCTAACGGTTGAGTTTGTTGCAAGTTTCTGATGGTTTGTTGCAACTTTTTGATAGACACTGCACATAAGAAAAGGAGCCCTAACACAGTAGGAGCTCCTAGAAATTAAATTATATTTTTTCATAGATAAGAGTAGAGTAGCGCGTACAAATTTGAATGAGTGGTCCAATCATTAACATAATAATCACAGTTCCTAAACCAATCGGTCCACCAACAATCCATGCAAAAGCTAAGCCAATACCTTCTAAAATGGTTCGAGATACATTTAACGTGAGATGAAATCTCTCACTTATAATAAGCATCGTACCATCATACGGCATCGTTGGAAATTTAGAGGTTAAATAGATTCCGATTCCAATACCAGTAAGAACGATTCCAGCTAGGAATGCACCCCATTGCGTTGTCCATGCAGCCTCTGTGAGCTGTACATTCTTCAAGGTAACACCCATTTGAAAATCAATAATAACACCCCAGAGAATTACAGTAATAACTGATTCAAACTGTATTCGTTTCTTTGACATGATGGAATTAAACACTAAATAAAACGCCTGGATGAGCATAACCCAAATTCCAACGGTAAGACCCAACTTATTAACTATGCCCACAAAAAATGCATCCCAAGGTCCTGCTCCTACACCGGACTTAATGATTAAGCCCACTCCTAAACATGCGATCACTAACCCAATAAAAAAGAAGGATGTTTTCTTTAACATCACTGGTTCCTCCACAACCTACTCTCATCCGTAAATACCCGGTGTAGAAAGAGGTAAATTAATTTTTCCCATAGAAAAAGCTCTGGAACGATATGCCCCAGAGCCATTTCATATCGTGCTTTTATGCTTCAACTTTCGTGAAGAATTGTGGTAAATGCTCTTTGTGAGCTTCTAACATTTCATCAACGATTTGCTTAGCAAGCTTATCAGATTGCACAAGCGGGTTGATCGTTAAAGCAAGAACAGCTTTCTTGTAGTCTCCTGTCACTGCTGCTTCTGCTGCTACTCTTTCGAAAGACTTGATTTGTTGTACAAGTCCTCTTACTGCTACTGGAAGATCTCCTACTGCGATTGGCTTAGGACCTTCTTTAGTGATAATACAGTTTACTTCTACAGCTGAATCATCTTCAATGCTAGCAATAGCTCCGTTGTTACGAGTGTTAACTGGTTGGATATCACGCTTGTCATTGTAGATCGAGTTAATTAAGTTACATGCAGCGTCACTATAGTATGCTCCGCCACGTTTTTCTAATTGTGGTGGCTTGATGTCTAGGTTAGGATCTTTGTAAAGTTCGAATAGATCTTTTTCAAGAGCTTGAACTACTTCTGCACGTGTACCTTCTGCTGCTGCTTTTTCATGTTCTTCTTGAAGCATTTCACCTGTTTTGTAGTAATAACGGTGGTATCCACATGGAATAACCCCTACACCTTTGATGAAGTCAGGCTCCCATGATAGACCTGAAATGTTCTTCATAGTCATTTCATTTTCTGGATCAGCCATTGCTTCAATTACTTGATCCATTACACTAACACCGTCAAGGTATACATTTAGTCCATATACCATGTGGTTTAGACCAGCGAAGTCAACATGTACGCGCTCAGGCTCAACTTTCAATGCTTTTGCAATTCCCATTCTCATACCGATTGGAACATTACATAGTCCAACTACTTTTTTGATATTGCTGTAGCGTAGAACCGCTTCCGTTACCATACCAGCTGGATTTGTGAAGTTAATTAACCATGCGTTCGGGCAAAGTTCTTCAATATCCTTACAAATATCAAGGATGATAGGAATCGTACGAAGACCTTTGAAAAGTCCACCAGGACCGTTTGTTTCTTGACCAATTACGTCATATTTTAATGGAATTCTTTCATCCTTCGCACGAGCGTCTAGTAGACCCACACGGAATTGAGTCGTAACGAAATCTGCACCCTTTAACGCTTCTCTGCGATCTAATGTTAAGTGAACCTCCATTGGAACACCAGCTTTTGCAACCATACGTTTAGCAAGGTTTCCAACGATTTCTAACTTTTCTTTCCCTGCTTCTATATCAACTAACCAAAGTTCTCTTACTGGTAGCTCATCGTATCTTTTAATAAATCCTTCGATTAATTCTGGAGTATAACTTGAACCTCCGCCAATTGTGACGATCTTAATACCTTTACTCATTGTTCATCCTCCTAATTAAGTACTGCTTAACTAAATCCTATTTTAGAGGGGAATTGAACTTTTGGATATAGTTTTGGAAGCGTTTGATTTGTTTCACACGAAAAGGCATTTGTTCCATAAAAATAACACTGTGTTTCTCTATTAGTGTATAATAATAAAAGTGAAGAAAAGCGGGAACGTGTAAGGGAGAGAAGGCTTTGTTTACGAATGAGGTAATTGCAACATTCAACGAACTAGAGATGCTACTTTACAACTACATAACACAAAATAAAGAGAAAGTGGTCTACATGCGAATCCGCGATCTAGCAGATGAAACCCATGTTTCCACCTCAACGATTATGCGATTTTGCAGGAAATTAAATTGCGAAGGATTTTCCGAGTTTAAAGTAAAATTAAAGTTATTAATTGATGAAAAAAATGAGCCAAGCATAAAAAGTAGCCAGCATGTGTTAGCAGAGTTTTTTGAACGAACACAAAATGAAAAATTCACTTCAAAATTAGAGGAAGCTGCAGAGGTAATCGCCGAAGCAGATAGCGTTATTTTTATCGGGATTGGTAGTTCAGGGATTCTTGCCGAGTACGGAGCAAGATATTTTTCAAGTTTAGGAAAGTTCTCCATGTATATTAAAGATCCATTTATGCCTATTCACGCAAACTTGAATAATAGTATCACCATTGCTCTTTCTGTTTCAGGTGAAGGGAACTACACCATTTCTCATATCCACCAGTTAAAAGGCAAAGGAAGCAAAATTATAAGTATCACCAACAATCGTCAATCCACAATTGCCAAACTAGCTGATGTGAATATTTCTTATTACGTCTCTGAAGAATTTGTAGACCACTCAAATGTAACCACACAAATTCCAGTAATCTATATATTAGAAGAAACTGCTCGACTTGTATATGAGTTGGGTAGGAAGAAGAACTACGAAGAAACCCCTCCTATGCAATAAATTAACATAGAAGAGCTCCGAGCCAAAAGCTCGGAGCGTATTTTATATTATCTTCTTAAAGTAAAGTCCCCTCCATTAGAACTTCAACTAAATGTGTAATAATCCCTCTTGGATAAACACTCGAATTAAATTTATTACCATTTCAAACATATTACGTACTATTCTCTTTTTCTGCCAAAATTTCTTGTATACAGAATTTTCAATATGTTAAAGTTGAAGAGATTGAAAGAGAATAAAGACAAATAAGGCAACTGAGGTGAAAACTTGAATAGCAATATGAACCAATTATTTGAAAAGCAAAAGAGTGCTCATGTGCTGTATCCCTATAATGGAATAGAGGAATACATTAAACAAGTTGTGAGCTTTATTCAACACGGGATTTCGGTGGGAGAATACGTTATTCTTATAGAAAATGACCGTGTCTACCCAATTATACAAAATGAACTGAGCAAACGGTTAAATAAGGACCAATTGCAGTTTGTTCATCGTGTAAACAACTACGATTTCTATTATTCAAGTGGAAGCTACCATCCACCAGCCATCACTGAGTATTTTAATAAAATGGTACAGCCATATGTAGAAAATAAAATTTCATTTCGATCATGGGCACATGTTGAGTGGGCCAGTATGAAAGATCCGCTTCATTTGATAGAGGACTTTGAGAAAATTGTAGACGAAGCTGTAAATACAATTTCGTTTCCATTAATTTGTGCGTATGCAGGAGAGAGAATGCCAGATTACCTTACTACTATGTTGATGGAAACTCATCCATATGTTCTATTAAAAGATGATATCATTATCTCCGAACAATACCAGCCAATAAAGGATCTCTAAAAAAAAGAGGGTTAATCATCTTGGATCAACCATCTTTAATATCATAAGACAATTGCTATTTAGCTTTTTATGACTTTACGATTATTTAGAGATTGAACTGGACGATGATTTTCAGGAAAAATCTTTCGAAATGCTTCAATTTGTTGTTTTGACATTTCAATCGGCATTTCAAATATGGTCCATTTTACCTCTTCTGTGCAAGGAGGGGTTGTTAATGAACCTTCATAGTGGAAAGCTGTTTGATCTACAGGTAGCAATGTTTTTACATCAACTGGTTCATTAATGGCTATATCTTTATCTGTTTCCTCACTCGGTAAGATATCCCAGATAGCTTCCAAATTTTTATTTTCTTCACCTTCCTGTATCATCACACCAAGGACAGCAATCCTTCCATCTGCATCTTTATGTACAAGATGTAGCTCCATTTCATAATTTTTACCGTTGAATTCATGCTCACTTGGGGTATGGAAATGAAATTGAGCAAGCTTATACTCCTTTCCCTCAATAAGAATGCTGTTACTGCCACTCACAGCATTTGCCTGTACAGTATGGCCATTGTTCATGAGCGAAAATGACGTTGGCTCATAATTGATTTGAAGGTCTTCTTCACCCCCTACAGTTTCAACTTGCGAAAATTCAATGTTAATTGGCGATTGTTCACTACCGTTTACACAGGCAATGTTAGCGGCGGGATCTAACTCCCCCCAGTGATCGGGGCTAGTTTCCCCCTCATATGACCAATGAGCAGATTCATTTTCAGTTGCTTTTGTGTTCTTATCAGTTACCTGCTCCCCTTTTGCTGTCTGTTGTGAACAAGCTCCAACTACAGAAATTAACAGCATAGCTAAAATTGGATAAACGAGTATCTTTTTCATATCTGTGTTCTTCCCCATTTCTGTTTTAAAAAAACTATACAAATAAGATACTAAATATCCAATAAAATACATATACCCATTTTCATGGTGCAACGCTTACATTATGAAAATTGGGTGAATTTTACTATCTGAATTTTCAAAGGAAATCTCGATACTTGAAGAAGAGCGATAAGTACAGATAGCTTATGGCCTGCTTATCCTAATTCTTCAATAAAAAAACCGTAGAGATTCTCTACAGTTCTTACCATTTCATTATAACTAACTAAATAGCTAGAAGAAGTTAGGTCCAAAAAGTCGTAATTGTGAAGTTCCCTTTTTATGAACCTGTTCACGGGAATTTGAAGTATCACTTATGGTTTGTCTCATCCTACTGTTACCACCAGTAAGCTCCTCCATTTTTTTTACTGCGATTTCAAATTCGGATTGGGACAGTTGTTTTGTTGCAAGAAGTGAACATAATACGGCGTAAGCAATTGGTCTTGTATCTACATCAATATTCACGTGTACATCGACATCTGAGTTACCACTATGTCCAATGCTTGCTTGATTACTATCTAAATCTGAACTCCCCTTATTACGAAACTGGTAGACATTCCTCTTGCTATTCCATTCTGGATTTTCAATCATTGTCTACCCTCCTTTGTAAAATAGACAAGATTGGAATATCCAATCTTGTCTTATTCTCAATTAATCTTGTTCAACATCCTGCTCAACATCTTGGTTGTTATCTTGATCCTGATCCTGTTCTGAATCTACATTTGCTCTAGAACGAGAGCGAACACGTGCATTAGAATCAGAGTCAACGTCAATGTTCAGGTCGACTCTTGCATTTCCTGAATTAGTAATTTTAGCAACGTTTGTATTTTTATCAACGTTTTTTACATCATTTTCGTTTTGCACATCTGTTCTTAAATCATTATCAATGTCAGAATCAAATTCTACATTTGAATTAGAACTGCTTTCGCTGTCAGAACGACTCTTACTCTTACTTTGACTATTCCCTCCCCTGCTTTCTTCATTGTTACTACCACGTCTTGGAAACCAAATATTACTCATCCATATTCCTCCTAATATTTTTCTCATGATTAATATATTAATTAATCTTAAAGATGAATGGACAAGCATCATAGGACAAGTGTGGAATTTTAAAGTAATTTCGAGAAATATTTTCTAGCTTCTACAAGAAAGGCAGTTTCGTGAAAAGTTGAATGCTAAAAGGCATCCACTTATAAAGGAATGATCCACCCTAATCGGTAAGATAAAAAAATGTGGAAATAAGTGGTTGACTAAATCGTAATGGACAATTAATATAAAAGTTAACTTGAGTTAATTAATAAACTGAAGTTAACTTTAATTGAAATGGGGTTAGCTAATGTATACTTTCTTAACTAAAACATTTGAAAAGATAAATTGGAAACATTGGCTTTGCTTTCTTCTATTATCTCAGTCCATCTATGTCTTAATGTTATCAACTATTATTCCTAAAATTTCACGTGAGGCCGGAGGAATGAAAACATTTGATATGATGCCCCTAGGATACTCCTACAACTATGCAAATTCATTCTTGTCTCTTCTTACTGAGCAAGGTTATCATTTGTATAAGTATGTTCAGTTACCATTGGATATCTTCTTTCCTATTTTCAATTTCGGTGCCGGATTTTGTATGTTGGTTTTACTACTACGATCATACTCTAAATTGAAAAGAGGGAAGCGCCCCTCTCAATTCCTTTTATGGATATCTCTGTTTTTTCCGTTAATAGCTTTGGTTTTTGATTATTCAGAAAATATTTTGATCTTCACCATGCTTTCAATTAAAGAAAATGTTCCCATCATGATCGTCTCAACAGCTAATGTTTTCACAATTATTAAAAGCATGTCCACAACAATATTCTATTGTATTTGTTTACTAATTGTATTGATGAATAGTGCTAGTTGGGTTCAATATAAAATAAGGGAGAAGAAAACAGTTGGAAAACTTCAGTATTCGGGAGAAGAAAAAAGCACAATTAAAGATGGCCATACTAGATGAAATGCTTCGATTATTAAGAACAAAAGAACTTTCTGAGATCTCTGTTGAAGAATTATGTCAAAATATCCAAACTACTAAAGTAACTTTTTTTAAATACTTTCGCTATAAGGAACAAGTTCTTGATTACTTTGTCATTCGATGGCTTTATGAAAGAAGCAATGAGATTCATAGTAAACACTTCAATGGAAAAGAAGGGATCCTCCATATCTTTCAAACTATAAGTGAAGATACCTTAGGTAAAAAAATCATGGTTTCTCTGGTTCACTACTACTCAAAACTTAATGAAAAACCAACTATTATGGAGATTACTCCTTATGAATATTATTTATTTAATGAAGAGGCTTTTCAAAATAAGGTAAAACCTATGGAGCTAAACCAAATTTTTATCTATTACCTTTCCCAAATGGAATCTGTCAATGAAGCAGATTACTATCATATATCCTGCCAGTTCCTTGCATTAATGTACGGTGTTCCTATTCAAACGCATATTATGGAAATCGAAGATATGTATTTATTTTATAAAATAGGGGTTAATAGTATTTTAGGGTAAAATTGAGTCCTTTAAAAAAAGGAGTATCCCTTTTTAGAGATACTCCTTTATACCTTAATTAATTTTGACTAGTCTTTCTAATTCTAGGGGTTCAACGTGTACATGAACATTATATACTTCATGCTTGATCTTAAGTTCATTTTCAACTCTTGTAGAGATGTGATGAGCTTCGTGTAGACTAAGGTCCGAGCGAACCAAAATCACCGCATCCACCACTTGATTGTTGCCATAATTTCTAGCTTTAATATCTTTAACTTCTTTAACTCCTTGAGTGTTAAGAATGGTTTCTTTATAAGTCATAATTTCCTCTTCATCAAATCCGTCAGTTAAGTGATGTGATGCCTCTCTAAAGATTTCCCATGCAGTTTTACAAATTATTACACCAACAAGAACAGCTGTTAATGGATCTAACCATGGAAGATTTAATTGTGCACCCAAGATACCAACTACAGTTCCTATACTTACTAAGGCATCTGATAAGTTATCTTTAGCAGCCGCCATAACAGAGTGACTTTTGATTTCTCTTGCTAGATTTCTATTATAGCGATAAACAAAATACATAACGATGGCTGAGAACAAGCCAATCCATGCAGAAATTAAGTTGGGGGACTCATGAGTACCACTAACAAACGTATGAATTCCCTCATAAACAACATTTACGCCCACAGCTGCCATAATAAATGATGCAACCATGGAAGCTACTGTTTCTGCTTTCCAATGCCCGTATGGATGGTTTCTATCAGCTGGTTTCTGTGCAAATTTCAAACCGATTAATACAGCAATAGAAGCGACAATATCCGTGGCGTTATTCAGACCGTCTGCCCTTAAGGCTTCTGAACCTGACCATAGACCAACGACTACCTTAAGTATTGATAAGAATATATAAGTAATAATACTAATAATTGCTCCTCTTTCTCCCCGTTTAAGATCTCTATATTTTTCTTCCTCCAACAAAACTACCTCCCTTACCAAGCCAATCTATATTAGCAAAGTAAATTCGTGTGGGTCTACAGCAACCTTTTTTGCACGATAAACAAATCTAACCTAGGGATAACTATGTTTCTCAAGGTAAAAACTAATGCATTAATCAAAAGGGTTGAACATTCATATCTGTAAAAATACTAGATTTATTTCCTTAAATAACTAAGGTGATATCAATAATAAAAGGCACTAATCCTTAAGACCAGCACCTTCGTTTTACTACCCCTTTTTCACGGATTAGTTGTTTATTCAACATCTAATTTTTTTATTAACCCTACCAGACCTCTAATTAAAAATAGGGTAAAATTCACACTAACAAATGTATGGAGGGGTGACCATTTTTTCCACTTAAACAAACTCGTGTTTTTTTCAAAGAACCATTGCCCCAAACTCATTGGAACACTAAAAAGTAAGCTTTTTAAAAGGATTTTAGGAAGATTATCATGATAGCTTAGCTTCACCCATACAACACTTAAGAGAGGAAAAAACAGCATATCATAAACAATGTTTGTTTTAAAAATCTTAGGGAATGGACGGACGGGATATTCCACCTTATTTTTTCCAACAACATATGCATCCAGTAAAGTGGCTATTACACCTTTAGAGAAAAATACTACTAGGTTTTCTCTCATATTTTTTCCAGTAAATAAAAAAGGAACGACAATAGTACATGTTGTCGTTAATAAATTTAGTAATTTTTTCTCCATACCAAAGCACCCTTTACCAAAGTTAATTTTAGATATTACTAAAATCTCCCCTGATTGAAAAAACTATTCACTGAATTAGTAATGATAGTTCCGTATAGAATTGCTTTTCTTAAAATACGTGCAGAAATGACAGTCGTACTAGTTATCAATAAAAGTAAAACATACTAACATTAGTAGCACAAACCAAGGCCATGGTTTGTGCTACTATTTTTTTATAGTAGAAGTGAAGGAAGGTCGATCCGCTTATGGGACCATGTTAGAGTCCGTATTTAAAACAGGCCAACTTCACACCCTTGTTTGAATCAGTTTAGTATGTTGGGTCCTAGAGATCGTGTATAAGAAAAGGGAATCGATAAGGCATTGTGAAGACTTCTATGATTGGTTATAAAAGGAGAATATTTATATGAAACATGTCATCGCTCTTGATGTAAGTAAAGGGAAAAGTACCATTGCCATTTATGATGGCTATAGACAATGTGAATTTGAAGGGGAATTGCATCATACACGCATGGATTTTGAGCAGCTCCACCTTCGAATTAAGGAAATAACAGCTCTCGATGGACAAGCCCCTGAAATCGTATTTGAGGCAACGGGTGTCTATTCAAAACCAGTTGAAAAGTTTCTACGGGATCACGGACATACATACTGTCGCATGAACCCTCTTGAAGCGAACCTACAAATGGCTTCCATGCGTCGACATAAAACCGATATTAGCGATGCCCATGAGTTAGCGAAAACCCACTTTAAATTGGAACGTGAAACGACGTATGTGCAGAATGATTATTATGAACAGATGCGGGCGATTACTCGTTATTATGACGAAATTGAAGAAGAACTTATTCTTTTACGCAATCGTATGCATGCCATTTTACATATGTCATTTCCAGAGTTGGAACGACTTATTACACCGAGTTCAGCGCTATTTTTAAATTTTGTGCAATTGTATCCACATCCCACCCTTTTATTAGCTCATTCAAAGACAATGATTAAAAATCGTTTAAAAAGCAATACACGTAAACATCTTTCACTAGAACGTGCAGAGAAAAAAGCCATCGTGTTATTAGAAGCGGCGAAAAATTCATATCCTGCCATTGAACCAACAGATATTCGTTGTAATCAAGTACGCGATTATGCCCAACGTATTGCGGATTTAATGGAAAAGAAAGACCAGCTTGTGAAACAAATGGTTATGATGTCTGAAGGAAGAAAGGAATATACCGTATTACGCTCTTTTCCAGGAATTGGTGATACAACAGCGTGCAGACTTATTGGCGAACTAGGTGATATTCGCCGATTTAAAAATGCGAAACAACTGAACGCTTACGTTGGCATCGATATTATGCGCTATCAATCTGGCAATACACAATACAGTGATCGTATTAATAAACGAGGAAATAAGAAGTTACGGAAGATTTTATTTTTTATGATTTGTACGATGCTTATGGCAAAAGGAAAACCTAATCATTTAGTAGACTATTATTACAAATTAAAAACGCAACCTCAGAGAAAGCCTCATAAGGTTGCGATTGTGGCGTGTATCAATAAGTTTCTGAAAGTGACGTTTCAGTTACTGACACACGGCATACTTTACGATTATGAGTCCGCACTACCAGCTCAGAAATCGTAGCCAAGTTTATATTCACTATAGCACACTGACCTTACGAAAAAAAGAATATCGTGAGGTCTTTTCGTCATGGGAAAATTTAGATGTATTTGGGAGGGGGACCCCTCCCAAATACATCTAAAAAAACATTAATGAATTAACTGAAATACACTTGACTAATCGTAAGAAGTAAGCGGAGATTTTCCGTTTAAAAATCGAATGAAGCTTGTTTCGGGCTGAATAAAGGGAGGTTTTCCGATTATGTAAAGCAAAATCTACCCTTTTCGAGGTTTTCCTGCCAATACGCGGAATTTCTCCGTCTGTTTAAGCTATTTTTAATAATCATTATTAATTAAGCGGAAATTCTCCGTTTATTTTTCATCTCGGGTGCTTTAACCGATAGAAGTTTTATCGACCAGCTGATAAAAATCATAAAAGTATATATGATCTATATATATTAACGAATTTAATGAGATTTCTTAGGAGCATGGTTGGTGGGAGAGCTATGCTCTATTATTTTTTTATGAGGGAAAATTATTTTTAAGTTAATAAATGAGGGAATTACGGCCCCGTTATAAGAAGGAATCTTTGATGTAAAGAGAAAATTTGTTGAATATTCACAAAAGAGAGTAGTCATTATGACTACTCTCTTTTGTCAGGTGCCTGGCGACGTCCTACTCTCACAGAGGGAAACCCTCAACTACCATTGGCGCTGAAAAGCTTAACTTCCGTGTTCGGTATGGGAACGGGTGTGACCTTTTCGCTATCGCCACCAGACTTTTAAATTTTGAAGGTTGTTCCTTCAAAACTAGATAAAGAGTCAAAGTCAAAAGATTGAGTATCATTTATATTTGGTTAAGTCCTCGATCGATTAGTATCAGTCAGCTCCACACGTCACCGCGCTTCCACCTCTGACCTATCAACCTGATCATCTTTCAGGGATCTTACTAGCTTGCGCTATGGGAAATCTCATCTTGAGGGGGGCTTCATGCTTAGATGCTTTCAGCACTTATCCCTTCCGCACATAG
>NZ_JAMBNS010000030.1 GCF_023715225.1 Robertmurraya korlensis
GGGTGATAGCGTGCCTTTTGTAGAATGAACCGGCGAGTTACGATTACATGCGAGGTTAAGTTGGAAAGACGGAGCCGTAGCGAAAGCGAGTCTGAATAGGGCGCTTTAGTATGTGGTCGTAGACCCGAAACCAGGTGATCTACCCATGTCCAGGGTGAAGTCCAGGTAACACTGGATGGAGGCCCGAACCCACGCACGTTGAAAAGTGCGGGGATGAGGTGTGGGTAGCGGAGAAATTCCAATCGAACTTGGAGATAGCTGGTTCTCTCCGAAATAGCTTTAGGGCTAGCCTCATGTAGTAAGAGTCTTGGAGGTAGAGCACTGTTTGGACTAGGGGCCCTCATCGGGTTACCGAATTCAGACAAACTCCGAATGCCAAAGACTTATCCATGGGAGTCAGACTGCGAGTGATAAGATCCGTAGTCGAAAGGGAAACAGCCCAGACCACCAGCTAAGGTCCCAAAGTATACGTTAAGTGGCAAAGGATGTGGAGTTGCTTAGACAACCAGGATGTTGGCTTAGAAGCAGCCACCATTTAAAGAGTGCGTAATAGCTCACTGGTCGAGTGACTCCGCGCCGAAAATGTAACGGGGCTAAACGTATCACCGAAGCTGTGGATTGACATCTTAGATGTCAGTGGTAGGAGAGCGTTCTAAGGGCGTTGAAGCTAGACCGGAAGGACTGGTGGAGCGCTTAGAAGTGAGAATGCCGGTATGAGTAGCGAAAGATGGGTGAGAATCCCATCCACCGAATGCCTAAGGTTTCCTGAGGAAGGCTCGTCCGCTCAGGGTTAGTCGGGACCTAAGCCGAGGCCGAAAGGCGTAGGCGATGGACAACAGGTTGATATTCCTGTACCACCAAATTACCGTTTGAGTGATGGGGGGACGCAGGAGGATAGGGTAAGCGCGCTGTTGGATATGCGCGTCCAAGCAGTTAGGCTGCAAGTGAGGCAAATCCCACTTGCATAAGGCTGAGCTGTGATGGCGAGGGAAATATAGTACCGAAGTTCCTGATTCCACACTGCCAAGAAAAGCCTCTAGCGAGGTAACAGGTGCCCGTACCGCAAACCGACACAGGTAGGCGAGGAGAGAATCCTAAGGTGAGCGAGAGAACTCTCGTTAAGGAACTCGGCAAAATGACCCCGTAACTTCGGGAGAAGGGGTGCTCTTCAGGGTGAATAGCCCAGAAGAGCCGCAGTGAATAGGCCCAGGCGACTGTTTAGCAAAAACACAGGTCTCTGCGAAGCCGCAAGGCGAAGTATAGGGGCTGACGCCTGCCCGGTGCTGGAAGGTTAAGAGGAGGGGTTAGC
>NZ_JAMBNS010000032.1 GCF_023715225.1 Robertmurraya korlensis
CCTACATGAAGCTGGAATCGCTAGTAATCGCGGATCAGCATGCCGCGGTGAATACGTTCCCGGGCCTTGTACACACCGCCCGTCACACCACGAGAGTTTGTAACACCCGAAGTCGGTGGGGTAACCGTAAGGAGCCAGCCGCCTAAGGTGGGACAGATGATTGGGGTGAAGTCGTAACAAGGTAGCCGTATCGGAAGGTGCGGCTGGATCACCTCCTTTCTAAGGAAATATGCTTGCGTAAGCAAGACATAATACAGACGTGACGATTTGTTCTTGTTCAGTTTTGATGGTTTAATAAGGTTTTTTTGCGAAGCAAAAATAACCATCCTTATAAACTTCCATCAAGTTGTTCTTTGAAAACTAGATAAAGTAAAAAAGTCAAGAAAGAAACTGAGTATCGCCATTTTAGGTTTTCTCTCTTAAATGAGAGAAAAAAATTAACCATAGGTTAAGTTAGAAAGGGCGCACGGTGGATGCCTTGGCACTAGGAGCCGATGAAGGACGGGACTAACACCGATATGCTTCGGGGAGCTGTAAGTAAGCTTTGATCCGGAGATTTCCGAATGGGGAAACCCCCTATCCGTAATGGGATAGGATCTTTACCTGAATACATAGGGTAATGAAGGCAGACCCGGGGAACTGAAACATCTAAGTACCCGGAGGAAGAGAAAGCAAACGCGATTCCCTGAGTAGCGGCGAGCGAAACGGGATTAGCCCAAACCAAGAGGCTTGCCTCTTGGGGTTGTAGGACACTCTATACGGAGTTACAAAGGAATGAAGTAGACGAATCGATCTGGAAAGGTCAGTCATAGAAGGTAACAACCCTGTAGTTGAAACTTCGTTCCCTCTTGAGTGGATCCTGAGTACGGCGGAACACGTGAAATTCCGTCGGAAGCAGGGAGGACCATCTCCCAAGGCTAAATACTCCCTAGTGACCGATAGTGAACCAGTACCGTGAGGGAAAGGTGAAAAGCACCCCGGAAGGGGAGTGAAAGAGATCCTGAAACCGTGTGCCTACAAGTAGTTAGAGCCCTGTGTATATTTTCCTTTGGAAAAATACCGGGTGATAGCGTGCCTTTTGTAGAATGAACCGGCGAGTTACGATTACATGCGAGGTTAAGTTGATAAGACGGAGCCGTAGCGAAAGCGAGTCTGAATAGGGCGCTTTAGTATGTGGTCGTAGACCCG
>NZ_JAMBNS010000034.1 GCF_023715225.1 Robertmurraya korlensis
GGCGGTACTTGCGTCAATGTGGGCTGTGTGCCCAAAAAAGTGATGTGGTATGGCGCCAATATGGCAGCGGCGATCCATCATTATGCGCCTGACTATGGCTTTGATTTGGATGTTAAACAATTTGACTTTGCCAAATTGGTACAAAGTCGCCAAGCTTATATCACCCGCATTCATCAGTCGTACAACAATGGCCTCAAAAATAACCAAGTCGATGTGATTCATGGTTTTGCCAAATTTGCCGACCAACATACGGTTGAGGTGTATAAAAATGACGGCACAATAGAGACCATTACCGCTGACCATATTTTGCTAGCGATGGGGGGGCGACCTGTTCGCCCAGCGATTGAAGGGGCAGAGTTGGGTATTGACTCGGATGGTTTTTTTGACTTGACCGAGTTGCCACCGCGGGTAGCGATTGTGGGGTCAGGCTATATCGGTGTCGAGATTGCAGGCGTGATGAATGCATTGGGCTCAAAGACGCATCTGATTGTGCGTAGCAAGCGGGTGCTTAAAAACTTCGATGCCGACATTGTCACCACGCTCACCCATATCATGCACGATGATGGTATTGAATTTCATTATGGATTGCTGCCACAACAAGTAAGCAAAAATCAGGATGGCTCATTGAGCATTGAATTGTCAAACAATGAGACCTTGACGGTGGATTGTTTGATTTGGGCAACGGGTCGCGCACCTGCAACCGATACCATCAATCTTGATAAAGCGGGCGTTGAAGTCAATGAGCAAGGCTTTGTTAAAGTCGATGCCTATCAAAATACCAATGTCGAAGGTATCTATGCCGTCGGCGACATCATCGAACATGGTATTCAATTGACCCCAGTGGCGGTGGCAGCAGGTCGCAGACTATCTGAGCGCTTGTTTAACAACAAACCCAATGAGCATTTGGACTATAACCTAGTGCCGAGCGTGATTTTTAGCCATCCACCGATTGGTACTATAG
>NZ_JAMBNS010000035.1 GCF_023715225.1 Robertmurraya korlensis
TGATAAAGCCAAATAATTGCTGTAACTCTAAAATGTGCTCTCTTCTGGTTTTTTCTCTAAAACTATAATCATTCCAGCTATCTTGAGTAATGCCTAATTGCTGACTGGTAAAATTTAGCAAGTCTGAATCTGGGGATTCATTAGGTCCTAATACTATCCCAGGATACCGCATATAACAAAGCTGGATAGCAAACCCCAGTCTGTTCGCATCGCCACGACGTTGTTTGATGATAGATATATCCGCTTCGCTTAAGCTGTAACAACGAATAAATTCTGCTTGATTGTCAGGTAGAGCAATGAGTGATTGTTTTTCACTAGCAGATAAAATGGAGCGACGGGGCATAGCAAACAACCTTTGCTAAAATGATTAATTGATGAATTTCACACCTTTGGCAACTTTATAGATTGTGGCTCGACTGACCCCAAAATGTTTGGCAATATTAGTCGCTGAGGTATGACGGTCGCTCATCAGCTGGCGAATCATTTGATTTACATCATCGGTGAGTTTTTCAGGTCGTCCGCCTAAGCGACCCCGAGCACGAGCTGAGCTTAAACCTGCTTGGGTACGTTCTCGAATCAACTCTCGCTCAAATTCAGCAAGGGATGCAAACAAGTGAAAGGTGAGTTTGCCTGATGTGGTACTGGTATCAATGCTTTCTTTGATGGAAACTAGCTCACAGCCAATTTCTTGCAGTTGATTGACGATAGTGATTAAATCTTTAAGACTACGACCCAGTCTATCAAGTCGCCAGATGTATAGCGTATCACCATTTCGCAACGCTTGAAGACAGTTTTCCAGTTGAGGACGTTTGTCTTTTACTGAAGATATTTTCTCTTGAAAGATTTTTTCACAACCGCAGTTTGTTAGTGCATCCAATTGTAAATCAAGGTGTTGGTCA
>NZ_JAMBNS010000036.1 GCF_023715225.1 Robertmurraya korlensis
ACAACGACTCATTACCTTTTAAGCTATTTAAAGCGGCAAGTTCGCTTTTGGAAACGCCATATTTTGCACTCAAGTTTGTCAGACTATCACCTGATTTTACTTGATAGCCTTGTGCATCACCATGACTATATTTACTTACTGGGTTTAACGCTAGCTTGTTATCATCCTCTGATTGGGCGTCTTTGGCTGTTTTGGTCTCTTTTTTTGTTTCTTTTTTGCTCTCGGGTTTTGCAGAGTCGCGTTTGACGGTAGGTTCGCGGGTCGCTGTCACACTAGCCACCGTACCCAATCCTGCTTGAGGAATAACCAGTTTTTGCCCTTGAATTAAGTTGGCTGTGGGTTTTAGATAATTTGCTTTCGCCAATTCTGCTACCGTTAAATCAAAGTTATTTGCGACACTACCTAAACTATCACCTGGGCGTACTGTGTAGTTAATCGATTTGCCAGCTAGCGCATATTTGACCTTTTCAACTGTGACAGGCACGATGATGACTTGCCCTTTTTGCACCCGATAATTGGTGTTAAAACCATTGATATCGGCAATGTCTTTGGGCGATACGGATAATCGATCAGCGATACCCGACAAGGTATCACCCGTCTGAACCGTATAACGACTTGATACCGGTTGCACTTCAGCTCTAGCAGGGGCAGGCTTTTGCGCTGCGGGCTGTGCCACTGGCGGCTCTGGCATTTTGTCTGGAATTAACCACAAGTTTTGGTTGGTACGCACTTGATAAGTGACTGGTAAATTATTGAATTTTGCTAACTCACTGACATTTAGATCAAACTTGTCGGCGATGCCTGTCAAGGTATCCCCCGCTTGCACGATATAGC
>NZ_JAMBNS010000037.1 GCF_023715225.1 Robertmurraya korlensis
CCCATCATGTTAGAGGCTTTTGCATAGTATTTTGAAGCCTCTGGGTTGATGTCAATACCGTGCATCATGCCCACGTGACCCATATGCTCAACACCACCGATAATGAACACATCACCTTGACCGGTCATGATTTGTGCCGCTGCGGTGTGAAGTGCTTGCATGGATGAACCACATAGACGGTTGACCGTTTGACCTGCCGTAGTACGTGGTAATTCAGCCAATAAACCAATGTTACGACCAATATTCATACCTTGCTCTAGGGTTTGGTTGACACAGCCCCAGATAACATCTTCTACAAGTTTGGTATCAAACGGGTTACGTGCTACCAAGGCTTTAACAAGCTCCGCAGACATGCTGTCAGCGCGTACATTGCGGAACATACCATTTTTTGATTTGCCCATTGCGGTACGAACGCCATCGACAATCACGACATCTTTTGGACTTAATGTAGTCATTCTATTCTCCTTAAAATTTATAATCGTCGATTACGCTTGTGGGTAAAAAGTTTTACCATTTGCCGCCATATCACGAATCATTTGTGGCGCTTCATAGGCTTTACCTAAGCTTGCGTATTTGTCGCAAAGGGCTAGGTAATTTTGCAGTCCGATTTGGTCGATGTAACGGCATGGGCCACCACGGAATGGCGGGAAGCCAATACCCATAATCATCGCCATGTCTGCCTCTGCAGGGGTCGATACGATGTTATCTTCTAAACAGCGAACCGTTTCATTACATAATGCAATCATCAAACGATCGATGATTTCTTGGTCTTCAAACTGTTTTGGCGCATCGATAAATGGTTTTAATAATTCAACGGTTTGTGGA
>NZ_JAMBNS010000038.1 GCF_023715225.1 Robertmurraya korlensis
ATTTTCAGTCCTTTGCTCTACCGACTGAGCTACTGAGCCACAATATGGCGGTCCCGACCGGGATCGAACCGGCGATCTCCTGCGTGACAGGCAGGCATGTTAACCGCTACACCACGGGACCAGAGTTATTATCAAGCTTGAACTTGATAAAATAACTTTCATTAATTGCGGGGACAGGATTTGAACCTGCGACCTTCGGGTTATGAGCCCGACGAGCTACCAGACTGCTCCACCCCGCGACAATAAAAATTTCTGCTTTGTGAAAAGGAAAGATATTTTCACTTCGTGAAAAATCTTTGGTGGAGGATGACGGGATCGAACCGCCGACCCCCTGCTTGTAAGGCAGGTGCTCTCCCAGCTGAGCTAATCCTCCAAAACATAAGTTATTTTCATTCTTGAAAAAACTTGGTGACCCCTACGGGATTCGAACCCGTGTTACCGCCGTGAAAGGGCGGTGTCTTAACCGCTTGACCAAGGGGCCAGTATAATTTTATGGCGGAGAGCAAGGGATTTGAACCCTTGAGACAGGTTTTGCCCGCCTACACGATTTCCAATCGTGCTCCTTCGGCCACTCGGACAGCTCTCCTAATGGCTCCACAGGCAGGACTCGAACCTGCGACCGTTCGGTTAACAGCCGAATGCTCTACCAACTGAGCTACTGTGGAATAATTAAAGTATAAATGTTACCGCCTGGCGACGTCCTACTCTCACAGAGGGAAACCCTCAACTACCATCGGCGCTGAAAAGCTTAACTTCCGTGTTCGGTATGGGAACGGGTGTGACCTTTTCGCTATCGCCACCAGACTATTT
>NZ_JAMBNS010000039.1 GCF_023715225.1 Robertmurraya korlensis
TTTAAGGCTTGATACGGGTTATGACGTTTGGGTATAAATAGTTTGGTGTCACCTAAATCTCGAATACGAGGGGCAATTTTGTATCCTAGCAAGTGCATTAACGCAAACACATGGTCAGTAAAGCCTGCGGTATCCGTGTAATGTTCATCGACTTTCAAATCTGATTGATGATACAGCAAACCATCTAACACATAGGTTGATTCACGAATACCGACATTCACAAGCTTGCTGTGAAATGGGCTGTATTGGTCAGATACGTGGGTGTAAATCAATCGCCCTGGCTCTGAACCGTATTTAGGATTAATATGTCCCATATTTTGTCCCCTGCCACCTGTTTTAAAGCGTTGTCCATCCGATGATGATGTTGTACCATCGCCCCAATATTGGGCAAATGGTTGATTTAATTGAGCGTTGGTCAGCACGGCTAAAGCGGCAGTATAAGTTTCATCCCGAATGTACCATGCCTGTAGCCATGACAACTTAGAATGGGTCGTGCTAGGACAGGATTCTGCCATTTTCTTTAATCCAAGATTAATACCATCGCTTAAAATGGCAGTTAGTAGTAAATGTTTGTCTTGGATTGAACTTTCACGCTTTAAATGAATAAACTCATCACTAAACCCTATCCATTCATCAACCTCAAGCAGTAATTCAGTGATTTTGATATGTGGGAGCATACTGGCAACTTGGGTTATCAGTATTTGAGCCGACTCTGGAAATACGGCATCGAGTGGGGTGATTTTTAAGCCTGAGCTGGTAATGCTTGCCTCTGGTAGGTTATCAGCTTTAGCAAGCTTATTGG
>NZ_JAMBNS010000004.1 GCF_023715225.1 Robertmurraya korlensis
TTGAGGAATATAACAATCATCGTTATCAGTGGGGCTTAAAGAAGATGACCCCGGTACAATACCGGAGTCATCTATTAGCAGCTTAAGCACCTTTTTTTAAACTGTCCGTAAAATGGGGCTCAGTTCACATCTTAAAGAAATGCTTTTTTTTGTAGTGCGTAAGATCTACTTTTGAAAGTGATGAAAGTAGCAATTTTTAATAAGAATGATTAAGATAAAGTTATATATCCAAGTGGCATAGATTGTCTAAGGTATACGTACATAAATGCATATGATATAGGAGGATTCACTTTGGAAATAGGTGTAAGTACTTTTGTAGAAACAACACCGGACGTAGTGACAGGTGAGGTAGTTGGTCATGCACAACGGATCCGGGAAGTGGTAGAAGAAATCGTTCTAGCTGATCAAGTCGGTTTAGATGTGTTTGGTGTTGGGGAGCATCATAGGGAAGATTTTGCTGCATCTTCTCCAGCAGTCGTATTAGCGGCGGCTGCTTCAAAAACAAACCGCATTCGCCTTACGAGTGCGGTTACCGTTCTTTCATCTGCCGATCCTGTACGTGTGTTTCAAGATTTTGCAACCCTTGATGCGATTTCAAATGGGCGAGCCGAAATTATGGCAGGACGAGGATCATTTATTGAGTCATTTCCATTGTTCGGGTACGATCTAGCCGATTATGATGAATTGTTTGAAGAGAAGTTGGATTTATTACTGAAGATTAGGGAGTCTGAGATTGTTTCTTGGTCAGGAAATCATCGACCGCCCATTCACCAAAAAGGAGTGTATCCACGTCCGGTCCAATCTCCACTTCCGGTGTGGATTGGAAGTGGAGGGAATTCCGATTCGGTCATCCGTGCTGGAATTCTTGGCCTTCCACTGGTATTAGCGATTATTGGGGGAAGACCCGTACAATTTGCTCCACTTGTTGAGCTTTATAAAAAGGCAGCTGCTCATGCCGGTCATGATGTATCAAAGCTGACGGTAGCTTCACACTCCCATGGATTTATTGCAGAAGAAACCGAACTTGCTGCAGACAAGTTCTTTCCATCAACCCAACAGGTCATGAATGTACTTGGACGGGAGCGCGGTTGGGGGCACTACGGTCGTGCTAGCTTTGATGCGGCGCGTAGCTTTGAGGGTGCTTTGTACGTTGGAGATCCAAAGACAGTGGCAGAAAAAATCATTCATTTACGTAAAAATGTAGGGATTACACGTTTTATGCTTCACGTACCGGTCGGTTCTATGCCTCACGAAGATGTAATGATGGCAATAGAATTACTAGGCAAGGAAGTGGCTCCGATTGTAAAAGAAGAAGTAGCAAAATGGGAGGCATCTTTAGGTAACGAGTAATAATGGTAAAACGAATTATTTGACTTCTTGGCTTGCTCACGCGTATGATAAGCTAGGAAGATAAGTAAATACCAAAGGGGAGTAGCTATTACAGCAAAGTCGTCACTACGAGATGAAAATCTCCGGCTTTGTTGGGCAATCTTTGTTGCTAGCGAGACCTTTGCCAATATTTTGGTAAAGGTCTGTCCCTTCTCGTAAGATCATTACCATATAGGTAGTGATCTTTTTTTGTTTAAAACAGATATATGGGGGAAAGAGGAATGAAGAGAAAATGGATGGCAGTAACATTAACGGCGGTTATAGTATTAAGTGGTTGTTCGTTCTTAGAAGAAGTGAATGGAACACTTAACTATGTAAATCAAGCAACAGAATATGTCAATGAAGCGACGGAGTTTGCAAACGAAGTACCAGCCATGGTCGATCAAGCAATTACTAATCCACAAGCATTGGCAGAATTAGAAACAAGATTACTACGTATGAAACAAGAGATTGAAGCATTTAGTAACATCGAACCTCCGAGTATTGCAGAGAAGCTCCATCAACAAGTTATTGAGCAGAACGACAAGGCATTAGAAGAGATAAATGTATTTTTAGCAAATATTGAAAACGGGGAACTGGATCCTGCACTTGTGGAAAATACCGAATTGTTTACAACTGTAAAAGAACTAACAGAGCTTTCTAATCAAATTCAGCAGCTTGGTGAATAATACATTCGAACAACTCATCGTAGGAATGTAAAGAAAAGGTAAGCGAGTCGCTTACCTTTTTTCTCAATGGGATAATAGATACTGCTTATGCTTTACTAAAGGCTGGCATCCTTAGAATTGACACTAGCATAAAGCTGAGTTTATCTAGCTTATATAATATTTTAACTAATATCATAAAGGAGCGAATTAGCATATTCAAAGTATCACCCTCCACATTGAATTGTGTTGTATTTCAACACAGTATTAGTTTGCTTTAATAATTTAAGCGTATTCATTAAGGCGATCTCGTGAATTAATGAAGTAAGCACTTTTTTTTGAATTCTAAAAGAATATAATGGAGAAAAATGTTGCTGTTACTCATGGAGGTATGTATCGTGGATTGGGTTGTGGCGTTATTAAAAGAGCCATTGCTATTATTATTTGTTATCTTATTTTTAGGATCGGTTCTCGGTCAAATGGAGATTAGAGGGTTAAGTTTAGGATCATCTGGTGTACTTCTTGTGGCCATGTTTTTTGGTCATTGGGGCTATGATATTCCTCATACTGTTCAAAATCTCGGGTTAAGCTTATTTATTGTGGCGATTGGTCTCCAGGCTGGGCCACGTTTTTTCCGGATGATGAGATCAAGCGGAATGATGTTTGGGTTTATTGGGTTAATTATTGTATTTGTCGCAGCGGTTACAACGGTAGTGGTTGCAAAGGTGTTTGATTTATCTCCTGCACTTAGTATAGGAATTATGACTGGAGCACTGACGAGTACTCCTGGTCTTGCGGCTGCTTTGCATGCAACAAATGATCCGCTCGCGTCGGTTGGATATGGAATTGCTTATCCTTTTGGTGTATTAGCCGTGGTAATTTTTGTACAATTATTGCCTAAAGTACTGAAAGTGGATATGGAAAAGGACCTGAATGAATACAGTGGGCCTGTTAGAAATGAAGAATCTCCTGTAGTGACAACGATCGAAGTCATTGATCCGAATGTAAATAAAAAAACGTTAAAAGAGTTACGTTTTAACCAATATGGGTCTGTAGTTATCAGTCGAGTGATTCGTGGAGACAGAAATATTATTGCTTTGAATGATACGGTTATCTTGAATGGTGATCGATTGGTGGCAGTTGGCTTAAGGGAAGATTTAAATCGAATTATTAAAGATGTAGGAATAGAGGTCTCTACAAATTTAAAGAACCATGACCACGTAAAGATACGTAAAGTAACGGTTGATTCGGAAGAGATTATTGGGAAGAACATAAAGGAACTAGAGCTAAGAAGGAAATATGGAGTAACGGTTACAAGAATTGAACGTGGAGGATTCGAGTATAACCAAAGTGCAAGATGGCCGCTTGAAAGAGGAGATATTTTGACGTTGGTTAGTAGTGAAGACCGTTTAAACGATGCGGAAAAGCTATTTACCAGAAGGACTCTAGTAGTAACGAATATCCACATTCTTTCGCTAAGCTTAATTCTATTAATAGGAATTGCGGTAGGAATGATTCCTATTCATCTTCCAGGGCTAGGTACCATTACACTAGGTGTTGCGGGGGGACCACTTTTTATAGCCTTGTTTATAGGTCATTTTGGCAAAATCGGCCCGATTCGAGCTCGGTTTTTTCAACCTTCGAATCAAGTAATTCGTGATATTGGCCTCGTTTTATTTTTAGCTGGCGCCGGAACAACAGCTGGTCAAGGATTAGTTGAGGTAATTCAGGAGGAAGGGTTACGCCTAGTGTTTGGTGGGGCATTAATCACAGTCATTCCGATGATTGTTGGCTTCTTTCTATCAAGAAAGGTATTTAAGATGAGTGTTATCCATTCTCTTGGAGCATTATGTGGGGGCATGACGAGTACACCTGGTTTAGGGGCGGTGAATCAACAAATCGATTCAGATGATGCATCAATTGCCTATGCGGCTGCGTATCCTTTTGCCCTTATCTTTGTGGCGATTATTTCGCAAGTACTCATTTTCTTCCTTTAAATAAACAGGAACAAAGCTTAGGGTATAAGTCCTAAGCTTTGTTTCATTTTAACATGATTTCTTTTTTCTCCATGCGATCTGATTTTGAAGTGAGACTCTTTCCAGTTTAAAGGAACACTCAAATGTTTCTTGTACATTCGTAGCGGAATAAATTCCTTTAAAACTAGTTCCCGTTTTTCCACATGATTTGAGTGTGCCGACACCACCATTTACTTTGTGATTTAGTAGTTGATAATTAAGGGAATATTCTAAGATACCCTGTTTATTAATTAGTCCGACTAACTCACCATTTTTAATGTTTTCACCTTTAATAGTTGCATGAATCAGACGACCGTATTGTTTAAAAGAAAAAATCGTCCCACTAGGAAAAAATGGTGTAACGTCAATGATTGTGCAAATAAATAATTTATTGTTGAGATCACTCATTCTTCGCCATCTCCTAACCGTTTTTTACTATAGTCAATAAAATAATCATCAAATGTACGAATTGGTACCACATGAATAGTAGTTCCTTCAGCCTTAATTGTTAAATATGCGAAAAAATAAATGGTGAAGCATAGTGCAATTAGCCCGAACATCTTACTTCCCCCTTTTTGTGTATGGAGAAAAGACAAAAGATGATAAGATTACTAGTAAGTTATACCATTCTAAAGAAGAACCATTTCTCCCTGTTTATTACATTTTTAGCTTAAATGGTGAAACGCGTTTCAGAGCAAGTAAAAGTTTTTTAAAGGGTGAGTGTATGGCAAATATTCGAGAAATAGCAAAAATGGCTGGCGTTTCTGTGACGACTGTCTCCCGTGTGTTAAATAATCACCCGTATGTGAGTGAAGAGAAAAAGGCAGCAGTACAACAAGCGATGGAGGAAGTGAATTATCAGCGAAATATCAATGCTGTTCACTTGAGTAAGGGGAAGACGTATTTGATAGGAGTGGTTATTCCTTTCTCAAATTCTCCATATTTCGGATTTTTAGTAGAAGGAATCGCAAATGAAGCAGTTAAAAATAATTACAAGCTTGTTCTTTTTCAAACAAACTATGAGTTGAATAGAGAAATAGAAGCATTAAATATGCTGAAGCAAAAACAAATTGATGCCTTAATTATTTGTTCAAGGATTAGTAGTTGGGAAGTAATTAATGAATATAAAACCTATGGGCCAATTATTTTATGTGAAGAAGTAGAAGACAAACTTGTGTCTTCTACTTATATTGATCACTATAAAAGTTTTTCAATTGCTTTAAATTACTTACACCAAAAAGGGCACTATCGAATCGGCTATTGCATCGGGAGAAAATCAGGAACAAATAGTGAAATGCGAGAGGCCGCTTATAAGAATTTCCTTTTGGAGCATGGGCATCCATTTTCACAGGATTATATTTTTTATGATAGCTTTCGTTTTGAAGATGGGGAGGGAATCGTGGCCCGTTTGAAAGAAATGTCCTCTCCCCCTACCGCTTTATTGGTTACAAGTGATCAAGTAGCAGCAGGAATTATTACTTGTGCGAGAGAACTAGGTATACTTGTTCCTAGTGAGTTGGCGATTATGGGCTTTGATAATCAACCAATTGCCAAAATTATGAATATCACTACACTTGAAATTCCACTTGTTGAGGTGGGAAGCAAATTATTTATTCAAGCGATGCAGTACCCTGCAATCTTTCAAGAGGAAATTGAAGTGAAGTTAATCGAGCGTTTAACGGTGTAGTTCATTTTAAAATGTCCCATGAATATAGTCTACAGAAAAGACTTTAAGCATGGGGGGATTGGCGTGGGGTACTATGTAAAAGTAGAACCAAGTGTATCTGTTTTTGTAGAGGATCTAAATCCAAGAAGTGAAAAAGCCATTCTGTTTCTTCATGGCTGGCCAGCCAATCACAAAATGTTTGAGTATCAATTGAACCAACTTCCAAAACAAGGCTATCGCTGCATCGGAATGGATGTAAGAGGATTCGGAAAATCCGATAAACCAGTTACTGGGTATGATTATAATCGGTTGGCAGACGATGTAAGAGCAGTTGTCGATACTTTACAATTAAGAAACATTACTCTAGTTGGTCACTCAACAGGCGGTTCGATTGCAGTAAGATACATGGCTCGTCATGGTGGACATGGAGTGTCAAAACTTGTACTATTGGCTACTGCGGCACCTAGTCTCATTGAAAGGCCATATTTTCCATATGGGTTAAAAAGGGACGCTGTTCTTGAAATAATTAAAGGGACATTTACCGATCGTCCCAAAATGCTTCAGGACTTTGGAAAAATGTTTTTTTATCAATCAATCTCGGAACCGTTCTCTTCTTGGTTTTTTCACTTAGGATTAGAAGCGGCAAGTTGGTCAACTGCTGCGGTTGCGAACACTTGGCTCTATGAGGAACAGTTATTTTATGATCTCACAACCATTCGAGTACCAACACTGATTCTCCATGGAATTCATGATCAAGTTTGTCTCTTTCCACTAGCCCATGCGCAAAAACAAAGTATCCCTAACTCCAGGTTGATTCCGTTTGATCACAGTGGTCACGGACTGTTTTGGGAAGAACGAGAGAAAGTGAATCGAGAAATAGTGGCGTTTGTGGGGTGAGGGAAACAAAAGTCTAATCATAAATCAAATTCTCCCCACACCTAACTAGAAATAGAAAGGTGTGGGGTTTATTTTACATCCCTGATTTAGGGTTTGTATTGAATTTGCCGTTTTTATTCTCTTTTTCATGGCCATGCATCTGGTCTCCGCCATTACCCTTCTCTTTGACAATTTTTCCACCTAGTTTAACATTTGGAATATCTTTTTCACTCATAATTTTTCACCTCCATGCTCTTTACTATCCAAAAAGGGAGAAGATTCTATTCAACTAAGGAAAAATTTTATGTTCAAGAAACGGAGCAAGGATAAAGATATGCAGAATTGGTAACTTTGCCACACGAGACCAATGAAGAAAAGAGTCAAGTGTCCGCCTGGGATGGACAAAACACCCCAAACTGTCCACAAAGGGTGACAGACACCGTAATTACACCGTAATTATTCTATTTTGTAATGATGAAAAATATGGTATGGTACTTTATGGTGATAAAATTGTTGATGATTAAAGATTTGTTTACAAATTTAGCTATTGTTGTATCTTTATTATTCCTATATTCGCATATCTTTTCGACGAGTCCACTAACAAAAGACTCCACCTTTCTGAGAAAAATCTTGTTGGGTGTAGTTGGTGGGTTGTTCTCTAATATTCTCATGCAATACAGTATTCGAATTGATACAACAATTGTTGATCTACGACATATTCCCATTATTTTGCTCGCTTTTTTTGGTGGTTCTTTGCCGGCTTTCATTGGGATGTTATTAGTCATAATAGGTCGTTTTTTAATTGGAGTGAATACCTCTGCATATGCATCTGTCATTCTTATGGTTCTGATTACTTTGTTTTCAATAATGGTTTCTTCACAAAGGATACCCAATAAAAATAAGGTCATTGCGATGCTTACTTTTTCCAATATTATTTTTACCTTTGTGATCATTTATTTAGTAAATGACATTACTTTACTAGTTAAATTGATTCCTCTATATTGGATCATTTCATATATAGCAGGTTTTCTATCCTTCTATATCCTAGATTTTATTAGAAAAAGTCAGTTTTTATTGGAAAAATATAAATCAGAGTCTACAACAGATGGATTGACGGGATTAAATAATGTCCGGAAATTTGATGAAGTATTTAACGGGTTACTAAACGAGTTGGATAAAAGTATTCAAAGTTTGTCTCTTCTTTATATTGATATTGATTTCTTTAAAAAAATTAATGATACGTATGGTCACTCGGAAGGGGACCTTGTATTAAAGCGACTAGGAACCTTATTAACTGAAAGTACGAGGAACTTTGACATCGTTAGTCGGAATGGAGGAGAGGAGTTTACTGTCCTTCTGCCGGACACTTCTGTCGTAAGAGCAATCGATATTGCCGAGCATATCAGAAAAACGGTTGAAAATACGGAATTTCCTTTATCAGGCGGTGGTGTGATTAAGGTAACGGTATCCGTTGGGGTCGCCTCTTATAATGATACAACGGAAAACCCAAGCATGCTAATAGAGGATGCAGATAAAGCTTTGTATGTAGCGAAAAAAAGTGGACGTAACAAAGTTTGTTGCCATGATTCAATTGATTAATTAACTTGAGCTCGGGACAAGTTTGTCTCGGGCCTTTTTTATGGTAAAATTTACTTCTTCTTATGTAGAACCCGAAATTTTTTACCAAGTGAAACAATTTTGGATATTCAACATTTATATAAAGAGATGAAAAAAGGTTGCTGTAGACCCACCCAACTTTTGATTGCTATTCTTATTAAGGGGGCTTTGTGCTCGGAGGTGTGAATATGGATGAGGAAAGATATGAACTGTTAAGGCTAGGAGAACGTGGGGCAATGATCAGTATCGCTGCCTATATTTGCCTTTCTTTTATCAAATTACTTATTGGATTTTCTGCCCAGTCTGAAGCGTTAAAAGCAGATGGGTTCAATAATCTGACAGATATCATAGCTTCAATTGCTGTATGGATAGGATTAAGAATGTCTCAAAAACCACCTGATGAAGATCATCCATATGGCCATTGGAAGGCGGAGAATATTGCGTCATTGGTTGCTTCTTTTATTATGGTAGCAGTTGGATTAAACGTATTACATAAAGCAGTTGTTTCGATTTTCTCAGATGAAAAGGTAGTTCCAGACATGCTAGCTGCGTGGACAGGAGTTCTATGTGCAGGTGTCATGTATTTAGTCTATCGGTATAATAAAGCACTCTCAGAGAGAGTGAAAAGCCAATCTGTACTTGCGGCAGCTAAGGATAATTTATCAGATGCATGGGTGAGTATCGGAGCAGCCATTGGGATAATAGGTTCACAATTTCATCTGCCTTGGCTTGATCCATTAGCCGCTATTATCGTTGGGCTTCTAATATGTAAAACTGCCTATGATATTTTTTACGATTCTTCTCATCAATTAACAGATGGATTTGATGAACAGATAATTGAGGAATACAAGAAAAGTATTTTGGATACTACTGGGGTAGCTGGTATTAAGGATATTCGCGCAAGAAATTACGGAAATAACACTGTCGTTGACATTATTATCGTAGTAAACGAAAACTTAAGTATCCGAACAGCACATGATATCTCTTGCAAAGTAGAGGAAAAGCTTATTTCTGAATATGATGTATACAATGTACATGTTCACGTTGAACCAAGCTAAGAAAGGAAGAGGGGAAGAACCGATGAGTGGCACAAAGTCTGAGTTTCCTAAACTTGCTAAACCTGCTATAAGAGCTTTAGAAAGTGCAGGCTTGTTTCGATTACAGCAATTAACCGAGGTTCAAGAAGAAGAACTTGCTAAGCTTCACGGAATGGGCCCGAAAGCAATCGAACAACTTCGATTGGCCCTATTAGAAAAAGGGTGGCAGTTTAATAAAAAATGAAACTAAGGAAAATGACAAATCAAGTTTAGGAACATGACGGTTGAATGTATGGGTACGGAATCATCGATTTAGAAGGTCATCGATGGAATGTGTTGTAAATGAATAAAGAGAATTTGAAATTGAAATTCAAATTGTTGATAGCATAAATTTGTTGGATTGTTTTACCACAAAAAAATTCTCGAAAAATTCAATTTTCTCCAGTAATTTCTATGATATGATAACAGTAAAAATTCCATTTATAGAGGCAAGTTTATGAAAATCTGGGGTCAAATCATTTTTGTATTATTCACATTAGGGATAACCATTTACCATAATTACTCTCATGGAGAAAGCGTATTCACGATTGAGCTGCTCTTCTATTGGGCACTAGCATGGTTCCTGGGGAGGCAATATGACAAGGCGAAGCATTTTGAAAAGATTGCTAGATTAAGTGAGAAGAGTTATAAGAATTTATTAGATTCTCTTCCTAGTACCATTATTATTCATAAAGATCATCGGGTCATTTACGTAAATGATCTGGCAGTTACTATGTTTCGTGCTCCTAATCGAGAAGCATTAATAGGTAAACCAACTTTAGAACTTGTTACTCCTAAGTATGCAGATCAATTGAAAAAGAGAACAAAAGCTGCATCAAGTGGAAATAAACCTTTGAAGAGCATTGAATACAAGTTGAAACGACAAGATGGAACTACGATGGATTTTGAGGTGTCATCACTAAAAATTATCTTTGAAGGTGTAGATGCTGTTCTCTCTATTGGTAAAGATATTACGGAGAAGAATGAACAGACGGATCAATTACTTCAAAAATCAGAAAAACTCGCCCTTTTGGGACAAATGGCAGCAGGAATTGCTCATGAAATTCGGAACCCTTTAACGTCCATTCGAGGGTTCGTTCAATTGTTTAAAGGGGATCAAGACCAAAATGTTTATTATGATATTGTTCTATCAGAATTAGATCGAATTAATAATATTGTGGGAGAGTTTTTATTTCTATCGAAACCTACCACGACAGCGATGCAGGAGCGTGACGTAAAGAAACTGTTAAGTGATGTTGTAACATTAATTCAAACTCAAACAATCCTTAGCAATATCCAAATAGGTATGGAATATGAAAGCAATCTCCCATATATTTATGGCGATGAAAATCAATTAAAACAAGTATTTCTAAATATACTTAAAAATGCTACTGAGGCGATGCCAAATGGAGGAACCATTGAGTTGAAGGTTAAAAAGGATATAGAAAAAGGAGTACTCATTCAGTTTACTGATCAAGGTGTGGGTATACCGAAAGAACGGATCCCGACGCTCGGTGAACCTTTCTACACAACAAAGGAAAAGGGGACAGGGCTAGGTTTAATGACTTGTTATAAAATTATTGAGAACCATCATGGTCAACTTCTCATTGAGAGTGAAGTAAATAAGGGGACTACAGTTCAAATTATCTTACCTTTTGCAAGTGAGGCCTTAAAAGAAACGGGCACTAGCTTTTAAAAATTTAAAGATAACGTTATAACCTGTCATATTAAATTAAATTCTTGAGGTGGTATATGATTGTCGTTAGTGCGTGTTTAGCAGGATTACCAGTTCGATATAATGGGCTTAGCTCTTTAGAAGGGAAAATACATAAACTGGTAAGTGAAAAGAAAGCCATCACTGCATGCCCTGAATTGCTAGGTGGACTTGAAACTCCCAGAGAGCCAGCCGAAATTATCGGTGGAAATGGAGAAGACGTGTTAGATGGAAAGGCAAAAGTTATAGATTGTAAGGGAACGGACGTGACGGACGCTTTTGTCAAAGGGGCCTATGAAACACTTGATGTAATCAGAAAAATCCAAGCATCAGTAGTCGTTTTGAAAGAGAACAGTCCGTCATGTGGAAGCGGGAAAATCTATAATGGTTCTTTTACAGGTGAAAAAGTAGAAGGACACGGTGTAACGGCAGCTTTACTGATCAGAAATGGAGTGCGAGTCATTTCGGAGAAACAATTTCTAAAAGAATATTAGTGGATGAAAAAGCGCTAGGTAATTCCTGCGCTTTTATTTTGCATGTTAAAAACCAACTTCTTCCCTATTTACGTCTAAAGTCTTAGTTAAAACTACTGCGGGGGCTCGTGTGCTCTCCTTCTTTTTCCAAGTATGATTAATGAAGATCATATGAGATGGAAGGTGTTACGTAAATGACAGGTATTGTTCAATTACAAAATGTGACAAAAACTATTAAAGGGAAAACAATTATTGACTCTCTAAGCTTTGAAGTCAAAAAAGGGGAGGTGTTTGGTTTTCTTGGTCCAAACGGAGCGGGTAAAACGACCACAATCCGTATGATGGTTGGGTTAATCGGGATGACATCAGGTGATATAAAAATCGGAGGCCATAGCATTCAATCAAATTTTGAGCAAGCGGTGAGGCAAGTGGGTGCTATTGTTGAGAATCCAGAGATGTACAAATTTCTAACAGGCTATGAAAATCTTATCCATTTTGCCAGATTGTCCAATCAAGTCAATAAAGAGAAGATTGATGAGGTCGTTAAGCTCGTTAATTTATCCGATCGAATCCATGACAAAGTTAAGAATTATTCACTTGGGATGCGTCAAAGATTAGGAGTTGCACAGGCACTTTTACATGAACCTGAAGTTTTAATACTTGATGAGCCAACAAATGGACTTGATCCTGCAGGAATTCGTGAAATGAGAGACCATCTTAAAAAGCTTACTAGAGAAAAGGGCTTAGCCGTAATCGTTTCTAGTCACTTGCTTTCTGAGATGGAGATGATGTGCGATCGAATTGCGATCCTTCAAAAGGGGAAGCTCGTTGACGTCCAAACCATTCAAGATTTTAAAACTGGTGTTGACCAGGAGATTGAATTTGACGTTGTACCAATTGAAAAAGCACTAGCCATATTTCAAACAATGAGTATTCTAGCACGAAGAGGTGAAACAGGTATTACATGCAGTATTAAGAAAGTGGAGATTCCTTCCGTTGTAAAAAGATTAACGAGCGAAAATGTAGAGATATTTGGAATAAAGGAAGTAACTAAATCATTAGAGGAACGTTTCCTTGAAATAACAGAAGAAAGAGAGGTATCCCTTCATGTTTAATTTATTACAAAATGAATGGATGAAGATTTTTAAACGGCCAGGAACATTTGTGATGATGGGTATTTTATTAGTAACCATTGTCCTTATGGGTGGTATCATTAAATACGAGAATCAAGATGTGAAGGCAAATCCAGACTGGCAGCAGGAAATCCAAACTATCGTTGCTGAACAGAAGCAAAGTCTTGCACAGATGGAGAATGCCGCACAGGGGCAAAGAAAATATTTGGAGAAAAGTATAGCCATTAATGAGTATCGTTTGGATCATAATCTCGCTCCGAATGGGGAATATGCTATTTGGAGCTTTGTTCAAGATGCATCAAGCTTAATACAACTAGCAGGATTATTTACGATCATTGTAGCAGCAGGAATCGTGGCGTCCGAATTTAACTGGGGCACAATTAAATTGCTTCTAATTCGACCAACCAGCCGGGCAAAAATCCTTTTAGCAAAGTACACAACCGTCATTTCTTTTTCACTTCTCATGCTGACTTTACTATTTGTCTTTTCCTCTCTAGTCGGATGGATCGCATTTGGAATGCCAGATAAGGCAACACCTTATTTAAATTACTTTGATGGAAAAGTAACGGAAGAATCGATGATTTTTCACCTGATTAAATTTTATGGATTAAACTCAATTAGCATGATTATGCTTTCGACCATGGCATTTATGATTTCTGCCGTATTCAGAAACAGCTCACTTGCTATCGGATTATCGATTTTCCTAATGTTTACCGGGGCTCAATTTACGAATTTAATTGCCATGAAGTTTGAGTGGGCAAAGTATATTTTATTTGCGAACACAGACCTTATGCAGTATTTTGAAGGTATGCCATTAGTAGAGGGTATGACATTATCTTTTTCTGTTCTCATGCTTGTCGCTTATTTTGTTCTTTTCCATAGTTTAGCCTTTTTCGTTTTCAAGAAAAGAGACGTGGCTGCATAGAGTAAATGACCACCTTTGGGTGGTCATTTTTTTATCTTTATAAAGCGAATGACTTCAACGATTAGAATAACTAGTATTAAGAAAAATAAAGCAGTATATAAGGGAAATAGCAACAAGGCATTAACCCAAAGGTTTTTTGTCCACATTTTATGAATGAGAAGGGGTTCAATTCCGCTTTTTCTGCTGAAACGTGGGAACATAAAAAAGAGAAATACAGTTACTAAAGCAAAGACCCCTATTCCTGTGGAACCACTGTTTTGCTCTCTACCAATCGGTTGTGCTTGCTCCAAATTTTCTTTGCTGGAAGCAGCATTCTTTTCCGAAATAGTAGGTGCAACTACTTCCTTAGAAGTATCCTCTTGAATATTCTCTTTTTCTTTATTTACAGCGTATAATCCAAGACCATTGGCTTTGGCCTCTAGCATTGCTGCTTCGATGCGGGTTTCGTACTTATAGGTACCATAATCATAAAAGTCCTCGACTAAGCCAACTCTTGTAATTTCCTCTTGGTGAAGTTTTCCGTCAACAAATACCCAGGCTAATAAACGATCGTATTTGTCAAAAAGGGAAGGTCCATCTGTTTCAATGGTGATTTGTCCATTTTGTAACAGAGAACATGAATAGTCGCTTGCTTCTTTTCCATAAGGTTCCTGTTGGTTTGTGCTTTCAGGTGTATCAATGTATAAAAATCTGGTTTTATAGGACGAGCCGTTTATTGAAAATGTCGCTGTGTCCCCGTCTATGCATTTTTCTAATGTGGCATCGTACGTCTTTCCTACTTCCAATGGGATATTTGTTGAAGTTGTTTTGGAAGCAACAGCACTATTTGCTTCAAAAGTATACCCTTCCAGGTCCAATTTACTTTCGGTTATTCCACTCGCACAAGAGTTACTATTATGCTTTTTAATTAGAGTGATGAGCTCTGACTTATTGGTGGCGGTTTTAGCAAGCTCCGTTGGCTCATGTAATAAGTACACGCAATCCGCTCTTCGGAAATGTCCTCCAAGCTCATCCCTTGATCCATTATGTGCCCAAGTCTGTAAAGGAAGAATGGACAATAATCCAAGGGAAATCATGATGGTAATGATCGAGGTTTTTCTAGTCAAAAATGTTTCCTCCTAAATCTAGTTGCTATCAGCTAATATATCATAACGAAAGAAATGCTGAAATAATAATCAACCAAGAGTGGAGGTAATAAGAAAAAATTGACTTTAAGGTTTCATTAATAAAAAGGGGCTATAGATCTATGAAAGCTTCATTATTAACGTATGATCATGAAATGTTTCGAAAGGCTACGCAAGTGTTTGATAATGAAGAATATATCGCCAAACAGGTAAAACTAAAATAGTGGCTTAGGGAAACCTCATGCTTTTTTATGATAATATAAATGTAGTATTTTATTCAAAAGGAGAGTAGGTATGGAAACAGAATTGCTGCGGATTTTTAATGAAGACCATGAGCCAATTGGAGTTGCCACACGGGCTGAAATACATGAAAAAGGATACTGGCACGAGACTTTTCATTATTGGTTGATGGAGAAGGACCAAGGGATTTATTACATATTTCTACAGCTACGGAGTCCAAAGAAAAAAGATTATCCGAATCTATTAGATATTACTGCCGCCGGCCATTTACTTGCCAATGAAACAGTAGAAGATGGAATAAGAGAGGTGAAAGAGGAGATAGGATTGACTGTCCGTATGGAGGAGCTGATGTCTCTAGGAATCCTCAAGTATTCTGTCAAAATGGTTCCCTTAATAGATAATGAGTTGGCTCATGTATTTTTACATAGAAAAAATGTCACATTGGATTCGTTCGTTCTACAAGAAGAAGAGGTCGTAGGGATCTACCGAATGAAGTTTACGGATTTTTCTGCTCTTTGGAGAGATGATACTGAGCATATTCCAATGCAAGGCTTTGAAGTGAAAAATGGAGAAAGATATTTTTATGTGAAATCTGTTGGGAAGGAACAATTTGTCCCTCATGATCAATCATTCTATGTGGCTTTAATCAATAAAATACAGAAGGAGCTAAAATAGCTCCCATGCTGTTTTAAGTAGGTTAATCCCGATGTGAATCTCACGCTCTGTTACACCCCCATATCCGATCAAAACCTTTGGCTTAAGTGGTTGGCTATTACTGTCATAATAAACGGAAGTAGGATACACCCTAACACCGACTTTTTCAGCATGAATTAATAATTCGCTTTCGGTCATGGTATTATGTACTTCTAGTAAAATATGTAATCCAGAATCCACTCCGATTACTGTCACGTGTTTTCCGAATTTTTCAGTAATAAGAGAGAGCAAGGTGGATTGTTTTCTTCTATAGGTGGTTCGCATTTTCTGTAAATGTCGACTCCAGTGACCTTCTTTCATAAACAGATACAAAGTTTGTTGGTGCAGTCTTGATACGGTCTGCTTATAAATGGAAAAACGATTTTGATATCTTGAAAGAAGGGGAGTCGGAAGTACCATATAGCTAATTCTTAAAGAAGGAATCAATGATTTTGAAAAGGTACCAAGATAAATAACCCTTCCCTGATGATCAAGACCTTGTAGCGAAGGAATGGGTCTTCCTGTATGGCGAAATTCGCCGTCGTAATCATCCTCAATAATATAACTCCCCGTTTCAGTGGCCCATTTCAATAGCTCCATTCTTCGTGAGATTGGCATCACCATTCCCAAAGGAAACTGATGCGAGGGGGTCACATACGCTACAGTTGCCTCACTGTTCCATAAATCTTCCATTTTAATACCATCTTGATCTAAATTAATTCCGAGAAGCTTGACACCTTGGTCCTTAAATGCCTCCCGCGAGCGGTGAAAGCCTGGATTCTCCATTGCATAAACTCTTTCCCGTCCAATGAGCATCGTTAGAAAGGTAACCATATATTGTGTGCCAGCACCAATTAAGATTTGATCAGGTTCACATCTGACTCCACGGGATTGGTATAAATACTTTGCAATTTCAACGCGAAGAGGAAAGTCCCCTTGCCGTTCGCCACTTAATAAGAGATGGCATTCATCTTCATAAAGGCTTTGCACAGTCAATTTTCGCCACGTAGTAAACGGAAACTCATTTAATGCAATGTTTCCGTGGCCAAAATCCACTTTTATGGGATTTGCTTTAGGTACCTTTTGAGGGCTTTCGCAGTTTTCTGTGTGTGCTGTTTCAAACGGTAGCATATCCATTTCTAGTTCAGTGACAAACAGTCCCTTTCGTGGTTCACTTCTGACATACCCTTCTGCGATTAACTGTTGGTATGCTGTCTCAACGGTTGTTTGGCTTATTCCCAAATGTATAGAAAGTTTTCTTTTTGAAGGCAATTTTGTTTCTGGAGTAAGTCTTCCTTCAACCATTTCCTTTTTGAAAAAAGAATAAAGCTGTAAGTAAAGTGGCTCCGCATGGTCTGGATTTAAAGTTACTGTAATTTCAAGGATATTTTTCCCCTCCTTCATTGAGTCTGGCCTGGTTAATTATAGCATATCTGACACTTTAGAGAAGGTCAGAATATGAGTAATATAATAAAAAAGGAGGATGTAAACATGATTACAATACACTATGAAGAAAGTAAAAAAATTACTGCAGAGATATTGGCAGATGTTTTTAGTAAATCTGGCATTAGAAGACCTGTTGAGGATCTACCTAGACTTCAAAAAATGATCGACCATGCAGATATTATCATTACAGCATGGGACGGTGAGACACTTGTAGGAATAGCAAGAGCCATTACTGATTTTAGTTACTGCTGTTATTTATCAGATTTAGCTGTTGATCGAGATTACCAGAACCAAGGGATTGGAAAAGAACTCGTGAGACGAATTCACGAACGGTTAGGAGAAGAAATTTCTTTAATTCTTTTAGCATCACCGATAGCCATGGATTATTACCCGAAAATTGGATTTCATAAAATCCAAAACGGCTATATCATTCCAAGAAAATAGAAAGAAACAAAATTTAAGGAAATGAATGATTCCATGAAGATTTTTGTCGAAATTTGGAATACTGTATAGTAAGAGAATAGAGAAGGGGTGGTCACTTATGAACTATCATTCCGTCTGGTATATTGCGTTGGTGGCCGCAAGTAGCTTTCTTTTCTTATATACTTACTATAAAAAGAGGAATCAGCCAGTATTCTTATTATTGTTAGCTGCTATTGGGTTCGGTTATATCATTGAGGGTGTTATTTATAACTTTCTGCATAGTTACGTATATTACCCACGTTTTCTTACTAATAATCCGACGTATGATAGCAATCTTGGTGCTATTGCTTCAAATGCCTTTGTCTTACCAGTTATCGCAGTTTTTCTAGCAACCTTTAGAAAGAATTGGAGATGGTCACTATCCTTTTCACTATTGCTTATTGGTATTGAATGGTTGTTCGAAGAGCTTGCCATCTATAAACAAAACTGGTGGAGAAATGAGTTTACCTTTTTCGGATTATTATTTGTATATTTTCCAATCATCAAATTATTGTACCGATGGTTATTGAATAAACAAGAGGGAATATGCCACTTTTTATTATTGTTCTTGATTGTTAGTCCCATTTTAGGAACGATACATATGCTTCCTCTTATGTTATTATCCAATCGTTATTACGATTTAGGATGGTATGAAAATGTGTTTCAGGATACCAATGCATTTGCAGCTATTTATTATATATGTACAGGACTAACTATAACGACCTTAGCAAAATGGAAGATAAGATATAGATGGATTAAACTTATCATTTTAATAATCAGTCTGATTTCTATTACCCGATTATTGATATATATCGGAATTCTACACATTTTTGTTTGGTGGGACCCATATTTTTATATTACATTCCCTGCAATTGTTTTAATATTTGCAGAAAAGGTCAGTAAGATATTGGGGAGACGAACCGAATTTCTATCCGAAAAATAGCACAGTGAGTCAACTGTGCTATTTGCTGTGTAAAAGTTCTTTATTATGGAGAAACTCGAAATATAGGGGGAACCTCCTAAAAAATGTATGTTAATAGGAGATGCTCGGTCATGGTAAATGCACTCTATGCGTCCATCTGGATTTTTGCGATGTGGAGATGGGGCGATTGGAGAAATTGGGAAAAATACTACCCAACCATTCTTTTTTTTATCATAGGGGATTTTCTCTATTTGTATTTATTGTCAGATTACTACCCTATGTGGCGCTATCATCCACCTGAAATTGACAAGCAAGCAGGAATTACGAATACACATATTTCATTATCTATCATGATAATAAAATATCCTGCCACAGCACTCATCTATTTATCTAAGTTCCCTGGTACAAGGAGCAAACAGATTTTTTACATTTTAGGTTGGACTTGTTTGTACATGATCAATGAAGGAATCGATTATAATACAGGTCTCATACAATACTCTAATGGTTGGAGCGTCAAGTGGTCTATTGTATTTAATCTGATAATGTTTACAGTATTATGGGTCCATCACCGCAGGCCAATCCTAGCATGGGCTATTTCCATTTTATTCATCCTATCATTGTGGCAAATCTTTGATGTTCCCTCCAAGGTATTTCGATAAAAATACTTTCGGTTTTCACTGGTTAGACATTTAAAATGTCGAATTTTGTCCGATATAGAAACTGACAGAGAAAATATCACATCATTGCGGAGAAACAGATGAATATAAGAAAAATCTCTTTACAATCAATTATATTATTATTAATAGCATTCGCGATGCTTGGAACATATCTTGGTGTGATGATTTCAAGTATCGTGGTTAGTAAAGAAAATAGAGAAAAAGGCTATTTAAGTGAAAATCAGGTGTACGCAGAAAAACTGGCAGACACAACAGATTTACTTTTTCGAAATATGTTGCAAACGCTTAAGGTGAGTGCCGGTTCGATTTATCCATTGACTCAGAATAATGATCAACTTTATGAAGAGTTAAACCAAGTGTTAAGCTCCACAAACTTTTTTAATTCGGTTTTTTTAGTCGATAAAGAAGGAAAAATAATTCGCTCAGCCCCACATTTTGATTTAGAAGGAGTAAAGATTGATACGATTGGTGTAAACGAAGCAATTAACAAGAAAATGCCGCTGATCTCCCAGCCGTATATCAGTAAGGTGACGAATAAACTTATCATACTCATCTCTATACCGGTATTTGATAATAAAGGAGCGTACTTCGGTTTTCTTGGTGGAACGATCTACCTAAGTGAAGACAATAGCATCAAAGATACTTTAAGTCTCCATCCGAAGCATGCGGTCGATTCTTATGTGTATGTAGTGGATTCAGAAGGAAATATCATCTATCATCCGGAAAGAAATCGAATTGGTGATAATGTATTAGAAAATGGTGCCGTTAAACGTGTTGTAGAGGGTAAAGATGGTAAAATTGAAATAACAAACTCGAAAGGAATTAGAATGCTGGCTGGTTATGCACATGTAAAAACGAGCAACTGGGGAATTGTAAGTCAAACTCCTAAGAATTCTTATATGCAACCCTCTATAGAGTTAATAAAGCAGGTTGGCAAGGTTACTCTTCCGTTTGTAATTTTGGTTTTGTTCATTTCTATTTATCTATTGAAAAAATTTGTACATCCACTTCGAGAGTTAGCGCACTATGCTCATCAAGTGGCTGAAAGAACAACGATTAAAAGGCCAGAAATTCCTGAAGGTTATTTTGAAGTGAATGAGTTAAAGCACACGATGTTTTTAATGGTAGACCATTATCGAACACAAATTCAAATGTTTGAAAATGAAGCGACACTAGATCCATTAACGGGTTTGTTAAATCGTCGAACTCTACAAAAGCGTATTCATGAATTTAAAGAGTATTCGATCATACTATTCGATATTGATCATTTTAAAATGGTCAATGATACGTATGGACATTTAATGGGGGATGAAGTTTTAAAATTCTTATCGAACCTTATTCGTAAGCAAACAAGAGAATGTGACATTAGTTTCCGTTACGGCGGAGAAGAGTTTTTGATTCTCCTACCGAATACCTCTATAGAAGAAGCGTACCAAATTGCGGAACGAATAAGGAAAACAACAGAAGAAACAATCAGTCCCATTGGTAAGGCTGTTACAATTTCAGTTGGTGTAGGAAATATGCCAAATACCGCCAGCCATCACACTGAGTTATTTAATTTGATTGACCAAGCCTTATACCGAGCAAAAGGGAACGGACGAAATCAAACAGTGAAGGTGGACGAAGTTAAATAAGAACACAAGACACGCTTGTCTCAAATAAGGGGCAAGCTTCCCTTATTTAGGTTTGCTTCTAATCATACTAGGGAAAATGTTACTTAAAACACCATACTTTAAAATGACTACTAGGGGATTTACAGAAATTCATTTTTTCGTTAGACTGTGCAGTGTGACAATGAAAGGAGGAATATGTATGGTTAAAGATATTATTCTCGTACTAGTTCTTCAGTTAATTTACGTTCCAACCTTTACACTGAGAACTATTTTCCTAGTAAAAGGGTTGAGAATGCAGGCAGCATTTCTAGGGTTACTTGAAGCACTCATATACATATTCGGACTATCGATCGTATTTAATGGGGAGCAAAATGTAGTTGTGATGATTGTGTATGCGATTGGATTTGGATTAGGTATTATCATTGGATCCATGATTGAAGAAGCATTGGCGATTGGATATACAACGCTTCAAGTGATTTTAACCAACAAAAATATGAACCTCGTGGATCAGCTTCGTAAAGATGGATATGGCGTGACTGTTTACGAAGGCGAGGGTATTGAAGCCATTCGTTATAAGTTAGAGGTATTAACGAAAAGGAACCAAGAAGAAGGTTTATACGAAATGATTCAGCAATACGAACCAAATGCATTTATTATTGCCTATGAACCGAAAACATTTAAAGGTGGTTTCTTGCTGAAGGCAATGAAAAAAAGGAAGAAAATGAAAAAACAAATAGAGGAAAACCACGCCTAGATTATAAAATCGTTTAGCCCTTGCATCTTTATATGTAAGGGTATTTTTTTACAATTTGAAAATATACAATTACACTATAGATAGAAGGGGAGTTGGATTCGTTGAAAAAAATTACTTATAAAGAAACGATTTGTTCAGAGGATGAACTTCGATCGATGTTGGGGTTTCCAAGTGAACTAGTGAAAAATAAGACCATTTCTATTATTGATGACCATTGTAGAGATTTTATTTCGCAGTCGCCTTTTTTAGTATTATCCACGTCTGACAAGGAAGGGAATTGTGATGTATCACCGAGGGGAGATTTACCTGGATTTGTCCATATGTTAAATGAAAATCAGTTAGTCATCCCTGAAAGACCTGGGAACAAGCGAATGGACTCTTTGCGCAATATTTTATCTAACCCTAGGGTGGGCTTGATCTTTTTCATCCCTGGTCTGGGTGAAACATTGAGGGTAAACGGACATGCTACCCTGATAAAAGATCCGGAAATACTGGAGAGTATGGCGGTAAAGGGGAAGTCGCCGTTAGTAGGTATTGCTGTTGATGTGGAAGAGTGTTTTATCCATTGTGCAAAAGCATTTATTCGGTCAGGTTTATGGGATCCAACTTCATGGCAGGAGAAAGAATTATTGCCTTCAGTGGCTACTATCATTTCTGACCATGTGAATTTACCGAATACGACTGCTAAGACGGTAGAAGAAGGACTGAAAGAAAGTTACAAGGAAAGACTTTATTAAGATGTTTTTGAAAATTCGCCCATGTGTATTAAATTGACAAAGATTGTGAAGAGGTGTACATTTAACTCGGGTTAAATACTTCTTTCTTAAAGGGTGAATAGAACCGATGAGTTCCAATCAAGTACTAGACTTAAAGCTATTAAAAAAGTTTAAAAACGAACTAACAAGATTTATGATGCTTTATCAATTTGGTATTGATGAGTTAAATACGAAAATTGATATTTTAAAACAGGAATTTCAATATATACATGATTACAGCCCCATTGAACATGTAAAATCTAGAATTAAATCACCAGAAAGTATTCTTAAAAAGGTACAAAGAAAAAATATAGATTTATCATTACCAAGTATAAAAGAAAATATTAAGGACATTGCGGGAATTCGGATTACCTGCTCCTTTATTTCTGATATTTTTGAGATAAGTAGAATGCTGGAGAATCAAAGCGATATTGAAGTAGTGGAAAAGAAGGATTATATTAATCATCCGAAACCAAACGGCTATCAAAGCTTGCACCTAATCGTGAAAATTCCAGTTTTTATGTCCAATGGAATTGAAAATGTATATGTGGAAGTGCAAATTCGTACCATTGGGATGGATTTCTGGGCAAGTCTTGAACATAAGATATATTATAAATTTGATAACGAAGTTCCCGCTTATTTATCAAAAGAACTGAAAAATGCTGCAGATACAGTAGCAATGTTAGACAAAAAAATGGAAGTTTTACATGAAGAAATACGTAAGTTGGATAGCGACGATGATGACATAGAAAATGAGCTTAACCTTTTAAATGCTAGCGGACAAAAACTAAATATTCCGAGGGCACTTTTAGAGAGCTTGTCTCATGTTAAAGAGTAGCAAAAACAATGAAAAAAGGACGATTGAATACATTTCAAATCGTCCTTTTCTTATATTAATAATCTGTCACAACAAAGTCTCTATCAAGGAAGGCTTCAATTACTTCGCTAATGCGGAAAGAAGTTTGAGGTGAATCATAGTTTTCAAATGCATGCTCACAGCTATTTTTATAAGCCATCGTTTCGTCATAATGAGACATATGGCGGTTAATAACGTCCTCGTTGTCCTGACGTTCCTTTTGACGGGAGATAACCGTATCACGATCTGCATAAATGAAGAAACGCATAACACGATCCCCATACATTTCCTTTAATTTTTCAGTACCTTCTGGATTGAGTGTCAAATAAACTAGATTATGCGATTCAAAGGCTTTAACGATATCTTCCTCACGTATACCGTAATGGAAACCATCAATTTCAACACTCTCAAGGAATTCGCCATTGTCCTCCATTTTCTTGAAGGTAGCTTCATCAATAAAATGATAATCTTCTCCATTTTGTTCGTAATGACGTGGTGTACGAGTGGTATAGGAAAGAACTGTTTCCATGTCAAATGCAGTAGCAACCATTTTAGCAATCGTTTTTCTTCCAGAACCATCAGGACCTGTGTAAATAAATAATTTTTCTTTGTCTTTAATTTCGTACATAGATTACCTCCTGAAAAATATATTTAAAATGTTTCAAACAAAGTAAGAGGATACAAATAAATACCTATATCATACTATTATAACAGAAAAAGCCCTAATTATCTGATAACAAATATTTGTAGATTATACATAAGAAGACGACTTTTCGGGGCATTTGGTTGCATCAAATTTAATAATTATGTTAAATATTCTGATAACTTAATTTAAGAATGCCAAATTTGAGAGAAAAACGCAAGAAATTAACCTGTTTTTTTGTAAGATAAATTAACAGTATAGTTTGAGATGAGCACAGTCTTTGACACATTTACCTTTATTAATAAGATTTACCTATAATTTCAAAAAATTCTGGAGATATTTTTATGTATGATATTTCCATAATTGGTGCAGGTTATTACATCTGGTGACGGAGCAAGAGTAGCCATTAATGTGATTAACGAGATTAACGGAGAACGCTATGTGGATCATGATGTATTAAAGGCATAATTTCAAAAGGGCAGAAAAGTGTGTTACTCCACTTTCTGCCCTTTTTTTGAATATTTTGATTGTCATAACGTCAAAAAGATCGTATAGTAATAGTTAATGAGAATGATAATCAATAACAATTGATTATATAGGAGTGTGTGACAATGGAGAAAATGGATCTTTTTGATGTAACAATAATTGGAGGTGGGCCGGCAGGGCTTTACTCTACTTTTTATAGTGGTTTAAGGGAAATGAAGACGAAGCTAATTGAATTTCAGCCCCAATTAGGTGGAAAGATTCATGTGTATCCAGAAAAGATGATTTGGGATGTTGGAGGAATGACACCAGTTCCTGGAGCAAAACTCATCGAGCAACTGGTTGAACAAGGACTGACCTTTAACCCTACTGTGGTACTTAACGAAAAGGTGGTCTCTATCTCAAGAACAGAAGACGGGATTTTTGTTCTTGAAGGTTCTTCAGGTCATTTTCATTATTCGAAAACATTGATTGTTGCCGTTGGCAGTGGAATCCTGAAACCTCAAAAGCTGAACATAGAAGGTGCCGAACGGTTTGAAGTATCGAATCTGAACTATACAGTGAAATCATTAAAGCAATTTAAAGATAAAACCGTAGTAATTTCAGGTGGTGGAAATTCTGCGCTCGATTGGGCAAATGAGCTAGAGCCTGTTGCGAAGAAAGTCTATATTACGTACCGAAAAGACAAAATGTCAGGTCATGAAGCACAAGTGTCTCAATTAGAAAAAAGCTCTGTGTCTTGTTTAAGTAACACGTCTATAACGAAATTAATAGCTACTAGCGGTCAGGAAATGATTGAAAAGGTAGAAATAACAAATAACGTAACTGGGGAAGTCACTCTGTTACCTGTAGATGAGGTAGTGATTAATCACGGGTATGAACAGGATACCGGTCTACTGAAAAACAGCGATTTACATATCAATATGCTTGAGGATTTTTATATTGAGGGAAATTCTTGTAGCGAAACTTCGGTTCCTGGATTATTTGCAGCCGGTGATATTCTTAAGTTCGGTGGAAAATTGAACTTAATCGCGGGAGCCTTCCAAGATGCAGCCAACGCTGTGAATAAAGCAAAAAAATATATCGAACCAGATGCTCATCAAGCAGCAATGGTTTCTTCACACAATGATGTGTTCAAGCAGCGCAATCGGGAGCTAGTGAAACAATTGGTTAGATAGTTAAGAAATACAATTTGGGGTGAAGAAGGTTAACGAAAATTGTTAACCTTCTTTTTTTATAATATGGATATGGAAAAGCAATATCTCGAGGTTTATACATATGTATTTATAAACCTTTTGAACAGGAGGTGTTTTTTTGCCTGCAATAAATGGTCAAGAATTTATGAATAGAATTCATCAACTTCAACCTGAGATTTGGCTTAATGGGAAGAAAATTACAGATATATGTAATCATGAAGCGTTTAAGGGTATTTTAACAAGCAAAGCAGCACTATTTGACCTGCAGATGAACAAAGATCACATGGATTTGATGACCTATGTTTCTCCAGTAAGTGGAGAACGAGTAGGAACGTCATTCATGCAGCCTAGAACAAAAGAAGATCTTGAAAAGAGGAGGCTTTCTACTCAAGCATGGGCGAAGTTGTCTGGGGGAATGATGGGAAGATCTCCAGATTATATGAATTCCTGCCTGATGGCTCTTGGAACGGCCTGGGATCATTTTGAAGATTCTCGTTTAATAGGAAAACATATATTACAAATGTATGAGCGTGCCAGAGAAAATGATTTAACGCTTGCTCATACATTTGTGAACCCACAAGTCAATCGATCCATGCTTTATTTTGAAGATGAAGAACATCCGATATCCGCAAAAGTGGTAAAGGAAACGAGTGATGGGATTATTATTAAGGGCGCTAGATTGTTAGCTACTCAAGGTGGAATCACAGATGAGTTACTTGTCTTACCTATCGGGGGAAAGTATATCGGAGAATCATTTATTTACGCATTTAGTATCCCAAGCAACACCCCGAATTTACGATTTATTTGTAGAGAATCATTTCGTTATCGCTCTTCCGCATTTGATCATCCATTAGGTGCTAGATTTGAAGAAATGGACACCATAGTTGTATTTGACGATGTTTTGGTCCCATGGGAACGGGTATTTTTATACAACGATTATTCCATTTCTATGGAACTAGCAAATGAAACAAAGTATTTTACTTTTTTACTTCACCAAGCAACTGCTCGCCAGGTGGTGAAAACAGAGTTTATTTTGGGTCTCGCACAGTTGATTGTGGATTCAATTGATATAGGAAGCTACACGCATGTTCAAGGAAAGGTAAGTGAGATTATTTCCTCACTAGAGACCTTAAAAGCTTTATTATTGAGTTCGGAGAGGAATGCGAAGCTTGATAAGAGAGGGAGAATGGTTCCTGATGTGAATCCATTATCGGCTGCTATTACTACCTTTCCTCGATTGTATCCTAGATTCCTTGAAATTTTAGAGACGCTAGGAGCAAGTGGATTAATATCGATTCCAACTGAAAAGGACTTTGAATCTCCCATACGAGGAGATCTGGATCAATATCTACAAGGTGCGTCTTGCGAAGCCAAAGAACGTACCCAATTGTTTCGTTTAGCGTGGGATGTCTGTTTGAGTGCCTTTGGGGGAAGACAAAAACAATACGAAAGATTCTTTTTTGGAGATCCCGTTCGATTAGAATCCGGGCTATATAATAGCTACTCTAAGGAATCTGCTGTAAATCTAGCAAAATCCTTACTGAATAGTAACCAGAAAAAAGAATAACTGTAGCAAGCATCTGCTTTAATTGGTAGATGCTTTTCTTTATTAGTAAAAAATAGAACTATTTTAGTAAAAGTTTGCATTGACATGAAATCTTCAGGATGGATACAATGAAGTCTAAGAATACTAAAGCGTTTTCTTATGGAGGGGATATTGTGAATAAATTACATAGTGCAATAGAATCAATAATAAAAGAACAGCCAAAAGTAACCAAAAATCATTGGAGATTGAATTATCATGTAACCACTCCGGCCTTTTGGATGAACGATCCAAATGGATTCAGTTTTTTTAATGGAGAATATCATCTGTTCTATCAGCATCATCCGTATTCACCGGAGTGGGGTCCTATGTTCTGGGGACATGTGAAAAGTAAAGATCTTGTTCATTGGGAACATATGCCAATTGCTTTAGCGCCAACAGAAGAATATGACCAGGATGGGTGCTTTTCAGGAAGCGCGATCGAAAAAGACGGAAGCTTATATCTAATGTATACGGGTAATACGTGGACAGGGGAGGATCATGATAAGGATTTATTACAAGTTCAATGCCTGGCGGTCAGTGAAGATGGAATTCATTTTACAAAGCTTAAAGAAAATCCGGTCATAGATAAAGCTCCTGCAGGTGATATTCATCCCTATCATATACGTGACCCGAAAGTGTGGAAACAGGATAATGACTATTATTGTGTGTTAGGCTCAAGAACGAAGGATCATCATGGACAAGTGTTGCTGTATCGTTCCAGTGATTTAGAACATTGGGAATTTTTAAGTGTTATGGCTAAAAGTGGTGGGAATTTAGGGTATATGTGGGAGTGTCCCGATGTGTTTCGTTTGGAAGGTCATGATGTTCTTATGATGTCACCGCAAGGAGTCAAGCCGAATGGAGATTTGTATCATAATCTCCATCAAGCAGGCTATGTTTTAGGTGAATTAGATTACCATACAGGTGTACTTTCGCATGGTGATTTTCATTTATTGGATTATGGATTTGACTTTTATGCTCCTCAAACGATGGAAGATCCTAAAGGAAGACGTATTATGGTTGCATGGATGGCGATGTGGGAAAGTCACATGCCTGAGCAAGAATACAATTGGGCAGGAGCCATGACGATTCCTCGACAGCTTGAATGGGTGGATGGACAAATTTATAGCAAGCCTGTTCCAGAGTTACAGGAACTTCGTGGAAATGTGGTTCAGCTTGAACAGGTGACGGTTAAAGAAAAGAAGATTATACCTGAACTAATAGGTGATAGTTATGAGCTTGAAGTAACAATTGATGCAAAATCCGCCGAAAAGTTTGGTGTGATGGTTCGGGTGAGTGAGAATGAAGAAACAGCGATCGCATATAATCGTTTAGAAGGAATGGTAATCTTGGATCGGGAGCGGTCTGGTAAGGGTCCAAAGGGAATACGAAAAGCTCCAGTACAACTTAAAGAAAATCTTCTCCATTTGCGCGTATTTGTTGATCACTCTTCGGTAGAAGTGTTTATTAATGAGGGAGAAAAAGTCATGTCAGCAAGAGTTTATCCTGGTGAAAATTCAACGGGGATCAGCTTTTTCTCTGATGAAGAGATAACTATTGTTAGCTTAAAAAAATGGGACTTGAGTAAATCTGTTCACCCAATGAGTGATGGTTTTGCTTAGAAGCAAATATTCTGTGAAACCCACGACCTTTCTGTTAGTAAAGGTGTGGGTTTTGTCGTATTAGGGATTAAACTGATCATGCTTGTAAAATATTTCTTTTTTTTAATCGAGGATACTTTACAGGAAGAAAAGTTAGATGTAGAATTTCTATATACCTAAAAAACCTAGGTAGGTGAGAAGATGTTTAATCGTGAATTGGTGAAAGGAAGTACATCGCTTTTGTTACTTCAGCTTTTAGAAGAACGGGATATGTATGGCTACGAGCTTGTTAAAGAACTCGAAAGCAGAAGCGGAAATGAGTTTTCGGTGAAAGAAGGTACTTTATATCCGGCACTACATAAGCTTGAAAAGCAGGAATATATTGAGTGCTACTGGAAAGAGCAGGAGAAGGGTCCAGCTCGAAAATATTACAAAATAACAGAAGCGGGAAAAGAGATGCTGCTGGAAAAAACACGTGAGTGGAATGATTTTGTTTCAGTAATGAACAAGATGATGGGGAGAAAAAAACATGGAACGGCTGAAGAGTGAGTTTTTAGAAAGCTTGAAAGAAAGCCTCGGAAACCACAAGGAGAAGGAAACCATTATAGCTGAATATGAAATGCATCTCGATGAGCTTTTATTAAGTTTATGCAAAATGGAGTATGACGAAATTCGGGAAGAAGTCTACTCAAGATTCGGAACACCAGAAGAGATTGCTGCGATATGGAAAGAAGAGCTTTCCTTTACACCGAGCAATATGAAGTGGTTGTTTATTGCTGTGAATATTCTTTTCTTTGCAGGTGGGGCCGTTCTCACACTTGCTCATAATCTTCTGAATTGGAAGTGGCTGACCGATCTATGGTCTAATCTTACTTCCTTTCCTATTATCATTGCTTTCATTTATATGTTCTTTTGGGCACTTCTAGGATATGAAATTGGGAGGGGCTTTGGTCACAAAGGAAAAAGGGTGATGAAAAAGACCTTTATTTTAGCGTTAATACCGAATATTATTTTAATGGTCTTAACGGTATTCCATCTTATTCCACATGAGTGGTTTCATCCACTTTTAACTGAAACCTTTATCGCTGTCTGTATTTTTTTAACACTTCTCCTTTATCCAGTATGCATCATTAGCTATCGCTGGGGGAAAAAAGCGTCAATCTGAGCTTTTTTTTGCTATAATACATAGAAAAACTATGTATATAGAAAAACGATATAAATGGAGGGAATCATGATGAATGAAAAACTGTTGAAAAATGATTGGATCTTTTTGGCTCTATGCTTCATTTTAGGAATTGTCGGGGAAGAGGCATTTTTTAAAGATCAAATTGGAATATCCTATTTTGTTTTTATCATTTTGTTTTATACGGTATTTTTCTGGAGATTTCGTAAGTTTCCGTTTTCACACCAAAGGGTTGGATATTTCGTATTAATATGTATTTGGTTATTAACCGCCGGATACTATCTTTATGACACACAGCTTTTTTACGCGTTAAATATTGTTGTCATCCCAGCTCTTGTGATCTTTCATTTGTCGCTAGTTACATCCTCTAAAAATAGAGTTTGGCATAATTTATATTTCTTATTTTACACTCTTCTACGTGTAATTGAGGGCTTGCGCTATCATGTGTTCTTTACTAAATACATCATAAACCTATCAAAAAAGGGAAACCAAAGGAATTTTGCTGTATGGAAAAAAATTATACTGGGTATTACCATATCTGTTCCCGTTTTGTTCATTGTTTTAAATCTGCTCATTTCTGCAGATGCCCAGTTTGAACGATTGGTAAAGGAGATTCCGTATTTATTTAGCCTTAATGTGGAGTTGCTTATTAGAACTATCATTATATTTGTTTATACATTTGGTTTCTTCGGATTTATGCAAGCCCTATTAATAAAAAACAATAAAATCATACAAAAAGAAGGACCAATCAACCCTTTATCGATGGACGGAGTCGTTACACTGACCGTATTACTTTTGTTAGATTTCGTGTATATTGCTTTTGTTGCCGTACAATTTACGTACTTTTTTAGTGGCTCTTTGGAGGATGGATTTACGTATGCCGAATATGCACGGCGCGGCTTTTTTGAATTGCTCTTTGTAACCATGATCAATCTTTCTGTTACAACAGGGGCTATTCTACTTTCGAGAACAATATATGGAATGTTAAAGATGTTCATTCGTATCGCTTTGTCTGTTTTAGTTCTTTCAAGTGTTGTCCTTTTAATCTCGGCGTTTATGCGTATGATGTTGTACGAGGAGGCATATGGCTTTACTTTTACAAGAGTACTTGCTCATTCTTTTATGATCTTTTTAACGGTGATATTTGCTTATACACTGGTGAAAATTTGGCTTGAGAACCTATCTTTGTTTCATTTTTATTTTATCGCGGCCCTCGTCTATTATGTAGGTATTAATGTTGTAAATATCGATCAATTTGTTGTCCAACAAAATATTAAGAGATACGAAATAACTGGGGAAATTGACATTTATTATTTAAATAATCTCTCAGATACGGGAACACTTGGACTTATTGATCTTTATCAAAGTGGAGCAAATATACCCGGATTAGAAGAGTTGCTTAAGCAAAGGAAAGCAGAACGATTATATTTAAAAAGTACCTCTTGGCAGTCCTATAACTTAACCCGAATGAAGACGTATAATGAGCTAGGAAAGTTAAATTTTTAAAAGGAAAGTAAATGATGCATACAAAAGTCGTTTTCTCACAAACTAGAATGCACAACAAAGGAAAGAAAGGAAAGATGAGAAAATGACAAAAGTTCTATACATTACTGCTCATCCCCACGATGACACACAGTCTTATAGTATGGCTGTAGGTAAGGCATTTATTGACACGTACAAAGAAAAGAATTCAGATCACGAAGTCTTACACTTAGATCTGTACAAAGAGGATATTCCTCATATTGATGTTGACGTGTTCAGTGGCTGGGGAAAACTACAGTCAGGAAAAGGATTTGACGAGCTTTCTTCAGAGGAAAAGGCGAAGGTGGCGCGACTTGGAGAACTTTGTGATCAATTTATCTCTTTTGACAAGTATGTATTTGTTACTCCACTTTGGAATTTCTCATTCCCTCCAGTCATGAAGGCGTATCTTGATGCGGTTTCTGTTGCTGGAAAGACATTTAGATATACAGCTGAAGGCCCAATTGGATTGTTAACGGATAAAAAAGCGTTACATATTCAAGCACGTGGTGGGATTTACTCCGAAGGTCCTGCTGCAGACCTCGAAATGGGACACCGTTATTTAAGTGTTATTATGCAATTCTATGGAGTACCTTCGTTTGAAGGATTATTTGTAGAAGGTCATAATGCAATGCCAGATAAAGCACAAGAAATTAAAGAGAATGCGATTGCAAGAGCAAAGGATTTAGCCCATACATTTTAAAACAAAGAGCCAACGAAAAAACTCGTTGGCTCTTTTGATCTATTGCTTTAGAATTTGTTGTTCCCATTCTGATCTTAAAATCCCCATCATGATACGATCGAAATAATGCCCGTCACGATAAATAGCGGAACGAAGTCTTCCTTCTTCAAGAAAGCCTGCTTTTTCATATGCGCGGATTGCGCGACTATTATAGCCAATGACATCCAAACCGACTCGGTGTAAATTTAATTCATGAAATGCATAGCGAAGGATTAGTTGTAATGCCTCACTTCCATATCCTTTATTTTGATAGTTTGTATCTCCAATTCCAATAGCTAAGGAACCGACCTGATTATTCCATTCGATAGAGTGGATGACAACAAAACCGATTAAGGTGTCATTCTCTATCGTTCGTAACCGAAAATACGCTGAATTGTGGCTTCGTTCTTTCTCTTTTTCAAGTTCCGAAATTGAATGTGGGTAGGCGATATCTGTATCAAGATTACGCAAATAGTCTGAGTTTTCCTCCCAAGATGCCATAATCGCTGCATCCTCTGCTCGGACAGTAGTAAGTTTTAATAATTTCCCCTTAAATAAATTCGTCATATTGTTCTCCCTTTTTCTGTATTTATATGAAGGAATCACATCATGCTACGCAATAAAATCTTGCCTCCTAAAGTCTAGATAACTTAATCTTAATGTTCTTTTTTCCATACAGCAAACGTTTCTTATAGGAAGAAGGAAATATTTCCATTAATATCGAATGATTAGTCTAGGATATATATTATGTTTTATAGGGGTGGCAACAATGTTTATTGAAACAGAACGGTTAATGATCAGAGGTTTTGTTAAAAACGACTACCATGCAGTTTATAAATATACATCAAATCCTGAGGTGATGAAGTATATTCCTGAAGGGGTTTTCACTATAGAAGATGCACAGCAGTTTGTGGTGGAAAATATAGGGGAGAAAGTTGAGAAGTACCCGGTAATCTTAAAAGAAAGTAAATCTCTAATCGGGCATATTGTATTTCATCGTTACTTTGGTGAACATACTTTTGAAATTGGTTGGGTGTTTCATCCGGATTATTATAACAAAGGCTTTGCCTCCGAGGCAGCGAAGGCGGTTTTACAGTATGGGTTTGAGGAATTAAAATTACATCGAATCGTTGCTACCTGTCAGCCTGAAAATATTGGTTCCTACCGTGTAATGGAAAAAATCGGGATGAGACGAGAAGGGTCTTTTAAAAAATGCATCCCAACTAGTGATGGATGGTGGGATGAGTATTACTACGCCATTCTTGACGAAGAGTGGAGGGGGTAAATGAGTAAAACAACGAAAATTAGACTTGAACTTTACGAACCTAAATTTATGGAAGGTTTGCTTGCGTTTGAACTTCCTGACGATCAAGTGAAATTCACAGCCTTGCCGAGTAAAGTGCTAGATGCACAAGAGGGACAATTTCCAATTGTGATTGTGGAAGATGACAATCCTGTTGGTTTTTTTATGTTGCATTCGACTTCACGTGTAATGGAATATTCAAACAACCCCAATGCCATGCTTTTAACGGCATTCTCTATTGACTACATAAATCAGGGGAGGGGCTTTGCAAAACAAGGATTACGGTTGCTAAAGAAATATATACAAAATCAATTTCCGAACTGTGACGAAATCGTCCTAGGGGTTAATCATCAAAATATCGCTGCGCAAAATCTGTATATAGGAGTGGGGTTTCAAGATACAGGAAGAAGAGTGATTGGTTCACTTGGAGAGCAGTATGTAATGAGCCTACGTATTTATTGAGAACTATCACGTTCTACTAGCGTATAAATAGATACGTTCTGATAACAGGACAGAGGGAATGCTTTTCTAAAGAAGAGTTACTATTTTGGTAGCTCTTTTTTTTATTTAGGGATATTTTTCCGAAATTGGACTAAATAAAATGAAGAGGACTACCGATATATAGAGTATTAGTACGGTGAAAGTAGGAAAATAGTATGACTTCTCTAGAATTAGACTTTGATATCAATATACTATTGTTTCTTTTTGTGTACTTACTTGCCATTTTGACAGTGGTATTACTATCAAGGAAACTAGTAATAAGAAAATTGTCTGAACTCCCTGAACGGTTTGGGAAAGCTCCCACCGTATTATTTGTATTATTATCAATAGTCCTTTTGATTTTCGGATATGTATTGGATAGTACTTTACGAGAAAAAGAGTATAAAGAGTACTATGATATGGCAAAAAATATGGGAACTATTTTTAGTCGAGATTTAAGAAATGAAGGTCATGCTACGTTGTATCAATCAGATGCAGATGGTAGTAAGGAGTACACGCATATCCTTAGAAAAATAACAGAATGGCAAAATCATATAAAAGAAGTTCAATCTGTTTATACGATGAGAATGGATGAAAATGGTCAAATATACTTTGTCGTTGCCCCTGCGACTGATTATAACAAGGATGGTAGGATTCGTGGGGAAATGGAACAACGTGTACCAATGGGGACCTTATATAAAGAAGAAGTACCGGAATTAAAACGTGCGTTAAAAGGTACCTTTACAATGCAAAAGAAACCTACAACTGATAGATGGGGTTACAGTATTAGTGCATTTATTCCTGTTACTAATGGAAGAGGTGAGGTGGAATCTGTTCTAGGAATTGATTTCGATGGAGATCAATTTATGGAGCGCAAGATGAATGAACGATTGAAGGTAATTGGTTTTGTGGGTTTAATTTTCATTGTTGTGGTTTTAATCTATGTACTCACTCTTCTATCCTTAGCAGAAAAAATTCTAACAAAAAAACATAAAAACGAGCTCCATAAAATGGCGTATTACGATGAACTTACGGGTTTACCTAATCGGAATTATCTAAACAACTTGCTACCTTTAATGGAGTGGGGGGAGGAGAGTGTGGTTGCAGTAATACTCTTCGGCTTTGAAGGGTTAGATGCCATAGATGAACTACTAGGAAATTCCAAATGCGATAATGTGTATGTAGCTTCAATAAGAAGAATCCAAACAAGTATGAAAGAACATATGAAGTTGATTAGATGGAGCGAGAGGGAGCATTTAATTATTGTAAAGGACTATTCTACTGAACAAGAAATTGTTAATTTTGCAGAATCATTAGTCAAACAATTTTTGATCCCTGTTCATGTGGGAAGTAGAGATTTTTATATCTCACCGAAATTTGGCATTAGCTTTTATCCAAATGATGGATCCGATTGGAATGCACTTGTGAAAAATGCAAATTTAGCCAAAATGCATGTTCCTTCAGAAAATGACAATAGAGTCATGATATATAATAGCCAGCTTCTTACAGAATCCAATGAAAAGAGAGACATTGAGCTTGAGCTTCACCACGCGGTCATTGCTGAACAATTCGAGGTGTTTTATCAACCACAGCTTTCCTTAATTTCTGGAAAACCTATCGGAATGGAAGCTCTCCTTCGATGGAATCACCCATCAAAAGGGATTATTTCACCCTTGAAGTTTATTCCTCTTGCAGAAGAATTAAAATTAATCAATCAGATCGGATTATGGGTATTGAAAAAAGCTTGTACGCAAACGGTAGAGATAAATGAGTTGTATGGACTTAATTTACGAGTGTCTGTTAATTTATCCTCAGTACAACTTCAGCATCCTCACCTCTTGCAGGATATTAAAAAAATTCTTATAGAAACGAGATTGGAACCGAGGTTATTAGACTTAGAAATCACAGAAGGAAGCCTATTTAACTTTGAAAAATCGAGTCAAATACTAGAAGATATTAAGAATTTAGGGATTCATATTAGTTTAGATGATTTCGGTGCCGGGTACAGTTCACTCAGTTATTTAAAGAAATTAAGTATTCATCGTCTAAAAATCGATCGGATATTTCTATTAAATATACCGAAAGAGGAAGATACCCTCATGACATCGATCGTTACCCTAGGTCATAACCTGAACCTAAAGGTTCTGGCAGAGGGGGCAGAAACGATAGAGCAGGTGAATTTTCTAAAGTCAATTGAGTGTGATGAAGTGCAAGGTTATTACTTTGCTAAACCTTTACCTTATCATGAGTTTATTGCTTATCTTAATAAACAATTAAATATAGACTAACACGCGATTAATAAGGAAATCGCGTGTTTTTTAATTAGAAAAATGAAACCTGTGAAACAGTTATTCCGTATTACATGTACCACAAGAAAGGAGGGTCTAGATGAAAATCAGTCGGAAATACCCTACTTTTGATGAAAATGTAGAGAGAGAGTTGCTTTCCAAGAGCTGGATGGCTCTACGAGAACCGAAAAATGTATGGAGTTCAATTTTACTATCATTGCCGTTCATGTTCCTAGCGGGCTGGGTTACGTTTACGATCGTAAATCTTTTTTCTCCTTTAACCCTCAAGGAATTTGGAATATCAGATAACGGAGTAGAAATAACCTTTAACCTATTTTATGTTGTTGTCCTATGGCTTTTAGTTGTAATCCATGAGATATTACATTTAGTATTTATCCCTAATTTTCTAAGGTCGAAAAAAACATATATTGGACTTAGTTGGTTTGGTGGTTTTGTAATAACTGAAGAGCACATGAGTAAAATCAGGTTTATTATTATCTCGATTGCTCCTTACATATTCCTGTCTATCTTATTACCATTGGTGCTAGGATGGTTAGGTCTTTTATCAACGACTATTAAAATCCTAGTTTTACTAAACTCACTGGCTTCTTCGGTCGATATGCTTGTTCTTTTTCTTATCTTATTACAAGTACCTAATAATGCAGTACTAGTAAACTGTGGACCAAGAACGTATTGGAAGTTGTAGTAGAGAGCGGGATGTAGATGTTTGAGTTTCGCAAAATAAACAATCTGTCAGACATTCTTTTTATTTTTACTCTTAGAGGGAAACGAGAGGGTTAGAAATGAAAGTTCAAAGTAAGTTCATTCGTATGACAAAGGTGTTGTCTCTAGCATTTACTATTTTTCTGCAAATCTACTGGTACAAGCTATGCAGAAAGCCTGAGTCAGAGTGGGAAAAGCTGTGGGAGACTATCGGTGAGAGGTTTCGGAAAACTCTGTTCGAATTAGAAGGGCTATTGATCAAAATTGGTCAAATATTAAGTATTCGTTCAGATCTACTTCCACATGCCTTTATCAAACAAATGGAGGACCTCACTGACCATGTGCCGCCGTCAAAATGGGAGGATATCGAGCAGATTCTTGAAAAAGAATGGGGAGGCTCGATTTACCAGCATATAGAATATATAGAGAAAGAGGCGGTCGCATCTGCCTCTATCGGCGAAGTGTACCAGGCATTATTAAAAAATGGAACGAAGGTGGCTGTAAAAGTTCAGCGTCCAAACATTCAGTCTATCGTTGAAATAGATTTTCGGACACTACGAATCATCATTTGGTTTGCTGACCATTTTGTCCCCGTACCAAAAGGATTTATAAATTTTCAAATGTTATATAAGGAATTAAAAGAAGTGATTGAAAGGGAGCTTGACTTTGCTAGAGAGTTGGAAGCCCTGCAATCATTTAATAGTCGATTCAAGAATCGTAATACGGTTAAAATACCTCATGCATTTCCAGAGCTTTGTACGAACAAGGTGCTTGTTATGGAATGGGCAGAAGGAATAAAGCTAACGGATGTCGCGGGATTAGAACAAATAGAAATCAGTCGAAAAGAAATCGCTCAAGAACTTATTGAACTCTTTCTGCCACAATGGTTAGAACCAGGTTATTTTCATGCTGATCCCCATCCAGGAAACGTTATGGTAAGTCCAGAAGGAAGAATTATATTACTAGATTTTGGAATGGTAGGACAAATCAGCAAAAAAGATGCTTCCTATTTTCAAGCACTCATTGAGGCATTCCTAGCCAAAAATTACAAAAAGGCTGTTGAGTGTTTGGCACACTTGGGATTCTTGCTTCCAGATGCGGATCCTCGAACAATGGAGAGACATTTATCTGAGCTCTTATCCTTTCAAATGGGCGAGTTGAAAAATATGGACCTGCTTGCATTAAAATTAGAGATGAACGACTTAATTCAAGCCCTTCCTATACAGGTGCCAACTAGATTTGTGTTTTTAGGACGGTCTGTTGGGACGATAGAAGGAATTTTACGAAACGTGGCTCCAGAAGAAGAACCACTTGAACTTGGGAAACCTGTGTTCATGGAGTGGCTCAAAAACCAAAGTAATAAATGGTCTCTGATCTGGCAGTGGCTTCAATCTCAACCAATCTTTAAAATACTTCACTCAGCCAATGAATTTCTTCAAGCGCCGCAAAAGCTTGAGCAACTAAAGGAAACCGAACAGAGAAGAGAATTCTTATTTATCACTCAAGAAAATATAAAAAAGCAAATATTTCAGCTTTTGCTAGTCAGTCTAATGGGTGTAGGGTTTGGGTTGTATGTAATGAACCCTTTTATTTGGAAAATAGGAATGGGATTATCGGTAGCTTCCTTTGTAGGATATTGGGTGGCAAGCTATAAGCAGAAAAAATGGATGAAATACATGCCAGAGAAGAAGAGGCGGGGATGAGAATAGGAGAGTGTGCTAAGTTGGTGTTCTCATTGTATTTTATAAAAAGAAGAGAGGTTTAATAATAATGAAATACATCCTTTTATGCTGTGGTGGGGGATTTTCCTCAAGTTTATTAGTCACAAAAATGCAGGAAGTAGCAAAGCAATACGGAGAGGATGCCTATCATATTTGGGCGATTGGTGTTGGAGAGGTTGAGCGGCATTTAGAACATTTGCGAAAAGCAGATGTGTTACTCGTTGCACCGCAGGTACGTTATTTGCTTCCTGATTTTCAAAAATTAGCAAAAAAAGAGGGGTTTCAACTTCCGATAGATATGATACAACCCATGCACTACGGAACTTGTAATGGGGAAGCTGTTTTAACATTCGCCAACGAATTAATTAAAAATAATATTTCATAAGGAGAGTTGATATGAATTTAAAAGAGCATTTAAGACAGTTAGAGGAGAGTCATACTAATCTTGAAAACCGAAGAAGTAAGGAAAAACTAGATGAAATATTAGCAGATGATTTTTTTGAAATTGGTAGTTCAGGGTCCATGTTTACAAAAAAAGAATGTCTAGAGACGGGTGTCGTATTAACAGAAATGACTCTTTACAATTACGAAATTCATCCATTAACAAAAGATGTGGTGTTAGCCACTTATTTTATTAAAGATACAACAAGAAGCCGGAATACCCTTAGAAGCTCCATTTGGAAATTAATAGATGGCAGATGGCAGCTTTATTTTCACCAAGGGACAATTACAAATCAAGAACCAGATGAACTGAAAAAATAGATCACTCAAATCGAGTGATCTAGCTGCTCTTTACCGGTCATAATTAAAGTCACTTAAAGAATCCATATGGCTCGCAATCATGGCAATAATGGTGCTCGCTTCCTCTTTAGAGAAGATAAAATTAGTTTCATCTTTAATTAATTCGTCGTCATCTGTCCATATTCGGTTCACTCTGCGAAGAACACCGTCCCCTGTCTCTTGAACAATACCGAATTGGTAGGAAACTTCAATCTCATCTTCGTACATAAAGGCCGTCACTTCAGGAGTTTCCCACTCGACATCAACTTGTTCTAGTATATCATCGCTTTCATCTTCATCGTCCATAAGTACATAATCAACTTCAACATCGTCATCAGCTTCGTCCACTTCATAGTAATCATCATCATCAAAATCATCATCATTCATAAAGTCATGTAAGCTTTCATGAACCGCATCGATTATGTCCTCAATATCAGCAAGGATTGTTTTTGACGTTTGTCCAAGCTCTACATCAATGGAATCAATATAGAACTCTTCGTTATGTGGATCGAAATAAAGGGTACAAAAATACTCGCGATCATCGTCCTCTGTTTCTACATAAAACTCCATTCGTGGATGTTTTGCACCACGATCAACAGACATATGCCCCACTTGATCATACTTATCACAGATAGACTCTAGATGATCTTGCAATTCACCACTTACTCGGTCAAACCATTCTAAAGACATAGAAAATCCCTCCCTTTCAAGGTTATCGTTCATATTATTTCCTAGTTTTTCAATTAGGTACGTACCATAAAAAACCAATATCAACTATAATGGCCCTCACTATAGTTAGCGACTTTTTTCATACATAGTTCTGATGCCTTAAAGCATCCTATTATTAGGAGGTGTGTGAACGTGGAACCAAGTAAACCTGGAAGTGACAAACTACCTGATTTTGAACAATTGGATGATCGTGTAATTGCCAAACATACAGAAGCGCCTATGTTAGTCATTAAAACAAATTTAGATCCAGAGGATTCTACAGTAGATAATCCTTATTATCAAAATAAAGATCTAACAGATACGAAGGAATTTAAAGACTACTTTAATGAGAAAAAGTAATGTACAAGAACACTTCTTCCAAATAGGGAGAAGTGTTTTTCTATAAGAAGGAATTTTTTAAATAGGTAATATAAAGATCTTTTATTTTAACAAGGTCTTTTTTTGTTGATAATTTATAAACATATTAATATAATGTTTATATAATTAATAAACATATTATAGAGGTGTTTGTTTTGTCTAATGAAGAACGATTTTGGGAAGCTACTGTAGAGGAACTGTCTCAAGGCTTTTATTATGATGGTGAAAAAGAAGAGTACACTTGCCTGTTTTGTTATAAGTCGTTTGAAGATGGTGTGATTTATCCTATGAAAGATAGGCTGCTTGAAGCGAAAAAGGCGGTAGCACAGCATATTATCAATTCACATGGATCTCCTTTTGAGTATTTGCTGTCCATGGACAAAAAGTATACGGGTTTATCAGATCACCAAAAGGAGTTACTTACCTTTTTTAAATCAGGCTTAAACGATAAGGAGATTGTGAAAGAAATGGATGGCGGGAGTACGTCAACGATAAGAAACCATCGTTTTAAATTTAGGGAGAAGGAAAAGCAAGCTAAGATTTACTTAGCCATTATGAACGTTTTGAACAATCAAACGGAAAAAAACCATAAAGATTTTATCCAAATTCATAAGGGGGCAAAAATGGTGGATGAACGGTACGCAATAACCGTAGAAGAAAAAGAAAAAGTACTAGAGACATATTTTAAAAAGGGTCTGAATGGTCCATTGGATAGTTTTCCTAGCAAAGAAAAAAGAAAAATTATTATCCTTCAACATATTCTCACCCGATTTACACCAAATAGACATTATACAGAAATTGAAGTGAATACCTTACTAAAATCCATTTACACTGATTTTGCTACGATTCGTAGATATTTGATTGAATATGGTTTTATGGAACGTAGCAAGGACTGTACAGAATACTGGGTTAAGCAATAGACACGACTTGTAATGTCGTGTTTTTTGTGTGAAAAATATGTAACATTACCAAAAAAATCACGTCTACCTTATTAGTGGAAATAGATACAGCAAACAAAAAGGCATTGGATAAACCACCCATTTATTGTTAGGAAAGGGTGCAAAGCGAAATGTTAAAAACAAGAATATTATTACTAATTGGGATTGGGCTATTTATGGTGTTGCTATTTCTAACACCAAGTTTCTTACCTGCAAAAGCTGTCCCGGTATTAGATCTTTCTGTAAATGCAGAAGAAGAGGTAACAAAAGGAGTAAAAGAAAAAAAGAAAATCACAAGTGTTCAATGGAAAGGTAATATATATCGAGACCTTGAAACACATTATTATCTTTTTTCTACTACTAAAAAAGGCACGATTAATGTAATCTGGGGACCGAATACAGATGGTTCAGATTTTATCATTACTGATCAAAATTGGGGAGCAATGTATGGTAATGGAGATGTATTACCTGCAGGTGAATACATGTTCGTTGTCACTTCTAATCCTATTGAATCCCCGGAAGACCCGTCACTGCTTACCTACGAATTTACGCTTAAAGGTCTTTTGTTCAAAGAAGCACCAAATACAACTCTTCCACAATTATTAATCGAGAGTCCTGTTGATTTGGTAACACATTTACCTGAAGGGGATCATACCATAACCTTTAAAGGTCGTTCAGATGCTGATTTCTTACTATTTGGTACTTCTGGATTTGGGGATGAAATGACGGAGAACTTAACAAGTTCATTTGAAAAGAACATTGTATTCAATGAAAATAGTCAGGCATATAATTTTTTTAGAATATCTGCTACTAATGATTCTGGGAATGCTGTTAATCGTTATTTTGAAGTACTGTATGAGGGTGGCATTAGAGAATAAAAAGTTGAGGGCTATTTAAGTAGCCTTCAGCTTTTTTTATATAGACCAGATTACAGTAATGTTATAATTACTAGATGTAAAGAAAGGGGATATTTCACATGCAGCCATTTACCCAGCAAGTAGTAATGATTATTAAAGATATCCCCGAAGGCAAAGTAATGACATATGGTCAAATTGCCAGAATAGCAGGTAGTCCTAGAGCTGCTCGCCAAGTTGTTCGCATCCTTCACTCGATGAGTAAAAATCATCGATTACCTTGGCATCGTGTTTTAAACGCTAAAGGGCAAATCTCTATCCAGGATGATTCTTCCTATCATGATCAAGTCTTATCTCTTCAAAGCGAGGGAGTGAAGGTAAGCGAAACGGGGAAGGTTTGTTTAGATGAATATCAGTGGCGTCGAGTAGACAAAAAGGATTAGTAAATAGTTATTATACAAGTCGGTAAACGGATTCATACAAATACAATTAAACAAGTAAAGGTGATCAAATTGAAAAAAGTTATTTTTATGGATATTGATGGAACACTTGTAAATGAACACGGAGTAGTTCCTGAATCAGCGAAAAGAGCCATCCAACAGGCAAGAAAGAATGGACATCAAGTATTTATTTGTACCGGCCGTTCAAAGGCGGAATTATTTCAAGACATCATGGAAATTGGGTTTGATGGGATTATTGGTGCTGCTGGGGGTTACATTGAAGTAGACGAAAAGGTTTTAATTCATGAGAGAGTTTCTAAGGAAGATGTTATACATTTGGTTGAGTTTTTCAATGAGCATCAAATAGATTTTTATCTTGAATCCAATGGGGGATTATTTGCGAGTAAGAATTGTAAGAAGCATATTCAAGGGATTATTACTAACTTTTTAGCAGAAAATCCTCATGCTGTAGAAGAGGTCAAAAAGGGAATTCAACCTTTTCATGATTGCTTAATTGATGATGAGGATTTAATTCGGGATGATATTAATAAAATTTCTTTTTTAGGATCTAACCTTCCTATTGAAAAGATTAAGCAGGAATTCTCATCAAAATTTACTGTGATACCAAGTACGGTACCACTGTTTGGAGAGAATAGTGGCGAGTTATCTGTACCAGGAATTCATAAAGCGGTGGCGATCGAGAAATTACTTGAGCATTTACAAGTGGATCGGGAGCACACCTACGCTTATGGAGATGGTATGAACGATTTAGAGATGTTGCAGTTTGTGCAATTTGGCATTGCGATGGGCAATGCAAAAGAAGCATTAAAAGAAGCAGCTGATGATATTACAGATACGCATGATAACGATGGAATTTATAATAGTTTTAAAAAATATCAATTAATATAAAAAAATTGATTTTTATCGCCTATCTTGTAACCAAGCTATTTATACAGATGCAAAAGGGTGAATAATAAGATAAAAGCAGCTTCCATTGAGCTGCTTTTATTAGGTTTCCTTATGAATAGGGAGTTCTATTATAAAGGTAGTCCCTGAATTTTCCATGCTTTTGGCAGTCATTTGACCATTGTGGTTTTCAATAATTTTTAGCGAAACCGATAGGCCCAATCCTGTCCCCATGTCTTTTGTTGAAAAAAATGGTTCGAAAATATTCGTCACAATGTTGGCAGGAATACCTTTCCCATTATCACTGAACGTTATTTGGATATGCTCATTTTTTAAATTTGTACATATATTTACGGCTAGGGGGATATCCCGTTCAGCCTGTAAAGAATTTTGGAATAGATTAATAAATACCTGAAGCAACTCTTCTCGATTACATAAGATGAAAAGATTCTCCGTATGTGGTGGTATATTAAAGTCCAGATTCACGTTGTGCAGCAAAGCTTCACTTTTAAGGAAATTCCATAAGTAGTTTGTAAAAAAATGCTTAATTTGTATGCGTTCAAACATTTTTTCGGAAGGCTTCGCAATACTTAGAAAGTCTGTAATAATTTTATTCGCTCGATCAATTTCAGGAATGAGTAGATTCGAAAATAATTGACCGATATCAGTCCCCACCTCTCTTTCAAGAAATTGGAGGTACCCACGAACAGTTGTTAGAGGATTCCTTATTTCATGTGCTATACCAGCCGCAATACGCCCAGCTAGTACTTGTTTTTCAGCCGTCTTTATCTTTTCCTCCATAAAGAAGCGATCTGTCATGTCACGTAGTTGTCCATACGCGCCAATGATCTTCTCACCTTCATATATTGGTTGAGCATCAAAGAGACAAATAATGGGGTCTCCCAAAGCACTTTGAAAAGTGACTTCTTTGCTATCATAAATTTCATCCATAGTAAGGACGCCCTTGAAATAGTCTCCTATAATGGGAAGTTCATAAATACTTGTAAAGGGTTTATAAAAAATTTGTTTAGCAAAATCAGTAAACTCTAAAATCATCCCGTTTACATTAGTAATAATGATTCCGTTTCTAGCTCCATTTATCAATACTTGATTAAAGATATTAAGCTTACGATTTTGTTTTCTTAAAAGCAATTCTCTTTCAATAGAATCGACTAATTGGGTAAGCATTGGCAAAAATAATGGATTGTGAAAAGCAACAGGGACCATGATATTTATGCTACCTAATAGATTATCCTCATCTGTGTAATGAAATGGAGCGCCATAGCAGGCCATTTCATGAAGGAAGGTGTGGTAATGATCCTTGCCCACTAACTGGATGGGGTGCTGGTGTTCTAATGCCAAACTAACTACATTCGTTCCTGTATCCTCTTGTCTAAATAAACTTCCCAAGTGAATCCCGAACCGATCAATAGTAGACTTTATGAGGTCGTCACCTGCTAGGTCTAATAAATAACCTTCTGAATCCGATATAGCTATGAAGATGGGGGTTTCTTGTAAAGTCAAAATCAGTTTTTCTGAAAAGAAACGAACGACGGACAGTATTTCTTTATACGCTTCTTGTCTTTTTTGAACCTCTAATTTGGATAAAGTAATTCTGGGACGAACGATCTCATTTGGATCCATCCCGATTTCTTTACACTTCCGTTTTGAAAGTGTGACATAATGTGGTTCCTTTTCGTTCATCGAATAGCACCTCAAAAATAATAAATGCAAATTGTATTATAACATGAAATATGTATCTTTTATCCTAGTGTTTTTTCCTTTGGGGAGGAATATAAAGTATATGGTGATAATTAATAAGGAATTGAAACTTTTTCAAATACTGTGCGTAAAGTATCTCAAGCAGTTTATGAAAAAGGAGGTCTAGGGTGAAAAATCCAAAAAGCTTGTTTTTATTGGTCTTAGGTATCTTTATTGTATCTATTTTTTCAGTGTGCATCTATTACATTAAAGATGGTGAATTTGTAAAGTGGAGCCATACACGGGTAACGAAAGATAATGAAATGTTCTTCGTACAAAAAACCCCCATTTACTTTGGCTATTCCTTGGATTGGAACGGGATAGGAAAACCAGTGATAAAAGATATTTTTTTGCTTAAAGAAGATGGTACGGAGATAAATGAAGATAAAGATCAAATAGAAATCACCCCTTTCATTATAGATGAGGATTTTGGTTCTATGTATTACGAAATTGATGCCATTGAAGAGGGAGTAGTAGAAAAGCTTCGTCCAGTCCAAAATTTTAAAGTCACAAATGATAAACTATCGTTGGTATTAAAGGTACAACTAAGGGATATCAACTGGGACAAAGACATAGCTAAAATGATAATTGAATATAAAAACTTTGGGATTACTCAGAAGCAAACGATTCTTTTTGAAGGAATCGTAGATAAAGATAGCTAGAGTAACAGGCGCAATCGGTGGCGTGTTCATGTTATAATGGACAAAAAGAACATAGACATCATTATTAGGTTAGTAGACAAATCAGGTGATGGTTTTAAAGGAAGGTATCTATGGTAGAAGATAACATTACAAGAATTCATCTAGATGGAAAAGAATACATACTTATTGGGACCGCCCATGTATCAAAGCATAGTGCAGAGCAGGTGAAGGAGGTTATTGAAGCTGAGAAACCTGATGCTGTATGTGTAGAGTTGGATAAGCAAAGATATCAATCGATTAAAGATGGAAATAAATGGAAAGAAATGGATATCATACAAGTGATTAAGGAAAAAAAAGCCTCCTTATTACTAATGAATTTAGCCATTTCTTCCTTTCAAAATCGGATGGCAGATCAATTTGGGATAAAAGCAGGGCAGGAAATGATACAAGGAATAGAATCAGCGAAAGAAACAGGTGCCACTCTTGTACTTGCCGATCGGAATATCCAAATCACCTTTGCGAGAATTTGGGGTGGAATTGGCCTTAAAGGAAAAGCGCTTCTTTTAAGTCAAGTAATCGCAGGTATTTTTAGCAAGGAAAGTATTACGGAAGAAGAATTGGAAAAAATGAAAAGTCAGGATACGCTTCAAGCAATCCTTAATGAATTTACAGAAACTTTTCCACGATTAAAGAAGCCTCTCATTGATGAACGAGATCAATATCTAGCACAAAAAATCAAAGAGGCGCCAGGGGAGAAAATTGTTGCCGTTCTTGGAGCAGCACATGTTCCAGGAATCAAGGAAGAAATTAAGAAAGAACAGGACTTAACCAAGCTAACAGCTGTTCCCCCTAAATCAAAATGGCCAAAAATTATTGGCTGGAGTATTCCTGTGATGATCTTAGCCATCATTGCGTATACGTTTATTGCGAATCCGCAAGCAGGGTTATCCCAAACATTCAGTTGGATTTTGTGGCATGGTGGGTTATCAGCATTAGGTGCAGCAATTGCACTCGGACATCCATTGACGGTTTTAACGGCCTTTTTGGCAGCTCCAATTACATCCTTAAACCCAGTCCTCGCATCAGGCTGGTTTGCCGGGCTTGCCCAAGCATATGTCAGACGTCCAAGTGTTAAGGATTTTGAAACGCTATCTGAAGACGTGTTTAGTGTAAAAGGATTCTGGAAAAACAAAGTAAGTCGAATATTATTAATTGTAGTACTATCAAATCTTGGAAGTACACTAGGAACAGTTATTGGCGGAGCAGACGTCATCCGAGTGTTCTTCGAGAACTTATAATATAGGAAGATGAAGATCCAGAGTGGGTCTTCATCTTTTTTATTATTTTTAGGTGGGAGCTATTGGTTCGGTTCGTTCCATGGATATCCAGAATTTAGTGGGTTAAGTGAACTAAATCCGTATTTAAATAAAAGAGATGAAATCGGGTCAGGAAAGAACCGAATTCTTTCCGATTTGAAAAACATAAATGGTGTATAATGGAAAGTAACAAAACATAGGTGAGAAATATTTATGAACATACGAAAGCTTAATGCGGGGGAATCTGTCCCATACGAATTGTTGCTTGAAGCGGATCCTTCTCGAAAAATAGTAGAAAAGTATATCAGAAGAGGGGAATGCTACATAGCTGAGGAAGCCAACATAGTAGTTGGCGTGTACGTAATACTCCCTACTAGACCTGAAACTGTTGAGATGGTGAATCTTTCCGTTTTGGAGAGTGAACAAGGGAAAGGGCTTGGCAAAAAGCTTGTTTTGCATGCCATCGAGATAGTGAAAGATCGTGGATTTCAACGAATTGAAATAGGAACCGGTAATTCAAGCATTGGACAACTGGCTCTTTATCAAAAATGTGGCTTTCGAATTGTGGGTGTAGACATCGACTTTTTTAGTAAGAATTACTCAGAGGAAATTTATGAAAATGGTATTCTTTGTAGAGATATGATTCGACTAGCAAGAGACTTGTAAAGGAAAGGGGAAGTTTTTATGATTTTAGAAGCGGTTATGCTTCAGGTTAGAGAGGGGCTTGAAGAGGAATACGAGGAGGCATTTCGACAAGCTTCCGGAATTATTTCCAGTATGAGAGGCTATCTCTCACATGAGTTACAGCGCTGTTTGGAAGTGAAGGGAAAGTATTTGTTACTTGTGAAATGGGACACATTAGAGGATCACACAATTGGATTTCGAGGCTCAGCAGAGTACCAGGAGTGGAAAGTATTATTACACCATTTCTATGATCCGTTTCCGATAGTAGAGCATTTTAGTAAGGTTGAACTCTAACTCGGAGGCATACTATGTGGGTCCTATTAGAGCTAGTGAGAATCATATTGTTGTTCGGTTTTCTAGGGAGCATGTTAGAGGTACTATGTAAACTTATCTATGAATTTATTGGAATAAATATAGCTGATAAACAGTGGATAGTTTTTCTATCTATTTATATTCTTTTATTTGTTTTATATCGGAATAGATGGCAGTTTAGTGGATGGTATAAGGGGAAGGGGAGAGAAAAGCTTCCCAAGAACGTAACCAATGTACTTGTTTTGGGTGCATGTTTACTTCTTATTTTAATGCCCTTTTTTTAACAAGAAATAGGTTATCACGCGATAGATGTATAAGGATATGATTGTTGTTTATATTTGGATGAGGAGTGTACAGGTTGTTTAATCAAACTATGACAAACAAAGATCTTTTTAAAAATTATAAAGCTGATTGTGAAAATTGTTTTGGTTTATGCTGTGTCGCTTTGCCTTTTATCAAATCAGCTGATTTTGCTGTAGATAAAGATGGTGGGGTGCCGTGTAAAAATCTTCAGGAGGATTATCGCTGTAGAATTCATGAAGGTTTACGGGGAAAGGGGTATAAAGGCTGCACCGTGTATGAATGCTTTGGAGCTGGACAAAAGGTTTCACAATTTACCTATAAAAGAAGAGGTTGGCGGGAAGATAAGAAAGCAGCGAAAGAAATGTTTCATGTTTTTCCAATCATGCAGCAAATTCACGAGATGTTGTACTACCTACAGGAAGCACTGAATCTAGGGGAAACTCGTTCCATTCATAACGAAATACAAAAGGTACTAGATGAGACGGAAGCTCTTACGGAACTTAATCCGATGGAGCTAATGGATCTGAATGTGTCCAATCATCGTGTGATTGTAAATGAATGCCTTTTAAAATCAAGTGAACTTGTTCGTCTGAAAGTGAAAAAAGACAAAAGTCATCAGAAAAAAGTTGGAAAAGGCATGGATTTAATTGGTGCCAAACTAAAAGGTGCCAACCTAAAAGGTATGAGTTGGAGGGGTGCTTTTCTAATTGCTGCTGACCTTCGGGATAGTGATCTACGTTATTGTGACTTTATCGGTTCCGATTTGAGAGATGCCCATTTACATGGTGCTAATTTACAAGGAAGTATCTTTCTTACACAAGCACAAATAAATGCTGCAGAAGGCGACAAACATACTAAATTACCATCTCACTTAAAAGTACCAGAACATTGGCTAACATAGGTTAAGTAAACCCATCGGGGAATGGACAAATGATTTATTTTCAGGATGGGCAGTGTAGATTTCATGGACATTGCTTTTTCATTTTTCATCTGGGAGATATATTTATGGAGATTTCATTAATAAGACATGGAAGATCAAAATGGGTACAAAATGATTGGATTACATCTAAACAATTTGAAAACTGGGTTACTAGATATAATGATCATGGAGTTTATGCAGAAGAAACTTACCCGGTGGAAACGCAAAAGAAATTGGAAACTGCCAACATGGTTTATACAAGTGATTTATATAGGTCTAGGGAGTCTGCCAAATTATTAATTTCAACAGTGGACATAGTTTCCGATTCTTTGTTTAGAGAAGTTGAGCTACCAACATTATCGGGAATTTTCTCGAAAGTAAGATTGCAGCCTAGAGGATGGACGGTTTTGATGCGGTGTTTGTGGGTTGCGGGTTTTTCTAGTGGATGCGAATCCTTTTCAGATGCAAAAAGTCGAGCCAAACTCGCGGCAGAGAAACTTGTCCGTTCGGCTGGAAAATCGCAATCTGTGGTATTGGTCGGACATGGATTTTTTAATATCTTAATAGCGAAAGAACTTTTACAAATGGGATGGACAGGCGTGAAAAGGCCTGCGTCGAAGCATTGGCAAATTACTACATATACTAAATGAATTGATACAATGTGTCCTATTCATAGTAGGCAAATTAGTATAATCATTGATCGCTTCTTAAAATAACAAATATGTTAAAATAATAGTTATGGAATTTTAACGGCTACCCTCATGGGGGCTTTTTTACTACTAGGGATTCTGTTAAAAGATAGGAAGGAAATCAAGTGAAAGCATATAAGTATTTATTTTTTGATATAGATGATACGTTATTGGATTTTCAAGCTACGGAGAAGGAAGCATTACGTGCTCTCTTTGCAGAACAAAATATGGTCTTAACGGCAGATGAAGAACGCAGGTATAAAGAGATAAACCAGAGTTTGTGGAATGCTTATGAGAACGGAAAGATCGATCGAGACGAGGTACTCAACACGAGATTTTCGACTTTCTTTAGTCATTACGATTTAGAAGTAGATGGAAGTTTATTAGAAAGAAAGTATCGCAGTTATTTAGAACAAGGACATCACCTTATTGACGGTGCAATGGACCTAATTATGAACTTACAACATCAATATGAACTGTACATTGTCTCGAATGGCGTGTCCAAAACGCAGGATAGAAGACTAAGAGATTCTGGTTTATTTCCATTTTTTAAGAATATTTTTGTCTCTGAAGACACAGGGTTTCATAAGCCAATGAAGCAATTCTTTAATTATGTGTTTGACAGAATTCCAAACTATATTCCGGGTCAGGGTTTAATTATTGGGGATTCTTTATCTGCAGATATTAAAGGTGGACAGATTTCTGGTTTAGATACCTGTTGGTTTAACCCGCTACGAAAAGAAAATCAGTCAGGGCTTAGTCCTACTTATGAAATTCAACAGTTGAAGGAGTTAAATGAGATTTTACCGAGTTTGGTGAAAACCTTATAGGAATGATAATGGAAGAGCCGACTTTATATTGTGCTCTTCCTTTTTTTTATTTAATATGTTACCATTTAGTCACATGTAATGTGTGACTAAATGGTAACATATTATTTTTAAAACGAATCTGGAAAGGATCATTATGATGGGAGATGAACTTTCGGCTCTTTTTAAAGCACTGGGCCACCCGATCCGAAGACGCATTCTTGATATTTTGAAACAATCGCCCAAAACGACGGGAGAACTTAATGATTTTTTTCCCGAAGTCTCAAGATATGCGATTATGAAGCATTTATCAGCCTTGCAAGAAGGAAAGTTAGTAATTGTTCGACGAGAGGGGAAATACAGGTTTAATTATCTAAATGTCATTCCATTAGAGGAAATGAACGATAGATGGGTGGGGAAATATACGAAGAAGAATTCCAGATCACTACTGAATTTAAAATCATTAGCTGAACAAACAGGAGGAGAATTAGAAATGGATCATTCAAAACAAGCAGAAGTATTTCGTATTGAGCAAGAAGTAGTCATAAACGCACCACGGGAGAAGGTATTTAAAGCGTTAACCGAGAAGGCAGAAGACTGGTGGGAATTTCGGTTAGCTCCAAAAGGTGTGCCGTCAACATTTACTTTTGATCCTGTACCAGGAGGACAATTTATTGAAAAATGGGGTGAAAATGATGGAGCAGTATGGGGAAATGTGTATTATGTAAATGCTCCAGAGGAAATTCGACTACATGGTCATTTAGGCATGCGAGGGGCTGTTAATAGTGCATATACCTATCGATTGACTGAAATAGAAGGTGTTACAATTCTTCAATTATCTCATACAGCTTCAGGTGTTATTGAAGAAGAATGGGAGAAATCACATATTCATGGATGGAAGCATCTTCTTGGCACGTTATTAAAAAAGTATATTGAAGAAAATAATAACGAACAATAAATGATTCAATCTCATCTGGAGGAACATAATCATGGTAGACGTGTTTACAGAAATCATCATAAATCGACCGATTGAAAAAGTATCAACGTATGCATCCAATCCGGAAAATGCTCCAGAGTGGTATGTGAATATTCAGTCGGCGGATTGGAAAACTGAAAAAGCTGTAAAGAAAGGATCTCGAATTGCGTTTAAGGCGAATTTTCTTGGACGAGAGCTTGCTTATATTTACGAAATTACTGAATTCAAACCAGGGGAGAAGTTAGTGATGAAGACATCTGCAGGCCCTTTTCCGATGGAGACCATCTATACATGGGAGTCTATTGAAAGGGATGTTACACGTATGACTCTTCGAAATCGGGGAAATCCCTCTGGTTTCTCTAAACTTTTCTCTCCTTTTATGACCTCGATGATGAAAAGAGCAAATATGAAGGATTTGAAAAAGATAAAAGAAATACTTGAGAACTAAGGATAGGTAAACTTTACCAATAGTGATAAGTAGGCATTTGTCCTTCCGATTTCCGTCTATCCTCATAGGATAGTATGGTAACGCTGAGGGAGGTGTTTATGAATGTATAACAATAGTTTTGCGTTAATCGTTGTACTATTCATCTTGTTAATTATTGTTGGAACAGCTTTTGTTGCCTAAAATGGCATAGTGAATATATAAAGAGTCAGCCTTAACTGGTTGACTCTTTTTGAGTTTAAAAAAATTTTGTTATTGTGTGCACGATTTTAGTATGATATTGTATTTTTGTAACTTATTAAAGAAGTTTAATAAGTGTCTTGAAACGGTGGTGAAGTGATGAGCGATTTAATAGCAACTCCGAAATCAATGAAAAATGTCATCTTAAAGGGAATTCGGTCTGGATTACTTGAACTTGGGAGTGCAACAAAAGTTGAATTAAGTCATAAATTAGGAATTAGTTTTCCTACGATTAGCAAATTTCTCACGCAAATGGAGAAGGATGGTGAACTGTTGGTCGTTGGTCTCGATGATTCAAGTGGAGGAAGAAGGGCCAAACGCTATTCATACAATCCAGAGTATATGCTGGGTTTGGCGATATTTTTAGAAAGTAATGAAACTCACTATACCGTTTTTAATTGTATGGGAGAGGTAAAAGAACAAGGGAACACGTCGAGCGTACTAAAGAATAAAGACTTGAGTTTATTAACACAGTGTATTCAGGGCATCATTGAGGAGTATCCAAGAATATCTTCCATTGCGATTGGTGTTCCTGGTTCGGTTGATAATGGTCGTATATTTTACATACCTGATTATGACCATTTACAAAACTTTGATTTAAAAGGGTATTATGAAAATCATTTTTCGATACCTGTCGTAATCGAAAACGATATGAATGCTGCAGTACTAGGCTATTATAAATCACTTGGGAATACGGACAATCAGTCTCTCGTATACTTGTATTTTGGACAGAATGGTCCAGGTGCTGGTGTTCTAATTAATGGTGACGTGGTGCGTGGTCGTTCCTTTTTCTCAGGGGAGGTATCCTTTGTTCCTCAGTACGAAAAACAAAATTTCTTTCAAGCCTTGGAAAATCGAACGCCATTTCTTGATAATCATACTTTGGATGCTGTAAGTAGGTTAGTAGCTACCTTTGTTGCTATTATCAATCCTCATATGGTCATTTTTTGTCATGGTGAAGTGAGTGAGAAGGTTCTTGAAGACATTAAAAAGAAAAGTTCGACCTATGTTCCAAGTGAGCATCTTCCTGAATTAACCGAAAGCAACTGGAAACAAGACTATTTGTTAGGTTTACAGAATTTAGGACTGGAGCTCATGATCACTCAAACAAGTAAGTAAACAGACAAGAGGGGAGAACTTCAAATGGCAACATTTTTCTTAGTGATTATTTATTTAGCTTTTATAAGCTTAGGTTTACCAGATTCTTTGTTAGGAGTTACATGGCCATTAATGAGAGCCGAATACGGGGCACCAATGGAAATGGCTGGTTGGCTATTTATGACGATCGCAGGTGCTACCATTGTTTCGAGTCTTTTTACAGGGAAAGTTCTTAATAAATTCGGTACTGGTAAAGTGACTTTTATTAGTTGTCTCCTAACGGCTGTAGCAATACTTGGATTTAATTTTGCACCATCAATGATTTGGCTGTTTATTTGTGCGATCCCACTTGGGTTAGGAGCGGGTTGCGTGGATGCAGCGTTAAACAATTATGTGGCTGCCCATTATAAAGCACACCATATGAGTTGGCTTCACTGCTTTTGGGGAGTGGGGGCTACGCTTGGGCCAATTATTATGTCTTCGTTTCTTACGGGAGATCAATCGTGGAGAAGTGGATATTTTACTATTGCGGGCCTTCAGTTTGGATTAGTCGTTATTCTGTTCTTAACCTTGCCTTTATGGGAAAAAGTAGCTGGTAAATCGACCAACAAACTAAACACAGAACTCGATTCTTCTATCAGTCATACTACAAAAAATGAAAAGCCTTTTAAAATTAAGGGAGTAAAGCTTGCAATGGCAACTTTTTTATTTTATTGTGGTGCGGAAGCAGGCATTGGCCTTTGGGGAAGTAGTTATTTGGTAAACGTAAAAGATTTGTCAGTTGGAGTAGCGGCCCAATGGGTTTCTTTGTATTATGGAGGCATTACGATAGGCAGGTTCTTTACCGGATTTATTACGCTAAAGGTGGATAATAAAACGTTAATTCGCTCAGGTCAGCTTACAGCTCTTGCTGGTACAATCCTATTGCTATTACCCATACCTTCAATCTTTTCACTTGTAGGTTTAATATTAATTGGTTTAGGCTTGGCACCCATTTTTCCATGTATGTTACATGAAACTCCAACACGATTTGGAAAAGAACATTCTCAGACGATTATGGGTTATCAAATGGCGCTTGCCTATACGGGAAGTACCTTTTTGCCACCATTACTAGGATTGGTGGCATCTCATACAACGATTGGTATTTTTCCCTATGTGATTGTGCTCTTTGGAGTAGGGATGCTTTTGGCTTCTGAAAGGTTAAATAGAATTATGATCGAAAGGAAGACCTTATTGAAAAGAAATTCTGAATCAACTGCTATGTAACCAATAGGGAGGAGTAAAGAGAATTGAAAATTGAGCATATAGCCATCTGGGTGAAAGATTTAGAAATGATGAAAGCTTTTTATGAAAGATACTTTAACGGAAAATCAAATGAAAAGTATCAAAATGTGAAAAAAGGCTTTGAATCTTATTTTATCCAGTACGAAAGTGGAGCGCGTTTAGAGATTATGCGCAAAGTAGGTGTGGATAAAGAAGATCAAGCGGATCGAATCGGTTGGGCACATGTTGCGTTTTCGCTCGGCAGTAGAGAAAAGGTCGAGGATCTTACGTTAAAGCTTCAAGATGATGGGTACATTCTCGTAGATGGACCGCGTCTGACAGGTGACGGCTATTATGAAAGTGTTATAGAGGACCCTGAAGGCAATCTTATTGAACTAACCGTATAAAATCGATATAAACAAGGCTACCTTTCAGGGTGGCTTTTTTATTTTCGTTAGGTGGGCCTACATAAAATTCCTTTAATTTTTCATATTGAGTCATTTGTTTAATTTAAAATTAATAAAAGATCATGTTGAACTAGCTTTTTAGTGGGGCATTTTTTTTAAATAGGCATATGATGAAATGCATGATTAATTATAAATAGATTACATGAGTAGGAGGTTGTATCTATGTACAACTACGGCAACCCATATTACTATGCTTACAACTATCAGCCAGTTCATCCGTATTATTTTTATGAAGATCCTTATGTTTCTACAACAAGACAACCAGTCGATTTAGGTACAAGATGGGAAGTGGAAGAAGGTGGCTGGCGAGGCGTTTGGACAAGACGCGGAAACAGCAATGTGTTTGATGGCAGATGGACGAGAGCAGGACAAACGCCAATTACCGCTGTATTGAGAATGAATGTGGACGGCAATTTCGTCTGTATTTCAAGAAGAAATAGTAGCGACGGAAACAATTGTCAGTACGTAGGAAGAATTGAAGGAAATAGAGTAGTAGGTAGCAATGTGTGTAACAGAGGCGGTGGGTCTTGGAGCGGTACGATTTTTAGAGGACCAGCAGAACCAGACTTAGGTAGAAGGTGGGAAGTAGTAGAAGGTGCCTGGAGAGGAATTTGGACACGACGAGGAAATAGCAATGTATTTGACGGTAGATGGACTAGACAAGGGGCAACTCCAGTTACAGCCGTGTTAAGAATGCAACAACAAGGAAACCAGGTTCGAATTGAACGTCGAAATAGCAGTGATGGCAACAACTGTACCTACACAGGAAGAATAGAAGGGCGAAGAGCATCCGGAAACTTTACATGTGACCAAGGTGGAGGAACTTGGAGTGCTACGATCACTGGATAATGAAATGAAGAAGGGCTACTGATTAGTAGTCCTTTTATTCTATAAATTGATGCATCTATACTCAAAAGTTTTGCCTGTGAAGATTGAAAGGTGCTATGTAGTTGCTGACTGAACTGGCATTAAAACAGTGGAGAGGGAAAACTCCACTGTGTTTTATTCTGAAAAGGAAATGGGTGACCCCGTTGACGTGTGTTGATTCATCCATTCTAGAGAGACTTTTGAAACTGTTTGCCAATCAGGAATTTCTGATTTGTGTTGCTCGACCCAGCTCATGCAGAATTGTGAGTCAATACCGTGTTCTTCGCATTGTTGTAGAAATGATTGGATACTGGATTCCGTGCAATTCTCGAAAGAGCCGCAAGTGTTTTGAAAAATCTTCTCCATTTTCATTTGTAGTGCATTTTCCTCGACCATTTTAATTCCTCCCATCGATATTTGTTTGCCAACTTAAGTATCTCCAAATGGCAAAAAAATATTTCAAAAAACGGTATTCAATGAGAGCAATGATTCCGGTTTTCTGTATTCAATTTGATTCAATATTTAACTTTTTCATTCGGTATTGTAGACTTTGTCGACTGAGTCCGAGCAGGTTGGCTGACTTAGAAATGTTAAAGTCGTTTTTCTTTAGAACTTGCTCAATATATGATCGTTCAAACAATTCCATTTGGTCCTTTAGCGGGATGGTGACTTCATTGCTCTCTTTAATAAACTGGTCCACGGTTGATAAAGGGATCATCATTTCTTTCATTTGCATTTTGCTTCGATATTGGAAAGGTAAATGAGAGTATTGAATCTCTTCTTCGTCCATAATAATGTTCATGGCAGCCTCAATGATATGTTCAAGTTCTCGAACATTTCCAAGCCAATCATATTCCATGAAGGATCTAGTCACTTCTTCCGATAAGCCTTTCACATTCATTTGAAAACGTTCATTATACTTTTCTATAAAATGTTGAACAAGAAGGGGGATATCTTCTTTTCGATCCCTTAAAGGTGGGACAAAGAGAGTGACAACTCCCAGTCGATAATACAAGTCTTTTCGTAAATGATCATTGGCAATCGCATCAATGGGATCCTCATTAATATTGGCAATAACTCTCACATCTACTGCTGTATCCTTTGTATCTCCCACACGACGAATCATTTTTTCCTGTAATACTCGTAATAATTTGGCTTGAAGATTGAGATTTAAGGAGTTGATTTCATCCAGTAATAATGTCCCGCCATTTGCTTGCTCAAATAACCCTGGTGAGTCAACAGCACCTGTAAATGCTCCACGCTTTGTTCCAAATAGTAGACTTTCTATTAAATTATCAGGTAGGGCGGCACAGTTTTGTGAAATAAAAGGAGCCGAAAATCGGTTGCTTGCATTATGGATGCTTTGCGCAAACAGCTCCTTTCCCGTTCCGGTTTCTCCAACAATTAATACATAGGATGAGGTTCGTGCAGCACGTTTCGCAAATTCAATGACTTCTTTAATCGCAGGACTATTGCCGATAATATGATCAAACGTAAACCGAGTCGTCCCTTTCGTATTCATATTTCCTTTGATAAGACGCTCTAGTTTCGTGACATCATTAGCAATTTCAACGGCCCCTTGAATTTTATCGCCTTTAAAAATAGGGAATGTATTGTTGATCGTCGTAATTTCACGACCTTTGTTGTTGAAGTATGTTTGTTTGACATTCGTGGTCTCTTTGCCTTCTTGAAGTGCTTGTACAAGAGTACTAGATTGATCGTCTTTAAACATAAACACATCTAGTAAATTTTTATCAATAACGTCGTGGAAATCCATTGATTCCATCTGCATCATTTTCTTGTTATAGATAATCGTCTTACCGGTTTCATCCACAGCGTGAACGCCAACCTCTACCTCGTCCAAAATTCTCTCATATAAATTATTAAGATATTGTAGATACGATAATGATTTCTTTGAATTCTCCATGAGCGTTCTCCCTTGATTTAGTCTCATTACCAACTATTTAATCAAAACAAACTTCATAACGCAAAATATTTTTTGCTATTTGTGACAAAAAATCGAAAATAGTGCAAAAAATCATTGCATCCATATAAAGAGAAACCTTTATATGACGCAAAAATAATAGTTGGCACGGAACTTGCAATAAACATGTTGAAGAATCAAAAGGGGGAAAAAGTATGAAACCTTATACACATGAACCATTTACCAATTTTTCGATTGAAAAGAATAAACAAGAATTTCAAGAAGCACTAGCTCATGTTCAAACACAATTAGGAAAAGATTACCCTGTAATCATTGGAGATGAAGAAATTACAACGGAGGAGAAAATCGTTTCATTGAATCCTGCGAGTAAGGAAGAAATAATTGGTACCGTTTCTATGGCCAATCAAGAGCTTGCGGAAAAAGCGATGCAGGCTGCTCTTACAGCATTTGAAAGCTGGAAAAAGTGGAAACCTGAGCACCGTGCAAACATATTGTTCCGTGCTGCTGCAATCATGCGCCGACGTAAACATGAATTTTCTAGTTATCTAGTAAAAGAAGCAGGGAAACCCTGGAACGAAGCGGATGCGGACACAGCTGAAGCGATTGATTTTCTTGAGTATTACGGTCGTCAAATGCTGAAGTTGAAGAACGGAATGGATGTGCAAAGTCGAGAAGGTGAGTACAATCAATTTCACTATATTCCACTTGGAGTAGGAGTCATTATCTCACCGTTTAATTTTCCGCTTGCCATTATGGCAGGAACGACGGTTGCAGCCATTGTCACAGGAAATACGGTGTTATTAAAACCAGCTAATTCAACACCAGTTATTGCGGCAAAATTTGTAGAGTTAATGTTTGAGGCGGGATTGCCAAAGGGAGTGTTGAATTACGTACCTGGTAGTGGCGCGCAAATTGGAGATTATCTTGTTGATCATCCGAAAACTCGCTTTGTTTCGTTCACTGGCTCTCGTGAAGTGGGCTGCCGAATCAACGAGCGTGCAGCCAAAGTTCATCCTGGACAAATTTGGATCAAGCGAGTGATTGCTGAAATGGGTGGAAAAGACACGGTAGTCGTTGATAAAGAGGCGGATTTAGATCTTGCTGCTGCTTCAATTGTTTACTCGGCATTTGGTTTTTCAGGACAAAAATGCTCAGCAGGATCTCGAGCGGTAGTTCATCAAGATGTGTATGAGGAAGTGCTAGAGAAAGCTGTTGCCTTAACTGGTCAGTTGACTGTCGGGAGTCCAGAATTACAAGAAACCTACATGGGACCTGTTATTGATGAAAAAGCATTCAAAAAAATCATGGAGTATATCGAAATCGGTAAACAAGAGGGCATGCTAATGGCCGGTGGTGAAGGAGATGATTCTAAAGGTTTCTTCATTAAGCCAACAATTTTTGCCGATGTAGATGAAAAGGCACGATTAATGCAAGAAGAGATTTTTGGACCCGTTCTAGCATTCTGTAAAGCTCGTGACTTTGACCATATGATGGAGGTCGCAAATAACACGGATTACGGACTAACTGGTGCTCTTATCTCTAACAATCGTGAGCATATCGAACGAGCTAGAGAAGAATTTCATGTGGGTAATCTTTATTTCAACCGAGGCTGTACAGGTGCGATCGTTGGCTATCAACCTTTTGGTGGATTTAATATGTCAGGTACTGATTCAAAAGCTGGTGGACCTGACTATTTACTATTGCATATGCAAGCAAAAACAACATCAGAAACTCTATAAAACAAGGAGGTAACACAATGAATCAATTAACTTCTAAAACTACTACAATTATTGAGCAAACTCAAAAATTTGGAGCAAACAACTATCATCCGCTACCAATCGTTATTGAAAAAGCAGAAGGGGTATGGGTGGAAAATCCAGAAGGCGATCGCTATATGGATATGTTGAGTGCTTACTCTGCTGTGAATCAAGGGCATCGTCATTCGAAAATTATCCAAGCCCTGAAGGATCAAGCGGATAAAGTCACTCTAACGTCACGTGCCTTTCATAATGATCAGTTAGGCCCTTGGTATGAAAAGATTTGTAAGGTAACGAAAAAAGATATGGCACTCCCGATGAATACAGGAGCAGAAGCAGTAGAAACTGCCCTAAAAGCTGCTCGTCGCTGGGGCTACGATGTGAAAGGGATTGCTGAAAATCAAGCAGAAATCATTGCTTGCACAGGTAACTTTCATGGAAGAACTCTTGGAGCGGTGTCTCTATCATCAGATCCGGAGTATAAGCGTGGCTTTGGTCCACTTTTACCAGGAATTACGTTAATTCCTTACGGTGATCTAGAGGCTCTAAAGGGAGCTATTACTCCAAATACTGCCGCATTCTTAATGGAACCAATTCAAGGAGAAGCGGGAATTCTTTTACCACCAGAAGGATTCTTAAAGGCTGCTTCGGACTTATGTAAAGAACATAATGTATTGTTTATTGCAGACGAAATCCAAGTTGGCCTTGCACGTACAGGTAAAATGTTTGCATGTGATTGGGAGGAAGTAGACCCAGATATCCTAATTTTAGGGAAAGCACTTGGTGGGGGAGTATTCCCGATCTCTTGTGTGGTCGCAAACTCTGATGTTCTAGGAGTATTCAATCCAGGTTCACATGGATCAACATTTGGAGGAAATCCTCTTGCTTGTGCCGTTTCGCTTGCTTCTCTAGAAGTTATTGAGGAAGAAAAATTAGCGGAGCGATCTTTAGAATTAGGGGAGTATTTCCTGAATCAGCTAAAAACGATCAACAATCCGAAGATAAAAGAAATTAGAGGGAAAGGGTTGTTTATCGGTGTGGAACTTACTGAAGCTGCTAGACCTTACTGTGAACAATTAAAAGAAGCTGGTTTGTTATGTAAGGAAACCCATGAAACAGTGATTCGTTTTGCACCACCATTAATCATAACAAAGGAAGAAATTGATTGGGCGTTTGAAAAAATTCAAAACGTGTTAGGTTCTTAATGTCATTCGTTAACCAATATTACTAAATCGACGAGGGGTAGAACTATGCCTAATAAAACTGTGGTAAATGCAATCGAAAAGGATCAACAAAAGGAACAAGAATCACTTAACTTGTTTTACTCAACACAAACGGTTATTCAAAAAGCCTTAAATAAGCTAGGATATACGCACGAAATGTATGAATTGTTAAAAGATCCAATCAGAATGTTAACGGTTCGTATTCCAGTCCGTATGGATGATGGGACGGTTCAAATTTTTACGGGATACCGTTCACAACACAATGATGCCGTAGGACCGACGAAAGGTGGCGTACGTTTTCATCCGGAAGTTGATGAGGAAGAGGTAAAGGCACTATCGATCTGGATGAGCTTGAAATGTGGGATCACGGATCTTCCTTATGGAGGAGGAAAAGGTGGAATTATTTGTGATCCCCGAAAGATGTCCTTCAGAGAACTTGAGAGATTAAGTCGTGGGTATGTTCGGGCAATCAGCCAAATTGTTGGACCAACAAAGGATATTCCTGCACCTGATGTGTACACAAATTCACAAATTATGGCTTGGATGATGGATGAGTATAGCCGTTTGCGCGAGTTTGATTCTCCCGGTTTTATCACAGGAAAACCAATCGTATTAGGGGGATCTAAGGGTAGAGAAACAGCAACTGCCCGAGGAGTGACGATTTGTGTAGAAGAAGCGGTAAAGAAGAAAGGCTTTGCGTTACAAGGAGCAAGAGTGGTTATTCAAGGGTTTGGAAATGCAGGAAGCTATTTAGCAAAATTTATGCACGATGCCGGGGCAAAGGTGATTGCAGTTTCAGATGTATACGGAGGGGTTCACGATCCAAATGGACTTGATATCGATTATCTCCTTGATCGACGCGATAGTTTTGGAACTTTTTCTAAAATCTTTGAAAACACGATAAGCAATTCAGAGTTATTAGAGCTAGACTGTGACATCTTAGTACCTGCAGCAATTTCAAATCAAATCACTGCTCATAATGCAGCCAATATTAAAGCCAAAATTGTGGTCGAGGCAGCTAATGGTCCTACCACCCTTGAAGCAACAACCATTTTAACAGAACGTGGAATATTGTTAGTGCCAGATATTTTGGCAAGTGCCGGAGGAGTTACGGTTTCCTACTTTGAATGGGTGCAAAATAATCAAGGCTATTATTGGTCAGAGGAAGAGGTTGATGAAAAACTGTCTAAAGTGATGATCCATTCCTTTGAAAATATATATCAAACAGCTGAGCTCCATCATGTAGATATGCGTTTAGCAGCATATATGGTGGGAATTAAAAAGATGGCAGAAGCGGCTAGATTCCGTGGTTGGGTATAAGATAAGCCGTATTTACTAAGGTTACTGAACCTATATTAGGCAGCCCTGTAAGTAAAAAAGATTTATAAAAGGAGTGAACCTAGTTGCTAGGTAAAGTATATGAATTTATTTATAGTCCTTGTTCCGGTACGATCGAGAGGGTTCTTACAGGGGAAAGTAACCATGTGTATGAATGGGAAAAGTTATTTGTTATTAAAAAGAATAACGGCAGTACAGAGGAAATATGTATTGGGATTAGTGGTCATATCACTTCTTTATATGTGAAAGAAGGCGAAGTTGTAAATCCTTTGACTGTCCTAGCTACCATTCAAGATGATTTAATAATAACCGGATCTGATTAGAAATGAAAACTCTTTCCGATCAAACGGAAAGAGTTTTTTGCATCCCTGATGCAAAAATTAATTTTAAATGCAAAAATAATTGGCATAACATGTTCGAAAAAAGTTCACAATTAAAGCTTTTTTATGTTGGCATGAAATTTGCATTGTAGAATATGTAAGCGCATACTTGCGAGGGGAAAAGGGGGATATAATGAATTTACCTGAAAACAACACTTCACATGAATTAAAAAGAACAATGAAGACTCGTCACTTATTTATGATCTCACTAGGAGGGGTAATAGGATCAGGGTTGTTCTTAGGGTCTGGCTACACGATTAGCGAAGCGGGTCCGATGGGGGCAATACTATCTTATTTAGTGGGTGGACTTATTATGTTTTTAACCATGCTGTGCCTTGGTGAGTTATCTGTTGCCATGCCAGTATCAGGCTCCTTTCAAACATACACGACCAAATTTATCGGACCAGGTACGGGATTTGCCCTTGGTTGGTTATATTGGCTCGGGTGGTCTGTAACGGTTGCGTTGGAATTCCTGGCAGCTGGGCAGTTGATGGAAAGATGGTTTCCAGATGTTCCGGTTTGGATATGGAGTGGGATTTTTGCTGTCGTCTTGTTCTCCTTGAATGCATTATCGGCTAGAGCTTTTGCGGAAGCAGAATTCTGGTTTTCTAGTATTAAAATATTAGCTATTCTACTTTTTATTGTGTTTGGTGGAGCAGCCTTGTTCGGATTCATCGATTTAACAGGTGGACAAGAAGCACCGTTTTTATCTAATTTTACGGCTCATGGCTTGCTTCCGAACGGATTTTCCGCGTTAATTATTACGATGATTGCTGTTAACTTTTCCTTTCAGGGTACAGAATTGATTGGGATTGCTGCTGGAGAAAGTGAAAACCCAGAGAAAACCATCCCTAAATCGATCAAGCAAACGGTTTGGAGAACTCTTGTATTCTTTGTCCTGGCGATTTTTGTAGTTGCTGGATTAATTCCGATGGAAAAAGCAGGAGTGATTGAGAGTCCTTTTGTTGTTGTATTTGATAGCATCGGAATTCCGTATGCGGCAGATATTATGAATTTTGTTATTCTAACAGCCTTACTGTCAGTTGGAAATTCAGGTTTGTATGCGGCTACTCGTATGTTATATGCCATGTCAAAAGAAAAAATGGCAAGTCCTGTATTAACAAAAGTAAACAAAAAGGGTGTACCGATGAATGCATTGATTTTAACAATGGGGATTTCTCTATTGTCACTGCTTTCAGGATTTTTCGCAGCAGAGACGGTGTTTGTTTGGTTACTTTCAATTGCTGGACTCGGTGCACAAGTCGGATGGATTTCAATTACAGCTTCTCAAATTGCTTTCCGTAGAAAATATATTAAAGACGGAGGTAGGCTAGAGGATCTAAAATTTAAAACACCGTTTTTCCCGGTACTTCCAATCATCGCGCTTACATTAAATATTATTGTACTTGCTAGCTTAGCGTTTGATTCTGAGCAACGATTGGCTCTTTATCTAGGCGTTCCGTTTGTCCTTGCGTGCTACTTGATTTATCACTTCAAGATAAAAGCACAACATGAAAATAAGGAAGAAGCAAATTACCAAGTACGAAAAGTACAATAACCATACAAACAAGATCATTCTTGAAACCTTTCCGGCTCCTTACGCGTATATAGTCGTAAGGAGCCGGAAAGGGGAAAGTGTGATGAGTGGATACGTAGGTGTTGGAATTATCGGTGCTTATATTTTATTAACCTTATTACTAGTACCAGTGCAGTATAAGTATATAAAACAATTAAAAGAGACTCAGAAAAGAAACAGGGAAAGAGGAGTTTCTGTAGAAGACCACTATGATCAAATGAGCTTTGAAACACAGCAGTTACACTTTAATGCGCAAGGAAATCTCTTGTTTATAGGGGCTAATCTATTGGCAACTCTTTTTTACAATTTGAAGACTAGAGGGAAGAAGTAATATAGCTTTATCAATGTAGATTATGTGCTGCCATTTATGGCAGTTTTTTTGATATAGAGAATTACTTTTTAATTAGTTTGTACTATTCATAATATTAGAAATGAAAAAATCCATTTTTTGCATTATACTTATCTTACTACGTATAGGTGAGGTATTTATGGAAAATAAAATTGTACCTTTAACGAATTTGATAGACTTAAAAAATCATGGACATATATTGTATACATACAATAAGGTTGATCATTATATTGAAAATGCTATCTCATATATCGTATCGGGGATTGACCAAGGTCATCACATCATTATCATTGAAAGCAAAGATACATATGAACAAATGAAGGTAATATTAAAAGGGATGTTATCGCAGGATGCACTGGACTGCATTTATTTTCTTGATAATTATGAATTTTATCGACTATATGATGATTTTCATTGCGACTTAATTGTCAGTCATTTTTCAGATGTCATTGCTCATTTTCAAGAAAAACATATGACCGTAAGAACGTGGGCGAATGTTTGTTGGAACAATGAAAGGGAAATTGAGTTGAAACTCGAGAGTTTTGAAAAAAATGCTGATCAATGTGTTCGCCATTCCAATCTAATATCGGTCTGCGCATATAACGGGAACAAAATTACCGCCTCTCTCCAAAACAGCATGCTAAAATCCCACGAGTACATTATGACCGATCATGAATTAGTAAAATCTTATTTTTACAAAAATAATTCCGTTCCTTTACCTTCATTAACTATCGCAAAAGAAACCCAACTAGAGGAAAAATTAATTGCAACAAAGCACCAATTGCAATCTTTTATCTTTCAAAATTTAGATCCTGTTGTCATCATTGATAAGTGGGACAAAGTCATTACAGTAAATGCAGCATTTCAGTCAACCTTTGGTTTCACCGCAATGGAAGTGTTAGGTCTAGATGCAAGTGAACTTCCTATCCTACCAGATGATAGAAAATTCGAAGTGATACTTAATAGAAGTTTTACTGTTCTCGGCGAAAAGGTAAAAGGGTATGAAACAATAAGAAAAACAAAGGATGGCAAAGTGCTTCAGGTACAGTTGTCTTGTTTCCCATTGCTTGATGAAAAGAATGAGTTAGATGGCTGGGCTGTAATCATTCGGGATATTACCGAAAGAAAGCAAGCTCAGGAGTTATTAATTAAGTCAGAAAAATTGTCCATTGCTGGAGAGCTAGCAGCGGGCATTGCTCATGAGATTCGGAATCCAATTACTTCTGTGAAAGGATTCCTTCAGTTGATGCAATCAAGTAACTTTGAAAAGCAGATTTATTATGACATTATGTCATCTGAAATTACTCGAATTGAGCAAATTCTTAGTGAACTTCTTATGTTAGCAAAACCGCAAGCCGTTCATTTTGCTCGCAAGGATGTAAGGGTCCTTATACGAGATGTAGTTACGTTATTAGGACCTCAAGCAACGCTAAATAATGTTCAAATCATCATCGATTTCAAAACGGAAGTAGCACAGATTATGTGTGAGGAAAATCAGATTAAGCAAGTTTGCATTAATTTTATTAAAAATGCAATAGATGCGATGCCGAATGGAGGAAATTTAACTATACAGTTGCTTTCTAGTGCAAATGAGGAGTTAATTATTCGTTTTATAGACGAAGGTAATGGAATTCCTGATGAACTAATCTCAAAGCTTGGTCAACCATTTTATACGACAAAGGAAAAAGGGACAGGCCTCGGGTTCATGGTGAGTAAAAGGATTGTAGAGAATCATCAAGGTACTGTTAACATATTTAGTGAAGTAGGAAAAGGGACAACCATTGAAGTGAAATTACCTAACTAAATTTCCTGTAACATGGAGAGGAGAACAAAAATGAAACAAATGCTAAAGTCAAATGAATATGCATCTTATTATTCCACATATGTAGACTTAGTACCTGAAGGAGATATAATTAGCATCTTAATGCAACAAATGGAAGAGACAACTGCCGTTCTTAAGGACTTAACAGAACAGCAGGCTCATTTTTCATATGGAGAAGGAAAGTGGAGTATCAAAGAAGTGGTCGGACATATTGCAGATACAGAACGAATCATGGGGTATAGGCTATTATCTTTTGCACGTGGCGAAAAAGCTGAACTACCAGGATATGATGATAATGAATACGTAAGAAATGCTAGGTTCAATGCTATATCCCTACAAGAATTACTTGAAAACTTTCACATAACTCGGAAATCTACCTTACAGTTAATAAAAAGCCTTTCGAATGAAGCTTTTTTACGAAGAGGAAACGCTAATGGTTCAGAGGTTTCCGTACGGGCGTTAGTGTACATTATAGCAGGTCATGAACTACATCACCGTAATCTTATTAAGGAGCGCTATTTTGGTTCAAAGGAATTTCCTAAATAATATATTTCCGAGTGGTATATCGCGTTTCTTAGGATACGATAGGTCAAAATGGGTAAGGATACAATTAAGATTGTATTTTTAAAGGATGATTTAATTGTCTAATACCCGTCTTGAACAATTCGATAAAGCCGTACAAATGAGAGAAGATTCTACTGATTTTTTAATTCATATTTGGAAAGAGTATCATTTGTACTCAACGTTGGAGTACTGGATTATGGCGTCAATACTTGTTTTTCCATTAATAATATTATTTTTAAAAATTGATAAAAGTAAAATCTTTTTAATTGGGTTTTACGGGTATAGTGTTCATGTTGTTCTTGCTTATGGTGATATATATGGAATGAATGAAGGTTTTTGGCACTATCCTTTTCAATTATTGCCTGCTTTGCCGAGTTTATCAGTTGATGCCAGTATTGTCCCTGTAGGATGTATGCTTATGTATCAATGGACGCTAAATCATAAAAAGAACTACTATGTTTATGCAATACTAACAGCAGGTGCCTTTGCGCTTGTATTCAAACCATTACTTGTTGGCCTTGGATTATTTAAATTGTATGGAAATATCAATTTTATACATTTATTTGTGGGGTACATTTTAATCCTACTTATGGCAAAATTTATGACGAATGTATTTTTATGGACTCAAAAAAAATATGGACCTCCAACCAACACATACTAAAAATACCTTTACAAAAAGTAAAGGTATTTTTATGTGGGAAAGTATGTAAAAGAAGGAATAATGTACCTCTATGTAGAAATAGTTAAACTTGTGTTTCTGCAAACAATAAAAGAAGAGGAAAGGGAAGTTTATCATCCGCTAGAAAAAGTAGTGGAACTGTTAAAATAGGGGGATTTAGTTAATGGAAGTATCATTACTGTTACAATATGGTTGGGTTTTGCTTATTTTGATTGTTCTTGAAGGATTATTATCTGCTGATAATGCCCTGGTTTTAGCTATTATGGCAAAGCATTTACCTGAAGAACAACAGAAAAAAGCGATAAATATTGGATTGCTTTTAGCTTTCGTATTTAGAATAGGGGCCATTTTTATCATTTCGTACCTATTCCATGTATGGCAAGTACAAGCCATTGGAGCAGCGTACTTAATCTATATTGCATTAAAGCATTTGTTCACGAAACATGAGCGTGAAAAAGATGCGAAGGGGAAAAGTTACCGTGCAACTGTAGCATCAATTGCTTTAGCCGATATTGCTTTTGCAGTGGATTCTATATTAGCTGCCGTTGCTCTTGTTCTTGCACTACCAGACACACCACTAGGAGATATTGGTGGAATGGATGCAGCTCAATTCATCGTTATTTTATTGGGTGCGATTGCTGGGTTAATTGTTATTCGATTTGCTGCAGCATTCTTTGTTAGAATCTTAACAGAACGTCCAAGCCTGGAGCGTGCTGCCATGCTACTAGTTGGTTGGGTAGGAATCAAGCTACTCATGCACACTCTTGCCCATCCATCGGTTCATATCATTTCACATGATTTTGTTGAAGGGCCGATTTGGAATACAATCTTCTGGTCAGTCATGTTATTAATCGCGCTCGGTGGTTGGTTCATGTCAGGTAAACAAAAAGCAGTTGGTCACTAAAGTAAAGGTGCATGAATCCTAATTGGGATTTGTGCACCTTTTACATTAATTAAGTATTAGTGCAAGTGGTGAAATGCTTCTTCAATGTTCTCATATCCTTTTTTATCATTGAAATTAGGTTCATCTGTTTCAATGGTCCATTCGTTAGTAATGAGTTCAAATTTCCCATTATGATTCGCCTTGTATGTTTGATGGAGCATGTACGTTCCACCATTTTGATTAATGGTATAGCCAAAATAATATTCTCCATTTGGCCCTTGCTCTTCAAATACACCTATATCTTCTAACTGATATGTATCCATCAACGAGTGAAAAGATTGTTGTAATGTGTTCATAATCTCCTCACGTGTACCATATTTCATTATTTATCATCCTTTCATGGTGTTTGTAAAATAAATCCTCTATCAGTAGTAATATCCTACAAAGTTCAATTTATTAGAAAAAAAGAGAAATAACGAACCTTTCCTAATAAAACCAATAGTTGTTTGGAAAGATAAATAATAACTCAAATATAAAGGGTGTTATTTGGAATGGATGACAAGACAAAAATCCGACTAACGGCAGCAGAGATGGCGGTGTTATGGACTCAATATATAAATGATACAGCTTCCATTTGTGTAAATAGTTATTTTTTAGAAAAAGTAGAGGATCATGAAGTCAAACCCGTTATTGAGTTTGCTCTCAACGGTTCGAAACAAAATATTTCTTTATTAAAGGAATTGTTTATAAAGGAAAGCTTTCCCATTCCGACTGGTTTTACTGAAAAAGATGTACACGTAAACGCCCCAAGACTATTTTCAGATACTTATTTTTTAATGTACTTAAGAAATATGTCTGTTCTGGGAATGGCAGCAGGAGGGTTAGCACTAGGGATTGCCACGAGACCAGAGGTAGTTCAATTTTTTAAAAGAGTTTTAAAAATGTCAGTCAGATTACAAGATTTAACACGTGATTTAATGCTAAAGCAGGGTACGTATGTCCGCCCACCATTTATTTCCACACCAGATAAAGTAGATTTTGTTGAAAGGCAGAGCTTCTTAACTGGCTTTTTGGGAGAAAAAAGGGCACTTGTGGCACAAGAAATTACAATGTTATTTAATAATATCCAAACAAATGCGATTGGAAAAACCTTAATTACTGGCTTTGCTCAAACAGCTCAATCAAGAGAGGTAAAAGAATTCTTTATAAGAGGAAAACGAATTGCTCAAAAGCATATCGACATTTTTAGTGACATATTAAAAAAGGAAGATTTACCTGCCCCGATGACATGGGATACGGCTCTTTCGGATTCGACTATACCTGTTTTCTCTGAAAAACTTATGATGTTTCACGTTTCTGGTATGATTGCGGCTGGTATAGGAAATTATGGTGCTTCCATGTCTGGGAGTCCTCGTAGAGATTTAGGACTAAAATATGCGTCGCTTATTCCGGAGATCGCCCTGTATGCAGAGGATGGAGCCAATATCATGATAAAGCATGGCTGGTTAGAGGAACCTCCTCAATCGGACAATAGAGAGAAATTAATAAATGGGGAGTAAAAAAGACCAATTGCAGGACCATAGATGTGGTCTTTTGTTCGTATTATTTGCTACTTTTTTCAAAGTGAAAAAAGATATTTGTGACCCATTTGGATATAAAAAAGGACCAGCGGGTAGCTTAGTCCTTTGATGAGTTATATAAATGTCATAAGTGCTCCACCAACTACACCTGTCACAACAATGATCCATGGAGGTAGCTTCCAATATACGAGCATACTGAATAAAATAGCCGCAAATGCAAAATCAATCGGAGCTAAAATAGAACTTGTCCAAATAGGCTGGTAGAAAGCGGATATTAGAATTCCTACCACCGCAGCATTTACTCCCATTAACGCCCCTTTTATTTTAGGATTACGACGTAAAGAATCCCAAAAAGGTAATGCTCCCAGCACCAGAAGAAAGGCAGGTAAGAAGATGGCGAAAGTGGCTAATAACCCACCTTGCCAACCGCTTATCACTGTTCCTAAATACGCAGCAAAGGTAAAGAGGGGACCAGGTACTGCTTGTGTAGCTCCATAACCAGCTAAAAATGCCTCATCTGACAACATTCCAGTAGGAACAAATTCTCGTTCTAGTAATGGTAAAACCACATGCCCGCCTCCAAATACTAGGGAACCTGATCGATAAAAACTATCAAACAAAGCTACCCAATGAAGGGATGTGGCCTCTCTTAAAATGGGTAGCAATAGCAAGAGGATGAAAAAAAGTAATAAAGAAATGATTCCAAAACGACGACTGATTGGAAATGCCATCTTTTGTTCATGTGTATCTATTTGTTGCCTGTAAAGAAAAAATCCTAGAATTCCTGCAATGGCGATTACTCCCACCTGAGTAAAGGCTGTTTGCCAAAGAAGAGTGACGATAAGTGCAAATAGTGCAAGTGCTTTTCTTTTTTTATCAGGAGTTAAATTGCTTGCCATACCTAAGATGGCATGTGCAACAACTGCCACAGCAACAATTTTTAATCCGTGTATCCAACCTGCTTCACCCACTTCAAATCCACGAAGTAAAAGAGCAAATACCATAAGGGCCACAACTGAGGGAAAAGTAAAACCGATAAATGAAACAATTCCTCCAAGTACCCCAGCTCTCATGACACCAATTCCAATCCCCACTTGGCTACTAGCTGGACCAGGTAGGAATTGACAAAGTGCAACTAAATCAGCGTAACTTTTTTCATCTAGCCACTTTCTTTTGCGAATATATTCATTGTGGAAATAACCTAAATGGGCGATTGGCCCCCCAAAGGATGTTAATCCTAATTTGGTAGACACAAGTAGAATTTCCAATAATGATTTCAGCTGATTCACCATATCACCTCTAAAGCTAATCTTTTATTTTATAAAGTTGTCCAAGTGAATTATTCTGGACTATTCTAAAATATCATTAATACCCGGTATTTCTGTTTATAACACGTATTATTTACAAAAAATTTATAAAAACTTTACAAAATCTTTACATTGTTCAAGGGTTTTGTTGCTTGATAGGTTACAATTTGTGGATAGGCAATGCCAGACAAAATAATTAAAACACCTAACCATTGTACCCATGTTACCTGTTCTTGAAGTACCCATACTGAAGCGATTACAGCAACTGGGAGTTCTCCAGCACTAAGAATACTAGCGAGCGCGGGACTAATCTTAGGTGCTCCAAGAGAAAACAGGATTATGGGAATAACTGTTCCGAAGGCACCTAAAAGGAAGCTGTAAAACCATATATCGTGTCCGAATGAAGAAAATAACACTTTAGGTGTGAAAATGGTTAGTAGTACTAATAAACCCCCAGTAGAAATATAGAAACTACGAGTAATTAAAGGGAGTTGTGTTTCTACTTTTCCACTTAATAAAATAAATAAAGACATCATAAACGCAGCAAGTAGACCAAAAATCAATCCTACCGTATCTATTTCCTTAACAGTTCCTCCAACCACTCCACCTGCTAAAATAGTGCCTGATATTAATAATAGGAGAGATAGTAGAGTTGATTTAGAAGGCCATTTTTTGGTTATTATTGAATGAATCAATATACCTATCCATGTAAATTGAAAAAGTAAAATGATCGCTATTGAGGCTGGAATAGTTTGTAAGCAATAGTAGTAAAAAACACCAGTCAATGCAGTACATGCACCCACTATGGCCAGACGTATAAACTGTTTCAAACTTATTTTTTGTCTTGAGAAAATAATCATTAGGATAAACATAATTCCCCATCCAAAACCATATTGCCCAGTGGTTACTTCTCGAAAGGTAAACCCTTCTTTGTAAGCCAATTTCACAAAGGTTGATAATATACCGAAGGAACATGCTCCTAGAAAAACATAAACAGAATTCAGGACCAAACGTAACAAGTTAGAACCCCTCCTAAAAATATAAAGAACCCATCTTTATTGTTTTAGTTTCCAGAAAACAATAAAAATGGGTTCTATGAGTTAACAAAATTATACTTTTTTTATAGCGATTGTGACAAGGGATATACTTCTATTTTTATAGATTCTGATGAGGAAATAAGCTTTTAATCATTCATGTCAAACTGTGATTACCACTTTACCTTGTGCATGACCTTCAGAGAAATAATTGAAAGCATCTGCAATCTCACTTAATTTATATGTTCTATCAATAACTGGTATTATACTACCTGTTTCAAGTAGTTCTTTAACATAGATTAAGTCTTTTTGATTGGCTCTCTGTAGTATGTTTCCGATCTTTTTACTTCCGATGATTGATGTCCAGGGTGCTTGTATCATGGTTTGAAATAACTGTTCTCCTGAACCTCCGACGTGAAGAAAGAGGCCATTTGGGTTCAATGCTCTCTTATAAACGGATAAGGGTTGGCCTCCATTCACACCTAATATCAAGTCATACTTTTCCTGTGTTTGGGAGAAATTCTCTTTCTGATAATCAATGACATGGTCAGCACCAATTGAAAGTAAAATGTTTACATTTCTCGTACTACACAACCCCGTCACTTTAGCACCCAGGGATTTTGCTATTTGTACAGCAAATGTTCCTACACCACCAGATGCCCCATATATCAACACTTTTTGTCCAGGTTGAATTTTCCCTTTATTCCGTAGTGCTTGCAAAGCAGTAACTCCAGCCATAGGAACTGCCGCTGCTTCCTCAAAGGACAGGTTTTTTGGTTTTAATGCCAAAGCGTCTTCTGGAACGCACACATATTCTGCAAAGCCACCCCAGCCATAGGCAGATAGGTCACCGAACACTTCATCTCCTAGTTGGAATTGGTTCACTCCCTTGCCTATGGATTCAACTTCACCTGCAATGTCGCCTCCAGGGATAGGGTATTTGGGTTTAAATAAACCAAAAGCCAATCGAGCTAAATAGGGTTCACCTTTTAAAAGAACGAGGTTTCCATAATTTACGGAAGAGGCATGTATTTTCACTAACACTTCCTTGTCCTTAGGAACAGGCTTATCTACCTCTTTTAATAAAAGTACATCGGAGCTTCCATACTTTGTACAAACTACTGCCTGCATGTAAATTCCTCCTATTAATCAATCAAACCCAGATAAATTTTCTAACACTTAAAGATATTCCAGGTTAGAGGTATTAAAAACCAAGGCAGTTCTTTTTAACAAACAAATGGATTAAAATAAAAAAATCCAATTTTTTTAAATTCCTAGTTTACAGGTAGGGATAATGTGGATTATAGTATAGAAACAAAGTTATTTAAGAAGTTGGAGGCTATGAAATGAAAAAGTTAATGGTATTTACGTTTATTGGTTTATTAGCACAGCTAATAGATGGGGCATTAGGAATGGCATACGGGGTGACGTCCTCATCCATGTTACTTGCGTTTAGTATTGCACCAGCAGTTGCATCCGCATCGGTTCATTTAGCAGAAGTGGTGACAACGGCTGCATCTGGAGCTTCACACATTAAATTTGGGAATGTTGATAAACAAACAGTACTCAGACTCGTCATACCAGGATCGATTGGAGCATTTTTAGGGGCTACATTTTTGAGTAATATTCCTGGTGACCTTGCAAAACCCTATATTTCTATTTTTTTACTTGCCCTTGGTGTATATGTTTTGGCTAGATTCTTATTTATGTTTAAAGTTGGAGAACAGAAAAATAATATTGGTTTATCAAGAAAAAAATCCATCCCTCTAGGATTGATCGCGGGTTTTGCTGATGCGACTGGTGGAGGAGGCTGGGGTCCCATTGCAACTCCTGTTTTGCTTTCTCAAAAAGGAATCAGTGCACGTAAAGTAGTTGGTACAGTTGATACAAGTGAATTTGCCATTGCCGTATCTGCTACTCTTGGATTTTTAATCTCCCTTGGTTGGGAACAAGTAAACTGGCTGTGGGTTGGAGGATTAATGATTGGTGGATTAATTGCTGCACCGATTGCTGCCTGGTTAGTACAAAAAATCCATGCACAATTAATGGGTGTGCTTGTAGGAGGGTTTATTATCCTAGTTAACTCTAGAACTCTTGTGACAACATGGATTGATCAAACAAGTGTTTATCCATTCGTTTACGCAGGTATTGCTGGTATCTGGATTGCTTCGATTGTATATATCGTATTAAAAATCAAAAATACAAATTCGAATGCAAGTGAAGTACTAAATTAAGTTTTGCGCCCCCATTAAAAATTAACGTAATTCATTTCTATATGCAAAAGTCGACTGGTTTAATCAACAATTAAAATTTTATGGTAAAATGTTGACTAGAATACTCGACTTTTCATTGAATGAGGGAAAAATAGGGGGCGAACTAAATGAAGGTTTCAAGTAAGGGAGAATATGCATTAAGAGCATTACTAGTTCTAGGGGAACTTCATGGAAAAGTGGTATCGATTCAAGAAATTTCAGATAAAACTTTAGTCACTGTAAGTTATTTAGAACAAATTTTATTAAAGCTTAAAAAATTAGGGTATTTAGAAAGTAAAAGAGGTACAAATGGCGGATATATCCTAAAACGGGAGACAAGGGACATAAACATTGGTGAAGTCATTCGGGTGTTAGAGGGACCACTTTCCCCTATGGGATGTGCATCCATTACGAAATACGAACCATGTCAATTAGAACCTTCTTGTCAACTAAAACCACTCTGGTCGCTTGTTAGAGATACGATCGCGTATGTGTTAGATCAAACCACTTTAGAGGACTTATTGGAGAATCGGATAGCTTTGAACAAAGGGGATGATTTTCTTGCTTTCAAAAGGACAAATTGATGAGCAAGTATTAGAAAAAGTGAAGATTTTACTCGAGAACTTAGAATATGGAACAGTACAAATAACTGTACATGACTCTCAAGTGACTCAAATCGATAAAATAGAAAAACACCGTTTACCATTACAAGCAAGAGGCAAAACACAACAAAAACATGCAAGATAAAAAAATAAATACATGCCAATCGGACAACCGAAGGCTCCTATTAGTTATCTGTTCATGAACATGGACCGTTGCTAAGGGGGCTTTTTTTTGTCGGATATAAAAAAACAGTTTGGTTTTCCAATAGTACAGTAGTAAGACTTGTTGGTAACTGAATAGACTAAACTGGAGGTATTGAGGATGTCAAAACAATTAAGATTGGCTGTAGAAAAGAGAAAGAATTATTTAATTAATTACTTAATCAAAGCAGGAATCTACAAGAAGAACGAGCAACATTTATTTGAGTTAACACTTACAGACTTAGAGCTAGAGTATAAAAAATGGAACAGAAATTGTAAGGAATAAGTGTGGACCTTCGTTAGATGAAGGTCTTTTTTATGTTGTATCAATATGACAAATTTTTGGGTAGCACGCCTATAAGATTTGAATATAATTTAACATACAACGGTAAGGAGTATGTTATGGACGATCAGGTCAAAGAATTATTTGGTGCGGTAATAACTGCAATAGGGACAATACTTTCAGCAATAGCAAGTATACCTACACAGTCCACTAGAATCACAGATTTATATAAAGGCTTAGATATTGTCGGTAATACACTTCAAGGTTCGGGCAATGCAATTCAAGCTGATGCACAAAGCCCCTCACTCGAGAAACTAGGTAATGAGATTCAAGCTATAGGAAATAGTACAGTTGTTGCTGGACTTATTTTGAAGGTTGAAGAAGAAACAGAAGAAAAATTAGTGATCACGGGCAATTTATTACAAGCACTAGGTGGTGGTGTAGCATTAGCTGAGGAAGTTGAGGACCCAACTGCTTCTGGTCAAATTTACAATATATATGGGAACCTACTCCAATCTACAGGGAATTCACTTCAAGCAATTGGTGGATCTATCAACTTAAAAGAAAAGCGAGAGTCGGAATCTGGTTCGTCTGGTGATGTAATTATCTTTACTGGAAGTTGGATTCAAGCAGTTGGTTCAGTAATCTCGATATTTGGTGCTCTTCCGGAAGAAAGCAAACGGGGTGTTCCTTCTCCTTAACACCCCATAAGTTCTTATACTACCTACTTAAAAGAAGTAATTTTATCCCCAACCCAGCAAAAATAGTTCCCTTAAAGTAATTAATAATGTTTGATACTAAAGCATTTCCACTCAATTTGTCTCTTAATCGCGAAGAGAATAATGACACAATAAAAAAGACAATAAAGGTTTCAATAATGAAGATAATGCCTAAGAAAAAGATTTGAAACGATTCATCCCCCGTACCTACATGCACAAATTGTGGTAAAAAAGTCAAAAAGAAAATGGGCATTTTTGGGTTAGCAATATTCGTTATAAAACCTTTTCTAAAAAAGCCCTTTAATTGAGTACCGTCCGGGTCCAATTGAGTAGATTCACTTTTTTCACGAAACGATTGAATCGCTAAGAATAGTAAATAAACAGCTCCGCCATATTTTATTACCTCGAAAACAAAGGGTGATTTTTGAACGATAATGGACAAGCCAAACGCAGCAAGTAATGTATGAATAAATGTCCCCGTTAAGGAACCTAAAATCGTACGGATTCCTGCTTTAATACCTGATGAAATACTTTGTGTAAGAACAAATATCATATCGGGACCAGGTATTAGAATGATAGATAATGACATGCAAATATAGAAAAACATCGTCCTACTCCTTCAATTTATTATTTTTACATATTAAAACATAGAAAAAGAAAATCTCTCAAGAGACTCTACTAATGTGTTAGCAGTCTACCAAACTAAAGAATGACTAGTATTTATATGTTTGTTCATTTAGAGGAAGTGGTTTTTTGATGAATAAATTAAATAAAAAAAGTTGATGAAGATCAAAAGTTGAAAAAGAAGGGAGGGAAGTGATCTTCATAAGGCTGATGAAGATCACAAGTTGATAAAGAAGGGGGAGTAATGATCTTCATAAGGCTGATGAAGATCACAAGTTGATAAAGAAGGGGGAGTAATGATCTTCATAAGAATAATGAAGATCAAAAGTTGATAAAAATCAGTTTGTAACGACCTTCATAAGTTAGGTAAAGCCCGAAAGTCAGAAAAGGAGGGTATGAAGCGGTCATAATAAAGCGGATTATGACCAAAAATCAGTTTGGTTAGCCGTGAGATTGGTTTTAATAATGGTTTAGCTTTGTTGCCTATGTACTTCACGTGCGAGAGATTCTAGAATATACACGACGGGCACTTGAGTGGTAATATTTGCTTTTTCATAAATTTCTTCCGTCACGTAATAGGCAATGTTTACATCAGATATTTTGGCAATCGTTGAACGTGTATTATTTGTGATGCTAATAATGGTACTTCCTTCTTGTTTCAATTGGTTCAAGTGTTCAATCGTAAAATAGTTTTCACCCGACACCGATAATGCGATCGTCACGCTTTTATCGTGGTGTTTGGAGTGAAGCTGTAAAAAAGGATCCTTTATATAAAGTGAGAATTTACCCAAACTAGAGAAGTATCTGGCTCCATATTCAGCAACAATACCTGAGCTGCCGCTCCCGATAAAAATAACATGATCGATTTCTGCAATCAGTTTTGCAGCCTCTTTAATTTTATTTTCTAAGTCTCCATTTAATGTCCGTTCGAAAAATTCAACTACTGAATGGTCTGAATACTTTAGTGTGGCTTTTTTCTCCTCACCTAAATGCATTTTAAGCTTAACTTTAAACTCTGAAAAACCTTCGCAATTAAGTTTACGACAAAAACGTAGTATGGTTGCTGTCGATACATGTGTTTCATCGGCTAATTCACGTATTCTCATATAAGCAACTTTCTCACTATGTTGGCAAACATAATTATATATTGATGTTTCTAATTCATTGAATGATTTAATGACCTCATTTGTAAACATAAAAGGAACCTCTCCTTAGAAATCGCAACTTTCTAATCATACATGTATTAATGTAACATAGTGTTACAACTTTGTAACGTATAACAACCGTTGTTATTAAAAACTAGATACTCCACAATTATTTACTATCATACCAATTAAAATTACTATATTCCTATAGACTAACTAATAACATTTTAGAGAATAGGCTAGGAGGAACAATCATGAAAAACAATCAATTCCCAGAAGGTTTTTTATGGGGTGGAGCTACGGCTGCAAACCAATTAGAAGGTGCATACAACGAAGGTGGTAAAGGATTATCTATCTTTGATATGGTACAATTTGTCCCAAAAGAAGAACGTGGTAATGATATAGAGATGGACGTAAAAAGTAAAAAGGAACTAGAAGATCTTTTAGCGGGTAAAGGTGGAGATAACTTCCCTAAACGTCGTGGAATCGACTTCTACCATCGTTATGAAGAAGATATTGCTTTGTTTGCAGAAATGGGCTTTAAAACATTCCGTATGTCTATCTCTTGGCCTCGTATATTTCCAAACGGTGATGATAGAGAGCCAAATGAAGAAGGACTAGCTTTCTATGACAAGGTTTTTGATGAGCTATTGAAGTATGGAATTGAGCCACTTGTAACTTTATCACATTACGAAATTCCACTTAGCTTAGTACAAAATTACAATGGTTGGGCAGATCGTCGAGTAGTTGAATTCTTTGTTCATTATGCAGAAACGGTGTTCAATCGTTATAAAAGCAAAGTAAAATACTGGTTAACTTTTAACGAAATCAATATCTCTACACTTTCACCGTATATCGGAAGCGGAATCTTAATCGATGAAGTAGAACATAAGGAACAAACGGTATATCAAGCACTACATCATCAATTTGTTGCTAGCGCAAGAGCTGTTAAAGCTTGTCATGAAATTATTCCTGAAGCTATGATTGGATGTATGTTAGCTCGTATGGAAGTATATCCAGAGACATGTAGTCCTGATGATGTTTTAGAAGCACAAAAAGAAGATCAAATGAACTTATTCTTCACTGATGTTCAAGTTCGTGGATATTATCCAAGCTATATGCTGAGCTATTTTGAAGAAAATGATATTAAAATTAACATGCTTCCTGGAGACGAAGAAATTTTATTACAACATCCTGTTGACTTCCTATCATTCAGCTACTACATGTCTATGGTTGCTAGTGGGGCACCAGGTAAGAAAAAGGAAAAAGGAAATTTCTTTAGCGGAGTGAAAAACCCTTACTTAGAGTCATCGGATTGGGGATGGCAAATCGATCCAAAGGGCTTGCGTATTACATTAAAGAAAATGTACGATCGCTATCAGGTACCTCTATTTATAGTTGAGAATGGTCTTGGCGCTTACGATAAAGTAGAAGAAGATGGTTCTATCAATGATGATTACCGAATTGATTATATGCGTGCTCATATTGAACAAATGAAAGAAGCCATCAAAGAAGGTGTTGATCTTATTGGTTACACAAGCTGGGGCTGCATTGATTTAATTAGTGCTGGTACGTCAGAAATGTCTAAACGTTATGGTTTCATTTACGTAGACCAAGACGATTACGGCAATGGTACACTAGCAAGAAGCAAGAAGAAATCGTTTAATTGGTACAAAAAGGTGATTGCTTCCAATGGGGAAGAACTATAAAAAGATTTTTATGAAGACATCTCATTTACTGGGATGTCTTTTTTGGTGAGGTAGTTTCTGTCGTACTCTATATTTGAAATATTCTTGATTAAAGAGGATAATTACATAGAAGAATTTATAACGGAGTGACAATATGACAACAATTGCAGATATTGCTCGTATGGCTGGTGTGGCGAAAAGTACCGTTTCGCGATATTTGAACGGTGGGTCGATTGGTGATGCGACAAAACTAAAAATAGAGAGAGTGATAAACGAGACGGGGTATGTTCCGAATACATTTGCTCAAAGTTTAAAAGCAAAGAAGACAAGTATTGTTGGAACCGTTGTTCCTCGGTTAGATTCTTTTGCTTCTGCAAGAACACTTATTGGGATTGATGAACAACTCCGTGAAGCTGGTTGCCAAATGGTCATCTCGAATACAAGTCAAGATGAAGAAAGAGAAATAGAAAGTCTTTATAGCTTTGCAAGACAAAAGGTTGCAGGAATTATTTTGTTGGCGACTAAAATAACCGATCAGCATCTAGAAGCTTTTGAAAAAATTGAGATACCGATCATTCTCGTAGGTCAACAGCATCAAGATGTATACAGTATTATTCATCAAGATTACGAAGCAGCAAAAGCAATGGGGAAACATGTTTTGGAAAAAGGCCATAGAAAAATAGCTTATTTAGGTGTAACACCAAAAGATATTTCTGTTGGTATACAACGGAGAGATGGCTTCAAAGATGCTGTTTCAGGTATGGAAGAGTGCGAGGTCAAATATTATCAGACAGGATTTGGGATGGGTGAAGCCCTCGAGCAAGCGACACGTATTATTGAAGATTTTCAGCCATCAATTATCGTTTGTGCAACAGATAATATTGCCCTAGGTGCTTGTAAAGCAGCCTTTATAAAGGGGTTAGATATACCAAAGGATTTATCTGTTACGGGATTTGGTGGATATGAGGTCACAGAGTACATTCATCCAAGCCTTACGACTGTCAAATATGAGTTTAAAAATGCGGGGAAAATAGCTGCGCAGAAAATGCTTAAATTAATTGAAGGGGAACAAATAGAAAAAATTACATACACAAATTTTGAATTAATTTCTCGTGGAAGCGTTGACAGTTTCATTAAACATGAATTATAATCAACTCATCGGAACCGGTTCCAAAGCAATGAACTTAGGAACCGGTGAATTAATACTTAAGAAAGGAACCGGTTCCAAAAAGGCGATATTTTTTTATTGAAGTTTGGAATCGGTTCCACATTTGAATAAGGAGGAAATACCAATGAATTATTTATTAATTGCTGAAGAGATTCTTAAAGCTATTGGTGGCAAGGAAAATGTTTCAGCTGCGGCACACTGTGCAACAAGACTTCGACTAGTGTTAGAGGATGAGAGTTTAGTAGATACAAATGTACTTGAAGAAATGGATGTTGTAAAGGGAACGTTCTCAACTGGAGGTCAGTATCAGATTATCCTCGGTTCCGGTACAGTAAATGAAGTTTATAAAGAGTTTACTAGGTTAACAAATATTGAAGAAATGTCTACGAGCGACGTAAAGGATGCTGGATCGAAGAAAATGAATCCGCTTCAACGTTTTGTAAAGATGCTCTCTGATATCTTTGTTCCTATTATCCCAGCGATTGTAGCCGGTGGTTTATTAATGGGGATTAACAATCTATTAACGGCTCAAGACTTATTTATCGCTGGAAAATCTCTTGTCGAAGCAAAGCCTGAACTTGCTGACTTAGCCGCACTTATTAATACGTTTGCGAATGCTGCATTTGTTTTCTTACCGATTTTAATTGGATTTTCAGCAACAAAACGATTTGGTGGCAATCAGTATTTAGGGGCAGCTCTTGGAATGCTGATGGTTCACCCAGACTTATTGAATGGGTATGGTTATGGAGATGCCTTGTTAAATGGCACGATTCCGGTTTGGAACATTCTTGGCTTAGAAATCGAAAAGGTCGGATATCAGGGTAGTGTTCTACCAGTTCTTGCAGCATCGTTTATTTTAGCAAAGATTGAAAACGGTTTACGCAAAGTGATTCCATCTGCATTAGATAACTTATTAACGCCATTATTAACTATATTTGTAACAGGTCTTTTAACATTCACGGCTGTTGGCCCTATAACACGTTCGGCAGGGAACTTACTAACTGACGGCTTAATTTGGTTGTATGATACCACTGGTTTTATCGGGGGAGCAATTTTTGGACTTCTATATGCGCCAATTGTTATCACAGGTATGCACCACAGCTTTATTGCAGTAGAAACACAACTTCTTGCAGATATGGCTAAAACAGGCGGTTCTTTTATCTTCGTTATTGCTGCCATGTCAAATATTGCTCAAGGTGCATCAACACTGGCGGTCCTTTTAATTACGAAAAATGCCAAGACAAAAGGTGTTGCTTCAGCAGCAGGTATCTCAGCCTTACTCGGAATTACGGAACCTGCTATGTTCGGAGTGAATTTAAAGCTGCGTTTTCCATTTATCGGTGCCATTATCGGAGCAGCGGTAGGGTCAGCGTTTGTAACACTATTTAAAGTAAAAGCTGTCGCTCTTGGTGCGGCAGGTCTTCCTGGCATTATCTCAATTAAGCCAGGATCCATTATCTCTTATACTATCGGTATGGCAATTGCCTTTGCAGTAGCCTTTGCTATGACCTATGTATTAGGGAAGCGTGAGGAAAAGAAAGAAAAAAAGAAAAACGGGCTTAAAGCAGCTTAAGACTGAAAAATGAGGAGGGAGAATCGCAATTTTGATTCCCCTCTGTTTGCATAAGGAGAGACTAACATGGAATGGACAAAAGAACGAAGATATCGAAGGTTGGAAGAAGTAAGTCAGGAAGAAGTATATGAGTTGGAACAAAGAGTGCATAGTTCAATATGGCGACAAACTTTCCATATACAACCGAATACTGGATTATTAAACGATCCAAACGGTTTTTCCTACTTTAACGGAGAATATCATTTATTTTATCAGTGGTTCCCTTTAGGACCGGTTCACGGGTTGAAATATTGGTATCATGTGAAATCAAAGGACTTGGTGAACTGGGAAGATGCAGGAATTGGGATCAAGCCAGGTGACTATTTTGATAGTCATGGAGCTTACTCAGGGAGTGCCATCGAACATGAGGGGAAGTTATATTTACTTTATACAGGAAACACGCGTGATAATGATTGGGGAAGGAATCCATATCAATGTTTAGCTGTGATGAATCATGATGGGGAAATAACAAAGCTTCCTCCGGTTATCTCTGAGGTACCAGAAGGATATACCGATCATTTTCGTGATCCGAAAATATGGAAAAAAGACGATCAGTTTTTTATGGTGATTGGAGCTCAAAGAACAAATGAAACAGGGTGTATAGTCCTTTATCAATCAAATGATTTATTGAGTTGGTCCTTTAAAGGTGAAATGAAAACAGAGCTTCCACAATTCGGTTATATGTGGGAATGCCCCGATTATTTTGAACTGGGAGATCAAGGAATTCTAGTTTTTTCACCACAAGGAATTGCTCCAAATGGTGATTTATATCAAAATATTTATCAATCTGGATACTTGATAGGAAATCAACTTGATGTGGAGACTGGTTTATTTTCCCATGGAGACTTTCAAGAACTGGATCGTGGCTTTGATTTCTACGCACCACAATCGATGGAGGATCATAAGGGGAGACGGATCTTAGTTGGATGGGTTGGTCTTCCGGAAATCGACTATCCGACGGATGCACATGGTTGGGCTCATTGTTTATCCTTACCAAGAGAGTTAACCGAAAAAAACGGGAAGCTACTTCAAAATCCAGTGAAGGAATTGGAAGGGTTAAGAAAAAATGAAAAACATTTGGAGGAAATCCTTCATGATGAAGGAAAATCCTATGCTGGTTTCACCGGTATGACGTACGAGCTAATCACTGAATTTCATAACCATGATGCAAAAACCTTTGGAATTGAATTTCGAACAGGAAAAAATGAAAAAACAATCATTATTTATGATACGATAGAAAAGAAGCTAGTCCTCGACCGGACACTTTCTGGAACATCCTTCGCCACGTCTTATGGGACAGTGAGAAAATGTACGTTGGACAGCAAGAAAATTAAACTTCAGATGTTTGTTGATGTATCCTCAGTTGAGATTTTTGTTAATGATGGAGAAGAAGTTTTTACAAGTAGAATCTTTCCTAGCCAAGAGAGTGAAGGAATCCGCTTTTTTGCTACAGGAGGGAAGGTTTCTTTTCAGGCAAAGAAATGGGAATTACAAAAAAATCAGTAGAAAGAGGTAGGAAAATGGGGAAGTTATTTTCTATCGGAGAAGTATTAATTGATTTTATCCCTTTGGAAAAAGGAAAAGCCTTGAAGGATGTTATTTCTTTTGAACGTGCACCAGGAGGGGCTCCAGCTAACGTAGCAGCAGCCGTGGCCAAATATGGTGGATCCTCTTCTATGATCACTAAACTTGGAGTAGATGCGTTTGGTGACTTTTTAGTGGAAAAGTTGGAAGAAGCCGGCGTAGAGACAGAAAAGATCAGCCGGACGACAGAGGCCAATACAGGTCTTGCCTTTGTATCTCTTCGACTAGATGGAGAGAGAGATTTTTCTTTTTACCGTAATCCATCCGCTGACTTACTATTAGATGAAGCAGAAATTGATGAAGAGTGGTTTAATGAGGGGGACATTCTCCACTTTTGTTCGGTTGATTTAGTTGAAAGCCCAATGAAACGCGCGCATACCAAAGCGATTCGGGCGATGAAGGCAAAAGGCGGCCTTATTAGTTTTGATCCCAATGTACGACTTCCACTCTGGAAGGATGCAGAAGAATGCAAAAATACCATTCTGGAGTTTATTCCGGAAGCACATCTCGTCAAAATTTCCGATGAAGAGCTCGAATTCATAACTGGAATAGCTGACGAAAAAACGGCTATTTCTTCTCTATTTCAAGGAGAGGTAAAAGCAATCATTTATACCAAGGGAGCCAGCGGTGCAGAACTTTATGTAAATGGCAAAAAGTTTGAATCGCATGGCTTTAAGGCAAATGTACAAGATACAACAGGTGCTGGAGATGCTTTTATTGGTGGATTCTTATACAAGCTTTTAGAAAATAACACTAGCATTGAAGAAATAGCACAACTATTAGAGACAAAAGCAGAGGAATTTCTTACATTTGCGAATGCAAGTGGGGCATTAACTACAGAAGGCAAGGGAGCGATTTCTGCTCTTCCTACAGTAGAGGAAATTAATAAACTAATCCATAAATAGCGAAAAGGAACTTGCGTGAATATAGCAAGTTCCTTTTCTTATCAAATCATCGAGTAATCACGATTGGTCCGTTCTTAGAAAGAATGATTGTATGTTCACATTGAGCGACAAAGCTTTTTTCTGTGACGTACGTCCAGTCATCACCTTCGTTTTGGAATACTTCCTCTTCTTGTGTTGAGATAAATGGTTCAAAAGCGATTACCATACCATCTTTTAACAGTTCGTCATCCCAGGTTTCATTGTAATTATAGATATGATCAGGGGCTTCATGAATTCTCCGTCCAATGCCATGACCAGTGAGATTTTTAATAACCGTTAATCCATTCTTTCTGGCTACAGACATTACCGCTTTACCGAGTCCACTCTTCTTTGAACCAGGTTTTGCTTTCTTTAAGCCCATTTCGAATGCCTCTTTTGCAGTTTCGCATAGCTTCGTAAGAATAGGGTCTCCTTCACCTACAACAAAGGAAATACCTGTATCGGCAAAATATCCATTTTTAGAGCCCGACACATCAATGTTTACAATATCTCCTTCTTGTATCACACGCTTTCCCGGGATTCCATGCGCCACTTCTTCATTCACACTTATACAAGTATAGCCAGGAAAGTTATATTCACCTTTAGGTGCAGAAATAGCTCCGTGCTCTTCAAAAAGTACACCAGCCATATCATCAAGCTCTTGTGTAGAAATACCTGGAACTGTCTTTTGTACCAATTCCTCACGGATCAAGGAAACAATTCTCCCGATCTCCTTCAATCCATTCATATCTTCTTCTGTTTTTGCAATCATAATAAATCCCCTTCAACAAAAATTAAATAAAAGTTCGATTGTTCTAGAATACCCTTTTCTTGCGGGAAAATCCACTTTTACTAATCGGAAGCCCAGTGAAAAAAATTCTCTAAAAATACATAAAATTAGCACCAGATACTAATAGTTAGTTATAATGGGGTTATACTATTAATGAGGTGAAGCAATGAACAATTCGAGAGCACAGATCACTGCCATTGGTTCGTATGTACCCGAGAAAATATTAACGAATGATGATCTAGAGCGGATGGTTGATACAGACAATGAATGGATCATCCAACGAACTGGTATAAAAGAAAGAAGAATTGCAAACGAACAGGAGTTTACAAGTGATATTTGTGTGAAAGCAGTAGAAAATCTAATCGAAAAAAATAACAAGACTGTTCATGATGTAGATATGATTATTGTATGTACCATGACTCCAGATTTTAAAACTCCTAGCGTCGCTGCTTTAGTCCAAGCAAAGTTAGGAATTCCACACACTGGAGCAATTGATCTAAATGCGGCATGTGCAGGTTTTGCCTATGGTTTACACGTTGCCAATGGTTTAATTACTGCTGGTTTGAATAAAAAGGTTTTGGTTATTGGTGCAGAAACGATGTCAAAGATCACTGATTTTACTGATAGAACCACCTGCGTATTATTTGGTGATGGTGGGGGAGCGGTTCTTGTGGAATATAATGAACACAGTCCAAGTTTCCTTTCTTCACATTTAGGTTCGCAAGGGGAACTAGGGAAGAATTTATACTGTACAGATTTATCTGAGAGTATAAACGGAGAAAGCCTAACGGCAACAGGAAACATTACACAAAATGGGCGGGAAGTATATAAATGGGCTGTTAACACAGTTCCCAAGGGGATGTTGTCAGTATTAGAAAAGACAGAAATAAGCTTGCAAGAAATTGATTGGTTTGTGCCTCACAGTGCGAATCTTAGAATCATTGAATCCATTTGTGAAAGAAGCAAATTTCCAATAGAAAAAACGCTAAAAAGTTTAGAGGAATATGGCAATACCTCTGCAGCAACGATCCCTCTAGCATTGGATAAAGGGGTAATGGAGGGAAAAATAAAGCGTGGAGACAAAATTTTATTATACGGCTTCGGTGGAGGATTAACTCACGCTGGGGTGTTATTAGAGTGGAAGATTTAACAGTTTCTAGTTCGGGACGTTAATCTTAGAAGCCATGTAATTTACATGAATGCTTTATTTTTATTGAGGGAAGATATGTTGTAGGATATCCAATCCTATTTGAGCACATGCTTAAGAAAATAAAAGCAGCATGGAGGGATCATCATGGGAAAAAAACATCGTGCACAAGCGAATCGTCCGAAAAAAAATAACCATATACCTGCTGAAGCAATTGTTGCTGAACACGAAGCACATGCAAAAGAAAATTCTGCAAAAGGTAGAAAAAATACGTAGGGAGGCAATCGCCTCCCTTAATAATTACTAGTACCAGCATTCAAAAGACCATCTCGTAAAATAGATGGTCTACTGTTGTAGTAATTGTCTTAAAAAGTCTGCATGTCTTCGATTTGTATCAATTACTCCTTCAACGATTTGTCTGCTTTCAGGATCTAAATCTCCTCTTACAAGTTCTTCTGAATAGTGTACACCGTAATCATCTACACCTTTTAAGGCATCCTCAAGGATATCTTTAGGTTCCTCTGAGAGCATCATTCGATGGAGATAACCTTGCATGGCTCCTGTGATCCCTTCGCTATCAGCTGGTACACCACTTAAATTTTGAATCCGTTCGGCAAGTATTTGGGCATTGTGCTTTGTTTCCTGTTGCATCGACTGAAAATGTCTTTTTAGTTCCTCATCATCAACCTTTTCAATATAGTGTTCCATCGAGCGAATCCCCATGTAAGTTCCCTTAAGTAGGGCATTTAGTTCTGCAATTACTGTCTCATTTTTCACAAAAGCACATCCTTTCATTCTATTTTTAGAAGTTCCTTATGAAATATTCATATTTTTTCTAAAAAGGATAACTTATCCTTATCAACGAATTTGTGTGCTTTTTTTAGAATATATTTTAATGAGTGTGGCAACTAGCTCCACTTCTTAATGCGTTCAATATTGTCTAAATAGTGGGAGACAATGTCTGTAAACGAATAGCGAGAATCCCCAATTAGGTATTCAATTGAGTTTTCATCTCCGATGTCATTATTTCTTGTGTGACTGAATCGTGGCTTCACATGGTTATTTTGAATTAATGCTTTAGCGAGCTCAATGGCTAATTTTTTATTTTCGTTCATTCAAACCACCTCCAAGATAATAAATACCTATTAACGGGTTGTCCATTATATGACAAATCATAATATTTTATTAACTAGAATGATTGTGATAATCTAGCTAAATAGATTTCAAGATAGATAGGGGGCTGAATATGGAAAAAGAATGTGAAATTGTTGATGAGCTCCTGTCTCATATTACGATTTCTTCAAATCCAAATAATCAACCCGTTTCGATTCATGGGAATGTAAAAGAATTGAAGTGTATTGGTGTTGGTACGGATGCAGCTGTTTTTCAATATATTCATGCGCCAGCCTATGCATATAAACTGTTTGCTAATGATAAATTAGAAAAAATTCAGATGGAAGCAAAGGTGTATGAGAAATTAGGATCTTCTCCTTATTTTTCGACCTGTTATGAAGCCAGAGACCGTTATCTTGTCGTAAGTTATGAGTCCGGCATCACACTTTACGAATGTCTTCAACAGGGGATTCATATACCATCAAAGGTAATTCGAGAGGTGGATATAGCGAGAGCTTACGCAAGAAAGAAGGGATTAAATCCTCGAGACATTCATTTGAAAAATATTCTGTTACAAGATGGCAAAGCGAAAATCATTGATGTATCTGAATATTTATTACCTGGAGATGACGCTCGTTGGGAGCATTTAAAAAGAGGATACGAGGAGTATTATCGGTTAATAGATGGAAAATCGATTCCAGCATGGTTGTTAGAAACGGTTAGAAAAAGCTATAACAATCGACAATCCACAAGCATTGAAGATTTTTTTAAAGATGTATTAAAGTTGAAGTGGTTTTAAGAGGAAGCCGAGGGCTTTCTCTTTTTTTTGAAGTAGTTTAAAAGGAATTTTTGTGAAGTACGAGTAAAATACGAACAATTAGTGTTTACGTATGTTAAAAGTTCGTATATAATACTTTTTGTTGTGATATATCATTCGTATATTCTTAGAAATATGGTCTAAGAGTCTCTACTAGGAACCGTTAATTCCTAACTACGAATGGGTAGGAGAAGTCTACCCATTTATAGTTAGGAATTTTTTATATTTTAGGAGGATTTATGGAACGCTTTTTTCAGTTAAAGGAACTAGGAACAAATATAAAAACAGAGATTCTCGCAGGTATCACTACCTTCTTAACGATGGTGTATATCATTTTTGTAAACCCTGCAATTCTTTCAGCGGCAGGAGTACCTTTTAACCAAGTGTTTGTAGCAACAATTGCCTCAGCTGTGATTGGTACGTTAATCATGGCTCTATTTGCAAAGTATCCTATCGCCATTGCCCCAGGGATGGGGATGAATGCATACTTTACAAGTGTAGTAGCAGTACATGGAATTAGCTATCAAGTGGTTTTTGGAGCTGTGTTTTTAGCAGGTGTGTTATTTTTATTATTATCCTTTACGAAGTTGCGAGAAACATTAATACATTCCATTCCAGCTTCTTTAAAATATGGAATTACATCAGGAATTGGTCTTTTTATTGCTTTTATTGGATTAAAAATGGCGGGAATTGTCGTTGCAAATCCAGGTAATTTAGTGGCTTTTGGGGATCTTCATCAACCGGTAACGATTTTATCTATCGTTGGATTGTTCGTAACTCTTATTTTGATTGCACGTAAAGTAAATGGTGCATTGTTTATTGGGATGCTTGTCACAGCTGTGATTGGTTACGTTACAGGTGATTTAAAGTTTGATGGAGTGGTTGCACCTCCACCACCAATTGTCTTTTTTGATATTGATATCATAGGTGTTTTTACAAACGGATTGTATACCGTTGTTTTTGCCTTTTTACTTGTTACGATTTTTGATACAACTGGAACGATGATTGGGGTAGCGGAACAAGCTGGACTGATGAAAAACGGAAATTTGCCAAAGGTAAAATCTGCACTTATGGCAGATGCGGTAGCAACAACAGTAGGATCAACATTAGGAACAAGTCCATCAAGTGCGTATATTGAGTCATCAACTGGGGTGGCTGCTGGCGGTCGTTCCGGATTAACCTCAATGGTAGTGGCCATTCTGTTTTTATTGGCATTATTCTTTTCGCCAATCGTGTCTGCGATTTCATCACTACCTGCGATAACAGCTCCTACCTTAATTATCGTTGGCTGTTATATGATGGAGGGGTTATCAAAAATCAATTGGAAAATCTTTGATGAAGCTTTTCCTGCGTTTGCCATCATTCTCACGATGCCATTGACAGCGAGTATTGCGACGGGGATATCCATTGGATTTATTACGTATCCATTAATGAAATTGGTAAGTGGCAAAGGTAAAGAAGTTCATCCGATCTTATATGTTTTTGGAGTAATCTTTATTTTGCAAATGATTTTCTTTCCATCCCATTAATCGCGTAAATGAGTTGCTTAGGCTACTCATTAGGTGTTTCTAGTGAAAAGGACGTTGAAACGGTTGTTTAACGTCCTTTTTTTAATCGAAAGAAAATACGCTCTTTACACATCTGAAGAATCATCATAATCATATCGGAAACCATCTTTTTGTGCTGAGGTGTTTTGCTCAGTGTCCATTTCGTTTTTATTTTGTAACTCTTGTTCAACATCGGCTGCCGAAGAGTTACGCTTGTTTTCCTTTCCATTCATCGAATTTTACCTCCCTTACTCAATGTTTCTTCCCATATTGTTTCTGTAATTCGCACTCTTATTCAGTTTAGGAAACATAAAATCTGTACATTAAAGGTGTTTCTTTAGGTTAAACTGTGAACAAACACATGAGAGGATAGTGTGTATGCACGTTACTATTGCGATACTAACGATCTTGGCAGCGCTGAGGTGGGGGAAAGGGAAAAACTGGAGTGATTATCATCCCAGTATGTTATTTATTTCCACTGGCGGTTTGTTGTATGAATATATCGTTCAAGACAATACATTGTGGAAATTTCATCCTGATATTCTCTATGGTCATGAAATGGTTGTCATTATTTATGCAATTAGCACCATGCCTTTAAGTATCTTTTTATTTCTATCCCACTTTCCTGAGAAATGGCTTCAACGTGTCCTTTACATATTGGTTTGGTCCGGAATTTACATTTTTGTTGAATGGATACTGCACATGTTTGACAGAATTTCGTATCAAAATGGGTGGACGCTATTCTATTCATTTCTATTTGATCTTGTGATGTTTTCTGTGATTGCTTTACATCACAATAAACCCCTTCATGCATACATTTTATCTGTGTTTATTATTATTTTCTTAATTGCACAGTTTGATATCCCATTTAAATTTGCAAAATAGCCAGAGTTGTTTGGACGTTCGTTCAATATATCTTTGGCTTTTTATGTTTGCTTAAATTATTGACTTATCAAAATATCTATTTTATAATATCTTTAAATCGAGATATTTAATTTCAAATCATTTTCAGTGTATTATCTCAGTTTCGAGACATAAAAGTAATATAAGATTTTTTCATTAGGTAAAAATATTAGTAGCAATCTGACCAATAGGAGTGGATAATAATGGTTAAAAATACGATGGGAATACACCATATTACAGCAATAGTCGGACATCCTCAAGAAAATGTGGATTTTTACGCAGGTGTTTTAGGGCTTCGATTAGTTAAACAAACGGTGAACTTTGACGACCCGGGAACATATCATCTCTATTTTGGAAATGAAGGGGGAAAACCAGGAACCATTATTACCTTTTTTCCGTGGGCAGGTGCTCGTCAGGGGGTAATTGGGGACGGGCAAGTGGGGGTTACTTCATATGTCGTACCTAAAGGTGCTATTCAGTTTTGGGAAGCAAGATTAGAGAAGTTTAACATCCCTTTTACCAAGCTTGAACGCTTTGGGGAAAAATATCTAGAGTTTGATGATCCTCATGGTTTACATCTAGAGATAGTTGAAAGAGAAGCAGGAGAATTGAATGGTTGGGAATTTGGAGGAATTACACCAGAGTATGCGATAAAAGGATTTGGAGGAGCAACTTTATTATCCACTCAACCGAACAAAACAGCAGACCTATTAGAAAAAGTAATGGGACTTGAAAAAGTAGGTGAGGAAGGAGATATTGTTCGTTTCCAGTCTACTGCAGACATCGGAAACATCATTGATTTAAAACGAACATCGATTGGGCGTGGGCAAATGGGTGTAGGTACGGTTCATCATATTGCATGGAGAGCAGCGGATGATGCCGATCAATTGGACTGGAAAAAGCACGTGGAAGCAAATGGGTATGGTGTAACACCTGTTCAAGATCGAAATTACTTTAACGCAATCTACTTTAGAGAACATGGAGAAATCTTATTTGAAATTGCAACAGATCCTCCTGGATTTGCTCATGATGAGTCTGTAGAAACAATGGGAGAAAAGCTTATGTTGCCAAGCCAATATGAGACTCATCGTCATCAAATAGAACAAGTTCTGCTTCCGTTTGAAGTAAGAGAGTTAAGACGAGAGGATTGATTATATGCTTGCCATTGATCCATCAGCGTTGTCCGAAAGAGACAATTACAAGCTGTTAATTGGTAGTATTATCCCAAGACCGATTGCATTTGTTACCTCAATATCGGAAACGGGAGTGCTAAACGGTGCTCCTTTCAGCTACTTTAACATTGTATCCTCCAATCCTCCTTTGATTTCCTTATCTATCCAGAGATCGGGTGGGAAACAAAAGGACACAGCAAGAAACATTTTTCAGACTAGGGAATTTGTTATCCATGTGGTTGATGAAGAAAATGTACAGAAAATTAATCTAACTGCAGCAACTCTTCCACCGGATGAAAGTGAAATTGACCTAGCTCAATTAACTCCAGTGAACAGTGTGAAAGTTGCTGTACCAGGAATAAATGAGGCGAAAATCCGGTTCGAGTGTAAGTTAGAGCAGTCACTTGAATTAGGTGGAGGAGATATTCCTGGGTGTGATTTAATCATTGGAAAAATTGTTCACTGTCATATTGATCCAGCCATTTACCACGAGGGGAAGATTGATCCAAGAGGCCTAGGAGCAGTAAGTCGGCTTGCCGGAGATAATTATGCCAAAATAGGTGACATTTTTTCGATTGAAAGACCAAAATAACAAAGCGGGTGGAGAAAACATGTTAAAAACAGTAGGGATCCATCACATAACAGCCATGGTAAATGACGCTCAGCGTAATATAGATTTCTACGCAGGAGTGTTAGGTTTAAGACTTGTGAAAAAAACTGTTAATTTTGATCGTCCGGAAGTCTATCACCTCTATTTTGGAAATAACTCAGGACAACCTGGAACGGTAATTACTTTTTTTCCTTGGGATTGTCAGCTAAAAGGGAGAATTGGTACCGGACAGGTTGGTGTCACCAGTTATATTGTGCCGGAGAACTCTTTCTCCTTTTGGGAGGATCGTTTGAAATCGTTTGGAGTTCGTTTTATTAAAACGAACCGATTTAAAGAAACGTATTTAAGCTTTCAAGATCCGGATGGATTGGAGATTGAATTGGTACAGAGATCAAACGGTCCCCGAAATGAGTGGAATATAGACGGTATAGGGCCAGAGGTGGCCATAAAAGGATTTGGAGGCGCCACTCTTTTGTCTGCAAAACCCCATAAGACGTCGGATGTATTAGAAAATATTCTTGGACTTACATGCATGGGACAGGAAGAAAGCTTTTTAAGGTTTCAGTCAGTGGGAGAACTAGGAAATACAATCGATATTAAATTATCTCCTTCTGTTCGAGGTTTAATGGGGGCAGGAACCGTTCACCATCTTGCTTGGAGAGCTAGAGATGAAAAGGAACATCAAAAATGGAAAGATTTACTAGTGGAAAAAGAGTATTACCCAACTGACATTCTTGATAGAAATTATTTTCAAGCGATATATTTTCATGAAGAAGGTGGCATTCTTTTTGAAATAGCCACTGACCCGCCAGGCTTTACCGTAGATGAACCCCAAATCGAACTTGGTCAGAAATTAATGTTACCGTCTTGGTTAGAGTCAAAAAGAAAAGAACTAGAAAATACGTTACCACCCGTTGAGGTTACAATGTTGAAAGGAGAAAAACGATGAAACATATTTATCAAAAGGGGAAAGACCCACTAAAACCACTTTTGTTATTGCTTCATGGTACAGGGGGAAATGAATTAGATTTACTACCTATAGCTGGAATGATTGACGATTCTGCAGGTGTCTTAAGTGTGAGAGGTAATATTCTAGAGAATGGAATGCCGCGATTTTTTAGACGATTAGCAGAAGGAGTATTTGATATTGAAGATTTAATCTTCCGTACAAAAGAATTAAATGATTTTCTCGATGAAGCGGCAGAGAAATATGAATTTGATCGTAACAACATCGTAGCCATAGGGTATTCAAATGGTGCGAACATTGCAGCAAGTCTGTTATTTCACTATGCAAATGCCTTGAAGGCTGCCGTGTTACACCATCCAATGGTCCCTCTGAGAGGAATTGAACTTCCTAACTTGGAAGGAACATCGGTGTTTATCGGTGCAGGGACCAATGATCCTATTTGTTCACCGGAGGAATCAACCGAGCTTCAAAAGCTATTAGAAGGTGCGAACGCAAAAGTCCAGCTTCATTGGGAGAACCGAGGGCACCAACTTACCGCCGATGAAGTAGAAGCAGCAGCTGAATGGTATCGAAAATTATAAAATACAAGCGTTATTTTCAGGGTAAACTAACATATCTATCTTTGAGGAGTGAAGATATGTTTTTGAATGGCTCTATTATTGACGGTATCTTTGATTCTTCTGTAAATGAATTTACTTTACAGAGAGTGAAAAACTTTGATACCCAATCCGTTCTTAATGAAACGCAATTAAATAATATTTATCAATACCTAATCGTACATGGGGATAATGAGGACGGACAAATCATTACCCTTTATGATCAAATGCCCCTACGTCTTTCAAAAGAGGAAAGTAGCCAATTAATTGGTGATATAGAGAAAGTGATGGCTATGTATCACTAAAGGATACCATTGAGTGGGTAAGTTATGAAAAATTTTAAACAAAGACCGCGTACATTTCTTCGGAAATGTTGCGGTCTTAACTTATTTCATAGAAACTTCTTTATATCTAAAATCGTTTGCATATGTAAGCCTTCATGAAAGATCGTGCGAATGAGTACTTGTTCAATCGTATGCATTCCCATCTCAGTTGGTGTAAATTCTTCTTCTAATCTTTCTTTATACATTTCTTTAATCTTTACAGGTTGTTCTCTTAGTAATTCCTTTAACTCTTGGAAAGAAGGAGTGTCCTTTTCAAAACTGACTGGACTTGATCCGTATCCAAACCATGATTGAAATTGCTCAGGCACGACGCCTACTTTTTCTTTTGTAAGCGCTTGAATCCATAGGAACTGATCTAGATAAATATGGCCAAGATTCCAACGAATATTATTCTTAAATCCTTCAGGTATGACTTCCGCTTGTACTTCTGATACATCCTTTAAAACTCCCAACACCTCACTTCGATAGCTTTCTAATTGAGTGAACAAAACCTCATGACGTGGATTCATTTTACATACCCCCTTATTTTGATAGGTAATTATTCGATAAAATGGGCAATTATCCTTCCGAAAAAAGAAAGTTGATGGTAGGGATATGCTATAATTGTAATATATTTCATTTTAGTAGATTAGCAATATAATAAATAAACGAGAAACACTTTTTCTTTTTGAAGGATTAGGATGTATGCGCCTACAATTTAGTTTGGGAGTGTTTTAATGAGAAAAGATCTGACCGAGGCAATTGAACTTAGAAAAGTTGGAGAACTGAAAAAATCGAATCAAATATTATTGAAGTTAGCGGAAGAATACCCTGAGAATCCTGTCATTTCCTACCAATGTGCCTGGAGTTTTGATGTAATGGGGGAAGAAGCAAAAGCTGTTCCTTATTATGAAACGGCAATTGAAAAAGGATTGTCGGGTGCTGATTTAGAGGAGTCATATATTGGATTGGGCAGTACATATCGGACACTCGGAGAATACGAGAAATCAAAGGACATCTTTTTAAAAGGCAGTTCAATATTTCCTAACAGTCAGGCAATGAGAGTGTTCTATTCGATGACATTGTACAACTTACAAAAACATACAGTTGCAATGGAAAACCTCCTCAAATGTTTAATTGAGACGACAGAAGACAAAGAGATATTACGTTACAAAAGGGCAATTGGGTTTTATGCAGATAAGCTTGATCAAGTCTGGGAATGAAAATAACCTCAAGGGATGAGGTTATTTTCTGTTCGCTTGACGTCCACTTTTTTTCTGACTTTGTGATTTTGAGTTTCCGATTTGAAAATCATCGCCTAGCTCTACATCATTATGCTTATCCTGCTTTTCAATTTGTTCTCTAGTTTGATCTTTGTTTTGATTTCCTTGATTAGACATCTTACTCAACTCACTCTCATGTAGTATCGGTAGTAGTATGTGCAAGGTTGGAAGAATTATTAAATGAAAAATTACGGAGGTAACGCCATGGAAAAGCCAATAAAAAACGAGATTGGTGCCGTATTTATCCCTGTTTGAGACATTGAAAAGTCCGACATTCTACACGGGTATTATTTTAATATCAAAGATCCAGGCGGAAATATACTTATGATTTGTGAGTGTTAACGGAGGATAAACAGTGCGAAGTGAAAAAGGAATGATTCAGTAATCAAGTATTAGGGCAGATTTCAACTGATAAATTTAATGTGTAAGTCAAGCTAATTTGAGGTGATGGGGATGCATGAAGAAGTGGGAAGATGTAAGAAATGCGGGAAGACGATTTACTGCTTGGATGGTTTTCTCAATGGGGTAGTGGATACGAATGGTGGGATTGAATGCTTTTCGTGTTCAGAAGAGAAGGAGAGGATGTAAGAAGATCATGATTGCTACGTCTAATATTAACTTTTGAAAAACTAGTTCTCGTTAGGAGAGTTGGTTTTTTCAGTATTTGATTTTACCGATGTTTCTGTAAAATAGAGGTGCTTAGGAAGATCTTAGCACCTCAAAAGAAATTACAATCCATATTTCTTCATCTTATTATATAAAGTCACACGGGACCATCCAAGCATTTTTGCGGCAGCTGATTTATTTCCATATGTTTGATGAAGTACTTGAGCAATTTTTGACCGTTCATCCTCAAACGTTTCTTCACGTAACACATTGACGGTAGGCTGTGCCTTGCTTTTAAAAAGGGCGGTTGGCAGTTCGGCCACGGTGATTATATTGTCATCAGCCAAAATCATCATTCGTTCCACCGTGTTTTTGAGCTGACGGATATTTCCGTTCCATGGGTAATGCATGAATGTGACCATTACCTCTGGTACAACATCAGGGACAGGCTTGTCGTATTTGGCAGAGAACTCTTTTAAAAATAATTGGACGAGCTCAGGTAAATCCTCAATTCGCTCGCGTAAAGGAGGGAGAGGTACGACAACGACATTTAGACGGTAGTAGAGATCTTCACGGAATAAACCTTCTTCAACCATTTTCTCTAAGTCTCGATTGGTTGCAGCAATAATTCTTACATCAATGGGTATTGGTTCATTCCCACCCACACGATAGTATTGCTTTTCTTGTAATACACGAAGTAGTTTCACTTGTAACTCAAGTGGAAGCTCACCAATTTCATCTAAAAACAAAGTTCCATTCTTCGCAGCACCAATTTTTCCAAGTTTTCCTTCCTTTACAGCGCCCGTAAATGCACCTTTTTCATATCCAAACAGTTCACTTTCAAAAAGGGCTGCAGGGATTGCTCCACAGTTCAAGTCGACAAACGGTCCCTCAGCACGTGTACTTGCTTTATGAATGGCTTGTGCAAATAATTCTTTTCCCACCCCACTTTCACCTGTAATCATGACGGTAGCGTCTGTGCGAGCTACTTTTTTTGCAAGGGTAATAGACGTATTTAGGGCTTGACTGCGTCCTTTAATTTTATAAAAAGGGTCATCAATTTCATTCGGCTCAATTTGACTTTCCAAATCTTGAATATACGCAGCAGTGGTTGTTAACTCATCATTTAGTTTTACGATGTCGGTAATATTCCGTTCTACCGAAATTCCACCGATAATCTCTCCGTTACTGATCAAAGGAAGAGAGTTAATAAGCACGTGTACATCCTGTTTTGGCTGGTTATAATGTCGAGTAACAGTAGATCCATCGGTTAATGTCTTCATGAGGACAACTGATTCTTTTTGGAAAAAATTTGTAATAGGGTATCCGATGATGGCTTCAGCAGCTGTTTCGTAAAGTTCTTCTGCCTTTGGATTCCAGGCGACAACGTGACCCGATTGATCGACGATCGTAATGGCATCATCGACCGCCTTTAATAGTGTTTCGTATACATTGGACAAGTTTTTCCATTCTTGAAAGACGACTTCAAAAAGTGCAGACTTCGGAACAACAAAGGCTGGAGCACCAGTATCATCTACTAAAAGAACATCTTCTAAAACTTTTACATCTGACAAACGAGCATGTAGAGGGTAGGTTTGCATTTCTTCTATATAAATGGCCCCGTCAATTGGCTGGGAAAAAGTTTGAAGCAAAATATTTTTATTTATCATACAATCACCTTTACTACTGTTAATGTGGTTTACAAAATTGTAAAGACTTTACACTTATTTTACGATTTTGTAAACAATCTGTACACATAATTTTCACATTTTCATGCGTTTTTAAGTTGGCACGCTTCTTGCATACTATTAATTATACAAGCAAAGAGGAGGATGTTTATGTATAACTACAAACATGAACCGTTTACAAATTTTTCACTTGAGGACAACCAACAAGCTTTTATGAAAGCTTTAGAATTAGTAAATTCACAATTAGGAAAAGAATACCCCCTAACCATTGGTGGAAAGAAGATCACAACCGATTCAAAAATCACTTCTTATAACCCTGCAAACAAAGAAGAAGTTGTAGGGGTTGTTTCTAAGGCAAGCAAAGAAATCGCTGAAGAAGCCATGCAGGCAGCGTTAACAGCATTTGAAACTTGGAAAAATGTAGAGCCAGCGACTCGAGCCAATGTGTTATTCCGTGCGGCTAACATCATGCGTCGACGTAAGCATGAATTTTCTGCCTATCTAGTAAAGGAAGCAGGAAAGCCGTGGAAAGAAGCGGATGCTGATACAGCTGAAGCAATCGACTTCTTGGAGTTTTACGGAAGACAAATGAATCAGCTTTCTGCTGGTGTACCCGTTCAAAGCCGTGACGGAGAGTTTAACCAATACAATTATATTCCACTTGGTGTAGGTGTCATTATTTCTCCATTTAATTTCCCGTTAGCAATCATGGCTGGTACAACCGTAGCGGCAATCGTGGCAGGAAACTCTGTTTTACTAAAGCCAGCTAATAACACGCCTGTAGTGGCAGCTAAGTTTGTGGAATTAATGGAAGAAGCAGGACTACCAGAAGGCGTTCTTAACTTTGTTCCTGGAAGTGGAGCAGAAATTGGTGACTACCTAGTGGATCATCCAAAAACTCGTTTTGTTTCCTTCACAGGCTCTCGAGAAGTAGGTTGCCGAATTTATGAACGTGCTGCTAAAGTACAACCAGGTCAAATTTGGTTAAAGCGTGTGATCGCTGAGATGGGTGGTAAAGACACAGTTGTAGTAGATAAAGATGCTGATTTAGACTTAGCTGCAACGTCCATCGTGTACTCTGCGTTTGGTTTCTCAGGTCAAAAATGTTCAGCTGGTTCACGTGCGGTGATCCATGAGGATGTATACGACGTTGTATTAGAAAAAGCAGTCGCACTTACAAAGACTTTATCACTTGGAAACCCAGAAGATGTGAACACATACATGGGACCAGTGATCGATAAAGCAGCTTACGATAAAATTATGAGCTATATTGCGGTAGGAAAAGAAGAAGGTCGCATTGCTGCAGGTGGAAATGGTGATGATTCGAAGGGATACTTTATCGAACCAACCATTGTAGCGGATGTGAAGGAAAAGGACCGCCTGATGCAAGAAGAGATTTTTGGACCGGTAGTGGCGTTCTGTAAAGCGCGTGACTTCGACCATATGATGACTATTGCTAACAACACAGACTACGGTTTAACAGGAGCTCTTATTTCTAATAATCGTGCCCATATCGAAAGAGCGAGAAAAGAGTTCCACGTAGGAAACCTTTACTTTAACCGTACGTGTACAGGAGCCATCGTAGGTTACCAGCCATTTGGTGGGTTCAATATGTCAGGAACGGACTCAAAAGCAGGCGGACCAGACTACCTGGTATTACACATGCAAGCGAAAACAACTTCTGAAATGTTCTAATTGAATTTTCACTCGGGCTGCACAACATGTGCAGCCTCAGAGTTTATGGGGGAGAAAGAGAATGATAGAGGCGATTTCAAAAAATTTCTTTTTAAAAGTGTCGCAAAACAAGTCGATGAACAAAGCAGCTAGAAAATGGGGTCTTCGCTTTGGGGCTAGCCAAGTTGTTGCTGGAGAAACGATTGAAACAGCGATTGCAGCGGTAAAAAAGTTAAATAAAAATGGAATCGTTGCCACACTGGATCATCTTGGTGAGTTTGTATCGAATAAAGCAGAAGCTAGTGAAGCAACTGATTATTGTGTTCGTACGTTACATGCGATGGCATCTGCGAAGGTAGATGGCAATCTTTCCGTAAAAATGACACAATTAGGTTTAGACATCGATAAACAATTTTGCTTAAACAATATGAGAAAAATTGTCTCCACGGCAAAACAATACAACAACTTCGTTCGTATTGACATGGAGGATTCAACACGTACTCAAATTACACTAGATATTTTAAAAGAATTACGCAAAGAGTATGACAATGTGGGCACGGTTATTCAAGCGTATTTGTATCGATCGGAGCAAGACGTGAAAGAATTAGCGGGAGTTCCGCTTCGCCTTGTAAAAGGAGCATACAAAGAGCCTGCAGAAGTCGCTTATCAGGACAAATCTGACGTGGACAAGAACTATATGACGATCATTAAAGAGCATTTGAAAAGTGGTAGCTACACGGCAATTGCCAGCCATGACCATAACATCATTTCAAAGGTAAAGGAATTTACCAAACAAGAAAACATTCCTACTACTCAATTTGAATTCCAATTTTTATATGGTTTCCGAAATGAACTTCAGCAAAGCCTAGTTAAGGAAGGATACAAAGTTCGTGTGTATGTTCCATTTGGGGATGACTGGTTCGGCTACTTTATGCGTCGCTTGGCAGAAAGACCACAAAATATTGCCTTTGCTTTTAAAGGCTTCTTTTTTAAATAAAGTGTAATAAGAAGAGAAGCGTGAATGGTGGATTCAGGCTTCTTTTTTAATGAAAGTTTCCTTTTTTGAAAGCTCTCTTTTTATACGTGTAAAGGCGATAAAATCAATAAGTTCTTCATTAGATAACGATACTCCATCAAGTGTGAGTGAGATTGATTCCTCATCAATTGATTTGGTTAACTCTAACGATTGCTCACTTCGTCCAAGAATATGGTCCACACTTGTTTCGAATAAGTCGGCGATGTCAGACAATGCCTGCAAAGATGGTTCTCTATAACCATACTCATATCCCGCATATGTACTTTTGGCGATTTCTAGACGATCTGCCGTTTCCTGCATCGACCACTTTCTACTTTTCCTCAAAGTTACTAATCGAGATAACACGATTCATTCTTCCTCCAATGACTTTTTGTTTTGTACATTATAGCATGTTAGTAATGACAAGAATACAAAAATGTGCGCGAATCGAAAACATATATTGCTTTATTTAATGAATTAATTATAATAAGCTTATAATAAATTGCAAATCGCGTACATATACGTAGAGGAGAAGAGAAACCATGAAAAAAATATTACTGCTCGCAACTGGTGGGACCATAGCATCGTTAGAGGGAAAGGACGGATTGGTACCAGGACTAGCCCCGGTGGACCTCCTAAGCTATTCTTCAGATGTATCCTTAGCAGCTGATGTGACTTGTGAGATTTTAATGAATAGAGACAGTACGAATATGCAGCCGGAGCACTGGATTGAAATGGCTATTAAAATTGCAGATAACTACGATCAATATGATGGTTTTGTGATTACACATGGAACTGACACACTCGGATATACATCCTCTGCTTTATCCTATATGCTACAGGGATTAAATAAACCTGTTGTTGTAACAGGCTCTCAAGTTCCAATTAGTTTCAAAAGAACAGATGCGATTAAAAATCTTAACGACGCTATCTGCTTTGCTTGTGAAAACGTTGGTGGTGTTTATGTCGTTTTCGATGGTCGAGTAATCATTGGTACAAGAGCAGTGAAAATGAGAACGAAAAGCTTCGATGCGTTTGAAAGTATTAATCATCCTTACGTAGCACAAGTAAGAGAGAACAAGGTAACGTATTACTGGCGACCTGAGCAAACGATACAGTCATTAAAACTAGATGTTAGTCTTTGCCCAGATGTGTTCGTTCTTACCTTACATCCTGGTACAAAGCCAGAGATTTTTGATTATTTAAAAGGCTTGTATAAGGGAATTATCATTGAAAGCTACGGAAACGGCGGAGTTCCTTTCGAGGAAAGAAGCTTGTTGCCTAAGATAAAAGAACTAACAGAAGCAGGTGTAGCAGTTCTCATCTCTACTCAGTGTTTAGAAGAAGGTGGAGACCTGTATTTATATGAAGTCGGACGGAAAGTAAGTCAGTATCATGTGATTGTCTCTGGAGATATGAATAAAGAAGCAATCGTACCGAAACTAATGTGGGCCTTGGGTCAAACGAATGATCTGTCTCAAGTAAAAGAAATGATGGAAACGCCAATTTCGTATGATCTATCTGTTGAGTGGGGTCAAGAAGAGTGAGACAAGCCTATCGTATATTTAGTTTACATCTAGGGATTGCTCTAGTAGCTATTAATATTCACTTTTTTCTAGCGCCTAATCAATTCGCTGCCGGTGGGCTAGGTGGTTTAACCATTGTGATGCATCACTTTTTTCCTAACGTTTCAATAGGCTTATTAATGTTATGCTTTAATGTGGTGTTGTTTGGATTAGGATTCATGTTTCTTGGTTTTAGCTTTGGTTTAAAGACAATTTATTCAAGCTTTATGTTATCGTTTATGGTTTGGTTGTTTGGGGAAGTGGCTCCTATGGCTGAGCCACTTAGTGAAGATAAACTGATTCAACTGATGGTCGGTGTATTAGTTGCTGCACTTGGACTGGTCATCGTGATGAATGAGGGAGCTTCAACCGGAGGAATGGACCTGATCGGCATGATATTGAATAAGTATTTTTCGATTGATATAGGTAAAGCCGTATTGTTTTCCGATATGATCATCGTGCTATTGTCGATTGTTGCCTTTGGTGTGGAAAATGGTTTATATGCACTGTTTGGAATTGTGTTAAGAGGCGTTGTTATCGATTATTTAATTCAACAGTTTAGTTTAACGAAGGAAGTTGTCATTATTAGCTATAAATGCGATTTAATTAAGAACTTTATAATTGAAACTCTAGGCCGTAGCGCCACTGTGCATGAAGCAAAAGGTGTTTTTAGCAACGAGCAAAAGGAAGTTATTACAATAGTCCTAAAACGAAGCGAATTTCATTCATTGAAAAAATATATTAATGAAATCGACAAACGAGCTTTTATTAGTGTACATAATATGAGTGAGGTCGTCGGAAATGGATTTAAGAGTATGGTTTAGGTGGAAAGATCTCATGTTACATTCCTGAAATATATGTAATAAACAAAAAAGCAATCATTTTTTCCTTAAGTAAACCTGGTAATTACACCCATCATATTGGTGGATAAAGCCCGGTTTATCAATATATTGTGTCAATAAAAATGATTTGTCCAATAATTGGAACATGCACGGGTATATTACATCTGGTAACCTTCTTGTTAACGAAAGCAAGGAGGTATTTTTTATGAACATTCTAAAAAAACTACTTGTTCTCTCTACTCTATCGTTCACATTGGTTGGGTTTGAAACTACTTCGAGCGCAGCTGAACCAACTCTTTCAGTGAAAAGTGGAGAAACATCTTGGAAAGTAGTAAATAAAACTGATCAATCTGCTCTTGAATTAATGAAAGAAAATCATGATAAATTTCCAACATTATATGAAAAGGAAATTGATGTTACAGATCAGGAAAAGGAATTGATGGCCCGACTTGTAACTGCGGAAGCAAAAGGTGAACCGTACGAAGGGAAAGTGGCAGTGGCAGAGGTGATTATTAACCGTGTAGAGCATAAGCAGTTCCCTGACACTGTCAAAGAGGTTGTATATGAGCAGGTGTCTGGTACGTATGCATTTTCTCCCGTTCAAAATGGTGAGATTAACAAACCAGCAGATGAAGAATCAATGGAAGCTGTAGAAGAAGCTCTAGTTGACAAAGAGAATGATTCAGAGGCTATCTATTTTTATAATCCCGAAATTGCAACGGATACATGGATTTTATCAAGACAAGTCACAGAAACAATAGGAAACCATCGATTTGCAATTTAGAAACCAGGGGGATTTCCTCCTGGTTTTTTATTGAACAAAATATTGCCTTAATGCTTGTTGTAAGGTGCCTAATGTTTTTGTCTTCTTATAGAAGGCTGCAACATCTAAATGTATCATCTTTTTCACAACTTCGGCACGTAAACCGGTGATAATCGATTGACAACCCATCATGGAAGTGCCGTCGATAATTTTCATCAGATGATCAATAACGTCAGGTTCCATATCGCCAATGCCTGATAAATCAAGAATTAAGGTTTGAATACGAAGTCTTCCAATCTCTGTTAGAACCTTTTCTTCTAATATTGCCGTTCGGAAGGAGTCTACCGTCCCAATTAAGGGTAAAATGCAAACTGAAGAAGTGATCGGAATAATAGGAACTGATAAATTTTCAACTAGTTGTCTTTGTGCAACAATCAGAGAATCTTTGTATTTTGAATAACTTATAAAGAATGTGTTCAGAAACTGGTCGACTTGATTATTAATTTGTAACTCGAGCTGAAAGAATTCATCTAGCTGATATTTGTTGGAAAGAGTATTAAACGATTGAATAAATTTCCAAAGTGTTCGTCGAATGGCTTGAATCCATTCTAGTTTGAAAGATAATTCAATTGAATGGGTAGCCCATACAATTCCTTCTTGCTTGGCAAAAGCTTTCAGTTCATCCTCATTGCCATCGATAATGTCGATTACTAATTTTTGAGCATTCGAAACTAAGTTAATATTACCGATTCTTAGTATTTCATCAATCCGACCTTTTACATTTACAGCCTCGACAAGAAGTGAATTCTTAAATTTTTCTTTATTTTCTTCAATAAAGTCTTTTAAATCAAAAGAAACTTGATATGTAAATTCCATGAGATGTTCCCCCTTTTACATTTCCCCAAGAACTGATACCCGTAAAATGTATTTGATAAACATGTTTAACCAAAAAAACTAATCATCTAATTAATAGGGAAAAAGGATGAATGTGAACAAAAAAACAGTGACTTTTATCATAGTTATCGACTGTTTTCGACAAATCATCTATAATATCTTTGCTAAAATAAAAATAAAATTGAAAAAGGCAAACTCATTGAAAGGTGGGGACGCAAAGCTACGGGTCTAAGGTTCTAAAGGAACTATGATGGCTGAGTTGCCAAGGGAAAATCGGAAGACCTATATCCCTTTGGGTGTAGGTCTTTTCTGTATGTCATAAAGTATGGACCATACACTTTTACATCACAAAAAAAATAAATTTTTAAAATAAGGAGTGAAATCATTGAAGGTTGGATTTATTGGCTTGGGCAGTATGGGGTTCCCGATGGCGGAAAATCTTTTGAAAAATGGCTATGAATTAGTGGTTTACAATCGGACGAAAAATAAATGCCAAGACCTAGCCACAAAAGGAGCCATTATAGCAAACACTCCTGCTGAAACAGCTAGACAAACGGACATCGTACTTACTATACTATCTGACGATACAGCTTTGGAGAACGTCGTTTTTGGTGATGAAGGAATACTTAAGGGGTTAAAACCAGGAGGCATTCATGTGTCCATCAGTACCATCAGTGTGCACTTGGCAAGGAAACTAACGGATGACCATGAAAAAGCCCGTCAACATTTTGTATCTTCCACTGTTTTAGGTCGTCCTGAAGCCGCTGCAGAAACTGCATTACGCTTTATAGTTGCAGGTCCAGAAGAAGCAAGGAAGAAAGTAATACCCATCCTTCAAATTTTGGGACAAGATGTTTTTACTGTTGGTGATCAAGGGTATCTATCAAATGTGGCTAAGCTGGGAAATAACTTCTTACTTGTTTCTATGTTAGAGTCCTTATCAGAAATTTTCGTTATGGTGGAGAAACATGGAGTTGAACCAAAGCAGTTTTTAGAAATGATTAATTCTCTGTTTGCATCACCAGTTTATAATGCTTATGGAAAAATGATTTTAAATGAACAGTTTGATCCAGCTGGCTTTAAGCTGAAGCTTGGGTTAAAAGATGTAAACTTAATGATTGATGCAGCAAATGAGGTATCAACGGAGTTACCAATTGCCACCTTAGCGCAATCTCATTATAGTTATGCGATTGAAAAAGGCTGGGGAGACTTAGATTGGGCAGCTATCCAGAAGGTATTAAGGGCTATAAATTAAGTAGAGTCACTCGGCTCTACTTTTTTTATTTTGTAGAGATAAATTTGAACGATCTGTAGGTATTTTCCTAAAAAAGTTTGTCATCATTCAGTAATAAGTTTGTAATATCACCCTAATCAAGAAAAAAACGAATAAAACATACTGGTAATTATACCCTTTTTAATGCTTGTGAACCGTTGACACGATTGCTATTGGAAATATTAACAAGTTGTAGGGAGATTTTGGTTCATGAAACGGTATGTTACATCTGGTAATCTACTAGTTGTTCGAGAAAACAGCAATTGGAGGTATAAGCTATGAAAATGCTAAAAAAATTACTAGTAATCTCAACTCTATCGTTTACATTGGTTGGATTCGGAACAGCAGCAGGTGCTGCAACTCAAACACATGTAGTACAAAAAGGAGACACGTTCTGGAATATCGGTTCTAGGTATGGTGTTTCTGTTCTTAAGTTAATGAATCAAAATAACAAAACGACATCACTATTATATCCAGGTGAAAAGCTAGTGATTCCGGCAACTACTTTGTCAGCAGCTGATAAGGATTTATTAGCGAGACTTGTAAGCGCGGAAGCAAAAGGGGAATCTTATGCAGGAAAAGTAGCTGTTGCGACAGTTATTTTAAATCGTGTGAACCACCCTGATTTTCCAAACACAGTAAGTGAAGTTATTTATCAAATTGACCAAGGTTATTATGCGTTTACACCGGTTCAAAATGGAACCATCAACCAAGCGGCAGATGAAGAATCAAAGCGTGCAGTTGACGAGGCGCTAGCATTCCAAGGACAGGGACAAGGTTCATTATACTTTTATAATCCACAAACAGCAGCTAGTAACTGGGTGTTTTCTCGTGAAACAACGATTACGATTGGAAACCATAGATTTGCGAAATAAAAAATAGCAAGAGGGGAGTGGCCCTCTTGCGTACTTATTTTTCTACCCGTAAATAGCCAATTGATCTCTACCGTTGTTCTTTGCATAATACAGCGAATGATCAGCATGTAAAATCATTTCATTCACATACTTATACTCTTGAAAATCATTGCTACATAACCCGATACTAATGGTTAAATAGATCGAATGACCGTTCTCTAACATAAAGGGTGATGTTCGATGAAGCTCGATTAGTTCCTCAGCGATTTGTGAAGCACTATGATGATCTAATTGGTTTAAAAAGACAATAAATTCCTCTCCGCCGTATCGACCGACGATTCCGTAGTTCTTGCAAATATTATGGATTTGATTAGCAACAAATACAATGGCTTGATCTCCGATGGTATGACCATAGGTATCATTAATATTTTTAAAGTGATCAATATCTATTAGCATAAGGGAAACAGGTTCGTTGGAAACATTGGCTAGAGACAGTGTTTCTTGGGACGATTCCAAAAAATATTTACGATTTAGTAACTTGGTTAAATGGTCATACATGGCAAATTGCTTTAACGTTTGAACGTTTCTTGTTTCTAGTTCTTTTTCTAATGTAATACGTTTTATTTTATCTGCTAACCCTAATGATAGGACCATTACTTCTACTAAAACCCCTATTTTTGGTGCGTATAATGTAACTGCATTTAAAGGCAAGAGCTGATAAGCAGCGCATATATTTAATAGAACACCCACGAGTAATAGTGCCCAAGCTGCAACGAAATATTTTGATTCTCTAGAAGTGAATCTCACCTTCAAAGCGATTATCAAAATGAACATGACCGCTATGGTCGCAATAATCGTACTAACCATCGTTGCCGTTCTAATACTGAGTACAAAAGGAAGTATGATGGCTACGGCACAAAAAATATTAAAAATAGTAATATTTTTGTATAATAACGGAGCGTTCGTTTTTAACTGAAGAAAGTGCTTCGCAAACTGCAAAGAAAATAGCGATGTCCAAACGATAAAAAACGAATTTGACCTCAATGCCCACCACGGATAATCCCCCCAAAGCCACTGAAACGCAAAGCCATCCCAGATCGACTGCATCAGGGTAAATCCCATTATAAATAAAATGTAATACAAATAATTTTTCTCTTTTAGGGAGAGAAATAAAAAACTATTGTAAATAATCATGGCCAACATGATTCCATAGAAAACACCATGAAGCGTTTGAAATTCATAATTTTTAGCAGAAAAAGCATTCGGATCCCAAATAGATACAGGAGCTTGAAAAAAGCTATCGGATTGTATTTTAAGTAAATAGGTTGAAGATGTGTTAGGTTGTAAATGCAGGGCAAAAACAAGATTATGATGTTTAATGGTTCTATTCTCATAAGGTAGGCTATACCCGATTGTTTCTTGTTCGACAAACTTATTATTTTCCAAAGAGTATAATGTTACAGAGCTTAAATGAGGCTTTTTCAATTCTAATAACAGATCTCTTTTGAAAGCAAAAGAACTAGATAATGGTATCTTTAACCAATAAGTGGCATCTGACACATCCCCAGCCACTTTCGCCTGATCTATCGGAATAAACTGGTCTTGTTTGCTTAGTATGTCCTGTTCAGATAAGTGGTCTTGATCAATAAAAATAGTTAACCTATCTGATACGTCTAATTCTTTTATCTGTGAGGGAATAACAATACTGCTATTTGAAGCATAAGTAATTTGGTGATATGACATAAATGCAAAAAGACTGATGATAAACACAATCAAGCTTTTAGTAGAAAAACATTTCATAGAAAAGACCCCAGTATTTGTATGTATAGTATTCTAACATTATATCACGATTACATCGAAGTCCTATCGAATTAAATATGTTATTATCTGGGAGATCTTTACTCTTGGGAACGTTTATTGATAATATAAAAAAGGCAGGAACCAATTCCTGCCTTTTTGTGTTATTTTTGTTTTTTCTGCTGGCTCTTCATTTTATTACTTGTTAATTCTGCAGCATATTCCTCCTGCGACATTCCTCGCTTTGCACTTTCAGACTCAATCTTTCTTGTCTTGTTATCATTGCGATTTGGCATAGTAACACCTCCCTTTAAACATAGATATTTTGTTCAAAGTTTTTACTTCTATTCAAAGGTGAATACGTACGAAAAAAATAAGTAAACTAAAACCGTATTCCCAATCAAAGATAAGGAAGGTGACAAGATGGCGAAAAATAAAGATAAGCAATTTAAAAATAATAAAAATGCTTTACCGAAAGCGACTGTGGAATTTTCGTCTGAAAATGGGTTGGAAAGAAAAGCGTTGAAGGCATTGAAGAATGTGAATAAGTAAAAATGAAAAAGTCGAATTCCGTTATTTTAGGAAATCGGCTTTTCCAATTAGTGCTGACTCATCCAACTATTTCATATAAACTATATGAAATAACAGCAGGAGGAGTTATCATGTTTGAAGCAATTATTCATGGTTTTATTTTAGCATTTGGATTAATCTTGCCTTTAGGTGTTCAAAATGTTTTTGTTTTTAACCAAGGCGCCACACAGACTCGACTTTTAGGCGCGTTACCAGTCATTATTACAGCCGCTATTTGTGATACGTTACTTATTTCTTTAGCGGTCTTAGGAGTATCTGTTGTGGTTCTTGAATTTGATTGGTTAAGAATGCTTTTACTTGTTGCAGGCATTATTTTTCTCATTTATATGGGATTTGTTACTTGGAATAGTAAGTCAACTATGAATGAAGGAGAGAGTAGAATATCGTTTTCTCCGAAAAAACAAGTTATTTTTGCAATGAGTGTTTCTTTACTAAATCCTCATGCCATTTTAGATACAATTGGAGTGATCGGAACAAGCTCCTTAGCCTATTTAGGGGTGGAGAAACTAGCGTTTGCCGTTTCTTGCATACTTGTCTCATGGTTGTGGTTCCTTAGCTTAGGAATTGTCGGAAGAATGACAGGAAGGCTTGATCATTCTGGTCGCTTCTTATTGATTTTGAATAAAATCTCAGCAATCGTCATGTGGGGAACAGCTGTTTATATTGGTGTTACCCTATAAATATGTTTAAAACAAGATCAAAAAAGCATCGGAATTTAGGTCCATGCTTTTTTATTTGCCTCCATTCACCATCTGTGAATACTGGGTGAAATTTGGCATATTTCAGTTGTTTTTATTAAAGATGCTTCATGTATGATTGATCAAAAAGAACATATTTGTACCAAGAAAAAAGAACAAACATAAAAGAAGAGGTTTAGTAATCTTAAAAAACCCACTGATTATATTCACAGGATATTTTAGAAACCCTTTTCTTACAAGTAAGTTATCAATAAAGGTAGCAAAATAACTTTTTATTAAAAATACCAGTAACCAATCTTTTATTGGAGGTTTTCTTATTAAGTTAATAAACAATCCCAAACTGATGACTAGTAAAGCTTTCAAGATATTCATCTCTAATTTATTCTTCATCTCATGTCCTCCTTACTCAGAATGTATAACCAAAGGAAAAAATTAGATGAGTGGTTATCCATCCGTCTTTTTCCTCAAGTATTTGTTATGAATACGAGTAAGGAGTACCAAAGCAATGATGGAGCCTGATAAGGTCAGAGACATATCCCACTGAGAATCCCATATATCACCTTGAGTTCCTAAAAAATCCCTCGATGCCTTTCCTCCATGGGTGATGACGGAGACTAGCCACTCTATAATTTCATATAAGGATGCAATTGCAAGGGCAACACTTAGGGATAGGAAAGCTAACCATTTTCCGTTTGACAGTGGTGAAGTTCGGACTAAGATTTCCCTAATTACAATGACTAAAAGTCCCTTAAGAAAATGACCAAACCGATCATAGTGATTCCTCTCAAAATGAAAATCATCTTTAATCCAATTAAAAAGGGGGACTTCAGAGTATGTATAGTGCCCTCCTATAAACGTGAAAATGGACAGAATAGCAATTATTAAATAAGAAAGGGTCGTTAGTTGAAATTTTTTATAGACAGCTATCACAACAAGGAGTCCAATAACCGCAGGGAGTACCTCCAAGGTCCATATTCTATATCCAACAGGTTTAATGGCAGACCAAGTGAATATAGCAATAACAATTAGTAGCAAAGTAAGATGAATCTTTGTACCAGTCTTTTTCCTCAACATTTTCACCTCCACATTTAGTATTTACAATCAATTATAGGTAAATGCAGTCATATAGGTTCGTGATTAGAACATAAAAAAGGAAATGTATATATTTTACAGGTGAAAAACAAACTAAACTCAAAAATTACTAAAGGGGATTACCATGGCTAATCAGAGTAATCATATTGAGAAGATAAAAGACAAGCAGTTAGACTTTACCGATTCACTGGCTATATATTGGCGTGAGTATTCGAGCTTTGATACTTGGCAGTTTTGGGTTTGTTTGGCAGCTTTAGTTGTGCCCCTAATCGTCCTATATTTTAAAATTGACCGGTCAAAAGCACTTCTTCTTGGTTTCTATGGTTATAGTGTTCATATATTTTTTACATATGAAGACATTTTTGGTGCGAATAAAACGTATTGGTTTTATCCTTATAAAATCTTGCCGATATTATCCGCTAATCTCGCACTAGATGTCTCGTTAGTTCCGGTAACGTACATGTTAGTCTATCAATGGATCATAAGGAATAATAAAAATTACTATCTATATATGCTTGCCGTTTCTGCTTTTTTTGCGTTTCTATTTAAACCATTTTGTGAGGCAATAGGCTTGTTTCAGCTAGACAGGGGAGCCAATTATTTTCATATATTTTTAGCAAAGTTTCTAGTAGCTGTTATTGCAAAAAAGATTACTGATCTCTTTGTTCATTTTGAAAAGAAGGCTAAAATTTAAAAAAAGGGTAGGTAAGCAGAAAAATCTGTAACCTACCTTTTTTTATTGTCTTGAGGGATGTAAAAATCTCAAAACATGCATACGAGCTAGGCTTGGGAGCTCATTCGTTCTCAGTTGAAGCAGTGGACAAAGCTGGTAATCGTTCGAGTCAATCCATCAACATTTTGGTGATTGTTGATTATGATCGATTACCAAGCTTGACCGACCAATTCCTGGTTACGAATGGAAGCACTGAAGACCTTAGCTCCTTTGAATCAAAACTGATGTCAGCTAAACAGTCAGAAGAAAAAGGTAATACATCTGCTCACAACGGTCAGCTTCAAGCATTTATGAACCAAGTGAAAGCGCAAAGTGGCAAAGCGTTTACAGAAGAACAAGCTAAAGTATTAAGAGAACTTGCAGAATCTATGGTGAAGTAATTTGAAGCTGGATGGACCTGTTATAGGTCTATCCAGTTTTTTGCATTATTAAGGAGTGAATACAAATAATAGAAAAAATGCATTTGGTATTTGTGAAGGGAAATGGTGTCTGCATGTGGAAGGATTGGGGAGTAGCAAAGAAAGCAGCATTAAACTTTGTCATTATTTATATCACCATAAGCAGCTTATGGGTTTTATTATCTGACTATATTTTTAAAAGAAACCTAAATTATATCCCTGAATGGATGAATACGTCAAAGGGTTTAGCTTTTATCATATTAAGCGGTATTGTTTTTTATAATTTATTAAAAAAAATGATCAAAGATATTATTAAAGATGAGCGTTATTACAGGCTCATCGTAGAAAATGCTTCTGATTTAATAGTGGTAATTGATCAGAAGGGCAAATTGGAGTACATCTCTCCGTCCCTTCAATCTATTGTTGGCTATCACCCACAGGATTACATAGGAAAAACGGTGAAAGAAATTTTTTGCCAAGAAGAGATAACAAAATTAAGGTACAACTATATCCAAGGAAATCATAATATCCCAATAAAATATAAAATAAAGAACAAAAGTGGGAGAACCATTCTTCTTGAAGGAAAAGGTGTGTCCATCGCTGATGAAGAGGATGCAGGACGTTATATCATTCTTGTTCAAGATATTACCGAACGTGATAGAGCAGAAAGAAAACTATTGGAAAGTGAAGAAAGGTACCGAAAACTAGTTGAATTTTCTCCAGAAACGACACTTATTCATAAAAATAGAGAAATCATTTACGTGAACCAAGCAGGCTTAAAGTTAATTGGAGCTCATCAATCTGAACAGGTCATTGGGAGAGATGTGCTAGATTTTATTTATCCAGAGGACTTAAACCAGGCTATTGAAAAAATGAAGCAAGTGAAAAAGGGAATTTCAGAAATTAGTGAATATCGTATTCTTAAGCTAGATGGTACAGTGATTTTTACGGATATTATGGCGTTTTTAACTACATATGAAGGGGAAGAAGCAGTTCAGGTCATTATAAGAGATATTTCAAAACGAAAAAAGGCAGAGGAACAAGTTCAATTATTAGCATACTATGATTCATTAACCGGCATGGCCAACCGCAATCTACTATATGAGCATTTAAACGAAGTGGTAACAAGAAACGAAAAGAGCGGACATACTTTTGCTGTCATGTTTCTGGATTTAGACCGGTTTAAGATGATCAATGATACGTATGGACATAGTTTTGGAGATCTTTTATTGCAGAAAGTTTCTACAAGACTAACGAACTCTGTAGGTGAAGAAGGGAAAATCTTTCGTTATGGGGGGGATGAATTTATTATTGTCCTTGAAACGGATAAACGATCAAAAGTGTCTGAAACAGCAGAAAAAATCATTTATTTGTTAGCCTCTCCTTTTGTAATCAAAGACCGACAAATGTTCATTTCAACAAGTATCGGTATAAGTATCTATCCAAAAGATGGAGAAAATGTCGAGTCACTTATCCAAAATTCGGATATTGCTATGTACAATGCAAAGGAAAATGGAAAAAATAATTTTCAATATTACACTTCTTCACTGAATCTTAGTCATCGAAGGAGAATGGAATTAGAAACTGGTCTGCGAAATGCCATTACCAATAATGAATTGAGCCTTTATTATCAACCACAGGTAGACCTTGTATCTAATCGAATCATTGGATTAGAAGCATTAATCCGATGGAAGCACCCTGAATTTGGTTTTATCTCCCCAGCAGAATTTATCCCACTTGCTGAAGAGACAGGCCTTATTTTCACGATTGGAAAATGGGTATTAAAAACGGCTTGTACTCAGTGTAAGCAATGGATTGACTTGGGTTTAACGATTGAGGGTGTAGCGGTAAATGTATCTCCCTTACAATTTCGAGAGAAAAACTTTGTTGCTTCCGTTAATCAAATATTAGAAGAGTATGACCTCGAGCCGAGATATCTCGAACTAGAAATTACCGAAAGTGTAACTAGCAATGTTGAACAAGCCTTAAGCATTATGAAAAAGATTAAAGATCTAGGGGTGAAATTTGCCATAGATGACTTTGGGACGGGGTATTCTTCTTTAAATTACTTAAGACACTTCCCAATTGATAAATTAAAAATTGATAAATCATTTATTGATGAAATCAATCAGCATGAAGACGGAGAGGTGATCGTAAAAACGATTATCGAACTTGGCAACCGGTTACGATTTCAAGTCATTGCTGAAGGAGTAGAAAATGAACAACAAATGACTTTTTTAAAAGAAAATAGCTGTTATTTTGCCCAAGGGTATTACTTTAGTAAGCCCCTTCCCGCTAAGGAGATAGAAGTTCTTTTAAGAAAGCAAATAGTGGAGTAAAGACCTTCCAACAGTAATTAGTTGGAAGGTCTTTTGATTTTCCTATAAAATTTTCCAAATCCTCTTCCTTTGAATTGTAAATAAAGTTATAATTAGTGTAAAAATACACTATTTGTTTATTGGGAGGAAAATATGAAGTTATTTGGGGCGATTGTTGTTGTTATCGTTTTTGGATTTATTGGTTTTTATGGAACTATTATTTTAGCAATCTCAAGATCTGCAGAATTTTATTCGATTTTTACACCCATTGTGGTACTAGGTTTGATTGTTATCTCGATACTGGGTGTTTATAATCAATTGAAGAAAAAGGTAGTAAAACGTATTACTTTGGCATTTATCAGTCTTGCTCTATGTACGGTGGGTGGTTTTGAGGGATATCAGTATTATGTAAAAAGTCTAGAAGTGGTAAGTACGCAAGATGTGGATTTATCTCAATATCGCCCGTTTGTTGAAAACTCGAAGGTTGTTACGTTAAATGAGGCATCTACATTTAAAATTGAAGAAAATCTTCCAACGCTGGATGGGGCGACGGCCCTCTATCCTGTTTATGCGGGATTTGTTCAAGCCGTTTACCCGGATAAAAATTATTCATTGGATGAAAGTGAAGTCGTGTCAACGCAAACGAGTTTTGCGTTCGAGCGTTTAGTTAAAGGTGAGGTTGATATGGTTTTTATGGCACATCCATCTGAAGAACAAATGGAGTTCGCTAGACTTCAAGGGGTGGAACTAACTTTAACACCGATTGGAAGAGAAGCATTTGTGTTTTTCGTTCACAAAGACAATCCAGTGGAAGAGCTATCTATTAAGGAAATTCAAGAAATTTATGCAGGAGAAATTACAAATTGGAAGGTAGTAGGAGGAGAAGACGAAGAAATTCGTGCCTACCAACGACCAGAAGGAAGTGGCAGTCAATCAGCGTTAATCAATTTTATGGGGGATACACCTATTATGGACCCTCCCTCAAAGGATATCGTCACAGGGATGGGAGGCATCATTCGTGAATCAAGTAATTATCAAAACCGTCCGAACGCTATCGGTTACTCATTCAGACATTTTGCCGAGGAGATGGTTCAGAATGGGAAAATAAAGAACATTGCCGTTAATGGAGTGGTGCCGACAAAAGATAATATTCAGAATGAAACATATCCAATTGTCGCCAATTTCTATGCTATTACGGGAAACAGTCAAAACCCTCATCTTGAAGGGTTTATTCAATGGATTCAATCAGGGCAGGGTCAGGAAATTGTCGAGAGATCGGGGTATGTACCGCTGAAGTAGTTTCGTTCCTGTAGTAATTTTACACAAAACATGTATAGGTTAAAAAGCGTATTGCTTAGAACACGCAATACGCTTTTTATTGTTGAAAATAATTATTTCATAAAGATTTTTATCATTAAAACATGGGGGATGTCTGCGTCCATAAAAACATCGGAGGCGGTGTAATAGCCCAGTTTTTGATAAAAGCCTTCAGCCTGTGTTTGTCCGTGTAATTTTGCGTGTGTCATGCCTTTTTCAAGTGCGATCTCTTCTAGTGCTGATATAATTAATTTCCCTAGGCCATATTTCCGATAATCTTTTAATATACAAATTCTTTCTAATTTGCCAAAATGGTCAACATATCTTACTCGTCCAGTACCGACCGCTTCATCCTGATAATAAACTAAAATATGTTCACAATCTGCGTCTAAAGTATCAAACTGATCAAACTCTTCCTCTAGTGGCACACCTTGTTCCTCAACAAAAACCTTTTCTCTAATGGAAAAAGCTTTTTGTAAGTCTTCTTGATGGGTGATTCTTTTTGAAAACATGTACTCATTCCTTTTCATGATTGATTGAATATAATATAACAAATTTTTAATTGCTTGGCTTGACTTTAACCTGTGCTGAAGAGGTCATTTTTATAAAGAAGGAAAGGAAAACAGCAACCATCAATATACATCCCAATACACTAAAGGACAATTGGTAAATTCCTGTTTCATTTAAGGTCAATGCCAAAATAGGTCCAGTACTTGCTCCAACAAATAAAATAAAGGCATTGAACGAAACGGCACTGCCTCTTGCATGGCCAGCTAGTTGGCTAACAACAGAGATAACGATTGGATTGGCTGTCGCAATTCCCAATACAAAAATAATACTGAAAAAAATAATTAACGGGAGAGACGGGCTTGCTCCTATTCCAAACAATCCAGCAGCAGCAAGAGCCAATCCTATTTTCAGGATCATTGTTGTCCCTAGTCTTTGTGCCAGTCTTCCGGCAAACAGGGATAAGAGCATTCCTATAATACCAACTGCACGAACAAATAAGATCTCTTTTTCTGTTAGACCAAACTGATTTGATAGATAGCTTCCTAGAATTGTATACATACCAACTAATGAAAATAGTAGGGAGAATGTAATACAAAAGGCCAGTAGTAGCTGTGGTTGTTTTCCTAATAAGGTCATTTTTTTGAAAGCATCCAGCATATGTACATGAGGTCTCGTCATTTCATCTTTTGGTAAGAAGACAATAATTAGTACAAGTGTTAGGAAATAAAGAATGCCTAGCTGGAAAAATATAGCCTGCCAGCCCCAAAGTTCATTGACTAGTCCACTATATACTTGGCCTACAACTCCAGCCATCAAAAGTCCTGAACTGACAAATCCAACAGCTGTTAACCTTTTTTCTGGTGGAAACATTTCCCCTGCATACACCAAGGAGATAGGAGCAAAGGCAGCAGAAATAAGTCCTTGTAACCCTCTCAGGATAAGTAGAATGTAAAAATTGTCTACAAAACCTATCGCAAAAGTGAGCACTGTTAAAAGGCTAAGACTCCCAACTAAAAATACTTTTCGTCCATAACGATCGGAAAATGGACCGTAAAGTAAACATCCAACCGCATAACAAATGGAATAGGAACTTGCAAGCGAAGCCACCTGAGTCATACTTTTATGAAAACTATCAGACAGCACGGTGGCTAAAGGGATGGTCACGTACATGCTACTTAATACGACTAACCCACACCAGAACAAGATGGTTGTCATTTGGGGATAGTTATATGATTGTTTGTTTGACTGTGTCATTTTTGACCCTCCTGTTCACAATTTAGATAAAAATAAAACTAATCATTGTAGTGGTTAAACCGATATACATAGTGACATTGTTAAAATAGATCATCTTGGAGGGTTTAACTTGCTGAAAAAATTTGTATCACTAAAAATTAGAACGAAACTAATATTGTTTTCCCTAGGTATTCTTTTGTTACCATCAACCATTATCGGTACACTTGCGTATTCAAGTGCAGAGCAGGAAATCGAAAAACAAATGATGTCCACTTCCAAAGAAAGTATATTGTTACTAGACTCTTTCATTACAAGTTCCATCAGTCTAAAAGTACATGATGCTGAAACCTTTGCAAAAATGGTCACATCTGACTTGGTTAATGGCGAGGATAGCCCACAATTACGTGTGAAATTAGAACAATATACAAACCTTCATCCTGAAACTGTTAGTATCTTTTTAGGAACAACAGACGGTTTGATGATTCAAAATCCAAGAAAAGAACTAGCTGCTGATTATGACCCTCGTCAACGTCCGTGGTATCAAGAAGCGATGGCGAATAAAGGACAAGTAATCATTACAGATCCGTATGAAGCTTCTTCAGGTGGAATGGTTATTACTGTTGCAAGAACAACAGATGACGGCAGTGGTGTTATCGGTATTAACTTAATGATAGACAATATTACACAGTCGGCAAGCAAAATTAAAATTGGAAATGAAGGTTATGTAATTATTCTTGGAAGAGAAAAGAATATGATTTATCACCCAACGGTAGAAGCAGGAACCATAGCTGAAGAAGATCATTATCAGCTTATGTACAAGGACAACAAGGGTGAATTTGACTATGTATTAGACTCCAAAGATAAAAAGATGAGTTTTACAACGAATGAACTAACAGGCTGGAAAATTGGTGGTACGATGTATACAAATGAAATTAAAGAGAGTGCTTCTCCCATTTTTAATAAGACATTAATCACCGTTGTGATTGCTCTAATAGTCGGAACTGTCGTAACTTATTTCATCGTCCGTTCCATTGTACAACCAATTCGTCGTTTAATTGGCAGCACTTTAGCGATAAGTGAAGGGGACCTAACTCACGAAATTGGAGTTGAAGGTAAGGATGAAATTGCTGAGTTGGCTGTTTCGTTTAGAAATATGACTAACAATCTTAAAGATATCATTACTCAAGTGGATATGAACACAGAGCAAGTAGCGGCAGCTGCAGAAGAATTAACGGCATCATCTGATGAAACAACGATTGCTACCAAACAGGTTGCAAACTCTATCCAACAAGTAGCAAATGGTGCGGAAAGTCAAACAATCGGAATCGATAAAACGGTAAGTACGATGAATGAAATTAGTCAAGGTATGGAAACCATGACAACCAATTTTATTCAGGTAAATTCACTCACACAACAAGCGGTGAAACATGCTGAAGAGGGCGGAGAATCGGTTCAACATACAGTGGCACAAATGAACGAGATTCATAGGCAAGTAGAAAGTTCTGATGCGATAATTAAATCACTTTATGACCGTTCAAAGCAAGTAAATGAGATTATCGGTGTGATAAGTGATATTTCTAATCAAACGAACTTGTTAGCGTTAAATGCAGCGATTGAAGCAGCAAGAGCTGGTGAGCAAGGGAAGGGCTTTGCTGTTGTGGCAGATGAAGTTCGTAAACTCGCTGATCAATCTCAAAGCTCAGCAAGTCAAATAGCAGAACTCATTCGAGCAATTCAAGTAGATACTGAGAAATCGGTAGAAACGATGCAACTCGCAACAAAAAGTGTGCAAGATGGAATACTTGTATCCAATCAAACGATTGAGAAGTTTGACGAGATTTTAAATGGGGTCAGAGTCATGGCACCTCAAATTGAAGAAGTATCACAAATAGCAGAACAAATTACTGCAGAAATCAAAAATGTAACAGACACATCTTATGAATTATCTGAAATCGCAAAGGAAAACGCGTCGTCTTCAGAAAATGTGGCCGCATCCACTGAGGAACAACTCGCATCACTTGAAGAAGTAAGTTTATCAGCCAAATCACTATCAGAAATGGCTGAAAACCTTCAGGAACTCGTAAGGAAGTTTAAGTTATAATAGTAGAAGGGGTCCTAAAAAATTTTTGGGCTCCTATTTTTGTTGGACATCCCTCCATACAAAAGAACGGGGAGTGGCATAAACTGTTAGTAACATGAAAATAAGGAGGGGATAACGTGCCTTGTTATCCAGGTTATCGTTATTGTGGTCCAGGTTGTAGTGGACCAGGACGTCCCGTCAATCAATTAGACGCACTTTGTATGAAGCATGATAATTGTCTTCGTCGCCATGGATCACCTCGAGTGTGTGACGAAATATTTATGCAGCACATGAGACCTATTAGGAATCAACGGAACAAAATGGGAAGAGATGCCGCTGTTATGAACGGTTTTATGAAGCTGAAACGAATGCTTTTGAGGTAACTATGGAAATAGAAAATCCCTTACGAATGAGTAAGGGATTCATAGATTATGCTTCTTGTTGAAGTGGATTTATTTTTTTGTTAAAAGCTTATTGAATAAAATGTGAACACTAGGGAAATAGCCGGTACGTTTCCATGTATCTTAGGTACAATACAAATTAATAAACTATAATATTTTTATGTAAACTAGTTTGAATCGAAACCGCCAATACGTATAAGATGAATCAATAATTTTTATGAAATAGTAGAATTTATATTAAAAAAATGTTTAACAAATAGTATAAAGGGTATATATCTGAGAAATCACATTTTATCGACTAGGAGGGGATGTTCTTTGGAAGGAACAATGGTCGTACATAGAAATCAAGATTACATAATTATGCACGATTACAAGAACGGAATGGTAGAGATACGCAATAGAAATTATAAGTTTGATATCCGATTGGTTTCTATTCATGAGCTACTTTTTTCTAGTGGACAACAAGAAGGGTACGGCCAAACGGGTTGATCATGCGATTTCGTGAAGCCTTTACGCAACAAAAAGCGTAAAGGCTTTTTCACTTTATTTCAGAAACCACTTTAATTTTTTCAAACCATCCTTCACATCCGGATAGCGGAAGGGTAAATCAAATTTTGTTGTTTGCTTTAGTACGCTTTTACGATGAGAAAATGTGTCAAAGCTTCCTTTTCCATGGTATGCACCTATTCCGCTTGAGCCTACTCCACCAAAAGGAAGGTAGGGAGAGGCAAGATGATAAACGGTATCATTGATACAGCCACCACCGAAAGAAATATGTTGTAAAACCTCTTGTTGAACGCGTTCATTCTCTGAGAAAAGATACAGTGCTAAAGGATTCGGGTGTTTATGTATACCATCAATAACCTCTGAAAGTTCACGATACGGAAGTACGGGGAGAATCGGACCGAATATTTCATCCTGCATAATGGGTTCATCCCATGAGATTCCTGTCAAAACAGTTGGTTCAATCGTTAGCATTTCCTCATTAGAAACACCACCCATGAACATGTGTCCATTATTTAAAAAGGTTAGCAATCGGTCAAAATGTCGTTTGCTCACGATACGTGTGTAATCAGGATTTTCGAGTGCTTTTTCACCATACAGCTCTTGAGTTGCCAACTGAAATTCCTGTAAAAACTCATCTCTTATACTTTCATGAACATACAAGTAATCAGGTGCCACACAGGTTTGACCGGCATTAATAAATTTCCCCCAGGCAATTCGTTTGGCAGCGAGCTTCATATTCGCATCGTGATGAACGATACAAGGACTTTTTCCGCCTAATTCGAGTGTAACGGGAGTCAGATTTTTGGCTGCTGCCTCCATAATGACTTTTCCAACAGGAACGCTACCGGTAAAGAAAATGTAGTCCACATTCTCTGCAAGAAGTGCTTGACTTGCTTCGACTCCGCCTTCCACTACGGCAATATATTCTTCTGGAAAAAGTTCAGTAATCATCCTTTTTAACAATGCAGAGGTTTTGGGTGTTAACTCTGACGGTTTTAATATCGCACAGTTCCCCGCTGCCATGGCTCCTATAAGTGGTGCTATAGCCAGTTGAAATGGATAATTCCATGGTGCAATAATAAGGGACACACCGTAAGGCTCTGAGTATATATAGCTGGTCGAACCAATATGACTAACAGGTGTTTTTACTTTTTCTGGTTTGACCCAGTCGCTTAGATGCTTAAGAGTAAAACGAAATTCCTCAAGAACGACCCCAATTTCAGTGGCATACGCTTCAAATTCGGATTTATTTAAATCCTCTTTTAAGGTATGAAAAAGGGACTGCTCATTTTTCCGAATGGCTTCCCGAAGTGCTTCTAATGACTGAATTCGATAGTTCAATTCCTTTGTTGTTCCTGAACGAAAAAAAGCTTTTTGTTTTAATATGATTGATTGGTAGTTCTCCATATGTGCAACTCCTATTTATTCCTTAATCATTTCATATAATCTAAATAAATCGTGTTTGTCTAATATTTTTGGAACCGGATATAGCGGGTTTGCTTCACGAAACGCACGATCCACCATGATCGGAAGATCCTGATTCCGTAGACAATCGAAGGTATTAGGGATATTCATGTCCCAGTTTAGCTTTTTAATTTCTTCAATAAATTTTTGGGCTTTATAAGAGTCTGTTTCGTCAACTGTGGTAATACCGATTAAATCAGCTAATTCAGCTAACGGTTGATGGACGCTCTCTCCATAATACTCTAGCACATAAGGGAGAATAATGGCATTCGCTAGGCCATGGGGAACCGAATAAAATCCACCTAATGTATGGGCGATGGCGTGAACATAGCCAACATACGCACGAGTGAACGCAACCCCGGCCAAATACGACGCCTTTTGCATGTTTTTTCGAGCCACTATATTTGATCCATTCGAATACGCCTCATATAGATTTTCAAAGATTAATTGAACTGCTTCTTTGCTGCATTGAATGGTTTCCTCGGTATTGCTTCGGCCAATGTATGCTTCAACCGCGTGAGTGAGTGCATCCATTCCGGTTGTCGAGGTTATTTGAGGGGGAAGCTTTACGGTAAGCATCGGATCGAGAACGGCCAGATCCGGGATTAACATATGGTCATTAATGGCATATTTTTCGTGTGTTGCACTGTTTGAAATGACCGCAGCTACCGTTGCTTCGCTCCCTGTTCCGGCAGTTGTTGGTACCGCAATGAGTGGAGGAGTGGGCTTTCTTACCTTCAGCTGTCCCTTCATTTCAGGTATCGTTTTATCTGGTCGTGCGACTCGAGCAGCGACTCCTTTTGCACAATCCATTGGTGAGCCGCCGCCAAAGCCGATAATTCCATGGCATTGATGGTCTTTGTATAATTGCAAAGCTTCTTCAATATTTTCTATCGTTGGATTTGGTACGGTTTCGTCATAAATAACATAGTCAATTTCTTTCCCTTCTAACCCAGCTAGGAAGCGATCGAGCAATCCAATGGATGTAATCCCTTTATCAGTCACAATTAAAACGCTCCCAATTCCTTTTAGTTTTAAGAGTGGAGGAAGCTTGAACAGACTGTTTTCTCCTTCTAAAAGCTCAGGCTTTCTCCAATTAAAAAAAGGAGCGGCAGTTTTATAGGCGAATTGGTACATTCGACAATAGAGGTTGTACATCGCAATTTCCTCATTTCTATAAAAGGTCTACTATTATTAAATGAGGAAATATTTGGAGAAATGCCTAAAACCTCCAAGCTTGTTTCAGCAACTGCACGCCTAATTGAATTTGTTCTATTGATAGATTACTAAAACCAAGCTTAAGAATGGTTCTTTGTTCGTTTGTTACAAAGTAATTGGATGTAGGATACACTTTCACTCCGTGTGATAGTGCTTGTTGAATCAATTGTTCTTCCTTTGTTGATCCACGAAAACGTATTAGTACATACAATCCTGATTGAGAACCAATGATTTCAATTTTTTCACCGAATGTATTCTGTAAGCAGGTGACAAGTGTGTGCATTTTTCGTTTGTATGTGGTTCGCATTTTCCGTATATGTGAATTCCAAAAACCTTGTTCCATGAAACGTGCCATCGTTCGCTGATGAATGCTCGAGGTACCTTGTTCGAGTCCGGAGAACTGCTTTACATAAGGTTTGATTAGAATAGATGGCAATACCATGTAGCTTAAACGAATCGAAGGGATAAATGCTTTTGAAAAAGTACCAAGATATATCACACGTGCACCTGGCTGTAAGGAAACTAAGGCTGGAATCGGCTGCTGCTTATAACGGAATTCGCTATCATAATCATCTTCTATAATAAAACCATTCTGCGCTTCTGCCCATTTCAATAATTGCTGACGTTCTGGAACAGGCATGGTAACACCAGTTGGAAACTGGTGGGACGGAGTGATGTATACAAGCTTGGAGTCTGTCCTTTCAAGCTGTTTAAGTGATAGTCCTTTTGATCCGACTTCTATGGGATGAAGGTGATAGTCATGAAGTTGAAAAACTACCCGAGCTCCGTCATAGCCAGGATTTTCTACTGCAATGCTTGAAAAATCTTTTTGTAGAAATAGAGACAAATGCATCAGAAGCTGCTGTGTGCTGCTACCGATGATGATCTGTTCCGGTGTGGTTTGGATTCCCCTTGACTGAAGTAAATAGCTAGATAGTTGAGATCTAAGAAGGGGATCTCCTTGATTATCTCCGTAACAATAGATCATGTCTTCCTTTAATACATCGTTACTACATTTTCGCCAAGCTTTTAAGGGAAAAGCTTGTTGATCGATTGTTCCGGCACGGAAATTCACTTTAATCGATGTTTCACTAGAAGGGAGGTGATTCTCTATTCGAAGTGATTGCTGTAAATCCATGGGCTCATACACTTCAACAAAGTATCCTTTTTTTTCTTCACTTCGTATATAACCCTCAGCTACTAACTGTTCGTAAGCAATAAGAGTCGTGTTTCGGCTCACATGCAAAATTATAGCTAACTGACGAATGGACGGAAGCTTCGTATCTTTTAGAAGTAGTCCTTCTTCGATAAGGGAACGAACGTGTTCATAGATTTGTTTATATTTAGGACTTTTATCGTTTAGTTGTAGAACTAGCTCTTTCATCTATACTCCTATCTGACATGTAAAATTAATGAAAACTGTTCCTTTTATTATGTCAGATTGCTTGTAAGATATAAATAGATTTAGTGAAAAGAAGGGAAGAGAAAGATGGATATTATGAAGGCAGATATAGCTTCACTAGAAAAAATCACTCCACTATTCAATGCGTACCGGATGTTTTACGATCAAACTAGCAATCTCGAAGGCGCAAGACAATTTCTTCAAGAAAGAATAGGAAATCAAGAGTCGGTCATTTTTCTAGCGATGGAGGGAGAAGTGGCAGTTGGATTCGCGCAGCTTTATCCAACCTTTTCGTCTGTTGGTATGAAAAAAGGATACATCCTAAACGATTTATTTGTGGAAACAACCTATAGAAAGAAGGGTATAGGAAGAGCTTTAATACAGGAAGTTTTTCAGTTTTGTAAAGAAAGACATGCATATTTTGTGCAATTAGAGACGGCTCCAGATAATGTTCAGGCCAAGACCTTATACGAAATCATGGGAATGCAACTATCAAATGATTATGATTGTTATGTGAAAAGGTTCTAGAATAGGTGAAAAAGTGAACCAGGGCTTGGAATCAAAGCTTTGGTTTTTCACTGCTTAAATGGGATTTCTTTTTACGGTTGCGATAACTTAATCATTATTTTTTCTACGGTTTCTTTTTCAGTTGATGATCTTACAATCGTTGCAATGTCAGAAAGTACTTTTTTGCATTGTTCGGCTTCTTTCGCTAATGAGACGAGATGTTTTAGATCGCTGTAGGATAATTCATTTACTAAAGCTTCCCATTTGTACCCATCCTCGTAATCTCGTAATATTCCTTCCACATTCCCTATCACAGAATTCTTCACCCTATGCATGGTTTTTCCTCCTTGATCATTCATTTGATTTAATTATAAAACAGGAACATGAAGTTAGTTTTAACGTTGTGTAAATTTCATGAAATGGTTTTTAAATAAAAACAGAGGATAGTACGTGCCAAAAATTAGAGTATAATAATCAAAAAGAAGAAGCGAGGAAGAGCGATGACAGATAGAATAACAAAAACATGTTCACAATCTAGAGTGATTAAGACAAGCAGGGTATTTCCGCTGGATACCAATAATCATGGAACATTATTTGGTGGAAAATTGATGAGCATGATCGATGATGTCGCATCCATTTCTGCCTCAAGGCATGCACGATGTGAAATCGTGACGGCTTCAACCGATTCAGTGGATTTCCTATTTCCCATCCAAAAGGATCATTCAGTCTGCTTGGAATCATATGTCACATGGGTCGGAAAATCCTCCATGGAAGTGTTTGTTAAAGTAATCTCAGAGAATCTGATGACAGGGGAAAGGCAATTAGCTGCAACCTCATTTCTAACGTTTGTGGCCCTTTCAAAAGAAGGAAAAGCATTGACGGTACCTTACGTAAAACCTGTAAGTGAAGAAGAAATCATGATGAATGAAAGTGCACCGATGAGGGCGGAGAATCGAAAGAAAAGAAGAGAGCATAGCAAGACATTAGCGGAAAAGATCAATGTGAACGTTCCTTGGGGTTGAAATTAATTTTGCCAAGGTGTATAAAAGACTCTCGACCAAAAAGGTGGAGAGTCTTTACAAGATTTATTGATTTTTTTCTAGCATGGCGATGACGATTTGAGCTTTATTGGACAATTTTAGTTTTCCCGCAGAAGACAGATCGTTTTCATTGGGATAGAGTACGAAAGAAGGGTCCAGTTTGCACACAATTCTATTAAAAAATAAAGACTTAAATATGATTTGATTTTTTAGTATGGTTTAGGAATGAATGGTAATTGAAAGGTTTAGAGGTGTAGTATGTCAAAATTAAAAATAGATCGTCCAAAAGTCTCAACCGATTTGCCACATGCTAATTTTCATGATGTTTTTTATGAAGAAGAAGCGGAGATAGTTAACTGTTTGGTGATAAATTCGCAAATCGAGAATGAGGAAATCGAAAGGCTGATTCTCTCAAAAGTTATTTTTAGAAACGTTACGTTTTTAAGCAGTTCCTTTGTCAATATAGATGTAACCGATGTGATATTTGAGAATTGTAATTTATCGAATGTACGTTTTTGTGGAGGAAATCTACATCGAGTGGAGTTTAAAGATTGCAAACTTTTGGGGTTAGATTTGTCTGACGCAATCTTAGGGAATGTTCTTTTTGAAAACTGTGATTTGAACCTGAGTAACTTTGCTGATACTCGTTTAAAACAAGTGAATTACGAGCAGTCCACATTGAGAAGTGCTAATTTTTTTAACTCTAAATTTACAAAAGTAGGCTTTAACCGATGTGATCTAAATGATGTAGATTTTACCCAAACACTCCTTAAAGGGGTTGATATTAGCACTTGTACGTTCGAACAGATCAATGTGTCACCAGAAAGTTTGGTAGGGTGCGAGGTTTCTTCAAATCAAGCAATTGGGTTTTCAAGGTTATTAGGATTGAAGATTAAAGAATAAATTCATCGTATTTGGTTTATAATCTTTGATGTAAATAAAAGAGTTTCCATTTTAATTAAGTGCCTGTATCAAGCCAAGCTCGATACAGGTTTTTTTATGGAAAAAATATTTGGATATTCAGAGAAATACTATTATAGTTTAACTATCATTAAATGAAGTATGGGGTGTCTAGAATGAGCCTAAGGCGTCGAATAAAATACTATCTGCTCCGATTGTTTCGTATAAAGGTCAGCCCCCAAGAAGTGGCATGTGGCCTGGCGCTTGGTTTTATCCCTAGTTGGTTCCCAACGTTTGGTTTAGGGCCACTTTTATCCATTGGAATGGCAAAGGCTTTTAGGGTAAATGTAATAGCTGCTTTGATAGGAGGAGTGATTGGAACACCTATTTGGCCCATTCTCTTTTTCTGTAACTATAAAGTGGGCAGCCTTATCTTAGAAAGACAACACAAAGTGGATGAAATAGAAGATGTTAATTACGATCATGTTGTTAACGAAACATTGGGCAGCCTTCAATCAGGTGGTATCACCTTCCTCACTGGGGCATGTGTCAATATGATTATTTCCACTATTGCTATATATATAATCGTATATATTCTATTTAAAAGGTACCGAGGGACCATCTTACAAAAGATTAATTTCTAAAGAAGTTGGAGAGGGTTATATGAGATGTGGTGCAAAATGCTTTCTGGTCACAATTGAAAGGAATGGAGAAAAGCAAATCAAGCCCGTAACTGCGAGGTCACCGGTGGACGCAAGAAAAACCATCCGAATGGAATACGGATCAGAGACACAGATCTTATCGGTTATAAAAGAGGAAAAGAATCGACGAACTAATTAAGGAGCGTTAATGAAAAATTAACCTCCTTTTTTTATGTTAATTATAAGATTTGTGTCTAAATTTTGAACAAAGTAATAAACAATGTCAATTATAGTCCGATAGTACTGATAGTAGAATCTACTTTTTTATATGTAATAGGACAGGAGAGAGCAACATGGGGAAAAACATCATAAGAGTAAATCTTAAGCTAGGAACAAAGATCAATTTAATTGTTATATCAATTATCACTGTTCTATCCTTAGTTATTGGTTTTGTCGTAAACGAAGAGATTACAAGGGGAATTAAAGAGTTTGCTACCGAAAAAGCAAAAGGTGATTTAGGACTCGCTTATAGATATGTGGATAGTAAATATCCTGGAAATTGGGAAGTCAAGGATAATACCCTTTATAAGGGAACAACCATGATAAATGATAATTACGATATTGTAGATACCATTGGGGAAGATACGGGAGACACCGTTACGATTTTTCTGGGAGATACTCGAGTAACAACTAATGTATTGATAGATGGAGAACGTGCGATTGGTACACAGGCTTCTGATGAAGTAGTCGATACGGTTCTTACAAAAGGAGAGTCTTTTTATGGGGAAGCAAATGTAGCTGGTAATATGTATCAAACAGCTTATATGCCGTTAGAAAATGCTTCTGGAGATGTAATCGGAATTATGTATGTAGGTGCTTCAGAAGACATTATCCAAAATATCTTATCTTCTTTTCTAACTAAATTTATTATTGTTTTAGTAATTATGATAGGAATTGCCTCTGGTGCTGTGTATTGGTTCACATGGAAAGTGAAAAAGAGACTTTCGAATCTTACTAAGGCACTTGATATGGCAGGTAATGGTGATTTCACAGCAAAAGTAGAAGATCACTCAAGTGATGAGTTAGGTACTTTATCTGATAGCTATAACAAAATGTCAGGAAGTCTTAAAGACATGATGAATGAGGTTATTTCTACTTCTGAACTTTTAGCTTCTTCATCCGAAGAATTAACAGCAAGCTCAGAACAGACAAGTAAAGCAACAGAGACCATTACAGATTCCATTCAACAAGTAGCTGATGGTGCAGAACAATCCACATCAAGCGTACAAGAGAGCGCCATAGCATTAGAAGAAGTCACGAAGGGAATACAGTCTATTGCTGATAATGCGTCAAACGTTTCAGAAGTAAGTGTGCAGGCTACTAAAAAAGCAAAAGAGGGCGGATTGTTTGTTGATAAAACGGTTAACCAAATCAATGAAATTAATCAGTCTGTTGTTGCAAGTGGAGAAGTTATCAAAACGCTTGAACATCGTTCGCAGGAAATTGAGAAAATCACAAATGTAATCACTGCCATTGCCAATCAAACGAATTTATTAGCTTTAAACGCTGCTATTGAGGCGGCAAGGGCTGGGGAACATGGAAAAGGGTTTGCGGTTGTTGCGGATGAAGTAAGAAAGCTTGCTGAACAATCACAGCAATCCTCTTCACAAATTTCAGCATTAATTAAAACCATTCAAGAAGACATGACCCAATCCTCTCAGTCCATTGAACAAGTTTCAGACGACGTAAAAGAGGGTCTAGTGATTGTTAACCAAACTAAAGAAACCTTTAAAGAAATTCTTGAGTTTATGGGGAATTTAACAGGGCAAATCAATGATATGGCAGCAACTTCGGAAGAAATTTCTGCAAGCACACAAGAAGTTTCCGCCACAGTATCTGGTATTATAAATATTTCTGAACACACATCCATGCATTCGCAGAACGTAGCAGCTTCAGCAGAGGAACAACTTGCATCTATGGAGGAAATCGCCACGTCCGCATCGGCTTTATCAAATTTAGCAGAAGATTTAAAAATGTTAATCGGTAAGTTTAAGGTATAAATGAATCATTCATGTAAAATGACTGGCCGGTTTGGTCAGTCATTTTTGGTTCAAAGTTTCAATTATTCAGTTATTTATAGAGAAAAGTACGGCGGTTTTTTGAAAATAAACGTTGGTAGATGGTGAGATAACTGTCTAGTCTTTGACTGATACGAATGGTATTTTGGCTGCCAAAGCCTTCTTGCATTCCTGTGTAAATTAATTCCCCACGAATAAGTTCAATTTTAATATATAAGTATACTTCATCATTTTCAAAAATAATGGGCGGCATATCAATGACTCCTATGACAATAATTTCTCTAGGTCGTATTATATTATTATTACATATTTTTAAAAGAAAAGGGAATATTTGATAGCAATTTTAATAAAATGTTTATTTTTTGTAAAAAAGTCTCTTGCTACCTTAATTGTAGAAAAGATGGTACGATGATATCTCAAGCGTTATACTTAATACAGGTACGTAAATGTCTTTTAAATCCATCTAAAAGGGGTAGAGTGAATGATTAACAAAGTTGGTCAAATCATGTTGTATGTTACGAACCAAGATGAGGCAAAAGCGTTTTGGACAGAAAAAGTAGGCTTTCAGGTCGTTTCTGAAGAAGATAACGGTCAAGGATTTAGATGGATTGAGGTTGCTCCAAAAAACGCTGAGACTAGTATAATCTTACATAACAAGGAATTTATAGCGAAAATGTCACCTGAATTGAATTTGGGAACACCATCACTAATGTTTTTCACCGAAAATCTTGAATACTTATATAACGATCTTCGAAATAAAAATATTACAGTTGGAGAATTGGTCAAAATGCCTTCTGGAAAAGTCTTTAACTTTGCAGATGATGAAGGAAATTACTTTGCGGTTATGGAAAGAGAATAGAGCTAGACAACGGAATTAAGTTTAGGTAAGAGGATACTTTGCTTATTTTTGGCAATTATCCTCTTTTTTTTCCATTCAGTATTATTTAGCCAATTGTTGCAATCGAAATCGATCTACAATCATAAATCCTCGTGACTGTTTCTTTATCATTCCTTCTTCACAGAGCTTTGCAAATACATGCAATAAATGACGGTACGACACGCCTAAGTATTCACATACTTCGGTGTGTTTTTCTTTGTAGAAATCATGATCCGCAGATACTAGTATAAAAGCAGCGAGCCGGTTAATTAGGGGATATACCTGATTCTCGGTGTACTTCGCAGAAATGGTTGTCGCTTTTTGACTTAGAAAAATACATAACTGCCTTAAAAAGGTAGCGTCGGTGAGCAGCTTCTCTTTACAAGTATGAATCGGAATCGCTAGACAAGTAACTTTCGTGACGGTTTGAATTGCTTTGGATATACGTTCTTCATTTAATAGTTCTATTTCTCCCATAAAAGTAGGAGCTTGCAAAAAATTGATCAGTGATACTTTCCCATTTTCATGTGTCACATATAGCTTTGCTTTACCCTCGACAAGATAATATAAGTACTCAGGATAAGAGCCTTCTTTGAAAATAAATTCACCACGCTCAAACTGACATACTTGAATATAGGGTGTAATGGGAAAGGAAAACAAGGTTTCGATTGGGTATTTTGTTAGATAGTAATTGCGTAAAGGTTCAACTAAGTATTGCATGAATTCCTCCAGAAAAATATGAGATATCTCATATTATTGTATGGGTGTTCGTGGTATGATGCAAGAATCACGGAGGTATGAAAATGAATATTCAACATTGGCTCTCTCGAAATTTCTTTGTATTTTTTATTACATGGGGTGCTTTTTTACCCTATTGGACTGGTTGGCTCGTACAAGACAAGGGATTAAGCGTTTCTGAAGCAAGTCTAATTATGGGAGTAGGCTTAGTAGCAAGAGGACTTTCCACGCTGTTCGCTTTTCCTTTTGCATCTAGATTTTTAAGTGCTCATAAGGTGATTCTGAGTTTGACGGTAATTTCACTCATTGCCACCATTCTGTATATACCATCTTCTTCGTTTACAACACTATTTGTTGTAACGATCCTATTTAGTGCTGTATATCCGACACTCCTTCCTGCTGTCGAAAGTGCCGCGGCAGTGTTGGTGAGTCAACATGGAGTGCATTATGGAAAAAGTCGTAAATACGGCTCAATTGGATTTGTAGTTTCTGTTTTTATTATTAGTATGTTAACCGGGCAATGGGGAGAACAAGCCATATTGTGGAGTATGTTCGTCGGTCTTGGATTCTTACTAATCATGTGTTTTTTACCAACACCGCCGATTTTATTAGAAGCTCCAACAAAACAAAATCGAAAAGGGGCATTATCTGTCCAAAAATTATTTGAAGTTAAAAGCTTTCCGATCGTCTTACTTATTGTTGTTTTATTACAAGGAGCACATGCTTCTTATTACAACTATGGATATATTTATTTACAAGACTTAGAGGTCAATCAATATTATATCGGTTTGATTATTAACATAGCAGTCATTTTTGAAATCTTCTATTTTATGAAGGCAGATTCCTTGTTTCAAAAATGGAATACATCCTCATTATTATTACTAGCTGCCACAGGTTCGACTTTAAGATGGATTCTTTTGTTTGTGTTCCCTAATATCTGGGTGTTTATCCTCTCTCAAAGCTTACATGCCTTATCCTTTGGAGTGGCACATTATGCATTTATCACTTATATTACAAAGAATCTACCAAAACAACAGATTCCAAATGCACAAGGAATGTATTCCGCAATTGCCTTAAGCTTTAGTACGGCTGTGTTAACACTATTAGGAGGATTCTTATATGAGATTTCCCCGAATCTGGCCTTTTTGGGTATGATTGTTTGTACCGTTCCTGCGATTCTTGTCATAGTTGCGTCAAGAAGGCGGTTTAATTTCTAAAATTTTGTGAGAAGAGCATCGAACGTAAAAGTTCATGCTCTTTTTTAAAGAAAGAAATTGCAAATGATTAGCATCCTAAGGTTATAAACTTTTTCTTATGACGCACCCTAAATACATATTAAGTTTTGGGAGGGCCCATATGGAAAAAGAAAACATTGAGTACAAAAGTATTCATCAGATGAAAGCAGAAAATGAAGAAAAGCTAGAGATTAGTTCAACAGGATATGGTTTAGAAAATGCTATTGAAGAGAATGTAACAAAGAAATCAGACAAGAGTTAAAAAAGGTAAACTCATATAAGCAGGGCGTTTATCTCTAGGATGAACGCCCTATTTATTGAAAAAACATTTGAACGTGAAGTTTTATTATTTATAATGATTCAGTGCATTACTTCTGATAAAAACGGGTAGGTACACCAGTAGAGATTTTTTATGTTTAAGTAGTGGGGGAAAATGACGTGGGAAGAATGGAAAGACGACAACAACGAAGGGCGTCAAAGTTTTCTTGGAGTGCCTTCACTTCAAAGAGAGCAAAAACGAAGATTCTCGCAGCGGTTATAGGTGTGGCGCTCGTATTCTTTATGATTTTTAATATTTTCATATGGACAACAGACGTAAGTAAGCTAGAAGAACCTGCACCACAACCAACCATTATCTTTGATCAAAGAGGAGAGGTTGCAAGTAAAATTGCCTCTTCAAATATTGAAGGAGTTAGTATGGAGATAATTCCTGAAGAACTTGTACATGCTGTGATTGCAACCGAGGACCAGCGGTTTTATAAGCATGACGGAATTAACTTTTTTGCCATTGCGAAGGCATTGATAAAAAATACCCTGAGCGGAGAAATCGTGGCTGGTGGTAGTACATTAACACAGCAGCTAGCGAAAAATGCTTTTTTAACACAAGAGCGAACATATACAAGGAAGTTTAAGGAACTTATTATTACAAAAAGAATCGAACAAAAATATTCGAAAGATGAAATCATGGAGAGGTATTTAAACCAAATCTACTTTGGTGAAGGAGCATGGGGAATTCAACGTGCCGCCCAGACGTACTTTGGAAAGGATGTTAGTGAATTAACTCTTGGGGAATCAGCCATGATTGCGGGGTTAATTAAAGCACCGTCCATTTTATCTCCATTTAAGGATATGGACCGATCAGTTGAACGAAGAGATCTTGTTTTATCACTAATGGAAAAAGAAGGATATATTACGGAAAATGAACGAAACCAAGCAAAAGAACAGCCAATTGTTCTTGAAGTGAAAAAGATCGATGGATATAAAGGTAAATATCCTTATTATGTCGACCATATCATTGCAGAAGCGATCGAACAATATGACCTTACCGAAAACGAGATTCTGTCAGGTGGGTTAAGGATTTATACAGAGCTAAATCCAGTCATTCAGAATGCAGCTGAAGAAGTATATAACGATAATAGCTTATTTCCTGAAAGTACGTCTGATCAATTGCTTCAAAGTGGGGCAGCCTTTATCGACCCAGCGACTGGAGGAATCACCGCTCTTGTGGGAGGCAGAGGGGAACATGTGTTTAGAGGCTTTAATCATGCAACTCAATTAGAGCGTCAGCCAGGATCTACGATGAAGCCATTAGCTGCGTATACTCCTGCTCTCGAACAAGGATATGACATATTTGATAAACTGCAAGATCGTCCGATCGATATTAATGGATATCAACCGTTGAATTATGATAAACGCTTCCGTGGAGAGGTAACGATGTATGATGCGTTGGCCAACTCCTATAATGTGCCTCCTGTATGGCTTTTGCAGAAAATGGGGGTGAAATATGGGGTCAATGCCGTAGAACGCTTTGGACTTTCATTGGAGGAAGAAGACCAAACCGTCGGTATGACACTGGGTGGCTTACACAAAGGTGTATCACCTTTAACGATGGCACAGGCCTATTCTACATTCGCGAACAAAGGGGTACGAATACCAGCCCATTCGATCACCCGAATTGAGGATGCGGAAGGAAAGGTCATCGCAAAATGGAAAAGTCATGCGATCAAGGTGACGGACGCAGAGGTTGCCGAGAAAATGACGTATATGTTAAAAGGGGTTGTTGAAGAAGGGACAGGAGAAAATGCAAAGGTAAGTGGTTGGGATATTGCAGGAAAAACAGGTACGACCGAACTTCCTTTTGCTAACGAGGCAGGAACAAAGGATCACTGGTTTGTCGGGTATTCTCCTGAAATGGTAGGGGCGGTATGGATGGGATACGATCAAACCGACGAGAATCATTTTCTAACAGAATCAAGCAGTTCTACCGTAACGATTTTATTTAAAGAAATATTTAGTCGATCGTCATCTGTGTTGACCGAAAGAGAATTTAACCTTTCTTCAATTGAAAAAGAGTATCGTGACGCAAGAAAAGAAGAGGAAGAGGAGAAGAAAGAAGAAGAGGACGAAGACGAAGAAGAAGAAGAAGAAGAGGAAGATGAGAAAGAAAGCAAAAAAGAAGAAAAGGAAAGAGAGAAAGAAGAGAAAAAGAACGAGAAAAAAAATAAGAAGAACGATGATTAGGATCAATCGTTTAAAAGGCAACTACATGTAGTTGCCTTTTACTTTTAATTTTACTTAAATTTTCACTCCATGACGCTCAAATGCAGCTGCTTCAAGAATAGAGATCCCTTGGCTTTCAGCGAATGCCGTTAGTTTATCCGACACTTGTGGTGCAAACAGCTTGCCAGGGGAAGAGTAAGACATTTCTCTCGCACGTGCTGAGTTGCTGCGGGCAAATGGTCCCCAAATCGCAAATGTTTTACCTGGAGTTTGAATGTTTACAAATAATGTTTTGCCATCAGGTGAGAAAATCGGTCCTGCTAATTCTGAACCGCTTAAACGGTTGTTAGCGAAAGGATAGATTTGGCCTTCAGGTGTAATTCCCATAATACGGTCGTTCCCAGAACCGTCTTCTGCAAACCACAGGTCACCCCAAGGAGTCATACAAATATTATCTGGTGATTCCATAAGTTCTCGATCAGTTGCTTCATAGAATAGCTCCAAGGAATTGGTAGCTGGTATGTAGCGGTAAATACGGCCAAGATTTTTCTCGCCAGCAGAGCTGTCATCAAACCAGAACACACCAGCTTGGAAAAATGCTCCTTCTAGCTTTTTAAACTCGATACAGCCTTGTGCGTTTGCATCCTCACGACATAAATCCGGATTCAATTCCTTCCACACAATTCCTATCGTTTGACCCGTTTTAAAGGTACTAGCTTTTGGAGAAGCGATTTCTTCGATGGCAGCTGCGTATAACTTACCACCTTTTTGTAGGGCACCTGGTTTTTTGCTCGTGTCGTTAGGGATGAAGCGGTATAAATAGCTTGGGCTTGCATCTTCAGTCAAGTACACATATCCTGTGGCTGGATCGATCGCACAAGCTTCATGAGAGAAGCGGCCCATGTCCTTGATTGGCGTCCTTGATAGTTCGTTTTCAGGATCTAGTGGATCGACTTCGAATACATAACCATGTGTGGAGGAACGTGTTTCTTCACAAGTTAACCATGTTCCCCATAGAGTTGCACCACCTGCACAATTTCTGATCGTTCCTGAAGAACTAACATATTCTTTTACTACGTTTCTAGCATTATTAATGATAAGTGTTGTTGTACCACCTACTGCTGCAGAGCTATACGGATTTGTTCCAATTACTGGATTGGTGGCGCTTGTCCCTAATTCATGGTTACGAACAAGAATGGTTGTGTTGTTCGGTCCTTCGAAAGCGGCCATTCCATCAAATGCTCCAGGAATCGCTGTTCCGTTGGTCATTGGTTTCCCTTCTTCGGAGATGATCTTATAATGAAAGCCTTGTGGAAGATCAAGAATCCCATTTGGATCCGGAACTAATGGTCCGTAGCCTCCAAACCCGCTTGTAGGATTATCGGTAGAATCGGCTAAAACCTTCGAGCCTAAAGAGAAAATTCCAGTGGAACCAAGAGTTAGGGCAAGTGTTCCCACGCCTCCTGCTTTTAGAAAATCACGGCGGTTAAATCCATTTTGAGTTGTTTCTTTTTTCATAAAAATTCCTCCCTCAAATTGTTAGTTTTCAAAAACTAGTTTTATAGTAAAGGTAAAGGATTAAGTTGAAATGGAGGTATTGTAAGAATTTTATGGATATAACTAATGAAATGTAAAAGATTTCTTGTTACTTATTTCCTAAAGTGCTGTTGGGGAGAGATATATCCTATTTCTCTATTAATAATTTCTTAACACTTTTTTACAGTAGCTTCATTGGCTTTGGTTTTTTACTCCCCTATAATCAAAACTATTAATAAAACAAACTACTAGTGAATTGGGAGGTTTTTCAATTGTTTCAGAATATAGGAGTACCTGGCTTAATCCTTTTGCTTGTGATTGCATTAATCATTTTTGGTCCCTCCAAGCTGCCTGAACTTGGTCGAGCAGTGGGTTCAACGTTAAAAGAGTTCAAAAAATCCACTCGAGAGTTAGTATCAGATGATGTGCCTGTGAAAAAAGAGGAAAAAACAAATTCATAGAAATGGTACGTTGTAAGATGTAAGTGGATACTCCTACTTACATCTTATTTTATGGAATGAAAAGAGGGGGCAAACAGATGCAAGACAAGGATGTTTATTTAGTAGAGCATTTAGAAGAACTTCGGAAACGAATCATCATTACATTAGGTGCCTTCATGATTTTTCTTATGTGCGCTTTTATATTTGTAAAAGATTTATATAACTGGTTGATAAGGGACCTAGATGAAAAACTTGCCGTACTTGGGCCAAGTGATATTTTGTGGGTGTATATGATATTATCAGGAGTTTGTGCTTTTGCATGCACCATTCCTGTAGCGGCTTATCAAGTGTGGAGATTTGTCACGCCAGCATTACATAAGAAGGAAAGGGAGGTAACGCTGCGGTTTATCCCTGGCTTTTTTCTATTATTTATTTTAGGAGTTGGTTTCGGGTACTTTGTTTTATTTCCTATCGTTTTAGGATTCTTGATGGGGCTATCTGAGGGACAATTTCAGACCATGTTTACGGCAGAAAGATACTTTAGCTTCTTAATCAATCTCACATTACCCTTTGGTTTTCTGTTTGAAATGCCGCTTGTCGTCTTATTTTTAACAAGATTAGGCATTCTCAATCCAATGAGACTAGTAAAAGCGAGAAAGCTTTCGTATTTTGTTCTTATCGTCATATCAATTCTTATCACACCACCGGATTTTATTTCTGATTTTCTAGTGATCATTCCCTTACTTACGCTCTATGAGGTAAGCTTAACTCTTTCCAGGATCGTTTATAAAAAGAAGTTAAAGGAAGAGGTAGGGGTTCCAGAGTTTAATTAAGTTGCAAAGGCCAACAAACAAATGTTGGTCTTTTTTTATTCAATTTTAAAATTGATTGACAATTTGGAAAAAAAACCATATGATGATTTCAAAAGTTGCACTAGGGAAAAAATAAAGCGGGAGGGAAATAAAAATGAATGGGTCAAAAATATTAAAATTGTTTGATGCTAATATTGGTGATGCTGTTCGGATCACTCATTTAGATATTAATGGAGTGATGAGAAGGAGGTTACTAGACTTGGGTTTTGTTCCTGGAGCAATCGTTAAAGTGCTTAGGAAGAGTCCGCTTGGAGATCCGATTGCTTTTCGTGTAAGTCAAACGACGATTGCTTTGAGAAAAGAAGAAAGTACAAAAATTGAGGGGGAGCTGGTTAGCTATGAATGATAACCTCAGAATTGCACTTGCTGGAAATCCAAACACAGGGAAAAGTACGCTATTTAATCTGCTGACAGGACTAAAACAACATACGGGTAACTGGGCAGGAAAGACGGTAGACTTAATGGCCGGCACCTTTACCTTTAAAGGAATTTCTTATGAGATGATTGATTTGCCTGGAACCTATTCTTTATTTTCAAATTCAAAAGATGAAGAGGTTGCTAGAGATTACATCGTTTTCGAAAAGCCAGATATTACATTAGTTGTTTTGGATGCGACTGCACTCGAAAGAAACCTGAATTTAGCCCTTCAAGTCATGGAAATCACAGAAAAGGTAGTTATTTGTATTAATTTAATTGATGAATCAGAAAAGATGGGAATTAGCATAAATGAAAAAATTCTTATGAAACGGTTAGGAGTCCCAGTGATTAAAATTTCCGCTAGAAATAAGATTGGCATCCCTATGTTATTAGATACGATTGATCGTCTGATAAAGGGGAATATTCCCTGTAATCCATACAAAATGACGTATGATGAAGAAACTGAAATGAAAATTGAGCAGTTAATCCCTTTTGTGCAGAACATTACTGGTGAGCAATTATCAGCTAGGTGGCTTTCTCTAAGATTAATAGATGGAGATAAGTCCCTTTTAAAGGAAATAGAACAAAGACTAGCGAAAAAGGATGCGATATAGATGACTAGTGAGGGATTGGAATTAAAAAACCAAATTCAACAACTTACCCGTCAAGCTGAAAAGCTATCCACACCAGATATTCGTGATCATATTGTTGAGCAATTATATAAGAAAAGTAATAATCTGATGAAAGAAGGAGTAACTTTTACGAATGCAAAAATGGACGAGAGAACTGAGAAATTAGATGCCATTTTAACCTCCCGTATTTGGGGGTTTCCAATTATGCTGATCATGTTGGGAGCTATATTTTATTTAACGATTGCTGGTGCAAACATTCCTTCGTCTATGTTAGCTAATTTTTTCGGGTGGATGGAAGGATATATAACAATAGCATTCTCCTATTTCCAAGCACCAGATTGGCTCCACGGTGTTTTGGTTTTAGGGTTATATAGAGGTACCACTTGGGTAATCAGTGTCATGCTTCCTCCAATGGCTATATTCTTTCCTGTATTTGCGCTTCTTGAAAATTATGGATATCTCCCGCGTGTCGCCTTTAATATGGATCGATTATTTAAGTCAGTAGGGGCACATGGTAAGCAATCCTTAACCATGGCTATGGGATTTGGGTGCAACGCAGCAGCAGTTATCTCTTCAAGGATCATTGAGTCTCCTCGTGAAAGAATGTTGTCTATCTTAACAAATAATTTTGTCCCTTGTAATGGACGATGGGGTACATTAATTGTGTTAGCTTCTTTGTTTATGGCAACAGGGTTTACAGGTGGAATGCAAACGTTGGTAACAACTCTAGTAGTAGTTGGTCTGGTTATGTTTGGGATTTTCGTCACTTTCATTGTGTCCTGGACATTATCAAAAACAGCATTGAGAGGGGTACCGACACACTATACATTGGAACTACCACCGTATCGCAAGCCAAAACTCTTTGATACTGTCATTCGGGCATCATTAACAAAGTCTATTTCTGTATTAAATCGAGCGGTGAAAGTAGCTGCACCAGCAGCCATTTTAACTTGGATAATCGCTAATATACAAATTGGGGATACAAGCATTTTGATGCACATCGTAAGCTTCTTAAATCCGTTAGGTCAAGCAATTGGTTTAGATGGGTTTATCCTTATGGCTTTTCTGATAGGGTTACCTGCTAATGAAATTGTACTGCCTGTATTATTAATGGGGTATCTATCAACTGGAGCATTAGTGGATGTGGATAGTATTCAAGATTTAAAGCAAATTTTTCTTACCAACGGTTGGACTTGGTTAACGGCTTTAAATATGATGTTATTCTCCTTGCTTCATTATCCATGCGGAACAACTTTAGTAAATATTTATAAAGAAACGAAGAGTTTAAAGTGGACATTTTGGTCCTTTGTCATACCTACCGGGATTGCGTTCTTTGTCACATGGTTAGTGACCGAGTTTGTGCATTATATGAGATTATTAAGTTAAAAGAAAAGGAGAGAAACGGCAGCGAATTTGCTGTCGTTTTCTTGTACGACGGTTGTATCTAATAATAAGAATCGTGGCTTTTTTTGTAGGAAAAAGGAATTAGAAAGTTTTTATCGAATATGTGATGTAGTAAAAAATATTATTGCTGGGCAATTATTTACAGGGGGAAAGGCTCCATGCTTCATGGGATAGAACTCATTTTAAATCAAGTGTTAATGGTGCTGTTTCCTATTTGGACGTATCATCTGTTATATCAGAAAGGGTCTAGACAAGGGTTTAAACCAATGCTTGTAGTGGTTCTAACCATCTCTCTCTTGCTTACCCTAATATTTTCAATTAATTATAAAGATACATTTTATTTTGATTTAAAAATGGTTCCTATCATTATTGCTTTTCTATACGGGAGCAATCTATGTGGATTACTGATCATCGGTATTACCGTTGTTTATAAAATTACTTTTAATGATGATCCCCCATTAATAACAGTGATGAATTTTGGAATTATAAGTATATTACTCATGCTTGTTACAAAGAAATTTCGTACCTATAGTGATTTTAAAAAGATCTTTTTAATAAGTACTCTTTACGGGTTTATAACTATTTCGAGGGGAATTTTGCTCGTTTATTCAAATCATTCACAGGAAATTGGAATCGTATTTACTTTTTCATTCATTACTTGGCTTACTTTACTGTCCGCTATGTTTATTTTTGAAAATATGAACAAGCAGATGGAATTAGAGTCTAAGGTTCAACGGGCAGAAAAATTTGATGTGGTTGGTCAACTGGCAGCATCTGTCGCTCATGAGGTGAGAAACCCGATGACCGCTGTTCGCGGCTTTTTACAGCTTTTGAGAGATGCTGAAAATTTAACTGAATCTCAGAGAAGATACATAACTATTTCCATGGAAGAAATCGATCATTCTCAGGTCATCTTATCTGAGTACCTATCACTAGCCAAGCCGGCTACGACCGATCTGAAAATCCTTAACTTAAAGTCGGATTTAGAAAATATTATTGAATTGATGAGGTCATTTACGAACCTTCAAACCATTTCGATCGTTTCTTCTTTAGAAGATAGACTTTTGATCAAAGGGGATAGTTCTGAAATCAAGCAACTATTTGTCAATCTTCTCAAGAACAGCATAGAAGCGATTGGAGAAAAAGGCGAAATAATGGTTAGTGCCTATCAAAATGGAAAACATGTAATAGTAGAGATTGAAGATAATGGACAAGGAATGTCAGAGACTCAACTGAAATATCTCGGTACCCCTTTTTATTCGACTAAAGATAAAGGAACGGGAGTAGGGCTGTCTTTATGCTATAAAATTGTACACTCGATGAAGGGTACGATAAAGGTGAGAAGTAAACAAGGAAGAGGGACCAGATTTTCGATCCAATTTCCGTCAGTGGAGTGAAAAACTCTCAAGCAAATATAAAACCCGAATAGTTCCCACTCCTTACTAAGTGGTAAGCTATTCGGGCTTTTTTAACTAAACGTAAATTTATAACCTTCTCCAACGATGGCTACTTTTTAAACTCATTCAATCTTTCAAACGTTTCAAGCAGGAAGTCATAAAACAAAGCTTCGGTAGGGAGCAGTTTCCGCTGGGTTGGGTAGATGACACCGACCGTTCGGGTAAGACTCGCATCTGATAAGGGAATCATTACGGTTGATCGTGGGGTATTATCCACTAATGTCATTTCTGGCATCAAGGCAACACCTAATCCAGCTGAGACCAAGCCTTTTAAGGCATCGATATCCTTTCCTTCGAACGCTATTTTTGGAGAAAAGCCAGCGTCATGACAGGCTTGAACGACTTGTTCACGAAAGATAAAACCTTCAGGCAAGACACAGAACGAATCGTCTAGTAAGTCACGCAGCCGAATGGTTTCTCGATCCGCTAATGGGTGGTGAAGAGGGATGAGGGCAACGATATTTTCTGTGAAAAGAATGTCTCCTTTGATTTTTTTCTCCTTTTCTTGATTCGGCATAGGTGCAATCATGGCTAAGTTGTATTCCCCATTTACGACACCATCGATTAAATCCGAATAAAGGGCATTGCTCATATGAAACTTAGCTTCAGGGAATCTGTTACGGAACGCATAGATTATAGATGGCAAGGTATGGGCAGCCATGCTAATCGGAAACGCAATACGAACCGTGCCTTTTTCCGGATTAAGATATTCTTCTACTTCTCGTTTGGCATCCTCCATCATGTTCCACACTTGCTTCATCCGATCGTAAAAGATTCTACCGAGTGGGGTTAACCGTACACTTCTACCTTCCCGAATAAATAATTCGACCCCTAATTCATCTTCTAAATTGAATATTTGTCGGCTAACGGAAGACTGAGCAACATGCAAAGCATCTGCTGCTTCTGTCACATGCTCTCTTTTTGCCACTTCTAGAAAATATTGAATTTGCCTTGTTTCCAATTTTACCCGCTCCTGATTGATGCGTTTTATGCATTGATTTCATCGAATTTTGATATTGGAACTATCAATTACAAAATTATAAAATGAAAACACATTTAAGAAAAGAAAATATTCTTAACTTTATAATAGATGAGGGGCGAAATTTTTATGAAAGTGTTAGAAAAAGTAGAAGAGAGCCAAACGCAAATCGTTAAAGATTATGTAAACCGTTTATTTACAAAGGTTCAAGAGAGCAATCCGAATGAAGGAGAGTTTCTGCAGGCGGTAAAAGAAGTGCTGGATTCTCTAGTACCCGTTCTTGTGAAAAATCCGATTTATATCAAACAAGCGGTATTAGAAAGAATGATTGAACCTGAGCGCTTGATTTCGTTCCGAGTTCCATGGGTAGATGACAATGGAAATGTAAAAGTCAATCGCGGATATCGTGTTCAGTTTAATAGTGCGATTGGACCTTATAAGGGGGGACTAAGATTTCACCCCTCTGTGAACGCAAGTATTATTAAATTCCTTGGCTTTGAGCAAATCTTTAAGAACTCCTTAACTGGCCAGCCAATCGGCGGTGGTAAAGGGGGATCTGATTTTGATCCAAAAGGAAAATCGGATTTTGAAATTATGCGTTTTTGTCAAAGCTTTATGACAGAGCTTAGCAAACATATCGGACCAGACACTGATGTTCCCGCTGGAGATATTGGTGTAGGAGCCAAAGAAATCGGGTATATGTTCGGTCAATATAGGAAACTAAGAGGCGCTTATGAGGCCGGCGTATTAACAGGCAAAGGAATTGGGTATGGAGGAAGCTTAGGCCGAAAAGAAGCAACTGGTTACGGTACGGTTTACTTTGTGGATGAAATGCTAAAAAGCAAAGGATATAGCTTTGATGGTAGTACGGTGGTGGTATCTGGATCAGGAAATGTTTCCATTTATGCGATGGAAAAAGCGATCCAATTCGGTGCAAAAGTGGTCGCATGCAGTGATTCATCAGGCTATGTTTATGACCCTAATGGCATTCATCTAGATACTGTGAAGCGCTTAAAAGAAGTAGAAAATAAAAGAATATCTGAATATATTAAGGAACATCCTGGAGCGATCTATCAAGAAGGTTGTTCAGGTATTTGGACCATTCCATGCGATATTGCATTGCCATGTGCGACGCAAAACGAGTTAAATAAAGATGCAGCAGAATTGCTCGTATCGAATGGAGTAAAGGCAGTAGGCGAGGGGGCAAACATGCCTTCTACACTAGAAGCCGTCGATATTTTTCTGGAGAATCAGGTATTATTTGCTCCTGCCAAAGCAGCCAATGCCGGGGGAGTTGCTGTCTCCGCATTAGAAATGGCGCAAAATAGTGCAAGGTTAGCTTGGACACAAGAAGAAGTGGATCTCAAATTACAACAGATTATGAAAGATATATATAGTAAGAGTCAACTCGCAGCAGAAGATTATGAAGCACCAGGGAATTTAGTAGTCGGAGCAAATATCGCTGGGTTTGTAAAAGTAGCGGACGCGATGATTGCACAGGGAGTTATCTAACTATTTTAGACAAAAGGTCACTATGTTGGTGGCCTTTTTCGATTTAAGAGAAGGAAAAAGAATAATCTAAGCAAAAACAAAATATATAAAAAGTAATAGAAAATGTATCCCTAAGGTGCTGATTCTTTGTATAGAAATAAAAATGTGAATTTAATTATTATTTTGCTGTTTTGCTTATTTATCGTTCTTTTGGTTCATGTGATTCTTCATGTTAAAGTGTATATAGTATACAGCGCTAGTATAGGTTCTATCTTCATGATTGGACTTATCATTTTTCTTATGGTGTTACTTTATTTAAGAGGATAATAGAGTGAAGAAAACTCGCTGTCTATGAGCGAGTTTTTTATGTGTTCCTATTCTTCATATATCAATCCGTATCCAAATGCGCCTTCCACCATGCAGATGGTTGCGGCATACTTTGCTGGTTGGTAAGTCCCTTTGTTAGGCGTGAAAAATAAATCGACAGTGGTCATCTCCATCTGTTTTGCAGCAAATTCGATCCACATGTTCTGTACCTACTACTTTTTTGAACATGTCTGTTTCACATCGGCAAGCGATTTTAAATTCTTTGGCTACCGCATAGATCGGACAGTTGTACTCAATCATTTCATAAGAGTGTTCATCGAGTTGATTCACTTCGGTCATATAGCCTTTGTCGTTTTGTAGTGATGAAAGCTCTATTATTTTTTCAGACAAATGCTTTTTCTCTTGAACCTTTACTTTATATTCATCAGTAATTCGTTTTTCTCTTTTATCAAATAAAAGCTGAATCGTTTCCTCACCATGTAGTTCTTGGATATCTCGAAGAAACTCAATACTAATGCTTTCATAATTTTTAGGGAAGAGCTGTTCACCTTTTTCAGTTAAGGAGTACATTTGTAAGGGACGACCCATGGGCTGCTTGACTTCTACCGATCGGATGAGATGATCTTTTTCAAGAATATTTAAGTGCTTTCTAACAGCCATATGGGTAATGTTTAAGTGTTCGGTCAACTCATTAACTGCCAGTGACACTTCCTTCTTCAGCAAATCCAATATATGTTCTCTGGTGTTTTTACTCACGACTGTTACACCTCAATTCTATCTCAATATAAGACTTATTATACTATATAGTATAAATAATGAAAAGAAACGCTCCTCAGGTGGAGAGAAAATAAGAAAATTTTAGAAAAAAATGAAGCAAATGAATTGAATAATTTGAAAGATTAAGGTAAATTAAAAATATACTTTTTAAACTATAAAGTATAAAAAGAACGTATAAAGGGGATTGTTATTATGACAACTTACACATTACCAACATTAGCTTATGAATTTAATGCATTAGAGCCTCACATTGACCAGCAAACAATGGAAATCCATTACGGAAAACATCATCAAACATATGTAAATAATTTAAATGCAGCTCTTGAAGGAAAAACAGAACTTCTAGAAAAAGACCTAGAAAGCTTATTAAAAAATTTAAATGAAGTGCCTGAAGCGATTCGTACAGCTGTTAGAAATAACGGTGGAGGACACTTAAACCACACATTATTTTGGGAAGTGATTGCACCAGCAGGGAATGCTGCACCAAGCAGTGAATTAGCAGCAGCGATTGAAAAAGCTTTCGGTAATGTTGACAGCTTCAAAGCAGAATTTACAAAAGCGGCACTCACACGTTTTGGATCAGGTTGGGCTTGGCTAGTTGTTAATGAACAAGGCGAACTTGAAGTAACAAGCACACCAAATCAAGACAACCCGATCATGGAAGGAAAAGTGGCTATCCTAGGCCTTGATGTATGGGAGCATGCATATTACCTAAATTATCAAAACAGAAGACCAGATTATATTGAAAGCTTCTTCAATATCATTAACTGGGACGCTGTTTCTAGCAAGTTTGAGCAAGCAACAAAATAATATTCATATAAAGGAAGCGATGCTTATATTAAGCATCGCTTTTATTATTTTACCACTTGTTATGATGTGGGAGAGAAAGATAAAAAATTTCTGATTATGCCTTTGTAGTAAATGTAGTTATTACCTATTATAAAAATATTATGGAAGGTAATTATATTACAGTAGTAAATACAAAAGGAGAGATAGTCATGACTCAAATTGATGTAAATCAGCTAAACCAAGCAAAAGCAAATGTAGCACTCACGCAAGAGTTATTAACAAAAGCAATTGAAAAAGCAAATTCTGATCCTACTCTCGCTCAAGAAGCTATTAAGCAGGCATCAAATGAAATTTCGTCTGCTTTAAGTGCGGTTACTCAAGTCCAAAATACATCACAAGCTCAATCGACAGAATGATAAATATTGCACCTAGATTTTCAAAAGTTTTTATATCCCCATGACCTAGTCAATGGGGTTTTTATCGTAGGATACACTTTTTACAGTAATCATATTCTTATCATTCCTGTCTAATCAACATTTTTGGATTGCTTTGGCAATCCTTTTTGATGTCATACTCAGAAAAAATTCCTAATGGATAGCCGTTTTACCTCCCTTATGAATCTTCAGGTAATTTTACGTTTCCTAAATATTTAATCTTTGGATGGAAAAGAATATGAGAAGTGAGGTGTAATATGAGAAACTTTGTCAAAATAGGAATTCTTATTTATCTTTTCATTCTTCCAGCAGAGGCTAAAGCAAATGTACAAAAATATGACGATGACGACCTTCCCATTAGCTTTGAAATTGAAATCCTACCTTGGGAAAAGGCAAAAGACATCCTGCCAAAGGGGAAGAAGTTTACTGTGATCGATGTTGAAACGGGCAAACAATTCAAAGTTCAACGACGAGCGGGAAGCAGGCATGCAGATGTTCAGCCTTTAACGACAAGAGACACGAAGATTATGAAAGAAATCTATGATGGGAAGTGGAGTTGGAAAAGAAGAGGCATTATCGTGAAGGTGGGAGATCAATTTATTGCGGCTTCCATGCATGGAATGCCTCACGGAGCAGGGGCACTCCAAAACGGATTTCCAGGTCATTTTTGCATTCACTTTTTAGGAAGTACGACCCATCGCTCAGGTAAGATGGATAAACTCCATCAATTAATGATTTTAAAAGCGGGCGGAAAAGAAGAGGAGTACTTATATACTGTTGACCCGTATGAAATGATCGAATTCTTTGTGACAGGCTTAAATTATCAAGATCCCCATTTACTAAAAGTAACTAGTGTAGAAAACAAACCTCCCACAAAATTGAAGAAAATAGCAAAGTCATTTACTTACTTCCGAATTACATCCATGTCCTTTTTACCTGTGGAAGATCTGGAAGGTCAGCTAGTGTTAGAGGTTCCAATCGGAGCAAAATATCACACAGATAGAACTGGAAAAGTTACAAAGAACATGACCTTTATTTTAAGAAAAAATAGTGTAATCGATCGTTGGAGAATTGACACGGAGCATTTTTTTAATCAAATAGAGGGGAAAAGTTGAAAACCTATGTGATTAGGTTTTCTTTTTTTGCTATACTAAAAAAATTGGTAGTATAGTTTTGAACAATAAGGAGACAACTGGATATGAAATTACAGGCATCAGCTAAAATGGACAAACTAACAACATCCATTTTTATAGACTTATCCAATCGAAAAAATGAACTCATGAATCATGGGAAAGATGTGATTGATTTAAGTGTTGGTAGTCCCGATTTACCTCCATCGTCATTAGTTATGGATACAATTAGTACATACAGTAAAGACTCAGCAAATTATGGATATACGCTAAAAGGAACATCTGAGTTTAGTGAAGCAGTAAGCTATTTTTATAAAAATCGTTATGGTGTGGAGCTTAACCCGACCGATGAAGTTTTACAGCTCATGGGTTCACAGGATGGACTTTCCCACTTGGCAACCGCCATGGTCAATCCGGGTGAATATGTTCTCGTACCTGACCCAGGTTATCCAATATACGAGGCGAGTGTCACGATTGCGGGTGGAATGGTGTATCCGATGCCATTATTAGAAGAAAATGATTTCCTGCCCATTTTAGAGGACATCCCGGAAGAAGTGTTAGTGAAAACAAAAATGATGATCTTGAGCTACCCGGGAAATCCGGTAACAGCCATTGCGGACAGAAGCTTTTTTGAAAAGTTAGTCGCTTTTGCTAGGAAGCATAACATTCTTGTGGCACACGATTTCGCTTATTCGGAACTTATATTTGATGATCATCCACAATTGAGCTTTATGGCGATTGAAGGGGCAAAAGAAGTTGGCATTGAGTTCAATTCTTTATCAAAAACTTTTAATATGGCTGGCTGCCGAATTGGGTACGTGGTCGGAAATGCTCAAGCTTTACAAATACTTGCCTCTTTAAAGTCACATATGGACTATGGCGTGTTTTTACCAATCCAAAAAGCAGCTGTAGCTGTGTTAACTTCCGATTTTAACATGCTAGCTGAACAGAAAAGAATTTACGAAGATCGAAGAAATACACTAATTGCGGGACTCAATCAGGGCGGTTGGGAAGTAAAAACTACGCCGGCTACGATGTTCATTTGGACGAAAATCCCTCAAGGTTGGACCTCTCGTCAGTTTGCTTTTGAATTGCTTGAACACGCGGGTGTGGCCGTTGTACCAGGAGATGCATTCGGTGCAGGGGGAGAAGGGTACGTGCGAATTGCATTAGTACAGCCATCTGAAAGATTAGCAGAAGCCGCAGATCGAATTCAGAAGTTTTTACAGACCTATCGACCAGAAAACATTTAATATAAATCCCTTTCATAGTAGGAACTTTAATGCTATGAAAGGGATTTTTTTGTTAAAAGTCTAGAAAGGGAAATGTCAGATTAGGAAATTAATATAGGTGTACTTAGTAGTGGGTAATTGTAAGTGTAGTAGTGAATAAAAAAGAGGAATTGTCCTGGCGGCTCGGCTACCATAGCGATTGCGTTAGGCCCGTGGCTTTGCGTCTCTTATTTTCATAAGATTTGCCTTTGCAGGATGGTGGTTATTTCATCTGTTCGGTTGCTAATTCAATGACAGACTGTAAAAGGTCAATGTCGATCCATATTTGCTCTCTTATAGCATCTTCTGTACATTTCGATTGTTCATATTGCAAAAGCTCTAATTCTTTCTTGAAATAAATGACATCAAGGGCATCTTGAAGACTTTGCTTAGAAATAAGTTCTTGCTGTGAATAAGTCAACCTTCGTATCGCCTCATTTTTTAAAAAATTGAGAAAGTCATTTTCTAAGTTTAACTTGATGGCTTGAATAATGAGATTTGACAATTGTTCATCATCTAGTCTGTGTAGCGAATTCATAGGGAAATCCTTTCTTACATTCTACTAAAAATAGTATATATAGGATAAGTTCAATAGTCCAAAGGTAACTGCATTCTACATAAGATATTTTTCGACAAAATTCGTAGAGGTTGATTATTTGTGTGCTGACGTATATCATTACCCGCTATTGAAGAAATGTAGACATAAAAAAGCAAAAAAATTGTAGGGAAATTATGGTTGAAGTAAAATGGGTATTGATATTGGAATATTTTCACAAAGGGAGTAATGTATATGACCGAAATTCAAGCAAAACAGGTTCGTCAAGCTGAGTATGATATTGATTCAAGCTATTTAAATCGTTGGTCGCCCCGTTCGTTTGTAGAGAAAGAAGTAGCTGAGGACGTTCTTATGAGTGTATTAGAAGCAGCACATTGGGCTCCATCTGCAAATAACTCTCAGCCTTGGAGATTTGTGATTGCACGCACACAGGAGGATCGTGAAAAGTTTCATTCTTTTATCAAGGAAGGAAATCGTAAATGGTGTGAAAAGGCTCCTGTTTTTGTGGCGATTCTATCTGATAAAAAATTGGGTTATCATGCTTTCGATTCCGGTTCGGCTTGGGGGTATTTAGCGCTACAGGCGAGCCAAAAAGGGTTAATCACTCACCCGATGGCAGGTTTTTATCAAGAGCAAGCTCGAGAAGCACTAAATGTCCCGGCTGACTTCGACATTCAAGTGATTGTCGCCATTGGCTATCAGGGAGAGAAAGAAGCCCTACCAGCAGAATTACAAGAACGTGAGCAACCATCGGGGAGACGACCTCTGAAGGAGTTAGTGTTTGAAGGGGAATATAAGTAATCGGTCGTTGAGCAAATCACTCTGTGGTTTGCTTTTTTTATGATGGTATTTGTTAATGGTGGTTTATTAGGCTTGGTAGGGTGGACTTGTGATATGTGACTGCGAATAGGGGGGGAGTTTGGATTTAGTGCCTGTGATTTCCAGGAATTAGTGGAATGAGGCAACTAAGTGTGGATTTAGTGCCCGTGGTTTCCAGGAATTAGTGGAATGAGGGAACTAAGTTGTCGTTTAGCGCCTGTGATTTCCAGGAATTAGTAGAATTAGAGAACCAAGTTGACGTTTAGAAACGTAATTTACATAAAATAATGAGATAAGGGAGCTAAACATAAGCTTAGTACCGCGAGTTCGACTACAATTAAAGGAAAGCCTCCGCCAACAACGTATACGTCTCTATTTTATCCTCAAAGTTAAAAACATTATGAATAATCATAAATTCATCTGTTCGATACCGTTCGCTTAACCTAAGTATGTCCTCTTTCACTTTCTGTGGTTCATGCGTTTTCGGTTTTCTTGGATTTTCATTATGTCTGCATTTGTTAGAGGAATCCTTTTTGCCTCCTCAACAGACAATGATGTTCAGCAACCCAAAACCGAGTATAATCTAATTCCTCGGTTAATTGCGCGAGTTTCAAGGTATTTTGTAGTGCTGTCGAGGCTGTTGACCCTTTACTGATAACTGATTGATCAAGAACACTGAGTTTCAAAACATTTCCCCCATTGAAAGAATTAATTCCACTTTAAATGATGAAGGATCATGAAGCAAGAAAAGTAACGCCCCTTCACTTTTTACTTAAGTAGTAGAAAAGAATCCTCTTAAAGGCATGGGAAAATCGGTCAACCATTGATTGATGTGAAATGAATTTATACCAGAAGTCATCTATAATGAGATAATGATTAAAATTAATGAACCAAGAAGGAAGATTCCTCAATGAAAAAATTCGAAAATCAAATACCAACCTCTATGAATATGAATCTAAAGTCCATGATCAGTATGATGAAAGACTCTGTAACAAGTAAAAGCACCCGCAGGCCAAGCGGTCTTATCCAGGTAGAAAATTATGTAGAAGAAACCTCGTCTCATCCAAGAGTTACCTGGTTCGGTCACTCGGCTTTTCTTCTTGAGCTAGAAGGGAAGAGACTTTTCTTTGATCCGATGCTTAGCGATCGGCCCTCACCCGTTTCATGGGCTGGTACGAAACGTTACAGCACAAACTTGTCGATTGAACCTAAAGAGCTTTCCAGTATTGATGCAATTGTGATTTCTCATGACCACTATGATCATCTGGATGTTTCATCAATTCGTAGATTAAAAGATAAAACACAAAGATTTATTGTACCGTTAGGGGTACGACGATGTTTAATGAATTGGGGTGTTCCTTCAGAAAAAATTACTGAGCATGAGTGGGGCGATGAAGTCCAGCTTGAGAATCTCACCCTAGCTTGTATGCCTGCCAGACATTTCTCCGGAAGAGGTTTATTAGATCGAAATTCTACCTTGTGGTGTTCATGGGTAATAGCAGGACGTGAAACAAAAGTATACTACAGTGGCGACAGCGGTTATGGTCCACACTTTAAGGAAATCGGTGAAACCTACGGACCTTTTGACGTAACTTTGATGGAATGCGGTCAATATGATGAGCGTTGGTCTCATATCCATATGCTACCAGAAGAAACGGTACAAGCTCATCTTGATGTGCGCGGTGATTTATTAATTCCTGTTCATTGGGGAGCCTTTACCCTTGCTTTCCATTCGTGGATTGATCCGGTAGAACGGGTTACAAAAGCAGCATCTCAGTATCAGGTGAACATTGCTACTCCGAAAATTGGGGAAACCGTTTGCATAGGTAGTGATGAATGTCCGAGAACTCCTTGGTGGAGAGAGAAGTAGACGTAAGTTTGCTTCTTTTTTAGTACAATCCTTTATTGTAACCGATCTATTTGACCCTCGTGTACGAGGAGAACTTCATCCAAGCATAAGATCTCGAGATTTCCATTTCCATAATCAAATACTACATTACACTTTAGGCCTTTATAAAGGACTATTTCATAAATCAATTTCCACACACCTTTCAAAGTGATTATTTTTCAACACAAAAACTATTTTAACAACAATAGTTTGTAAATAAAACCATTTTTTACCAACATTTTTAGTCAATAACCAACAAATTTCTACGATTCTTTGTCGACGCTCGTTCGTCTACCTTCTTTTTTCCTTTTTTATAAACAAGACTTTGGTTGTATTCAAATATTTTGATGATGAGAGTAATATATGAGGATGTATGCTGCGAATTACAAAGAGAGAAGGTAAGTAAGATGGATTTTTTATCGGTCCAACTCGACTATGATATGTTAAAAGATTTAGGGATCTCTATAGGAATTTTGCTTTTGTTTATACTATTTAGAAACCTATTTACGAAGTATGTATTTCAGCTGATTTTAAAATTGTCTAGAAAGACACCCACTGATTTTTTTACACAAATTTGCTTAAGTTTTGAACGACCGATCGGATGGCTGTTTATTATTATTGGTTTGTACGTAGCGATGGATTATTTCCCGTTTATCGAACAGCACAATGCGCTATTTTTAAAATTCTTACGATCGATGGTGATAGTGACCATTACGTGGGGATTATTTAATCTTTCTTCACCAACCACTGGAATTATTATGAGTGTGAATCAAAAGATTAATAATAAGATAGATTTAATTTTGATCCCATTTATCTCAAGAACGATTCGTGTAATTCTTGTTGCCATCAGTATCAGTATTATTGGGCAGGAATTTGATTATGACGTAAATGGCTTGGTTGCTGGACTAGGGCTGGGCGGTCTCGCTTTTGCATTAGCTGCGAAAGAAGCGGTAGGTAACCTGATTGGTGGTATTGTTATTGTAACGGAGAAACCTTTTTCAATTGGAGATTGGATTTTAACTCCTAGTGTCGAGGGTACAGTGGAAGATATTAATTTCAGAAGTACGAAGGTACGAACGTTTAGTCAGGCTTTAGTGACTGTTCCGAATTCCACTCTAGCAAACGAACCAATCACGAACTGGAGTCGAATGGGGAAAAGACGAATTACGTTCCACTTAGGACTAAATTATAAATCCACCAAAGATCAAATTCAAAGAGTCGTTCAGCGGGTGGAACTTATGCTAAGAAATCATGAGGACGTTCATCCGGATACGATTATGGTGGCATTCGATCAATATAATGATAGCAGTCTAGATATTCTCTTATACTTTTTCACCAACACCACCGTTTGGGGAGAGCATGTGAAAATTAAACATGAAATCAATATAGCGATTATGGGGATTTTAGAAGAAGAGGGTGTCGAAGTGGCGTTCCCAAGTAGAACCATTTACGTATCTCAGGAATCTAGTGACTTGCTTCAAACCATGGGGTCGTATGATTAACCATGACCAACCGTTTTTTACGGTTGGTTCTTTTTTATATCGCTTAGCAGTAAAGAAGGATTCTTCCGGATTGTTGTTGAATTATACTATGCTGGCATATAGAAAAGGGAGATTATGAATGTGAAAAGGGAATTACGTTATATTGGAGAAAAGATTGTAAAAAATGAGGAAATATTGGCTAACAGAATATCGCAACTAATTGATTCGGATTATTCATCTAGTCTAAGTAGAGCGGGAGCTCCAGACCAAGAGTTGCTTGCATATAGAGCGGAACTCGTCAGATACTTTGGACTGGCATTATATGAGGAAAAGGAAATGATACAGGAGCATGTAATTCGTTGGGGGAGAAAAGCAGCTAGATTTGCGATGAAATATCAGGTGTCATTAAGCAATGCCTTACGTGCTGTTAGCTTTTACCGGACTATTCTATGGGATGTATTTACCGACGAGTTGGCAGAAAAACAGTTTGCAGCCATTACGATGCTTGATGTGTCTAAAATTATTGATCCTTTAATAGATAAAGTTTTACAAGTGATGAGTGAAGTGTATGAAAAGAGAAACACGGAATTAATGAATATTGCCTATTCTGCGGTAGAGGAATTATCCGTTCCGGTGGTTGTTGTTACCAAAGGGATTGCGGTGATTCCATTGATCGGGACGATAGATACCAATCGAGCACAATTAATTATGGAAACAGCCCTCAATGAAGGATCACGCCTTCAGCTGGATTCACTGATTTTAGATGTATCCGGTGTTCCCATCATTGATACAATGGTAGCTGACCAGCTTTATAAGATCATAACAGCTCTTAAACTAAGTGGGATAGAGCCTCTAATCACAGGGATTCGCCCAGAATTGGCGCAAACGATTGTGAATATTGGATTGCATTTTAATGAAGTAACCACACAATCATCACTCGAGAATGCATTGAAGCAATTAGGGTTTAGAATAGAAAAAAGCTGGTGAAATATAAATAATTTCATCTGGCCTAAAGAAAGTAGTAGGACATTAAAGAGAAACCGCAAAGCAATGAAGCTTTGTGGTTTTTTTATTGAATTTTTTAGGCAACCTTAAACTTCTCTTTAGAAAATCTTTAGAACTGGTACCTATACTAAATTTGTAGTAAGAAACTAAGGAGGATGAACGATGGAAGAATCAAAATCAATCATGTTCACGATACAATCGTGGCAGGTGTTGGGGCCAGTTTTTCTAGTAGGACTTTTATGGCTGGTGAGGTGGGTTAACCGTCAAGAAAGGAAAGTAAAGGTAATGCAGTTAGCCGTTCTGCTATCTTTTGGGATATACTTACTTTGCGTCATACATTTCGTGTTCTTTCCAATAGATGTAAATATTGGACAATATTCTAATCAGACACCGTGGTACAAGACAATAAACTTTATTCCTATTTTAACGATTGATGTAACTACATTTTTATTAAATATTATCATGCTCATTCCTTTCGGGATGTATATTCCCTTTTTAAACAAGCATGTGGATTCTGTGAAACAGGTTGCCAAGCATGGTTTAATGATGAGTCTATCTTTAGAGATTCTTCAGTTACTCATTCGTGTGACGTTAGGTAGTGGAAGAAGTACCGATATCAATGATTTGTTGGCAAATACAGTAGGTACGGTGATTGGTTTTTTCATTATAAATGTATTATGGAAAGCGGAATCGTTAAAAACCGTGCTAAGATCATTTCAGCTTTAACTTTGTAAGGAGATAATAATATGACTCGAGTACTAATAGTAGAAGATGATCAACAAATTGCGGAGTTGGTCGAATTATATATGAAAAATGATGGGTATGAAATTGAGAAAGCGGGAGATGGTCAAGAGGCTCTCCAAATGTTAGAGCGTACTCTCCCTGACCTCATCATTTTGGACATTATGATGCCGAAGATGGATGGGCTCAAATTTTGTAAAGAAGTACGTAAAAACAATCAAGTTCCCATTTTGATGGTAAGTGCAAAGGTAGAAGATATGGACAAAATTATCGGACTGATGACAGGAGCCGACGACTATATGAGCAAGCCATTTAACCCTTTGGAGCTAAGTGCTAGAGTAAAAGCTTTGCTACGCCGGTCGAATTATCAACCTTCTGATAAGGATGACGATGAACTACACGTCGGATCCTTAACCATCGATAAAAGAAGTCATATGGTTACGGCCGGGGATGTAGTGATGAAACTGACAGCAAGGGAATTTGAGATTTTATATTTGCTTGCTAAAAATCGTGGACGTGTGTTTGCATCAGAAGAGATTTTTGAAAGGGTTTGGAATGAACCAGGGGAAGGTTCGAATAAAACCGTGATGGTTCATATTAGTAATCTTCGCGATAAGATAGAAACGGCGGTTCCTGGAGAAACAATTATTCAAACCGTCTGGGGAGTGGGTTATAAAATTGAAAAATAATTTAATTGAACTTGTAAGGTTTCTTCCTAAATGGAAGATTCTCATGTATGTTTTTCTATCAGTCTGCTTAGCGGCAATAACAGGAATCATTCTGCTCCCAGGACTATGGTATTTAGAAGACAATTCACGTTTCTTTGAAAGTCTGCTGTTTCTATTATCTTATTTTCGTGAGTTTGTATTTTTCGTTTTTTATAGTCTAACAGTTGTATTATACCTGTTCCTCTTCTATCAATATGAGAGGAAACAATATTTACTTTATTATTTGAAAAAAATTACTGATAATGTTCAAGCATTTGGTGAGAGAAAAATGGGTGATTTCTCCGTTCCACCTGAATTCAAAGCACTGTCTATGGGGATTAATAGCATCATTGAAGAGACGGAAGCAGCGATTAAGGAAGTCAAAAGGGTCGAACAGTTAAAGAATGAGCTTGTCACCAATGTGGCTCACGATCTTCGGTCACCACTGACGTCGATTATTGGTTATTTGGAACTAATAAATAACGACCAATATCGAGATGAGGTGGAGCTTCGGCATTTTGTTCAAGTGATACATGATAAAGCAATTAGCTTGCATTCACTTATTAACGACATTTTTGAGTATACGTATGTCCAAAATCAGCAGATTAAGCTTAAGAAGCAACCAATTCACCTTGAAGAAATGCTTAATCAGTTGGCGGTTCAATCCAAAATGCAGGTAGAGGAAGCAGGGATGGAGTGGAGATTTATTTCTCATGCTAAAACGCCAATTGTTCTGGGAGATGGGGAAAAACTCGTTCGAGTATTTGAAAATCTGATACAAAATGCCATTCGATACGGTCATGAAGGCAAGTACATAGATATCATGCTTAGTGACACCGAAGAATCGATAGTGATTGAAATCAGCAACTATGGCCAAGCGATCCCGATTGCTGACCTTCCTCATATTTTTGAACGGTTTTATCGTGTAGAAAAATCTCGTTCCAACTTTACGGGGGGATCTGGATTAGGACTTGCCATCGCCAAGAGCATAGTTGATCTCCATCAGGGACAAATTGAGGTGAAGAGTACAGTGGGGAGAACGGTATTTATAGTGACGCTTAAAAAGGACGGATGAAAGTAAATAATAAAAAGACTACTAAGAAAAATGTCTCTTAGTAGTCTTTTTATGTCTTTAAATGGTTAAAAGGTAATGTAGATTCCGAAGCTCGTTTAATAATTCCTCTCCTTTTCGGAGAATCTAACAGTAGTTCATAACAAAGTATGGAGGAATTATCTTGGGCGTTGAAGCGGAACAAATTCAATATTGTGAGAACTGCAAAGAAGATACTCTTCACAAAACCTATGAAGATGTGATGGAAATTACATATCGTTGTTCACAATGCGAAAAAGAGTCAGAGGTTTTTAAATCTTTTTTCTAATTTATGGGGATATTATTAGCTAAAGGTGATAACCCCCCTGTCAGCATCTGACAGGGGGAATTCTTTATTCGTTATTAGTTTCTTCTGTGCTCTCTTCCGTGCCTTCTTCTGTTTGGTTTTCTTCTGTTTCAGTTTCTTCTGTTGTGTCTTCGCTACAACCTGTGGCAAATCCAATTACCATAAAAGTTGCTAGCAAAGCGAATAACCCTTTTTGTAGTTTCTTTAATTTTTCCATTTTCATTGCCTCCTCATTGGCGCTTAAGTAACTTACAATCCTATCATACATGAGAAAACGCGAGAGAATGTCCAAGTTACCAATTATTTACACAATCAAGGAAGAATATTTAACTTTTTAATACTGTGTATACAAAATTTTCAATTCATTAATACTCGATTCTAATGCTCTCCTGATTAATGGTCATACTAATGCTATAGTTATCGCTTAAAAACTAATTAAGGAGAGGTAAGATGCCAAGAAAACCTGCACAGACGGAAGAAGAGGTAGAAAAAGAAAAAATTGTTCATTTGCCGAGCAATCAATCGAATAAAGATGAAGTCGAAAGCCTTTCCCATATGTTAGCAGAGGTATTGGAGTATATATCAGACGAAGAGGTAGAAGAAATTGATTTTGAATACATATTGGACCATACAGAAGGTCTCAGAAATTGGTGGGAACGTTATCAAGAAAACAACCGAAAAAAAATTGAGGATGAAATAAGAAATTCACTAAGTGGTTTATCCTTTGAAGAACTGCAAAAGATTCGGGAACAGATCAAAGAAAAATAGGAACTATACTGTCTGCATTCCTTATTTAGGGATGCTTTTTGTATGTATAAATTTGTATTTTTTTCTATGTAAAAAGATAGAATCATATCAATTTTTTGTTAAAATAGGAATATATGTTCGGAAAAGTGGGGAGCTAGCTATGCTAAAGAATGAACAAGATATATGTAATCTAATCTATGAAGATGAGAAAATGATGGATGTGTTAAGGGCAGCCCAATCACTGAATTTACCAGACTGGTGGATATGTGCGGGGTTTGTTCGTTCAAAAATTTGGGATACGTTGCACAACTTAAGTGTAAGAACCAACATACCGGATGTGGATGTTATTTACTTTGACCGTGATAACACAGAGGAAATAACAGAAAAGATGTATGAAGATGCGTTAAAGAGAAAGCTTCCTGGTATCCCTTGGTCAGTAAAAAATGAGGCCAGAATGCATCTCGCAAACCATCTTCCGCCTTATTCATCATCTGAGGATGCCATTTCAAAATTTCCAGAAACAGCAACGGCACTTGGAGTGAAATTAGACGAGAAGGACCAAGTGATTCTAACTGCCCCATGTGGAATAAAAGATGTGATCAACTTAGAAGTAAGACCCACTACATTTTTCACTGAATCAAAAGAGCGTTCTGCCATCTATGAGGAGCGTATAAGAAAGAAGAAATGGGAATCTATATGGTATAAGATAAAAGTTTATCATATAGATATAGACGGAGTTGAGAATGAGACAGAATGAAATTGTATTGGTTGAAAGTGTGAGTGTTATGAAAGATACAAGGAGTTGTGTTAAGACAAAAAGTTGCCGCATAGAAGAGTGGTCAATTTTATCCAACGACCCTGGTAAAGAAGAAATAAGGAATATGAAACCTAATCATAAATCTAATCGTGATATGGAAGGTGTGATTATTTTGAAAAAGTTACTACTTTTTTCGTACCTGATGTTCCTATACATATCACTAACTGGATGTCGTGTATGGGACTTGAAAAGTAATACACCCTTGGAAATGGTTGCATTTAATAGCCTGACGGATGAGGAGAAAGATTTGATTCCAGTTAGTCCGAAAGATTCAAAGGTTGAGAAGGTGGCTGTTAGTCAAGAAAACATATCCATGATTAATGAGGACTATGAAAAAGATGAAGTATACTCTGTGACCTTTAACAACACAAAGTCCGAAGAAACTGGAAACCTAGTGGTCTTTTTAGACTTGGACAAAGAAACCGTTGTTGGAAAAGGAGTTACTAGAGATTGATTTGAACTCCATTTGTACTCGTTATTACATACGGGATTGGTGGGCCTAAGAATCATTCTTAGGCCCACTTTTTGGTTATATTTGGAACTTTCCTAGCTCTTCCTGTAACTCCTCTGATATACGATTTAGTGCGAAGGCAGATGCAGCCATTTCCTGCATAGTAGCCAATTGTTGTTCAGATGCTGCAGCTACATTTTGAGAGTTAGAAGAGGTTTCATGTGCAATGGCAGCTAGTGATTGAACGTTATTTGTTGTATTTTCAGTGGTTTTGGCCATCTGTTCGGCAGAAGAAGATACCACTTTAATACGATTGGTCACCATTTGAACGGAATCGAAAATGTGTTTGAAGTTTTCTCCGGTCTCGTGTATGACTGTTGTTCCAACCTCGACTTCCTTTAATCCAGAAGCCATAGATTCTACTGCAGTGGATGTATGGAATTGAATGTGGTGAATGAGTTTCGCAATTTGGTCTGCTGAAGATTTTGATTGCTCCGCTAATAATCTTACTTCGTCTGCTACAACTGCAAAACCTCGACCGTGCTCTCCCGCACGTGCCGCTTCAATAGCCGCATTAAGTGCTAATAGGTTGGTTTGATCGGCTATTCCAGTAATAACACCAACAATTTGACCAATTTTCTTAGAACTTTCCCCTAATGTAAGAACAAGATTAGAGGTGTGACCAACGGATTGCTGAATCGAATCCATTTGTTGTACCGCTTTTTGAACCAGTTCATTTCCTTCTTTTGCTCGTTGTGTAGAATCTTGAGATGCTAGACATACTTTGTTGGAAGCTTCGGCGATTTTTAACATATTATGAGCCATTTCATTCATTGTCAAAACGGTTTCTTGTGCACTGACCGATGATGTTTTAGCACCTGATGCAATTCCTTGGATAGAAAAAGTAATTTGCTCTGCTGAAGAAGAGGTTTGTTCAGCGGAAGCATGAAATTCCTGTGAAGCTAGAGTCACTTGATTGGATGTTTCAGAGACTTTTTGGATTAATGACTTTAAATTACCTAGCATGATGTTTGTCGCAGCCATTAAGCGCCCAAGTTCATCTTGTGATTGGGTTTGTAAGTCCTCTCCACGTAAATCACCATTCGCTATTTTTTCTAACCGGTTCACGACAAGGGTGATATGTTTTGAGATAACTGTTGCATTATATAACCCAATCACAATCGCAATCATAATAGCGATCAGAGAGCCAAAAGTAATCAGACTTACAGAACGATCAGCTAAAGATTCCACATTCTCTGCTTCAGTCACGGTAATCTTATTTTGCATGTCCACGACTTGTACCCATGCATCGATGGCTTCTTGGCTGTAAGGTAAGCATTTTTCCTCCATTAGTGCGATGGCTCCTTCCACGTCACCGCTATCATAGAGAGGAATAATTTCATCGGTTACAAGTTTTTTCCACTTACTTGTTTTTTCATCCGCATCAATCAAAGCAGACTCGATTTCTTTAGAAATACGACCTTCATTAATTGCAGCTTGTAGGAATTGTTCGGTTTCCTTTGAAGTTTCTGTTTCGGTTAGAAATTTCTCTTTAAACTTACTTTCATTAAAAAGTATGTAATCTCTTGCGATTTTCGCGCGATTGGCCACACTAAAGCTCATCGAGTTCGCAGCTTCCAAAAATTTCATATCATTTGCAGTGATGTTTTCTACATCTTTTGATATGGAAAAAATTGAATAGTAGCTGTAGGAGGCAATAATGACCAATATAGCCAGAATCAGACCAAAACTGAATAATATTTTTCCCTTTATACTCCTCATAAAAATTCCCCTTTTACAATAAAAATGTGGTGCTAGACATAGGTGGATCGAAGAAATACGAGGACTAAAACTAAGGTCTGTACTCACAATTTATCATTTGAGTCTTTTGGCCTATAATCAAAACAAAAAAATAATTTGAATTAAAGATAAAAAAGTACAAACGGGTTTCTATTTTTGCAACCCAATCAGCATTCTAGTATCCTCGTAAGTAGAATTTTATTTTATATACGAGAATGCTAGAAGGCAATTTTAAATGTGCTGTGTCTTACAAATTCAGGGGGATCAATTTAGGAAAGGGGCTTTAAATACAGATGATTACTTTAAGAAATGTACAATCTACAGATTTGGAACAGCTTCTATTAATAGAGAATGAAGGGTTTTCTAAAGAAGAAGCTGCCACGAAAGAAGCATTTGTGGAGAGGATTCAGTTGATACCTGATACATTTATTGTGGCAGAAAAAGAAGGGGAGATTCTTGGGTATATTAATGGTCCAATTATTAATCAAACTTACATAACCGATAATCTTTTTAAAAAAATTAAAGAGAACCCATCAAGAGGAGGGTATCAGAGCATTTTAGGATTAGCTGTGTCCGAGCAGTCAAGAGGTAAAGGCATTGCAAAAATCTTGATTAAAAAAATGGAAGAGCTTGTGGAAGAAAAAGAGAGAGATGGAATCACGTTAACTTGTAAACAGAATTTAGTGTCTTTTTATGAAAAATTTGGTTTTGTTAACCATGGATTATCCGAATCACAACATGGAGGAGTACGCTGGTATAACATGGTCAAACGAAACACTCTTACATAGAAAAAGGAGGACATCTTTTGAAAGAATGTCCTCCGATGCATTATCGAGGTTGGTTCGTATGAGTGGGACTTGATAAAGAGTAACTTTTAATCATTTTTTGTAAATTGATATGTCCTTCTCTTAATTTAATCGTTTCTTGAAGGATTTTCTGAAATCCTTCCAAGTCGCGATCAGAAGCATTTAATACAGATTTGGGTATCGCCTCTACTAGTTGTTGTAAGCTTAAGTCTGCCATAAAATGACCACCTTTCTTTTCTTTATATTATAAAATTATTTAAGAACCATTTTTTCGTAGTGTTCGTAAAACACTTTAAATAGTCTCTCATCTCCACCACGATCAGGATGAAGGAATTTTAATAGTTTTCTTAGTTCTTTTTTCAAGAAGTCTTTGTCAGATTCCTCCTCAATCCCTAATAAGGTGTAGATGGTAGATGGAGCAGGTGTGAATAAAGCATTCTCAGATCTGACCATTTTTTTCAACGAGCGAACTTTGGCTCGTTCAATTCGAATCATTATTTCTAGTTCTTCCATTTTCTCTTTTAATTTTGTATTTTCATGAAACGTTTTTTCCCAATGTTCATAATCAATGCCGAATTGTTGACTCATTCTTTCATGTTTCTTTTCAACAATAAAAGTGGCTAAATCGAATGGATCAATAGAAAAGTTGATGTTCAAATCTTTTGTCCTTTTGGCCCTTATTTTCCCATCGAGAATCCAACGAATAACCATCTCTTCATTATCCGCAATGCCTTCACTGCGAAGTAATTCCGTAGTTTCTTTCACATTTAACATAATATCAACTCTTTAATCTTACTTGTAAATTTAATGTATCATAGGATTCACTATTACAAATTTACAGGTTTGTTTAAATTAGATGTTAAATGTAACTAATGTAACGTTTATATTAAATTTAAAAGTAGAAAGAAGGGGATTTTGAGTTTTTCTATCATTTAAATGGAAAAATATAAGGTTTATAGTAAAATTAGGAAGAGAGTGGTTGGGCTAAAGAAGAATAGCTTGAGTATTTGGGAGATACCAAAGTGGACTCCGTACTTACGAAAGAATAGGAACTATTCAGGCAAATTTGCTTAAAAGTATACATACGTTAGAGAAGCATTAAAAAATCACCAAGAGTTGTAAATTGTAAAGAAGACCATGCACTTTTAGGAAAAGGCAACTGCCATTTCTTTCAAAGCATTTTAGTGACGATACTATAAGACAAGGGGTGGCAGGAATGAGCAAGAACTCGAAGGTGAATATAGAAGGACTTGGTTTTAATTGGGATGTTGAAAATGGAAGGTTTCAATATGAAAATCAGGATTCGGTCCTTTTTTGGATCAATAGTGCAATGAAGTCTTTCTTCGACACCATTGAAGAGGTATCTGGGGAAGAGGCGTCCAACTTGGTGCTAGAGACGACTGGGTATCGTCAAGGGATTGTAGTAGGGGACTATTTTCGAAAAATAAAGGACTTTGATGTGTCTGAAGCGGCAAAAATGATTACCAATACATATGCTTCTGCCGGTTGGGGAAGAGCAGAAATAAAATACCTCGATTATGAAACGAAAACGCTTGTGGCTCATATAAGAGACAGTTGGGAATATAAAATCAACCTGGCTCAAGGGAAGAGTAAGGGAACCGCTTTTTTAGCAGCTCATTTTGCCGGCCTATTCAGCAGCCTTTTTGATACGAACATTTGGTACGAATATGAACAAGACCAACTCGAAGGATCTGAGTACAGCATTGTTAAGTACTTTCCTTCCGATATTACAGCAACCAAAAACATACATCAGTTAGCTCGAAAAAACGAGTCTGAACAGATTATACGCTTAGAAGAAATGGTGGAACAGAAGACAAGTGAACTTCGAAGCTTAGTGAAAAAACTTTCCTCTCCGATCATACCTGTTTTTGATGGAATTGTTGTTGTACCACTGATTGGGAAATACGAGGAGGACCGTTCAGAAGATCTGATGATCAACACCTTGAGCAATTTGCCAAAGCATAAAGCCAATTATCTTATTCTTGACTTAACAGGTCTTGATACGGAAGTGGATCAATTTACAATTGATCTGATTGTGAAAATTGGGTCAGCCGCTTCCTTAATAGGCACGAAATCGATATTGGTAGGTATTCCTGTCAACTTAGCTATAAAAATGGTTCAATCTCATGTGACACTTGGTCGTTTTGAAGTATTTCAAACAATGCAGCATGGGATTCAATATGCGCTGGCTCAGCTGGGGAAAACAGTTAGTTAAGTCATGCTGGGTAGAGGTGTGTATGCTGAGGATGAAGGATGTTTTGTATTGAAAAGTTAGGAGAAATGGTCTTCATCAGAGGAATGAAGGACGTTTTGGATTGGAAATTTAGTGGAAATGGTCTTCAACGGAGGAATGAAGACCATTTTTGCATGAAAAGTCGATAGGAATTGCCTTCATGAGGAGATAAAGGTGATATTGTGGAGAATTCCTAAATTAACAAAGGCCCCCCATTGTTCAGAAGGGGCCTTACTTGTTATTGCTTAATAATTTTTTCTTCTACGCGTTTTTCGATTCTCTCCACTAGTAACTTATCCTTTAGTAATTCCTCTCTGTTTCGTTTCATGAGCTCTTCTAAAGTTGGTTTTCCAGGTTTCATCTCTTTCTTCCTTCCTAGTATTAAAGTTTGATTTTTCTGACAATACACTTCAATAAAAAACCTCTACCACTATGGTAAAGGTTTAATGTAAATAAACCTTTACAAACAGGTAAAGGTCTTGCTAACAACGACAAATGGTTGCCAACAAAGCCGGGAGTGAAGTGACTCCGTAATGACGACTTTGCTGTAAAAGCTACTCCCCTTTAAGGAGATATTTGTTTGTATGCGTTAATCATAAAAGATTGTGAATTATTAGTCAAATGAAATGCATGACTTTAGGAAAAAAATAAAGATTTAATTGGAAAAAGTAAGGAGGATAATTGTAGAATAAGATAAAAAGTAAAAAAAGGAAAATAGACAGAAGTAAATTTTTAGATGGGAGTCCTCTGGTATGGTGAAGAGTATTTATAAAAGTGTGGAAGGCAAAAGGATTTTGCACGAGCATTATGAACGTTATGTAAAATCATTTCCTTTTCCAGTGGAACGAAGATACGTGAGTACGAGTTTTGGAGAAACGCATGTGCTTGTGGCAGGTCCGCCAGAAGGGAAACCCGTATTTTTATTTCAGGGAGGCAACTGTATCAATCCCATGACATTCTCTTGGTTCACTCCGTTACTAAGTAAGTATCGTATCTATGCACCAGATACAATCGGTCATCCTGGCTACAGTGCCGAAACGAGAATTTCCGCAAAAGACGAGAGCTTTGCTAAGTGGATTGAAGAGTTAATGAATGAGTTTGACATAGCTAGCTGTGCATTTATCGGCCCCTCTTATGGAGCGGGAATTATTTTAAGACTAGCAACCTACCTGCCTAATAAAATTTCTTGCTCCGTCCTGGTGTCACCAGCAGGAATCAAATTGGGATCCAAAAGAAAGATGATAAAAGAAATTTTACTTCCTTTACTTTTATTTCATTCTTTCTCCCCAGACAAAAATTTAAACAAAATTGCTGCGGTCATGTCGAATGATAGCATGAAAGAAGTAGACAAACAGATTATCGGTGATGTGTTTCGATACACTAGACTTGAACAAGACATGCCAAAATTAACGGAGGCGGACGAGTTAGTTCATTATGATGCACCGACACTTGTTATCACAGGGAAAAAAGATGTTTTTTTCCCTGAAAAAAATATTAGACCTGCAGCAAAGAACATTTTTTCCAATGTAATTGATATTAAGTCATATGATATGGGCCATTTTCCATCAGATGAATATTTATCCACCATTAATAAAGAAATTTTAGAGTTTCTTCAAAAGTATTACTAGTTTTCTAGTTTAAAAATCGTTCGGGGCTAGGCGGCTCCGAACGTTTTTTCTTTACTTCGTTACAGACTGATTAGAGCCTGTATTTATTTTACTGTTGTTTGGAGCTTTTCCTAAGATGATGTTAGCTAATATGTATCCAAGTATAGTGTGATTCCGAATCATTCGAAGGTATGTATTCTTAGATTCGCAGGTCACTTCCGAATCATTCGGATGTATATCTTCCTAGGTTCGAAGGTTGCTTTTGAATCACTCAGAGGGTGAAAATGTTCTTTCGAAGGTCGTATCCGAATCATTCGGAGGTATGAAGACGCTCTGAGTGATTCATAGGGTGAATGGAAGCTTACTCCATACCGATTCGAAATAGGAAAAGTGAAAGTAAAGCGGTGATTGGAGTCATTATGATGGTTTCAAATAACGAACTAGATGCTAAATTTCCTATCGTATTTAAAATCATCAGTACAAACATAGTCCAAATTCCTATATTAACAACTCTTTTGAATTTTCCCTTGAACATATATCCTGCTTTTATCAAGATTACCAAGAGAAATAGGATTTGCACCGTGATGGAGATCGTTTCAAAGATGTACAAGTCAGTCGAACTGTTTAGTCGTCCTCCCCAAACAAAATGATACGGAATAACTTGAAAAAGGATCAGTATATGCATGAAAAGGGCTAGTGTACAGATGGTTATGATACTAGTGCTTGCAAGTTTAAAACTAATAATTTTCTTCATTCTTATCCTCCTATTAAAGCTAGTTCTCTCTTTTGTATATTATTCATCGAGAACGGAGATATGTTAGTTGAGCTTTTTTATCCTCCAACCACACACCTGTAAGAATTGGAAATTAAGTTTTGTAGGAGATGGCCGATATAAGGTACGAGGGGACTAGATAGTGTTTTAGATGTATATTTATTCAAGCTCAACTTCCTGGAGGTAGGTTATGATAAAGAGAAAAAGTAGTATTAAACTGAAAATGTTAGGTTTGTTTTTACCTATTATTCTTATTTCAACCATTGCAATCACGACCTTAAGCTTCTTTAGCTCGAAAAAGGAAATTACGGTGCTTACAGATTCTAGTGTAAATAACCAAATGGCAAAAGTTTTAGAGGAAATGGAGCATGGTTTTACGGCCCATACTAGGCTTGCTGAGTCCATTGCTACATTGTACAAGGTAAAAGGGAATGCTTTAGTAAAAGAAGATTACAAAAAGACCTTAGAAGAAACCATCAAATTAAACTCCAATACGTTCGGGCTAGGGATCTGGTTGGAACCATTCCAATATAGCCAGGAAACTGAATTTTTTGGACCGTATGTTTATAGAGATGGTGAAGCGATTGCTTACACAGAGGAGTATGAAAATGCTGATTATAATTACCCGGAACTAGATTGGTATATTCAGGGGAAAGAAGTCGGGGAAGGGAAGATCGCCTGGTCACCGCCTTACTTCGATGAGGCATTAAATAAAACGTTAATTACAGCTTCTGTTCCTATTTTTGTTGATGGGAAGTTTATTGGAAATATTACCGCAGATTATGATTTGACAACCATACAAGACTTGATTGTCACTCAAAAGTTTGAACAGTCTGGCCATTTGTTCCTTGTAGGCTTAGCGGGAGAATTTATCGCCCATAAAGAAAAATCGATGACAGATCATATCATGGATGATTCCGAGCTAAAACTACTTGGAGAAGAGGTACTAAATCATGAAAGTGGAACCAAGGTTTTTACATTAAACAATCAGGAATGGGAGGCTTTTTACTCTAGCTTTCCTGAAACAGGTTGGAAACTGGTTGCTGTAGCCCCTGCAAGTGAACTATATGATGGTGTTACTTCTTTGCTAATGAAATCAGTTGGTATCACTGCATTCTTTTTAGTAATATCTATTTCTTTAATTGTTGTATTTAGTTCGAGCATGTCAAAAAAGATGAAACAATTTGTTGAGAAAATCGGATTCCTTGCCGAGGGTGATTTAACGCACCCAATCCAAATCAAATCAAGTGATGAACTGGGACAAATGGGTGAACATTATAACCAAGCATTAAGTCACTTGAACCAAATGTTTTATACGATTCGTTCCTCTTCAGAGCAAGTAGCAGCAAGTGCAGAGGAATTATCGGCGAGTGCCGAACAGACAAGTTCTTCAGTGGCAGAAGTGGCTGGCTCTATTCAAGATGTTGCTGCGAATAATAATGAGCAAAACCAATATACAAGCCAAATGAAGACTAGTACGAGTTCTATATATCAAAGTATGGAGCAAATTACGACTAATATAGAAAATGTAAAAAATTCTTCTGTCCAAACATCGATTCTTGCCCATGATGGAACGGACGATGTAAAAAGGGCCATTGAACAAATGAATGAAATCCATTCAACAGTTCAACAAACAGCTCAATCAATTGATCAATTAGATAACAAATCTAGAAAAATTGAAGAAATCGTTGGTTTAATTAATTCGATCGCGGAACAAACCAACTTGCTGGCATTAAATGCAGCGATTGAAGCTGCGAGAGCTGGGGAGCATGGGAAGGGATTTGCCGTTGTGGCAGATGAAGTGAGAAAGCTAGCAGAGCAGTCAAGTAAAGCATCTGGAGATATTAAGGATTTAATTCACGAAATTCAGAATGAAATCAGCACCTCCGTATCAGTTATGAAATCGAGCACAGAGTCTACTCAGTCAGGAATTCATGTGGTGGAACAAACAGGCCAATCCTTCCATCAAATTTATGATGCGATTGGCCATATGACGAAGCATACCGAAGAGGTATATCACTCGATCGTTCATATCCTAAAAGAAGTGGATCAAATGAAAAACGTAGTAGATGCGGTGAACGAATTGGCTGTAACCAATGATGAAAAAGCTCAAAATGTATCAGCAGCAACGGAAGAACAAGCTGCCATGGTACAAGAAATGACGGCATCAAGTGAAGCATTAGCTCAAATTGCAACCGATCTTCAACTGGAACTTGCCAAATTTAAGCTGTGAGGAAGAGAAGGAAAGATGGGAATCATCCATCTTTCCTTTTTTAATAAATTTTAATCATTTTTCGCTCCATGGTTTTATTGTAATCTCGATGACATGACAGAAACAAAATTCTGTATAAAGGCATTGTAATTGAAAGATAAAGCGATTTTATCAAGTGTTTCCACTGGTTCGACATCCGGTTTTGCTCGGAAATCAGCACTTGATGTTCCCCTAGAAAAATTCGAAATGTCAACTCTTGCTCTTCTCGAAATGAATTGAAAGGACTCAGGGCTGACGAGGGAGTATAGAGTTAGAACATCATGAACTGCGGCAGCCTGTAATCCAGGGATTAGTTTATTATACGCATCAATATAGTAATCCATTATGGGCTTAATTAATGATGTAAAAGGATTGCTGTTAAGGGAGGAAAGATAGTTTACTATTTGAGGAGATACAAGAGAATAATTCGTAACATTTAGTGGCAAAATCGTAATGTTCTTTCCCTTTTCTAAGACCAAATCACTTGCGATTGGGTCACCATAAAAATTAGCCTCTGCCGAAGCCGTTACATTTCCTGGGTGATTAAATGCCCCTCCCATAATATACATGGAGTTCACTTGATTCATAAACTCTGGTCCTGCTAGTATAAATGCGGTTGCAAGTGAGGTCGAGCGACCAACATCAACGATCGTTAATTCGTTTCTGTACGTATCAATAATATTAAATATGCTAGAAAAATCCTGAATATTGGCTGTAAAGGTATCGGGTGGACGTATCGGTCCAAGCCCTTCTGGCCCATGTATTTCAGGATAATACTCTACTAATTCTCCGGAAAAAGGTCCTTTTGCCCCTCGTATTATCGGAATTTCTTGTTTCCCACCTAATTGGAGCAAATAAGAGGCATTTTTAGCAGCCTGTGTTTCATTCACATTTCCATATCCTGTAACCACACCCACTAATTCTATATCTGGATGTAATAGGGCGTAGATAATGGCAACTGCGTCATCAATCCCTGGATCACCAAATAGCAAAACTTTCTTCATTTCATTCACCTGTTTTACTAAGACTTTTTTATAATATATACCTCTCAATAAAAACACGTGACTTGTACGTTGATTTGGTCATCCTTTTCGGAGGTAGAGAGGAGAGAGTGTGAAACTCGAAAAATACGTTTTCAAGCCAAGACTTTATTGGTAAAATGGGTGCGTTGGATATATTTGGCAAAGTGAGTGTTTATATTTTAAGTTGACCTATTTTTCTTATGGAGGAATATAAAATGAGCTATTTAAAAAATAAAATTGCGATTGTTACAGGGGTTAGTCGATTGAAAGGAATTGGCGCGGCTATTTGTCAGGAGTTAGCGGAAGATGGCTATCATCTGTTTTTTACATACTGGACACCTTATGATCAAACGATGCCGTGGAGTATACAGAGTGATGAGCCCATAAAATTAAAAGAAGAGCTGTTGAAAAAAGGGGTAAAGGTAGGATGTATGGAGTTAGATTTAACGCTAGATGATGCGCCTACTCAACTACTCAATCAGGTTTGTGAAGAGTTGGGAGAGCCTGATATTTTAATTAATAATGCCGCTTATTCTACGAGTAATGATTATTCAAATCTAACCTTGGAAGATTTAGATAAACATTATTTTGTAAACATTCGGGCAACCACATTAGTTAGCACCACATTTGCTAAAAGATTTCAAAAAAAAACGGGTGGAAGAATTGTTAATCTTACTTCGGGTCAATTTAAGGGACCTATGCCAGGTGAAGTAGCGTATGCTACCACAAAGGGGGCCATTGATGCGCTAACGATTACGCTGTCGGCTGAAGTGGCTGCTTTAGGTATCACAGTGAATGCGGTGAACCCTGGGCCAACGGATACCGGCTGGATGACCGAGGAACTGAAAGAGCAGTTAACACCCATGTTTCCTTTCGGTCGAGTAGGGATGCCGAGGGATGTGGCAAAAACGATTAAATTTCTCATTAGTGAAGAAGCAAACTGGATCACAGGGCAAATTATTCATTCAGAAGGTGGATTTAAGAGATAACAAAAAGGCGGGAAATATCCCGCCTTTTATGTGACGCTTAGAACCCGCTTTTCTTCCTTTTTAGGTTCTTTGATTAGCATAACTCCAATCAATCCCATAAAGGAAAAAAGCACAGGAATTAAAAACCCATAATGATAGCCAATATGAATCGCGTGTTGAGGGAAAATATCTAGCACTTTTCCAAAAATACTAGGTAATAAGACGGCACTTAGAAATCCGCCTGTATTGGCAAACCCTGATACGACACCAACTTCTTCGATTGGAAACGACTTTCGAACGACAGCAAATGTTAATGAACTCGCTCCATTTCCAAATCCAATGATAAAAAGCAAAGCCACGACCATGAAAAAGGAAGGATTCACACCAGCAAAAAATAGTCCTCCCCAACTAAAAAAGACGGTTATATGAATGAGGGTGTAAACTCTTTTGATAGAATCTAATCTGCTTGTAATCCAACTGATTAACGGTCCACCGATAATGGAGCCAAATAGACAATACATAATCAGTTGACTGGCCTCCGAACGTGACAAGTCAAACACTTGGATTCCATAAGGAACACCCCATGAACCAATAAATCCGATATAGGTACCGACGATTCCAAAGTGGCAGAGGAATGTGGCCCACCCTTGCTGAGTGGAAAATACTCGCTTTAGAATGACCCAAACACTTTCACGCTTCTTGGTTGGACGTTTTTTTGATCTTGGACTTTCTTTAAAAAGTTTTTTAGGTTTTGAAACGAGAACGGTATAGAGAAGAACCGATGCTCCCACTAAGATAAGTCCGATGGTAAGAAAGGGGGGTCTCCAACCGGAAAATGAAATCCATGCGGAGAAGGGAACGGTGGATGATAGGGATCCAAGACTGGCTGTCATCGAAACAATACCTAATAAACTAATAAATTCTTGAACTTTAAACCACTGATTCATAATTAAGACAAAGTTGACAAAAATCGTGGCGTCTCCCATTCCTACTAATATTCGAGAGAGCAATAAGACATACTCATTCGGAGCCACACTGTAAATGATGCTTCCAATTCCATTAAGGAGGGTTCCGAAAATCAGAAAATGATTAGGACCATATCGATCAGACAACAAGCCCACCGGAATTTGCAGTCCTGCATAAGCCAAAAATTGAATACCCGTAATGAGTCCTATGAGAGAGGCGGAAACTTGAAAATCAGTCATTAACTGGTCAGTAATGAGCCCCGGTGCAGTTCGTTGACTGACGATTAAAAAATAGGCAAACAAGACGGTGCCAAACACGACCCATCTGTAGCTGCTTTCCTGCTTGTTCATGTAGATTAGATCCCTTCTGAATTTTGAATATTATTCAATAGCATTTGGTGTTTTACTTCGAAAAAAGCCACCAAGATCGGCGATCGAAGGAAAGATAAAACGAAAGGTTGTCCCGATTCCTACTTCGCTTTGTACACGAATTATTCCATTCATGGCTTTCACAATGCTGTATACTACCATCATTCCAAGACCCGTACCCTTTGACCCTTTTGTGGAATAATAAGGCTCTCCCAATCGATCTAGTTGTTCTTTTGTCATTCCTATTCCGTGATCAATGACTGATATCGACACATTTCTTTTGCTCGTCTCTGTACGAATGATTAACTGTCCACCCGTAGGCATGGATTCAATTCCGTTTTTTATCACATTCAAAAGGCATTGGTGAAACTTCAGTCGATCTCCGATAATATGTCCTTCTTTTTCAATGTGAGTGATTACTTCAACAGAATTTTGATTGGCTGTTGGTTGAAGCATTTTAACAATAAGAGTAAGTTCCTTACTAACATCAATGGGTTCCACTTGTTCTAATGATGGTTTTGAAAAGGTTAGATAATCTTTTATGACCTGTTCAGCTAATATCAATTCATGTGAAATGATTTTAAGATACTCGGTATGTTTTTGAGAAGTTTGTGGACCTTCTAAAAGCAATTGCACAAACCCTTTTGCTGAGGTAAGGGGATTTCGAATCTCATGGGAGATGGCAGCGCCCATTTGTTCGACGACTTCTAGTTTACCTGATTTAATTAATTGATTTTGTAAATGGAAATTCTTTATTACAAACTCACTTGTGATGGAAATCATGGCGATTCCTAAATTAGGTACAAGTAGATACGCTATGTATGCATCTAATCGATTGACATCTAAATTCATATATTCCAAGCTAGATAGGGTTATGATACTAAGTACAATACCGAATGAGATGGAAATGAGGACCCGACGAGATGATCGCTGATTCCAAAACCAGGGGTAAATTTTCCAAAAGAAAAGAGCTAAAGGCAAATAAAGACCGATATTGGCATAAAATCCTGCATCGATTCCATATAACCCTCTAATAAAAATAACCATGATCGAAAGGATGGGTCCAATACCTAAATAAAGTCCACCAATCAACACGGGAAGCTCTCGTAAATCCATTGAGATATGTGGAACGGGATGGTAAGAAAATTGGAAGCATGACCATAGGAGAACAATACCCCAAAACAATGAAAAACGTTTCGATATTGAAAAATTTCTCATTTTGGCTGACCATACAAGGGCAAAGAACAAAAGAATGATGATTAAGGAAAGATTAAAAAAGAAGTGTTGAGTGATTTCCATGAGACTTCCTCCGACAAATTCAACCATTTGATTCTATTATATATAGGGTGATTAGAAAAAACATTAACATATTTTGTCTTACATTCATATTAAATTATAATATGGAAATTTATGTTATGATAGATAAAAATAAAAGTAGAGGGAGAGTGATAGAAATTTTACCTAGAAAAATCATTGCTGCGTCCATTTCGGGGTCTATTTTTGCGGTTATTTTTGGATGTATTTTTAATACACTCGGTGAAGGAGGAAGCCAAGAGTATTTGGTTTCAGCTATTACGAGCATTCCTTTTTATATGATGTACAGCTTTCCGGTTATTTTAGTTTACGGAGTAAGTACATCGATGGTTAGTGACAAGATTAGTGAGATTATTACCAAACAGAATAAAACGACCGAATGGGTGGTTTCAGGAATTTTACATATTCTCTTCGGGTCCATATTAAAGTGGATTAGCCTTGGAGCCTCCGTCCTATTTTTTATTACTGATCGTCTATTAAAAAGACATAAGCCTCATTACCCCTGGGGACAAGCGTTGAAGAGTTTGTGTATACCTATTGGAGTATGGCTCGTATGTATGGGGATGGTTTGGGCTGGATTTTAAAAACGAGATATGATTTTTTGTATTACGTTACATGAGGATAAATGAAAAAGTGAAAAAAAAGAACTTGGAGCAGTGCCATAATGCATTTTATGGCCAAGGTACTGTTATAAAACTGAAGTTGATTCACTGTGTTTGAAAAATAACCGGAAAAATTCCGTTTAAATTGGGAAATACGTCTATTTCCTTAAGAATAAGCGGAGTTTTTCCGCTTATGTGATCCAAATCTTTGAATTTTGGCTTATTTGGAGCAGTTAACCGGAATTCCTCCGCTTATTTCTGCTTCTTAAGCGTCCTCTATATACATTAGCCGGAAATTCTCCGCCTATTCATTCTCTTACCTATACAAAATCATCAATGAATAATTGCAGAACCAAATCAAAAGAAAAACGTGGTTTTGTAAATAAAAAACACAGCATTTTCTAGTCCCATTTGCGAGGTAACAGTAATCTCTGTAACCTTAATTGGACTATAAAAAAACCAGCTTCCCGAGGGAAACTGGTTTTCGTATGTAGCGCCGCCTTTGCCGTACGTAGTGTAAGAAAGTTTTAAACCACCACTCCTCAAAGTGGGTGTCCGCAGAAACATTCCTGCCTGTCCTCCAAATCATATAGATGGAGACTTGTCATTCATGTTTCAATGTTAAACTCCCTATTACAGCTTAAAGGTTAAAACTTACTTATGAATACGAACAATGCAGCTTGTGTTGTTATATTAATATAATAGTTGTCGTTGTTCAATGTTAATTATTTACCAGTTGATAGTTGGAACCTTCTTCATGAGGGGGATGAAAGATGTTACGGCATAGTTTTAGGTTTAAAATAATCTTCATCGGGGCAATGAAGATCTTACCATCACACATATCCGCTACATTCCACAGTTACTCCCACTCCCATCTCCATATAAATCGCAAGCTCTCCAATTTAGAACCATTTTTTTCACTCAGAGTTGGGAAAAGAAGAATATGAAAACGGTTTCAACATAAAATGAAATACACCGAGAATCATCCAGCTAGATATGAAACGAAAGGGAGGGGACAGAGTGAGGATTTTATTATGCTGTGCCGCGGGAATGTCTACGAGTCTATTAGTGACGAAAATGGAGAAGTCCGCGGAGGAACAGGGGTTAGAGGCAAAAATTTGGGCGGTATCCGCGGATGTGGTTCGAAATCACGTCGATAACGCAGACGTGCTGCTCGTGGGTCCGCAGGTTCGCTACATGCTGCCTCAACTGAAAAAACTAGGCCAGGAAAAAGGGATTCCGGTGGACATGATTAATACCGTGCACTATGGAACATGTAATGGCGCCGAAGTGTTGAAATTTGCAAAACAGTTAGTCACCAAATAAGGAGTGATTGGAATGAGCAAATTTACGGATGTGTTGGAAAATAAGGTAATGCCAGTGGCTGGACGCATTGCCGGACAGCGTCATTTACAAGCGTTGCGTGATGGACTTATTTTAACGATGCCTCTTATTATCGTCGGTTCGATTTTCTTAATACTCGGATTTTTACCGATTCCTGGCTATGAAGAATTCATGGCGAATACGTTTGGGGACCAGTGGCTCACAAAGCTGCTCTATCCTGTGGGTGCGACATTCGACATCATGGCGCTCATCGCCGGATTTGGGATTGCCTACCGATTAGCGGAGAAGTACAATGTGGAACCATTGTCTGCAGGTGCGATTTCGGTTTCTGCCTTCCTACTTGCCACTCCATTTCAAGTGTCCTTTTTAGCAGAAGGAGCATCAGAAGCCGTCATGGTTGGCGGAGCGATTCCTGCTGCCTTAATGGGAAGTAAAGGATTATTTGTTGCGATGTTAATCGCGATGCTGTCTACTGAAATTTATCGATACATTATCCAGAAGAATATTGTATTCAGACTACCTGACGGGGTTCCTCCCGCAGTTAGTAAATCGTTCGTTGCGTTAATTCCAGGTGCGATTGTTATTTTTGTAGTTTGGATTTTACGTATTATCGTAGAAAATACCGATTTTGGTAGTTTACACAATATTGTCGGAGAGCTTCTTGGGAAGCCATTGGGTGTGCTCGGCGGAAGCTTGATTGGTAGTTTAGTAGCTGTATTCCTTGTACAACTCTTATGGTCCTGTGGGTTACATGGTGCCTCTATCGTAGGTGGCGTTATGGGGCCGATTTGGTTAGCGTCAACGGATGCAAACCGTCTTGCTTTCCAAGAGGGAGCGGAAGAGTTACCAAATATTTTCACGGCTCAGTTCTTTGACCTGTTCGTGTATATCGGTGGATCGGGTGCGACCTTCGCGCTTGTCGTCATGATGTTACTTCGGGCTCGAAGTCAACAAATGAAGCAGCTCGGACGGTTAGCGTTCGGACCGGGACTCTTCAATATTAACGAACCGATCACGTTCGGGATGCCAATCGTAATGAACCCGCTCATGATTGTGCCGTTCATTTTAGCCCCATTAACAATCGTTATTACGACGTATATCGCGATGAGCACCGGTCTTGTGGCGAAACCAGCCGGTATTGCTGTGCCATGGACGATGCCACCAATCATTGGAGGTTATTTAGCAACTGGAGGGAAGATTTCTGGAGCCCTTTTGCAACTCTTTAACTTCTGCGTAACTTTTGCGATTTACTATCCATTCTTTAGAATGTGGGATCGCCAGAAATATGCCGAGGAACAAGGGAATTAAAGCATGTTAGGAGGAGCTTATGACAAAGTTAGTAATCAACGCCGATGATTTCGGGTACTCGAAAGGAGTCAATCTCGGAATTCTCGAAGCGTACAAACACGGAGTCGTCTCCTCAACCACAATGATGGTCAATATGCCTGGAGCTGCACATGCTGCAGCTCTAGCGCTTGCCCATCCAGGGTTGGGAGTTGGGATTCATCTGGTTTTAGATTGTGGGTATCCTGTCCACCCAAACGTTCCATCACTTGTCGATGAGACGGGCCGATTTTACAAAATGGAAGAAATGCTGGAAAAAGCAAAACTTACCGATATCGAAAAAGAACTCAATGCTCAAGTCGAGCAATTTTTCAAGTATGGTTTATCTCCAACGCATTTGGACGGGCATCATCATGTTCATGGAAAGGAAATGGTTTATCCGATTGTGGAAAAATTGGCCAGAAACTACAAGCTTCCTATCCGAAAAGTGTCAGCGGATGACAGTCATCCAAGCAACCAGCTACTTCAAACAACCGAAACCTTCCTGTATGAATTTTATGGAAACACATTAACTCCCACTTCTCTCATAGACTTAGTAGTGAAGTCCACTTCCTTTGAAACCGCAGAAATCATGTGTCACCCAGCGTATATTGACGAAGAAGTACTAACGGGCAGTTCGTACAATGTCCAGCGTGCACGGGAGTTATTGATTTTAACCAACCCTGAAGTCAAACAGATGATTGAGGATAACCACATCGAGCTTGTTACATACAAAAACGTATTCAAGTAAGAGGGGGAGAAACATGGAGCAAGAACAAATTGTGTTTCAAATCATTTTACATGGGGGAAACGGCAGGAGTTCTTCGATGGAGGCGATCATTGCAGCGAAGGCTGGAGATTTTGCGAGAGCACGAGCCAAGCTTCAGGAAGCGGCGGATGAGTTACATGAAGCACATAAGATACAAACAAGTCTTATTCAATCAGAAATTAGAGAAGGTCCATCTACAGTTTCGCTATTAATGGTTCATGCACAGGATCATTTAATGAACGCGATCGTTGTAAAGGATTTGGCATCTGAATTTGTGGATTTGTATGAAACATTAGGGTGTTCACAGGAGGGTGAAGCATGACCAAAAAATTGAAGATAGCCACGATTGGCGGAGGATCAAGTTATACTCCAGAATTAGTGGAGGGATTTATTAAACGATACGACGAATTCCCGGTCAGTGAGCTTTGGTTAGTCGACATCGAGGCAGGGAAAGAGAAGCTCGAAATTGTCGGAAATCTAGCGAAACGAATGGTGAAAAAAGCAGGGCTTCCCATTGATGTACATTTAACATTGGATCGCCGGGAAGCGTTAAAGTATGCGGACTTTGTGACAACTCAATTCCGGGTTGGATTGCTAGAAGCCCGCGCGAAGGATGAGCGAATTCCGTTAAAATACGGCGTACTCGGTCAGGAGACAAATGGTCCGGGAGGCTTGTTTAAGGGATTACGAACGATTCCTGTGATTTTAGATATTTGTCGCGACATGGAGGAGCTATGTCCAAACGCGTGGTTGATCAATTTTACAAACCCAGCTGGTATGGTGACAGAAGCGGTTTTACGGTATTCGTCTATTAAAAAAGTCGTCGGGCTCTGTAATGTACCAATTGGAATGGAGATGGGGATTGCAAAGCTATTGGGTGTGGAACACTCCCGTATCCGCATTGATTTTGCAGGGCTCAATCATATGGTGTATGGTTTGGATGTGTTTGTAGACGGAGAGAGTGTAAAGGAAAAGGTATTCAGCCTGTTAACGGACCCGAACAACACAAGTTTTGTGAAAAACATCCCAGGTTACGGCTGGGAGCCACAGTTTTTGAAGGCTTTGAATGCTCTTCCATGTCCGTATCATATGTATTATTACAAAACAAAAACGATGGTCGACAAAACACTTGAAAGTGCCGAAAAAGAAGGAACGCGAGCCGAAGTCGTTCAACGGCTCGAAAAAGACTTGTTCGAGTTATACAAGGATGAAAATTTAGATATCAAGCCACCACAGCTCGAAAAAAGGGGAGGCGCGTATTATTCCGATGCAGCCGTGCGACTCATTACTTCTATTTATAATGATAAAGGGGACATCCAGCCAGTTAATACAATGAACGCCGGTGCGATCGCTAGCATTCCGTACGACTCGGCCGTGGAAGTAAGCTGCATTATCACTAAAGACGGGCCACGCCCGATTACGATGGGAGACCTCCCAGTTGCGGTTCGCGGATTGGTTCAGCAAATCAAATCATTTGAACGAGTAGCAGCTGAGGCTGCAGTGACCGGTGACTATGCGACCGCGTTACTTGCCATGTGCATCAACCCGCTAATACCGTCGGATACCGCTGCGAAAGAGATCTTGGACGAAATGTTAGAGGCGCATAAGGAGCATCTGCCTCAATTTTTTAAAGTTAACGGCGTGTAAAAACACGTCGTTTTTTTGTTGTATTCCAGAAATTAGTGTGGAGAGGGAACTAAGTTTGGATTTAGGATGGGTGAGTTCTAGAATCTAGGTGGGTGAGAGAACTAAGTTTGGATTTAGGACGTGTGGGTTCCAGAATTTAGTGGGATGAATGAACTAAGTTTGGATTTAGAACGTGAGAATTCCAGAATCTAGTGGGTTGGGTGAACTAAGTTGTGATTTAGGACATATGAGTTCCAGAATTTAGTAGAATTAGTGAACTAATTTCGGAATTATGACGTGTAAATTCCATAATCTAGTAGAATGAGTGAACTAAGTTAGCGTTTAGCACATACAAATACTAAAAATTAGTCATTTGTGGATACAAAACTAGTAAAAACTCATTAAAACTGTTCTTCATATATCAAAAATGGTAAAATTTACATCAAGGAAATGCAAAGGAGGTTCGGTCCAGTATGCCTGTTATCATGGCTAGTATTTTTTCAGCCCTTATTATCCTGATGACCGTATCATTCATGATCAAAGTGTTACATATCGCTTATAAGCGTAAAGAAATTAGTTTTCGCCAACTAATCTTGTACGTTGGTTCCTCCGTGACTGTTGGATCAATCGTTGCTATATGCCTGCCCTTTGCTTATACAAAGGTTTTTCACTGGGTATTAGGAGCTTAAATTTAAAGAAGGGAGTGGCGCTAGTGTTGCTATCAACCGAAAGATTAATCCTTAGGAAGCTAGAAACAACCGACGCCCTGCGAATTGAAGATTTAGCAGGAGACTACGATGTGGCGAAAACGACCTTGAATATTCCTCATCCCTATCCAAAGGGCTCCGCATTGATATTTATTCATAGTGTTAGAGAATCTGAGATCCAGGGGAAACTGGTCACTTATGGTATTACTAAAAAAGATACGAGCGAGTTAATCGGACTTATGGCCATTAGCATCAACTCCACCTTTAACCGTGGCGAGCTTGCGTACTGGGTCGGCAAGCCTTATTGGGGACAAGGGTACGGCACGGAAGCCGCAAAAGCTCTTCTTCAATATGGATTTGACGTACTTGAACTCAATCGAATTTATGCCCAAAGCTTTACCACAAACCCAGGTTCGTGGAGAATCATGGAGAAAATCGGACTAAAATACGAAGGAACCCTCAGACAGCATGTATCACGCTTCGGCGAGTACTATGATCTGGCTCAATACGGAATTCTTAAAGAAGAATACCAATAGGGAGGACTGAGGTTGGATAAGAAGACTGAGATAAAGCTAGAGTATAAAAAGGTTCTACTTTGGGTGGTTGGATTAACCATGGTCACTGGAGTTATGATTTATTTTGACAAGCAAAAGGTATACAAAGAAGAGAAGCCTCCGATACCTGTCGTTTCTTTAGGAGAGCAACAAACCGAGGTATTTCTAGGTTCGTATACATGGAATGACGGAGAGGTGAAAAAGGAACTAGCTGATCTTAAAGAAGTCAATTTTAAAAGAGTGGAATATCGGGATCAACTTCATATTGATTTTCCAGAAGGTAAGGAACCTTTATACCTATCAAAAGGTGCATATGATCCGACGGGAAAGGCTAAGTATCCCATTCCGAGTATGTTTAATGATGAAAACGTTAGCTTTTTAGGAAATTATCCGAGCGTACTAACTCTATCGTTAAAAGCTTTCTGGAAAAATGGCAGGCGGGCGGAGTATATCGTCCCATTAAACGTTGAAGCCAATCCTCCTGAGAAAGAGTATTTACCAGTCAATAAAGGATTTTATTCCTTACTAGGCGTTTACAGTGGAGAATCAGAGATTGATACAACAATAAGACAACAAATCTCAGAAGCATCTCCGAATTTTTTAATGGAAACTAAGGGGAATGTCCATTTAGAAATGGCTCGAAATTATTATCCGGAGCTACAGATTCATAGTGCTCCTATGTATCTACTGTTTAACCAAGAAAAAGAAGTTTTTCGAACCGATTCCGTTGAACCTTTGTTGCGATATATTAAAGATCATACTTATGTGAGTAAAAAAACGATGGAGGGGATGGTAACGAAAGTAGATCGGGAATTTGGGTTCGTTTATGTAGATAACTATCCTTTTTATCTTATGGATCCTGGGATAAGAGTAGGTCAAAAAATTCAACTCGAGATAGCAAACTTAAATAACGAACTTCCTTATCAGGAAATCGTTGAAAAAGTAGAGGTGCTTGAGGAGCCCGATCAAATTCTTTTGAATAAAGACTGGTTATCAAACACAAAAGACAATCTATCCCTATTAGTCATAGGAGATACTGCATTCATTAACCCCTTTAAAAACCCACAAAGAGAAGATTTAACGTTAATTGACCAGATCACCAGTAAGAAGTCACTTTCCTCCATTAAAAGTCCATCGATATTTGTGTTTAATACCGAAGAATTGGTATTTCAAACGGATGACTATGACAATCTTTTAAAATACTTATTTGAAACGGAACAACTGCTGCCTTTAAAGAAAGATCTGAAATAATATTTGTAACTATCCAAAGCTGGAGACTATATTCGGTCTTCAGTTTTTTATTGAAAGCATTTCCATTTTTGTATAGATTCCAGGGAAAATATGGTGTAAAATTTAAGTGAACTTAATAATTTAAAAAACTAAACAATTGATAATAATAACCATTAGAAGGTGACACTATGGATCTAAAACAAATGCTCATCGAAGCCAATCGTTTTTCAGAAGACATTAAATTTGTGTTTCTCAACGAATACAAAAAGCTACTCGACGAAAATGAGTTATCCCAGAAGCAATCTCTCGTTTTAAGCATTCTAGAGAAGAAACAACAACTGACGATGAACGAAGTTGCCGATATCATCAGTGGAACCCCAAGTGCAGCCAGTCAGTTGATCCAAAAGCTGGAGAAAAAGCAGTACGTGAAACGGGAGGTGAACAAGAATAACCGAAGAGAGGTGTTTGTGTTACTTGATGAAAAGGGAGAGGCGTTTTTTAACGAAATGACTGCGATTGACGAAAGGGTGTTAGAAAAATACTTTCTGCAGCTTCCAGAAGAGGATATTATCAAGTATCACGAAATTTTGAAAAAGCTCCACCAAATTGTCGTGAGAGGAGATGAAGGGTAATGGAGACGGCTGTCGTCAATCAGCAATTCACGTATCATAAGAAGTCCGGGTACACGGGGTTTATCATTGCGATGATTTGTGTATGTATGCTTGAAACGGTGGGGGTATCCTATCTCCTTTACAAATGGAGCCCCGTTCTTCATTGGATTCATCTATTTTTATCGGTCTCTACTATTTTATTCCTCATCCTTGATTTACGAGCGGTCAGCAAGAACCCAATCATCCTTCAAAACGAAGAACTCGTCATAAACGTAGGACTACGCCCAGCTGTTCATATTCAGCTTCCAACCATCTTAGAGATCAAGAGTGGAAAATTGAACTTTGAGAATGACCGAAAAAATAAAGAAGTACTCGATCTCTCGTTATTAGGGTTTGACGAACCGACTTTTGAACTCGTTTTAGCAGAGCCTATGCAATTCAAAAACAAGAGCATTCAACGTATCTTTTTTACCGTCGACGATGAACGAGCCTTTTACGAACTGGTGAATCAAAGGAGGGGAAATCAATGAGTCTTTTCTATTGGATCGTCCTTCTATTTCTCGTGACTTACGAACCTGTCTATGGATATTATGATTTTCAAAAGTTTAAACGGAGAGTCGCGCAAAACCCGGAAGAGAGAGTGAAGTATTTATAAAAAAGTCATGCTCGGACTTTGGATTCCGACCGTTATAATCTTAGTAGGAACTACATTTCGACCTTTGAGCCTCCAAGATATCGGCCTTAAAGGAATTACCATTAATACCTCAACTTTAGGTCCGTGGGTCACTTATTTTGCTTTCGGTCTAGCCGGAATCTATATGGTTAGCCTCATATATTATTTAGTAGGTTCAAAGGTTAGTAGAAAAATGAGAACCGAAATGGTTGAACTAAAGAAAAGAGAGCACGAGAAAATCCCGTTTAAAGACATCTTGCCTCATTCTATGTGTCATGGACAGCGGGAATAACAGAAGAAATTATTTACCGAGGATTTTTAATTTTTGCTCTTACTCAGCTATTTCCGTCCTTTTCTGTGTGGATGGTGTTCATTCTATCCTCCTTGTTATTCGGTTTGGCTCACACGTATCAGGGATTTCTGAATGTGATCAAAACCTCCTTGTTCGGCTTATTTTTTGCTATTTTATATATGGGATTAGACTCAATTGTCCCTCTGATGATTTTGCACTTCCTCATCGATTATGTAGGAAAGATTGGGGATGACGAGGCATGATGTTTTTCTCAAGTAAGTGAAACTTCTTTTCTATTTTTAGATATTCTGTAATCACCTCAGTTATTGCGGTCATACTTGTTGCTGGTTATATACTGACAAATAAGAATGGTTCGGAATAAACTTAATAAGTCTTTATGAGGTCAGTCTACGGGTGAAGGAAGGCAAATTTACAAATGAAAACAAAGCTTTTGAAAAGGATTTTTGAATAAGATGAAAAAATATATTGAAGAAATCGTACCTTTGTACTTCCCGATTGAAAAATGGGAGGTTGTTCCCGGGCCGAGTGGGGAAAACAATACAACTCTATTTATTCTGGCAGCCAATAAGAAATACGTGCTAAGAATTTATGAAACTCATCAAGATGAAGAGAAGGTAAACTTTGAGCATGCTGTATTGCTTGCATTAAAAGAACAGCAGCTTCCCTTATCCTTTCCAGTACCAGTGAGGACAAAAGATGGGCAAACCCTTGTCAAAACTCAATCCGGATCACTTGCAGGATTATTTAAGTTTCTTAATGGGGTGAATCCTGACCTAAAAACCTTTGAACAAATATATTCATTTGGTAAGGCGACTGGTCAACTTACTGAAGCACTTGCCAAGGTGAGTGTAAAACAACGGCCGGTATATAGACCTTATTATGACATGGATAGTACACACCCAAAGTGTTCTCTAGATCAGATTAATGATTTTTCCCTAAATCCACCAGAGGACTTTGTGGAATTAGCTCAAGAATTATTAATGATCCACAAACAACTAGTTTCATTTCAAAACAGAATCCCGTTTTTAAAAAGGCTTCCTCACCGGCTCGTCCATGGAGATTTAAATGCTTCTAACATTCTTACTGCTAGAGATGGAAGTATTTCCGCCATTCTTGATTTTGAATTTGTTACCCATGATTTACGAGTAATGGAAGTTGCGGTGTCACTTTCCGACTTTATAGATGATACAGAGGATGAAAAGATTATTTTCAAAAAGATTGAATCTTTCCTATCGGGCTATGGAAGTAGAATTAAGCTGACAGAAGAAGAAATGAATGCTCTTCCGCTTTTAATTCAGCTTCGAAGTTTAGATGTATTTATCCATTTTCTTGGCCGATATTGGGACGGAGTTGACTCCATTGAGACGGTTAAGAAGTATATTCGTAAGGCTGCACGAAGAGTTTCGTGGATTTTAATACATCAAGAAAAATTCAGGTAAGATGACCGCCATTTTACTGGTCCAACCAGAAAAAAGCACAATTCCAAATGAAGGAATTGTGCTTTATAATCTAATAGAAACCTCTGTTCCATCCTTAAGGCTTGTTTCAACAAGCATTAGGCCTCTTTGCTTTGAAAGTTCCCTTAGTAAAGGCTTCAAATCACTCTTGTTTATATAAGGAACTTGAAATTTGTTCTTTGAATTTTTTTCAATTGCACGATTTACAAGCACCAGGATTCGCTTTGAAGTGAGGATCCCAATGAATAGATCTAAAAGAGCATACGGGACTGGAATAATAAATCGTTTCGCATTTACTTTGATGGTTATTTTGATCATCTTACTCAATAATAACCAGTACTTTGTCACCTTTTGCTGAGGTAACATCTACAATTTGTCCGTCCAATTCATTATCAATAGCTTCAATTAAAAGTTCCACGTCGATATCCTTTACATACTTTTCGGATTCGGGAATCATTTTAGCAATATTGGTTCCTACCTTTAAAACAGCTTTTATGAGTTTTATTGGCAGATTCACGTTTACATTGTCACCATCTTCAGAAGTCACACGAATTTTTAGCATTTTGTTTAAGTAGGAGTCTGCGGTCCTTTTATTTAGATCAACCTGATTATCCTTTCCTTGCAATACACCGATTAATTCAGCAGCCTTCTCTTTGTTCAACTTTCCTTCTTCAACCATGGTTAATACTCTTGAAATTTCGTCACTCATTTAGGATTCCTCCCCATTTAATATCCCAATCGCTTCTTCGGCTGTTATTTCGCCTTTTTCCAGCATTGAGATTACTTTTTTTCGATCAATTTTTTCAGTCTTCTTAGTGGTGGAATATCCAAGGGAAGAGATAATGTCATCCAATTTCCCTCTTACAGTGGGATAGGATATTCCAAGTTCTTTTTCAACTTCTTTAATATTTCCACGGCACTTTAGAAAAGTTTCAATAAAACTAAGCTGTTCCTTGCCAAGAGTTGCAAAATTAGAGAGTTCAAATTCATTTTCAATGGTGGTATGACAATGAGTACACTGTAGCTTTGTGATTTTTAATTGCTTATCACAAACAGGACACTCTGAAATAAGCGGATATGCCATAATTCCCTCCTTCATTATTTATATTACAAATATACATCAAGTGTTTCGAGAATTAAATACATTAATTAAAAAATTTTAAATTTTATTTATCGAAAATCAATTAATTTAATTTTGTTATTAAATAAATTGATTTTTAAGGGGTACCTTTAGAAAAGGTTTGAGGTTGTGAAATTTTTAACGCGGATCCCAGAATAAATATTTTGTAAAAATGTGAAATAAATGTGGCTGTCAATCGACTAATTGATGAGGATAAAAAATCGGAGGGAAAATGGAGTTGACCAGCTGATGATTAGCAATAAAATTTCCGAGTGGTTTTACTTGTATAACAAAGATATTTATCATTTTTTGATTTATTACATTGGATCGAGTGATGTAGAAGATCTGGTGCAGGAAGTTTTTATCCGAGCTATTAAAGGCTTTGATACGTATCAGCAAAAATCGAGTCCTAAAACCTGGCTTTTTTCGATTGCGCGCCATGTGGGGATGGATGAAATGAGAAAAAGGAAGCGTGTAAGAATGAAGCAAAAGTTATTGTTTTGGGAAGAGCATACGGAAATGAAAACACCGGAAAACATTCTTCATCTAAATGAAAATAACCGGATCCTATACCAAGCGATTCAGTCTTTAAAAGCAAATTATCGAGATGTTATTATCCTTAGAGGAATTAAAGAACTTTCTGTATCTGAAACCGCATCCATATTACATTGGAATGAAAATAAGGTTCGAATAACCTATCATCGTGCATTAAAGGCACTACAAAAAGCAAAGGAGGAGTTTCTATATGAAAGATAATGAGAGATTTCATGATTTAGAGAAAACCATTCGTTCCTTACCAAAACCGGATTATAATAAAAAGTTCACTAAAGATGCCCAAGATACGATCCATGAAAACCTAATTCAATTTGCGATTTCCTATGAAAAAAAGAAAAAGAGAGTGACCATCATGAAAAAAATTTCATTAGGTTTAGCTAGTGTTGCCACCCTCGTGATTTTCGCCATTCTTACATTTCCAATAAATGAAGATCGTCCATCTAGTTCAGATCAAAATGAACACACGACAACAGATGAAAATATAGTGGATGATGAAAAAGAGACTAGTGATCAGAATGAAAATAATGTCACAGACATTCTTTATGAAAATACAGAATATGGCTTTACTTTTACACTGCCAAAAAGTTGGAGTAATTACCAGATTGTATCGGATTCCTGGGAAGGTATTTCAGAACAAAATAATCCAATGGAACATGGACCGATTCTCTCTATTAGGCATCCTCAATGGTCAGAGGCAAAACCAAGACAAGATATTCCGATCTTGATTTTTACTCTTACTCAATGGTCTTCACTTGAAAAAGGGGAATTTCATATAGGAGCTGCACCAATTGGTCCAACGATGTTAGGGCAAAATAAGGAGTATGTTTTTGCGCTTCCAGCTAGATATAATTTTGCCTTTTTAGAGGGGTACGAAGAAGTAGAAAACATTTTAGCAAACCATCCACTTCAAACAAATAAAGAGAGATAGAGAACAAATAATTGCGGAACACTAATTGGAAAAGGTATAAAAGCGAGGAGATTTATGAAAAAGAGTGCCCTGTTTTTCCTGTGTTTTCTTATCGTACTGCCTCCATTACATGTTTTCGCACAACAAAAAGTCCCTATTTTAATATATCATTCGATCGATGAATTTAAGGGGCAGGGCTCGAAGGAGTTATATGTAACACCTGGAAATTTTGAGAAACAAATGATATATTTACGTGATCATGGGTTTACACTATTAACGTTTGAACAATGGGATGACCGAAAGAAAGTTAAAAAACCAATTTTCATTACCTTTGATGACGGATACAAAAACAATTTAAATGCATATAACATTTTTCAAAAACTAAAAAACGAAAAATTTCAACCAAAAGCTACGGTGTTTGTACTTTCTGACTTTATCGGCCGGTCCAACCGATTATCTCAATCAGATCTCAAAATGATGGTTGATTCGGGAGTGGTCTCGATTCAGTCACATACGGCAACACACCCTGATCTGACGAAAATAACTAATTTTGAATATGAACTAAAGAAGTCTAAAGAAAAAATTCAACACATAACGGGTAAACCTGTGATCGCTCTTGCTTACCCATATGGAAATACGGATAAACAGGTGGTAGGAGAAACCAATAAATTCTATTCATTTGGACTTACGACAACTCCTGAACTTTTTTCTGAGAAAGGTATGAAAGATGAGCTTTACTATTTGCCAAGAATGTACATTAAGTATTCCACTACTCTTGATGAATTTGGAAAGATTGTTGAGGGAAAATGAGAATTATATATGGATGAATCAGCTGCTAACCAGGCAGCTTTTCTTTTTGGAAATAATAACAAGTGAAGCCAATATTCTTTTTTAATCAACGATGGTTAGATTGAAACCTTTTTCCTTTGTAAGCGTAAATAAGCAAGTGACCAACTCGTGCAAAGGAGGGAATAGGATGAAATTTATTTTACTTCTAGCGGTTCTGCTTTTATTGCTTTTTGCATTAGAAAAACTATTAAATAAGTTCCTTAAAGTAGAAAAAAAGAAAATCTCTGATACACCTGGGAAAAAAATTGATCAATGGGGTAGAGGTATCATTCTCGTTATTTTTTTAAGTGCCTTATGGTCTGTTGTAAATAATGATTCCTTCCTTATAAAAAAGCAGTTTTGGATGGGTTACCTTATCCTTTTAGGGGGTTTTGAAGCTATCTTAGAATATGTTTATCTGAAGAATTCAAAACAGTATATTACTACGATTATTATGGTATTAGTAACTCTAATTTTCATATTAAATATTGAACGTTTTATAGAGTTATAGTAATCATTCGAGACTCAGTTTCAGGAGGGGGCTATTCTTATGGTATCAATCACTATGGTAATTTTCGTTTTCTTCGTATGTTTTTTGATTAGTTCCGTGTTAAATCTTCTTTTTAAAAAGACAGAGAAAAGGGATTGGCTTATTACATTTTTAATCAGTGTAGGTTTTTCTGTGATCATCGTTCCCTTGCTAGCTGGTTAAGAAATTAATTGAATAATAGACCATTGAACTCTCAACTTTTTGTTTCCCGACGGAAGTTTTTATGATTAAATGAGGACAGAAAAGGGAGAGGATGGATCCAATGGCAGAATTTACGAATGTAACAATCTCTACGAAGGCAAATATTTACTTTGAGGGAAAGGTAACAAGTAGAACGGTAGTTTTTCAAGATGGTACTCGAAAAACGTTAGGTATCATGCTTCCAGGAGAATATGAATTTTCAACATCTCAAAAAGAAGAGATGGATATTCAAGCGGGAGTACTTGACTATAAATTACAGGGACAAGAATGGCAAACGATCGAAAATAACGGCGTGTTTTATGTGCCTGCAAACGAAAGCTTTTCTTTAAAAGTTCATTCGGTTGTGGATTATTGTTGTTCTTATCTTTCTGAGGAGTAAATTCCTAAATACATCATCAAAAAGGCCGTTACACTATCCAATTAGGTAGTGTAACGGCCTTTTTGGTAAAATTTTCTTGACTATATGTAAAGTTTACTATACATTATGTATAAGGAGTTTAACATGATGTAAAAGTAAATTGACAAGGGAGGTTTATTATGACGTATCAAGAAAAGAAGAGTATCGTATCGTTGATTAGTGCTATTCTCATTTTTGGGTTTTATTGTTTGTATATGTATCCTCAGTATCCTGAAGGAGGACTAGAGTCTCCTGAAGTTTTTCGCTTTTGGGGTAGCTTTGTCCTCGTCTTGACGGTTGTTTCAATTGTCGCCCACATCGTAATCAGCATTATATTTAACATCATTTTCAGAATAACAACCAGAGAAAAGGAACCAAAATTTGCGGATGAACTCGATAAGTTAATCGACTTGAAAGCATTCCGAAATTCGTTTTTTGTGTTTGTCATCGGCTTCCTTTTTGCCATGGGATCATTGATTTTCTACCAGCCGTTGCACGTTATGTTCCTGATTCTGATCATTTCGGGCTTCGTTTCCGATGTGACTGGATCGGCTACAAAACTGTATCACTATCGGAGAGGAGTATAAAATGGGTAAAAATCTTGTCGGCAATCACATTCGAAAATTACGATTCAATCATGATGAAATGACTCAGCAGCAATTAGCTGACAAGGTGGGCGTAACCAGACAAACCATCGTGGCTCTCGAAAAGGGAAACTACTCCCCATCTCTTGAACTCGCTTTTCGTATTGCTCACGCCTTTCACTTGCCGTTGGAAGAAGTATTCTTTTATGGAGATGACCCAACGCAGTAAGATTCTTTGATTGCTTTTGCTTTACCGTTTGTCAATTTATGAACAAAAGGGGAGAAATAAATGATGATAAACAAAAGCGCAGCCAAACTAGTGGGAGTATTGTTTATTCTTGCAGCCGTCTCGGCGGTAGCAGGTGTGATATTATACGATCCGATTCTTAACGGTTCGGATTACTTGATCAATGGTTCCAAACACGACAACCAAGTCATATTGGGAGCACTAATGGAATTAATTCTTGTCGTTTCAGCAGTTGGTACAGCAACGACGATGTTTCCGATTTTAAGAAGATATAACGAAACCATCGCATTATGGCATGTTTGTTTTCGGTTTCTTGAAGCGATTGTTATTACGGTTGGTGTGATCAGCGTGCTGTCCCTTCTGACCTTAAGTCGAGAATTTGTTGAAGCTGGTGCTCCAGATGTAGCAGCTTTTCAAACGTCAGGTACCGTATTAAAAGCCATTCATGAATGGACATTTATGCTTGGCCCCAATTTCATGCTCGGTATCAATACGATGATGTACAGTTATATCTTTTATAAAACCAAGCTCGTACCGAGGTTTATCCCAATCATAGGTATGACAGGGGCAGCTCTTGTGTTTGTTTGTGCCTTGTTAGTCATGTTTGGTGTGATTGAACAAGTGTCTGTTTGGGGTGGGTTGTTGGCACTTCCAGTAGCAGCGAATGAAATGATTTTGGCTGTATGGTTGATCGTGAAAGGGTTCAATTCCACTGTCCTTACTAGTTTATTTTCAAAAAGGGATTAAGATGAATACACATGTTGCGGACCTTCATATCAGTGGAAGTCCGCTTTTTGGGGCTAGGTTGAGTGTGATTCAAGTAATTCTTAGGTAAGGGGCGATAATTTTTGCTTTAGTATCTGATAATAATTGAATCGAGTGGAAGGGGGTTACAAAGTTAGCATTTAGGACGTATGGATTCCAGAATCTAGTAGAATAAGTGAACTAAATTAGCATTTAGGACGTGTGTATTCCAAAATTTAGTGGGATAAGAAAACTAAGTTGGGATTCAGGACAGATGAATTCCAATATCTAGTAGAATAAGTGAACTAAATTAGCATTTAGGACGTGTGTATTCCAAAATTTAGTGGGATAAGTAGACTAAGTTTGGATTTAAGACAGGTTAATTCCAAAATTTAGTAGAATAAGTGAACTAAATTAGCATTTAGGGCATTAAGAGCGAGATATATGGTTAAAATCAATCGAGGCGAACTACATTTTTCCTATGTAAGAGCTTCTAATAAAGCTTGAAATGGGTGGGGAAGAGTGAACTTCCTTTCCCACCCATTCTACGTCCATCCCTTCCTTAACAACTCCACAGCAGGAATATCGGCAGGCGCCCAAACAAGGGAAGACAGATGTTCTCGTTTCAACCAGAGAAGCTTTGAGTGTTCACTTGGCAATGGTGTTCCATCCACCAACCGACACTTAATCGCAATTAACTGAATGATAAAGGTCTCATACTCATGCACATGCTCGTTATGTAATTCTTCAGGTTCAACAACACAACCTAATTCTTCCTGAATCTCGCGCTGGATCGCTGTATGCAAATCCTCGTCCTCTTCAACCTTCCCACCAGGAAACTCCCACATATTTGGCATGGTCATGGTTGGAGAGCGGAGGGCACATAAAATTTCTTCGTGTTCATTTTCAATCACAGCAGCCACAACTTTGATTTTTTTCTTCATGTGTACCTCCACAAGTTTTGTTTCTTTTCCCATAGTATCGCTTTCTTTTTCCCATTAAAAACATGTAAAAGTAGCCTTGTCCATGAAATATGAACCATGCAAGAAAACGGTTTCAATAGTATAATAGAAGAAACGAGGATATTTAACTAAAAAAGATGTAGTTTTACAAGCCTAGGCCTCATACACATATTAGTACCTAATTTCGTTAAAAACAAACAAAAATGTTTGAATGGGAGTGAGGTCCATGAAAAAGAGTGAATATTTATTCTTCTGCCAGCATTGTGGAGTGCCTCAACGCATTCCAGAGTTTGCGTTAAAAACGTACCTGTGTGATGAATTGGTGAAGCAGTATTATTGTAATAATTGCAGTCAAGAAAATAAAATTCCGGAATACGTGAAAAAATTGAAATCGGAGCTCTAGGTAGGGCAAGGATTCCACATATGGCTACACAGATACCATGTAAATGCTTACATGGTATTTTTTTATTGTTATAGATTTTTTTAGTCAAATAGAAGTTAGAAAAAAAGTTATCAAAAAATTTAAAAAAGATGTTGTCGAATTCTGAAACATCTATTATAATTCATTTTAATGAATGTCATATAACATAACACAATGGCGGGGGATTATCTAACATGACAAAAACTTTAGTAGAATTAGAAACTTCAACTTTAGACCAAATTAAAGAAACGATAAAAGAAAAGAGTGTAGAACTATTACACTTACAATTCGTTGATATTGAAGGAATCTTAAAGCATGTAACAGTAACAGTTGAACAATTAGAGGATGTAGTAGAAGGAAAAATGATGTTTGACGGATCTTCTGTTAAAGGGTTCTCACCTATTAATAAATCCGACCTTTATTTACAACCTGATTTAACAACATTTGCTGTTCTTCCTTGGTCAGTAGAAGAAGGGTATGCAGAAGCTAGATTTTTATGTTCTGTAAAAAATCCAGACGGAACACCATTTGATGGAGATACAAGAAATGTTTTAAAGAAAACAGTTGAGCGTGCGGCTGAAAGTGGATATACGATTTCAGTTGGACCTGAGCTAGAGTTCTTCTTATTCAAAACAGATGAAAATGGCTACGCAACTCAAGAGCTAAGTGATAAAGCAGGCTATTTCGAGCCATCACCACACGATCTTGGAGAAAGAGTTCGTTTAGAAATTTACCGTGCGTTAAAGGCAATGGGCTTCACCATTGAAGCATCTCACCATGAGGTAGCTGAAGGACAACATGAAATCAATTTCAAGTATGCAGATGCTTTAACAGCAGCAGATTTGTCTACTACGTATAAGTGGGTAGTTAAGACGATTGCTCAGAAATTTGGATTACATGCAACATTCATGCCGAAGCCAGCATTTGGAATCAATGGTTCTGGAATGCACGTGAATATGTCATTCTTCGAAGGAAGCGAAAATGCCTTCTTTGATCCAACTGATGAGTTACAATTATCGAAGAAAGCGTACCATTTCATTGCAGGTGTACTTGAAAACGTAAAGAGCTTCGCGGCTGTAACAAACCCGCTAGTAAACTCTTATAAGCGTTTAGTTCCAGGCTATGAAGCACCTTGCTACCTTGCTTGGTCAGCGTCTAACCGTTCGGCTCTTATCCGTATTCCAGCAAAGAAAGGTCTTGCGACTCGTGTAGAATTACGTTGTCCAGATCCATCTGCAAACCCATACTTAACGTTTGCAGTCATTGCGGCTGCAGGTTTAGATGGAATTGAAAAAGAACTAGAAGCTCCAGCTCCAATTAACGAAGATATCTTCCATATGACAGATGAGAGAAGAGCTCTTTTAGGAATTGAGAACCTTCCTGGTAGCTTAAAAGAAGCTGTAGTTGAATTAGAAGCTAGCAATTTTGGTGCAAAAGCATTAGGTGAGCACGTATATGGTGAATATGTAGCTATGAAAAAAGCAGAGTGGGATAGCTACCGCATCTCCGTTCACGCTTGGGAAATTGAGAACTATCACTCTAAATTCTAATATTTATAATCATGTAATATAGAGGAATCCAAGGATGGAACATAAATGTTCCATCCTTTATTTTTGATTGTCCTAGAGAAAGTGGAAACCGTGGGCTGATGTGAATATCCTAACCTGGCTCGTAACTGCTCCTTGATTTTTTATGCGTTTTTCTTTTTATCATAGGTTTCTCTTAGTCGCTTCATATCTTCTTTCGGTGGTACACCAAATAGTCTAGAATATTCACGGCTAAATTGGGATGGACTTTCATAACCTACTCGAAAAGCAACATCGGCAGCACTTGCTGTCTCAATTAATAACAAATGGCGAGCTTCCTGTAATCGTAGCTGTTTTTGGAACTGAATGGGGCTCATGGCTGTAACTTCTTTAAAAAGTCTATGAAACGAAGAGACACTCAAATTCGCTATTTCCGCCAGTTCCTCCACTCGTATCGCTCGATCATAATGTTTCATGATATGTTCAATTGCGTCGCTGACTTGATAGGTAGAACTTCCTTCAACTGCAATTTGCCCAAGAGCATGACCATGTCGACCTTGTAGAACTCTATAGATGATTTCCTTTTTAATAAGAGGAAAGAGGATTGGGATATCTTCAGGATAATCAAGCAGACGAACCAATCGGGTGACGGCGTCTAACAAAGGTAACTCGATCAAGTTCACATACATTCCTCTGTTCCTATTTTCCTTTGTATTCACCCCTATTTGAAATTCTCCTAACACTTCTAAAATTTCATTTGGTGTAAATTCAAGTTTAAGAGCCAAATATGGAACCTCGGAAGAAGCTACGGTTACATGCCCAATAATGGGCAAGTTAACAGATGAAACAAGGTAATCGGCAGGTCCGTACCTAAAGAGCTCCCGTGAAAGTAGGGCCTCTTTCATCCCTTGGACGACGATACATAAGGAAGGTTTCGTAACACCGTAAAATGGTCCGGCGACATTCGAGTAATGAGAGAAAAATAAAGATGGAATAGCCGTCTCATGACCACCGTCCTGACCTGTGTGGGACTTAATAAGTTTGGCAAGTTCAGCCTGGTATTTATGGACTTCCATAGACATACAGTTCTCCTTTGTTCCATTTTGATAATTTCATTGTAAAGGATGGAACTCTGTTGTGAAAGGGGAGTGAGAGGATTAGGCAAGGAATTGATAGGAATGAGATATCTGTCGTCTAAGGATCTGTTGCATAATCATTCTTACAAAGCTCTCTTAATCGTCTCATAGATAAAATATAAAATACAGGAGGAATTACTATGCAAAAATTAATATTGAATAATGGTCTTGAGATGCCGATACTAGGCTTCGGTGTTTTTCAAATGACTGATCCAGAAGAATGTGAACAAGCCGTATACGATGCTCTTATGGCAGGTTATCGTCTGATTGATACAGCTGCCTCTTATTTAAATGAAGAAGCCGTGGGCACAGCCATTAAGCGAAGTGGTGTACCAAGAGAGGAATTGTTTATTACAACCAAACTGTGGGTTCAGGATGCTGGGTATGACAGCACAAAGAATGCATTCGCAAAATCACTAGAAAGACTGCAACTAGATTACTTAGACTTGTATTTAATTCATCAACCATATGGTGATGTTCACTGTTCTTGGCGTGCAATGGAAGAATTATATCGAGAAGGTAAAATTAAGGCGATCGGAGTAAGTAACTTCCATCCAGACCGTTTGGTTGATTTAATCCTTCATAATGAAGTCGTTCCTGCTGTTAACCAGGTAGAAACCCATCCATTCAACCAGCAAATGGAAAGTGCAATATTCATGAAAGAGCATAATGTACAAATACAGTCTTGGGGACCTTTCGCTGAAGGTAAAAATGATATTTTCCAGAATGAAGTCTTAGCTTCGATTGCAGAAAAGCATAATAAATCCGTTGCTCAAGTGATTTTACGTTGGTTGGCACAAAGAGAAGTGGTTGCCATTCCAAAGTCTGTTCATAAAGAAAGAATTATTGAAAACCTCCATATCTTTGACTTTGAGTTAAGCCCAGAAGATATGGAGGCCATCTCTACGTTAGATACAAAACAGAGCTTGTTCTTTTCACATAGAGATCCTGAAATGGTGAAATGGATTGGTACTCGTACACTCAATATTTAACTGTTCATTTATGTTTTAATGAGGGGGATACAAATGAAAAAGACGATCTATCTAATGAGGCATGGACAAACCTTATTTAATCAAAGAAGAAAAGTTCAAGGTTGGTGTGATTCACCGCTAACAGAATTAGGAATAATGCAAGCAGGAATGGCTGCTAAGTATTTTAAAGAGAACCATATTGTTTTTGACCATGCTTATTGTTCTACCTCTGAACGAGCGAGTGACACGTTAGAATTAGTGACGGACCTGCCATATAGACCTGCCATATACTAGATTAAAAGGATTAAAGGAATGGAATTTTGGAACGTTTGAAGGGGAAAGTGAAGATTTAAATCCACCACTGCCTTATGTTGATTTCTTTGTTAATTACGGTGGAGAAGCAGAAAAAGAATTTCAAAGAAGAATGGTTACTACTGTCCAAAAAATCATAGAAGAAGATAATGAAGTCATTTTAATCGTGTCTCACGGGGCAGCTTGTCGAAAATTTATGCAGTATTGGGAACATACAAGTTCCATTAGACAAAAAGAAAGACTTGGGAACTGTTGCATTTTGAAGTTTGAGTATGAGAACAAAGAATTTAAATTAGTAGAAATTATTAATCATGATTTTAGTAGTTTAAGTCAGGCTTCTGCAGTACTTACTTGATATTATAGAACGATTATTATTTGCGATAATCGAATTAGAGGTGCTATTAACATGAAAATTAGCACCTCTTTTTTTGTTGTTTCAGAGATCAAAAGCACAAACTATGGCGGCAGATATGCTATCCGATTTAAGAATTTTGTTTATCTGTTTTTTGAATGTATGTTTGAAACCCATAATTTAAAAGCGCAAGGGAATAGGAGATAACAAAAATTATCTTTGAATTAAATTTTTTAAATTTATAATGTCCAATTTTCTGAAAGAAGGAGCTTAAAGGATATGCAAAGATAAGGTCAATAATTAAGTTAAGACCAGCGTATAAAATAAATCTTCCGTATGTAAAATGTAATACCCATAAATTGGTTGTAAAAAAAGCCCCAAAAATAAAAGATAAGGCATCAAAAACCATGTATTTTGTTCCTCCTTTTACCTTCCACCATTTAAAAATAAGGTTTAGGAGAGTTTCTACTAATAAAATGCAGGAACAAAATAATGTTACCGGCAAATATTTTTTGAATGATTGTTTAGGTAGAAAAACGATGACGATTGCCCATAAAAAAATTGGTGTAAGTATTCGAGAAATATTCGCGATCACTTAAATCCACTCCAATTCAAATTGCATTCCTTTTAGTATTTCACTGCTTATGATAAATATGTATGGTTAACTTTAAAGCTGAAGCAACTATTTTTGTATGGGCATAGCTAAATAGTTATTTGTCTAGTTACAGAAAAAACCGATTATCTCATCCTAGTGGAAAAGAAACCGGCTTTTTCGTTTTTATATGTCACTTCCCAATTGAGGGATCAGAATTTTAAAGTGAGTTCCTAATGATGTACTATCCACAACAACAATATCTCCACGGTGTTCAAAGATGATTTTTTTAACAAACGGAAGTCCCATTCCTGTTCCATCACCTTTGGACGATACAAAGGGATCAAAAATATGGTCCCAATCAGATTCGGGGATCCCTTTTCCCGTATCGAAAAAGTCAATTACAATATAATCTTCATTCAAATTTGTAAGAATCGTTATCTTTCGTTCTTCTCTACCTGGGGGAGTCGCTTCTGAACTATTTTTAATAAGATTGATAAACACTTGCTGCAAATACGATTTATTTACAAAGGCTTTTAAAGATTTATAGGAGTCAATGAACTCAATATCTATATGGTTTTGCTTGGTAAATTCGCTAGACAGTTCAATTGAATCTCTAATTATTGAGACAATGTTCTCTGTCCTAAAGCTCATTTTAGAATGAATAATATATTCGTTATAATTAGTTGCGAGTTGTTCCAATTGATCCGTCGCTTTACGAATCATATCCAAGGCATCTTGCTGACTCTTAGTTAGTTCTTTATCTTCCATGATAAGCTTTGAGAAACCTATGATAATGGTCGAGGTATTTTTCATCTCATGTATAAGACTTCCAACAAAGTTCCCTGTAAAGTCTAACTTTTTTTGCCTTTCGCTTAGTTGGTAATAATTAAATTCAATAATGGCGTTCAATTTAATAAATTCAAACATAACCATTATGGCAAAAATAATGACTCCTAAACTTCCCATGATAATTCCTGTTTCAGGATTAAAGTTAAACATCCCGAGAAGAAACAAAAATAATGTGTAAATGGAGAAATGTTTTAAGAAACTCCTAATGTTTGTGTTGCTAATTTTTGTGGAGATATAATATAAAAAGAGCAAAAATATAATTAAACTAGCCATATGAAAAACATAAAGCGCAGCCCATTCCCCGTATACAGGAAAATAAAACTCAATAGCAGACTTGGAAATACTCCTTGTTTCTAAGCCCTTCATTCCCAAGTCTGTCCAACTAATGAAATATACAATAGAAGTCCATACAATTAAACTAATCAACATTTTCTTAGTAAATATATAATTGACGACTCTATTTAAGATAGAATCATTTTTTAAGGTAACCGAAAAACTATTTATGGTACTATAGGCTACAAAAAAGGTAGCTGGTACGGAGAAGGTTGGAGCAAACCTAAAAATTCTAAATAACCAAAAAGCTGATTGTTCGTCTAGCAAAGACGTGAAGTACAACACACCTATCCCTTGTTGCCAACCTGATATTATCACCATTAACAAGGTAATCCCTAGAGTTAGATTCGACTTTTTATAAATTTTATTAACACTAAACGCCAACAAAATAGGGATCAAGCCAATAGCACAAATCAATAATCCAACAATCATACCAGTTTACTCCTATTACACTAAACTTAAAAAAATGTACATGAGAAAATTCGTACATAGTCATAAGATAAAATTATAACATAGATAAAAACAAATACTACTTTTAAAATATGTAGAATTTGTTTCTATTGTATTAGGAAATTAGTCACAAAGAGGAGAGTTAATATGGAAATAGTATATTTTGCAGGTGGATGTTTATGGGGAGTACAAGCTTTTATAAAAACTTTACCTGGAGTTACGTTTACAGAAGCGGGAAGAGCTAATGGAACAAGTCAAACATTAGAGGGTGATTATGATGGCTATGCCGAATGTGTAAAAACAGGATTTGATCCGAAGGTTGTAACGATCAGGGAATTAATGGGATATTTTTTTGAAATTATTGATCCATACAGCTTGAATAAACAAGGACAGGATGTTGGTAAGAAATACAGAACAGGAGTATATAGTGAAAAGCCTGAACACTTAATAGAGGCGAAGGCATTTCTTAGGGAGAGAAATGATTATGACCTTATAGTGGTTGAAATATTACCACTTTCAAACTATGTAAGAAGCGCAGAAGAACATCAAGATCGGTTAGCTAGATGTCCAAATGATTATTGTCATATTCCAGAAGAAATATTAAGTAGGTATAAGTAAGGGAGAATATTAAAGGATGGTGTTACTTATTTAACAAAAGGGACTTTACTAATGGAGCATAATATAAAATCTAACCGTTTACTCTAGAAACGGTTAGATTGAAGAGGGGAACTATATTACTCGTATTTCTTTAAAATAATAGCTGCGTTATGACCTCCGAAACCAAATGAGTTAGATAGCCCCGTATTTATATTCACTTTGCGTGCAACAGAGGGTACATAATCTAGATCACATAATGGATCAGGATTTTTTAAGTTGATTGTTGGAGGAATGATTCCTTCCTTTAAACTCATCGCTAATGCAATTGCTTCTGCTCCTCCAGCCGCTCCTAGCATATGACCAAGCATAGATTTATTAGCTGTTACAGGAATTTGATAAGCTTGTTTTCCGAATAGCTGTTTAGTAGCCATCGTTTCTGAAATGTCCCCCACTTTTGTACTTGTTGCATGTGCACTAATCACATCAATGTCTTCAGGAGATATATGGGCATTTTTTAAAGCTGATTTCATGGCAAGATAAGCGCCTCTACCTTCCGGATGTGTAGCTACGATATGGTGTGCATCTGAACTTGCACCATACCCAATGATTTCAGCATAAATCTTTGCTTCTCTACGTAAAGCATGAGATAAAGATTCTAAGATTAAAATTCCAGCTCCTTCTGACATAACAAATCCATCTCGATCTTCATCAAAAGGACGACTAGCTTTAGCAGGATCATCGTTTCTTGTTGATAATGCTGTTGCATTACCAAAGCTAGCTATTGATAAGTCTGTTATAGCTGCCTCTGTTCCACCCGCAAACACAACGTCAACTTCTCCAGAACGAATAAGTCTAAAGGCTTCTCCAATAGCGGTATTTCCAATTGCGCAAGCGGATACAGGGGACATAGATGGTCCCATCGCGTTCCATTTGATACTGATTTGTGCTGCAGCAGCATTGGAAATCATGGCAGGTACTAGAGTGGGACTGACTCTTCTTGGCCCCTTCTGCCTAAGTGTATCAATATTTTCAATTAAGGTTTGAATTCCTCCTATGCCTGAACCAACGTATACGCCTAACCTTTCTACATCGATACGATCGCGTTCTAACTTAGAATCTGCCCAAGCCTGTTCAGCTGCAGCCAAAGCAAACTGAGAAAAACGATCTAATAGTCTTGCTTCTTTCTTTCCTAAAACTTCATCTGCATTAAAATCTTTGACGATACCAGCAATTTTTGTTTTATGATTACTAACATCAAAGGTATCAATAGCAGATATACCAGATTCCCCGTTAATTAGATTGTTCCAAAATGTTTGAATGTTGTTTCCAATAGGAGAAACTACTCCCATACCGGTAATCACGACTCTTTCCACTGTTCATTCCTCCAAATCAATAATATACTTGTATTTTACATCCCCTTTATGCTATTACAAGTGGTTGTTTATGCTAGTATAATTACTACTAGGTTAAATGAATTCAATGAGGAGTCTAAAAATGAACGATAAAACTAGGCTTGAAGCTTTGTCGACATTCTTAAAAACAAAGCGTGCCCAAATTAAGCCAGAGTCGATTGGTTTACCTACCGGATCCCGTAGAAGGACACCGGGGTTACGAAGGGAAGAGGTTGCACAATTGGCGGGGGTAAGTACCACTTGGTATACATGGTTAGAGCAAGGAAGAGATATAAAAGTTTCTTCAAGCGTACTTGATTGTATTTCTGCCGCTTTGCAATTAAACAGTGATGAAACAGACTACTTATATGACCTGACCTTAGAAGCAAAATCAGAAATGACAAATTCAAAAAAGGATCAATCGGAGCTTAGCCCCTCACTAAAACGAATTTTAGCTGAATTAAGATATTGTCCGACGATCATTACAGATCGACATTGCCATATCGTGGGTTGGAACTCAGCTGCTGCTCATGTGTTTTTAGACTTTGAACAAATACCGAATGATCAAAGAAATTTGATTCGTTTAGTTTTTACTAGAAAAGAATTTAAAGCATTGGCTGTCAATTGGGAACATTTCGCGAAAGGTTTTCTGGCCATTTTCCGTACCTATTACGGACACTATTTAGGTGATGAATGGTATAACCAATTTATTAAAGAAATGAGTTATTTACATCCAGAATTCCGGGATTTATGGCAAGAAAGTCAGGTAAGTAAAGCCCCAGAAATGATCATTGAATTTCGACATGCTAAAGCAGGGAAAATGTTGTTTAATTTAACCTCTCTTCAAGTTCAAGGTGATATGGATTTACGATGCAGTATCTATACACCTGTAGAGGAAACAGAAAATAAATTAAAGCGTTTAATGAAGAAGGTTACCGCTGAAAATTTATAAAGTAATTTCAATTCACTAGTAGAATGGGACTGAATGGTTTTTGTATTAAAATTCCGTCAAATTTTTAATATATATTAAGCACCAAAAGGACACGAAATAGTGTCCTTTTCTTGTTTTTTCTATCATTCAACTAAAAAATAATAGAATCTAACCCATCCATTATTATTGGCAGCATATTTGTTATAAATTCCTCTGTAGAGATTTTCCTACCCTCTTTATTCCAAGAGTATGTAGCTCCATAGATACTCCAACTAAGCGTGGTTGAAATAATTTTAATTGATTCTAGTTTGGATAAACCTGGTGTTTGGTCATTAGTATGAACTAAAGAGTTATAGATAAAGTTGTGTAATTCTTCAATAATATTATTTTGAATTACCGGGCCTAAAGATTGATACCTGCTAGAACAAAGGGTACTAAGATTTTTATGATAATCACACATAACTAAAAGGATATTAGTAAGTGTCTCTTGATTAAATACACTATGACAGTTGAGCTTTTGCTTAAGATAATCTCTGAAATCATTAGTTATTGTCGAATCCAATAGTTCGAATTTATCAGTAAAATGTGCATAAAACGTTGCTCGATTAACGGTGGCCCTTGTTGTAATATCTCCTACTGTAATAGAATTGAAGTCTTTCTCCCGTATTAAGCTAGTGAAGGCATCTTCAAGTAGTTTTCTGGTGCGTATAATTCTTGGGTCAAGTTTCTGTGTTGTCATTTCTTCACCTCAGTTATAAGACAATTTTTAAGATTTGTTGGATAAACAATATTTTTAAAGATTTGATGATTGTAGCTTCTTCTTACCTATCTTATCATAAACTATGCAACGGGTGTTGCGTAAGTGTGAAGGATAAAATCAAATCAAGGAGTGTAGTTAAAATGGCAAAAGTTTTATTTATTAAAGCAAATTCTCGACCATTAGATCAATCAGTAAGTGTACAACTTTATCAATCATTCTTAGAGAGTTATATAGAGACTCATCCTGGGGATGAAATAATAGAGCTTGATATCTTTAAAGAGAATTTACCTTATTACGATACAGATAAGATAAATGGGATGTTTAAGTTGAGTAAGGGACTCGAATTAAGCCCTGAAGAAAAAACAGCGACAAACCTAGTCAATAAATACTTGGACCAGTTCCTTTCTGCTGATAAAGTGGTATTCGCTTTTCCTCTTTGGAATTTTACAATACCTGCTCCATTGCATACCTATTTAGATTATATAGGTCAGGTAGGGAAAACTTTTAGTTACACAGCAGAAGGACCTAAAGGATTACTCAGTGACAAGAAAATAGTTTTATTAAATGCAAGTGGAGGAGTTTACTCTGAAGGACCTGCCAAGTCATTGGAAATGGCAGTGAGTTATCTAAAAGTAATATTAAACTTCTGGGGGGTAAAAGATATAACAACCGTCATAATAGAAGGGCATAATCAATACCCAGAACAAGCACAGGAGATTATTCATGTTGGTATTGAGAAAGCTGTGAAAGTTGCTCATACATTCTAATAGGATGATGAATATGATAGGGAGCTAATTGTTTAGTTAGCTCTCTTTTTTATGAGCAAAATCAGATTTCAGTATTTACGTTGAAATTTGATTATGAACCAAATAAACAATTATTTTGACCTTAATAGAAAAGTGAGGATGAAGATTTATTAGTATAGTTACCTTATCAGCTAAAAGATAACCAATTTGCTGAAATCGTGATATGGAGGAGATTAACGATAAATTGAAATGGTCACTTATTTTATTTGTCCTTATCAGTTCTATTCAAACTCATGTAGATTTAAATTCCCTTTAAATAGATAACTAAGTAATTGTATTGAATTTATATATATTTAGAAACTGTTCAACTGAAACATTTCATAAAAACAATAAAAGGGTGGATAAAGATGTCAAAAAAACAAAAAATTTGGTTCATAACTGGTGCGTCAAGAGGTATTGGATTAGAAATTGTAAAGGCCGTACTTGATTCAGGTGATATTGTAGTGGCTACAGTTAGAAACTCAGTAGAACTTCTATCAGATAAATTAGGGAATCCCAAAAATCTTAGTGTTGTGGTTATGGATGTAACGAATGAACAACAGACTCTTGAGGCAGTTAATGAAACAATAGAAAAATACGGAAAGATCGATATTCTAGTAAACAACGCTGGATACGGACTTCTGGCCGCTGTTGAAGAAACCTCCACTGATGAGGCAAGATCAAACTTTGAAACCAATGTGTTTGGTTTATTGAATGTTACTAGAGCAGTATTGCCATACATGCGTAAAGAGAGAACCGGTCATGTAATTAACATTTCATCAATTGGCGGATTGAGTGGGTTTATTGGTTGGGGAGTATATGGAGCAACCAAGTTTGCAGTAGAAGGATTGACTGAATCCCTTGCACAAGAGTTGGCCCCACTTGGAATAAAAGCAACTGTTGTAGCACCGGGATTCTTTAGAACAGATTTCTTGGATAACTCTTCCCTAATTCAATCAAGCCACATTATTCCTGATTATGATGAAACAGTTGGTGAGATGAGAAGAATTGCAAATAATTTAAATAAAAAACAACCTGGTGATCCAGTGAAACTAGCCAAAGCAATTGTTTTGTTAGGAAATGCCAAAGAAGCACCCGTACATCTCCCACTAGGTAGTGATACTCTTCAAATGTTTAAAGAAAAAACAGCAAACTTTGAAAGAGATATTCAAGCCTGGAATGATGTTATCACCAGTACAGATCATGAGGATATAAATAATTGATAATAATTAAGTATGAAACAGAGTGCAAGATAAAAGAAGCCGAAAAAAATTATTAAGACGTTTATATTTTAAAGCAAGGAGACTTCATGGTTTCCTTGCTTTTTTTACAAGGTGGGATCTAGTGTGTTAAATATTTTTAATCCGTGTATATCTTAAAATTGTGAAGATAACATTATTAGAATGAACGATAGAGACTATAGAAGGGGAGTAAGGCAATGGTTTCCCTTAAAAGTACATTACCTGAATTTAAAAATATTAACGATATTATTGCCTACTATTCTCAATCCAGTGACTTCTCAAATTTAATTTTAAGTAGTGAATTATCATTATCTATTGCCTATTTTGATTCCTTAGTGGATGAAAATATTATCCACGAAAATATCTCCACACCGATTCTGGAAAACCTCGAAGAAATATCAAGTTTAGAGGAAATAAGAAAAATACTGCCTATAAAAGATACAAAAACAAATAATAATATGAAAGAGATTTCCGAGCAAGTATTACAGGGGAGTTCAATAATATTTTTCAAAAATAATGCAGATACGTGTATTGTGGTTAACTCGTTAACCACTTCTAAAGGGTATCGTGAACAAAATGATGCTGAAAACGAGTCTAGTGTTATCGGCCCAAAAGTTGGTTTTGTAGAAAATATCGATACAAATTTACGCTTATTAAGAAAAAGTTTGAATACACCTAATCTTAAATTTGAGGAAATGATTGTCGGATCCACTTCAAATACAAAAGTTGTAATTGCATATCTGGAAGGGGTCATAAATGAAGAATATCTAAATACAGCTAGACAAAGAATTAAAGAACTTGACTATGATTTAATCTGTGATAGTTCAATGCTAGACCAATTAATTACTGATAATTCAAATACTCCCTTTCCTTTGTTATTGACTACTGAGCGAGTAGATCGTGCAGCCTTTTGTTTAATAAACGGACAACTTACTATACTATGTGATGGTTCTCCTTACGCAATTAATGCTCCAACATCCATTTTCGACTTTTTTGTTTCTCCCGAAGATTATTTATTACCGTGGGTACTTGGGAGCTTTTTTCGAATGATAAGGTTTTTAGGGGTTATGTTTTCAATTACAGCAACTCCTATTTATGTAGCGGTTCTAACTTATCACATTGCGATAATACCAAAGGATATGCTTGGACCTATCATTGATTCGAGAGTAAACGTTCCTTTTCCGCCATTAATAGAGGCACTCTTCTTGGAGATTATTATTGAGTTTCTACGGGAAGCTGGTGCTCGACTTCCAACAAAGGTGGGGCAAACATTAGGAATTGTAGGAGGGATTGTTATTGGACAAGCAGCTGTTGAAGCAGCATTAACCAGTAACATTTTACTAATCATTGTTGCTTTGTCTGCATTAGCCTCATTTACCACACCGACTTTTAAAATGTCTAACACGATTCGTTTTTTAAGGTTCCCTTTAATTATACTAGCTTCAATATGGGGAGGTTTAGGGTTAGTTGCGGGAGTAATAGTCCTATTCACACATATTATTCGTCTGAAATCATTTGGAATCCCTTACCTAGCCCCACTTTATCCCTTTCGCTATCGTGATTTGACAGACGGTTTTGTTAGGTTCCCTTTGCCTTACATTAATAAGAGACGAACAATTTTCAGACCACTCATCCTGTCCAGATTCTATGTGAATGGAAGGAGAAAAGACAAGAGGGATGACTTCAATAATGAATAAAAACAATTTGTGTAGGAGATTTGTAGGCATTTTTTTTATTTGTATATTTATAAGTGGTTGTTCAAGGACAACGATAATAGATGATGTAAAGATCATTCAGAGCCTAGGTTATGATTTAGAAAATAACAAAATAAAAGGTACAGCGTCATATCCTGTTTATGTTGAATCGATGCAGGAATCTCACCCAAGAAAGTTGTTTACATCTGAATCAAACACGACAACGGGCGTATACACGTCCTTTTCAAACCAAACTGCTCATAGGATTGATATGTCCCAATTGGGTTCAGTTTTCTTTAGTGAAAATTTCGCTAAAAATGGCATTTCAGATCTAATAGGCAATTTAAATAGTGATCCCAATATAAGCAGCAATAGTACCCTTATTATTTCTAGTAAATCTGCAAGTGACCTATTAGAGGAAAGTATGAACTATCCCCCTTACTTTCTATCTTCCGTATTAGACCAGAGTATGCGTAATGGAAATATTCCCTTAAGTAATCTTCATACAGTAAGTTATCAATATTACAGTGAGGGGCAAGATATGTATATCCCTAAAATGGATATAAATGAAAAGGGTTTGTTTGTGAGTGAGGGAGTAGGGGTTTTTAAAGATGAGAAGCTTGCATTATCTCTTAATAATAAAGAGTCTCTAATGTTGAAAATTTTAGTTGATAAACTTGGTTTTAACAGTACATATGAGTTTACAACGAGTGATAATAAACAACTATTAATAAAAATAGTCTCAAACAATAAGAACTCACATGTCCAGATAAATAATTCTGAGGTAACATACAAGTTCAAATTAAAGGTTTATCTTAAAGAACAAGCCTCTAAATTGTCTGTTGCAAATATAAATAATAAACTTACAAAAGAAATTGAAACGAATATACGAACAGAATTAACGAACCTATTAGAAAAACTAAAAAAAGAAAATGTTGATCCAGTAGGGGTTGGGGAACTATTCAGAGGGGCTCAGAGAGATTGGAAAAGATACGAATTCTATGAACGAGTCTATCCCAATATAAAATTTAATATCAAAGCTAATGTAAATATCGTAAATACAGGAGCAGCCAAATAATGCAGAATGAACCGAAGGAAAGTTATGTAGTTTCCAACTTTTTTATCTTTTTTATTATGATCTCATCCATAAATGGAACAGGACTTTTGGGGTTTCAAAATATCCTTGCCAAAAATGCAAAACAGGATGGATGGATTGTCGTATTGTCAATCGGAATTAGTATTCTCCTTATTTTATGGTTAATTTATAAAATATTGCAGGCAGAAAGCAACGATATAATGGCTGTTCATAATGACATTTTCGGTAAATTTACTGGGAGTGTACTATCAGTAATTATTTCTATTTATTTTTTATCTGCATCAATATTTGTTTTTCGCACGTACTTAGAAATCGTTCGAGTGTGGGCTTTCCCATCGGTAAGTGTTATAGAGTTAGGTGTCCTTATGCTACTAATTATCTATTATATCGTGTCTGGTGGTTTCCGGGTGGTAACCGGAATATGTTTTCTATTTGCGCTTATCCCAAGTATCTTGTTTTTATTTAGTTTGTTTTTTCCATTGAAATTCGTCCATCTAAATAATCTATCCCCAATATTAAATATATCCTTTCCGGATTTTATTAAAGGATTTAAGGAAAGCAGTCCCATTTTTTTTGGTTTTGAAACATTACTGATTTATTTTCCCTTATTAAAAAACGGTGAGAGTTCTAAAAAATGGGCGAGTTATGCCATCATATATACAATCTTTTTGTTTACTATAGTCACCTTAATAAGTTTCACCTATTTTAGTATTGGACAATTAATAAATAGTAAGTGGCCGACATTAGAGATGATCAAGATTATTGAGCTTCCATTTGTTGAAAGATTTGATTTTATATTTGTCTTTAGTTGGTTAGCTGTTATTATCCCGACAATATGTCTACATATATGGAGTGTCTGCCGAATTTATAAGAGATTGTTTGATATTAAGCCAAGAATTTCACTAGTTATTTCACTTGGAATTGTATTTTTGTCTACAGTTGGAATTGATAATTATTTTAAATTAGAGATGTTTAATAAATATGTTTACGCTGCAGGGTTTTATTTTGTTTATTTTTATATCCCCTTGATTTTTGTAATTAAAATAGGTAGGAACATGATGAAAAATAGGCTTAGAAATGGGGGTTAGGATATTGTTAAACGTTATAAGTGAGCTAATTAAAGTACCAGAAGGAATGTCGAAGGAACCTTCTAATCAAAGTATTATAAAAATGAATGGTCTGACTGTTATTGAATCGTGCTTACCTACCAAAAAAACAGAGGGGAGAATGTTTTTAGAGGATCATATGCTATTATTTGTCCTTAAGGGTAGGTATTTATTAAAGTTCGGTAACCAGTCCTACTTAGTCAAGGATAGAGAAATGCTCTTAATTCATAAATCCATTGTAGTTAGTTACGAGAAATTTGGTGATGAAAGAGCGGATGATTTGCTTGATTACATGATGTTCTTTTTAAAAGATGAATTACTAAATGAGTTTATTAAAATGACTAATTTGCAATCCTCATTCCCATCCACGGTGATTCCAATATCAGTTTATCCTATGAATGAGCGTTTAACAGGATATATTGAATCATTAAAACCTATATTAAAAGAGTCAAATAGAATTCAAGAAGGATTAGTCAGATTAAAACTGCTTGAGTTACTATATGATGTTGCAGATACAGATGAAAAGTTTCTATACCAATTTCTACATTTAAGACATAACGAACGAAAAAGTATTAGTCAGGTAGTTGAGGAAAACATATACAATCCTGTATCTATAGATGATTTGGCCTATCTATCTGGAAGAAGCTTGTCTACATTCAAAAGAGAGTTTAAAGAAATATACAATTCACCACCTCTTAAATGGATTCGCAATCGTAGACTAGATAAGGCAAGGGAACTTTTATTACATACTCCTTTTTCTATTACAGAAATATGTTTTTCAACTGGGTTTGAAAATGTAGCTCATTTCTCGCGGGTATTTAAAGAGAGATTTGGTGTATCGCCATCCATGTATAAGCAGTCATTAAATAGACTTATTAATTAGTTATTTTCCATCAGTAAGTAATGTGTAAATGAATTGTAATCTTAAAAGGGGACAGGAAATCCGTCATATTTGTTGAATGAGAATCCTGTCCTCTTATTAGTTTAGTTTCTTATATTGTTATGGTCGCAAGCCGCCGGAGACGAGTAAAACTTCGCCTGTGAGCCAACGAGCGTCCTCCGATGCAAGGAAGGTGGCAACGAGTCCAATATCCTCTGGCTGACCGAGACGACCTAATGGAGTACGATTGACGAGATCGATAATGTAAGGGCTCCCGATTAAGCCGTGTTTATGTCCTCCTTCTGTCTCTGTTCCTCCAGGGTTAACAGAATTTACACGAATATTTCGTGGACCTAGTTCCTTGGAAAGAACTCGTGTGACGGCATCGACTGCGCTTTTTGTTGCGGTATAAACGACTTTTTCTGTTTCAGATATTTGCGTCGCAGTTGAACCAATATTGACAATGCTGCCACCATGATCGCCCAAACGTCGTACAGCTTCCCCAATAACTAGTAATAGCCCAGTTACGTTTACATCAAATTGAAAGCGAATTTTTTCTGTCGTGAGGTCCTCAACTTTACCAAACTCATAGACACCAGCATTGTTTACGATAACATCAACAAGTCCAAAATTCATCTCGGCTTCATCAAACATTGCTCTGATTTCATCAGCTTTGGTCACATCCGCATGGATATGAATGGCTTGTCCCCCATCGGCTTTTATATCATCTACGACCTTTTGTGCTTCAGCTGGAGAATTCAAGTGGTTAACAATTACCTTTGCACCTGCTTTGGCCATCGTTTTGGCAATACCTGCACCAATTCCTTGTGAAGCTCCAGTGATAAGGGCTACTCTTCCTGTTAAATTATTCATCCTATATTCCCTCCAATAAATATGAGTTATTGTTAAAGATTGGCAAATGAGTTTGGTTTAACAAATCAGTTACTCCCCATTCTTGTTAACATTTGTGCTAATATTTGGTGTGTTCTGTTTGTTAACCAATATCTTTTGTCTATACAACAGTTGTTGTATAATTGAAGTATAAGTTCAGGACCTATTATCTACAATCAATACTTTTCCATGTTTATCGTATATACGACATTCATAAGGAAAAGTCTAAAAACCAATAAGAAATGGGGTATATCTTATGGCTGAGACAAGGCAAGATCCCCGTGTAATGCGGACAAGAAAATTAATCATGGATTCATTTTTAAAAGTTTCAAAGAAAAAGGATTTTAAAGATATTAAAATTATAGATATTACAACGGAAGCAACGGTTAATCGTGCGACATTTTATTATCACTTTATGGATAAGTATGATTTAAGAGAAAAGCTTATAAAGGAAGATTTGATGGTAAATGTGCTAGACGAAATTGATGAGGAAGATGAACTGAACGAGGCAATGATTATTAAAATATTTTTAGCCATGACAAGATATCTAGACACATTGAAAACAAAATGTAATAGGAATTACCAGGAATTATCATCTACAATTGAAGCTGTTATGAAAAAAGAGTTACAAGGTATATTGTATAAGAGGTTATTAAAACAAAACTACATTGATAACGAGGAGTCTTTGAGAATGACAGCTGTCATGTTAAGCTGGGCATTTTATGGGGCAATGCTAGATTGGCAGGCGAATAGTGCACTAACCGCTGAGGATTATATTAAAAAAGCCATGCCCAATATGGAAATGTATCTTAAAGTTTAAGGGACTAGGTAAAAGCGATGCCAGAAATGCATCGCTTTTACTTTTCTAGTTTCTATATTACTTAGAGATTATTTGTTTAGCCCTGCGTACCGATCTCTACTTGCCAAAAGACTTTGATGAGACAAAGAAACATGCAGTTGTTATTATAGGTGCCCCCTATGGTGGTGTTAAGGAGCAGGACTCAGGTAATTATGCTCAAAACTTGGCAGAACGTGGTATGGTTGCTTTAGCATTTGACCCTTCGTACAATGGGTATAGTGGTGGAGAGCCACGGCACATTTCTTCGCCTGATCTATTCGTAGAGGATTTCAGCGCAGCCGTTGACTATGTTGGTAAAAGACCATTTGTAGATAGAAATCGAATAGGAGTCTTAGGTTTGTGTGGTAGTGGAGGTTTTGCGATTAGTGCAGCGCAGGTGGATAGAAGAATTAAGGCTGTAGCAACGGTCAGCATGTACGATATGTCTCGGGCACATATTAAAAAAGCATTAGAAGTAAGAACTAGGGCATCTTATTGGGTGAATGGAGGGTGCCTATGAAATGTCGAATGGTCCTGTTACTGTTATTTATCTTTTTTTTCCTCTCTGAAAACGTTAGTGCAGAAATTCCATTAACAGCTGCGTTTGTTCGAGACAATCAATTATGGTTAAAGCAAGGGGATATAGAAACAAAGCTAACACACACACAGTATGTATACTCACCAAAGTGGTCATACGATGGACGGTACATAGCGTACATCGATGGAGATGAACAGGGGGGAAAGTCGGACCTATTCATCTATGATATGGAGAAAAAAGAAAGTTACCAGCCCTATATAAAAGTAGAGGCTACTGATTTTAAATGGTCACCTATAAGAAATCAACTTGCCTATAACGATAGGGGTTTACTTAATGTAACCAAGATGAAAGATGGCAGACCTCATGGGTTCGAGAACGTATCATTGGGCGTAAGTGGATTTGAGTGGTCACCGAATGGGAAAGAGTTCATCGTGTCTTCTCAATCGAATCTACTACCAACTGGTTGGGGGCCAATTGAATTATTTAGGATTCCAGTTGATGCCAATCTAAAAAAAGAAAAGATGGCACATTTCTATACGATTCAAACAAATGACGATTTATTTGCAATAAGTGCAGATAACTTTAAATGGAGTCACGATGGTAAATGGGTTAGCTTTATAGGGGTCCCAACGGCTTCTTGGTCTATGGATAGTAATTCGTTGTGTGTAATTTCTTCTGAGGGGAAATCCTTTCAAGAAGTCGGAAAGATGCTTGGGTTTGCTGATTGGTTCAAATGGGCACCAATAAAAAATCAACTGGCCTACATATCTGGAGAAGGAAGATTTTTTGTAGAAAATAAAGGAACGAAGATAGCTGAGATGCCTGTTGCTTTACAGCAAAAAGAATATACACCAAAAGGATATGTGGACTTGGATCTAGAGTGGTATTCTCCTGAAAAAGTGATTGTCGCACGTGCAAAGGAGAATAAGGATTGGAAGGAAGGGCCAGTGCCAACCATGTTCACAAACCTGTACCTCATTGATATAAATTCAAATGCCCAAAAACAATTGACATCTCCTGGTGAAAACATACGCGATCAAGACCCACAAGTGATTAATCAGTATGTAACATGGGTCCGTTATACTGGAAATGAGCTGAAAGGCGATGTGTGGGTTAAGGATGGGCTCGATGGAAAAGAACAGAAGTGGATCAGTATCGTTGATTATGCACCTGAGTTTTATACACGGGATAAATGACAGCACCTATGAGTAAAATGATGGATGCTTGTTTAATAATTACCTTCCAATTTATGTTAACATATAGAATAAAGTGTTTGGTGGATAGATAGATGAGGAATTTTTCGTTAGAGAAAACCTCACGCTTCATTGATATTATATGTTTTAAACAGTTCTTTAGCGTTCTCCATTCCTTTTTCTGTAACTATAGGGGACAAGAGCTGGAGATCTGGTTGGAACAGCAAGGATCTTTTCTTATTTGATTAACGAAGCGGGAGTGATTAAGATGCAATCAATTATTACCGTGCAGAATCAAAACCCCCTTCAGATTTGGTTGAAGAGGGGAATATGAATCTTTCAGTTAAATAACCAGTAGTACAATTGTTCCAATTAGGAATAGTTGTCAAGGATTATGGAGGCTAGGAGACCTAAAGCAGCACTTAGTCCTGTTATAGGTCCGCTATCTTCATAAGCTTCCGGCATCATCGTCGAGGCGACCATCGCTATAATACCGCCACCTGCAAAAGCAGCAATACCAGACTTAACGTTTACTGAAGCCCCATCTAATAAGAAGTATCCTCCCAAAGATGCCAACGCCGATGCAACGAGAACTGCGATCCAAAGGAAGAGCACTTTTTTGTTTGAATAGCCGCTGTCTTTCATTCCAACCGTACTTGATAAACCTTCGGGGATATTACTTATAAAAATTGAAATAACTAATAGGGAGTTTACGGATTGTTGCTCTATCAGGCTGGCTCCTATCATAATTGATTCTGGAATAGCATCCATTATTGTGCCAAAAAAGATGGCTAAGCCTCCACCTGCGGCAACTTTTGGGACGGATCTTTTTCTTTGAGAAGCCCCATTCTTAGAAACTATATAATCAAATATCGTGAAAACCAAGGCACCAGATACAAACCCGATACTAGTAGGTATAATCCCTGCATCTTCTACAGCCTCACCAAGTAATTCATAAGATGCAGCCCCAATTAAAACTCCAGTACCAAATGCCATTATTAGCCCGATAATTTTTTTGGGAATCGAAATAAACATGGAGAGCAAGGCACCTATAAGAACTGCGGAGCCTGAAATCGCTCCCCATATTGTGGCATTCCACAAAGAAATTCACCTCTCTCATAAAACCCTGATAATTTTTGGATAAACGTTTGAAATGTATCTTTATTTTAAAAACCATTCCCTTAAGTGGAATGGCCTGAAATGGACGAAGATTTAATTTTATTCTATATTTTTGTTTTTATTGGTAGCTCTGATTTCTAATGGACTTTATAGTTGTTTTTAATGAGGAGTAAGTTCCAATGGCTGAATATCCATAAAACCAACCCATAAAGACACCCGAAATAAAATGATGACGATGACTAATAAAGATGGAGATAACTAAACCCAGAATAAGAGCAATTGTAGGAACATATTTCCTGTTTACTTTAGTAAATACCTTAATAAGTTGAGTAACAAACATTACAGTGGGAACGGCGATTACTGCATCCCAAAAATTTGTATGAATAGTTGGAAAGTCCACTTTAAATAACACACCTTTTTATAGTTATTATGTACAAACTATTAAAAAACTTTCGAGATTGTGTATATATAATTTTAAGGAGTGAATTGGTCTTTTGAGCAGTTGGTTCCGTGGGAGGTAAATGCGGTATTCAATAGGAGAAGTAGCTAAGAAATTCAATGTGAATATCTCAACCCTTAGAAAATACGATAAGACTCGAAAAGAATGAAAGCGGAAATCGATGGCCAAGGTACTGTTATAAAACTGATGCTATTTCATTGTGTTTGAAAAATAACCGGAAAAATTCCGTTTAAATTGGGAAATACCCATATTTCCTTGAGAATAAGCGGAGTTTTTCCGCTTATGTGACCCAAATCTTTGAAATTTGGCTTATTTAGAGCAGTTAACCGGAATTCCTCCGCTTATTTCGGCTTCCTGAGCTTCCTCTAGATACATTAGCCGGAAATTCTCCGTCTATTCATTCTCTTTCCTATACGAAATCCTCAATGAATAATTACAGAGTCAAACACAGCGTTTTGCATGCCAATTTGCTAGGTAACAGAACCCGTTACGCTGCGGCGGTCTTTTTCTTCTTCCACAAAAGGGACAGTTTTATGGAAGAAGAGCTTTCTATTCTTTGCAGGTAATTCATCTACCTATCTGGAATTATTTTACTAAATGAAAAGTAAGGGTGGGGATAAATTGTGAAGCTCTTATTAACATTTTCTTTTTATTAGCTAAGGTTATTCCAGTATTAGAACAAAAGCCAAAAAAGCTTAGCTAGAATAAAGGAGCTGGCACCATAAACTTATTGTTGTTTAGGAGACTTGATTTTTTGGCTGTTATTAACGATAGCCGTTTATTTACGTGTCTAAGATTAGTAGAAGGGGTGTCACGTTTTTAAGACTCCATTCGAAATGATTTTTCCTCACAGTTAGCCTGTCCATAAATGATATTCTTCGTTGCTCAAAATACATCTAAAGACCCTCATAAAATTAGGAACCTCTCCGAAATGTTTAAAATGAACTTTACTAATCTAAAAGCATATTTAATTGGATGTAAAGGAGAGTTTTTCTTTGAAGGAATTTATTGTTTGTTATATCTATGATAATGAGATTAAACGAGAAAAAATAGTAAAAGAACTATGTATCCAGAAGACAGATATCATACAAGAAATATTAGAGAAAATTAGTCAACACCAGTTCTTCCTTTTAGAAGATGGTCAAGAGGATCATTTAATAAATAGTTCGATGGTGAGGTATATAAAAGTGTCTGAACGAACTATAGTTTCATAATAAAGTAAATCATCATGTTTAATCGTAAACGGGAGAGAGAACGAAATGTCAGAAGAAAGATATAGATATCGTCAGGAACGAAAGCAAGCGGAAAAAGAGAGAAAGCTTCAGAACAGAAGTAGGATAAAAAAAGGGAAACAGCTCAAAACCTGGTTAATCATTTTTAGTATCATAGGATTTTTAGTATTTGGAGGAGGCGCAATAGCCTTTTCTTCTATGGTGAAAGATGCTCCCGAATTAGACTCTGCCAAACTAGTAGACCCGCTTTCAACGAAATTCTACGATATCCATGGAAACTTTATATATGAATACGGGTTAGAAAAGAGAACGAAGATTACATATGAGCAAATTCCAAAAGTGTTGGAACAAGCATTTATAGCCACAGAAGATTCCCGATTTTTCGAACACCATGGAATTGATTTGAAAAGAACGACGAAGGCCATCTGGGTGAACGTAACAGGAGACTTTGGGTCTCAAGGTGGAAGCACCATTACACAGCAAGTGATCAAAAATTCATTCTTGAATCCAGAAAAAACGATCAAGAGAAAAGTACAAGAATGGAATTTAGCATATCAATTGGAACAAGAATATTCCAAGCAAGACATATTGATGATGTATTTAAATAAAATATTTCTTGGTAACCGCTCGTATGGAGTAGCAGCTGCAGCTCAAAACTACTTTGGGATTGGGGAGAAAGATTTAAAAAACTTAACTCTTTCTCAAGCAGCCTTATTGGCTGGATTACCTCAGAGTCCGAATAATTATGATCCGACGATTCCAGAGAACGTGGAAGCAGCGACTGAGCGTCGCAATATTGTTCTAAGGTCGATGGTAAGAGAAGGCTATATAACAGAACAACAGATGGAAGAGGCAGCAAAAGTTCCAGTAACAGAGGGGGTTATTCCGAAAGATCAACAACCAAATATGCCTTATGAAGCATTTTTGGATGCAACGTTTAAAGAGGTAAAGAAGAAGCTAAAGGATGTTGACATCAGTACGGATGGGTTAGCGATATATACTACTTTAGATCCTAAAGCTCAGGAATATGCGGAAACGATGTTAAACACAAATGAGATCGTTCAATATCCAGATGATGAGTTTCAAGGTGCTTTTGCCTTATTAGATACGAAAACAGGTGAAGTGAGGGCACTTGGAAGTGGAAGAAACCATTATAAAGCAAAGCTTCTAGGGACGAATATGGCAATTGAAATGCAACGCCAACCAGGTTCCACGTTTAAGCCGATCTTTGACTACGGTCCTGCCATTGAATATTTAAAGTGGTCCACAGGTCATTTAATTAATGATCAAGCTACATCCTATGAAACAGGTCAACCCCTGATGAACTGGGATAAACAATACCATGGAATGGTAAGCATTCGTAAGGCACTTCAATATTCCTATAATATTCCAGCCTTACTTGCCATGAGAGAAGTTGGGATAGAGAAGGCAGAAAGCTTTTCGGAACAACTCGGTATTACTTACGATACGGTGTATGAATCTTATTCCATTGGAGCCAATGCGGTAAACCCTTTATCAATGGCTGGAGCTTACAGTGCCTTTGGGAATAATGGTGTTTTTAATCAACCTCATTTTGTAAAAAAGGTCGTCTACCCGGATGGGAAGGAAGTTGCTTTTACAAATGAACCAAAGCAAGTGATGCAAGATTATACTGCTTTTATGGTAACAGATATGCTTCGTACTGTGGTCGATTCGGGTACGGGTACGATGGCAAATATCCCTGAATTAGATATGGCTGGGAAAACAGGGACAACAAATTTTAATGCGGAGACACGAGCAAAACTCAATTACCCTGACAATGCGACAAATGATAGCTGGTTTGTTGGATATACCCCTCAATACACCATGGCTGTCTGGACTGGTTATGTGAAAAATGAACCGAATATATTCATGGCTGGTGATACCACGAAAATCGCCCATGTCATGTTTAGAGAAATGATGAGAACCTTCAATACAGACAACAGTCAGTTTTTACAACCGGCAAGTGTGTACAGTGAGAACAATGAAACGTTTATAACAGGGGTTCCATCAGCAGAAACTCCAGCCCAAACCATGATCAATAAAGGACCACAAAATTCAGTTGAAAATAAAGCAGTTAAAGAAATAAAACAAAAAGGGAAAAAACAGCAAGGGAAAGGCAAAGGGAATGGCAAGGGGAAAAATAAATAAAAAAACGGACTCTCAGTAAACATTGCTGGGAGTTTTTGGTAGTAGCTACTTAAAATTCTGGAAGAAACCCACCATTGCTATAGGTCTAAACTATTAATATAGTAATACTAAGAGTGCATATTAATAGGTTTGGAGGCCTAGCATGAAAAAACAGCTCGTGATAATCATGATTTTTGCCCTTATTTCGTCATTATTTCCATATCATCATGGACAAGCTCTTGCTACAGAGCCGATTGTAAAAGTTAAGCTCGTCAATTATTTAGGAAATAAGTCCGAAATTACCATTAAGCCAAATGGCGATTATCTCACGAATGATTCGAATATCGTTTTAAAAACAGGAGAAACGTATGTATTAAAACTTGTTAACGGAAAACTATCTTTATATCAAAATGATAGTTTACTAAATTCATATAATACGTTCTCTGCTCAACCGGTTCAACCTAGAACAGCCCTTTCCATCAACGGCCGTTTATATTTAGGCAGTTTTGATTTTGAAATTGAAAACAATCAATATGTTCGCCCGATCAATTCCGTTTATATGGAAGATTACCTAAAGGGTGTGGTTCCGATTGAGATGTACCCTTCTTGGAACCTTGAAGCGTTAAAAACACAAGCAGTTGCAGCGAGAACGTACGCGATGAGCTATTTAAGTCGCGGACTGATCAATGACACCATTTCGTATCAAGTGTATGGTGGATATATCTGGACACCCAATACGACGAAAGCGGTAGACGACACCAAAGGTCAAGTATTGTTATCTAATGGTCGTTTAATTGATGCAGTATACTCCGCTAGTAATGGTGGAATGACGGAAAGCAATGCCAATGCATGGGGAAATATACAAGTTCCTTATTTAACCGTTAAGGAAGATGCATTTGATCCAAAAACACCATGGAGTTTTTCGTTTAATAAAACACAAATCGATCTAACTGGGAAAGATTTATCTAAGTCTTCGGAATGGTGGACAGTCGTCAAAGAAGCAGATGCAACCATTGCGTATAATCTTAAGATGTGGTTAAGCACGAATGGTTATGCCAATAAAGATATAAAAATTGTTTCCATTTCTGATTTCTCTCTTCATAACAAGGGGACTGGCGGCCGTGTAAGCCTTGGGAATATAACGGTTGATTTTCTGGTCAAAGATCTGGTGGATGCAAACGGAAAATTAATTCCTCAGCGTGTTTCCTACAAAGACGTGGGAGTATCTAGAATTCGTGCCATGATGGGGAACCGAGTCATGTTAAGCTATCTTGTTGATACTGTGAACACAGAAACTGCTGTTGTTTCTGTGAAAGGCCGTGGAGATGGCCATGGGGTAGGGATGAGCCAATGGGGAGCGAAATACATGGGCGATGCTGGTAAATCTTATGAGGACATTCTTAAGTTTTACTACACAGGTGTAACGATTACACCATCTTACGCTGAAGCGGATAAATCGGTAGCGCCAGCGACCATCACTCCGGTTCAAGCTCCTGTCACACAGCAGGAAGCCGTATCCACTGAGATCGTAGAACCAGTGGTTGTCGCAGATACAACGGCACCGATTATTAAAGACGTAACCAATTCTTATAACGCAGCAAATAAGGCTTATTCTTTAACCTATTCAATCAATGAGGAATCTCTTGTTACGGTTTACGTAAAAGACTCAAAAGGGGTCATCCTTAAACAGCTAGAGACAGAGGTTAAAAAGACAGCTGGAAAATACACGGTCGACTGGGCCGTATCGTCTCTAGCGAATGGAGAGTATACATTTGGAATGATTGCGACTGATTTAGCGGGCAATAAAGCTTCAGCAGTAAGCAAGTTCACCGTAAATAATCCGGTGAAGGATACAACAGCTCCAAGTGTCAAGAACATTACCGCTACGCATAACAATAATTCAAAAACAGTAGCATTGGCTTACTCTGTAGACGAAACCTCCTACATGACCATCAACATTAAGGATTCAAAAGGCAAGATCATTAAAACACTTCAGTCAAATGTCAAAATAACAGCCGGAAAAGCTATTGTTGCTTGGGATTCATCAAAGAACGTAAATGGTATCTATACGTTTGAGATCATTGCTAGTGATGAAGCAAAAAACAAAGCCACTGCCACCCATAAGTTCACATTGAATAATGTGTTTAAAGGAAAAATCACTGTGAACAATGTAGTCATCAGACAAAAAACGTCTAGCAGTTCGAAGTCGTTAGGAAGGCTAAACAAGAACCATGAAGTGATCGTTTTACAACAGACAGGCTCTTGGTACTATATTCAAAGCGGGAAAACGAAAGGATATATTACTTCTAGGCAGATTACTAATATAAAGTAACGTAAAAAGGCCCTCAAACTAGGGCCTTTTTTAATGATTTCCAAGTCACTAAGCAACAATTAACCAAAATGCTCTTATGGATTAATAACATTCACTTAAACCATTTATGTATAAGATATAAAAAAGAGATAGTAGAAATACTTAAAATAATAACCATGACATGAGCATCCATCATTCTGTTCGCTTGAACCGCATCATATATCGCGATCGAAAGGGTTTGTGTTTTTCCGGGTATATTTCCTGCTACCATTAATGTGGCACCAAATTCACCCATGGCTCGTGCAAAACCTAACACCAAGCCTGCTAGTACTCCTTTATACGCAAGAGGAAGGATAATATACAATAATACTTGGAATTTGTTTGCTCCATCTATTTCGGCTGCCCCAATGGTTTCTTTATTGATGGATTCAAAAGAAGCTTGTATAGGTCTAATTAATAATGGTAAAGCAGCAATGGTCGCTGCGATCACTGCTGCTTTCCAAGTGAACACAATAGGTTGACCTAATATTTTCTCTATCCATTTTCCTGTCAGGCTGCCATGACCCAATAACAAAAGCAAATAATAACCTAATACGGTCGGAGGAATGACAAGTGGAATGGTAATAAGAATAGACAAAAAATCAGTTAACTTGTTCTTATTAAAAGCAAACCACCATGATAGTAAAATACCAGATATAAATGCAATAATAGTAGCGATGATAGAAATTCTTAAGGTCAGTAGTAAAGGTGTAAGGATCGCATCAATCACGGGAGATCAAATCCATATTTTTTTAAGGTTTCTTTTCCTTTATCGCTTAAGATAAAATCAGAAAACTGTCTACTCCATTCTTCTTTATCTGTTTGAGACGGTATCGCTAATGCTTGAACAATGGGCTGATGATTATCTTCATCAATGACTTCATAAGGATATTCTGTTTCAGTCATTAAAGCTAATGCAATGAGTCCGGCATCAGCATTACCTGATTCAACATACTGATACGCTTGTCTAATATTTTCAGCGTAAACGATTTTAGGTTCAATTTCTTCCCAAATCCCCCATGCTTCCAATGTTTCTTTTGCTGCTTTTCCATAAGGCGCATGTTCGGGGTTAGCAATTGTTATCGTTTTTACCTCGGGACTTAACAAATAATTCTTGTCTAGAATGACATCTTCTTTCTTATTTGCCATTAGAACGATTCTACCGATCGCATAATATTCTTTTGAATCTTCTAACACCGATTCACTGTCCAATAAATCGTCAATATATGACTCATGAGCAGCTGCAAACAGATCAAAAGGTGCTCCCTCTTTAATTTGCTTGGTTAACAAACCCGTTGATCCAAATGTAAATTCTACTTTGATTCCGGTTTCTTCTGTGAATTCTTTTCCAATTTCCGTGAATGCATGTGACAAGTCAGCTGCAGCTGCTACATTTATGGCTTTTTCTTCTGTTTTATTATTCACACATCCACTTACAATAAATAAAGATAGTATTAATAGTAAAATTCTCATCCATCTACATTACCTTTCCAAAACTAAGATAAATCTTATTATAACATGAACCATTTTAGAGTTTGTTCAATATTTTTGCTCCTAAAATATCCGTTATATTCAAGGCCCGTGGTTAAAAAATATTATATCTTTACACGGATAAAAATAAAAGACTTACGAATTTTACTTCAACATCGAAAGGATGGGGTAATCGTCCTATAAAAGGTATTGACAGTATAATGTGTGAGTAATATATTGGTCTAAGATAAAACTAAATAAGTAGCCGAATCATTCTTGAGCGGGGGAACCAATCTTTTGGGGTGTATCTACAATTTGTAGAAGGAGACTCTCAACTCCTAATCCGTCAGCTAACTCCGTAGGCGTTATTGAGGGTGGATGTATTTTTTACATACGGGCCATTCTATTATTTAGAATGGTCTTTTTTATTGAGAAAGGAAGGAAGTTCATATGAAACAAATAGCTGTGCTTGGTTTAGGTAGATTTGGAGGAAGTTTAGTAAAGGAATTTAATGAATTAGGATTAGATACGATGGCGGTGGATAAGAGTATTGATAAAGTAAACGAATTCTCTCAATACGCCACACATACAATTCAAGCCAATACACTTGACGAGTCCACTCTAAAGCAATTGGGTATAAGAAACTTTGATTTAGTGGTTGTTTCATTTGGAGAAGACATTGAAGCGAGTATTTTAACGACCCTTCACTTAAAAGAGCTGGGAATTAAACAGGTTTGGGCAAAGGCACAGAATGATTACCATCATAAAGTTCTTGAGAAAATAGGTGCCGACCGGATTATTCATCCAGAGAGGGACATGGCTAAACGAGTCGCTCATCATATTGCATCGGAGAAAATTATTGATTTTATTGAACTGTCAAAAGAACATAGTATCGTTGAAATTATCGCTTCAGAAAAACTTCATAACCAGACTTTGTTAGAGCTTGATATTCGTGCGAAATATGGATGTAGCATTGTAGGAATTCAGCGTAATGAGGATGTGATTGTGGCTCCATTAGCAGAAGAAGTTCTCCATAAAGGGGATGTGTTAATTGTAATTGGTCACAATATGGATTTGAATCGGTTTGAAGAAAAAGGTGTATAAAAATGAAAAACAGGATCATCAGCATTAATCCTTCTCAATTATTAGTCTTGGTGTTTACTACTTTTATTATAGTAGGAACCATTCTACTCAAACTTCCGTGGGCAACCACGTCATCGGTTAGTTGGTTGGATGCGTTTTTCACTGCTACTTCAGCTATGACGGTTACAGGCTTGGTAGTGGTTGATACGGGAACGGCATACACCTTATTCGGTGAGATTGTTATTGCCTCATTAATCCAATTAGGTGGATTAGGAATCATGTCATTTGCTGTTTTAATTTATATGGTACTAGGCAAAAAAATTGGGTTTAAGGAACGAATTCTTGTGCAGCAATCATTGAATCAAACTTCGCTTGGTGGCGTGGTTCAATTAGTTCGGAACCTGTTTGTTTTCTCGATAGGTATTGAATTCATTGCTATGATTTTGTTGTCATTACGTTGGGTTCCAGAGATGGGGTTGTCGAAGGGGATTTATTACAGCTTTTTTCACTCTATATCTGCATTCAATAACGCAGGCTTTGCCTTATGGCCGGATGGGCTCAATAGGTACGTAGGTGACCCTGTGACGAATATTGTTATTACTTTATTGTTTATTATTGGAGGTCTTGGATTTACCGTTTTAGCTGACTTAAAACGAAAAAATACGTTTCGAAAACTAAGTCTACATTCAAAAATTATGATTATCGGGACCTTTTCGATTAATCTGGTTGCCATGCTTTTCATTTTCTTTTTAGAATATGGAAATCCCAATACACTTGGCTCGTTAACACTTGTTGAAAAATGGTGGGCTTCTTATTTTCAAGCAGTTACTCCTAGAACAGCTGGATTTAACACGCTTGATATAGGGAGTTTGAGTGATCCGACCATTCATTTAATGATATTACTCATGTTTGTAGGTGCAGGAAGTGCATCGACTGGTGGAGGAATCAAACTTACAACATTCATTGTGATCGTATTAGCGGTTGTTACGTACTTAAAAGGAAAGAAAGAGATTGTCGTTGCAAGAAGGGCAATTTCTGAAACGATCATATTCCGCTCATTAGCCATTACCATGATAGCATTAACATTAATTTTCTTGGCTGTCTTTGTTTTAACTATCACTGAAGATGCGGCCTTTTTACAAATTCTGTTTGAAGTAGTTTCTGCCTTTGGGACCGTAGGGTTATCAATGGGGATCACCGGTAATCTCTCCATAATCGGTAAGGTGGTCATTATTATTGTCATGTTTACTGGCAAATTGGGTCCTTTAACATTAGCTTTCTCACTTGCCCGTCAAGAAAAATCGAAAATCCGATACCCGCAGGAAGATGTTTTAACGGGTTGAATATCTTACACAAGCTGCCTACTTGGCAGTTTTTTTTATTTCTTTAAAATGGGGAAAGTGTGGAAATTAGATAGGGAATAATAATGCAAACTAGTCATTCGGTTGATTGCCTGTTGGTTGTCTGGTAGTAAGGGGTATTCGGACAGAAGGAGAAGGAATTTGTACTTTCTGAAACTAACGGCGGGGGTTTGTTAATGAAGGAATATAAATATAGTTGGTAGAATAAGTAAATTGGAAGTGTATCTTAACATCTAAGAGGAGAATGTCTATGGGAACTGGTTTAAACTAAAATAAGCACTGGGGGACAAAAAAATATGAAACAATTGGGGACACTATATTTTTTCTGTGGAAAAATGGGAGCTGGAAAATCAACTAAATCAAAACAATTGGCGATTGATAAACATGCGGTACTGTTGTCTGAGGATGAATGGCTTTCATCTCTTTATCCCAATCAGATTGCATCATTTGAGGACTATCTAAAATTCTCAGCGCAGCTGAAGCCGTTGGTGAAAAAGCATGTCCAAAACATATTAAGTGTCGGTACAGACGTAGTGATGGATTTTCCAGCTAATACTCAAAAACTGCGAAAGTGGTTTTTGGATATGGCTTCAGAGGTCAATGCAAGCCATCAACTAATTTTCCTTAATCTAAATAACGAGCAATGCTTACGTCAAATTGCAAAAAGACGCAAAGAACAACCCGAAAGAGCCGCTTTTGACACGGAGGCGGTGTTTATTCATGTGACTAATTTTTTTGAAGCACCAGGGCCATCTGAAGGTTTAAATATTTTAGAGTTTAGCGGAAAAGATTAACAAGGAGTTCAATGATTTGTGTATATAGAGTACCTATTGAAATTAAATCCTTTTCCGGATCAATTGGATAATAGTATATTTAGATTATGGTTAGTGTTAACCATATGGTGATTATACCTGTGATTTATAATCAAAATGATGAATAAACCGCGATATAACAACAAAAAAAGCAGTGCGATTTCTTATGTGAAATGCATTGCTTTTATATATGTTTTTATAGCTGTAGGTACTCCAAAAGAGAACGGCTTAGTCAAGTTCTCAAGCTATTTTTTTTATGTTTAGTAACTAACCTCTGAGCTAGAAGCTTTATTCATGGCCAAAAATACAATCATGAAAAGGATGCAAGTGGTGCCTACCCATTGAAACATGCCAAACGGTTCTTTTAACCAAAAGACGGTCGTTAAAACAGCCGCAAGTGGTTCGATACTTCCAAGAAGGCTGGATTCTTTTGGTAAGAGGCTTTGCAGACTTTCAATATAAAACCAAAAGGCAATCATTGTTCCAAATATGATTACAAAGACAAGGTATAGATAAGCTTCTAAAGGTAAACTCTTCAAATTGATTTGCCATGGGGGATGGATAAAACTTAGCGCAATACCACCGATGATCATCGCCCAACCAACAATCACAAGGGAATCGTATTGTTTTAGTAAGGGAATGGCATATAAGGTATAAAAGGCAAGTGCGACTCCAGATAAAACCCCCCAAATGACGGCTGATGTTGGGACAGATAATTGTGAGATAGAGCCGTTTGTTAATAAGAAAAAGCTTCCAATTAAAGCTAACGAAACGGTGATCAGATCTCGTCGTGTAAGAGCAGCTTGATGGCGCAAAATGAAGTAAACGATGATCATAACAGGTGCTAAATATTGTAGCAGAGTGGCAACCGCCGCATTTCCATGGTGAATGGAAGCCATATAGGTGTATTGAACGGCAAGCATGCCAAGTAATCCAAAAATAATCAATGACATAGCGATGCTTTTGGTCTTCCAAACCCCAAGGATTTGGGCACGATCTTTTCCGAAAAACTGTATGGCTAAAAGTAAAAATCCGGCGATCAGTAATCGGGTCGTTACCAGCCAATCGATATCGATTCCATACTGATCAAAAAGCTTTTTTGCAACGGTTCCACCAATCCCCCAAAATGTTGCTCCTGTCATTACTAGAAAAATCCCTTTGTTTCTACTCATTTGGTTTCTCCTTTAAATACAAAAATAGTGCTATAATATGTACTATCTTACCTTGGAAAACCATGAAATAATATCTAAATTGAATAGAAAAATATAAGAATATTGAGGTGGTATCATGCAAATAAAAAATTTTAAGGTGGACCATAGTTTAAAAGAATTAACCGAACATCGAACCGTGGTGTTACCGTTTGCATGTTACGAAACGACAATTAATCAAAATATAAATGGATATATCCCCCTTCATTGGCATGATGAATTTCAGTTTGTTCGAGTGATCAAGGGAGAGGCACTTTTTCAAATCAATGAGGAAACCGTTACCGTTCGAGAAGGAGAAGGACTTTTTATAAATGGTGGCTGTCTACATATGGCAAAAGACAAGAATGACTCGGGTTGTGTCTATATTTGTTTAAATGTCTTACCAAGCTTTGTCCTCTCACAAGAACTTTATTCCACCTTCGTCTACCCTTATATTCAGGCGACGAATATTCCTTATTTACTCCTAGACCCAAAGGAGCATTGGGCGACTGCGATTCTAGATTCAATGATGAAAATCAGTCAGTTAATAAAAGAAAACCCGCCGTTCTATGAAATCGATATCAGCGTTCATCTAACCCTCCTTTGGAAAAATCTAATCATGAATGGTGTGCAACTAGAGTACGAACAGTCGGAAATCGTAAAAAGCCAACGAATGAAGCAAATGCTCAATTGGATCCATCAACATTATTCGGAGAAGCTCCTTTTAGACGACATTGCGCGAGCAGGTCAATTAAGCCGTTCCGAATGTTGTCGCTATTTTAAACGAATGTTGAAGAAAACACCTTTGAATTACGTCACCGATTACCGAATCCAAAAAAGTCTAATATTATTACAGCAACCCGATTCCAATGTGACGGATGTTGCCTATCAAGTAGGATTTAACAGCACGAGTTATTTCATTGATAAATTCCGAAACACAATAGGCATGACACCATTAGCCTATAAAAAATATAAAAGGAATTAATTTCTCTAGGGGGGACAAAATGATTCAACTCCAAAAAAAGTCTGATACTTTAATCATTGTCATACACGAAATTTATGGGATTAACGAGCATATGCGGAGTTATTGTGAATTATTATCAAAACAGAGTTTTGATGTGATTTGTCCCAATTTATTAAAACGAGATCTACCATTTGATTATTCAGAAGAGGAAGATGCATATCAGAATTTTATAGAAAACGTAGGATTCACTGACGCTTTTCATAAAATAAAAGATATCGTATCAGATTTTATAGAAGAATATCAAAAAATATTTATTATTGGATTTAGTGTAGGGGCAACTGTTGCTTGGTTGTTTAGTGAGGAAGGGGTTGTTGATGGAATAGTTGGGTATTATGGTTCGCGTATTAGAAATTTTGTTGAATTAACACCAAAATGTCCTACAATGTTATTATTTCCGCAAGAAGAACCCTCCTTTGATGTAGACGAGTTAATACGCACTTTAAATAACAAGAATATTGAAGTACATAAATTAAATGGAAGACATGGCTTCAGTGACCCTTACTCTCTAAACTATAATAGAATATCAGCTGAAATAGCTTTTAGTGAAATGGTGAATTTTATTAAAAAACATTAATATTAACAATAGAATACTGCCATACATGTTACCCCCTTTATTATTTAATGGGGGTTTTAGTTCGTTGAGATTCAAAAATAGATGGAAGATTGGGACAAGTGTACTTTCCTTTTAAGAAAGCATTCATAAGATAGTAATAGATTCTGGTAATATTCAAAGTTACAAGTATATACCAGTAATTCTATAAAAAGGAAGGAGGTAACTGTTTATGTCTGATAAGGAGAAAAAAAAGAAACATTTTGAACGAAATTTTAATGATGATGAAAGTAATACTGTTGTCAAGGTCAATGTCAATTTAAACTGTGGTGAGGATAAACAAGAAAGTGCAAATCCATCAGCATTTAGGGCGGTTAATGTTACCGGACCACAAAATTTTCCTGCAAGTGTTAACCCTAAACAAGTTGAATATCCAAATGAAGTATTCGATTTAAACGACGAATATAACCCCGTTAGTTCAACCTTTATCCCAAAACAAGCGGGAGTATATATGATTATTGGTAGCATTGGATTTCAAGCAGCAATGCCAGCTAATTATACTGTGAGAATATTGATTGTAGTAGGAGAAACCGCAGTAGTTTTTGATAACGATTTTTGGGGCGAAGAATTGACTTTTGGTAATATTGCAAGTGTTTCTGGTATCTTACGATTATCTGCGGGAGATGAAGTACGTATCTTTGCCAATAGTTCCACAGATGGAAATTCAATACCTCAAGGTACTATAACACACTTTGAAGCAGCAAGAATATCATCAATTTTTAACGATTGATTAAGCTCCATGTTCTTCCGTCAATCACCAAGCAGAAAAAACTATTTAAGCTTATTCAACAATAGGTAGCTTATAAAATACAGAGCTTGGAAAATTTCCGAGCTCTATTCTTGAAATTTCAACACTAAGCTTCACAGTTCAGGTTTACTAAATTCATTGGGTAACGCAACAACTATTGGCATTGATTCGTTTGGAGAATTAATGCCTATATTTTTTTACTTTTGAAATTAGTACCTCATGTATCCGTTTTATTAAAATAAATTAAATCTGAAAGTTTTGTTTGATGAAAAAGGGTTTTTATCCATAAATAGAATGCTATATATGCACTTTGAACTACAAGGTATATCGGAAAACTATAAAATAAATGCCAACCATCAAAGGTAAAAATATGTGCTTTTATTGTTATAAATTCAAACCCAACAGCTAACATCGAAGAAACAATGATGTAAATGAGTAACCCGAAACTTCGAAGGTTCCATTTATCAAAACCGTATAGAAAAAAATAACCAAAGGGAGCGTAAAAAAACCATAATAGAAAATCGAACAATTCAAATTTCGAAGTATCATTTATATCGTAAAAGTCAAATGGTTTTGTTGCTATCATGGTATCCAAGATAATTGGAATAACCATACAAAACATCAATATAAGAGTGGATATTGTATGGGGAAATCGTTTTGGCAGCAAAATTATTAATAGGATTGACACAAGCAGTCCAATGATGATAAACCATTCATTTATGTCATAGTTTTGAGGTGAATTCATTTTTTTAATACCTCTTGTTTAAATAATTTGTGAAAAAAGAAATAAGTAACATATACACAAAATGCCAACCCTGAATACAAACCAATGGAATAAGTCATTGCCCAAGAATTTGTATGGGTGACGATTTTAAATTCATCAAGAATATAATCTAAACTACACATATAAAGGATAAAACCTAGCATATTAATAACTTTTCGTCCTATAGAAGCAAGAGAGGAATTTACATCGAATAACCATACTATTGAAAGGGGAACGATTAACAGTCTGAAAATTTCGTACGCAAGAAATCCATGATTATGATCGGGTATTTTTATTAGAGAGTAATTTAATATAGATAAAAATGCTATGTTGTTATAAATGAAAATTGAACTCATCCATACAAGTATGATCTCTAACATGTGCATTTTTTTCTTTTTTAAGATAAACGCTACTGTTAGAATAACTCCATAAGAAATAATAAGAGACGTATACATATTCGTTTTTTATGCCTCCAATACCAGTAAACAAAAAAGCTTTTAGTTAGGATTAATAATATAAATAATAATTAGGTAATGGCATTAAATAATTAATATCTTATCCATTTATGGGATAGTAATAGCCCTTTTTTAACCTGTGTTCACAGCTTGCTATTAACTTTTCCATTTATTCTAGCTTTTATTAAATCACTTCTTATAATCCAATGCTGGTCCGTAAGTGTAGAAAGCATAGGTTTACAAATGTGTATAAAAATTATTATTGAACGGTATTAAAATTTGTTTCCTTTGTGTGATGGTTATATAAAAAAGTCTAAATGGAGGCGTTATGGTGTCGGTAAAAGGTCTTAATCATTTTTTATTTTCTGTATCTAATTTAGAGGATTCAATAGAGTTTTATACAAATGTGTTTGATGCTAAGTTGTTAGTTAAAGGGAGAAGCACCGCCTATTTCGATTTAAATGGTATTTGGCTTGCCCTAAATGAAGAAAAAGAGATTCCACGAAATGAAATACACCATTCTTACACACATATAGCTTTTTCAATTGAAGAAATAGAATTTGATAGTATGTACGAAAAACTCAAGGAATTCAATGTAAATATCCTAACAGGTCGTCCAAGGGACAAAAGGGATAATAAGTCTATTTATTTTACTGACCCAGATGGTCATAAGTTTGAGTTTCATACAGGTACTTTACAAGACCGGATGGAGTATTACAAAAAGGAAAAAACTCATATGGAGTTTTACAATGAATGATTTTTTGGGGCTAGAAACAGGTGTTTTGTAAGGAGTGTACTTTAAAGAGGCTTCCTTTAAGTGATTATGACTTTATATAAGTTATAGAGTGGATAAGTGAATCAATGTTCATTTCAAATTAAATCCTCGGAGGTGTAGACTGCACCTCTTTTTTTGTTGACAAATTTCCTGAATATTAATAAAGTTTTATTGTTAACTAAAATAAAATGTAGTTTACAATTAAAGGAGAGAAACAAATGAATGATCAACAATTGAAATTAAGAATGATGATTGTGACAGCACTTTTTGCTGCAATCATTGGCGTAATGGCTCAAATCACCATTCCACTTCCGCTCGTTCCAATTACAGGGCAAACCCTTGCTATTGGGTTAGCAGCAACCATTCTAGGTTCTCGTTATGGAACACTATCGGTCATTTTATATTTAATTATTGGTTCTGCAGGAGTACCCGTATTCGCTGAATTTTCAGGTGGGGTTTCAAAGCTTATCGGACCTACTGGAGGTTATTTAGTTGGCTTCATTCCAACTGCCTTCCTCATCGGGTGGTTTATGGAAAAAAGAGGCTTCAATTTCAAGAATGCTGTGATTGCCAATAGTATTGGAACGCTCGTTACTTTGGCATTAGGCACTGCTTGGCTAAAAGTGGCTGCCGAGCTTTCTTGGTCCGCTGCTTTGGCGGGAGGATTTACTCCATTTATTATTGTTGGGTTAATCAAGGCTATCCTTGCTTCGTGGATTGGTATCTTGGTTCGAAACCGGTTAATTTCTGCTAGACTATTGTTTTCAGAAATTAAAGACCAAACAAAATCAGCTTAAAAACTAATGAAGGGAATTAGTAAAAAACTTAAATAGCTTATACAATTATTTGTATAACACTAATTAAAATTACTTATTGAAACGCTTCAGCCCATTGATATTACAGGGTTTGAGGCGTTTTTTTTTTGTTAGTTTGATGGTGCGCGAAACGCCCGTTAACATTAAAGAACTGGTTTTTAGAAAACCACGTTTTTCTTTGGCTGGCTCTGTAATTATTCATTGTTGTTTTCGTATAGGTAAGAGAATGAATAGGCGGAGAATTTCCGGCTAATGTATCTAGAGGAAGCTTAAGAAGCAGAAATAAGCGGAGGAATTCCGGTTATCTTCTCTAAATAAGCCCAAATTCAAAGATTTGACTTACATAAGCGGAAAAACTCCGCTTATTCTTAAGGAAATAGGGGTATTTCCCAATTTAGTCGGAATTTTTCCGGTTATTTTTCAACCATAGTGAAATCAACATCAGTTTTGTAAAGCCTGGGCTTAAAATTCATTATACATAAGGTGGCACATTTAATTGCAGAAAGAGCAGTAACGGCAAAAGTAATCCATCCAGTCAGTTTGATCGTTATAGGGATTAGAGCTATTTAGATGCTAACAGAGGACTAGTGGAAGCAGAATTTATCCAAAAGTAACATTTAAATGGTTTCACTCGTCTAATGAGTAAGATGTGAATAACAAAATTTGGAGGTACTATACGTTGAGAAAAGTTATTCTTAAGGCATTACCCTTACTTTTTATATCTGTACTTCTTTATGGCTGTCAATTTAACGAAAATATATCTACTAATTCGGCAACCGAAAATTTATTATCAATCGACAGCGATGTTAAAAGCGTCAGTATTTCAAAAACAAAAGGCTTCCATGAAATCACCTTTTCTGATCAAAAATCCCTAGAAGCCTTTCATGACATCTTTTCAAGTGCAGGAAAAGAACCAGGAATAGTAAATATGGCTGACCCTGAATTTTACTTGAAAGTCAATTATGACAATGAAAACCACCAAGATTTTTATGTGTGGATAGGTGAAAAAGGGCAAAGAAGTACATTTATGAAGACGGAAGATACACACACCATTTATACGGTTTCAGAAGAGAAGACCGATCATTTGATTGAGTTAGTTCAACTTTTACTTAAATAGATTAGATGACCAAAGAATTTGGTGAGGAGTGATGGCAAATGCGTAACCCAAATGAAAAGACATACCCTGACTGCTCGTTTATCTCGAGAACAATCGAGGTTGGCGGCCTTCCAAAAGGGGAACTTATTGAGAAATTGCATCAATCCTCAATCTTAATTAATGAGTATGGAAAGAGGCTGTTGGCTGATGATCAGTTTACGACGTCCAAAACAAAGTACTGCCTGGAAACCGTTGAACTAACCATAGGGAATCTTGGCTTTCCTGAGGGAGCTACAACGGATCAGATCTTTAAAAGAGCGAAGGAACTGGGCTTAGAATTGTGTCCAATTGAACTAGGCCCTTACCTAAGATTACAGTATCTGGATCAACCTGAAGAGTTGTCAGGAAATCCATTACAGAAACATCAAGCGCCATCAGGCTCGATCACCATCGCATCTGAGAAACTTACTGATGATGATGATTTTCCAAAAGGCTTTTATTTGAGACGAATAAACGGTGTATTTTGGTTACGTGGATATCTGGCAGACCATCTGCATGTTTGGAATCCAGAGGACCATTTTATCTTTGGAAGAAGTGAAAAATCATCAAGGTGAGGTGAATGAACTGAGGAAGATTCTAAATCTATGCTTTCTCTTGTTATTGGTTTCCTGTCAAACGGTAAGTGATAGTTCTCATATTACGGAAAGTGACGTTGTACAGGTACTACAAGAGAATGGTATTCAATTAGTTGAAGTAGATTTTCCAAGTGGGAACGCTTACGGGTCTGAATTAAGAAATGTTCTACCAGGAACCTATCTGCTAAATGAGAAACCGTTTTTTATTTATGAATTCGAAAATGAAAAGGACATCGAGAAGGGGATCAGGGAATTTGCTAAGAAAACCGAAACAATGGAATTGGTTTCTTCAAGTCTATTTGAAAAGAGAAATATTTTAATTTTTTATGTACATGAGCAAGATTTTGATTCGGGAGAAATTCCATTTGAAAAAGAAATACAAGAATCATTAGATCGAATAAGTGAGGGATAAAAAGATTTAAAGATTTTATAACGACCTTTCTAACGAATAATTTTTTATAGGAGAATAACGATGAAAATTCTCAAAAATTTGGTCATAATTATTTTATCTACTATCCTTCTCAGCTCTTGCAATGATGATGTACATTCAAATCAAGATTGTCCTGATGGTGTCATTGAGTGGGTTGATATGATCATGATTCAAGATATAAAATATCAACATCATATCCCGGAACCTGCTGACGCGGATACTCCTATTACCATTGAAAAGGGTAAAAAACTTGGAGAAGTGACCTATAAAATGGGTGATAGTGCTTGTAGTAATCATGAGATGGGAAATGGAGATGCCACTTACCTACATGCAGGTACAGCCATTTATGAAATAAAAGGATATCCTTCTACACTGGCTATTACTGCAGATGATAAGGTGTATATTGTTGATACAAACGAGAAGGCAAAAACAGCAGGCGAACTTTACCCATTAGAAGAATTAGTGAAAAATATATACTTTGAAAGTACGGAAGATGGTCGTCGCATACATACTTTCTCCCAATCTTCTAAGGATAACTTCCTCAATGCATGGTCTAATTTAAAATTAGAAGATAAAGAAACACTCAACATAACGGGACAACAAGATGGTAGTCGAGTTTTTCTAGAAATCGAACTTAACAATGGTGTTACTTTTAGAGAAGTCTATTGGGCGGAATCCAACACATTTCGTTCGGGTGTGGTGGGGAATAAACAGATTAAGGATCTTATTGAATATGAGTTATCGAATCTATAAGTAAGTAAATGAGTAAATGGGTCATGGGGACAGGTACACTGTCCCTTTAAACTTTAAACGAGTCAGGATAGAAACTAAACATTTCTAGATTAAGCATATCAAGTAGCTGTCCGTTCCCCCTGAATAATAACGATTAAAATGACAAAAATTATGGAGGATGTAGGAGTTCAGGAGGGAATATCATGTTAAATATCATAGAAACCATCATGGATGCTATGAAATCACAATCAGACCAGGACAAAGACCAACCTCTTCACGTTGGAGAGGTGATGTCTTGCTGGATTTATTTATCAGGCCTTGAATTAGCCAAAGTATCTGTTCAAGCAGGGATCAATACCACATCTGATGAGGAATTAAAAACCATTCTTGAAGAAGATATGAAATTAGGGGACAGTCAAAGACAAAGACTCCATGATTTCATGGTGAAGGAAGGGATTCCGTTACCTTCTGCCCCGGAAGATATGCCAAAATCAGATTCTAACAGTATTCCTCTTGGCGTTAAATTAACGGATGATGTACTGGCAAATGAATTATCTTTAAAAATTGTTAGTTTAATTATGCAAGCTGCAACGGCTGCATCCCAATCCATACGTACGGATGTAGGGTTAATGTTTATTCAGTTTCAAGCAGAGAAATTTGCATTTGCAACTAGACTTAAACATTTAATGCGGAAGCGCGGTTGGATCAAAGTCCCACCTTTTTACCTTCCACCAGGTACCCAGAATTAATACAAGCTTATTTAAAAGAATTTATGTCTTGAAGCCTGTTCTGTTTAAGAATGGGTTTTATTTATTGTTCTTATTCTATTGAATGGGAAAAGGTCAAAAAAAGAGGGAAGGTAGTCAATAAAATATTATAAACATCGAACCCGCCTATGAAAAAATGAAAACGCCAACAGAACATTCAGTGGGAAAGGAGGTTACAAGTACGTAATCATTTTCATTCTGATGACATCTTCTTAGAACAACCTTTAGGCAGCTAAATTTATTGTACGAAGGGAAGGGAAGAGTATAAACATGACTAGAAAATGAAAAACGTTAAAAAAATCATCGGAAGTATCTTTGTGACTAGCATGCTGGTTGGATCTGTGGCATTTGTGGATACCACCGAGACTAAGGCGGAATTGACGACAAAATCCTTTACGATCGACGGGAACAAGGTAGATCAATTCAACCGTTTTAAAGGATTTGGGACCGTAACAGCCAATAACACCTCACGTCTCATCTCATGCTGGATTACAAGGAGGAGCATCCGAAAGAATACTGGGAAATGATGCACAAGCTGTTTAATAAAGATACCGGTGCAGGACTTACGCATGTCAATACAGATCTTGAACAAAACAAATACACCGAAGATAGTTGGAAAACCTTCCACAAATCCCTACGAGGATTGGGTTATGGGGACAGGTTCACTGTCCCGTTTTTTGTTCAGAATGATTAGGGAATTTTGTTGATTATTAATGTCTCATTTGAAAAGTTGCTTGGGTATATGTTGTAGTCGTTGATAAGAATTCATGAGGATGCAAAGTCTAACTGTAAAAAAAATTTATGGGAGTGAGCATCGTGAAGAAAGTGATAATTGTCCTGTCTATTTTATTATTGTTTACCATTGATAGCTTGGTGCATGCTAAACCTCCAGAACCAAAGGAGGTTAAGCCGTATGAAGATGATTGGTATGTTACACCAGAAGATATTATTCGAGATATTATTTTTCCAGCTATTGATAAAAGGGTAATAGAAGAGTATGGAGGAAAAGACGCTTCTGGATTTGGCTGGCAGCAACGGAGGATTGTTAATATTGTTTATAACAACAATCATTCTTATGATATTTCCTTAAGAATCCAAGTCCCTGATAGTGAAAATAATCCATTTCAATATACAGAAGACTTCGTTAAAGTAAGAGTATCTCCATCTTGTGATAGTCCTAAGATTGGATGTAGTCATGGCTTTAAGGTAGAGGTTTTAGATTATGAACATAAGTAACAGGAAATGGTGTTGCCTTTCATTGGTAGCACCATTTTCGAAACGACCTCCAACTTAAGAAGACATCGTCAGTGAATGCTATTATACTCACTTCCAGCTTTAGGTTTCGTAAAAATCTTCCCATTGTTTAACTCACACCAATTGTCTAACTCATCATACGTTTCCTTGTTTCCGTATTTTGCTATAAAATCATCCTTTGTTTCAAAAACTTCCATAATTCCTTTTTCTATTAATGTGACCATTCGAAAAGGATTTAGTTCAAAAACCTTAGAGACAGCTATTAATTCACCTATATGAACAATATTAGCTATATTTTCCATGATTGCATCTCCTTTTAGGTTAAAGATTTTGACTTTGGTTTACCTAATTTATTCCGTATAACAAGATGATAATTAAATAATATTGGTATAACTTTAGTAAATTATTCAAGTATTTGTTACGTTTAGCCATGGAATTTATTAAGGTTTGTGTAATATTTTTACATTTTCCTTGTACTATGAATTAAGGAGGGGAATGATATGAAGCGCCTTACTAAGTACCTTTTTGTGACAGTCCTATTTGCGATTATTTTATTCATCGGAGCATTCATTCAGCTGGAAATACAAGAGTACCAACGTTCGAATTATAGGATGGTTCCATTGATGTCGTTTGTGAGCTTTTTTCCGATACTAATAGGCATGTTTCTTCGTGTACCCGGTTTGATCAGAGATATAAAACAAAACAAGTGCAGGGGAATCGATTGGGTTAAAGTACTCCTTATGGGTATTCCATCTTTATACATTGCGTTGTACCCATTTTTCTTTTCTATAGGTATACCCGTAACGTTTGTCTTTTTGACTAATCTTCTCCTTGGAACGAGTTATGTTACGACAACGATTGCTGGAGTTGTATCTGGTTATATTTTGCTAGGAAGTCTCAAAAGGAGTGTTAATTCGAACAAATAAGTCTAAATATTCCAATACACAAATCGCTCATCTTAAAAAAGAAAAAACCCGATCAAGTGACTTTAGTAAGTGTCAACTTTATTCGGGTTAATTGTTTATTTTTCACGTAAATAACTGAGAAGCTCGTCCTCACTAAGAGGATAGCTAAAATAGTAGCCTTGAAGCATGTCACACCCGTTATCAGTTAGGAATTTTGCTTGTTCAGATGTTTCTACACCTTCCCCAATAACCTTTAACCCTAATTTATGCGCCATAAAAATAATCATGGTGGCAATATCTTGATCCTCTTTATTTTGGGAAATATCTTTAATGAAAGAACGGTCGATTTTTAACGTGTTAATAGGAAAAGACCTTAAATAACTAAGGGAGCTGTAACCTGTTCCAAAATCATCAATGGAAATAGAAACACCGAGAGTCTTTAATTCCTTAAGGATCGCCGTGGTTAGTTGGACGTCTGCTGTCATACTCTCTGTAATTTCGAAATGCAATCTTTCAGGGTTAATCCGCTTGTTTCTTATGATGTTAGCTACCATTGACACAAAATTTGGTTGATAAAACTGGCGGATGGATAGATTCACGGCTACGTTGATATGGTGATATCCTTTTGACGCTAACATCTGCAATTGTCTACAGGCTTCTTCCATAACCCATGTACCAATTGGGATGATCAATCCATTTTCTTCTGCAATAGGAATGAATTTTGCAGGCGGAATCCAGCCCATGACGGGGTGATTCCAACGCAACAATCCTTCAATTGAAAGGACTTTATTAGACTGTAAATCAATAATTGGTTGGAAATAGAGTGATAACTGATTTTTATAAAGAACCTTACGCAACTCGTTCTCTATCTTGAGTTGTTCTTCTTGCTCTTTGTCCATATTCATATCATAAAACCGAAATGTGTTTCTACCATCCTTCTTGGCTTGATACATGGCAACATCGGATTTTCGAATTAACTCACTTTCATGTTGTCCATCCTCTGGATACATACTAATCCCGATACTTGGAGTCACAAATATTTCTTTCCCATTGATCTGAAAAGGGGTAGATAAAATATGGAGTATACGATATAAAATTTTCTCTACTTCATTTCTTTTGATATTGTCGAGGAGTACGATAAATTCATCTCCTCCTTGTCGTGCAGCTGTATCATGAAGACGGATACTAGATTTAATTCGGTCGGCTACTTCCTTTAATAGGAGGTCTCCATAGTCATGACCGAGTGTGTCATTGATGACTTTAAATCGGTCCAAATCAATGAATAAAAGTGCTGAGTTTTTATTCTTCCCAAGGGCGTACGAAGTTTGCAGATCAAACAGTCGGCGATTGGGAAGACCTGTTAATTCATCATGATAGGCCATATAGTTGATTTTTTCTTCTGATTCATAATGTTGGATGGCTAGACTGGTTAAATATGTAGCCTTTTCAATAACCATCATGTCCATATGGTTGGGTCTTTTTGATTCGTGATAATACACGGCAAATGTTCCTAATGTTCGAGAATGATTGTCTAATACTGGATATGACCAACATGCGCGTAAATTATTTTTAAGGGCAATGTTTCTATGTTCATTCCATAGGGAATCTTTTTCTATATCTTCCACTATTACGGGTCTTTGACTATAGGCAGCTGTACCGCATGACCCGCTCGCTGGACCCACACCTACTCCGAGATGAATGAAATGGTTATATTCAAGAGGCAAATTAACGGCTGATCCTTTTTTAAGGATTCCGAGATCATGATCCATTAATAATATCGAACACAGACTTCCAGTCAGTACATCCTCCATTAAAAGTACAATGGAATCTAACACGTCCTTAAGCGAGAAGCCTTTAGCCACCATTTCCAACACTTTATTTTGACCGTCTAGAAGTTTTTTCGTTCTCTTTTCTTCTGTAATGTCCTTTGCATATCCAACCACACCTTTTATTTCGTCATTTCTAATAATCGGTATAGCTGCTACGAAAAGGTTAACAACATGACCATTTTTATGAATAATGGACGTCTCAAATCTGGATCTTTCACCGTTTACAGCTGCTCTACTAACATGATGCACGGTGAGAGGCAGATCCTTTTCTCTAATCAAAACTTGAAAGGGTTGACCAATCATTTCTTCTTCTGTATAACCAGATATCTCTACAAAGGCATCATTAATAATGGTAAATCTTCCTTCAAGGTCCATACCGTAGCTGGCATCTTGGTTATGTATAAATAAAGTATTATACACTTCAATGGCAGCCTTACTATCGATTAATTTCTTCATTACTCTCATCCTTTAAATAATCTAAGGCTATTTTACTACAATTCCTTTTTCGTAATATAGGGTATGAGTTGACATTGTTGTTATATTATGGAAAAGGGAATGTTGAATGGTTAAGGAGTTAATGAGTATCAATGGAGCGTTATGTGTATTCGTGTGGAGGCTACTTCAGTCATAAAGTGAAGGTTAGGAGAGTCGAGGGGAAGAACTTTTTAATAGAAAAGAACCAGTATCCAAAGGGAAGCTGGTTCTTTCATATGTATCTGCCGCATTTGCCGTATAAAGGTATAAGAAAGTTTTAAACCACCACTCCTCAAAGTGGGTGTTCGCAGAAACATTCCTGCCTGTCCTCCTTGTCTTATAGACGGAGACTTGTCATTCGTGTTTCGATGTTAAACTCCCTATTACAGCTTAAAGGTTAAAACTTTATTATGAATACGAACAATGCAGCTGATGTCATTATATTACTATTAATGGTCACCATAATCAATGGTAATCCTTCCCCATACATCCTCAAATTTTCTCTTGAATTCGTGCGAAAGATCACCCTAAAGTCCTGTATATCAGACTTCAATTAGATACATTTTTTCAACTGGATGATAAAAAGTTACGCCATCTATGGTTCTTTTGTGCTACATTATAGGGAAAATACTTTTCTAAGAGGTACACCAGTGAATTCGGAATTAACCGCTTATATCACTCTTATTGCTACATCCAGTGTATTAAATTTATTTCTATTTTTTTATGTGTTTTTCAATCGTCATAAGTATATGAAAATTGCTAAATTGTTTTTATTTTATACCGCAGCCACTACGATTTATTGTTTGGGTGCTGCCTTTGGCATGATGGGTACAACCGTAGGACAATTAAAGTTTTGGACGACGATTCAATATGTTGGTATGCCATTTTCTCCGCCTTTGAGCTTATTGTTTACGATGCAGTTTTTGGGTATGAAAGTTACTAAAAAAAGGGTGATTTCTTTTCTGATCATTCCTTTGATAAGCTTAGTGATGGTGGCGACAAATGATTGGCATCATCTTCATTATCGAGTGTTCGAAGTCGATCCAACGCTCGGAGCACCTTATATTCATTTGGAGATTGGTCGCTGGTATGTGGTTCATGGTATTTTTACCTTCTCATGCTTATTTGCGGGATTTGTTCTCATACTTGCCCATTGGAAGGAAACAGCCAAAACGTATCGTCCTCAATTGATCGCTCTTATGTGCGGACAATTAGTACCGATGATCACAGCTTTTGTTTATTTGATCGGATTAACACCTCCAGGGGTGGACCCAGTGCCAATGGTCAGATGGCTGGCGACGCTCTTTTATTTATGGGCCATAAGCTCCTCACGCCTATTTACGATTATGCCGATTGCTAAAGATGAGATTTTTAATAGCATTAATGATGGGGTCATGGTGTTGGATGATTCCAATCGATTAATAGAGTTTAATACAGCATGTAAAAAGATGTTTCCTCAATTAAATAAGTCCATGTTTGGAAACGACCTTGAACAGGTGTGGCATGGGCTGTCGGGAACATCGATTCCTTTTAAACTAGACGGAACGGAGCTTCACCAGGAAATCGAGGTTATAACGGATGAGAATTCCAAGAGAATCTATCAAGTACGTACCTCCATGTTGCAGAATTCGAAAAATCACGAGGGATTATTGATTATTTTTACGGATATAACCGAAGTTAAAAGATTGCAGCTTCAATTGGAGCACCAAGCGTATTATGACGAACTCACACAAATCTACAATCGACGTGCGTTTTTTCAGAAAAGCGAACAAGACTTTGAAACAGCCATGAAAGAACAGGTTGATTTTACGGTAATCTTAATGGATATTGATTATTTTAAAAAAGTGAATGACACCTTTGGACATCATGTGGGGGATCAATTACTCATTCATGTTGCAAAGGCTTGCCAAATCCAATTACAAGAAGGAGACATCTTTGCCCGTTATGGTGGGGAAGAATTTGTCTTTGCACTGAAGGGACGTACAAGCATAGAAGGGGAAGTGTTCGCCAATAACATCCGGGGCTATATAGAAGCACACCCGCTAGAATCAAATGAAGGAGAGATTCCTGTTACGGTCAGCATGGGAGTGGCTGAAGCAATGAAGGAGACGGGGACGACGCTTTATCAGCTATTAAATCAAGCGGACAAAGCCTTATATTCGGCGAAAGAGAAAGGGCGAAATCGGGTTCAGCTGTATTTAGAACACTCGCTTGTGCGAAATTGAGCATTAGAAAAAGAAACTACATTGAAGACATATAGCTAGTAGAGGAAGGCTAGGTGAATATATTCACCTGGCCTTTTTCTTTTATGTTAAAATATTCCTATCAACCAAAATGATCCTTCTATTGAAAAGAGGTGAGGGGATGAACAACATTATTTTGTTCGATGGAGAATGTAACTTTTGTGATCATAGCGTTCAATTCATCATCAAAAGAGATCAAAATGCCGTATACAAATTCACCTCGCTACAAAGTGAAATAGGGCAAGAAATCAAAAGAAGGTACCAAGTGCCGGAACATATCGATAGCATAATCTTAGTAAAAGACGATAAGTGTTACTTTAAGTCTGCAGCAGCTCTTCAGATCAGCAAGCACTTATCAGGCGGTTGGAAGCTCTTATACATACTTTCCATCATACCAAAACCCGTACGTGACACTTTCTACGATCTCCTTGCCAAGAATAGATACAAATGGTTCGGAAAAAAGGATCGTTGCATGCTACCGACACCAGAGATAAGAAAACGCTTTTTATAGAGAGGGAGAGGGCCTATGAAAAAAGTGGTGATAGCCGGGGGAACTGGTTTTATTGGCGAATACTTTCAAAAGAAATTCAAAGACCAAGGATACGAAGTGAAGGTTATCTCGAGGCAAAAACAGCATATTTCATGGGAAGACAAGGAAGACATTGTGGAAGCTCTAGAGGATGCTGAACTTTTAATTAACCTTGCAGGTAAATCAGTCAATTGCCGATACAACACGGTAAACAGGAATGAGATCATGAACTCAAGGGTGAAGACTACAACGATTCTTGGAGAATCAATACAAGCGTGTACCAATCCACCTAAGACATGGGTAAACTCCAGTACAGCAACGATTTATCGACACGCAGAAGACCGTCCGATGACGGAAGAAAACGGAGAAAAGGGTTCAGGTTTCTCGGTAGATGTTGCAACCACTTGGGAGAAAACGTTCTTCTCCTTTGACCTTCAGAACACACGACAAGTTGCCCTACGTATAGCCATCGTGTTAGGGAAAGACGGTGGAGTCATGACTCCTTACAGAAATTTAGTGAGGTGTGGTCTAGGAGGACACCAGGGGAACGGAAAGCAAAAGTTCAGTTGGATTCACGTTGAAGACTTATTCCAAATTGTCTTATTTATAAAAGATAGAGAAGATCTAAGCGGGGTGTTCAATTGCTCATCCCCAGCCCCTGTTAGCAATGACGAGTTCATGAATACCCTTAGAAAGACCATGGCAGTCCCGTTTGGATTACCTAGTCCAAAATGGATGTTAGAAATTGGTTCCATCCTCATCAAAACCGAAACAGAATTAGTGTTAAAAAGCCGTTGGGTGCTTCCTGAGCGATTACAAAGTGAAGGCTATACATTTGTCTACCCAACCCTTGATAGGACTTTACAGGATATTTTGAACTAAGGGTAAGTAAAGAGGAGTCGATTCCATGAGTAAAGGTTCCACACTATCATCCACCATAGGTGAGGCATGAAAAATTTACTGATTATCGCTTTAGTAATATTGGCTAGCATCGGACTCGGTAGTTGGTTTCTCACTTCTGATTTTGAAATCGGTACATTCGACGCTAGATTGGGTGAAATAATGCTAGATTAATAAAATAACTACCTGAAAAGGTGTCATTAGCATCGGATAAATATAAAACAAGTCTATAAGAAGTGGATTTCACAACTGAAATCGCACGGCTTTTAGACTTGTTTACTATTAATTGATTAGTTCTGCTATATTATTTCCCAATGACATTATTTTTTTCGTTTCCGTAGTCGAATGTAAAACCAGTTCAACAAATGCTTCTACTGCCGGAGAGAGCCATTTTTTCTTTTTTATCAGCATATGAGAATAAATAGGATCGAACTTTTCGTTATGACTAACCATTTTTAGTTTTCCACTATCTATTTCTTCTTTGACCGTAATGTAAGGTAATACGGCAAACCCGATTCCACTCATAACAATCTTTTTGATTGCTTCTATACTCCATAACTCCATTGTTTGAAAGTTATACAGATTCTGCGTTAAAAGATAGGTTTCAAACATGGTTCGATAACTACACCCTTCTTCATTGGTGATAAAAAAATGGGTCGTGTTCTTTTTTTTATATTCGTCAAAATGATCTGGACCATCCGTACTAGTCACAAGGACGATTTTTTCCTCAGATAATAAATAATGCAAGCATTTTTCTGGCTCTATTTCTGGATAGACCATGAAAGCAACATCTGCTCGTCCACTAATTAAGTCAATTTGGTTTTGCCCGCATGTGCCATTACTAAGTATGATTTTGACACGAGGATATTTTAAGGAGAATTCCCTAATGATGGGACCTAATCTAGAGATAGTCAAAGACTCTGGTGCAGCTACTTTTATTACTCCTTTAATCTCTTGTGTACTTCGCATGTTTTTTATCTGTTCATGAGTAGCAAGTAAATCTTCAGCTAGAGGTATTAGCTCTCTACCAATGTGAGTAAGCTGTAATTTCCTTTTTACATAAGTAAACAGTTCTCCGCCAATTTCGTTTTCAAGCGCCTGTATATGAGATGTAATCGTGGATTGAGTATAACCTAACTTCGAAGCAGCTCTTGTATAACTTCCTATTTCTACAATGGTCATAAACGTGATTAAATGCCTAATTTCCATATCGGTACTCCTCAAGTGAAGGTATTATCGAAAAAAATGATAATGAATTTTGCAATTTCAATTTTATTTATCGTTAATATCATCATACAATAAAGGCTGTTCCATAGTAAATTAGTAAATGAAGGTGGGTCTATGAATATATTAGCGTTTCTTTCGTATGTAATTATTACATCCATTACACCAGGTCCAAGTAATATCATAATGATGAATGAAGGTCGTAGATTTGGTTTTATAGGGTCATGGAAATTCAATAGCGGCATCTTGGCAGGGTTTGCGGTACTAGGAATTTTGAGCGGTGTATTTACAACAAGTGTATACAATTGGATACCATTAGTAGAGCCATATTTTAAAATAGCTGGTGCGGCATATTTGCTCTACTTGGCATGGATGGTGGGATTGCAAAAAAGTTCAGGGGAAGATTCTAGAAAGGTGAAATCTTCTTTCTTTTCTGGATTTATCTTTCAGCTCATAAATGTCAAAAGCATTCTGTTTTTCTTAACAGTGATGAGTGCTTTTATATTGCCGTTTTATCATTCTTATAAATCAATTGGCCTTTACTTAACTGTAGCTATTTTTCTAGGTTGGGTAGCGCTACTACTGTGGTCAGGCTTCGGCTCGATTTTTAAGAAATTCTTTGCTAAATATGACAAGTCATTTCGAGTGATCATGAGTTTGTTGTTGATATATTCAGCTGCAAGTATTTTTATTTAAACATTAAAATGAGGTTAAAACAGTGACAGGGTTCAATTGTCACTGTTTTGTGTGGCATATTCGATTAGTGTCCCTGTTTATCCAAACCAATTCAGTAAGAATTCCCTTCATATGCTTGTCTCAATTTCTCCATATCAATTTTAGTCTTCGTTTGGAGAAGGGCTTTCATAACTCTTTCCGATTTTTCAGGATTTTCATCACTAATCATCTCGTTAAGGGAAGCAGGAATGACTTGCCAAGAAACTCCGAACTTATCTTTCAACCATCCACAAACCTGTGCTTTTTCGTCTCCACCTTCAGAAAGTTTTTCCCAATAATAGTCTAATTCTTCCTGTGTTTCACAGTTTATAATAAACGAGATGGCTTCTGTAAATGTATAGGTGGGACCGCCATTTAACGCGACAAAAGGCATACCTTCCAATTCAAATTCAACAGTCATTACCGCTCCTTCTGTACGGCTTTCATGACGTTCATTTCCATAGCGGGTGATTCTACGAATGCTTGAATTCTTAAAGATGGACGTATAAAAGGTGGCTGCTTCTTCGGCTTTATGATCAAACCATAAATTGGTAGTAATTTTTTGGATTTTATTTTTCAACCCATTCACCCCTATGACATTATTTTTTATCTCGATTGGTGGTTTTGTATTTTTGACCTTTGCTATCATAAGTGATCCATTCACCAACAGGCTCACCCATTTCAAAATGCCCCGAACGCTTAATCGTTCCATCGGTCCGATACCATTCCCAATAGCCATCTGGCAACTCTTCAATGATTTTTCCTTTTGACCATATCGTTTTTCCGTTTGCATGGTATTTGATCGTATAATCATCATTCACTTCTAGTTTCTTTTCCTTCACACCGTTAGGGTGTATTATGTCACATTTTTCATTTTCCATGACGAACCTCCGATACTAATTTTATAAATTATGATTACAATGATACCGTTATCTATTATACAATCTAAATCATGTTGTTCGCTCATTCTATGCTAGGAGGGAATAGAAAGGCGTATTCCTTATCGAGAAGTTGCATCTTTCCTCTATCAAAGATTCTCCTCACTCTTCTAAATCGATCGATAGAGTTCAACGGATACTATACACTTGTGAAATAATTATATAAATATAACTTTCCCTAGGGGTGCCACAACTGAATTACGAATGAACGGCTTATATTACTTTTAATTATAATTGACACTACATTTCAACCTTAATTATACTTAACAATTAATAAATACCTGAAAATAGATTAGTAATTTCACAGTGAAAGGTGGTGTCAGTAATGAAAGTAGCTAAAGTCATTAATAACAATATCATTAGCGTGATCAATGAACAAAACAAAGAATTGATGATCATGGGAAGAGGAATTGGATTCCAGGTAAAAGCTGGTGATCCTGTCAATAAGGGAAAAATTGAAAAGATCTATACGCTTGACAGCAAAGAAGTGTCGGAAAAATTTAAAACCCTTCTTCGCGAAGTCCCGATTGAAGTAATGGAGGTTTGTGAGGAAATCATCCGATATGCCATAACGGAGTACAATAAAAAACTAAGCGACATCATCTATGTGGCTTTAACCGACCATATCAATTTTGCGATTGAACGGAAAAAGGAAGGCTATGAAATCAAAAACGCTCTTATGTGGGAAACGAAGAAATTGTATAAAGATGAGTTTTCTATCGGGTTAGAAGCGATCAAGATGATAAAGGAAAAGCTTGATATTGAACTTCCCGAAGATGAAGCAGGTTTCATTGCCCTTCATATTTTAAATGCTGAGTTGAACGATGATGTGTCGAACATCATGACCATCACTAAAGTCACCCAGCAGATTTTAAGGATTGTAAAATACCATTTTCAGATCGACTTTGATGAAGATTCATTAAATTATTTTCGTTTTATCACCCACTTAAAGTTCTTTGCTCAACGAATGCTGAATCAAACCTATATTGAAAATAAAGATGATTATTTATTTCATATCGTAAAAGAAAAGCATCCAAATGCATTTTCTTGTTCGGTAAAAATTAACGATTATCTTCAAAAAGAATATCAATACGCACTTACCAATGATGAGATCCTTTATTTAACGATTCATATTGAAAGAGTGACTCAACGTTAGCTTGTTCAAAATATAGACATGTTTTTTTGGAAAAGTAAGGGTTTACATTTTGATAGGATTATATTATATTAGTTTCAACAGCAAAATATTCGACCGTAATAGGGTTGTTACTGGTAAAGCAGGCAAAACCTAAGTCACTTATACCATAAGACAATTGTCTTATGATGTAGGAGATTTAGGTTTTTTTTTATTAATTTCTTCACGGTCTGAAGCATTTGCTCGATAAACAAAAATATCTTGGGGGTGTAATGTTCATGAGGTATGAAAAATTAGCAAAAGACATCATTCAAAATGTTGGAGGAAAGGAAAACGTAAAAAGTGTTGTTCACTGTATTACACGTTTGCGTTTTAAGTTAAAAGACGAAAGTAAAGCAAACACAGAAGCTTTGAAAAGCATGGATGAAGTTGTAACCGTTATCAAAAGTGGCGGACAATACCAAGTAGTAATAGGGAATCATGTACCAGACGTTTACAAAGTAGTTGTGGCTGAAGGGGGATTCGCATCAGCAGCTCAAGTAGATGCAGACGATGAAAACGAAGAAAAACAAAGTTTGTTCAATCGGTTCATCGATGTGATTTCAAATATTTTCTCTCCTGTGTTAGGTTTGCTAGCAGCAACAGGTATTGTTAAAGGTTTAAACGCTGCATTTGTTGCACTAGGTTGGATCAGCAATGTACCAGTTAATGCTACAACTGGTGCGGTGGAATCTACATATGGTATCTATGCATTATTAAATGCAATTGGTGATGGTTTCTTCGTATTCTTGCCCATATTCTTAGGTTATACAGCAATGAAAAAGTTTGGCGGAACTCCGTTTTTGGGTATGGCCATTGCAGCGGCGCTTGTTCACCCAAGCCTTGCAGGTATTAAAGCACTCGAGCCGATCATGACAATTTTTAAAGGTACGATGTTTGAATCACCTATCCAAATTGAATTTATAGGAATTCCTGTCATTTTAATGAGTTATACATCTTCTGTTATTCCCATCATTCTATCAACCTTCTTCGCTGCTAAAGTAGAAAAATGGGCAGCAAGAGTGATTCCAGCAGTTGTAAAATCCTTCTTTGTACCACTTCTCACATTGTTAATTATTGTTCCTTTAACCTTCTTAGTTATTGGTCCTGTGGCTACTTGGGTCGCAAATGGTATCGGACAAGGGGTATTGTCAATCTATAATACCGTTCCGATTGTTGCAGGACTTATCTTAGGTGCGTTCTGGCAAGTATTTGTAATCTTTGGCGTTCATTGGGGACTTGTTCCTATTTATTACAATAACTTAGCTGTAATGGGTTACGATTCATTCATTGCCTTAACGTTTGCAGCATCTTTTGCTCAAATCGGTGCAGTGTTAGCTGTTTGGTTAAAAACTAGAGACCAAAAATTAAAATCTCTAAGTCTTCCAGCATTTATCTCAGGTATATTTGGTGTAACAGAACCCGCTATTTATGGGATTACATTACCACTTAAAAAGCCATTTATCATGAGCTGTATCGGTGGTGCGGTCGGTGGAGCAATCCTTGCAGTCATGGGTTCAAAACTATACGGTGCAGGCCCGCTTGGAATATTTAAAATACCTTTGTTCATTGATCCAACAGATGGTCTTACAACAGGTTTCTGGGGTTCCATTATTGCGATGGTTGCAGCATTCTTCGTTGCTTGTGTTCTTACTTTACTGTTTGGCGGAGTGAATAAACAAGCAGATCAACAAGTGTTCAGTGAAAACAAAAATGCAATTAAAGGTTTAAGAAGCGAAGAAATCGTAAGTCCGATTGCCGGTGAAGTAATCGCTCTTACAGAAATTCCAGACCAAGTTTTTGCATCTGAAGCGATGGGGAAAGGGGTGGCCATTGTCCCTTCAAATGGACGTGCTGTGTCTCCAGTAAACGGTGTTGTTACGACTCTTTTTAAAACGAAACATGCCATCGGAATTACCTCTGACAATGGTGCTGAAATCCTAATCCATATCGGTATGGATACGGTCCAGTTGGAAGGTGAACACTTTACAGCTCATGTAAAACAAGGCGATAAAGTAAGTGTGGGTGATTTGTTAGTAGAATTTGATATAGAAAATATCCAAAAAGCGGGGTACCAAGTCGTTACTCCAGTTATTATTACAAACAGTGCAGATTACAGTTCAATCGATGCGATAAGAGAAAAGATCGTTAGTGAAAAACAAGTTTTAATTCGAGCTGTCTAGTTGAAATGAAAAGACAATATAGTACCGACCGAACGGTATCATATTGTTTTCCTACGGGAGGTTTAAACGTTGAAAAGTTATTCTGACTTAAAAAAATTCCCTGAAAATTTTCTTTGGGGCGGGGCAACTGCTGCCAATCAAATTGAAGGTGGTAGTGATGTTGGGGGCAAGGGGCTTTCTGTTGCCGATGTATATACATTCGACGGAAGCATACCGAAAGAGCGCTGGACCGACCAATGGCATATGATGACTCAAAAGCAAGTAGAGGAAGCACAGGACCCTTCAAGTCAAAAATATTACCCAAAACGTCACGGAATTGATTTTTATCATCATTATAAAGAAGATATTGCCTTATTTGCTGAAATGGGATTTAAAGTGTATCGCATGTCACTGGCTTGGACTCGTATTTTTCCAAATGGCGATGAATTAGAGCCGAATGAAGAAGGACTGTCATTTTATGACCGAGTATTCGATGAATTGAATCATTATGGAATTGAACCGCTTGTGTCGTTATCCCATTATGAAATGCCTTTACACCTCGCAACAGAATACGGAGGTTGGGTCAATCGAAGAGTGATTGAATTTTATGTTCGGTTTGCCACCACCGTATTTAAAAGATATAAAGATAAAGTGAAATATTGGATTCCATTCAATGAAATAAATTGTGTGAAACACCATCCTTGGACAAGTATAGGGGTTGTCGAAGAAAATCACCCGCATCTTGAACAAGCAAAGTTCCAAGGTGCCCACCATCAATTTGTTGCTAGTGCAAGGGCGACAAAAGTATGGAAAGAGATGAATCCAAACGTTCATGTAGGAACGATGATTAGTTACCAATTACTTGTTCCTTACAGTTGTGACCCGGACGATATCCAAAAAACAGTCGAAAAACAGCGCGAATCCCTGTTCTTTACTGATGTTCAAGCAAGAGGCTATTATCCAGCTTACACAGCGAGAATGTTGGCAGAAAAGAATGTTGTACTTGAAACAGAGCCAGAAGATGAACCAATTATGAGAGAAAACCCGGTTGATTTCATTTCATTCAGTTACTATATGTCAAGTGCTGTCAGTGCACATCCAGAAAAACTAGAAGGGGCGGTAGGAAACTTAATCACCGGTGGAATTAAAAATCCCTATCTCCCAGCAAGTGAATGGGGATGGCAAATTGACCCTAAAGGCCTGAGAGCAGCGTTAAATCAGTTGTATGATCGTTACCAAAAACCGTTATTTGTTGCAGAGAACGGGCTTGGTGCGGTTGATGTGGTCGAGGAAGACGGTTCAATCCATGACGATTACCGGATTAATTATCTGCGAGCGCATATTGAGCAAATGAAAGAAGCCATTCAGGACGGCGTCGATGTATTTGGTTATACCTCTTGGGGATGTATTGACATGGTCAGTGCTTCAACGAGTCAGATGTCCAAACGTTATGGCTACATCTATGTTGATAAGCATGACGATGGTAGTGGAACATTAAAACGCTCGAAGAAAAAGTCCTTCCACTGGTACAAAAAAGTAATTGAAAGCAATGGGGAGAATTTGGATTAACTTTTTATTAAAGGAATGTAAGTAGAGAAGATCATACATCAGGATTGTTACTGTTCAATCAGGCAAAACCTAAATTTTCTGGAGCGGGGGTTCGTTTACCCTTTTTCAAGATCATTTAGGTTTTTGTTTTATCATTCGATTGGTACCAAAAAGTGATAGCTACAAACGACGAAGACCTAGAATGAAAATTTCGTAGATACATAAAATGGCCCTATTGGAGGAATGTCAAATGACAACTAAAAAAGCAAGCTTTCCAGAACATTTCTTATGGGGGGGAGCGATTGCTGCTAACCAAGCGGAAGGTGCCTATCAAGAAGATGGAAAAGGGTTAAGCATTGCTGACCTTATGCCAGGCGGTCTTATGAAAGGGATCCAAGAAAATAGCAGTGAATTTAATCTATACCATGAAGCCATCGACTTTTATCACCGTTACAAAGAAGATATTGCTTTAATGGCTGAAATGGGATTTAAAGCATTCAGAACATCCATTGCTTGGAGCCGAATTTTCCCAAATGGCGACGAACGAACTCCGAACGAACAGGGACTCCAGTTCTATGATCAATTGTTTGATGAATTAATCAAAAATGGAATAGAACCGGTTGTTACCATTTCCCACTATGAAACACCATGGCATTTAGTCAAACATTATGATGGTTGGAAAAATAGAAAGCTTATCGAATTTTATACACGCTATTGTGAAACCATCTTTAAGCGATATAAAGATAAAGTGAAAATATGGATGGGATTTAATGAAATGAACAATGCGCATACCATTACTACCGCAGCTGCTGGCATTGTAATAAGAGAAGATGAAAATCGACTGCAAGCAATCTATCAAGCTAGTCACAATATGTTCGTAGCAAGTGCAGTTGCAACAAAACTATGTCACGAAATTATTCCTGATGCTAAAATGGGTGCAATGTTATCACTAAGTGGGGTTTATCCAAATACTTGTCACCCAGATGATGTCTTTGAAGCATATGAATTAAGACGCCGTTCCCTATTTTACAGCGACGTACTTCTACGCGGACAATATCCAAATTATATTAACCGTATTTGGGAGGATCATCATGTTCATGTTCAGATGGAAGAGGGAGATTTAGAATTAATCAAAAAGTATACGGCTGACTATCTAGGATTCTCTTATTATCGTACGACAACACACAAAGCAGGCACGCCATTTATCGGGCACACAGGAGGAGTTCTTGGTACTCCAAACCCTTATTTAGAATCTACTCCTTGGGGATGGCAAATTGATGCAAAGGGCTTCCGATATGTATGTAATGAATTATATGATCGTTATCAAAAACCACTTTTTATTGTAGAAAACGGGATGGGTACGAACGATGAAGTGGTAAACGGAGAAATCAATGACGATTATCGAATTGATTATGTGAGAAAACACATCGAAGAAATGAAGGAAGCCGTACGCGATGGGGTGGATTTAATGGGTTATACCTACTGGGGTCCTATTGATATTGTAAGTGCTGGAACGGGTGAATTAAAGAAACGTTATGGTTTCATTTATGTGGATCGAGATAATGATGGAAACGGAACACTTCAAAGAATGAAGAAAAAGAGTTTCCATTGGTATAAAACCGTCATCGAAACCAATGGCGAAATCTTATAAAATATAGAAATAGTACAAAGTAGGATTGAAGGTGCACTATAGGGTGAACCTTCCTTTTAATATAGTGGAGGGATAATAAGGGGGAAATCATGAATGGAATGATGCTGTTTTTATGTATAATTTGGGGTTTTAATTTTGTAATTATGAAAATGGGTAATGACGTGTTCCCACCTGTTTTGTTTGCTGCCTATCGCTTTTTACTGGGGGCCATCGTACTTTTTGGGTTAACCTGGTTTAAAAAAATTCCTCTTCCGAGTAAAAGGGAATTAAAATGGTATATTCTTTGCGGGTTTCTGCAAACCACTTATTTTAACATTGCCATCCAAATTTCTTTGAATTACATAAACGCCGGACTTACTGCTGTTTTAACCTATAGCATGCCATTATTTCTTTCATTTTTGGCTCATTATTTCATTCCTGGTGAAAAATTAACGGTTACGAAAACAGGTGGAATCTTAATCGGAATACTTGGGTTGTTCTTAGCTATGGATATTCATTTTGGAGGGATTATATGGGCTCCCATTCTTGCGTTAAGCTCTGCCATAACATGGGCGCTGTCTAGTTTAATTTTCAAAAAGAAACTACAAGGCTGTGATTCTATTCAATTTACAACTTGGCAAATGGGCGCGGGAGCAATGGGCTTATTTCTGTATTCTTTTAGCTTTGAGCATGGGGAATCCCATTGGAGTCTTATGGCGATCGTTTATCTTTTATATTCCGGAATTTTAGCTTCTGCATTAGCTTTCGTGATCTGGTCTAATATTCTTTCTAAAATGGAAGCCAGTAAAGCATCCATATCTTTGCTCATTGTACCCTTAGTTGGGACTCTTTCAGGATTCCTATTTTTAAAGGAAGATTTGAATCCTATTACATTAATAGGAATCATTTTGACACTTACAGGAGTTTGGGTGGTAAATAACGCAGGCTCTGCCCGTTTCCCATTACAAAAGACATCCTCTCTTAATCGGTAATAAGATAATTGCTGAAGATTTACGAAAACTTGTAAAAGGAGATTAGGTAGCTATACTACTTAATCTCCTTTTTATTGAAGGGAAAAGTTCAAATTAAATGGCTTTTGTACACGTAGCTAATTAGGTTAGCAAAAATATGGTAGGCCATCCGGTACATGAGCTCTAATTGAAGTTTGTTTGATAAGTAGGAATATACCTTTAGCTCTCTATTTTTGTAAAGATTTCCAACTAAGAAATTTAAAATGTTCACAAATTTGACATCAATTCTTAAATTCTTTTCATTGAGATTCGACAAGATCAGAGAGGGTTTTTGAATTAATTATGATAGTACTAGCTTGTGAGGAAAAATATACAACGAATACTGTCGAATGAGTCTTAATTAGTCGTTTTTTCTTGATTTAGTACAGTTCCGCAGTTTGTTAAAATGAGGGACAGAATTGTTAACAAGCTTTATATAAGATCATCTTCTCAAGGCTTGTCATATACTTCTTCTCATTCGACTCATCTATTTCGTCTATTAATATGAAGGCATATAGATTTATAAAAAAACAGGGAGGTAATTATGAATAGTAAAAATTGTATTGCTATGTTATTAGCTGGTGGCAGAGGCTCCAGATTAAAAGAATTAACTCAATATATTGCCAAACCTGCCGTTCCCTACGGGGGAAAATATCGGATTATTGACTTTGTGTTAAGCAACTGTCGCAATTCCGGTATAAGTACTGTGGGTGTATTGACTCAATATCAACCTCATATTTTACAAAATTACATAGGTGATGGCAAACACTGGGATTTAAACCGAAGGGACGATGGAGTGACTATTCTTCCACCTTATCAGTGTGATGTAAAAGAAAGATGGTATGAAGGGACGGCTCATGCCATTTATCAAAATATACAATATATCGAGAGTCATAACCCAGAATTTGTTTTGGTTGTTTCTGGAGATCACATTTATAAAATGGATTACAACAAAATGTTGGAACAACATAAAGCCACAGGAGCAGATGCAACCATCTCGGTGATCAATGTTCCATGGAATGAGGCCAATCGCTTTGGCATTATGAATATAGACTCGAAAACCATGAAGATAGTAGAATTTCAAGAAAAACCAAAGCAACCGAAATCGAACCTCGCCTCCATGGGCATCTATATTTTTAATTGGAAAATATTAAAAGAATATTTACTAAAAGAAGAGGCCAATCCTTACTCATCAAAGGATTTTGGAAAAGATATCATACCAGCCATGATTAACGACAACTGTCAGCTTTATAGCTATAAGTTCGATGGGTACTGGAAGGATGTTGGGACGATTGAAAGTTACTGGGAAGCAAATATGGATTTACTTTCTGCAGAAACCAATCCATTATTACTGGATGAAGAGTTGAAAATTTATACACATGAATCCACCCAGCCACCATTGTATATGGATGCGACCGCTTCTATCACCCAATCTCTAGTGGGTGAGGGTTGTAAAGTGTTTGGAAAGATAGAAAATTCTGTTCTCTTTAGCGGGGTGAAGATTGGTAAGGGAGCCATGATTAAAGATTCTGTCATCCTGCCAAATGCCATCATTGAAGATAATGCCGTGGTGAACCGAGCGGTAATTGGAAGCAACACGGTGATTGAAAAAAATGCAATGGTTGGGGAAGCAAAAGCATACAGTGAGATTACATTAATTGGAGAGAATCAACTCATTAAAAAGGATGAAAAAATCAAAGAAAAAGCCATATAACCAACCTTTAAATACATAGTTTAATATAAAGATTTACTTGGGATAAGGTATTTGCACACCTAGCAAACCAAGCTAGAATAGAGTATTCACCCTCAGAAGGGAATACTCTTTTTTTCTAGAAAATAAAAAGGATAAGGAATCACCTCACATAAATATATATAACTAGAAACTGGTAAATGGAGGGTTGTTTATGGCCTATGTGTCGATCTATACCGTTGGCAGGCTACATCATCCGTTTGAGCACCCGGCCTCCCGTGACTTTTTTGAAGTGGGAAATCATGTCTTTCGTCAGGCAAGGAGATCAGGAATGATAGAGGCATTCCCATCGGATGGAGTTCCATTCCCTGAGGAAGCGATAAAGGGAGAGGGATATCCGGTCCTTACCCTAACCGTATGGAGAAACCTCCAAGCGTTGTATCGTTTTACATACTCCGGTCGCCATAGTCAAGCATTGCGAGATCGAAGCAAATGGATGGAGCCTTATCAAGAAAAGCATCTCTCCTATGTTGTGTGGTGGACAGAAGAGCTGAAGGATGTCTCTTGGGAGGAGGCTTTTAAGAGATACAAACATTATATAAAAAATGGACCTAGTCCTTTTGCGTTTGATTTCAAACAGGCATTTGATGAAAAAGGGGACACTTGCTCGGTAAAGTAGGGAGTTTTATATGATAAAAGGATAGATTGAGCATAGAAGTACCTGCTCATCCATCCTTTTTTGTGTTTGAATATCCTACTCTTGAGAACCCTCTTCACTTCGATACTCCAAAATATCTCCAGGCTGACAATCCAACGCCTTACAAATCGCCTCTAAAGTGGACAACCGAATCGCTTTGGCTTTCCCATTTTTTAAGATAGAAAGATTCGCCATCGTGATCCCAACCCTCTCTGAAAGCTCGGTTACACTCATTTTGCGCTTCGCCAACATCACGTCAATATTAATTATAATCGCCATGTTCTCACCTCAGACCGTTAAGTCATTTTCTGATTTGATATCAATTGCTTCTTGTAACAGTCTTTGGAGAACCGCAGCGAAGACCGCGATGACCAGGGAAGCAAAAATAGGAACCATTCCGACGATAACGAGGCCTGGTGCATCGTCTAGTTCGGCAACGAAAAAGACAAATGGCAGAACGACCACATACAACCCACTGAAGGTCATGGAACAGAATTTGATTTTTTGTAGTGCCTTCACAGACAACTCAGAGAACGCTTCGTTTCTGTCAATATAGTTCAACAGCTTAAACGCCTGATACAACGCACCGAAAAACGGGAGGACAGATACATACATCCCAATAACAATGGGATACAGGATGTGGTCATAACTTGGATTAAAGGGATGTTGCGGTAACCAAGTTAACCCAAAGATCCCTAATGCTAGAACTGGAATGGCAATAAGAACAAGTGCCATACGTAAAAATAGTGTTGACCCTCGCTTCATAATAAAACACCTCACTAATTTATTTATATATTGATTCTAATGTATTATTTATCGTTTTACAATAAGTAATTATTGTTTTTTATTTTTGCTGTTTTAGACAGGAGAATAAATGAAGAATCATACAAAGGGGGTTCAAAAACGGACTACCCATTCTTTGATACTACGAACTTACGAAATAAGCAGAGCAGACTGCATGAATCAAAAGCGAGATGAGGAGTGCCATAGGAGTTGTTTTACTCTGATCGAAAAAATCAGAAACTTGCGATGTCAACAATGGAACATTATATAGGCGATTTGAAGATGTTGAAGGATGTTCGAACGGTCGCTAGGGAAATCGAGAACCAGCAAGGCTTTCGTTTCTAGCACTGATAAAATGGTTTGTATGAAAGCTGTGGAGGAGTAGACTCTAGCACGAAGAAACGAACAGAAAATAAAAAATGAGGTGAGTAATGATGAAAAAATGGTGGAGTGTTTATCAAATTTATTTTCCAGTATGAACCATATTCATTATGGTATCCTAGATACAGTGATGAACAATTAATTATGTTGGTAGGGAGAAAATATGTACGTTCTAAGCGGTAGAAAAAAAGCAGAGAAATTAGAGGCAGTCACTTTTACGGAGTTAGGGATGCAGGAAAGTGATCTCGAAGAAATACTAAGAAATAGTATTGATATGATCTGTGATGAGGAAGAATCCATGTTGATTGTGGGCCAACAAGTGAAGAATGAAAAGAACGGCAGAAGTGACTTAACGGCCGTTGATAATAACGGAAATATGGTGTTAATAGAGATCAAGCGGGACCGTAAAGACATTGAAGGTCGGAAAGAGGCTTTCGAATTTCAGGCGATCCGCTATGCAGCCAGTTATGCGACCATTGAGAGCCCAGATGATCTGGTGAAAAAAGTCTACGCACCCTACATAGAAAAATATCGTAGTGAATTCGAACTTGGTGAGTTAACTTCTTTTGAGCTAGGCATCCGAAAATTAAATGAGTTCTTAAGAGTCAACGAGGCGGAGAAGAGTTTTAATCAAAAGCAAAAGATCATATTAGTGGCTTCAGACTTTGATGAACAAACCCTTTCTGCTGTTTCTTGGTTAAATAGTAATCAAGTGGATATGAGCTGTTATAAGCTGACTCCTTATAAGGTAAAGGATAACATTTATTTGCTGAAAGAAAAGCTGTTACCGGTTACGAATTATGAAGACTATTATGTGAACCTCATGGACAAATCATTAGCTGTTTCTATAAAGAGGAGCAAAGGCGGTACACGAAGAACGCTACCGAAGATAGATGCCATGCTTGAGTGGGGAGTGGTAAAAGAAGGAGACGTTATTGTGGCCAAGGATCGAGGCAATGAAGGCGTGCTTATGGCTAATGGGAACATTAATGTGAATGAAGAGGAACAATCGATGCAAGCATGGTTGAAGGAGATATACGGATGGTCTAGTGTTCAAACGTATGTTTTTGCCATCCATAAAGAAAGCGGAAAGTCTCTATCACAGATTCGCGAGGAATATATGGCTCGGCAAGCAGTAGAGGCGACTGAAGATCCTTTTTGATTATGCGATAAGGATAAAAACGAAAGAGAGTTGATTACGAATTGAATACACAGTTAACGACAAAATTTAAAATACATACCTCCGCTAATGAAGTATTTGAAGCGATTGTTGACCCAAAGAAAATAGGGAACTACTGGTTCACTTCCAGTTCGGAAAGATGGGAACAAGGAAAAAAGATTACCTTGAGATATGACGAGTATGAAGCAGAAGGGGTTATTAAGATAGTAGAAATCGTGGAAGGGAAGAAGATCGTCTATTCTTGGGGAGAAGAACACGGAGAAGTATCGACTGTTACCATAGTATTAAAAGAATTGGATCAGTCGACAACGATGATTGAAATAACCGAATCTGGCTTTAAAGATGATGACCCTGATTTAGTAGCCAAATTGCTGGGACAAAAAGAAGGTTGGGTCTATATGTTATCCTGTTTAAAGGCTTATTTGGAAAATGGGGTAAATGATTTAAGAGCTTCGTTAATTCACTAACAAGTCATTATTTCCATAGAACTGGTTTAAGCAAATCCTGATAAAACTATAAAAATATATTTGTGAAAAATGGGGAGAATCATGATGAAATCACTAAAACGAATGCTGTATGAATTAACGATGGATAAGGAATTTGTCGCCTTAAAATTCCTGATTGACCGCCCGAATGTGTTCCATGTTGTGGGGGCTACTCATTTAGAAACCTGGCATTCAAGATTCTTAACTTGGCTACTGGATCCAACCGAACGACATATGCTAGGGTATTATCCTTTTCAAAGATTCTTAATGGCCGTGGCCGAATCGGCGGATGAAAACTTGGATGATATTACGGATCTCGCCATGCTGAATGTAAATCAATTCAGACATCCGGAGGTTATCGCAGAAAAGGATATTAACAAACTAGATATTGATGAGCAAGAAACCCTCGAGGAATCTGAAAAGAATGACGACAAAGGCAGACTAGATGTCTTCTTTAAGGTAAATATCGTCGATGAAAAAGACCCTAGCCAGGAGAAAAGATTAATCCTAGCGGTCGAGCAAAAGGTCTATGCCAGAGTGGACGTGAATCAATGCAACAAGTATTTAAGAAAATTCGAATAGAAATTCAAAGACGAAACGTTCCTGCTGGTAGGCTTAGTGCCAAAAAGCCAAATCAAAGAATCCAATGAAGCCATGTTTGGCAGCTCCAAATGGAATGGAATCGACTATCAGCAACTAGTAGACATCGTACTTATGCCATGCCTGGATAACCCAGATTTAAGCATTTACGCCAAACCGATCATTCAGCAGTATGTAGATGCCCTACGTATGCCTTATAAAGGAAAACGTGAAAAATTAGCAACGATTGAAGAAGAACGCATCCTCGTTCGCTCCATTTATGACCGCTTTGAAGATGTGTTTAAAGCCATTACGAACATATCAAATGAAGACGACAGTGAAGAGAGAAACTATGTGAACACAGTCGTAAACGAAAACTATGGGGAAGTGTTCAGAACCATCAAATGGATTCTGAACGAGGAAAACGATGTAGAAGAGCTATGGAATTTCTCGACGCCATTCCAAAGAACGATACATAAAAGATGGGACGAGCTTCATATTGTTATTAATTATAGGGGAGAAGTAATGGATATTTATGGAAAAAATGTTCCGGAACTTTGGAAAAAGACTTTACTGTGGATTGAAGAACAAAACCTTCCTCTTCACAAACATATAGAAGAGGGCTTTATTCTCGGAGGTGGGGACAACGGAAAGCGTTATGCATTAGCATTGCAGCCCATCCATAAAAGTAGAAAAAAATTCTCCTCAATCCATAAATATGAATCAATCATAACAGGTGAGACATACTTCTTGGAAACCAAGATTAATACAGAAATGGGTATGTTAACAATTGCTAAATTATTAAAAAATCTAGGTGTAGCGGTGGAAACTCCGTTGCTAGAGAACAGTGGAACTGTTCTAGTATAGACTTTTCTAAAACCAGATCCCATATTATCTAATTGGGCTGCTTATTCTTTGATAAGCAGTCCTCTGAAAGCAGACTTGATCAGTTATCACCAGACCGAATTTGTCCGTAATCAAGCAAAAATGAAGCTAAAGGAGAGACTAGTGATTACACAAATCGAAGCAATTCTCGAAGCATTTAAACATTTAGGTGTCGTTCAAAGTAAAAAAGAAATAGATGAATGGATACAAAAAAATTATCAAAAAGACTATAAAGATACAGGTACTGCTATGGCAGATATGGTACCTGTTACACATAGAGGCAATAATAGCTCAAAAGTACCATCAAGGTTCCGTATTTTGCTAAGAATATCAAGAGGATGTTACTGTATCATTCCCGAAAAGAATAATAGTTTTTAATAATAAGAGAAAAGCGTTTTTCCACCAAAAGGAGAAACGCTTTTTTTTATGGTATTGTAGGGATACCGCTTAAACACATAAAGATTACTAAACTGCGACCCATTCTTCCTGACAGTTTCATATACAGTTATAATGCCAAATTTAATCGCCTTTTGAAGCATCCGTTTAAAGGATGATCGTGAAATCATACCAAGTTCACCCCGATCCTCATAGATACTCTTAAGCATCGTACCTATCTTCGTTTTTACAAACTCCCGGCACCTTTTCAGCAAAAGGGATCAGTTATTGTAATGCAATTTGCTCATTTCTTGTGAAATGACTCTACTTTTATACACTACCATCCATAAAGTCACATGCTCACGAAACTCCTCAAGATGATTAAACTGCGAATAATCCACAAAAGCCTCGATTGTACTAGCCTTGATGACATATGCTTACACCTCCTTTTATTTCTGAATATAAGGAAGTGGTTCAAAAGGACAGGCTATCTCTAAAATATGTAAAGAGCTGCGACTTTTGTTGTATAATGGAAAAAAAGCGCACTTTATGGAGTGGTAACATGGCCTACACGGTACCAGAAACAATTCGTTCTACGGCAACAATGGGAGAAAGATTACTATTTCGCACCCTTAAAACGTATTTGCCGGAAGATTACATCGTCTATTACGAGCCTGAAATTCAAGGGAAAAGACCAGATTTTGTGATAATTGGCCCAGACCTGGGGATTGTAGTATTAGAAGTAAAAGATTATACAAAAAATACATTGTTACAACTTAACCATGAAGAATGGACATTACTGACCTCTTCTGGTGAGACAACCACGACAAAAAATCCATTAAAGCAAGCTAGGGAGAATATTTTTCACTTAGTTGATAAGTTAAAGAAAGATAAAAACCTAGTGAACCTGGACGGTAAATATAAATACCAACTCAAGTTTCCATTTGGGTATGGTGCGGTCTTTACGAGGCTGTATCAAAAAGAATTTATCACGGATGGATTATACTCCATTATTGAACCACAGTTCTGTCTTACACGTGATGAAATTGATCCGGAAAAAGAAAACTTCTCAGAGGAGATTTTGTTCGAGAAGATATCCAATATGTTTATTGTTCCTTATCGTTTAAGAGAGCCTTTATCCAAGCAAGAAATTGATGCGATTCGTTACCATCTATTCCCTGAAGTGAGGATCAGTGCAGAATTCAAACAGCCAGTCCCTTACCAAGATCAGTTGCTGCTTTCCTTACACGATATTAAAGCAATGGACTTACACCAAGAGAATCTTGCAAAGCAACTTGGGGATAAGAATAGGTTAATCCGAGGAGTTGCAGGTAGTGGGAAAACTTTAATCCTTGCGAGTCGTGCGAAAATGCTTGCGAAGCAACATCCGGATTGGAAAATTCTCATTCTCTGCTACAATATCTCACTTGCTAGGAGCATCGAACAAATGATTGTTCATATGATGAATGAACCTGACGACTTGTTTGATTTAGATTTCTCTTCGGGAGAGGGAAGGGTCATTAACAAGCATAATGTAACGGTGAGAAACTTTCATGCTTGGTTAAAGAACGATCTCAAGATAAGTGAAGATAAAATTCCGGCAGTCATTGAGAAACTTGAAGCGAAAGAAGCCATCATGCCAATGTATGACGCTATCTTAATAGATGAAGGCCAAGACTTCGAGTCAAGTTGGTTCGGGCTAGTGAGCCAACTACTAAACCCTAGTACCAAATCTCTACTATTAGTGGAAGACCGTGCCCAGACCATATATAAAAGAAAGAATACTTATTTAAAAGATACCGGGTTGAGTTTTCAAGGACGATCTAAGGTATTAAACATTAACTACCGTAACACCGCACAAATTGTGAAATTCGCGTGGGATTTCTACCGTTCGCATTCATCACTAAAGGAGAAAGTGGTCTCACATGATTATGAGGGAGAGATTATTGCTCCACAAAGTACGAAGCGAAAAGGATATGAACCCGCCATTCTTAAAGCAGACAGCTTTTTTAAAGAAGCTAAAATTGTTGCTAAGCAGATCAAAAAACTAAACGAAGCGAGAAAAATTCCTTTCTCAGAGATGCTTATATTGTATCGAGTAAAACGAACACACCAGGTTAATTATGTGGATGTACTGACTAGAGCATTAAAAAGTGAAACTATCCCATACTACTGGATTACTGAAAATAGTGAAACGAAACGTAACTTTGATAAGGATTCGAATACGGTTAAGATCAGTACGATCGACAGTAGTAAAGGCTTAGATTTTCAAGCAGTCTTTATTGTTAATGTTGATAATATGCCATTTCAATTAGAAGAAGATAAAAATAGAGAAGCATCTCTTCTTTATATCGGGATGACTAGAGCAAAGGACCTTTTATGTTTATCCTATTCTGGTGATTCGGAGTTTACTAAGTATTTCGATCAATTAAAGCAAGCTCAAAAGACTAATACGCTTCAAAAAGAACAATCCAGTTAAAAGGGTAAAGAAAGGCTGTTAAGTATAAATTTGTACTTTAGGTAGATTGGATATGATAAAAAAATTTTACCTTGTTGAAGTTGAGGAGTAAAAGCCCCGAAAAAACTTCGGGGCTGCACTTGTTACTTTCGTATTAATACTCCCTTTTTCTCTAAATTAATGAGAGCACCTTTGTTTCTATACTTACTATAAGCAACTAATCGGTTTAAATCTTTGACTGTTAATTTTGATGAATCAATACCAAGTATGTAATTTCTGTTTAACTTTTCAACCAAGGAAAGTGCAAAAATTCTTTGCTTTTCTGTAAGTGTATAATCTTCATCGGATAGTTGCTTGTTTTGAGCATTAATTAATTCTTGGTGTTTTTCTTCAAGAGCTTGAATTTTAGATAGGATTTCTTCCTTTTCGAGATCCTTAGCAGAATTATTTTCAACCACCTTTAGAGTTGGTTTTTTAAATATATCAATTATTTTTTTAATCATCAATAAACTCTCCCTTTTGTACTACAGGTAAATGTACCTAATATATTAATAGATTATGTTGAATGAAAATACAAGAGCTAACTAAAAATTAATTCTTAATGTATATATACTGGAGGAAAAAATGGATTATCTAAAATTAAACAAAATTACATTAAAAGATTATCCCGGAGTAAATGAAATATGGGTTCAAAATGTAATCGCAAATGATCCTTCTATAATTGGGTTGGGTGATATAGAACTTAAGGACAAAGAGAGAAAACAACCAAGGGCAGGTCGTTTAGATTTGTTGTTTCAAGATGAGAATAATAAAAGATACTGTGTAGAAATACAGCTTGGAAAAACCGATGAGAGTCATATTATAAGAACGATTGAATACTGGGACATTGAGAAAAAGAGGTACCCGCAGTATGAGCATGTCGCAGTAATTATTGCTGAGGATATTACGAGTAGATTTTTAAATGTAATTAGTCTATTTAATCGTAGTATACCGATTATTGCCATTCAAATGAATGCAGTAGAAGTAAATAAACAGATAGGATTACAATTTGTGACGGTCCTTGATGAAACAGCGCTACAAACATATAGTGATGAAGAAGAGATAGCCCAAACAGTCGTTGATCGAACGTATTGGGAGGAAAAAGCTACACCAGCTACTGTTGCTCTTGCCGATAGTTTATTGGAAATTATTCATGAGGAAATTGAAACGAATATTAACTTGAAATTTAATAAGTTCTATATTGGATTAGAAAGAAGAGGTCTTACGAATAATTTCATAACCTTTAAGCCTAGGAAAGATTACATAATTGTTCAACCAAAACTAAGCAAAACTGAAGATTTTGATAACATTCTCGAAGAATTATCTTTGGATGTTCTTGATTACGACACAAAAGGCAAATGCTATAGAATACGAATGAAACGAGAAGATATTAAAAATCACAAAGACAAAATCGGTCAATTATTTATAGAGGCCGAGAAATCATTTAATAATTAAAGAATAGATATTGTTTGGAAAAAATTTATACAAGAAAAGTATTAAGAAGTTGGTGTTCTAATTGATAAAGGAAGTACGAAGTTGGTCTAAGCCTAATATTGTCAATTTAATTGGAAGAAAAAAAGTCGATTGGTCCATATTTGAATACGGTACACATATTCCAATAGAGTTTCATGATGATTTTGCTATTGCTAATGCTAATCATTTCTTAAAGGTTGGCGAAAGAGTTGACATCAAGTTATTAATTGAGGATAAGTCATTCACTATACAATTAGTAAATTTTAGGCGCAAAGACTCCGATAAAGGGTCTCTACAGCTCCGATATGATACAAATCGTCTTCTTAGAGAGTATCTAATCAGCACTTTTAACACTTCTTATAAATATTTAGAAAATAATAGAGAAGAAAAATCGAAAAAACCGGTACATACCCCTAAAGAGATTGAAGAGTCAATCGATTTTTTACAAACGGATGAACCTTATGTTTATCGAGTGATACTAAATACGAGTAAGGTTTTTTCATTTTGGTGGGTTAACCAAGGCCAAACACACAAAGAAGAAAGGGAAAATGAGTTTTTGTGGGCTCCACAAAAATCTAAACAGGGAATACCTCTCCCACATCATGTAGGTTTATTAAAACCAAAAGTTGGAGACATAGTATTCTGTTATTCTTCCATGGAAATCAAATCTGTAGGTATTGTACAATCGGAGGCGGTTGAAGCGCCAAAACCCTCAGTCATTGCCACTCATAACTGGGAAGAAGATGGGTATTTAGTAAAACTTAATTATTTTGACATCAATCCTACTATTAGGAAGGAAGATATTCCTTTAGAGTGGAGACTTGAAGAAGGTGGACCTTTTGATAGAAACGGTAACCTTAAGCAAGGATACTTTTTTGAGTTAACAGAAGTGTTTGCTCGAAAGATATTCAATTTATTTAAGGAAAGGTTTCCAACGGAGGTACGGAATAAGTTGCTAGAGTATAAGCCTACAGAGCAGACAATACAAATTACTGAGAATCCAAAAACGTATTTATCTAACGCAGATCTCGTTAATCATATATATACATATATAAAAGCAAAAGGATTTTATTATAAAAAAGTAGAAGTAATCAATCTATTCCTATCCTTAAAAACAAAGCCTTTTGTCATTCTCTCAGGCATTTCTGGAACTGGAAAAACGAAAATGGTTCAATGGTTTGCGGAAAGTGTAGGAGCTACCGAAGAAAATGGACAATTCGCTTTGATTCCGATTCGTCCGGATTGGAATGATGGCTCAGACCTACTAGGATATGTAGATATTAAAGGAGAGTTTAAAGAAGGACCATTGACGAAAGTAATAAAACGAGCAGAGAATCATCCTGATCTACCTTACTTTGTGCTATTAGATGAAATGAATTTAGCACGTGTTGAGTATTATTTTAGCGATATCCTCAGTGTCATGGAAAGCCGTAAGTGGAAGGATGGAGATATTGTTTCTTCGACTTTACTTTCCGAGGAAATAGCAGGATTCGACTTGAAACTTCCGAATAATCTTTATATCGTTGGTACAGTCAACATGGACGAAACAACCCATCCCTTCAGTAAAAAGGTATTGGACCGAGCTAATACCATTGAGTTTAATCGGATTGATCTTGGTAACCTTTCATTTTTACACGAGCAAGAGCAAGTGGATCCAATTGTAAGTGATCAAGATTCATTTGCTTCGACTTACCTCCATTTAAAGGATCTTTATGTAAAGAATAATCGGATTGTTGAGTTGATAACAACCGAGTTAGAACAAATGAACGCCGCACTCCAGTTAATCAATGCACACGTTGGTTATCGTGTACGTGATGAGATTTGTTTCTACATGGCATATAACGAAGAGGCAAACCTGTTGGAACTCTCCGAGGCGTTTGACCATTGTATATTACAAAAGATTTTACCTCGTATTGCTGGAAGTGATATGAGGGTCGAACAACTTCTCAAAAAGCTTTATGTCCAATTTACTAACAAGCAGTATGAGGAAGAGATAGAGTTATCTGATCACGATTTACAAAGTGCGAAATACCCGAAAAGTGCCGCAAAGGTTGTGGAAATGCTAGGGAGGTTAAAAGATGGCTTCACTTCCTTCTGGATCTCGTGAAGATGTTGAATTAGTTAAGGTGGAAACAGATGACTTAACTTTAGTGTTAAAAGGAAAACCATATCATGAACGGTATGAAGGGTTAAAGCAATATCGGAACATGGATTACCATGATGTGATGGAATTCAATGTCGAAGGAGTAAATATCCAGGAGATTAAAGTCTACGACATCAACGAACAACAGATGGTCAATCCAGTAAATCTACGACCCATCTTTTTCGAAAATGGAGTGTATCAGCTAGTCGTTTGGTCGAAAACAGGGCAGGAATTAACCTTCTATCATGAGCATCCTTTATTACGGCAAGCTGTTTCAGCAATGGAATTTGGAACTCAGTCCGTGCTTATGGGTAATCTGCAATTCCAGAATGAAGTGGGTTTTACAACCTTTGATATTCTTCAGGAAAACAAAAAGCTATTAGAAGTTACACTAGAAATTTTTCCATCAAAGCTTGATTACAAAAATGACTACAAGAAACTTCTAGAGGAAGTAAATGACGAGATTTATAATCTGGCCTATCATTTTATTCGAAAAACGTATTTAGGAGCGTCAGTTAAACTGGAGGGAAAACCAACAAGAGCGGAGTTTTACCGATTAATTTCTGAGCATTTCCGTCAGTTTACACAAGCCATTGCACGCATTGAACATCAGCCACATCATACACTTCAAAAAACGTATGAAAAGGCTAGAGGGGATCAACTCAAGAAAATTGATAGTACAAGTAGGGCATACCTGCGAAAGAGATCCAACTTGTTTGTTGAAGTTGAAAAAGGAATCACTATTAATAGTAAAAACTTGATGCCTTATGAGGGGTTAAAAAGTAAGAAAGAGTTAACTTACGACACACTGGAAAATCGGTATGTTAAATGGATGATGGAGAGATTGATACATAAGCTAACTGATCTATTAGAGACCGTTCAAAAGATGAACAAATTTATGGTAGAACCCGATCCAGATTTAAAAGAGAAAATAAAAAAAATGATTATACAACTTCAAAATAAAATGAAGAATCATTTCTGGTCAAGAATCGGAAAGCTGGACCGGTCCGTAATGAGTCTCGTATTACAAATGGCTCCAGGCTATCGAGACGCTTTTCAAATTTTCTTAACGGTGTCAAAGGGACTTGCCCTACAAGGCAAGCTGTACCAGATGTCAGTAAAAGATGTAGCTACCCTTTATGAGTATTGGACCTTCCTAAAGCTTGGACAGATATTGGGACGAAAATATACTCTCGTGAGTCAGGACATTATCCAGGTGAACAGAGAAGGGTTATTTGTGAATCTGGAAGCAAATCGAATGGCCAAGCGTGTATTTAAGCATCCCCTTACTAATGAAGAGATCGTGTTAACCTATCAAAAGTATGAGGGGAAACTACCTACCATTCCACAAAAGCCTGACACGATGTTGAGTATTGAGAAAAAGGGAAAAGACTATACATTTAATTATATTTTTGATGCCAAGTACCGTATCGACTATGCACAAGAGGGTAGCTACTATAAATACCGATACAAAACCCCTGGTCCTATGGAAGATGATATTAACACGATGCATCGTTATCGAGATTCGATAGTTGCTGAAAATTACGGACCATTTGAAAGAACAGCTTTTGGAGCGTATGTTCTGTTCCCATGGTTTGATGAACATACCTTTCAAAATCATCACTTTTATCAAAGTATAAATAAGGTTAACATCGGTGGGCTTCCTTTTCTGCCAAACGCAACAGAATTAGTTGAGAAATTTGTGGAATGGTTAATCAATAAAAGTCCTGAGGAAATTCAAAAGGAAGGAATTTTGCCAAGAGGTACATTAGAGGAATGGAAATCCAGTCTAGACGAAATGGTATTAGTTGGACTTGTCTCAAATGGTGAGGAGTATCTCCGGTTTATTAAAGAAGGATACTATTCTATCCCGGTTAGCAAATTGAAAAAGGGTTGGCAGGAAGTGAAGTATGTTGCTTTATATGTTAAGAGTGGAATAGAGCAGCAGGAGAATGGGATCAAATATTATGGGGAAATAGAGGAAGTTACGACAGCTAAAATAAAAGACACAGACTACATAAAGTTTTATATATCAAATTGGATTACGTTAAAAAGCATAATAAAACCAGTTGGATATGGAATATCGAGTTATATCTTAACTACTTTAAATAGCTTAAAGGAATCTACTGAGCTTCCGGAATTATTTATGAAGTCTAGTGAGGAAATGATTATTTGGAGAATGTTGAGGAGGATGTCCGACAAAATAGTTCTGAATTTAGATAATGTTAATGTGGATTATGCAAAGCAGGTAACTGACTTTAAAATAAATAATATAAAGGTAAGTTCTAATAGGATAGAACAGAGTATTAAATTTACCAGCAAACATAAAGCGTTTGAAGTTGCTAAGTATGAATTAATAAAGAATCCTAGTAGGGTTTTTAAATTGCTGAACACCTTATTTTAAAGCCTACTCTGTTAACGTTTTATCGATTTTACGACTCAAAATCGTTTTCCTCTGGAGTGTCAGTTCGACCCAGACCACCGGTATCTAAGTCAATTTTAATAGGACAGAGTTACAAATCTCTAAATTGATTAGTAACTCTGTTTTTTATAAAAAATAATATATGTTGATATGATAAGTCCTTCATATAATAAATATAATAATAGTAAAAGGAAGGATTTATTTCATTTTAATAATCTAAGCAGTTGTTACTAATAACGTTAATTAGTTCATAGTACAGCGAATGATTTCGATTACCCAGTGATTTGTTTGCCACAGCTCAATCGATCGGTTGCAAAAAGAGGTGAAATCAATGTGTGGAGCAGGGGGGATTTTACAAGAGAACTAGGGTTTAGTGGGTGTATACCTTAACTGCATTGTTACATAAAGAACAATAATGATTGACTGCACACCGATTAGCAATCGCTTAAAAATAATTATCTAGTTACTAATCTGTGTGCGGTTTTGTTTGCTATCCCTGACACTAAAAAACCGACAGATAGATGTCGGTAAAATACATAATTAACTACACCCTTTGATTAATAGTTCAGCTTCAATAGACACAAGTACCAGATATAAATTTATTCCTTAATTTTAAGAACAATCTTCCCCTTTGTACGACCATTTTCAATGTGCTGGTGAGCCTCTACAATCTGTTCCAAAGGAAAGCATTTCTCAATAACGGGTCTTAATTTTTCTTCCTCCACAAGACTGCATAAAAAATCTAGATCGCTATTATTTGGTTTCGCAAAATGAATTTTTGCTTTCTTCCCACCGATGAATGAACTTATCATTAATTGAACCGGGTGATATTTAGGGTAAAATAGGTGTTCAGTAATATAAACACCATTTTCGGTTAAAGAGCGTATACAACTGAAAAATGTCCGCTTCCCAACTGCATCCAGAATCACATCGTACTTCTTTCCATTATCTGCGAAATTTTCCTTGGTATAATCAAGAACGTAATGCGCCCCAAGTTCCTTAACCCAATCGAGATTGGAGGTACTACAAACAGCCGTCACCTCAGCCCCAAAGGATTGTGCAAGTTGAACAGCAAAGTGCCCAACACCACCTGATGCACCATATATTAAGACTTTTTGTCCTTTTTTAACCTGTGCTACATCACGTAATGCTTGTAGCGCAGTTTGACCAGCACATGGTATAGCTGCTGCTTCTTCAAAAGTTATGTTTTTAGGCTTATGACTTAGGAATATCTCACGCGAAGAGACATATTCAGAATGGGACCCGAAACAGCTTCCAAAAACATGGTCACCTATCTTAAATCTATGTACGTTTTTACCGACTGCCTCAACCCTACCCGCAACATCTATACCCAGTATGGAATTTTTAGGTTTTATTAGTCCATTATCTAACCTTGTAGGTAAATAGCCCTTTCGGTACAAATAGTCTAAAGCATTCACCGATGCACTGTGTACACGAATCAGTACTCTATCATCCTCCTTAATGGAAGGCTGTTCGACATCCTTTATCTCTATTACTTCAGGGGGACCATAGGTTGAATATATTGCTGCTCTCATCTGCATTACCTCTCCTTAAGTATTCTTTTATTCCTTTGGTTAGAACTAGTCATCTCACGTTAATCTATGCTTTTTTGTATAAAAATAGGGATATACAATCACAGTTGTAATTTTTCTATATGAAGACATATTATGGTTATTTCTATATATTCATCTAATTCATTTATATGACCTTAAGTAATCATTTTTGATGTGATTTTGAAGGAGAGAAGCCTACTGACTATCACACGAGTCACCTTAAACCTTTATAAACTCTTTTGAATTTGAAAAAGAATATAATTGTAAATGCTATTATTGTTATATGGTAAAATATTCATATAAATCATTAAAAGGTAATATGAAAGGTATTTCTTAATGAATACATTAGAAATCATATCCATGCCATTTACTCATACTTCAATAGAATCCTTACAAGGTAAACCTTATTCCGATTACCCAGTGGTATATTTATTAAACAATCACACGATGGTTTACATTGGAGAGTCCGTAGCGGTAAGAAACCGAATGAAGAATCATATGAATAATCTGGAAAGAAAATCATTGAATCAAATGACATTGATTGTTCATGAAAAGTTCAATCGTTCAGCAACCTATAATATTGAAACGAAGCTTATCAATTATTTTTTGGCAGATGAACGCTATAAGCTTCAAAATAAGAGTCAGACAGCTGATAGTGTAAGTCACAATTATTATGATAAGCCGTTTTATAATGAAAAGTTATTTAATGAATTATGGGACCAGTTAAAGGAAAAGGACTATGTTACCCACTCAAGAGAAGTCATAGAAAATAAAGATATTTTTAAATTATCTCCTTTCAAAGAGCTTTCGGCTGAACAAATAGAGTTGAAGGAAAAAATGATTGAGGTTTGTGAAAAACATATCAAGGACGAAGAACCATTTGTTTTCCTTGTTAAAGGTGAAGCAGGTACGGGTAAGAGTGTGGTTTTAAGCGCCGTATTTAATCGGATTCAAGAGTTAGCAAAGGAGAAATCTTCCGCTCTTCATAACAGTAATAACTTTTTATTAGTCAATCATTCGGAAATGTTAAAAACGTATCAAAAAATTGCGGGGAAGGTAAAGGCGCTTAAAAAGAATCATTTTGACAAACCGACTCCTTTTATTAACAAACGAAAAAAAGCTAACGAAAAAGCTGATATTGTATTTGTAGATGAAGCGCATTTATTATTAACCAGACCAGACAGCTTTAATAATTTCAAAGAGAATAACCATCTAGAAGAGATTATGAAACATAGCAAAATTGTCATTTTGGTATTTGATGAGAAACAAGTGTTAAAAATGAAAAGCTATTGGGATAAAAATAAGCTACTCCGTCTTGTAGATAGTCAACATTCGGAAGAATATATATTAAAAAATCAATTTCGCATACGGGCTAGTGATAAAATGATTCGCTGGCTCGACCATTTTATCGGTAAGAAGATCACACCTATTCCTGAAAAAGAAGAGTTTGATTTTCAAATTTTTGATTCAGCAGCTAAGATGTATAAAGAAATACGTGAGAAGAATAAGAAATATGGCTTAGCAAGAATGGTTTCAACATTCGATTATCTTCATAAAAAAGATGGTGAGACTTACTATATAGAAGAAGATCAATTTAAGTTGCCATGGAATACGACTGAGGGAGATACCACCTGGGCTGAAAGGGAAGATACCATCAGGGAAGTTGGCTCTATTTATACGATTCAAGGGTTCGATTTGAATTATGTGGGTGTCATTTTAGGACCATCGGTTTCCTATGATGAGGAAAAGAATGAACTAAAGATTATTACAGGAAATTATAAGGATACGGAGGCTTTCAGGGGGAAAGATGAATTTGATGATCCTGAAAGTATAAAGGAACAAATCATACTAAATTCGATCAATGTTTTATTGAAGAGGGGAATAAAGGGTCTATATCTATTTGCAAGTGATCCTAAATTAAGAGCACATTTATTAACACTTTATCGTAATCGTACGAAGAGTGATGAACAGATGATGGTTGCCGAGGAAAAAGGTGACTACCATTAATATTGTTTTTAGGATTAAATCCATACATATGAGCAAGTAAGAAGGGGCGGTAACCTTGGAGTATTTGGATTCATTTACTAGTGGAGATCGTAACAGATTAGATAAAATAATTAAAGAATTAAAAGAAAAGCATCCTGAAATCGAATGGCAAACCAAATGGTCCGACAGTGAAGATATAAAAGGCAATCCAACCAGTTCAATTTCATTGATGGTTCCATCTTCCCAATATGAAGAAGCAGAACAAATTTTCCAACAATTAAAGGATGAAGGATTTGATTTCGAATCATCCATCTTTGATCCTTTAATGGAGGAAATCGTAGACTTCCGAGATGAAAGAGATTGGGAGCAATTTCATAATCCAAAGGATCTAGCCATATCTCTTTCCTTGGAAGCAAGTGAATTATTAGAAAACTTTCAATGGAAAACAAGTGAACAAGCAAGAGACGACAAAATGGATGATATTACTGATGAACTAGCAGATGTGGTGATCTACGCATTGCTACTATCAAATGAACTGGAAATAAATTTAGAGCAGGCTATTAAAGAAAAGATTCGTAAAAACAGACAGAAGTATCCAGTAAATAAATCTTTTGGATCAAGTAAAAAATATACTGAATTATAAAGGGGAAGAAAGATGACTAACTCAGAAGAATTCCAAGACTCCGGAAAACACTTTTCTGAAGAAAAGTTTTGGGAGAAATTAAAAAAGTTTGCAAAAAAAGCAGGTTCTTCCGTTGTGTATGCAGTATTACTATTATACTTTACGCTTCAAAAACCAGAAGTGCCAGTAAAGGCAAAGACCATCATCATTGGAGCTTTGGGATACTTTATTCTTCCGTTGGACTTAATTCCAGATATAGCGGTAGGAGTAGGGTATACAGATGATTTAGGCGCTCTAGGAGTTGCGTTGTTCCAAGTGGCTATGTATATCGATGATGATATTAAGAATAAAGCAAAAGAGAAATTAAGCGAATGGTTTGGAGATCACGTTGATACATCTGATATTGATGGAAAGATTGGTTAATAAGCATGAAAACTAGGGATTATGCCCTGGTTTTTAAGTGTTGAAATAGTATGCCTTCACCATCCAGCCATATGGAGTGCTGTTCACTGCTGCTTTTAAAAAATAAATGAAGTGGCAGATTTAAAAAAGTCTCTTTTTGTAAAGAGGCTTTTTTGTTTTATTGTTGCATAGCAATAGACCCGACAATCCAGGATGTCTAAAAAACCAGTATCTTTTTTCACGAAGGAAAAGTGGTAGCTTTCTCGAGCCCAGCTGTACTTCGCTCTTCTCTCTACGATACGTTAACATCCAATTGCTGTTGCTCCTGTGCCAAAGCATATTCAAAGAAGCTACTGTTCAGCTCGTTGCAAAGTCCATGATGCCTTTTCGAAGATGCCAATCATGTGTTTGCAAGTCGTGCTTAGGCTCTTCGTGTTTCCTTTATCTCTTATGCCCTGTGCCTGTCACCTCATCGAAAAAAGTGGAACAAGCTTCTAATTATTCTGGGATGCTTGTTATTGAAAAAGTTCTAAATATATATAACCTTTTCTAAAAAAGTTAGAATTTTATTAAAACACCTTAATTATTACAATAAGAGTGTAGAGAGGATTTACAAAAACGATAGAGGGGGCAAAAGGAAATAAAGATAATCATTTTTACTCCAAGGAATGTAAGCGTTATCAAAATTTTTGAAAAATAAAAACAATGGAGGAGAATGATCGATGAATGTATAGTAGCCTAATAGTCCATTAGGGAGATTACTATTTATTAGGAATGCAAGTTCAAAACACGAATATAGTTATGACCGCACAGGGGGAAATAGAGATTTTGCAATAGTGGAACCTGGTGCAACTCGAACTGTTGTTTTACGATGCCATTTGCGGATGGTGTGAAAATTCAAATAATCAGTGAAAGTGAAGAAAAAAGTAGAGAACTTATTCTATTATGTAGATTATGAGGCATATGACAGCAAGGACTTCATGGTACAGGGACCGAAGATTAGTTTGTGGGATAGATAATTTAATTAATAATTAAGGGGGCTTGTTGTGGTGAAGAAAAAAGGGATCTTATCAATGGTTTCATTATTATTAGTATCATCTCTCTTATTATCGGGTTGTTCAGGAGAAAAAACGGGAAGTTCAGAAGCAAACGGGGATAACAAAACGATTACAGTTCTAGTTGAAGGGGGAAGCCCGGCCTTTAAGGTAGCAAAAGAAACCGCAACGGAATTTAAAGAGGAAACAGGTTATACAGTTAAAATTGAATCCGTTCCCTATACCGGAGTCTATGACAAACTTAAGGCTGAGGTAGCTTCACAGGCAGGAGCATTCGATGTTGCAACCATCGATATACTTTGGTTTCCTGCTCTAGCTGGCGGACTTTTACCGTTAGAAGATCTCATGACAGATGACCTTAAAAATGATTTATTCCCAGGATTAGTAGAAGGTGGAAGTTATCAGAATAAGGTTTATGGAATGCCGGTATGGACGAACGCCAAAAATTTAATCTATCGTAAAGATCTTTTCGAAGATGAAAAGAACAAAGCTGATTTCCAAGCGAAGTATGGATATGAGCTACATCCGCCAACAACATGGGATGAATATAGTGATGTTGCCAAGTTTTTTACTAAAGATACCGATAATGATGGAAAAGTGGATATGTACGGAACAACGGTCTTTGGTGCGAACAATGGAGATGCGGTAGCCAGCTGGTTAGATCATGCAGCCCAAGCAGGTGCGAAACCTTTGGTAGTTGGTGATAAAGGCAAAGTTCTTGTCAATACGAAACCGTATGTTGATTCTTTACAATTCTTAGTTGATCTTTTGAAAAAGGATCAATCGGTTCCATCAGGTGCACTTGAAATGGCATCTGCTGAAACATCTGAGCTATTTTGGAATGGAAAATCTGCGATGATGCTTGCATGGGGTCACTTTTATGTCCCTTCAAATGACTCTAAACAATCAAAGGTAGCAGGAAAAGTTGGAAGTGCTCCAATGATTGGCGGCGGAGCAGGAATAGGTGCTGTCCCAGGCCCATGGTATCAGGTTATTCCTAGTTCTTCCAAAAAACAGGAGATCGCCAAGGAGTACCTCAACTTTATTTATGAAAAGAATGAACTATTTATGAAATCATTAGGCGTAGCAGCGAGAAAATCTGTATTTGAAAGTTATAGCACGCAGCAGGGCTATGAACATTTGAAACCGCTTATGACGACATTAAGCGGACCACAAACACAAAATCGACCTGCTATTAAGGAATGGCAAGAAATTGAAAGTGAAGCACTCATTCCAGCCGTACAATATGCACTTTCCGGTGAAAAAACACCTCAAGAGGCACTTGATTGGGCAGCAGATGTAATTAAAGATTTATTACCGCCACAGTAAAATAATATGTTTGTATAGAACCTTTTCATTGAACTATTTTTTCAATGAAAAGGTTCTAAAAAATACCATTTTGATAGAAAGGAGCGGTTTTCTTGAGACTGAGAAATGGGGCATTATCGACGGTCTTTTTCTTTCCTGCTGGGATCTTTATGTTGGTATTTCTGGTCTATCCAATTTTTCTCTTAATTAGAGACAGTTTTTATAAGATTGATATCATTAATCCTTCATTACGAGAATTTGTCGGTTTTGCAAACTATACAAACTCGTTGACTTCCGAACGTTTTTTAAAAGCCCTCTTGAACACAGTGGTATATATAGGAGTAGCGGTTGGTTTCGAATTTATCATAGGGCTTATCCTTGCTTTGCTTCTCAGCAATGCTTTTAAAGGAAGCCAATTTATTCGGACTCTATTGTTAAGCCCGCTTATGCTGGCACCTTTAGTCACAGGGATAATTTGGAAATTTATGCTTAATGATCAATTCGGCATTATTAACTGGGGGCTTTATAAACTTGGAATACTTTCTGATCCGCATCAAATACTCTGGTTATCAGACTCACGTTTTGCACTCTATTCTACGATTATTGCAGACATCTGGTTAACAACACCTTTCATTATGCTCGTTCTATTAGCAGGGATTAAAGGCATTCCTATTAGTTTATATGAATCTGCTGATATGGATGGGGCCAATAAATGGCATAAATTCCGTTACATTACTTTTCCTTCTCTTATCCCAGTCGCAACTGTAGCCTTATTAATTCGTATTATTGATGCTGCAAGAACATTTGATATTGTGTGGGTGCTAACGCAAGGAGGACCAGGTTTTTCTTCCGAGTTGCTAAGTACCTATATGTATAAGACATTGACCCGATATGGAGAAGTGGGGCAGTCAAGTGCCATGGCCGTCATTTTTATCATCATTTTATTAGTCCTAAGTTCTTTCTTCATTACAAAAATGTGGTCACCTAGGAGAAGGCATTCATAAGGAGAGGTGAAATAGATCATGGCCCACATGCCAATAAAAGAAACGATTGTTGAAAAACCAGTTAGTCTTACTAGTTTTCGTTTTAAACATAAAATATGGACGCTGATTGTATTGGTGGTCACCTGTTTATTGGCTTTATTATTCCTAGGTCCGTATCTCTATCTGCTATTAACATCATTGAAACCTTCCGCCGAGGCAGTGACTGCACCACCGACTTTATGGCCCTCGAAATTTTCAATAGAAAATTATAGGAAAATGTTCGATTACTTGCCTATAGGAAAGTATTTTTTAAATAGCTTAATTACGGCCGGTGCCAGCACCATTTTAAGCGTATTCTGTGGTGCGATGGCTGCTTATGGAATTTCTAGGTTTTCTTCCATAACAGGAAGTTACTTTTTGTTATTTACGTTAGTGATTAGAATGGTACCAATGATTAGTATTGCGATTCCGATGTATATGATTGTAAAAAGTATGGGCTTGATTGATACCCATTTTGCCTTAATCTTGGTGTATACCAGCTTAAATGTCCCATTTGCCATTTGGTTAATGATAGGTTTTTTTGACTCGGTTCCAAAGGAATTTGATGAAGCCGCAAGAGTGGATGGATGCAGCTGGATCGGGGCCTTTATCAGAATTATTCTTCCGGTGTCACTTCCTGGACTGGCAACGACTGCTATCTTTACTTTTATGTTAGCTTGGAATGATTTTTTGTTCTCTTTACTCATGACCAGTACAAATGCCAAAACGGCGACAGTAGGAATTTCAGAATTTTTAACTGCTTATAATCTTGATTTAGGGCCAATGACAGCTGCGGCGATCTCATTTAGTCTGCCTGTTATGATATTTTCCTTTTTCGTACAGCGTTATATTGTAAGTGGCATGACTTTAGGAGCAGTAAAAGAATAATGACTTAATCTTGAATCAAGGAAAAAGTAGTTTATGAACAAACACACTAAATTGATAGGAGAATTCATTTATGGCTAGTAAAAATTATTACGACGTAACAGAGTGGCCAGTCGGTAATCCGTATGAGGATATTGGTGAGGTAATTAATAGCATTATAGCAGATATTAAAAGTAGGCAAACGGACACTGATGTGAATAAAGGCGGAAAGCCGGGTGCGGTTATCTATATTCCACCGGGAGATTATCATCTTGGCAGTCAAGTAGTTATAGACATCAGTTATCTTAAAATTATGGGTTCTGGACACGGGTTTACATCTTCGAGTATTCGTTTTAATACTTCTGAGAATGAATGGGCGGATTTGCATGAATTGTGGCCGGGAGGAAGTCGCATACTCGTAGATATTCCTCTAGAAGTAAATGACGAGGAAGATAAAGGAGCTGCATTTTATGTTGAACGAAGTGGAAATCCCCGAATAAGTTCGGTAGAGTTTTCTAATTTTTGTATTGATGGATTGCATTTTATTGAAGATGGTGGAGGAGAAACAAATCCGGAAAACACATACACTAACGGGAAAACGGGTATTTATGTTGCAAGTGCTTGTGACTCATTTCGGATTACAGGCATGGGGTTTGTGTATTTAGAGCATGGAATTACTATTTATCATGCAGATGCACTGACTATACATGATAATTTCATAGCTGAATGTGGTAACTGTATAGAACTACGAGGTTGGGGTCAGGCTTCAAAAATATCCGATAACTTGATAGGAGCCGGTTATAAAGGATATTCAATTTACGCTCAAAATTTTGGTGGACTTTTGATTACAGCGAATAATATTTTTCCACGGGGTGCGAGTAGTATCTATTTTGATGGTGTGACACGTTCTAGTATCACAAATAATAGACTTCATTCATTTTATCCAGGAATGGTGGTATTCAGGGAAAATTGTTCGGAAAACTTGGTTTCTTCAAATCACTTTTTACGTGATCATGAACCTTGGACTCCTTTTCTGGGAATTGACAATGGTTTAAATGATTTGTTTGGTCTCCTCTATATCAGTGGCAATAATAATTCTGTAATTGCTAATCACTTTTCTGAAGTAATTAATACTCAGAACATCAAGCCGGTAGGTGCAACACCAGTAATCATACGTATTGTTTCGGGTAGTGGAAATTATATTTCTAATAATCATGTTGTTGCCACGGAGGTTCATGCCAAGATAAGTGATTCTTGTTTCTCTGCGCAAGTAGAAGCTTTGTTGACTACCGAAGCATCAGGGCCACTTACCGTAACAACAGTATTGGTAGAAAAAGAATCGCTTCAAAATACGATTCTTGATTCGGGAAGTGATTCACAGGTTGTTATGGACAAAACTGTAAATGCATTCAGAGCCACTCCAACGCCAGGAGCATAAATAATATATATTCAACTATGTTTTTGTGGGTTTGATTTAGCTAAGGAATTTGGGATAAAAGTGTTGAAATCAGCCAAAAAAGAAACCGTGATAAGGTATAATGTTGAAAAAGAGGAAATGTACATTGATAGAGGAAACTCAGGTGAAACCACTTTTAATGGATTCTTTCCATCTATCAATCATGAAGCGGTTAAAGCACCAAGGCATCGGATAAAATTTCATGTATTTGTCAATCGTTCCTTGATTGAGGTATTTGCAAATAATGGGGAAATGATCATGGACAAAATTAATAAACTGGAGAAACATAATGGCTAAACTAATGAGACTCATAGAATCTCCAATTAAGCGGAAGATTATCTTATTAGCACTGTTTTCAGCACTAATCCCTTTACTAGTTATTGGTCCTTTAACGTTCATTTATTTTAGTAAAGTTATAGAAAATAAAGTGTCTACCACGATTGATAACTTTTTAACGATTGTCGATTGGAATATTAATGCTTTTGTAAGCAATGTAGAGAATTTATCGAATGACATCTTTCTATCAAATGAAATACAGTCTTATTTAACCTATAAAAAAACAGATGCGAAATTATACAGATTAGAAACGTCATCTTTAGAAAATTTGAATAATATTACAGTGGTAAATAACCCCTATATCAATGCGATTTACGTTGGGAATGAAAATCATGGCTTTTTGAAAGTAAACCGCGGGGAACGGAAGTTGAAATCTGACATCTATCAAGCGGTTATAAAGTCCAATATCTATCCGCGTTTACTCCATAGCCAGTGGCAGGGTGAATGGCTAAATGGCAGTAATTTAGAACTTGTGAAAGATAGTAATCAATCTTTACTTTATGGAAGAAATATTCGAGATCTTGGAACGAAGGAACAAAATGGGATTGTCCTGATCGATCTCGATCGATCTTATTTTGAAAATATGTTTAAAAATAGTAATCCACCAGGCGATATTTTAATATTGGATGATGATAAAATTCTGTTTTCAAGCAGCAATCGTTTCTCTTCCTCTCAGGTAGCCGAAATCATTCAAAGTCGTGAGAAAAGCGGAACAGAAAAAAAAGTGATCAATGGAACACGATATTTCTTTAATGTTCATACAAACAAGAAAACAAATTGGGATGTCGTCAGTATGATCCCCTATGAAAATATTGTTCACGAGGTTAACCAACTTCGATTGGTAACGATTTCACTATTAGTCATTGCATTAATCATCTCCTTAATTTTTGCTTTATTTATAACGAGGAGAATAACAAACCAGTTAAGTTTGCTGCGCATGGTTACGGAAAAAATGGAAAAACGAGAGAAAATAGTGGGTATTGATTTTAATAATGAGGATGAACTTGGAGAGATTGGGAAACAGATTGTTCACCTTTATAATTGGAATAATGATTTAACAAAAAGGTTATTTAAATCACAGATCAAGGAAAAGGAAGCAGAACTATTAGCCCTGCAAAGCCACATTAATCCGCATTTTTTATATAATACGTTGAACACCGTTTATTGGATGGCAGAAAAGGCAAAAGCGAAACAAATAGCTAAAATTGCGATTAACTTGTCAAAAATCTTTAAACTTACCCTAAATGATGGAAATCATATTACCTCTGTAAAGAATGAAATAGAACAAGTTAAAAGTTATCTGGATATTCAAAATATTCGTTTTGACCATAAAATTCACTACTCATTTACGATTGAACCTGAAATCATGGAAGAAAGTATCATTAAATTGCTGTTACAGCCAATTGTAGAAAACGCTGTTTACCATGGGTTGGAACATCAGGAAAGCGGTACTATTTTGATTGAAGGCACAAAGGTCGAGAAAGGTTTACTTTTCATTATTCGTGATACAGGAAAGGGATTTGACATGAATGCAGTAGATATTAACAAAAATGGTTATGCTTTAAAAAATATTAATGAACGATTGAAAATTTATTATGGAAAAGAATATGGATTAAAGATTGAAAGTGATATAGGAAAGGGAACTACTGTTTATCTTAAGGTTGGCCTAAGGAATGACGAAATCATCCATGACAATTTTTAAGGAGTTTTCTATTATGTATAAACTTTTAATTGTTGATGATGAAAAAATTGTAATTGAAGGTTTAAAATCAGCAGTTAACTGGCAGGAGCATCAGATTGAAATTGTAGGATCTGCATCAGATGGAGAAGAAGCACTTAAAGAAATCATGAATAAAGAGCCTGACATTGTCTTAGTAGATATAAGAATGCCTAAATTAAATGGATTGGATTTAATTCAAGAAACAAAGGCTCTTAATCTTGATACTGTTTTTATCATTATAAGCGGTTATTCAAAGTTTGATTACGCCAAAAGGGCTGTTCAACTCGAGGCTATCGACTATCTAGTTAAACCTATTGAAGTAGAAGAAATTGTTCATTCTATTAAAAAGGCCATTTTAAAAATAGAAAAGATAAAAAATGAAAAACAAGCAACTGTGCAGATTAATGAATATCAAATGGCTTTAGAAGAAAAGCGTGTCCTTGATTACATTTTAGGCCAAAGATTTGTTGTGCCGGAAAAGGACCAAAAGCTACAAAGTTTTTCTTTTTTTAACATCGGATTGAAGGGGTTTGACTGGGATGATTCAAATAACATTGAGAAAATTCAAGCTTCCTTAGAGAGTTTAAAAAGCCTATTGGAAAACAGGAAGATACAGAACTTTGTCTATACGATTGATAGTGAAATCGTCATCATGATTTCAAATGCTGGTTCAGAGCTAGGGAATGACTTGGTTCAGGATCTTGTGTCATTGCTCTTTCATGATATGAACATAAGACCGATGGTTGGAGTAAGTAATATCTATGTAACTATTTCGGACATAAAGAAAGCCTATAGTGAAGCAAAAGAAGCGTTGAAAAATGGTCTTTTTTCAAACCAGTTAATTACCTATTATAAAGAATTAGAAACGTTCAATCATTCCTTTGGTAATCGTATTATTGAAAAAATTGATACATTTTTTAATGGAAAAGGCCCAAACCTTCTTAGCAACATGAATCTTTTCATTGACAAAGTTTTTCTCGATTGTCAAAAGAGTAGCCTCCCCCCAGAAAAAACAAAATACGTCTGTTTTAAAATCGTTAATCATTTCTTGGAATATATCGAAAGTGAATATGAAATAAATAAAAGTGGCGGCGACCGATATTTAGTTTACCAAGAATTAAATCCACTGCAGTCTTTTGAAGAAATCAGAGTTTGGCTAGAACAATTTATTGGGCAATTCACTGCTAATTTAAATGAAAATCACGTGTCATATAATGAAAAATTAATCATCGATTTAAAAAGTTTCATTAATGCTAATTATAAAGAACCAATTGTCTTAGATGATTTAGGCAAGCTATTCCATAAGAACCCTGCCTACCTTTGTAACTTGTTTTCTAAGGCAGTTGGCAGCACCATCTTTGAATATATTACAAAGGTCAGATTAAATAATGCCAAAAAACTGTTAAGAACCACCAATTTAAAGGTATCCGAGATTTGTAAACAGGTAGGCTACGAAAATCAAAAATACTTTAATCAAGTATTCAAGAAAAATATCGGAACAACCCCAGGTATCTATCGTTCACAGCACATACTAAAGTAAATATTGGATGAGAGTAATTTGCTGGGGGAGAGCACATGAATTTATGTGCTCGGACGAGTGTGTAGTTAGATGGTAAAGGAATAATTACCCACAGAGTTGCTTAGTTGAGAAGGAAATCAGTTGTAATGTTGATAAACCCACCAACATCTAATGTGTTGTCAATTACACTTCACGCACGTTGAAGGTGTTCCTAACCTAATATTAAAATAATAGAAAAGGGTACCCAGTAAAATCTTACTGAGGTACCCCTTCATCTGTATTTAAAACACTTTCGTAGTCCAATCCTCACAATTCCAAATATCAGTCGCAATTTCACGATAGAAATCAGGTTCATGTGATACCATCAAGATACTTCCGCGATATGCCTTTAACGCACGCTTCAATTCTTCTTTTGCGTCCACATCCAAGTGATTGGTAGGTTCGTCTAGAATTAATAAATTCGTTTCTGTGTTTAGAATTTTACACAATCGAACCTTGGCTTTTTCGCCACCAGAAAGGACTTCGATTTTACTTTCAATATGTTTTGTCGTTAATCCACATTTTGCAAGAGCAGCACGGACTTCAGCCTGATTCATACTTGGGAACTCGCTCCAAATCTCTTCAATACAAGTGTTGTAGTTGGACTGTTTAACTTCCTGCTCGAAGTACCCGATGTATTGATACTCACCACGTTCCACTTTACCCTCAAGCGGATTAATCAACCCAAGAATACTTTTTAAAAGAGTAGACTTCCCAATACCGTTTGCACCCACGAATGCAATTTTTTGTCCGCGTTCCATTTTTAAATTCAGCTGGCGAGAAAGTGGTTCATTGTAACCAATAACCAAATCTTCAGCCTCGAAAATCCAACGACTAGAAGCACGAGCTTCTTTGAAAATAAACTCTGGTTTCGGCTTCTCTTTACCCAATTCAATAACTTCCATTTTGTCGAGCTTCTTTTGACGAGACATCGCCATATTACGGGTCGCAACACTTGCCTTGTTACGAGCAACAAAATCCTTTAAATCAGCAATTTCTTGTTGTTGACGCTTGTAAGCAGACTCTAGCTGTTGCTTCTTCATTTCATATATTTTTAAGAAGTTATCATAATCACCAACATAGCGGTTCAACTCTTGATTTTCCATGTGATAGATCAAGTTAACCACATTGTTCAAGAATGGAATATCATGTGAAATCAAGATAAATGCATTCTCATATTCCTGTAAATAGCGCTTCAACCATTCGATATGCTGTTCATCCAAATAGTTCGTAGGCTCGTCTAGTAATAGGATTTCAGGTTTTTCTAGTAAAAGCTTAGCTAGCAACACTTTCGTTCGTTGCCCGCCACTAAGATCATCAACATCTCGATCGAGTCCAACAGCGTCTAACCCTAGACCACGAGCCACTTCCTCAACTTTTGAATTAATTTGATAGAAATCATTACTATCTAACGTTTCTTGTAGCTCTCCAACTTCTGCAAGTAATGCATCGATATCGGCGCCTTCATCACCCATTTTTGCATAAAGTTCATTAATCTCTGCTTCAGCATCAAAAAGATATTGAAAAGCAGTACTCAAAGCGTCACGCATTGTAGTCCCTTTTTGAAGTACAGCATGCTGATCTAGATAACCAACACGAACTTTTCGTGACCACTCCACTTTTCCTTCGTCGGGTTGTAACTTCCCAGTAACAATATTCATGAAAGTAGACTTACCTTCACCATTTGCGCCAACTAATCCAACATGTTCGCCTTTTAATAGTCGAAAAGACACATCATTAAAGATTGCACGATCACCAAAACCATGACTTAAATTTTGTACGTTTAATACGCTCATTTTTTTAACCCCTTATCTAATGTCACATGAAGATATCTTACTAGATTTAGACTAGATTTTCTATCTTGAATTTTTTTATTTGCAAAATGTAATCCGATTATTGGGCTAAATTGAGTCTGCCTCTTCATTATTAAATGAGGGCATTTAATTATATTTACTTTAGCGTAATAAATTGGGTTAGAGACGGAAGGATTTTAAAAAACAATGTAACTCATCAACATCCCAAGGAGCCAAGCTCTATAGGAAGTTCATACTCTCTTTAAATTTCATTAACATATTTCCCTATTATGTTTCGGTGAAAATTCGTCTCCTAATGGATTAAAATTAACTTTAAAGCTACAGCTACAAAAAATCTGGAATTTGGGTGATTATTGCTTTTAAATCTAGACTTCCTTTGTTATATCATACTTTATCAACTTTTGTTTGCTATAAATTTTTTCAAAAAGAATGCCTGTTAAGTAGTAAAAAACGAGGCCAAAACAAATGTGAATTAGTGTAAATTTTGAACCAAATGAAGTGAGTTCATAGACTAGAACTGGTAATTTCACTGTTGACCAAGCACCTAAGAAAAACACTATATAGCGGACACTGGCTCCTTTTTTCAATAAGAGTACTGCAATTGGAAAGGCAATATAAAGAGGGCCTGCAGCTACCGTTGCTAATAATAAGGTGAAGAATACACCATATATACCTGATTTTTCACCCATATATTGAATAAGTGATTCTTTCTTTACCCACTGATCTAATAATCCCACTAATATGAATATAGGAGGAAGGAGGAATAACATATCCAAGATACTTTTACCAGTTATCTGAATGGTTTTCATAGCTATAGATTGATTTATAAATGCAATAATAAGAAGTCCTAATAATAAAATGAAAAAGAACCGATATCTTTTTAGCTTTTTCATGTCATTACCACCCCAATAATCAATGCAAATATAAGAGACATTATTATGGCAGAAATATTTCGAGCATAAGCAAAACTTCTTCCAAAAGTTTTTTGTTCCATAGATAAAGTTACAAGGCCTACAGACATCATTGTTGACATTAATACGGCTACTTGTGGAAGAGCAGCACCATGTTGAATGATGGTATGTCCAAGAGGAAAGACAATAAAGCTTGGAACTAAAGCTATTGAGCCAATGATTGTTGAGTAAATGATACCTAGTAAGCCGGAACTTTCGCCAATAATGGATGAAATAAGAGACGGTGTCAATAAGGATAATGCTAGCCCAATGAAAAACATAATGGCTAATAAATCCGGTAAAACATTGTGAAACATCTTCCATGAATTTAAAATGGCTTCCTTTGTTTTATGTTTGTCTTTTATGAAGGAAACACCAAAATAAATAGTCGCAATAGTATAGAGGATAATTCCACTAATCATTATTTTTTTCCTTGCATTCTTTATATCTTTCAAGGAAAAACGATAAATTTTTAATTTTAACTTCGATATCTAGTTGAAACTCCTCTAATTTCCTTTTACCAACTACGGTGATTTTGTACATCCTTATCGGTTTATCTCGATCAGATGCATACAGATAAGACTCTACAGCACCTTCTTCCTCTAATTTTTTTAATGTACGATATAATATGGAACTGTCAATTGGATTGATGGGAAGCTCTTCCTCACACTTTTGAAGGAGTTTCCCTCCATAGTTATCTCCCTCTGTTAAAAACAGCAATAGGAATGCACCTGTATGTCTCCCTGTATGTTTCATAAGTAAATAACCTCCATTTTTTACCAATGATATATTACTGTTAATAACAGTATGCTGTCATTAACAGTAATGTGTCAATTTTTTTTCTTTGTGATAATAAAAAAAGTATGTGAAGGAATAAAGGGGGCGGTTCTTCTGGATGTTATTCAACTGATTGAAGATGTTTCAGTTCAAATGGGGGATATTCAGGCGGCTAGTAATGAATAACGGTATACGGAGTGTATCATAACTATGAGAGTGACTAGAAAGGAGATTATTCTTTAAGTATCATCATTGAAGATAATAACAGTGAACCTTTATTGGAATTACCAAAGCACACAAAATATGAAATCTTCAAAGTAGATAGAGGAGATGCTCAAGGGGTTGTAAACACTTGGAGGAAAATATGGGAGCGTGAAAATGCTGGTACATTGGCTAGGGCATACTCCTATGATTTTGAGAAATATGACCCTGATGGTGAAATTGAGATTTACATAGCATTAAAATAGCTTAAATTTATTCAATAAAAGGGGCATTCCTTTAAGATGTTCCTTTTATTTATTGAGGGAGTTTAGTTTCACAAAACTTATTGATCAGCCTATAAATTAACAAACGCAAAAAATTAATTGACTCAATGCGTTCGTAACTAAATAGTCGCCTGTTTGGTTTGCGAATTCCTAGAATAATCACATGTCTGGCTAAAGTCTAAGCTGTCAAATTTGATAAAACACCTTTGAAGTCGTAATAAGGGCTTTTTTGACAAAAAGTTTTATTGACAAGAGACGCTAATTGGTAATACTATATACTAGTAGTCAGTATTACTGAATATCTGTAATACCAAATACCTGTGTTACAGAGTACTGAAAAAATATAAGTAAAATATAAATGGAGGTAGAGAATGGAAAATATCACGGAAATGCTGAAAGGGGTGCTTGAAGGTTGTGTGCTTGAAATCATCAGCCGTGGAGAAACTTACGGATATGAAATTACACAACAGTTGCGAGAACTTGGCTTCACTGATGTGGTTGAAGGCACAGTTTATACGATTACCATGCGGCTTGAGAAAAACAATCTGGTGGACATCGAGAAAAAGCCATCCACTATGGGACCCCCGAGAAAATTTTACACACTCAACGCAGCAGGTCAAGAGCATCTTAAGATTTTTTGGCAAAAATGGGATTTCATCTCAAGTAAAATCAACGAACTTAAGACTAAAATAAATTCAAAAGGAGAGAAGTAAAATGAATTTTTTTGAAAAAATTATCGGAAGTTTGGATGACAAGCGGGAATGGAGGGAGATGGAGGCACGTGCAAAGGCACTTCCAAGTGAGTACCGAAACGCTTACAAAGCTATCCAAAAATATATGTGGACTGCTGGTGGTGGTCCCACCGACTGGAAGGCCAGCAGCCGTATCTTTGTTGGCATTCTCGACCTTTTCGAGGAAGGAGCTGCGGATGGCAAGAAAGTCACTGACCTTACGGGCGAGGACGTGGCAGCTTTCTGCGACGACTTGGTGAAGGATGAGCAAACTTGGAAGGACAAATATCGCAAGAAGTTGAATGATTCGATTGGTCGTGGCTAACGGTGAATTCCAAGTGGAGTTTCGTCTAGCATCGACACTTAACCATGCAAAACCGTCACTGGGGAAGACTTGGCTTCCATACCGACGAACGAATGGCTACCGCTACAACCTATATCGACAATATGGGGGAAGATTTGAATCAGTGAATCATGAAGCAGTTGGAAAAAAGTAAATTCAATAGATTATCTCGACTGAATAGCTGGTTACCAATGAAATGTGCCACCTTCACTATTCAGTTATATTTTTAACTAGGTAGTAAGTAATACAGAATATCAGTCAGACAGAGTAGTGGAATATAGTCAGTCTAGCAACTTGCTGCTCTTATGATAAGGAGGAAAAAAGTATGAGTAATGCAGCGATTTCTGTAAAAGGGTTAAAAAAATCCTTTAAAGATAAGGAAGTCTTAAAGGGGGTGGATTTTGAGGTGCGGCGTGGCGAAATTTTCGCCCTACTGGGCTCAAATGGAGCAGGAAAGACGACGACGGTCAACATCCTCTCGACCCTGATGAAGCCCGATGGCGGCGAAGTCGGTATTTGCGGCTTTGACGTCCAGCGTCAACCAGATCATGTTCGCCAGAGCATTAGCCTGACAGGGCAGTTCGCAGCTTTAGACGGAATGCTCACAGGAAGGGAAAACCTGATGATGATAGCCAAGTTACGAGGAGTTTCCAATCCCGCTCAAGTCGCTGACAATCAGCTTGCAAGATTCAGCCTGACCGATTCGGGCAACCGCCGGGCGGATAAGTATTCCGGCGGGATGAAGCGCCGGCTTGACATCGCCATGAGCCTGATTGGGTCGCCAGAAGTGATTTTTCTCGACGAACCAACGACAGGGCTTGACCCCGAAGCGCGGATGGAAGTTTGGGATACCGTCAAGGAGCTTGCCGGCGGAGGCACGACCATCTTGCTGACAACCCAGTATCTGGAGGAAGCCGAACAGCTGGCTGACCATATTGCCATCCTACATGGTGGGAAAATCATCACAACAGGCACCCTTAAAGAACTCAAAGAGATGTTCCCGCCAGCGAAAGTGGAGTATATCGAGAAGCAGCCAACATTAGAGGAAATTTTCCTCGCGATCATCGGCAAAAAGGAGGAGATGTAAATGAAAAGCAATACAGGGGTAATACTAGGACGATTAATGCGCAACATCAAGCGCAGCCCGGATACGATTATTACGGTGGCAATTACGCCGATTATGATGATGCTGCTGTTTGTCTACGTATTTGGCGGCGCCATAGAGACAGGTAGCGACAACTACGTCAATTATTTATTGCCTGGAATCTTGCTGATGGCTATCGCTTCTGGCGTCGCTTATACTTCCTTGCGGCTATTTAACGATGTAAAGAGCGGACTGATGGCGCGTTTCATTACCATGCCCATCAAGCGTTCATCGGTATTGTGGGCTCACGTGTTGACATCTCTTGTTTCCAATGCGCTTACTGTCGTGGTCGTTATCCTCATCGCGCTCTTGATGGGCTTCCGTTCCAGTGCTGGTTTCCTGGATTGGGTCGCGGTAGCTGGGATACTCGGGCTGTTTACGCTGGCGCTGACATGGCTGGCGGTGATTCCCGGATTGACAGCAGGGTCTATGGAAGGGGCGACAGCCTACTCGTATCCGCTGATTTTCCTGCCGTTTATCAGTTCGGCCTTTGTCCCAACCGAAACCATGCCTAAAATTGTCCGTACGTTCGCTGAGACCCAGCCCGTGACTTCAATCGTGAATGCGATTCGAGCCCTCTTGTATGAAGGGGCTGTTGGCAACGAAATCTGGATCTCGCTTGCCTGGTGCGTCGGTATTATGGTCATCGCTTACTTCTTCGCCAATAAAGCATTTAAACGACAGTTAGGGTAAGGTTATTAACGTAAGGAACTTTAGATTACATTTTGTTGGAATGTAATTCATAGTTTTTTCAATTGAAGGAAGAAATTTCAAGGCGAGATATGGAAGAAGAACTTCTAAGCACAAAGCTAGGATTTTTTCTCCCTATGTCTATGAAAAACCAATCTTATATAAATTAAAGCATAAAAGACTTCCTTACAAAAAGAGCATTGTTCTTGCACTCAATACCTAAAAAACGCCTGAACTTCCTAAGATGTAAAGGGAGGCAGGTGTTTTTGGTGTTTTACTACATTAAAAATATTTATGGCGGTGTTTGGATAACATACTACCAAGTAGAATGATTATACTATTATCGGGAGGGGAAGGAATGTCTGAATTAGAACCATTTGAATATGAAACAGGTACTGCCATTCGTGACTACGATATTATCGAAATTAAACCGACTGAAACTGGATACGAAGTAACATTAGATGTGAATTTAGACAGTGGTTATTCACTATCCAAAACAAAACTAGAAATTTCACAGGAAGATTTAGAAGGATATGAAACAAATGCAGTCGAAGAAGGAATTAAATATGCATTAGGATTTTTTAGTTAGGGAGCCATCCAGAGGGTCCAGACTATCCCAAGAAAGTCAGATGTATTTTGAATATGGTGAGGGTGCAAGAGTAGAAGAAAGGGTCGCTGCGGCGATCTTTTTTATTTATTGAGCTAACGATTGCGATATTTTCTTCCACAAAAGGGGAGGTTTATGGAATAGTTTATTCTATTTTCTATTTATATATTGAAAGATTGTTGGTACAATTTGGATAAATAAATGGTTTATTTACTCAAAGGGTGAGAAATCAAATAATGAAAACAAAGATAATGCTTAGTTCGTTAATTATCTTTATAGCTATCTTACTTAGTTTTACTATGGGGAATGTAGTATCGATACTATCGTATTGGTTTTTATCAGCTCTATTAATTTACTATGTATTTCGTGAAAAAGATATTGAAGAAAAGGAATAGAGCTTCTACAAACAGGGTCTTGATCTAAAGGATTATGGCCTTTTATTTTTGAGTGTACAAAAAAAAATTATTAAATTTATTCAGGACGTGGTTAAATGAGTTCATATATGTTTATAGCAACAAATTATGAAATACCAAAAGTAGATAATACAAAGGCCAAATATATTACTGTGCAAGAGGCTATTGATTTAGGAATAAAACCACATGAGTTAATACCATGGGAGGAGATGGACCCTAATGCCCAAATATTATTTGTTGAAAATGAAGACGATTTAGGTGAATTGGTCATCTCGAAAGAAACATCTTTTGGAGTTTGTGGGTATACAAGTTATTCATTCGTTTATGAAGTGAATTTTGTATTTTCAGAATTAAGGGCAAAGCAATTACTAGAGTATCTAAAAGAAAATCTTAGAGAAGGACAGATATTAGAATTATGGAGAGTCTGGATTGGTCATGACGATGATAAAGTAAATATTCCATTTACTAGTTGTAGGTATGAAGAATTATCTCTAAATCATCTGATACAATTGTATAATTGGAAGCATGCAGAATATAAAGTGCAAGATTGTTTAGTAATAGAAAAATAACAATATAAATAACACTTATATAATAAACGCTGATCTTTGACAGCTTGGATAGTTATGTCTATACCTTAATTTCTCTCGGAGCTGAACATTATGAAAATAATAATTAGGATTACAACATTCATAATCTTTTGTATCTACTAGCAGTACTGACAAAACTTATTTTATTTAAATATCTACCATTACACGAGGTATTCAATCATCTTGATTTTACTTTTAATCAATATCAGTGGAGGTCAAGTAATTTTATACCATTTAAAACAATATTCTTTTACTTGTTCCTGGCAGACATAAACTTGAGTATTAGAATTGAAAACTTAGCTGGAAACATACTCGGTTTTGTACCATTCGGTTTTCTTGTCCCTATACTAACAAGGAAATTTTTGAACACAAAGTCAATAATTAAAGCAACTTTTGTTCTAAACTTAACTTATGAATTCTATCGTACATTTAATTATTCAAAAGGGCAGCTGCCGTAACCAAACTTGTCTTATATGCATCTTCTATTAAAATAAGGAGGTGTAACGTATATGCCATGTGTTCGGGATGATTTAGTTCAACCAGTCTGCTTAACAATTGTCTACAATATTTACACTGGAGCTCTTATATCTTCGACACTTGAATGTGGTGAGTGTACTGAAGGTACTGAATTTGACTTTGAAACAAAAAACCTTACTATTAGAGTGCCGTTTGCTGTCGAGGGAATCCTTACAATTAATGACAATTTCCAAGCGAGTTGTGTTACAAAAAATGTGTTTCTAAGCCCCCCTCAGAACCCTCAGCAGCCGATAATAATACAGGATAAAAAAGACAAAGAAAAAAAGAAAAAGAAGTAGAGGTTAACGCAAATCTTAAAAAACTTTTTATTAAGGGTAACAAACTTGATTTAAAAGTTTTAATTTAACTAACCGGGGCGATTCTTCAATAATGGAGGATCGCTTTTTCTTATTCGACTAACGGGGAAGTTTTATGGAATAGGAATTTGAGATAGTTTACAATTATTTCATATTTTATAATATTAAGGAGAAGCTATGCGACTAGTAAATGGCGAATATAAACAATACATAAATGGTGTGGAACACTGGGTAAAAATTGAGGGTGCAGAGAATCACACTACTCCTTTGGTAATTATTCATGGAGGTCCTGGAGGGAATTTATATTCTTTTGAACGTACTACAGGTCCTCTACTATCAAAAAATAGGACGATTATATATTATGAACAACGGGGTTGTGGAAGAAGTGGAAGTCCTGATTCTAAAGATGCCTTCACTTCTCAAGATTTAATAACAGATTTTAATGACATTCATGAATGGATAGGTTATGAAAAAGTAGACTTGTTTGGATACTCTTTTGGTGGTGAGTTAGCACTAGAAATTACTCATGCATTGCCTAGCAAAATAAATAAAGTAATCATTTCAAGCCCTAGCTTAATAGGTTTAAAAACTCAATTCCTCATTCAAATTGCAGGTTTTATGTCTATTGCAGATACAACATTCATATCAGTAATAGAACGTATACTTGAAGAGCAAGGGACGATTGAAGAAAAATATTTACGTATTTGGAAAGCTGCAGATATATCAACTGTAGATCGGTTGTTTTTTGAGAACCAAGATCTTGCCAAAGAATACAGACGTTTAACTCAAGAGAGTAAAATGAACAATACTGGTCTTATGTTAAAAGCAATACAGAACAACCCACCTGTGATTCCTTTAATTGATAGGTTAAGAGACATAACCCATGACATTTTAATAATCACTGGTGTTCACGATAGAAACTCTGGGATACCAATTTCCAACCTTATTCATAGACAATTGAATAACAGCACCTTAATCCTCTTTAACAAAAGCGCTCACTTTCCTTATATCGAGGAATCTAAGCTGTTTCTTGAACAGGTTAACATCTTTCTATGATTATTCAACTAACGGAGCAGCATTCCTTTAATGAATGAAAATGAGGTTTGAACAAAAAAAGAACCTCTTGGTAGAATGAGAGAGTCCTATATCTGGCCAGCAAAAAAGGACAATCTCAAAGGTTACGGCTGGTTGTGTATAGTTACATTCTTATTTATCTTTTTTGTATCCATCCAGGTTTTCTTTTTGAAGTAAAGGCGGCATTGATTCTAAAAGGATTAATGCCCTTTGTTATGGAGACTATTATTGTAGAAAAGAGCAGGATTGTTTAACAATGGGGATTAACTTCAACGGTGTAAATTTCATAATGATGGGAGTATTTTTTAGATGTCAAACTACAAAGATGAAGAAATGCTAACAGGAGGAAATATCTCAACCGTATATCGTTCTGGAGATACTGTTCGTAGAAATTTAAAGCCAGACAGTACCAAAATTCACAAGCTATTAAAGCACTTGGAAAACAAGAGGTTCATTTATGCACCAAAGTTTTTAGGTATTGATGAAAAAGGTAGAGAGATCTTGTCATTTATTGAAGGAGAAGCTGGTAATTATCCTTTAAAAGAATATATGTGGTCTAATGATGTTTTAAAAGAAATAGCTAAGATGCTTTGTCTCTATCACGATTCTGTGAGTGATTTTCCAATGGAGGAAGGTTGGCAGTCAATAGATAACACTCCGCAACCATTTGAGGTCCTTTGTCATAATGATTTCGCTATATATAATATTATTTTTAATCATAAACGACCAGTAGGTATTATAGATTTTGACGTTGCTGGACCTGGACCGAGACTTTGGGACATTGCCTATACCCTTTACACTTGCGTTCCCTTAAGTAGGGTTTATCATTCTGAAACAGGTGAGGCAGTTTTTTATAATTCTTTAGACCACGCTGAACGCAAAAAACAAAGAATAAAATTGTTTTTTGAATCCTACGGGGAGGAATTGGAAGAAGGCTTTTTGGAGATGGTATTGTTGCGATTAAAAGGGTTATGTAAAACAATTGAAAGAAAAGCGAACGAAGGCGATCGTGCTTTTCTAAAAATGATAGATGAAGGACACCTTGAACATTATCAAAACGATATTGAATTCATTCGTGAACACGGAAAAGAGTGGATTTAAAGAGGAAAAGGTTTTGTTGAAGTAAAGGCGGCGATTCTTCCTTACGGGAGATCGCTTTTTCCTAGTTGTTGTTCTAAAGGATCAATTTTGTTGAATAAGAATAGAAAGCCATTATGATACAATTGCTTAATACAGCTAGAAAAGGTGGCAGTGTTATGACAATCAGATGGGATGAAATTACCTTAGATAATTTAAGTGCTTTGGAAAAAGTATTTGAAATATATGATCGCACTTTTCCAATTGAAGTCCGTGAATCACATAATATATTTGAAAAAAGTTTACAGTACGCTAAAAATGAGAGGTTTAACAATTACCGATTTTTAGTTGGATTTGAAGGGGAGAAACTTGTTTCTTTTGCTACAGGACATTATTTTGTAGACGTAAATTCGGGTTTTATAGTTTATATAGTTACAAACCCTATGTTAAGGAGTAAAGGGGTCGGAACTCAAACTCTTTTAAAATTAGAAGAGTTATTAAACGAAGATGCACTTTTAGCAGGTAATCCTTCACTTAAAGCACTCTTTTTAGAAACAGAAACAAAAGATATGGTACATACAGAGGAAGAAAAAGAAAATTGTATTAAAAGAGATAGGTTTTTTTCAATGAATGATTTTAAGCGATTCCAAAAAATCGATTATTTACAACCACCATTACATTTAGGTGAAAATAATGTTCCATTAAATCTTTACATTAAATCTATACAAACAAGTAAGATCACTGAAGCAGAAATTGTTGAAGTAATTAGAGTTATTTTCAAGGAGAAATATTACTTAGTAAATGGAATACAAAAAGATATTCTTCACCGTTGTCTGGAGGAGATGGGATTAAAAAGGCAGGAAGTAGTTTTTTAGTTCTTATAGAACAATCGTTGCAGGTTTATTGAATAAAGATTTTTATATTAAAGGGGAATATCCCTTAAATCTAGAACTATTGTGAGGAGTGAGTTTGTTTAAATTGAGGTGTATACAATGGGGAATATAAAAAAGTTAGAGCCAATAGAAGCAGCAAAACAGTTTATCAATGAACGTTTTCCTTATTGTCAGGGAGCTATACTAGCTGGGAGTGTTGTGCGGGGAGAGCATACGGAAACATCTGACCTTGATATTGTTATATTTGATAAGAATCTTAATAGATCATACAGAGAGTCGTTAGTAGGATTTGATTGGGCTATAGAGGCATTTGTACATAACCTAACCTCGTACAAGGAATATTTTAAGATAGATTCTGATAGAGCGAGACCATCACTAGCTAGAATGGTTTCAGAAGGGATCGTCCTAAAGGATGTTGGTATTATTGATTCAATTAAAAAAGAGGCTAATGAAATATTAATTATGGGTCCAGAATTATGGTCAATGGAAACGATTAATACAAAGCGTTATTTTATCTCGGATGCTCTGGCTGATTTTAAAGGGAGTTCTAACCGAGCAGAAGATATTTTTATAGCAAATACACTAGCTGATTTAACGAGTGAGTTTGTATTAAGAAGTAACGGTAAATGGATAGGTGCCTCAAAGTGGATCGTTCGATCATTAATAGAATTTGACAAGGACTTTACAACTCGTTTTGTCGAAGCATTTGATACTTTTTATAAGACTGGTACCAAAGGACAAGTTATACAATTGGTTGAAGAAGTTTTGCAGCCATATGGTGGTCTGCTGTTTGAGGGTTTTTCCTTGGGCAAAAGTTAATTACTTAAACAAACGGGGCATTAATCCAAGAAGGATTAGTGCTTTTTAATGTTTAATTCTTATTGTAGAAAAGAAGCAGTTTTATGAAATAAGTGTTAATCAAACATATGGTAAAATTAGGGTAGAGGAGGGGGCATATATGAATATTAGAGAGTATATAGGTAAAAACCACGAACATTCTTCTTTTGATTTTAATGTTCATCAAGTTGAATATTACTTCATTTGTAACCTTATTAATGGACTAAATAATAATGGATCACCAACTAATCCTGACAGTCACCAAGTGGGAATTGAATGGGTTCAAATTAACGATTTACTAGATTATAGAATATATCCGAAGGAATTAAGAAGATACATAGTAAGATATTCTAGGAATGAAAAATCTCCTGTTTATTTGGGAGATATAAACTAGATAAAGGGCGATTCTTCCATAATTAAATAAGGAGTTTAGCAATGGAAAAGTGGGATTTATTTGATAAGCATCGTAATAAAATAGAGAAACAAATAACTCGTGGAGATGAAATGACACCAGACGAGTTTCATTTAGTGGTACACGTATGTATATTTAATTCAAAAGGTGAAATGCTTATTCAGCAGCGTCAGCCCTTTAAGCAAGGATGGTCGAACCTTTGGGATATCACCTGTGGTGGTAGTGCAGTTGCAGGCGATACAAGTCAGCAGGCTGCTTCAAGAGAGTTATTCGAGGAGTTGGGAATTCATTATAACTTTGAAAAGGTTCGTCCACAATTTACTATTAACTTTGAACGTGGCTTTGATGATTATTATTTAATTGAATATGACTTGGATTTGAATGATTTGACGTTACAGACTGAAGAGGTGCAAGCAGCCAAATGGGCTTCTAAAGAGGAAATCTTAAAGCTAATCGAACTAAAACAATTTATACCTTATTATGAAAGTATCATTACGTTTCTTTTTGAGGGCCGACATCATTATGGCTCTATTCGTCTTTAAATGAAACGTGCAAGAAAGTTTGGACACATACTAAAAGCCACTAACACTATAAAATCAGTGTTAGTGGCTTCCTTAAATAAAAGTAAAGCCTTTCTCTTGTGTCGCTATAGAAGCAGGATAGTTAAAAAAGGGGTAGCGTCAGGAAAACGCAGATTTACGCAGGTAAGTAATTCTGAATTTATGAGCTGTTGTACTTGCAGTTCCTGCTGAGAAGTAAGGTATTATTAATCGAATAAGTAGTATTATAAGCCATATAACCTACATACAACATTCTGGAACAATCCGATAAGAGGTTGTTCCCTTTTCTATTTATACTTTAGATTATAAAAGGTCATAAAAATCCAATATTTTTTCAAACCAGATGAAGGTTAGCTACGTCTATTATATGTGAGAGGGTGATAACAAGATGAATGGACTAAAACAACTGGCGGTGACAGATGAAAGTATGTTGCTTGAGAGAGAGGAAATAATTGATCAATTAATGCAAGAATATAGCGATGATATCCTGCATCTCGTATATACATATGTTAAAAATCGAACAACAGCAGAAGATTTAACGCAGGAGATTTTTTTAAAGTGTTATGAAAAGTTAAATCAGTTTAATCAGCAGGCAACACTAAAAACATGGGTATATCGTATTGCTAGTAATCATTGTAAGGACTACTTAAGAAGCTGGCATTATCGCAAAATAACACTTAGCGATAAAATTTTGGATTATATACCTTCGAAATCAAAACAGGTTGAAGAAGAGATTATCGCGAATAGTGAAGAAAACATCTTAACAAATGCTGTCATGAATTTACCTCTAAAGTACAGAGAAGTAGTATTTCTGCATTATTATGAAGAACTATCATTAGCCGAAATAAGTAAGATTACGACAGTAAATATAAATACAATAAAAACTAGATTAAAGCGTGCGAAAGAATTATTAAAAGACAAGATGATCGAGGAGGTATAGGAGATGAATGATCCATTTACTAACCTGAAGAGTTCAATGAAAAAATCAATTTTCAAGGATTTTTCTTTTTCCAATGAAAGAAAAAATGCGGTGAAAGAATCCATTCGTATGAGACAAGCCCAATCACAATTTCATTCGTGGAAGATGGAAACCATTATAGCGATATTAGAATCGGTTCAGCATGAATCAAAGGATGGCTACATGATTTCCACCCAACTTTTTCAAAAAAATGAACGTACTTTCCAAAAGAATGAAGGACAGCTTTATACACTTCTACATCTGTTAGAAAACAAAGATATTCTTACTACAAAATGGGAAAATGAAAAGAAATATTACTCCTTAAATTCCAAAGGGAAGAAATACTTAGCGTCCTATAATCAAGATAACTCAAAACAGGAGTTACGCCTTAAACACTTGCTAGAGGAGGCGTCATTATGAGTTCTCCCAAATTTGATGAATTTTTAAGTAAAGTAATGTCCAGAGTGAAATCAAAGGAAGCCCATAACAAGATAAAAAAAGAGCTTAACAATCATCTACAAGAGTTGAGCCAGTCTTACAAAAAGAGAGGATTTTCCCAGGTGGATGCAGATGAAAAGGCCATTCAAGCAATGGGAAATCCATTTACCATAGGAGAGAATTTAAATCCCCTCCATAAGCCAAAAATGGATTGGATTTTGATTGTTTTATTTGTGATTTTTGCTGGTATTAGTTTTCTCCCTTTAGTTGATGGGATCCCCAAATTTTCCCTATCAGGTACTTATTTTATGGGGAGACAGGCTATTTGGTACACTCTGGCTATTCTTGTAATCATCGGATCCCTTTTCTTTGATTACCAAAAATTAAAGAACCGGTGGATATACTTTTATGCGATTGGTCTATTGATCCATATATATCTTCATCTATTTGGAATTATGGCCAATGGAGCAAAGAAGTGGGTTTCCCTCCCAGGCCTGATGCTCGATGGAACAAAGATGAGCTTATTTTTCTTTTTTCTTGCTTGGGCTGGTATTTTTAACATAATAAATGAAATTCGTAGTTGGAAAAAACAAGGTTTACTTTTAGTTTTATTTTGGACTCCCATCTTGCTTTACATGATGGTGCCAGATTATATGGTTAGTATTATTTACTTCTTCTGCATCCTTGGGATGTTTTCTTTCGCTCGAATCCATAAGAAATTAGCTATAAATCTAGCCCTAACCAATCTATTGGCTGGTATTATTTTCTTTATTATATTCTACATGACCTCACGCCATAGTTATTTTTTTACTAGATTATCTGCTTTTATAAACCCTGCTGCCGATTCAAATGGAGCAGGATATATGTATACGGCGGTTAGGAAGGTCCTTTCAGAAGCGGGATGGTTCGGTAACGGACTTACCAACGAGTTTAATTTTCATTTGTTACCAGAAGCACATACAGATTTTGCTTTCCCCTACCTCGTCTATTCTTTTGGTTGGGCTTTCGGATTAGTTCTTTGTTTGATCCTGCTGATATTTATTTCACGGATTTCAAAAAATGCGTTTAAAACAAAGGACCTCTATGGGAGATTGATCGTAATTGGTGGTGCTACATTATTTGCGGTTCCTACTACCTGGAACATTTTGATGAGCTTTGGAGTCATGCCGATAATAGGAGTTTCTCTGCCTTTTATTAGTTATGGAGGCAGTGCGATACTTTTTTACGCTGCTGTTTTAGGACTCATTTTAAATGTTTATCGAAGAAAAGATCTTGTGGAACCCACGATTGCAGATGAAATTAAAAATTAAATACAAACATGTAAATGTTGATAAAAAGGGCGACAGCTAAAGTAATAGTTGTCGCCCTTCCCTTATTGAACTATCGGGTGCTTTTCTTAAAGAAGGAGAGGTGCTCTTTTTTGTTGAAGTATGTAAGCAGGATAGTTCATTAACCCATAAGAAAAGATAAAAATAAGGTGGTGAGAACCCAACCGTAGGGAAATTATTGACTTTCTAAGAATAAGTCCAAGAACAGTTAATGAAATTGTTGAATTTTCAAAGTTAAGCCAACCTGGTGTTTCGAAACACCTAAAAGTCCTGAGGGAAGCAGGTTTAGTTAAAAGTATTAAAGAATCTCAAAAACATATTTACCATTTACAGGGACATCCTTTAAAAGAAATTGATAACTGGCTTGAGCCATATCGAAAGTATTGGTCAGAAAAATTGGATGCACTTGAACAATTATTAAATGAGGAGGAATAAAAATGTTAGCTGTACTAGAAAAAGTTGAAGGTGGTCACCTTGCTCGATACGATCGTCCACTAAAACATTCAGTAGAAAAGGTATGGGCTGCTATCACTCAAAATGAAAAGTTAGGTAAGTGGATGCCTAATCTTCAAGTAGTAGACCTTAGGAATGGTGGTACTATTAAATTTAATATGAATGATGGAACAGGAAAATCCTTTGACATTAAAATAAGGGATTTTAAAGAAAATGAAGTTCTTGAATACGAATGGGGTGATGGTTGGGTACGTTTTGAGTTACATCCTAAACCAGAAGGTTGTTTATTAGTTTTAAAAGAATTTATCAGTACAATAAATGATCATACTTCGAAAGATTTGGCTGGATGGCATGTTTGCCTTGATGTATTGATTGACTTATTAATGGGATATTATCACGCAGAATTTCCTAAAGAAAATTGGGAGAACTGGTATTCAAAATACGTTGTTTCTGTTAATAATTTAAGTAATTAAACAAATTTCTTATTGGTTTGGTGCTAGAGTTTAATAAAGGGTCGCTCGGAAGATCTTTTGATGTTCCACTTTAGTGCAGTTTTGATTAAGAAATATTTAAATTAGGGCGAGCAGTCAATATTATTCTGTTGACCGCCTCTAATAATTTTTTATAACTACAAAAAATTAAATGCAAATACACAGTCAATTTTAATCATGGCTTTTTTTGCTCAATCTACTACACTATTTGGTTATAATCAATTTAAGGAAATGGCTGAAAAAACGACAGGTGGTAAATTACCTGATAATATGGTTTGAACAATATTTCCAAAGGAGAAAATGGGACAACTATTATTTCAGCGGTATGGGAAACAAAAGAGAAGGCTGAGGAATTTTTTAAGAACATACCTGGAGAACAAAAACCAAAACTTTATCCAATTCATGAGTTCAAACAAGTTTAAGTATCCCGTTTACTCAATTATCATCTTGGAAGAAAAAGCACATTAAAAAGAAAGTACACTGTTTAGTGTGCTTTTTATTTTTGGTTTTGGAACAGAAAAGTAATTTTCATTTTGGTAAACTAAATAGGTGAGTTAACGATAGATCGGGGCTGTCATTATGACAGCTCTTCTTACTTAGCTAACGAGAATTTAGATAAAAAGGACAAAAAAAACGAAATAAGCGAACCAAAATTGTTTAATCGCACAATCTTGGTTCGCCTATTACTAATGGTTGTCTTCCTCTACAAATCATTTAAGTTCTGAAAGCTTTTCCTCCCAATAATGTTCAAAAAAGGACAGCCAATCTTGTATATTAACTAATGGTTCTGGTATAAGTATATACTGGGTTTCACGTCCTACCTTTCGACTTGGGGGAGCAGATTTAGTCTTTGCTGGTGATACTCACGGGGGAATGATAGAGAGACCTTTTATCGGTGGAGTCTTTTCAACAGAGGAATTATTCCCTGAATATGATGGTGGGGTGTTCCAAAAAGGAAATTCTATAATGGTAGAAAGTAGAGGTTTAGGGAACAATCCCATCCCACTTAGAATAAATAATCTACCAGAAATTGTTGAAATTTCCTTACGAAGGAGATAGATGCATTTAACTTTAATGCTTAACATTGTGAAGAAATACACTTAAATAATAGGGGGCTTTAGTTAAACAACAAATAACACCGTTGTTGTAGTAAATGAGGCCATTTGTTGTACAAAAAAGGATAGATGAATACAGGTTTTTAATCCTGTTTATCTATCCTCTTTTTTTCTTTATTAAATGTGTGACATTATATTGGGTTTATTTAATTATAAATGAGTTTAAACATTTTCTTGACTTTTAATAAAAGACTCATACTGCGCAATAAATAGTATCATTAAATGATATTGTGAAAGAATGCACTTAACGGGTAATTACAATATCCCTAATAATATATATTTTCTCTATTTAATTTGTTTGTCCATACAATTATTAATCCTTTTCATATCTTAAAATATACCAAAAAGATTGGAGGTGACTACTATTGATTAGTCATAAAAACTTAGAAAGCCATTTTCAAAGAGGAAGCATTGAAGGTTTTCAACGCAAGGATAAAGAAAAAAGGAAAGAAAAAGGTAAAGGTAAAGTTGTTCCCAGATGCCGTGAACTGGCTTTTGTAACGAATACTGGTACTCTTGAAAACCTAGGTAATACGGTCTCTGTTATTGATACAAAAAAAGATAAAGTGATTGATACAATTACTGTAGGAAATGGTCCTGTTGGGGTAGCAATCACTCCTAACGGAACTAGAGTTTATGTCGTAAATTCTGCAGACGATACGGTATCAGTTATAGATACTAGCAGTAATAAAGTCGTTGCTACAATTACAGTTGGGGATCTTCCTCTTTTAGTTGCGATCACTTCTGATGGAACAAGGGCTTATGTGGGAAATGCTGAAGAATCTACTGTTTCAGTTATCGATACAAGTAGCAATACTGTTACGGCAGTCATACCCGTTGGATTTTTTCCATTTGGAATAGCCATTGGTAACTCTCCTTTTGGAACTAGGGCTTATGTAGCGATTACAGTAGAGGGTGTTGTTGCTGTCATTGATGCAAACCCAAATTCGCCTACGTACAATACGGTTATTGCAAACATTCCAGTAGGAGTTGCACCTATTGAAGTTGCTATTACACCGGATGGAACGACTGTTTACGTAACAAATGCAGGTGATAATTCTGTTTCAGCTATTGATACTGGGACCAATTCGGTCACTAGCATACCTGTTGGTGCAGGACCAGCTGGTGTAGGAATTGGAAACACACCTTTTGGAATGAGAGCATTTGTAACCAATTCAGAAGGTGATACAATATCTATTATTGACGCTGATCCCAATTCTCCTACTTTCAATCAAGTAGTGGATACGATTAGTAAAAACGTTGGGGACTCACCAAGTGATGCTGCTTTTACAGCCGATGGAAGAAAAGGTTATGTACCGAATAACTTGGATGAAACTGTTTCAGTAATCGATTCGTCAACTAATAAAATCATCAAATCTATAAAAGTGGGTAATGTTCCTAATATAGTAGCCGTGGGACGAGTTTGCAAATTAGAATGCTCTCACTGTTGTGAAGATGATGATAAATTTGATGATTAGGCAGAAATTGGAGTCGATTTAGTGATCGGTTCTTTTTTAAGTTTAAAAAATCCCTACTTTCATAATCCTGTTCTGTTGAATAAGAAAGATCAAAATACTATTCAATAGATTAATGTGATGTTCAACAATTGGGCGCGTTGGTGAAAGATCAAAAGCCTAATTATCGAGGTGAAAAGGATGAAAAATTTTAATACCAGACTTATCCAAATCCATTGGGACGGGCCATATTATTTAAAGGGCTTATACAAGTATGACGGGACGGGACAATAATTTAAGTTATAACTATTTAGCCTTTCGAAATGAAGGGCTATTTTTTGTTCTAATTTTAGGTATAGGTTTTACTGCGTTTATTCGAAGTTAGGGCTTTAGTTCTAGGGTACGCTTTTAGGGATGAGAAAAAAATATTAAATAAAGGCGAATCTAAACTTTATTATCTGAAATTTAGATTCGCCTTTATTGAACCAAGAGGAGTTTATTTTTATTTTTTCACAAAAGTTTGTTCAGGTCTTACAGGGGTCACGATAGAAATGCGCTGATTTTTCTAAAATATCATCAACTAACTAAATTAATTAAAACAATATATGATTAGGAGAATAATAAAAAATTAACATGCAAGGGAGATGTGATTTAAAGTTTTCCTTGAACCATATTATTTATTATTCCTTTCATTAGCAAGCGATTCTCGGTCACTTGCTAATGGAGGCTGCTCTAACCATCCATTTTTTATCATTATGTTCGCTCCGTCATCAGCAAAGTGTAAAAGTTCTAAAATGAGTCGTAAGTATTTAGCACCTAGATCTCTTCTTGCATTGACACTCAAAGCAGCACCATAATATGAAAGGGTTAATTGTGCAGACAATTGAATTTGATACATCATATATTTATCTGAAAAGGTCACAGAGGTAGAGTTTGTGATCATTGATTGCCAGGAAATAGGTGAATTTAATTTATCTTCCTTAAATACCGATTCAAATATATTTATATGTTTATTGGCAATGTCAAGTCCCCTCGTGAAATGTTGACGAACCTCTTTTGATTGAGCTACTTGGATGAATCCCACTTTTAAAGCAGCATGTAAATGCATTTTCAACATATTGAAAGAAATATCTCCAATTTCGATGGCATTCAGTGGACGACGATCTCCTAACCATCCAGTTAAAAAACTTTGGTGCTTTACAAAATCGATCGATTCGGGTGGTGTTATAATAGGAGGTCGAGTAAAAAGTCCTTTTGAAAGCATTAAATCAATGGATTGATCAAAAAGCTCCATCGTTTCGGACATACAGGTTATGAAATACTTCCGTATGTCAGAACGAATAGAATTACTAACAGATAAAGCATACCCAGTCATTCCTTGCAAAGTCATGATATAAATATAATTTAGGTAGAAAGGGTCTTGAAAAAGACGTGGTGCGTGAATGTTTACGTCGTCTTTTTCTGTAAACCCACGTGGAATAGGGTGATTTTCTTTTAACAAAAATACTGTAATTTCTTCGACATGCTTTTTGGATATTTCAAGGGAAGTTTGGTAGATCGATTTGACTTCGTAATCTTCGATATGTTCGAGTGCATAACGAAAGAAACAAATGGACATTGTATCAAAAATGTATTGTGTCCAAAGGCTTGCAATTTCCGGAGCGCTTAATCGAATTGGGCTATTTGTCTCCAAGGTTCATCCTCCGATTTACGAAATTATTTAGTATTTTTATTGTTTTCTTAGAGAATAAAAAGTATGTAACAAGTTAGAAAATCCAACAATCACAAGATTTTAAAAAAGGTTGATTTCTAAAATAATTATTTTATATTGAACTATTAGTATGTAAAAGCGGTTTCATAAATCGGCAGGCAAGACCTGGATTAGCTGGGATATAATTATTTATATTCCCACCTGATCCAGGTCTTTTTTGTTGGCTTCTGTCCTTTGTTGATAAAAAAAGAAAGCGGTGATTTCAATGAACTACATATTGGGTGAAAAAAACCTTTTACTAAAGTACATTGTTCAAGTGTAGGGGATTACTTTAACAATGAAGAAAACACACTTGAATTTTATGTGGATCTTCATTCAGTTGAAATCTTTGTGAATAAGGGAGAAAAAGTCGCAACATTTACGGCATATGAAAAAGAAAAAGGAACAAGCATTGTCCTTTCAGGAAAGGAACCCATTTAAAAGAAGTTCGTTATGAGGCGTTTAGTTCTTAATAATCGAAATAAAACACACAGTTCACACATAGTTTCTAGATAAATCTGTAAACTACAATGTTTTTAAATATAATCAACCAAAAGACCATCAAACGATTAAAATGTTTCATGGTCTTTTATCTTTATTGCTGTAAATGATATTTTTTAATTTTAAGATAAAGCGTATTTCGACTGATTTTTAGGATCGTAGCGGCCTTACTAATATTCCAGCTTACATAATCCAACGTTCTTCGAATCACCTCTTTCTCTGAATGAACCAGAGAGGTAAGAGGATCCTTTTCTTCCTGTAGCGACGGTTTATCCTGCTCGTATTCGATTTCAAAATCCAAGTCCTCCGCTTGAATCTCATTTCCATCAGCTAGAAACGAGGCCTGCATGAGAACACTGTTCAGCTCTCTCACATTTCCAGGCCAATGATACGAAAGTAGCTTCTCTTTTGCCTCTTTTGAAAGAGGTAAAGAAGGATAATCTAAATTGTTCAATAAGTGATTGGATAATTCTATAAGGTCTGCACGCTCGCGGAGAGGAGGGAGTGTCATCACCACACCTTTCAGTCGATAATACAAGTCTTCTCGAAAACGTCCGGCTTCTATTTCTTTTCTCAGGTTTTTATGTGTAGCACAAATCACTCTTGTATTGATGGGTAGGGGTTTAATTCCACCTACACGGGTGACTGATTTTTCCTGTAAAACTCTTAACAAAACTGCTTGTGCCTTTAGAGACATGTCACCAATTTCATCAAGAAAGAGGGTCCCACCATTCGCTGCCTCAAATTTCCCAATCCCTCCTTCACGATTGGCGCCGGTAAATGCTCCCTTTTCGTAACCAAACAATTCGCTTTCAATGAGGTTCTCTGGTATGGCGCTACAATTAACCGCAATAAAAGGCTGATCTCCTCTTGGTCCAGACGTATGTAAAGACTGTGCAACTAGCTCTTTTCCTGTCCCACTTTCTCCATATATGATAATTGGAAAATCGGTTAGTGCGGCTTTTTTTACGATCCCTCTGATTTCATCCATCTTTGGGCATGAACCTACAATATCCTTAATGGTATATAGAGGTTGTGGAGTCAATTTCTTATTCGTAGGTGTATTTAAGGCCAATATGGATCGATATTGTTTACGTGTTGGATCAGAAACCACTTTTGTCGGATAACCCTTTGTATTGTGAAATTCTTTTCCCAAACAGTCATCACCTAGTACTTTACGTGCGGACTGATTGGCACGGATGATCCTTTGGTCATCATCGAGTGAAAGAAGGGGGACATTTGCAAAGTTAGCAGTTGCTTCAAGCTCTTTGATGGTCAAAACCTTTTCATTTTTCGCCGTGTCTAAAAGCAAGCCATTTTGAATAAAAGTCGCCATGATGTTGGTTAAGGAGAAAATAAATGGATGATACATTTCCTTTCGTGCACTGATATTAACGGCACCAATTAGCTCACCCGTTGGGGAATAAACAGGGCTGGCCGCACAGGTAAGGAATTGATTTTTCACATAGAAGTGGTGATCCGCATGAGTGATAATGGGTTCTTTTGTATAGATGGCAAGCCCCATCGCATTGGTTCCTTTGTTTTCTTCAGACCAATTGGAACCTATGGATAAAACATCAACAGAACTGGGTACATCCAATTGCCCTACTTTATGAATGATGGTTCCGTTCCGATCCACAAGGGTGATCACTAGACCAGAATAGTAGTTGGGAAAGAGTGTGTTAATAGCAGAAGAGGCATGGTTGATTAACTGTTCATTTTCTTTAATCAGATCACTCAAAGCCTTACCAGTCAGAATAGAGTCCTCAAAAGGATCGGTTGGTGAGAGGCCGAAATCATGACAACGCTTCCAAGATTGACTTATGAGATTATACTTATCGAAAAGAACTTCCGAAACCATATGACGATTATTACCTCCTTTTCACATTAAGGCCTTTCAGTCTTTGTCCATATTATACTATTATTTCAATATTCAGGAAAAGGTAAAAAGTCATTTGTCTTAAAATAGGACACCCTTTGCTCATTTATTGAACACGCTTTTACCAGGGGTTATACAGAAGCGCTTACATCATAGCCTTTTAGAGTTGGCATAAAAATTGCAATGATATGGTTGTAAATAAAATTTCATAACAAAAGGGGAGGATTTTCACATGAGGGGAAATAGAGCAGTAGCTTACATGGGTGCAGGTAAAGTAGAGGTAATGGATATTGGTTATCCCGATTTAGTTTTAAGAGATGGACCTGGAGTCAATCCTTTAAACGTAGGACGTAAATGTGAACACGGTGTTATCTTGAAGGTAGTAACAACAAATATTTGTGGAAGTGACCAACATATGGTGAGAGGGAGAACGACTGCTCCCGAAGGACTTGTGCTTGGGCATGAAATAACGGGAGAAGTCATTGAAGTGGGTCGAGATGTGGAATTTATCAAAAAAGGGGATCTTGTGTCTGTCCCGTTTAATATTGCGTGTGGACGATGCAGAAGCTGTAAAGAGCGCAACACACATATATGTGAAAATGTAAATCCTGATCGTCCTGGTTCAGCGTATGGTTATGTAGATATGGGAGGCTGGGTAGGCGGTCAGTCTGAATATGTAATGGTACCCTATGCCGATTTCCAATTATTGAAATTTCCAGATAAAGATCAAGCGATGGAAAAAATTAGAGATTTAACGATGCTATCTGATATTTTTCCAACAGGTTATCATGGGTCAGTAAGTGCAGGGGTTAAGCCAGGAGCTACTGTTTATATTGCGGGAGCAGGTCCTGTTGGGCTAGCAGCTGCCCATTCGGCACAACTATTAGGGGCTGCTGCCGTTATTGTAGGGGACTTAAATGAAGAAAGGCTTGCCCAAGCAAGAAGCTTTGGTTGTGAAACCGTCAATCTACGTAATCACCCTGATTTGGGAGAGCAAATTGATCAAATTCTAGGCAGCCCTGAGGTTGACTGTGCAGTAGATTGCGTAGGCTTTGAAGCCTCTGCACATGGTGCAAATGCGACAGAAGCGCCGGCGACTGTTTTAAACTCCATTATGCAGGTCACTCGTGCCGGGGGACGACTGGGGATTCCAGGTCTATATGTAACAGGAGATCCAGGTGGAGTGGATGAGGATGCAAGAATTGGTACATTGAGAGTTCGTTTAGGATTAGGGTGGGCGAAGGCGCATACATTTGTTACAGGTCAAACACCAGTCATGCAATACCACCGTGACTTAATGCAAGCGATCTTAAGTGGAAAAGCTCAGATTGCAAAAGCGGTGAATGCAACGGTTATCTCCTTAGATGAAGCGCCAAGGGGCTATGCAGAGTTTGATAAAGGGGCTTCAAGAAAATATGTCATTGACCCTCATGGACTTGTGAAATAATGGTGACTGCTAATGGAGACACCCAGCCTGTTCAAACGTTGTTTTGGTGAAGGTATCGGTACGGCTTTATTAGTTCTTATTGGTCCAGGTACAGCCGCTTTTAATGGAATGATTACGGCTAATAACAACGCCTCTACCACATTGGCTGATATTGGAGTGATAAGCTTTGCCTTCGCGATTATTGTTATGGCAATGATCTACTCGATAGGAAGATTAACGGGTTGTCACATTAACCCAGCTGTCACAATCGCACTAGCATCAACAGGTCATTTTCCATGGAAAGAGGTAGGACCCTATCTACTTGCACAATGTGTGGGTGGTACCATTGGGGCGTTTGGAATTGTAAGCGTTTTAGGCATGGATGGAGTATGGTTAGGTAATTTAGGAGCTACTGTACTAGCACCATCTACCGGATACATTCAGGGGATCTTTATCGAAGCCATTGCAGCGTTCATCCTTATGTTTGTCATTATGGGAATGGCAGTAGACTCCAGGGCCCCAAAGGATTGGGGTGGGCTTGTGATCGGTTTAACGGTTGGAGGGATCATCATGATGACCGCCGGTTCTACGGGAGCATCATTTAATCCTGCAAGAACCTTCGGACCATATGTTGTCGATAGTTTACTCGGCGGTAATATCAACTGGATTCAATTCCCTGTCTATGTAATCGGTCCAATCATAGGGGCTGTTGCAGCGGCGGTACTTTATAAGTATTTGACTAGTTCGGAAGAGTTACCGTTAATAAAGGAACACTCTCAGAAAGAAATAGTAAAATAGCGTAAGGATGAAAACTAGGGGATTTACTTCCTAGTTTTTTTCTTTTTATTTTGTATGTCTAACTGGTTTAAGTTTAATAGTGTTTCCATTTTGAAGTCACAACTTTTTTCGATTGCCGTGTCTTAGAAAAAGCAAGTGATCTTTGATTTTCTCCCTACAAATTTGACAATCAAGTGAAATATGTCTTAACAGTGAGTTATATCACACCTACTTTTACGGATCGTTGGTAAAGTGAAATCATTATTGAATAACTATGTAAGGTCACCTAATGATTAGAAGGTAGGGGAAAGAAAAATGAGTATGTTTTGTTATCAATGTCAAGAAACAGCAAATGGAACGGGCTGTACAATTGCCGGTATTTGTGGAAAAAAAGATGATTTAGCGAATATGCAAGATTTATTGGTTTATGTAGTGAAGGGTCTGGGGATTGTTCATACAGAAGCTAGAGAACTAGGATTGAAGCATAGTAAAGTAGATGAGTTTATTGTAAATAGTCTTTTTATGACGATTACCAATGCCAACTGGGATAAGAATGATTTTTATAATAAAGTTAGAGAGGGTCTGAATATTCGAGAGGAGATTAAGTCATCGATTGAAAAGGCTGACTCACAACTAGCTAATAATAGCGATTTTGTTACCTGGTATGGTGAGACTACTCTGGAGTTTGAAAACAAAGCCGCTTCACAAGAGGTAAGCATTCTTGCCACAAGAGATGAAGATATTCGCTCGTTAAGGGAACTAATTACATATGGTCTAAAAGGATTGGCTGCATACCTTCAGCATGCCGCACATTTAGGCTATAAAGAGGACTCTCTCTATGCTTTTATGCAAAAAACACTATCGCAGATAACAGATGATACATTAACATTGGACGAATTGATTGCCCTTTCTATGGAAGTTGGGAAGTATGGAGTACATGGGATGGAATTATTAGATACCGCAAATACTTCCACTTATGGACATCCAGAGGTAACAAAAGTAAACATCGGTGTTGGAAAAAATCCAGGAATTTTAATAAGCGGACATGACCTGAAAGATATTGAACAATTATTAAAGCAAACTGAGGGCACGGGTGTGGATGTGTATACACATAGTGAAATGCTCGTCGCCAATTATTATCCAGCATTTAAAAAATATGATCACTTTGTAGGTAACTACGGAAATGCTTGGTGGGAACAAAAACGTGAATTTGAAAGCTTTAATGGTCCCATTCTAATGACAACCAACTGTATTGTACCGCCCAAAGCTTCCTACAAAGATAGAATGTATACAACTGGAGCAACAGGAGTAGAAGGTGTTACTTATATACCGGAGAAAGAAGATGGAACAAAAGACTTCTCAGTGATTATTGAGCATGCGAAACAATGTGAGCCTCCTATTGAAATTGAGACGGGTGAAATTATTGGAGGATTTGCACATAATCAAGTCGCTCAAGTGGCTGATCAAGTAGTCGATGCAATAAAGAATGGAGATATTAAACGATTCTTTGTTATGGCAGGCTGTGATGGACGCCATAAGAGTAGAACGTATTATAAAGAGTTTGCTGAAGAGCTTTCTAACGATACCATCATCCTAACAGCTGGTTGTGCAAAATATAGATACAATAAGCTAGATTTGGGTGATATCAATGGTATTCCAAGAGTACTTGATGCTGGTCAATGTAATGATTCTTATTCACTTGTCATGACCGCATTAAAACTAAAGGATGCCCTTGGCTTGGAAAGTATTAATGACCTACCATTGTCTTATAATATCGCATGGTATGAGCAAAAGGCCGTCATTGTATTCCTATCACTTCTCTATCTAGGGGTGAAGAATATTCATGTTGGTCCTACATTACCAGCATTCCTATCACCCAATGTAACAAACTTCTTGGTAGAAAACTTTGGTGTAGGAAGCATTACGAATACAACGGATGATATTGATATGTTTATGAATGTGGTAGCAATCTAACTTTTAGTAACTCAATTCCCATTAAGTGACGGTTCTTAAGATTCACTGAAAATGATAAAAATAAAAGTGGGAAAACATGAATGATCGATGTTTTCCCACTTTTCCTATCTTCTATTTGAGTTACATATAATCATAAACTGAATCATCAAAATAGAGCCAGTGGTAATATTCAATCTGTGAATCTGTCATTTTGGAAATTTCTTTCTCATTGAATTTTTGTAGCTCAATTAATTTCTGCACTTTTGTATTTCTTTCAACTTGGCTCATTTTAAATCCTCCCTGTAATATGAGAAGTAACTATGTATTTGAATGTTGTTGAAAACGTTTTCTTTTCTTGTTTTTATTATACATCTAAATATTAGATTAAACCAATATCAAATTTAGATTGTTTTTTAGAAAATAATATAGAAGTATTATTTATCTACTTACTTTGAAGATGATAAAAGGGTTTGGAGTTATTTCAAAAAGTTGAACTAGGGAGAATTAGGGCAAAGGAAGTTGTAGTATCAAAAAAGTCACGCAAATGAGTTGACAAAAAGTACGTACATATAATAGAATTATCTCAAGTTAAAGATATTCGGTTTCGAAATAAAAGGAAAATATTATTTTTTAAATATATATCTTGAAACCGAGATAAGTGAAGTAGAGGGATAATTACTGTGTATGTTGCATAATAAAATTTATTACATCATGTCACAACTTATAAGGAGGTGAAAGTAGGAAATGGGATTTTTAGATAAATTATTTGGAAAAAAACAAGAGGAGGAAGAAATTATGACAAAATTAAACATTGGGATTATTTTAGGTTCTACTCGTGAAGGTCGTGTAAGTCCACAAGTAGGTGCATGGGTAAAAGAAATTGCTGACAAACGTGGCGACGCTAACTATACCATTATTGATATTGCTGATTACAAATTACCATTACTTGGTGAAGCTGGGGCAGATGCTTCAGGAGCAGCTGCTTGGTCAGAAAGAATCGCTAAACAAGATGGATTTGTATTTATTGTTCAAGAATACAATCACTCTATTACTGGAGCACTTAAAAATGCATTAGACTATCTACGTGTAGAGTGGAACAATAAGGCAGCTGGAATCGTTTCTTACGGTTCAGTAGGTGGAGCTCGTGCGGCTGAACATTTACGAGGTATTTTAGGTGAATTATTAGTGGCTGACGTTCGTGTGCATCCAGCCCTATCGCTATTCACTGATTTTGAGAATGGAACAGTCTTTAAACCACAGGCCGTTCAAGAGGATTCTGTCAATCAAATGCTAGACCAATTAATTCCTTGGTCAAAAGCATTATTCACCATTCGATAATTTACTTGGAAATCTAACTGTAGTGCCAAATATGTACATGGGTATATTTTATACCCATGTACATATTGCCATTATAAAAGCAGTATGAAGGTTGAGTAAAAATTTTAAAAGGCTTGTTCTTTATATAAAGAGTGATGTGTTGAGTCTATTCTCACACTTTTTTTTTGTGAAATCCGATAATAACCTATTTTTAACCTCTATGATTTGGTCCAATCCCCGAGTTTAACGAGATCAAAACTCGAGATATATTTAAGCAACTTTGATTAGAAAAAGTTTATGAAATTTTTTAAATATTAAGTTGACAATTTTAGTAAACCTTGTTAAATTATAATTCATAGTTAACCAATCGGAATAATGTAGGTACAATCAGACCACTGAAGGCCTTGTAAATGTTGACATCACTAGGATGAGACATTGCAGGGCCTTTTTTTTACCAAAACAGACAAAGGGGGCAGGCTTATGCAAAGACAAAGGAAAGGTTCGTTGGATGGTATGTCGCAACCAAGGCTCAACACTTTACTAACCAATCACTATTTAAATCTCCCTGAGCTCCATTTCTTTCAAAGATGCCAGGATCAATATCGTATTAATCGAGGGGTATACAATGTCATTGACGAATGGTTTTTCAATCAGGGAATTGTTCATGTAGGGTACAGACGGATTTTTATCCTATCCTTTTTGGACTTCGTATCTGAAGTAAACATGGAAGGGGCATCTAGTAAGTTTGTTAAATTTGGTCATGGAGGCTTATTGAAAAAACTAAATGAATTCAATAGCCATTATTTAAATCCTGATGAAGAACCTCATCATTTGTATATAGTAAAGAATTAAAAACCATCATTTTAAGTAGGTATAGTTGTGAATGTTTCCAGCCTTAGAACGATCCTAGGGATCAACCGTGGCAATTTGAAAAACTAAATAACCGATCGTATAAACGAAGGCCTATCTTTTTCCAACAAAAGGTGGGCCTTTTTATATATTCAAAACCAAATTCTTAATAAGGGAGACGAGTATATGACTAACCAAACCAAACAAATGAATTTAGGAGCCTTTTTTATGCTTCCGGGTCACCATGTAGCTGCCTGGAGACATCCGGAAAGCCACACCAGTGATATTCTGTCTTTTGATCTTTATCGAAAGCTTGCTGAAACAGCTGAGCGAGGAAAATTCGACATGATTTTCTTTGCAGATGGATATGCGGTACATGACCGTAATGGAATCGGAATTGAACAAACCGTTAACGTAAGGCCCGACCCAGTGACCTTACTGGCTGCTTTAGCCGTAGCAACCAAGCATATCGGGTTGGCGGCAACAGCCTCCACCACCTATAATGAGCCTTTTCATCTGGCGAGAAAGTTTGCGACGATTGATCATCTTAGCAATGGACGCGCAGGGTGGAATGTGGTGACATCCTCCAGTGAAGAAGAGGCGCTAAATTTTAGTAAGGAACATCATTTGGAACATAATGTCCGGTACGAACGTGCGGAGGAATTTGTCGAAGTGGCTAAGAAGCTTTGGGACAGCTGGGAAGACGATGCTGTATTAATCAATAAAGAAGCAGCGAAATTTGCTGATTCTAACCGTGTGCACCACGTAAATCATAAGGGGAATTGGTTCTCGATCAAGGGGCCATTAAATATATCGAGACCTGTTCAGGGCCATCCCGTCATTATTCAAGCTGGCTCGTCGGAAGCGGGGAAAGAGTTGGCAGCCAAGACGGCGGAAGTGATATTTACAGCTTGGCAAACGATTGGTGAGGCTCAGGCCTTTTATCGAGATGTAAAAGGACGATTACAGAAATATGGACGAACGGAAGAGTCTTTGAAAATCATGCCTGGTGTGTTCCCAGTGATTGGACTGACTGAAAAGGAAGCGGAGGAAAAGAAGCAACATTTAGTTGAACTCATTCCTGAACAAGTAGGCGTTGGGTTATTATCAGCCTTAATTAGCTATGATTTGTCGGGCTATCCAATCGATAAACCTCTGCCAGATTTACCGAACATTAAGGACATCAACGGAGCGAAAACAAGATTTCAGCTAATCAAGGATTTAGGAGATCGGGAAGGACTAACGATTCGCCAGCTCTATCAGCGAGTGGCAGGAGCCAGAGGTCACCGTGAGATTAAGGGAACACCCATTCAAATTGCCGATCAGCTGCAAGAATGGTTTGAGAATGGTGCTGCCGACGGATTTAACATCATGCCGCCATACCTTCCTGGAGGACTAGACGATTTTGTCAACTTAGTCATACCAGAATTACAAAACCGTGGACTCTTTCGTGAGGAATATACGGGTCAAACCTTACGCGATCACCTTGGACTCTCAAGACCGGTAAACTTTTTTGAAACAATTAAAGCCTAAACAAAAATCGTCTCTATCGATCTACCATTTCCTAGAAAGAGAACCACAAAATCCTTCATGGAGTATCGCCATTTGGTGCTAAGTGAATTTGAAAAAGTCGAAGAGTTAGAGCTCGTAGATCGTGCTGGAATATAGGGGGATAAACCATGAGTAACCAAACCGTGATTTCATTGGAAGAAGTAAACACTTCCAAGCCAAGTATTTTTAATAGGAAAAGAAAAACAGGAAATCTTCGCCTAATTCTAAAAGGGTTTATTTTACCCGCAATCATCGTTATCGTTTGGGAGCTTTCAGGAGCATTGGGACTGATTTCGCCGACACTTTTACCAAGACCGAGTGTGATTTTCACCACCTTCGTGGATCTTATCCTGACGGGAGATTTAATCGGCCATTTCCAAATTAGTCTATTAAGGGCGATTGGTGGTTTCATATTAGGGGGAACACTTGGACTGCTTCTCGGATTAGCAGTAGGGTTTAAACAAAATATTGAACAAACAGTAGATCCAATGATTCAAATGCTTCGAACGGTTCCGACCTTGGCCGTTATCCCCTTATTTATTTTATGGTTTGGATTCGGCGAGGTCTCTAAAATTCTACTAATTGCTAAGGGGGCTTTTTTTCCTCTCTATGTAAATACATTTCTAGGGATTAGAGGTGTAGATTCAAAGTTGTTTGATGTGGCAAAGGTATTGGAATTTAGTCGTTGGAAACAAATTACCCATTTGATTTTACCAGCAGCACTGCCGAACATTCTATTAGGCCTGCGATTATCATTAGGAGTGGCCTGGCTGGCATTGGTGGCTGCAGAATTGATGGGATCAAGCCAAGGAGTGGGGTATCTCATTACGGATGCAAGGCAATTCTCAAAGACAGACATTGTATTCGTTGGGATTATCATCTTTGCTGTATTTGGTAAGGTTTCTGATTCGTTAGTAAAAATATTCGAAAGAAAGTTATTAAAATGGCAGGATAATTTCCAGGGGTAAACTTGAAATTTAAATCCGACTAAACTTATAAAATTTGGGGGTATTCTAATGTCAAAGAAACTAGTGAAAATCTATAGCTTCCTACTAGTATTATCGTTCATATTCATAACCGCCTGCGCCACGTCTTCTTCTAATTCAGAAACCGGGTCCAAACAATCAAAAAATGAGGAGATCGTCGTGAATATTGGCGTTCAGGGCAAAATTGGTATCCTATCCTATGCCCAAACACACCAATACTTTGAGAAGGCTTTTGAAAAGGAAGGTGTAAAAGTAGTATGGAATGAGTTTGCTAGCGGACCGCCGCATTTTGAGGCCTTAGCATCCGGACGATTAGATTTTGGGTCTGTTGGGGGAACACCTGTCATTGCCGGTCAGTCTGGAAATGTAGATTTTAAGGCAATTGGTGTTTTGAGTGATGGTAAAAAAGGTAATTCTATTGTCATCCCGAAAGGAAGTTCTATTAAAGAATTAAAAGACTTAAAAGGGAAGAAAATTGGGGTAGCAAAAGGCAGTAGTGCCTACAATTTCTTATACATGGCACTTGATCGAGCGGGTTTAACGGATAAAGACATTGAGGTTATTCAGCTACAGCCCGATGAAGCACGACCCGCGTTAGACAACGGCTCTATTGATGCGTGGTCCGTTTGGGAACCTTACGTAACGACGGCTTTATTTCAGACCGGTGCAAAAGTGTTGGTGTCAGGGGAAGACTTAAACATCAATGCCCCTAGCTTTTTAATTGCGAGAACAAAATTCACAAAGGACCACCCTGAATTAACGGTGTTATTTTTGAAAACATACGAACAAGTCCGTCGAGACTACGTACAAAATTTGGATCAAGTAGCAAAAGATTTGGCAGAAGCCCAAAAGGTGGACGTGAAAATCATTGAAACGGTGCTTAAGAAAAGCGAACCGATCTTATCTCCAACAACCGACGAATTTGCAAAAGCACACCAAGAGCAAGCCGACTTCTTGTATTCAGTTGGAGGTATTGATCGTAAGCTGGATACTTCAAAGGTAATCGAAAACAAATTTGTCGAGGAAGCATTGAAAGATTTTCAATAAGAATAGTTGAAAAAGAAACGGCATGCCTATTTAATAGGGATGTCGTTTTTGGTTGAAGTGAATTCGATAACCTTTTTGATTATCGCTAAAAGAGGGAGACTCTTGCATAGAATGACGAGTACATACAGAGAGAAACAACAGCGACTGTAACAAAACCAAATTTTAAAAACACAAGAGTAATATTTTATAAATCAAGTAGGAATTTAATCTGTTAATATTTAAAATAATAAAAAAATTAGTAATAGTGGAATTGTTAAAAGAACAAAGGAAGATTTTAAAACAAAGTTTTCAGAAATTTCTATACTATCTAGTTAAGGGGGAACATGCTTGGCGGAGATCTTGATTGTTGATAATGATATCGAAGCAAGAAAAGAGCTTTGTGAGTTAGTGAGAGAAAGTAAGTACAGCTATTTAACAACCTATGAAGCGAGTACCGCTCAAAGAGGATTATTACTTCTCAAACAAAATCAACCTAGTGCCCTTATCATCGATCTTTCTTTACCTGAAATGAATGGCATGAATTTTGGAAGGGCGGCTTTGGAGCTTTATCCTAATCTTCCTATTATTATTGTCACTCAGTTAAAAATGTTTGATTTAGCACAGGAAGCAATGAATTCCGGTTTTTCCTCTTATTTATTGAAACCGCTTACTAAAAATGAGTTGATTCATACCTTTGATCGCGTGTTACCAAAAGGGATCAGTAAGGAAGTCACCCAAAGCATGAATCCAGTAAACCGATTGGATTCCAATGATTTGAAGAATCCGATTGAAAGTGCGATCCAGTTTATTCAATCGAATTATGGTGAGCCACTCTCCTTAAAGGGAATTTCCGATCAAGTTTATTTAAGTCCCTCCTATTTTAGTAAACTCTTTAAGGAAGAAACGGGGATGACCTTTGTAGAATACTTGTCTTTCGTCAGAGTGCAAAAGGCCAAAGGGATGCTAAGACTGTCTGCTCTCCCTATAGATATTATTGCTCACAATACAGGTTTTTCTAATCAAAGCTATTTTTCAACATCGTTCAAAAAGATCGTTGGGAAAACACCAAGTGAATACAGGGACCAATTTCATTGGGAGTATCACAAGGAAGTCAAAGTTTAGGAGGTGGTCAATTGATTTCAATACATAAAGAAATAAAGAGATGTCAACAAAATCAACTGAGGGGTGTTCTCGGTACGATCATTTCAACAGAAGGTTCTACCTATCAAAAGCCAGGGGCTAGATGCTTCATTTCCAGTGATGGAACCTTAACTGGCCTCCTAAGTGGGGGCTGTGTAGAAAGTGATCTTATCGAACATGCGTATAAGGTTCTAGAAAGCGGAGTTCCACAAACCCTCCATTATAATTTCCAAGATGAGGGAGACATTGTTTGGGGGCTTGGACTTGGCTGTAATGGAAAAATGAATATATTACTTGAACCCTATGAACCTGAGATGAACCCAGCTTCTCATATCATAGAAAAGTTTTTTACCACTTCCTTAACCAAACAAATAGGGCAGCTGATCGTTGTAGAGGCGAATAAGCCTCATTTGATTGGGAAGCGATGGCTGCTTGATCCTCAAAAGGACCAAGAAGAGTTACTGAATATCGAATATCCTGAGATTTCTACTTATTTTTTACAAAATAACATTCCATTAAAACCTGGAGTTACCTTCGTGGGTGGAGAGCATCAACTTCATATCTATAGCGAAATCACGACTCCACCTCCTAACTTAACCATATTTGGTGCTGGCCCTGATGCTATTCCGCTTGTTCGAATAGCCAAACAATTACATTGGTATGTCACCTTGGTCGATCATAGAGCTGCCTATGCAAACTCTTCTCTATTTCCAGAAGCAGACGAGATTATCGTCTATTGCAATGATCAATACCCACCGGTTACGATCACAAGTCAATCCTACGTTGTGTTAATGACCCATCATTTCTTACAAGATCAAATGATTTTAGAAGGATTGTATCAATCGGATGCTGCTTATATTGGTTTACTTGGTCCGAGAAAAAGAACCGAGGAACTGATTTCAACCAGTCAGAAGCTGAATACTATTGATGATTTTTCAAACATCCATAGTCCGATTGGGCTTGATATTGGTTCAAAAACACCAGAAGAAATCGCCTTAAGTATCTTAGCAGAAATCACGTTGGTTCACCGCGAGGGATCTGGATTAAAGCTCACCGAATTAAAGGGAAGTCTATCGTTCTCCCCAAAAAGGGGTGTGATGAATTATTGAAGCTCAACATCAAGTATGGGGAGTGATCCTAGCTGCTGGCTTTTCCAGAAGAATGGGAACGGCAAAAATGCTACTACCTTATAGAGGGAAATCGATTCTTCAACATGTGATTGATCAGGGGTTAGGCTCTTCATTATCTGGCATATCCGTTGTCATTAATCCGGATGTCCCTGGACTTTATCAAGATGTGTCTGTCACGGGAGTGAATCAGATTTTAATCAATGATCAAGCTTCAGATGGGATGTCCTCGTCTTTCAAGCTAGGCTTACGTTCCATACCGAATCATATAAAGGCCGTCGTATTTTTATTAGGAGATCAGCCCCTTCTTACGTCTGATGAGATTAATAAGGTGATCAAGGATTACTATTGGCAAAAAGACAGACCATTAATCGTGCAAGCTTCCTATCAAGGGGAAAAGGGACATCCTGTCTTATTTGATCGGAAACTGTTTCCATATCTTTTCGATGCAAAAGGGGATGAAGGTGGTCGTTCGGTTTTGAAAAAATTTCAAAAAGATGTGTTTTATTCAGAAATGGGGAAAAAGCAAATCCAAGATATTGATACGTTAGTAGACTATGAACATTTACTTCGGGAGGAGGTCGTGTAATGGAAAAAGTCATAGGTAAAGCGGTTACGAGAGTAGAGGATACTAGACTCTTAACCGGACAAGGAAAGTATATTGATGATATTGGAACACCTGCCAACACTGCCCATATTGCCATTTTAAGAAGTACGTACCCACATGCCAAAATCATCTCCATTGATACCTCAGAAGCGTTGAATCTACGTGGTGTGAAGGGGATTGTCACGGGAAAAGATATTCTGCCATTTGTTCAACCCTTTAGCGTGGGTGTAAGTGCTCCAGTTAAGTACTATCCGATGGCGATTGATAAGGTGCGCTATGTGGGTGAACCGGTCGCAGTCGTGGTGGCGAAAAATCGTTATATTGCAGAGGATGCATTGGAAAAAATTAAGGTCGTCTATGAATCTCTTACACCCATTGTAGATATAGAGAAATCGTTAGAGGAGGATGCTCCACTTCTTCATGAACATATCGGTTCTAATATTGCGAACCATCGAACCTTTCACTACGGAAAGGTGGATGAAGCCTTTGAAGAGGCTGATCGCATTATTAAACACAAGTTTCACTTTCCGAAATATTCCGCCACACCCGTAGAAACCTATGGAATGATTGCGCAATATGAGGAGAGTTCCAATCAATATACGATTCATGCCAATTTTCATGGCCCCTTCGTCATTCAATCGGTCATGGCGGGTGCCTTAAAAATACCTAGTAATCGATTAAGAATTATTGTTCCGAAAGACATTGGCGGCAGTTATGGGATTAAGGCTGGAACTTATCCATATATGGTTTTATGTGCCGTTGTTAGTAGAATGGTCGGCTGTCCTGTGAAATGGATTGAGGACCGCCAAGAGCATTTATCTGCTAGTTCGAGTGGAACGGACCGTGTCACTTATATAGAGGCAGCCGTCAAAGAAGATGGGAAGGTACTAGGGTTGAAAATGAAGTTAATTGATAACGTAGGGGCTTATATTCGAGCACCTGAGCCCGCATGCTTGTATAGAACGCATGCCAATTCAACCGGTGCCTATGATATTCCTAATTTGATGATTGATGCTTACGCCATTATGACCAACAAGCTACCAACAGGGCTGATTCGAGGGTATGGGGGCCAAGAATTATATTTTCCACTAGAGCGAATCATGCAGGAAATTGCCCATCAATTACAGCTGGATCCTGCTGATGTGCTCAGAAGAAATTTAATTAAAAAGGAGCAATTCCCTTATCAAACAGCCTCTGGCGGTATGTATGATAGCGGAGATTATGAAAAGGGCTTTGAGCTTGCCTTAGAAATGGGAAACTACAAGGAAATTGAACAGAAAAGAGAAGACGCGAGACAAAGAGGAAAATTATTTGGTGTCGGCTTAGCCTGTATTGTTGAACCGTCAGGCTCGAACATGGGGTATATCACCATTGCCCTTACACCGGAGGAGAGAGCTTCCTCTTTACCGAAGTCAGGCTGTGCCGAAGCAGCGACGATCTCCATGGATCCGATGGGCTGTGTGAATGTTCGCATCAGTACCACGCCTTCTGGGCAAGGTCATGAAACGGTTACTGCCCAAATTGTCTCAGACGTATTAGGAATACCAAGAGAACAAATTAATGTCGTCGCTGAGCTGGACACCTCAACGAGTGCCTGGTCGATTGCTTCAGGCAGCTATTCCAGTCGATTTGCGTCTCTAGGGTCTAGTGCGGTATTTTACGCCGCGCATAAAGTAAGAAAAAAATTAATCAAAATCGCGGCATATCATCTACAAGCTGACGAGAATGACTTAACCATTGAAAACGGATCCATCGTTTCAAAAAAAGATCCTTCCATCAAATATTCATTGAAAAGAGCAGCAGGCTCTGCCCATTGGAATCCTCTCTCTCTACCAGATGGCATGGAACCGGGAATTTATGAAACCTACTATTATACCGCAAAGGTCGCAGAGCCACCGGATGAAAATGACTTAGTGAACTCATCGGTTACCTATGGTTTCGTTGCAGATATGGTGACCGTTGAAGTTGATCCTGATACTGGTGAAGTTCAGATTATCGATTATTTTACCGTTCACGATGCTGGGAAACTATTAAATCCGTTAATTGTAGATGGTCAAATATACGGGGGACTCGTTCATGGGCTGGGAGGAGCCATGTATGAAGAGCTTGCCTATGATGACAAAGGTCAATTTTTAACCGGGTCCTTTATGGATTATTTATGCCCAACTGCACCAGAAATTCCAAACATCACCATTAAACATATCGAAACTCCATCGCCTCTTACTCCACTAGGAGCAAAGGGATTGGGAGAAGGAAATACGATGAGTGCACCAGCGGTTATTGCCAATGCCGTTAATGATGCGTTAAAGCTGTATGGAGTGATGATTGATACTTTACCTTTAAGTCCGAATCGGATTTGGAATCTATTAAATAAGGCGAAAGAAAAGAGAGGGGCGAATCAAGTATGAATGGAGAAGGAAGCTTAACGCTTGAAGCAGGATTGGAACAATCATGGGCTATTCTACTAGATCCAAATGTTTTGCAAAAATGTATTATGGGCTGCAATAAACTAACGCAAGTCGAGGAAAACAAATATAAGGCGGAGTTAGCGATTGGAATTGCAGCGGTTAAAGGAAAATATGAATCTACTATCGAAATCGCCGATATTGAAAATCTAAAGAGTTATAAGTTGATTGTGAAGGGGGAAGGGGGACCAGGAAATGTGGAAGCAACTGGTGTCATTCATCTGGAGCACCAAGACGAAAATCAAACCTTACTGTCGTATACGTATGAAGCAGAAGTTGGCGGAAAGGTCGCGATGGTCGGTCAACGAATGTTGAGCGGGGTGGCCAAACTGATTATTCAAGACTTTTTCAAGAAGTTTGGGAAAGAGTTAAAGAACATCGAAAAAAGTGCTTGATGAAATGAAAGGAGGGATGATAGGGATTGAAACCAGCTCAATTTGACTACTATTGTCCAAAAACCGTAGATGAAGCACTTACTTTATTAGAAGAATCTGGTTTTGATGGAAAAATCATTGCAGGAGGCCAGAGTCTTGTTCCCATCATGAATATGAGGCTGTCTACCCCTGATTGTTTAATCGATATTAATCGCTTGCAGGATTTAGACTTTATCGATTACGAGGAAGGACTTGTAAAAATCGGAACTTTAACACGACAAAATCGGGTGGAGACATCGGATCTCATCCGTCAGCACATTGGTTTATTGAGTGAAGCGGTTCCATTCATCGGCCATGTCCAGACCCGGAATCGTGGAACCATTGGTGGTAGTTTGGTTCATGCAGATCCTACCGCCGAAATCCCTCTGGCTTTAATGACCATGGGTGGTTCCGTTCATATCGCATCCACGGATGAAGTGAGAACCGTAAATGCGGAGGATTTTTTTGTCACCTACTTAACAACCGATGTGATGCCTACGGAACTTTTAACGGAGATTCACATTCCAATTTGGGAAGGAAGAGTGGGTTATTCCTTTCAAGAAATCTCGCGCAGGCACGGGGATTTTGCTTTAGTTGCCTCTGCCTGTCAATTAAGCGTGGATGATCAAAATCGTATTTCAGATGCTCGATTGGTTCTTGGGGGTGTCGAATCGGTTCCTTTATTAGTGACAGAGGCGAATGAGCTTTTACATGGCGAAAGATTAACGGATTCGCTTCTAGACAAAGTGGCATCCATTGTTTCAAAAGTGATTGAGCCTGAATCCGATCTCCACGCTTCAGCGGACTATCGGAGGCATATAGCTCAATCATTGGCCAAACGAACGTTACAAGAGGCGTATGTAAAAGCAGGGAGGTGATGACTATGACAGTTCATGAAGTAGAAGTAAAAATTAACGGAAAAACATACAAAGAAGAAGTTGAATCCCGAATGCTGCTAAGTGACTTCTTGCGAGAAACCTGTGGATTGACCGGAACACATGTAGGTTGTGAACATGGTGTTTGTGGAGCCTGTACGGTCATTGTGAATGATTCGGCTGTTAGAAGCTGTTTAATGTTTGCTGTTCAAGTCGATGGCCAAGAGATGCAAACCGTGGAAGGATTAGCACAGAACGGCCAGCTCAATCCTTTACAAAAGAACTTTGTCGAATGCCATGGATTACAATGTGGATTTTGTACACCTGGAATTTTAATGTCCACTACAGATTATTTGAAGAAACATTCAACTCCTTGTAAAAAAGATATTCAAGACATGCTTTCTGGGCATCTTTGCCGATGTACTGGTTATGACGGCATTGTAAAAGCGATAGAAAAAACGGTAGAGGATCAAAAAGTAAACATCTAAAGGTATAGAAGGGAGTTGCATGAATGAATCTTTCAACGATTTTTAATTTTGCGGTTGAAAGGCATCCAAATCGGATTGCCGTAGTTGATGGGAGTAAACGCTATACTTATAACCAATTAGACAAAGAAATTATGAAAGTAGCAGCTTCTTTACAAAGAATCGGAATTCAAAAAAATGATCGGGTCACGCTTTTATTAAAAAACCGCCTTGAGAATGTCATCCTATATTGGGCCATCCAGTCTTTAGGGGCTGTGTACACGCCAATCAATTTCAGATTATCGGCAAAAGAAGTGGAATATTGCGTAAACGATTCTGAATCTAAGGCAGTGATCTATGAAAAGGCAAGTGAAACCTCTGTATTAAAAGCAACCTTCCATACAAAACCCATTTTATTAGGGGTCGGAGAAGTAGAAGGGGCAGATATTTACTATGATGAGCTCGTTCAGAGAAGTCCTGGAACCTTTGTGAAACCAGAAATCCATGATGATGATATCGCTCTTATGCTGTATACATCAGGGACCACCGGGAAACCAAAAGGAGTTCCAAGAAGCAATAAAAATGAGTATTCGGCAGCGGTTGCTCACATTATACAAAATAAATACGAGGATAATGAGAGTACACTAGGTACGATGCCCCTTTACCATACGATGGGGATGAGATCTCTTCTATCGATTGCCTTTTTAAATGGGAAATATGTGGCTTTACCTGATTTTGATGCAAAAGAGGCACTAGAAATCTTAAGCTATGAAGAAATTACCTGTGTGTATTTAGTTCCTACTCTCTTTCACGATATGCTGATTCACAAGGATTTTCACCAATACAATCTTCAGAGGTTAAAGAAAATCGGGTATGCAGGTGCATCGATGACCACCGCCTTAACGGAAAAATGTGTAGAGCTATTAAAGCCAGATGTATTTGTTAATCACTATGGTAGCACAGAAATCTATACCTTCTCTATTTGCCCAAATGTGGCTGAGAAACCCGGATGCGCCGGGAAACCAGGATTTCATCAACGGATTCGCTTAGTGACAGCAGATGCGGAGGCGAATTCTACACCTGAGGATCAGATTGGAAAAGGGGAGATTGGTGAGATTATTGTTTCTCTTGATTCGATCGAAAGCTTTAAAGGATATTGGAACAGACCGGATGCCACGAAGAAGGCGATTCGTGAGGGCTGGTATTTTACTGGTGATCTAGGTGTCATGGATGATGATGGTGACTTATATGTAGTAGGCCGAGTTGATGACATGATCATTTCAGGCGGAGAAAATATCCATCCACTAGAAGTGGAAGATGTCCTTTCAAAGCATCCGAAGGTTTTCGAAGTTGCGGTAGCTGGTGAAGATGATGATCGTTGGGGTCAAATTGTAACCGCATTCATTGTTCCGAAGGATGGAACCGTAACCGTGCAAGAGTTAGATGAATTTTGTAAAAATAATCCGAAATTATCTAATTTTAAACGACCAAGAAAATATGTGTTTATTAAGCAAGTCCCAAAGAGTCCAGTAGGCAAAATCCTTCGACGAAAATTAAGAGAAGGCGAATTTGAAGTATTTCAGAAAGATAATAATTTAGTAGGTTAAAAGAGAGGGGAAATCATAATGGTAGAAACTGCAAAAAAATATGATCATATCAGAGTAGAGAAAAATATAGAGAAGCAAACGGCAACCATTGTGTTTGATCGTCCAGAAAAAATGAACTATATCAGTATGCTGGCGAGAGCTCAATTTGCTGAAATATTTAAGGAACTAGATCAAGATGATGAAGTTCGCGTGATTATTATTAAGGGAGAAGGGACTCAAGCATTTAGCGCAGGAGGAAGTATTCCTGAATTTATGGAAACACATCAGGAAGAATTATCACATCTCGCGGTTCATGTTGCAGCCCCGGAACGTTCACCAAAGCCCGTTATTGCTCAACTACAAGGATACACATTTGGTGTGGGATTTGAAATTGCCATGGCCTGTGATTTTAGAATAGCAGCAGATGATACGCTTATGGCATTACCTGAAATGAATCTTGGAATGATACCAGGAAGCGGTGGAACACAACGTGTCGCAAGAGCGGTAGGATTGACTAGAGCCAAAGATATGATTATGAGAGCAAGAAGAATTCCGGCTGATGAGGCCTATCAATGGGGATTGTTAACAAAAGTGGTGTCTAAAGAGGAATTAGATAAAGAAGTGGAATTATTAGCCGAGGAGCTAGTGAGATTTTCACCGCTTGCTCAAAAGGTATGTAAAGCGGTGTTAAATGCAGCAGAGGAATCTCCGCTAAGTGCTGGACTAGATATTGAAGGAAAAGCATACGGACTGTTAAGAACAACAGATGATTTCCGTGAAGGGGTAGCTGCATTTGCTGAAAAGAGAAAACCTCATTTTACAGGGAAGTAAGAGAAGGGGAGGTTACCTCCCCTTTTTAGAGGCTGAACCTTAATTTCATTTTGTGTTTAATTTTCCGAATTTTCAAATAAAAGGAGGATTCGAAATGAGTGAATTTAATTTAGTTCAAAGTTTAAAAAGTGTGCCTAAATTCCTAAATCTTAACACCATAAGCGCGGGAACTCTTGCGGCTATCTTTGGATGTACAGGTCCAGCGTTGATTGTTATTGGCGGTGCAGCTAGTGGAGGATTAACCCATCAACAAGCGATTTCTTGGTTATTTGCCATCTATTTCTTCGGAGGACTTTTAGGTATTTATTTAGCTTTAAAATATCGTCAACCCATTGCTGGTGCGTATTCGATTCCAGGTGCGGTGTTGGTTGCAGGTGCCCTTACCCAATTTTCATTAAATGAAGCAGCTGGAGCTTATTTCATTGCTGGTGTACTGGTTCTTATTCTAGGTGTGACAGGACTCATAGGAAAAATCATGAGGTGGATCCCTTTACCAATTGTCATGGGAATGATTGTTGGAGCCATGATCCGTTTTGGAACGGGTATGATTACCTCTATTGAAGCAGCACCATTAATTGCTGGTTCAGCAGTTGTTGTCTATTTACTTTCCTCAAGATATCTCAAAAAAGTACCACCTATTGTCTCTGCATTTGTCGTATCCATGATTGTCGCCCTCCTATTAAATCAATTCAAAATGGGAGATATTGAAAGCGGATTCATTACACCTCAACTCGTCATGCCAAGCTTTAGTCTCGATGCCATTGTTTCCATCGCTATTCCACTCGCTCTGTTAGTCATTGGGGCAGAAAATGCGCAAGCCACTGGTGTATTAATGGCTCAGGGCTATAAACCACCAGTCAATGCCATGACGATTTGGAGTGGAATTGGAGGAATGATCACCTCGTTTTTTGGAGGTCATAACGCGAATATTGCTGGTCCGATGACAGCCATTTGTTCATCTCATGAAGCAGGGGAGAAGAAAGAAGGGCGCTATGTAGCGGTTATTGTAAATGGAACATTATTTGCTTCTTTTGGTTTATTTGCAGGTGTCGTTGTTCCGTTTGTCTCTGCCATGCCAGGAGTCTTAGTTGCTACTGTAGCAGGTCTTGCCATGATTGGTGTTCTCTTAAGCTCACTCCAAGCCGCTTTCTCTGATAGTAAATTTCAAATAGGAGCTTTCTTCGCTTTAATTATCGCCATGTCAGGTGTAAGCTTCTTTAGCGTAAGTTCACCATTCTGGGCCATTATTGGTGGGGTAATTGTGTCATTAATCATTGAGAAAAGCCATTTTACGGATAAAAGTAAAGAAACAGCGAGGGATGAAACTGCTGCGGTTGAAGTGGTTTAAAAAGGAAGAATTATGTAAAGAAGTAGGGTAATTCTTCCTTCGTAAAGCTCTGTACCTCTATTTTGCATAACACAAATTTATCGACACTAAGTGTCATGCAATTATCTAAAGAAGAAAAGTCTCACCTTCATTTTTAAGGAAGTGAGACTTTTTTTTGTAAAATTTGTTTCCTCCAACTTTTTAAAGAATGATTTATGGGACTTTCATTGGGGAAAAGAGAGAGATGCATCGGCAGGGAAGTAGTGCCTGTCCCCTGACAATCTAGCATCTATTCGGGTGTTAGAAAAAGTAGGGTTTAAAAAAGAAGGGATAGCCAAAGAAAATCTAAAGATTAATGGCAAATGGACAGATCATCAAATATTAGCGATCATCAACAGCTCGGTTGTGTAAGCTAAATACAGCTTTCGATAATAAATTAAGTGTTTGTAACAAAGGAGTTTGGTCCAGTGTCTGATACAAAATTATTTCTAACATGACCGTTAAAAGACCCTGGAACAATAGAATTCAACCAGGGACTATAGGTCCTTCATCATTTTCTTTATTTCCACTTTCCCAATCGTAAAGTAAAACGGCGAAGGAAACGGGGGAACTTTTTTGTTTTTTAATTTTAATAAAGTAATTTTCAACCAATTTCGTTGTTGATGTAATCCTGTAAAGAAAAGATATAAGGTATCTTTATCTTGTTTATCCTCACCATAATACCCGTTAGGAGTACCAATTCCATTTCTATACCATTCTACTCCTTCGTCACAATCTAGGATTAAGCTGGGTGAGGGTGACCAATTGGTTCGATCTCCATTTGGTTTGGCCCCTTCTAATAGCCACAATCCTTGCTTAGGAAAGGGATGTCTACAATATAAATTGGTACTTCTGCAAACAGCCATTTCATATAAAGCACCATTGGATTTGTGGACAGATGCATCATAATAATTTTCCTCTTCTGTAAATAAGGTAATGGGTTCAGACCAATTGTTTAGGCCATCGTCACTCTCTACATATTTTATACAGTATTGAGGGTAACCCTTTTTTCCTGTTTCTTGCTTAGTTGTCACATACCACATTCTCCATTTTCCTTCTATGTATCTTACTTTTGGTTCTAAAACGTTTGGGCTATCTTTCGTCCCCACAAGAATTGGAGTGGGATGACGTCTCCAGATTCCTCCTGTTGCTGTCATCACACCGATTGAATAGGGAGATTGGTTATCTACCACTTTTTTGGATCCTCTTCCGGTATAATACAATCGCTCAACGACTTTCCCGTTTTCCCCATGACCTAATACATAACAGGGTGTATGAAAGCCATAGTAATCCCAGCAGCCTTTCTCAGAATTTTCTACTACTGGAACAGCCTTGTTCGGTTGATTAGGATCCGTCGTAATTTTCCACTCATTGGATTTTAAGGTATCACCCACTGGAAGGGTAGCTGTAAATATATTGTTTTTAAAGTTGGTTTGAAATCCTCCCATAAACATCCACCATTGATTCTGAATTTTTACCACATGTGGATCGCCAACACCTAATATATTATTAATAGGACCATATTTATCCATTTGGTCAAAAAGCTTTATGGGCTCGTTTACTGAATAATTCACGTACATGCTCCTTTTAGTAAGATATCTTTAGCATATCCACCAATAGGAGGTTTACATGAGTGAATAGTGGTACCGAAAAATTTTTTCCATACGGTAGATTCACCTTTGTATTAAAATTATATGTTATGATATAAATAGTTCGGTAAAATTTGGTAATGCATGGTATATAAGTCGGATTGAAAGTAGGGGTTGGGACAATGAAAAGGGCAGTCTTTTTAATGATTTCCATATTTCTGTTATTAGTGGCTTGTGATAACACACAGCCAATTACTGAAAGTACAATAGGCCCATCTGAATTAACAGAACGACAGCAAGCATTACTCACCACTGCGGCCTCACAATCTTTTGTATATGATTTTTCTGTCGATAAGGAATATAAGAACGTAAACATTTGGGTTGATAAATACGAATTTGGAAAACGGGTAACCGATCATCCGAATGGGGTAACGGTGGAGCTTGACGAACACGAAGGCATGATTATATTTTCAACAAATAGAGTGATCGGTCATGAAGACCAACTCGCGTTCCGAATTGGTGTGCATTCTGATCAATCAACTGCAGTGGGTGAATATACAGAAACGATGCCTAAGGATTATGAAAAGAATCTAGTGAGCGGCTGGGGTCATAACATTTCAGGTGAGGAGTCTCTTGTTCCGAACATGGTGTTAGGCAGTATCAATTATAGTAGTGATGGTAATGTAACGTCATTTCATAACCAATTACAACTTGATTCAGAAATATTCCATGAAGAACTGAAAGAATATGATGTGTCCTTTTTGTTTAGAGTTAATTTTACAAAATAGTCTCTGTTAAAGAAAACAATCGTAAAAACACCTCAGATAGGATATCTAAGGTGTTTTACTTCACTTATTCTATTTTTATTTCTCTTTTTAGCCTGATACATATTTTTGTCAGCTTTAGAAAATATGGTGGTCATATTGCCCAAAGAATTCTCTTCGAAAGAAAAGCCGATCGATAATTTGATTTCTCTCTTTGAGGTTTCATTATAGTTAATAAACTCCATTATGATTTGATCGATTAGTTCTTTTGCGGTTTTTTCTGTAGAATGCTCAAGTATGAGAGCGAATTCGTCTCCGCCCAGTCTAGCAACTGTTACCATATCTGATGAGAATTGATTGAGTAACCTCGCTGTTTCCATGATGATCCAATCTCCCTCTTTATGTCCGAAATGATCATTCATATATTTCAATTCGTCTAAATCACATATGAGAATGGCTATAGGAATATTTGACGTTTGATCAAACTGTTCAAATTTATAATCAAAGTACTCACGATTATATATCCCAGTTAAAGAATCGTGGCTAATTTGATACTGCAATTCCTTTTCTAACTGGATTTTATCGTCGATATTTCTTAAAACTCCTTGTATCGCAACAAGCGTTCCATTTTTATAAATGGGTGTAGCATATTCTTCAAAATATCTATATTCTCCGTTCTTATCAAGCCATCGCTGTACGATGCTCTCGTCAAAATTCAGTTCTCCCTTAACTTTTTTTTCAAGAATATGATAATCATCGGGATGAATCTCTATAAAGGGTATGTCGGAGTTCTTAAAGGCACGCTCAATGGAACCTTCTCCAAAAAAATGTTCAGCTGAAGGACTAAGATACTTAAATTCTCTTTTTGGATAAACCTGAAAATAATAGAGAAAATCTCTTGTATTTTCAATGATGTGAACAAAGCTTTTCTGATCATCTATTATCTTCTTTTTTTGATTTTCCCATCTTCTATATAAAAGAGGGAGCATCAAACAAGCTATAGACATTCCTGTAAGTAACCCAGTTGTAAACTGTATGCTCATTTTTGACCCTCAACTTTTAGAATATATTAAAATATAAATCATACCATAAAGTAAGTGGATGTCCTTTGTTCCTATCGTTCTGAAGAAAATAAAAGACCTATCGCTACCGATAGGCCTTGAATCACTTTCATCGGTAACTGGCTAACATAGTCGAACTCGACCTTAGTCCCTATAGTTTTGCGTCGTCATTTTTCAATGAGTTTGCCCTTTTTATTTATTGAGTAAATAGTCCTATTTCTATTATAATAGCAAAATTTTCAATATCAATAAGATTATTTACTTTTTTTGTATATTAAAGAGTTTTAATAGGCGATTCTGAACAACCTGTGGCGACAGCCCACCCAGGCAGTATGTATTTGATACCAACTAATCAAGAGGTGTTTATATGAAAAACTGGCTAATTCGACACAAGTGGGATATTCCCCTTGCTATTGTATTCTTAGCATCACTTACGATCATTCTTCAAGTACAATCGGCAGGAACTTCTTGGCATTTACTAACCATTCCTCCATATTTGATCCTTGCATCGATTCTAAGGAGCATTAAGAAAAAACAAATCATACAAGAAAGTAGAGGTCGTGCCTAGTGGCTCGGCTTTTTTTTATGAGAAAATGTCAATCTGAGATTGATCTTGCTCATTTTTATAGTTGTGGTGGACAGGTAAGAAGAATATTACTAAATAATTTACTAGTTGAAAATGGATCGTTTATAAGAAAATCGTACTAGATCAGTATTTAAACAACACACAAACTATATAAATTTTTAGAAAAGTTAGTTTTTATACTTGTAAGCCCTTACAAAAGGTGCTATTATTCGAGTATACCTAGTAAATATTTTAGTGATTATTAAGTAAAAATTTACGGGAACCGAAAAGAATATGAAGAGGGTTATGAGATGGCTACTATAAAGGATATTGCGGACAAGTCGAATGTATCAGCATCTACGGTTTCACGAGTCTTAAATAACGATGATACGATTTCCGTTCAGTCTGAAACGAGGGAACGTATTTTCCAGGTCGCTAAGGAGCTTGGATACGAAACGATTTTAGAAAGACGGTTGAGACAAAAACAGCAAACTTCGAAACATGTCGGGATTATCGTTACCCAATCATTGGACGAGGAAATCAATGATCCCTATTTTTTATCCATCCGCCAAGGGATTGAAATGGAACTTGAGAGTCATGGGATCAGAACCGTTACGTTCCGTTTACATGAAACGGAGACCAATCAAATGATTGACGGCCTCGATGGACTCATTGTCGTTGGCAGGGTAAAAGAGGTGGCGCTCAAGGCCATTAGTAAAGTAGAAAATGTGGTGTATATTAACCATTCTCCTAACGAGGATTTGTATGATGCGGTTGGAATTGATTTTGAAAAGGCTACAGAGAAAGCGATCAAGCATCTATTAGCAACTGGCTACAAGCGAATCGGGTATATCGGTGGAATGGAGAAAGAGCATAGTAAAAATCAAAAGTTCAACTCTGAAGATAAGCGTCTTACCACTTTTGAACGCTTGATGAAAGAGCAAAAGTTGTTCGACCCGGAGACCGTTTTTATCGGTGAGTATTCAATGGCACAGGGCTATGAATTAATGAAAAAAGCCATCCATATAAGGAAACTTCCCGAGGCGTTTTTTATTGCCAGTGATCCGATGGCGATTGGGGCGTTAAGAGCCTTACAAGAAGCCAATCTTAAAGTTCCTGATGATGTAGCCATTATCGGCTTTGACGATATTGAAGCAGCCTCATTCGCAAGTACACCTTTGACAACCATCCGAGTGCATACGAAGGAGATGGGGAAAACAGGAGTAAAACTTTTACTAGATCGCCTGAATGGAAGGGAACTGCCATTAACCGTGACCCTGCCGACTGAATTGGTGATCCGGGAGAGCTGCAAGAAAAATACCTAACATTTTAAGGGGGTGGTTATCGGAAAGAACGACCATGTATATCTTGTTCAACGATTTAATGCCCACCCTGCACAGCATGAAAGCTTGCAGGGTGCAAAGTGACTGCCATCACACTGCATTGGGCGAAAACTAACAAACTACTCCACCATTGAACGGGAGCTAATTCTATTATATAGTTGCTCCCAAACGTCAGCAAGAAAACGAACTCATTTTGATCGGTAATTTTAGTACTTGTTATGTCAAAAATGACTGAGGGGGCGTTTATTTTGAAAAAGCTTTTAAAAACGGTGGCGCTTGCAGCTGCCATGACAACGATTGTGACTGGATGCAATCAAGCTTCCAGTGGGAATGAAGCAAACAGTGATCAGACAGTTGTAAACTTATATTCGACAGTAACGAATGAAGCAGATAAAATCACGCTGCAAAATGTCGTGAAAAAGTTTGAAAAGGAAAATCCTGATATCGATATTAAAGAAAATTATCCTGCTGACGGGTATGAAGGAATGCTGAGAGTCAAAATGGCGGCCAATGATATGCCCGACTTATTTGATACCCACGGCTGGGCGATTCACCGTTACGGGGAATATGTAGAAGATTTAAAAGATATGGACTGGGTGAAGGATCTGGATCCGGCACTGGAGCAAATTTTAAAAGATGAATCTGGAAAAGTCTATGCGTACCCTCTAAACCAGGCAAAAGACGGACTTACATATAACGCAACCTTGCTAGAGGAATATGGAATTGAGCCGCCGACCACCTTTGATGAGTTCCTGACAGCACTTGAAACCATTAAGAAAAAAGGGAAGGGCGAAGTGACTCCACTTTGGTTTGCTGGTTCGGATAAATCTGCGTTCGGACAGTATTTTGATCAGTTTTCCACACCACTACTAATTACTGGAGAACAAAACTTCCAAAAAGAATTGCTAGATGGGACGTTTGATTGGTCAAATTATACGTTTTTAGCAGAAAAACTAAAGGAAATGCACGATAAGAAGCTCCTTAATGAAGATATATTGACGGCCCAGAATCATCAGATGGTTGACTTAATGGCGCAGAATAAAATTGGATTTATCGTTGGTGGCGGAATGCTTGGTCCTTCTGTTGATGAGGTAAACCCAGAGGTCAAGCTTGGGGTCATTCCCATGCCTGTGATCGAGGAAGGCGACGAGCCGAGCTGGATTGGTGGGGAGCGTCATACATTAGCGGTATGGAAAGATTCGAAAGTCAAAGAAGAAGCGAAAAAGTTCTTAGAATTCATTTCGCAGCCGGAAATTGTGAAAGAGATTGCGGAGGGGACGTCTCTTCCAAGTGGTCTGACGAATACAGAATCGAAAAACTATTACTCTGATTACTACGAAAAGTATGCGGATGTGAAAGTTGAACCCTACTTCGACAGAATTTACCTTCCAAGCGGTATGTGGGACCCAATGGGTGCTACTGGTCAGGAATTATTATCCGGAACGATGACACCGGACGAAGTGTCAAAAAAGATGGAGGAAGAATATAAGAGATTGCTAGCGCAGAAGAAATAGTTTTGTGAGGGAGGAAGGTGTGATCGCCTCTCCTCCTAATCTAACATTCTAGGAGTTGGTAACGTTGATAGGAGTGGAAACAAGAAGCAAGTCGATGGCCGGCTCTTCTGTAGAAGTGGAAAGGAACCGTAAAAGGCGGAAGGAATCCTCGCTTTGGTGGATGTATCTTCCCGCTCTAGCTGCTGTCTGCTTTTTCATCCTTTATCCATTTTTAAACGGAATTAAAATTTCTTTTACCAACTGGAACGGGTTTTCACAAACGTACGACTATGTTGGGTTCAGTCAATATACGAGGATGCTTAAGGATCCGAATACGTGGCTGGTCGTAAAAAACACCCTGCTGTATGGTGTCGGCAGTACCGTTTTGCAGAATGTGATTGGACTTGGGTACGCCCTTTTATTAAATCAAAAAATTCACATGAGAAATTTCACCCGAACGATTGTGTACCTTCCGGTTATTATTAGCCCGTTGATCATGGGATACATCTTCTACTTCTTCTTTGCCTACCAAGGCGGGGCACTAAATGATCTGCTTGTCTTTTTCGGATGGGATAAAATTAATGCATTGGGCGATCCAAAAATTAATATTTGGTTGATCGTTTTCGTTAATACCTTCCAGTTTGTCGGGATTGCCATGATTATTTATCTGGCTGGATTACAAAGTATTTCAAAGGATTATTACGAAGCGGCACAAATTGACGGAGCGTCTAGTTTTCAGCAATTTAAAAATATCACACTACCGATGTTAATGCCTTCTATCACCATCAACATGGTGATTAACATTATTGGGGGATTGAAATTGTTCGATGTGATCATCTCGCTAACAGGCGGTGGACCGGGCTATGCTTCACAATCCATGTCTACGTTTATGTATGACCTTTATTTTAATAGACAAGATGCGGGATATGCAGCGACGCAAGGGGTATTTATGGCCATCATCATTTTGATTCTTAGTCTGGCAGCGCTTGTGTACTTCAAACGGAAGGAGATTGAGGCGTAATGGACTATATGGGTAAAAAGAAAAAGTGGTTACTCTCAGGAGTCGCGCTTTTGATCTCAGCCTTTCACCTAATTCCTTTTTATATTTTGATTACGACCGCATTAAAGGAAAGGGGAGATTTTAGTTCGAAATGGGTGTTTCCCAAGGTCCTGGCGTTTGAGAATTTTGCGGAGGCGTGGGAAACGGCGAGTCTTGGCCATGCGCTTTCGAATACTTCGATAATTACCTTTGTCAGTGCTTTGTTATTGATTATTTTTGGCTCGATGGCCGCCTATCCCTTGGCCAGAAGGCAGACGAAACTCAATAAATTTGTTTTCATGATATTTATTGCGGTGATGGTGATTCCACCTTTAACCGCTTTAGTTCCATTATATAAGCTCGTAGTCGACATCGGAATGATGAATACTCTCGAAATTGCCATCTTGAATAATGTGGCATCCTTTCTTCCATTAACGATTTTCTTGTATTCAGGCTTTATACGCTCGACGATTCCAAAGGAATTGGAAGAAGCCGCAAAAATGGATGGTGCTAGTACACTGGGAATCTTTTTCCGGATTGTCTTCCCTTTGTTGAAGCCGGTTACGGCATCCATTTTAATCATTTCATGTGTATTCATTTGGAACGATTACCAATTCGCCATCTTCTTCCTTCAAGCAGAGGAAGTCAAGACCAGTACCGTTGCGCTGGCAGGATTCTTTGGGGAAAATGCCAACCGAATGAATTTAGTCGCTGCCGCAGCCATCATGGCCGTCCTTCCAATGGTCATTTTGTTCTTGTTATTGCAAAAGCACTTTGTTAAAGGGTTGGCATCTGGATCGGTGAAAGGATAATCAATAATAAAAAGCTTCATATTTAGATGGAGAAAATCATAAAATATCCATTTACTAAACAACTAAAATCACTCACTTAAAAAATTTGGAGGTTCACTTATGTCTAAAATTACTTTTCTTGGCGCAGGTAGTACCGTATTTGCAAAAAATGTGTTAGGAGATTGCATGTTTGTTGACGCGTTAGACGGCTTTGAGTTTGCCTTATTTGATATTGATGAACAGCGATTACGTGATTCCGAACAAATGCTGAACAATTTAAAGGAAACTCTCGGGAAAAACCTGACGATTAAAGCGTATACGGATCGGAAGGAGTCGTTAAGAGGTGCGAAATATGTCATCAATGCGATTCAAGTAGGAGGCTATAAGCCGAGTACCGTGATCGATTTTGAAATACCGAAAAAATATGGCTTACGACAGACCATTGCCGATACAGTTGGAATTGGCGGGATCTTCCGTAACTTACGGACGATTCCGGTTATGCTTGATTTTGCAAGGGATATGGAAGAGGTTTGTCCAGATGCCATATTTATGAATTATACCAACCCGATGGCAGTCTTGACTGGGGTCATGAATCGTTTTACAACTATTAAAACGGTTGGCCTATGTCACAGTGTGCAGGTCTGTACCAAAGATTTATTTGAGGCATTGGGCATGGATCGTACAGGTGTGAAGGAGAAAATTGCCGGGATCAATCACATGGCATGGTTGCTTGAGGTTAGCAAGGATGGGGTTGACTTGTATCCTGAAATTAAGAGAAGAGCCCGTGAATTGCAAAAAACCAAGCATGGCGATATGGTTCGATTTGAATTAATGGATAAATTTGGTTACTACGTGACCGAGTCATCTGAACACAATGCTGAATATCACCCTTATTTTATCAAATCTCGTTACCCTGAGTTAATTGAGCGTTTCAATATTCCGCTTGATGAATATCCACGTCGCTGTGAAAAGCAAATTAATGACTGGGTAGCTATTAGAGAGGATCTGGTTAACAATCAATCTTTGAATCATGTTCGTTCTCGTGAATATGGATCGCGCATTATTGAAGCAATCGAAACAGATGTTCCGTTTAAATTTGGTGGTAATGTCTTAAATACCGGCAGACTGATTAGCAATCTTCCAGAAAAAGCGTGTGTCGAGGTGCCTTGTATCGCCGACCGCAGCGGAATCACCCCAACCTATGTGGGAGACCTTCCAGAGCAGCTCGCTGCATTAAACCGCACCAATATCAACACGCAATTGCTAACCATTGAAGCAGCAATCACGTTGAAAAAGGAATATATTTATCAAGCTGCTTTGCTGGACCCACATACCGCTGCTGAATTATCCATGGACGACATCATCTCTCTATGTGACGACTTAATTGAAGCACATGGTGAATGGCTGCCAACATTTAAAAGTGAAACTGGTGTAGCCCTTACATTATAGGTTCAAGTCAAAGTAGGAGACCGGATTCTGAATGAATCCGGTCTTTGTTTTTATTACTATTGCGAATTTGCAGAGTTTTAAGTAGGCACTTATTTAACTATATTAATAAAAGGGAAAATATGTATAAATGTAGAAAGTAATTTTAGAAGATAAAGAAGGGAGAAATTAAAATGAGTGAAAAACTAGTAAGAGTAGGGACTACTTATATCCCAGTCACCAATGTTGACCTTTCTGCAGAATGGTATGTATCTAATTTAAGTGCTGAGTTAAGTTATAAGGATGATGATAAAGCGATTATTAACCTTGCAAATCAAAGCATCTTCCTAGTTAAATCAAATAAGAATCAATCCTCAAATTTCTACGATATTTATGGTCAGGAGCGTTTCTCAATGACATTTGAAGTGAATGGATTAAGTTCATTAGAGTCGTTACATAATGAATTTGTTAGCAAAAAAATGAGAGTTGGAGAAATTGAAGATAGGGGACACTCGGGAAGGAACTTTGTGTTCTTTGATCTAGATGGAAATAAATTTGATGTATGGAGTGAATTAAGTCCAATTTTCAAAGAGAAATTCATCATTAATCAATAAATCTTTCATATTTAAATTAGAATAGTATGGATTTTATGTTTGGGGAGGAGAGGTTATTATGTCGTTTATGAAGGTAAAAAAACAATTTAAGCTTGTTGGATTAAAAGGCAAGGGGGAGTTTGTTCACTTTGGCGATGAAGTACCCTTACTTGCAAAACAACTATTAAGTCGTTCAAACGAAATTCAACATGCTACACAAACGAAAATTGCCTTATTTGAGCCTAAAAAGGATGAGGAACATAGGATAGGTCATTATTATGTAGGGTTAATTGTAAGGGGAAATTTAAATGAAGTACCATCAGGAATGGAATATATTGAAACAAATAAGAGTTTTGTAACTACAAGAGGGAATATATCAAACGTGAGAGAACTTCATTTGAATTTATTGAATTGGGCAGAAGAACAAGGTTATCAAAGAGAACTTAATTCTTATATAATCGAGACTTATCACCCTAACGAAGAAAGAGAAGAAGAGGTAGAGATTTACTTACCGATTCATGACTAAAAAGTGAGGGAGTTTAGGTGAAGAAGTAGTTATTGAAAGTCAATTAGGGATATGTTAACATAAATGGAAACTAGAGGTGAGTATTTATGCCGTTATTTAATAAAGCAATTATCTCGTTCTCACAACAACATCATCATATCAAGTAGCCTTGCTATCCGATTTATTTAAAAAATCGTCAATAGGAAGGCTATTTATCATTAAACCGTATTTGATTAAGTTCAACACTTAAATCAAGTGCGGTTTTTTATTTTATTATAAAATTGGAGGCAATGAAAATGAAGAAAATGGATTATCAAAATGTTAAGGGTACTCAAGATTACTTACCGAATGCTGAGGTGGTAAGAAGAGACATAAGAAGAACATTAGAAGATGTATTTATCCAATATGGATGTAAACCACTGGAAACACCTATATTAAATTACACCGAATTAATGGTTTCTAAGTATGGCGGTGGAGCAGAAATAATAGAAGAAATGTATACATTATCCGATAGAGGAAAAAGAGATTTAGCTTTACGCTATGACCTCACTATCCCATTTGCAAAGGTGGTTGCGATGAACCCGACACTAAAGATGCCTTTCAAACGATATGAAATTGGTAAGGTTTTTAGGGATGGACCAATTAAAACTGGAAGGTTTCGTGAATTTACGCAATGTGATGTTGATATAGTAGGTGTGGATTCGCAAATCGCTGAAGCTGAATTAATGGTTATGGCATTGGATGCTTTTAGGAAACTTGAATTAAAGGTAACGATCCAATATAACAATCGAAAGTTATTAACTGGAATGCTTAATGTATTTGGTACAGAGGATGAAAAAATCAATAAAGTAGTCTTAATTCTAGATAAACTTGAAAAGCTTGGAATAGCATCTGTTGTTTCTGAGCTTAATGAACAAGGATTATCAAGTTCAACAATTACTTTAATTCAACAGTTTTTAATTGATGACGCAAATTCAAGCTTTGGCTATTTTGAATCATTTGCCGAACAAAATAAAGAGGTAAGGCAAGGTTTAAATGAATTAAAAGAGTTAGAATCTTATCTTGAATTTCTAGGACTAAAAGAACAGTGCGTATTTAATCCATTTTTAGCAAGAGGATTAGAGATATATACTGGTACAATTTATGAAATATTCTTGGATGACCAATCTATTAAATCCAGTATTGGGAGTGGTGGGAGATATGATAATGCAATCGGCGGGTTGATAGGTACAAACCAAGAATTTTCAACAGTAGGAATTTCATTTGGCTTAGATGTAATCTATACTGCTATGAACTCAACAGTGAAAGAATTAAAAGAAAATCCGAATGTAGATTATTATATAGTTCCATTAGGGACTCAAAAAGAATCTTTATTAGTAGCGAATGATTTAAGAAATAAAGGCTATAAAGTTGAATATGAAATGAGTAACAAAAAGTTAGGAAAAGCTCTGGATAAAGCAAATAAAGAGAAGATTCGCAACGTTATTATTATCGGAGAGGATGAAGTTAGAAATAACCAATACAAAGTAAAAGATATGCTTTCAGGTGATGAAAGGACTGAATCGTATCCATTTACCTGATTTAAGATTCTTATTCAACTGAAAAGGGGCATATATAGGATGAACCCCTTTTTAGTGTATTTACTTCTGATTTCTTCTTAAAGGTTATATTTTAATATGGAAATAACAGGATAACAGAGAAGAAATGTAGAAACAATTAACAGGTCAATAAATTAGGGAGGACTGTAAATGAGTAAATTCAGTTTGTTTGGTAAGTTTGAGGTACAAGAAGGCGAACGTGACACAATGGTAGATATTTTATTGGAAGCAGCAAAATCAATGAAGAATCTTGATGAATGCGAGTTATATGTTGTGAATATTTCGGAAAGTGAACCAAATTCTGTTTATGTTTATGAAGTGTGGAGTAATGAAAATGCCCATCAAGCCTCTCTAAATCTTGAAGCTACACAAACTTTAATAAAGCAGGCAAAACCAATCATTACTGGAATGGAGAGAATCAGCACCCTAAAAACTAGGGGTGGGAAGGGTATTTAATGAATTCTTATTGAGCAAACGGGGGCGGTTCTTCCATAAAGGAGATCGCTTTTTCTTATTGTACAATAGGCCAATTTTTTAAAGAAGGTAGGTCAGTTTAATGTTAGAATCTAACTATATTTAGGAAAAACAAAGTGAACAACTTGTACGAGGTTCAGGTGTTTATTACTGAAGTGCTAAAACGTATTTTCCAATGTTATTTAAGGAGGGGCTTATGAATACATACTGTAAAAGTGCATTAAATCAAATCAAAGTCGCATTAACTACAACCATCGAAATAATCGATAAATTAGAAGAACTAGATTTACAAAAAAGGCCCTCTCCCAATAAACATTCAATAGGTGAATTATTAGAACATATTTCAATTATTTGCAAAGCAGATTTGCTCATCGCAAATGGGGCAACCGAAGATGAAATGAATGATTTTTACTCAACTGTTACATATGGAAATTTAACTCAAATAAAAGATGCTCTACTTGATAATTTTGAGACACTTAAAGAAGTATATATGAATTATTCAGAAGCTGAACTTCAAGAAAGCATTGCTTCCTATTGGGGTATCACATATACAAAATATGAATGGTTGTTAGAAATTTTAGCACATGTATATCATCATAGAGGTCAATTACACGCTGTACTTGTTCACTGTTATGGAAAAGATCCCAAAGTACCAATGTTTGAATAGACTTCTTGTTCGACTAACGGGGAGGTTAGTTGAATAGTAAAACAAGGATGGGAACACTAAAATGAGGTGTTCAAATGATAAGGTCTATCATTTTATTAATAGCTATGATTTTTGTAATTGCCCCTAATAATGCAGGAGCACAAACCTCAGACTATACTGTGATAGCAAAGTCTGATAAAGAGAATATAACGATCTATGCCAAGAGATTGGAAGGCTTGTATTATGACTTCAAGATTGACTTTAAGGGGACGAGGTTCTCAAGACCTTTTTGGATGAACGTTACTAATCCTTCCTACGCCCCACAAGTATTTTACGAAGACATAAACAAAGATGAGAAAAGAGAGTTAATCATAATCTTGACGAAAGGTTATGGTACAGGTGCGTTAATAGAAGAAGTTTATGTTTATAAAAATACAAATGGATTGATTGACTTACTTATTGATAATCCTTTGGCAATTATCCATAAAAACGTCAAAACTAAGTTAACAACCGAAAAGGGCGAAGTCCGAATTAATGACAAAGTATATAAAGTTGATATAACACCGATAACTATCAAACCTAAACTTGGTGATGAGATAAGTTTTGGCAGTATTATTGATTATGAGTTAAGAGATAATGAACTAATTGCAATAATCCCAGGTCAAATCACTCCAGCAGCCTATATTGGTGAGATAGTTATTGTCTATGAATATCGAGACAAAATGTTTCAAGCAAAATCGATTGAATTTCAACCAGCTAATTTATGAGTTGTTCATAATAACAGGTACAATATTTAGCGAGGATTGCTGTAGCGGTCCTGCATTCAGTTATTTGGTTCGGTTTTAACCTTCTTCTTTGAAAATCAATAGCCTGCCACTCTATGGTTTTTTCGTTACTAAAAGTGATCGTCACTAAATCATTTGGGGGACTATGTGCACCTTCAAATGGTTGTTACCTGTACGGTGACATTATATAAATAACTGCCTATTGGCAGCTTCTGGTGGCATTGATTCGGATGAATTAATGCCTTTATTTATTAAAATTTGATGTAGATGATATTCCGCTAACGGTGCGCTTAAAAGTAAAGTTTGAAACTTTCTTACATAGTGATCCGTAATTTAAAAGAAGGGAAGTGATTAGTTGGAAGAGAAAAAGTTATATATTTCAAGAATTTATATGTTTGTAATATTAATTATTTTTGGTTACTTGTTCATGTGGATGGCAGTAGGTATTTATTCTAATTTAGGTAATGAAATGAATTGGCGTTATTGGGCAGAACTGATCTGTATGTCATTATTTGGGATGTTTTTCTTATATATAACCGTTTATTCGTTTAAGCAATTAATAATACCAACATTACTTATAACTGTAACAGAAACAGGTGTAATCGTTGAGAAAGATAAAAGAAAAGTAGAAATTGGATGGGGAGATATAGAATCTTATATGATTTGTGGAAGGCCTAGCCCAAATGGAAGCTTTATTTATTTTTATATTTTCCTAAAAGATGGAATAGCTTCTACCACTATTCCTAAAGAGCTGAAAATTGAATACCATTTTATGAAAAACAAAAAAATACTGAAAAAAGCCTTCGATAAAAATAAAATTAAAGAACTATCACCGGATTATGAAGCCGTTAAACACATTAAATAAAATTAAGCTAATGGAGACAGAAGTGTTCAAGAAAAATCGCCTTTTCTTTTCGGCCAAAGAAGCAGTTCTGTTCAATAAGGTGAAACTTATTTTATAGAAGATTCGTAAACACTTCTAAAGGAGGAGAGTTATTTTGGAGGGAGTCATCGGAACTTGGTTGCCTTTATTGCTATCTACTGGTATCACTGTTGCCTTTATTTATTTCGTTATAAAAGCTTTTAAAAAATAAGAAATAATTAAACCTCGGCTACTGTATAGCTGAGGTTTACACTTGTAATAAAGGATCAGGATTATTGAACAAGAACAGATAAAATAGTTAAAGGAGCATTCCTGTTAGAAGGATTTTCGGGGACTTGAACAAAAAAGAGCCCTCTTGGTATGATACGGGGTGTCAAATCGTGTGCCGAAATGACCCCTAACTTAGTTAACCAAGGAGGACTCCAAAATGGATTTTAAACAAAATCATAAAATAAATCAAGTCACTGAAAAAACACTCGTAGTCGGCATCGATATTGCCAAGCGGATTCATTACGCTTGTTTTGTGGACGATCGCGGACGGGTGCTCCGAAAGTCATTCTCTGTTTCTCAGTCTCGAGATGGGTTTGAACTTTTCTATCAACGAATTCTAATTGAAATGAAAGAACAAGAAAAAACGGAAGTCATCGTTGGGATTGAACCTACTGGTCATTATTGGCTCAATTTAGCCTATTTTCTTGAGGAACGAGGCATCCCTCTAGCTATGGTCAACC
>NZ_JAMBNS010000040.1 GCF_023715225.1 Robertmurraya korlensis
ATTATGAAGGTGAATGGTAAATCACCCAAGCAAGGCTATGTTTGGGCGTATGTAACGCCACAGCACAGTAAACTTAAAGCAGTGGTTTATGACTTTGCCGAAAGCAGACGAAATGAGCACCCCAAAGCCTTTTTACACAAGTGGCAGGGTCAGCTTGTGTGTGATGATTATAATGGTTATAAGTTCTTGTTTAATCAACAGCCTCACGCTGTCATTGAAGTCGGTTGTATGGCGCATGCACGGCGTAAGTTTCATGAGTTGCATGTGACGGGGCAAAGTATTGTCAGTGAAGAAGCATTAAACTTCTTTCAACGCTTGTATGCCATAGAGCGTGAAATTGATGAGCTATTTGAGAAAAATGCGCTACCTTCCTCAAGAAATACTCAAACCGTATGGCAAATTAGACAAGCTAAAGCAAAACCCATTGCTGATGCTTTACATCAGTGGCTACTGGAAAAGAGGCAGTTAGCTTCTAAGAATTCAGCGATTGCTCGCGCGATTGATTATTGTTTGAAACGTTGGACAGCGCTTACCCAATACTTGGATGATGGCAGTCTGCCGATTGATAATAACTGGGCTGAGAATCAGATGCGTCCGTGGGCTTTAGGTAGAAAAAATTGGTTGTTCGCTGGTTCTTTGCGAAGTGGTCAGCGCGCAGCGGTGATTATGTCGTTAATTCAGTCAGCTAGGTTAAATGGGGTGGATGCGTTTGCTTACTTGTCTGATGTCCTTAGACGGCTGCCAACCCATAAAGATAAGGATATTGATGAGCTGCTACCTCATGT
>NZ_JAMBNS010000041.1 GCF_023715225.1 Robertmurraya korlensis
GATTTGACCCAGTATATTGATGAACATACCCCAACGGTCGATATCAACGAAGATTACTCGCCACAACCAACGCGCAGTTTTGACCGTCTCTTGCAGCGTGCGATTTTTCATGTGCAATCGGTTGCCAGCAGCCGTTTGGTAGAAGGTTCAGATTTGCTAGTGTCGATGTTCTCAGAGCATGACACCTACGCGGTATACTTGCTTAAAAAACAAGGGGTTACGCGGCTTGAGTTAACCCAGTACCTATCGCATGGCCAAGACAAAAAAGTACGCGACAAATTAACTAGTGTTGAAACTGAAGAAACGGGTGAAAAAGCTAATAAAGACCCATTGACTGAATTTACCATTAATCTCAATCAAAAAGCCTCTACGGGCGGCACCGATCCGTTCGAGCGTACCGCGCAGATTTTATGCCGTCGCCGCAAAAATAATCCCCTACTGGTGGGTGACCCAGGGGTGGGTAAAACGTCGATTGCTGAAGGATTGGCATGGCTAATTGTCAATGACAAAGCACCGAAACCATTATCAGGCTGTGTGGTTTATAGTTTAGATATTGGTGCCCTGATTGCCGGTACAAAATACCGCGGTGATTTTGAAAAACGGATGAAAGCGCTATTAGATGCCTTAAAAGCTAAGCCCAATGCGATTTTATTTATTGATGAAATCCATATGATTATCGGCGCAGGCTCATCGATGAGCAGCAATATGGATGTGTCAAATTTAATCAAACCTGCGTTGGCATCAGGTGAGCTGCGTTGTATCGGCTCAACCACCTTTACCG
>NZ_JAMBNS010000042.1 GCF_023715225.1 Robertmurraya korlensis
GTGCTACTACGGTGTTAGGTGTGGATCCAACCGTTAGTAATAATGTCGCAAAAGTCAGCAAAGCATTACTAGTATCAAGTGTCAATCCCTTTGAGTTAGCGGTAGGTAACAAAATTAGCGTGACTGCGGTTATTGCAGATGCAAGTAACGGTAAATTAGACGGTGTACCTGTTAGCTTTGTGTTACCTGCACTTGATCAAACAGGTATTGCTAATCTGTCAGGCTCTACCGTAACTACCAATTCTAATGGTGAAGCAGTAATTAACCTAGAGATTAAATCATTAACGGCTACCCAACGTAGCTATCTAGCAACCAATGGTTTAGTGGTTAAAGCAACTGTACCTAATGGCACGACTATCGCCCCATTAAAAATTTCAGCCAAGGACGTTGCTACACCTGCTACTGTGGAAACAGTTTCAGTGACCGCTGATAGCAACAACATTATCATGGCAGCAGGTAGTCACGTGAAAGTAACTGCGGTTGCACTGGACAAAAATTTTGGTGGCCTAAAAGGTCAGGTATTAACAGTAAACATTCCCAACCCATCCTTAACAGGAGTCTATAATCTCAGTGGCTCTACAATCACAACGGATGAGAAAGGTGAAGCGGTTATTGATTTGGAAGTTAAGTCACCTCTAACAGAGGCCCAAAAACAAGCCTTAACCAGCGGTCTAAACATCACAGTCACCTCGCAAAATGGTAAACAGGGTGATATTAAACTTGCGGCAAAAGCAGCTAATGAAGTCTCTGTCAGCAGTGTAACCTTAACTAGTGATAAT
>NZ_JAMBNS010000043.1 GCF_023715225.1 Robertmurraya korlensis
GTTCTTGGCAACCCAGTCCTTGAATTTAGCAGCGCAGTTGGTGAGTGAGGTGGATTTTTCAACCGCAGATTTGGTGATTATTGCCACACCAACCAATTATGATGTCGCCACGGGCAAATTCGATACCTCATCGGTGGAAACCAGTATCCAAACCGTACGCGCTCACAACGCACAAGTACCGATTGTGATCAAATCGACTGTGCCGATTGGATTTACCGTTGACATGCAGGCAAAATTTGATACGCGTATTTTGTTTATGCCGGAGTTTTTGCGGGAAGGCAAAGCGTTATATGACAATCTTCATCCATCACGTATTATCGTTGGCTGTGATATAAACCATGTGCCAGCGCTGCAAGATGTTTGTCACCAATTAATCACCCAATACCAAACCGCCAGCGAACAAACTGACACGCTAAGCCAAACACCAAGCCAAATCATGCCGCCCACCGAGGCGGAGGCGGTCAAACTATTTGCCAATAGCTACCTTGCCACACGTATTGCATTTTTTAACGAGTTAGATAGCTTTGCCGAAAGCATGGGGCTTGATAGTGAGTCGATTATCACCGGTGTGAGCTTAGACCCGCGGATTGGCATGCATTACAACAACCCATCATTTGGGTATGGTGGCTATTGTCTACCCAAAGATACTCAACAGCTCAAAGCCAATTATGAAGGGATTCCTGCCAATGTGATTCATGCGGTGGTGGATGCCAACAATACCCGCAAACGCTTTGTTGCCCGTCAAATTATCGCCAAGCAGCCTAAT
>NZ_JAMBNS010000044.1 GCF_023715225.1 Robertmurraya korlensis
GTATTAATCAGGTCAACGTGAATAATAAAGTTGGCTTGACCTTTGCCAGTGCGCTCAAATCATTCTTGCGTCAAGACCCTGACATTGTAATGGTCGGTGAGATTCGTGACTTGGAAACGGCTGAAATTGCTGTCAAAGCTGCCCAAACAGGGCATATGGTACTGTCAACCTTGCATACCAACTCAGCGCCAGAAACCTTAACGCGTCTGCGTAATATGGGGGTGGCGTCCTTTAACATTGCCACCTCAGTCAATTTGGTAATTGCACAGCGCTTAGCCCGTCGCCTGTGTAAATCTTGCAAAAAACCGACAGATGTACCAAAACATAGCTTGCTTGAAATGGGCTTTACGGAAGAAGACTTGGCAAACCCCAGCAATGTCATTTATGAGCCTGTTGGCTGCTCTGAATGCCGCGATGGCTATAAAGGACGTGTTGGTATTTATGAAGTGATGAAAGTAACACCAGAGATTGCCCGAATTATTATGGAAGACGGCAACGCTATTGAGATTAAAGACGCTGCGTTAAAGCAAGGGTTTAGGGATTTAAGGCGCTCTGGCATTCTAAAGGTTCTAAAAGGCACGACAAGTATCCAAGAGATGTATCGTGTTACTAGCGAATAGTGCGTTTTTTATCCGTCTTTATTGAAGATTAGTTGAGATAGTAAGGGGTTAAGGGTATGGCAAAAGTCCAAACAGAAATGTTATTAGACTTTGTCTATGATG
>NZ_JAMBNS010000045.1 GCF_023715225.1 Robertmurraya korlensis
TCCATTAGCGTGTTGCACTGAACCTTATAATTAATAGTTAGGACAGGCAATGCTATAAAATATATGGGTATACAATTTTTTATTAGGGACTGATAAAGGTATTTTGAAACGATTGGTTACAACTTGCAAGCATTATCAATCTTATTATTCAGCTAAATTTGCGTGGTTATGCGGTTATTAAAGCAAAAAAATGTATCGATTGTTGTAGTGATTTTGCTAAAAATGCGACGTTAGCTTATAGGGTACCCGCCTATGATATAGTCATCAGTTAGCAAAATCTTAGTTTAGCAACAGGGGTATAATTGGCAAGGTAAAAATTCACTAAAGATTTTTGTTAAAATAGCGTTTACCTATTATCTTTTTGTATTGTTTTGTTATAATGCGTGAACTCTGAAGTTTTGAGTTCATCCTTATAAGTGTTAGGCAAAAATATGACTACAAACGTTACTGCCATTGCGGCTAATCCAGCGGTAGATGTACTCTCTGAGCAAGTCCAGCAAGCCATTTATCAAAAATTAGCTGCCAATCTTGGTATCAAACTCAACCAAATGATGGCATTCGTCAAACTCTACGATGATGGCGCGACGATTCCGTTTATTGCCCGCTATCGTAAAGACCAAACCGGCGGGCTCGATGACGTACAGTTGCGTAGTCTGGAAAAATCGCT
>NZ_JAMBNS010000046.1 GCF_023715225.1 Robertmurraya korlensis
TGTAATCAGTAGGTTGGGGGTTCAAGTCCTCTCACCGGCACCACTTATACCGAGCCATTAGCTCAGTCGGTAGAGCATCTGACTTTTAATCAGAGGGTCGAAGGTTCGAGTCCTTCATGGCTCACCATTTTTTTGAGTAATAACATATCATTATGCGGGTGTGGCGGAATTGGCAGACGCACTAGACTTAGGATCTAGCGCCGCAAGGCGTGGGGGTTCGACTCCCTTCACCCGCACCATAGTTTTTTGCGATAGCAAAATAACTTTCCATATGCGGAAGTAGTTCAGTGGTAGAATACAACCTTGCCAAGGTTGGGGTCGCGGGTTCGAATCCCGTCTTCCGCTCCAGAACGTACTTGCCGGGGTGGCGGAACTGGCAGACGCACAGGACTTAAAATCCTGCGGTAGGTGACTACCGTACCGGTTCGATTCCGGTCCTCGGCACCAAGGATTTTTACAAAGTAAAATATCCAAAGCTTTTTGCACTAGCAAAATAGCTGTCCTTAACACACTAATATAAGCAACATTACAATGCATGCGCCCGTAGCTCAATTGGATAGAGCGTCTGACTACGGATCAGAAGGTTATGGGTTCGACTCCTTTCGGGCGCGCCATATTAGATTTAATCGGGGAGTAGCTCAGCTTGGTAGAGCACTTGGTTT
>NZ_JAMBNS010000047.1 GCF_023715225.1 Robertmurraya korlensis
ATAGGTCAGAGGTGGAAGCGCGGTGACGTGTGGAGCTGACTGATACTAATCGATCGAGGACTTAACCAAATTACGATGAAACGTATTTCTTCTTCTTCATTCATTATCTAGTTTTGAAGGAATGATTTTCTTCAATCATATAATCTAGTGGCGATAGCGAAAAGGTCACACCCGTTCCCATACCGAACACGGAAGTTAAGCTTTTCAGCGCCGATGGTAGTTGAGGGTTTCCCTCTGTGAGAGTAGGACGTCGCTAGGTTTTATTATGGCCCCTTGGTCAAGCGGTTAAGACACCGCCCTTTCACGGCGGTAACACGGGTTCGAATCCCGTAGGGGTCACCAAGTTTTTTCACGAAGTGAAAATAACATTCCATTTCGGAGGATTAGCTCAGCTGGGAGAGCACCTGCCTTACAAGCAGGGGGTCGGCGGTTCGATCCCGTCATCCTCCATCAAAACTTTTTTCACGAAGTGAAAAATAGTTTTCCATTTAAACTCACGAAGTCAAAACAACTATCCATTAAAATTTATTCTATTTTGCCGGCGTAGCTCAATTGGTAGAGCAACTGACTTGTAATCAGTAGGTTGGGGGTTCAAGTCCTCTCACCGGCACCATTTGTACGAGCCATTAGCTCAGTCGGTAGAGCATCTGACTTTTAATC
>NZ_JAMBNS010000048.1 GCF_023715225.1 Robertmurraya korlensis
GGCTTCAATACTGCCTCGATATAAACTTACCTGACGGTATTGAGCGCCGCATTCACCAAAATCGCTTGCTAAAAATTGCCCGAGAAGGTGGTCAAATGCAAGCGGCTGACCTTGCTAAATTTGAATCCAAACGGCGGTATGCCACCCTAGTTGCCTTGGTTAGTGAAAGCAAAGCCACCATTATCGATGAAATTATTGATTTGCATGACCGTATCATTGGTAAAATCTTTAACAAAGCCAAAAACAAACATCAGCAAGTTTTTAGTGCATCTGGCAAATCCATCAATGAAAAAGTTGAACTTTATACCCGTATTGGTAAAGCTTTAATCCAAGCGAAGCAACAAAATATCGACCCATTTGATGCGATTGAAAACATCATTTCATGGGAAGCGTTTACCCAAAGTGTTGATGATGCCGAAAGTCTCGTTCAGCCCAATGACTTTGACTTTCTGCCAAGAATCAATGACAGTTACCAAACCATTCGCCGTTATGCACCCGCCATGCTAGACATTCTGCCATTGCAAGCCACCTCAAGCTCAAACAGCTTAATGCAAGCCATTGAGGTATTGCGAACAATGAATAAAGCTGAGAGTCGCAAGCTACCTGATAACCCACCCACCAAATTTATTAAGAAACGCTGGCACAA
>NZ_JAMBNS010000049.1 GCF_023715225.1 Robertmurraya korlensis
GACAATCAACATCCAATTGATTAAAGAGCACTGGTCCGATATTTTACGATTAGCGACCTCAATTAAACAAGGAACGGTGACTGCGTCTCTTATCTTGCGTAAGCTTGGCAGTTATCCAAGACAAAATGGTTTGGCTTTAGCGTTGCGTGAAGTGGGGCGTATTGAACGCACTTTGTTTATTTTAGATTGGTTACAGCATAAAGAATTGCGTCGCCGTGTCCAAGCAGGATTAAACAAAGGCGAAGCCCGTAATGCGTTAGCCCGAGCGGTATTCTTTAATCGTTTAGGGGAGATTCGTGACCGTAGTTTCGAGCAACAACGTTATCGAGCCAGTGGCTTAAATTTACTAACGGCAGCCATTGTGCTATGGAATACAGTATATATCGAGCGGGCGGTAAATGCGTTGCGAGAGCAAGGTCAAGAAATTGATGATGACTACCTTCAGTACCTGTCGCCACTGGGCTGGGAGCATATCAATCTGACGGGTGATTACCTTTGGAAAAGTAATGTGAAAGTTGGAAATGGGAAGTTTAGACCGCTTAGGCGACCTGATGAAGTCTAAACTCATTTAAAGATACTCAAAGGCAATAAGTGGTTGTTTTAGAATGGGTTAAAACTCGACAAAAT
>NZ_JAMBNS010000005.1 GCF_023715225.1 Robertmurraya korlensis
AGCGTACCCATGTGTTGGAATAGATTCACATAAAATAAAAATATTGTTAGGGATCGTGTCGAAAAAAATTTTTTTGACACCCCACGAACGGGTCAAACCGTTGATAAATCAACATTTATAGAGGGAGTGTAAGTATGGAGAATAATAGGAGTTCAACTTTGGTTTATTTAGGTTATGTGTTTTTGTTGCTAATAATGGTATTTTTCGGACTGAAATTCCAAGCTAGTTTATATTTAAACAGCCAAGAGACCTATAAGATTTTTCCTTACTTCCTATTTAAAGCAATTTTTCCACTTATTATTGGAGTTTACTTAGCAGCTCCTCACTTATATAAAACCTTCACAAAGGCTGGAAAGTGGAAAGTAGACTGGGTTAAATTGATTGTGGTTGGGTTGCCATTTATATATTTATCAATTGTTCCAATCTTGTATTTTTCTGAGGTAATAGCTCTTAACTTACCCTTCTCTTCTTATGCTATGGGGGGATATTTTGGCGGAGATGCATCTACTTCATTCGGAACAATCAATGGTATTATTGCGGGTTATATTGTCCCTTCAAGCATAAAAAAATGATATTTGTTATTCTGGTCCTTGCTCTTAGAGGTATTGAGACTTCTTTGTGTTGAAAACCATTATTGGACAATAGATGCAGTTTAGTTCAATAAAGTCTGCAAAGGGTGTTGGGGCAAATTCTATTACCTTTCTTTTTCATGTTCATACAATTGGAATGTACTTCCAAAGAGTTAAATCGTCGAATTGGTGGAAAAGCAAAAGGAATGGATGCTGAAGCAGGATTCTTGTTATAGGACAATCTAACACCAGAAGAACTTTACCATCATGCAGGAAAGATTATTGATGTATATGCGCAATTGGGGAAGAAACGACAACCATTCTCTAAATTTATTAAACGAATAGATACGAATTTACTAATAAGTTAATTAAATCATGGATGGTGTTGTTCATAACAAAGGAATGGTTCTCCTGAAAGTACAATAATTCAGAAAAAGGACAAATAATCCTACATATATATGGGAGGGAAGATGTAAGAAGGAGGGGGAAAGATGGCAAATCCAATTGTTACGAGGTCCTTGGACGAAATTCAATTTTGGTCGAGAATTATGAAGGAGCATGCTTTATTCCTAAGCTTGGGATTTACCCATGAACAGCAACAGTTGATTGCAGAAGCTCAACAGTTCATCACTCTTTTCGAACGAATTGAGGAAAAGTTGGCAAGGTTTACTGTTAATACGGATATACGCCAAATTCAAGCTTTTAACTCAGAGGTTTATCAAGCAGCTGTTGCGATTTGGAGTTACAAAAGAAAGGTATTAGGGTTAACTTTACGTTGCGAAATTCGAACAAATAACTTTCCGTTGTTAGTAGACCATGTAAGCCGAGAAGCTGCATATTTTGCAAACCGACTAAAAGAATTAAATGAAGGAAAACTGGCCCCCAAACCTGACTCAATTATCCAAGAAAACTTATTTTTTTTAAAAATTATGGCTGACCATGCGAAATTTATTGGCCATCTATTAGATCCTTCTGAAAGAAAGCTAGTGGAACAAGCGAGAGAATTTAGCCATGATTTTGATCAACTGGTTTTTCAGGCAGTGGATTTGGACTCTATGCGCCCTCAATCTGAAACCGTTCCTATTTTGGACCAATTCTTAGATCAAAACAAAGTTTCCGTCACTTCTTTAAGAGATTTTAAGAAAACAGCAAGAGATTTAATTGAGGCCTGCCGTATTAAGAGTAATATTCATCCTCTTCTGGCTGATCATACCTTTAGAGAAGCAGAAAGATTTTTAGAAATTATCGATTTATTTGAAACTCATCTTACAGGACGAAGGTAATACAAAAAGGATCGAACGAGCAAACGTTTTTTGCTCATCGATCCTTTTTTGAATGGTTTTTTATTTTGCAGAAAGCTCACTTTCTGTTACCCATTGATGATTGGTTACTTTGTCTCCACCTTTCGTGGAAGTGTAATCCACCATGTATACCGTTGTTTGTACTGCTGAATCAATTACAGCTGTTGCACCTTCCATGCCTTCCATATGATCAGCGTCTACGGTAACCTCATCTCCAGGTTGATAAGGTTGGTCATGAGCATCTTTAATTTCTTCGTGAATAATCCACTCGTGGTTCGTCACTTTTTCTCCGCCAGTGGTAGGGGTATAAGTAATCGTATAGACGGTTGTATCATAAGCACCAACAATGGTTGCTTCAGCTCCGTCCATCCCTTCCATATGATCAGCATGTATAATCGCTTGACTACCCACAGCAAAATTTGGATTTTCAGCATCTTGCAGGCCTTCAGGAATTTCGCCTGATCCAGAATGATCCATTCCTTCATGACCTCCATGACCTTCACTGCTAGTATCCTGTTCATTCTCCTGATTAGTGGAACATGCGGTTAAAAAAATCGCAATAATCAAGGTTAATAGAAGTAAAGTAGTACGTTTAATACTCACTATTGCAACCTCCTTATGTTATTTACAGTCATACTACTATACAAATTTGCAGAAATTATGGAGAATGACTAGCGATATTTGGGGGAATCTTTAAGAGTTGCATTTTTTTCTATACGAAAGTATGCTTCTTTTGTCCGAGGAAGATGTAAATTTATTTACTGATTAGAGTATCATTTTTTATTGCAGGAGCACCTTTCCTCATGGTGCTCTTTTTAAAATTGGGTTCTTTGGTTCCCTTACGCCGATTGTCTTGCCTCATAATGATTTTTAATAAACTTCGCCATCCCATAAGCAACCATTGAAATCGTAAAATCCAAAAAGAATAGATGAACAATGGTAAGGCCCTTAGTGATGGAGACGAGACCTGTGAAAATCTCAATTGGTGCAAGAACAAATGCGAATAAAGCGCTAAGTCCTGTCGTCCATAGTATGAAAGGTTTTTCTTGGTTTGTGCAATATTGATAAAGAAGCATAAAAGAAACTGGTAAAATGGATGCTGTGGTTCCAAATGCTTGTGGCAAGAAGGGCATTAGGAAATAATAATGGTCTATATATCCCTGTCTAATAAGTGCTAGATCTGTATATGTCCATATCATATGTACGGTATAACCAAAGAAAAGAATTTCAAAGATTCTATTTCGGTCAAGCTTAATTAGAAGTACAATCAGGGGAACAAGTAAGCAAAGAAGTAAGAACCAGAACTGCCAGTTTCCCCAGTCAGAATGCTCATGCCAATAAGAATGCATAAGAGAGGTCACTCTCTTACTCGACTCGTTTATTTCCTTCCAATATTGCTTAACTGGCACACTAACACCTCTATCCAAGCCGAAAAGTAACCAATATCCGAGTTTATTGGAAGCCTTTCCTTCATTAACAATTTTTTTCATCTATCGCATGTTATTAAATTAGCCAAGCAGCAACTTTTTATGCAAGATACAGTTAAAGCAGTGGGAAATTTATTTGCAAAAAAATCTATTGTGAAACAAATTGTTATTTCAGACATAGAAGAGTAGTTCCGGGAGTTAAAAGTTAAAGATAGAAAAAAGCTAGGAATTGTTCCTAGCTTTCAGTCTCTAAAATATATTATTTATTTTCCTTCGCAAGTGATTTTCGGTCACTTGCTGTTGGAGGCTGCTCTAACCATCCATTTTTTATCATTATATTTGCTCCATCGTCAGCAAAGTGTAAAAGTTCTAACATTAATCGTAAATATTTAGAACCTAGGTCTCTTCTTGCATTGACACTCAAAGCAGAACCATAATATGAAAGGCTCAGTTGTGCAGACAGTTGAATTTGGTACATCATATATTTATCTGTAAAGGTGTTAGATGTAGAGTTCGTAATCATTGATTGCCAGGATATGGGTGAATTTAAATGATCTTCATTAAATACTGATTCAAATATTTTTATATGTTTATTGGCAATGTCAAGTCCCCTCTTGAAATGTTGTCGAACCTCTTTTGATTGAGCTACTTGGATGAATCCGACTTTCAAAGCAGCATGTAAATGCATCTTCAACATGTTAAAAGAAATATCTCCAATTTCGATAGCATTCAGTGGCCGTCGATCTCCAAACCATCCAGACAAAAAACTTTGGTCCTTTACAAAATCAATTGATTGAGGTGGAGTAATAATAGGAGGTCGAGTAAAAAGACCTTTTGAAAGCATTAAGTCAATGGATTGTTCAAAAAGCTTCATCGTTTCGGACATACAGGTTATGTAATAGTTCCGTAAGTCCGAACGAATGGAATTACCAACAGATAAAGCATACCCAGTCATACCTTGCAAAGTCATAATATAAATATAATTTAGGTAAAATGGGTCTTGAAAAAGACGTGGTGCGTGAATGTTTACGTCATTTTCTGTAAAACCACGTGGAATTGGGTGATTTTCTTTTAGCAGAAATGCTGTAATTTCTTCGACATGCTTTTTGGATATTTCGAGGGAAGTTTGGTAAATCAATTTGACTTCGTAATCTTCTATATGTTCAAGTGCATAACGAAAGAAACAAACGGACATGGTATCAAAAATGTATTGAGTCCAAAGACTTGCAATCTCCGGAGCAGTTAATCGAATGGGGCTATTTGTCTCCAAGGTTCATCCTCCGAATTACGATATTATTTAGTCTATTTATTATTTTCTCAGAGAATAAATAGTATGTAACAATTTATTAAATCCTACATTCACCTGATTTTGTGGGGGTATCCAAACAAATAGCGAGAAAGGAGATTGCTTAATAAAAAAGAGAGATTTATAGTATACATAATAGATAATAAAGTATTAGTTAGATAGTAGGAGGGTATATGAAGCGATTTCTTTCTATCAGTTCCATTCTTATCATGCTCTTGTTAGCGGGGTGTACAGGAAAAGAATTAGATCAATCTCTCCAAAAAGAAGATAAGATTGAACTTGAATTTTTTTCACCGAAACCTGAAACAGAAGTGATCTTTAATGAACTCATACAAGAGTTTGAAAAACTGCATCCTAATGTTACGATTAGGCAGGTCATTGTCCCTGAACCGATGACCGTGCTAAAGGCAAGGATTGCTAGAGGTGATATTCCAGATCTATTTATTACGTATCCGATTGAACAAGATTATAAAGTAAGAGCTGAAAAAGGATATCTACTTGATTTATCTAATGAACCCTTCATTAATAATATCCAACCCACTATCCAAAATCGTTATCTAATAAACGGAAAGATGTACGGTGTTGCCTTAACGCAAAATGCAGTAGGTGTTCTTTATAATAAGAATGATTTCGAAGAATTAAATTTATCGGTTCCTAATAGTTGGAATTCGTTTGTGCAAGTTTTGGAAGAGTTACAGTCTAATGGAAAAACGGCTTTACTCATGCCTAACAAGGATGCTAACCAGGCGAGTATTTTTAATCTAAACCTAGTAGCCAATGAATTCGAAACAGGTTATTGGGAAAAGAATGAGTTTTCAATTAAATCTGATCCGAGGTGGAAAGAAATATCAGAAAAAACCCTTACTGTGCTTTCATATGTGCAGCCCCATTCTTTTGAAGACAGCTATTATGAGGTAAATAAAAAGTTTGCAAACGGTGAAGGATCTATGTACATTATGGGGACTTGGGCGTTAAAGACGATCGAAAAGTCAAATCCTTATTTAAATTATGGTATTTTTCCGTTTCCAGCATCGAATCAAAAGGATCATCATGTGTTGGGAGGAGTGGATATTGGATTTGCCATTTCAGCTGATACGCAACATCCTAAAATAGCGAAATCGTTTTTAGCGTTTTTAATAAAAAAAGAAAACGCTCAAAGGATATCCGATTTTGATGGTTCGATCAGTGCGGTTATAGGAGTCACAAACACCCATCAAGAAAGTCATCTAATAAGAGAAAAAATTGCAAATGGGCAAATAGTAAATTGGCCCAATCATTACTGGGCAGGTGGAACAGCTGCAGAATCCGATTTTCGAAAATATACAGCACAGTTTTACTATGATCAAAATATGGATGTTTATCTTAAGAATCTTGAAGAGATGTTTAACCGTTATTCGAATGCTAAATAAAAGAATTAGGTGCCGATATGTTAAAATTTCAGCATAAGTTAATTATAGCTTTTATCTGTTTTGTATTAATTCCTATTATTATACTAGGGATTGTTTCATACAAAATTTCATCTACCACCTTACAAAAAAATATTAGTGAACAAATGATTCAAACTTTAAAGGCGGTTGATCGAAATTTATTAGCCGCTGTTACTGAAGTGAATTCCTTTTCTGATTATGTTGTTTCATCAAGTGCCATTCAGGACTACTTAAATACACAAAATACGTCCTCAATCTATGAATTTTACAGCGATCAGCAGGAAATCGCCGGAAAGATGTATGGAAATTCACAGATTGATAATCTTGTTCTTTATAGGCATGATGGGTATGTGATTACTTATACCGATGATATGGTTACGAGCTTAGATGATCTTCGCTCAAATTTGTTTTTGGATAAGCTTTTACAGGAGAAAGGTCGTCCGGTTTGGTTAACACCATATGAAAATCAAAATCTTATTTTTAGCCAGGATTATGTTCTAACTCAATCTAGAGTCGTAAAGGATATTAACACACTTGATAATTTAGGGTATTTAATCCTACATGTAAAACTAGATTTATTTGATCCTATTTTCAAAGATATTTATGGAGGTCCCAGCCATGAATTGATTGTAAATAAAGAGGGGACCGTGCTTTATTCATTAAATCGAAATTTCATTGGTAAAACTCTGGACATTGAAAGTTTTTCTGAATTTCCAACAAATAAAAGTGGTTACCTCACTGATGAATGGGACGGTGAAAAAAGTTTAATTACCTATATGCCGTCTAGTTTTGAAACCGGAGGGAACACACAGCTCATTCTAGTGTCAATAAAGCCTTTGAAATCTATTGCGAGTGATATTGTCAATATTCGAAACACCATGTTACTCGTTGTAGGGTTTACGGTGTTAACCGCCGGCTTATTTAATTTTTTGTATTTAAAAAGAATTTCTCGCTTTATTCATGAACTATTAAATGGCATGAAGCAAGTTGAAAGAGGCACGCTGAGCAAACGAATGGGAAGATTTAAATTTCAAGAATTACAAAATATTTCACAGGGCTTTAATAACATGACCGGAAGACTTCAACAATTAATGAGAGATATTGAGACAGAACAGGAACGCAAGCGTGAGGCTCAGTTTAAAGTGCTACAGCAGCAAATCAATCCTCATTTTTTATACAATACACTTGAATCCATAAATGCACTCGCCGCTTTAAACGGGCAAAGGGAAATTAGTAAAATGACGATTAACCTTGGTAAGCTGTTGCGAATTAGCATTAATGGAGGGTATGAAGTGAAAGTAAAAGATGAGATCCGTCATGTGATCAGTTATCTGGAAATTCAGAAAATAAGATTTAATAATCGATTTTCGTTTGAAGTAGATGTAGTGGAAGACCTGAATCATTATCCGGTCCTTAAATTAATTCTACAGCCGCTTGTAGAAAATATTTTAATCCATGAGTTTTCAAAAAGAGATGATGACAAAGGGCTGATTAAGATTAGGGGTACGATATCAAACGGCCAAGGCGAATTTTGGATTGAAGACAATGGTAAGGGGATTGATGAACGTGTACTGATGAAACTAAATAATTGGAGACTAGAAAATCTGCATAGTCAGGCAAATAATGGTCACGGTGTACGCAATGTTGATGAACGAATGAGACTTTTTTATGGAGAGAAATATGGTCTCATCATTTGTTCAATGAAAAATAAAGGTACGGTAATTAAAATTTCATTTCCGATTAAAGGTGATTAGATGCGATATAAAGTAGTAATTGCGGATGACGAAAAGTTAATTTTAAATAATCTTACACAAATCATCGATTGGCAGGGATTAGACTGTGAAATCATTGGGACAGCTGAAAATGGACAAGAAGTTATGGAGATCATCAAAGATCAACAAGCAGATCTTCTATTAACGGATATTTCAATGCCCGAAATGAGCGGGATTGAACTGTTAAAAACATTAAATCAGATCGAACATAAGCCACTTGTGATTTTAATAAGCGGCTATGATGATTTTGAATATGCAAAAGAAGCTATTAAAAATAACGCGTTCGACTATATTTTAAAGCCCATTGATTATGATGAATTGGAAGATTGTGTTAAAAGAGCACTTAACAAGATAAAAGCTCAAAAAATAACTGTGTATGAGCATGAGAAATATGCGATTTATGAGTTGATTACATCCGGGAAAGTGGACGCACAAATCAACAACAAGCAAGCTCTTTATTTCTCAGTAATAATAAAAAACTTTAAGGAAGATATCGAATTAATTATTACAAAAATTGAAGACTTTGTTTCTAAGTGGCATGCCGATCTATTTGTTTACAAGCTGTCAGATAGAGAAGTGATAGTAGTCGTTGAAATGCCAAAGCACTTTATCAATCAAGCAGCTCATATTACTGATGCATTTTCAAAGCAACTTTTTTCTGCAGGGGCTGACTCTTGCATCATCTCAGTTGGTAAAGTCGTTGAGCAGTTATTTGAAATAAAGCATTCCGTTGATGCTGCCAAGGAATTACTAAAATATGAAAACTATATAAGTGGCAATGTTCTGACAGAGGAGCGGTTAAAGAAAGAATATAAACCCAGCCAATCAGCTGCAGATATGATGGAAGAGGCACTCAACTATATCCGAAAAAATTTTCAAACCGATATAGGCATGGAGCAGACAGCCGAACAAGTCGGTTTAAGTGTTAGTTATTTCTGCATGCTTTTTAAACAAAAAACCGGTCTTACATTTCTCGATTATTTAACAAATGTCAGAATGGAATATGCATGCCTTTTCCTGCAAAATTCAGATCTCAAAACTTATGAAATTGCCGAAAAAGTAGGCTATACCGATCAGCGTTACTTCAGCCAAGTATTTAAAAAGAAAATGAAAAAAACACCAAGCGAATATCGTAAACTAGTAAAAAATAAGGAAGCCTCTCCCAACTAGGTGATGAGGTTTTTTTCTTTCCTTGCGCTATTCTTTTTTAATAATAAGAATTTAAACATTTTTTAGAGAAATGTCGCATTTTGAAAGCGCTTTATATATCTTATCATTAACTTATGAAAGCGCCAAGCTAACTCGTACTTCAATAATGAAAGCGCTTGAAAATATATTAAGAGAAATAGGGGGAGAAGTATGAAGAAGTTAATATTGTTTGTATCAATACTGTCATTAGTCTTTTCGTTAGTAGCTTGTAGTTCAGACAAAACTAGCGGCAGTGACAAAATTGTCGTTTGGACACAAGCCGCAGCAGATCATCCAGAAGGAAAGATGTTTGCTGACCGAGTAAAGAGCTACAATGAGGCTCATCCAGATGGACCTAAAGTTGAAATACAAAACATCACACGTGCAGGAGCTGGTTCAGGCTACATCGATAAGCTGAATGCAGCCATTACAGCAAACGACATGCCTGATATTTTTACATTAGACGGACCTGATATTGGGGCTTATGTAGATTCAGGATTACTTGGAGAACTTGATGGATACATGAGCGAAGGATTCAAAGATGGATTCACGCAAGCAATCATCGACCAAGGAACAGTGGACGGGAAATTCTACGGAATGGGTTATTCTGACTCAGGCGTAGCCATCATGTATAACGAAGACATGATCAATGCACTACCTGAAGATATAAAAGCATTAGTACCTTCACTTGATCAAAATTGGACATGGGATCAATTTATTGAGTTATCAAGAAAAGTAGACGAGTTTGCTAAAACGTCAAATGATCCAGTGTTTGCAAATTATGAAACGGCTGTAAGTCTATTGTTAACAGACATTACTGCAGGTGCGTATGAATTAGGAACATACTACTTCACACCACTTCTTTGGGGAAATGATGCAAACATCGTTGCTGAAGATGGTGTCACAGTTGATGGCGTCTTAAACAGTAAGAAAAGTGTAGAAGCATTAACAAAATATGCGCAATTATTTGCTGAGCCAGCACTTGCTAGTGCGACAGAATCTGAAAAAACATTCCATACAGGAAAATCAGCACTGTCTGTTAGCGGATTCTGGTATGTAAATGAACTAATCAATAATTATCCTGACTTAAAATTCAAGACCGTTCGTTATCCGAAAATGAGTGAAGACTTCGACGGGTTATACACACCATCTGGCTCTTGGGCATTTGTTCGTAACGGACAAGAAGAAGACGAAGAACGCGTCAAGCAAATCGTTGAAGTCATGGAATGGTTAACGAACGACGAAGCATCAAAAGAATACTTCGCTAAAAACGGATCTATTCCAACAAGAATCAATTCTGTTGATGCGATTGATACAAATACTGACAACCCATATCACAACGATGCGTGGACCGTATTAAAGTATCAAGTGGAAAACACAAACAAATCTCGTCCGGTATCACCTGGATATCCTTATCTTTCTGAAACCTTTGCAAAAGATGTTATTCTAAAAATCGCTCAAAACAAAGCGACAGATGAAGCAACAATCAAGAAATATGTAGACGATGCATCGAAGAAAATTGAATTAGAATTTGCAAAGTACAAAAAATAATCGTTTGTAAAAAGTAAGAGGTGAGGCAATGACCTCACCTCTTACTCTTTTTAAAAAGGGGTGTGAACCATGAAGAAATTGATCAAACGTATTGTAAAAGTGAGAAATACAACTGAACACCTCAGACAAAGTGAACATTACAAAACAAGAGATATCGTGTCCGCTTATGGATTTTTAACACCTGCTTTAATTTTAGCGATTCTCTTTATTGTATTACCAATAATTCTAGCGTTTACGTACGGATTTACAGATTACTATTTATTAAAACCAAACGACAAGGAATTTATTGGACTTGAGAACTTTAATCGAATGCTGACAGATGAAGTGTTGATCCAAAGTTTTAAAAACACGTTAAAGTTTGTGGTGTTTGTTGTTCCTCTGCAACTGTCAATGGCACTTGGACTTGCTCTCATTGTTAACAAAAAAATCAGAGGTGTAGGTTTCTTCCGTACTGCTTATTTTTCTCCAGCTGTTTTATCTCTTGTTGTGATCTCAATCCTATGGACGGTCATGTTAAACCCTACATCTGGTTTAATTAATGAACTCCTTACGAATGTGGGAATTTCAAAGCAGCCTTTCCTCTCCAGTGCATCTCAAGCAATGTATACGATTATTGGGATCTCTGCATGGTCAGGGTGTGGGTATCAAATGATGATCTTTTTAGCAGGACTAAAAAATATTGATGGAAGCCTTTATGAAGCAGCGGATATTGATGGAGCCAATGCGTTTCAAAAGTTTTTATTTATTACCATTCCTTCATTAAAACCCATTCTGATGTTCTTAGTGATTACCACCACGATTCAAGCGTTTAAACTCATTGTTCAACCGATGGTTATGACAGGTGGAGGTCCAGATTACTCCACGATTACCATTCTGCAATATATTTATGAGTACGGATTCCGTCACCGAAACATTGGATATGCCAGTGCGATTACGTTAGTATTCACGATTTTCTTAGTCGTGATCTCAATCATTATTAAAAAGCTATTTAGAGAGGAGAAAGTAGCATGAAAATTGTAAAGAAAACTTTGTTTTATCTCTTGGCTTCTATTGTGGCCTTACAATTTTTACTTCCTCTTATTTGGATGATTCTTTCTTCATTTAAAATTGATGAAGTGATTTACAAAGATATGGATACAATTTTTGCCTTTGTTCCAAGATTTTCTGATCTTTCGCTTGATTCCTATGTGGAGTTATTAGGTTTTTATAACATTTTTAAGAACGTTGGAAATAGTCTGATTTATGCATCCATTACAGTGGTTGTAGGATTAACTATCAATTCATTGGCAGGGTATGCTTTAGCCAGATTTAAATTTCCATTTAAAGATTGGATTTTAATTTTTATTATCGCACTTATGATTGTGCCAATTGAAGCGACCATTCTTCCATTGTTTTTAGTGGTAAATGAAATGGGATTAATCAACACGATTCCAGGATATTTGCTGCCATTTATCATCAATGTAATGAACATATTCTTATTCAGACAACATTTCTTATCCTTCCCTGGTGAATTGATTGAATCAGGGAAAATCGATGGACTAAGCGAAGTAGGATGTTTCTTCCGAATCGTCATGCCGTCAAGCTTAAATATGTATATTACAGTTGGAATTCTAACGTTCTTAGCATCATGGAATGATTTTTTATGGCCAGTTATGGCGTTATCAAATGCAGATTTGATGCCAATTCAAGTTGCGCTTAATGCGGTTTTTGCAGACACGTATAACATTTTCACAAGTCACATGATGGCAGCACTAACAATCGTAACGATTCCAATTGTTATTCTTTATATCATTTTCCAAAAATACATTGTAGAAGGTTCCATGCAAAGTGGAATTAAATAAAGGCTTTTTTCTTAAACTTTGTTGCTTTTTGGAACCTAATTTTAATAATTGTGCTAAATATCAGCAGAAAATAGCATGAATTTAATAAGAAAAGAGCCTGCAAACTCTATTCTTAAGCGCAAATAGCTATTTCCACGTTAAAATCGGCTTTTAGATTTTAACAACAAGCTTTGCGAAAACAGCCTAAATAGAAGAGGTGCCCTATGAATAGACTACAAAAAGCAAACGACTATATCAGAGAAAATAAGCATAAAACAAATACCCGCCCCCTTTTTCACTTTTCACCAGAAATCGGATGGATCAATGACCCAAATGGTTTTTCCTTTTACAAAGGAAAATACCAGCTCTTTTATCAGTATTACCCGTATGATATTGTATGGAATGACATGCATTGGGGTCATGCAACAACAAATGATTTTGTCAATTGGGAGTACCTTCCCGTTGCGATGGCCAATGACAAAGCGTACGATGCAAACGGATGTTTTTCTGGAAGTGCGATTGAAAAGGATGGGAAGCTCTATCTCATTTATACAGGTCATATTGACCCTAACTTAGGGTTTGATAAAGATGAATCACAAATTGCCGAACGGCAGTGTGTGGCAGTATCAGACGATGGTATTCTTTTCGAGAAATCCAAATTAAATCCCGTGATTGGGGAAAAAGAATTGCCAGAAGGGTATCTCATTTGTGATTTCAGAGATCCCAAAGTGTTAGAGCGTGACGGGGTATATTACTGTGTATTAGCGGTAAGAAACGCGAAACGGCGTGGTGAAATCATCATGTTCCAATCAAACGATTTATTTCAGTGGAGCTTTCATTCTTCAATATTTCAAATGTCATTTGAAGAAAATACGTTACTAGAATGTCCGGATCTCTTCCACTTAGACGGAAAAGATGTGCTAATACTCTCAGAAATGCCATGCGACCCTGAATTTGACGGAGAAGTAGAGAAAAAGACGTCTTATGTGATTGGCCACATGGATTTTGAAACCGGCGCATTCTCTCCTGAGGCAAAGGGTTTACTAGATTATGCAACATTTTACGCACCTCAAACTACCGACGGTCAAAACGGTGAGAGACTTTTAATTGGATGGATGCATCGTTGGACAAAAGCAACACCACCAAAAGAGTACGGCTATAACGGCATGATGAGTTTGCCAAGAAAGTTATCCATCAAAAACAACACATTGATTCAACAAGCTTTTATGAACCATGACGACTATTTCACCCCCGTTGCGGTTCATGAACAGGTCTCATTAAATGAGGACTTGCACATTGAAAGCGGAAGAGCAGGATATTTATCGTTATCACTATTATCTAACACTGAATCGTTTGTTGTTGAATTAAACAAGGAAGATCAAACAGCAACACGCGTGAGTGTAGATCCATCATCCAATTCTCTTGTGATTACTTCTGATTATGGAGAGAGTGAACCAATTACCATACGAGACTGTTTTGACAAGGAAGAAAACACACTAGAAATTTATTTGGATCTTCATTCAGTTGAAATCTTTGTAAATAAGGGAGAAAAAGTCGTAACATTTACGGCATATGAGAAAGAAAAAGGAACAAGTATTGTCCTTTCAGGAAAAGGTGCCCAACTAAAAGAAGTTCGTTATGAGGTGTTTAGTTCTCAATAAAGGAAATATAACAGCTCTGTTTAGAGGTTTTAAAATTGTTCAATCCTGCCTGAAATATTGTTAAAATCGAGCTTTTAAAGTTGTACCCCTTTTGATTAGTCATCTAAAGGGGTACTTTTATATTTTTTGGAACAATATACGTACTTTTGAGGAAAGTAATTGTGTTCCGTCAAAGGTCTAAATGATAAAAATTAACTAAATACTAATTGGATATTTATGTTAAAGTAGAAAAGAATTGTAAGTACATTATTAATAGTATAGTTACAGATGAGTTATAGATATGAAACTTAATATGGTTGTAATATCATTTTAAATAAATGTATTAAAACGTATTTCATGCCCTGGAGGAAATGTGATGAAAAAATACGTGATATTTGATTTTGATGGAACTCTTGTAGATTCTAAACAAGCATTTTTGTCGAGTTGGAATACACTTGCAAAGAAATTTAATTTTAAAGAATTAACAATTAAAGAATTAGAGTCAATGAAAAAACTATCAATAAGAGAAAGAAGTGCACTATTAAATTTTCCGATGTATAAAATGCCTATAGTAATACCTAAATTTTATAAGTTATATCGATCCTCCATAAATCAAGTTGAATTATTTGATGGAATTGAAGATATGTTGCACGAACTAGAGGGAAGAGGTTATAAGATTGCTATCATTTCCTCTAATTCTAAAGAGAATATTTTAACTTTTTTAAAGCGTAAAAAGTTAACGAGCATAAAAAATATTCTTTGTTCAGGTAGTATCTTTGGAAAAGATAAGCTAATAAATAGGTTTCTAAAAGATAATAACTTGGAATCAACTGAAGTAATTTATGTAGGAGATGAACAAAGAGATATCATCGCCTGTAAAAAAACAGGAGTTAAAATTATATGGGTGGGTTGGGGCTATGATTCAATTGAGGTGGTGGAAGAAATGAAACCCGACTTTCAGGTGTATTCTCCAGAAGAAATATTGAAAATAATCTAGAGATGATACTCTAAAATTCTACTTCGATTTAATCCAAATTGTGGTGGAGGACGTATTGCAATCGGATATCTAATAAGTTTGCCAATCCTGTGACAGTTTTTTTAGACAATTGCCCAATTCCCACCACTTTACATACGTTATAAAAGCCCTTTGTTTTAAGGAGGAGTACCACATGTTGTATGTAAAGATTGGGAGCTACGAAAGGTCTTTTAACGGAAAACTCGAGTCCTATTTTACCCAATTTCGAACGGAAACGATAGGAACAAATCATATGATTACTACCCCTTTTGGTCTGAAACGAATGATATATGCAGATTGGACAGCAAGTGGCCGGCTCTATCGCCCCATTGAAGAAAAGATTACGATTGAGCTTGGGCCGAATGTGGCTAATACTCATACCGATGTGAATTATAGTGGTTTGTTTATCACAGAAAGCTATAAGGAAGCTAAAAAAATCATTAAAAAGCATGTAAACGCAGGACCAAAGGACGTCCTACTCTCAAGTGGAACCGGAATGACAGATGTCGTCAATAAGCTACAAAGGATGTTGGGATTACGAGTTCCTGAGAAGGTTAAAAAGGGTCTTACGATGGAAGAAAAAGATCGTCCAGTTATTTTTATCACCCATATGGAGCATCATTCGAATCATATTTCATGGGAGGAAACCATTGCCGATGTGGTCGTATTGAAGTCCACAAAAGACGGGATGATTGATGTGGATGACTTAAAAGCGATGCTTAAGAAATATGAGAACCGTAAGCTGAAAATTGGGTCCTTTACAGCCTGCTCGAACGTTACTGGTATTCAGACGCCCTATCACAAACTAGCAGCCATCATGCATCAACATGGAGGTCTATGCTTTGTTGATTTTGCCGCATCCGCTCCTTATGTCCCAATTAATATGCATCCAGCGAATCAAGAGGAAAGACTGGATGCGATCTTCTTTTCTCCGCATAAGTTTTTAGGTGGACCAGGTTCGTCTGGTATATTAGTGTTTGATTCGGATCTTTACCAAAATACGATACCAGACCATCCAGGTGGAGGAACGGTTACTTACACAAATCCTTGGGGAGGTCGCCTTTATTTGAAAGACGTGGAAGAGAGAGAAGATGGGGGAACCCCTGGATTTTTACAGACCATTCGCGCGGCACTAGCTATTAGACTGAAAGAAAAGATGGGAACGCAACAAATCTTAGCTCGAGAAAAGGAACAGCTAGATATCCTGTTACCTGCGTTAGATAAAGTAAGTCATCTACATGTATTTGAATCTCAGCAAGTGGATCGACTAGGTATCATTTCTTTTTATGTCGAAGGGGTTCACTATAATCTTTTTACCAAACTATTAAACGATCGGTTTGGTATTCAAGTTCGTGGCGGATGTTCTTGTGCGGGAACGTATGGCCATTATTTATTGAATATTGATAAGGAGACTTCCAAGCAAATGGGAGATACGATTGCCAATGGTGATCTGTCTTCTAAACCAGGTTGGGTAAGACTTTCCGTACATCCAATTATGACAAATGAGGAAATGTATGCCATCATTTATGCAATCGAGCAAACCGTAGCGAATATAGAGGATTGGGCAAAGGATTATATGTATGATTCGAAGAAAAATACTTTTTATCATAGGAAAGTAAAGAATGGATATGGTATGAAAGGGTTGAACTTTTAAACCACTCTTACATTAGAGCAGAGGATGAACCTCTGCTCTTTCTATTTAATCTTGCATGGATCCTGCCTCTCGGGAAGTCATTGCCCCTTTTCCTTGGCTTACATCTTTTTGGATTTCTTTTTTAACCTTTTGAGCATCCGTTCCAGCGAATTCGGGTTTCATGATAGATTTGTTTTGTTGATTCTGTTGCATCAAACTTCCTCCTTTATTTGGTTAGTCTCTTTTAGTGTTTACAAGGAGATAGAGAATAAATATATTTTTTAACATCTATATTGGTTAGTGTTAATAAATCGACTCAAAAATTAGCGAAAATTGTCGAAATATAAATTAGATAGAAAAATAATAAGAGAGATAAATAAAAACAACTGGGGATTTAAAGCGAGGTGAATACAATGGGTTCTCCATATTTAGGTTTAACACCTTTTCCGTTATTTGAGGTTTATCAATCTCTATTTGAAAACAATCCTGAGACAAGTTATGTTATTGACACTAAAGGGAATTTTATCCTTGTAAATAAACATGCTGCAAAATTATCAGGGTATACCGAAACTGAACTGTATCAAAAACAGTTTGCTGATATTTTAATTGAAGAAGATATAGCCGAAACAAATAAAATTTTTCAAGGAATCTTGAAGGGGCGTATTAAGGAATGTCAATTTGAGGTTACATTAGTGAAAAAAAATAGAGATACGGTCGCATTACATGTTACATCTGCACCTATTATAGTAGCCAACAAGATTTGGGGTGTTATAGGAGTAGCACAAGACATCACAGAAAATAAGAGAATTCTTGAGGTGGAAAAGAATTTAAGGGAGCAGCTGCAAAACATTTTTGAACGAATGGATGTCTGTTTTTGGTCAATTGATGTTAAAAACAATAATATGCTACAAATTTCACCTGCTTGTTATGATATATATGGCTATAGTATAGAGGAATTCACTAAAGATCCGGGAATATGGAAAACTATGATACATCCTGAGGATCGAGCCCTTATAAGAAAAATAGAAAAGGATAGCCTGACAAATACAAATATTGTTGAATATGAGTATCGAATTATTACAAAGGATAAAAAAATTAAATGGGTAGCAAGTAAAGTGTTCCCCGTATATGACAGCTTAGGCAATCTAGTCCGTTATGATGGCATTGTTAGTGATATCTCCCAACATAAAATCGCCGAACAACAATTAGAATATATGGCCTACCATGATAATCTTACGGGTCTACCTAATAGAAGAATGTTTCATAAATGTTTTATAGCTTGCTTGAAAAAAGCAAAGAAAGAAAGGAAAAAGTTATATCTTTTGTATCTAGATCTGGATCGTTTTAAGTGGATAAATGATACATTGGGGCATGGCGAAGGTGATAAACTTCTAAAAACAATTGCAAAACGTATCAAAGCATGCATAAGTGATGATGATATTGTTTCGCGTCATGGGGGCGATGAGTTTGCGATTTTACTTGTTAATGATGACAGTATTAATAATGCTCAAGCAATCGCTCAAGAAATACAAACAAAAATAGTTGCACCTCTTATATTAAAAGGGAATGAATACCATGTATCGACAAGCATAGGTATTTCTGTTTACCCAGACCACGCTAAATATCCCAATGAATTAATGAAGAAAGCGGATCAGGCCATGTATGCAGCTAAAGAGAATGGCAGAAGTGGTATTCAATTTTTTCATGATAGAATGAATCAAGTCCTAGAAAGAAAAGTCTTAATTGAGCAATCCCTTCGAAGAGCAATTAAAAAACAAGAACTAAGTTTAAAATATCAACCAATTATAGATGTACGTTTGGGAAGATCTATAGGTTTTGAGGCACTACTTCGTTGGGAAAGTGAAATATTAGGAAAAGTTTCACCTACTGAATTTATATCTATAGCAGAAGAGTCAGGTTTTATTATTGACATTGGAAAATGGGTTCTTAAAACGGCATGCATTCAACTTAAGGAACTTCAAGCAAAGGGTTATACATCCCACTATATTTCTGTTAATGTATCAGCAAAACAATTTGAGCATGAGCATTTTATCCCTTACCTTAAAGAGATATTAGAAGAAACCCGTATTGAACCTCGTTATTTAAAACTTGAAATCACTGAAAGTGTAGCGATGAAAGACATAGAAACATCGTTAGAAAAATTAAATGATATTAATAAGTTAGGCATTAGTTTTTTTCTGGATGACTTTGGAACAGGATATTCATCACTTAGCTACCTAACTAGAACCAATATCCAAGTATTAAAAATAGATCAGTCTTTTATTAAAGATATAGGAAGAAAGAAGGAGAAAGAAGCCGTTATAAAGGCTATTATCGCGTTAACTAAAACTTTGGGGATAAAAGTTATTGCGGAAGGCGTTGAAGAAGAAAGACAACTGTGTTTTCTAAAAGAACTTGGATGTTATCAAATTCAAGGATATCTATTTAGCAAACCATTAGATTTCAACGAAATTTTAAGGATAAATGGTTCTTTTTAAAATAAACTATTTCAACCTATGGGGATCATTGCTTGAGATGGTTTTTTTTAGTGGATTATTTCATTCACCTAGAATATATATTTTATGAACAACTAAAACGAATTTAAGGTGGATTCGAAATGGATAAAAGAGTTCAATTCGACTTTGAAATCGAGTTTACAAATGGCGGTGGAATACAAGGCCAGGAATTTCGTCTAGATATTAAAGGAGATAACATTTCTGACGAAGAGTTAGCTAAGTATATCGTCGAGGATATGAGGTTGCTGATGGTTGGTCAAGTAAAGATACTTAACAAAAAAATAATTAACGAAAAACATAAACGAAATCCATCTGATGAGGAATCCGTGCAATAACTTTAAGGAAAACATATTTTGGATTTTGTGAGGAGAGGAGGAGTTTATTATGGCAACAGTTTATTCTTCAATACTTCCAAAACATAAAGAATTTATAAGGAAACAGAGGATTTTCTTTGTTGGATCAGCTCCATTATCAGCAGACGGACATGTTAACATTTCCCCAAAAGGTCATGATGTACTAAGAATAATTTCTCCGAATGAGGTCGCCTATTTAGATTTAACTGGTAGTGGAAACGAAACAAGTGCCCATTTAATAGATAACGGTAGAATAACAATAATGTTCGTAGCTTTTGAAGGTGCCCCGATGATTTTACGTCTTTATGGAAGAGGAAGGGTAATATTACCAGACTCACCAGAATGGAATGACATGGCTAAGCACTTTGACATCCTTCCTGGTTCTCGGCAAATCATTCAAGCAAAGATTGAAACGGTAAAAACGTCATGTGGTTTTAGTGTACCATTTTATTCATACAATGGAGAAAGGAATACACTTCAACAGTGGGCTGCCAATAAAAGCGAGCAAGAATTAGACGAATATCGAAAAGAGAAAAATTCTATAAGTATGGACGGAATAGTTACACCCATTGGGGATAAGTTTATCTAATATTATAGTTTAATCTGGAACTGGTCTATTTAGATCAGTTTTTTTCCTTTAAAATAGAGAAAAAATGAGAAAATTGATAAGAGGATACCCAAAAAGTTATCAGTCTTCTAATCGAAATATGGAACTTTTTACATAGTAGTTCGTAAAATTCAATATAGCAAAATTTTAGGAGGGGAAGGTATGTTCAAAGTAAAACCTCAATGCTCACAATGTAGTAAGGATATAAAAGGAAATGAAGTGGTTTATGTAAAAATGCGGTATCCAGAGAGAAAAGGGATGACCGAGATAACGGCATTTTTAAATTATGAAGGACAATTAATTTGTGAAGATTGCTACAATAAGAAACCTTAATCAATCAACTACAGAATATTATAACTGGTAAGAGGTGAGAAAATGAGCATCTTCCTTTTTTCAATCGTACTTATCGTCATTGGCATTGGTCTAATTTATTTTTTTGGGAAACTCCCAAAATTACTTACCATATTTGTCATTGTGTTCTTAATTATGAGCTTTCTATATTGGGGAAAAGTTCTACTAAATTCATTAAGTTAACAATACGGTTTCTACTTGAACAAAAGTCAATGGTGGTGGTCATTCTGAATTTAACGAAATTAAATGTCCGTCAATCTATTTTTGTTTTGTTATTAATACTAATCTTTCTCCCTATCTTGGGATACATCACAGTTACCTTTACGGGGAGAAGCTTTTACATTCCCATGTTAGCTGTAATAATATCCTTGGTAGGTTCGATAATGGCAAAAAAATACATAATATGAATCTAATTTATCTCTTATTATTAAGGAGAAATTATGAAAATCATAATTGGTTTTTTCCTATTATTATTTGGTGGCTTACTAATAGGTACAACAGTTGATCACTCAATCATCATGAATTGCATCCTAAAAGGGGTCGGAGCACTATGTCTGGTGGGCTTTAGCAAAATGATCGCAAAAAATAACAAATTCTATTAATCCCACAATTTTTTCCCTTTTCTTTCTGGAAAGGGCTTGTTTGAGTTGGTAAAAAAATCAAAGTACAGTCCAAGGGGATATTTAGTATTTAAATAAATTAATACCTTGCATTATAGAGTAATGTGTTATATAAATATCTTAGGGGAGGTGGACAAAATTGGAAATAAATAAAGAAGTGCTAAAAGGGCATATTGATACGTTGATCTTGTCCCTTTTAGATAAGAGAGATATGTACGGCTACGAATTAGCAAAATGTGTTCGTGAGAAGAGTGAAGATCAATTTGAATTAAAAGAAGGTACACTGTACTTATCGTTAAAACGATTAGAAAAAAACGAGTGGATTTCTTCATACTGGGGTGATGAACAGGGACCAGGGGGGAGAAGAAAATACTATAAATTATTGCCTTTAGGAAAAGAAGGCTTTGAAGAAAAGCGTTCCGAATGGCGTTTTGTTAAAAAAATCATTGATTCATTTGTAGAAGGGGGAGAGTAAAATGAAACAAATCGATGTCTTTGTAAACTCGGTTTATCAACATGTTGTTGGGAACAGAAATGAAATTCAAGAATTAAAAGCAGAAATGAAAAGTCACCTTTTGGAAGCCGTACACGAATTGAAATCACAAGGAAAATCAGAACAATATGCGATTGAACTTGCCATTCAGCGTTTCGGTGGAGAACAAGAGATGCGTTCAGTTGTATCTCAATTATTTCAGGCACAAAAAACATTTGCTAAATGGGTCCTTTATCTTGCAGTAGCTGTGCTAATATTTACGGCAACTGCGGTTGGGATTATATGGTCCATTGAAGAAGAAAATGCTAATGAGAACTCTATTGTAGCCACACAAATCTTTGATATGTTACATAATACAAATCAAATTACTGAAGATATGAAACTAGAAATCAATCGATTGATTAAAGGTACTGACCAGATCTCGAAGGTTGAATTGTATAATGTAAGAAATGTTGATAACCCCAATTTGGTATTTGATTATGTAAGAGATGCGAAGCCCGATTACCGATATGAACAAAAAGTGTGGAATCCTACATGGCTTCAAGCTGATTTTTTCCCTTATGGTAACGGAGATTCGGAATGGTATGTCAATATGGAAACCAGGCATATTGGTAGTTTGATGACTATTATATTGTTTGCCGGAATGGCCATTTATTGGACTTTGTTTACCATTTGGGCAACGGTCAATGCATATCATAACAAAAGATTAACTATCGGTTGGATTCTGGTATTTGCCTTTTTCAATTGGGTTGGTTATGTAGGATATTTTTTGGTAGGTAAAAGAACGAAAGAAATTAACGTATAAGGAAGAAGTGTTGTTGTTTACTTAGTGTGAGACATATGTCAAAAGAGCGTGATTCCTCATACGAAATCACGCTCTTTTATTTAAAAATATAGGTTCTGTGGCCATGCTTTTGACACCATCATTCACCGCCACTTGAGCTTGAAGCAACTGCTGTACTAGTCACCGTAGCAACCATGACTGCTTGCTGTGCCTGAATAATCGATTCTATAATGGTATACATATTTGTACCAATTAGGCTAGAATTGTCTATCTTTTCACTCATCAGAAAATTGATGGCTAAGATTAAATTAATATCTTTGTTCCATTTGAATCGCTTATTCTGATTTAGTAGAGTATTGATTTCCTTTATTCGGTCGAGCTCTTGAACTCCGTTTTCAAGAAAAGAAAGTAACCCCAATACTGGGTAATGCATTTTTCTCAGCTTGATGTCTCCACGTCTCTTGAATTCATCCAAAAGGATGGTGCAACGCTCAGTTACTATGGTCTTATCACTTGAATGGAGAGATAGGATATGACTTAAAAATTGAAGATCATTGCCTTTTGAAAACCCATTCTGAGCTAAATTTTCGTAAAAATACTCCATCTTTTCCAACAACTCATCAACGGATCCTTCTTCTTTTGCTAATAAAACAGCTAACGGATAGTCACTAGAAGAGGTAAGGAAAAAGTGATTCGATTTCATTCCTTTGTAGAAGGTCATACTCCGTTTGATTCGCGCCTGTAAGTCACCGATTGTATCATCTGCTAAAAAAAGATAAGCACAAAGATAAGTAAATGTTTCCCGGCTAAACTTTGAGTCTATTAACTGATCATAAATCTTCAATAATTCAATAAAATTATCCATTGGATTCTCAAACCGTATATCCAGCATAGCTGCATATGTAAAGCGGTGAGGTGAATTTAAGGTAGAAAACATCCCCACATCCTTCTTAATTCCATTGCTAATCTCTTCAAATCTTTGAAGATCAAACGGCTTTTGGTTCACTACATACATAGAAGCTACCAACATTAACGTCCGTGTATCCGATACCTTCCATTTAAGGGACTTATAGAGTTGCTCATAGATGTTAGCATACTCATTAACTTTATCCTGTAAAGTGTTCCTCATTTTGCATCTCTCCTAAAAAGCTGGTAATTGTAGTACGCTACGTTTCTAAAAAGGTTTCATTTTTGGATAAGTAATTAAAAAACGCCATTAATAAAAATTCTTAATGTATACAATAAATTTTTCTATCAGTAAACGTATTGCCTCGGGGTTCTTCTCAATGGTAGGATTAACCTCAACAAATAACAAGTAATCATCGTACAGTGTTAACAGGGTAAAGTAGTGCTTTAATTCCGATTATTCAGGTGTGTATTCTTGGTTATGGAGGATGAAAAAATGCAAACAAAAAATACGGTTTCTGTAGGTCAATTCCCGGAATCCCATAAGCCATATTCCTTTGAAACAAGTACTTATCTTAATTTACCAGATTTACCGTTTTTTCATTGGTGTAATCGACAATATCGCATAAACAGAGGCGTGTATAATGCGATTGATCAATGGTTCTACGACTATGGAATCATCAATATACAGAATCGCAGAATACAGATTTTGGCCTTTTTAGAATTTGTTAAAGAAGAGTCACAAAAACAAGAGTCAATTCCATATATTCGATTTGGTCATGGGGGACTGATAAAAAAACTGAATGAATTTATTCGTGACAGTGGAAAAAGCAAGGTCATTCCCTTGAAAAATGATTTTGTTTGATAGATTTTTATAATGAATAACGAATTTATTTCAATCAGCTACCGTATTGTGGAACCACATGCTCAGTGATAGGATGATTTCAACATAGTTAAAACATTGCATTCTAATCCATTTACTCAGAAAAAAGATTGGAGGTGAAGTTGGCGAATTATAATTCCGAGTATTCCAATGTAATTAATAAAATATAGATAGGGAAAAGGGAGGAATTAAAATGTCTAAAAATAGACAATTAAAGTTGGGAACAATTATTCATGGTGTTGGTGGAAACATTGCTGCTTGGAGGCATCCAGAGGTTTTAACAAATGCGAGCGTGAATGTTGATTTTTATAAAAAGCAAGCTCAAGAGTCAGAAAAAGCAAAATTTGACTTTGTGTTTATTGCAGATGGCTTGCATATTAACGAAAAATCACTGCCGCATTTTTTAAATCGATTTGAACCACTCACCATACTTTCTGCCCTTGCAGCTGTTACTTCGAAAATAGGGTTGGCAGGAACTGTGTCTACTTCGTATAGTGAACCGTTCACCATCGCCAGACAATTCTCGTCGTTGGACCATATTAGTAATGGTCGCGCCGGCTGGAATGTGGTTACCTCCCCATTGGAGAAAACCGCCTTAAACTATAGCAAAAAGATAGAAGAACATCCGGATCATGCCAAAAGATACCGAATTGCTTCTGAGTATTTAAAGGTAGCTAAAGGATTGTGGGACTCATGGGAAGATGATGCATTTATTCGTGATAAGGAAACGGGGGTTTTCTTTGATCCTGAAAAATTACACACATTAAACCATAGAGGAGAATTTTTCTCCGTCCAAGGACCACTTAATATTGAGCGATCCAAGCAAGGGCGACCGATTATTTTCCAAGCGGGTTCATCTGATGCTGGAAAAGATTTAGCAGCGAGAGAAGCAGATGCTGTATTTACGGGTCATCCAAATCTTGGGGAAGCTCAGAATTTCTATAGAGATGTTAAAGATCGAGCGGCTGCCTTTGGTAGAAATCCAAATGAAATTCTCATTCTTCCTGGGATTGAGCCAATCGTTGGAAAGACAGAAGAAGAAGCGGAACAGAAGTACCAAGAGATTGCTAATTTAGTAAGTATTGAACAGGCACTAAATTATTTGGGTCGCTTTTTTGAACATCATGACTTTTCACAATACCCGCTCGATGAACCATTTCCAGAACTTGGAGACTTAGGATCGAACAGCTTCAAAAGTGGTACAGATCGTATTAAAAAAGAAGCGAGAGAACAAAATCTTACCTTGAGACAAGTGGCGCTTAGATCGGCAACCCCACGTACACCATTTATTGGTACACCGGAGAAGGTAGCGGATTTGATTCAAGCATGGTTTGAAGGAGGAGCAGCGGATGGATTTATTCTACATGCAAATCTTCCAAGTAATCTAACAGACTTTATTGAGAATGTTGTTCCAATTCTTCAAGAACGTGGCCTTTTTAGAACAGAGTATGAAGCTGAAACATTAAGAGGTAATCTTGGACTTCCATACCCAGAAAATCGATATGTGAAAAAAACGGTCATTCAATAATGGGGGCGATTCATTTGAAACTAATAAAATGGAAAAAACTACTTACTATCACATTAGCGTCAGCACTTTTACTATCTGGTTGCGCAAGTAGTACGACGACAAAACCGTCTTCAGAAGGAACCACCAAAAAGGAAGAGGTACAACCTAAGGAAGGTGGAGAGCTTACGTATGCCCTTGCCACATCTCCCGATTCTCTTGATCCGCATCGAAGCGGTTTAGCAGTTGCTGTTCGAGCCTTCCGAACCATATTTGATAGTTTAGTCGTTCAGGGATCAGATAATTCCATCCAACCATGGCTTGCTACAGAGTGGACTGTTTCTGAAGATGCAAAAAGCTATACATTTAAACTTCGAGAAGACGTTACGTTTCATGATGGAACCCCTTTTAATGCAGAAGCGGTAAAGTATAGCTTTGATCGAATCATTGATCCAAAAACGCAAGCGAAAAATGCGGTGGCACTTCTAAAACCCTATGAATCTTCTGAAGTGATTGATGAATTTACTATCAAAATCAACCTAGCAACCCCGTCATCAGCCTTTTTAAGTAATTTAAGCCAAGCGATGCTTGGGATTGTCTCACCTACGGCTGCAGAAAAATATGGAGATCAATTTGTAAAAAATCCTGTAGGTACTGGACCATTTAAATTTGTTAGTTGGACCGAGAACGCAGATATTGTTGTGGAAAAGAATGAAGAGTATCATTGGGGCCCATCCAATGTAGAAAACAAGGTAGTGCCATATCTTGATAAAATCACATTTAAAATCATCCCAGAGGAAGCCACTCGGATTGGTAGTGTACAAAGTGGTCAGGTACTTGCTGCTGAGACCGTACCACCACAGAATATTGTTTCGTTAAATAATGATCCCAACCAACAATTGCTACAAGTGAACACCATTGGTTTACCTTATACGCTCTTTTTTAACCAAAGAAAAGAGCCATGGAATGATGTAAAAGCCCGAAAAGCCGTACAATTGGCTGTTGATGTGGATGCAATAGTAAAAACTCTTTACTTAGAAACATACTCTCGAGCGTGGTCTCCACTGACTCCAGGGATATTAGGTTACGATGAATCTCTTGAGAATAAGAACAAACCTGATTTAGAGAAAGCAAATCAGTTTCTTGATGAGCTTGGTTATGTAAAAGGGGAAGACGGAATTCGTGAAAAAGACGGAAAGAAACTGATCCTGAATTATGTAGATGGAACGCCAAACCGAGAAAAGAGAAACGATATTGCGGTAATTATTCAACAACAATTAAAGAAGGTCGGAATTAAAGTAGAGATCAATATTACAAAAGATATTGCTTCAGTGGTTCAACAGAAAGCTGATTACGATTTATATGGGAACAGCCAAGTAAATTCGGATCCAAATGCATTACGTGCTTTCTACCATACGACTACTCCTGAGGAAGAAGCATTGGTTAAAAGGCTGGGTGGCGGCTCTGATCCTGAAATTGATCAATGGTTAGAGGAAGGAACTGTAGAACTGGATCCAGCAAAACGAATCGAAATTTACAAAAAAGTTCAGCAGAAAATCATTGATGAAGCATGGATTATCCCGATTTATGTTTTCCCATATACGGTTGCAGCTTCTAAAACCGTTAATGGAATTAAGTTTGATGCCCTAGGGTACCCACTGTTTAATGACGTAAATATTAATTAGTAAAATGGAGCTGATCATGTGACGCTTGTAAACAAGATGATTGTAAAAATCTCAAATGCAGTTGTATCCATTTTTGGCTCCCTCGTCCTTGTTTTTTTCATTATTTATTTGCTTCCAGGGGATCCGGTTCTTTCTATGCTAGATCCCTCTACTGCTACTCCTGAAATGGTTGCAAATTTACGCAAGGAATTGGGGCTTGATCAACCCGTTTATGTCCAATTTGTCGAGTATTTTACGAATGTTCTTAAAGGTAATTTTGGTCAATCGATTGTCAATAGTGAGCAAGTTCTACCCAAAATCTTAGAACACTTGCCTGCGACGCTAGCATTAACCCTTACCAGCTCGGCGTTAGCTGTAGTGATAGGAGTAACGTTGGGAGTATTATCTGCCATATTTCAAAATCGGTGGATAGATGTTTTATCAAGATTCATTGGTTTATTTGGTATATCCATGCCAACCTTTTGGTCAGGTATATTATTAATCCTTATTTTCTCAGTCTATTTTAATTGGTTTCCTGCTATGGGGTCGGAAGGGTGGCAAACACTTGTGCTACCCACTCTTTCTCTTGGATTTGTAGGTGCAGGATTAATTATTCGAATGGTACGGACCAGCATGCTAGAAGTGATTAATGAACCATTTATTGTTACTCTTCGTGCAAAGGGACTTACAGAAAGGATGGTAATGTATCGACATGCCCTTCGAAATGCAATGATTCCTGCTATTACTATCATCGGACTGAACATTGGCGAACTAATGGCCGGTACTGTTGTAATTGAGACCGTTTTTTCTAGACAGGGGATCGGGAGGATTGTGGCAGATGCCATTATGGCTAAAGACTTGCCGGTGATACAGGGGGTTGTGTTCTTTAGTGCTGTTGTATATGTCATAGTCAATCTTTTAGTTGACCTGTCCTATTCCATCATTGATCCGAGGGTACGGAGATCTCATTAAAGGAGGGAGATAACATGAAGGAAATAGTAAATGAAGAAACTGTGCTGCGGGTTCCAAAATGGACTTTGTCAAAACGGAAAAAAAATATCTCTTTTTCTAACATTTTTTTATTGGTGGCTATTGTTCTTGTTCTGTTTATTATCGCAAGTGCGCTAATCCCCAAATGGATTGCGCCATATTCTCCAACCTATATGAATACAGAATCCATTTTAAGTGAACCAAGCAGTAAGCATTGGTTTGGGACCGATTATTTTGGAAGAGATGTGTTTAGTTTAGTTATTTACGGAAGTCGTGATTCTCTTATTATTGGTATCACTTCCGTTCTAATCGGAAGTTTGATAGGTGGCGGTATTGGTGCTGTCTCTGGTTATATTGGAGGTTACATTGATCATTTCCTTATGAGGGTGATCGAAATTTTGATGACCATCCCCGGCATACTTCTGGCACTAGCCATAGCTGCTGCCCTTGGTCCTAGTTTAATGAATATTGTATTGGCCGTTGCTGCCTCATCCATCCCAGGATACGCACGTGTGATGCGAGGACAAATATTAAGCATAAAGAAACGACAATTTGTGGATGCCTCCAGATCCATTGGGACACATAGCTGGAAGGTATTTGTTTGGCATATCCTCCCGAATTCTTGGTCTCCTCTTTTAGTAATGGGTACGATTGGGCTTGGAACTTCAATCCTAATTGGTTCGGGATTGAGCTTCTTAGGTCTTGGGGTTATTAAAGAAGTTCCAGATTGGGGTGCACTCCTCTCTCAAGGAAGAGGGTATCTAGTCGTTGGTTGGTGGATGTCCACTTTCCCTGGTTTGGCAATCACGCTTTTTGTTCTATCAATAAATATTATTGGTGATAAGCTTCGAGATACCTTTGATCCAAAAACAAGTCGAATGAGGTAAAGGAGGGAGTGTATGGGGAAATTACTTGAAATCAAGCAATTAAAAGTTGATTTTACTAGAAAAGAAGGCGATCTAATTGCACTTAGGGATATCACCTTGGATATTCAAGCTGGTGAAACGATTTGTATTGTTGGTGAATCTGGTAGTGGAAAAACGGTAACCTCTAAAGCAATTATGAGACTTATAGACTATGAAAACGGCAAAATAACGAATGGAAGCATTGAACTGGAAGGGATGGACCTAACCAAGCTGACAAATAAAACTCTGCGGTCGATTAGAGGGAAAAAAATAGCCATGATCTTTCAAGAGCCTATGTCTGCTTTTGATCCTGTTTTTACCGTTGGAAGTCAGATTATTGAAACCATACATCAGCATACACAATCAAGTAGAGCAGAAGCAAAAGAGAAAGCATTTTATTTACTAAAAAGAGTAGGTATATCTGATGCGGAGCTCCGTTTAAAACAATATCCAAATGAATTATCCGGGGGGATGTTGCAGCGTGCGATGATTGCCATGGCCCTTGCTTGTGACCCAGATCTCCTGATTGCCGATGAACCGACAACAGCCCTTGATGTTACTATTCAAGCACAAATATTGCAATTACTTCAGGAATTAAAAGAAGAAATGGGAATGTCCATTCTACTTATCACTCATGACATGGGTGTTGCTGCAGAAATGGCTGATCGAATCATCGTGATGTATGCGGGGAGAATTGTAGAAAATTCGAGTGTTGAGGAATTATTTCAATTGCCCTATCATCCCTACACTTATGGATTATTGCAATCAATAACCACATTGGATAGTGATAGGAATCAACCACTCTATTCCATTAAGGGATCCATTCCGTCTTTATCTGATTTACCATCAGGATGTGAGTTTCATCCACGCTGTCCATACGCATCGGAACGCTGCGTTCATGAAGCACCTCCACTATTAACGATCAATAACCGACAGACCGCATGCTGGTATGCAGAGGAAATAGTAGGGAAACATCTTCAAAAAGAAGCAGCAGTGCTAGTGAAAGAAGAATTACCTGTTCAAAGACAACTAGATCTAATCGATTCCATCCAATCTCGTGACACTCTATTTACGATTGAAGAGTTAAGTAAGCATTATCCAATTGGTAAACGAGGCTTTTCGAGAAATCAGAACTATATAAAAGCAGTAGATCAGGTTTCATTTACGATTAAAAAAGGGGAAACATTTGGGCTGGTGGGTGAATCGGGAAGTGGGAAATCCACATTGGGTAGGGTTCTTTTACAGTTAGAAAAGTTAAGTGGGGGAAAAGTGATTTTTCAGGGACAAGATTTGTCACAGCTTCATCCAAAAGATTTAAGGGAAAAACGGAAAGACATGCAAGTGATCTATCAAGATCCGTATGGTTCTGTTAATCCACGTTGGAAGGTTGGAGACATTATCGCTGAACCTCTTAACGTTCATGAATCAGCCTTAGGAAAGAAAGAAATGCAAGAAAGAATACAGGAGCTCTTACATGTGGTGGGTTTAAATACAAGTGATTATCATCGCTTTCCACATGAATTTTCAGGAGGACAACGACAGCGAATTGCCATTGCAAGGGCCATTGCCTTGAATCCTCAGTTTGTCCTAGCTGATGAAGCCGTTTCTGCATTAGATGTTTCTGTACAGGCACAAATTGTAAATTTACTACAAGAATTACAGAGACAGAAGGAATTAACTTATCTATTTATTGCCCATGGGTTAAATATCGTTCGGCATATATCCAATCGAATTGGTGTTATGTATTTAGGGCAGCTAGTAGAACTAGCAGAAAGTGAAGAATTATTCCTTCACCCCGCCCATCATTATACAAAGGGGTTAATTTCATCGATTCCCATTGCTGAACCAACTCGTTCAAGAGAAAGAATAACGATTCACGGGGAAATCCCTTCTCCGGCCAACCCGCCAACTGGGTGTAGATTTCATACCCGCTGTCCAGCAGCAACGGCGCGTTGTCGAGAGGAACAGCCCATTTTTAGAGAGATTTATAAGGGGCATTGGGTTGCCTGTCATGAACCAAATGAGTAGGTAACAAAAAGGGAATGGAGGTACTTTATATTGAAATTTGTCCTATTTGATTTAATCTCAAATCACCCAAACGGTGTGACAGGAGAGGTTTTAACGGAACAGCAAAGAATTCAACAAGTAATTGATCAGGCTTTACTTGCAGAATCACTAGGCTATGATGGATTTGGGGTTGGTGAGCGGCATGGGGCCCCGTTTTTGTCATCTTCACCAGCTGTAATACTAACAGCAATCGCTGCTAGAACAACCAGTATTCGGTTAATGCCAACAGTTTCTGTTTTAAGTGTACTTGATCCTGTGCGTGTCGCGGAAGACTATGCTTTGCTAGATCATCTTTCTAATGGAAGATTAGAGATGATGATTGGAAAAGGGAACGATCCTCGTCATTATCCGTTATTTGGAATAAAAGAAGAAGAACAGTGGGAGTCGCTAGCTGAGCGATATGATCTTTTAAAAAGATTGTGGAGAGATGAAAATGTCTCTTGGGAGGGAAAATATCGTTCATTATTAACGAATGTTACTACCCATCCAAGGCCATATCAAAAACAAATTCCAATATGGCATGGAAGTGCATCAAGTCCCTTATCAACTGAACTTGCAGCAAGGAATGGAGAACCGATATTTTCTTCTAATACGTTTCACCCTATGGCTAAGTATAAAGAATTAATCGATCATTACCGAGAACGACTAGAGTATTATGGCTATGATTCAACCCATGCTTTGGTTGGTGCGGGTGCAAGGGGATTATACTTGGCCAATACAACTGAGGAAGCCATTAAACGCTTTCGCCCTTATTATGATGTTTCTATGGGCACGGATGCATCTAAATTTAATCTATCACCTTTTAAAGATCTAGAAGATCATATCCAAAATGGTTCTGCTTTAGTAGGAAGTGCGGATCAAGTAATAGAGAAAATCATAAAGTACCATCAGGCATTCGGCCATCAAGTACAAAGTATTAGTGTGGAAGGGTTAAGCAAAGAAGAACAGAAAGAACAGCTTGAGAGATTTGCCTCTGAAGTTATTCCCGTGCTACGACAAGAAATTCCTAGTACGATTTGGGGAAAAACAGAACAATCCATGGTTCTATAAAAAATTAACTTTAATAAAGTCAAAATATATTAGGAGGAATTAAAAATGTCAAAAGAACTTTCGGTTGTGGTTTGGTCTAAAGAAGGTTGCCACTATTGTGGAGAAGTTAAGAATTTTTTAGAAGGTAAAGGAATTAAGTACGAAACGATTGATGTCACACATCATGATGAGCGCCGTGCTATTTTAGAAGTAAAATATGGTGTTCGTCATGTACCAGTAGTTGAAGTTGGCCAAAACGAAGTATATGAGGGGGTAACAAAAGTAGGAATTGAACATTTAGAAAGGGTACTAGAGAAATATAATACGAGCATAAGGTAAAGTGAAGAATAAGTAGTTAAAAATGAAAGGAGTAAGAAAATGAGCAAAGTAACAATTATTTCGGGAAGTCCCTCAGAATATACAAGACTAAATGGAGTATTACAAGAGGTGTTAGACTATTTTCAACAAGGTGGCTTTACTCCAGAACTCATTCATGTTCGCAACCTACCACCAGAAGATTTAATTTATGCGAATTTTAGCAGTGAAGAAATAATAAACGCAAATAAAAAAGTGGAACAATCAAAGATTGTGGTCGTTCTTACTCCCATCTATAAAGCATCCTTCTCAGGTGTTTTAAAAACCTATCTGGATCTTCTACCGCAAAATGGGTTAGAGGGAAAAACGATTTTACCCATAACACTAGGTGGAACGTTCGGACATTTATTGGCGATTGATTATTCTCTTAAGCCGGTGCTAAGTGCCTTAGGGGCAACCCATTTTCTAAAAGGAGTATATATTTTAGACCATCAAATAAAGAAATTGGAAAATAATCAGTACGAATTGGATACTGAAGCAAAAAATCGATTAGAAACTTCACTTAGAGAAACAGAACTACAGTAGCTAGTTAAAAAAATGCTTCTCCCCATTCCTCCTGAGCACTTTCAGGAGGAACTGTTTTTGCAGTCATTTTTAACTAATCCAAAAATTTTTTTTAATTTTTTTAAATTCCTAGTTTACAGGTAGGTATAATTGGATTATAGTAAAGAAACAGAAAAGAATAAGGAAATAAGTTCCTAATTAATAAAAAGGGGGGAAATAAAAAATTCAGTAACCTAGTATTCTATTGGAGTGAATGTGTTTGAATGTTGACTCGGTTACTCAACAATGGGAAAGGAGGATTAAAATGGCTTCAACAAGACGAATTGATCAGCATGTTATTGAGAAAATCAAAACGATCTTAGAAAGTTTGGAATATGGAACCGTTCAAATATCGGTTCATGATTCGCAAGTTACTCAAATCGAAAAGGTAGAAAAACATCGACTTCCATTAGTGAAAAAACAACAAACCACATTAAGGGAGCAATAGATTGAAAATATACTGCCGATCAGACCACTGAAGGCCCTGTTTAAACCGATACGAATCGGATAAACGGGGCCTTTCTGTATTTTTTACATACTTAACACGATAAATATTCTCAGGAGGAAATGAAAAATGAAAAAAATAAAATGGTTTTTCGTTCTAAGTCTAATTGCTTTCGTAGGTGCTTTTTTAGTCGCTTGCTCTAGCGAAAGCTCAACCAATGCATCTAAAGAAGCTTCTTCAGAAAAGGAAGAAAAACAGCCCATTGAAGTAAACATTGGAATCCAACAAAGTATTTGGCCTATTTTAGCAGCAAAAGAAAAAGGTTGGTTTGAAGAGGAGTTTGAAAAAGCAGGGGCAAAAGTAAATTGGGTAGAATTTCAAAGTGGTCCAGCTTATTTTGAAGCCATAGCGACAGATCGATTGGATTTTGGTCGAGTGGGAAATATCCCTGTTTTAGTAGGTCAAGCAGCGGATATTCCTTTTAAAGAAATCGCACTAGCGAGTTCAGGTGAAAAAGGGGATGCCATTCTTATTCCAAAAGACAGCCCAATAAAAAGTGTAAAGGATTTAAAAGGTAAAAAGGTGGCAGTAGCAAAAGGAAGCAGCTCCTATGGACTTCTATACCGAGCGCTTGAAGCAAATGAAATTAATCCGGAAGATGTAGAAATCATTCAACTACAACCAGATGAGGCACAGCCGGCTTTTGAAACAGGATCTGTCGATGCATGGGTCATTTGGGAACCGTTCCAATCAATTCAAGTCGTGAAAAATGGAGCAAAGGTGCTTGCTAATGGGGTAGATGTAAATACATCAAGTCCTGGCTTTCAAATTGTTCGTACCAAATTTGCAGAAGAGCATCCAGAGTTAGTTGAGCTTTACTTGAAGGTAACAGAGAAAGCAACAAGATGGCAAAATGAAAATCTTGAAGAAGCCATTGAATTATACGCGGAGCTTAAAGATACGGATCAAGAGGTCATTCGTCAAGTGTTGGAAAACTCACAACCTAGCAATACACCAATCACTGAGGAAGTTGTAGAAGAGCAGCAGAAAACAACCAAACTTCTTTACGATTTAGGTGGAATTAAAAAGACCTTTGATGCATCAGAGGTGGTAGACAACTCTTATATTGAAAACGTACTAAAAGATTATAAATAAAAAACTTACTTGTAGAACAGTTGGAGGAAGTTATGACATATAGTTACGCAACCCATGCAAGTTGTCCGAAGTGTAAGACTACCTATTCTATAGAAGAAATCCAGCAATTATGCTCTTGCGGATCACCTCTTTTAATTAAATACGATTTACACAAATTAAAAAAGAACTGGGATCGAGACAAGTTAGGAAGTCGAACCAACAGTTTATGGAGATACCATGAGTTGTTACCGATTAAAGAAGAAAAAAATATCGTCACACAAGGAGAGGGAATGACCCCTCTCCTCCACCTAGAAAAATTAGGTGAACGATTGGACTTATCTCATCTTTATATGAAAGACGAGGGAATCATCCCTACAGGTTCTTTTAAGGCTAGAGGGGCAGCGGTCGGAATCTCAAAGGCAAAAGAATTGGGAATCCAAAAGCTAGCGATGCCGACGAATGGGAATGCAGGAGCTGCATGGGCCATGTATGCCACAAAGGCAGGAATAGAAACAACCATCGTCATGCCGTTAGATGCACCACTTGTCACCAGAAAGGAAAGTGTTTTTGCAGGTGCCGACGTGATTTTAGTAAATGGATTAATCAGCGATGCTGGAAAGATTGTAAAGAACCTTGTCGAAGAAAAAGGATATTATGATGCTTCTACCCTGAAAGAGCCGTATCGAATAGAAGGTAAAAAAACAATGGGATTGGAGCTGTTAGAACAATTAAACTGGCAAACTCCCGACGTCATTCTATATCCGACAGGTGGAGGAGTAGGATTGATAGGTATCTATAAAGCATTGCAGGAATTATATGAGTTAGGCTGGATTGAAGGCTCCATGCCTAGACTAGTCGCCGTTCAAGCAGAAGGTTGTTCACCAATTGTAAAAGCCTGGCAGGAAAATAAAATGGAGTCGACTTTTTGGGAAGATTCTAAAACAAATGCGTTTGGAATCAATGTTCCGAAAGCGATTGGTGATTTTCTTGTTTTGGAGGCGATCTATGAATCTAATGGGTGTGCTATATCGGTCTCAGAGGAGAATATTCAGTCCTTACAAAGAGAAATAGCTACCCTTGAAGGGGCATTTATCTGCCCAGAAGGTGCAGCCACGTTTGTTGCTGCTAAAAAACTAAGGGAAGAAGGTTGGATTGGAGGAGATGAGAAGGTGATTTGTCTGAATACAGGCTTAGGAATAAAATATGCAGACTTAATTTCCGAAGAACCTCTAACCATTCTTGAACCCAGTGAACATTGACATAAATCATAGGTAGGTGGAAAAATTGAGCGTTTTAATTGAATCTGTTAATAAATCGTTTTATAAAACAAATCAAGAAATTGTCGCGTTAAGTGATGTGAATTTAAAGATTGATAAAGGTGAATTTGTAACGATTATCGGTCCAAGTGGTTGTGGGAAAAGTACACTTCTAAAAATTATTGCTGGCCTCGACCTTCAATTTAAAGGCAGAGTAAGCATTGAAGAACAAGTGTTAACCGGTCCGAGTATTAAACAAGGCTTTATTTTTCAAGAACATCGATTGTTTCCGTGGTTAACCGTTGAAAAAAATATTGCAGCCAATTTGTCATTAAAAGACCCTGATGTACAGAACAAAGTAAGGGAGTTAATAGAGATTGTCCGATTAAAGGGTTTTGAAAAAGCATATCCACGTGAATTGTCGGGTGGAATGCTACAAAGGGCCGCGATTGCTAGAGCTTTATTGAGAGACCCCGACGTGCTGCTTCTTGATGAACCTTTTGGTGCATTGGACGCCTTCACAAGAACTCATCTTCAAGATGTGTTACTAGATATTTGGAAGGAAAAAGGAACAACCATGATTTTGGTTACTCATGATATAGATGAATCCGTCTATCTTGCTAATCGCGTGGTAATCATGACACCAAGGCCTGGGAAAGTGAGCAAAGTGATTCCTGTGAACTTGCCCTTTCCTCGAAAAAAAGCAAGTGTATCTTTCCAGCAGGTCAGACAATTAGTTCTTGCTGAATTTGAAAAAACAGAAGAGCTGCATTTTGTTGGTGGTTCCGGAATCTGATACCACTACGGAAGGAGGAATTGGGATTTTATGAATAAAACAATTGCTGGTCTTAGTAATGTCTTTATAAACAATCGTAAGAAGGACAATAAGAAACATTTTAATGTGCTTTGGAAGCATGGATCTATAATCGTAAAAGGTATGATATTACCTGCTGTTATTCTAACAGTTTGGCAAATAATTGGCACTTTAGGTATAGTCTCAAGCACCATTTTACCGACCCCAATGACTATTTTTTATTCATTTGTAGAGTTAATTGCATCGGGGGAGTTAGGGGGACACTTAGAAATTAGTGTTTGGCGTGCAGGAATAGGATTTCTTTTAGGTGCAGGGTTAGGGTTACTATTTGGAATTATAACTGGCTTTTCAAGTAGAACGGAAGAAGTGGTTGATCCGACACTACAAATGTTACGTACGGTTCCCCATTTAGCAGTAGCTCCATTATTTATATTATGGTTTGGGTTTGGAGAACTCTCCAAAATTCTACTAATTGCTAAAGGAGCGTTTTTCCCAATCTATGTAAATGCCTTTCTAGGAATCCGTGGTGTCGATTCAAAGCTTTATGAGGTCGCTCGAATATTAGAGTTTAATAGGTTTAATCTGGTAAGGAAATTGATTCTTCCAGCAGCCATGCCTAATATTTTACTTGGGATTCGATTATCCCTTGGGGTAGCTTGGCTAGGGTTAGTCGTAGCAGAAATCATGGGATCGAGTGAAGGCATTGGTTATATGATTATGGATGCGAGACAGTTTTCACAAACAGAAGTGGTGTTTGTCGGAATTATCATATTTGCGATAGTTGGTAAATTAACGGACTCATTCGTTCGTCAACTAGAGGCGAGACTGTTAAAATGGCGTGATCATTTCACAGGAGAAGAAAAATAAATTGTTTTAAATCCGAGTAATCAAATAAGTATACAACAATTAATGTTTTCAAATAAGTGATTTTTTAAAATTGGAGGACTATAAAATGGAGATATTTTGGTTTATTCCCACACAAGGTGATGGAAGATATTTAGGAACAAAAACAGGAGCTCGTGTAACCGACTATTCGTATTTTAAACAAATAGCACAGGCAGCTGACAATCTTGGGTATTCAGGAGTTTTAATTCCCACTGGTAAAACATGCGAAGATCCATGGATACTTGCCGCTTCCTTAGTGCCTGAAACGGTCCATTTAAAGTACCTTGTGGCAGTGAGACCTGGACTGATGACACCTGCAGTAGCGGCAAGGATGACATCAACCCTAGACCGTGTGTCCAATGGTCGAGTATTAATAAACGTGGTAGCAGGGGGCAACCCCACTGAATTGGCTGGGGATGGAGTGTTTCTAAATCATGATGAAAGATATGAAGAAACAAGTGAGTTCTTAGACATTTATCGATCATTAATGAACGGAGAAAAGGTAGATTACAATGGGAAATACCAAAAAATAAAAGGTGGAGAATTATTATTCCCACCCGTACAACAACCTTCTCCTCCTATTTATTTTGGTGGTTCTTCTCCTGCTGGGCAGGCCGTGGCTGCAGAACATACAGATGTATATTTAACTTGGGGGGAACCTCCTGCGCAGGTAGCTGAGAAAATTAAAGAAGTCCGTGCTTTAGCTGAACAACAAGGAAGAAGTGTTCGTTTTGGAATTCGATTGCATGTCATTGTTAGAGAAACCGAAAGTGAGGCATGGGACGCAGCTGAGCGTTTGATTCAGTATGTGGATGAAGAAACCATTGAAGCCGCACAACAAGCATTTTCGAAAATGGATTCAGTTGGTCAAAAACGCATGGTCCAGTTACGAACAAAAGGAAGAAAAGAACTTGAAATTAGTCCGAATTTATGGGCTGGAATTGGATTAGTTAGAGGAGGAGCAGGAACTGCGTTAGTTGGTAATCCACAACAGGTAGCCGATCGCATACAGGAATATGCTGATCTAGGCATTGAAACCTTTATATTATCTGGATATCCGCATTTAGAGGAAGCCTATCAAGTGGCCGATTTACTTTTTCCTCTGTTACCGATTACTACTGAAAACTATAAAGCAAAACAAAAGCCTATTCATGGAGAGATTATTGCCAATACTCATTTCACAACCACGAGAAAATAATAAATGTAATCATATAGCTGATTGGTCAACCAAAAGCTCCTGAACGTTTTGTCGTTGGGGAGCTTTTCTATTTACTATCATTCAAGGAGGTGGGAAAAGTGAATATCGATCATATTGAGGCATTCATTTATGTTGTTCATTTTAGCAGTATCCATAAAGCAGCAGATATATTATTCTTATCGCAACCAACGGTGACGGCAAGAATAAAGACTCTCGAACGGGAACTTGAAGTTGACTTATTTGAAAGACAAGGAAGAGGACTAATTTTAACGGATAAAGGAAAGGAGTTTCTCCCTTTTGCGGAGCATTTGATTCGTACCTTTCAACAGGCAAAAAAACAGTTAAATAAAGGTTCCACTTATGAGGAAATTACCATAGGAGCAAACATTATAACCTCACAATACTTTATCCCATTTGCGTTACCTCTATGGAAAAAAGCCTACCCTGATTTACGTTTTAAATTTATTTCTGCTTCAAATGATACTCTAACTGAAAAACTGCTTCAAAAACAGGTGGATCTCGTTTTGATGAAGGAAGTAGAGCATAACCGGCTAGAGAAGCACGAATTATTAGATAATTCTGTCCGTTTGGTTGCTTATCCAGGACATTCCTTCGAATCTGAAAAAATAGTAACTGTACAACAGGTAGCTTTAGAACCTTTAATATTTTTTGAGTGTGGGGCTTTTGACTGGAACCGAGTCCGTAAAATTTTTGAAGTTAGTCAATTAGAGCCCAATATTGTATTTCAAGCGGATCATCTAGAAGCTGCGAAATCCTTAATTCTAAGCGGGGATGGCATTGGTTTTTTACCATATTTATGTGTAAAAAAGGAGCTTGAACAAGGTCAATTGATCGAGGTTGAGGTGGCGAATTTCTCGAATATGAAGCAATCCATCTTTTTAGTGCATGGTAATGATAAAGTGACTCCACCTTTACTCTTTGAGGAGATTCTTCACTCCGCAAGTATTTTCGAGGAAAAGCAAAAGAATCCCATTCCTTCAATTGATTAAATTTCCTAATGAATGCAATAAATCTTTCTATCAGTAGGAGTATTGTATTTGGACCATAACCGATGGTAGGATAATTTTACAAATAAACCGACTATTCAAATCGGAAAAGTAGGAGGTAAATATGAGTTATAAACTTGGAATATTAGATCAAAGTCCCATTTATCCAAATACCACAGCTTCTGAGGCATTACAGGAAACCATTAAGCTAGCAAAACTCGCAGAAGAATGGGGGTACGAACGATTCTGGGTGTCGGAACATCACCATACAGATCAGTTGGCGGGTGCATCACCAGAAGTACTAATCTCCCATTTACTCGCCCAGACAAAAACCATACGTATTGGATCAGGTGGAGTATTGCTTCAGCATTATAGCCCATATAAGGTGGTAGAAAATTTTCATGTACTTTCTAATCTAGCACCTGGAAGGGTCGATTTAGGGATTGGAAAGTCACCTGGTGGTCTTCCTTTATCTACAAGAGCTCTTCAGTATGGAACATTGAACGACGGAAAAGATTTTGATGAGCGGTTTTCCTTATTGAAAAAGTTGATTGCTAATATAGTAGAAGATTCTCATTCATTAGCTGGTATTAAAGCTACGCCATTACCGAGTATACCACCAGAAACGTACTTACTAGGGGCAAGCAAAGAAAGTGCAAAACTAGCCGCTACCTATGAAACTTCCTTCGTATATGGGAACTTTTTTAATAGTAATCCAAGTGACTTAGAAGAAGCCGCAAGATTATATCGAAGTGTTTTTCCGACGGGAAGATTTATTCTAGGGGTTGCTGTCATTGCCCATCCTTCCAAAGAAATTGCAGAACAACTGGCTGAAAACTTTAAGAAATTAGTGTTGGTACATTTAAAAAGTGGTCGAACGGTAAAGGTGGGTACTAGAGAACAAGCAGAGTTATTTGGTAATCAATCCGGGGAGTTGTTTGAAATTGAAGAGCAGGAGACTGATATCATAGCAGGAACTCCTTCTTTTGTAAAAGAAGCGTTAAATGATTTATACCAAAAATATGATGTCGATGAGTTTATTTTACACACACCGATTCTAAAAGAAAAAGAGCGTGTTCAATCCTTTGAATTGCTAAGCCCACTAGATGTTTCCATATCAAATGTATAAGCAAGAAGAGGAGGGGGAGCATGTCTACACTTGCTAAAAACCAAGAAAATGATTGGATCATCGTGTCAGAGCTTCAGGAAGAAGACAAAGAAATTGCGTGCCGTGTCTTAATAGAAAGCTATCAGCAATATGAAAAGGAGTATTCGGATCCACTTATATGGCAGGAGTATTTAGCAAACATCGAAACCTCTTTTGATAACCCTCACGTCGATAAAATATTAGTTGCTAAAAGTAGAAAGGAAGTTCTTGGCACATTGCAACTTTTTCAATCCTCGGAAAAAGCGTATGGGAAACCAGAGTTAGAGATTTTTTCACCAATTATACGTTTATTAGGTGTTCATCCGAAGGCTAGAGGGCGTGGAGTAGCACGAGCATTACTACAATCAAGCATCAAATACGCAAAGGAACAAAGGTTCCATCATTTGTATCTTCATTCCAGCGACAAAATGTATAAAGCCATTCAATTGTATGAATGGCTTGGGTTTAAACGGGATCTATCAAAGGAATTCTTTAATCATGATATTTTAGTAAAATGCTACCGATTGGATTTATAAAGAATTATAAATTAACAAACTTAAGTAAATAGAAAAGGAGAAATTAAAATGAAAAATGTAAAATGGGTACCCATCCTATTAAGTGTATGGTTATTGGTTGTTTTAGCAGCTTGTGGGAATGAAGAGAAAGCATCCACTTCATCCGAAGGGAAAGAAACGGAAAGTAAAGAAGTAGTCTTGAAAATAAGTGCCTCCTCAACCCCTCATGCTGAAATACTGGAGTATATTTCAGATGATCTAGAGAAAGAGGGTGTGAAGTTAGATATAGTGATTACTCAAGATGGGATTCAGACAAACCAACAGACAGCAGATAAAGAATTAGATGCAAACTTCTTCCAGCACACACCCTATTTAGAGCAAGTAAACAAAGATAGTGGCTTGGATTTGGTTAAAGTGGTTGGGGTACATATCGAACCATTTGGAGTGTATTCAAAAAAGTTAAAGTCGATTGAAGAGTTAGAAGATGGTGCGAAAGTAGCGCTACCCAAGGATCCAGTTAATTTCTCCCGTGGCTTGCTGTTGTTTGCAGAGAACGACCTTATCAAGTTAGATAGTAGTAAAAAAGGAAATTACACGTTAGAGGATATTACTGAAAATGAAAAAAATCTAGATTTTATTCCTGTAGATGGTCCGGTTCTGGTTAGATCACTAGACGACGTGGATGCATCCGCCATCAATACAAACTACGCGCTAGAAGGAAATTTAAAGCCTTTAGATGATACCTTAATTATTGAAGGAAGCGATTCTCCGTACGTCAACATTCTCGTTTCAAGACCGGATAACAAAAATGATGAAGCCATCCAAAAGCTCGCAAAAGCACTTACAACAGAAAAAGTAAGAACATTTATTGAAGAAAAGTACGAGGGTGCAGTAGTGCCTGCATTTTAGAAATAGAGAGGAGGATATACAGCTTTGATTGAATTTCGTCACGTCTCAAAAGTGTTTGAAAGTAAAGAGGGAACAATTGAAGCATTAAAAGATATTCAATTAACCGTTAAAAAGGGAGATATTTTCGGAGTCATTGGCTATAGTGGTGCTGGAAAAAGTACGCTTATTCGCACCGTAAATTTATTGGAATATCCAACCTCTGGAGACATTTTGGTTAATGGGAGGAAGTTAACGGAATTAACAAGGAGAGAGCTGCGTTTGGCCCAAAAAAACATAGGCATGATTTTTCAGCATTTCAATTTGTTAAACTCCAAATCCGTTTTTGATAATGTCGCGATGCCTCTAGTACTAAGTAAAAAGAAGAAAAAAGAGATGGAGGAGCGGGTTTATGAAATTCTTCGTTTTGTTGGATTAGAGGAGAAAGCACATCATTATCCGAATGAACTTTCCGGTGGGCAGAAGCAGCGTCTAGGGATTGCAAGAGCATTAGTAACAAATCCAACCATCCTGCTATGTGATGAGGCGACGTCTGCATTAGATCCACAAACAACCACATCCATTTTAAATTTATTAAAGAGGATTAATGAAGAATTTAATATCACGATTCTCCTGATCACGCATGAGATGGAGGTCATTAAAGAAGTATGCAATCGAGTGGCAGTTATGGAAGAAGGCCGTGTCATAGAGATAGGAAGTGTGTTTGATATTTTTGCCCAACCAAAAACAGATACGGCACGTAATTTCGTAAAGTCTGTTGTTCGAGATGATATCCCTGCAAGTGTTAAGAGTTTACTTAAACAAAATATGAAAGAAAGAAAAATATTAAAAATCGATTTTCTTGGTGTAAGTTCCGGTCAACCCCTCGTTTCAAGGACCGCAAAGAATTTTAACGTAGATATAAACATTTTATTTGCTACTATTACGGAACTTCAGGGTAACCCGTATGGTCACTTCATTGTGGAGCTAGTGGGCAAAGAGAATGAGTTAGAAAGAGCCATTCAGTTCCTTTATGCACAAGATGTTATCGTTCAGGAGGTGATGGAAGATGGAAGTAAGTACAGAACTTATACTCGAAGCCTTGTGGGAAACACTTTACATGGTTAGTATCTCCCTCCTCTTTGGAGGAATTCTCGGAATGGTTTTAGGAATTATTCTAGTCGTGACAAGGAAAGGACATATACTTGAAAATCGATGGATTTTTTCTTTACTAAATCCCATCGTCAATATACTACGGTCCATTCCTTTTATTATTTTACTAGTTGCGATCATCCCGTTTACTAGATTAATTGTCGGTACATCCATTGGGACGACTGCGGCAATCGTGCCTCTGGTCCTTCATATCGGACCATATATCTCAAGGCTTGTTGAGAATTCCTTGTTAGAAGTAGATGAAGGCATTGTGGAAGCTGCTCAATCAATGGGAGCAACCCCATTGCAAATTATCGGTAAATTTCTACTTCCTGAAGCCTTTCCTTCTTTAGTACTCAGTATTACGACGGCAACCATTGGATTAATCGGTGCAACTGCGATGGCAGGAGCCATCGGGGGTGGTGGACTAGGAGACGTTGCTATATCTTATGGCTATCAACGATTTAGTACGATTACTATTTTTGTCACTGTGGTTATTCTAGTGGTGGTTGTGCAAGGAGTTCAGAGTGTTGGTAATGTTCTTGAAAGGAAAATAAGGAGAGCTTAAAGGAGCTCAGGGCTAATGTTCATTTTTATTCCGTATGGAGGTGATGCCATATAAGGGAGTATGGAAAAAGGAAGGGAGAGGAAAATGGAACACAAACGGCAGATGAAACTGGCAGCCTATTTAGTAGGAAGTGGGATGCATGTGGCTTCTTGGAGACATCATGATGCTCAGCCAGATGCGAGCATTGATGTAAAAGCATTACAAACATTAGCTCAAATTGCAGAAAAAGGGAAATTTGACCTCGCATTTGTAGCAGATAGTCTAGCAATTAATCTTGAATCTCATCCTCAAATACTGAATCGTTTTGATCCCGTCGTATTAATTACAGCATTAGCCACCGCAACTAAAAAGATTGGTATTGGAGCTACAGCTTCTACTACCTACAGTGAACCATATGTGCTTGCTCGGCAGTTTGCCTCTGTAGATCATATTAGCAATGGCAGAGCGGCATGGAATCTTGTAACAACAGCTGATGCTACAGGTGAGACGGCTTTAAACTTTAGTCGTGATAAGCATTGGGAACATGATCAACGGTATGAGCGAGCAGAGGAATTCGTAGATGTGGTTCAAGGATTATGGGATTCCTGGGAAGATGATGCTTTTATCTATAACAAGAAAACAGGTGATTTCTTTCAAAAAGAAAAGGTTCATGAAGTGAACTTTAAAGGAAAGTATTTCTCTGTTAAAGGACCATTAAATATAGCTAGATCCAACCAGGGGCAACCAGTCATCATTCAAGCAGGAGCTTCGGAACCTGGTCAAAGACTCGCAGCACGAGTGGCTGAAGTAGTGTTCGTGCATTGGGATAGTAAGGAGAAAGCAAAGCAACACTACAGCAGACTTAAATCACAACTAAAGGACTTTGGTAGAGAGGAAGATGAACTTCATATCCTTCATGGGATTTCACCCATTATTGGGGAAACAGAAGAAATGGCTTTCCAAAAATTTCTTTATCTTCAAGGCTTGATGGATCCCTATGAAAGTTTAAAGTTTGTTTCAGGATATATGGGAAATGTAGATTTTTCTAAGTATGATTTAACGACCCCAGCAAAGGATGTGGAATTTCCAACTGTAAATAGTATTCAAAGTCAATTTTTCGAAATGAAGAAGATTATTGACGAAGAGGATTTAAAGGTGGGTGATTTATATAATCGCTTCTTTGGTCCAGGGAGGAAGGATGCTTTTGTTGGGACTCCCAAACAAATTGCAGATGAAATGGAAGAGTGGTTTACCGAAAAAGCAGCCGATGGTTTTATGATCCAGTTTCCTCTATATCCTAATGACTTGAATGATTTCGTGGAGCAAGTTGTTCCTATTTTGCAAGAGAGAGGATTGTTCCGATTGGAGTATGAAGGGGAAACTCTTCGTGAGCATTTGGGTCTAAAAAAGCCTGGCAATCGTTTTGTAAAAGAAAAGCTTTCAACAAAACAAGGAGGAATTTAAATGTCTATCAATAAAGAACAACGTTTAGCAACAAAGGCCATTCATGGAGGACAAAAACCAGATCCAACTACATTATCTCGAGCCGTGCCCATTTATCAAACATCATCCTTTGTATTTAATGACAGTGATCACGCCGCAAATTTATTTAATTTAACGGAAGCTGGATATGTTTACACACGTATTATTAACCCTACGACAGATGTGTTTGAACAAAGAGTGGCTGCACTTGAAGGTGGAGTGGGGGCTCTAGGGGTTTCATCTGGCCAGTCTGCTACCGCCTTTGCCATTATCAATATTGCATCCGCAGGAGACGAAATTGTTTCTTCAAGTAGTTTATACGGTGGAACATATAATTTGTTTTCAGCTACTCTTGCCAAATTAGGAATTAAGGTAAAGTTCGTCAGTCCGGATGATCCAGAAAATTTTAGAAAAGCGATAACATCAAAAACAAAAGCCATATATGCAGAATCCGTAGGTAATCCAAAAGGTGATGTACTCGATATTGAATCAGTAGCTAAGATTGCTCATGATAATCAAATTCCTCTCATCGTTGATAATACCGTTCCTAGTCCTTATTTACTAAGACCCATTGAATTTGGTGCAGACATCGTCGTTCATTCTGCAACCAAATTTATTGGAGGGCATGGTACGACTATCGGAGGCGTGATTGTTGATAGTGGGAAATTCGATTGGAAGAAGAGTGGGAAGTTCCCTGAGTTAAGCAAACCAGATCCAAGTTATCATGGGCTAGTGTACACTGATGCTGCAGGGGAGGCTGCGTATATTACGAAAGCGAGGGTTCAATTATTAAGAGATTTAGGCTCTGCGCTTTCCCCGTTTAATTCTTTTCTGTTACTACAAGGGTTAGAGACGTTGCATCTTCGATTACAACGACATAGTGAAAATGCACTGAAAACAGCGGAGTTTTTAGAGAAACATGAATTAGTCGAATGGGTGAGTTACCCAGGTTTAAAGAGCCATCCGTCTTATCTGAGAGCGCAAAAATATTTACCTAATGGGCAAGGGGCTATATTAACATTCGGAGTCAAAGGTGGAAAGGCGGCTGCCAAGAGATTAATAGATTCCGTAGAGCTGTTCTCACACTTGGCCAATATAGGCGATTCCAAGTCACTTATTATCCATCCAGCTAGCACCACACATCAACAATTAACCGATGAAGAACAAAGAGAAGCTGGTGTGACACCGGAATTAATTCGCCTATCTATTGGAACAGAGGCCATTGAAGATATTCTTGAGGATCTAGACTCTGCCTTAAAGGCCAGCCAGAAAGAGAAACATATTATAAAAGCTGGTAATTAACCATTTTTTTTCGAGTTAATTCTTACTAAGTTGATGAGAATTATAAGGATTGTTAATTGCTCCCTATGACAAATGGGGAGCAATTAAAAAAACTGCCAGTTAGTGACCATCCAATTTTGGGGATAATATCAAGTATTGGAGTGAACAGAGATGGGTGAGATTTTTCGAAACAGTTTAGAAAAAAGACGAAAGAAATTAATAGATAAATTAATAGCCTTCGATGTTTATAAAAAAGAAGATAAGCACCTTTTTGAGCTGTCATTAACCGAACTAGAATATGAATATAGACGATTTATTATCGAAAACCACCCGCATTCGGATCTAGGATCGATACGGATAAATCATAATCCGAAGAAAAATTAATCGTTAGTATAATATTAGTTCATCCAAATTGTAATGAATAATAGAGGTGAGATGAATGGCTGAAAAATACCCTGTTTTAGACGGTGCAGAAGCGTTTTTTTTCAAAGGAAATGACATTGGAATCCTAATTTCACACGGGTTTATTGGTACCCCTCAAAGTGTACGTTACCTCGGAGAAGGGTTTGCCAAACAAGGATTTACTGTTTTAGGTCCAAGATTACATGGTCATGGAACGCATTATAAGGATCTAGAGGAATGCACGAATCATGATTGGTTCCAATCTTTAGAAAAAGGATATCAGCAATTAAGACTACACTGCCATAGTATATTTGTTATTGGTCAGTCTATGGGTGGGACATTAACACTTTGGCTGGCTAAGCGTTATCCGGATATTAAGGGAATTATTACTGTAAATGCTGCTTTGGAAGTTCCGTCCTATGAGTATCTAAAAGGAAAAATCGAACCACGATTTCTAAATGAATCGGCTCCGGATCTACATGCAAAGGATGTTGTTGAAATTGCTTATCCGAAAGTACCGATCAAAGCCATTCATGAATTGCAAAAGTTAATGGAGAAAACTCCATCTATTTTACCAGATATTCAGTCTCCTGTTTTAGGAATTCATTCAGCGGTGGACCATGTCGTCCCACCAGCCAATACAGACTATATTCTTCGTAATATAGGTTCATCTATTAAGGAAAGAGTCGTGTTACAGAACTCCTACCACGTAGCTTCTATGGACTACGATAAGGATGTTATTGTATCAAGTGGAATAGGTTTCATTGAGCAACTTCTGTCGAGTAGTCCTATTAGTCCTTAAAAAGATCTCAACAACGAGATCTTTTTTATTTTGCTAACTATTAAAAATAATGATTGCTTTTATAAAAATTTCATATTATTATAAATCTATGTAATCCTATGTAAATTGTCGGATTTAAAAATATTCCTATTACTTCAAAATAATATTGCCGATCGGACCACCGAAGGCTCCTGTTAGTAACCTCTTATTCTTTAAATTTGGGGTTGCTTATAGGAGCTTTTTATTTTGAAATATAAATCGGAATATTTAGATAATTACAATTGGGATTAATAGTAAAAACAAATATAAAGGGGAAATTTACATGAAAACAAAGAAAGTTGTTGGTCTATTTATTGCTATTTTTATGGTTTTATTTGCAGTAGTAGGATGCTCCCAACAAGAAAGTTCAAGTAAGGATGAGAAAGAAAACAAAGAAAATGCAGCATCATCTAAAGAACCTGTAGAGTTATTGAATGTATCCTACGACCCAACACGTGAATTATATCAAGAGTTCAATAAGGAATTTGCTTCGTATTGGAAAGAGGAAACCGGACAGGAAGTAACGATTCAACAATCTCATGGTGGATCAGGAAAACAAGGAAGAGCCGTAATTGACGGACTAGAAGCCGACGTTGTTACCTTAGCATTAGCTTACGATATCGATGAAATTGCTAATAAAGCTGGTATCCTCTCAACGGATTGGCAAAAGAGATTAGAGGATAACTCAACTCCTTATACATCTACGATTGTATTTTTAGTGAGAAAAGGAAATCCGAAGAATATTCAAGATTGGGATGACTTAATTAGAGAAGATGTATCGGTCATTACACCAAACCCGAAAACATCGGGAGGAGCTAGATGGAATTATTTAGCGGCATGGGCTTACGCAAGCAAGCAATTTAATGGTGAAGAAGACAAAATTAAAGACTTTATGAAAAGTTTATACAAAAACGTAGAAGTATTAGATTCTGGTGCACGTGATTCGACTAATACATTTGTTCAAAGAGAAATCGGAGATGTACTAATTGCTTGGGAAAATGAAGCATTTCTTTCTATTAATGAGCTAGGAGAAGACAAATTCGAAATAGTAAATCCTTCCATTAGTATTCTTGCAGAACCACCAGTGGCTGTGGTTGATAAAAATGCGGAGAAAAAAGGGACTACGGAAGTGGCTGAAGCATACTTGAAGTACTTATATACTGAAAAAGGTCAGGAAATTGCGGCAAAGAACTATTACCGTCCACGTAATCAAGAAGTGTTAAAAAAATATGCCGATCAGTTCCCAGAAATTGAATTTGTAACGGTAGATGAAGATTTTGGAGGATGGCAAAAAGCACAAGAAACTCATTTTAACGATGGGGGGACCTTTGACGAGATTTATCTTCCATAGAGAAAGGTTTTAGGTGATTGTATGAGGAAAGCAATCTTTAAGAAGAATCAAGTGTTACCCGGATTTGGGTTAACGATGGGATACACGACACTCTATCTTAGTATTTTAGTATTATTGCCGTTATCCATGATTCTTCTCTATACAGCACAAATGGGATGGGAAGATTTTTGGGATACGGTCCTAGACCCACGGGTAGTTGCATCCTATAAATTAAGCTTTGGGGCATCCTTGGCAGCAGGTCTCATTAATGCGATATTTGGTGTCTTGTTAGCATGGGTGCTAGTGAGGTATTCATTTCCAGGGAAGAAAATAATTGATGGTTTAGTAGATTTGCCCTTTGCTCTTCCCACCGCTGTTGCCGGAATAGCATTAACCACAGTTTATGCACCTAATGGATGGATCGGGAGATTACTTGATTTTAAGGTTGCCTTTACACCCATTGGAGTGGTCATTGCCTTAACTTTTATCGGACTGCCTTTTGTGGTACGAATGGTTCAGCCAGTGTTGCAAAATCTCGAAAAGGAAGTAGAAGAAGCGTCCTCCTCCTTAGGTGCTAGTCGGTTCCAAACATTCCGGAAAATTATTTTTCCGGAATTGTTACCGGCCGCTTTAAGTGGTTTTACCCTGGCGTTTGCTCGGTCTCTGGGAGAGTACGGTTCCGTCGTTTTTATCGCAGGAAACATGCCAATGAAAACAGAAATCACTCCTTTGCTGATTATGACGAAGCTCGAGCAATACGATTACACGGGAGCAACAGCCATTGCAACGGTTATGCTTGTCACGTCCTTTATTTTATTGTTTCTTATTAATCTTATTCAATGGTGGACGAACAGGAAGTTCATTCACTAGAAAGAAAGTGGGGTTTCTATGGCTGGTAACGTACCTATTCAATTTTCTACTGTTCCACAAAAACAGCCTGCAGGAACATCAGATCCCAAGTGGGTACAATGGTTACTGATTACCATTGCTTTAGCCTTTTTAGGACTATTTCTATTTCTGCCTTTAATTACTGTTTTTATCCAAGCCTTTGCTAAAGGAGTCAATGTATATATAGAAGCAATCACCAATCCGGAAGCATTATCTGCTATTAAGTTAACGATTTTAGTGGCACTCATTGCTATCCCACTTAATGCGATCTTTGGTATTGCATCAGCTTGGGCGATTACCAAGTTTCAATTTAGGGGGAAAAATATCTTAATTACTCTCATTGATCTGCCATTCGCTGTTTCCCCTGTGATTGCCGGACTAGTATTTATTCTTTTATTTGGTTCAAGGGGGTTATTTGGGGAGTGGCTCTTTGATAACGACATTAAAATTGTATTTGCAGTCCCAGGGATTGTGTTAGCCACGATTTTCGTCACCTTTCCGTTCGTGTCAAGGGAACTCATTCCACTCATGCAAGCGCAAGGAACAGCGGAAGAAGAAGCTTCTATTACTCTTGGGGCGAGTGGTTGGAAAACATTTTGGTATGTCACCTTACCTAATATTAAATGGGCATTATTATATGGAATGATTCTTTGTAATGCACGTGCCATTGGCGAGTTTGGAGCCGTATCTGTCGTTTCTGGACATATAAGAGGACTGACAAATACGATGCCTCTTCATATTGAGATTTTGTACGGAGAGTATCAATTTGCTGCGGCCTTTGCAGTAGCCTCATTGATGTCATTAATGGCTATCTTTACGCTTATTATTAAGAGTTTCCTAGAGTGGAAGGCAAAAAAACAGATAAGTACTGAAATTTAATTGAACTAGAGGAGATCATACATGAGTATTGTTATTGAAAATGTTTCAAAATCTTTTGGCTCCTTTCAGGCATTGAAAGATATTAACCTAGAAATTCAAACAGGAGAACTGGTTGCCTTATTAGGTCCCTCAGGCTCAGGTAAAACATCCCTCTTACGGATTATTGCTGGCTTAGAATCTGCTAATCAAGGTTTTATATATTTTGATAAAGAAAATATCACTACGATTACAGCTAAGGAAAGAAAGGTAGGATTTGTCTTTCAGCACTACGCGTTGTTTCGACATATGACGGTGTTTGAGAATATTGCCTATGGGCTAAAGGTCAGACCTAGGAATGAGAGACCTAAGAAAAAGGATATAGAAGCTAAAGTTTATGAGTTGTTAGAACTCGTCAAACTAAAAGATCTTGCGAAGCGGTACCCCTCTCAACTATCAGGGGGACAAAGGCAACGTGTCGCTTTGGCAAGAGCACTAGCCGTTGAGCCGAAGGTCCTGTTACTAGATGAACCCTTTGGAGCACTAGATGCAAAGGTGAGAAAAGAGCTCCGCCGCTGGCTAAGAAGACTTCATGATGAGTTCCATATTTCCAGTATATTTGTGACACACGATCAGGAAGAGGCATTAGATGTTGCTGATAAAATTGTCGTGATGAATCAGGGGAAAATTGAACAAATCGGAACGCCGAATGAAGTGTACGAAAATCCTCAGACCCCATTTGTATATGACTTCTTAGGAAATGTAAATCTCTTTAAAGGAAGACTAAATAATGGAAAGCTTCTACATGGAAACACAGTAACCAATGTTCCAGATGGGGACCCTTCAGAAACTCGAGAAGCCATTGGATATGCCAGACCACATGATATAAATATTAGTCGAGTAAAATCAGATGAAGAAGAGGTCAAAGTATCCATAGCCCACTTGCATATCGTAGGACCATCCGTACAAATTGAACTAATACGAGAAGACACAAAGGAGTATTTGGAAGCAGAACTTCCTAAAGAACATTACACAAAGCTAAATCTAAAAGTCGGCGAAAAAGTTTTCGTTAAACCAAAGCAACTCAAGGTATTTATTCCGGAGGATTACATGATTTAGAATTAAAGAGCAGTTCCTTTTAATAAGGGATGCTCTTTATCTTTTTTAACGATGTGATAGAGTCTAATGGAAATTTAGAACGTGAGTTTTCCAGTATTTAGTGGGATCGGTGAACTAAACCCTCATTTAGAACATGTGATTTCCAGTATTTAGTGGAAATGTTGAACTAAACCCTCGTTTAGAATATGTAATTTCCAGTAATTAGTGAAATCGGTGAACTAAATCCTCACATAGAACATATTATTTCCAGTATTTAGTGGATCTGGTTAACTATATCCTCATTTAGAACATATATTTTCCAAAAACTAGTAGAATCAATGAACTAATTGACCATTTACCACAAACCACACTAAAAAACCCCTTCGGTTATAGCTAAAAGCTATAGCAAGAGATAGAAATCTAGTGTTACGTTATAATCATTTTCCTGTGCTACACTTACTTTAGATCAGAAGATTAAGAGTATTTAAAAAGAAAGTGGGAGATTATTGATGACAAAAACACTAGTTAAAGCACCATTTCGAGCCGATCATGTCGGAAGTTTATTACGATCAGAGAGAATTCATCAGGCCAGAAGGGATTTCCAAGCAGGTAATCTTACCGCACAAGAGCTACATTCTATTGAAACGGAAGAAATTAAAAACATCGTAGACAAGCAAATCGAGGTTGGGCTACAAGCTGTGACCGATGGAGAATTTCGTCGTAGATTTTGGCATACTGATTTTCTTGAACATTTACATGGGGTAGAAGGCTACGTTCCAGATCATGGTTTTGCATTTAAAGGGGAGGAAACGGAAAGATACGATGTGCGTGTGACTGGGAAAATCTCGTTTAACCAAGATCACCCTCATATAAAAGAATTTATCGAGTTCAAAGAAATTGTTGGGGACCGTGCCGTTGCCAAACAAACGATCCCAAGTCCGAACCAATTATTCAATGCAGGTATACGAAACATAGACATTTATCCAGACCTTGAAGAGTACACAAATGACATTATTCAAACCTACCGTGATGCCATCAAAGCGTTTTATGAGGCTGGTTGCCGTTACTTACAACTAGATGATGTATACATTGCTGGTCTTAATGCACCGAACATTCCATTTAATGATAGCGGGTACTCTCGTGAAGAATTAATCGATTTAGCTCTTCGAGTGGTGAATGGGGTATTAGAAGATAAACCGGAAGATCTGATTGTAACCACACACCTTTGCCGTGGGAACTACCGTTCGAAATGGGCATTTGAAGGTAGTTACGCGAAAATTGCCCCAACCTTATTTGCAAAAGAAAAAGTGAATGGATTCTTCTTAGAATATGATGACGATCGTTCTGGTGACTTCGGTCCATTGGAATACATACCAAACGGGGGACCACTAGTCGTGCTAGGGGTATTCACATCGAAACATGGGGAATTAGAAGATAAGGAAAATATTATAGCGCGTGTGGAAGAGGCAACCAAATATGTGCCACTTGAGCAAATATGTATCAGTCCTCAATGCGGCTTTGCTTCCACGCATCACGGAAATATTTTAACAGAAGAAGAGCAATGGGCGAAGTTGAAATACATTGTAGATATTTCTAAAGAGATTTGGAGATAAGTTTGAAGCGAACACCTTTATAAGGGTGTTCGCTTTTTTTGATAAATCTATCTTTGTGAATGTCCATATCAATCTTCTGCTAGCAAATGTGTCCACCAAATCGGAAAGATTTTTTTGCAGTTAAGGTGCAAATAAAAATAGGGTTAGTGCCAAGAAATTTGGCATAAAGTGTTCGCAAAATGTTCACAAATAAGCGTTTTTATTATTGGCACAGAAATTGCAAGTCTATATGTTAAAATAGTAAAAATTTCAAAATGTCTTTAATTATCTTCCAAATGTGAAGGCTTTTGTTCTGTAAATTTTATACTATTTTCGAGGTAAAATGAAAGCGTATACTTTTAAGGAGGGGCTTTACAATGAAAACAGGTACGGATCGTGTAAAAAGAGGGATGGCTGAAATGCAAAAGGGCGGCGTCATTATGGATGTTGTGAATGCTGAACAAGCAAAAATAGCTGAGGAAGCAGGGGCGGTAGCCGTAATGGCATTAGAGCGCGTTCCTTCTGATATTCGTGCAGCTGGCGGAGTAGCAAGAATGGCAGATCCACGTATTGTTGAGGAAGTTATGAATGCGGTTTCCATTCCTGTTATGGCAAAAGCACGTATCGGACACATCGTAGAAGCTCGAGTTCTTGAAGCAATGGGCGTTGATTATATTGATGAGAGTGAAGTGTTAACACCAGCAGATGAAGAATATCATCTAAATAAAAATGCTTACACGGTTCCTTTTGTTTGTGGTTGCCGTGATCTTGGTGAAGCAGCACGTCGTATAGGTGAGGGTGCATCCATGCTTCGTACAAAAGGAGAGCCGGGAACTGGTAATATTGTAGAAGCTGTTCGTCATATACGTAAGGTAAATGGACAAGTTCGTAAAGTCGCTACAATGAGTGAAGATGAATTAATGACAGAGGCAAAGCTACTTGGAGCTCCATATGAACTTCTTCTAGAGATTAAGCGTCTTGGACGTCTACCTGTAGTAAACTTCGCAGCTGGTGGAGTAGCAACGCCTGCTGATGCTGCACTTATGATGCAATTAGGTGCTGATGGAGTATTTGTTGGTTCAGGAATCTTCAAATCTGATAACCCAGCAAAATTCGCTAGAGCAATCGTTGAAGCAACTACCCACTACCAGGATTATAAACTAATTGCAGAGATTTCAAAAAATCTTGGAATCGCAATGAAAGGTATTGAAATTTCATCTCTATCCCCTGGAGCACGTATGCAAGATCGTGGTTGGTAAGGGAATTATATATGCCTTAGGTTGATACTCACATGACAAACAATGCGCCGATTACTTGTTAATGAAAACGCTTTTACATTTTAGAAAATTTAGAATATTTGCATTGACATTCATTTTTCTGACCTATATACTCGTGTTAGAAAAAGAAAATGATCCGTTGGTTTTGAAAGGTGGTTTAGGGCATGCAAACACTGGAAACAGTGATTGTTACAGGATATGCAAAAGCTCCACAGGGAACTTCCATGTATGAAATGTATAAGCATGCAGGAATTGTACTAGAAGTCGATCTGAAAGATCATAAGATTGTCGGAGCTGAATTCACATTCGTAACAGAACTAACGAAAAATTATTTTCAAAAACTGCTTATAGGCTACTGTCTTCAAGACGGTGTTGAGCACCTGATTAAACGAATTCAAGGCTTTTATTTTGCTCCATCCCAGCAAGCGATCATTGTGGCTCTTCAAGCTGCAGTTCAACGTTATTGGGATAACGTGAAGCAAATGAATACATAACGTTTGGTTATAATAAAGTGGGAAGATGACCTCTTCCCATGGTCTTATTAAAACCGGGCTGACATGAACTCTTTGTAAGGAATGTTCGTTGTAACGACATTCTTGATCGAGGATTTATGTTTGGCTCGGTTTTTTATTTTTCCAAATGTTAACCCCACAAAAGTCGAAGAGAGGAAGGGAAAATGATGAGCAAGCTGATTACATGCGAAGAAGCTGTAAAAAAGGTTAAAAGCGGCTCACGAATTATGGTAGGTGGATTTGGACTTGTAGGAAGTCCACTTTGTTTAATTGCCGCTTTGGCTCAGTCGGAAGTGAAAGACTTAGAGATTATAAGTAATAATCTTGGTGAACCAGGTAAAGGTCTTGGAGTTTTAGTACGGCAAAAACAAGTAAAAAAAGCGATAGGTTCTTATTTTACAAGCAACCCGGAGGTGGTTAAAGCCTACCAGGATAAGGAAATGGAAGTGGATCTTCTCCCTCAAGGAACGATGTCTGAAGCTATTCGAGCGGGTGGTGCGGGACTAGGAGGATTTTATACACCGGTCGGCGTAGGAACAAAAATCGCCGAAAACAAAGAAGAGCGTACCCTTAACGGTAAAAAATATGTGTTCCAAGAGCCTCTTAAAGCGAATGTTGCTTTCATTAAAGCGAAAAAAGCGGATCCATTAGGAAATCTCATATACAACCAATCGGCAAGAAACTTCAATCCGATGATGGCAACAGCTGCCGATGTGGTGATTGCAGAGGTAGACGAGATGGTGGAGGTAGGTGAAATTTCTCCTGAAGAAATTGTCACCCCTCATTTATACGTTGATTTTATCGTTGTGAAGGGCGGGAAATAGCTTGAACGTGAAACAATACATTGCTGCAAGAGCGGCGAAGGAATTAAAGCATGGCGATATCGTCAATTTAGGTATAGGGATCCCAACGCTGGTGGCTGATTACATTCCATCAGATGTTCAAGTTTTTTTACACTCGGAAAACGGCATCCTTGGAGTAGGTCCTAGCCCTGATCCAGAGGATATTGACGAAAATCTTGTTAATGCAGGGAAACTACCTGTCACAGTTTTGGAAGGGTCATCCTTTTTTGATAGCGCATCATCTTTTGCAATGATTCGTGGAGGACATGTAAGTGTTTCGATTCTTGGTGTGCTGCAAATTGATGCGATGGGGCGGATCGCCAATTGGGCCGTACCAGGAAAAAATGTTCTTGGTGTAGGCGGAGCGATGGATTTATTGGAAGGCTCCAAAAAGATTATCGTAACAACGCTGCATACGTCTAATAAAGGAGAGGCAAAAATTGTAAAGGAATTAACCTATCCAATCACATCGGAACGAAAAGTAGATTTAATCATTACCGATTTGGCGGTGTTCGAAGTAAAGGCAGATGGACTTTATCTTTTGGAGCTTTCACCTGAAGTTTCCCTTGAAGAAATTCAACAAAAAACGGATGCCCCATTCCGTATTGCTCAATCTTTCTATCATGGCAAAGAGGTGACTGCACCGTGGCTGTAATTGTAAATGCCTTTCGAACTCCTCTCGGAAACCTCGGTGGATCACTGGCGGATACGCGCCCGGAAGAGCTCGTATCTCTTATTATGAAAAATAACCTTTCGGCTTCTGGTTACGGTTCCAATATTGTCGATGAAGTCATCGTCGGCCAAACAAAACAGAGTGCGCATGCTCCGAATATAGCAAGAGTCGCGGCATTACAAGCTCATTTTCCAGAAACGATTCCTGCTTATACAGTCCATCGTCAGTGCGGTTCGGGTTTGCAGGCCGTCATTAACGGGGCAATGTCCATTTTAACTGGTCAAGCGGACGTAGTTTTAGCGGGTGGTGTTGAAAGCATGTCACAAGCTCCTCATTATACGGTTGATACTCGATTCGGTATGAAGATGGGAGATTTGACACTGTATGATTCAAATACCGAAAGTCAGCCAAAATCTCAACCAGAGGAGATATATGGTCGTTTCACGATGGGGCAGACAGCTGAGTGGCTGGCTGAAAAATATAATATTAGCCGTCGTGAACAAGACGAATTTGCCTTTATGAGTCAGCAGAAAGCGAAACGTGCCATTGAAATGGGCCATTTTGATGAAGAAATCATTCCTGTTCCTGTAAAGGAAGGAAAAAAGGGAATCAGACACTTTGCAATAGATGAGTACCCTAGATTGACGGACATTGAAAAGTTAGGAACGTTACGTTCTGTGTTTCAAAAGGATGGAACGGTAACAGCGGGAAACTCATCCGGTAGAAATGATGGTGCTTCGATGCTGCTGTTGATGTCAGAAGAAAAAGCGAACCAACTTGGAGTGGTTCCGATGGCTAGAATTCGTTCCTTTGCTGCAACGGGTGTATCACCAAAAGAAATGGGGATCGGTCCGGTTCCTGCATCACGAATCGCGTTAAATAAGGCAGGTCTTCGCTTAGAAGATATCGATTTGATTGAATTAAATGAGGCATTTGCTGCCCAAAGTCTTGCTTGTTTAAAAGAATGGGGCCTGAAAGGGGATAACGTGAATGTTAACGGAGGAGCAATTGCCTTAGGTCATCCACTTGGGTGCTCTGGTGCAAGAATACTCACTACATTATGTCATGAGCTGGAAAAACAAAAACGACAATATGGTCTTGCGACGATTTGTGTAGCGGGAGGATTAGGAATGGCAATGGTGGTGGAAAGATGGATGGAGTAAAAAAAGACTTCGTGTTTCATCGTGATTTAAAAAAGGAGTATCCGATTATTACTCATGGCGAAGGGGTCTATCTCATAGATGAGAACGGGAAAAAGTATTTGGATGCATGCTCGGGAGCGGTTGCAGCCAACCTGGGACATGGAATTGGTTCTATAGGAGAGGCAATGGCAGAGCAAGCAAAAAAAGCAGCTTTCGTCCATACCATGCGCTTCGAGACAAAAGCGTTGCATGAACTGGCAGAAACCATCGGCAAAATGGCCCCAGACCAATTAAATTTAGTGTATTTTACAACTGGTGGCTCTGAAGCAAATGAAAGTGCTTTGAAGCTGGCAAGGCAATATCATAGGGATGCCGGCAGACCGCAAAAGCATATTGTAATCGGTCGATGGCAGTCTTATCACGGTAACACCATCGGTTCATTATCCGCAGGAGGAGACGTAAAAAGAAGACATGCATACACTCCTAATCTTTTAAACTATGCCCATGTCTATTCGCCGTACTGCCACCGATGTCCATACGATCGTCAAAAAGATAATTGTCTCTCTAATCAAAACTGGACGTGTGTAACCGATATTGAAAGAACCATTTTAGAGCTTGGCTCTGAGAATGTGTCCGCATTTATTGCCGAGCCGATTGTAGGAAGCCAGCAAGGTGCTGTTCCACCACCGCCAGGATATTTTGAGAAAGTTCGGGAGCTGTGTGATCGTTACGAAATCGTTTTAATTATCGATGAAGTGATGACTGGATTCGGTCGGACTGGTACCAACTTCGCGACCGAACAGATTGGAATCAAGCCTGATATCATCACATTCGGAAAAGGGGTTTCAGCGGGTTATGCTCCGCTCGCCGGAATGATCGTTCATAATCGGTTAATCGATGGACTCATGCAACACAGCGACGGGAAATTTATTCACGGTTACACCTATAGTGGGCATCCTGTGTCCGTTGCAGCGGGTCTTGCTGCATTGAACGTATATGAGCGAGATATGGTGCTGGAAAACGTCAAAAAACAAGGTCCGTACCTTGTCAAACGTCTAATGGAGCTGAAGCAAAAACATTCTTATATATCGGATGTTCGGGGCAGAGGGCTTTTGATCGGTATGGAACTTGTGAAGGATTCTAGGCACGATCAGCTGTTCGAACCATCTGAAAAAGCGGCTGAGAGATTGAATGGAATTGCGATGGAACTCGGTGCGGTTTTTTATCCTGGTTCCGGTACTATTGACGGTACAAAGGGAGAACACCTCATCATCAGCCCTCCTTTAAATGTTACGAGAACAGAAATTGATGAGATTGTAGGAATTTTAGATGAATCATTCACGATATTCAAAGATCAATTAAGAAAGGATGAGATTTATGAAGTTGCAAAATAAAACAAATTTGATTAAAGAAAAAGCACAAAAACATTTATCACCGGTTATGACAAGGGTAACCGAGCTTGTCATTGAAAAAGCCCATGGTGCCAAATTTTGGACGACAGACGGCAAGGAGTATATCGATTTTGTTTCAGGAGTAGCTGTCAACGCAGTCGGACATACGAACAGAAAAATGGTTGAAGCCATTAAAAAACAAGCTGAAGACTTGATTCATCTAGGATTGAACTATGGTTATTATGAAACGGCAGCGAATTTGGCGGAAAAGCTTGCTCATATCACACCAGGGAATCTTGACACTGTCTTTTTCTCAAATTCGGGAGCTGAAGCTATTGACGGTGCACTTAAACTAGCAAAGGCGGCAACTGGAAGGCCCGCCATCATTGCTTTTGAAGGATCGTTTCATGGCCGCACATTAGGAGCAACAGCCATTACGGCATCAAGCTCTAAATATCGTCGTTATTATGAACCGATTCTAGGTGAGGTGTATCACGTTCCATATCCGTATCCTAACCAGCTGAAAAACATTAAAGAAGAAGAAGCTGAAGAGTATTGCTTGAATCAACTACAAAGATTGTTTGATTTACGCGTGGATCCTTCACGTGTCGCAGCCATCATCATTGAACCTGTAATGGGTGAAGGCGGATATTATCCGGCACCGCCAAGCTTTTTACAGGAATTAAGAAAGATTTCAGAGGAACACGGCATTTTGCTTATCTTTGACGAAGTACAAACAGGATTTGGCCGTACAGGTAAAATGTTCGCGTCAGAGCATGCGAATGTGACTCCTGATATTTTAGTACTGGCAAAAGCCCTTTCCGGTGGTATGCCTCTTGGCGCTATTGTTGCAAGTCGTGAGCTTCATGAAAAATGGCCGACAGCCGGTCATGGTTCGACATTCGGAGGAAATCCTGTTTCTTGTGCGGCGGCATTGGCTAACATTGAGGTCATTGAGGAAGAGAAGTTAGTAGAACGCAGCGCTACACTCGGTGTCAAGATTGTTGGCAGACTTCATCACTCGGTCGGACATTTACCGGGCATTGTTGAAGTCCGAGGAGTCGGGATGATGATTGGTATAGAATTCGATTCGCAATCTGCTTCTTTGTTTGTACCGAAAATCAAATCGAGAGCTCTGGAAAATGGCTTACTCATTATGAACTGTGGTGTAATAGGGCAAACAATCCGATTAATGCTGCCTCTTAATATACAAGAAGATGTGCTTGATAGCGGATTAACGATTTTAGAAGATGTGATAACAGAAACCATTTCAGGAAACTAATTTTCAGGTTCCTTGGAATACACGAAAAAGGAGGTCAGGTTTATGTCTAGTCCAATCAAAACAGATATTCTTCAGGGAGATCTTTATATAAATGGAAAATGGGTAAGTGCCCCCGATCAGTCCTACTTTGAAAGCTTAAATCCGGCCACAGGGGAACTTGTCGGCATATGTGCGGCTGCCACAACGGAGCAAGTGGATAAGGCTGTCAAAAAAGCGAATGAAGCGTATTTACAATGGAAGAACACCCCCATTCCAGAGCGAGCAGCTTATTTAATGAAAGTTGCCCAACTGTTTGAAACACGAAAACAGGAACTTGCTCGTGTTATGACAATGGAGATGGGAAAAGTGCTGACTGAGTCTTTAGGCGAAGTGGGAGTGGTCATCGCGACTGCACAATATATGGCAGGCGAGGGACGACGCCTCTTTGGAGAAACGATCCCTGCCGGTTTCGTAGACCGGAACGTAAGAATGGTCCGTGAGCCTCTCGGTGTTGTGGCGTGCATCACTCCCTGGAACTTTCCAGTTGCACTTGCTTCCTATAAAATCTTTTCAGCCCTGATTGCTGGTAATACGGTCGTATGGAAGCCTGCTTCAGAGGTTGCATTATCGGCAAAGATTTTTGTCGAAATGTTAGATGAAGTCGGGTTGCCAGCTGGGGTTGTGAACTTAATTACCGGTTCAGGAAGAAAAGTCGGTCAAACACTGGCAGAACATTCAGATGTTAAAGTCATTTCGTTTACGGGCTCAACAGAAGTCGGACAAAAACTGGCTGAAATGGGCAGTAAAACGTTAAAACGTATTTCATTGGAATTGGGTGGGAAAAATGCAGTGATCGTCTTGAAGGATGCGGACTTGGACAAAGCGGCAGACGGAATCGTAAAATCAGCTTTTACGACGACTGGTCAGCGCTGTACAGCGGCAAGTCGAGTCATTGTCGAACGCCCAGTAAAGGAAATGCTCGTACAAAAAGTAGTAGATTTAACACAGTCTATGAAAATAGGAAATGGACTAGAAGAAGGGATGCAAGTGGGCCCTCTTGTAAATGAAGAACAGCTTCATACGGTCGAGAAATATGTGAAAAAAGCGATTGATGAAGGCGGAAAAATGGTGTCAGGTGGAAAGCGTATGAAAGAATTGGGCGGCTATTATTATGAGCCGACAATCCTTGAGAATGTGAAACCGAAGGATACGATTGCGCAGGAAGAAATATTTGGTCCGGTTCTTGCGATCATTGAAGTTGATTCCTATGAGGAAGCCATGGAGATAAATAACGGAACGATTTATGGGCTATCAACTTCCATTTATACGGAGAGCCTTCATTATGCGAATCGTGCGGCAAAGGAAGCGGTAAGCGGACTTGTCTACATTAATAACGGAACGTCAAATGCTGAGATGGGTGTGGCGTTTGGGGGAATGAAAATGTCCGGAAATGGTCACCGAGAAGTTTCCCACCATGCATTCGATGTTATGACAGAGTGGAAGTCCATCTATACCAACTATTGATGAACGACAATGTCTAACAGGTAGTGTCAAACTCAGCCTCTCCCATTTATTTGGTGGAATGGTCACGCAATATATAAAATTTTGGTCAAATACGAAGGGGGATAACATGAGAAAACATCGTATTGGTATTGCATTCTTCTACCATGAATCCCACAGTTTCAGCCCTATGAAAACAGAAATCGAACAGTTTCGAAATGAAGGCTACTTTGTCGGCGAGGAAATTTATGCTGCCTATATGGGTACCAAAACGGAAGTGGGCGGTTTTTTGGATGTATTGAAACAAGAAAGGGATGTAGAAATTTTACCGCTGCTTTGTGCGGCAGCAGTCCCATCGGGCGTGGTAACAACAGAAGCGTATTCCATTATTGAAGAGCAAATGCTCCAGTCAATACGGGAGGCTGGAAGGCTGGACGGATTATTGCTTGCATTGCATGGAGCAATGGTCGTGGAGCACCTCCTCGATCCGGAAGAGCATTTACTAGGAAAAATTCGCGGGCTTATCGGACCGAATGTCCCAATTGCGACAACACTTGACATGCACGCCAATTTAAGTGGAAAAATGATTGATTACACCCCACTTCATTTTGGATTTAAAACATACCCCCATATTGATATGTATGAACAAGGTATGAATGCGGCAATCGCTTTATTAAAGCAATTAAAAGAAGAGGTCACCTATTACGCATCTTTTGAAAAATTGCCGATGATGCCGCCCTCTATCAATATGAGAACTGCAGAAGGGCCGATGCACAAAATGATCGAGTGGGCGAAACAAGCCGAAGAGGAAGAAGGAATTCATCATGTGTCCGTATTTGGTGGCTTCCCTTACTCGGATATTCCGATGGTCGGTGCAAGTGTACTTGTTGTTTCGCTCGATCCGAAAAAAGGAAAAGAGACTGCCCAAAAGATGGCATCCTTGTTCTGGAGTGTAAGAGAAGAATTTATCATGGATTTGCCTGGTGTAAGAGAGGGGCTCGATTTGGCGATAACGATTGAAGATAACAAACCAATCGTGCTAGCGGACATCTCGGATAATCCTCTAAGTTGCGGGAGTGGCGACACAACAGAACTGCTTCGGGAGATGGTCAAGATGAACATTCCCGACACGCTTTTTGGAGGACTCTACGATCCAGAATCCATTGAGGCTTGCCGCAAGATGGGAGCCGGAAATAAGGTCATGTTGTCTCTTGGAGGGAAAGTATCGCCTGAATTTGGGGAGTCTGTTCAGGTCGAAGCAACGGTAGTGGCTCTATCAGATGGTGTATTTTACAATTCTGGGCCGTTCAATCAGCATTTAAGAGTCGATCTAAAGGGGGCAGCTCACATTCGCGTTGGCAAGATGGATATTCTCCTCATAGGAAGACCAATGTCAGCGAATGATCCGGAAATGTTTCGTCATATTGGCCTTGAGCCTTCGACAAAGAGAATTCTTGGGTTAAAGGCTAAGAATCATTTTCGGGCAGCGTTTGAACCGATTGTTGGCCCTATCATTTATGTAGATGCACCTGGTGTTGCCTCCAATCGTTTAACCACTTTTACGTATCGTCACATTCCTAAGCCCATTTGGCCTCTGGATGATATCGAATATGAAGGAGGAAAGAATAATGGAAACATTGAACAAAACCTATTATGTCGAAGTACCAGCTTCATTAAATCCAGAACAGCTAAAAATAATGATGGAGCTTGAGCAAGATGCGTTTCCGGGATTAGGGGCAGTTGACGAACAAGCACTTGTCCCTCTTACACGCTACGGGAAACTCATTCAATACCGGCAGCAAAATGATCCTAAGCCGATTGCGATTTGCGAAGTAATGAGAGCTTACAATGATATCCATAAAGCCTACATTTTCGGGTTTTATGTCCGCTCCGACCAACAAGGGAAAGGAATCGGGAAATTATTTTTACAGGAAATTTATCCGATTCTAAAGCAAGATGGGTTTCGTAAGGTTTGCTTAACGGTCAGTACTAAAAACAACGCAGCCGTCAAGCTATATGAAAAATTAGGGTTTGCCATTAAAGAGACTAGATTAGATGAATTTGGTGAAGGGGAAAATCGCTATTATATGGAATGCCACATATCTTAATAAATTAATGTTCCGAGGAGAATTCGTCAAAAAAATAATTTAGGGGGAGTTTATGATGAGAAACACTTTATTCCAACCAAAAAGACATTGGAAAGAGATCGAGCTTTGGAAGGATGTTACAGAGGATCAATGGAACGATTGGGTTTGGCAGTTGACAAATACAATCAAAAATTTAGAAGACTTAAAGAAAGTCGTTAACTTAACTCCAGAAGAAGAGCAAGGAGTTTTAATCTCAACAAAAACAATTCCATTAAACATCACACCATATTATGCATGGCTTATGGATCCAGATGATTCAAGATGTCCGGTTAGAATGCAGTCTGTTCCGATTTCTGCGGAATTGAATAAAACAAGATATGATTTAGAAGATCCTCTTCACGAAGATGAAGACTCACCAGTACCTGGATTAACACATCGTTATCCGGATCGCGTGTTGTTCCTAGTAACAAACCAATGCTCCATGTACTGTCGTTACTGCACAAGAAGACGCTTCTCTGGACAAATCGGAATGGGTGTTCCAAAGAAACAATTAGACACAGCCATTAACTATATCGCATCTAACCCCCAAATTCGAGATGTTTTAATTTCCGGAGGAGACGGGCTCCTTATTAATGACAATATTCTAGAATATATTTTAAAGAATTTACGTGAGATTCCACATGTAGAAATTATTCGTATTGGTACAAGAGCACCAGTCGTATTTCCACAGCGTATTACAGAAAATCTTTGTAATATCTTGAAAAAGTATCATCCAGTCTGGTTAAATACGCATTTCAATACATCTATTGAGATTACGGAAGAATCGAAGCGTGCATGTGAAATGCTTGCAAATGTTGGTGTACCTGTTGGTAATCAGTCTGTTATTTTGGCAGGCATTAACGACAGTGTACCAATCATGAAACAACTTATGCATGACCTTGTTAAAATTCGCGTTCGCCCATATTATATTTACCAATGTGATTTATCGGAAGGGATTGGCCATTTCCGTGCACCAATCAGCAAAGGATTGGAAATCATGGAAGGACTTCGCGGTCATACATCAGGATATGCTGTTCCAACATTTATTGTTGATGCCCCTGGGGGAGGAGGTAAAATTCCTTTGCAGCCGAACTATATCATTTCTCAAAGTTCTAATAAAGTTGTATTACGTAACTTTGAAGGTGTTATCACATCTTATCCGGAACCAACAAATTATCAGTCAGGAAGTGCTGACGATTATTATAAGAAGGTATATCCCGAAGTGTTTGAAAAGTTTGAAAGTAATGGCGTACTATCCATTATTGATGATACGAAATTTAACCTTACACCTGAAGGATTAAAACGTTTAGATCGCCGAAAAACGTATATGGAAAATATTGAACATAGTTCATTAAAAGATAAACGTGACAAACGCGACGAGTTAAAAGAGAAAAAATTCCAATCGCAAATGAAGAAATATGAAACAGTGGGTGCAAAGGAGGAATAATATTGATTTGTCAATGGTGCGAATCAGATACAGCAAGTGAAACGAGCAACACAGTGTATTGGGAACTTCCAGATGGAACAAATGCGATCGAAATACAAGACACACCATCTATTCATTGCTTAGAATGCGGAATGATCTATCAAACAGATCGTACGGTCAAAGAAATTGAGGATCATCTATTCTTAATTGATTGCTCAAAGCTTGAAAAAAGTATGAAGTATGAAACGCTTATGGCTACTCCACGATTATTGAAGAGAAACTACTTTGATTTTTCAAGATAAACAACAAAATGTATCCGTTTTCGATATAGAGTGAATGGTCAAGGTATTCCCTTCAAATTCAATATAAATTTGAAGGGAATATGTAATCTTTTTTTCGTTTTCTCACAATGTTAAATAAAGACGGGAGTAGGGAGGACAAGAATGGGATCACTCAATAGCTATAAAAATGAACATAATAATCAGAATATTCTAAATGATAAAAGGGGTAAAGAGCATGTTAAACGCAATCTAAAGGCACGTCACATGACGATGATTGCTATCGGAGGGTCAATTGGTACAGGGATATTTTTAGCGACAGGGGCGTCCATTCAAACAGCTGGACCTGGTGGTGCGCTAATTGCTTATGGAGCTATCGGCATCATGGTCTATTTTCTGATGACAAGTCTAGGTGAAATGGCAACATTAATGCCGGTTTCCGGGTCCTTTTCAACATATGGTAGCCGTTTTGTCGATCCAGCATTTGGTTTTGCGCTCGGTTGGAACTATTGGTTCAACTGGGCAGTTACACTTGCGGTTGAAATAGTTGCATCAGCTATTATTATGAAGTTCTGGTTTCCGGATGTACCGAGCATCGTGTGGAGTACCCTGTTTTTAGGTCTAATCTTTTTATTGAATGCATTGTCGGTTAAAAGTTACGGAGAATCCGAGTATTGGTTTTCCTTAATAAAAGTAGTGACCATCATCGTTTTCATTGGAGTTGGTATACTCACCATTTTAGGTATCCTTGGAGGAGATTATATCGGGTTTAAAAATTTTACTGTAGAACATGCTCCTGTTAATGGGGGTCTATTGTCCGTAATAAGTATTTTTCTCATCGCAGGTTTTTCATTTCAAGGAACGGAACTCGTGGGGATTGCTGCAGGTGAAAGTGAAGAGCCGGAGAAAAACGTACCAAAGGCGATTCGACAAGTATTTTGGCGAATTCTACTATTTTATATCGTCGCCATTGCTGTCATTGGCCTAATTATTCCTTATACAAGTCCTGAACTGTTAGGTAGGGATGTCGACAACATCGCTGTTAGCCCTTTTACCCTTGTATTTGAGAAAGTAGGCATTGCATTTGCAGCATCTGTAATGAATGCGGTTATTTTGACCTCAGTCTTATCGGCAGGAACATCCGGTTTATATGCATCGACACGCATGCTTTGGTCTATGGCAAAGGAAGGCCAGGCACCTAGATTTCTACAACAAGTAAATGATCGCGGAATTCCGATGAATGCCCTTGTCATCACGACGATTATCGGGGGCTTGGCCTTTTTAACTTCTATTTTTGGAGACCAAGTGTATACATGGTTATTAAATGCGTCAGGATTAACTGGATTTATTGCCTGGCTTGGAATTGCGGTCAGCCACTATCGTTTTAGAAAAGCATATGTCGCCCAGGGCAGAGACATGAGTGACTTGAAGTTTAAAGCGAAGTGGTTCCCGTTTGGTCCAATTTTCGCTTTTGCGATGTGTATCTTTGTCATCTTTGGTCAAAATTATCAAGCTTTTTTAACAAGTGAAATTGATTGGTATGGAATAGTCGTGTCTTATATTGGTCTTCCAATCTTTTTGGCATTTTGGCTCGGGTTTAAACTCATTCATAAAACGAAGGTCGTTCCGCTAGATGAATGTCTATTTGAAGAGATGTCATCTAAATAGAGAAATCGAGATTCGTCTCGCTCCGCCATTTTAAAGCTATGAGGTGAGCGATTGAACGATGAAATAAATTGTAGATATTTTTTAGGAGATTTGGGGATAAGAATGAAACGAACACCTTTTGGCAGGTGTTCGTTTTTTATTCTAAAACCAAATTCAAATTATCTATGTTTAGACCTGTAATTGTCGATGTAAGAGTTAACAGTCAAAAAAGAACCAACTAAGAATAAGATTATTCCCGTGATACTAGTAGGATACAGCAGTTCCCACATATAGACCCCTCCCTTATCAGTATTGTATTTAGAATATTCTGTTATTTATTATAATATCACGTTTAGATCATTAACAATATAGAAATGGTAAATTCTTTGCATAAGAAAATTGCCGCTTAAGGTTTTACAACAGTATATAAAAGTCAAAAGGAAAGTTCATCTTTGTTAAAGAATCTCGTCCGTGTCACGGCATTTTAGACGAGAGTGGAGTGTATTTTATGGTAAATGAGAGAGGAACAAGTTAAGCTTTTCTTATTAAGATATTTTTTAAGAACAAAGTAATTAAGAAATTTTAGTGTGGAAGGAGATTTTATTCATGCCATTAGAGATTATCCGCCACGACCTCACCAAGATGAAGGTAGATGCCATCGTAAATGCTGCAAATACAGAATTAAGAATGGGAGGTGGTATTTGCGGGGCTATTTTTCAAGCTGCCGGTGTGAAGGAGTTAACACAGGCTTGTGAGAAAATAGGAGGCTGTTCGGTTGGTCAGGCTGTGATCACAGATGGATTTCATTTGCCTGCCAAAAACATCATACATACTCCAGGGCCCATTTGGAAGGGTGGCTCTCATCAAGAATCCAGACTTCTGAAGGATTCCTATACTCATTCTCTGGAGCTAGCGAGAACTAATCAATGTGAATCCATCGCCTTTCCACTAATATCGACGGGGATCTATGGATTTCCAAAAGATGAGGCCTTACAAATTGCCGTTTCTACGATTAGTCAATTTCTTTTACAGCATGACATGCTTGTCTATTTAGTTGTGTTTGACCAAACATCCTTTGGGTTAAGTCAAAAGCTATTCTCATCAATCTATGAATATATTGATGAACATTATGTGGAGGAAGTAGAACAGACATTTCATCGCCGAGAAGAGCGATTCATCCTGGAAGATTTGCAAGTACCGGAAGATTTTTACGAAAAAAAGAATGAGCCTATACTAGAAAATAATCTAGCGCATCTCTTTGGCGAACTCGATGAGTCCTTTTCGCAGCGGTTGCTTCGGCTCATTGATGAAAGAGGAATGACAGATGTGGAGACCTATAGAAGGGCAAATGTGGATCGTCGCTTGTTTTCAAAAATTCGTAATAAAGTAGATTACACGCCTACAAAGAAAACAGCCCTTGCCTTTGCCATTGCTTTACATCTAGATGTACACGATACCAACGATTTGCTGTCAGCTGCCGGATATACTTTGTCGCGTAGCAGTAAATTAGATGTTATTATTGAATTTTTTATCCAACAAGGCAATTATAATATTCACGAAATCAACGAAGCACTTTTTGCATTGGATCAACCCTTACTAGGAGCATAAATGTCGCTTTCAAAGCGACCATTTCTTTTTCAAATCTTGATATCCTTCAAATATAAATAAATGAAGTGGAGGAAACAAGAATGAAAAAGAATGTAACGGAAGTCGTGTTTATCCTAGATAAAAGTGGGTCTATGGCAGGTCTTGAAACGGACACCATTGGTGGCTTTAATGGGATGCTGAATAAGCAGAAAAAAGCGGAAGGAGAAGCTTACGTTACAACGGTATTATTTAATCATCAGTATGAACTCTTACATGATCGGATCCATGTAAAAGGCATCTCTCCCATCACTGAACGTGACTATGAAGTAGGGGGAACGACGGCATTACTCGATGCCATCGGCTTTTCTATTCAAAAAATCGTGAATGTCCAAAAAAATACTAGTGTAGTGGAACGAGCCGATCAGGTCCTATTTGTCATCACCACGGATGGAATGGAAAATGCGAGTCGTGAATTTACCTCTGAAAAAATCAAAAAAATGATCACTCACCAAAAAGAGAAATATGGATGGGACTTCATGTTTCTAGGGGCGAATATTGATGCCATTTCAACGGCCGCACAGTTTGGAATTGATGAGGACTTTGCGGTGGACTACCATGCTGACCAAATGGGAACACAGTTGAATTACGAGATGGTGAGCGAGGCCGTGATAATATTACGAAGCGGAAAGAAAATGGATCGAAGTTGGAAAGAAGGAATTGAGCGAGATTATAATCGTCGTTCGAGTTGTCATTAGGATACTACGAGACATTTCGGGAATCCATAGAGGCGGTCAACTCCTCAGAGTTTTTAAATAAACTACCAAAACCATCCTATTGGATGGTTTTGTCATATTCCCCAGAAACAAACTCCAATAGAGCCCTAACTGCAAATGATTGGTATCTCTCTTTTTTGGTAATAAATCCAAGTTCCCACATAGGGGGAGACGTTATTTTAATCATTTGAACATGGGTATGATCCATTTTTCTATGGATGGACTTTGGTAGTAAAGTAATACCAAGCTCCGCTCCAACCAGTTCCGTTATTAAATCCCACTGTGAACTTTCGTAAGCAATGTTTGGTTGAAAGCCTGCTTTCTGACATTCTCTAATAATGAGTTCGTGTAAGGCAAACTCCCGATTAAAAACGATAAAACTCTCTTCTGATAGCTGTTGAAGGCTGACCTCTTTTAATGCGGCAAGATTATGCTTTGTACTTGTATAAAGCATGAACTCTTCTCTTATAAACGGAGTAATATCAAATTTACTATCGTCTGTGGGAATGACAATAATGCCGATATCTACTTGACCTTCGTCCACTAATTGTTCAATTCGTTTTGCGCCTCGTTCAATTAAATCTAAAGATACCTGCGGATATTGCTGTTTAAAAGCTTTTGCTATCGCTGGGAAGAAAAGCGTTCCTATTAATGGGGGAATCCCAATTTTAATTTTACCAGTGGTTAAATGGATTAGATCGTCTAATAAGATGGAAAGCTCATCTGTTGCTCCTAATATTTTACTAGCTTGCTTAAGAACAATTTCTCCTGCATCCGTCAACATTAAGGTACGTGTGGAACGTTCAAACAGTTCTACTTTAAGCTCTGATTCTAATTTTTTAATGGATTTACTTAAAGTTGGTTGGGAGATAAAGGTACTTGCAGCTGCTTTTGTGAAGCTGCCATATGTAGCAACTTCGGTAAAATATCGAAGATCCTTTAATTCCATCATCATCACCACTTATTCTATATTGGAATATAAATTATAACTATTATTCATTTTACTCATAAGTTATATTGCTGTAAATTAAAAGTAAATAGATGGTTGAAAATTCTGACTAAATCTATAGAGGGTGAGGAACAGGCAGTGGTTAAAAACGAGGTTGTAATTGTAAGCGCTTTAAGAACGCCGGTTGGTCAATTTGGAGGCAGCTTAAAAAATGTAAGTGCTGTTCAATTAGGTTCAATATTGATAAAAGCGGTACTTGAACAGGTAGGAGTTCGTGGTGATCAAATCGATGAAGTGATCATGGGGAATGTGCTTCAAGCAGGGCTTGGTCAAAACCCAGCTCGACAATCAGCCATCCTCGCAGGTCTTCCTGAGCATGTTTCTGCTTTTACGGTAAATAAAGTGTGTGGATCAGGATTAAAGGCCGTTCATCTAGCGACTCAAGCGATTTTAACTGGAGATGCAGAAATCGTTGTCTCTGGTGGGATGGAAAATATGAGTCAAGCACCTTACTTATCTATGGGAGTACGAGACGGGTTTCGAATGGGAGATCAAACCCTCATAGACAGCATGATACATGATGGTTTGTGGTGTGCGTTCAATGATTATCATATGGGAATCACGGCAGAAAATATTTCTGACCAATATGAAGTAACGCGTCAAGAGCAAGATGAATTTGCTGCCTGGAGTCAGGAAAAAGCAGCAAAAGCAATTCAGGAAGGGAAATTCAAGGATGAAATAGTCGCTGTAGAAATACCGCAGCGTAAAGGAGAGCCTATTATTTTTAATACAGATGAATATGTGAAGCCGGGAACCACGGTAGAGAAATTAGGTAAGCTAAGACCGGCTTTTAAAAAGGACGGTCGTGTAACGGCAGGGAATGCTTCAGGAATTAATGACGGGGCAGCAGCTGTTCTCATGATGAGTCTTCGTAAGGCAAGAGAACTTGGTATTGAACCACTAGTTACGATTCGTGCCAATGAGAAGGAAGGGAAAATATGGCCTAGCGACATTATGCATCGGTGGGGGTCAAGGAGTTTCAACGATTATAGAAAACTATGAAAAAGAGGTGCAATAGCATGAAAAAGATCTTTACTAGTTTTGAAGAAGCGGTACAAGACATTACAGACGGTATGACGCTTATGGTTGGGGGATTTGGACTGGTGGGAATACCAGAGAACCTCATCAAAGCTCTTTGTGAGAAGAACGTGAAAGATTTAACGGTCATTTCAAATAACTGTGGAGTAGATGATTGGGGACTTGGACTTTTACTCAAAAATAAACAAATTAAAAAGATGATCTCATCATATGTGGGTGAAAATAAAGAGTTTGAAAGACAAGTACTAAGTGGAGAATTAGAGGTACAACTCACACCGCAAGGATCTTTAGCCGAGAAGATTCGTGCGGGTGGAGCGGGAATTCCTGCTTTTTATACCCCAGCTGGAGTGGGGACTCCTATTGCAGAAGGTAGAGAAACAAGACAGTTTCATGGGAAGGAATATTTACTAGAAGAAGCACTTACGGCTGATTTTAGTTTAATTAAAGCGTGGAAAGCAGATAAGATGGGCAATGTGATTTATCGGAAGACTGCTCAAAATTTCAACCCTATGATGGCGGCAGCAGGGAAAATAACGATTGCAGAGGTTGAGGAAATTGTAGAAGTAGGAGAACTAGATCCCGATCAAATTCATACACCTAGTATTTATGTGCAAGGACTAATCGTAGGGAAACATGAAAAGAGAATCGAACGACTTACGGTTCAAGTATAAAATAGAGGAGGGACAAAGATGACGAAAAACGTTAGAATACAAATTGCTCAAAGAGCGGAAAAAGAAATTCAAGATGGTTTCTACGTTAACCTGGGCATAGGGATGCCAACCATGGTTGCAAACTATCTGTCTGAAAATAAGCAAGTGGTTTTACAATCCGAAAATGGATTATTAGGGATTGGTCCTTATCCAAGTAAAGAAGAAGTAGATCCAGACTTAATTAACGCAGGAAAAGAAACCGTAACCGCCATACAAGGAGCAAGTTTCTTTAGTAATGCCGAATCATTTGCCATGATACGTGGTGGTCATATTGATTTAGCCATCTTAGGTGGAATGGAGGTTTCCGAAAACGGTGATTTAGCCAACTGGATGATACCGGGAAAAATGATTAAAGGCATGGGCGGAGCGATGGACTTAGTTCACGGAGCCAAAAAGATTATTGTCATCATGGAGCATGTAAACAAGGCCGGTCAGCCCAAAATCTTAAAAAAATGCTCGTTGCCATTAACAGGCCAACAGGTGGTTGATCGAATCATCACCGATCGTGCCGTAATTGATGTAACGAAGGATGGGTTAAAACTGGTGGAAGTGGCACAAGGCTATAGTGTGCAGGACGTGATTGATTCTACCGAGCCGGAGTTGATTGTTTCGGATCGAGTGGTTGGTCATGCGTAGTAAATAGTGTGCAATTAATTCCAGATTATCAAAAGAAGAAATCGAAAGAAAAATAAAAGCATTAATCCAGGAGTAGGATTAATGCTTTTTGTGATGAAAGCACTAATTTGGAAGAAGGGCTGAGAAAAAAGATAATTGAATGACAGATAAAGGTGGTAAAATTAAGAAAAGAGGGCTTAAAGAGTTAGTTTTACTTAGAGAAATAAGATTGTACAGGGGGAAATGATTTGAAGAAGTTTTTCAAATGGCTTTTTTATAAAGAAGAAGATGTTAGTGGACTAATTACCTTCATATTTATGTTATCACTTATTCAATTGATTGATGTTCATTTCAGTAATAAGCTTTTAATACTACCTTATGTCATCTTTTTATTACTAGCAATGAGACTGATGATTGAATTATTCAAGAAAATTCTTAAACAGCGTAATGTAAAGGTAAAAAGAGTGCATTTCATTGCTGCGATTTTCATTGTAATCATAGTTACAGGGATAATTGAAACCACATTACTCTAATAAATGTACATACGTGCGTAACCGAAAAAAAATGCTGATCTTCGTTTGAAGAATCAGCATTCATTCTCATTCTTACGACAATCGACTATTCTGTTTACGATAGTCACTAGGAGTCATATCGAAAATTTGTTTAAACTTTTTATAGAAGAAAGTGACCAACTTCAATAATGAAGGAGTTAATGAAAACATTAGCCCTGTCTTAAGCTTTTTCCACAGCTATTGTCCGAATAAGGCAATAATTAAAGGACAGAGGGCATTGGTTTCCAGGCAAATATCACTTATTAAACGCTTGGAAGAACATTTTGTCCAAGCGTTTTAATATGCTTGAAAAAGCCTGGTGTTGGTTGTTATAAAAGATTAAATAATTTCCCGATTCTGGGACATACTCTTTTTGATATCATTTTTCCCCATAAAAGCAATTTAATCTTTAGACCAAGCTACATTAATTGAGAGAGGTGGGACTTTTTGAAATGTTCACAATGTGATTACGCCAATCCAACTGATTCGAAGTTCTGCTTAAGCTGTGGAGAAAAGTTCCTTAAAATGAATACACCACAGGATGAAAACAGCTTTTTTTATGAGTTTGCCAGTTATGTAAATGTTGTTCCAAAGGTGGAACGGTCGGTTGAACCGAAATTCGTCAATATCTTTTCCCGTGTTTTTGCTGATCATAGTGAACTAGAAGCAGAACGACTGTTTATTGTTGGAACAGCACTTACTACACCAAAAATATCAGAAGTAAAAGACACCTGGCCCAAACCTTGGCTATTTGCCCGGTTATTCATTATTGCCCTCCTTGTATTTGCGGGATTTTACGTAGGTGCAAGTTACTTTGGAAATGCAAACTTTCTACCGGGACTAATTATTGTTGGGGCATTTGGGGTTCCATTGACCACGTTAATATTCTTCTGGGAGATGAATGTCCCGCAGAATATAGCCATTTACCGTGTGATTTATGTGGTGTTAGTTGGCGGCATTCTCTCCATGCTACTTGCACTCGTGTTTTTCGATATCCTAAAGAATAACATCAACCCGATTACGATTGGAATTATTGAGGAGCTTGCGAAAACCATCATCGTCATCTCGTTTGTTCACTATCGTAGGTACAAATATATTTTAAACGGTTTGCTTATTGGTGCAGCAGTCGGGGCAGGCTTTGCCGCTTTTGAAACGGCTGGATACGCACTTAGAGCACTGCTTTCGGGAGATGCTGTAAGCCTGTATGGAACGATCCTATTGAGGGGAATCTATGCACCTGGTGGACATGTTGCATGGGCCGCGTTGACAGGCGCTGCGTTCTGCAGAGTACAAAAGGACCAACCTTTTCGATTTCACATGTTGTTGAATAATAAATTTTTACAAGTGTTTATCTTAGTCGTGGGAATACATGCTCTTTGGGACACATCCATTCCAGGAATGTTCCCTTTTGGACAGGTTATTTTGATGGTTATCTCATGGCTTACAGTTTTCCTATTCATCCGTGGTGGTCTGAAAGAGATAGGCGAGAGAAAACTAATGCACTCTACCACTTAGTTGAAGAGTACTTCATGATACAAAAAGTGTATAAAAAATGCTGATTTCCGTTTGGGCAATCAGCATTTTTTAAATAACTACTATTTATACTGCTCCAACCGATTAAAAAACTGAATCAAAAATTGATAAAAATTCTTCTCCGCCGGTGCCAGTTCCCGGTGCTTCGGAATAATAACCCCAACCGTACGCATGGCTTTTGGTGTTTCAATCGGTACTTTTACGGTGAATCGGGGAGTCGAGTCATAGAATGTGCTCTCTGGTAACAGGCTGACTCCGATTCCAGCGGAAACGAGTCCTTTTAGCGCATCCATATCCTCGCCTTCAGATGTAATCTCTGGTTCAAAGCCTGCTTCACGACATGCCTCTACCGCAAGTTTTCGAAGAACATAGCCTTTAGGAAATAAGACGAACTTGTCTGACCGCAAATCACTTAATTGAATCTTTTTGCTCTCAGCCAATGGGTGCAGAGAAGGAATCAAGGCAATGATGTTTTCCATAAATAGTATCTTTGTCTCTAAGTCTGGATCATTGGTTGGAACAGGGCCAAGAAAGGCTAAATCAATTTCCCCGTTCTTCACAGCATCAATGAGGTTGGCATACGATCCTTGACGCAGATGGAAAGAAACATTGGGAAAATCATTCTTATAGGCAGATATCACTGTAGGAAGCCAATATCGTGCGAGACTGGTCGGATAGCCGATTTTAATCGTTCCTGCTTGTGGATCGAGATATTCGTCTATTTTTTCTTTTGCTTCATCCAACTTTTTTAGGGAGCTTTTGACATATTTTAAAAAAATATACCCAATCTGTGTGACCTTAATGTTTCTGCCGACTCTTTCAAGAAGCTTTACCCCTAGTTCCTCTTCGAGCTTGGTAATTTGATAGCTCACTGCTGACTGGGCGACGTTTAAGTTATCAGCTGCTTCGGTCATATGTTCTCGTTCGGCTACTTCTATAAAATATCGCAATTGACGAAGCTCCATTTTGATTTTTCTCCCATTCATATTAATTTTCGATTAATTTAATATAAATTATATATTGTTTATATGATTTTGAAAACATAGAATGTTGTTATATGAATTTTTCGACAACAATCGGCAGGGAGAGAAGAATATGACATATCATCAACTACCAAAAGCACAAGGTCTCTACCGTCCTGAATTTGAACATGATGCATGTGGAATCGGCTTATACGCTCACATAAAAGGGAACGCCACACATGATATAGTGGCAAAAGGACTATCAATGCTTTGTCAATTAGATCATCGCGGAGGACAGGGAAGTGACCCGTTAACAGGCGATGGCGCGGGATTAATGGTTCAAATACCGGATCTATTTTTCAGAAAAGAATGTTCTGACATGAACTTGCCTGAAAAAGGGAAGTACGGTGTAGGAATGCTATTTTTCTCTAAGGATGACAAAGAACGGGAAGATATAGAAGCTACTATTAATGAATTAATAGAACAAGAAGGTCAAACCGTACTTGGCTGGAGAGACGTTCCGGTCGATGCAGGAAAAATTGGAGCAACTGCACAGGAAAGCTGTCCGGTTGTACGCCAGGTGTTTGTTGGGAATAACGAAGGCGATGCACTAGCGTTCGAACGAAAACTATACGTTATTCGCAAATCTGCAGAAAACTGGGCAAAGAACTCGGACTATCGTTTCTATTTTGCAAGCTTTTCAAGCAGAACGATTGTTTATAAGGGACTATTAACTCCTGAACAAGTAGATCAATTCTATTTAGATTTACAGGATGAGAGTTTTGTGTCGGCATTCGCTTTAGTGCATTCACGCTTTAGTACAAATACATTTCCTAGCTGGGAAAGAGCCCATCCGAACCGTTATTTGATTCACAATGGTGAAATCAATACGCTTCAAGGGAATATTCACTGGATGAAGGCACGTGAAACTCAATTCATATCAGAAGCATTTGGTTCTGATTTAGAAAAAGTATTGCCGATCCTTGATACAGATGGAAGTGATTCATCAATTTTAGACAATGCACTTGAATTTATGGTTCTTGCCGGCAGAAAGCCAGCGCACGCAGCAATGATGTTGGTTCCAGAACCTTGGTCTAATAATCCTCATATCTCTGATGAAAAGAGAGCTTTTTATGAATACCACAGCTCATTAATGGAGCCTTGGGATGGACCATCAGCGATTTCGTTTACAGACGGAAAACAAATCGGTGCCATCTTAGACCGTAATGGACTACGACCAGCTCGTTATTATGTAACGGAAGATGATTATATTATTTTCTCATCTGAAGTTGGTGTCATCGATGTAGAGCCAGAAAAGGTGTTATACAAAGAACGTCTTCAACCAGGAAAAATGCTATTAATCGATTTAGAAGAAGGTCGTATTATTTCCGACGAGGAAGTTAAAAGAGAAATGGCTCAAGCTCAGCCTTATCAGCAATGGTTAAATGACGAGCTTGTTCGCTTAGAAGATAACATAGAGTCTGAAGGAGAAGTTCCGAAAGATTTAATCGTCCGTCAAAAAGCGTTTGGATATACGTATGAAGATATTCAAAAATACATTATTCCAGCTGTAAGTGAAGGCAAAGATCCGCTTGGAGCGATGGGGAATGATATGCCGCTAGCGGTCTTATCAGATAAACCGCAGAATTTATTTAACTACTTTAAGCAATTATTCGCACAAGTAACGAATCCTCCAATTGATGCGATTCGTGAAGCGATCGTTACTTCAACCGTTTCTTATTTAGGAGCAGAAGGCAATTTGCTTCATCCATCAGCAGAAAATTGCCGTCGCATTCAGTTAGAAACTCCAATTTTGACAAACAGCCAACTAGTAGCATTAAAGAATGGTAAAGAATTTAAAGCTGCAGTTATTGACATGTTGTTCGAGGATGACCTGGAAAGCAGTCTGAAAGGTATTTGCCGTGAAGCAGAAGAAGCCATTGCAGATGGTGCGAGCTTACTGATTCTATCTGACCGTCATATTAATGAAACAACCGTTGCGATTCCATCCTTACTAGCAGTAAGTGCCCTTCATCAGCATTTGATTCGTGAAGGATTACGTACGAAGGCAAGTATTATTGTGGAATCTGGGGAAGTAAGAGAAGTTCATCATTTTGCTGTATTGATCGGATACGGTGTAGACGCGATTAACCCTTATCTAGCATTCTCGATCTATCAGCAAGCTGTTTCAGAAGGTACCTTACCATTTACGTATCAAGAAGCGGTGAAAAAGTACATCGTTTCTATGAACGAAGGCGTCGTTAAGGTAATGTCAAAAATGGGGATTTCAACGGTACAAAGTTACCGTGGTGCTCAAATTTTTGAAGCAGTTGGAATCAGCTCTGATGTAATCGGCCGCTACTTTACTGGAACGGTTTCACAGCTTGGAGGAATTGGGTTAGACACGATCGCGGAAGAGGCAAAGCTGCGTCACGCGGAAGCTTACTCTCCATTATCCGACGATACGTTAGAATCCGGAAGTAACTTCCAGTGGAGACATGACGGAGAACACCATGCCTTTAATCCAGCAACGATTCATACGTTGCAATGGGCTTGCCGTAACGGTGATTACGAATTATTTAAAAAATATTCATCACTTGCTAATGAAGAAAGACTCGGGTTTTTACGTAATCTATTCTCGTTCAATGGTTCAAGACAACCGTTACCTATTGATGAGGTAGAAAGCGTAGATTCAATTGTTCGCCGTTTTAAAACAGGAGCGATGAGCTTTGGATCGATCAGTAAGGAAGCGCACGAAACGTTAGCGATTGCCATGAACCGTTTAGGTGGTAAAAGCAACAGCGGTGAAGGTGGAGAAGACGCTAGCCGATTTGTACCTGATGAAAATGGCGACAACCGTGGAAGTAAGATTAAGCAAATCGCTTCTGGACGATTTGGTGTGAAAAGTCATTATCTAGTGAATGCTGAAGAGCTGCAAATAAAAATGGCTCAAGGAGCGAAGCCTGGTGAAGGCGGACAATTGATGGGGAAAAAGGTGTATCCATGGGTAGCAGATGTTCGTGGTTCAACACCTGGTGTGAGCTTAATTTCACCTCCACCACATCATGACATTTACTCGATTGAAGACTTGGCACAGCTAATTCATGACTTGAAAAATGCCAATCGTCAAGCGCGCATCAGCGTGAAGCTTGTATCAAAGGGCGGAGTTGGAACCATCGCTGCTGGTGTTGCGAAGGCTGTGGCGGACGTAATCGTCATTAGCGGATACGACGGCGGAACAGGTGCATCACCAAAAACAAGTATTCAGCACGCGGGATTACCTTGGGAACTTGGTTTAGCAGAAGCACATCAAACACTGATGCTCAACGGATTGCGTGACCGTGTCGTTCTTGAGACAGACGGAAAATTAATGACGGGTAAAGATGTCGTTATGGCAGCATTATTAGGTGCCGAAGAATTTGGCTTTGCTACTGCGCCATTAGTCGTTCTTGGCTGTGTCATGATGCGTGTGTGTCATTTGGATACATGTCCTGTCGGAATCGCGACTCAAAATCCAGAGCTTCGTAAAAAGTTCACTGGTGAAGCCGATTATATCGTAAACTATATGCGCTTTGTGGCACAGGAAGTTCGTGAGATGATGGCGGAGCTTGGTTTTAGAACGGTGGAAGAAATGGTTGGTCGTACTGATGTGTTAACGGTGAGTGACCGTGCAAAATCACACTGGAAGGCACAGCATTTAGATTTAACAGCACTTCTGCACAAGCCTGAAGGAGCAACAACCTTTAAACACCCGCAAAATCATCGAATTGACGAAAGTCTTGATATAAAACAGATCCTACCGGCTGTTCAAAAAGCATTAGAAGACGGAACACCTGTAGAAGCAAGCTTCCCGATTACAAACGTGAATCGTGTAGCGGGTACGATTGTTGGAAGTGAAATCTCAAAACGTTATGGTGAAGTTGGTCTTCCGGAAGATACGATCACGTTAAAGTTTAACGGATCGGCTGGTCAAAGCTTTGGTGCGTTTGTACCGAAGGGAATGACACTTGAATTAACAGGTGACGCGAACGATTACGTTGGAAAAGGACTTTCTGGCGGAAAAATCATCGTGAAAGCTGATGAACATACAAGGATCGCTTCAGGCGAAAATGTGATTGCAGGAAATGTTGCCTTCATTGGAGCTACAAGCGGTGAAGCGTATATCAATGGACGTGCTGGAGAACGTTTTGCTGTTCGTAATAGTGGCGTACATGTAGTGGTTGAAGGAATTGGCGACCATGGCTGTGAATATATGACAGGTGGACGCGTCGTTATTTTAGGCGATGTAGGGAAAAACTTCGGAGCTGGAATGTCCGGTGGAATTGCCTATGTATATACAGAGAACGAGGAAGCATTCAAGAACCTAACCAACCAAGAATTGATTGAATTTGAAACGGTATCCTCTCCTGCTGAACAGGAAGAGTTAAAAACATTAATACAAAACCATTACCGCTACACAGAAAGTGTGAAGGCGAGTTGTATTCTAGAAGACTGGGCAAAATGTGTCAGAAAATTTGTCAAAGTCATTCCAAAAGATTACAAACGAATGATCACTTTGATTGAGGAGCAAAAGGTACAAGGATTATCGGAAGAAGAAGCCGTCATGAGCGCCTTTTTAGCGAATTCCGGAGCAACATCAAAACCAATGAAACAGCAGGAAGCTGCCATCCGCTAAGAAAGGGGAGTAATAACAATGGGAAAAGCAACAGGATTTATGGAATATGCTCGCGAAAAAGCAGCAGAAAGAGATCCTTTACAAAGACTAAACGATTGGAAAGAACATAAACTTCCTATTTCAGATGAGAAATTAAGTACACAGGGGGCGCGGTGTATGGACTGCGCCACTCCTTTCTGTCATATCGGTATGGAGATTGGGGGAGCAACATCCGGGTGTCCGATTCACAACTTGATTCCTGAGTGGAATGATCTTGTGTATAAAGGGCGTTGGAAAGAAGCGCTTGATCGCCTGTTAAAAACGAATAATTTCCCTGAGTTTACAGGAAGAGTGTGTCCGGCTCCATGTGAAGGTTCTTGTACAGTGGCCATTTACGACCCGGCGGTTACTATCAAAAATATTGAACAAGCGATCATCGACAAAGGCTTTGAAAACGGATGGATTACACCGCGAATTCCAGCAACTCGTTCTGGAAAAAAAGTGGCGATCATCGGTTCTGGCCCTGCTGGTTTAGCAGCTGCGGACCAACTGAATCAAGCAGGCCACTCGGTTACTGTGTTTGAACGTGCCGACCGTCCAGGAGGCTTGCTCATGTATGGTATTCCAAATATGAAGCTTGAAAAAGAAGTGGTTGAACGTCGCATTCGCTTATTAACTCAAGAAGGAATCGACTTCGTGACGAATACAGAAGTGGGCAAGGACATTCAAGCGTCTGAACTTCAAGCGAAATTCGATTCAGTCATCCTCTGTACAGGGGCTCAAAGACAACGGGATTTAGTCATTGAAGGCCGTGAAGCAAAAGGCATTCACTTAGCGATGGATTATTTAACTCTATCAACGAAAAGTCTATTAGATTCAAATTTTGAAGATGAGAATTTCATCGACGTGGAAGGCAAAGATGTGATCGTCATCGGTGGCGGAGACACTGGTGCTGACTGTGTGGCAACTGCTCTTCGTCAAAAATGCCGCAGTGTTGTTCAGTTTGGTAAGCATCCGCAATTGCCAGCGGAGCGTACTTCTGATAACTTATGGCCTGCCTATCCAAATGTATTTACCATGGATTATGCTTATCAAGAAGCAGAAGCAAAATTCGGAGAAGATCCTCGTCAATACTCGATTCAAACAAAGAAAATCGTTGCTGATGAGAATGGGAACTTGAAAGAGCTTCATACCATTCAAATGGAAAAATTAAAAGATGAAAACGGACGTTTTTATTTTAAAGAAATTCCAGGTACAGAAAAAGTATGGCCAGCTCAGTTTGTGTTTATTGCAATTGGCTTTGAAGGAACAGAAATGTCATTGTTAAGCCAATTCGGTGTAGAATCAGTTAATCAAAAGATTAAAGCTACCAAAGGTGATTACAAAACAAACGTTGAAGGCGTGTTCGCTGCAGGTGATGCAAGAAGAGGACAAAGCTTGATCGTTTGGGCAATCAATGAAGGTAGAGAAGTGGCTAGTGAAGTCCACAAATACTTGATGGTCTAAAATCGAACACATGTAGGCTGCTATGGCAGCCTATTTTTTTCTATCATTCCTGTAATCCGTTAATCGATTAAACTACTTATTGCTTGCGTAACGGAAGACGCTTATGTTAAAACTATCAGTAAGCCATTTTATGAATTGCTAGAATATGATTAATAGAGGTACATCATATGAACAAAACAGATTTAATCTACTCGATAGCTAAAAAATGTAACATACCAAAAAAACACTCAAGAAAAGTAGTAGACATAATTATAGATAACATTTCAACCTCATTAGCTGGTGGCGAACAGGTACAAGTATTGGGCTTTGGAAGCTTTGAAACACGGGAAAGAGCCGCGAGAAAAGGTAGAAACCCGCAAACAGGGGAAGAAATTACGATTCCAGCTACTAAATATGCAGTATTTCATCCTTGCAAAGAGCTGAAAAATGCCTTGAATTCGGAAGAAACAATGGAATTACTTGAAATAAAATAGTAGATAGAAACAATACTTATCATTTAATCGCTTCGTATCATGAGGCGATTATTTTATTTCCCTCTATGACCTCTGTTCGTTTTTTCGATATGAAAGATATTCTATCCGAAACATCCCCAGTGATTTAGTAGTGAATAGATCGAACTAGTCTCCAAAAAACAAAATACATTATAATAAATAATTCCAGATACAACTAAAAAAATACAGAACAATAATCAGCGGAATATTCTGATTATCTTTAAGATAAATGTAAGCGCTTTAAATAAACTGAAACGAAGAAGGGTGAGTGGGGGGAAACATGTTAAAAAAGTTAAAGAAAAACAAAAGAAAAAAGTTATTAGCATTGGCTATGGTATCAACGATCGCGTTATCGGGAATCTCGACCATACCGATTAGTGCAGCTGAGAATAATCCCAATACGGTTCAATCTTCTGTAATCGCAGCGACTCCCAAACTAGTGGATGAAAAGTCAATTGATGCGGTCATTGCAGCGATGACACTTCAGGAGAAGGCATTTATGGTTGTAGGAGGAAATAAAGGTGGTTTAGTATCCGAAAACGGTGAAGTCATTGGTGGTCAGTCTACTAAGGTACCAGGGGCAGCTGGTCAGACGCAGGCGATTGAACGTTTGGGCATTCCGGCTATCGTCATGGCAGATGGCCCTATGGGAGTCAGGATCTCTCCGACAAGAACAAATGACACCAACACCTATTATGCTACTAAATTCCCTTCACCAACAGTCCTTGGTGCTTCATGGGACAAGGATTTAGCGAAGGAGGTCGGAGAGGCGACGAGCCAGGAATTGAAAGCTTTCGGAATTGACCTTCTGCTTGCCCCAGGAATGAATATTCAAAGTTACCTTCTTAACGGCAGAAACTTTGAGTATTTTTCCGAAGATCCAGTCGTAACCGGTGAAATGGCCAGTTCATTTGTAAATGGGGTGGAAGATAACGGAGTGGGAACAACGATTAAACATTTCGCCGCCTTTAATCAGCGGACCAATAACAATGGAAATATGGTCGTTAGCCAACGTGCCCTCAGGGAAATTTATCTAAAGGGATTCGAGATTACTGTAAAACAATCTGATCCATGGTCGATCATGGATTCCTATAACATGATCAATGGTACGTATGCGACTGAAAATAAAGAACTATTAACCGATGTGTTAAGGAATGATTTTGGCTTTACTGGGTTCGCCATGACAGATTGGGAGTTCGGCCTGAGAGATATTGCCAAGCAGATGGAAGCGGGGACAAACCTCTTAATGCCAGGAAGTGCTGCATTTTCACAAAGAATCATGGATGCCGTAAATAGCGGAATTCTGGATGAAGCCATCCTTGACCGAAATATTAAGGAAATTCTAAAAATAGTGGTCAATACACGTACATTCAAAGGGGAAACGGCTACGAATAACCCAGATCTCACGGAAAATGCCAAGATTTCAAGAAAAGCAGCTGCAGATGGAATGGTTCTTCTGGAAAATAAAAAAGCGGCCTTACCAATTAGCAATAAGCAAAGTGTTTCCTTATTTGGGGTACCTGTAAGTGAAATCAATACGGGTGGCAGGGGAAGCGCCCTAGTGTATGCACCTTACCATGTGGGAGTTGCTGAAGGGCTCCGTAATGCAGGCTTTACACTCAATGAAGAGTTGATTCAAAAGAATGACCAATATGTTGCGGAGATGAGGACCCGAGACGAATACAAAGGCACACCTGGAACATTCGGCTCTGTTGGACCGAAGCTACCTGAAATGGATATCAGCGAAGATGTTATTGAAGCAGCCAAGAATACAGATGTAGGAATTGTGGTCATCGGAACCGCTCCTGGATCCTATGCGACCGACCGCGCAAAAGAGGACTTCTACCTCTCCGATTCTCAGAAGGAAATGGTCGAGCAGGTGTCAAAGGCGTACCGAGCGCAGGGCAAAAAAGTGATTGCTGTGTTAACGGTTGAAGGTCCAATTGAAACGGAAAGTTGGAAAGATCAAGTAGATGGAATCCTGCTTTCTTGGCAGCCGGGACAAGAACTTGGAAACGCGGTGGCAGACATCCTGACTGGGAAAGTCAATCCTTCCGGAAAATTGGCGCAGACCTTCCCGAAAGACTATGAAGATCTTCCATATGCGGACCGATTCCCTGGATCAGCTGACGGTTTCCCTTATGAAGAGGATATTTATGTTGGGTATAGGTATAATACAACCTTTGACGTCGAACCGGCCTATGAATTCGGTTATGGTTTATCGTATACAAAGTTCAATTACAGTGACATCAATGTGAAGGAAGGAAAGAAATTCGATGGAGAAATCAAAGTCACTGCCACAGTGAAAAACACCGGAAAGACAGCTGGAAGAGAAGCCGTTCAACTCTATGTGAACGCTCCGGATGGAAAGCTTGAAAAACCTGAGCTAGAATTAAAAGATTTTGCGAAAACAAAAGAATTAAAACCTGGTGAAAAAGAAGAAGTAACCTTTGTCCTCAATGCAAAGGACTTAGCCTCTTTTGACGAAGAATCCTCCTCTTGGATTCTCGAAAAAGGCACCTATAAAATTAATGTAGGCGCATCTTCTGAAGATATTAAAGGATCGGCTGTGTTCAAGGTGGATCAAACGATGGTCGTTGAAAAAGTAAGTAACGTCCTAGCACCACAGGTTGAATTCGAGAGATTGTCTAAGAATTAGTAGGTAATAAGGGACCCAATAGAAGACCTCTAAGGGTCTCTTTTTTCTGTGCCGAAATTTAAAAAACGGTCACATCGCGGTCTCCGGGGCAATGGAATCAAACTTATTAATGAAGTATAATTTAATTTATTGATAGGGAGGTGAAAAGATGGAACAAATCCTACAACAAATTCTTGATTTACTCCAAGTGGTTGAAAACAGCCAACTAGACATGAAGAAAGATATACATGACTTCAAGACAGATCAAGGAGTTATGAAAACAGAATTAGCAGAAATGAAAGCTGAGGGTTCTAATTTGTAATTTTTTATTTTCCTGTTAATTCTCGTATCTCCCGTAATACAGGCATTTCCTCTAATTCCTCTTCCGTTACAAGCTCCCACTGAATCCCATTTGGCTTTTTGTATGGGGAATCGGTTTTGATTAATCCGGTTTCCGTGGCGATCCAATCAACAGTTAAATCATATGGATCTCTCGGGATTTCATGATCTGTCAACTGACCACTATGAATCGTTCCAATGATTGGAACATCTGGATTGCCGAGCTCTCTAATAATGGCATATTCCCGGTCAGAGTACCCTTCCCCTTTTCCCACTCTTCTCCCATCTCTATGTAGGGCTACAGAGCCAGTAAAAAACAAATCAATTCTAGGCATTTCAGATAGAGAGATTTCCTTTCCATAGGATTTAATATGAGAGAGGCTGGCTGCTTTTCGCTCTTCCCCTTTTGGTACCCATTCAGGCTTTACCATGATAAATCCAGCTTTTAGTCTAGGGGTAGGCACGAGTAAGGTTTTACCGTCCTTTAATACTTGTGCGCGAATAGGAAGCTGCGGAGAGTCTGGGTTCACTTTAATGACTTTTGCGTTTTGATACTCAGGCATCGTTGTGACAAAATGCGCCGCTTTTTCTGCTCCTTTGAAATTGGGAATTCGATTTTGTAAGGGAAAAGGAAATCTCCCTAATTTATGTTCGGTTAAATAGCTCCACTTTTCTTCACGAATGTCTTGTTTGGTTTTCATTTTCTTACACCTACAATATTTTTAATTTAAGTTTACCAAATCTTACATCAAAAGATAATTTCTTTGAGCATTGGTCCAGTTGGACATCTCCTTTTTTAATATTTTATGAAAACAGAAACCAATCAATCAAAATATTGTAGCAGGAATGAAAGCGGTTATATAGAATTTATTATATTAACGCTTTAATTAGTATGAGTATAGTACATTTACAAATTTACTAATATGAAATGGTGATCTAAAGGGGGCTTATCATTGCAAATATACGAAAAGCTTGCGCAAGACCTCGTTGAGGAAGTAAGTAAGCTTATAAACGAGCAAGTCATTGTTACGGACACAAATGGAATGATTGTTGCAAGTACAGACCCCAGTCGGATAAGTAGCTTTCACGAAGGAGCCATGCTAGCAATTATAGAGAAAAAGACTTTATTTATGGATGAAGAAAAAGTAAATACGCTCCAGGGTGTTCGTTATGGAATCGTTTTGCCATTATTTATTCACGGTAAGTCGATTGGTTGTATAGGAATTACGGGGAAACCAGAAGTAGTTGCACCCTATGCTCAATTGTTAAAAAAACTGACCGAGTTATTTATTCAGGATAACGCATTCCGAGAGGAACTCGAAAGAAGAGAAAGGGAGTTAGAGTTATTTGTATTTGATTGGCTACATGCAAAGCATATGGATCAGCAATTAATGGATCGTGCGAATTTCTTCCATATTGATCTTTCAGCCTTTCATCAAGTCATCATATTCAAAACAATAAATGAGCCTTTTCATTTATCATACTCACAAATTAACGTAGTCAAGCAGCAATGGAGTGGCAAGGAACAGACCTTGCTGGTACGATGGGGGCGAGAAAAGCTATTAGTATTTCTACCTTCAAGAAATAAACCCATTACACGGGAAGAAATAGAGAGACTTCGAAAAGTCTTATTGGAATATACAAATGGTGAAGTTGTTGTTGGGGTAGGACAATATGGAAATCCAGAAAAAATCCAAAATTCGTACCAGCAAGCCGAAAGGGCTAGTGTGGTCGCATCAAAAAAGAGAGGAATCATTTTTGAAGAAGATTTGAAATTTGATATTCTTCAATTTGCTCTTTCGGAAGAAACAAAACAAGAGTTTATCGAGCGAACCATCCATGCGATTATGGACGACGAAGTTTTAATACAAACTCTCGATGCATGGTTTGCTTGCAACTTAAGTAATAAAGAAACGGCAAGCCTATTACATATTCATATCAATACGTTAAATTATCGATTAAACAAAATCTCAGATTTAACCCATTTTAACTTAAAAAACACAGACCAACTTGTTATGTTATATTTAGCTTATCGTTTTTTGTTAGAATATACAAAAAATTCACATAATTGAGCTGGTTTTTTGTGTTTTTACACATAGATTCTCGTTATTCATCTATCTTATACTAATTGTAAGCACTTACATTTAGATAGGAATGAGGTGAAGGCTATTAAACTTTCTTCAAAAATCCTCTCTCTATTTAAGAGAATTGTAGGAGAAGAGAATGTTCAAATATCATTAGCACAGCGATTAGCGTATTCTTATGACGCAACAGCTATGTATCAATCCATGCCTGAAGCTGTGGTGTCTCCGAGAAATACAAAAGAGGTAGTTGAAATTGTTCGACTATGTAACTCGCAAAAAATTCCAATTGTCCCGAGAGGCTCCGGAACCAATCTTGCTGCAGGAACTGTCCCAACCTTTGGGGGAATTGTTCTATTATTTAAAAACATGAACAGAATACTAGAATTAGACGAAGAGAATTTGACTTTAACGGTTCAGCCAGGAGTAATTACAAAAGATTTAATTGAGCATGTTGAGAAGTTTGGGCTCTTTTACCCACCAGACCCCAGCTCTATGAAAATATCTACCATCGGTGGAAACATCAATGAAAACTCAGGTGGTCTTCGAGGGTTAAAATATGGAGTAACCCGCGACTATGTTTCTGGGCTCGAGGTAGTCCTTCCAAATGGTGATGTGGTGAGAACAGGGGGCAAACTAGCTAAGGATGTTGCAGGTTACGACTTGACCAGCCTTTTTGTAGGATCGGAAGGAACCCTTGGTATCGTTACTGAGGCTACCCTTTCATTGGTTCCTCTTCCGGAATATAAGGAAACCATGATTGCTTACTATGACTCTTTAGAACATGCAGCAGAAACCGTTTCTCAAATTATTGCCTCAAAGATTATACCAACAACATTAGAATTCATGGATCAAGCGACGATTGAAGTTGTTGAGGACTTTGCTAAGATCGGTCTACCAACTGACGTTGAGGCAATTCTACTTATAGAACAAGATGGGCCTCAGTCCATTGTTCAACAAGAGATGCAGCAAATGGAGAAGATTTGTCAACAAAATAGGGCAAGAAAGGTCATCCTAGCAAGCAATCAAGAAGAAGCTGAGGAGCTAAGAACAGCCAGACGGGCTGCACTTTCTGCACTAGCAAGAAAGTCACCAACCACCATACTTGAGGATGCCACAGTTCCCCGATCAAAAATCGCAGAAATGGTAAGGGAAATAGGGAAAATCGCATCCAAATATAATGTGAAAATTTGTACCTTTGGCCATGCGGGAGATGGAAATTTACATCCTACCTGTTTAACTGATGCTAGAAATCATGATGAAATGGAGCGGGTTGAACAAGCCTTTGCTGAAATATTCCAGGTATCAATAGAGCTTGGGGGAACCATTACCGGTGAACATGGCGTAGGAGAAATGAAAGCGCCTTATCTTGAATGGAAGCTCGGGAGGGAAGGGATTGAGGTCATGAAAAAAATAAAAGACAGCATTGATCCATACCACCTGTTCAATCCAGGCAAGATATTTGCAAAAAGTACAAAGAAACGTGTGGTGGTAGAAAGTGACACAAACAGTCACACAGCAAAAGATCAGGCAAGGGTTTAAAGACGCCATACAAGAGGAGAGCTTACTCGATTGTATGCGGTGCGGGTTTTGTTTACCCTCTTGTCCTACATATGTGCATACCAATTATGATGAAACACATTCTCCGAGAGGCAGAATAGCTCTTATGAAGGCCGTACGTGAGGGTCTTATACCATGGGATGATGATGTTGAGCATTCCTTCAACGTGTGCCTTGGTTGTAGAGCCTGCGAGCCTGCCTGTCCGGCAGGGGTTCAATATGGTCACATGTTAGAAAGTGCAAGAGCAGTAGTAAAAGAGGTAAAGAAAACGGGTATTATCGAAAAGACCGTCCGAAATGTGGCATTTAACCATTTGTTTCAAGATCAGAAGAAGCTAAGCCGAGCTACGAACCTTTTACACTATTACCAACGTACAGGTGTTCAAAAGATTGCAAGAAAAATAGGCTTCTTATCCTTATTTCCAGAACAGATGAGAGGAATGGAAAAGATTCTCCCAACTGTACCGAACCAGAAGGATCTAAAAGAAAGAGGAACATATTTTTCCGCAATAGGGGAGACAAAGGCAACGGTTGCCTTTTTTACTGGTTGTTTAATGGATACGCTGTTTACCGAAACCAACAACTCAACCATCAAATTTTTGCAACATGCTGGTTGTGCTGTTTATATACCAAAAGATCAAGCCTGCTGTGGTGCGTTGCATGCACATAGTGGTGAAAAAAAGAGTGCCATCACACTAGCCAAACGAAATATCGAGGCGTTTGAATCCTTGTCAGTAGATTTTGTTGTTAATAATGCGGGAGGATGTGGCGCATTTTTACACGATTATCCTTATTTATTTGAACAAGAATCTAACTGGCAAAGTAGGGCGAAAGTTTTTCAGCAAAAGGTCACAGACATTTCGACTATTTTGTCAAAACTGGAGTTTAGCAACTTTAAGTTAAAAGCCAAAGTACCGGTAGTCATTACTTATCAGGACTCCTGTCATTTGCGAAATGTAACCAAAGTTATATCGGAACCAAGGAAATTACTAAAGTCCATTGAAAACGCATACTTTGTTGAACTTGATGGAGCGGATCAATGTTGTGGATCAGCAGGAATCTACAATCTCCTTCAAAGTGAAATGTCCATGAAAATACTCGATGACAAAATGGAAAAAGTGAAAGATACCAAAGCAACCGTGGTGATTACATCTAATCCAGGTTGTCTACTGCAAATGAAACTCGGAATTGAGCGATCAGGTTTATCATCTCAGATGGAGTCCATGCACATAGTAGATTTTCTGTCAGATTACGTCTCTTTTGAGATGTCTGAATAATAGAAAAATTAAAATCTAAGGGGGATTTACATTGAAAAAACGATCATTATTTCTCACGATGATCTTAGTTCTGTCGTTGGTACTATCAGCCTGTGGTCAAGCGGCAACAGGTGGAGATGCAGCTAAAGATAAGGAGTATAATCTGAAAATGTCTGTAACCGTAGGGGAGTCTTCTACTTGGTTTGAAGGAGCAAAAAAGCTGGCTGCGGATCTAGAGGAGCAATCGGATGGACGTATTAAAATGGAAGTGTATCCAAATGAGCAGCTTTCTGGTGGGGACTCTGGTAAAGGGGTTGAATTATTAGTAAAAGGGTCAACAGATTTAAGTTTCCATTCAACAATCATTTATTCGATTCTTGATGAAAGATTAGGTGTGGTAAGTGCTCCGTTCTTATTCAAGGATTTAAATGAAGTTGATACTGCTTTTAATGGTGAGCCTGGGGAAGCAATTAAAGAAATCCTTCGTGAAAAAGGAATTGAAACACTCGGTTTCGGACAAAACGGTTTCCGTCAGTTAACGAACAGTAAAGTTGAAGTGAAAACTTCCGATGATTTAAAAGGGTTAAAAGTACGTATTCCTGGGATCACCATGTACACAGACCTTTGGACTCAACTAGGTTCCAACCCAACTGCCATGACATTTTCTGAAGTATTTACCTCTCTTCAACAAGGTACGATTGATGGACAAGAAAATCCAATTGACGTGATTCACTCTGCTAAATTAAATGAAGTTCAAGACTATATTACCATGTGGAACTACTCTTATGATCCACTTGTTCTTGGAATTAATAAGAAAACCTTAGAATCAATGAGTAAAGAAGACCAGGAGCTAATTAAAAAGCTTGGGGCTGAAGCGGCAGCATACCAAGTTGAACTTGCACGTGAGAAAGAAGCAAAACAAATTGAAGAATTAGAAGCAGCTGGAATGAAGTTTTATTACCCTTCAGAAGCTGATTTGAAGGACTTTAGTGAAGCGGTTCAACCAATCTATAAAAAATATGAAAGTGTTTGGGGAGAAGATTTGCTTAACGCGTTTCTTTCTAAATAAAGAAAGGATGTGAATATATGTCCAAGGTTCTAACCCGAATAGAAGAAAACATCTTAGTTTTTACTTTTTCAGTTATGTGTATCATTGCATTTGCCAATGTAATATCAAGGTACTTTCTTAACTATTCATTGGCTTTTACAGAAGAGGTAACCATTAATTTGTTTGTTTTACTAACGTTTCTAGGAACTTCAGTTGGGGTGCGCAATCATGCGCATCTCGGCTTTACCCTTATATATGACAAGGCAAATGATATGGGGAAAAAGTTTTTATGTGTATTCTCAAGCTTGATCACATGTGCCTTGTTCATTCTTCTGACCTATTATGGAGTCAAGATGGTACAGTTTCAACTAATGTTGAACCAAACAACTCCAGCCATGGGGTGGCCTCAATGGGTATTTACATTAGCATTTCCAATCGGTTGTTGTTTCTGCATTTTCCGTGTCATTGAGAGCTTTATAAAGGAATTTAAGACCCTCTCAATGGAAGGGAGCGAACGAGTATGATCGCACTTATTTTGTTTGGTTTGTTTTTTATTTTAATCTTTATGCGTGTTCCGATTGCTGTGTCCTTAGCGGTCTCATCCATAACCGCATTGCTCGTGTCGAGTGGGATGCTAGGCCTCGAATTTGTAGCAGACATTATGTTTACCAGTGTGGGGAAATTCACCTTGCTTGCGATTCCGTTTTTTATTTTGGCCGGAGTGATCATGGAACATGCAGGAATCTCAAAGAGACTAATAAATTTGGCCGATGTCTGTCTCGGACATAAGAAAAGTGGAATTGTTTTTGTAACCGTATTAACGGCTATTTTCTTTGCTGCCATCTCGGGTTCTGGACCTGCAACCGTAGCGGCAATTGGAGGAATTTTAGTTCCAGCACTTGTTAAAAGTGGGTATAAAAAGGAAACAGCTGGTGCATTAGTCGCTACGTCGGGATCAATGGGAATTGTTATTCCCCCAAGTATTGCATTAATTGTTTTTGCTGTTGTTGCTGGTGATCAAATTCCTGTGTCCATTGCTAGGCTATTTATCGCGGGAGTTATACCTGGTTTACTAATGGGAATTGGCTTTATTCTCGCGGCTTTGTATATTCGAAGTAGGGATGATAAAAAGAAATTGCTTTCAACCAGTCAAGCAGAATTGGAAGTTTCAGCAACACGTGAAAAAGCTACGCCTCAGGAAGTATGGCACGCATTTGCGGATACGTTTTGGGGTCTTCTCATTCCGGTCATTATTTTAGGTGGAATTTATGGAGGAGTGTTTACACCTACTGAAGCAGCGGTTGTTTCGGTGATTTACGGCTTACTAGTAGGCTTTTTCATTTATAAAGAGCTTTCTCTTAAAAAACTCTACCGAATCATGGTGGATGCATCTATTCAAACAGCAGTGGTTATGTTTATTGTGAGTGCAGCCTCTGTCTTTGCCTACATCATCACGACAGAACAAGTAGCGAGACAGGCGTCTGACCTGTTATTAGGGATGACGGACAATAAATATGCCATCCTACTAATCTTAAATATTTTGTTATTAATTGCAGGCGCGTTTATCGATGCTATTTCTGCTTTTTATATTTTCGTCCCAATCTTACTTCCAATTATGTTATTCCTTGACGTAGATCCAACTGTTTTCGGATTATTTATGACCGTGAATCTAGCTATTGGGTTATTTACTCCTCCCGTTGGTATCAATTTGTATGTCGCTTGTGGGATTTCAAATACATCCTTAAGTAAACTTTCAAAAGCGTCTGTTCCGTTTTTAATTGCATCCATAATCGTGTTGTTAATTATTACGTATATTCCAGCCGTATCAACATTTTTACCTGACTTATTAGGTGTTAAATAAAAAGGAGGAATACAAGATGAACTTACAAAATCAAGTTGCTATTATAACGGGAGCCGCAGGTGGTATTGGAGCGGCTTCCGCCATTAAGTTGGCTAGTTATGGTGCCCATGTTGTTTTGGTTGATCTATTGGATTGTAATGATACGGAAAGAAAGATTCATGAACTAAATAAAGGGGTTGAAGTACTTCAGAAGGCTGGGGATATCAGGGACGCAACATTTGTAAAAGAGGTAGTGAAGGAAACGGCCGATAAGTTTAAAGAGATTCATATTCTAGTAAATAATGCAGGAACATGTGCGAGAGTTGATTTAGAGGAGATCACAGAGGAAGCTTGGGATCGCGATCTTAGCACAAACTTAAAAGCTACGTTTTTCTTTATGCAGGCAGTGATTTATCCATATATGAAACAGCAACAATATGGACGCATTGTTAACATAAGTTCCATTTCTGGTATGAATGGCGGACATACCTCATCGTTTTCACCCGATTCGAAAAAGGGACGTTCTGGCCCTGCATACGCTGCATCAAAAGGCGGAGTGATTGCTTTAACAAAATGGGTGGCAAAAGAAGTGGGTGATCTCGGAATCACTTGTAACTCAGTAGCTCCTGGTGCAACAGAAACAGGAATCACAGCGGGAGTTAACTACTCATTGGATAACCAGGTGATCAAACGAATGGGGCTACCTGAGGATATCGCTGAGGCCGTTTTATATTTTTCTTCACCAGGTTCTGGTTATACAACGGGTCAAGTGTTAAAGGTGTGTGGTGGTGGCAGTATTGGATAAGAAGGATAACATCCTTTACAAATCCGTACAGTCAAGTGTTGATCAACAAAAGGGTATTCTTATGGGCAGGCTTACAAGTGAGGTTGATTTATTAGAAGGAATCCTTTCTGCATGCAAGGAACATGGTATTACTGCAGGTAATGTCAGCTGCATTGGGTCATTAAAAAAAGTTACTTTAGTACAATTGTGTATTGATGACGGTAATTTAAACTACACAAAACCCATACTCTGGGATTATCCAGTTGAATTGTTATCGGGAACCGGTTTTATTGGACGGAGTTTCGATGGGGAACTGGATCTTCACTTCCATGGAACGTATGTGAATCATAAAGGAGAAATTTCCGGGGGACATTTTTTAAAGGGGAAAAATCCAACAGCTATTACCGTTGAATTTATTGTCCATTTTTCAAATAAAATGGTTCTCCAGCGAGAAAATGATCAGGAATGGGGACTTCCTGTTTTCCAATTTCGAGACGGAGGTGTTCAGTAAAGTGGAAACAATCGGCAGTCAAGCTAGAAAGGCCATACGAAATCATTCGAATAAGGTGGCTGTGAAGTTCAAAGATATTCAATATACGTATAATGAACTTGGAAAGAGAGCTTTTTCAATAGCCCATGCACTGATGGCAGCGGGTTTAACAAAAGGAGATCGGGTCGGTATACTGATGTCCAATCGACATGAGCATATTGAATTAGATTTAGCTGCAGCATTTGGAGGCTTTGTTAAGGTACCACTGAATTACCGTCTACATCCAAAAGAGCATGAGTATATGATTGAGCAATCCGGGCTTCAATTGTTAATAGGAGAACGTGAACTCATCGATCCGATTGTTACGGATGTGAATCGCGTTTATATTGGAGAAGGGTATGAACAATGGCTGAGCGCTCACTCAGATGATACTGATCCAGCTATTGACGTAAGTGAGGATGACTTATTTGCGATTATGTATACTTCAGGAACGACTGGAAAACCCAAAGGAGTTATGTTAAGCCACCGAAATATGTTATCTAGTGCTTTGTCGCTAAGCATGGTTTGTGAGGTGAGAGCAGAGGATGTGGTTGGGCATGTGGCACCGTTAACACACGGAAGCAATTTTTTATCACATGTGTCTTGGTTACATGGGTTAACACAGGTGGTGTTTGATAAGTTTCAACCGGAGGATTTTCTTGATGATATCGAGAAGGAACAGGTTTCCGTAATCTTCATGGTCCCAACGATGGTGAATCTCATGATTCAGCATCCATCTTTTGAAGCTCGTAAACTCAGATCCATCAAGTCTATTAATATGGCTGGTTCGCCGATTGCAGCGAGTAAATTACAGCTAGCATTAGAAAAATTGGGACCAAAGTTTATCGAGACATATGGGCAGGTTGAAGCACCCATGACCATTTCGATGATGCCAAGGGATGAACTAGGGAAAAGATTTGAATCTTGCGGAAGAATCGGTACTTTTGTGGATGTAAGAATTGTAGATGATAAAGGAAATGATGTTGAAACAGGAGCGGTTGGGGAAGTTATCTGTAAAGGTTCTCTTGTCATGAAGGGATATTGGAATAATCCTGAAGCGACTAACAACACGTTAAAGGATGGTTGGCTTTACACAGGTGACCTGGGGTGGCTTGATGAAGCAGGGTTCCTTCATCTTGTTGACCGAAAGAAGGATGTTATTATATCAGGTGGTGTGAACATCTATCCTCGTGAAGTGGAGGAAGTATTAAATTTGCATCCTGGAGTAAAAGAAACATGTGTAATTGGGCAACCTGATGAGAAGTGGGGAGAATCGGTTACTGCTTACGTGGTTCCTAATGAGGGGCAACAAGTCAATGAGGAGGACTTACTTACCCTTTGTAAAAATAATTTGGCTAGTTTTAAAAAGCCGCAAACTATTTATCTAGTAAAGTCACTTCCGAAAAGCTCTTATGGAAAAATATTAAAACGTGAGTTGCGGGAACTAGAGCAAAAGGGGGTCAATCCATGAGTGTATATGTGAGTGGAGTGGGAATGACCGCCTTTGGAAACCATGAAAATGCGACATTAAAGGATCTCTTGTTAACTGCTTGTGTGGAAGCCCTGAGAGAAGCGGGACATCCAAAAATCGATGCGGTGTATATTGGGAATTTTATGGGTGGATCCATTTACAATCAAGAAATACTAGGAGCTATTGTGGTGAACGATTTAGCCTTGGGTGCTATTCCAACGGCCAAAGTCGAAGGGGCATGTGCTTCAGGTGGAATTGCTTTTCGTCAGGCTGTTTTAATGATTGAAAGTGGAGAATATGACACCGTATTAGTTGCTGGTGCTGAAAAAATGAAGCATACAACCACAGCTAATGTGACACACGCCATAAATTCAGCAATGGATAACGACTCTAGTGAAAAATACGCAGGGTTAACGTTCCCCGGATACTTCGGTTCGGTTGCCAATCGGTATTTTTATGAAACAGGTGCGACGAAAGAACATCTTGCCATGGTGGCACTTAAAAATAGAGAGTATGCAGTCAAGAATCCGAAAGCACAATTTAAGAAAACGACAACGATAGATGAAATAATGAATGCGCGGCTGATTACCAATCCATTAGGACTGTTTGATTGTTCTCCTACAACAGATGGTGCAGCCGCGGTGATACTAACGAAAACTCCTACTGGAATTAAGGTGAGATCGTCTGCTCAAGCCTCTGGACATACTCAAATGCAAGATGTTGACAACTTATTATCCCTTAGGGCAGTTAAGTTATCTGCAGATCAGGCATATGAAAAGGCCGGACTAGGACCTGAGGATATCGATGTCGTAGAATTACACGATTGTTTTAGTATGACAGAGATCATTTCAACAGAGGAATTAGGATTTGCGAAGAAGCTAGAAGGATGGCTGGCTATACAAGAGGGTAGAACAAGACATGGGGGAAAAGTGGCCATTAATACAAGTGGAGGCCTGTTATCTAAAGGGCATCCAATCGGAGCAACTGGCATTTCTCAAATCTACCAAATTGTGAAACAACTGAGAGGAACTAGTTGCAATCAAGTGGAGGGTGCTAGATTGGGACTTTCACAGAACCTTGGTGGCACAGGGTCTTATTCAACCGTACATATCCTTGAAAGGGTGGGTGAATAATGGACTTTATCGCATATGCTTGTTCCGATTGTAGTCATCTCTTTACTCAAAAAAAATATTTATGTCCCAATTGTAGAAATGACCACTTCTATGAAAAAGAAGTTGTTGGCAAAGGTAGGATATACACCTATACGACCATTCACATTAGTTCACCTGATTACCAGCATTTAGCCCCCTTTAACGTCGTGCTTGTAGAGCTTGAGAATGGATTAAAGTTAACGGGTAGAATGAAAGAGGAAGTAACCATAAATGATACAGTAGAATTAAAGGCGAAAGAAAACGGAGCCTATATTTTTCAAAAGGCTTTCACATAATACTGTTCTCTTTTATTCGTTAATAAACCGAAAGAGGGCAATTGAATGGTAAAAGTAACAGAGTTTTTATCAAAAAGGTTACCACTATTAATTATTATAACTGGAATTAGCACCTATTTTTCACCTGTATACTTAAAAGTACCACCGATCGTCCCAAGCGCCCTCTTGGGAATCGTTATATTATTTACCGGGTTATCGATGAATATAGAAGGGATAAAAACCATTAATAAAAAGAAAACGGAATTGTTCATTATTGCTATTTTGAAGTGGACCATAACCGTTTTAATTTCCATTGGATTAGCTTCATTGTTCTTCTCCGATGAACCGGAAGTGGCCGCTGGTCTCATATTAGCTGGTGCTGTACCTAGTGCAACAGCAGCTACCGTGTATACGTTTATAGCAGGGGGAAATACGAGTCTAGTGATTGCCTCCTCTTTACTAGATGTCATCATCAGCCCATTTGTAACCCCTTTATCGATGATGGGAATTTCGAATAGTAACATTTCCATATCATCTTTTAATTTGCTTCAATCGTTTATTCTTATCGTGATTGTCCCGCTGAGTGCCGGACTTTTCTTTCAACAAAAGGCGAAAAGGCTGGTTGAAAACTCTAAAATGATAACAAAACTCGGGTCAGCCTTAGCATTATTACTCATTGTTCATATTATTATGGTGAGTGGCAAAGAATCCATTGCGAGTGAGCTTGAACTGATTCCATTGGTGGTAGTGTCTACCTTCGTCCAAGTACTTCTGCCAATGGTGTTAACCTATTTCATTTGCAAAAAAATAATGAATGAAGAAGATACACGTGCTGCCATCTTTCAAGTTGGATTATGCAACACCGCCTTTGCTGCGATCCTAGCCTATCAGTTCATCGGAGAACTTGGGGTCATTGCACCTATCTTGAATATGATGGTTAATTTATCAATCGGTGCTCTACTTGCCAATTATTTTTCAAAAGAAGAAATAAAAAGCAGTGCAAAACCCATTCATAAGATACCAGTATAAAAAAGCTTAAATTGCTTTGTGCAAATATATGGAAACTATAGTATTATTTCAAGCAGGGGAACAAATCTCTGCTTTTTTTGTGTGTTTATTTATGTTGAGAAGGTGTATATAGATGAATTCAGTAAATAATGATCAAACGGAACATTGGAAAAAGAACATTATATTATTTTTAAGCAGTCAGACCATCTCACTTTTTGGTTCAGCCCTGGTTCAATATGCGATGATGTGGCATATCACATTACATACAGAGTCTGGAATGATGATGACCCTATTTATCATTTGTGGTTTCATTCCTACTTTTATTTTCTCCGCTCATGAGAAAGCAAGTGATCAACAATCAACTAGCTATCTCGAAGATTTTAAGTTAGGGGTCACGTATATTAAGAGTAACCCATTTTTGAAACAGTTTTTTCTGTTCTTTGGCATATTCTTTATCTTGATGGCGCCAGCCGCCTTTTTAACTCCTCTTCAAGTGACACGAAGCTTTGGTGATGATGTTTGGCGATTAACGGCGGTCGAAATTGCTTGGTCCATTGGCATGATGGTCGGTGGGGGAATCATTGCTGCTTGGGGTGGCTTTCCAAACAAAATTCATACCATGACCTTTGCAAGCCTTTTGATGGGAATATGTACTTTTGCATTAGGGGTTGTTCCGGTTTTCTGGGTATATTTATTTTTCATGGCTATTTTCGGAATTTCTATGCCGATCTTCAATACTCCAACCACGGTATTATTACAGGAGAAGGTCGATGAGAGCTATTTAGGGAGGATTTTCGGAGTGTTTGGGATGATTTCAACTTCAATGATGCCAATCGGAATGCTGATTTTCGGCCCGATGGCAGACGTGATCAAGGTGGAATGGCTATTGGTGGGAACGGGAATATTGATTTTCATCCTTTCTATTTTCTTAGGGATGAATAAAGTTTTACTTGATACGGGTAAGCCAGTAGTAGAGGAACCAGCCAAATAAGAATTTTAAACACTAATAGGCTCAGAGTTTTTTCAGACTCTGAGCCTTTCCTTTTTTTGAGTTAGCTCCCAATCATCGATGTTGATCTAAAAGAATAGGATTCCCATCTGGATCTTCGATAGTAAAGTGTGCCGGTCCTTCACTAGATTCAATACCTTCAGATACAATATGGATGCCATTTTCTTGAAGGATTTTTTTAAGTTCTCTTACGTCTGTAAAGGATTCAAGATTTTGTGCATTTTCATCCCATCCAGGATTAAATGTAAGGATGTTTTTTTCAAACATCCCTTGGAAAAGACCGATTATACAGCTATCATTCTTCATAATAAGCCAGTTTTGAGAAATATCTCCTCCTAATGCTTCAAATCCAAGTTTGGTATAAAACTCTTTTGATTTATGTATATCTTTTACATTTAAGCTAATAGAAAAAGCGCCAAGTTTCATTCTTCCGATCTCCTTTTAAAATAGTAATTGTTAGATTTATACATTTCCTATATTTAGTATAATGGAGTAGTGGTGAATATACAATTTTAGACAGAAATAAGAATGGGTTGTATACAAGAATAAATTCGTCTATTTGTTACAATAATGAAGGAGTATCCTTACGTATACTAGAATACTTAATAGATTCGACAAGAAACTAATTGTTCAATTAGGAGGAAATTATGGGAAGACCTATTCATTTCGAAATTCACGTGGATAACATGGATCGTGCAACGAAGTTTTATGGGGAAGTATTTGGGTGGACTTTTCAAGACTGGAGTGAGTATGCAGGATTGCCTTACTTTGGGGCTGTGACCGGCACGGATAGTGAACCTGGAATTAATGGTGCCTTAATGAAACGTCAAGGACCTTCTCCAGAACCAAACCAAGCGATGAATGGCTATGCTTGTACCATGGGTGTGGAAGACTACGATAGAATAGAAGCAAAAATTCTGGAGAATGGAGGCAAGGTGGCCTTGCCGAAACACGCACTTCCAGGAATGGCATGGCAGGGGTATTATCTGGATACGGAAGGGAACATTTTCGGAATTCATCAACCAGACGCGAATGCAAAGTAAACTATTCCAATAATGCGAGATGTGTGAGAAAGGGGCTATTTATGATTATTAATAAAGTTGGCAAAATTACTGTATATGTAGAAGATCAAGAACAAGCAAAAGAGTTCTGGTTAAATAAACTTGGTTTTGTGTTAAAACTCGAGCAACCGATGGGACCCAATATGAAATGGATAGAGGTAGGGCCTAGTGATGATGAATTTACCACTATCATTTTATATTCGAAGTCAGCCATGGAACAGCAGCAGCCTTCTAAAGTTGCCCATCCTTCCATTCTATTCAGCACGACGGATATTGACTCATCTTATGAGAAAATGACACAAAATGGTGTGAAAGTAGGAGAAATGTTAAGAATGCCGTTTGGAACCATGTTCACTTTTTATGATCAAGATGACAATGAATATTTATTAAGGGAAGATAAATAAAGAATCCATATTAAATAAAGGACAGGTTATCATTTCCTGTCCTTTACACCTTTTTATATACTTATCCCTTTATCTTCTAAAATCCTTGCAGATCTCTCTTTTCTAATCCCAACTAAAAGTAGAATTGTTCCCCCTAAAACAAACAGAGGCTCCAACCAATTCGCCTCAGGACCACTAGTAATTCGGTGAAGCTGAAAGACCCAATGAAACACGACGATATCAAAACTTAAGAAAAGACCCGTTGCTACGATAAATCCATGGAAAAAGGATTTTGAAAACAATCGGTAAAACAGGGTCATTAGTAAGAGAAGAATGACGATCCCGAATCCAACCGCACCAATCCGCTCTGGTGCGGTATCGGCCTTCCATCCAAATGCTAACGCATCTATAATATGAAAAAGAAAATCCACTGTAAAAAAACCGACAACTGCTCCTAAAATTCGCATGTAAAAAACTCCATTTCTATCCAAAAAGTCTCATTCATTATACCTCTTTATCTATCACCTGTTAAGGAAGGATCAGATGTCATTTGGTACATTTCAGTTTTTTAATTGGCTCATTTTTATCTGGTGCGGACTAGGAATGTTGTTTATAGCCATTGCATCTATACGGGAAGTATTTTTTCAGTTAAAAAAGACAGGGAAACCTAAGAATCAGGATTCAAGTACAGATACAAAGCTTTAGGAAACTATAATATTATTATGTAAACTAAGGGAGCTACCCCTTGAATACAGACCATCAGGGGGCAGTCTTTATTTTTTGGAAGGCAATGTAACCAATATTATATTTTCTTCATAAAAATTACTTGTGATTTACAAATAATTATTTTATAGTTAATCTTATCATAACTTGGTAAATGTTAGTGAATTGAGTTTTCTAGGTTAAGGTGAAAAAGAAGATGACGGTGTAATATTCTAGTGTTCTATCAGTGTGACAATTGAATCCAATTTTCAACTTGTTATTTCTAACTCGGTTAAAATACTTGTATAATACAAATAAAAGAGGGATGGATATGAGTGAAATCTGGGATGTTATTGTAATTGGAGGAGGTCAATCTGGTTTAGCTTCAGGGTATTTTTTACGTAAGAAGGGATATCAATTCGTTATTTTAGAATCAAGTAACGTTGCAGCAGGATCCTGGCCACATTATTATGATAGTCTTCAATTGTTTTCCCCAGCCAATTTTTCATCATTGCCGGGAATGAAGTTCCCTAGTGATCTCAATCAATATCCAAATAAATCTGAAGTAATTCGATACTTAGCAGAATATGCTCAGCAATTTCAACTTCCTGTTCATATCAAGAAACAGGTTCTATCAGTTAAGAAAAACAATCATATTTTTACTGTTAAAACCAAAAATGGAGAGACCTATCATTCTAAAGTGATTATCAATGCTACCGGCACTTTCCGAAATCCTTATCTCCCTCAAGTGAAGGGAAGTGAGTTATTTAATGGACGTATCCTACATTCCTCTCAATATAAAAATCCAGACCCCTTTATTAATGAAAGAATCATTGTTGTTGGAAGTGGAAATTCTGCTGTGCAAATTGCCATTGAGCTTTCAAAAGTTAGTAAGACCACATTAGCTGTACGACAGCCAGTTCGTTTTCAAAAACAAAAAGTATTAGGTCAGGATATACATGTTTGGCTTAAACTATCAGGATTTGATCAATTTCCTTTCTGGAGATTAGGCAAAACCGCACCAAAAACGAAGCCAGTCCTCGATCTTGGACCATATAAAAAACAAGTGGATAAAGGAAATCCAAACCAAGTTAAAATGTTTACTAGATTTTATTGCGATGGGATCATATGGCCAGATGGAAACAAGGAGCAGGTAGATACGGTCATTTTTGCCACTGGATATAAAAATCATCTGAGTCACTTAGTAAAAATAGGAGCAATCGATTCAACAGGAGAACCCGTACATGTAGGTGGAGTTAGCACTGTGGTACCAGGTCTCTATTATGTAGGGTTAGAAGGTCAACGGTCATTTGCTTCCGCAACTCTAAGAGGCTCTGGACCTGATGCGAAATTTGTGATTCGAAAGTTAGAGCGTTATTTAAAACTATATAAATAAAGAATACAGGGAGAAGTATTTCATAGGACTTCTCCTTATTCTTTATTAAAAAACACATGCTCGGCATGAATTCCATCCTTAACCGTGATGATACCGAACGATGGCTTCGGCTGTCGTCTCTTATCCGTGCAAGAACCAGGGTTAAATAATAGGATCCCATTAACTACCTTTAAAATAGGAATATGAGAGTGACCAAAGATGATGCAATCGACGGGATCATCTGCAAAAGCTTCCATTGTACGCCTCTCCGTAGTCCAGCGTTTGCCATGACCATGAACGACTCCAATTCGAACCCCTTCTATATCTACTACAAGTTTTTCAGGAAGAAGTCCTTGCAGCTCCTCAGAGTCTACATTCCCAAACACACCTTTTACTTGTCCGTATTGTAACAACTCATGATAAATCTCTATGGTTTGCCAATCTCCAGCATGGATGATTAAATCACATTGCTGTAACTCTGAAACGACCTGGAGAGGGAGTCTTTTTGCTTTTTTAGGCATATGTGTATCGGAAATGACGATAATTTTCATATTGTTCCTCTTGTGTGTAATCTCCTATATATCAGCAGCTTTATCAATTACAATATTAAAAATTAGTACCCCGTTTATTCAACTAAATCCTAGGGCGCCACACACCTAGATCAACCCCTTAGGTCCTATGTATACAGAATAACACCCGTATGTATAACATGTCCTTAATTGAAAATACTATACAAAAGTGGATATTCCAACCAATTTTACCACATCCTCTTCAAGGATTATTATCTAATATGGAACAGGGAATAAGATCATCCAATTTATTGGATAATATTCGTAACCGTATCTGTCAAAAGAGGAGTGTAACCACCTTGACTAAAAAAGACGCATTTCAGTGCCAAGAAGACATGGATCAAGTCCATCACCAGCTAATTGAACAAATCGCCCGAATCAGTGTGGATGAAGAGGAAGAGCGAATGAGAGATGAAGTGGAAATGCATAAACAGAACAAAGCTGACTAAAGAGGTCAGTTTTTTTTGTCTATATTTAACAACTCTTCTTAAACTGTATCCTTTCACCTTTTGCGCAAATAATAACAGGACATTATGAAGAAAATGGGTGAAAAGTGAATGAAGAAAGAACGAAGAGGGTTGTCTGCTTGGCAGCTAACGATGATGGCGTTAGGAAGTGTCATCGGGGGTTCCTTTTTCCTTGGATCATCGGTGGCCATTAATGCGGCAGGACCTGCGATATTAATATCGTTTATATTAGGGGGAGCACTTGTTTATTTTATCCTTTATGCGTTGTCAGAGATGACGGTAGGAAGTCCAACAATTGGATCGTTTAGTACCTTTGCTGCTCGAGAACTTGGTCATGGGACAGGCTTTGTCGTTGGGTGGTTGTACTGGACAGGTACGATTCTCTCGATGTCGAGCGAAGCAACAGCGATTTCAATGCTCATTAGCAATTGGTATCCGAACGTGTCGATCGCTTGGCTTGGTGGATCAATCATTGTAGGAATAACGCTCATCAATTTATTAGGCGTAGATAAAATTGGGAAGCTAACAAGCGGATTGTCAGCAATCAAGGTGTTCGCGATTATCTTTTTTATTCTTACAGCGTTAGGGTTGATTTTCGGAGTGTTCCCTGGCGCCTCAGCAATTGGATTAGGCGAAGTTACGAGACAGCCTCTCATGCCAGGAGGAATCAGTGGAATTGCAGGGAGCATGCTGTTAGTTATTTTTACATATGCAGGATTTGAAATTATTGCCCTCGCTGCAACCGAGGCAGACAATCCTACTGACACGATCCCGAAAGCGATTCGAAATACGGTATTGTGTTTAGTGGGTTTGTATCTGCTATACGTGTTGGTGTTACTCCCACTTATCCCGACCGCTCTCCTGAGTGAAAATGTCAGTCCCATGGTCGCATCACTCACTCGCTGGGGAATTGGCTGGGCAGGGACAGCATTGAACCTTGTATTAATATCAGCCATTCTTTCCGCCATGCTGTCAGCCGTATTTGGATTAGGAAGAATGATTCGGTCCCTTGTGATTGAGGGTCACGCGCCACAAGAATTAAAAGACAATACCGATGTTCCTTATCGAGGAATATTATTTTCAGGCTTAGCGATGCTCGCCGGCTTATTATTCGGTCTGATGTTTCCGAGAGCCTATCTAGTATTAATTACATCAGGTGGTTTTGCTTTAATCTTCACTTATGCCGTAATTATGGCCAGTCATATACGCTATCGAAAAAGGAACGGCTGTCCTCCAGGTGGCATTTGTCAGATGCCTGGATTTCCATATACGTCCTGGATTGCTTTGGTCAGTTTGATCATTGTGTTACTCAGTATGCCGTTAATTCCTGGGCAAACAGCTGGATTGGTAACGGGGATAAGTATGGTAGCGTTCTTTTCGTTAACGTACTTTGTTGTTAGTCGTAGAGGTGGATTACAAGAAAATGACAATAGAGTTCGTGGAACGCTGCAATCAAATTTTGCAACGGAGTTTTCTGAGGAGTTATATGGAGATAATGATAAGGATAAAAAATAATTTCATGAACTCTTCTTGTATTCATTCAAGAGGAGTTTCTTTTTGTATAATGAAGGTAATTATTACCTAAAGGAGGGAAAGCATGAACCAGTTAGACACACCTTCATTGCTTCTAGACTATCAAAAGCTATTAACAAACATATACGAAATGTCATCCTTTGCAAAAGAACAAGGAATTGTTTACCGCCCACATATGAAAACACATAAGTCAATAAAAATTGCTCAGCTACAGATGGAAGCGGGTGCTGTTGGGGTTACGACGGCGAAAATTAGTGAGGCAGAGGTCATGGCTGCAGGTGGGATCAAAGACATATTAATCGCGTATCCGATCTCAAGTCCCGATAAAATCAAACGATTAGTCAAACTCCTTGAGCAGGGAGTACAACTTAAGATAGCTGTTGATCAGACGAAAGCTTTATCGTATTTGCAGACTGAGTTAGAGCAAACTCCCTTTACACTTGAGGTGTGGATCAAAGTAAATTCTGGACTAAATCGATGTGGAGTCGAACCAGGAAAGGACGCAGTCATCTTAGCAAAGGCGATCATGAGTCATTCTAAGTTAAAGCTTGGAGGTATTTTTACCCACGCAGGGCATTCCTATGCTGCAAAAACAATGGACGAGATCGAAACGATTGGATATCAAGAAGGACTAGCCGTTGTAGAAAGTGCCAATGAGTGCGAAAAAGAGGGTATACGAATACCTGTTCGTAGTGTCGGTTCAACACCGAGCTATAAGATTGCTGGAAAAGTTACAGGAGTGACAGAAATCCGACCAGGAAATGCGGTGTTTTTCGATGCGATTCAGGCTGGGTTGGGAGTGACGTCGATCGGCCGCTGTGCACTAACATTACTTGCTTCAGTAGTGGGAGTCTACAAGAATCGCGTTATTTTCGATACAGGGAGTAAATCACTTTGCTTAGACAAAGGGGCGCATGGAAATCAAACCGTAACTGGATTTGGACATGTAATTGGACATCCAGAAATCGTGATTGAACGCTTGTCGGAAGAACATGGAGTTGGCGTTTTGTTACAGGAGGCGTCTTTAAAGCTTAATGATAAAGTACAAATTATACCGAACCATGCATGTACCGTGGTCAACCAGTTTGATGAATATATAATACACGAAAATGGTCGAGTGATTGATGTATGGAAGGTGGATGCTCGGGGGATGGTTAAGTAAATTAAGGGTTGTTCAGACAAAAGATGATTTCGTTAGAACAACTTGAGTCCCAACCTTATTTCAAAGGTCTGATTTATAAAAGAGTAAGCGTTCTCTAAATATACATTATTTTTGCACAAATGAAAATTTTTCAAAAATCCGGTTGACTTATCCCATCACTCGTAATAGAATTAAGAAAATTTAAAAAGTTGAAACACAGTGAATGGGAGCATTAAGGTTCATTTATTGTTTAGAGAGCTGTCGGTTGGTGAAAGACAGTCAATAAATCCCCCAACTCGCCCAGAAGTGGTAAGGCTGAAGTGGTAGTAGGCCTTAACGGATGACAACCGTAATCAAGTCATAAAGTGGGTTTGTTTCGTATGAACAAACCAAAAAGAGTGGTACCACGTAGGCAAAGCCTGTCGTCTCTTATGAGATGATGGGCTTTTTATATTTTCTGAAGAAAGGTCGTTGTGACAATGGAAAAATTTGAGAAGTACTCTAGAAGTTATTTTATGCCTCCAGTCAAAAGCATGAAGTGGATGGAGAAGGAATACATTACAGATGCTCCTTTATGGTGTAGTGTTGATTTAAGGGACGGAAACCAAGCGTTGGTTGTTCCGTTGACGCTTGAAGAAAAGCTAGAGTACTTCCAATTGCTCGTAAAAATTGGGTTCAAAGAGATTGAAGTTGGCTTTCCAGCTGCCTCTGAAACAGAGTACACATTTTTACGTACATTAATTGAGCAAAACTTAATCCCAGACGATGTGACGATCCAAGTGCTAACACAATCAAGAGATCACATCATCAAGAAAACGTTCGAATCGCTTCAAGGTGTGAAAAAAGCAGTTGTCCACTTATATAACTCAACTTCTGTTGCTCAAAGAGAACAGGTGTTTAGAAAATCAAAAGAAGAAATCATTGATATTGCTGTAACGGGTGCGAAGCTACTTCAGAAGTATGCGGCAGAAACTGAAGGGGAGTTTGTTTTCCAATATTCGCCCGAAAGCTTTACCGGTACGGAAATGGAATTTGCCTTAGATATTTGTAATCGAGTCCTTGATGTCTGGCAACCGACTGCTGAGAACAAAGTAATTATTAATCTACCAGCAACGGTTTCTCACTCAATGCCACATGTGTATGCTAGCCAAATCGAATACATTAGTGATCACTTAAGCTATCGTGACAACGTAATTCTATCGATTCACCCGCATAATGACCGTGGGAGCGGAATTGCTGATGCCGAATTGGCGGTATTAGCAGGAGGACAACGAATTGAGGGAACACTTTTTGGTAACGGTGAAAGAACAGGGAATGTTGATATCGTGACATTAGCTTTAAACCTATACTCACACGGAGTGGATCCAAAGCTTAATTTTGAAAATGTCATCGAAATCATGGAAACGTACGAGCGCTTAACAAAGATGAAGGTCCATGAAAGGCATCCATATGCTGGGAAGCTTGTATTTACAGCGTTCTCTGGATCCCATCAAGACGCAATCACAAAGGGCTTTAAGTGGCGTGAAGAAAAGGAAAATATCGCATGGAATGTTCCTTACTTAGTAATCGATCCAAAGGACATTGGAAGAGTATACGAGGGAGATATTATTCGCATCAATAGCCAATCAGGTAAAGGTGGAATTGGTTATCTTTTAGAGCAGCAATACGGCTTTGATCTTCCACCAAAAATGCGTGAACACTTTGGTTATGCTGTTAAAAATGTTTCCGATCATGAAAACAAAGAGCTTATGCCAAGTGAGATTTACGATATCTTTATTCATGGCTATGTGAATATCTCTGATCCAATTCAATTCATCCATTCAAAAACGGCAAAAAATGAAAACTATGATACGATGGTAACGGTACAATATGAAGGAAATGAACTGGAGCTACCGGGTGTAGGTAACGGACGATTGGATGCAGTGAGCAATGCTCTCCAAACCAAGTTCGGTATCGAGTTTGCAGATTTGGAGTACAAACAGCACGCGCAAGAAATCGGCTCGAAATCGAATGCCGTCTCTTATATTGGAATAAAAGATCAAAACGGCATCGTTCATTGGGGCTGTGGAATTGATACAGATATTATGACTTCATCCATCCGTGCGTTGTTTAGTGCTGTGAATTCATTAGTGAAAAGCAATCAGAAAATAGAAGCCATTGCCCATAATTAACAGATAAGCTAGCCTAAATCATTATGCTGATTTAGGCTTTTTAAATTTTATTGATGAAAGGATTCTTCTTTGCCTCTTCCTCTCTGTGTATCTCCTGAAAGGAAAGACTATTTAGTAATTTTAACAAAAGTAGAGTACAACTTATGTACCAAAATTCCCCTTCATAGGAAAAAAGCGTATGTTTATTGTGGTATAATAGAGTAGACAATTGCATATAGGCAGGGTGGGGCGATTGAGCCTTCCGTTGGGGGAGGTGATATCTATCGTTGATTTGAATACCGGAATGTTTATGATAGCGCTGGTAACTCTTATCGTACTTTTAATTGATAAAATAAAAAAGTAAAACCCACCCTGATCTTGGCGGACAGGTGGGCTCTACTCAGAAAACACTAATGATCTAGCCAATCGCATCATTCTGCGATAATGCGTTGTCAAGGTAAGCGTAGTGTTACGAGCACTGCGCTTATTTTTAGTATTTGGAATATCTATCCTTATTATAGACTAATTTTACAAAAAAATAAAATAAATAACTGTTTCTACTCTTAATTGAGTACTAGTATTGATTGTTGGTAATGCATACTGGAGAAAAAAGATCATAAGAAAAAGGAAATGAAAATTGTTCATAATAACATTTTAATTTCAATAATTTAGTTTTGGGAGGAAATCTATTGGACTTAATTTTTAATATAAATATGATTAGAAACATAATATCTACTTTTTTCAGAACGGGATATGGGTAATTGGATATTTGTATTTACTGATAAAGACTTTTGATAGTGAACAACTCAAACAAATCTCCAAATATGTCACCATAGTTGTTTTAACTTTGTTGTTTATTTATTCAGTGTTTGTAAGTGTTTAAATCTTTGTAGAGAAACTAATATGACGGAGTGTATATGAAGACCTTTTATCAATATTTAATATTATCTATAGTCTGTACGATCTTTTTCTACTATTACAATATGTTTATGCCAAAAGGAATTTTGTATTTTATCGTATCTTTGTTTGTTGTTTTTACTTTGAACTACATTCTTTCGAAGCTATTTGAATTAAAAAAGGATGATAAAAATACATGACTGTAAACCAACCAACTACTTAATTAGAATGTGCTATTTGTTCTGTATGATTTTTTTCTTAGAATAGGCTTATGTACTTGACATGTTTTACTGTAACGAATATTATTACAGTAAGATTTAAAACCAATTCGAAGGAGGCAACGCATGAATAGTGATTTCACCCTTGCCATTCACAGTTTAACTCTTCTGGCGTTGCAGCCGGACCGAATGTCAACTAGTGAGTACATCGCGGAAAGTGCAGGAGTGCATCCTGTTCGTATTCGAAAAGTGCTTAGCTTGTTAAAGAAGAATGGTTTTATCACATCAAAGGAAGGTACAGGTGGCGGATTTATTTTTGCCTTGGACTTGGATCAGGTCAATCTTTGGGATATTTATCAAATCACTTCTGAAGGTGCTCTCCAGCCAAAATGTACAGATTCTAACGGTCAGTGCATTGTCGGAGCGAATATGAAGAGCGTTTTGTTCTCCATCTTTATGGGGGCGGAAGAACATCTCGGTGAATATTTGAAAGAATATACGATAAAAGAAGTCGTTGAACTTGTGAAACAAAAAGAAACTTTTTAGCTTTGTTTCTTTTTCGAATAAATGTAATAAAAATCATTACAGATGATGAAGAAGGAGACCTACCCATGAAAGTAAAAATCAATCGTAACGCAGCAAAGGTATTAAAAAAGATGTTGGAAACGGAAGAAGCACAAGGAAAAATGGTTCGCGTATATGTGACAGAAAATCATGTCAATCACGCGCACTTTGACCTGAAGCTAGATACTCCAACCGAGCATGATGAGATTGTAAAAACCGACAAAGAAATTGATATTTTGTTAGATCGTCGTGAAAGCTTTTTAGATGGCGTATGGATTCAGTACTTCTTTTTACCAAAGGAAGAATTTATGATTACGAATCCATCTACAGGTTTTCACCAGCATTAATCACTAGTTAAAATGTAAACTAAAACATTACAGTTAAGGTGGTGCAACGAGATGAAACCTTTCCAAGTGGGAGATTGGGTAAGAGGGAAAACAAACTATGGGGAATTGTTTCATGGCTATATTCATAGTGATGAACCATTTTCACCAAACATGAAAGTCAGAATCATCAAGAGTGACAATGAAGAGATGGAGGGAAAGGTGATTTCAGCGAATCCTTTGAAAATGAGACGCTTAGAAACATCCGCAACCTATTCCAAGGAATCCATCCTATCCTTAATTGATATTGCACTTTTGATCAAGGACAAAGAATGGTTTATGGAACTTAGCTCCTTGTTAACACAGCCAACCAAACTTGAAGCACAAATGATTAATAAAACAGAGATTAATCGCATAGAAAAAAGACAGAACATCTAAAGAAAGAGGGATAAGAATGAGCATTGTGAAAATTACCGATGATACGTTTAAAAATGAAATAAGCAACGGGTTAGTCCTTGTTGACTTCTGGGCACCTTGGTGTGGACCATGTAAAATGATCGCGCCTGTTCTAGAAGAAATCAATGAAGAAATGGGAAACCAAGTTAAAATTGCTAAGCTCAATGTAGACGATAACCAAGTCACAACAGCAGAATTTGGTGTCATGAGTATTCCAACCCTGCTACTATTTAAAGATGGTGAAGTGGTCGAAAAGGTAATAGGATTTCAACCTAAGGAAAATTTAGTTGAGGTAATAACTAATCATCTTTAATAAAAAAACGTGCCCTGCACCAAAAAGGAGTTAACTATGAAACATTTATACACCCCTTATGAAATTAAAGGACTATCATTAAAAAACCGTGTTGTTATGCCACCCATGTGCCAATATTCTGTAACGAATAAGGATGGAATTGCTACAGATTGGCACTATGTACATTATGTAAGTCGTGCCATTGGAGGTGCTAGCTTAATCATTATTGAAATGACAGACGTAGAGCCAGACGGCCGCATTAGTGATTACGATTTAGGATTATGGTCAGACGAACAAATCCCTGCACTTGCTCGCATTGTGGAAGCTTGTCATCAGCACGGTGCTAAGGTGGGTATCCAAATTGCTCATGCTGGGCGTAAAGCGCAAGATGCGGCTGAACCCGTTTCATCATCTGCTATTCCGTTTGATGAAAATTCAAAAACACCTAGAGAACTTTCTACAGGAGAAGTAAAAGAAATGGTTGAAAAGTTCCGCCTAGCCGTTCGTCGTGCAGTACAGGCGGGGGTTGACGTGATTGAACTTCATGGGGCACATGGATATTTGATCCATCAATTCACCTCTCCATTCACGAATAAAAGAACCGATGAATATGGTCAAGAACTAACAAAATTTGGACGTGAAGTTATAGAAGCTGCAAAGAGCGAAATGCCTGAAGATATGCCTTTAATCATGCGAATCTCTGCTAGGGAGTATGTGGAAGGTGGATATGGTATTAACGAAAGCATTGAGTTCTCAAGAGTATTCCAACAAGCGGGTGTAGATATGTTCCACGTAAGTGCGGGTGGAGAAGGACCAATTGCTGCTGCAGGTAAACCTGGTACACATGTGGCGTATCAAGTACCACTTGCAAGAGCGATCAAAGAAGCACTAGATGTTCCTGTTATTGCCGTTGGGCGTTTAGATGAACCATCGCTTGCAAACTCTGTAATTGGAAATGAAGACGCAGACCTAGTTGCGGTGGGAAGAGGAATGCTAAGAAATCCTTATTGGGCAATTGAAGCTGCAACGGTATTAAAGAAGGAAGTAGCATTGCCAAAGCAATATGTAACTGGTTTTCCGAGAAATTAAGGATATGTTTGAAAAACGCTCAGAGATCATCTTTGAGCGCTTTTCGTGTAAAATTATGGTGGTAAATTGATTTATTAGTATCCTCCGTAACCATACCCATAAGGATAAGGCGGGTAGTAATACGGATATCGAAATAGTGTATATAGTAATCCATATGGGAAGCGCTGTCTACGGTATCGACGATATCTTCTTCTGCGTGGGCGACCGTAATCATCATAATCGTCATTATATCCATAGCCATATTGCCTTGACATGGGTTCTTCATCAATTTCCTCAGGCATTAACATTGTGACGCCTTCGTCATCCATGCTATCGATAATTCCATCGATTTGTGAGCCATCCGTTAGTTGTCCGAAAACATGATAGTTCATATACATTTGACATAAATTTTTCATTTGGTCAGGCTGTTGAACCATTTGGGCCTGATACGGATTCGTTTGATTGTTATTATTCACTCAAACTCTCCTCCTCTTTTATTATATAATCCAAGATATTCCACTAGTTTGTATTATGTTAACTGTTATATCTAATATTTTGGGATATCACTCTGCAAGTAAAAATGCGGATTCAGTAGAGAGGTATATGGTCAAAAAAAAAGAAGCATAAAGGATATATGCTTCTGAGTGTTGCTATTATTTTGACTGGGCAGCCATCCATTCCATAATAGTAGTTGTTTTCCCGTCGATCATAGTAGTTGGTACGTTGTTGTATACATAGATCCAAGACCAATGTCCAGGGTATTGGTATGGAGTACCATCTGTGTTTTTATATAATCCTGACGTGTCACGTACATCGTCAAACAATGATAAATGAACATTGGTAGCACCCGCAGCAATTAACCGGTTATAAGTTGGGAGAGTGTTTTGTTCAGGTCGAAGAGTGGTGTCATTTTTCGCGTGAACAAACCAAAGTGGCGTTTGTTTCAGAGCCTGAATATCTTCATTAGAAATTAACGTATCATTTAAACCTTCACAAACAGGGAAGCCAGCAGCAAAGTATCCTGGATAATCACGAACCATTAACATGGTCATATAACCGCCGTTAGAGGCTCCACCAATGTAGATGCGATTAGGATCCACGTCTTTATGATTGGCTACATAATCTTCAATTAATGCCATAAGAACATCTTGATAAATGGATGTTCCATCAGCAGAGCCTGAAACACCTTGCATCCATCTTGTTGGTGTTTGAGGGGCTAATACATGAGCGCCATCAAAATAGGCTTGAATTTCTTCAGATGCAAAAGCAGTCGCTTTATTTGCCGATAGAGGAATGGTTGCATCTGTTCCACCTTCACCACCACCGTGGAGCCAAATGACTAGTGGATTCTTTTCTATTCCTTTTGTTTTTTGAGGTTCATAGTTTGCAAAAGTTAAAGTCGTGCCTTCATGTGTGAAACTTCCAGATGAGAAATCGTCAACTAACTCTCGAGTTCCCCCATCACTTGAAGTGACGACTAATCCTGAAATCTTTCCTGAATTGTATACAATATCGTTCACTTGAGTAATCGTATATTCACTATCAACCCAGTCATTAAATCGAGAATAATTGAGTGCCGACCCTAATGAAACAGTAGGCCCAATCTCCATTTCTAATACAACATATTTCCCTCTTACAGCTGGGTTTCCATTTGCATCAGAAACATAAGCATTAGTGACCTTTCGATAGCCTTCCTCTAAAAAAGGATTGGCCAATCTATCATCACTTCTTTTTACATGAACGTTGAACGTATCTTTGGTAACTGAATTTTGGGGAATAGGGGTGTTAATATTGACGATGACTTTTGTAATAGCGGCGCCCCAGTCTTCAATTTCTGTAACGGTTCGATACGTGGACGAGCTTGTGTCTAATTGCTTTGCAGCGGATGTATCAATTGTGAAAGAAAAGGTCATGGCAGCAGCAAAAGTTACCATCATTGCAGATTTTACACGTTTTTTCATTGTTTTTAACATATTCTTCTTTTTCCTCCTTTGTGTTAACAAGTAATAGGTAGAGAAACACTACATTAGGAAAAAATAAACCCTCCTCTAATAGATAATATGTAAGCCCTTACAACAAAAGGTTATCATGAAGGCGACGATAGGATAAGAGTGATAAATAGCAATTTATTGTGTTTACAAGTAATTTTTTATTATATTCAGAAAATTAAAACAAATATAAAATTTGCAAGAGTCCTATTACCTAAAATGTTGTACAATATTCAAAATGGAATCATGAAGAGTGTTGTGTTGAGGGTAGATGAGTATAGGATGGATGCTAGTTATATCAAGATGTTTGTCTGGATCAACCCATTCTTTTAGCTTTGTGATGTTTTGTTCTCTCAATCTCTTAAACTCCGAAAACTTTTCCTTCAAATTTTGCTCAGAGTTTTTGGCTAAGTGGGAAAAACGGTCAAAAGGGGGAAAAGGGAGCATTTTTCAGATAAAACAAGTTATTTTAGTTGCGGAATTTAGCAATACCCCAAGAGATATGTAGCAAAGACAGAATTACCAATTGATAGACTTTCAATATGAAGCAACGAAAGTATATTAATCATATGTAAAAGGAAAAAGCTGTTAAACATCTGGATTTTGTTTAGCACCTTTTCCTTAGCTGAGGTTCAACTTTGTAAAGATTCATCTTCTTTAATCATATTTCATAAACATAGGTATTAGTGAGGAAGAGTTATGTAGGATACTTGTTCATCATGTGCTATTTTTCAATGGAGGTTATGAAAATGATAAATTTTTATTCTTTTCAAGGTACGGTTACGATGATTAGTGATTTTAACACGGGTCAAAATGGAGAAGCAGCAGGGTGTAATAAATTCATTTCGGTTGTAAATGCAACGGGAGCCGTTGTAAATTTCGTCGTTTCTTCAAGGACGTATTTTGTTGATCAGGCCATTGTGGCCGTTGGAGATCGTGTAACGGGGTATTATGATGGAAATGCACCAACGATTCTTATTTATCCTCCACAGTATCAGGCGCTGGTTATGGTGAAAGAAGCAACCAATCGAAATGTCAAAGTGGATTATTTTAATAGTCAGTTGGTGAGCAGGGATGGACAATTGCAGTTAAATCTTTCACCTTATACACCAGTGTTATTAACGAATGGTCAACCTTTTACACTAAACCCAGCGAATCGTGATTTAATTGTCATCTATGGACCTTCCACTATGAGTATTCCTGCTCAAACTACACCTTATCAGATCACCGTTTTGTGTCCTCAATAGCTCTCAACAGAAACTCGTTTATCAAAACGAGTTTTTTTGTAAAGTTAGAAACTATATTGAAATATTTGTTATACAACTACTTATAAATAAAACCTGTCAATATCCATTTTTACTATAATTATTGGTGTTACTTGAAAATAATAGTAAATTTATAGAAATATGGTAGCAAGCTATAATAAACGAATAAATCCCTTTTACGAAAATGGTCAATAACGTCTTCCTTACAACATTTTGTATGATAGAAGTTCAAACTGTAAATTCCTTCCTGAAATATGACAAAAATCGTATGATACGATGAATTTGTCATGAACGACCAATTGATTTTAGGAGGAAGAATACATGATGAAGAAAAAAATCATTCTTACAGTAGCAGCAGCGGCAGCGTTAACCGTAGCAAGTCCATTGGTAGAAAAAGCAAGTGCTGCTGAAAATACAACAACTGTTCAACAAAAGGTCTATGTGTATCAGGGCTCCAACTTAAACGAATTAAATAGCTATCTAGAAAAGTATTTTGCAAATCTAGGAATCAAGGTTAATCCAAATACATCAACAACGACACAAACACCTGTTCAACAGCCAACAACAACCGAACCAACACAAACCACTCAAACAACAAGCGCATTAAGTGTGTATGAACAAAAAGTAGTTGATTTAACTAACCAAGAGCGTGCGAAGAACGGTTTAGCTGCTTTAAAAGTTGATACGGCTCTAAGTAAAGTAGCTCGCGAAAAGTCACTTGATATGTCAAAAAACGGCTATTTTAGTCATACAAGCCCAACGTATGGTTCACCTTTTGATATGATGAAGCAGTTTGGCGTTTCTTATCAAAATGCAGGTGAAAATATTGCGATGGGTCAAAGAACACCAGAAGAAGTTGTACAAGCATGGATGAATAGCGAAGGACACCGTAAAAACATTTTAAATGCAAACTTTAATTACATTGGAGTAGGTTATGTAGAGTCAGGAAACTATTGGACACAGATGTTTATCGGTAAATAAGAGTTTACTAATGGAGTGTATCTGTAAGGATACGCTCTTTTTAATACCCTTCATTGACATAAGAATGATTGTCCCAAACATACAATGAAAGAATTAGAAGGTCATTCAGACGAGTAGTCAATATTAGGAGGGTGTTTACATGTTAAAGCATGTGTGGAAAAGCTATCGAATGATTCAAGAATTGCTGAAAGAATTTCCGGTTAGTCATACCCCCATTGAACAACAAATGACCCCTCTGCTGAATGGAGCAAACACGGTATTATTCTCAACACTATCAACCTTGCAACAATTCCCCTTAGCAAAAAAACAACTAAAATACTATTTGTCTGCCATTTATCAAAACATCGAAGAATTGGACCGACTCATGCGCACATGGGTACGAGCATCCACCTGGATGGACAGCGCAGACAGCGATGAAATCGAACGACGGAAGCAACTACTGTATCAATTAAAAGACCAGCTTCAACAAATGGTCCCATATATACAAGATCTTTATGGAATGGAGGAAACCCTTACAATCGTTCCACCCTTATACCGGAGTAAGAAAGGGTTAATGTCTGGGTAATGGTCTTTACCCTCTTGGTAAAGGACTGAAACTCCCAATTGAAATACAACGCGTGCTTCTTAAGAAAGAATTAAATCCACATCGCATATACATAAAACTGGGAGACTACGAACGGACCACAGGGGGCGATGAATTTGGGATAATTTCCATCATGAATTATAAAGGTGGGGTAGGGAAGACAACGGTTACATCTAACATAGCGGCAGAACTAGCTCATCAGGGAAAGAGAGTGCTATTGATTGATTTAGATCCGCAAGCGAACTTAACTCTTTCATTTGTAAGTTTTGAAGAGTGGCGGAACTTGGACCAACAGAAACGAACCATTAAGGACTGGTATGATGAATTTTTAGATCATAACGCGAACGCACCCTTGAGAAATTCGGTTATTACTCCTTATCAAGTCAACAACAAGCTTCATTCTTTTTTTAATCAAAATGGAAAAATAGATCTCATTTGTTCTCACTTAGAATTAATTCATGTGGACATGGAGTTATCAAGTAGACTCGGTGGACCAACGGATCGCGCGATTAGTAGCAATTATTTACGTGTATTATCGCTCTTAAAAAGAAATTTAGATTCTCTTAGAGAAGAATATGATGTAATTTTAATCGATTGTCCTCCGAATTTTAATATTGTGACGCAGAACGCCATGGTGGCGAGCGATTATTACATAGTTCCTGCAAAAGCAGATTATTTATCCACCCTTGGCATTCATACTCTAATCCGACATATCCATATTTTAAAAGATAAGTACAATCACCATCTTCGCCAGGGAGACACTAACCAGTTAACAGTGATATCTCCAGAGATGCTCGGAGTAGTGTTTACGATGATCTCCACCAATGGGAAAAAGCCGATCACCATTCAACAAGAGTACATGAGACAAGTGAGAGCTGATTTTCATATCTTCACTTCTTTTCTGCGTGAAAATAAAACACTTTATGCGGATGCCCCTCAGTCTGGCATACCAGTAGTGTTAAAAAAAGTGACAAGGCAACAAGAAGATGTGATTAAAGAGATTCAAAATCTTGCCATAGAAATACGGCAAATGGCTAATTTATAGGAGGAGTATATGGCAAAAAAGAATGTTGAAGAAATTCTACAGTTGATGTTGGATACTATCCGACATTTGTCTGAGGACCAGGTTCTAAAACTCTGTACAGGTAAAGCAACTCTTCAATATGAAGAACTCTCAACCGAAAGCGATCCTTATGAACAAATTAGAGAAGAGATTGATAAAGCAGAAGATATAAAGGAAATAGAACAGCTATTTAAAAATCATACAAAAAAGTCGCTCATATCCATTTGTAAGTACTTTCAAATAGCAATGAAATCAACAGATACAAAAGCGGTACTTACGAATAAAATAGTCGCTCATTTTGGTAAAGCAACAGTAAAAGTAGGAGAGGAGTCAATGGAGTTCCAAGAAATTCAACAACAACTTGAAAAAATAGAAACGATTAAGGAAGGAAAAACATTAATTAACAACCATGCGACTCTTAAAACCAAAGTAAACTTAATAAAGCTAGCCAAGACACTAAATGTGTACATCGACCCTACCAATAAAAAGAAAGACATTCAATCAAGAATTGTGGAATCTATTGTCGGTGCGAGACTGAGGGGAAAGGGAATAAGAGAAAGATAAAAAAATAGGGCTGGAGTGTTTATCTGTCCAGCCCTATACTTGTATTCATTTGACCTTGAACTTCTTCCGTCTCTTTTGAAGAGTTTAACAGAACAACCCCGCCAATAATAAAAACAATGCCCACTAACATAAGGGTTGTTAGAACTTCACCCCAAAACACGACACCAATCAACGCTGTCAAAGCAGTCCCTACACCAGACCAAATCGCATAGGCCAAACTGAGAGGAATCGTTTTTAATGATAATGATAAAAAATAGAATGCTAGACCATATCCGACCGCCACACCCAGTGAAGGAAGTAAAACACTCATTCCATCCGACAATTTCAGCAAAGAGGTAGCCACTAATTCTGAAACAATGGATATGGATAAAAACAGATAACCTTTCATGAATGAGCCCCTCCTATATTTAATAGTATCACTCCACCAATAATGAGCAGGATGCCCCATGCTTTTTTCCTATTAAAATGTTCTTTGTAAATAAAGACGCCAACAAGTGCAGTAAGGGCGGTACCTAAACCAGCCCAAACAGCGTAGGCTACACCGAGTGATAAGGTTTGTAATGAAAGGGATAAGCAATAAAATGCCAATCCATATCCAATCACGAGCCCAAGCGTAGGGATAAGCTTTTTAAACCCATTAGTCGCTTTAAGCATCGAACTGCCAAATACTTCACAGAGGATTGAGACGATCAAAAGAACATACGCATTCATAGTGGTTACCCCTTCTTTTCCGTCATCGCAAATAACTGCTGAAACACTTCATCTTGTCGCTCTTTTTCTAAGGGAGCAATGTTTAACATTTTTGAATAATACAGACCATCTAATGCCAAACGAATAATGGTGGCCGTTACTGGGTCGATACCATCGTTATCTAGTTTGGTTAGGATCGTTTGGTACCCCTTAGAAATATCGTTAGCTAAATCAGCATCTAGGTAAGAGGCAGCGAAAACACCCACATTTAACTCGGCATTTTGCTCGATATCTGTTTTGGACGCTTCGATTAAGGCACGAGTCCATTTCCCTGACTTCTGTGAATCTTTTTCAGCAAATTGATCAAAGTTTATATACAGCTCTTCGAACACGAATTGAGCTAAACCCTTAATTAGACTTTCTTTATTTGGAAAGTGATATAACAAACCGCCTTTACTAACTCCCGCTTGTTTTGCCACCGCGTCTAACGTGAGAGCATTAAAATCATCTTCAAGTATGATTTTGATGGCAGTTTGTAAGATCAGCCGACGTTTTTGACTCGCTTTAGATTCCATAGTCATTCTCTCCTTGGAAGGAATTGATAATATTTATTGTACCGTCTGGACGGTTTTGTTGTCAAAAGAAAAATTCAAAAAAAACACCAAACCCTAAATGGGTTGGTGTCTTAAAAATTACTTCCAAGTAGTAACCGTATCAACCGGTAAACGATAAGAAGGGCGACCTTCAACCGCTGCTTTTCCGATCGAAATCAACATAACAGGAACATAGCGCTCTTTATCTAAACCAAATGCCTCAGCAATCAGCTCTCGATCAAAACCACCGATTGGGTTTGTATCATATCCGTGCGCACGTGCAACGAGCATGATTTGCATGGATACAAGACTAGCATCTATTAATACTAATTCTTTCATGGATTGAGCTGGCATGTTTTTATAAAGAGGAGCGTACATTCCTAAAAGCTTTTCCTTGATATCTTCTGGCATAAAACCGTGTTCTACTTGCTTTCCATAAATTTCGTCCGCATACTCAATACTGTTCATATCACCAAATACGGCTATCACTGCAGCAGAAGTCGTCACTTGAGAGGAATTAAATTGAGCAAGCTTTAACATGGTTTCTTTTCCTTCAGGCGTATCCACTACAACAAATCTCCATGGCTGCATATTGATCGAAGACGGTGCAGTAGTTGCTTCTGTTAAAATATCTGTCATTTCCTCACGGGTGATTTTCACATTAGGGTCATAAGTTTTTACCGAACGACGTCCGTGTAAAATTTCTTTAAAATCCGTATTTTTCATGATGTGATCACTTTCCTTTTTTAATATTCTTTTATGTTCGTTTGAACACGGATTAGCATGGTTACTAATGAACGTAATTCTTCCTCTGTAAAACCATAGAACATTTGCTTAATAAAGCTTAGCTTATCTGATTGACACGTAAGTATACGTTCGCGTCCTTCATGGGTTAATTGGACAAATGTTTCTCGATTGTCAGACGGATTTCTACGCCTAGAAACCATTCCTTCCGATTCCAACTGTTTCAAATGTCTTGTGATGGCTGCATGATCAATATTGACCACCTTTTGCAAGGAAGACTGGTTGATCTCATCCACCTGATACAATTGATGCAGCAATTCATATCTAGATAAGCTAATATGAGTATTACGCTCAAACTTCGGGCCCATTTGATTACTAAGCTCTTTTAACAAAAACAAAATATGCTCTTGATCGGGTAGGGGATGAGTCATTTTCAAACCTCCATTAACAAAATAAGATCATTGAGGTATCAATAATTGACCTGTCAATCATAATACGAATATATTTTGAAATCAAGACATATGCTCTTTTTCAGAAAATATAATTTTTATTTTAAGATAGTACCATAAGAAAATGAAAGAGAAGGAATAGTGAACTGGATTGTTGAACTAGCGAATGTGAATCACATCAATGGAATATGCATTTTAAGCCCAGGTACTGTTAAAAAGCTGATGATGATTTCATTGTGTTTGAATAATAACCGGAAAAATTCCGTTTAATTTGGGAAATACCCATATTCCCTTAAGAATAAGCGGAGTTTTTCCGCTTATCTGATTAAAATCTTTGAATTTTGGCTTATTTAGAGAAGTTAACCGGAATTCCTCCGCTTATCTCTACTTCTTAAGCTTCCTCTATTTACATTAACCGGAAATTCTCCGCCTATTCATTCTCTTACCTATATAGGGAACAGAACCCGTTAATCAATGTATACTGATTTTTTTGTAAGCATAAAAAAGAATAGTCTTCCTTGACATTGATAATCATTATCAATTATTATGTAGTTAAGTTGATGGTAATGATAATCATTTTCATTTAAAATTTTACCCTATTACCGGGAGGGAAAAAGATCAATGACGATCCTCACGTGTGAATGGTGCGGTTTTACAGAAAAACAAACAGAACCAAGTAACAACATGGAACCTTGTCCATGTTGCGGTTTATATGAAGAGGAGTTAGAAAACTAAAAAAGGAGGACTTCTTTATGTCAAAACGTTTAGTAGAGTCATTTATCCAAAGTCCATATCATGTAAATGATTTGAGTTGTTGGAGACATGAAGTTCAACTTATGATTAATCAGGTTGTCCAGCATTATTTTCAACTACCTAGAAACATACAAAATTCGATCAGCTTTATGAAATTATTTGATACATATCGAAAGAATTTGAATATAGCAGGTTTTGAGTCTGTCACTCATTATTGTATGGTAATGGCAAAGATTACCGATCATTTACTTACTTTCCTATCAAGTGAGGCTAAACAAGTACCACAGCTCTATTACTACCAACGTCAAGAAGAGCTTCTTGAGGAAAGGGAACCTTCAATTTCCTTAAATGTAGAGTTGACAGAATATTCTAGTAAATTATATACTATGAAAAAATATTTATTATTGGCAGATGAAAAGTTGATTAAACTTTTTCAATTAGTAATGTCGGTTTACTCGGTACATGTATACGGAAACCTACCTGACAAGGTTCAAATAGTAACTTTGTTGGACGGCAAGGCATATGAATATTCTCCGACGATGGAGGATGTCATGCTTGGTCAACAGTATGTAAAGGATTTGAAGGAAACGAAAAAGAGACAAGAAAGCTGGGGGAGAAGATTATGAAACCAACACCTTATATCGCTGTAAATACATTTGACCATCAAATTGACTGCTTCTGCCCAGATGCGGACCATAGCGAGGTAGTTACTATTCATAGGGGCGACATTATCGAAATTTCTCCAGAACGGAAATACACGGTGATCAATGGCTGGTATGCATTAGTGATCATCAATCAAAGTTGCTCGTTTTACATGGCTGTTGAGGATATTGAATGGTACTTTACAAAAGAACAACTGATTTCTATGTTAGATGTAGATCTTCAGATTAATTATTATCAATATAAAATCAACCAAGCTCTCGATGAGGGTGATGAAAAAGCCTTTATGAATTTCACAGATAAAATGAACCACTCCTATGAAATGAAGGGAAAATTATTAATGTATTTACGGAATGTTGCTGTTTAAACAAGTGGTTTAATCGTCCTTCACCGATGTAGTGAGGGACTTTTCTATTATTTAATAAGGAAGACGGTTCAACAAAGAGCACCCACCAAAAACCTTCATCCTCTAGTAAAATTTTCGTCATAATTTGTTCATATTTTTACGTTATCATACAAGTACGAATGATAACGTGGGACTTGATTCCCTTTTTTATGAAAGGAGTACTTGCAAGCAGTTATGGGAAAGAAGAGGAAAAACAAGATACTCTTTACTCGGATGAATATTCTCTTTTTTATTGTCTTTTTGCTGTTTTCGACTTTGATTATTCGACTGGGAAAAATACAAATTGTCCAAGGAGAGGAATACGCGAAGGAAAGTGAAAAGACGACGACCACCGTTTATTCCTGGACGACTCCTCGTGGAAAGATATATGACCGAGACGGAAATGTTTTAGTGGAAAACGAGGCCATTTTCACATTATCGTACATCAATCCTTCGAACGAGCACAACCAGCAGGAAAGACTTGAATTGGCACAAAAGATTGCTGGATTAATTGAAGTAGGAACGGAAAATGTAAAAGAGCGAGACAAAAAAGATTATTGGATTTTTACTAGAAAAGAAGAAGCATACGCGAAGGTGAGCGCAGAAGAACAAGCAAACTTAGATGACAATGAAGAGTATCAACTGATCTTGGAGCGAATTACGGAAGAAGAGTTAGCGTCCATTACAGCTGCGGAAATGGAAGTTCTTGCGATTAAAAGAGAAATGGATGTGGATAGCTCTTCAATCAAACGAATCAAGATGGGATTAACGACGAAAGAAATGGCCATCATCAATGAGCGTCTGGAAGAGCTTCCTGGTTTCGAAGTCAAAGTGGACTCTACGCGAAAATATGTATATGGTAATACACTTCGTCAGCTATTTGGCAATGTCGGCCAAATTCCAGAAGAAGCAGTCGATACGTATAAAAGTAATGGGTACCAATTGAGTGACCTTGTTGGTACAAGCTTTATTGAGCAACAATACGAAACCTGGCTTAGCGGGACGAAGGAAAAACAAACGTATGTTCAAGATAAGAAGGGTAACCTTATTGAAGGAGAAGTGACGCCAGGGGAATCGGGGAAAGATCTGATTCTCACGATTGATTTGGCTCTCCAGCAAGAAGCAGAGAAAATCATCGAGGAAGAGTTGAAAAAGGACAGTGGTGCGAGTGAAGCTTATGCGGTCGTAACCAATCCGCAAACAGGAGAGATTCTTGCGATTGCTGGGAAAAGTGAAGAGAACGGTGAGATCAGTGATGAAACATACGGGGCATTATATAATGCCTATGCAATGGGTTCGGCAGTTAAAGGGGCAACCGTGTTAACAGGATATGAAACAGGAGTCATTTCTCCAGGAGATACGTTCTTTGACAGTCCGATTAAAATTGCTGGCACTCCAACGAAAAAGTCTTACCAGAATATGGGGACGATTAATGATCTTACCGCTCTCGAGCGATCATCGAATGTGTATATGTTCCATATCGCTATGAAAATAGGAAACTATGATTATGCCAAAAAAGAAGGTTTTCGCGATCCAGATGAAGCCTATGCAATCATGAGAAAGTTTTTCAATCAATTCGGTTTGGGAGTAAAAACAGAAATTGATCTTCCGAGTGAAGCAACAGGCTACAATGGTGGGGTCCAGCAATTAGGAAATTTAATGGACTTTGCGATTGGACAATTTGATACATATACTCCTCTTCAGCTTTCACAATACGTTTCTACCATTGCGAATGATGGAAAGAGAGTGCAGCCTCACTTGATGAAGGAGGTACGGGAGCCGGATCATGTAAGTGGTGAATCAGGCGAAGTGATTGAAGAATTTGAAACCAATGTGTTAAACACGGTGGATATGGACTTATCCTATATTGAACGCGTTCAAGAAGGATTTCGCCGAGTGATGAATGGATCAAAGGGTACTGCTGCCTCTTACTTTAAAGGGGTTACGTATGATCCAGCAGGTAAAACAGGGACGGCTCAGGTGTCAGATGGAAGAGGTGGATATAACTATAACTTAACATTAGTTGGCTATGCACCCTATGACAATCCCGAAATTGCTATCTCAATCGTTGTTCCTAATGCAGAAAATGATAGCAGTGGAATTAATAAGTATATCGGAAAGAGAATCCTTGATTTTTATTTTGAAAATAAGTAACCAGCGTCGAAAATGGATGCTGGTTTTTTTGAGTCAGTAAAAAATACATAAAAACGTATGGTATTCTAATATAGATGATGGTATACCCTTTTTTTATAGGGGGATGTTTAGGAGGGGTTACGTTGTTACATTCAAACTTACTAGCGAAAATTATCAATCATACAAGAGTGGGAGTCCTTGTAACCGATCCTAGTCAGGAAGATAATCCAATTATTTATGCGTCTAAAGGGTTTTTAGAGATGACTGGCTATAGTATGACCGAAGTAATAGGGAGAAATTGTCGATTTTTACAAGGGCCCGACACGGATGTGAAGACCGTCCATTCCCTTAGAAAAGCGATTGAGACTGGCCAGTCAATTAGATGTGAAATACTAAACTATCGAAAAACTGGTGAGCCCTTTTGGAATGAGCTATCAATTGATAAAGTGTACGTAGAAGAGGAAGACAAATCCTACTTCTTAGGCATTCAACATAATATCACTCTAAGAAAACAAGCAGAGAAAGAGTATCTTCTTTCGTTACAGAGAATTGACACACTCACCACACCTATCGTTCCTATTAATAGTCAATTGTCCATACTCCCGTTAATTGGAGAAATGAACAAGGATCGTGCCACGAAAATGACTACAACTGTGTTAAAGGAAGTAACCAACTCCCACATTGATACACTGTTACTAGACGTAAGCGGTCTAACGACGATCGATGAAAATACATATCAAGAACTGATGAACCTATTCACTGTGTTAGAGCTAGTAGGAATAGAACTAATCATAAGCGGATTAAATCCATCCATGGCAAAAAAATTATCTCAAATTATGCCTAATGATAAAAGCATCAAAACGACAAGCTCTGTAAAGGAGTATTTGAAAGGAAGACTGTGACTTTCAAATATTAAGCCAGATTCCTCCAAAAAGGAACTGGCTTATTCCACATTATTCGCTTTGTTTTTTCGCTAGATGGTCTAGTAAAGCGTCAAAGGATAGTTCAGACATGGAAGTTAGTCGGTGGACATGACCTTTAAAGTCCAAGTATTGTGTAACTGGGTTAGGAACGATAACACAGTTAAGTCCGGCTCCAACTGCGGCCGTTAGTCCGTTTAAGGAATCCTCAAAGCAAAGTGCCTCGTTTGACTCGACCCCTAGTTCCTGAAGAGCCTTTACATATAGCTCGGGATCAGGTTTAACCTTTTGGACGTCATCGGAAGTCTTAATTACCTCAAAATAATGGAGGATCTTAAATCTTTCTAAGTAATCAACCACCCATTTTCTACTCGAGCTAGAGGCAAGTCCAATTTTTAACCCATGTTCTTTCGCAGCTTGTAGATAATCTAACACACCCTCGCGAAGAGCAAATTGATTTTTTCTTTGCTGATAAAGTTCATTTGTTCTTGATTTCACTAACTCCCGATCAATTGGTTGAGTGGATATGGCGCTTAGTTCGTCGTATAAGCCACCGCCTGTTGTTCCTATGTATTTGGCAAAATTCTCTAGCTTTAAATCGTAACCGTAATCTAGCATGACCTCCTTGGTCACGTTATACCAAACGGACTCAGTATCCACAATTAATCCATCAAAATCAAAAATAATCGCTTTATACATAATCTCCTCCATTTTCGATAATAGGTTATAATACATTATATGAAATAAATAACAAAAAAGCCAAAATCCAAAAAGATTTTGGCTTAGTCATTTTACTTTATTTATTTTCTTTGCGATTTGGTAGGTCAATTGCTTCTTTTTTGTTGTTACCATTATAGGAATGCTTTTCATCCGTACGAGTTTCCCAAATACTATATTTAATGTCATTCGAGCTTTGTTTTTTACTAGTCATCTAAAAAACACCTCCTTATTATAGATTTTTATAAATGGAAAATTCTATACAAGAATAATAAAAAAAGAATATTGGCAATTTTCTTTCGTATGGAAAAGTACGGATTGATTGTATATTCTGATAAGATAAACAGTTTTTGAAGGGTGGAGTATTTTGTGGAGAAACATCACGAAAGTGAGAAGTTACAGCGCGGGTTAGACAACAGACACATCCAGCTGATTGCGCTAGGAGGGGCGATTGGAGTTGGCTTATTCTATGGATCGAGTGCAACTATTCAAATGGCTGGTCCTTCGATTCTTCTCTCTTATTTAATCGGAGGAATTGTCATTTTTACGATAATGAGGGCATTAGGAGAAATGGCGGTGGCTGAGCCGATTTCTGGTTCCTTCAGTTCTTATGCGCATCGATACTTAGGACCGTTTGCTGGCTACCTTACAGGCTGGACGTATTGGTTCATGTGGGTCGTTGTCGGAATGGCCGAAATCACAGTAATAGGCGTTTATGTGAATTACTGGTTTCCAGATATCCCTCAGTGGGTGACGGCGCTTGCTACATTAATTGTCGTAACACTAATTAATTTAATGAATGTAAAAGCCTTTGGAGAGTTTGAATTTTGGTTAGCGCTTATTAAAGTTGTAGCCATTATCGGAATGATTTTAGTTGGCTTAGGAATCATTTTGTTTGGGTTTGGTAATGGTGGTCAACGAATGGGTCTAGATAATCTTTGGGCTCATGGCGGATTTATGCCGAATGGAATGGATGGAATTTTACTATCTTTAGTTTTGGTGATGTTCTCGTTTGGCGGAGTTGAGCTAGTTGGAATCACGGCAGGTGAAGCGAAAGATCCACAGAAGTCGATTCCGTCCGCGATTAACAATGTCGTATGGCGAATTTTAATCTTTTATATTGGTGCTTTAGGAATTATGATGATTCTATATCCTTGGAATGAAGTCGGTTCCAATGGCAGTCCGTTCGTATTGATTTTTGATAAAATAGGAATACCAGGCGCAGCACATATTATCAATTTTGTTGTGTTAACGGCTGCGTTATCTGCCTTTAATAGCGGAATGTTCAGTACTGGGAGAATGCTTTACAACTTATCGCTACAAAATAATGGTCCTAAGTACTTTGGAAAATTAAACAAGCATCAAACGCCAAGACGTGGAATCTTATTCTCAGCTTCGTTCTTATTAGTAGCTGTATTTCTAAATTATATTATTCCAGAAAAAGTATTTATGTTTATTTCCTCTGTTGCGACAGTGGCTGTTATTACAAGCTGGACGATCATTCTACTAACTCAAATAAAGTTTAGACAATCCAAAACAAAAGAAGAGGTAGGAAATTTAGCCTTTAAAATGCCTCTGCATCCACTTTCGAACTATGTGGCTCTAGCGTTCTTAGCTTTTGTGATTGTGTTAATGGCGTTTATGGAAGGCATGAGAGAAGCCTTATATGTGGCACCTGTATGGTTTCTGATCCTTTACGTTGGCTATCGAATGAAAACAAAGAAATAACACAAAGCGGTCTCTTAATACAGAGACCGCTTTATTTAATTCGCGTAATAATTTTGTGTATAATAAGGCTGGTTTTCCTCATTAAAGGCGACTCCAACGCCTAAGTATTCAAATCCAGATTTTACAATATTTTTCCGGTGTCCTAAAGAGTTCATTAGTCCTTCGTGTGCAAAAATACTACTGAACTGACCGTACGCTAGATTTTCTCCAGCCAGGGAGTACCGTACGCCGTCTTCTTCCATTCGATCAAAAGGAGACTCTCCTTGAAGATTCGTATGGTCAAAGTAGTTATTAACTGCCATATCCAAGCTATGCTTCCGTGCCGTTTGCATGACATGTTCATCCCATGAAAGAACTTGAAGTCCATGATTGACCCTCGTCGCATTGACCAAATCAAACATTTGCAACTCAAATCCTTCTTTTAATGCTTCACTAGGCTCTGAATAAATCGATTTTTTATTATTTTCTACTTCTTCGGTTAAAATTTGAATGGCGGTTACCGTATTTTCTTCATGCACATCATAAAAGACCGTCACGTACGTGTCATCAAGCTCATACATGTCATAATCGTTGTTCTCTTGTAGTTGATAAAAAACTAATCCCTTTTGTAATCGTGTGATGGGCTGCCCTAATGTGTCGCGAACGGTTTGTTTTGGACTATTTAATTTGATTCCATTTGTGGAAGAAATTAAATCTTGATTCGTGTACAAGCCAATTACTTGTTGCTGGTCATTGTACATGACTTTGACAAAGTTATGATAATTTTCATGATACGTATACCATTCCGTTCCATACTCATTCATTTCAGAACGCTTAGGTGCTCCCAACATATTTTCGATATCTGTCTTCGATTCACCGAGTTCAATATTATAAATGGAAAACACTTGATTGGAGGGAGACTTCAGATCCGGAGAAGGCACTTCTATTTCCGAAGGCACCTGTTCCTCAGCAAATTTTTCTGCTTTTTCCTCAAGAAACCCGATACTACTAGTTATATCGTTTAAAAGTTCAGATAGTCCGATATGATCAAGTTGTATGTTAAAATCCTCAGCAATCGCACCGATTTCCATTTCTTTTCCGTACGTATTCCACAAATAATTCAGACCAAACAATAATATGATTAAGAGAAAAAGTCGTCTCAAATTTTCTCCTCACTTTCTATTAAATATCCCCATCAATTCCATTATAGCTACCAAATTCATGGTCCATACCTATATCCATTCTAAACGATGTTCCTTTCCTCGTGTTAGTAATACGATCTTGCAGGAAAGTGGAAGAATTTGTTGTATAAAAAAAAGAACCATGAAAATAATGGATGTGAATTGATAGGAATAACAGATGATCATTGCAAAATCTAAAGATCATGAAAAGGAGGTGTGTACTTTGAAAGAACCAAGCACAAATATAGTATTTGTGCTTCAGGGGAATAACCCATTTTGCACCCTATAAATATATTAAGGCACAAAACCTTCACCATTTCTAGCCATTTCGTCTCTAATTAACTGTTCTCCACCTGTTGCCTCCACAGCTGCTCCCATGGATTGTAACCAATCCCCATTTATGGCGGTTCTTTGACCAGAAAGCGTGGATTTATTGTCTTTTGCTCGAATTTGTTGAGTGACGCCAATGGCTTCTATTAATTGTCCAATCACTTGAATCCAAATTCCAGTCACAATATCTTGAGAACCTGGCCTCTTTTCCTCTAACTCATATAATTTTGTTACTGCTATCGCTTCCGTAAGCAAAGCGAAGAACTGAATCCAAATGCTGGCTTCTACCTGTTTTTCTAATGCTAACTTCGTTTCCTTCTGCTGGTCCTCTTTTTCATGCATTTTTCAGGTCACTCCTTACTCCATACCTTTTTTATGTATATTCATTCCATAAAAAAATGTCCTTGAGCATTCGGATGGCTGTTTCCAATAACTGGACTAAACTAAGTAAGATCTTCAATAAAACAAAATTGATTAATCTAGGACTAAAGAACTAAAAATAAGACTGGATTACTATATCCATTGTTTGGCATTGTGTTAGAATATGAGAATATTACGAATTCTAAAATAAATAGGATATCGAGGAACGTAGAGTGGAACATACTTATTTATCATACAATTATCCAATCGTCATTGTATCGGTGCTTGTTGCCATTATTGCTTCTTTTATTACGATTGAACTTATTGGAAGAGTGGTAAGTTCCAAACAAAAACATGAGAAGAAGTGGATACTAGCAAGTTCATTTATTTGGGGCAGCGGAATTTGGACGATGCATTTTACGGGGATACTAGCTATAAGGTCAGAGGTGCCTTTTGACTATGATATCTTAATATCAATCTTTTCTTTAGGCATTGCTATCACCGTCATCTATTTTGCTTTTTTAATAACTTTGTGCAAAGAAATGAATACGTTACGGTTAATATTTGCCTCTGTTTTAATGGGACTAGGAATAGCTTCTATGCATTTTTTCGGAATGCTTGGGCTTAACGTGCATTTTGATCATAGCGTTATAAACATATTATTATCCATACTTATTACTATTTCAGCTTCCTATCTAGCCATGTATATTTTTTTGAAAGTTGAAAGACGACGATTATATATTTATGCTTTTCCAATCGCTTCCTTAATGGGCTTTGCCCTTAGTGGTATGCATTATATCTCCATGAAACCAGGCACCATGTATCATATAGAGAAGGTGAGTAACCTTAACACGACATTCCGCTTTAGTACTTCTTCAGATTTTCTATTATCAATCATCATAGTAATGACGGTTATCATTGTTGGAGTTACCTATTCTATCTTTCGAAAAGAAAACGCAGACCTTCTTAAACTAAAGCTCACTGAGTTACACTTAGCCAGAACGGTACAGGAAAAATCACTTCCTCTTCCTATTCAAAACGAGAGGGTAAACATAACTTCCTTTTATCAAGCGTCTGAAGAGCTCTCGGGTGATCTATATTATTGGTCAAAAACTGACAGAGATCAGTATGGGATATTTATAATGGATGTGATGGGGCATGGAGTTTCTTCATCTATTATCGGTGTGTCAATTAAATCGTATCTTCAAGGAGTATTAGAAAGAGTAAGTGAACCTACTATGGTAATGAAGGAACTTTCTGATCACATGGTTTCGATGTTTGAAGGCAGTGAAAATCCGTTTTATTTTACTGCGATTTATCTTTTCGTCGATACGAAACAGAAAACGATCCGTTATGTTAATGCGGGTCATCCATCAGGTCTATGGCAGGTGAAAGGGAAGCCGATCGTACCAATCGCTTCCACGTGTCCACCGATTGGACTTGTAGCAGATTTGCCCATCCTTTCCGATGAGATTTCCTTCGAAGACCAAGGAAGACTCGTGTTATATACGGATGGATTTATCGAAGGCATTAGCGATAATCACAGAGTACAGCTTAAAGTAATGAAAGAAATCCTTTTCTCTAACCAAGAGAAGGACATAGAAGAGGTAAAAAGTCAGCTCCTAAAAGTATATAAAAATCACCTACGGGAATCGGATGATACTTGCTTGTTGGTGATTGATATTAATGGGGTATAGGTGTGGGTTACCTTTGAATAGTTATGAAGTTGGTTGAAAATCGTTATAATGATACAGACAGTATAGAGAGGGGTGAACGTTACATGTGCGGAAGATTTTCCTTAACCGAAGAAATATATAATCTGAAGAGGCAGTTTGAATTTGAATTCTTTGAAGAGATCGGTCCAAGGTACAATATTGCGCCAAGTCAGATGGTGCTAGCGATTGGACAAAATAAAGGGGTAAGAAAAGGAGCATATCTCAAATGGGGCTTGGTTCCGCATTGGGCAGCTGATCCAAAAATAGGGTATAAAATGATTAATGCTCGAAGTGAAGGGATCGATGAAAAACCTTCATTTAAACATCCTTTTAAACAGCGGAGATGTCTCATCTTAAGCGATGGCTTTTATGAGTGGAAAAAGAACGGGAAAGAGAAACATCCATATCGGTTTGTGATGAAAGACCACAAGCCATTTGCTCTAGCTGGACTTTACGATGTGTGGAAAAAGGAAGGACAGCCCGCTCTAGTCACATGCACAATACTTACAACAACACCAAACGAAGTCACAAAGGATGTTCACGATCGAATGCCCGTAATTTTAAAAAAGGAAGATTACAACACGTGGTTAGATCCTAATAACCAAGATACCTCTCTATTAAAAACGCTATTAACACCTTATCCAGCTGAGGAAATGATGAAGTATGAGATTTCCTCATTAGTAAATAGTCCGAAATATGAAGATCCTGACATCCTTCAACCCGTAAATAGTCTATAAAAGAGACCTCCCTCAGAAAAATGAGAGGAGGTCTAATTGTTTTAGTGGATCGCTTTTTTCTTGAATCTTCCGCCTCTAACTTCAGCAATATCTGCAATTGCTAAAAACGCAGAGGGGTCAATTTCTTCAACAATACTAGTCATTTTCGACTCTTCTAACCTTGTGATGATACAGAAAATGACCTTTTTATTATCCCCTGTATAAGCACCTTCTCCATGTAAATAGGTAACACCCCTACCAAGACGGTCATTGATGGCGTCCCCAATTTCATGAGCAAAGTCACTAATGATCCAAACCGATTTGGATTCCTCCATCCCAGTAATGACAACGTCTATCGCTTTTGAAGCAATCACATAAGCTAAAATCGAATACATGGCACGATCCCAAGTGTACACAAAACCAGCCGAACTTAGAATAAATAAGTTTATGAACATCACAATTTCACCGACGGAAAAAGGAACTTTTTTACTGATTACAATCGATAGAATTTCGGTTCCATCAAGTGCTCCACCATTTCGGATAACTAGTCCCACACCAATTCCTAAGAAAATACCACCAAATATCGTCGCTAGTAAGATGTCATCGGTGAATGGATCGACTGGATGAAAAAATGTTGCAAAAAGGGATAACATGATAATTCCATAAATAGTAGAAATCGCAAATGTTTTTCCAAATTGCTTATATCCGAGATAAACAAAAGGTAAGTTTAGTAAGAAAAGAAAGATCCCTAATTTAATTCCAGTGATATGTGAGAGCATAATTGATACCCCTGTTACACCCCCATCGATAACCCGGTTAGGAATTAAAAATATTTCTAATCCTACAGCCATCAACAAGGCCCCAATGGTAATAAATACACCTCTTTGAATAATTCTTCGTGCAGATAATCTTCGGTGTTGTCTTTTTTCTAACGCTAAATCTGTCAAAACCCATCACGCCTTTTCTAAATAAATGTAGTAAATATAAATAAAAGGAATATTGTAAGCAACATATTTGTATGTTACATAAGTATATAATATAATAAGGTTATGTTACCAATTATATGCTCAGAAGAAGGGAATCAGTCACTATGGAATATGTTGATGCAATTCGTGATACAGCGAAAATAAAAGCCCTTAAAAAGTATCTAAAAGACCAATCGTCTAGAGATTACTTACTATTTGTTCTTGGAATTAATACGGGATTAAAAATTAGTGAGATTCTGACCATTAAGTGGAGCGACATCCTTAACGAAAATGGCAGTATTAATCATTTCATGGAACGAGAAGGGCAGGAAATCCCCATTTATGTAAATTCAAAAGTAAAACACGCTATTTCTCTTTATCTTTCCTCAATTTCCTATCATTATAGTGACTATGTTTTCAAATCCTCAAAAACAAATGACCCCATCACGAGACAGCAGGCATATCGAATCATCAATAAAGCAGCAAAACATGTCGGGATTGAAGGAAATATCGGAACACACTCCATGAGGAAAACCTTTGGATATCATGCTTACAAAAAAGGGATTGCCATTGCACTACTTCAAAAGATTTTTCACCATACATCATCATCTGAGACATTAAAATATTTAGGAATCAAAAAGGAGGAGAAGATCAAAACAGAAATCGATGTGAATTTATAAGGGGGAGAAAACATGATCAATATTGATTACTCGATTTTACTAGGTTCGTTACTCCTTATTATTGGGATTATAACGACTAAATTCTCAACTCGACTTGGAATGCCAGCGTTGATTCTCTTTTTAGCTGTAGGGATGATCGTTGGAAGTGATGGATTAGGGATTATCTACTTTGATAATGCCACATACGCTCAGTTAATTGGTGTACTTGCCCTAATAATCATTTTGTTTGAAGGTGGTTTGCAGACGAGATGGACAACAGTGAAAGCTGTGTTGAAGCCGTCGTTATCTCTTGCAACAGTAGGGGTATTGATTACAACTTCCGTGGTAGCTGTTGTTGTAAATTTATTATTTAATGTACCTTGGCTGGAAGCATTTTTAATAGGATCTATCGTAGGTTCAACCGATGCGGCGGCTGTCTTTGCCGTATTAAAAGGGCAGAATATTAACCCCAAACTTGGATCCACCTTGGAAGCAGAATCTGGAACGAATGATCCAATGGCCATGTTTTTAACACTAATGTTTATACAATTGCTCACGATAGATGAAACGAACGTTTTCCTACTGATCCTCTCTTTCTTTTGGCAGATGGGAATGGGGTTACTAATTGGGGTTATTCTCGGGAAACTTGCAACCATGGCGATTAATCGTATTAATCTAGATTCTAGCGGACTTTATCCTATTTTTGCAGTAGCATTTGCCCTACTCACCTATAGTTTCACAGCGTTAGCACACGCTAGTGGATTGTTAGCTGTATACGTGGCAGCTCTTGTTATTGGAAATTCTGACTTAACCTATAAAACGTCTATTTTCCGTTTCAATGAAGGTTTTGCCTGGATGATGCAAATATTAATGTTTATCATTTTAGGATTGTTGGTTTTCCCATCTCAGCTTTTTACAGCTGATGTAATGGTAAAAGGGATTCTCATTTCAGTAGCTTTAATTTTTGTAGCACGTCCGATCGCGGTATACGTCTCAACAATAAAAATGGATTTTAATCATAAAGAAAAAATCTTTGTATCTTGGGCAGGATTACGTGGAGCAGTGCCGATCGTATTGGCAACTTTCCCTATGCTTGCGGGAATTGCCGATAGTCAAACCATCTTTAATGTCGTATTCTTCGTCGTGTTTACTTCGGCATTGATTCAAGGATCGACCATTCTTTTACTCGCTGAAAAACTAGGACTAACGGGACCAAAAAAGTCTACCCCTGCACACTCATTGGAACTGGTCTCTATTGGAAAAGCCAATGCAGAAATCATTGAGTACGAGATCCATAAAGAAGATTTATTAGTGGATAAAAAAATTGTTGACATTATATTTCCAGAGAATGTCCTTATCAACGCCATTATTCGCTCAGATAAATTAATCACACCAAGAGGAGATACTTGTTTACTAGAAGGAGATATTTTGTACATCCTCACACCAAGAAGTAGCAAGGGGAAATTAAAAGAGATGTTTAAGGATCATGAGTTTTAATAAAAATGGACAGTTATTCATAAAAGAATAAAAGAATGGCTGTCTTTTTTTTCGTGAGAATGCTTGGCAAATTTATACATATGATGGGTATATAAACAACTGGAGGTAGTCCATGTCCTTACTCCCAATTATTATTTCATCATTATGTACCGGTATAGGTGCCTTGCCGATTTTACTCGTAAAAGATGTTTCTCATAAAGGAAAAGATGTGTTATTAGCTACTACAGCGGGAATTATGGTGGCTGCATCTGCCTATGGGTTAATTCCAAACGCTATTAAGTTATCTAATGTAACCGTTATGGTGGTTGGAATCTTGTTTGGAACACTCGTTCTAACTTTGTTGGAAAGTATGATTCCGCATGTTGACTTAACCCATTCCGATCAATCGTCAAGAAAAAACAGAGTCGTTTTATTATTTCTTGTAGCCATGTCTCTTCATAATTTACCTGAAGGACTATCCGTAGGAATCAGTAATGCCAGTGAAAACTATGAGATTGGTTCGCTTGTGTCGTTTGCCATAGGTTTGCAGAATGTCCCAGACGGATTTTTGGTTGCGTTGTTTCTGTTGAGTCAAGATGTAAAGGTGATACGTTCAATTTTACTTGCGACATTAACTGGTATTATTGAAATGTCTGCAGGTATAATTGGAGTGCTCTTGGGAGATACGTTTGAGCCGATGATTCCGTATGGACTAGCATTTGCAGCTGGATCCATGCTATTTGTGGTATATAAGGAGCTAATTCCAGAAAGCCATGGAGACGGAAACGAAAGAGCATCCACCTGGGCATTTATCATTGGGTTTGTGTCTATGGTACTTTTGACAGAGGTTTTTCGATAAGCTAAATCAAAATAACAAAGAAGGGCGACGCTGACAATTGTCCCACACAAGGTACGCATCGCCCTTATCTATTTTATCGTCCACTAGGAAAAACACGTTCAACCATCTCTGTAAATTCTTCGAACAAACCTTTGACAGGTTTACCTTTTTGAATCTTGTCACCATAATCTCCCATGCGATCAACGAAGTCTGGGTTACTAGATACAAAAACATTTCGGATTTTTTTGTCTGTTGATTTTACTTGGTCCGAAATTTTTTTCTCTAAATCCTCTCGAACATCGCCCTTCGTATTGTCCTCTAAAACTACAGCTACATAGGCATTATTCTCAGTTACAATTACATTCGCGTGGCGCACTTCTTCCATATTTTCGATTTTGTCCTGTGCTTTGTCAGCCACTCGCATTCTAGAATTATTGTTTTCGTCATCCACGTTTTGGACCTTTGTTCCTCTGTCATTATCTTCTTTGTTCTTGTCATCTGCGGCACTATCTGCACCACAAGCTGATAAGACAAAAATCATAACAAGAATAGAAAACCAATTAAACAACTTCATACCTATCCCTCCTAAAATTTTTCATTCATAGAATTACCCATTAGACTGAATTTATGTATATTGGGATAAATTAGGGAAGAGGTGATACATATGTTCAAAAAGGTGGCTCGAATGGTCATATTGGCATCAATTTTTGGTACTTCTACCACCGCCTATGCTCAGCCAAAGGAATGTCCAGATCTCCATACAATTGAAGTGGTATCTATAGAGAACATCGATGAAGTAGAAAAAGCGTTGAAAATACTTGTTCCGATTGCCTATGAAGTGGGAGAGTTTCCAGAACTATATTCAGAATGGGAGGTCCTATCTCTTAAACCTTTTCCACTTACAAAGGGAAATAAAGAGGATGAAGATTATTACGGGATGGCAAAACACTTCTGCGGCAAAGGGGTGGCAGACCGATCTTGGCTGGTGCGCTTGCATTTTCCTAAAGTGAAAGCTGCCAGTGGAAGCCAAGGCCAAATTTTTATTGCCAAAAAAGCAGACAGCGGCTGGTTTGTTTGGTTTAAATATCACTGAACTTTAGTTGTGTTACATAACAATGACACAGTTTCATTCAATAAAACGCTTAGGTAAACGTAGACCTAAGCGTTTTTGTGTTATTTATTTAAGTCTTTCTTAGTGATTTCGCTACGAATATCTTTTTCCTTTGAGAATTCTGTATCTTGCTTTTTATTGTTTGGATATTTATTCTTACGTTCGCGGTTATCGTTTTTGTTAGTCATAGTGTCACTCCTTTCTAAGTAGTCGGAATTATTATTAGCATTCGGTTGATTTTTTTATCCACTATTAAAAAGAAACACAAGTTGGAGAATGGTGAATTTAGACACTATCGAGCAAAAACAAAGCCATACACTCCACCTAGCACCGACACATTTCCCACTATATGGTACAATATAATACATCAATTAAAGCGGATTTCATGTCATAAAGGAGCCCCACAACATGCCAATCGCATCTAATTCAAAATTCAACACATACAAACAAAAGATTCAATCACTACCGTCTATCACTAAAGACACAATTAAATCAAATACCTTTCTACTGGAATCAAACGAAAAAAAGAAGATCGACATCTACTATGCTCCCTTTGAATATGTGAACAACACGGCGAAAGTAGTAATCATCGGGATCACTCCCGGATACTTTCAAATGCAGCAATCCTATACAACAATCTGGAATCATCGCGACCAAGAGATCTCCGACGAAAACCTTCTTCATGAAGTGAAAAAACTGTCGAGCTTTCAGGGACCGATGCGAAAGAATCTAATTGCGATGCTAGATGAGTTAGGGCTACATAAAAATCTTCAAATTCCTTCACCCAACAACCTGTTTGATTCACACACACATTTGGTTCAAACCAATTCGGTTATAAAGTACCCAGTGTTTTATCGAAGTGAAAATTACAATGGATCGACACCAAATATGATTCGGACAGACACCCTTTTAACCTATATAAAGGAGGGATTTGTAAATGAAATAAACCTAATGGACAACCCCTTACTCATACCACTTGGTGTGAATGTTTCTCAATTGCTGGATTATTTAATTGAAAATGACCATATCAAGAAGCATATGATCCTTCGAGGCTTCCCACATCCTTCCGGTGGAAACGGTCATCGTCACCGCCAGTTTGCAGAACATAAAGAAGCGATGAAAAATTACTTACAAGCCTATTTTCAATTATAAAAAGAAGGTGTTACTTTGAAGAAAATCAGCATTTACTTATTTCTCGGGATTAACTTATTTTACATCGTCAATTTTTTAGTAAACTTTGAACATATTTTTCTTGAATGGTATTGGCTGGCCTTTTTTATCATTGGGCTTGGTTTATCCATTTTAGATTTATTAAAACCAAATAAAGAGAACCCATACATATTAATCGCATTATTAGTGACGAGCTTAAGTTCGATTGGATTTTACGGCTTTCAATATTTTCTTTTTCATCTAATGGGATAAAGGGGGGGAACGTAGAAAGTGCCCTAGGCGACCATTATTAGCTTTAAATAAGACATCCGATTAAGATTGGATGTCTTTTCCATGAATTCTTCTTTTGATTTCCTTTACATCTGTATTACTGTACTGACTAGTTCCTTTACCACCTGTTTGTGCTAGTAATGCTTTTACTTCATTATAGGATAAACCCGATTCTGCATTCCTCTTTTTAACCTCATTAATATCTGTTCCAACCTCTGTATATTCCTTATGATCCATCAAATAACCTCCTAACTACTCTCGTCTTACTCTTTCTAGTTAACAATAAAATTATGTAATGGAAGCTTCTTAACTTGCAAACAATGTTAGTGATAGAAAAAATTTCTCAAGATAGGGGTGATTCAATGACCAAATTAATTAACTTACCTGCTTTACTCATTCTAGATGTCCAAAAAGGGTTTGATGATCCTTACTGGGGCAAAAGAAACAATCCCATGGCAGAGGAAAACATGGCTCGATTACAAGCGGAGTGGAGGAAGAGAAAGGGGACAATCATTTACTCTAAACATCTATCCGTTCAACCCCAATCACCACTACATCATACCAACAAGGAAGGAACTGAGTTTAAAGATTTAATTAAACCAGAACCAAATGAAATGGTTTTTACAAAACAAGTGAACAGTGCTTTTATAGGAACGGAGATGGAAACGTATTTAAGTGAGCAGCAAATAAGATCGGTTGTTATTACAGGACTATCAACACAGCATTGTGTATCAACCACTACAAGAATGAGTGGGAACCTCGGCCTTCAAACTTATCTTGTATCAGATGCGATCGCCGCTTTCGAAATAACTGATCACAATGGAAAAAAACACTCTGCTGATACCGTTCAGGAGCTTGAATTAGCGATGCTCCAAAAAGAATTTGCGACCATACTAACAACCGACGAAATTATTAATCAACTCGAACATATTTAATATTTATGTAAGCGCAGGGGGTACTCTGCGCTATTTATTTACCCTAAACAAATTTAAGAAGCGATGGTAGGGACATTTGGATAATGACGTATCATCATCTCGTAAAAAGTACTGTTTCCACTCAAAATTATCTTCCAAACCATAGCTATTTAAATCTGGGTGGATTGTAATAGAATCATAATTTGCCAAGCGTTTTCTTACCTGCTTTTTAATATTTTTGGCATAAGATTCATTTTTACCAAATTCTTGTAACACCCATCTTGGAGTAATCGCGAGCATCATTGTATCAAAATGCCGGCTTTGTCGTTTTTGGTGTGAAGGGGTGGCACAATACATAAAGTATTTTTCTCCATGAAAACAAAACTCCCAAACCGGGTCATGGGGGTCAGTGGGAATGTCTTCAGGCCACACCATTCCGTCAATGGCAGAAAGACCAGCTAATTGCTGCCAAAATAGTTGTTCAAATTGTTGGACTGTATAGGATTTTTCTACTTCTTTAGGAATTTCATAAAAAACAATTAAAGACGTAAAATTACCAAATCCTTTTGATTCCTCTGTGTATGTCACTAATAGTTCTGCTAGTGCATGAATGGAGGCATCCTTCCTTGGATCACCTACAAATCCATAGCGAAGTTGATTAGTTGCAAAACCAATAGTAGCTGGTATGCAAGGGAATGGTCTTTCTTTATCCGTCATTTTTGCTTCGAATTTTTCAAGAGCACTTCTTTCCCAAGGGGCTAGTTGTTCTCGTAATATCATTTCATCTTTATATAAACCTTTGATATATATCACCTCACAAAAGCTTATATACTATATTCCTAAAAGCTTTTGCTGGATGAATGTCCTATTGAAATTGGGCGATTGTAAATTAAGCAAACTAAGAAATTCATCCATAACCGACCATATAACCATCGATCATGAATGAATTCCTAAAACTAACACCTAAAGCTGTTCTTCAGCCGTAACTCCTAATCTCTCCATGATTCTCCTTTTTCGATACAGCATAACTCCAACTTCTGCCAAGTCATTGATCATCGAACGGTTGGTGAAGGCACCGAAGACCATCCCAGCGATAGGGACCATTTGAAATAACTTTTTCCATCCAAACTGGTCACGGTAGGTATACACAACTTCTCGCCAGCCTTGGAGTTGAGACATCATTTCGCCCGATTGACTCCCGTTCTGGTAATAATCGGATAACTCCTTGAGAATGGCCTTTTTTCCAACAATATCTGCTGAGGAAAATTGTAAGCATTTAATAATAAAGATTCGCTCGCTTTTTTCATTTGGATCGTAGCCGTGGATGATGGAGATTTCTTGCAGTGTTTTTAATGAGATCGCTAAAAGTGCGGGTACATCAATCGCGAGGGTGAATATTCCACCGATTCCTGTTGTTGCACCTTGAACCGTTGCTACTCTTTTCCGGTTTTCCATTAATTTTTGACTGACCATAGTCATAGTGGAAAGAGGGATTTCTTTTATCTCCGCTATGCTCTCAATGGATTGATTTGTTTCTTTCCTTATAAGTTCAAATAGCTGTTTTTCCGATACTAAATATTTTCCACCCGTTTGAATGTAGTTTCCAATTTCGTCTAATAAAACTCCCACTTTATTATGAACAAATTGCGGGGTGATTTTGTCTAGTAATTTAAAAGGAAGTCTTCCAAGTCGTTCCCAAATCCACAAATTTCCTTGGTCCTTTTCCCATTTTTCTATAATAGCAAGTTCGTTTTTTAAGTCTTGTTCCTTCTCCAATGTAATCATCCTTGTTCTTCTCCATTTTCTTCAGTTTTTCATTTTCATCATTATTCTAATCATTTGATACGTGATCACTTGAGAAAAGGTTTCAAAACAATCCTCCATAAAACATGATTAAGAGCGGAAAGGTCATACTAAGCTTATTCAATACATAGAGGTGATAGTGATGGATAACGTATTTGATTATGAAGATATACAATTGATCCCAAACAAATCAATCGTAAACAGCCGAACGGAGTGTGATACTAGTGTAACGTTTGGAGGTCATACTTTTCGATTGCCGGTGGTGCCTGCGAATATGCAAACCATTGTGGATGAAAAGATTTCTGAATTTTTAGCAGAAAATAATTATTTTTACATCATGCATCGTTTTCAACCAGAAATGCGGATAGGTTTTGTAAAAGATATGAAGGCACGTGGGTTGTACGCCTCGATTAGTGTGGGGGTAAAAGAAGAAGAGTATCCATTTATTGAACAACTGGCAAAGGAAAATCTGTCTCCTGAATTTATAACAATCGATATTGCACACGGACATTCAAATGCAGTGATTAATATGATTCGCCATATTAAAAAACATTTGCCTACTAGCTTTGTCATTGCAGGAAATGTGGGAACACCTGAGGCAGTTAGAGAGTTGGAAAATGCAGGGGCGGACGCGACGAAGGTTGGAATTGGACCAGGGAAAGTCTGTATTACGAAAATAAAAACAGGCTTCGGGACAGGGGGGTGGCAATTAGCGGCCTTAAGATGGTGTGCGAAAGCAGCTAGTAAACCTATCATTGCAGACGGGGGAATTCGGACTCACGGAGATATTGCCAAATCGGTTCGCTTCGGTGCATCTATGGTTATGATTGGATCACTATTTGCGGGACATGAAGAATCACCTGGAGAGACGGTAGAGAAAGATGGGAAAAAGTATAAGGAGTACTTCGGATCTGCCTCTGAATTTCAAAAAGGGGAACGAAAAAATGTCGAAGGAAAGAAAATGCACGTGGAATTCAGAGGGTCTTTAAATGATACATTGATTGAAATGGAGCAAGATTTACAATCATCAATTTCTTATGCAGGTGGAAACAAGCTGTCAGCGATTCGAACGGTCGATTATGTGATTGTAAAGAACTCGATCTTTAACGGAGATAAGGTATATTAACAAAAAGAAAGTGAGCATTACCCAGATGGGCTGCTCACTTTTTTATTTCTTTTGTCCCTATAGCGCTGAAAAAATCCAATGGCCAACAAAAGCCAAAAAGCACTAATAAAATATCCAGCTAGTATATCACTTGGATAATGAACACCGAGATAGATTCGACTGATACCTATCGAAAGGATCACGATGCCACTCACAATGATATGCATTTTCCGTTTGAAAGAAGTATTGATATGACGCCACAAAAGAAAGGTTAGTACCCCATATAAAGCGAATGCCATAGTAGCATGACCACTCGGAAAGCTATAATTCGTCGCTTCAGCTAAACGATGCAAATCAGGTCTTGCTCGTTGAAAAAACATTTTTAACGTGAGGAAAAGGATATTCGCCCCTACCATGACTGCTACAAACAATACTAGCTCAGCTCTATGATTTAAAACCTTATAAAGAATAAAAAGACTGACAAGTGTAAGGAATATTACTGGTATGGTGTCCCCAATAAACGTAAAAAATCTCATAATCGTGGTCAACCAAGGACTTTCTAAACCTTGAACAAAAGAGATGATCCGGCTATCAAAAGAGACAATCGTATTTCTTCTTACTAAAATTGCCATCACACTAAATGCTAGTAATGAAACTAGGCTGATGATAAATGCGATAAGTAGTTGAGTTTTTAATTTCATGAAGGACTCCATTTTTTTTCATAATAGCGCTTTGAAACCGCCATACATTTAATAATAAGTGCTCGGACGACAATTCCAAGAATAATGTAATAGACGAAGGAATACAAGTAATTCCATTTGAAATATTGAACAAGGTGAAGCCATTGACAAAAGGGTTCACCGATAAAGGCGTAAGTGACTGCCATGATGATTTGGGCAATAATAAAGGTCTTCCATGTTTGAAAGTATTGAAATAACAGGATAAAAGCTACGGGTACCATGGAAACATCATATGGAAAACCCCTTGGTATGACGGGCAGAAACTCAGTCGGATACTCCCAAAAGGAAAACTGCATCCCAACCGTGTCCAAAAGGAGAGTCACATTCATCACAATCACACCGAACAGGAGAGACTCCACAAACCATTTTCTTTTTTTCATAATAAACCAGAAAATCCATGGAACAACAAAAAAACAGAGTAGGATCCACCATTCCCAAGTTAAAAATTCATTCTCAAGCCATCCTCTAGCATCCAATACAAATAACTCATCTTCTATGAACCGAACGTTATCAAGGTTTTCTTCACGAGTACCCATACTTACCACCACCTGCTTCTTGTATCTATCAAACATATTTTTGCCCATTATCATGTTTTAATGTTAAGGATGACAAAAAGGACCGTAGAAACATCTACGGTCAAAAAACCTATTTTGAAATTGATTGGTATTCTTTTTTTATCTCCTTTAGGGTTTTGTCAAATTCTTCTCCCCAAAGATCATTGATTGTATGAAACTCAACCTCACCATCACTATTTAACATGCCATAGCCTCTATAAGCCATATCTCCATTTTTCATTCCAAATAAATCAATCAATTCTAGCTCAGAGTCAGATATGAACGGGATGCTACTCCCGAACATGTCCACTAAAGCTTGATATAACTGCAATTGTTGATCAGGAGTATCGCCACTTACAATATACATATTCACATCTAACTCTTCTAATTGTGAGATATTTTCATGCAGCTGAACCAGCTGCTGTTGGCAGTGTGTTCAGGTGTATGTGGTGATAAAAAAGAATAGTGTTGGTTTCTCTTGCGGGAAGGTGACTTCCTTTTTATTTTGGTCAACTAAATCTATCGTGCCATCCAATTTCTCTTTTCCACAACCGGTTAAAAGAAGGAGGAAGGCTATTAGGATATATAATCGTTTTCTTTTCATTGTTCCACCATAACCTTTATAGTTGAGCTTGAGTTTCTTTCGTAGGGATTTTTGAATCCAGGCTGAGCATAGAGCTGCCGGTTATTGATAAATAGACAGCGATAACGAGTAAAACCAAGTCTAATTCATATCCTCCCATAAAACCTGCACCAAATTTTACTTTTACAATGGCAACTACCATGATAAGTGCTAGTAGAACAGATACAATTTTCGTTCCTAGTCCAACGATTAATGCCACACCGCCAATAAGCTCAATACCAGTAACAACATAAGCAAGTATTCCTGGCATACCCATACTAGCAAACCAGCCAGCCGTATTTTCAATTCCTTCCTGTAGTTTGGATAACCCATGGGCAAAGAAGGTCATTCCTAGCACAACCCTTAGTAGTAATGCTCCTATTTCGTGTTTGTTCATTGATTCATTCTCCTCTCAATATCTTTAAACTACATAACGTAGTGTAAAACCAAAAAAATATTAGGCAGTGGTGAGTAAAACCATGCCTATAAAAAAAAGCAACACGTGAATAGAAATAAAGATGTTTCTTATCGTCAGCTTGATCGGGATCACTTCGTTTGGTTCGACTAATTGTTGAAGGCGATAGTTAATGGAACCACCAGAAAAATGTACCAAAGAAGGGGTGTCCTTAAATGAAACATGATACTTAATCAATTTAATTAATGCCGTGCTTAGCTCTATTTCTGACCTCATTTTTTGTACCGCATACTCATCAGCCAGTATTTCACTAATGATACTATAATTTTGTTGACACCATTGGGTTAACGGGATAAACCACAATGACTGGGCGATGATCTCTAATATAAAGACCTTCAACGGGTCATGGTTGTTTTTATGGAAGGTCTCGTGCTCAATCACTGCTCTTAACTCATCATTTTCAAGCAACTGGATTAATCTCGTTGAAAGAACGATTGTGGGTTTGATGTACCCCATGGTGAAGGCAAGTACGGAATCACTTTTAACAACGATTAGATTTTCATTATGTCCATACGTACTTCGAATCAACGAGGTTAACTCAATGTCCTTGCATTCCAATAATCGCCTAGTAAACTTTTTAGATACAATTACTTGTCTGCCAATCTTTATTATGGTTATTAATAAAATATAGGTGAGAAGGGTGTTAACGAGAAAGATAACTAAAAAATAATAGAACGAATCTTCCATAAATAAGCTTAGGCAAAATTTAAAAAAGTTCATTTTTAGTTGTGTTCCAAAAATCAAATGAGTAAGAAACATTCCCATTTGAACCCATATGAGTGTTGCTAACCCAAGACTTAGTAAAAGTAAGTAGAGCGATTTCTTTTTCCACCACATCATAACTTGTCCTTTTTTAGTTGTTGAATTTTTAGTTCGAGTTTATTTAATAACGTCTCATCCACGTCGGTGAGGGAATCAATCATGTGGCTGATTACAACTCCCCCGAATTCATCGAGTAAATTTTCGGTCAGTTTTTTGGACTGTTCTTCTAAAAATTCTTCTTTTGTTTGAATAGGACTAAATAGGGAAACTCGGCCACTCGTACGTTTTTTTAGGACCCCTTTATCTACTAGTCGATTCATAACCGTCATGACGGTATTAAAGTTGATATTTTTTTCAGACTCAAGGGTTTGTTGTACTTCTTTAATACTGAACTCACCTTGCTTATTGTTCCAAAGTAGCTCCATAATTCTTGCTTCTAACGGACCAAAGAAACGCGAAAGACCTTCTTCATTGTACTTAAATCGTTTAATAGACAAGCTGATCACCTTCCACTACTGATTGTAGTGTGAATTGAATAGATAATCAAGTGAAAAACCTCCTAATTTACAAAGATAGGATGGATGTCGAAAAAAGCACACAGAAGTTTTACAATCATTCGCTATATGATGCAAACGATTTATGATAAATTAGTTTAGTAATGTATAAATGGAAAAATTTATACAACTGAAAGAAGGGATTAATAAATGACAAAATCAAAACAAAGCCATTTAAAACTTGTGATTGCTGGGCTTCTCTTAAGTATCTTCATGGCATCTATGGATAATACCATCGTAGCAACGGCCATGGGGACGATTGTCGGAGAACTTGGTGGATTTGATAAGTTTGTCTGGGTCACTTCGGCCTATATGGTCGCAGAAATGGCAGGTATGCCGATTTTCGGAAAGCTTTCGGATATGTTTGGCCGGAAGAAATTTTTTATGTTTGGTTTACTCGTCTTTTTAGGTGGTTCCATTTTATGCGGAACAGCCGATACGATTACACAATTAAGTATTTATCGAGCCATTCAAGGAATTGGGGCAGGAGCTTTGATTCCGATTGCCTTTACGATTATGTTTGATACGGTTTCAATTGAGCAACGTGGAAAATTAGGGGGATTATTTGGTGCAGTGTTTGGACTCTCTAGTATTTTCGGACCACTTTTAGGTGCATATATTACCGATTATATTAGCTGGGAATGGGTGTTTTATGTGAACATTCCAATTGGTATTTTGGCTTTTTCTTTTATAGCGTTTTTTTATAAAGAGTCTGCTGTTCATGAAAAACAGCAAATTGATTGGTGGGGGGCTACCACTTTAGTCGGCGCCATCGTTAGCGTCATGTTTGCACTTGAACTAGGCGGAAACGAGTATGCGTGGGATTCCACTTTTATCCTCGGACTATTTGCATCTTTTGTAGTTCTTTTTATCATTTTTATATTTATTGAAAGAAGAGTCGCTGAGCCGATTATTTCTTTTCCCATGTTTAATGTTCGTCTGTTTACAACCAGTAATGTAATTGGTCTTTTTAGTGGAATGGCGTTTATTACAGCATCCGTGTATATCCCTATCTATATTCAAGGCGTATTAGGGGGGACGGCTACCAACTCGGGCCTCGTTCTTTTACCGATGATGCTTGGGTCGGTTGTTTCGGCGACAATGGGTGGTTTCTTGATGAATAAGGTAAGATACCGGTCGATCTTAGTCGTTTTTTCTATCATCCTTTTAGTGGGGATGACTTTACTTACAACTTTAGATGGTGATTCCAGCCGTTTATCCGTAACCATTTACATGATTATTACCGGTCTAGGTATTGGAGCAACGTTTTCCGTTTTACCGAATGCAGCCATTCATCATTTCGAACCGTCACAACGTGGTTCTGTTAACTCAACGGTTTCGTTTGTTCGTTCATTAGGGATGACATTAGGAATAACGGTATTTGGGATCCTACAAAGAAATGAATTCACTTCCAGTTTGGAGGATGCGTTTGCAGGTATGGGCGGAGGAATGAATCCATCCATGTCGAATGACCCGAGAGAACTACTCTCGCAAGAGGCACGTGCACAAATCCCAGGGCCCATTTTAGATAAAATTACGGATCTTTTGTCATCGTCGATCACATATACGTTTATGTGGGCCCTTATTCCATCCGTTCTAGCTTTGCTCGCTGCCTTTTTCATGTCAAAAGAGCGATTAAGTGAGTCCGTAGAGTATAGTCAATCAAAGGAACACGTGTAAACACCTTCACTTTAGAAGGTGTTTATTTTTTAAAGAAATAGTATGATATATTGGAGTGTGTAAAAAAGCGAAACACATCCATTTAAAATGGGGATATAGAATTATTCATGAAGGAACAAGGGAGCTAATTATGTCAATCGTCGAAAAATTAAAACTAGATAAATACACAAACATGGCTGTTATTAATCAACCAAATGATTATACCGTGTTTACAGGGCATCCTTCTCAATTAAATAAAGATCATGATGCGATTTTCATTTTTATTGAAACGCTGGACGAAATGGTTGCTCGTACTCAACAAATCATTAAGGACCAACTATTACTTGAAAAGGGCTATCTTTTCTTCGCCTATCCGAAAAAGGGGAATAAACGATATAGTACCTTTGTACATAGAGACGATATCTTTCCTGCAATGAGTGTAGGGGAGGACGGGTATATTGGAGATAGTGATATTAAATTTGGACGTATGGTTAGTATGGACGATGTGTTTACTGTTGTTGGATTAAAGCGAGAGAAAAAGAAAGTGAAGAAAACTCCAGCAGCAAGTCAATGTGTAGCTGATTATGAGGACAATGTTACCGATGTCGAAGCATTATTAGCAGACACACCGAACGAACTTGCGTTTTACCAAAGCTTGACGCCAGGGTATAGAAAAGACTGGGCAAGATACATTTTTTCAGCGAAACAACAACAAACAAGAGATAAGCGCCGCGGGGAAATGGTCGAAGTCCTTTCACAAGGCTATAAAACCATGGATTTGTATAAACAGCAGAAGAAATAAGAGAGAATGACGAATGAGAGAGGTGCTCATTCGTTTTTTTTTAGAAAAATAATTGACCGTGGTGTGCACCCCACAGTTTATCCTATGGGTGGGAGGATGAAATGTATAAAATCAGTGAATTTGCGGAGATAACAGGATTAAGCAAGGAAACGCTTCGTTATTATGCAGAGATGAAGCTGCTAGAACCCGCTTTTATAGATCCAAAAAACAATTATCGTTACTATGATGATGGAAGCATCTTTCTAGCCACTCTCTTATCAAAGCTTAGGAAATTAGGATTCACGATCCAAGAGATGATTTCCGTGATGGAGGACGAATCTTTTTCGAATCTAGAAGCACTATTAGTCCAAAAGAAAAGAAAGATACTAAAGCAAATAAACGAACTTCAGTTGCAAGTAGAAGAAATAGATGAATTTTTAGCATCCGGCAAGGAGGAACCCGAGTGATACAGTGGAAGGAAGAAGCAGTGATTACTGCCAATATTGAAACGGTATGGAGTCTGTTTTCAGATAAAAACATCAAGAAAATCATGCCGAAAGTAGAAGAACATATCTTAATTGAAAAATGTGAAACTGAAGCAGGAGCCAAGCATAGACAAACGTATCGCGAAGGCAAAAGACTTGAAACCTATATCGTGGAAACACTCATTTACCAAGACAAGGAAGCGCAAAAGAAAAAACAAATTCGGTTTGTTTTAGGAAAAGCCTTTGAAGTTACTCTATCTTTTACATTGATAAAGATCGATGAATCCCAGACAAGATTGATCTACGAAGGGGAGAACAGAGGGGTCAACTTTGTTGGCAGAGCGATGCTAAAGCTTGCTGGGAAAAAGAGCAATCATGATGTGGTGATGGAGTTTTTAGATCGGGTGCAGGTGGAGGCGATGAAATAAAGACTACTCATCTTTTCCCATAAACACAAGTGTATAACATTTGTACAACTCAACTCCCCTTCTTAAAAGGGGAGTTTTTTATTTTTACAACAGCTCAAATTTTATTTCCCAGATTACTTTCCTTAAATATTATTCGTTATCACTTTCCAATCTACAAAAACATTATACTCCAATTATCCTGTAGACACTTTGTAAAATGATTGGGCTTACAGTCGTAAAGCAGATTCTATTTGACTCATTTAAAAAAAAGAGAAAAAAGGTCTATTTTACCAATTTTGGTATTTTAGACAAAAACCATGTTAGTATACCTAACACGTTGTCTTTATTTTCTGAATTATTAGTTTTACAATGGCTCTGTAGTAAAAACCTGAAAGGAGTCGATGAAATTGACAGAGAAGCTAGACAAAGTAGTTACTAGAAGAGATTTTTTGAATCACGTAGGTAAAGTTGGTGGAGCGGTCGCTGTCTATGGTGCAATGGATTCCTTAGGTTTACTAGGTAACTCCATGTTTGCAAGTGCCGCATCCTTTAATGCTCCAAAAAAGAGTGACCTTGTTATGGCTAACAAAATCGGAAAAAAAGTAGTGATCCTAGGAGCTGGGATTGCTGGACTTGCCTCAGCTTATGAATTAAGTAAAGCAGGTTATGATGTCCATATCCTTGAAGCACGTGACCGAACGGGAGGCAGAAACTGGACGGTCCGTGGAGGAACAGAAGAAACAGAAATTAATGGAGTAAAACAAGTTTCTAAATTTGATAAAGGGCAATACATGAATGCAGGTCCTGCAAGGATTCCTCAGCATCATGTGACCATCGATTATTGTCGTGAACTCGGAGTAGAATTGGAAGCATTCACGAATGTGAATGAAGCTGCTTATTATTACCAAGAAAATGTGGGTTCACTTTCAAATACAAAAATTCGAAAAAGAGAGATTAAAGCTGACACTCGCGGATATGTAGCTGAACTCCTTAGCAAAGCTGCCAATCAAACGGCCTTGGATGAAAATCTAACATCTCAAGATATTGAAAGATTAACAGCCTACTTAACTCGCGATGGAGCCTTAAACTCTAGTAGAAAATATACCGGAACTAGCTATCGTGGATACACCGAACTACCAGGTGCTGGTCTGAATCCAGGTACGGTAGGCACACCTTATAAATTTAGCCAAATACTAGAATCTGGGATGATGAATCATATTAGTTCTGAATACTCGTTCGATCAGCAAATGATGGTGTTCCAACCAGTCGGTGGAATGGATAGTATTCCAAAAGCATTGGAAGCAAAATTACCTGGGAAAATTACATTTGGCACCGAGGTTCAAGAAATTAGACAAACCACTGATGGGGCACGGGTAGTGTACAAAGTAAATGGGAAAACAAAAGAAATGACAGGAGATTATTGTATTTGCACAATCCCGTTATCAGTATTAAAAAATATTCCAGCTGATTTCTCTCCTGAGATGATCAATGCCATGAAAAACATTAGTTACGCACCAACAGGTAAAATTGGATTTCAATTCAAGAACCGTTTCTGGGAAACAGAAGATCGAATCATGGGTGGTATGACGACAACCAATATGGATATTAACCAAATCTGGTATCCGTCATATGGATTCTTGTCACAAAAAGGTGTGGTGATTGGATACTATAATTTTGGACAAGCAGCATTGGATTTGGGCAATATGACCATTGCTCAACGTGAAAAGCATGCTTTGGCACAGGGGGCAAAAATACATAAGTCCTATACGAGTGAGTTTGAAAACTCGTTCTCGGTTGCATGGCATAAAATCAAATACAATGAGGGAGGTTGGGTATCCTACACCGCCTCAGATCGCCAAAATTACTATCCAATCCTAAATCAACCACAAGGACGAATTTATTTAGCGGGTGAGCATCTAAGCTATTTAACAGCATGGATGGCAGGAGCCTTTGAGTCAGCAAGAGTCGCTGTTACTCAAATTCATGAAAGAACACTAAAAGAAAGTGATTCAAAAGTAAAAGCTGGTTAATAAAAAGAGAGAAAAGGAGATGAAATTTATGAAACTATCAAAATCTAAATCTGTAGTAGCATCTATTGTATTTGGGACAAGCCTAATGGTAGGGGCGTATGCATTTGCTGGCTCTGAAAAGGCTGATTTAAAAACCGATAAGGTCGCATTCTTTGGAACTCCTACTTCATCTATATCTAGTTCTGTTTCCATTCCTAGTCAATACAATCAGCTTTGGATCAGTGGGACAGTTCCTCCGGTATTAAACCGAAATGGTTCCACACTTTATGAAAGATACGGTGACACAGAAACTCAGGCAATTGGAATTTTTAACAATCTAAAGTCTCAATTAGAATCCAAAGGGCTTTCACTTAAAGATGTCACCTACCTGCGTGTGTACATTACACCTGATGCAAACAAAGGAAATACCCAAGATTATCAAGGCTTTTTCAATGCATATGCTAAATTCTTTAACACAGAAGACAATCCAGTGAAAACCGCACGTTCTACGGTAGGAGTAGACAGTCTCGTAAACTCTGATTGGTTAATCGAAATTGAAGCGTTCGTCGCTTATAAGTAAAGAAAGGGGGAATTTATGTGTTACAAAATATTGGAGTACCAGGCTTAATCTTGATTTTAGTCATAGCGCTTGTCATCTTCGGACCCTCAAAGCTACCGGAAATTGGACGTGCATTTGGTAGAACACTTACTGAGTTTAAAAATTCAACAAGAGAATTAGTAGCTGGAGATTCAGAAGAACAAAAGGCAAAAGAACTTAATCATTAATGAGAGGGGAAGATGTAAACACTTGTTTGCATCTTCTTACCTTTAAAAGGGATGTGGGTGAATGGAAGCAAATAAAATGCCTATGTTAGAACATGCAGAAGAATTTAGGAAAAGGCTCATCTACGTGCTAGTGTCTTTTGTGATCCTTTTATTTTTAGGATTTATTTTTGTGGATCGTATCTATGATTGGATTGTTCACTCCGCTGAACAACCACTTACAGTTTTAGGACCTAGTGATATTATGTGGATTTACTTTGTTTTAGCAGGATCCTTCGCTCTTGTTTTTACAACACCAGTTGCAGTGTATCATTGTTGGAGGTTTGTTTCTCCTGGATTACAAACATCCGAAAAAAAAGCCTTATATATCTTCTTTCCGGTATTAATCATCTTCTTTGTTATGGGACTATGCTTTGGTTATTACATCTTATTCCCAAGTGTTCTGACGTTTCTTACCCATTTAGCAGGTGATCATTTACATACGATGTACACGGCTGAAAAATACTTTAAGTTTTTATTGAACTTGACACTACCAATTGGATTTTTGTTTGAAATGCCGATTCTTATTATGTTACTAACACGACTGGGCATTATTAATCCAATGTTATTGGCAAAAACTCGAAAAATAGCTTACTTCATTTTAATGATTTTATCAACATTGGTTACTCCACCAGATTTTATTTCAACGATTATCGTTTTTCTTCCACTAGTGACACTATATGAGTTAGGAATAAGTGTTTCAAAATATATGTACCGTAAAAATGAAAGAGTCCTTTTTGAAGAGGCAAGTTAACAAAGATGCCTGGTATTTGCCAGGCATTTTTAATTGTATTTATTAATAAATCTTGCCAAAAAGAATAGGGTTATGTATGATATAAATCAGAATCATTACGTTTTACTTGATGTTTAGATACAAAAATAATTAGGTTCTTTATACAACTTAAATCGTAACGATTTCGATTAACTTACATAGGAGTGGATAAAATTGAACAAAAATAAAATCCCTGTAACTGTACTTAGCGGGTATTTAGGTGCTGGAAAAACAACTCTCTTAAATCACATTCTGATGAACCGTGAAAATAAAAAAATTGCCGTCATCGTAAATGACATGAGTGAAGTAAATATCGATGCCTCTTTAGTGAAAAAAGGAGGATTTTCACAAACAGAAGAAAAACTAGTGGAACTTCAAAATGGTTGTATCTGCTGTACGTTACGAGAGGACTTAATGATTGAAGTAGAAAAGTTGGTTCAAGCAGGAAACATTGATTACATAGTGATTGAATCTTCAGGGATATCTGAACCGATCCCTGTTGCTCAAACCTTTACGTATGTGGATGATGATTTAGGGATTAACTTAAGTGAACAAACAACCCTTGATACGATGGTAACAGTAGTTGATGCGAATCGGTTTTGGCATGACTTCTCTTCTGGAGACAGCTTATTGGACCGAAAGCAGGGAACAGATGAGATGGATACAAGAGAAGTAGTGGACTTATTAATTGATCAAATTGAGTTTGCCAATGTTCTGGTTTTAAATAAAGTAGATTTGATCGATTCAGAAAGTGTAATGGAATTAAAAGCCGTCCTTCATAAATTGAATCCAGATGCAACAATCGTAGAAAGTTCACACTCCCGCATTCCGCTCGATACTATTTTAGGCACGGGTAAGTTTGATTTTGAAGAAGCTAGTCAAGGCGCAGGGTGGATTAAGGAATTGAATGAGGAACATACACCTGAAACAGAAGAATACGGAATATCTTCCTTTGTCTACCGAAGAAAACGACCTTTTCATCCGGAGCGCTGGAATCAATGGTTAGAAAATTGGCCAGAAGATGTAGTTCGAGCAAAAGGATTCTTCTGGCTCGCCACACGAAATGATATGACCGGACTCCTGTCCCAAGCTGGACCATCCATTATCATCCAAGGTGCCGGAGAATGGATTGCCTCCTATCCAAAACAGGAAATCGAGCAAATTCTAAAAGAGGAGCCAGAAATACTTGAACGATGGGACGAGGAATATGGTGACCGAATGACAGAGCTTGTTCTAATAGGTGTGGATATGAATCAAAAGGAAATAGAAACAACTCTTAATGACTGCTTACTAACTGACGAGGAAATGAAAACCGATTGGTCAAAACTGCCCGACCCAATTCCTGCGTTTTCGTTTTAAGTATCAAAAAACGTAACATTTTTCACAGAATCCAACAAACATTTCCTTTACAGTAAATAAAAATCAGAACAGTTTGAAAAAAAGAAACTGTAAAGGAGGAGTTCCGATGAAAAGAACACATTTGCCGCTGGTTTATTCATGCTCAGGCTGTTCTTCTGCCGCACAAACAGCAAACTTGATTGCAATCAAAATGGATCGGGAGGACATTGCCGAAATGTCATGCATTGCTGGAGTTGGGGGAGATGTAAAACCTCTTGTAAAAACGGCAAAATCGGGGAGACCGATCATCGCTATTGATGGCTGTCCGTTAGCTTGTACGAAAAACTGTCTAGCAAGGCACGAGGTCGAACCAACCCATCATTTTGACCTTTCCAATTTTAATGTGGTAAAGAAAAAAGGGGAAGACCCAGACTTAGATGTGTTTATGACGACGTATGAGAGAATAAGAGAGCTCATTTAATTAGGAAAGGATATGTTCGCCTAGAACATATCCTTTTTATCTAGATTGATAAACGAAATGCTTTCACTATAATACCATCATTAGCTGGCTCAAAGTCGTATTGTGGCAGACGTTCAAAACCAAAATGTTCATACAGTTTGATCGCATTTGTCATAAATTCACCTGTATGTAATCCTATTGCCTGGTAACCCTTGGCCTTAGATCGTTGAATGCACTCCTTTATTAATGCAGATGCAATTCCTTTTCCTCTGAATTCATCAGCAACAGCCAAGACACGAATTTCAGGGTGATCCAGTTCGTCAACCATCCCTTCATACGCATCCGTTTTAGCTGGAAAAAGTGCCACACTGCCAACGATTGTGCCTTCTACTTCTGCCACAAGGAGCTCCACACCCGGCTGACTGTCGGCATCTGAAGAGATCGCTTTTTTTAGTGCCTCCCAATGTGTATTCGGAATTTTCCTCGCATGCTCGGAATATGCATTCACACGTTGTTCCCGTATAAAAGGAATTTCTGTCTCTTTTGCCTCACGAATAATCATAAATTTACTCCTCCAACTTCCTTAAAAATTTGTCCGGATGATTACTTAGTAAATGACGATTATGCTCACTGTTCCATCCTGACAAATCAGGTCCTTTTGGAAGGATTTTTACGGATATGTTGTCTGGATCAATGGTGATAGATGTGTGATAGTGTTTCTTAATAGCATCGAAGTCTGTGGTATCACCAAATCCAGGAGTCTGATATAAATCGCGAGCATAACCCCATAGATTCTCATATTGACTAATAAGCTGACGGTTGGTATTAAAGCGATTATAGTATGCTGCATCAAATCTGACTAATGTAGCAAAAAGACGAACATCTGAATCCGTGATATAGTCCCCAAATAAAAAACGGTTTTTGGATAAATGATCCTCAAACTCGTCGAGACGAGCAAACAACGTATCAAATGCCTGTTCATATGCTTCCTGCGATTTCGCAAATCCGCATTTGTACACACCGTTATTTATATCGTTAAAAATAATTGTGTTTAAATCATCTATCTCAGTTTGTAGATGCTCAGGGTACAGAATAGGAGCATTAGCTTTATGAAAGGGAGCCCAAACGGTTTCCAAGTAATTTGTTAGTTTAAAATAGTCATTGTTAACGGCTTTATGATCTTTTATATCCACCATAACGGGAACGGTTGGTCGGCCAGAATACCCCGGATCAGTTTTTGTATAGATTTCACTCATGTACCGTATACCGAGAATCGGATCTACACCCTCCTTATCTAGAGAAAACTCCCAATCAACATGAGGGAGGTGGGGACGAATTGGACTCACGGTCCCTAAACTGATTACATCCTCTAACCCTAACAAACTACGAACAATAATAGAGCGATGTGCCCAAGGACAAGCTTGAGACCATAACAATCGGTAGCGCCCAGACTCAATCCGCAATTCTCCGGGACCGTCACCAAAAGGAGTTGAAAATCGATTACTTTGTCTTTTGAAAGATCCATCTTTATTAAACTCTTTATTAGCAAGCTTTCCCTCCTGCATTGTATCAACCCTCTCAGCAAATTGAAAAAATACTCTGAATTTGAGACTTTAATCAAATTTTAGTCTCTTTCTATTTGGGTCGTCAATTTTAAAGCATTTTATAAGTAGAAAAGGGGAAAATACGTTTATTTATACTCTCCGTATCAATTTGTAACCGCATACAAAATCTTAATAAATATAATCCCAAAATTATTATATATTTCAAAGACCGAAACAATTTACTTTAGCAATGCAATGTTATAGAATGGTAAAGTTACAAACTTAGGAAATTATGAATCTTCATATTAAAAAACGAAAGGCGAGAGGAACTTGAACAATTTAACAGGTACAAAGCGTTTACAGCTGGCATTGCTTCTAGGGTCTCTGGCGATCTTAGGTCCGTTTACCATCGATATGTATTTACCTTCTTTTCCAACCATCGTAAAAGAGTTCGGTACAACGGCATCCTTCGTACAAATTAGTTTAACATCTTGTTTGTTAGGCTTAGGACTAGGGCAATTGATTATCGGCCCAATGAGTGATGTGCAAGGACGGAAAAAACCATTATTAATATTCCTTATAATGTATTTAGTTGCTTCTGCCATATGTGCATTTGCTCCGAATATTTATTTCTTTATTGCGGCACGTTTCTTACAAGGCTTTTCAGCAGCAGGCGGGATCGTTATATCAAGAGCGGTGGTTCGCGATAAGTTTAGCGGAAGAGAATTAACGAAGTTTTTTGCGTTATTAACATTAGTAAGTAATCTAGGTCCAATTATCGCTCCTGTTGCAGGTGGCGCGATTCTAGCCTTTACGAATTGGACGGGAGTGTTTGTCGTTTTAAGTGTCGTGGGTCTGGTATTATTTTTCACTGTCTTTTCAAAGCTGGAAGAATCACTTCCGACGGAGAAACGCGTACCAAGTAACATTGGGCAAACATTTAGGAACTTTGGAACTTTATTAAAAGATCGTCAGTTTACAGGTTATGCCTTTACACAAGGATTCATTGTAGCTGGGATATTTGCTTATGTTTCAGGTACTCCATTTGTCTATCAAAATATTTATGGAGTTTCACCACAGGTGTTTAGTTTATTATTCGGATTGAACGGAATTGGCTTGATTCTTGGAAGTCAGGCAGTAGGAAAATTCGTAGACGTAATATCTGAAAAGACCTTTTTAGTCATAGGTTTGACCATGTCAAATGTATCAGGTGCTATTCTTCTTGTTGCGTTATTATTAAAGGCTCCATTAATTGCGGTTGTTATTCCTATCTTCTTCTTCGTTGCTTCGATCGGGATTATTGGAACCACATCGTTTTCACTTGCTATGGAGTCACAAGGGCATATTGCTGGTAGCGCATCCGCACTATTAGGATTGTTACCATTTATTCTTGGCTCCATTTCGTCACCACTTGTTGGAATTGCAGGCGAGAATTCAGCCATTCCAATGGGATCCATTATCTTTGGTGCTAGCTTTCTAGCTTTTCTATCGTATTTCCTATTCGTCCGAAAGGCTACCATTTCAAAACCAGCTATCGAAGAACCTGGGAAAATATCAGTATAATTTCTAGACGCTATCCAAAACGGTAGCGTCTTCACTTTTAAGATTGAGGTCATCCAAACGGTTGAAAATCATTGTATTTGAATTCAAATTAACAAAGATAATCTAATGGTTGACACGTCATGTAGTTTCCGTTTCAGTAGGAAATCTGTCGTTTTCGTTATATAAGTAGTTGAAAAATAAGAAAGATTCATCTAATATAGAATCTAGCTTAATTGAATAGTTTTCCAGAAAGTAAAGATGCCAAGATGGCTTAATAGGGAATCTGGTGAAAATCCAGAGCTGTACCCGCAACTGTAAGTGTGGACGAAATAAGAATACCACTGTGTGCATGCGTAATTCGTATGGATATGGGAAGGTCTTAGAGTAGAAGGAAGCACGAGTCAGGAAACCTGTCTTACTTTTATACGTTTCAGTTTCTCCGGGAATAGAGAAGGTGTTTCGATGGTGAGAATGGACTGTATTTCTGTTTGTCTTTTCATGCTTTCGATTCATCCGCTCCTTCCTGTGAGCGGATTTTTTTTATGGAAATTTTCATTAGGTTAATAAATTCATAGTTTACTTGATAGGTGCAAAAGAACAATCTTTTGCTTAAAAGGGAAGAACGGTGAAAAGCCGTCGCGGTACCCGCCACTGTATTGGGGAGCTTTGTTACAATTGGTCACTGAGTAAAATCGGGAAGACGTAACAAAAGCAAGGAACCAAAGCCAGGAGACCTGCCTATTAAGTGTATCACAAACCTACGGGACTATAGGTAGATGTGTAGAAGAAGTACATTCCGTATGTTCTTATGCACCTCTATTTGTAGGGGTGCTTTTTTATTGTAAAAATGTAAGGGAGTGGAAAACATGACAACATGGAATTTAGAGGGGACGAAGCATCACATTTTGATTTGCAATGGAAGTAGTTGCATGAGAAAAGGGGGAGAAGAAGTAACGCAAGCGATTCGTGATGAAATTAAACAGTTGGAGTTAGACGACAAGGTACATACTACAAGAACGAGATGTAATGGAAGGTGTAAGGATGCCTGTGTCACCATTGTGTATCCAGAAGGCATCTGGTATAAGGCACTTACAGAGGACATAGGACGAGAAATCGTTCGGAGTCACATCGGACAAGGAAAGATACTAGAGGAATCTGTTGTTTATACCTACGACCAGGAAGGTTTCGTAGCACCTGAAAACTCAGATAGCATTGAGGGAATTTCTAAGAAAGTGAAAGAAGAGGTATAACCTATGGAATTTATCATGTTTGCCCTACTTGCCGTATTTATTGGCATGAGACATGGAATCGACGGCGACCATGTAGCAGCGATTGCTGACATGGTTGGAAGTGAGCAGCGAAAGAAGAAACAACTTACTCTTGGTGTGATGTATGCGATAGGCCACGGAATGATTGTCATGGTTATTGGAGTGTTATTTATTTATATTGGTCTACAACTTCCAGAAGCAACAAAGCAAGTACTAGAAATGCTCGTGAGCTTCACCCTTATTTTGCTCGGAGTGTTTATTATTTGGTCTATTTTTCAACAGAAGAAAGATTACGAGTATAAAAGTCGACTACGAATTGTCGTTGAGTTCTTCCATAACCTTACTAGTAAGGTAACATCCAGTACAAAATCGAACCCACTATCGCCTACGAAACTCGGTGCTATAGGAGCATTTATTATTGGTATTCTTCACGGCATTGGTGTAGAAAGCCCGACGCAAATTGCGATCATTTCTAATGCGATGGGACTTGATAATATTACCGTCGCCCTCATTCAACTGACATTATTCGTTATTGGATTACTCGTCGCTACAATCGGAATGACATTCTGTTTATCATGGGGATTTATGAAAGCTAGAGTGAAAGATAGGCTATTTTTACTATTAGGCACCGTAACTGGAACTTATAGCTTAGGACTCGGAATTTTTATGATGGTGGAACTAGTGAAAGGAGGAGCGTAATTGAAAGGAAAGCTGTTAGTCATAGGTTTTGGTCCCGGAAGTGAGGAGCATATTACGGACCGGGCAAAAAAAGCTCTTCAAGAAAGTGATATGATCATCGGTTACAAAACGTATGTAGACCTGATTGAAGGATTACTCGACGGACAAGAAATCATCAGCACAGGGATGACAGAAGAAGTAAGTCGAGCTCAAGAGGCAGTGAGGCAGGCCGAACTCGGAAAAAAAGTGGCAGTGATTTCTAGTGGTGATGCGGGTGTGTACGGAATGGCTGGCCTAATGTATGAAGTGTTGGTGGAAAAAGGCTGGAAACAAGATACGGGTGTTGAAGTTGAAGTGGTGCCAGGAATTTCAGCCATAAATTCATGCGCGTCGCTATTAGGTGCCCCAGTTATGCATGATGCTTGTACGATAAGCCTGAGTGATCATCTGACACCTTGGAGCTTGATTGAACAACGAATTGAAGCAGCTGCTCAATCGGATTTTGTGATTGCTTTGTACAACCCAATGAGTGGGAGAAGAACCCGACAAATTGTTGAGGCACAACGGATCCTATTGAAATATCGCTCTCCGGAGACACCGGTTGGACTTGTAAAAAGTGCCTATCGAGATCGTCAAAGCATTACGCGAACCACATTAGAAGATATGCTAAATCACGAAATCGGCATGTTAACAACCGTGCTGATTGGAAACTCGTCGACGTTCTATTACGACGACTTGATGATTACCCCAAGAGGTTACCAGCGAAAGTATACTTTGAGTCAAAAGGAACAACCCCTGAAACCACATCAACGATTGAAAAAGGAAGCAGAGCCTTGGGCGTTAGAGCAGGAAGTAAGCATTTCTTCAAGAGAAATTGCGGATGAAGCCTTACAACTGATATTAAGCGAAAGCAATCAACAAAAACCGTACATCCAACAACCCATTCAATCAATCTTTGAAGTGTCTGTTAGTCCGGGTGTTGCAAACAAAAAATTCACACCGAAGCAAATGATCACACTAGCTGAGATGGTTGGTGAACACGGAAGCATGGAGTATACACCAGACCATCATATTAAGCTTCAAGTTCAAACCGCTAATCCAGATCGTGTGATAAGTGAGCTAGAAGAGGTTGGTTTTCTGCTCGCCCCTGTTGGCGATGTGTTAACACTGAAGGCCTGTGATTTTTGTGAAGGTGAAAAGAAGGATAGCATTCCTTATGCAGAATCATTACAGGCAACACTTGGTGGAATGGAGCTGCCCAAAGAACTAAAAATCGGATTTAACGGTTGTGGAATGGCGTGCTTTGGCGCGGTTCGTGAAGATATTGGCATTGTATTTAGAAAAGGTGCCTTTGATTTATTTCTAGGAGGAAAAACCATCGGAAGAAACGCACACTCTGGACAAATTGTCGCAGAAGGGATTGCTGCGGACGAAATCGTTGCACTTGTAGAGAGAATCGTACAAGAGTATAAGCAAAAAGGACATCCGAACGAACGGTTCCATAAATTCTTTAAGCGGGTGAAGAACGTGTCCGGCTTTGAATTTCAAGACATTTCACCTTTGTTAAAAATAGAGCCCGCACCTTGTGGAGATTAAGGGTTTCTATTTATTTACATTTGAAGGTTATCAGAGAGTGGATTATCTGATGTAACGGTCTTCATTATGTTGATGAAGACCGTTACGAAGCGAATGTTCAGAGGAAACAACCTTCATATGGCTTATGAAGGTCGTTACAAAGCAAAACTACCGAGCTAACGCCCTTCATCAAACTTATGACGGACATTATAAAGCAAATCAACCGATCAAACGCCCTTCATCCAACCCATGAAGTACATTACATGGATTTTATATCAATCTAACGCGCTTTTTTAATATGAACAGATTGCCAAAAGGCAGCCACAAAAACATTTAAGGAGGATAATACATGAAAGCTATCTTATTCGTCGGCCACGGGAGCAGAGACCACGAGGGCAATGACCAAGTCCGTGAGTTTATCAACAATCTTAGAGCATATATAGATGCATCAATCCTTGTAGAAACCTGTTTTCTAGAATTCGAGAGACCAACCGTTGGACAAGGTATTGATTTATGTGTGGAAAAAGACGCTATAGAAATTGCGGTAATCCCGATCATGCTTCTTCAAGCGGGTCATTCTAAAATTCATATTCCAGGAGCGATTGATGAAGCAAAGGCGAAATATCCTCATATTTCATTCACATATGGACGACCGATTGGGATTCATGAAGAAGCTTTAGAGATCTTACAAACGAGATTAATAGAAGCAGGAGAAGATCTGGACTCTCCAGGTGAAGATACGTCGATTCTTCTCCTAGGTCGCGGCGGTAGCGATCCGGATGCCAATAGTGATTTATACAAGATTGGCAGACTTCTATGGGAGAAAACAAAGTATACAATTGTTGAGCCCGCCTTTATGGGTGTCACTGACCCTCTAGTACAAGCAGGAATTGAACGATGTATCAAGCTTGGAGCAAAGAAAGTAATCATTTTACCTTATTTCCTTTTTACAGGTATTTTAATTAAGCGCCTAGAAGAACTAGTTTTAGAGTTTCAAAAAAGCTTCCCTGGTATTGAATTCCAACTTGCTAACTATTTTGGTTTTCACCCTAAGCTACAAACCATTCTACTAAATCGAGCAGAAGAAGCGCTTCAAGGGGAAGTGAAAATGAATTGTGACACATGCCAATATCGTGTAAATGCGATGGAGTTTATCGGCCATCATCACCATCACGACCATGATCACGATCATCATCACGACCATCACCATGAGCACCATCACCATACCCACCATGACGAAAAGGCAGGGAGCGCCAAGTGATTTTCATGTTAGCTGGAACAAGTGACGCAAGGGCATTAGCTATCGAAATAAAGACTGAAGGTCATAAGCTACTTACAACAGTCGTAACTGATAACGCCGCAATTGAAATGAACAAGTTAAACATTCCTGTCCATATTGGTCGATTATCAGCTGATGAAATGATCCATCTTATTGAGTCAAAGGGAGCTACCACAGTTATCGACGCGAGCCATCCATTTGCTGAGGAAGCGTCCAAAAATGCCATTCTAGCAGCCAAACATTTACGGCTCCCGTATATTCGTTACGAACGAGCATCACAAACATTTCATTACGAAAAATTAACAGTAGTCTCATCCTACAAAGAAGCAGCCCAACTTGCCGCTACCAAACAAGGCGTCATTATGCTAACAACGGGGAGTAAAACATTACAAGTGTTTACCGAGGTATTACTGGACAAGCCTGATATCCGACTTGTAGCTCGAATGCTCCCACGTTTAGACAATATGGAAAAATGTGAGCAACTTGGATTTCCACAAAAAAACATCATCGCTATTCAAGGACCCTTCACTAAGGAGTTTGACCAAGCGCTTTATAAGCAATATGAAGTCAACGTCATAGTTACAAAAGAAAGTGGTAAAGTCGGCTCGGTTGACGAAAAAGTGGAGGCAGCCAAGGAATTAGGTATCGAGATCATTATGATAGCCAGACCAAACATGGACTATGGTATAAGCTATTCAGAGTTCTCCCCCATACTAAAAGCATTAAAAGGAGAGGAATCAAATGGATTTTAAAACAGAATTTAAACCATTAACCGTTCAACCAGAGGAAATTGAAGGAATTAGTTTTCAAATGATTGATGATGAGGTCGGAGAGCATCAATATTCTCCTGAACAATACAGGGTCGTTCAACGAGTGATTCATGCTTCAGCCGATTTTGAACTCGGAAAAAGTCTCTTATTTCATCCCCAAGCCATGGAAGCAGGAATCCAAGCTATTCGCAGTGGAAAAAAAGTCGTTGCTGACGTTCAAATGGTGCAATCAGGTGTGAATAAAACCAGAATTGAAAAGTTTGGCGGAGAGGTAAATGTATACATATCCGATCCTGACGTTATGACAGAAGCGAAACGATTAAACACAACAAGAGCAATTATTGCAACAAGAAAAGCGATTAAAGAAGCAGAAGGTGGCATTTTTGCTATTGGCAATGCACCAACTGCCTTATTAGAGCTGATTCGCTTGATTAAAGACGAGGATGCAAAGCCCGGTCTTATTATAGGATTACCGGTTGGATTTGTTTCTGCCGCCGAATCAAAGGAAGAACTCGCGAAGCTAGATGTACCGTTTATCACGAACATCGGCAGAAAGGGCGGTAGTACGGTGACGGTTGCTGCATTGAATGCTATTTCCATTCTTGCTGATCAGGTATAAAACGATGGTCGAGCAAGTCAAAGAGGAGAAAAAGCTAAGGCAGGGCTACACAACTGGAGCTTGTGCGACTGCCGCGACGAAAGCGGCACTCATCGCATTAATTACCGGGGAGGATCAGACAGAGTCAACGATTTTTCTCCCAGTGGGACGCTTTGTGACCTTCGCTATTGAGAGTTGTCAGGCTTCCGTTACCATAGCAGAAGCTTCTGTCATTAAAGATGGAGGAGACGATCCAGATGCTACCCATGAAGCGGAAATCATCTCTACTGTTACATGGTCGAAAGAATCCGGAATTACTCTCGATGGAGGGATTGGGGTCGGTAGGGTGACGAAACCTGGTCTCCCTGTTTCGGTTGGGGAGGCAGCCATTAATCCTGTTCCTCGAAAAATGATTCTCGGTGTTGCACAAGAAGTGTTACAGGCTTTCAAAGTAGAAAAAGGAATCAAGATTGTCATAAGCGTGCCAGCTGGTGAAGAGATTGCCAAAAAGACCTTAAATGGCCGATTAGGTATTCTTGGTGGGATCTCCATATTAGGAACGAGAGGAATTGTAGTTCCCTTTTCTACGTCTGCCTATAAAGCAAGCATTGTCCAAGCGATTAGTGTGGCTCGTGCAAGTGGTTGCGAGCAAATCGTTATTACTACCGGTGGTCGAAGTGAAAAATATGCGATGAAACTGTATCCTCATTTACCAGAAGAAGCCTTTGTTGAAATGGGAGACTTCGTTGGATTTTCTTTAAAACAATGCAAAAAGCAAGGTGTGAAGAAGGTTTCGATGGTGGGAATGATGGGCAAGTTTTCAAAGGTAGCACAAGGTGTCATGATGGTTCACTCCAAAAGTGCACCGATTGATTTTGGATTTTTAGCAGAAATGGCAGCGCGAGCTGGAGCGCACGAGGAACTGTTGAATGATATTAAGGGAGCAAATACAGCGTCACAGGTTGGAGATATGATGTCCGAGTCAGGATATCATCAGTTCTTCGATTTGCTATGTGAGTCCTGCTGTAGTGAGGCCTTAAAAGAAGTGAATGGTGGTTTGGAAGTGGATACAACCATCTATACATTAAAAGGAGAATTATTAGGAAAGGCGGTGCGACAAGGATGAAATCTATTAAAATGATTGGAATTGGTGATGACGGGAAGAAAAGCCTTCTTCCTCAATATGAAGATTGGATTTATGAAAGCGAGTTATTAGTAGGAGGACACCGGCAGTTAGCTTATTTTCCAGACTACACAGGCGAAACCCTTCCCATTGAAGGTGAACTAACTAGCTTAGTAGAAAAAATTCAAACCGAGACTAAAAGTATTGTTATTCTAGCGTCCGGAGATCCACTATTCTTTGGAATCGGAAGCTATCTTTCTAGTAAGCTAAATTTAGAAATTTTTCCTTATTTAAGCTCGATCCAGCTAGCTTTTGCAAAAATGGGTGAACGCTGGCAAGATGCACATGTAGAAAGTGTTCACGGAAGAAGTATGATAGGGTTAGCGCAGCGCATAGATGGAAAGCCGAAGGTCGCGATTCTAACGGATTCTGAAAACTCCCCAAACAAAATTGCCGATTATCTTCTGTCCTTTGGAATGACCGAGTATGAAGCATTTGTTGGAGAAAATTTAGGGGGAGATCAAGAAAGAGTCGGCTGGTATCAACTTGAAGAAATGAGAAACATCGAGTTCTCTTCTTTAAATGTTGTTATTTTGAAAAAGGTAAAGACTGGTCCGACATGGCCGATTGGAATTGAGGATCATGAATTTATTCAAAGAAAGCCGGATAAAGGGCTCATTACAAAAAAAGAAGTTCGCGTGTTAAGCGTTAGTGCTCTTCAACTCCAAAGAAACAGTGTCGTTTGGGACATTGGGACCTGTACCGGTTCAGTTGCAATTGAAGCTGGAAAAATTGCTCGGGATGGGCAAATTTTTGCTATTGAAAAAAACGAAGCGGATCTGGAAAATTGCAAACAAAACCTAGCGAAATTCCGTGTTGATGCCACCGTTGTTCATGGGAAAGCTCCCGAAAAATTAGATCAGTTCCCCTCTCCAGATGCCGTGTTTATCGGCGGAACAGCAGGTGGGATGGAGGAAATCCTAGGGCTTTGCTGTGAAAGGCTTAATCACAACGGTCGCATTGTTCTAAACGCGGTTACGATTGAAAACTTAGCGGAAGCCATGGCTGTTTTTAAAAAGAATCACTTCACAACAGAGGTAACGCTAGCACAAATTTCAAGAAGCAAGCCTATTTTAAATTTGACTCGCTTTGATGCGTTAAATCCCATTTATATTATTACGGCCAAAAGAGAGGACGGAGAAGAAACATGCTAGGAACTTTATACGGATTGGGCGTCGGTCCCGGAGATCCAGAGCTCATCACAGTAAAAGCCTTTCGACGCTTAAAAGAGTCACCTGTGATTGCTTACCCGAAAAAACAAAGAGGAAGTAAAAGCTATGCTCATAAAATCATTGATGTGTACTTTCAACCAGAAGAAAAGGAAATGCTCGGTCTTGTGTTTCCTATGACAAAGGATCCAGCTATTTTAGAGAAAAAATGGACAGAAACGGTTGAACAAGTATGGGACAAGGTGCAACAAGGTAAAGACGTGGCATTCGTCACAGAAGGAGACCCACTTTTATACAGCACCTTCATTCATATGATGCGATTAATGCAAGAAAAACACCCCGAAGTCCCGATTGAAGTGGTGCCAGGAATCTCTTCGTTTAATGGAGCCGCCTCCCGACTAGGAATTGCTTTAGCAGACGGAGACGAACATATTGCCATTATTCCTGCAAGAGATGATTATGAAACGATGAAAAAAGTGATCCTAGAAAATGATTGTGTCATTTTTATAAAAGTCGCCAAAGTCATCGATGTGATGCTACATGTTCTTCGCGATTTGGATTTATTACATAAAGCATCCGTTGTTACAAAGGTAACGTCTGATGAGGAAATTATTTGGAATGCAGCCGAGCTCGATGGTGCTGAGCTTGAATACTTAACATTAATGGTGGTGAGGAAATGAAGCTATACATCATTGGTGCCGGACCAGGAGATCCTGACCTAATTACCGTAAAAGGGCTAAAGCTTTTACAAGAAGCTGATGTGGTTCTATATGCCGATTCCCTAGTGAATGAGGAGCTAATTAATCGATCAAAACCATCGGCTGAAGTGATGAAGACAGCAGGCATGCATCTCAATGAAATGGTGGATATCATGGTGGATCGAATTCGCGCAGGACAAAAGGTTGTTCGCGTCCACACAGGAGATCCGGCTGTATACGGAGCGATTATGGAACAAATGACTCTATTAAAAAAAGCAGGAATTGAAGTAGAGATTGTTCCTGGAGTCAGCTCGGTGTTTGCTGCCGCTGCAGCTGCGCAAGCCGAGTTAACGATACCCGATTTAACACAAACCGTTATCTTAACAAGAGCCGAAGGGAGAACGCCAGTTCCCGATTTTGAAAAGCTTCGCGATCTGGCGAGTCATCATTGCACAGTTGCTCTTTTTTTAAGCGCCACGTTAACCAAGAAAGTAATGAAGGAATTTATCGATGCAGGCTGGAGTAAGGATACCCCGGTGATTGTCGTTTACAAAGCGTCATGGCCAGATGAACAAATTGTCCGTACTACGGTTGAGCAATTAGATAATGATATGAGAAAACATGGAATTCGAAAACAGGCCATGATTTTAGCTGGCTGGGCATTAGACGAAAATATTCATGATAAAAACTACCGTTCAAAGCTTTATGATCAAAGCTTCACACATGGCTTCCGACGCGGGGTGAGGCCGTGACGATTGCTTTAGAAGAAGGAAAAATAGCTTCTGTTAATCAAACCGGAGACTACGCGATTGTTGCGATTACGAAACACGGAGTCGAGATTGCTAGAAAACTAGCACCATCTCTTCAGAATGCTGATTTGTACTATATGAGTAAATTTGAAAAGGGAGATGAGCAAGAACGCGGAGTTCAGATGTTTTCGGGCAGTGTTCGACTTTTGTTTCCTTCTCTATTCAAAGTGTATAAAGGACTAATTATTATCGTTTCCCTAGGGGCGGTTGTTCGTATGATAGCACCCCTTTTAGTAGACAAAAAGGTGGATCCTGCTGTGGTTGTCATTGATGATAAGGCGGAGCATGTCATCAGTGTTTTGTCTGGTCATTTAGGCGGAGCAAATGAGTTAACAAAGGAAGTAGCCGCGATTTTAGATGCTCGTCCGGTGATTACGACTGCTTCTGATGTACAAAAAACCATACCCGTCGATTTGTTCGGAAAAAGATTTGGATGGGTGTGGGAATCGGCTGAAAAGTTAACACCCGTGAGTGCATCAGTGGTAAATGAGGAGATGGTTGCCGTAGTGCAGGAATCAGGTGAAAGAGGTTGGTGGACGTATGACCACCCACTTCCTGAAAATATAAAACCGTATTCTAGTATTACGGAAGCATTAGGAAGGAAGCCTCAGGCAGCACTTGTCATCACACACCGAATGCTAGAAAGTGAAGAACAATCCATCTTAGAAAATGGAGTGCTGTATCGCCCTAAGGTTATTGCTTTAGGAATTGGCTGTAATCGAGGAACTTCAAAGGAAGAAATCGAGAAGGTGATCCAAGAAACATTAGCGGAGCTTCGATTTTCAATAAAAAGTGTAAAAGCTATCTGCTCGATTGATTTAAAGAGAGATGAACAAGGATTAATCGATGTTGCAAATCATTACGGATGGGAATTTGTGACGTATTCTGCAAATCAATTGAACAATGTACCTATCGTAAATCCATCAGATACCGTCTATAAGTTTACGGGAGCATACGGAGTGAGCGAGCCAGCTTGCTTGTTATACTCTGGAGCGAACCAACCTATACTCGAAAAGAAAAAATCAGGCAATGTTACCATTTCCGTTGCATTGCTTCACTATTAATAGAAAAGAGGACATATCATGTCTAATAGAAGAATAGTCATTGCCGGAACAGGGAGTGGTGTCGGAAAAACGACGCTAACGATCGGCCTTATGGCAGCTTTTAAGAAAAAAGGTCTAATCGTACAAGGGTTTAAATGTGGACCCGATTACATCGACCCAACCTATCATACGGCAGTTACGGGTAGACCTTCAAGAAATCTCGATAGCTGGATGCTCAATCACGAGCTAGTAAAAGAAATCGCTGTTCGTGGCAGCGAAGGAGCTGATATCTCGATTATCGAGGGAGTGATGGGATTTTACGACGGAAAAAATCCAACTTCGAATGATGGTACAACTGCAGAAATAAGCGTGATTACCAAAAGTCCTGTTGTCTTAGTTGTTAACTGTGCTAGTATGGCTCGAAGTGCGGCAGCAATCGTAAAAGGATTTCAAGCCTTTAGTGACGATGTGAATATTGTGGGGATCATTGCCAATCGAGTAGGTAGTGAAGGACATTATCAACTAGTAAAAGCTGCAGTTGAGCAGGAATGCCAGATTCCTGTTGTTGGCTATTTGAAAAGAGCTGACGAGTTATCCATTCCTGAAAGACATCTCGGATTGGTTCCGTCGATTGAACGTGGTGAACTAGAACCGTTTTTTCAAAAACTAGGTGCTCTAGTTCTTGAGACCATTGATGTTGATAAGCTTTATGAGTTAGCACAAGCTCCTGACCTTGTGGTTCAAGAGCATCAGATTGGCAAGAACAAAGCCCAAAACGTCCGTATAGCTATTGCAAGAGATGCTGCTTTTAATTTTTATTATCAAGAAAACTTGGAGTTGCTCGAGTCTTATGGGGCAGAGCTAGTGGAGTTTTCCCCGTTAAAAGGAGAATCACTCCCACAACATGTGGACGGTCTTTACCTCGGAGGAGGATTCCCTGAGGAGTACGCGCGTGAGTTAGCTGAAATTGACGTGGTGAAGAAATCTATTAAACAAGCGATTGAAAACGGCCTGCCAACATTGGCCGAATGTGGGGGCTTTATGTATTTAACAGATGCGATAGAAACCACAGAAGGGGAAAGTTTTCCGATGGTTGGCTTGATTCCTGGAGTCGTTCAAATGCACAAAAAACTAGCTGCACTTGGTTATAGGGAAATCACCGGAGAAGAAGGAAATAGGCTGTTTCAAGGAGATCTAGGAGCAAAGGGTCACGAGTTTCACTACTCAACTTTTCATCCGACCACCAAGTTACCTTCAGCTTATCAAACCAAAGGCATGCGTGGAACGAAAAAGGAAGGTTTCTTAACAAGAAATCTCGTTGCCGGCTACACCCATTTACATTTCGGATCCTGCCCGCAATTAGTCGAGAACTGGATATCGCTATGTATAGAGTACAAAGGGAGGTTCTAAAAAATGTCTCAACGTGGTTTAACTCTCGTCTATACCGGAAATGGAAAAGGCAAGACCACTGCTGCACTCGGTCTAGCTATTCGAGCGAAAGGCCGTGGAAAACGTGTCTTATTTTTTCAATTTATCAAGTCTCCATCCCGAACCTATGGGGAAAAAATCATGTTTGACCAAATTGGAATTGATATGCAGCAACTCGGAATCGGTTTTACATGGACAAAAACTCCAGAAGAACATCGAGAGGCGTTAAAAAAAGCATGGGCAATTACAAAGGACAAGGTATACAGTGGTGAATACGATGTTGTAATTCTAGACGAGCTAAATAACGCACTCGCTATCGATAAGTTCCCGATTGAGGATGTGCTTCCCATTGAAGAAGTAATCCAACTAATCAAACATCGTCCTGAAGCTATGCACCTCGTGATTACAGGACGCTCGGCTCGACAGGAAATTTTAGAGCTTGCCGATCTTGTTACCGACATGAAAGAGGTCAAGCATTATTATGAGGAAGGCATTCCTGCGGTAAAAGGAATCGAATTTTAAAAAGAAAGCTGACTAGTAGGAAGAGAAATTCAGCTTCCATACCAGTTAGCTTTTAATTTGTCTTTTAAGAACTTCACTTTCACCCGCATAAAACTAACTGGAAAATCTAAACAGTAAATTTACATCCCTTTTACAGAACATTAAAAATGGAAGGGTAAAGTTTTTTAATAGAGGGGAGTCTAGTAAACTACTCTCCTTCCTATTAAAAAACTGGGGGATGCATATGCAAAGGAAACAAAGAAACTCATTTCAAAAGTACTATAGCATAGTACTAAGCACTAGTTTGATTTTTACCAGTTTCATGACTTCAATTCCTTTTAACACTTATGCTAATGAAACTACGGTTTCAACAAGTAAAGGAACACTGGAAGAAAATGAAGCCTCGAACAGCACAGATGAAACCACACCAACAACATCTGAAAAATCCTTATCAACCGATCAAGAAACCACAGTTACAGAAACACCACAGAAAGAAATTAACTCTATTACAGAAGTTGAGTCAAATTCAACTTTAGAAGCAGCCGATGAAGATTATCAATCTTACCCACCTATCCTGATTACCGAGATATCACCAAATTCAAAAGGGACTGGAACCGATTATTTTGAGTTTATCGAAATCTATAATAATAGTAACCAACCTTTACCACTTACGAATTATTCATTCGTCTATCAGTACACAGATGGCAGTCGGACAGACCTTCCATTCCAAATTCCTGCTGTTACGGTTGAACCTCAGAAATCCATCGTTCTTTGGTTTAATAATGGAGGAAAGACGCTCGAGGAGTTTAATACAAATTTTGGTACAATCCTTCCGAGAGATTCAGTGGTTGAATTCAAAGATACGTTTCCTGGTTTTGCAAACGGAGGCAATCGAGCCATCACGATTCGTAACCAAGAGGGAAAGGACTTGATTACAGCTTCATACTTAGGAAGTGAAAACGATAATAACGGGAACGGTATTGCTTATAAATACCCTCTGTCTGGTTCTTTGATGGATAAGTACAGCGTTTTAGCATCCCCGACACCTGGTGTGATTGAATCTCAGCAGGTTCCTGACAAACCCGTTGAAATACCTGAAATTCCAACAGATAAAGAACCACCAAGTATTCAACACGAACCCGTACAAGTAGCAACCGAATTTTCACCAATAACAATAACAGCAGAAATTGCGGACGATTTGGCCTTACCAAATGCTACTCTCTTTTATAAAAATGAGACAATGGACAATTTTTCGAGTGTCTCTATGGTAAAAGAGGGAGAATCCAATCTGTTTACTGTTGACATACCCGAAATAGATGTATCTAGTCAAATGACCTATTACATAGAAGCATCAGATGGGGTAAACACGGTAAAATCCGAGGAATACCGAATCGAAGTCAAACTCACACCTGTAGATTACAACGGGGTACCACCATTTTTAATTACGGAAGTGTTACCAGACTCTACCAATGTTGGCACAGCAGATGGGTATGAATTTATCGAGATTTATAATAATTCATCAAGTCCTGTCAGTCTTAAAGATTACAAACTAAATTATCGCTATTATACAAATGATCCTGGATCTGATGTCGTCTGGGCCTCTGTACCTGATGACGTGATGATCCCTGCAAAGGAAACTCTAGTATTTTGGATCATTAACGAACAAAACGGTTCAAAAACGGTAGCCGATTTTAATCAACATTTTTCTACTAATTTAGTAGAAAACGAGGACATTGTTCGTATTTTCAGCAGTGGCATGGCAAATGGAAGCTTACGTGGACTCGTAATGGCAACCAATACAGGGAAGGAAATCGCCGTCGCCTATTATAATGATGAATCCAATGTGGATGATACGTATGCAGACAAAGGAATTCAATATAAATACCCAACCGATAAGAGCACGAAAATGCAAAAAATAACGATTGAAGCAGCCACTCCAGGGAGTGTAAGGGCCATTCAAGTTCCAACATCCGAACGTGAATACCCAGTTGATTCAAGCAATCCGGTAATTGAAAACCTAACAGCTGTAACAACGGTTAGTCAAAAAGAAGATATCGAAGTCATTGCAAAAGCAACGGATGATAAAGAAGTAAAAACGGTAAAGATTTTTTATAAAATTTCAGGTCAAGAGCAGTTTACTGAAGCCATTGTGAAGGAGAATTACGATGATAGCTTCTTTCACCATACGATTTACTCTCCAGACCTTATCGGAAAAGAGTATGTAGACTATTACTTATTTGCATCCGATGGCATCAATGATGTAACTAGTGAGACACATCGCGTACAGATCACCAATGATTTGGACCAATCTAGTTTACGCTTAAATATAAAAGATGGCGATATTCTAGCTGGAGAACAAGTGTTAAAAGCAACTTCCGCGACTGATGGTCCTGAAAACGTCAAGTTTGCGATCGACGAGACCGAAGTAACAACGGATCTGTATTCCTCTTTGGAACATACAGCGTATCTCGCATTTGAAGCAAATGGATTAAACACCTACTTCCAAAATGCGGTTACGATGGGTGAGGAAATTTTATTTTTGATGGATAAAGACTGGTTATCAGCTTGGAAAACATTCTCTGTACCAATCGCTGCCGACCGATTACAAGTGGGAGACAATATCTTAACGATTCGTTCAGGAAATAAAGCCTCACCGTTTAACTTAGAATCAGCAGAAAACAGGGATGATTATGATCTTCGTAATGTAAGGCTCGTTTTAGCTGATGGTACCGTGATTAAAGATTCTACCTACAGCGATCCTGCCCGTATTTTAAAAATGAATGATGCAAACCCATTCGTCGATTTCCACTTTCCAATTACGGAAGAGCACGCAAGATCAAAGTCTTATGTATGGAATACAACAACTGTGCCTGATGGCGAACATACGATTACGATAGCTGACCTCGATGAGGAAGTGAATGCGACGGTTATAGTAGATAATACCGCCCCTACGATCACAACGAATATGAAAGAAGGAAAAACCTACAAAGGAGCCTTCACGATTCAAGCGAAAGCAAAGGATGGTGGGGCAGGGGTCGAGTTAGTGGAAGCATTTTTAGACGATGAGCCTATCAAAATACCGTATGAGACAGCTTCATCAAAACTCATGCCAGGTGAGCATAAGCTCTCTATTATAGCAAAGGATTCAACAGGGAATTCCTCCACGATGATTGTCCATTTTTCAGTTGTCAATGAAAATCCCGCACTGCCAACGGACGTTTCATCGTTTGGAGCAACACCTGTAGAAGGAGACCCCTTACTTAAGGTAAAAGTGACAGATCCTACGAATGACAAAATGGATGTATCGTTCTACGAAGGGTTCCAATACGATATAGGTGATCACTCAAAAGTCAAAGGGTACTCAAACGTGGCCGATGTGGAGCCACCTAATGAACCCGCGCCTCAAGGTGAGGTTACATTTTCAGAAGACGAAATTTCGCTTGTAGCAGAGCTAGACGGAAAATATTTAACGAAAGATTCTAGCGAAGGTTTTCCATATCACCGATTTGATGTGACCGTCGATGAAAAAGTGGATGCGAATGATGTGGTTGAACTATTTTGGACAGGAAATTCTCTACCTGGGAGAAAGGTATCTATGTACGCATGGAGCCACGCTACGAACAAATGGGAGCTCATCGACTATAAAATTGCTGAAGAGAGCGATTTTACCTTAAAAGGAAATGTTAAAGTGGATGAATTTGTTCACCAACAGAAAATAAATGTACTTGTTCAGGACGAGATTCCTGCTAACCCAAGCGATTATGACTATACCTTTGTTTGGATGTCGGATACGCAATATTACTCGGAGAGCTTTCCGCATATTTATGAGCAACAAACGAAATGGATTGCTGAGCATCAAGACGATATGAAAATCAAATATGTCTTCCACACGGGAGATCTTGTGAACATTTCAACCGATATGACCCAGTGGAGTCGTGCAAATGAGTATATGAAGGTGCTTGATGACTACAACGTCCCGTATGGGGTACTAGCTGGAAATCACGACGTAGACCAGGTTTCGACCGATTACACCAATTATTATCAAAACTTTGGTGAGAACCGTTTTAAAAATCAACCGTATTATGGTGGTTCGTATTTGAATAATCGGGGCCATTATGACCTCATCTCTGTCGGTGGCAATGATTATATTATGGTTTATCTAGGTTGGGGCGTAACAGATGAGGGCATCCGATGGGTTAATGATGTGTTAAAGGCACATCCGGACCGGAAAGCAATCCTAAGTTTTCATGAATACCTTTTAGCTACGGGAACCCGTCATCCACTCGGAGAAAAACTTTTCAATGAAATCGTGGTACCGAATAAAAACGTCATGGCGGTATTAAGTGGACATTATCATGAAGCACAAACATTAATTGATGAAATTGATGACAATGGCGATGGCGCTCCTGACCGAAAAGTATATCAAATGTTAGCTGACTACCAAGCTGGCCCTGAAGGTGGGCAAGGCTACATGAGGTTGTTACACTTTGATGTTGATCAAAATCGGGTGTTCGTGAATACGTACTCTCCTTATTTAGATGATTACAATTTTTATAATACAGATACGTATGGAAATAAGGACGAGTTTGTAATGGATCTAGATCTAACCGCTGCGGATAAACGAGTGGCAACCGATTATTTCTCCGTTAATATTTATACAGACAACACCATCGGAGAAGATCGAAAGGTAAAAAGTGGCGAAATAGCCGAAACAACTTGGAAGGGACTAGAGGAAAATCAAACGTATTCTTGGTACACAGTTGCCTCTGACAGATATACTGGGATAACCATTTCACCTATCTGGACCTTTGTTAAAGGTAAGTCAAAGAGCAATGATGAAAAAGATAAGGGACAAGGAAATGGAAGACCGTTAAAATAATCCACAAGGTACGGACCAAGAATAATTATTAGTAAAAAAGAGGAAGGGCAGAAAGTATATTTTCTGCCCTAAATTCATTAGTAGCCAACCTCAACAGCCGCTACAACTATGTACATCAAATCGTTTTTATCTTCTTTATCAGGAAGAACGATTCCGCTTGTTGTAAGCATTCCGCCGTCCTGAACTTGAACGGACACCTCACCGTACGGAAGAACTGCCTTCACCGCTTCAATATCTAGCAACTCTTTATCTCCAGGAACCGCCAATTTTACATTCACCTTCATATTTTCCAGCTTGTTTCCCGGAAGGACCGTGCGAATGCCAGGCATTGAGTTAAAATGAATTGCATTTTGCACCGCGCGAATCGCTGCTTTCGTCACGTTTTGCCCGTGAACATCAATCCCCATTCCTGTTTCAATAAACATAATTTGATCCATAAATTTCCCTGCCTTCTTCATTTTTCTCCATCTAAGGATAACGCAAATTAGTAGTTTTACCAACTAAAATGGGTAGTCTAGGTTTCATAAATTAGAAACATTTGGTTAATTTAATAAAATAAAGCAGTTCAAAGTTAACCAAACTAACAAAACGAGTTGATCAAATGAAAAAAAGCGTTCTTTTAATAATTATCATCGCCATAACGAATTTAACTACTTGCAGCTCTTATGCTGAAAACAACAATGGGATTCGAACCATTCCCACAAAAAAGTCAGCCTATAACGGTGTGCATCTTCTAGCAAATATTGTGTACGCGAAGACTGAGGTCAAACCTTTACATATGCACATCTTGCTACCAAAACAAAAGTCAAGACCTCGTCCATTAATTGTGTTTATAAAGGGAGGGGGCTGGGGATTTCATCATCCTCAAAAGACCTTCGAGTTCATTCCACAATTAGTGATGTTCGCCAAAAACGGCTATGTGGTGGCAAGCATCGAGCATCGAACAAGTCATGAAGGGAAGTTTCCAACCCAGCTATACGATGTAAAAAACGCCATTCGGTACTTACGGGCGCACGCAACTCAATACAACATCAACCCCAATCGAATCGGTGTATGGGGTAACTCCTCCGGTGGACACCTAGCTGCATTACTAGGAACCACAGGAGAAATCCGTGAACTAGATGGCGATGGTGAATACTCAAATGAGTCGAGCTCCGTGCAGGCTGTAGTCGATTGGTATGGACCGACAGATATGTTACAGATGAGTAAATATCCTGCTGATGTTGATTTTGACTCACCGGACTCACCAGAATCGGTGCTTATTGGAGGAGCTCTTCAAGAAAACAAGGACAAAGTGAAACGCGCCAACCCCATCACTTATATAACCAAGGATGATCCACCATTTTTAATTATGCATGGAGACAAAGATCGAAGAGTTCCTTACAATCAAAGTGTCCTATTATTTGAAGCACTTAAAAAAGCAAACGTAGAAGCAACCATGGTTAAAATTAAAGGTGCAGGGCACGGAGGATTTTCCCAACCGGAAATATTAAAAACCGTTCAGCAATTTTTTGATAACCATTTAAAAAGGTGAGCCATCAGGTTCACCTTTTCGAATTCTACCTACTTTGTTACATAAATGGTAACAAAATCGTCATATTTATCCTTTTAAATGAGAGAATACAAAAAATTTACGAGAATCGATAAGTTTAAAACAGTTAAAAAAATGCAACTGAAGCAGTCAAATAGGAAGAATGGAGGGAAAGGGAATGGTCAATCGTATATGGAGGGAAAAGCTGATTCCTTGGATGATTCCAATGACCATCCTTGGGTTATGGCAGATTCTTAGTATGAACGGGATGATTCCGGCTACCATTCTACCATCACCGATCGAGGTGATTCAATCTGGCGAGGAGCTTACCGCATCAGGCGAATTAATTAACCACATCTCTATTAGTCTAGGTCGTGCCTTAACTGGATTTCTGATCGGTGGGTTATTAGGTTTTTTATTCGGGTTATTTAATGGATTATTTAAACCTTTGGATTTACTATTGGATACTTCCATACAAATGCTTAGAAATATTCCGCATTTAGCGTTACTTCCACTCGTTATCCTTTGGTTCGGAATTGATGAAGTGTCCAAGGTGTTTCTCGTCGCATTAGGGGTTCTTTTTCCCATCTATATCAATACGTACCACGGAATCAAGTCTGTTGATAAAGGACTAATTGAAATGGGAAGAGCCTATGGTCTGAAAGAATATTCGTTATTCTTTCAGGTCATTTTACCAGGTGCGCTATCTTCCATTTTGGTTGGAATTCGCTACGCTTTAGGAATCATGTGGACGACCCTTATCGTGGCCGAGACAATCGGCGCCAATTCTGGAGTAGGCTATATGGCCATGAACGCGAGAGAATTTATGCAAATGGATGTGATTGTATTAAGCATTCTCATTTACTCCTTACTCGGAAAACTCTCCGATTGGATTGCAAAGCTCTTTGAAAAAAAATGGCTGATGTGGAAGCAATTATCCTAACAAAAGGAGGATGGTATCGAATGCACTTTAACCAAATATTACATGTGGATCATGTTCAAACATCATATAGCAACACCCCGGTATTAAAAGGAATTGATTTGTCTATTTTTCAAGGAGAGTTTGTCTCAATTGTTGGGAAAAGTGGCTGTGGAAAAAGTACGTTGCTTCGTATTATTGCTGGACTAGAGAATATTAATGAGGGTGAAGTGAAGGTGAATGGTGAAAGATTAACAACCATTAACGAAGATGCAAGAATGATGTTCCAAGATGGAAGATTGCTGCCTTGGAAGACACTTCTCCAAAATGTCGGTTTAGGCTTAACGGGTGATTGGAAACCGAAAGCTACGTATGTATTAAATAGTGTTGGTTTAAAAGATCTTGCAGACCATTATCCATCTTCCTTATCAGGGGGACAAAAGCAACGAGTAGCACTAGCTCGGGCCCTTGTTCATGAACCAAAGCTATTGCTGTTAGACGAGCCACTTGGAGCTCTTGACGCATTGACTCGAATGGACATGCAAAATCTGATTGAATCCGTCTGGAAAGAAAATCGACTCACCGCGATTTTAGTGACTCATGATGTCGAAGAAGCCGTTCTTCTATCCGACCGTGTAATTGTAATTGGAGAAGGGGAAGTAGTAATGAACAAAAATATTGATTTACCTAGGCCAAGAAGTCGATCCAATCCAACCTTCCATCACTATACCGAGGAAATTCTTGATGTAATTATGGAAGAAAACTGCGTCAAGAAAAGTGGTTACAAAATTGTTTAATGATTCTTTCATCATTTGTTCATAAATTGGTAATAATTTCTGGACATCCTACCTTCTGTAGTACAAAAAATAAGATGAAGGAGGAAAGAAATGGTGAAAAGAATCCGTCGAATATTTTTGGTTGTTCTGGTTTTTGGATTGCTTGGTTCTGTTCAAGCACTTGCTGCAACAGAGGAAAAGATGGAAGTGGAATTGAAAGAAGCACATGCTCATAAAGGACATTTCCACCACAGTCCGGAGTTTCTTGAGAAAAAAGCAAAAGAGTTAGGAATTTCTACCGAAGGAAAAGATTCTGAGACGATAGCGAAAGAAGTTCGTGAAGCCATGATTAAGAAAAAGGCGGAGGAGCTCGGCATCAATACAGAGGGAAAAGATTTTGACACCTTAGCGAAAGAAGTAAAAGAAACCTTTATTAAAAAACAAGCAGACGAGCTTGGAATCAAAACAGTAGGAAAAGATAGTGACACATTAGCAAAAGAAGTACGAGAAACCATCATAAAAACAGAGGCAAAGGAACTCGGCATTTCTACTGAGGGTAAAGAACTGAAAGAACTAGCCAAAGAAGTTCGTGAAGCCAGCATTAAAATAGAAGCAAAAGAATTGGGAATCTCTACAGAAAATAAGGATTTCCGTCAACTAGCTCATGAAGTTCGAGAAGCAAAAATTCTTCAGGCAGCTAAGAAATTAGGGATTTCTACCGAAAATAAAACGACGGAAGAACTTTTTGATGAAATGATGACCAATCATGAAGAGGAAGCAAAAAAGTTAAAGCTGTTTCCTTAGAGTCGAATGTGACTATTCTATTAGAGTAGTCACATTTTTTATGTTCCGAATAGTGGTACCACCACATACATTTCGTATAAACTAAAAAAAGATGGCGACCCCGTATCTTTTTATATCCGTTCTTCGTTTAAAGGATAGAGAGTGCTGAAGGAGTGATGGTTGTGCATAGTAAATTATGGCCGAATGAGACTGATGTTCAGGAACACCCTAGTCTTAGATGTGAGGAAGAAATCGAGGAACTGTATTCAAAGCTTCATCGATATTGCCAGTTCATTTCTCAAAATATATGGGATGGAGAGGATTTGGCTCAGGAATCATTCCTGAAGGCTTGGCTTCATTATAAGTATCAACCCCAAATATCTACCGCGCTTGTGAAAAAAATTGCTCATAATGAATGGATCGACACCATTAGGAAGCGAAGCAAAGAATCTCTTGAAGACATCCCTGAATTTTTCCAAAATGAGCCCGATCGAATGGTGAATCGATTGGAGGCCATCCAACAACTCATTCATCGATTAACGCCGAAACAAGCGGTCATGTTTGCCTTAAAAGAAGGCTTTCAATTCCAGATCTCGGAAATAGCGGAGCTTATGGATTCTTCTGAAGCAGCTGTAAAGGCGGCTATCTTTCGAGCAAAACAGCGGCTTGAAAAAAAGGACTCAGAAGAAAACAATCCTCTAATTGAAAAGTATTGGAATGAGGAAGATCGCCAACAAATCGAATTCATTCTTCATGAATCACTTAAGTCTCAAGATCCATCAATACTCATTCGTTCCATTCCGAACATTCGCTCTTTACGAAAAGATAGTAACCCGACTTGCACGATGAAATCATCACCTCTCTTCAATCGTCCTTCATGCACTGTCTATATGGCTGCATAATTTTATGCAAGTGAAACGAAGGAGGAAACAAACATGAGTTTAATTCCATATGTAATCGAACAATCAAACCGCGGGGAACGTTCGTATGATATCTATTCTAGATTATTAAAGGATCGGATCATAATGATCGGTGAGGAAATTAATGATGCCTTAGCCAACAACGTCGTGGCACAGTTATTATTTTTAGCAGCTGATAACCCAGAGAAAGACATTTCTATTTATATAAATAGCCCAGGCGGTTCCACTTCGGCAGGATTTGCGATATTTGATACAATGCAATACATTAAGCCAGATGTAAGAACGATCTGTACAGGTATGGCAGCTTCCTTTGGGGCGATGCTTTTACTTGCTGGAACAAAAGGGAAGAGGATGGCGCTCCCAAATAGTGAGATCATGATTCATCAACCTTTAGGGGGAGCCAGAGGGCAAGCAACAGAAATCGAAATCTCAGCCAAACGGATTATCAAACTTCGTGAACATATCAACGGGATTATTTCCGACCGCACAGGCCAGCCTGTGGAGAAGGTAGCACGGGATACAGACCGAGATTATTTTATGAGCGCAGAAGAAGCAAAGGAATATGGGATTATTGATGAAATCATTAAGTAGTAAAAAGAGGAGTAGCTTCTTATATAGGCTACTCCTCTTATGATACTAGCTTTAATCCAATCACAGACCCTAACACCATGGCTATAAATAACATACGTTTCCAATCGTTCGATTCACCATAAAACATAATCCCGATAATAGCACTACCTGCAGTTCCAATTCCTGTCCAAATCGCATACGCTGTTCCCATCGGAATGGTTTTCATCGCAAATGAGAGTAGAAAGAAACTCACTCCAAATCCAAGAACAACGAATGCTAGTGAGTACCAATTTCGCTTTAGGTTGAATTGATTGATCAAACTCACACCAACAATTTCAAACATTCCTGCTAATATTAAGGCAAACCAAGCCATTAGCTTTCCTCTCCTTCCAGAACTTTTTCTCCCGTAACGATCTTAAGCCCAATGATCCCTATTAACAAAATAAGAATCAGTAGCATTTTTTCTATTTTAAAGATGTCTCCAAAAAACAAGATATCTGCCAATACCGTGCCGACGGTTCCTAACCCGACAAAGACTGCGTACACCGTTCCAACAGGCAGGGCGCGGCTCGCGCGAAGCATCACATAGAAACTGATAGCAATCGAAACTCCTGTTCCTAACCATCCCCACACATCATCGGCATGCTTCAAGCCAATTACCCAAAACACCTCAAAAAAAGAAGCAATAAATACCATAAACCAATGCTTATTCATGTGAAATCCCTCCGAAAATTATTATTCCCACAAAATAAAAAAGCCCGAGAGATACTGAAAAATCAGTTACCTCCCGGGCTTTTATCCCTCCGTGACACAGCAAAAAACTGTGAGTTTCCTCTCGGTCCAGACCAACAAGCTGTTGCGGAACCCTAGAAAACATTTTCCATATATAACAGAATATATTATACACATATATGAAATTTATGCAAATAGATTACATATTTTATAGTTTTAATAAATAAGTATAATAGTAAGAACAATTCTCTACCACTTTTGTCGAAATATGATATAATTCTCGAGGGATAAATAAAAAGAGGTTCTAGCTACCCTCTCTAAAAAACTAAGGAAAACAGTACTGCTTTCTTAGTGGTACTGTTTTTTCCGTTAAAAAGGAGCATGCAAATTGAAAAACGATAAAGCCATTGTTGTATTTAGCGGCGGACAGGATAGCACGACTTGTTTATTTTGGGCACTAAAAAACTTTAAAGAAGTCGAAGCGGTAACGTTTGACTATAACCAACGTCATAGCTTAGAAATACAATGTGCAAAAAATATAGCCGATGAATTAGGTGTCAGACACCATATTTTAGATATGTCCTTACTTAATCAATTAGCACCAAATGCGTTAACTCGTTCAGATATTGAAGTAAAAGAAGGAGAAGAAGGCGAGCTTCCATCAACTTTTGTTCCAGGGAGAAACCTATTATTCCTTACATTTGCTGGTGTATTAGCACGTCAAGTGGGTGCGAAGCATTTAGTAACAGGCGTTTGCGAAACAGACTTTAGCGGTTACCCTGATTGCCGTGACATTTTTATTAAATCATTAAATGTTACTTTAAATCTTTCCATGGATGATCAATTTGTGATCCATACCCCGCTTATGTGGTTAAATAAAGCCGAAACCTGGGCATTAGCGGATGAGCTAGGCAAGCTAGATTACGTTCGTGAAAATACCTTAACCTGCTACAATGGCGTCATCTCTGATGGCTGTGGTGAATGCCCGGCTTGTGTGTTACGTAAAAGAGGCCTTGATGATTTTTATAACGGGAGGTTTTAACACATGTACGGATTTCGCATCGTAGAAAATCTTCAGAAAATTGATCAAGACATCAAACGAAACGAACTAAAATATCATACCAAGCGTGTGCTTGTGAGTAAGGAATTTACATTTGATGCGGCACATCATCTCCATTGTTACGAAGGAAAATGTAAAAACCTTCACGGCCATACGTACAAAGTAATCTTTGGCATTAGCGGCTTTGTTGATGACAGAGGTTTAATGATGGACTTTGGTGACATTAAAGAAATTTGGAAAAATGAAATAGAAATTTTCCTTGATCATAGATATTTAAACGAAACACTACCACCGATGAACACAACGGCGGAAAACATGGTTGTCTGGATTTATGAAAAAATGCAAGAGGCAGTTACAACAGAAGAACGTCAAAAGCTGTATCATGGGGCAAGAGTGGAATTTGTTAAACTCTATGAAACTCCTACAAGCTATGCGGAAGCAAGAAGGGAGTGGATGGAGGAATGAGTAAGATTCCTGTGTTAGAAATTTTTGGTCCAACAATTCAAGGGGAAGGCATGGTCATCGGACAAAAAACGATGTTTGTTCGCACAGCTGGCTGTGATTATTCGTGCAGCTGGTGTGACTCAGCCTTCACATGGGATGGAAGTGCAAAAGACGATATCCGCATGATGACCGCCGAAGAAATTTGGCACGAGCTTAAGGAAATCGGCGGAGACAATTTTTCATTTGTAACCATCTCTGGTGGAAACCCAGCCCTTTTGAAAAATCTAAACAATTTGATTGTCCTGCTAAAAGAAAAGCATATTAAAATCGGGATTGAAACACAAGGAAGCCGTTGGCAAGATTGGTTTTTACAAATTGACGAACTAACTCTTTCTCCAAAGCCTCCTAGCTCTGGCATGGAGACGAATTTTGAGGTGTTGGATAGCATTTTTTCCAACTTGGAAGCAGGGGAATTTGCGAATCAAGTAAGTGTCAAAGTGGTTATTTTTGATGATCTTGATTTAGAGTATGCGAAAATGGTTCACAAAAGATACGCTACCATTCCTTTTTACTTGCAAGTAGGGAATGACGACCTCACCAATACAAACAACGACGAGCTTGTGAAAAAGCTTTTACAAAAATACGAGTGGTTAGTGGATCGTGCTGTTGCTGCCCCCGAGCTTAACGATGTAAAAGTTTTGCCACAATTACATGCGTTTTTATGGGGAAATAAGCGCGGAGTATAACATAAAACAGAAGCATTCACCTTTTGGGTGGATGCTTTTTATTTCAAACACCGAATATTTCGGAAGTGAAAATAATTCCATTTTATGTTATCATATTAAGATATAAATCTTGCAAAGTATTAGCGAATGAAGAAATTGGAGATGTAAAGGATGGAAACGTGGAAGCGAAATTTGTGGGTACTTTGGATTGGTGTCTTTTTTACAGCTGCTAGTTTTTCTATGGTCATTCCGTTCTTACCCATCTTTCTGATACAAATTGGTGTGCACGACCATACGGAAACGTGGTCAGGCTTATTGTTTAGCTCCGCCTTTTTTGCAGGGGCAATCGCCTCACCTTTTTGGGGAAGAATAGCTGATAAATACGGTAGGAAACCAATGATTGTACGGGCTGGAATTGTTCTGTTCTTTATTTACACTTTAATGGCCTTTGTTACGAACCCTTATCAAATTTTGGTACTTCGAATTTTGCAAGGGTTGCTGAGTGGCTTTATTCCTGGAGCAATCGCACTAATTGGAACGAATACTCCCTCCAAGCACGTCGGTTATGCGTTATCACTTATATCGACAGCGTCAGCATCCGGTATGATTGCTGGACCATTAATTGGTGGTGCCATTGCAGAGTGGGTTGGTAACAGATGGGCATTTGCAACAGGTGGGTTGATTGTATTTATTGCCACCGTTCTTATTATTTTATGGGTCACAGAAGAAAACTTCGTTCCTAGTAAAGAACGAGGATCAGTTACGAATGATATCAAGTTAGCGATGTCCAACCGCCCATTAATGATAGTCATTGTACTGACCATTATTACCAGTTGTTCGATCATGATCCTTGAGCCTGTTCTTCCACTATATGTGGTAAAAATCGGCGGATCCTATGAAAATACTTCACTATTAGCAGGAATCATTTTCTCCTTGCCTGGAATTGCTAGTGCCTTGTTCGCACCGGTATGGGGCAAATGGGCAGATAAAGTGGGATTTCATAAAGTATTATTTATTGGTCTACTCGGTGGGGGGATTGGCATGCTTGCACAAATCGCCTTCACACAAATTTGGGGATTCTCTATCGTCCGCTTTTTGTTTGGAATCTTTTTCTGTGCAGTATTCCCTGCAATAAACGGTCTTGTGGTAAAGGCAACGGAAGAGGATTTCCGTGGCAGAGCGTTCGGACTGAACCAAACCGCGAACCAAATAGGCGGGATGATTGGGCCCATGCTTGGTGGAGCAATCGGTGGTCTATTTCCAATCCAAACCGTTTTCCTCGTGACCGCAATATTATTATTTGCAGCAACAGCTGTTGTTTTCTGGAGCGGAAACGGAGTTCAGACATCAACTAAAAGAAGAGTCGCACATAGCAAGTAAAAAGGACGCCCCTGAGCGTCCTTTTTGTGTTACCCAATTTTAGCAGCAGGAGCAGATTGCTCGGCTGTATTTTTTTGAATTAAGAAAGAAGTGAGTAGAGCAAAAATACTACCGATAAATCCAAACTGGAATAAATGATGAATTCCTTCCATATCGGATGCACCTGTAGTTAACAGATAACCCATAACCGTTACCCCGATAACGGTACCCATGTTTCTGCAAAGCATAAAGAACGCTGTGGAGACTCCTTTTTCATGTACGCCCACCAGCTGTTGAACTCCAATCACTCCAACTGTTGAAAGCATGCCAAACGCAATCCCTTGAATAACCATGACAAAGAAGTCAAACCAAAAGCCATGACTTGGATCTAGAAGAAGCAACAATAGACCTGACGTAAATAAGAATACATTACCGATTATCAGCAATCTTCGGTATCCGTATTTTAATATCCACTTTCCTGCTGGAACGGCTGCCATCATCCAGCCAATAGCCGAACCAAGCAGGGCGACACCGCTGAGAAATAAGGAAAGACCAGCGATATGTTGTAAAAACAATGGAATATAACTAGCCGTACCAAAAAGAGCCAGGTTCCCGATAAAACCATTAAAATTAATTCTTGAAATCATTTGATTTTTAAACATAGAAAATGGAACAATCGGTGAAGCTTGTTTTTTCTCGAAAAAATAAAAACCTACAAGCAATAACACTCCTACAATGCAATAGATCCATCTATTTTCCTCAACCACTGTAACAAGAAGGAGACTAGTAATGCTAGCACCAAACAGTACGGCGCCAATATAATCGACCTTCGCTTTCTTCGGTTCATATTCCTCATTATAAGCTAATAAAGTGACAAAAGAAATCAGACAGATTGGTAGGTTAATATAGAAAATCCATCTCCATGTCAAAACTTCAACAAAGAAAGAACCTAAAAGGGGAGCAAGTACGGCAGACAACCCCCACATTCCAGTGAACAAAGCTTGGATTTTTCCACGTTTTTCTACAGAAAACAGGTCACCCGCAATAATGGCTGGAAAGGGCATCATAAAACCAGCACCCATTCCTTGTACGGCACGGAAAATAACCAATTGAATCATATTCGCAGATAAGCCACATAACAATGATCCAGCTAAGAAAAGTAAAATTCCAAAGCCGAACACTTTCTTTCTTCCAAACAAATCAGATAATCTTCCGGCCACCGGGGATAAAATGGTGCTTGCAATCATATAGGAAGCAAACGACCATGCATACAAATCAAAACGGCCAAGTTCCTCCGCAATGATGGGCATGGTGGTGTTCATGATGGTTGTATCAATGGATGCAACTAGCATCGCGAGTACAATACTTATCATGACGGTTACTCGACTATTCATAAAAATTCTCCTTTTTACGGCTTGATATATATAATACTTCGAAAACAGAAGTATCTTGAACTTGAAGTATATTAAAGCAATTGGTTGTATATGTCAAGAGAAGGACTAAAATCAGAGGTTTCATAGCATTTTGCAAACTTGATTGCACATATATTAAGTGGTTTTGTAATATCTCAATCAACTTGACCGTACAAATATAGTTCTTTAGTCACATTGATAGTTTAGTAGAACATAGTGTACTCTGTATTTAGGTTAAGTTGGAAGCGCTTAATCTAAATATAGTTGTACGTACATATAAAATGAATGGGAGGTATTTAGTACATTTATTGTGAAACAGGAATTTAAATCGGAAAGCGAGAGGGAAAGATGAGTAAACGAACTTTACAAAAATTGTTTTTGAGTATCGTCGCTATATCATTAATTATTCCGATCTCAGCATTTGCAACTAGTAAAAATACAGCAGAAGATCCAATCGAAGCTCCAACGTTTGAAAATGCGTCTGTTCACGATCCATCCGTTATTAAAGTAGACGAAACGTATTATGTATTTGGCTCGCATTTAGCCGCTGCTAAATCGAATGACCTTATGAAGTGGGAACAGGTAGCAAATGGAGTTAGTAGCAGCAATCCACTTTTTGAAGATGTGGTTAAAGAATTAAAAGAGACGTTTGATTGGGCCCAATCAGATACGTTATGGGCAGCTGATGTGATTCAGCTAGAAGATGGAAAGTTCTATATGTATTACAATGCTTGTAAAGGGGACTCTCCAAGATCCGCACTTGGTGTGGCAGTAGCTGACAGTGTAGAAGGACCTTATAAAGATTTAGGAATAATAATTAAATCGGGTATGTGGAATCAATCAAGCGAAGATGGAACGATTTACGATGCAAGAGTTCATCCGAATGCGGTTGATCCAGATGTCTTTTTTGATAAAGACGGAAAGCTTTGGATGATGTACGGTTCGTATTCCGGGGGTATTTTTATTATGGAAATGAATCCTGAAACAGGGAAGCCATTACCGGGCCAAGGCTATGGAAAGAAATTACTAGGTGGAAACCATAGCAGAATTGAAGGCGCTTACGTATTATACAGCCCAGAAACGGACTACTATTATATGTATCTATCATTTGGAGGTCTTGATGCAGTTGGCGGGTATAATATGCGTGTCGTTCGCTCCGAGAATCCAGACGGCCCATACTATGATGCAAAAGGAAATGACATGATTAACGTGAAAGCAGACCCTAGCCTTCCTCTATTCGATGATAAGTCGATCGTGCCGTATGGAGTAAAAATCATGGGCAATCACCTATTTGATAGAAAGATAGGTGATGAAGGGACAGGAATTGGTACGGGCTATGTATCTCCAGGCCATAACTCAGCCTACTATGATCCAGAAACAGGTGAACACTTTTTGATTTTCCATACTCGTTTTCCACAAACTGGCGAAATGCATGAAATTCGTGTTCATCAAATGTTTATGAATGAAGATGGTTGGCCAGTGGTCGCACCCTATCGCTATGCTGGTGAAACATTAGAAAAAGTGTACCGTGAAGAGATCATTGGTGATTACAAATTGATTAACCATGGAAAAGACATCTCAGCAGAAATTAAGAAAACCATTGATATTACGCTAGCGAAAAAAAATAAAATCACTGGTGACGTGACCGGAACGTGGAAGAAGACGGACCATAACACAGCCGAGTTGACTATTGATGGCAGTATGTATAAAGGGGTATTTTTACGTCAGTGGGACCCTAGCTCAGAAACATATGTGATGACATTTAGTGCATTATCTCAGGAAGGGATAGCGGTTTGGGGAAGCAAAGTTCCAACTAAGACAGAGCAAGAAGTAGTCGCAGACGTTGAAGCAGATTTGAAAATTGGTGATACGACAGCTGTGATTAATAATCTCGAGCTACCAACCGAAGGAACTAGTGATGCAGTCATCAGTTGGTCATCTTCAAATGCAAATGTGGTTACAGACACAGGAATCATTACACGTCCTGCAGCTGGCTCTGACCCTGTTGTAGCAACTTTAACAGCAACGATTCAAAAAGGAAACGAAACAGCAACGAAAGTCTTTTCCATTACTGTTCTGCCAGCTAAGGCTAGTGGGGAAATTGCACACTATTCCTTTAACGGAAATTTATCAGATTCTTTAGGGAATGTAAATCCAGGTACCGTTACTGGCAATCGAATCGATAATACAACCGGAAATATCAGCTATGCGGAAGGAAAAAATGGAAATGCAGCTGTATTTAACGGGGAGTCAGGAGTACGACTACCAAATGGACTAATTTCAAGCAACTCCTATTCCGTGGCACTTTGGTTAAAGCCTGAACAGCTAACATCATTTACGACAACATTCTTTGGGGCAAGAGATGCAAATAACTGGGTGAGTCTTGTTCCAATGGGACCAGTTGGCAACCAAACCATGATCTGGTCTGGTACCGCTTGGTACGATGCCGTTACGGGGATGACGATTAAAGCTGGAGAATGGACACATCTCGCATTTACAGTCAACGAAGGTCAAATGACGGTGTATGTGAATGGAGAAGAGAAATTTAACAAAGGCGGGTTCCCGAACGTATTTTCAACAACGAATGGAACCTTTGGTCTTGGTGTAAACTGGTGGGATACACCATATAAAGGGTTAATCGATGACTTACATGTATATGAAGGGGCATTAACTGAAGAGCAAGTGGCAGAATTAAGTAAGTAACTAAAAGATCCAACTCACTGGTTGAATGGTGAGTTGGATTTTTGTTTTTTTGTGATCAGATGAAAAGACAAAATAAAATATTATAGTGCTAATAGGAATTTTGTTCTTTTATCACGAGTTAATATAAAGAATCTCGAACTATTTCATTTTTTAAAAAGAAAACCCATAAAGGGAGTGCTGACTAGCACCCACTTTATTCTTTAAATACTTCCTTCAAAATCTCATCTTCATCGAGCAACTGTTTGGCTTTTTCACGATACTTTTCTTCGTGTAAAAATGTGTACCGATTCGGCTTCATGGAAGGTGCCAAATCAATTGCTAATTGATATTCTTCTTTATGTAGGGACAATGTTTGTACATATTCAAAAAAGCCCGTCCGTTCGAACACCTTTTTCACACGTTCGTGTCTGTGATTCTGAACTTTTGCTACAATATATGTCGCAATTCCAACTTGAACACCATGCATTTGCGGAGCAACCGATATTTTATCTAATGCATGTGAGATCAAATGCTCTGAGCCGCTAATCGGAGCACTATTCCCACTAATGTCGGTCGAAATTCCACCCATCGTCATCGAACTTACCAATTCTTTTAAAAAAATCGGATTCTTAATATCCTTCATAGGTGTTCGGATAAAACTATTTACCGCTTTTTTACTTAGCATCGCAGCAAATGCATTCACATAACCAACCCCATGTTTCTCTTCAAAATCCCAATCATACAGGGCAGTGATATTTGAGAGTAAATCGCCGATTCCCGCTAGAATCATTTTTGAAGGGGCGGTCTGTATGATATCAAGATCCACAACGATCCCATATGGTATTTGTGCTGGAACCGTCGTCTTTTTGCTATTTACCACAATTGAACAGTTGGAGCTTGCAAATCCATCATTTGAGGCAGAGGTAGGGATGCTAATAAACGGAAACTTCCTAACAAAGGCAATATATTTTCCATAATCGACTAGAGCACCACCACCCATAGCAAGGACCACATCATAGTTCTTTATTGAAAAGGCTACTTGAATCAAATCATTGATATCTAATCCTGCGTGCAATACCTTGGTATCAAGGGAGATATTTGAAAAGGAGGACCCAATGGTTTCAGCAAAAGCTTCATTCGTAAATTCATCAAAAAAGATCATTGCATCACGAAAGCCATGCTTAATTAAGTAGCCTTCTAAATGATGAATAACCCCACTGTTAATCTCTAGTAAAGAAGGAATCGAAATATTTGTACCTTGCCGCATTATCGTGAAATCAGCCCTTTATCAATTAAATATTCTTCAATTTCTTTGAACTCCTCCACAGCTTTATAAGGGATACCCTTTTCCTCTAGCATATCTTGAAGGGCGTCCTTGGCAAAGGTGAGGTCAGCAAACACAGCCGGATGCGAGTCAGGCTCACTGTCACCAGCAAAATACACTAACTCGTATTCTTCCTTTAATTTTTGAATCACCTTTGATTTATCTATTCCATATCGCTCAGAATATTTCCAATCGTTACTATCAATTTTCATATGAATATTCTTTTCATGAAAAAACCCTTCATTCGAAAACACAGTCACGTCTCTAATGTCGTATTTCTTGAGAATATGATGAATGTAATAATCAGTTCCTGCGCTTAATATGTAAAAATCTCCACCATTTTCTTGAACATGCTTGATAAAATGAGGGACATACTCGTCAATTGGAATCGTATGTATATCTTCAATAATATGTGCTTCTTCTTGGTGTATCGCTCGAAAGACGGTGGTAAGGAAATCAATATCTTTGATCTTGCCAGCCTTCCAGTCGTTAAAAAGCTCTTTCCCTTCTGAAAAGTATTTATCAATGACCATCCAGTAAAAGTCTTTTTTAGAAATAGTACCATCAAAATCTGATACAAATGCCCATTTTTTCATCTTCAAACTTCCCTTCACAATTATTTAGGTGTTTCCCATATTATAAGCAAAAATTGGTAAGATAACGAAACAAATTTTAAAAGACTCACGGAAAGTTCCATGAGCCTTAATTGGATGGTTTATCCGTTTCTTGTTCCGGTTGAAACAACTTCGTGGATACAGCGTTTAGTTTGTTTAAAAACCGATTAAAACCAAAACCAACAAAAAATGCGATGCTGATTTGCGCGTATGGGGTATCTTCATACTCAATAAATTGAATTAATAAGATCCCACTTTGTATGAGGGTAACCGCCACAACGGCCGTCCCTGTAGCAAATATTGGATAAAATATATACATGATCCACTTTCGATAATCCGTTAATTCCCCCTTCATATAATGAGAGCAAAACATATACAGATGACGAAGCGAACCACCAATGGCACCTGCAAAGAAATAATAAAGAAAGATTTCTATTTTAGAAACCTCTGGAATCCACTTTTCAATGCTTCCCGTCCAAAGCATACCTACAGCGACAAAGCTTCCGAAAAATAAAAGGGATAAATAGACGAGTATCACCATTTTCAGCCATCTCTTCATAGCAATCACCCCATTTTTACACTGTATGAAAGAGAAGAAGTGGAAATACCAAAGAGCTACTTCTATTCTTCGAGCTATAGTACAATACAATAAATAGACCATCGGAGGTTTGTATGAACATACATAACATTCTTATAGCAGGGGAGTATCAGAAGGAATTTGAGGCCTATTTTCCAAATATGAATCAAAAGGAATTTCGCTTTCTACCAGTAGAGTCGATCACCGAGCACGACTTAGACTGGGCGGATGCCTACGTGGGTTTTAAACCATGTGCGAATTTTCAATTATCGAAAATAAAATGGGTTCATTCCTTTAATGCAGGTGTGAATAATTATTTAGACATAGAAGGGTGGAAAGAGAACCACGTTCTTCTTACCCGTACCATTTGTTCCTTTGGAGAACGAATAAGTGAGTACTGTTTAAGTTATATATTAAAAAACCTACAATATCACAGACAATTTCAGCAACAACAGCAAAATAAAAAATGGGATCAAAGGACACCAAAATTACTGAAGGATGTTTCGATCATTATTTTTGGAACTGGGGCCATAGGTCAAGAAGTAGCCAAGACATTTACCCATTTTGGTTCCACGGTAAATGGTGTCTCCGAAAGCGGGAAACAAAAGGAATATTTTCATAAAATTGTTCCAATAAACTCCGTATCTTCTATTATCGAAGATACAGACTGGATCATCAGCACTCTTCCGCTGACTCAACAGACAAAACAGTTATTCAATAATGAAATATTTTCTCAAATGAAGTCAGTTGGTTTTATAAACGTAGGCAGAGGCGCAACAGTTGATGAAAATGCACTGATCACTGCGCTCGATTCAGGGAACATACATACGGCAATCCTAGATGTAGTTGAAATAGAACCACTACCAGAAGATTCGATTCTTTGGTTAAGAAAAGATGTTATTATTACTCCACATATCTCTGCCGTTACCGAATTAAACGAAGCAATTCTAGGCTTTGCTCAAACCTTACACGCCATTGAATCAAATCATCCCTTACCTAATGAGGTGGATTTTGATAAAGGCTATTAAAAAAATTGTGCCAGTTTCTTTCTAAAAGCGGGAAACTGGCTTTTTACTGTTTAATATTTTTGTGAGAAAACTTAACAAACTATATTCCTATGCCGATAAATATATTGAAGAATTTTGTCGATTGTTAAAACAATCACCGAGTTAGGGGGAGTAGTATGTTAAGAAGGATAAAATGGTCAAACATCAAAATTGGTGGGAAGTACATGGTGATCTTCTCGTTTATGACCATTGCTTTTTTCATTTCTGTAGTAGTAACGGGAATTTTTATTAAAGACACGAGCGAAAAAATGGAAGATACAGTGACCAGAAATCAAGTAGCTGTAGATGCTGGAAACTTGGTAACCCTTTACCATGAAAAGTACTTACTAGTTCCGGAGTTCATTCTATTGTCTGATGAAACAAAGTTGAATGTATATTTGGACCATAGTCAAGAGTTTGTCAGCATTGCAAAAAAACTGAAGAAAAACCTTTCTACCAATCAATTGGAAACGTTTAATCAGCTTATTGAAAACAATCATAAACTCGACGAGTACTTTTTTAGTACGATCGTTCCAAAAGTACAACAAATTAATACAGAAGAGTTTGCGACATTAGAAAGCGAAGCAAGAGAATTAAAAAATGAAACGATGAAATTGGGCTATGAGTTAAAAGATTCGGCAACAAAAACAAGTGAAGCTGATTTAGCGGCAGCACAAAGTCAACTAGAGAGACTTTATTTGATTCTGATTATTTCATCAGTTGGATCGATCGTTCTTTCATTTATCATGATTTTTATTCTTAGTCGTAGAATCAAAAAAAATCTAGAAGAAATCGTCGTTCAAAGTAATGAGATTGCTAGCGGAAGACTCAACAATGAGGAATTAACCTACCGTGGGACTGATGAAATTGGACAGCTCTCTCACTCTATTAATGAAATGGCAACAAGCTTACGAGGAATGATTTCTGAAATCTCGACTTTATCAGCTGAAGTGGACAAGCAAAGTGTCACATTGTTTGAGTCATCAGAGGAAGTAAAACTTGGAAGTGAACAAGTTTCTATTACCATTGAAGAAATGGCTAAAGGAGCAAGTTCCCAGGCGGATAATGCAGCCAATATCGCGTCAAAAACAAAAGAATTCAATGAAGAAATTGTTCATTCGAATTCACAGGGTGAAAGATTAGTAGAATTCTCGGGCCAAGTATTAGATGTAGCGGTTCGTGGAGACAATCAAATGAAAGAATCACTACAACAAATGAAGAGAATTAACCATGTGGTAAGTGAATCTGTTCACCAAGTGAAGAATTTAGAAAGCAAGACACAATCGATCACAGAGATTGTCCATGTGATCAAGTCCATTGCCGATCAAACGAACTTGCTTGCATTAAATGCATCCATTGAAGCGGCCAGAGCTGGAGAAGCAGGAAAAAGCTTTGCAGTTGTAGCAACAGAAGTAAGAAAATTAGCCGAAGAGGTTTCCCGTTCTGTCGAAGGGATTGCCTCCATTGTTTTCAGCATTAAAGAAGAAACCTCAAAAATTGCAGATAATTTGAACGAAGGGTACGGTGAAGTAAATAAAGGAACCGTACAAATTGAACTAACTGGCCAACAATTTGCCGATATTAAAGAAAAAGTAGAACATATGTCCATTGGCATAAAAACCATTTCGGAGGGCTTAAATAAAGTTCAACAATCAAGTCAATCGATGAGTGAAAATATTGAGCATATTGCTGCCGTTTCAGAAGAAACCGCGGCTGGATCAGAGGAGATTTCTGCTGCAGTACTTCAGCAAAATCAATCGCTCGACAATATTTCTGTAAGTGCCAAAATGCTAACAAGTATGGTAGAAAGAATGAACAACTTGATTAAAAAATTTGAACTATAATGGCTTATTAGAAAGGAGGAAGTATATGAAGAATATTACAAAAATATCACTAACAAGCTTATTTCTAGTAATCGTAATGATCGTTACAGCAGGTTGTTCCTCATCAGAGAAAACATCTAGTTATAACGAGTCAAAATTGATTACCGATGAATCAAAACCGTATGTTGGTTTCTTATTAGATACGTTAAAAGACGAAAGATGGTACAAGGATAAAGCACTGTTTGAAGAAGAAATTAAAAAGCTGGGTGGTCAAGTAAAAACACTAGCAGCTAACGGTTTGGATGAAGTTCAGATTAAACAAGCCAAATTGTTAATTGAAGAGGGAGTTGACGTATTAGTCGTCGTTCCTCATGATGCGGTAATATCAGCTGAAATCGTAGAAATCGCTCATGAAGCAGGTGTAAAGGTGGTTTCCTACGACCGTTTGATAAAAAATGCCGATGTTGATTACTATATTTCCTTTGATAATGAAAAAGTAGGGGAAATTCAAGCTACGGAAATATTAAAGAAAGCATCTAACGGAAATTTCGCATATATCGGTGGAGCAGAATCTGACAACAATGCGATTCTTTTCCGTCAAGGCGCTATGAAGGTATTACAGCCTCTGATCGATAACGGAACGGTAAAGCTTGTTCATGATCAGTATACAAATGATTGGAACCCAGCTATTGCAAAGGAAAATATGAAAACAGCCCTGAGTAAAAATGGAAATGCTATTAATGCGGTTATTGCCGCCAATGACGGAACGGCTGGTGGAGTAATCGAATCATTAGCTGCCGTTGGTTTAGCTGGTACGGTTCCCGTATCTGGACAGGATGCCGAGCTCGAAGGAGTTCGCCGTGTCGTTCAAGGCCTACAAACGATGACCGTATATAAACCAATCAACCTATTAGCAATTAAGTCTGCCGAAATGGCAATGATGGTAGCAAAGGGAGAAGAAGTAAAGACAGACAAACAAATTAACAATGGAAAAATCGATGTACCAGCTGTCTTCCTAGAGCCAATTGCCATCACAAAAGAAAACGTTCGAGATACCGTAATAAAGGATGGATATTTGAACGAGACAGACGTGTTTAAATAAATCATAAGTACAAGGACCAACCGATTATAGTTGGTCCTATTTTTTGTAAAATAATTATTATTTTTGTACATGGAAATAAGCAAATAGTCTGAAGGAAAATGCAAATCTTACACGAATATTTTAGGTTGGAAAATAGAATGGGTATTTTTTCTATTTTCACTCTTATCTCGGAGGAATTAAAAATGGGTAAAAAGGCAATGAGGCTAATCTTGCTAGTTATTGTGTTTCTAATGAGCAGTACAATGGCTAGCGCAAATCTATCATCCACGCCGGATAAAAACAAATCACTAAAGGAAAACATTAATCTTGTTACAGGAACGATCCTGGACGGGAACCTCTTGTTAAAAAACAGTACTGTTCTTATGCAAGAGAAAGGGAGCTCAAAGCTAATTCAAACGGTTACAGATGCAAGAGGATCTTTTACAACAAAATTAAAGGATGGTACATACGAGGTAAAAGCAGTTAAGGGGATTAATAGCTCTTGGTATAGTACAAATCAAAGTTTCGAAGTAAGGAAAGGAAAAGTTAAAGGTATCAACGAAGAAGTGATTACACTTACGAATAAAAAAGAGTCAAAAAAGCCAACAAGTAAATCTGCTAATCTAATTGGAACCTTATCAGATGACCATAATGGCTTAAAGGCTGAGCTGTTATTTTATAAATACAATGAATATGGGGAAGAGATTTACTCTGTTACTTCAAAAAACAACGGTAGTTTTTTAGCATCTCTCCCTGATGGAACGTATTATTTATATGGAATTGAATTCCCGGATGGCTTTTATAGTTATGAACTAGAAGTAGTAATTGCCAATGAGCAAGTGTATGTTAATGGAGTCCAGCAAACGAATATAACTATTAATATTCCTGCCAATGCCTACAATGGGATAGTAAGTGATTCTAATACTCCAATTTCTAGTGCGACTGTTATATTAGAAAAGCGCCTTTCTAATGAAGAATATGATACCCATTTCATTCAAGTAACATATACCAATAAAAAGGGAGAATATTCCTTACGTTCTCTAGCTGATGGAACATATACGGTCAGTGTATATCATGAAACCTATTCTTCTTCGAATGAACAAACCTTTGATATTGTGAATGGAGAAGTATATATATCAGGCCAAAAAGTGACAGATATCAATCTATCTATCCCTGAGGTCACTTTAAAAGGAACGCTTCTGGAAGGAAAAACACCCATTAAAAATACTTATATTGTGATTGAAAAGAAAGATGTAAATGAATATTACACTTACGGTGTACAAGTTGATTCAAAAGGAAATTTTCAATACCGACTTCCAGATGGGCAGTATGAAGTCCTTTTTATAGAAGAACCTAATAGAAGCTCAACAATTAGTCTATCATTTGAAATTGTTAATGGAAAAATCGTTCAAAACGGGGAAATCACTTCGACATTAAATATCCAGGTACCAGCAGTTACTCTTTCAGGTAAACTATTAGATGCCGGAGTTGTTCACCAAGGTTCAGTGAGTGTAACTAGCTTTTATGATGAAGGTTATGCAGATAATTTTAATGCTATAACAGATGAAAACGGAGTCTTCTCGCTTCGATTAAAAGATGGAAGCTACGAGTTAACGAGTGCTTACCTATTTGATGAAGGGGAAGAGGTTTCGTTTTTCATATCCTTTGAGATTCAGAATGGGAAATTAACCGTTGACGGGGAAGAGAAAGAATTACTAGAATTGCAAATCCCTCCTGTAAGTTTGCATGGGGTGATTGTTGAAGATGGCCAACCAATTACAGAAGGTTATGTAACCGTTATGTCAAAAGATGATTATTTTTACAGCTGGAAACAGGTCAACTCTGATGGAACCTTTACGTTGCGTCTTCCTGATGGGAATTACACTGTTATGGATGTTCAGCTCAACGATGGTACAAGCACTAATTTATCTCAAGATTTTTCTATCATCAATGGACAAACATATGTTGACAATCAACATCAGGATGTTCTTACCGTTTTAGTTCCTCCAGTATCAGTAAATGGTATCTTATTGGAAGAAGGAAAAGCAATACACGGAAGTATTTATATCATGGAAATGAACAATGCAGAAAACCCTTTGGAAGTTTGGGGAATAACAAATGAAGAAGGGAAATTCCTACTGCGATTGCCTGATGGCGAGTACAAGGTGTATAATGTTCAGCTCCATGATGGAACTTCATATAGTCCACAAAGCGAATTTTCTGTTAAGGACGGGAAACTGTATATAAACCGAGAGAGAGCTAATCAACTTTCGATAGAAGTTTCCCCAGTAACATTAACTGGGACCGTTTCTAAAGAAGGAAACTTTTTAAATGAAGGATATGTGTCAATCACTTCTGTAGATGAAAACTGGTCGGCAGGTTACTATACATGGATTCAAGAAGGTACTTTCAAAGCTAGACTTCCAGAAGGAGACTATTTATTAAACTCTGTATACGATTACCATTCAGACCAATCCTATTACTTTGACAAATCGTTTAGTATTAAAGATGGGAAATTGATTATTGATGGAGAAATTGTTGGTTCATTACATCTTCAGGTAGAGGACCCTTCTCAATAAGTAATAGGTAGATGATAAATATAAAGCTAAGATGATCTCTGCCCAAGAGATCATCTTTTTTTGTAAACTGTCCATTAAATCGTAAAAATTACGATTTAATATTGACACAATGATTTCAACACATTATAGTTTAGTAATGTAAACTGAAATGATTTCGATTTACCAATATTTATAATATTTAAATCGTAATGATTTCTGTTTGTAAAAAATGGACAAAGGATGGTTTTTTTTGAAAAAGTCATATATTTCTTACATACTACTTATTTTCGTTATGGTTTTCACGTCTGCTTGCAGCAGTTCGACTTCTTCTCAAGAAAGCGAAAAAAAGAAATCTGTTAAACTGTTATTTAGCTTTGCATCTAAAACCTTGGATCCGCATCAGGATTGGATGGGAGTTCGAGCAGGGATTGCTGAGACGTTAGTGAAGATTGATGAAAACCTAGAAATTCAGCCATGGTTAGCGGACTCTTGGGAACAATTAGATTCGACTACATGGAAGTTTCATATTCGGGAAGGCGTTACATTCCATGATGGATCTACACTTGATGCTGAAGCAGTAAAGCGATCATTTGAAAGATTAATAGAAGTGAATGAAGCAATGAATACTAACTTAAAAATCGCAACTATCACAGCTAATGGCCAAGATATTACGTTTCAAACCACCGAAGAGTATCCAGCCTTTCTATCGGAATTAATTCATACGAATGCTTCTGTCATCAAAGTCGATACTGATAAAATCAGTGAGAAACCCATAGGAACTGGTCCTTTTCAAGTGCAAAGTTTCACACCAGAATCAGAGATTAATTTAGTAAGCTATGAGCAATATTGGGATGGTAAAGCAAAAGTCGACGAAGCTAAGGTCACATTTAATTCGGACGGAAATGTTCGTGCGTTAGCTCTTCAATCAGGAGAAGCTGATATCGTCTATCACTTGCCTCCCGAAACATTGAAACCAATTGAAGAAAGCAAGAATCTTCATGTTGAATCGATCATGAGCTTGCGTGCCCATTTCCTTGTATACAATTCGACCAATCCTCAATTACAGGAGGAAAACGTCAGAAAAGCGTTAGATCTACTGTTAGACCGTACGACCATTGTGAATGAAATCATGAATGGCCATGCGACAGAAGCTACTGGTCCTTTTAACCCCATGTTTGCATTTTCGTCTGATACGGAAGTGGTAAAGTCTAACCCCTTGAAGGCAGAGGAACTGTTAAAGGAAGCAGGCTATGTAAAAAATGCAAGTGGAACACTCGAAAAGAACGGAAAGCCGCTTGAGATATCCGTTGCTACGTATCAAGGAAGACCTGAATTACCGTTAATTGCTCAATATTTACAGGCAGAAGCAGCAAATGTTGGCATTAAAATCAACATTGTTACAGTTGAAAATATTGATACATTTTTATGGGAAAAGCAAGAAGACTGGGATATTGCGACGTATTCCAATTTAACCGCTCCTCGTGGTGATGGTGGATTTTTCTTGAATTCTGCGTATGTTCCAGACGGATCATTAAACCCTGGACAGATTAACGTACCGGAACTAACGGACACTATTTTACAACTAAATACTACGAGTAACTTAGAGCAGCGCGTGGATTTAGAAAAAGAAGCCGTTCAGCTAATCCAAGAACATATTCTTCATTCGTTTGTTGTACATCCCCATATTATTGTAGGAGTGAGCAATCGTGTGAAAAACTGGGCTCCTGGTTCAGAAGAATACTATATTTTAACAAACCAATTAGAGGTTGAATAAAAAAGGGTGAAAGTGTCCTTTGACACTTTCACTATTCTTATGAGGAAGGTGATTATTTTTGAAAACAGTAGGAAAGATGATTGGTTCAAGATTGTCTCAGCTTTTTATTATGATATTTGTTTTATCCTTTTTCACTTTCCTGTTAATGAAAATCACTCCCGGAGATCCGATACGGTCCATCCTGAAGGTTGATGATGTTTCTGTAACCACAAAGAAAGAGGAGCAGCTGAAAAAGGAATATGGATTTGATGAACCGATCCTAAAGCAATACGGTGACTGGATCATCAATGTAGCTCAATTTGACTTAGGTGAATCATTAATCTCAAAGAAACCAGTCTCTGAACTGATCCTAGAAAGATTACCTGCCACTCTTGCTTTAGCAATAGGAGGATTAACGGTTCTTTTCCTTATTTCCATTCCATTAGGAGTGATCAGTTCTTTATATGAAAACCGTTGGCCCGATTACATAAGCCGCTGGATTGCGCTAGTTGGTGCTTCCATCCCAAGTTTTTGGTTAGGTTTACTTCTTATGTATTTCTTTTCTTTAAAACTGCAATGGTTACCCATGATGGGAAGAGGGACATTTGCCCATTTTATTTTGCCGTCATTCACTCTTGGAATGGCCATGGCACCGATGTATATTTCCTTGTTAAGAGAACGGCTTATTACCATTCTCCAAAGTCCTTATATAGAAGCAGCGAAAGCAAGGGGAATTAGTAAAAGAAGAATCGTATTCTTCCATGCTTTAAGAGGAAGCCTCATTCCCCTTGTCACGATGTTTGGTCTTAGTCTCGGAAGCTTACTAGGGGGCTTATCAGTAATTGAAATTCTCTTTTCTTGGCCAGGAATGGGGGAATTAATTGTTCAAGCTGTTACTCAACGTGATTATCCACTTATTCAAGGCTTTATTATAGTAATTGGCTTTTTAATCGTTCTAACCAATTTGCTCGTTGACTTACTTTACATGGTGATTAACCCACAAATTCAGCAAGGAAAGGAGGCAAGGGTATGACAAACAAACAAAATCTGAGTATGTTGCTTGGAATCGTTCTTGCATCGATTTTAGCCAGCATCTTTCTATTGGGAAGTACCTTTGGAACACAAGATCCGTTTTATATAAATATGGCTAACCGACTAAGTTCCTCATCAGCTCCCCACTGGCTTGGTACGGATCATATGGGAAGAGACATATTTGCCCGGATGGTTTATGGAGCCAAATTAACAATCGGTCTAGGAATCCTTATCATTTTGCTAGCAATGTGTATAGGTATCCCTATCGGATTGCTATCAGGCTATATCGGAGGGAAAATGGACGCTTTTTTTATGAGAGTCATAGATGGAATCCTCGCTTTTCCTGATTTCATCTTAGCAATTGCGATAGCAGGAATCCTAGGACCGAGCTTAACCAATATTGTAATTGCGATTGTCCTCGTAAAATGGATTGTCTATGCTCGTGTTATTCGAGGTTTGGTGTTAGAAGAGAAACAGAAGGAGTTTGTTCTTGCCTCAAGGCTCTCTTATTCTAGTACCTTTCATACCATACGGTTACATATTATCCCACAAATATTTTCTGAGATTGTCGTTATGGCAGCCATTGATGTCGGTAAAATTATTTTGCTGATTTCTTCTTTTTCCTATATTGGGATTGGTGCTCAAGCACCATTACCCGAATGGGGAGCTATGTTGAATGAAGGTAGAACCTTCATTCAAGTTCATCCATCTCTAATGGTCTATCCAGGAATAGCTATTTTACTAACAGTTCTCTGTTGTAATCTGCTTGGAGATGGGTTAAAAGGTTATTTTCAGGCGAGAAAAAGGAGGAACCTTCAATGAAGGAAAGTCTATTATCTATACAAAACCTTTCAATAAGAATGATTGATGATCATCAAATACTTTTACAAAATATTAACTTAGCAGTGAATAAAGGGGAAATGGTCGCACTGATCGGAGAGAGCGGGAGTGGAAAAAGCCTAACTGCAAGGACGGTCCAAGGCTTGTTAGCTTCGAATATGATGGTTACTGGTCACGTATTCTACCAGAATAATAACCTTCTTTCCATGGGAAAAAGGAACCACCATCAACTGTTAGGTAGTGAGATAGGGAGTGTTTTCCAGGATTATCGCGGCAGTTTTACCCCTTTTATAAAAGTAGGAAAGCAGATGGTAGAAGCGATTCGTTCACACTTTTCCATAAATAAAAAAGAGGCCAGAGAATTGTCTCTTCATGTGCTCGAGGAAATTCATTTGAATAGCAAGCAAATCTTTCATAGCTATCCTTTTCAATTAAGTGGCGGGCAAGTCCAGCGTGTTGCGATCGGATTAGCATTAGCACTAAAACCAAAATTGTTGATTTGCGATGAAATCACAACAGCTTTAGACGTTATGTCAGGGGAAACGGTACTAGATGCGATTGAGAAAGTTAGAAAAGAAACAGGCTGTGCGGTTTTATTTATCACACATGATCTCGTCCAAGCCTACAAACGGACCGACCGGATCTATGTGATGCAAAAAGGGAAAATCGTCGAGGAAGGATCTCCGGTACAAATCCGTTGTGAACACAAGCATCCATATACAAAAAAACTATGCTCGTGTTTGTTGTCACTTCCAGGAGAAGATCATCTTCAAATCATTCAAGGAGCTCAATCAGTATGAGTCTATTAAAAGTGGAGCAAGTCTCAAAAGTATATTCAAATAATTTTGCGGCATTACAGGGCGTTTCCTTCCAAATACGGAAAGGAGAAGTGGTTGGAATTGTAGGAGAGAGCGGTAGTGGGAAGAGTACACTTACGAAACTGATTCTTGGTCACGAATCCTATAAAAAAGGGTGTATCTCATTTAACGACCAACCAATCCCACCCAAAAAGCGATCAGATGTTCGTTCCTACCGAAAGAATATCCAGATGGTTTTCCAAGACTCTAGTAATGCCTTGAATCCTAAATTACCAATTGGGATAAGCTTACTTGAGCCACTCAAGAATTTTAAAGATTTTACACCTTCTTATATGCCGCCAGGAAGGTATACCAATCGTGAAAAGGCAGAGAGATTGCTTGAAATGGTTGGACTAGATAATAAGATGGTTGATCGCTATCCCGATGAGCTGAGTGGAGGGCAAAAACAAAGAGTGTGTATTGCACGTGCCATAAGTATTGAACCTGCTTTACTTGTATGTGATGAAGCAACTGCAAGCTTAGATGTGTCCGTCCAAGTGCATATTATTAACCTTTTAAAAACATTGCAAAAAACCTTACAAATGTCAATTTTATTTATTTCTCACGATATACGAGCAGTCACCCATTTATGTGATACAATCCTTGTAATGAAAAAGGGGTGCTTGGTCGATAATTTTCAACTAAATGATCTGTATGCTCCTGAACGACATACATATACAAAAGCGCTGTTACAAGCTGCTATGCTGTAAGAAAGGGGAGTTGTATGAACATAGCTTCCGTTAGACAAATGGTTCACCGATATTCACATACATGTACTCATCGCGAATACTTAATACTCGCTTTTCCATTAATTTTATCTGGAGTCTCTACACCATTACTTGGGGTGGTAGATACGGCCGTCGTTGGAAGAATACAAGACCCTACGGCGTTAGGCGGCGTCGCGATTGCTGCCGTAATTTTTAATACGATGTACTGGCTACTCGGCTTTTTACGTGTAACGACAAGTGGCTTCACGTCACAAGCTGATGGAGCAAAAAATAAAGAAGGTATTATGCTTGCGCTTTATCGCCCGATGATTATTGCTATTCTAATGGGTTTAATTTTCATCCTATTTCAAAAGTCAATCATCCAAGTATCTCTTCTCCTTATGGGAGGGAATGCATCAACAAATGCCCTGGCTGAGACTTACTTCCTCATTCGAATCTGGGGAGCTCCGTTTATTCTACTAAACTATGTATCTATCGGATGGCTAGTCGGATTAGGAAAAGTAAAAATGTCCTTATTCCTTCAAATTGGTATGAATCTATTAAACATCGTCCTTGATATAGTCTTTGTGCTAGGGCTACATATGGGAGTAGAAGGCGTCGCATATGCTACATTGATTGCTGAAGTGTCCTCCGTTTTAGTGGGAATGTTCATTATTTATCATGCCAATAAAAGTCGTTTTTTTATTCCTTCGTATGCTTCATTAATCCAGAAGGACACCCTAGTTCAGATGTTTCTTGTTAATCGTGACCATTTTCTTCGAACATTATGTTTAGTTACTATGACTGGAATTTTCACCTCAAAAGGTGCAAGCATGGGTGAACTCACTCTAGCAGCAAATGCGATCCTTTTACAGATTCAGTACGTCATGGCCTATTTATTTGGTGGATTTGCTAATGCGTCAAGCATTTTAGTGGGCAGGGCGATTGGAGGAAAAAACAGCTCTCTATATTTTAGAGCCTTTTCGCTTTCTGCAACCTGGGGATTTGGCACAGCTATTCTTTTATCTCTTTTGACCTTCCTGTTTGGAGATTCTATCGTTTCATTATTCACAACCATTCACGAGGTTAAAGAGACCACTCATATATATTTATTTTGGATGTTTCTATTTCCACTTGTCGGATTTTGGGGATTACAACTAGAAGGAATTTTTTCCGGAGCAACGGACGCCAAATCGGTAAGAAATTCTATTTTCATTGCTTTACTAGTGTTTTTAGCCGCCATTGTATGGCTTGTACCCGTTTTTGGGAACCACGGAGTATGGTTGGCGTTTATCTTATTTAGTTTATCCCGAAGCGTCTTTTTATCTCTTTACGTCAAAAAACTAACTAATCGATTAGTCGGATAAGGAATTTTGCAGAGAAATGTCATAACCTGCGCTTGCCTAGGAAATACCATCATTTCCTAGGCTTTTTATTTTCGAATAGTTCTTAGGAATCGGGTATAAAGTTTTATTTTTTATACAATGCTTACAGTTCCTTTACAATTGCTTAATATTCCTTTGCCATAATGAATGAGACAACGGGTGAAGGATGTGTAAGGATTGAAGTCTTTAGGAATATGGTTTAAACAACGAATTGGAAGTATCAGGAATTTTTCACTATTAAAAAATCCAATTCGATCACAAAGTATTCGCAAAAAAATCATGCTTAGCTTTGGGCTAGTGCTACTAGTTTCTAGTGGACTAGCTATTTACTCCATGATTAATACCCAAAAAGCAAACGAATTAGCGAAAATACTAATTTTAGAAGAATCACAGCAATTAAACGATCTTCAAGATTTACGATTTTTCATGGCAGAGCGATTAAGGCTTGTTAATGAGTACATGCTTGAAGGTTCTCCCCAGGCCAAGGAAAGTTTTGCAAGTAATGTTCAGCAAAGTAAACTACTAGAAAAAAGATTATTGACGAAAGTTGCGGGAAACAAGGATGAAAACACAGTAAAAAAGGTCATTTCCGATGGTTCCAAATGGAATGACATTATGATGAAGGATGCTTTTGACGTGTTTGATAGTGGTGAAAAGCGTAAAGCACTGCTTAATGTAGGTTCTGAAAAATTCACAGCAGAACAAACAATGGCAAAATTAAAAGCTTTAGCCGACGAAAAAAATAATAGAGTCGAACAGTTGGGAGAAGAAATTATTTCAAATGGAAATCAAGTTCAAATATGGACCATGATTCTTACAATAATTGTTATTTGTATTTCTGTATTAGTTGCCATTGTATTAATGAACTCTATTCACGGTCCGATTCGTCGTTTATCGGAGAGAATTCAAGTGGTAGCAGAGGGTGATTTTAGTCAATCAGAGATGAAGGTCACTTCAAAAGATGAGATTGGTGAGCTAACCCTTACTTTCAACCGAATGGTAAAAGAATTGCGAGCATTAATCTCCCAAGCATATGAAACAACCTCCCAGGTTTCAGCGTCTGCGGAGGATTTAACAGCAAGCTCAGAGGAAACAGCGCAAGGGACAGAAAGTATTACTTTTTCCATTCAAGAGGTTGCTGCCGCCTCACACCAACAATTAGAAAGGGTAAATGAAACCATACATACAATGAATACATTGGCTACGATTCAAGAAACTCTAACCCTTTCATCAGAAGAACTTGAAGCTTCCGCTAATATGGTCGAGGGAGTGTCTAAAAACGGGAACCAGGTCATACAGCATGCGATAAAGCAAATGACGCATATACATAACTCCGTTTTAGAAGTGGCAGGAGTGATTGATAACCTTGGTGGTCAATCAAAGGAAATTAGTCAAATAACAAAAGTGATCACAAGTATTGCGGATCAAACCAATTTACTTGCTTTAAATGCTGCGATTGAAGCAGCAAGAGCAGGTGAGCATGGAAAAGGCTTTGCTGTTGTCGCTGATGAAGTACGTAAACTTGCCGTACAGTCAAAGAGATCTTCTAACGAAATTATTGATCTTATTATAAAAATCCAAACCGGAACACATCAAGCCGTAAAAGCGATGGAAAAGAGCACACTTGAGGTAGAAAATGGGTCAATTGCTGTAAACGAAGCGGGAAAATCTTTTACACAAATTACTGATTCAATCACAGATATACGAAAGACGATTCAGTCGATTCATGAATACGTACAAAAAATGACAGAAAGCTCCAAACATGTAACTGCTAACATCCTAATACTAACAGACATTGCAAAGGTAAATTCCACCTCCTCACGTTCAGTCGCTGCATCTGCTGAAGGTCAGTTGGCAACGATGGAGGAAATCGCTTCATCCGTTCAAACAGTCAATGAAATGGCACTTAGCTTAAAAGAAGTTTTAAGGAGATTTACAATTTAAGAGAATTCCTCCTGTTGCTACAGGGGGAATTTTTTTACTTTTTAAATAATTAATGGTTGCGTTATGGAAAACCTTCCTCTATGATGGAATTATAGTTTCATATGAAATCTACTAGGGGGGCCCGTAAGTTCGGGCTGAGAGAAAACAATTTGCAGTTTTCGACTCTTGGAACCTGATCTGGCTCATACCAGCGGAGGGAAGTAGTTACTACGATGATCACTGTTTTTTTGTTTCGTAACTATGCCAGGTTCTATAAGAATCTGGCTTTTTTTGTTTTTAGATAGTTCTTTAATATGAAAGGAGAAGGAAAAAATGAGTCATGACTTTTTAACATTAATTGATAGAGTAAGAGAGCAATCACCGTTAGTTCATAATATGACGAATGTAGTTGTCACTAATTTTGTTGCAAATGGGTTATTAGCTCTTGGTGCTTCACCTGTTATGGCCTATGCCAAAGAAGAAGTAGCTGACATGGTAAGCATCGCGAATTCCCTTGTTCTCAATATCGGTACATTAAGGGAACCTGAAGTAGAAGCAATGATCACCGCTGGTAAAGCGGCTAATGTAAAAGGAGTTCCAGTCGTCCTTGATCCTGTTGGAGCTGGTGCAACTCCATACCGTACAAATACCGTTAATCGACTTCTAACTGAAGTGAACATTAGCATACTACGTGGAAATGCTGCCGAGGTGGCCAACGTGATAGGAGAAGAATGGCAGACACGTGGAGTTGACGCTGGTACAGGTGAAGGCAATATCGAAGATCTCGCCCGTATTGCCGCGCAAAAATTACATATGACCGTTGTCGTTACTGGAAAAGACGATGTTGTCTCTAATGGAGAAGAATCGATTATTATTTCAAATGGGCATCCTCTTCTAACAAAAGTCACTGGGACTGGTTGCTTATTTTCATCAGTCGTAGGAGCATTTGCGAGTGTAGAAGCAAATTATTTACTGGCTTCGGCAGGGGCTTCAGCCTTTTATGGAGCAGTTGCTGAGCGTGCGATTTTAACGACAGGTGACCAACAGGTTGGCACTTTTCAGATGGAATTTCTTAATCAACTCATGCTCACTTCTTCCTCTGATGTGGTAGACCTCGCCAAAGTGTATTCAAAAGTCACAACCATCTGAGGGGCATAGGAAAATGGAAATTCTAAAACTGTATTTTATTATGGGCAGTCAAGATTGCATAAATAAAACACCTGAAGAAACGTTAGCTTTAGCAATTGAAGGTGGAATAACCTGCTTTCAATATCGAGAAAAAGGGACCAACTCTCTTGGAGAAGTAGAGAAGTACGAGCTTGGAAAAAAACTGCGAGAACTCTGCGCAAAATATAAGATCCCATTTATCGTCAATGATGATTTACCACTAGCGATCGCTCTAGATGCTGATGGAGTTCATATTGGTCAAGACGATGAAAATGCCAAATATGTAAGGGAGACCATCGGTTCAAATAAAATTCTTGGTGTATCCACTCACACCGTGGAAGAGGGACTTCAAGCGGTTCAAGACGGAGCTGATTACTTAGGAATTGGTCCAATGTTCCCAACAATTTCAAAAGAGGATACGGAAAAGCAACAAAGCGTGGATATTTTCACTGAATTTCGTAACGCAGGAATCTCTCTGCCTCTTGTTGCGATTGGTGGATTGAATTCTACCAACGGAGAAACTGTAATGAAAGCAGGAGCTAATGGTCTTGCCATCATTTCCGATATTTGTAGAAACAGCCATATCCGAGAGCATTCCAAGCTTTTACGTAGATTAGTTGATGAATTTTAGGCAAGGAGAGGTTATTCATTATGGTAAAGAAGGCATTAACCATCGCAGGGTCGGATAGTGGTGGAGGGGCTGGTATACAGGCCGACCTGAAGACTTTTCAAGAACTAGATGTGTACGGAATGTCTGTGATATCAGCCGTAACTGCACAAAACACCACAGGGGTACAAGGTGTCTATAGTGTACCTTTAGATGGAATTCAAGAACAACTTCAATCGATTGCTGAAGATTTGCGTCCAGATGCGATTAAAACCGGAATGTTATTTAACAGTGACACCATTGAGGCAGTTGCGAGATTTATAGAATATTATGGAATGAAACAGATCGTCGTAGATCCGGTAATGATTGCAAAAGGGGGGGCTTCACTTTTACAAAGCGAAGCAGTAAAAGCATTAAAAGAAAAATTACTTCCCCTCGCGACTATCGTTACACCAAATATTCCCGAAGCAGAGGAACTAACAGGGATTAAAATTGAGACGATGGATGACCGAAAACAAGCAGCAAAATTGCTCCATGAGATGGGTGCTGAGACTGTTATGATTAAGGGCGGCCATGATCCAGGAAGTGAAGAAATGATTGATCTTTTATATGATGGTCAAAATTTTCACAGCTTTACATCAAATCGGATTTCTACAAAAAATACTCACGGCACAGGATGTACCTTTTCCGCTGCTATAACCGCGCAACTCGCACAAGGGAGCTCCGTTGTTCAAGCGGTGCAGGTGGCAAAAGACTTTATTCAGGCAGCCATCGAGGAGGATTTACACATCGGATCCGGTCACGGACCAACCAATCATTGGGCTTACAAAAGAACCAAAGAAAAAATCGGAATCAAATAAAATATTAAATTAGCTAGGGGTGCCTATAGGCTGAGAGGAATCTTTCCAACCCTTGAACCTGATTTGGTTAGAACCAACGTAGGAAAGCAATCATTTTGCATGAGCTCTTTTTAAGGGAAAAGATCTATGTATGAATGTGAAGACTTGCCAAGATTGGTAAGTCTTTTTTATTTATCCAAAATGAACCAATAGGAGGAACCATAATGACTGACTTATTAACGATTGGAAACACACAGCTACATAACCGACTACTAACAGGAACTGGGAAATTTTATAATCACAAGCTAATGAAAGAAGCACTAACCCAATCAGGTTCACAGGTGGTTACTGTTGCTTTAAGACGAGTAGACTTGAATGCTTCTGGAGAAGAGAACATTCTAGAAGACATTCCTAAAGACATGATTTTACTTCCAAATACATCGGGAGCGAGAACTGCAGATGAAGCGGTTCGAATTGCTCGACTTGCAAGAGCAGCCGGTATGGGAAACTGGATTAAAATTGAGGTCATATCCGACCAAAAGTACCTGCTTCCTGACAATTATGAAACAGCTAAGGCAACTGAGATTCTAGCAAATGAAGGGTTTGTCGTTCTACCATATATGAGCCCTGACTTAATGGCAGCAAAAGCGATGCAAAATGCTGGAGCAGCAGCGATCATGCCACTTGGTTCTCCGATCGGTTCAAATCGAGGTATCCGCACGAAGGAACTGATCCAAATTTTAATAGAAGAAATGGAGCTTCCAATCATTGTTGATGCTGGAATCGGAAAGCCTTCTGAAGCAGCGGAAGCGATGGAAATGGGGGCAGCCGCTGTATTGGTAAATACAGCCATTGCTACAGCTAAGAATCCTGTTGAAATGGCCATTGCATTCGATTTTGCAGTCAAGGCTGGAAGGAAAGCTTACTTAAGTGGTGTAGGGCCAACGACAACGACTGCACAAGCGTCATCTCCATTAACAGGATTTTTAGGGTAGGTGAGTGACATGTCATTTTATGAAGAGTATGTACAAATAAAAAATTATCCATTTGACCACTTTTTCTCCACCATCACTATTCAAGACGTAAGGAAGGTTTTGCAAAAAGAGAGCCTTCATACAGAAGACTTTTTAATTCTATTATCTCCAGCAGCTGAACATTGTTTAGAAGAAATGGCACAAATGGCTCATCAACGTACCGTACAGCATTTTGGACGTACGATTCAATTATACGCACCATTATATTTGACCGATTATTGTGTGAACAAATGTACGTACTGCAGCTTTAGTATTGATAATGATTTTCCACGTAGAAAACTGACATTGGCTGAGATTGAAGAAGAATCGAAGGCACTTGTCAAAATGGGCTTACGCCATATTATTCTGCTAACGGGAGAATCCCGCCTACATTCCTCCGTTGATTATTTGTGTGAAACGATTGATGTGATGAAAAAGTATTTTTCTTCTTTATCCATTGAGATACAGCCATTAGACACAGATGAGTACCAAACGCTTGTTGCCCGTGGCATTGATGGGTTAACGGTTTACCAAGAAGTATACAACGAAGATATCTATAAAGAGCATCACTTAAAGGGACCGAAACGGAATTATCGTTATCGACTAGATGCACCAGAAAGAGGCGCGAAAGCTGGCATGAGATCGGTCAATATCGGTGCACTACTAGGAATGGATGAGTGGAGGAAGGAAGTCTTTTTCACTGGACTACATGCTCAGTACTTACAAAAAAATTATCTTGAAACGGATATTGCTTTATCGTTCCCTCGAATTCGGCCAAATCTTGGAGGCTTTCAACCAAAGGTCGATGTATCAGATAGAAACCTGGTTCAAGCCATGCTTGCGTCCCGTTTATTTTTGCCACGTGCAGGTATGACTCTATCCACACGAGAAAGCGCGGAACTAAGACGTCACTTACTTCCATTAGGAGTGACCAAAATGTCTGCGGCCTCATCGACCGTTGTTGGGGGATATGCCAATAAAGAACATACACATAGTCAATTTGAAATTTCTGACAAAAGAAGTGTAGCTGAGGTAAAGGAATCATTAAGAGAACTTGGCTATCAACCTGTCGTAAAAGATTGGGAAATACTAACACATTCATCTTAAGGAGATTCACATCATGCACTACGAAGATATCAAGCAAAGAATTCTCACTTTTATTGAAAATGAAAAAAGAGATTCATTTAATGCATTAGCATTACAGGTCTTCGCCTACCAATACGAAAACAATCGTATTTACCGGAAGTTTTGTCGATCAAGAAAGGTTCACCCATCAATGGTGCAATCATATCAACAAATCCCCCCTGTACCAGTAGGTGCGTTTAAGGAGGCGGACATCGCTTGTACACCGATTGATGACGCAGAGACGTACTTTCAAACAAGCGGAACGACAAGTGGAAAGCAAGGAAGAAATTTTCACCGTGACTTAGAAGTGTGGACAGCTTCGATGAAGTCACATTTTGAAGAAAATATCATGAAAGATAATTGCCGTGTGAAAATGGCCATTCTATTTCCTCATCCAAAGGAAATGCCACATTCCTCTTTGTCACAGTATTTGTATACAGCCATTCGCGATTACGGATCAGAGGAAAGTGTCTACATTGCCAATAATGGTGCCTATGATTTCGAAAAACTCGTCTCGTTCCTTGTAGAATCTGAACGCACTAGCACCCCTGTATTGTTGTTAGGGGCTACGTTTTCCTTTATCCATTTTGTTGAGTATATGAAAGACAAAAACCTCCAATTTCAATTACCAAAAGGAAGCCGGTTAATGGATACAGGTGGTTCTAAGGGTCGGGCTATTGAAATGAGTTCATCTCAATTTAAACAAATGGTGGCAGAAGCGTTGAATTTGCCCCTTGAGGATTGCGTGAACATGTATGGGATGACCGAATTAAGCTCCCAATTTTACGATCAAAAGGGAACTGGTCAACAAAAAGCCCCTCATTGGGTAAGAACAGTAGTTATCAATCCGGAAAATGGTTTGTGTGTACAAGATGGAGAGCGAGGAATACTCGTTCATTATGATCTAGCCAACTTCCATTCGGTCCTTGGGGTTATGACGGAGGACTTGGGGATAGCAGAAAAAGATGCTTTTTTCTTGTTAGGAAGAAGCGAGGGGGCAGAAGCCAAGGGCTGTTCCCTTGCTGTAGAGCAGTTTCGTCATGGAGTTAGCAAATGGAACTAAAAATTGGATTTGTCCCAAGCATCATCTCACCATCTTATGAAGAACGAACATTTGATTCACTATCTCTTCTTGTACCAAAACTTACGAGTGAGGAACTGAAACAAGTCATATTACATCTAAAACACCAACAAAGAAAACTACAAGCTCGTAAAACGAATGACATTATTGACATCCTTGATCAGGCTATTCAACTCTGGCTTGATTCGAACTACCACTATCGAAAACTAGCGGAAGAGCTTCTTCCAATTGTAACGGGATATGACTCGGAAATGATACGTGTGTTTTTATATTCATATTTACGTTCGTTTCGGAAAGAAAAGCTGCAAAGAATGGTAGAAGTGGATTTTCCCAATCCTCTTGTTCTTGACGACTTTCGTCCACGTTCATCAGGTGGCTTAACCAGAGCCTATGGACCCGAGCTCATTACGCATGTGTTTTCCGGAAATGTTCCTGCCTTGCCATTATGGAGTTTAGTGAGTGGTTTATTAGTTAAATCTAGTACACTTGGGAAGCTCTCTTCCTCCGAGCCTTTGTTTCCAAGTCTGTTTGTTGAAACATTGAGAGAGATTGATAGAGACTTGGCGGAATCAATTGCCATCATTTGGTGGAAAGGTGGAGAAGAAGAATTAGAGCGTATAGCATACTCTTCGTCAGAGGCAGTGATTGCATATGGAAGCGAGAAGTCCATTAATTCGATTAGAAAAAAAGTTCCACCTCACGTCAACCTATATGCACATGGACATAAATTGAGTGCTGGTTTTATAGCAAAAGACTGCTTACAGCGCGTTCTCGTAACCGAAACTGCCAGGAGGGCCGCAAAGGATGCCTCTCAATTTGATCAACAAGCCTGTCTTTCTCCTCATGTCTTTTTTGTGGAGGAAAAGGGGAATGTAACGGTACGTGAATTTGCTAGTCTGCTAGCCCAGGAAATGAATAATTACGAGGTGAAAATGCCAAGAGCTAGATTAAGCGAACAGGAAAATCAAGCGATCATTCAGGCACGCTCAACCTTTCAATTTCAAGCTTTTCAAACGAATAAAATAGCACTTTTGGAAAGCGAAAAAAGTACTTCTTGGACCGTTGTTTACGATAAGAAAACGACATCATTTCCGATATCACCATTAAACCGCTTTGTGTATGTGATTCCCGTTATGTCCATTGACGATGTTCCTTCCTATCTACATGAAGTACGAGGATTATTACAGACCTTTGGAGTCGCCTGCACGCCAAATAATTTTCGTTCCATCATAGAAGTGCTCGGCCAATGTGGAGTCAGTCGAGTTACTTTTTTAGGCAGAATGGGAGAACCGGAACCTGGTTGGCATCATGATGGCAGACCTCACTTAGCCGATTTGGTTCGCTGGGTCGACGTGGAAGCTAGCGTAGAAATTGAAATGGATGCGTATGATCCGAACCGAATGTAAGGAGAGAAGGGAAATGCAGGCACCATATATACAATTTAAAGAGATCGGTCTTTCCTATGACAAAGATCAAAGAGATACCATCTGTGGATTTTCCCTTGATATAAAGGAAGGCGAATTTATTAGTATCGTTGGAAAAAGTGGCTGCGGAAAAACGAGTCTTCTACAAATGGTTGCAGGAATGCAAATTCCTACAACTGGATGGATTACAATAGGTGGACATGAGGTGAAAGAACCGGTTGATAAGCTTTCATACGTTTTTCAAAAACCAATTTTACTAGAATGGAAGACGATCTTAGAGAATGTCTTACTTCCACTCCAGCTAAAGAGAAAATTGACAGAAAAGGATATGAATAAAGCAAAGGAAATGCTAGATCGTGTTGGACTTTCGGATGCGATTCATAAATTTCCATATGAGTGCTCAGGAGGAATGCAGTCGAGAGTGGCAATCATTCGCGCTTTACTTGATCAGCCAAAAATACTTTTGATGGATGAACCATTTTCTGCACTAGATTCTTTTACAAGAGATCAGTTGCATGTTCAGCTTAATGAATTAATTGATATGTACAAACCAACCGTATTATTTGTCACTCATGATTTGCAGGAAGCATTTTATCTGTCTGACCGGATCATTCTTCTAGGTGGGAAACCTGGAAGGATTCTTCAAGAGTACCAAGTACCGTTTACTCGACCAAGACAGAAGTCTATTTTAATTGATCAGTCTTTTTTCAACTTTCAGCAAGATCTGCATGAGAGGCTTCAATCATGAAGAAAATCTATCTATATTCGACTCTACTATTTATTTCCCTGCTTATTTTGTGGGAGACAATTGTAAAGGTGAAGAAAATTTCACCGTTAATTTTACCCAAACCAACAACCATAGCAGAAAATCTTTTCACCTCGTTACTGAGTGGATATTTTACACCACATATTTTTACAACTCTAGTTGAAATTATTAGTGGATTTTTTGTAGGTGCTCTTATTGGAATCGGGCTAGGGCTTTTGGTTGCTCAGTCGAACACCCTTCAACTTATCTTGAGGCCCTATATTATCGCAACCCAAGCTATGCCGAAGGTCGCTTTAGCTCCGCTACTCATTCTATGGTTTGGGTACGGATACACGCCAAAGATATTGATTGTGGCATTAATCAGTTTCTTTCCATTATTTGAGAGTACGATTACGGGCTTATTAGTAGTCGACAAGGACCGTTTAGCCCTTTTTCAGCTATTAAAAGCTAGCAAATGGCAAACCTTGTGGAGACTACAGTTGCCGACCGCTATCCCTTACTTGCTTTCGGGCACGAGGGTGGCGGTTGTCCTTAGTGTGGTTGGAGCAGTTGTAAGTGAGTTTATTGGTGCGAATAAGGGATTGGGCGCGTTAATTATCGTGGCACAAGGAATGATGGATACGCCCTTATTATTTTCAGCCTTTATCCTTTTAACATCTATTGGCATCCTTTTGTACGCTTCGATATATGCCATCGAACATCTATTTTTAAGAAAATATACATCTTATCGGAGGAAAAACTCGTGAAAACCATTAAAGTATTACTACCTATTTTACTAGTTTTAACAGTCATCATAGCAGGTTGTTCAAAGGAAAGTAGCCAACCAGTAGAAACGGAAAAACAAAAGGAAACGATTCGAATGGCCTCATGGAGCAAGCCAATTGTCGAACAAAGCAACTTATACGTAGCTGAGAAAAAAGGTTTTTTTGATAAAGAAAATCTAACATTTGAATACATACCTGGCGCTGGTGGAGGAGATGCAGTTAAGAACATCCTGGCTGGAAATGCTGATATAGCTTTCGCTAACCTAGAGGCCGTCCTGTTAGCTGCCGAAAAAGGCGAAAAATTGAAGATCATTTATAATATTTATCCTGAAAATGTATTTAACTTGGTTTCCTTAAAGGAGAGCAATATTCAATCGATAGAGGATTTAAAAGGAAAAAACGTCGGTGTTTATAGCTTGGCAAGCGGTACGTATCAAAATTTACAAGTGCTGTTGCATGACGCTGGGGTAAAGGAAGAGGATATTACTGTAACGGCAACCGGTGTTCTAAATTTTGCCCCTTTAATGGAAGGTCAAGTGGCTGCAACCGCTGCTACAGATACCGGTTTATATGATGCCCAGCAAAAAGGCTTAGGCGATGTAAATATCATTGAAGTGAAAGATGTACTAAATACTCCATCTGATGTGTTTGTTGTTACCGAAAAGGTATTTAATGAAAAGAAAGATTTGCTAATACGCTTTCTGCAGGCGTATAAAGATAGCATAGAGTATACCATGGAGAACCCTGATGAGGCCGCTGAAATTGCAACGAAGCATGCAGTGGACGGTACCGATATTACAAGAAACAAAGAGATTATTGCCATTAGAAATCAAACAAGTGAGAACAACAACGGACTCGGTATGTTCGACTTTACTGTTTTAAAAGAGGTTGAAGCGTCTTACGTAGAAATGGGATTACTACAAAAAGCGGTCAATATTGAAGATCTTACAACAAATGCTCTGGTTGAGCAGTTGAAGTAAGGGGTGTTAATGTGAATCTGTCATTAGCAGGAAGGGTATGTGTTATCACGGGCTCAAGTCGAGGCATTGGAGCTGCATTTGCTGAAAGTTTCGCCTCCGAAGGGTGTCATGTAGTAATCAATTATTTAAAAAATGCAGAAAAGGCAGAAATACTTGCGGAAAAACTACAAAGAGAATACGGAGTAGATTGTCTTACGATTCAAGCGGATGTTACGAATGAAAACGATGTAAAAAGATTGATGAGCTTAGTAATCGAAGAGTTTGATCGGATCGACATTGTAGTTAATAATGCCCTCCATGGATACCTTTTTGATCCCACAGAAAGAAAATGGGCATGGGAAGTGGAGTGGGATGATTATCAAAAACAAATCGATGGTTCCTTAAAGGGGACCTTTCTCCTGAGTAAATACGCAATACCGCATATGAAAGACATGAACTTCGGTCGAATCATCAATATGACAACCAATTTATTGTATCGCCCGATTGTACCTTACCACGACTATAACACAGCAAAGGGAGCCGTCATGACCTATTCGCAAAACTTAGCCGCTGATATAGGAAGGTTCGGGATTACCGTTAATTGTATTGCTCCAGGGCTAGTATACCCGACAGAAGCAAGTAAACGAACAAAGCAGGAAGTGAAATCAGCCATATTTGCTGAAACACCACTAGGAAGAATTGCCCGACCTGAAGATATTACAGGAACAGCACTTTATTTAGCTAGCCATTGGGCACGATTTGTTACAGGTCAAACCATCATCGTTGACGGCGGATATACGATGAAATAAGGAGCGTATGATGAAAAAAGAATTGCATGTCATTTCAACGGGACAGCAAGAAAAAGCAGAAATGATTAAAATTTCCCGAAGCATTCACTCATATGTGGATTATATTCATATACGAGAGAACCATCGGTCACCAGAAGAAATTCTTCACCTCATTCAAGGCATGAAAGAAGCAGATATCCCCCTTTCAAAGGTGATACTGAATGGGTCCTCAAGTGTGGCGTTAGCTGGAGGAGTAAGCGGTGTTCAGCTTTCCCATAGAGGCGAAGATGTTCTAATGGTAAAAAAACATTATCCTATGTTACGAGTTGGATGCTCCACACATTCGCTCAGTGAAGCATTGGAAAAAGAAAAAAGAGGTGCCGACTTTTTACTTTTTGGCCATGTGTTCGAAAGTAATTCAAAGCCTGGACTCCGTCCTCGTGGTCTGCATGCATTACAAGAAATCACTGCCTACGTAGCTATTCCTGTCATTGCTATCGGCGGAATTGCCCCTTCAAATGTAAAGGACGTACTTACGGCAGGAGCGTGTGGAGTAGCTGTCTTATCGGGTATTTTTGGAGCGGATGATCCATCAAGAGCTGCATTAAATTATCATAAGGAACTTGAGGTGATAGAAAGATGAAGATTTACGTAAACGGAAAGGAAAAGTTATTAGGAACTGAAACAAAGACAATCATGACGCTCATTGAATCTTACGGACTAAATCCTAAGGTTGTCATTGTTGAACGTAATAAAGATATCGTTGCAAAAGAAAACTATGTGTCAACGATTCTTGAAAAAGGGGATTATATCGAACTCGTACATTTTGTTGGGGGAGGCTGATGGATTTGTATGATCGTTACTCCAGACAAGAACTTTTTTCACCAATAGGGAAAGAAGGTCAAAAACAAATACAGCAATCACACGCCTTAATTATTGGCGCTGGTGCATTAGGAACAGCACTTGCTGAATCTCTGACACGAGCAGGGATAGGAAAATTGACCATAGTTGACCGCGATTACGTCGAATGGAGCAATCTTCAACGCCAACAGCTATATAGCGAATCAGACGCTCGTGATCGGATTCCGAAGGCTGTGGCAGCAAAAAAACGGCTACAAGATATCAACACTGATGTTGAAGTGGTTCCACATGTGATGGATGTAAGTATCGAGGAGATGGAGCAGTTAATTGTAGGTGTTGATCTTATATTAGATGCAACCGATAATTTTGACACAAGACTGCTCATCAATGATATATCGCAAAAAGCGAACATTCCTTGGATTTATGGAGCATGTGTGGGGAGTTATGGGTTATCTTATACCATTATTCCTGGTAAAACACCTTGCTTGCAATGCTTGTTAGACAGTATTCCTCTAGGTGGAATGACTTGTGACACAGCCGGTATCATTTCACCCGCAGTTCATATCGTTGTTGCACACCAAGTAACAGAAGCTCTTAAGCTTCTTACTAGAAACCAAGCAGCACTTAGAGGCTCTCTTTATTCATTTGATTTGTGGCTGAATTCATCGTCATCGATTTCAGTAGAGAAAATGAAAAAACACGATTGTCCATCTTGCGGAAAGACTCCAAGCTATCCGTATTTAGATAAAACCAACTCAACAAAAACAGCAGTTCTTTGCGGAAGAAATACCGTACAAATTCGACCGGCGTCGAACACCAGTATAAATCTTGAAACACTTGCTAAAAGATTAACACCCTTTGGCCAAGTGAGTAAAAACCATTATTTACTGTCCCTGACAAAGGGGGAACACCGACTTGTTTTCTTTACAGATGGACGTGTGCTTATTCATGGAACAAAGGATATTTCAGAAGCAAAAAAATTGTACTATCAGTTTGTAGGCTAACAGGAGGGGTCCTAGTTTTTAATACAGGACCTCTAGAATTTAATTTCATAACTACTGAGAACGAAAGGTTCCTTGATATAATAGGGCTATAAAAAAGTTCATGAGGGGAGAGGTCAGAATGATGATTCGTAAAGCCATACCAGCAGATGCAAAGGGTATCGCCAAAGTTCATGTTGATAGCTGGCGCACCACTTATAAGCTTATTTTCCCTGAAGATTACCTACAATCACTTTCGTATGAAAGCCGAGAAAACTTATGGACTAGTGTCATCCCTAACGGATATGTATATGTCGCTGAAAATCATCAAGGGGAGATCGTTGGCTTTTCTTCAGGTGGGAAAGAAAGAACAGGAGACTATCCCGGGTATGAGGGAGAATTATATGCGATTTACCTTTTGCACGAGTACCAAGGGAAAGGGATTGGACGACAACTCATGAAGCCGTTAATAGAACAGTTCACTAATGATGGAATTGGTTCAATGACGGTGTTGGTATTGGAGGAGAATCCTTCAAAGCATTTTTATCAATCTCTTGGAGCGATAGAAATTGATCAGCTACAAGATACATTGGCTGGGAAAGAAGTAATTGAGCTTGTATATGGTTGGAAGGACATTTCAAAGATCGTATAGAGGATGTGTGTGGCTATTTGCCATACATGTCTTTTTTTTAGGTTGCATATTCAAAATTGTATTCTAAGCCCTTTCCGTTGAAAATAGATACAACAATATCCCATTGAGGAGAATAATTAGATGAAACCATCAGTTTGTATTATTGGATCAGGAATGGGTGGGTTAACCGCCGGCGCGTTTTTAGCCAAAAATGGATATGACGTTACCATACTTGAAAAAGCAACTAGTGTAGGAGGTTCTGCGGGATTTTATACGAGAAAGGATAGAAGGTTTCCAACGGGAGCTACCGTTGCATTTGGGCTGGAGGAAGATGGTATCCTAACTAAATTACTAAATGAGCTCGATATTCAGCCTCCGAAAAAGGAGCTATTTCACCCGATGGATGTGATATTACCCGATCGAAAGGTATCAATTTACAAAGATAAAACAAGATGGGAAAGAGAATTAGAAAGGAGGTTCTCCGAAAGGGATAGGGACGTTTTATTATTTTGGAAAAAACTTGAACAGATCGGAGAAGACGTTTTATCAGTCACAAAAAGTGAAGTATCTTTACCTATACAACGATTGTACGATCTAGGAAGTTTTCCGTCGTTTGCCTTAAACAATCCTTTATCAGTAACAAGGCTAGCCAAGTATGCGACCTGGACCGTTGAAAAGCTATTAAAAACATATAATCTGCATACCTATCTACCGCTAAGACAGTTCCTTGATGCACAGTTGATTGATGCCGTTCAAACTGATGTATCAGAGGCCGCACTGCTGCCTACAAGTGTAGCATTAACCATCTACAGAAAAGGAAGTTTCGCCCTTGAAAATGGATTTGGCCAACTTTGCGAACAACTGAAGGACTTTATTATCCAATGTGGTGGTCGTGTTTATCTTTCTTCTCCCTTAAAAAAAGTACAATTTGATCAAACTAATAAGTTATGGCAAGTAGAAAGTAAAAAATGCAACGAATCCTTCTCCATCATCATCAATAACTCCGGAATCTCTTTTGGTGATCACACATCTTATGAAAATAATGATTTCTCATGGGGTGCTTTTCGAATTGATGCTACTTTAAGACAAGAAGTAACTAATCAATTACAGGGAAACATTACTCCGTTTGCATACCAAATTGTTTCCGACCATCCTCAGTTAGCAACCTATTGTCACAATCCTATTTATGCAACGTTTCATGAGTCCCAAAGTAGAGGGGAGTTGCATCAAATAGATGAAGTATTAATGACTATTTCTGTTCATACAGAAGATAAAAGATGGGTACAGCTTTCAAAAGAGTCTTATATTAGAGAGAAAAAATTTTTGATGGATCTATTGATGCAAGAAGTAGAAAAGGTTTGTCCATTCAAAGATTATCTATTATTTGCTGAAGCTGGTACACCACTTACGTACAAAAGATTTGTCGGAAAAACAAAGGTTGGAGGTTTTCCTTTAACCGTAAAGAATGCCGTATGGAAACCAAGAAGCTTCCGTACAAAACTTCCCAATTGGTATATCGTCGGGGAACAAGCCTTTCCTGGACCAGGAACGTTATCGGCTGCACTAAGTGGATATTATGCGTCTAGAGCCATCATAAAAGAAAATTCATAAAAAGGATATATCATTCATTAATTGATTTAGTTTCGCCAACAATAAGAAATAAAGTTTTTATTGAGAGGGCGATCATAGTTGAAAATGCAAATGGATTTGACCGCAAGTGAACAAGGCTATCTTTGGTCGATGTACCAGTCCTTGTCCATGAATATGTGTATTCTAAAGTATTTTGACCAAATCGTAGAAGATGATGAAATTAAGGGATTAAATAAGGAAATTTTAGCATGTTGTCTAACAATACAAGGTGAAATAACCACCATTATGAATAATGAAGAATTTCCAATTCCTGTTGCCTTTACGGACCAAGATGTAAACTTACAAGCAGGAAAACTGTTTACAGAACCACTCATCCTTTATTATCACTGGTTTGTTTCAAAAGGAAATTTAAATTATTCATCCATTGCCTTGAATACAATTGCTCGGGAAGATGTATTTGCTTTATTTAAGCGATTTAATACCGAATCTTTAGAACTGCTGGATACGGCAAGAAGTCTACTACTCGGCAAGGGATTATGGATTCGGTCACCGTATATACCCATACCAAGTGAGGTTCAATTTGTTCAAAAACAAAGCTATCTAACGAAGTGGCTGGGGGAACATCGTCCGTTGACAGGACAAGAAATTTCAATGATATTTTACAATATATTAACAAATGAAGTAGGACTTACTGTGATGAAAGGATTTATTCAGGTCACAGATGATGAGCCATTCAAATCGTATATGATAAGAGGGAAGGAAATAGCCACAAAGCACTTGAACACATTAAGTGAGATTTTCCAGAAAGAAGAAATCTCCACTCCAGGTGCTTGGAGCGTGAGTACGACTTCTTCCAAAACGGCTCCTTTTTCCACAAAGCTAATGATTTCTCTTATCAATTTTTTAAACTCACAAGGAATCGCCAACTATGGTGTAGCTTTAACTAGTTCAATGAGAAGCGATATTTTCAGAACTTTTACTAGCTTAATGGCTGATGTTGCCAGATATACAGAAGATGGAGCGAATATTTTGATTGAACATGGATGGTTTGAATCTCCACCACAAGCACCCAAATTAACATAAATGAATGAAACGACCACCTATATAAGGATGGTCGTTTCATTCATTTATGAGATAAAGTGGTTTTGATTTTTCACTTCTAAAAATTGTTTTTCTACCCAGTTTCGTAAAAGCTTCTCTAATTCTGGATGAAGGGGGAGGGTAGACTCGAGCATTAAATCTTTCTTAACCGTTAGCATATGAGACGTCTGAGCTTGAAATTTCAGTGAATGACCCATGTTCTCCACGATATGATATTCAGAATCACCTTTAACAAAACTAGCTAAATCTGCTAAAACCGAAGGGTTTACTTGAATATCTCTAGCCCCAGTAATTGCTAGAACGGGACAAGTTACCTTGGCTAGATCCTCACGTACATTGTAGGCAAAATGTTCACGCATCCATTTTGCATTAATGGTCTGAAATTGAACCTTCATCGTATCCTCTTTGGATGCCATCACTCTCTGCATAAAGGCTTGAGCCTGCGGTTCAAGTTTTTTATCCGTTTTAAATAATCGCAAAAGGAACCCAATAAACCCTTTGGCACTTCTCATATCCACAGCCGCAATCTCTCTTTGTCTTTTTAACGCTTCTTCTAAACGCTCCACGGCTCCCGCGAGTAAAATTAAGCCTGCCAATGGTTCTCTAGCTGCAAGAGCTGTTCCAATCAGACAACCTTCACTATGACCAACAACGATAACTTGGTCTGCATCAACACCATCCTGCATTTTTAAAAATTGGATTGCAGCTTGAGAATCGTCCACGAGATCCCAAAGACCTGTGCGGTTATAATCACCCTCGCTTTTTCCAACTCCGCGTTTGTCGTAACGTAAAGTGATAAATCCAAGCTCTGTAAAAAACTGAGCCAACTGTTTGTATACTTTTAAGTCTAACTTTTTATTCACTTTACCGTCCCGATTCAGTTTACCAGTTCCAGGGATAAGCAAAATGGCTGGAGACTTTTTCTCAACATTTTCAGGTTGGGTAAGGCTTCCACTTATGGTAACTTTGCTTTGAATGACAACCTCTGTTTCTTTCATAAACATCCTCTCCCTATTCATTAGGTTCTGGTATGATAATATTCGCAAATGTTCGTTTCTTTCTATCAGGTGCTTGCTTATTCGTTAGAACTTTAGAATACACTTGCCCGAGCTCTTGTATGAGGGAGGTAAACTCTTCGTCAGATAAATAAAGGGAAGCTTGGCGTAATGAAACACCATCCTTTACAAAGTCTACCTTTTCCTGAGATACGTACCGTTCATATTCAGCCATGATATTAGACATATACTTCATGAAAAGGGTCATATATTGTTCTTTATTATAGTTAGCAAGTTCATCTGTCCCTAAGTTCACTTCTTTTGGTTGAAGGGCATACCATTTTTCTACCGTTCCCCGAATTTGTTGCTCGTCAACTACAAACACAACTTTTGATTCAAATAGTTTTTTTAAATGACGATAAAGTGTGGCTTGAGGAATGTCAGGCATCCGTTCCTTCATTTGTTGAACAGTTAAGGGCTCGCTAACAAGCGACTGGATAATTCTCATTCGAACAGGGTGTAGGATCACATCTGTTTTTGATTCACTCATAAAAGCTGCTCCTTATCAAAATATATTATCAATATTGATAATGATAATATAAACGTTTTTATAATAAAAGTAAAGCATCATTTAAGGATAGTAATATGCTACACTATGCTAACAAACTGATAGCAAACCTCTAATCATTTACTTTCTATAGCGAAAACCGTATAAGCACTCGAGGGATGTTCATACTAATATCAATTTCTAATAAGGAGTGATGGTTTGTGAAACACGACCATGATCATGGAGAAGATACCATGACCCGAAAAACGCTAAAGCAAACTTTAGAAGAAACACTTGAGCTTGAAAATCAACTTTTACGCACATACGCCATTACTGCAGAAGCGGTTCATGAAGACCATGAACTTAAAACAAGACTACATAATATGGCTGAAGGAAACGCAAAAAGAGTTAATCAAATTGAGTATGAGCTTGATAAGTTATAAAATGGAAAAGGGTGCAAGAATTATTGCACCCTTTACCTTCGACATAGAGGAGAGATGAAGATGAGTACTTCTTGGTTATTTGTTCTTGCATCTGCTATAGCGGTTGTTGGTATTTCTTTTGCTTTTAACAAAATGATGCAACAGGTCCAAGAAATTGTAGAAAAAGGAGACCAACTAGACCTGAATACGATGCAAGCAGCGCAAACGAAGTTTTTTATCCAAGTCGCAATGGCTGAAGCGATCCCTATTCTCATTATTGTTTATGCATTTACATTAATTGGCCAGGTAATTGAGGCAAATGTGATGATCCCACTCGTAGTCATTATTGGTATCCTAGTCGTTGCATTTGTTTTTCTTCTTCGAATCAAAAGGGATTTGATGGGCACACCAAAGATGAGTCAGGAATCAAAAGGTATGGTAAACACATTATTCTTTATCGGGGCAGCCCTGCTTTCCGCCATCCCAATCATTTCAATTGTAGGAATTATGACTGCAAGCTCCTAAAAAAGGACGGAATCATTTTATGCGAAAAACAAATATTGTACCATGGTCGAAAGAATGGGCTAGCATTTTTGAAAAAGAGGCTATGATTCTCAATAAAATTTTTCAGGATACCGCGATCCACATTCATCACATAGGAAGTACCTCCATTAAAACAATTGGTTACGCCAAGCCTATAATCGATATATTAATAGTCGTTGATGACATCTCCAGTATTGACCGTTTAAACTCATCGATGCTCGAGCTTGGGTATGAAGTTAAAGGTGAAAACGGGATATCTGGAAGACGTTTCTTTCAAAAGGGCGGGGACCAACGTACCCATCATGTCCATGTTTTTCAACAAGGAGATAAACAGATTAATTTCCACCTAGACTTTAAAAGGTATTTACTACAACACCCGGAACAAGCTGCCAGATACAGACAAAAAAAGCTCGAGCTAGCCACCAAATATCCCGATGATCATCATCGATACCAAGAAGGAAAGCAAGAGCTTGTTTCAGAGTTGGCACGACTCGCCAAACAATGGGGAGAAAAAACTCGAATATTGAGAGATTAATAGTATTAAATATACAGACGTTTTAGCCCTCCATTGGATAATGGAGGGTTTATCTTTTCATTATTCTCCTTTAACCTTACTCCGAAGCTCAAATTAAGTAATCCTCATCTATTTATGATAAAATGACGGTAAATTCCATCTTCTGGAGGTTTTAATGGATAAACCAAAGGTGTTAATTATTGAGGATGAAGAAAAGATTGCCCGTGTTCTTGAGCTTGAACTATCCTATGAAGATTATGAAGTGAAGACAGCTCTAAATGGTTTAGAAGGTTTTCAGTTGTTTCAATCAGAAACTTGGGACGTCATTTTATTAGATGTGATGCTTCCTGGTATTAGTGGTATTGAACTTTTGCGTCGGATACGTTCAGCACAGTCGAACGTATCAATTATCATGTTAACCGCAAAGGATTCTGTTGAGGATAAGGTATCTGGACTGGATCTTGGAGCAAACGATTATATGACAAAGCCTTTTCAAATTGAAGAACTTCTTGCAAGAATTCGTGTGTGTCTACGTAATAAACGGCCGATTCTCGATAAGGTGTCTGAATCCAGCTGGCTAAGTTTCTCTGATTTAAAACTTAGCGAGACAACACACGAAGTGATAAGAGGGGATGATCGGATAGAATTGACTCCAAGAGAATTTACGTTACTATCATATCTCATTAAACACCCACGTCAGGTACTAAGCCGAGAACAGCTTTTAAACGGTGTCTGGGGCTATGATTATTACGGCGACACAAACGTTGTTGATGTTTACATACGCTATTTAAGAAATAAAATCGACAAGCCCTATCCTACGAATTTGATTCATACGATTCGCGGAGTTGGTTATGTACTTAGGGAAACAGAATGAAACTTAAAAATAAAATTAATTTATCGTCAGCAGTCATGTTTATTGTTCTGTTAATCATTATTGTATTAACCATTTATCTCTCTTTTAGCGCAATGGCGAAGAACCGTGAAATAGATAGAGTGTATGAAGAGGTGAAACAAGCAACAACTGGTATTCACCAGTCGGATGCGTCCGTTCCCGTCCAACAGCTTCTCCGAGCATATGTACCCGTAGATGGCCTTCTACAAGTTATAAAGCCTGATGGCAGCCAAGGGGCAGGGGCAGCAGCTGATACGGCACAACTATCGGAATTACGAAGTTTACCCATAACCTACTACGGCAAAGAAGAGAAGAAAATTATTACCAATAACGGTATTTCCTTTGCATTTGTATCACTCCCCATCATTTGGTTGAATGGTGAAATTGTGGATCTTCAGGTAATGGTAAGTTTACACTCCACCGATGAAATGCTTCACATATTAAAACTACTTCTTATTTCTGTCACATTTTTAGCCACCATTCCTGCTTTGATTTCGTCGAGGCTATTAGGAAATGTCATCACGAGACCGATAACATCCATGATTCACACCATGAAGGAAATACAAAATAGCGGTCATTTTAAAAGACTTCCTTTACCGAAGAAAACAAATGATGAACTTTACCAAATGGGAGATGCATTTAATAAAATGATCGACTTATTAGAGGTGAATTATCAAAAACAAGGTGAGTTCATTAGCAATGCTTCACACGAACTTAAAACACCTTTAACGGTGATTGAATCATATGCTACTTTATTACGAAGAAGAGGGAAGGAGAGGCCAGAAGTGTTTGATGAATCCGTTCATGCGATTCTTTCTGAAACAGAACGGATGCGGGATCTAACCAATAATCTCCTTTTATTGGCCAAGCACGACGAGCAATGGCAAGTCCACAATGTGAAAATAGAGCTATCACCATTGATTCAAGACATTGCTCACTCCTTTCGACAGGCGTACCATCGACAAATACAGATCCATATTGAAGATCATTCCGTTGTTGAAGCGGATTATCAAAGACTCAAACAGCTTATCTATATTTTTATGGATAATGCACGTAAATACAGTGATGACATCATAGAATTACGGTTGTATACAAAAGAGAATCTTGCATTTTTGGAGATAATGGATTTTGGCATTGGGATTCCTGATACAGATTTAGAAAAGATTTTTGATCGTTTTTACCGCGTAGACAAAGCAAGGGAGAGAAAGACGGGTGGCTTTGGATTGGGCCTTTCCTTAGCCAAAGAGTTAGCAGAGGCAATGAATATAAAGCTACAAATAGAAAGTAGGGAAGGATACGGTACAACTGCTCGTATTCTTTTCAACACCACTAACTCTCAGTAAATTCTCATTTTTCACATGTATACTAGTATCACCATACAGACGGAGGGAGAAAAATGAGGCTAAATAAATGGGTCATCATTATTATTTTTGTTGGTGTAATCGCAATCATCGCTGGAGTCTTACTACAAACCTCCTCAATTGCAAGTCAATTATCCGCTAGTGAGGCCGAAGAAAAAGTAAAACAATTATATACAGGCGAAGTGATATCAACTCTTGAAATGGACGATCGGTTTCTTATTACTCTGTCATTAGCAGGTGGGGAGTATGAACTTGTCCTTGATCGAGGGTCCGGGGACATTTTAACTATGACAAAAACAAAAAGTCCTCCAAATGACAACTCTGACACTAAGACTGAACAAGGCAATCAGGCGCCCGAAGAAGGACCTATGAAAGAGCCTCCAAGTCAGATTACGGAACAAGAAGCCATAGAGATTGCATTAGAAAAAATGGCTGGAACAGTGGAGGAGGTAGAATTCGAGCAATCAAGTGGTGTCTCATATTACTTGGTCGAGATTGAAGCAAATGACCAGCAGGAAGCCACCATACAAGTTCACTCCATAACAGGGGAAATCATGAGTGTCACTTGGGATGATTAAATCGTTTCTATTAATTTTCTCATCAATTTCTCATTTTCTTATCTGAGTTTCCTCATTTTTGCTGGCTATGATAAGAGTATCAACAGTAAGGAGGAAACAAAATGAAAAAAAGAAATGCATTATTAATTGGTATTGTAAGCTTCGTTGTACTAGCTGGAGCAATCGGGGTAGGAGCGATTGATAAAATCGAGGACGATTCGAAAAAGATTGTCACGGATGTGGTAAAAACTAGCCCTTCTACTGGACCTATACAAACAAATGTAAAAACAGACGATAGCTCATCTGTAACATCCCAAGAAGCGAAAATTACTAAGGATGAGGCCATCGCTGTTGCATTAAAAGAATCACCAGGTACAGTGACAAAAGTCGAACTTGACGATGATTACACATACGAAATTGAAATCCGTGATGGTGACAAGGAGATGGACTATGAAATTGACGCCATGACAGGAGAAATTAGAGAAATGGATACTGACTTTTTCGATGACAGAGATGATGATTAATTAAATGCAAAGACCCCCACATTTCACAAGTGGGGGTTTATTAATTTCATGACTAATTGTTGTGATTTTAACGCTTCTTCACCATCGACTGACGGCGTTATATCATTTTCAACACAATGAATAAAATGATGGATAGCATCTTCAAATCCGCGTTGTTTCAATGTGGAATCCCAAGACCCTGGGAAAGAAGTAGAGATGGTATCACCAGCTTCCCTCTCAGTCGTATTCATATTCTTTACACGTATAATGGCCCCGTTCGTAACAAGCTCCAGTTGCTCCAATCCCGTACCAGCATTTCGATGCATGGCCGTCGTCAGATGGATTCCGTCTTTTTTGGAGAATGTATGTTGGCCAAAAATCATCTCATTTTTTTCATTTTTATGCAACGTTCCATGCTGAAGAGTAAGATCATCGTCAGCCAACCAACGGACCGTATCAACAAGATGCAAGTAATCATCTAACATCGTAAATTCTATATCATGTGGACCAACACTATTCGCACGATGCTTCTCAAATCTCGCCCATGCAAGTTCTTTCGATTGTTCCTTCGCATTCACATACATAGGTGCAAAACGACGATTAAAACCCACCATTAATTTACAGCCTGATGAATGCTCTAATTCCACTAATTTTTCCGCTTGCTCAAGAGTCGCTGCTAAGGGCTTATCCACGTATACATGCTTACCTTTTAAGAGAAGAGTAGAGATAATGTCATAATGTGTAGCTGTTGAACTATGAACAAACACCGCATCACACGCATCAGCCACAGAAGTAACACTTGAAAACTCCTCGATCCGATATTGTTTACAAATCAAACTTCTCTTTTCTTTATTTGGAGTAAAGGAACCAACAAACTCCCAATCTGTCTCTCTAGACAGAATAGGTAAATATGCCTTTTGTGCAATATTGCCAAGCCCTATCATACCAATTTTCAATTTCATGTGATACCACCCTTTTCCATTTATGTACCTCTTTCATCATATAGAGGGAATGGAACGTCCGTCAACCATTGTGGTTTTCACTATTTTACCTAAGGAAAAAAGGTGCTCCTATTTTTTTACATGATATAGTAAAAAAAGTGAAACCGTTTCGTTAACTGTCTCGTCTAACGCACGGAAACCCAATAAGGTAGTAGTTTGTTAAAAAAGGAGGGGCTTGAATTTTGAGCTTAGAAAAAGAAATAGAAGAAGCCCTAGCTGGAATATATGAACGTGAGAAAATCATCGAAATGGTGATGGATGAGTACGGAACAAAATTAAAACGAATGATTTACTCCTATGTAAAAGACTGGGAGGTTGCCAGTGATCTTACTCAAGAAGTTTTTATCACGGTTTATGAGAAACTATTGTTGTTTAAAAGACGATCATCTTTCAAAACATGGATCTACACCATAGCGATTAATAAAAGTAAAGACTACCTAAAAAGCTGGCATTATCGAAATCTCGTAATCAATGAAAAGTTATTCTCCTTTAAACAGAGTGGGGAGAAATCACCAGAGGACCTGCTTTTGCAAAAGGATGTGCGCTCAGAACTCGCAAAAGCCATTATGGCTATGCCTGTAAAATATAGAGAAGTATTTTTGCTGCATTATTATCAAGATTTTTCTTACAGTGAGATTAGTGAAGCACTCGGACTTCCTTTAGCAACGGTAAAAACAAGACTATTTCGAGGAAAAGAAAGATGTAAACGCTTCTTAAATAATGAAAGGGGAGAACAACATGGCTGATATTCATACGCAGGTGAAAGAGGCCGTTCATACGACTGCTTCTGAAAAATCCGTGTTCACAGAACTAGAAAAGCAACGAGTTCTCCGAAAAATACGATCTGGAGATACAAAAAGCACAAAAAAGTCTAAACAATTTGTTCCAAAAATGGTCACTTCTATTGCTGTTGCGGGGTTTTTAATATTTATCGGTGGAATCATTGGATCAAATATCCAAAACAACAATAAATCATCACAAAATAACACTATTGCAGATGTAGAAAAGTTTTACCCTAACCTACAAGATGGTGAGGTGTTAAATGGCTGGAGCCTCCTAAAAAAGGGACCTTACGACGGGGGAAAAAGTGAACAAGGCGCGTTATTGCATGCTGTTTTTCAAGGAGAAGCTCAAATTACTGGTACTCTAAAATATTATGATATAGATGATTCAGAGCGCCCGGATCAAATTTTGTTTACCCCGGATAAGCTTTCCTTACAATCCTTGCCTGTAGAGGAGGGTAGACATCCAGATCTTACTTTCGCAGCAAATGAGCAACGAAAACTAAAAGCCGTGTTCGGGCTTGGAACAAATCGCATCGATATAGGGGATGTTACACTCATTGTTGACAACTATACGGCTAGGTATTTAAAAGGAAAAACGCTACCAGATACAGTAAGTTTAAAGGAAATTGTCTTACCGGAAGAACCCGAAGTTCAATCCACACCGTTTCATATTCAAGTAGATCAAAGTCAGAAACTGGAACTATCAGCCGTTCTTCTTGAACGATATGAACAATTCAAGGACACCAAAGATAAACAAATATTAAGTGGATTATCTCCATCAGAGGTTTTCCAGCTTTTCTTTTATGCGGAGGAAATCCAGGATTATGAAACACAATATTCACTTTTTATTGACGATGAAGAATACTTAAAAGTATTTGAAACGTATGAGGATTATCTTGTTGCCAAACAACAAAATCCTAGCAACAGCTTGTTAGAAAAAGTAAAATCAGGAACCTTGTTTGAGCATATAATTGATGAAACTTCTGCTTCAGTTAGTATAGAAGCAGAAACAACCGGCTTAGGGTTCGGATTATCTAAAAATAAACATGGAATTTGGTGCGTAAACTGGCTACCTATTCAATAATTTAAAAAATGCCACCTATTCGAATTGATAGGTGGTCGTTTTTATGTAAAAATAAGATATGTTAAAAAATATTACAAAAATTCAATTCTAGTTAGGTGTGAATGTGTGTGAAATGTGTTGCCCTTGATTTAGATGGTACTTTGCTCAATTCAGAGCATGAGGTATCTGCTGAAAACGAAAAAACGATCCGAAAGCTTCAAGAGCAAGGGGTAGAGGTGATCTTAAATACAGGACGAGCTTATGCTGATGTTGTGAAAGTTAATGCGATTCGCGAGCTGAATTGTCCAATTCTTACGTTAAATGGATCCGCGCTTTATGGGAAGGACGGTTCTTTATTATACGAAACGACGATACCTGTTGCTGTTTATAAGGAAATGCTGACAGAATTAAAAAAGCTTTCTGTAGGAATATTGGTATATACAAATCACGGAGGGTTCCCTTGTACACTTCCTGGATTAAGAGGCAAAAGTGATGAAGAACTAAAAGAGCTATTCCTTTCATACGATTATGACCATATTTTACAAATCGAGGATTTAAAGATTTTCAAATGTATTGCGGTAGTTTCTTATGAAGAGCTTGAGAGAATTCAGCTCGTTAAGGAAAAATTATCCGATTTTGAAGAATTAACTTTGGCTTCTTCCTTTCCAAATAATGTTGAGATTATGTCAAAAGAAGCTCATAAAGGTAAAGCGATTCAGCGCTATGCTTTGATGCATAATCATGTGTTTTCTGAGATTTATGCATTTGGTGATGGAGGTAACGACTTACCAATGTTCGAAATCTCAACAGCATCGGTTGCCATGGAGAATGCACCGACTGAAGTAAAGGAAAAAGCTACGTATGTAACAAAATCAAATGATGAAGATGGAGTTTCTCACGCGATTTACCATATTTTAAAGCTATTATAAGCAGTTTTTGGTCGTTTCCCTCTTGTTTTTGAGCAGGAGGGGACGATTTTTTCAAAAAATCACTTGTTGTTTTCAAATATTTTTGCGATAATCAGAACTTATTTGCTATTATCGGAAAATATTTGCGATTCATGAAATTTATATGCGATTAAAAATATTTATTTTCTATTTTCAGAATTTACTTGCGATTATTAATATTTATTTGCGAAGAAACTAATTTATTTGCGATTCACCATTCAATCATAACAAAAATAAAGGAGGAGCTTATGCCAATCGTTTCCGAAGAGTACAAAGAAGAAAAAAAAGAGCAGATTTTAGACAGTGCGTTTGAATGCTTTGCGAAAAAAGGCTTTCAAACGGCGACAATGGATGATATTGTTGCCCATTGTGGGATGAGCAAAGGTGCAATCTACAATTATTTTTCAAGCAAGGAAGAAATCTATTTAGACCTTCTTACACGTGCAACTGACAAAAACTTTGTTCAATACCATAAACACTTTGCCAAACATCGAACAGCAAGTAGCAAAATCGATTATCTATTTAACGCATATTTATCTGCAAATCCCATTGACCGTAATCGGTTAGAATATATTGTTGTTTTCTACGAATTTAATCTTCATAGCACAAGGGATCCTGACCTTCTCCAACAACTTCATGAGAGAAAAAGAAAATTGGTTGCTTTAGTAAATGACATTATTCAAGAAGGACAAGAACAAGGTGAATTCAAACAGGATATTCCATCTCAACTATACGCTGAAAGATTTTGGACGATTATCGATGGTGTCAATCTTCATGCGGTATATGATGAATTTCCATATTACGATGTGCTAAGGGAATTAAAAGATATGTATTTAGAAGAATTAAAATCGGAATAAAGGAGGGTACTATGCCAATCGTATCTGAAGAACATAAGAGACAAAGAAGAAATCATATATTATTGAGTGCACAGCATTGCTTTGCGAAAAAGGGCTATCACATCACGTCTATGGATCAGCTTGTTCAACATTCTGGACTTTCAAGAGGAGCGATTTACAACTATTTTAAAAGCAAAGAAGAAATATACCTAGAACTGATGAAAGGGATAGTGACTCGAGAAATAGAACCCATTGAGTCGCAAATAAAAACCCTTCCTACAAATCTTGAAAAAATAGCCTATCTGTTTGATCATTATTATCAGCTAGAACCAATGTGCGAAGAGCAAAAGGAAGCATTTTTCGTACAACTTGATTTTCAATTGTCCGCATCTCGAAACCCTGATATGATGACCCTCTTAGATGAATTACATAAAAATATGAAATTCGAATTAGTGAAATCGATTTTACAAGAAGGAAAAGAGGCGGGAGAGCTCAAGTTAAATATCCATATTGATATTTATACTCATATGTTTTGGTCGTTTATTGATGCGGCAAATATGCAACGAATTCTATTCCCTGAGCTTCCGTATCAATCGATCATAAGGGATCAGAAGCAGTCCTTCCTAACTAAGATCACTAAATAGACTTATCGGTATGTTAAAATCCTTCTTTGAAACTACGCATTTTTTCGCGAAAATTGACCGATTATTTACACTTGATAATATTCTGAATGTTCCATATAATGAAAATAAACCGATCAGTCGGTTAAAATCATTAGAGGGGTGTTTGGCTATGACTCAATCGGTTTTACATACGGCTCTTGAAAGATTCCAAGCATTGGACGAAAAAATTTCACACTTAGAAAGTATCGCTGGTCTCCTTTCATGGGATCAAAAAGTAATCGCACCAAAAAAGGGAAGAGCCCAGTTTTCAAAAGCATACGGGGCATTGCAAACAGAAATATTCGAGCATATGATCTCTCAGGAAATGGGAGAACTTTTAGATCAGTTGTCAGAAAGCAATGAGAATTTTGATACAGTAACAAAAGCGAAAATCCGTTTACGAAAGCACTTTTACAACCGCTCAAAGAGTATTCCTTCTGATCTATATAAGGAATATTCCGTCTTGTGCAGCGATGCCAATGATGCATGGGAAGAGGCTCGTGAAAAAAATGACTACGGTCTTTTTCTCCCTTATTTAGAAAAAATCGTAGAAATTAAAAAGAAATTCATTGAATATTACGGGTATGAGAAGCATCCTTATGATGCATTACTTGATGAATTTGAGCCCGGCTTAACGGTAGAAGTACTTGATCCACTTTTCGCTAGCTTAAGAGAGAAAAGCATAGCACTGTTAAATAAAATTAAAGCTGCCACACATCAGACACCAGTAAAAATCGTGAAACAGCCATTTGCCATTGAGAAGCAAAAAGAATTTAACCTCTACATGCTCCCACAATTAGGCTTTGATCTGGAAGCTGGTAGACTCGATGAAACGGTGCATCCATTCGCCCAGACGGTAAACACCGGGGATGTTCGAATTACGACTCGCTATCTAGAAGACAATGTCCTTTCTGCCTTGTTCGGTACGATCCACGAGGCGGGTCATGGAATCTACGAGCAGCAAATTAGCTCAAATTTAGAGGGAACCGTTCTATGCTCGGGTACTTCGTTTGGAATTCATGAATCACAGTCTCGCTTTTTAGAAAATATGGTGGGACGAAGTGAGGCCTTTTGGCAATACTTTTTGCCAAAGCTTAAGGAATTTTTCCCCGCTCAGCTTCATAACGTTGAATTACAAGAATTTTACGAGGCAATTAATACGGTGCATCCATCATTTATTCGTGTGGAGGCAGATGAACTTACGTATAATCTGCATATAATGCTGCGGTATGAAATTGAGAAGGAATTATTTGAAGGAAAACTAGAGGTAAGCGAACTCCCAGCTGTTTGGAATAAGAAGATGGAAAAGTTTCTAGGAATTGTCCCTCCAACAGATACTTTAGGTGTACTTCAGGATGTTCACTGGTCATTCGGTGGCTTCGGTTACTTTCCGTCGTATTCATTAGGAAATCTGTATGCGGCACAACTATTAAAAACGATGAAAAAAGAACTCCCGGAATTCGACCAATACTTAGAAACCGGTAATTCACAACCAATCATGAGTTGGTTAAAGGACAGAATTCATCAACACGGAAGGTTATATACTCCAAATGAATTAATTGTTTCTGTGACAGGTGAGCAACTAAATGCCACTTATTTGGTTGAATATCTTGAAGAAAAATATAGTCGAGTGTATCAGCTGTAGATACTAGAAGGGTGTGCCAAATCAAGAGAGTTTCCCACTTTCAGGCACACCCTCTTTTAAGGAGAGATACCAATGTTTAAAATCAAAAGATTAAAAGATTGTGAGATTTCAGAAGCAGTTGAGGCATGGAATATAGGCTTTGAGGGATATTACTTCGATTTAACAATGACTACCGAAAAATTCATGGCTAGAATGGCTTCCGAAGGACTTTCTGATGAATTGTCCGTTGTTGCCTTCTGGAATGATAAACCAGTTGGATTAATTGTAAATGGTATCAGAGAGTTTCAAGGTGAATTAATCGGCTGGAACGGTGGAACAGCAGTCGACAAGGATTACCGAAGCAAAGGTATCGGAAGAAGAATGCTCGAAGCCACATTAGATATTCTTGAAGAAAATAACGTGAAAGTGTCGACACTAGAGGCTATTAGCGAAAATAAGGGAGCCATTGCTCTCTATCAATCTCTTGGGTACGACATTATTGACCACCTCGAATGCTTAGAAAAGAAAGAAGGTCACACACCAGTCGTCAGGTCAAACGGTTTTCAAGTAAAAAGTGTTTCACTTGAAGAAGTAGGCAATCTACCGTTCTACCAAGGAAAAAACCCTTGGCAAACCCACTGGCAAAGCGTTATAGATGGGGAAGCATTGATTGCCGAAGATACCTTTGGAAATGCCCTTGGTTATGCCTATTTCCGTAAGATATTTTCAGAGGAAGGAATGCATACAGGTACCACTTTGTATCAATGTGAAGCAGATCGAAGTAGAAGCGATCAAAAAGAAATCATACAGTCTCTATTAGCAGAAGCTTTTCATCCTTCCAGTGACCATATTCGTCACTATGTGCCTAACTTACCGAAATTGAGCAGTTCCACTACTCATGGTGTATTAAAAGAGATGGGATTTGAACCCGTTGTTCATCTTGTTTATATGAAACAAATCCTAAGCTAACCAATCCGTAACCTTACTCTACAAGATGAGTAAGGTTTTTTTGGATCATTAATGAATTGTTCCTCTCTTTTCCTACATTTCGTAAAGGATCGTTAATAGTTTTGACATATCTCCTCGATATGATAGTAACAAGCCCAGGATATAGTAGCCTCAGCGAAAGAGAAACCTTGGAATCCCCCCTCCAATGAATAACTCATAAATGAGGCTGCGAATCCGGTTCATAGGGAGAGGAGGTGTAGTTGATTGAAAAAGTTTCAGTGGCTGCTTTTCTTCCTTTTACTTGCAGTTGCTTTTAGTATAGGAGTCTATACAGCTCCCTATCTAAACGGAACAACACAATGGGTACAATCCTTGCCAGATGTAAGTAACTGGAATGTAAATTATAATCCACTACCGTTTTTAATGGCACTTAGTATGTCAACGATACTTACAATCATTAAAATGGTTACTGCGTTCATCGGTTGGCTCCTTTGGAGTAAAACGAAAAAGCTGAATTTAGTTAAGCTATCAGGTTTACTATTGTTCGCTTTTTCCATCATTTCCTTATTACCTATGTTATTTGCAGTAGGGATGATTGGATTAGCTTTATTTTTAGTAACAAAAAGTAGAAAAAGAACCATAATGGAATGAATAAGAGGAGGAACTATAAAATGGGATTATTTAATCGTTTAAAAACAATCGCAACCGCAGACTTACATGATGTACTAGACCGAATGGAAGATCCAATTGTGATGCTAAAGCAGCATCTACGTGAAATGGAACAGGATATTGCCAAAGGGGAAGAAGCTTTAGCCAAACAATTGTTTTTTGAGAAGAAACAAGAAGCCCAATTAAATGAAACTAGAGCATTAATAGAAAAAAGAGTGGGACAAGCTGAAATAGCTGTTAAAAAAGGGGACGACGAAACAGCGAAACAATTAATCTTAGATAAAATTGAACTTGAAAAGAAGGAACAGGTATATGCTTCACAACTTGAAGCTCTGTCACAACAAACGAAAAAACTAGTTCAGCTAATTGAAGATTATAAGAATAAATATAAGGAATTAAAATATAAGCAGCAGCTTCTTATTTCAAGAGCTCATGTGGCAAAAGTGACTGAATCCATCGAACAATCATTTGCGACTTTTACTCCTGGCAGTGCCGTGAAGGGATTTGAACGTGCTGAAGAGAAAATCCTTGCTCTTGAAGCAAAATCAAAGGCAAGAGAACTGTTTCAACCGTCCGTTGACATAAATAAAGTATATGATTACGAGCTTGAAGAACAAGTCCAAAAAGAATTAGAGAAGATGAAGAACAACTAATACGAACACTCTGATCACTCCTTAACAAAAAGTATTCCGAAAAAATAAATTATTTAATTATTGAATTTTCAGAAAACAAATGTTATTATAGAAAAAAGGTTAAGGAGTGATTTCCAATGGAAAAGTATTTGCTAAATTCACCACAACAACCAACTGAAGAACAATTGTCGTCAGCCGCAGATATGGTCATCCGTCAAGCACTACTTGATTATCGCAAAGATAAGTTAAGAAAGGAAATTGATGATTCCTTAGCCACGAGAAATAAAGAAGAGTTTTTCCGACTAACAGACGAATTAAAAAATTTAATGTAATTAAAAATTAATCGACGACCACACAATTGTGTGGTTTTTGTTTTTTATACGTTATTCGATTTGTATTGGCGTATAATGGATATAAATAGAAAATATTACATACATAAGGAGTTGTTTTCGCCTATGACTACCTATACATCTCGAGAGCAAGTACCCACTCAAGAAAAGTGGAATTTAGAAGATATTTATCCTGATTTAGCATCCTGGGAGAAAGATTTTAAGCAAGTCGAAGAAATGACGAGTGAATTAAAAGCTTTTGATGGCAAGATCCAGGATGGAGCCAGCCTCTTTCAATTTTTACAGAAAAAGGAGGAGCTTTCCTATAAATTCAATCATTTGTATGCCTACAGCATGCTAAGGGTGGATGAAGACACTCGTGTCACGGAGTCACAAAGCTACCTCGAACGTATGAAAGGCCTAGGTATTAAAGTAAGTTCCTCAACGTCATTTTTTATGCCTTATCTCTTGAGTTTAGAAGAGAAGGATTTAAAAGCCTTTATTGAAGAAGAGAAGGGCTTGAGTTACTTTGAAGAGGATTTATTAGAATCGTTTCGTTACAAGCCGCATGTTCTATCTAAGGAAAAAGAAGAGCTCGTTTCCCAGCTTGGGGAGGCTTTTTCCGCACCAAGCACCATCTATGGAATGATCAACAATGCGGATATAAAGTTTGGAGAAGTGACACAGGAGGACGGAAAAAAGGTCGAACTCACACGTGGATTATATTCAAAGTTGATTGAAGATGAGAACCGTGAGAAAAGAAAAGAAGCGTATAAAGCATATTACGAACCTTATATTCAGCTAAAAAATACAATAGCTTCTACACTATCGAATTCAATAAAAAATAATGTGACGATGTCGAAGCTTCGTAATTATCCATCTGCACTTGAAAAATCATTGTTTGGAGATAATGTTCCAAAAGAAGTATACGATAATTTAATTATGTCAACAAAACAACATATTGCACCGATGCATCGTTATAATCAAATTCGGAGGGAAAAGTTAAACCTCGATGAACTTCGAGCTTATGACATGAGCGTTCCAATCGTAAGTGGAGTGAAAATGGACATCACGTACGAAGAAGCGTACGAAACGATGATAAAAGCACTAGCTCCTCTTGGAAGTGATTATATTGAAACACTAAAAACCTTCAAGGATTCTCGCTATATTGACGTTCGTGAGACAAAAGGGAAGCGGTCTGGAGCTTATAATCTTGGAATTTATGGCGTTCACCCGTATATATTATTAAACCATCAAGATGATTTGGATAGCATGTTTACGCTCGTCCATGAATGTGGGCATGGTGTTCATAGTAAATTAAGTGCGGAGTATCAACCGCAAATTTCTGCAAGATACAGTATTTTTGTAGCTGAAGTAGCTTCCACCGTAAACGAAGTACTTTTAATCAATTATTTACTACAACACGAAACGAATCCTGACATTCGAAAGCATCTATTAAACCATTTTATTGATCAATTTAAAGGAACATTTTTTACACAGGTCATGTTTGCAGAATTTGAGAAAAAGACACATGAAATGGCGGAGCAGGGAACTCCATTAACCGTTGATGTATTTAATTCAACGTATGAACAGCTTTTTCGAGAATACAATGGAGAAGTACTTATTTTTGACGAGGAAGTCAAGTACGGGTGGTCACGAATTCCTCATTTTTATCGTCCGTTTTACGTATACAAATATGCGACTGGCTACGCATCCGCCATCCATATTGCCTCGAATCTACTGTCTGGCGATGAAAAGGTCCTTGAATCGTATTTAGAGTTTTTAAAAAGCGGAAGTTCTGATTATCCACTCGAGCTTTTAAAGAAAACCGGCGTGGATCTGACGAATAGTGAACCCATCGAATCAGCGATGAAAAAGTTTGCTGAGCTTGTGGACGAATTTGCTAGTATATAGGCCTCGTTTTTTACCTATCTAAAAGGACGAACCAAATTGGTTCGTCCTCCATTTTATTTCATACTATCAATTGTTAACTTTTTCACCTGGAGAAAGTCCTCGCCCGAATCCAAATACGTGATAGTTACTTTGTCTCCACGCTCTAAGTAGATGGCTAGTGGGTTATTTTCTGATGAAACAGAATAATTCTGTTGATTGTTAAGCAGGAAGGATACAACCGTATAATCTCCGATTCGCTCCTTATAAACCCGAAGCACTTCACCACTCGTTTCCCTTTCTTCTGCCTTTGAGGTTCCATCTAGCTTACTACCTTCTCGTTGTAAAGCTATCTTATATTTTTTTAACGCTTCGTTAGGTGTTTCTGCATAGGATGATATTTCAGGGTTTGCTGCTGAAACGATAAAATAATTTTGAAGAAAACCATTGGAATCAAGAACAGGAGTGAGCCAGCTTGCTTCTCCATAGAAATTGTAAAGAACAGGCATTTCTCCATCCCATTTTTTCTCAATGAATTTTTTATCGATAATTTCAAGAGCTCCTCGAGAATCCATATATGATTCTTCTAAATTCCCAGTATAAAAGGTGGCTTTGCCGGTCCGTGAATTTGTTAAGGAGTATCCAAGCATAGAATCTACTCCTTCTTTCGGACTCGTAAAATCTGTAAAGTAGTACATCACACCGTCCTCATCAAAAATTGGGCTTACATTGGCCTCCGTTCCTTCATCAGAAGGCAACTTAACATCTGATTTCCCAAAGAAGCTATTCCAAAATCCATGTACAAAATTGCCGTAATAACTATTTTGTAAACTCACAGCTTCAGGAGAGACGGAACCATCAAGAAATTCTGGTGCTGACTCTAGATCAAACGCTTCTGCTTTTCCAGTCGAGGGATCAACAAGAACAATTCCTTCCGCTTTAAAACCGTTTCGCGCCGAAATAAAACTTCCATATGTTCGAATATAATAAGGCTTACCAACATCATCGATTTCAAGTTGCACATCACCGTAGAAAATGTTCTTTGGATAGTTGAGACGAATATGACGTTCTAAATTCTTCTGAAAATAGGAAGAAGGAGTGTACTTCATGCCAGATTGAACAAATTTAGGATTCGCAGAGGAATCTGTTGCACTTAAGGTAAAATAACCCGGTGTTTCCTCGCCTTTAATCCATTTGAAAAAGCCTGAGAACTCAACAGGAGCGATGTAGACAAATTGTCCATTTACTTTCTGTATTTGTAAATTACCGAGTTCATAATAACTCGTATTGGGAACCTGTCCAAAAGCCTTTCTCATTTTATTTCTAGCAAATTGGGGCGGTACACTTGCTGGAGTCACACTTTCATCAAAGGCCGGAATCTCGACTTTCTCGTCCATTTTGGAAAGCTCATACTTCTCATTTGCATTGAACACAAAGGCAGATAAAAAATAAATTCCCATGCCAAGTGCTCCGAGGGAGATGATCCCTTTCAACTTTTGCTCCTTTCCCTTTGAAGCGATCGTTCCTCCAATTGATGCCAAAAGTATTAAAGACCAAAGAGTACTGAAGTTTTGATCCAATTTTGTGAAATAAAAGAATCCGAACACCATCAGAACAAGAAACGCTGTAAATGCCAATGCGATCCCTGTAACTTTCGTTTCTTTTGTCATTTTAGAAAAAGGGATAAGCAGAATGCTCGAAATAATTCCTGCAAGCAGTGAAAAGATTAGAATGTTCCCCATTGGTAAACTCCTTTCGGTGATTTTATATGGTTTACGGGTATAATAGGTTATTTGTTTCAGGTTTTTAAGAATTGTAATAGGCTTGTAATATTTTTACCAAAATCTGAAACTTTTTATCTTTGAAATCGTCTAATAGATATGGAGTTATTTTTAGGGGGGAGTCATTTGAAAAAGAAAGTTTTGACCGTTTTATCACTGCTCTTCGTTGTTATTGTTGTTAGTTTTTCACGTTTTTTAGATGTCGGTGCAAATGTTACAGCCGATCAGGGATCATCACCAAGTGTAAGTCATGATGTTCCGAAAAGAGCAGAGGTCTCCCTAGGAAAAACAATGGATAATGAGTCGGCATTTTTAGTTGCTCCCGAAGAGGAAGAGGTAATGGAAGTGGTAGCGGTTGTTTCAGAAGCTGCTGTAGAAACGACGGAGGTCGTGAGCAAAGGGGAAGAAGAAGCTAGTATACCGGATTCAATCGAGTTGTTTGGATCAACATATGAGAAAGTTACAGATGAAAAATTTTCTGTTTATATAAATGTCGCGAGTGAATTAGAGGCTGGGTTTTATGCTATCCCAAATAGTGATGTTTTTGCGATAGTCAAGAACGGGGAAGTACTATTTCAGATGTCTACCGGAATTAAAGCTATACCAATGACAAATGTAGAATTATTGATTCTTATTTTTGAGAAAACTGGAGAGCTTAACCTAGTAGGACCTATCGTGGACGATATTCGAAAAGTCGCCTCCACAGGGGAAACAATTAGTGTAGAAGGTGAGAACTACACTGGATATAGCGTATTTATTCAGGATGAATGGATTCTCGTATCGTTCTAATCAAATAAAAGGGCCGCCTAAATGGGTGGCTTTTTTCATTGGAAAAGGATTTTTGCCTCCGCATATCAAGCAGCCTATCCATATCTCATCCAGGGGGGAGTGGATGGGAATAAAATCTTGTTATTCCATTCCTTATATACCCGCACATAATAAAAATAAAACCTAAAACCAAAAATCCATCACGCACCTGTCCACCCCATACGGACAAAACCAGCAAATCTGTCCACGAGCGGTGACAGACACCCTAAAAAGACACTTTCCCTATATTTGTCCACGAAGGGTGTCTGTCACCCTTTTTTAATTGTTTGTTTGACCATTTGGTGGCCGAGTACGGCTATTCCCGCTGCGATGATCGCGTTAATTACTCCTGTGTAGGAAAAGCCCCACGCAATTACTCCGAATACAAGGGAAAATCCTAATAAGACCCAAATAATTGACCAGTTCGGTACGCTAGGTGTACGTTTAAGTGCAAATCCAAGAACCCAGAGAGCTGGGACAAGCATATAGTAATTTTCATTTAAAAACGATGCTAAATCCATTTTCTCACCTCCTAATCGTGCTACTAACATGATATGAAGGCTTGTCGTTGTTGGTTTGCATTCATGTCCTCAAAATAAAAAAATATTATTTCAATGCCTGTCCATATCTGCGGGTCGATTGTATATAGAAGGTAGAGGGTTACTTGGGATAAAACACCTAGCCCTTCAAATACAAATAGAAAGGAGCTGAGTCAAGTGGAACCGCTTATTGCGTTCATCAGTGATGTAGGATTTCCGATTGTAGTGACTTTATACTTGCTTCATCGAGTAGAAGCAAAGTTGGATGCAGTCGTTCAATCCATCCAAAGTCTACCCGACCGAATTCGCGAAATCACTTAGCAATAATTTTCCTAACTTTCTAAATTTTATAGACAATAAAGGTCAGATATTATTGACAGAAATAGGTGATGATGCTAAATTTATGGTAACCGTTCTGCACCGTGTTAGAGTTTTTGTACGACTTTGTTCCACGTTTAGATGCGTAATGTTTGCAAATGCTATACGTTGTAAATGGTAAATTTAAGGCATGGCTTTCAACAGCCATTAGGGGGATTTTCAGATGAAAAACGGAAAAGTAAAATGGTTCAATGCTGAAAAAGGTTTCGGTTTTATCGAAGCTGAAGACGGTAACGACGTATTCGTTCATTACTCTGCCATCCAAGCTGAAGGCTTCAAAACACTTGAAGAAGGTCAAGAAGTAACTTTTGAAGTAGTAGAAGGTGCACGTGGACCTCAAGCTTCTAACGTAACAAAAAAATAATTCCTATAACCTTTCAAGCAGTTTTAACCACTTGCGGTTAAGCTGCTTTTTTATTTTGCTAAAAAGATGAACTTACAAAAATATGTAAAGAAAAACGAATGCACGTTCTGTTATAATAGAGAAATACACTAAACAAACGAGGTGGAAAGTTTGAAATTTATTCATACAGCGGACTGGCATTTAGGAAAGCTCGTCCACGGTATATATATGACGGACGACCAAAAAGAAGTATTAAGCCAATTTATTCAAGTGGTTGCAGAGGAACAGCCAGATGCGGTTGTCATAGCAGGAGACCTTTACGATCGCTCTGTTCCACCAACAGAAGCGGTTGAGCTGCTTGATCGAGTATTCTTCGAAATCAATGTAGGTCTAAACATTCCCGTCGTAGCCATAGCTGGGAATCACGATAGTGCCGAACGTTTATCCTTTGGAACCTCCTGGTATCGAAATAGCCAATTGTACTTAACAGGTAAACCAGATGCGGACTTTCAACCTGTTCATATTAATGGGGTAAACTTTTACTGTGTACCATACGCTGAGCCTGGTATTATTCGACAACTATTAAATGAGGATAGCATTCATAGCCATCAGGAAGCAATGAAAAGAATCATCGGAAAAATAGAGGAGCAGTTAAATCCAAACACACCAAATGTATTCATTGGACATGCCTTCGTATTAGGGGGAGAGTCGACGGATTCAGAGCGATCCTTATCTGTAGGAGGGTCCGGATGTGTCACTCAGGATTTATTTTCTCCATTTCATTATACAGCGTTAGGCCATTTGCACAGTCCCGATGCGATTAAGCATGATAAAATCTTCTATTCTGGATCTCTATTAAAATATTCCTTCTCAGAAGCAAAGCAAAAGAAATCTATTCAGATCGTAGAAATGGATGATAAAGGTGATTTTTCCATTCGTTACCGTTCGTTAACACCAAAGCAGGACATGCGAGAACTCGTGGGATACTTAGATGAACTATTGGATACAAGCTTTTACGAAAAACAAAAAGTAGATGATTATTTAAGTATTACGTTACTAGACCAAGGGGCATTACTTGATCCAATTGGAAAGCTTCGTCATGTCTATCCAAATGTCCTTCACTTAGAAAGACAGACCGTGCTAAAGGATATGAAAGAAAAGAAATTACTCACCGGGATTGGACAGGAAAGAAAATCAGAACTCGATCTGTTTGAACAGTTTTATAAAGAAATGACTTCAGAAGAATTCTCGCCTGAAAAGAAAAGGATTATGGCCGGGGTCATCGAGAGTGTCTTAAAGGAGGAACAATAACATGAGACCTTTGAAACTAACGATGCAGGCATTCGGCCCATACTCTCGCACAGAGGTGATTGACTTTTTCGAGCTTGGAAATCGAACAATGTTTGTTATCTCTGGGAAAACAGGATCAGGAAAAACTACCATTTTTGACGGAATTAGCTATGCCATCTACGGAAAAGCGAGTGGTGAAGATCGGAATGGACCAGAGCTTCGTAGCCAATTTGCCGATAATGATACATTAACAGAGGTATCATTGGAATTTCGTCTTCGTGGCAAAACGTATGAGATTAGTCGTTCTCCTCAACAGGAAAAGAAAAAGTCGCGTGGTGATGGGGTTACCTCTATCGGAGCAAAAGCAGAGTTATATGTATACGATGAGGATGGAACGAAGCAAATCATCGCATCAAATGTTCGTGATGTGGATGAAAAGATCAAACAAATCATGCTGATTGACAGCAATCAGTTCCGCCAAATCATTATGATTCCTCAAGGAGAATTTAGAAAGCTACTAACCTCTGACAGCAAAGAAAAAGAAGCGATCTTACAACGCTTATTCCACACGCAGCTGTATAAAAGAATTGAGGAAAAGCTAAAAGAAGAAGCCGCATCTTTAAAAGCAGCAGTAGAAAAACAGCTTGCGGACCGCAATCTTGCGATTCAAAAAATCCACGCCCTGTTTACAGATGATTTGAAGGAGTATATGGAAGCGGGCAGCACAAATGATCTTGTCATTGTTCCTGCATTAATAGAAGAAATTCAAGCAATGGCAGAGCAAATATCCTTATTTGAAAAGGAAATTGTAGAAAAAGATCAGCTTCGTCAAGTAGAACAAAAAAAGCTTTATGATGCAGAGACACTTATTAAACAGTTCGAAGCAAAGGAAACGGCTCGTCAGAACAAGCTTCATCTTGAAAACCAAAAGGAATTGTTTGAGAAGAAAAAGAATGACGTGGAATTAGGAAAAAAAGCGATATTGTTGCTACAGCAAGAACAATTATGTGCTAGATTAAAAAAAGAATTGACTACTTACGAAGCCCAAGCAAATGACTTGCTAGTAAAGCAAAAGACATTGCTGGAGCAAGTGCATAATCTTGAAGAAGTATGGCGAGCAGAAAAAGGAAAAGAACCGGAAAGGAAAGCATTAGAGGAAGGTATTCACAAGCTGAGGTCATTAAAGGAAGATGTACACTCTTATGCAAAGCTGGAAGCTGAAATTCGCGACCTTCAACTACAGTGGAAAAAGCTAGAAGAAGACAAGCTAGCTGCCGAAAAAAAGGGAACCGAAATTGACCATCGTCTTAAATTATACACAGAGAAAAAAGAAGAAATAGATGCAAGTAAACTTGTTTTCCTTGAAAACAAAAGCCTTCTTGACGAGTTAAAACGTGAAGCAGATCTAATTTCTACTTTAGAAAAACAGAAAGAAAGCCTGTTCACTCTAGAAGAGAAATTCAATCAAAAAAAAGCGGAGTTTGAGCGGACAACTGCACGCTACTTAGATTCTAAATCTCTCGTAGAGGAACTAGAAAACAGCTGGATGCATGGACAAGCTTCCATATTAGCCAGTAAGCTTCAAGACGGTGCTCCTTGTCCTGTCTGCGGTTCAGAACATCATCCAAAACCTACTCATCAGGTAGATAAAGCCATTCCAAATGAAACCGATTTGAAGGCGGCGAAACAACAACTCGAAGGACTTGAGAATGAGAGAAACATAGGACAGTCAGAAGTATTCAAGTTACAATCGAGTGTGGAAGCCTCCACACTATTAGTCTCTCAAACACTAGTGTCTTTACAAGCAAATAAGCCTGAATTTTTGATTGAGAACCTTTCAACTTTTAAAGAGACTGTTTTAAGTAAGAAGAGAGATGTCGAGGCAGAACAACTAAAGCTACAAACAGGTCTCGAACAGCTGGATACAATCTCGGAAGGCCTAAAGAAACTAGAAACGGCAAAGGCGGAATGGACACTAAAAGCAAAAGAGCTAGACGAAGCCTACCAGGAAGCTAGACTCTCATTTGTTGAAAAAAACAGTCATTTTACTAGACTGCAAGAAATAATACCAGAAACAATTCGTTCAGTTGATCGGTTCGAGCAAGAAGTAAATCGTCAGCAAAAACAGTTAAACGAACTCAACACCAAGCTCGAACAGGCCCAAATGGCCGTGCAAAATTCTAAAGTTTCCCTTTCTACAATCGAAGGACAGCTTCATTCGGTCCAGCAATCAAAAGAGACGAAGCAAGCCGAACTTCAAGTGGAGCGAGAAGTGTTTATAGAAAAACTGGAACAACAAGGCTTTCAAAACTATAAACAATATGAATCAGCGAAGCGATCCGAAGTGGAACTCCAACAAATGGAAGCAGAGATTTCAAACTATCGTGAGTCTCTTCGCTCGGTAACTGATCGCTACACAGAGTTAGAAGCACTATTAAAGGATGTTCCAATGCCTAATATTCAGGCATTAACTGACCTCATCGAAAAAATGACACAGGAAATTAAGGATATGGATGGTCAAAAGAGTGACTTAAGTTTTAAAAAGCGAGAAAACGAACAAATATTAGAAACGATTTATTCCTTGAACAAAGAAATGAAGCAATATGAAGAACAATATAAAATGATTGGTAATCTTGCGGATATTTCAAAAGGCAACAATAATCTACGAATTACCTTTGAGAGATACGTACTCGGTTCTTTTTTAGATGACATATTAAGAGAAGCGAATGGACGATTGCTAAAAATGACAAGCGGAAGATTTCAACTGCTTCGAAAATTGGATAAATCAAAAGGGAATACTCAAAGCGGACTTGAGCTCCTCGTTGTTGATTCGTATACGGGGCAAGAACGTCATGTGAAAACATTATCTGGTGGAGAGAGCTTTAAAGCCTCGCTCTCTTTAGCACTTGGCCTTGCTGATGTTGTCCAGAATTATGCGGGTGGGGTTTCACTCGAAACGATGTTTATTGATGAAGGCTTCGGTACGTTGGATCCTGAATCCCTTGACCAGGCGATTGAGGCACTGATTGACATTCAAAGTAGCGGACGTCTTGTTGGGATCATTTCGCACGTTCCTGAGCTAAAGGAACGAATTGATGCTCGATTAGAGGTTGTTGCTAGCCAAAGTGGGAGTACTACTTATTTCCAATTTATTAATTAATCAAAACCAGGAGTAAAGGTACCTTTACTCCTGGTTTTTTATTAATACGAGGAATATGGGTTGATTTGTAATGCCAAAGGCTATTGAGTATACCAAAATGGTTGAGCAATTAACATTTTAAAGTTAAAGTAAAAGAGTGTAGAACATTAAAGTAGGTGCAGACTTGGAAAAACGATATTTCACAATAGGAATGGCAGGACATATTGACCACGGAAAAACAACACTCACAAAGGCACTGACCAATGTTGATACCGATCGTTTAAAAGAAGAAAAGGAACGGCAAATTTCCATAGAACTAGGATTTGCCCCCTTATATGAAGATGAAAATATACAAATATCAGTCATTGATGTTCCTGGACATGAGCGATTTATTAGGCAAATGATTGCTGGGGTGGCAGGAATTGATTTGGTCGTCCTTGTTGTTGCAGCAGATGAAGGAGTTATGCCACAAACAAAGGAGCATTTAGAAATACTTGGGTTTTTAGGAATAAAGTCAGGTATTGTTGCAATCACGAAAATGGACAAGGTGGACGAGGAATTTTCGGAATTAGTGAAAGAGGATATATATAAAGAATTAAGTGGAACGGTTTTTGAAAATTCACCTTACGTCCTTGTTGATAGCCTTTCACATAAAGGAATTGACGAACTTAAATCACAAATTATACATTCGTTAGAACAACAAGACGTTCGTGATGCAAAAGGATCTTTTCGCTTGCCAATTGACCAGGTGTTCACCGTGAAAGGACAGGGGACGGTTGTAAGAGGAACCGTGTATGAAGGAGCTGTTGAGGAAGGTCAACTTCTTACCATTATGCCTCAAGGAATTGAGGTGAAAGCAAGGCAGCTTCAAGTACACCACCAACCAGCTAAACAAGCGTTCGCCGGTCAAAGAGTTGCGATAAATTTGTCAAACGTAACCAAAGAGGAAATTGATCGCGGGGATGTACTTGTATCTTCCGAGCATTTTATTATTACACGTACAATTGACGTTTCCATTCAAATGGTAGAAGATCTTGAACATCTGGTAAAGCAAAGAATGCCGATTAAGTGTCATATAGGAACAGCGGAAGTAATGGGTAGAATTGTATTTTTTGACCGTAATGAACTGAAAGAAAACGGTGGGGAAATCCTTTGCCAATTAAGACTTGAGGAGGAAATTGTCACAAAGCGTGGAGATCGATTTATTTTACGCAGACCGAGCCCACAGGAAACAATCGGTGGGGGATGGGTTATTGATCCTAAAGGTGAGAAGTACCGATTCGGGCATCAAACGATTGAAGAGCTCGCGAAAAAGAAAGAAGGATCACCGACCGAGCGCATTACTGCCGCACTAATCGAGGCTAAGAGCTTGTCAATCGATGAACTCATTAAGCGCACTTCTCTCGATAAGGAGACAGTTTCGCTTGCCCTTACTGGAAATGAATTTATCTCATACAGTAACAAGGAATACACCTTACTAGCAATCATAAAAGAGGTTGAGGAAGAATTATTTGACCGATTAAATGATTACCATAAACAGTTCCCACTACGTAATGGGGTAAATAAAGCCGAGCTTTTACAAGGTTTAAAAAAATGGTATTCGAGGCCGTTAGTGGAATATGTAATAGAACAGGGGACTGCTTCGAAACTGTTTCAACGAAAGGGTGTATTTGTATCTTTAGCCACCTTTACTCCTCACGTTCCTTCAAGTTGGGAAAAACGAACAGACAACCTACTAAATGATTTAAAAAGAGATGGTCTTCAAGTAAAGTATTTAAATGACTATATAAAAGAGGCAGGAATTCCAGAAGCCTTAGTCGAGGACGTTAAAAGATATTGGACTGAGCGAGAAATGATTATTCCTCTTGACGAATCCTATTTTTATCATGGTGATGTTTTTACAGAAGCTGTGAAAACACTTCAAGCTGGAACAGAAAATGAGTTTGATGTAGGGAAAGCAAAGGAAGTACTCGGATTGTCTCGAAAATATATGATTCCTTTTCTAGAGCGATTAGATGAAAACGGAATCACAAGACGAGTGGAAAACAAGCGAGTGTGGCTATAAGAAGTAGCATCTTTTTGTATGATGCTACTTTCACGATTACATAGGGGGAAACATGCATGCATAGGAATAAAGAGCTTCATCAGTTTTTACTTGATAAATCTTGGCAGCTAACAGAGGACTGGTATGCTTCGTTGGATAAAAGCGATCCTGCCGGTGTGTATTCTTCCAAGGATCCTTCCGTCATTGAAAACTTAAAACAACAAAACTATCGTTTTCACTTACAACTTTGCGAAATATTTATTAAAGATGAAGAGCAATTCACCCAGGATATTCAAACGTGGATACTAGAAATTGTTAAGGATGAACCTCATTTCCAAACACCCAACCATTATACTTTGAGAGAATTTTTTAGAGTACAAGATCAGTATCTTGATTTTCTTCAAGAGTTTTCATCCGTACATGAGGGGACATATGACCGTCATACTATAGATATATGGAATCGTATGATCATTAAAGCCTTTAAGCTGGTGATGTTACGATTTGTTGAGGAATTAAATGAATATACTGAGATCCGACTACGTGCACAGCAGGAATTAATTAATGAATTAGCCTCTCCCGTTATAGCTATCGATAATAACGCAGCATTATTGCCATTAATTGGAGAAATCGATACCAATCGGTCGAGGTTTATATTAGAAAATACGTTATTGCAATGTTCTTCCAAGGGAATAACCGTGTTGTTTATTGATCTTTCTGGGGTCGTAGTGATTGACACAATGGTTGCCCACAAGTTATTTCAGCTAATCGAAGCACTTGATCTAATCGGAGTGCAAACCGTTCTTTCTGGGTTGCGCCCAGAAATCGCCCAAACTTCGGTCCAACTCGGACTCAATTTCAATAAAGTCAAAATCGTATCCACCCTCGCCAAAGCACTCGCCAACCGCTAAGCTGGTGACAGACACCCTTCGTGGACAAAACAGGGGTGTTTGTCCGCCTGAGGCGGACAGTTCCAAAATCACTTCTTTGACGAGGAGTGGTTTTTTTATTTGATAAAAAAGCACGTAATGATATCTGACAAAATAGTTCTCAGTCACTAGGTGACAAGTATTATAATGGGCTTAATTCCAATTTTGTTACATAATTTCACAGATCCTAAAGAAAGACATGTACGTTTTTTCTTTTCATTCTCCACAATGACAATTAATCTTCTTACAAAAACTTATTCTATTAACTCCGTAGAACTTCTCGTCAAAATATCTCCCAACCTACCAGACATATTTGACAAAATGACTAGCTATGGGTCATAAGGATTTTACATAATGTATCATGCGATGGTTAATGAGCAAATGTAAAATTAATTAAAAGTTTTGATTTTTCTGCATTTAATATAAAAACAGGAGGGATACTGTCCATTTACAAGAAATATAATGTACAAGATGTGCGTGAAAATGAAAGGCAGCTATGATTCATTAGTTTTATTATTTTTGAAAAAAATAGAATAGAATGATTTCGGATTAGGGGGAACGAAGCGAATGGCAGATCAAGTTACCATTGGGTTAATTCAGGCAAGCAATGATGTGGATGGAAAAGAACCCGTTGAGGTTCATAAACAAAAAGCAATCGAAAAACATATCAATCTCGTTCGTCAAGCAAAGGAAAAAGGAGCACAAATTGTTTGCTTGCAAGAAATCTTTTACGGACCCTACTTTTGTTCTGAGCAAAATACAAAATGGTATGATGCGGCAGAAGAAATCCCAAATGGCCCCACAACAAAGCTTTTTCAAGAGCTTGCTAAAGAACTGGGAGTCGTAATTATTCTTCCAATCTATGAGCGTGAGGGTATTGCCACCTATTATAATACAGCAGCCGTTATTGATGCGGACGGCTCTTATCTAGGAAAATACCGCAAACACCATATTCCGCATGTGGCTGTAGGCGATCAAGGGTATGGTTTTTGGGAGAAATACTATTTCAAGCCTGGAAATCTAGGATACCCCGTATTTGATACCGCATTTGCAAAAGTCGGAGTGTACATTTGTTATGACCGACACTTTCCAGAAGGGGCTCGAGTATTAGGTCTTAATGGAGCCGAAATCGTATTTAACCCTTCCGCCACCGTTTCTGGTACCTCCGAATACTTGTGGAAGCTTGAACAACCTGCACATGCAGTTGCCAACGGTTACTACGTGGCCGCAATCAATCGGGTTGGTTACGAAGGCCCTTGGAATATGGGCGAATTTTATGGCCAATCGTACCTTGTTGATCCAAGAGGAAGCTTTGTGGCCATGGGTAGCCGAGACAAAGATGAAGTAATTATTGGAGTAATGGATAAAAAAATGATTCGTGAAGTAAGAGATGTTTGGCAGTTTTACCGTGATAGACGTCCGGAAACGTATGAAAAAATGACCTCAATTTAGAGTGCAAGAGTAAACACGAAAAAGCTTAGAGGGGGTATTTACATTTGAGTACGGTAAAACAATCGAGAATTTCCTATGACCATATAGCCGCTAACTTTCAGGAGGTTCATCCTGGACTATCCAATCGAGAGGCAGCAGAAGAAGCAAATCGCTGCCTTTATTGCTATGATGCACCCTGTATTACTGCCTGTCCAACGGGGATTGATATCCCAACCTTCATTAAGAAAATAGCCTCAGGAAATTTAAAAGGTTCCGCAACCACCATCATGTCAGCCAATCCAATTGGCGCAAGCTGCTCCCGAGTCTGCCCAACAGAAGAATTATGTGAAGGGGCATGTGTACTCAACCATTCTACTAAACCAATTATGATCGGTAACTTACAACGATATGCAACAGATTGGGCAATGAAAAATAATCAAGCCCTTTTTAAAGCTGGTAAGAAAAACGGTACTAGGGTCGCTATTATCGGTGGTGGACCTGCCGGATTATCAGCCGCGAGGGAGCTTGGCATCCTTGGCTATGACGTAACAATTTTTGAAGCAGCTGAACATGCTGGCGGATTGAATACGTACGGAATTGTCTCGTTCCGACTGCCAAAGGAAGTATCGTATTGGGAAGTCGAACAAGTGGAAAGTGTCGATGTAAAAATTAAAACGAACACAAAGGTTGGCATCGACATCTCTGTCCAAGAAATTCTAGAAAACTATGATGTTGTTATATTAGCTATTGGTATGTCTAGTGTTCCTAATTTAGGGATTGAGGGAGAACATTTACAAGGGGTATATGATGCGATTGAGTTTGTAAGACAAACGAAAACAAATCCCATTACTGATGAGTTCCTCGGTAAAAAAGTTGTTGTTATTGGTGCCGGTAATACGGCAATTGACGGCGCTACTTGTTCTGTTCGACTAGGCGCAGAAAATGTAAAGATTTTATACAGAAGAACGCTAGAGGAAATGACGGCATATGACTTTGAATATGAATTTGCCAAGCAGGATGGAGTCGAGTTCAGATGGTTAACCGCCCCCGTTAGAATTATTGGAGATGAACTTGGGAACGTCAAAGCAATCGAATGTATCAAAATGGAACTAACCGAAGCAGGTGAGGATGGGCGAAGGAAGCCTGTATCGGTAAAAGGCTCTGAATTCCAATTAGAAGTGGACGCTGTTATAAAAGCGATTGGCCAGTCTAGATACGTAGATCTTATCGAAGAGATGAACCTCGAGCATGATGGTGGAGTCGTTACAATTAATGAAAACACCTACCAAACCTCCAACAAAAAGGTATTTGCTTGTGGAGATGTAATTTTTGGAAAAGGTCAAGGAGAAGCGATGGTAGTTTCCGCAGCCCAACAAGGAAAGAAAACTGCACACGCCATTCACCAAATGATTACCAAAACCGTATCTGAAACGGCCTAAACAAGGGCAATCAATTTAAGGAGGTATGATGATGGCAGATTTACGTATTAACTTGGCAGGCATTCAATCACCGAATCCTTTCTGGCTCGCTTCAGCTCCCCCGACAAACTCTGGATATCAAGTGCAGAGAGCCTTTAAGGCGGGATGGGGTGGTGCTGTTTGGAAAACGTTAGGAGAACCGATTCTGAATGTTTCATCTCGCTTTGCAGCTGTTAGCTTTAACGGACAAAGGGTGGCGGGCTTTAACAATATTGAACTGATCACCGATCGACCTCTTGAGGTGAATCTGAAGGAAATTGCGGAAACAAAAAAGAAGTTCCCCAATCATACGATTATTGCTTCCCTCATGGTGGAGCCAAAACAAGAAAAGTGGCATGAAATTGTCAAAAAGGTGGAGGCCATAGGGGTGGACGGATTAGAGCTTAATTTTGGTTGTCCGCACGGCATGGCGGAAAGAGGAATGGGTTCAGCCTCTGGTCAAGTACCTGAACTAGTCGAAAAGCAAACGTATTGGGTGAAGGAAGTTGCCCAGACACCTGTCATTGTTAAGCTCACTCCGAACATTACCGATATCACCGTTACAGCTGAGGCAGCAACGAGGGGCGGGGCAGATGCCATCAGCATGATCAACACCATCAATAGCTTAGCAGGTGTCGATATTGATACTTGGAACACCATTCCTCACGTTGCTGGTAAAGGGGCTCACGGTGGATATTGCGGACCCGCTGTAAAGCCAATCGCGTTAAATATGGTCGGCGAATGTGCAAGAAATCCTCATATCAATGTTCCGATATCTGGAATAGGCGGAATCTCAAATTGGAGAGATACAGTGGAGTTTTTGTTGATGGGAGCGACAGGAGTACAGGTATGTACAGCTGCCATGCACCACGGCTTCCGGATCGTTGAGGATATGATTGAAGGCTTAAACAATTATTTAGATGACAAAGGAATCGCTTCTGTCATGGATATTGTGGGTAAATCTGTACCTAAATACTCTGATTGGGGAAATCTTGATCTTAATTATAAAATCGTTGCGAGAATTAATAACGATGTGTGTATCAACTGCAATAAATGTCATATCGCTTGTGAGGACACATCTCACCAATGCATTGATAGGTTAAAAGGAGCGAACGGGGAAAGTATTTTGCGCGTCCGTGAAGAAGATTGTGTCGGCTGTAATTTATGCTCGATTGTTTGTCCTGTTGACGGTGCGATCGACATGGTTGAGCTGCCGAATGAACTTCCACCAATGACTTGGAACGAGAGGCAAGCGGCGTTAGGTGCCATCGCAAGCAATGTTGATGTGATAAAAAGATAATTTTTTAAAGGGGGAAACAGACTTGAAGAAAGTAATAAAAAACGGAACAATCGTAACAGCGACAGATACGTATAAGGCTGACATCCTAATCGAAAACGGTACAATTCGTCAAATTGGTGAGAACCTCCTTTCAAATGACGCAGAAGTGATCGATGCAAAGGGGAAATTCGTGTTCCCCGGTGGAATCGACCCCCATACCCATTTAGATATGCCCTTTGGCGGCACAGTAACAAAGGACGATTTCGAAACAGGGACCATCGCTGCAGCATTTGGTGGAACAACTACCGTTATCGATTTTTGTTTAACAAATAAGGGTGAACCTTTAAAAAATGCAATAAAAGTGTGGCACGATAAATCGAAAGAAAAAGCGGTTATTGACTACAGCTTCCATCTAATGATTGGTGAAATTAATGACGAAGTACTTGAAGAGCTTCCTACAATCATGAAAGAGGAGGGAATCACATCCTTTAAAGTATTTATGGCATACAAAAATGTATTCCAAGCGGACGATGAGACCTTATTCCGAACCCTGTTAGCGGCAAAGGAGCATGGCGCTCTCGTAATGGTGCATGCCGAAAATGGGGATGTGATTGACTACTTAACAAAGAAAGCACTTGACCTAAATCAGACAGACCCTATTTACCATGCATTGACCCGACCACCGGAGGTAGAGGGGGAAGCAACGGGAAGAGCCGCCACTTTAACAGGGCTAGCTGAATCTCAACTGTACGTCGTGCATGTTTCTTGTGCGGAGGCAGCTAAGAAAATAGCAGAAGCTCGCTCAAAAGGAATTGATATTTGGGGAGAAACTTGTCCACAATACTTAGTTCTTGATCAATCCTATCTCGAAAAACCAAATTTTGAGGGAGCCAAATATGTGTGGTCACCGCCATTGCGTGAAAAATGGAACCAAGATGTATTATGGAATGCTCTCAAAACAGGCGAGCTACAGACCATAGGGTCCGACCAATGCTCCTTTGATTTTAATGGTCAAAAAAGTCTCGGTAAGGGAGACTTTTCTAAAATCCCAAATGGAGGTCCCATCATCGAAGACCGATTATCCATCTTGTTTTCTGAAGGTGTGAAAAAAGGAAGAATCTCTTTAAACCAGTTTGTAGATATCACATCGACAAAGGTTGCAAAGCTTTTTGGTCTTTATCCGAAAAAGGGAACCATAGCGGTCGGATCAGATGCTGATATCGTCATATTTGATCCCAATGTTGAGCGGACGATCTCAGCAAAAACGCACCATATGGCGGTTGATTACAATGCCTTCGAAGGAATCGAGGTAATTGGTGAACCTGTATCGGTTCTATCTAGAGGAGAATTTGTAATCCGTGACAAAGCCTTTGTCGGAAAGATTGGTGGAGGACAATACATTAAACGAGCAAGGTACGGAAAAACGCTAGAACCTGAAAACAAGTCCGTACCAATTTAAAACAAAGAATGCAAATGGGAAGGATATATATTTTCTGTGATATTCATAACCAGAAAATTTTATATATTAAAAACTAGAAAAGGAGTGGTTTCATGAAAAAAAGTAGTGGTTATTTAAAGTCTCCAGATTTACTTCCCATTTCCCACGGCGATAAGAAAATTGGATCTCTCGGCTTTTCAATTATTTGGGTAGGAATGGCAGTCGTTTTAGCAGCATTTGCGATTGGTGGCTCTGGTGTACAGAGTCTTCCTCTTGGCTGGGTAATTGTAGCAACGATCATTGGTTCAGTCGCAATTGGAATCTTTATGACTATTATTGGAGACATCGGAATCGAACATGGATTATCCTTCCCCGTCTATATGAGAGCACCGTTTGGAACGATCGGTACTCATATCCCTTCCATCGTTCGTGGAGTAACCGCTGCTTGTTGGTTTGGTATTAATACGTACTTTGGTGCAACCGCCATGAACGGAATACTAAATGCACTTTTTCAATTTGATAATTGGTTTATTTGCTTCGTATTGTTTGCTACCGTTCAACTTGTGAATACGGCCTTAGGGATAAAAGCAATTGAACGGTTTGCCGACCTGGCCGCCCCTATCATTATTATTATCTCTGCCTGGATGTATACATCCCTATCTGACAAAGCGATTGAGCAAGGTAGAGACGTTTGGACGTGGGTAGAAAATCCAGTAACAGGTGGTGCTGCCTTAACCGCATTTATGGTCGTTGTTATGGCAAATATGGGATTTTGGGCTACTCTTGCTGCAGATATGCCTTCTTTATCCCGTTTTATCAAAGCACCTAAAAACGAAAGAAATTGGTTTAAACGAAACAAAGCTCAAATTTTTGGAAATATCATTGCCATGCCGATTACAAACACGTTTATGGTCATTATCGGTGCCGTATCCTATATTGCCGTTTTAAATTATGACCCGGTCGTCGCTCTACAAGAAGCAGCTACTGGCTTTATTCTAGGTATTCTTCTCCTGATGATCGTTTTAGCACAATGGTCAACCAATACATCAGCAAATGTTATACCAGCAGCTACGATTTTCTCCAATGTTGGCGGTCCGAAAGTTCCGTTCTGGGTTGGAGTAATCATTGCCGGTGTGATTGGGATTGTCGTTCAGCCTTGGAGCTTATTTGGAGTGATCGTTCCAGCTCTACTCGTGATCGGCGGGGTATTATCAGCCATCGTTGGTATTTTATTTACCGATTATTATGTCATTCGCAAAAGAAGAGTTCACGTTGCAGACCTTTACGAAGCAAATGGTCAGTTCAAATACATGAATGGTGTCAATCTTGCTGGAATGATTTCATGGATCATTGGAGGCGCAGCAGCATATTATTTATCAACCTATTCCTTTATTGTTGGATTCTTAGTAGGAGCCATTATTTACTATTTCTTAGCCAAGTATTGGTGGTTTAAAAAATATGAGCAAGCTGAGATCGTAGATCCTAGCGACGAAAAATACCTCGGTATCACCGTCGGGCGTGATTGGGATATAGAAGCAGGAGAAGAATCGGTTCTTTTGACAGAGCCGATTAACACACAAGTATAAAAGGGGGAGGCCTCATGTCCGAATACCAACAATTTCTACAAGAGAGAGAGAAGGTTGATTTTTTCATTCAAAAAGGATTTACGATTAAAAGTGTCACCGAAACATTAAGTGGATCCTTTGTTGACTTTGTAAACGAGCAATCGGAAGAAAAAGAAACCGTCACTTTGCATGTCGCTACAGCTGAAGGGCGTAAGTATTTCTCCGTGATGATCATAAAGCAGCAAAAAGGAGCTTAACACAAACGCGAGTCACTCAGACAAAGTCTGCGTGACTCACGTTTTTACTATTGAATTGGAAGGAGGCTGTTCCTTGAAATCGTATATTACAGTAGGAGATTTATTAAGAAGAAATCATTTTGAAGATATTGAAATTCTTGCAGGGGAAGAGGGACTTATACGTCCAGTAAAGTGGGTACATATTGTAGAAGTAACCAATATTCGTAATCTACTGCGTGGAGGCGAATTTATTTTATCCACTTGTGCCTTACTTCATGACAACAATGAGTTATTTTTATCCGTAGTGGAGCAATTAATTGAAGTACACGCTTCTGGCTTATGCATTGAACTTGGTACTTACGCCAAACATATTCCTAATGAAGTGATTGAGCTTTGCAACCTACATCAATTTCCGTTACTCATTTTTCACAACGAAGTACCATTCGTAGAAATCACTCAAGATATACATGCTCTCCTAATCAATCGACAATATCAAATGATATCAGAGCTCGAAAGCTACACACAGGAACTTAACAAAAAACTGCTAACATTCGGCCATACAAAGGAAATCCTTCAGTTTACCAAGGAATACTTACAGATTCAAGTTATGATCGTCTTCAACAATCAAGAAATACAATTTTCACCGGATGTAAAAGCAAGTGAAAAAAAGAAATTTATCCACATGATTCATAGTGAGTTAAATCAAGGTACTGCTCTTGCCTCACAAACGATGTCAAAAGTTCCGATTCAAATACTAGGAGATACATATGCAGAATTATATTTAATTGCAGAAAACCGCACGCTCACAGAATTTGATCACTTAATACTCGATCGAACCGCAACTGCGCTGGCACAACTCCTTTTAAGACAATTATACGTAGAAGAAAAGAAGCGGATTGAGGAGTCTGAATGGCTTACAGGTTGGCTCGATGGGGAGCATAGCGAAGATGCTATTCATGACTATTTGGCTTATCATTTCCCAAAGATTAAGCCAAAGGGGGCATTTGTATGTCAATTTAAGTTAGAAGCAATCTCAGACTTTTCCATGCTTGATATCACCTATTTTAATTTATACGTACGTGCTTTCTTTGAGCCTCAAGGATTTACACTCTTTTCAATTGAAAAAAAGCATACCATTACTTTTATCTTTATCAACGAACGAAATGCATCAACGTGGAAGGCCCGGATGAAGGAAGGGATTCAACGATTAGAAAAATCAGATATCAAAATGGCCAACCAAACAAGTCCTTTTGTACTCGGAGTAGGAAAATTTGTTACACAATTATCCCATGTTCACGAAAGCTATTTAGCCTCCTTAGAAACGATCCGCATCCAAGACCGGTTAACCGTACCTTCTCAAAGTCATTTTTACGATGATCTGCATATTTTCCGCCTTATTTCCTTATTAAATAAACATATTAATCTACAAGAAATTGTTATGGAGTATCTTGAGCCCGTTTTAACCTATGACGATATGTACAATGGAAAGTTATTAGAAACGTTAAAAACATATCTAGCTTGTAACGGGTCCAAACAGGAAACGGCTAAGCGATTATTTATCGTTCGCCAAACGCTCTACCATCGGATTGAAAAATTAGAAAAGCTTCTTGGTGATGACTTTTTACATCATGAAAAAAGGCTTGCTATAGAGTTCATGATTCTGTCTCACGAGTTCCTTCTTTCTTCCCAATTAAAGAAGGAAAAAGGAGTGCCCCAGGTGTTCCCCAATGAAGGCAAAATGTAAAATTTAACACAAGCATTTTTTTACAAAACGTCTAATGCCACAAAGGCAGCATATCCTTGATAATAATACTAGAAGATAACTAATTTTTTTATAAGGGGGATGCAGGAATGACAGTTATTAAAAAGCATACGGTAAAGCTCAAAAACTATATTAATGGTGAATGGGTTGAGGCTTGTAGTTCGGATTCATTAGAGGTGCTTAACCCTGCAACCTCAGAGGTGATCGCAACCGTTCCCCTTTCTTCTAAAGAGGACGTTGACCAAGCCGTAAAAGCAGCAAATATGGCTTTTCAAACTTGGAAAAATACTCCCGTGCCAAAGAGAGCAAGAATTCTATATAAATACCATTATTTATTAACTGAAAACCATGAAAAACTAGCTGAGCTAGTCGTTAAAGAAAATGGAAAAGCGTATAAAGAAGCATATGGAGAGGTTCAACGTGGAATTGAATGTGTCGAGTTTGCAGCGGGAGCTCCTACATTAATGATGGGTGAAACTTTATCCAATATTGCTGAAGACATTGACTCCGAAATGTATCGTTATCCTTTAGGGGTCGTCGGTGGAATTACGCCCTTTAACTTCCCAATGATGGTTCCACTATGGATGTTCCCACTAGCGATTGCCTGTGGAAATACTTTTGTCCTAAAACCATCAGAACGAACACCTCTTTTAGCAAGTGAATTAGTTGAATTATTTACTCAAGCCGGAGCACCTAAAGGAGTGCTAAATATTGTTCATGGCGCACATGATGTAGTAAACGGGCTGATAGAACATGAGGATGTAAAGGCGATTTCCTTCGTTGGGTCACAGCCAGTTGCAAAGTATGTATACGAGCGTGCAGCAGCACAAGGGAAAAGAGTTCAGGCATTATCTGGTGCTAAAAACCATCATGTCGTCATGCCTGATGCCAATCTTGAAAAAGCAGTTTCTCATATTATTAGCTCTGCTTACGGCAGTGCAGGCCAACGATGTATGGCATGTAGTGCAGTCGTTGTGGTTGGAGATGGAGAGAAGTTTGTTGCTGCACTTAAGGAAAAGGCAGACGAATTACTAATCGGAAATGGTCTGGATGAGGAGGTACTACTAACCCCCGTTATCCGTGATTCTCACCGTGAGAAGGTGTTACAGTACATTGATATCGGTGTAAAAGAAGGGGCCACTCTCGTTCGCGACGGTCGAGCAGAGATGGAACAGCATCAGGAAGGCAGCTTTCTTGGACCCACTATTTTCGACCATGTTACTCCAGATATGAAAATAGCTAAGGATGAAATATTTGCCCCTGTTTTAAGCCTATTACGAGCAAAGGACCTTGATGAAGCATTATCATTTATTCGCAAGTCCCGCTATGGAAATGGAGCAACCATTTACACAAAGGACGCAGCTGCAATTCGTCAATTCCGAGAAGAAGCAGATTCTGGCATGCTTGGAATCAATGTTGGTGTACCGGCAACAATGGCTTTTTTCCCATTTTCCGGCTGGAAAGACTCCTTTTATGGAGATCTACATGTAAATGGAAAGGATGGCGTCAATTTCTTTACAAGAAAGAAAATGATTACATCCCGTTTCGACTACTAAAACCTAACAGGGTGAGAAAGGGGAATATGTTATGGCTCAAATGAAGCAGGGAGAAGATTTTCTAACAAAAGATAAAGACTTTGTATGGCACTCTATGAAACCTTACAATCCAAACGGTACGATGATTGCTGAAAAAGCAGAAGGCTCTTGGATAACGGATCATGAGGGAAATCGTTTTTTAGATGGAATGGCTGGCCTTTGGTGTGTAAATGTAGGATATGGTCGGACAGAGCTTGCCGATGCTGCGTATGAGCAGTTAAAGAAAATGGCTTATTTCCCACTCACCCAAAGCCATACCCCTGCAATTCAGTTAGCTGAAAAGCTTAATGAGCTTTTAGGCGACGAATACGTGATCTTTTTTTCGAATAGTGGTTCAGAAGCGAATGAAACAGCCTTTAAAATTGCTAGACAATATCATCAGCAAAAAGGGAACCACTCACGATATAAATTCATCTCTCGTTATCGAGCCTACCATGGCAACACGCTGGGTTCACTTGCTGCAACCGGGCAGGCCCAACGTAAGTACAAATATGAACCACTAGCTTCTGGTTTCATTCATGTCCCACCACCTGACTCTTATCGCTCAAAGGATCAAATGGATAGTCCAGCCTCGGAACTCGAATCTGTCAAAGATATCGAGCGAGTAATGACATGGGAGCTCAGCGAAACGATTGCTGGGGTTATCATGGAACCGATCATTACCGGTGGAGGCATCCTTATTCCGCCTGATAACTATATGAAGGGTGTTAAGGAAGCGTGTGAAAAACACGGGGCACTATTAATTGTTGACGAAGTGATTTGCGGATTTGGTCGTACCGGGAAAGCATTCGGCTTTATGAATTACGGAGTGAAGCCTGATATTATTACGATGGCAAAAGGCATTACAAGCGCCTATCTTCCATTATCAGCTACAGCTGTCAAAAAGGAAATCTATGAAGCTTTTAAAGGCAGTGAAGAATACGATTATTTCCGCCATGTTAATACTTTTGGTGGGAATCCGGCTGCTTGTGCTCTTGCACTAAAAAACCTAGAGATCATGGAAACCGAGAAACTGTTTGATCGTTCCAAAAATTTAGGAGAACAACTAAAGCAGAGATTGAATTCAAGCTTACGAAACCATCCGTTCGTAGGGGATGTTCGTGGAAAAGGGTTGTTAATAGGAATTGAACTCGTGAAGGATAAAGCCACTAAGGAACCATTAGATGTGGATATGGTAAACCAAGTGATCGCTGGCTGTAAGAAAAATGGACTTATAATTGGGAAGAACGGGGCAACCGTAGCTGGATTTAATAATGTTCTTACGATATCTCCCCCATTATCCATAAAAGAAGAAGATCTCGACTTCTTATTTACAACTGTCACTACTGAACTAGAGGCGCTCGTCTAAAAACTTAGAGCATCGTGCGTTTTCCAAAATTACTAGAAAGGAAGAATACTATGAAAATCGGAGTACCAAAAGAAATCAAAAGCCAAGAGAACCGCGTTGCTCTTACACCTGCTGGCGTCCTTCAATTAAGCACAAAAGGTCATCATGTTTTCGTAGAAAAGGGAGCCGGATTGGCTTCAGGTTTCATTGATGAAGAGTATTTAGAAGCGGGAGCGTGTATCGTTGAAACAGCCGCTGAAGCTTGGGCATGCGAAATGGTCATCAAAGTAAAAGAACCCATTCCAAGTGAATATGCTTATTTTTATGAAGGATTAATTTTATTCACCTATTTGCACTTAGCTGCCAATTTCACTTTAACAGAAGCTCTCATTCAGAAAAAGGTAGTAGCCATCTCCTACGAAACCGTTCAACTGCCCGATCGCAGCTTGCCATTATTAACACCAATGAGCGAGGTAGCAGGAAGAATGGCTGCCCAAATTGGGGCCACCTATTTAGAAAAAAGCAAAGGTGGAAAAGGGATCCTCCTCGGTGGTGTTCCTGGTGTAAATCGTGGGAAAGTGACGATCATCGGTGGAGGGGTGGTTGGAACAAATGCAGCCAAAATTGCCATTGGTCTAGGTGCAAAAGTATCGATCCTTGATGTGAGTGCGGCAAGATTAAGAGAAATAGATGATATCTTTGGCTCGTCTATTACGACACTTATGTCGAATCCATATACGATTGGCCAATCGGTCGCGGATTCGGACTTAGTCATTGGTGCAGTTCTTCTTCCTGGTATGAAAGCTCCTAAGTTAGTAACAGATGAAATGGTTCGGCTTATGGAGGAAGGCTCTGTCATTGTTGATGTGGCCATTGACCAGGGAGGAATTTTTGAAACGGCTACACATGTGACCACACATGCCGATCCAACCTATACGAAGCATGGTGTTGTTCATTATGCAGTTGGCAATATGCCTGGGGCTGTTCCAAGAACGTCAACCATTGCACTCACAAATGTTACGGTTCCATATATTATTGAAATAGCAGACAAAGGCTATAAAATTGCATTTGCTGAAAACAAGGCATTATTTAAAGGATTAAATGTCATAGATGGAAAGGTTGCTTACGAAGGGGTTGCTATGGCACATAATCTTCCGTACGTTTCCACCATTTAATAGGCGAGGAGGGGTATAGATGACGTTACAAACACTTTCCATCAATAAAGAGCGGCTAGAAAAAAGAATACATGAGCTTGCGGAGATTGGAAAGATTTCCGAAACAGGTGTTTGTCGCTTAGCTCTCTCGAAGGAAGATAAGCAAGCAGTGGAGAAAGTTAAAAAGTGGATGGAGGATGCAGGCTTAAGGGCAAGAATTGACCATTTTGGAAACTTAATTGGCAGGATAGAAGGAAAAAATCCAGATGCACCTATATTAATGGTTGGCTCTCACATCGATTCACAGCCTTATGGAGGAAGATTTGATGGAGTAATTGGTGTATTGGGTGCTCTAGAAGTGGTCCAAACGATGGTAGAAAAAAATATAGTCCCGGATACTCCCATCGAAGTAGTTGCCTTTTGTGATGAGGAAGGATGTCGATTTAACAAAGGCCTATTTGGGGTAAGAGGAATTCTTGGCAAGCTAGAAGAAGGAGAGCTTGAGAGGAAGGACAAAAATGGAGTAACAAGAAGAGAGGCTCTAATTGAGTTTGGCTGTGATCCAACTAGATTCAAGGAATCAAAGTATAAAGAAGGGAGCATTGGTGCCTTCTTGGAGCTCCATATTGAACAGGGTCCTATTTTAGAAGCAAAGGGGGTTCCTGTTGGAATTGTGACGGGTATATCTGGGCCGCTTTGGCTTTCTGTTGAGTTAGAAGGGTTTGCCGGTCATGCTGGCTCCGTTCCGATGTCCATGCGCCAAGACGCACTAGTTGGTGCTGCTAAAGTCATTGTCGCACTAAACGAGCTAGCCAGTCAGGATCCAAATGCGCCAACTGTTGGAACCGTCGGAAGTCTACAGGTTTTCCCAGATTCTCGCAATATTATCCCTGAGAAAGTAACCTTTACAGTGGATTTACGAGATATTGATATTAATAGAAGACATGTACTTGAAGCAAACCTAAGAAATCAAATCAAAGAAATAACTGAAACACATGGTTTACATTGTACCATTACGGAAGACACCAATAGTGAACCAAGGTATTGCTCTGAAAGGTTAATGACTATCATGAGGCAACAAAGTGAAGAGATCGGTCTTAATCCAATTGAACTGATGAGTGGTCCTTTTCACGATTCTCTTTCCATGTCTTATGCATGCGAATATGGCATGATTTTTGTGAGATGCAAGGACGGAATCAGTCACAATCCTAAGGAATTCTCTACGATTGAGGATATCTCACTCGGAACCGAGCTCCTCTACCGTACCGTCACCCACTACAAAGGGTGACAGACACCCTTCGTGGACAGATTTGTTATTTTGTCCGTCTGAGGTGGACAAATCACATCAAACATCTAGTTCCTTTGAGCTAGGTGTTTTTGTTCATTTTACGACATAAAAGGAGATTTCTCTCCGAAATATGTAGAATCATATTATAATTAACAGAATCAATAAAGAGTTACATAGCATCATAGCATATTTTACTCTGTCGGTTATTAAAATGAATGGGGAGAAAAAATATGGAGGAATTATTATGACATCAGAGAAGTTATTCGTTCAGAAAAAATATTATCAAACCCTAATTGAACAAGAAACGGATTTCCCCGTACGTTCGCTTGGGGAAGCTTATTATAAGGAGCAACAAAAGGACGTACCTGACTTAACACCGATCCGTTTTGCGCAAGGGGAAGTATATTTCCTATACAAAGATTTTGAATCAGCGATCTTTAAATGGGAAAGCATTCAAAATGAATTAGCACCATGGGCGAAAAAGAATATCGCTGATGCTTACTTGGAGTTAGAGCAATACTCAACTGCAGAGGAAATCTATAAAAGAGTAAGTACCGAGTCGACCGTACTTCATACAGAAGTCTCGTTACAGCTTTTTAGACTGTACGTAAAAGATGGGCGTACCCATGAAGCAACGTCTATTATTAGCGAAATCATTAACAACCATCCCGACTATCCAGGAGTAACTGAACTTGCCCGTCTTTTCTTTGAAGAAATAGAAGATTGGGCTAACGCAATTAATCTTGCCATGAAAGAATTTATGCGTACTAATTCTCCAGAATGGATCGATGTTATTAAAAGATATTGCGATGAAAAACGAACCACCATTTTCAAGCCTGAAGAGTACACGCCATTTTTATCGTACTTGCTACGCCTTGATCGCATTCGATTCGAAAAAATTGTTTTTAAGCTTTGGGAAAATTACGAAGACGAATCTGAGCTACTCGATTGGGTTAGCGAGCTTAATTCATTACTGCTACATTCTGAGCTCCCTGAACAATTATCATGGAAGCTGTTATCTCAGCAATACTTAAAAACATTTCAGTTATTCTTAAATGGAAAGTATTCCTTAAACGAGATTCAAGAAATCATTCCATTTTTGCTTAGAAATTGGATGCGTTTCGCAGATTCAAATCATTTTATGTTTACCTCATGTGCAGCACTTGCATGGAATGAAGTTTTCCCTGGAACAATCCATGAAGACACCGTCACAGAGGCAAAGCATGCATTATCGAATTCAGCACCAAGTGGACTTATTGATGTGTACCAGACAAAACAATTGTTCTCTAGTATCGTTACATGGGCTGAAGATGAAGATCTTCCGGTAAGCAATAAGTTGAAATGGATTATGGAGAACCTACAAAATAAACAAAGCACCATAACATTGTTTACAGGAACTAGCAAGCTACAGACAACGATTTTAAGTGATGTGCTTGGACAGGAACAAGTAGACCAATTATCTTCTAAGTTAGCGTTGTATAGTTACTTACCTGAGTCTGAATTAGTCGAAGTAAATTCTATGGTATCCAACAAAGTAGAAAGCCCTACGGAAATTGGGTCAACTGATCATTACATCCACTCTAAAGGACCTTATGAAATGTTAAAAGTGGCAAACACGTCATTAATGTCCATACCACCTTATCGTGGAACGGTTCAAGAAAGAAGTTCTCTATCTGTTAATTTACACATGGCTGATAGCATTATATATGTTTTAAATGAGGAAAATCCCTTAAACGATATGGAATTGAATGTGATAAAACAAATGAAGCAGCAAGCGAACGATCAACCGTTCATTTTTATCCTTCCGATCCCAAATGCGGTAGAAGAAGAGACTGGCGTTTCTTATTATATGGAAACCATAAAGAAGAACCTGAATCTTATCTTCTCAAATGCAGACATCTACCCATACACGTCTTCTCATGCGGTAGACTGGAGTAACATTTTGACAGATGTTAACAGGGAGCAATCCAACGAAAGAAGAACAAGAAATGAGCTTTACTTTATTAAAGAAACATTACACTATTTGTTAGCTAAACGAGCTGATAAAGAAGAAAAATTAATCAATGTTATTCAATGGAATAAAGAAATGTTAGCCAAGGTTAGTGGAGCTTCGATGCAGCTTGGTGATCTGGAACTGGAAGTCGGAGAAAGACTGAAGAGCAATTATGTTACGATCCTGCAGGAGCTCTCTACAGAAGTAGAAGCAGACATACCTAATGTTCTAAAGAAAACAGCTGAAACTATTACGGATCAAAGCAACCTTGCCACTATCCATCTTCAATTAAACGAGGAAATGAACAGGCGCATGGAGGAATATTTACAAAACACCACCCTTCCAAAGCTCTACTCCTCCCTACAAAAATGGATTGGTCTTACGAAAGAGGAATTACAGCAGATACGTGCTTATTTAGACGAAATGGCTACAAGTTTTAATGGCTTATACGGAATTGAAAAATTCCAATTTCCAGTAGATGATCAATTGCTTCATGACTGGAGAAGAGACACTGGACGGTTGACAAGTGGTGTTCAATTAGAACACATCAACATTATGTTAAAGCATAATCCAACACAATTATTACTAAAGGGTGCTGGTAAGCTGTTCGCTGGCATCGGCCAAAATAAAGCCATGCTGCAGCAAAAGTACAAGCGCTATGTGGAAACGGAAGATTATTCAGAAGTATCAAAACAAGTGAGCAAACAGTTTTTTGCTCCCTATCATTTTTTTGCTATGGCGATCCAAAGGGACTTAGAATCATTCTTTCAAAAACCAAAGGATGAGTTAACACATACGGCAGAAGACTTAGTAGAAAAGATCAGCCAGTATGAGCAATCTTTAACTAAGCTTCAGCATAATCCAACCGCTTTTGAGGATCCCATTAAACTATTCACAGTCCGTTATAAGCAATATGAATTCTTATTTACTGGACTTCCTAAAGTCAAACAAGAAGTATAAGTAATTTTCAAGCTGGTGCAAATAGATGCACCAGCTTTTTTCATTCACCCCTTAAACTTTGAACAAAATGTGAATACATTCACATAGTTCATGAAAGTGTGACAAACTTCACAAGTTTTCAACATAAAAGAAGTTAAAATAGAGCTATCAAGTTGATTGTGAAATAACGAGCATACAGCTCAAGCTGGGGAGGACATAACAAAATGGAAAAACGACATTTAGTTCTTATTGGTAACGGGATGGCAGGAGTAAGAGTAGTAGAGGAAATTCTAAAACTAACACCCGATGCTTTTCATATAACTATCTTTGGAAACGAACCTTATCCAAACTACAACCGAATTCAGTTATCAAATGTATTACAAGGGAAAACTACTGTAGATGACATTTTCCTAAATGAATGGGAATGGTACCGTGAAAATAATATCACTTTATATACAAATGAAGCAGTAGCGAAGATCAATCCAAAATTAAAAACCGTCATTTCTTCAACAGGAAGAATCGTGGCTTACGATGAACTTATTATTGCCACAGGATCAAGCTCATTCATCCTACCAGTACCAGGTGCAGATAAACAAGGCGTAACAGGCTTCCGTGATATCCAAGATTGTGAAAATATGATGGAAGTAGCTCGTACACATAAAAAAGCGGTAGTCATCGGTGGTGGCCTTCTTGGTCTCGAAGCTGCAAGAGGTTTAATTGACCTTGGTATGGAAGTACATGTGGTTCATTTGATGCCACATTTAATGGAAAGACAACTAGATGAGACTGCTGCAACGATGTTGAAAGAAGAACTTGAAGCTCAAGGGATGAAGTTCCTATTTGAAAAACAAACGAGTGAAATTCTTGGAGATGACCGCGTAAAAGGCCTTCGATTTAGTGATGGAACAGAAATCGAAACAGATCTAGTCGTTATGGCTGTCGGAATTAAACCAAATACACAGCTTGCAAAAGAGGCTGGTATTAACGTAAACCGTGGAATTGTCGTAAATGACTTTATGGAAACAACCACACCTAATGTATATGCAGTAGGAGAATGTGCAGAACATAGAGAAGTTACGTATGGAATGGTGGCTCCACTTTATGAACAAGGGAAGGTTTTAGCACAGAGAATACTCGGATTGGACGTTGAACCTTACGAAGGAACGGTGACAGGGACGCAACTTAAGGTATCTGATGTTGATCTATATTCTGCGGGTGAAATTATTGATGATAAATCAACTAAAGCAATTAAAGTTCACAACGAATTTGAAGGGATCTATAAAAAGATACTAGTAAGAGACAATCGAGTGGTAGGGATTGTTCTATACGGTGACACAAAGGATAGCACAAAATTGTTCCGCATGCTTGTTGATAAAGAAGATGTAAGTGGCAAAACAAGCGCAAGTATCTTAGACTCTGGATGCTGTGGTGGTGGTCAAGCAGACATGAGCGTTGACTCTATGCCAGATACGGAGATTGTGTGTGGATGTAACGGCGTATCTAAAGGAACCATCGTTGAAGCCATTCAAACAAAAGGGCTTACAACGGTTGATCAAGTATCTAGCTGCACAAATGCCGGGCGTTCTTGCGGTCGTTGTAAGGGCCTTGTTGGTGAAATTCTTGCTTACACTTTGGGTGATTCATTTGATGCAACAAAAGCGAATAAAAAGACTCTCTGCGGCTGTACAACATTAAGTCGTGACGAGGTTGTTGCTGAAATTAAAGAAAAAGGTATGTTGAGTACAAAAGAAGTTATGAATGTTCTTGGCTGGAACAATGAGGAAGGCTGCAGCAAATGTCGTCCTGCTCTTAACTACTATTTAGGAATGATTCATCCTGAAGAATACCTTGATGAACGTGACTCTCGACTTGTTAACGAAAAAATGCACGCAAACATTCAAAAGGACGGCACATATTCTGTTGTTCCAAGAATGTACGGTGGAGTAACGAATGCTGATGACTTAAAGAAAATTGCTGAAGTAACTGAGAAATACAATATACCGCTTGTAAAACTTACGGGTGGGCAGCGTATCGCATTACTAGGTGTAAAAAAGGAAGATCTGACAAATGTTTGGGAAGACCTTGGTATGCCATCTGGTTATGCATACGGAAAAACATTACGTACAGTAAAAACATGTGTGGGATCTCAATTCTGCCGTTATGGTACACAAGATACAATGCAACTCGGAATCGACCTTGAGAAGAAATTTGAACGTCTAGACACTCCACATAAATTTAAGATGGGTGTATCTGGTTGTCCACGTAACTGTGCAGAATCAGGAATTAAAGATATGGGGATAGTCGGAATCGATGGTGGATTTGAGTTATATGTAGGAGGTAACGGAGGAACCGATCTTCGTGCTGGTGACCTTCTCTGTACGTTAAAGACTGAAGAAGAAGTAATGGAAATGATTAGTTCTTATATTCAATACTACCGTGAAACCGCGAATTACCTAGAGCGTACATCTACTTGGATTGAACGTGTGGGACTAGAGCATGTAAAAGAAGTATTGCAGGATGCTGAAGTAAGAAAAGAATTAACAGCGAAACTGGATCGTTCCCTAACTAGATACTCAGAGCCTTGGAACGAAGCATTGAAAAATCAACAAATTCGTGAAAAATACTACAAAACAGAGGAAATCCCAGTAGTTTTAGTCTAATATCGTAAGTGAAAAATTAATATTTACGAAGACGAAAATGATGGTTAAAATTAAATGAAAGGTTTTGGTGATTGATATGCCACAAACATTAACAAAGGTTGATGTCGGAAATTATCAAACTTTAGCACATCAAGCAGGAAAAGTGATCAGACTTGGCGAAAAAGAAATAGTCCTTTTTAAATTATCAACTGGTGAAGTAAAAGCAGTTGAGAACAAAAGCCCACATCCAAAGGGAGGCACATTGGCAGATGGCTTAGTTAGTGGAAGCTATGTATACTGTCCCCTTTATGATTGGAAAATCTCTTTGAATGATGGAAAGGTGCAAGCACCAGACGAAGGACAAGTAAAAACGTATGAAGTAAACGTAGAAGATAATCGCATTTTATTAACAATATAAAGGATGGGGGCGACTTCGCCCCCATTTGCCTTAGGGGAGGAAGTTTGTATGACAACAGGAAAAGCATTTTTAGTAGGAGCAGGACCAGGGGATATTGGTCTCATTACAGTAAAAGGCTTAGAAGCTATTCAAAGAGCGGAGGTTATTCTTTATGACCGACTTGCAAACCCAAAGCTTCTGGATTTTGCACCGCCAAATTGTGAGTTTATCTACTGTGGAAAGCTTCCTGATCGTCATACCCTCAGGCAGGAAAAAATAAATGATCTTCTTGTAGAGAAAACTGCAGCAGGAAAAATCGTCGTTCGATTAAAGGGAGGAGACCCCGGTGTATTCGGACGAGTAGGGGAAGAAGCAGAGGCTTTAGCTCAAAATGGGCTTTCGTTTGAAATGATTCCTGGAATTACTTCCGGTATTGCTGCTCCTCTTTATGCCGGTATTCCAGTAACCCACCGAGAATATGGAGAATCGTTTGCCATTGTTACGGCTCATGATAAATCAAAGGATGGGAAATCCTCACTTAACTGGGAAGGTCTTGCAAAAGGAATTGATACAATTGCATTTTACATGGGAGTAGGGAATCTTTCGCATATATGTACGAATTTACTTTCACATGGCAAACCAGCTTCAACACCAGTCACGCTTATACAGTGGGGAACATTTGGGCGTCAAAAAACACTAGAAGGTACTCTAGAAACGATCGTTCAGCGTGTAGAGGAAGAAAAGTTTACGAATCCAGCCATCACACTTGTTGGAAACATTGCTTCTCTTAGAGAAAAAATCAGCTGGTTTGAGAAAAAACCATTGTATGGACGCCAAGTTTTGCTAGCAAGAACAGGGTTGAACACAAGCAATATAGCAAAGGCATTAGAAGAACAAGGAGCAGATGTGATCGAGTTCCCAAAGTGGAAACACATAAAGATCACTCCAGATCACCTCATTTTATCTAAGCTTTCTATGTATTCTTCCATCATATTTACATCTCCGGAGAGTGTTGACGAATTCTTCCAGATTTTGATGGATGAGAAAATAGATATTCGCTCCATTCAAGCTGATTTGTATGGCTTGTCGAGAAAATCAGTAAATCAACTGATGAATAAAGGTCTGTTAGCAAATCCTATTGAGAATCTAAGAAAAGGAGGGACTATCCTCCTTATTGGAAATAGTATTAATATAGAAGAAACTAGTCAAAACGTCTTAAACTTTGGGAATTATGAAACCTTTACCACCTCAATAAAAGAAGTGGATGAAAGCTATCTTCCTATTTTTAAACGTATGATTGACGACTCTATGCTTAATACAGTCATCTTTCCAAGTTCAGCTTCAGTACCAATATTCATAAAAGCAATTGAAAAAACTGATTTTCTAACAATAGATACAGTAAAAGAACTGGAAATATACTGCTTAGGAAATCAAACGATGGATGCGCTTCTGGTACATGATATACAAGGGGCAACGCAAACAAAAGAAGCCACCATCCCATCGCTTTTATTTTCTTTAATAAAAAAGTCCGACTCCTAAAAAGCAAATGGTGATGATATGGAAAACTTATATCCTGTTTTTTTAAATCTTAAACACAAAAAGGTATATGTAATCGGTGGGGGACAAATTGCTGCTCGTAAACTTGAAAGATTATTGCACTCAGAAGCGGTCATTACCATCATAAGTCCCACTATCATTGAGTCCATTCTTACTTATGTTAACAATGGTTTAGTTCATTGGATCCAAAAGACATTTGAACTAAGTGATATTGAAGATGCTTTTTACATTATTTCTGCTACCAATGATCCACTTGTGAGTAGTGAGTTGCAGAAAGCGGTCAGTCCCCATCAACTCGTGAACTTTGCAGATGATTATTCCTCTTCTAACGTAATCGTACCTTCTGTCGTTAGAAGAGGGAAGCTCGCCATTGCTGTTACAACCTCTGGTGCGAGTCCAAGCTTAACAAAAAAGATTAAAAATGAGCTAGAGGGCCTATATGGTGAAGAATATGAAGAGTATGTAGAGTTCCTGATGGAAAAGCGTGTCTATATTCAAGATAGTGTAAAGGACCTAGTTAAAAGAAGAAAGTTGCTCTCATTGCTAGTAGAAGATCCGTTATTTCGTACGGAAGAGAGAGAAAAGCGCTTCCAAAAAATTTACAAAGAGATCAACAATAATTGTGAGTAAGGGGTGCCTTACTCCTTTTTTTTATGGTATAATCTGTTTTTGTAAACATAATGCTAAAAATTATAAGCATTTTTTAAGAGATTATTAAATATTTTTTAAGAAAAGACAAGAGTCGTCACAATTTGTTAATAACTATGTTGTACACTATTGTTTGTTACTCGCTACTATTAGAGATATTGACAATTACTAAAAATGAGCTATTATAATAAAGGTTTTAATGATGAAGAGGTGACTAAATATGCTTAACAAAAAAATAACACACGTACAATTTTATATTGTAGCAATTATTCTTCTGTGGATTAAAACATATGGAGCTTATCGATTTGAATTCAACTTGGATCTTGATAATGGAATACAGAAATTTTTATTATTTATAAATCCCATTAGTTCAGCAATTCTCTTTCTAGGACTTGCTTTATTATTCAAAGGGAAAAGATCACTAAAAATGCTTGTAACATTTAATTTCCTTCTTACTTTCTTATTGTTTGCAAACATTGTGTATTACCGATTTTTCTCCGATTTCATAACGTTGCCAACATTGACTCAAACAGGTAACGCATCGGATCTTGGAGGAAGTATTCTAGCGTTACTTCGACCAACAGATTCATTGTATTTCGTAGACACATTGATTTTGCTTACATTGTTACTAACTAAGCGAGTAACACCAATGGTTGGACAATTAAAAAGACGACAACTTGCTCTAGTTTTTCTTACTGGTCTTGGATTCTTTGCAGTCAATCTTGGACTTGCTGAGACAGATCGACCTCAGCTATTAACAAGAACATTTGACCGTAACTATATTGTAAAATATTTAGGTATGTACAACTTTACCATTTATGATGCAATTCAAAGCACGGGTGTATCTGCTCAACGTGCAATGGCAGACACGGACGACATTACAGAAGTGCAAAACTTCACAAGAGCTTTGTACGCTGAGCCAAATCCAGAATTATTTGGTGTCGCGAAAGGGAAGAACGTAATCTATATTCACTTAGAGTCTGTTCAAAACTTTCTAATCGACTACCAATTAAACGGACAAGAAGTAACTCCGTTTATGAATTCTTTAACAAGAGATTCCAATACGTTTTACTTTGATAATTTCTTCCATCAGACTGGGCAAGGGAAAACTGCTGATGCTGAATTTATGTTAGAAAACTCATTATATGGATTACCACAAGGTTCTGCATTCTCAACAAGAGGACGTAACACGTACCAAGCAGCTCCTGCCATTCTTGGGCAACAAGGCTACACATCAGCGGTGTTCCATGGCAACAACCGTACGTTCTGGAACCGTGATGAAATTTATAAGCGACTTGGCTTTGATAAGTTCTATGATTTAAGCTATTACAATGCAAAAGAAGAAGATGTCCTTAACTACGGCCTTAAAGATAAACCGTTCTTCCAGGAATCTGTTTCATTATTAGAGTCCGTACCACAGCCTTTCTATGCTAAATTTATTACTTTATCAAACCACTTCCCGTATCCAATGGATCAAGAGGAAGCAACAATCGAAAAGCATACAACTGGAGACACTTCAGTTGATAACTATTTCCAAACCGCACGTTATTTAGATGAAGCATTAAGCGAATTCTTTACGTACCTGAAGGAAAGTGGATTATATGAAAATTCAATGATCGTTATGTATGGTGACCATTATGGGATTTCAGAAAACCACAATAAAGCTATGTCAATTGTGCTTGATAAAGAAGTAAATGAATTTGAAAGTGCACAACTTCAAAGAGTACCACTTTTCATACACATTCCAGGTGTTGAAGGTGGAACGATGCATCAATACGGTGGTCAAATTGATTTAATGCCAACTGTTCTACATTTACTTGGTGTAAGCACGAAGGAATATGTACAGCTTGGTACGGATTTATTTTCTCCACAGCATGATGCAGTTGTACCATTCCGTAACGGAAACTTCATTAGTGAATCTGTTACTTATATCGATGGTAGACTCTACAATACAGCAACTGGTGAGCGGATTGAGGAAACAGAAGAGATCATTCGCATGAAGGAGCAAACAGAAGAAAAGCTCCGTACATCTGACGTGATTGTAAATAAAGACTTGCTTCGTTTCTATACACCAGATGGTTTTACTCCGGTAAACCCTAATGATTATGACTATACAAACAAGGCTGAGGCAAAAACAGAAAGTGAAGTAGAAACTGAAGAGTCTGAAGTACCAGCTCAAGAAGATATAAGCCAATAATAAAAACGGCAAGGAGTAATCTCCTTGCCGTTTTTATTTAGTGTATTTTCTAATTAAACCGATAAATAGTCGAGTCCCCATAAATGTTAACATTTCAGAGATGAGGGTATGAAAGGATGTCCATTGTTTACTAAATTTAATTAACTTTGTATTTTTCTCAAGTATCGTCTCAATAATTGTCATAGGAATGCTAAATAATAGAGCTTTTATCATGATTCCTAACAAGTTTGAATGATAGGTGGATTGATTAAAAAGGACACAAGTGATTGGAAAAAGTAAATAATCAAATAATACATTAATCTGAAAATATCTTGGCAAAAACCGCTTGGGATAAGACACTTTACTTTGTCTAATCAAGAAGGTATCCATAATACTGGAAAAAAATCCTTTTAATAAAAAGATAATAATCCAATCTTTTATATGTTTACCCTTGATAGTAAAAGGAACAAGAAATAATCCCATTATAAATAAACCTTTTAATATTCTCTTCTCCATACCAAACACCCATCTTCTATAGCATGATGAATTCTTTTCGTTTACTAATACTTTTCTATTATTACCAAACTTTAATGAGAATTTCATGATAATTAAAATAAGGTCAATCCATTTGGATTGACCTTATTTTTTATAATTTGAAGGAACTCTTTAACGAGACGATTTGATTAAATACAATATGTGATGACTTTGAGTCCTTTGGATCAACGTTAAAGTAACCATGACGGAAAAATTGGAATTTATCATGAGCCTGAATGTTAGACATATTTGGTTCAATGAATCCGTTTATTTTTTGTAATGAATTTTCATTTACATTATCAAGGAAGGTTTTGTTTACTGACTCCTCTACATCATCAGAAGTGTTGTCTAAAATAAGTGGCTCATACAGACGAAACTCTGCTGGAATCGCTTGTGATGCTTCCACCCAATGTAGAGTACCCTTAACCTTTCTTCCCGTAAAGCCCGTTCCGCTCTTCGTCTCTGGATCGTACGTACAGTGAATCTCAACAACATTGCCATCCTCATCCTTGATGACTTCTTCACATTTGATAAAGTAAGCATGCTTAAGTCTCACTTCATTACCAGGGAAGAGGCGGAAGTATTTACTTGGAGGATTCTCCATAAAATCATCTTGCTCAATATATATTTCTCTAGAGAACGGAATTTGTCGGATGCCCATATCAGGATTCTCCGGATTAATCTCTGCATCAAGCATCTCTACTTGGGCTTCAGGATAATTCGTAATAACAACTTTTAACGGTCGAAGCACGCCCATCGTTCTTGGTGCTTTCAACTTTAGATCTTCACGAACAAAATGCTCAAGCATAGCAGAATCAACCACACCTGATCCTTTTGATATTCCTGTTTCTTTTACAAACTCACGAATAGCTTCTGGAGTATAGCCCTTTCTTCGTAACCCAGAAATCGTTGGCATCCGAGGATCGTCCCATCCATCAACAAAGCCTTCATCAACAAGCTGTTTTAGTTTTCTCTTACTCATTACCGTATTGGTAAGCCCTAGGCGACCAAACTCAATTTGTTGTGGTTGGCACTCCATTTCACATTGTTCAACAACCCAATTATAAAGAGGGCGTTGATCTTCAAATTCCGTTGTACATAATGAGTGAGTTACACCTTCAATTGCATCCTCTAATGGGTGTGCAAAAGCGTACATAGGGTAGATACACCATTTATCACCTGTATTATGATGACTTGCATGAGAAACACGATAGATAACAGGATCACGAAGGTTAATATTTGGTGAACTCATGTCAATTTTTGCACGAAGGACTTTTTGACCGTTTTCGAATTCTCCCTTGCGCATACGAGCGAATAAATCAAGATTTTCTTCAATTGAACGAGTTCTATAAGGGCTTTCTTTCCCTGGCTCTGTAAGTGTTCCACGATATTCACGAATCTCATCTGCCGTTAAATCATCCACATAGGCAAGACCTTTATTGATTAATAATACGGCTCTATTATACATCTCCTCGAAGTAGTCTGAAGCAAATCGAAGCTCTTCCCACTCAAAGCCAAGCCACTTTACGTCTTCCTTAATAGAATCAACGTATTCTTGATCCTCTTTCAATGGGTTCGTATCATCAAAGCGTAGATTTGTACGTCCATTAAACTCGTCAGCTAAACCAAAGTTAATTACAATCGATTTTGCATGACCAATATGTAAGTATCCGTTTGGTTCAGGAGGGAAGCGGGTAATAATCTCTTTATGTTTTCCCGCTTCTAAATCCTCCTTAATAATTGTTTTAATAAAATTTGAAGTTTCCAACCAAAATCAGCCTTTCTATGTAACTGTTTTAAATATCTTTTGTCTTTCATTATAATATATCAGCAACATAATTAAAAACCCTTAATATTGGTGATTTGTTAATAATGTCAAGACTTGTTTTCAGAAAATTATTTTAATATTCATATACAGGAAACTCGATTCCTATACCTGTAAACGTTTTGTTGGTAATACTGACCAATTATAAAAAAGTATCCCATTTAAATTTCATTCTTGTAATATTTCTGTAACATTCCTATCACAAACAATTACAGCCGTACATTCGATCCTGTAATATACATGTAATATAAAAGGATCTTTTTTCAAAGATATATTAAAAATTCCGTTCATGGTTGAATATAACATTCCCTCCATTTATTAGTTATACCTTTCTAGTAAAATACCAACTATCATTAAGGTATCAACAAGAGTAACAGGAGGGAATACATGAAAAAACAACTATTTGCAGCCGCAGTGACAGCAGGTTTACTTTTCACATCCTTCAATGGTACAGCGAGCGCACATGAAAAAACATATAAAGTATCTTCTGGAGATACTCTCTATCGAATTGCTGTAAACAATAATCTATCAGTCTCACAAATTATGGAGTGGAACAAGCTTTCTACTTCTAGCATATATGTTGGACAAACATTAACATTACTTGCACCACACACTCACGAAACAACAAGCACCACTTCTTCTACGTACACAGTAAAAGCTGGTGATACACTTTGGGGTATTGCAACAAGAAATGGTATGACTGTTGACCAACTAAAAGCGTTAAACAATTTAACAACAAACACATTGTATGTTGGACAGGTACTAAAATTGTCTGGTACAGCTACAGCACCAACAACTTTAACCTCTAATACAATTAATGCTTTAATTGCAGAATCAAAAAAGTATATTGGGGTTCCATATGTTTGGGGTGGAAGTACACCATCTGGTTTCGATTGTAGCGGTTATTTAAATTATGTATTTGCAAAAGTAGGAGTTTCTATTCCTCGCACAGTGGAGACGATTTGGGGAGCTACAAAGTCTGTATCAGCACCTAGAGTAGGGGACTTAGTCTTCTTTACAACGTATAAAGCAGGTCCTTCGCATGCAGGTATTTATCTCGGAAACAATCAATTTATCCATGCTAGTTCTTCTCAAGGTGTAACGATATCAGATATGAACAACACTTACTGGAAATCTCGTTACCTAGGAGCACGTACTACTTTTTAATGTAAAAGTAGAAGAGAACCTGTCCACACAGTTCATGATCATCATAACTGGGTGGACGGGTTTTTATTTTTCACAGACATATTCCGTCCTGAAACTACATGTTTTCGCTATCGTTAATTTCTTGTTTTAAGTTGGCTCCAAATCGGTTGGAGACACGCAGATCATGACCATCCTCATCTGATGCCACATGTATGATATCTTCAACTGCACCACGTTTGCTTGCTCGTCTCATTTCCGATTCACTACTTGTCATATCTTCATTTTTCAAATGACTCACCTCAAAGAATAGTATGTTCGATCAATCACCATCTATTCTAAGTAAGAGGCAAGAGATTCCTACTTTATGATTGCACCATTTGAGACTGAAGGTAATGATACAAAAGCTTTCCTGTATTCTCAATAGAAGACTCATGAGTACGCTCAAACGCATGAGAAGAATCGATACCAGGTCCGATTAACCCATGAACGATATCGTGCCCAGACCGAATCGCTGCAGAAGCGTCAGAACCGTAATATGGATAAATATCGAGCTTATACCCAATATTATTTTCTTCAGCTAACTGTACCAATTGTTTTCGAAGTTCATAATGATAGGGACCACTCGCATCCTTGACACATATCGATACCGTGTATTCATCTGTTGATTGGCCATCGCCCATGGCACCCATATCAACTGCTAAATACTCAATGGTTTCGGGTGTGATATTGGAGTTCCCACCATAACCGATTTCTTCATTGTTAGATATAAGAAAATGCGTTGTGTATGGGAGTTCGATCGATTGTTTTTTAATCGTTTTGATCAATTGTAATAAAATAGCTACACTTGCTTTATCATCGAGATGGCGTGACTTAATAAATCCACTTTCTGTTCGCTCTACTCGTGGGTCAAATGAAACAAAATCTCCTACCTCAATTCCAAGCTTTCTAACATCTTCTATATTTTTTACCACTTCATCAATACGGACTTCCATATTTTCTTGGTTTCTTTCTGCTTTTCCTGCATCCTTATATACATGAACAGACGTTTGGCGCATTAAAATAGTACCCGTAATTCTTTTCCCATTTCGTGTCTCAATTTGGCAATACTCGCCCTCAATAGAGTTGTATTGAAAGCCACCGATTAAATCAATCTTCAGACGACCGTTTGACTTAATTTCCTTCACCATTGCCCCTAATGTGTCAACATGCGCAGTTAGCATTCTGTGATGGCTGTCCACACGCCCCTTAATCGTTGCAAGTAAGCCACCTTTGCGATTCCTTTTGGATTCAACTCCAATTCCCTCTAAAAACTGCTCAACAAATGTAATAACATCATTTGTGTTACCTGAAGGACTCGGTATGGAGACTAATTCGGTTAATAAATCTAATGTTTCGTTTATATCTATGTATGCCATGCATGATTCCTCCTTTTCAACTAAATAGTAGCATTCGTATTGGAAAAAATACAGCAGTGAGTTTTATAAAAGGATAAATTTGGATATAGATGGAAAACGAGAATTGAAAAAGGAGAGAACCGATGTATAGAGATATATTTCATCAGTCCAGCTTACCACAGGTCATCATTGAACCTGATTTAACATATCTAGAAATAAATCATGCTTTCTGCCAATTTCTTGGATACACAAGAGAAGAGTATGCTTCACTTACTATTGAAAGTGTCTCACATCCTGATGATTTCCTAATGGATTATCGGCAATTTCAGAGATTAAAGAAGGGGATTATATCTGAATATGAGTTGGTGAAGCGCTACATACATAAAAATGGATCCATTAAAACTGGCCGATTAAAAGTGTCTAAAATTCATGATCGCGACACAAAACATGTATTTTATTTAGGACAGGTTTACGATCTAACTGAATTCACGAAGATTTATGAGGGATTACGGCAAAGTGAGCAAAAATATCGACTTCTTGCAGAGAACAGCTCTGATATTATTTGTTTGCATGACTCTCATGGTCATATTCTTTATATTAGTCCGTCCATCAAAGGAGAGCTTGGTTACGAGCCAGAAGAATTGATTGGCTGTTACTCACCGAAACTCGTACATCCTGATGATCAGGACGTTGTTACGCTAGAAGAACAAACAATTTCCTTTCGTGCAAAAAAGAAAAACGGTTCATATATATGGATGGAAACAGCTATTAAAAAAGTCATCGATGATGAATGCATTTCCATGTCGCAATTTATTACAGTTACACGTAATATTCAAAAAAGGAAAGAAACCGACGAGCTCCTAAGAAAGTCGGAAAAATTAGCTGTTGTGGGGCAAATGGCTGCTGCAGTTGCACACGAAATTCGTAACCCTTTAACTCCGATAAAAGGGTTTATGCAGTTGCTTAACTCAGGTGCCGAGGTTTCTAGTCAATACTCAGCCATCTTGCTAAATGAAATCAGTCGAATTGAATCCATCCTATCTGAGTTTCTTTCTCTTGCGAAGCCAGCGGAAAAGAAGATGGAAGCGATCTGTGTAAATGAACTGTTAGAACAGGTAATTCAAATTTTCACACCACAGGCATTTTTAGCGAACAAGGAAATTATTTTTCAAAAAAATAGACAGTTAAGTAAAAAAATTAATGGCGATAGCAACTCCCTGAAACAAGTGTTCTATAATGTGTTACAAAATGCTTTAGACGCTATCGAGGAAAAGGGAAGAATTATGGTTAACCTTGAAGAAGGTGGAGAGGTCCTTTGTGTTCGTATTATTGACAACGGTTGTGGAATGCCAGAAGAACGGATCAAATTGATTGGAGAGCCTTTCTACTCTACAAAGGAAAGAGGAACAGGATTAGGTTTAATGACAAGCTACAATATCATAGAAAACCATGATGGAACGATTAGCTTTGAAAGTAAAGAAGGAGAGGGAACGACGGTTACGATTTCGTTCCCATACATCGAAAAAGAGGCATAAAAAAAATGAGAGCTCATCAGCTGTGAGCTCTCATTTTTTTCTGATACATTCGTTCAAAGTATGGGTGTAAATGCTGAACCACATACCCGAGAGTTAACGTAACAACAATCGTACCTACTCCAATTTCTCCTTTGAAGAGAAGGGCAAGAATAAATGCAGACCCTTCAGCGATCACCCTAGCAAATCCAAGTGAGAGACCAAAACGCTCATGAATTGCAACCATTAATACATCCATGGGACTTGATGGTAGCTTGGCCTGAAGATAAACAGAGATACCCAGACCCAAAATGAGAATTCCACAAATAAGTGAGATGATTTTTAACAGAAGTGACTCAGGATGATAATGATCAAATAGGACAAAAAACCAAAAGTCAATTAATAAACCAATCGATAAAATTGTAAGGCCAGCTAAATATTCTGGCTTCTTTTTTTGAAGAATGGAATTAATTATAATTAGGATAATTCCATTAATCAATACACATGTCCCCATGCTAAGGCCAAATACACGTGCTTCTCCAATCGCTAACGCATCCCATGCACCTGCACCTAAACCTGCTTGAATGATCAGGCAGACACCAAAAGTAAGTATCATAATTCCGATAAGAAAAAATAAAATTCTGTTTTTCATAAGCTACTCCTTTTTGAACTAATACAAACTATTATCTCCACACTAAGTATGAACATACAACTTGCCAATTGTGCTATAGATGATATAGAGTAGGCTTAAATACTGGAGGTAGTTATTTTGGAAAACAAATGCAAACTAAATCATCCCATTGAAGACGTTCGAAACAAATACGAAACCCAAAAAGAGTATTTACCATCAGACATGATTTCCTCTTTTGAAGCATTTTTTACCCATGAACATACACAGGACATCTTAAATGATGTGTTTCATCTATTAAAGAAATACGATCTTGCGACAGAAGAAGAAAGAGAACAAAGAAATAACCGGTTATATATGGTGTTACATAATGTATAAAAAATTGAAGCGGACAATCAAGTTCGCTTTTCTTTTTGTAACCGGACAAACCTGTTGTATCGTCTATTTATATAGAAATAAATTGAAAATTTCAAAATTCATTAAGAGAAGCTATAATGAATATAATGTTTAAAAAATTTGGGGTGTCGACATGAAAAAGGAAGTAAAGGTAGCGATGATTGGAATTGGGGCAATTGGAGAACGTGTTCTGCGTAAATTCCAGTACCATTCAGGCGTGGAGCTCGTTGCTGTTTGTGACCAGAATGCTGAAAAATTACAGACGCTCAAAGAAGACCTGGAAGACGTTTCTCTACATACTGACTATGTAGACATGTTACAGAAAAATGAGATTGATTTGGTATATATTGCAGTCCCTCCCAAATATCATCATGAAGTTGCTTTATACGTATTACAACAAAAGAAGCATGTTTTATGTGAAAAACCATTAGCCAATTCATTAAATGAAGCCCTTGAAATGCTCCAGGCAGCAAGGGAAGCTCAAGTTACACATGCGATGAATTTTCCAATGGTGTATACAAATGTGTATCAATTATTTAAAGATAAAGTGATAACTGGAGAAATTGGGGAGGTAAAAAGAGTAGAGGTACATTTACATTTTACCGAATGGCCCCGTGCTTGGCAGAAAAATAATTGGATTTCTAGCCGTGAGCAAGGCGGCTTTATAAGGGAAGTTGCACCACACTATATTCACATGATTCACGATATGCTTGGAGAACTGCAAGACGTAACATCGCTTGTCGATTATCCTGAGGACGTGTCTTTTTGCGAAACCTCATTTGTCTCACTTATGAAACTTCCAAATGGTGTAACTGTATTATTTAACGGGGTAAGTGGAATTGGACAGAAGGAGCATCTCTCATTTAAAGTGTTTGGAGAAAAGGGTACGCTTGATTTAACAAACTGGAGCCAGCTTTCTATGAGTTCACCAGATAAACCGACAACAGTTCTGCCGATTGAGAGGACCGAACAGCATGATATTGTTATGGAGATTCTTAATGCCATTGAAGGAAAAGATGCAAAAATAGTAACGTTTGAACATGGCTATCAAGTACAACAAGTGTTAGAGCAAATGTTAAAAAAATAGCACAAAAGACACCTTGCAGGGTGTCTTTTTTCGGTATTCGAAAGATTCCTATTGCAGGGAGAAACCGATTGGGAGTATGATAATTTTTGTATAGTGAAAATGGAAAAAGAAAGAAGCTGAGTGTATGAAACATTCTTCCTATGAGTATAATGAAAAGCTTAGCATTCAAAATGGTATCGCTTCAACGATCGTCACAAATATTACGAATAATTACTTCACTTTATTTGCCATCAGCGCCTTAGGAGCAAGCAATTATCAAATCGGATTAATGAATTCCCTTCCTCAATTTATTGGAATGTTTGCCATGATTACAGGCTCGATCCTTTTAGGGAGATTAAATGAGAAAAAGAAGTTTACTGCCTTATCCATACTGTATACTCGTTTGTTTCTCTTATTAATGACATTCGTCATATATATTCCCGGTGAATACAGAAGCTGGATTTTTGTCATCCTAGTTGGTTTGATGAATTTTCCAGGTTCGTTTGCTCTCGTCAGCTGGCAATCTTTGATTGGAGATTTGATTCCAGAGTCACGGAGAAGTAATTTCTTTAGTAACCGCAATCGTATATTAACAATGGTTGGAATGATTTCAACCTTTATTATCGGGCTAACTTTACAGTATTTTCATCCATCAAATCCATTGCCATACCAAGTATTATTTTTTCTAGCCTTTTTATTTGGTTTAGTGGAAGTGTATTATTTATTTAAACATAAAGAGCCAAAGCTAGAAAAGAAAGCTGTGGAAAAAAGCAAAGGACTCGGATTTCATGTATATAAGCACAAGCCATTTTTATATTTCTTAGTTTGTGGTTTATTTTTTAATTTTGCTTGGCAAATGGCCTGGTCACTCTTTAGTATTTACCAAATTAAATATGCCATGGCTACAGGTCTATGGATTAGCTTATTTGCTGTTGCCAATCAAATCGCACAAATTGTCAGCTTTAAATGGTGGGGAAGAATGGCAGACAAGCATAGCAATGCGAAAATGATGATTCTTGTGTCAATCGGGATGGCAACCGCTCCTATTTTAAACGTTTTGTCTACCAATCTAGTATACTTATTAATAGTGAACGGGTTATCAGGGTTCTTCGTCTCAGGTACGGTCTTAATTTTATTTAATCAACTGCTAGAAGTTACAAAAGAAGAGAATCGAAGCTTATGTATCTCACATTACAATGTGTTATTAGCATTTGTAGCTTTCATTGCACCTCAGTTTGGGGTATATTTACTTGAAACCACATCTATGGACATGGCGATGACGACGTCCACTGTATTGCGTGGACTTAATACTTTTCTTTTCTTAGCGCTTTACCTTTTCATGAAAAAAGAAAAATTCAAACCAAAACACACTTATTCCGTCTAACTAACCATTGTTCTAGAATGACCCTTTTCGGTCTATACTAACAAAAAGAGATCGGCATATAAGTAACAAGTCATCTTCATCCGAGGGTGACTATTTTCTTTCACAAGAAATAAGGCTGTAGATAGATGAAGGGGGAATCGCTTGTGGAAATGGAACGAGAACTCGAGCAGAAAAGAGTTAACACGATTATAAAAGTAATTGATCATAAATCAAACAAAATCTTAAACCATCTCGAAAAAGTCGGTGGAGATGCACTTGAAATTAGGCAAAACTTTTGGAATGACGTAACAGTGAATACGGATGAAGCGGATGATTTAGCAGAAACCTTTTCGAGCATCAAACAACAAGCTCAGCTTCTATTAGAAAGGGAACGGAGCCAAAGTCAGCTTGATAAACAACTCAATACCTTGTTTCGGTTGAAAAATTCTCCCTACTTTGGTCGTGTAGACTTTTTAGAAAACAATGAATCAACTACCGATTCTATCTACATAGGAATTAGTTCATTAATGGATGAAGAAGATGAAAACTTTCTCATATTTGATTGGAGAGCACCAATATCCAGCCTTTATTACGATTACTCCCCTGGAGAGGCAAAATATATCACACCAGAAGGGACAATTGAAGGCGTTATTGAGTTAAAGCGTCAATTTTTAATTCGTAACAGTGCTATACAAGGCATGTTCGACACCGGTATTACGATTGGCGATGAAATGTTACAGGAAGTATTAGGAAATAACGCTAATTCACAAATGAAAAGTATCGTTGCAACGATTCAAAAAGAACAAAATCGAATCATTCGAGATGAAAAAAGTAAACTTTTAATTGTTCAAGGTGTGGCTGGAAGCGGAAAAACCTCAGCAGCCTTACAGCGTGTAGCCTATTTACTTTACCGATATCGCGGGAAAATTACTTCTCAAAACATTATGCTGTTTTCACCTAATCCATTATTTAATAGCTATGTGTCCACGGTTTTACCAGAGCTTGGTGAAGAGAACATGCAGCAAAGTACATTTTTAGAATTTCTCTCATCAAGAGTAGGTCGAAAGTTAGAACTTGAAGATTCTTTCATGCAGCTAGAGAGCCTCCTTTCCTCTGATCAAATCAGTTCGTACGAGCTAAGAATGAAAAGTATTAAGTTAAAATCGAGTCTGGATTATAAAAAAATTCTTGATGACTATATTCAAAAACTAAACCATTCGGGCCTTCAGTTTCACCCGATCGTTTTCAAAGGGAAAGTTCTTTTGTCAGCTGAAGGCATAACAGAAAAGTTTTATTCTCTAGATAAACAAGCAAGTATCCCTAGTCGGATGGAAGACTTACAAGAATGGTTATTAAAAGAAATTCGTAAACACAAACGTGCAGAGGCAAAGAAAGACTGGGTAAAGGAAGAAATCCAGTTTCTTGATAAAGAAGATTATTTAGAAAGCTTCAAAAAACTTCAGAAAAAAGAGAATGACGGATTTCAAGATTTTGATGTAGAAGAGAAATTTTTATCCAGTGTAGTCGTTGCTAGATACTTTAAACCTCTCATTAAAAAAATTAAAAGATATCAGTTCATTAATTACGAAGAAACATATCGAAACCTATTCTTTACACTGTCTGGAGAATGGGAGGAAGTTGTTGGACTAAGCTTGAGACAACTAGAAGAAGGAGTTCTAACCTACGAAGATGCGACCCCGTTTGTTTATTTAAAAGAAAAGATCGAGGGGAGCAAATCTAGGCTGTCCATTAAGCATGTCTTTATTGATGAAGCACAGGACTATTCGCCATTTCAATTTGCTTATATTCGTGAGCTGTTTCCAGTAAGCAAAATGACCTTACTTGGTGATATTAATCAAGGGATCTATGCACATACGGATGACACAAGCTCCATTTTGCTTGGAGAAGATGTAAAAGACAAAGAAACCATTATTTTGACAAAAAGCTATCGGTCAACAAGACCGATTGTTGAATTTACAAAAGGCTTATTAGCAAACGGGGAAATGATTGAACCATTTAACAGGGATGGAGAGAAACCCACTCTAACGATCTACAAGAAGAAGGAAAGTCATGAACAGGGTTTACAAAACCTTCTTGATCAACTGGTTGAAGCAGGGCATGAAACGATTGCAGTTATTTGTAAAACGGCGAAAGAAAGTGCAACCGTCTACGCTTTCTTAAAAAACAGTCGCGATGTTCACCTTGTTGAAAAGGGAACCGTCTCCTTTGAAAAAGGGATTACCGTCATCCCAGCATATCTGGCAAAGGGCATCGAGTTTGATGCCGTTATTATTCACGACGGATCTCAACATACGTACTTTAGAGAAAATGAACGAAGACTCTTTTATACCGCTTGCACAAGAGCAATGCACGAGCTTCACATCCTTTCCCTAGGTGAACCGTCTATGCTTTTAAAAGATAGCATGGAAAAACTACAGGCAGCCTCAAAATAGGCTGCCTGTTTTCTATTGTTTATAACGAATCTGCAAGCTCGTACCAGTACGTACAAAGTGTCTCAAGCCCTTTATCAAAGTTCTCAAGATGGAAATGTTCGTTTGGAGCGTGGAAGTTTTCCGTTGATAAACCAAAGCCCATCAATACAACTGGTAACCCTAATAATTGATCAAAAGCGGCTACGATTGGGATGGAACCCCCTCCACGAGTGTAAGAAGTAGGTACCTTGTAAATAGCTTCGTATGCTCTGCCAGCTGCTTGGATGGCCGGATGATCAAGAGGAGTCACATACGGATGACCTTGATCAAACAGGGAAACATTCACCATTACGCCAGCAGGTACATTTGCGTATATATGCTTGGTTAGAAGATCTGCAATTTCAGCTGGATCTTGATTTGGAACCAATCGACAAGTAATTTTTGCAGAGGCCTTAGCAGGAATAACCGTCTTAATGCCATCTCCCTGAAAGCCCCCGTAAATGCCGTTCACTTCTAAAGTGGGTCGTACGTATGTACGTTCTCGGGCAGTAAACCCAGGTTCTCCATGCAGTTCAGAAACACCCAACTGTTCCTTTAATTCCACGTCTATGTCCCCTAGTGCAGCAAATGCTTCTCGTTCTTCTTGTGTAATCTCTTGAACAGAATCATAAAAGCCATCGACTAACACTTTTCCGTCAGGACTGTGGAAAGAATTCACAATCTCCACTAGTGCATGAATCGAATTTTGTACTGCACCTCCGTAAAGTCCAGAATGAAGATCGCTATTTGCACCAGTTACATCGATCTGAAGTCCGCATAAACCGCGTAGTCCATAACAAATCGCAGGCTTTCCAGGTCCTTGCATACCGGTGTCTGAAATCACAATCACATCAGCCGCCAACAGCTCCTTATTCTCTTCAACAAACTGAGGAAGAGTAGGACTTCCAATTTCTTCTTCCCCTTCTATACAAAACTTGAAATTGACAGGAAGGCTACCCGTTGTACGTAAGATCGCTTCCACTGCTTTTATGTGCATAAACACCTGGCCTTTATCATCGCTAGCTCCTCGGGCGTAGATTTTATTATGACGAATATCGGCTTCAAATGGGGGAGTATCCCAAAGTTCAAGCGGATCAACCGGCTGAACATCATAATGTCCGTATACGAGTATGGTTGGCTTACCTTCTTGGTTAATCCAATCACCATACACAACAGGATGGCCGTTTGTTTCATACACTCGTACGTTTTCCATACCAGCATCCCTAAGTGCTTTTGCTGTCCATTTTGCTGCTTCTTTCACATCATTTTTATGCTCAGGAAGGGAGCTAATACTGGGTATAGCCAAATACTCGGTAAGCTCTTCTAAGTGTTTGCTACGGTTCGCTGATAAATATTGAAAAATCTCTTTGTTCATCACTCATTCTCCTTTAATTAAAACAGTTCTTATTAGTATTTCGATAGACGAAACGAAAAATCCTTTTAATAATAGTATGGGATTTTGGGACGTCGTAGAAATAAACATTGTAATGTTTGTTTTTTCTACTAAAGTAGTGATATGATATAAACTGATTTTACATAAGAAGGAGATGTTCTCACAATGGCTAAAAAAGGATATATAGCAATGGAGAATGGGGAAAAAGTAGAATTTGACTTATTCCCGAACGAAGCACCTGGTACAGTTGAAAACTTTGAAAAATTAGCTAACGAAGGCTTCTACGATGGAGTTACTTTCCACCGTGTTATCCCTGGTTTCGTAAGCCAAGGGGGAGACCCAACTGGAACAGGAGCAGGCGGCCCTGGTTATTCTATCAAATGTGAAACAGTAGGAAACCCTCACAAGCATGAGGAAGGCAGCCTTTCTATGGCACACGCTGGGAAAGATACAGGCGGAAGTCAATTCTTTATCGTTCACGAGCCACAACCTCACTTAAACGGAGTGCACACTGTTTTCGGTAAAGTAACTTCAGGAATTAGTGCTGTAAAAGCGATGAGAAATGGTGACACAATGAAAGAAGTTCGCGTATTTGACGCTGAATAATACAAAGGAAGAGTCCATATTGGGCTCTTTTTTTTGTTGGACTGACAAGTGGAAATGAGGCTAAGGGATAACGAATGAACCCCAACCCTTTTTCATATATTGGTACAAGCGTGCAAGAGGGAGGGAAGGACCATACGTTTTTTAAAGAATTTTAAAGAGTTCGCAACTAGAGGGACAGTCGTTGAGATGGCGATTGGGGTCATTGTTGGAACAGCGTTTGTTAAAATGGTAGATTCATTTGTGAAGGATATTATTACACCTCCGCTTGGCCTTATTCTAGGGAGAGTCAATTTCACAAACATGTACTTCTCCCTGACAGGAAAGAGCTATACGACTTTAGCTGAAGCGAAAGAAGCCGGGGCGATTACCATAAACTATGGCGTATTTATCGGAACCATTATTGATTTTGCGATCATTTCATTCGCTACTTATTTTGTTCTTTTGCAGATAGGCCGTATAAAAAATGCACCTGTTGTTAGCATCCCAGTAAAGGAATGTCCATTTTGTTTATCTAATATTCCAGCAATGGCAGTACGTTGCCCACAGTGTACCTCTCAATTAACAATCGGTGGGGAAGAGGAGATCGGGGAACAAGACAATGATACCCGAGTAAAGATTCATTTTCGGCAAAACAAAAAGCGCTTGAGCTAACCATTCTCAAGTGCTTTTCCAGCATTACCAAAGCAATTCATATAGGCGGCTATTAAATAAATTTGTATCAATCGCACATTGTTGTGCGTCTCGGCCATATTGCCAGCCCCATACATTGGCCTTACACGGCGGCTTTTTCGGACGGAAGTTAGGAGCACTTCTTGCTCTAGTCGGACCAGGTTCGGGCTCTGCACTCCACAATATCAGCTGATTAGCCACTTTATTATCTTTAGCGACAGCGGCACAATACGCTTTGTTAAATTCTCCATGAACTGGATCGTGATATAAGCCAGCTTTGTAACCGCTCGGGTACATCGCGTCTACAAAACCTCTAATCCATTCTTCATCTACTTTAAAAAACTTTTCTATATTACCAAAAACCACTTTCCCTTTAGGAATACTTAATCGTCTTGCATGATAAATCGCATTTTGCGCCACAACTTTTCCTTCCCTGTATCCAACTGCTTCACGAAAATTGCTTAAGATCGGCAACAGCTTAATGCCTCTATTACGAATAAAACGGACTTCTTCTCTCGTGAGCCCAGCCACTTTTCCAGGGATGGTTGCTAAATATCTTCCCCAATAGGAGGGCTTCCCAAATCCCTTTTCCACACAACTATACAGATCCTCCGTTACTTCTGCAGCAGAGTCTACACCCCAATAATAAGCCAATGGCCATTCTCCCTTCAACTTATGTTAACTTTAGATTATATCGGGAGAATCTTGTCCTCATTCCAAAAAAGCGCAATTACCTAGGATGATTCCAGTAATCACGCGCGCTGTTTATTAATGAGCTTGGCACTAATAATATACCGCTCAGGTGCATTGCCTAAAAAATAGAAGGGGTAACAGGTTGTCACCGTTAAAGTTGCCCTTGGCTTTGGTGTCATAACCGTAGCGTCGTCTGATTTTACAATACGAATACGATCGATTTTATAGGTGAAAGTTCCTTCCATTGTTGTAACAATTAGTTCGTCGTCTTCCTTCAGATGACGCAAACCCCTAAATACAGTGTCTCGATGACCAGAAAGAATCGTATTATTTTCTTCACCGGGCAAAGCACTTCGAATATAATGACCGACTCCCGTACGCAAGACTTCTTTTCCGGTACCCTCATAAATAGGAAATAATTGCTCTAATCGAGGAATATACAGTTCACCAAACTTCTCGCCGATAGATGGTTTTACTTCATACTTAGGCCACAGCTTGTCAGAAAGAACTTCTGCCAGTTGAACCGAAGAAGATGGCTCCATTTTAACCTGTTGGACGGAGGAGATTCCTTGTAAATAGTAATATGTATTGACAGCAGTAAGACTAACTCCTACAAGGAGCAAGCCTGCTGCTAGTATTTTTATCTTCATTTATTATTTTATTGTGGAGATTGTTTTCTTTCGTATCAAGAAAAGACCAATGCCAGAGAAAGCTAGAATGAGACCAAGAAGGATTCCTGTTCCATAAAAGCTAGCCGTATCAGGGAGCTGTGCGACTAGTTCCCCCACATCTGCGACTTTTTCAAAAGCACTCAAAACAAAATCTCCTGATATCATAGCATTTGTTAGCTCAACATCTGCGAGTAACTCGCCACTTGAACTATGCAATTGTACAAGGAGGGCGTTACTTGTAAATTCATTGGCCTGTAATAGCTCTACATATGATATCACCGTTTGCTCTCCAGTAGTGTCGACTAAATAGAAGGTAGGAACTAACTGCATGGCATCCATCATCTTCGTAAACAGGGAAGAGAGCTCTTCTTTTTCAGCATCTGTAAACTCTGAGTCAGAAGCCAACATTATTTCCTCAATTCTCGTATCGATTGCTACCATTTGTTTCTGCATTTCATCCGAATCGATTTTCTCGAGGTGTGCAAACAGTTGATCAGCTTCTTCCTCTGTGATGCCGATCGATGCTAGAAATTCTTCGAGATCCTTTAATACAGAGAGATGATTTAAATAAAAATCCACCGCATCTGCTAATTCTTGCTTTGACTCATGTTCCTCAACCGTTGTACCGTATTCTGCCAAAATCACATCAAGTTCTTCTCTGGATAAATCATAGTCTGTTAATATTTCATTAACCTCCGTATCCGTCACAGCAGCATGGGCAATCGGAAGGCCCAATTGCAAAAAAATAAGACCGAAGAAGATAAGCGCACTTATTTTTCTCACTATACTAATCCTCCATTTCGAAAGTATCGATAATGGTATTGTTTGTAAATTTATGAAAAAACATACTCGATTTTCCTAATGAATGTTATTGTTTGCTATTTTTGGAACAAAAAAGAGCACCTCATAGAAAGAGGTGCTCAAGTTTGTATTATTTGGCCGCCTTACGCGAAAGCTCAGATAAAAAGTCCGCTAACCAAACAAGTAATAAATAACAAAGAATAATCAGCGTAATGTCTGAATAATGGAAATAACTCATGCTAAGCTTAAACTGCTGACCAAGCCCTCCTGCACCAACAAAACCTACAACAATCGTTGTTCTCATAATCACTTCCCAACGATAAAGGATAAAGCTTAAAAACTTCGGAAGCACGGAGGGAAGGACACCATATAACAAGATTTGTGCGTGACTCGCTCCTGAAGAGGAGAGATGCCGTATGGGTCTTTCATCAAGATCTTCAATAACCTCAGCACATAGCTTTCCAAGTATACCAAAATTATGAAGGGCCAGTGCAACAGCACCCGGAAGGATACCTGGTTGAAAAATAAAAATAATCATCATGGCCCAAATCAGTTCTGGTACCGCTCTACTCAAAATATAGGACGCTCGAATGAGAAGGAAAGATACCCTATGAAAAGGGGAACGATTCATCGTTAATTTTCCATTTGCTACATTACGGGCAGCAGGGACAACCGTAATCAACATGACAATGGTGGCTATTCCTATAGCAATAATACTCATCATCAGCGTATCATAAGACAGCTGCAGAATGTGAAGCCAGCTCTTGGCTGAAAAAAAGGCAGGAGTCTCCTCACCAATCCCAAGTAAACTTAGAAAAAATTTTTTCGCATATTGACCGTTTTCGTCTGTAAACAAAGTGAAAAACGAGGCATGTTCTCTTATATACAAATACATCCATGATCCAATCACTAATGCAAAAGATACGAAAAATGATAGCAGGGAAAAGCGTGACGAGGGTTTCGTTAGACGAGAACGCCATTGACTGCTCCATCCGTCTATAACCATCACAATGGCCATCAAAAATAATACAAAAGTCCAAACTTCTTCGTAATTTAAATCATCCAATGAAAGCTGAATCTGATACCCCAGTCCCCCTAAACCAACAAAGCTCATGACTGCAGAGGAACGAACCGCACATTCAAATCGGTACATGGTATAAGAAATCATATTTGCTTTTACAAGCGGAAAGTATCCGTAAAATAATAGTTGCCACTTAGACGCACCCGTTGACAGCAAAGCTTGAATCGGTTCCTTTTCTACATCTGACAGCATATCGGCAAAGATTCTCCCAAGTATTCCTCCATAAGGAATAGCAATAGCCAAAATAGCAGAGTAAGGGGTTAAACCGAAAGCAGCTACAAACAACAACGCCCAAACTAGCTCATGAATAGCACGAAGGAAACCAAGAAATGCTCGAAAAAAGCTTTTACTCAATGTAGAAAAAGGCTTCTGAGAGCTTTGTAATACACCGGAAGCCAGAACCCCAAAAACAACCGCAATGACGATGGCAATGGTCATTCCAGCCACCGCATAAGTAATCGTCACCCATGCAGAATCAAGGGCGAGAAGAAGAATGTCAGGAGAAAGATCAGGTTGTATCATCGCCTCCATAATCTGGAGGAAGGTTGTACCTCCACCAGGGTGAAGAAGCGGCTCCTTCCAATCAATCACACGTAAGCTCCATAAAAATACAAGAACTAAAATAAAAGTGAGAATGTTTTTTTGTTGAAATCGAAGACTCTGTTTCATTCCCTCGTCTCCCTCAGTTTATATAAATCTTTAAGGTGACGATCGGTTAATTGGTCAACAGGAAGATCGAAAATCATTCCACCTTCTCTTAGGCCAATCACTCTAGTAAAGTATTTTTTTGCATAGTCAACTGAATGAAGACTCGTAATCAGTGTTTGTTTTTCTTCTTGAACAAGCTTTGTTAATATGTCTAATACATCTTCTGCTCGAGCCGGATCGAGCGACGCCACTGGTTCATCTGCTAATATCACTTCAGGCTGTTGCACGAGCAATCTAGCTAATGCCACACGCTGCTGCTCACCACCAGACAATGAACCCGTTTGCTCAGAAATTTTGTGAACTAATCCTACTCGTGAAAGTGCGTATTCAGCGATTTCCTTCTCTTGAGGAATCACTAGCGAAAGAAGAGATTTGAACAAACTCCAGTCCGCTAGTTTCCCAGCTAAGACGTTATGTACAACAGGGAGAGCATTCACTAAATCGAACTGTTGACGAATCACACCAATTTTTTTGGCACGTACTTTGCGATTACGATAAAAAGAGGGAGGTTGCCCATCAATCCTTATTGTTCCCGTTCCGCTGACATTTGACAAAGATAGCACATTTAAAAGCGTGCTTTTTCCCGCACCACTCGGGCCAATTAAGGCAATTCGTTCACCCTTTTTAATCAATAAAGAAAGGGAAGATAAGGCTATCTTCCCGTCAAAAGAGACTGATACATCTTTTAATTCGATGATGTTTTGACTGGTCTCCACATCTACACCTCTATTTAATAATACCAATTTGTTTTGCCACTTTTTCGATGGCTTTGTAGTTTTCATTTTTTGTTTCAATAAACTTATCCGTTTGGAAAAGGTCCAAAATCGTTTGCTGTTCGTTACCCATGGAGAGAAGAGCATCTGTTATTTTTTCCTTTACGTCGGAATCGTATCCTTCAAGTGTATTAACTGTCCAGTGATAATCATAGTAAGCTGGGGTTGTATAAAATACATCCACCTTGCTGGTATCGACTTTTCCTTCTGCTACAGCTGCTTCCCAAACCGCTTCGTTTAGTGCACCCGTTTGGTAAGCACCTGATTCTACAAGCTTATAAGTTTTGTCGTGAGAACCAGAGTAAGATGGTTTGCCGTTGAAATCTTGATCAGCATCTATTCCTTCTTCCATTAAATAATATCGAGGCATTAAATGTCCAGAAGTTGAGCTTTCACTACCAAACGTAAAGCTTTTTCCCTTCAAATCACTTAACGATGTTAATCCAAGCTCCTTTTGAGCGATAAAAACTGAGTGAAATTCTTCGTCACGAGGTCTTTGAGCTATGGCTTCCGCGTCAGGGACCAAGCTTCTTGCTTGAACACCCGTTAAGCCACCAAACCAAGCTAGTTGGATTTCTCCGCGCTCAAATGCTGTAACGAGTGCAGCATAGTCTACGGATGGTACATATTCAACCTCTAAACCTGTTTCAGCAGAAAGGTAATCTGCCACTTCACCCATGCTGCGGCTTAAAACCGAAATATCTTGGTCAGGAATCGCACCAATCTTAAGTGTTTGTTTCGTAGGTTCATTTTGTTCCTCGGTTTCTTGCTTTTCCTCAGCACATCCACTTAGGAGACCGAGTAGAAGTACAAATGCTAGAAACGATATTAACTTTTTCAATTTTATTTCCCCCTATCATTATTAATTGCCTTTTATGTAGAGTAAAAGCCACCAGCATCTAGTTTGTCTTGGATTTCTCCCATTTTTCCAAGTAGAACTTTTAGCTCTTCAGGAGAGCATCCGCCATTTGAGCAGTTAATTCATTAATTCCTGCTCCTGTTCGAATAATGGAAGGAACGCATCACTAAGCACATCACGAATCGTTCTACCTGCTCTTAAAATCGTATGCTGATTCAAATTTTAAGTAATCATAAAAAACCTCATTTTCTAATCATACTAAAATTTTAAGTTTTACACTACTGATTTATTGTAATAGGAATACTTTATCAATTCCGCGTCAGTAACTCACACGAAATTTGTCCACACACTATGCACAACGTATTAAAATATGCTAAAGTAATTACTATAAAAACCTTTATTTTTCAACGTTTTAACTACATAACAACTGTCTTTTTCCAGTGGACAGTTGTTTATTCCGAAACAACATTGCAAGGGGGATGAATGGAATGTCAAGTAAGAAATTAGCCAAGTTTTTAACTGAAAATCTCGAAGATCTAAAGGGGAAGGGTCTTTATAACGTCATCGACCCACTAGAAAGTGCGAACGGTCCAATGATTACAATCAACGGGAAAGAGCTAGTGAACCTTTCTTCTAATAACTATCTGGGACTCGCAACCGATTCTCGTCTAAAAGAAGCAGCAACAAAAGCCATCCAACAGTATGGAGTAGGAGCAGGTGCTGTACGAACAATCAATGGAACGTTAAAGCTTCACTTAGAGCTTGAGGAGAAATTAGCTCAATTTAAGCAAACTGAAGCTGCCATTGCCTATCAGTCCGGTTTTAATTGTAATATGGCTGCCATCTCAGGAATTATGGATAAAAACGATGCGATTCTTTCGGACGAATTAAACCATGCTTCCATTATCGATGGCTGCCGCTTATCACGAGCAAAAATCATTCGTTACAATCATTCAGACATGGATGATCTTCGTGCTAAGGCAAAGGATGCGACAGAGTCAGGACTATACAATAAAGTAATGGTCATTACGGACGGGGTATTTTCCATGGATGGTGATATTGCCAAGCTTCCTGAAATTGTTCAAATAGCAGAAGAGTATGATTTAATCACCTACGTAGATGATGCGCACGGTTCTGGCGTACTTGGGAAGGGTGCAGGAACGGTTAAGCACTTCGGATTATCCGACAAAGTAGATCTACAAATTGGAACTTTATCAAAAGCCATTGGAGTGGTCGGTGGCTATGTTGCAGGGAAACAAGATTTAATTGACTGGTTGAAGGTTCGCAGTAGACCGTTTTTATTCTCCACCTCTTTAACTCCGGCAGATGTGGCTGCAAGTATTCGTGCCATCGAGTTGTTAACGGAAAGCTCGGAACTGAACGAAAAGCTTTGGGAAAATGCCAATTATTTAAAAGCTGGCCTTGTCAAAATAGGCTTTAATATCGGTGACAGTGAAACACCCATTACTCCATGCATTATTGGTGAAGAAGTAAAAACTCAACAGTTTAGCAAGCGCCTTTATGAAGAAGGTGTGTATGCCAAATCGATTGTCTTTCCAACCGTACCAAGAGGGACAGGAAGAGTAAGAAATATGCCTTCCGCAGCTCATACAAAGGAGATGCTAGACGAAGCGCTTGTCATCTATGAAAGAGTTGGAAAAGAACTAGGAATCATCTCAGAGGAAGCATAATTGGAGGAGAACCATGAAACGCATTTTAATAACGGGGGCATTAGGGCAAATCGGTTCAGAGTTAACCGTTAAGTTAAGAGAATTGTACGGTGCTGATAATGTGGTGGCTACAGACATTCGTAAAAATGAAAGCAATGCGGCTTTAGGTGGACCTTTTGAGGTTTTAGACGTGACAGACGGAACTAGAATGCTTGATGTTGCGAAGAAGCACAAAACAGATACCGTTATTCATATGGCCGCCCTTCTTTCAGCAACAGCAGAAGCAAATCCTGTGTTTGCTTGGAATTTAAATATGGGTGGCTTAATGAATGCTTTAGAAACCGCTCGCGAGACCAAAAGTCAGTTTTTCACTCCGAGTTCAATTGGAGCTTTTGGCCCAACGACTCCGAAAGTAAATACCCCTCAAGACACCATACACCGTCCAACCACGATGTACGGGGTAAATAAGGTCGCGGGTGAGCTGCTTTCTGATTACTATTATCATCGCTACGGAGTTGATACGAGAGGACTCCGTTTCCCTGGATTAATTTCTTACGTAACCGCACCAGGCGGAGGAACGACTGATTACGCAGTAGAAATTTATTACAAGGCTCTTAAGTTTGGACAGTATACCTCTTATATTAAAGAGGGAACGTATATGGATATGATGTATATGCCAGATGCTTTAAATGCCATTGTTGATTTAATGGAGGCGGATTCATCCCAACTTATTCATCGAAATTCCTTTAATGTGACAGCAATGAGCTTTGCACCTGAAGAAATTGCGGCTGAAATTAAAAAGCATATTCCACATTTCACGATGAAATACGATGTAGACCCCATTCGACAAGGAATTGCTGACAGCTGGCCGGATTCGATTGATTGTACCGCTGCCAAGGAAGAATGGGGATTTAAAGCGAATTTTAATTTAGAGACAATGACCATCGACATGCTCAATAAATTAAGAAAGAAAATGATATAGAGTGGGGAAGGGGCTAACCTTGATGGTAGCCCCCTTTTTTATCTATTATGGCAATACACAACTAATACATCTTTCACGGTGTTAGCATCATTGGTTTGAATATAATAGTGATCGCCATCTAACTGTCCAGAAAATTCTTTGATGCCTTGCTGCTTTAAAAAATCATCCACATCCTCAATCGAATCCGATTGATTTAATAACGTCTTATATCCAACAAAATCGTTATTCACATAGATTTCAAAACGATCATCCTGTAACTTTCCATCAGTAAAATCTGCAGAAGGGAGGAAATTCCCTCCAACAATTTGCGACTGTATATTTGAATCTGTCATAGTAGCTCCCCCAATCTTATCTATATAAACGTAGCATCTCCGTCTTTCCTTAGCTTATCGATGGTAGTTATACACAAAAAAGCAGTGAAGGTAGAATTCACTGCTTTTTCAATACTATTTTACATAAATAAGCTTGTCATTCTTTTCAACTACTCGACCAATGATGGTATATCTTGTATCAAGTGAGACAAATTTCTTCGCATCTTCCAGTGGTAGGGCAATCAAAAGTCCACCCGATGTAATGGCATCACAAAGGACGAGCTGTTGCTGTATGCTTATGTCAGTTCCATATTCAATATCTTTTTCAAGCCACTTGTGATTGGACTTAGAACCTCCAGGAACAATCCCTTTCTCAGCGAGTTCATATGTGCCATCAAGAACGGGTACTCGATCTAAATCAATCTCAAAACTAACATCACTTCCACGAGCCATTTCACTCGCATGACCAAGTAAGCCAAAACCTGTCACATCTGTTACAGCGTGAGGAGTGAAATCCTTCAACCGTTCACAAGCCTGCTTGTTCAACTCTGCCATAAGTAGGGTAACTGTTTCCTCTTGTTCCTTTGAAACAGCAGCCCGTTTAATTCCAGTAGTCATAATGCCCACACCAATTGGTTTCGTCAAGACAAGCACGTCACCAGGAATTGCACCAATATTTTTCCAAATTTTATTCGGTTCAACGATTCCTGTCACTGAAAGTCCAAACTTCGGCTCTTGATCATCAATAGAGTGACCTCCGATCGTTAAAGCACCAGCCTCAACAACCTTATCACTCGCACCTTTTAAGATCTCAGATAAAATTTCAGCTCCCAGCTTTTTGACAGGGTATCCAACAATATTTAATGCCGTTTTCGGTGTTCCACCCATAGCGTACACGTCACTCAACGCATTAGCTGCTGCAATTTGACCAAACATATATGGGTCATCAACAATTGGTGTAAAATAATCAATTGTTTGAATGATGGCTAAAGAATCGGTTAACTGGTACACACCTGCATCGTCAGACGTTTCATGTCCCACTAATAGCTCCGGTGTTCTTTTTTGTTCAGGTAAAAGGCGCAAAACTTGCGCTAAGTCCTCAGGACCAATTTTACAGCCTCAACCAGCCTTTGTAGAAAGGGAAGTTAATCGTACTTTTTCTAACTCACTCATCATCACTCACCTCCAAAAAATAGTATACAACCTATACGGAGGAAAATCACTTTTTTGGTAGTTTCTCAATCGGACATTTTAGAATTACATGACCTTGCGAAAACTAGTAACGCTGTAATAAAATAGGATTATCACAAAGAAATGAAAGTTTTGTGAAATCTTTCTGCTGAAAATGGAGGAAGCTACGATGTCTTTTGAGGTAAAAATTGAATTTTGCATGATGTGAAACTACGCACCAAAAGCCGCGAGTTTCGCGGAAGACCTGTTTAATCATTTTCGTAAGGACATTACGAAACTAGAGCTCATACCTGCTTCAGGTGGTGTTTTCGAAGTTACGGTAAATGGAGAAAAGATGTATTCTAAAGCTGAAACGGGCGTTTTCCCAAAAAGCCCAGACATTATCGCAAAAATGGAAAGCTAAATATAGCAACAAAGCCGTCTTATCATAGACGGCTTTTCATTTTAATAAAAAGAGAGGCTACCTCTTTATCTCTATTAAACGATCTACCGGTGCTAACGTTTTTTCCTTATCAATAGAAATCTCTAGTACTTGATCAATTTTGTACGCAATAACCTCATGTTCTCTCACATCAAATGGCCAATCCACCTTTCTTAATCGTACCTTCCCATCACAATTGACAGAAATAACAACCGTATTCTCCTGGAGGGTAACGGTTGTTTCAGTGGATTGTTCAGGAATATCTGCTTCGATAATAAACTGTGTCCCTGATTCAAATATATCTAAGCGAAAAGCAGTTTCGTCCAATAAATTTGTAAGCGGGTCCAAAAATAAGTTTTCTAACCATTTGTCGATCGACTGGGAGCCAGAATTCTTTTTTGAAGATGTCATCGCTGTGTTCCTCTCATGTGTTTGATAACTGTTATTATCGTATGAGAATTTTTTCTAACGGTGAAACATGATATACTAAACAGGCAAAATAAGGGCTGGAGGGTTACTTTTGAAGGAGTTTGTACGATTTATACCACCGATTCACGAGCTACAAAAAGACGCTCGTTTTTCTACACTCACCCAAACATACGGAATCGACAGAAACGAAATGAGTACGATTTTAAAAAATGTCGTTAGCAGGATTCGCGAGCAATTACTATCTGGTTGCTGGGAAGGGGAATTACCGGCATCGCAACCATTTATTGATGATCTCTTTCAAAAAACAGAATATGAATTAAAACATGCATATCAATATACGATTAAAAGAGTCATTAATGCCACTGGAACCATCTTACATACAAACCTTGGCAGAGCGCGCCTTAGCCAAAATGCGATGAATCATGTGATTCAAACTGCCCAACACTACTCTAACCTCGAATACATGTTAGCAGAAGGAGAAAGAGGCTCACGGCATGCTCATGTGGAAGAGCTTATTATACGATTGACTGGTGCAGAAGCAGCAATGGTCGTAAATAACAACGCAGCTGCGGTTTTTCTTATCCTGCGTGCGCTAGCCTTTCAAAAAGAAGTGATCGTATCAAGGGGACAACTGGTTGAAATAGGAGGTTCCTTCCGTATTTCTTCTATTATGGAAGAGAGTGGGGCACAGCTCGTAGAAGTAGGAACGACCAATAAAACCCATTTGTATGATTTTGAAAATGCTGTTAGTGAAGACACTGCGATGATTATGAAGGTACATACAAGTAATTTCAAAGTGATTGGATTTACAAAGTCAGTTGAAACATCCGATTTGGTGGATTTAGCAAATCGTCAAAAGTCTGTTATTTATTACGAGGATTTAGGAAGCGGTGCACTATACGACTATAGTCAGCATGGAATAGGGGAAGAACCCGTTGTTTCTGATGTTCTAAACCAAGGGGTAGACATTGTCTCTTTTAGTGGGGATAAGCTGCTTGGTGGGCCTCAAGCAGGGATCATTGCTGGTAAAAAGATACTAATTAATCAATTGAAAAAACATCAACTTGCTCGTGTGCTGCGTGTAGATAAAATGACATTAGCAGCGCTTGAGGGGACTTTACTAGATTATAGTAAAGGGAAAGAAGCGATTCAAACCATTCCAGTGGTACGAGATTTACTTGCCACAGAAAAAGAGTTGCAAATACGAACCAATCAGTTTATCGACCAGCTATTACAACAATCTAGGGGCTATACAGTGACCAGCAAGGAGGCAATTAGCCAAGTTGGGGGAGGAACGATGCCAGACGTTGAGCTTCCTACTGTAGTTGTTCAGATCAAAAGTGAATCGATGTCCGCAGAAACACTAGCTAACCGTCTGAGAACCGAAAATACCCCTCCTATTGTAGCTCGTATTCACAAGGAAGAACTGATAGTGGATTTACGAACGGTGACAGTAGAAGAAGAGAGTATAATTATTCATGCGCTAGTTTCCATAGATAGGATGATGTCAAAAGAGCTGTAGGGAGTGACCTACAGCTCTTTAATGTTTTACATATCATGTCCCGAGTTATGCTTTTGTCTCGTATGATTACGGTTTTTCACCTTTTTTGAACCGCTTAGTGGCTCTGGTTGGCTACCGTTATTATGACCTTTTGGTGCATTTTTACGCATGTCTTTTCCGTCATTTTTGTTCATTTTCATCCCTCCTATTGATAGGATGGAATGCGCAAGATTTTTTATACCGAATATTTTTCTCGTTACCTGCACAATTTAACCTCAAGCAAATAAAGAAAGGAGAGGCTTACATGCCTTATAAAGAGGATAAACAACACGCATTTTTAGCTGCACAGCAAGGCGTAAATGAAGCGCAGGAGCTGTATCACGATATTGTTCAAGACAGTGCTAGTTATGGTCATCAGTTAAAGCACTTGAAAAAAGAAGTAAATGAAGCATATGCTCAAATAGAAAATGCACTTGAAGTGGCGTCAGAAACCCAAAGAGCGCAACTGGAAAGATTTCAACAAGATTTACAATCAATTGTCTCAGAAGTAAATATGACTGAATAACATAGAAAAGCTGACTCGAGATTGACGAGTCAGCTTTTCCACTATTGGTTTTTCTTTCTCTTTTTATTATTTTTCTTTTGCATTTCCGTTAATGGTTCGTTTGAAAATTCTTCATTATAACCAGTGCCAGCTCCCTGAGCGCTAGCCGCGTTCGTGGTTGGGATAACATGGTTTGCCTTTCTTTTTGCCATTTCTATCACCTCCACTGATATTTTCACCAAAATGATATAGATAATACCGATAAAGCTTGCAAAACTCCTAGGTAAAAATAAGGACAGTATTTTTCCACCATAGCTTTACCTCAAGCCTTTTCAGTTCAAATCATAAGTTCCACATCCATGTACTCATGATTTTAATGATACAAACCAAGGCAATAGAAAATAACATAAGTTCAACTTATCAAAAACAATAACTTTCTTGTTATTTACTTATATAAAAGGTTGTATTAAGATAATATTGAAAGAAAAGTTTGAAGAAAATTCATTTTATTCACTTTTCGACTATCAATCTATTGGTATATGAACATTGTAATGGGGGTAATTCATATGTCTAATCAAGATGTATTCCAATCCCGTAAGTCCTTTGAAATCGACGGGAAGCGCTATCACTACTATCATTTGGGAGCTTTAGAAGAAGCAGGAATTGGAAAAGTTTCTAACCTGCCATACTCTATTAAAGTATTGCTAGAGTCAGTCCTTCGTCAGTATGATGGCCGAGTTATTACAAAAGAGCATGTTGAAAACTTAGCAAAATGGGGAACAAGTGAAGTTAAAGAAGTAGATGTACCATTCAAGCCTTCACGTGTTATTCTTCAAGACTTCACTGGTGTACCAGCAGTTGTTGACTTAGCTTCTTTAAGAAAAGCAATGGCTGATCTAGGTGGAGATCCTAACAAGATTAACCCTGAAAAACCAGTTGACCTTGTAATTGACCACTCTGTACAGGTTGATAAATATGGTACAGCGGATGCACTTCAAGCCAATATGGATCTAGAATTTGAACGTAACACAGAGCGTTATCAGTTCCTAAGCTGGGCTCAAAAAGCATTTGATAACTATCGTGCAGTTCCACCAGCTACAGGTATCGTTCACCAAGTAAACCTTGAGTTCTTAGCAGGGGTAGTATTAACTACCGAAAATGCTGATGGTGAAATTGAAGCGTTCCCAGATACATTAGTTGGAACAGATTCACACACTACGATGATCAACGGTATCGGTGTTCTTGGATGGGGTGTAGGTGGTATTGAAGCAGAAGCAGGAATGCTTGGTCAGCCTTCATACTTCCCAGTTCCTGAAGTAGTTGGGGTTAAATTAATCGGAGAACTTCCAAACGGTGCAACAGCTACTGACCTTGCCCTAAAAGTAACACAAGTTCTTCGTAAGCAAGGCGTAGTTAACAAGTTCGTTGAATTCTTTGGACCAGGTGTGGTTTCTCTACCATTAGCTGACCGTGCAACGGTTGCTAATATGGCTCCTGAGTACGGAGCAACTTGTGGTTTCTTCCCAGTAGATGGAGAAGCACTAGAATATATGCGTTTAACTGGACGTTCTGAAGAGCAAATCAAGCTTGTTGAAACCTATTGCCAAGAAAATGGTTTATTCTTCGATCCAGAACTAAACCCTGTTTATACAGATGTGGTTGAAATTAATCTTGCTGACATTGAAGCGAACCTTTCTGGTCCAAAGCGTCCACAAGACTTAATTCCACTATCTCAAATGAAAAAAGAATTCAACCAAGCGATTACTGCGCCACAAGGGAACCAAGGCTTCGGTTTAACAGAGTCTGAAAAAGACAAAGAAGTAACTGTTACTTTCGACAATGGCGACACGACTGTTATGAAGACGGGCGCTGTGGCAATCGCGGCAATTACGAGCTGTACAAATACTTCTAACCCATACGTATTAGTTGGGGCTGGCTTAGTGGCGAAAAAAGCAGTTGAGCTTGGGATGGAAGTACCTAAATTCGTTAAAACATCTTTAGCACCTGGATCAAAGGTTGTAACAGGTTATCTTTCAGATTCTGGCTTACTTCCTTATCTTGATCAATTAGGCTTTAACCTAGTAGGGTACGGATGTACAACATGTATCGGTAACTCTGGACCACTTAAGGATGAAATCGAAAAAGCAGTGGCAGAAAATGACCTTCTCATCACATCAGTTCTTTCTGGTAACCGTAACTTTGAAGGACGTATTCACCCATTGGTTAAAGGTAACTACTTAGCTTCACCACCACTAGTTGTTGCATATGCTCTTGCTGGTACAGTAGATATCGACCTTCAAAACGAGGCGATTGGAAAAGATCGTAACGGAAACGATGTATTCTTTAAAGACATTTGGCCAACTACTGCAGAAGTAAATGAAGTAGTAAAACAAACCGTTACACCTGAACTATTCAGAAGAGAGTATGAAAATGTGTTTGATGACAATGCTCGTTGGAACGAAATCCAAACTAGCAATGACTCTTTATATACGTTCGATAATACTTCAACATATATTCAAAACCCACCGTTCTTCGAAGGCTTAAAGCCAGATCCAGAAGAAGTTAAACCTTTAGCTGGATTAAAGGTAGTTGCAAAGTTTGGAGACTCTGTAACAACAGACCATATTTCTCCTGCTGGTGCTATCGGTAAAAACACACCTGCTGGAAAATATCTTCTTGAAAACGGAGTAGAAATTCGTGATTTCAACTCTTACGGATCTCGTCGTGGTAACCACGAAGTAATGATGCGCGGAACATTCGCAAACATCCGTATCCGTAACCAAGTGGCTCCTGGTACAGAAGGTGGATTTACAACTTACTGGCCAACTGGCGAAGTAACATCTATCTACGATGCATGTATGAAGTATAAGCAAGATGGAACAGGCCTAATTGTTCTAGCAGGTAAGGACTATGGAATGGGTTCTTCACGTGACTGGGCAGCAAAAGGTACAAACCTTCTTGGAATCAAAACGGTTTTAGCTGAGAGCTTTGAGCGTATTCACCGTTCAAATCTTGTATTAATGGGTGTTCTTCCACTTCAATTCAAGGATGGAGAAAACGCTGATACACTTGGCCTAACTGGTAAAGAAACCATCGACGTTCAAGTGGATGAAAATGTAAGACCACGTGACCTATTAAAGGTTACGGCTACTGCTGAAGACGGAAGCAAGAAAGAATTCGAAGTTCTTGTTCGTTTTGACTCAGAAGTAGAAATTGATTACTACCGTCACGGTGGTATCCTACCGATGGTATTACGTGACAAATTACAAAACTAATATAAAGGACCGTACAGCAATGGCTGTGCGGTTTTTTTATAAAAAATAGTTGCTCAAATACAGAATATTGTTAAAATAAAATAGCAACCAATTACAACAATATGAGGAGCAAAAGATGACAACTAACTTTATTCAATCCGTTACTTTTGACGACCAAGGTCGATTGCATATTCTTGATCAAACGAAACTACCACATATTACTGAATTTATTGAAATTCAAACCGTAGAAGACACGTGGGATGCCATTAAACAACTAAAAGTTAGAGGTGCACCGGCGATCGGTATCGCAGCCGCATACGGACTCGTATTAGCGGTAAAGGATGCACCAGAAGACAGCTTTGATTCTTTTTATCAAGTATTTAAAAAGCATCTTGACTATTTAGCTTCATCTAGACCAACGGCAGTAAATCTATTCTGGGCATTGAATCGTTTGGACGAGCTTGTGAAGCAACAGCAAACTCAGCCAATCAGTGACATCAAAGCCTCTTTAACTAGAGAAGCACATGAAATCCGCAATGAGGATGAAGAACTATGTCGTGCGATCGGCGAGCATGCCTTAACTCTACTTGAGGATGGAATGACGGTTCTTACACACTGTAATGCTGGTGGAATAGCAACAGCGAAATATGGTACAGCCCTTGCACCAATCTACTTAGCTAAAGAAAAAGGGATGAATATTAAAGTATTCGCAGATGAAACTAGACCGCTTCTTCAAGGAGCACGATTAACTACCTGGGAATTGATGCAAGCTGGAGTAGACGTAACCCTAATTGCTGATAATATGGCAGCAATGGTCATGAAAAAGGGAATGGTTCAAGCGGTTATAGTCGGATGTGACCGTGTGGCGGCCAACGGTGATGCAGCTAATAAAATTGGAACATATGGAGTGGCTTTGTTAGCAAAAGCTCACAATATTCCTTTTTATGTTGCTGCACCAACGCCAACGATTGATATAGATACGCCAACTGGAGAGGATATTCCGATTGAAGAACGTGGTTCAGAAGAGATCACTCAAGCATTCGGAATTGAAACCGCTCCACAAGGCGTGAATGTATTTAATCCAGCATTTGACGTAACACCACATAATCTCATCACGGCAATAATTACCGAAAAAGGTGTCATTAAAGGGAATTATAGTGAGGAATTAAAGAAATTATTTAATTAGTTTGGAAGAGAGAGCTCATGTAGCTCTCTTTTTTCATACTAGTCAGGGTATAAAAGTAGTAAATAAAGAAGCAAGGAGTTACTGATGGAACAATGGTTTTAGGTCCCTTACTTATTCCATACAAATGGCTGTATTTCTTATTAGCGGGTATAACTACATATTTTACGGTAAAAATTACTTTAAGAGAGAACAAGTTTTTCTTCAAGATGTTTATGGATCCACACGCTTTTTGCAATATTTTAAAATCAATCATTTACATGGAGGGACATCATGCTTAAAAAAGTAACGTTAGCGGTCTTCCTATTCTCCTTTATGACCATGACTATTCCTCATACGATGGCGGAAGCAGCGCCAGACAATCTCCCAGGTTTACGGGTAGGGGAAAAAGCTCCTGATTTTGAACTAAAGACCCTCGACGGAAGAACGGTTAAGTTATCAGATTATCGTGGAAAAAAAGTAATCCTCAACTTTTGGGCAACTTGGTGTCCTCCTTGCAAAGCAGAAATGCCTGATATTCAAAAGTTCTACAATGAAGCTGATGACAACGTAGAAATATTAGCGGTGAATATTGACCCTCAATACGATGTAAAGAAGTTTGTTCGTGAAGCCAATGTCACATTTCCCGTTTTATTAGACAGTAATGATGAAGTAAATACACTGTATAAAATTCTCACCATTCCCACTACTTATTTTATCGATGGTGAAGGAATCATACGTAGCAAGCATTTAAGTGTCATGACCATCGAGATCATTCGTGAGCATATCAAAAACATGTAATCTGCCTTTTAAAAGGCAGATTTTTTTGCAAAGGCTTGCACTTTATTAAATTTTCAAAAAGTTGTAATAATTTCATGCACTACCGGGCATAATGACTGTTATAATAGTGATAAGGATGGTGAATACGTCATGAGAAAACCGAGAAAACGCTCTTTTGAGGAACTAGTAGCTGAAAACAAACTTCAGTTATTACGCGATAGAGAAGCTTTAGATAAAATTGAAGCAAAGCTTGAGGAAAAAAGACTAGGTAAAGCAGAATAAGGCAAGGATTCCCTTACATGATTCTCTTTTAAAAAGCTGATACTTTTTAAAGAGGAGGGATAGTGATGGGAAATCCAAAAAGAAATTCCAAACCTTTTGTTCCAAGTCACCTAGGAACTCAACCACGTGGGTTCAGTGGCAACAATGGAAAAAAAATGAATGATACATCAGGCAAACATGCACAAGTCATTCAAACCAAAGGCGAATAATTTATGATAAACCCGTCAATTAGACGGGTTTTATTTTTGTTTTAAAAAATATAGAAACACCATTCGTTTCCTCTTTTATTTCTGATTTAAAAAGGCAAACCTATCTTTGTAACGCACTCTATATAATTGAAGGAGGAATTAACCATGGTCAAAAACAAACCAAATCCTGATGATAGAAGCGATAATGTAGAAAACATTCAATCGATTATTGTTCACACAATAGAGAATATGCAAGAAGCTGAAGCGGCTATGGAACATAGCAACTCAAAAGATGTTGCTGAAATTGAAGCAAAGAACGAAAGACGAAGAGAAGCACTTGATGCCCTACGTTCTGAAGTGAAGGAAGAAGCACGAGCTAGACAGGATGGGTATACTGAGTAATAAGGCAAAGAGGCTGTATACGCAGCCTCTTTCTTCATGCATTGAGATAAATATGGTAATATAGAAAAAAATAAAGATAAAAAAGAAGTGATATTTATGGAACAACAACTAGAACTACATACCCTGACACCTGAAGTGATTGACCAATGGGAAATTGAACTTCGAGAAACCGGATATATAGACGACGAAACAAAGATCATACAAGCCATTCATTCTTTACATGAACAGAATGATGCCCTTTTACTTTCTAATTTACTCTCTATCGCATCCCTTTCTAGAACAGCCAAACATGGGAAGGAAGATCATCTTAGCTTTCTATGGATGAGTAAAGCCCATGAGCTTAATCCAACTAACCAAAGAGCGAGCGAATTTCTGGCACAATTTGAGTGGAAAAAGAAAAAATCGATCCTTGATTCACTAAAGTTCCCAATCATGCGTGAGACAGATAATCGTGCAGCTAAAAAGAAGGTTGCTGAAGACTTTATCGCCATTTGCCAACGTTTCTTATCAACAAGTGATGAACATATTGACGAGTTAGAATCGGGGTATCAATTAGCTTATCGAAATCAAACGGGTGAACTAGTCAGTATTTATAGAAACCTGATTGATACGCTTGTCGAAGTACAAGAGGTCATTGGCTCGATGTTAAAAGCAGCGGAAGAATACGATGAATCCATATCTGGTGTATTTCATACAGCCGTTCATTTCCAAGACTTAAAGGGGTCGCTCGAGGAACTCGATCGCTTAAAGCAAACATGGGAACAATTATTTGGGGAAGAAGAGACGGAACAGCAATCTCCGCACTCCCTTGATACCCTTCATGAAATGATTGGAATGAATAAGGTTAAAGAACGCGTTACACAGTTATATGAATTTTTAAAATATCAAAAAGAAAGAAAAAGACAGGGATATCAGTCAAAGGATGAACAAAGTCTTCACATGGTTATCACTGGAAATCCAGGTACGGGTAAAACAACACTTGTTCGACTGCTAGCAAAAATATATCACGAGCTTGGGATTCTTCCTCGTGAAGAAGTCATTGAGACTGATCGAACAAGACTCGTTGGAGCGTTTGTTGGTCAAACAGAGGAGAATGTACGACAAGCCGTCGAGCAGGCTATTGGTGGTGTTCTTTTTATCGATGAGGCATATAGCTTGAAAAGGGAAGGCCAATCTGGAAATGATTATGGGCAAGTAGCTGTTGATACTTTGGTTTCCATGATGACTGGAAAAGAATACGGTGGGAAATTCGCGGTTGTGCTTGCTGGTTATCCAGAGGAAATGAGGCAATTCTTAGACTCCAACACTGGGTTAAAAAGTAGATTTCCTCGTTCCAACCATATACATCTTGATAACTACTCGACGGAAGAACTTTTAATGATTGCAGAAAAGTTTGCACAAGATAACGATTATTTGCTCACACCTGATGCGAGGAAAGAGTTAGAACACCGCATCGACATGGAAAGGGTCGACGACACGTTTGGAAATGCGAGAACCGTTCAAACACTCGTGCTTGATGCGATTTTTAGAAAAGGATCGAAAAAACAGTCCGAACGATCTGTTTTGGATTTCACCGTACTTGATAGAGACGATTTTGCGACCAATACAGAACAGGAAGAAAAGAAAGCAGAGGAGCTTTTAGAGTCACTCGTTGGATTAGATCATGTGAAAGATGAAGTAGAGAAACTCGTCTCGTTTGTAAAAATTCAAAAACTGCGATTACAAAGCGGCTTACCCATATTGCCGATTCAATTGCACTCTGTATTTACAGGAAATCCTGGAACCGGAAAGACAACGGTAGCAAAGGTTTTTTCCAAAGCATTGAGGGAGATTGGGTATTTAAAGCGGGGCCACTTAATTGTCACAAGTAGAGCAGACTTTGTAGCGGGTTATGTTGGACAAACCGCCGCTAAAACAAAAAAGAAAATACGCGAGGCGCTCGGAGGGGTATTATTTATTGACGAAGCGTATTCCTTACTTAGCAAATCACCAGGAGATTTTGGGAAGGAAGCGATTGATACTCTCGTTGATGAGATGACCAAGCACAACGAAAACTTGGTTGTCATTTTAGCTGGTTATCCAAATGAAATGAAACAGCTTCTCGAAAGCAATCCAGGCTTGCAGTCTCGTTTTAAAAAATTTTTTCATTTCCATGATTATAAGGTAGAGGAGCTTATCGAAATCATGGTCTCATACGCAGCAAGCTATCAATATATCCTTGAAGATGAAGCCTTATCCTTCTTAAAAGTGGAGCTTGCTGGATTGCCTGTGAGCGGAAATGGGAGATTTGCAACCAATGTGATTGACGAAGCCATTCAAGTTCAAGCATTACGTATTTCAAAAGAGAAAGACTCCGATCTTTCACTTTTAAACAAAGACGATCTTAGAATTGCTTTGCACAAAGTAGGAAAAGGGGAATCATAATGCTAGTAGGAAAAAAAGAAATAGAGGTACGCTATGCAGAAACCGATCAAATGGGAGTTGTTTACCATGCAAATTACCTCGTTTGGATGGAGCTAGGACGAACAAGTATCATTGAGGATCTTGGTTTTAAATATGCTGATATGGAGAAAGAAGGCGTTATATCTCCTGTAATTGACATTCAAGCTTCGTATAAAAAACCAGTAAGATACGCGGAAAAGGCAATGGTCCATACTTGGATTGAAGAGTACGATGGGTTCCGTGTAACTTATGGCTATGAAATTTTCACAGAGAATGGAGATTTAGCTCTTAAAGGAATGTCCCAGCATGTTTGCGTGATGCAAGACACATTCCGTCCGATTTCCATTAGAAAGAAATTTCCCGTCTGGCACGAGGCATACGAAAAACACAAAAAGCAGCCGGTTGCAACCGAGTAAGAAGGAGAGAACCGATGGCTTTTGGCATTAAAAGAGAAGAATTGCGAACTTGGAAGAAGAAAATTGATCGTGGTGAAATTGCCTTTCTGACACATTATTGGTTGGACGATCGCTTTCCCGATTGCAATACGGTAACAAAGGTTGGTTGTCGTGATCTTGATCAGTTAGCCAAGTGGGGTGAAACCTACAATTTAAAACGAGAGTGGATACATCATAGAGAAAATGGGTATTCTCATTTTGATTTATTAGGAGAACATCAAAAAAGAGTGCTTCTACATGAGAAAGAAGCAGCAACGAAATTATTCAAAAAATAAAGCTGATCCGCTTTGGATCAGCTTTTTTACTCGTATCGAAAGACTGGCTCATTGACTTGTTCGTTAAAATCAACGAATAAATCCTTACCATCAAAATACCATAAATCTTTTTCTTCAATATAGTAATGAATATCATCCTTAACCACTTCAAAACCAATTTGATGAGGAGTTTCCGACGATACTCCTAATGAAAAGCCTTGCTGCACGGTACTACAGCCACCATAGCGAGCAAAAAATCGAACGAAATCTCCCTTATTTAAGAGCATCTCTTCTTTATACCAAGCCGCAGCACGATCATTTACAATTATATTCATAATGAAAAACTCCTTCCGTATATCGAGTATTATAATGCAAATTGGACGGAATTGCTAAAAACAAGCTCGGCAAAAGCTAATGAGAAAGTGCTGGAAATCCCCCTACTAATATAAAAAGAAAGACAATTACAGAGTGAACCGCATATACGGGTAACAATGTCTTACATGTTGATACTAACCATGCATATCCAATCCCCGTTAAACCGATGATTAACAACGAGATGAGAGAATAACCTAAAGAGGTAAAAGGTAGGGTAAAAATGATAGCTGCACCTAACATACTGACCCCTCTATTCGTCAATGTTTGTAACCTATTAAGAAATATACCGAATGAGAGGTATATTTTTAACTGTGAGGCAATCAAAGAATAGAAAAGTACCCTTAACCACTCATTCAACCCGTTTATTGTTCCAATTCCAAGAAGGAAAAATACCACCACTAAAAGAAAGACAATCTTCCAAGTGCTTATCTTTTCTAGATGTCTTTCCTTATCAAATGATGGAACTTTAAAAGAGGCCGTAATATACGTACCAAAAACAATTGGTATGATCCATAAAGATTCACTTAGTATAAATAGGAAGCCCTGATGAAAAGAAAGGTCTGAAATAAAGCGGTCAGTATATCTCATGATTAGGAGTCCTAAAAAGAGAGAGAGGATCATCCAAACCCATATTCTCTGATTTTCGGATAAAAAAAACACAAGTAACAAATGACTCAAAAGAAAAAACATAAAAATAGATGGAACGTGTACATGATACAAAGCAAAAGTAATTAACGTAATAAGAACAAGTATGGTATGGTTTACTTTCAAGTTTCTACTACCTTTCAATCGTACTTTTCTTTATATTAACAAATAATGTTGCTGTTAGGGTATGTTACATTGGAGTGTTGGAAAGGATGGATGGGGAAAGAAAAGCAGTGTCCTATAAAAGACACCGCTTACTTATTTCAGATTATTGGTCATATGTGTCAGTATTTCATTGTACTTAATTTCGGCGTTACTCATTCCATAATTCCCAGCATCTTGTAAGGGGACTACCCGATAATTTTGAAATTTTTGATTTGATACATAAGTTGGAAAGAAACCAGGCTCAGAAAGATGGATAGAAGTTCCATCTTTATTAATTTGCTTGGTTACAACTATAGAAGCCATACCACCAATATCTTTATAATCTCTTATTTGCCCAGAAAGAAAATTCCCTAAAGAGTAGACAACTAAAGCTTGTCTCCCGTCAGAAGTCTTCAGCCATTCCATCGGTTGGAGAACATGAGGATGATGACCAAAGATAATATCTACTCCTTCATCCACAAGAAATTGAGCAAGTTCTTCCTGTTCTTCGGTAGGGAAACGTTGATATTCGTTGCCCCAGTGAATACTCATGACAGTAAGATCAGCAGCTTCACGTGCGCGGTGGATTTCATTTTTCATTGCTTCTTTATTAATTAAGTTAACCAAATAGTCCTTGCCTTCAGGAATCGGCATCCCGTTCGTTCCATATGTGTATGAAAGATAGGCCACCTTAATTCCGTTCTTTTCCATTATGGTTAACGTTTGCTGATCCTCCGCACTGGAGTACGTTCCAACACTAGGAATCCCAAGTTGATCTAAATTGGTTAGGGAAGTAAGAAGTCCTTTTTCACGTTTGTCTAATGAGTGATTATTAGCAGTGGAGACGATGTCGACCCCTGCGTCTTTTATAGCGCTTCCAATTTCAATCGGACTATTAAACATCGGATAACTAGAAATACCCAACTCAACTCCACCAAGTATCGTTTCCTGATTCGCTAACAAAATATCAGGTTGAGATAATGTTGCTGAAATTTGTTCAAACATAGGGTGAAAATCGTATCCATTGCTAGTTTGAGCATCCTCATAGACCCAATCATGAATAAGAATATCCCCAATAGCACCAAGTGTGATCGTTTGTTCATAACTTTTTGCTTCGACCCCAAGCGCGCGAGGAGATACATTTTTTTCATTATGTACAACTGGACTTGCATTGGCTCTTTCATACATGTTCATAAATAAAATAAGAGAAGCGATGATTAAGGAACCTGAAAGTATGGCCCCAACCCACATATTGTTTTTCCGCTTTTTCTTTCTAACTCTCCTCATAACTAACACCTACTACATACAGATTATTGGCAATCCATGTACTTTTTCGCTAAGATGGGAATCATAAAGTTTGTCTTTTCTTCATTATGTCATAAATACGTTACAATATGCGACAATTTTCTTGTAAGAGAGGAGCAAAAAATGTTAAAACTTACCGAACCCGCTTATTATATTTTGCTATCTGCTGTAGAAAAAGAGAAGAAAACAGAAGAGGAAGTACTGTACGTTCGTTTAACCATGGGAATTGGCTGAGGGGGTCCACAGTTAAAGCTTTCTCTGGAAGAGAAGCCATTACAGGAAGATCAAGTACTATCCTTTCAGGACCTTAACATGGTTATTCATAATCGAGATAGGGTCTATTTTGAAAACACCAAACTTGACTACCAAACCGATGTCCTTGGCAAAGGACGTTTTCAAGTAATTAAGTTATAAAAAAAGAGGTGATCCATGGGTCACCTCTTAATATGGTACCTGTAGTAAGGACACTTGAAAAAGAGTGTTTTATCTACAGGTATTTTTTTATATACTAGAATTTCAACATATGGGGAATTAGGGGACGTCATGAGTAAAATAACATTTACAACTAG
>NZ_JAMBNS010000050.1 GCF_023715225.1 Robertmurraya korlensis
GCGGACAAAGCCGATCGTGACCCCAATACGCTTGATTTGTTTGTGACGATGACAGATAAACAGAGATTTGCTTTTGCTAACAAAATTTCTCGACTACCTGAAGCCTCTTATTTGGCGAAAGGGCAAGCGAATACCAGTTATGATGCCTTTGCCGAACAAATCGCTAAGGATTTATTGAATAACGACAAGCAAAAGGTTTATTTACCTTTTTTGGAGAAGGTGGGATTTAAAAATCTCTTAGATCCTGTCTGATTTTAGTTTACCTGTACAGAAACACAATAGAAAAATTTATAGACAAAAATAAATATGTAGATACAATAATGAAATATAGTTGATTACATCTCATTAATTGAAACTTCAATAATATTTAATTTGGATTCTTAAAATGCTTTCTCGTTTACCTAAAATTGGTGCTTTTACTCTTTTATCACTAAGCATAGCTGCGTGTAGTAGTAATAATCATAATAATAACTCTATAAAACCTACACCTATTCCAAACTCATCAAGTTCAGATGCTGAAAAAGCTGCTGCCATTGAAGCCAACCGTGTTGCCTTGGTTGCTAAAGCCAAAGCCGCAGGATTAACTGACGCCCAAGCTACTGCCTATGCAGCGGCTAACCTTT
>NZ_JAMBNS010000051.1 GCF_023715225.1 Robertmurraya korlensis
AAAGCAAACAAGCGCGTGAAGTGCTAAGCTCTTATCTTGAATCCATGCTATATAAGTCCCATGGTATTGGTATGTGCCAGACTTGGGACTTTTTTATCCTCTGTTGCCGTAAAACCACCGACTTTAGGCGGTGGATATAAGGCAACTCATACACTATAACGCTTGCATAAATTTTGCTAAAATAATTTGCATGAAAACACTCAAGCTACGCATACGAGACAAACACATAAACCAATTAAATCGCCTAAGCGGTTCGGTGAATTTCGTATGGAACTACGTTAATGCGTTAAGCTACGAGCATCTTAAGCGTACTGGCAAGTTCTTTAGTGCTTACGACCTAAACGACTACACCAAAGGTAGCGGTGAACTACTTGGCTTACACAGTCAGACCATCCAAGCCATCAATGAAACCCACGCCAAAGCTCGAAAGCAATTCAAAAAAGCCAAACTAAACTGGCGAACCAACAACCCAAATTCAAAACGTAAATCATTAGGCTGGCTACCCTTTAAACAATCCGCCATCAAACACATTGCTACCCACCAAACAAGTAAAAAAGGCTTAAAATCCACCTTACAGCTTAGTTTAGCCAAAGGACAAAAGCTAATCATTGATCTATGGG
>NZ_JAMBNS010000052.1 GCF_023715225.1 Robertmurraya korlensis
TACTTATTTAATTAAAAACTCTTATCAAAAGAGATAAACCAATTATTATTTTGGCGATCATATAAATCTAAATTACTCGCAATTTTTTGATAGCTATAGTTTAACTTTGGTTTAAATCCATGCCATTGTAATTTTTTATGCGACAAGCTGGCATTGAACTGATATTCGTCATCATGGCGTTTTTTATCATACCAAAAGTTATCCGCCCAAAAGTCTCGCTTGGCATAGCGAATACTGCTACGCCATACGAGTTGTTCGCCAGAATACACGCCGCCTAATCGAATACCTTTTCGGTTCGAAGACTCTGCTTCATCAGATAAGTCATCGCGCATATAATCTGCACCGCCGTACACCAGCCAATTTGGCTTTGGTTGATACAATACAAGCCCAGCAATACTGTTGCTATGACCATCATAACGATCGGCGATACTGCTATCTTGATAGCGTTTTTGAATATGCCCAACATTGCCTGAAAGTTGCCATTGTTGATTAAGCTGACGATTATATTCAAGGGTAGCACCATAGTTTTGGTTATATCGATCGCCACCTAACCAGTTTTGTTCAAACAGCGGAATAACACCCCATGATTGGTGAATGTCCTTATAGCG
>NZ_JAMBNS010000053.1 GCF_023715225.1 Robertmurraya korlensis
ACAGTGGCTGATGCAGCAACGCCCAACGGACAAGCTAGGTTGGGTGATTGCATCGCAACAATTAACCTACATCAAAGAAAGCTTTTTGTTTGATAAATTGACGCTTCGCAGTCAACTACTGGCTTGGGATAAAAAATACCTGTATTTTCGCCACGAGTTTTGGGTGAAAAATGACTTAAATGTGGTGGCACTGACCAAAATTGTATTGATGCTAGATGGGCAAGTGCAACCGACCAGTGTCATTGTACAGCAAGATGAACAAACTCACCCTGTCATCAAAACCTGGCAAGACAATCTTAACGAAATCAAAAAACTCACCCCCATCAAGTAACTGGAGAAAAATATGTCCCTTAAATGGAACGACACATTAGAAATTGCCATTCAACTTTCTGAAAAATACCCTGATGAAGACGTGCAATATATTCGTTTTACTGATTTGCATCGGTATGTGACGCAGTTAGAAGAATTTGGCGATGACCCAACCAAATCGACCGAAAAACAACTAGAAGCGATTCAAATGGCTTGGTTAGACGAACTAGATTAAGCTGAATGCTAGATTCTTCTTTATGCTAGATTATTAATGACCAGCAGCTAAATTAATTTAC
>NZ_JAMBNS010000054.1 GCF_023715225.1 Robertmurraya korlensis
GAAGTATGTAAGACCTTCTGAAGCTGAAATCAAGGCAAATTTGAATGATGAGCAATATTATGTGACACAGCAAAACGGCACTGAACGCCCTTTTAGCCATGAGTATGATCACCAATTTGAACGTGGTATCTATGTGGATATTGTCAGCGGTGAGCCGCTTTTTAGCTCATCAGATAAGTATGACTCAGGTTGTGGTTGGCCCGCCTTTAGCAAACCGATTGATACAGCAGTAATCAATGAATTGTTTGATGACAGTCACGGTATGCGACGTACTGAAGTACGCAGCCGTGTTGCTGATTCGCATTTAGGCCATGTGTTTAATGACGGTCTTCCTGAGCTTGGCGGCATGCGCTATTGCATCAATGGCGCATCGCTACGTTTTATCCCTGTAGATGAGATGGAACAAGAAGGTTATGGTGACTTAATCGGATTGGTTGAATAATTACCATCTGCATTTGCTAAAACATATAGCTTAACCATATAAAAATGTGTTAAAATAGCAGTTTGTCATTTTATCTTGAAATGGCAGATTGCTTTTTTTATTTACTAACATGACACACACCTTGCTATTTTCAAGCTAACAAACTTGCTAAGAGT
>NZ_JAMBNS010000055.1 GCF_023715225.1 Robertmurraya korlensis
GGTAAATACAGCCATCATGCTGGATTGGGGTTTTTGCCCAAAACAATGTGTGTTTTAGAACAAATGAATGAACCCTTTTTCCCTATTGGTCAAAAAGTGTTAGCGTTAGTTTTCGCTTTAAATGGCAAGCCTGATAAGTTAGGTTTTACAAAGGCGTGGGCAATTTAAAATGGTAAATCGTCCAAAACCGTCAACCTTTATCTCAAAATCGCAACTACTGAGTTCATTTACCTAGGCGCATAATACGCTAATCGTTACCAGCAGTTTTGTGGTTGTAAGGCACAAAACCCACCATTTATCTGTTATCTCTATATATCACTAATCTTTACAAACTATTTGAACATGTTTTCAAATGACAATTATCTTCGTTACTCGTATGTCGTGTGCTGATATTGATTAAAATCAGTCTTAAAATCTATAAATTAAATATTGGCAGTTTAGTGCGCCCTATCGTGAGTCATACGGCCGTGAATAAATTTCGGCTGTATGGGCGACAGCAAAAGCGACAGTTTAATTATCCCGCATACACTACGTTGTAAGGAAGCTTAACAGGGTTTAAGTCGAATTGATGGCGCGAATTCATAG
>NZ_JAMBNS010000056.1 GCF_023715225.1 Robertmurraya korlensis
TCCCGTCCTTCATCGGCTCCTAGTGCCAAGGCATCCACCGTGCGCCCTTTCTAACTTAACCTACGGTTAAAAAGTTTCTCTAATAAATTAGAGAGAAAACTAAAATGGCGATTACTCGGTATTTCTTGGTTTTCTTCATATATCATTATCTAGTTTTCAAAGAACAATTTTTGGTGGAGCCTAGCGGGATCGAACCGCTGACCTCCTGCGTGCAAGGCAGGCGCTCTCCCAGCTGAGCTAAGGCCCCATTAAGTTTGTATGGTGGGCCTAAATGGACTCGAACCATCGACCTCACGCTTATCAGGCGTGCGCTCTAACCAGCTGAGCTATAGGCCCATACAACAGAAAAAAAGAACTTACTATTTATATATGAGAGTTTGCTCTCTCAAAACTAAACAAATCATATCATCAACGATGTTAGCTTCGACCGAAGGTCGTAAGCCTCAATTTTCCTTAGAAAGGAGGTGATCCAGCCGCACCTTCCGATACGGCTACCTTGTTACGACTTCACCCCAATCATCTGTCCCACCTTAGGCGGCTGG
>NZ_JAMBNS010000057.1 GCF_023715225.1 Robertmurraya korlensis
ATTGGGGCAGGCGCGCATGGTAAAGTCACGCGGCCTGATGGCATTTACCGGTTTAGCAAATCCCGTTTACCAAAAGATTATAGGATTAATCAGTCAGCGATAGGTTGGCAAGCCATTGAGCCTGCTGATTTACCGTTTGAATTTATGATGAATGGGCTGCGGCTAAAAAATGGCGTGCCCAAACAGTTTTGGACACAGAGAACAGGCTTGGCATGGTCAGTCATTGAGCCACAATTGATAAAACTACACAATCGGGGGTTGGTTGAGTTAAGCGGTGACCATATCCACTGCACAGCGCAAGGGTTTTTATTTTTAAACCAAGTGCTGCAAGAATTTTTACCCGATGATTAACGCTTTGACGGTGCATTTGATTGAATTTATGCGCCGCAGCCTTATTTAAGCGTCAATCAATTAAAAAAAGAGAGTGATATGTTTACCGATACCCATGCGCATCTAAACCGTTTGGATTTAGAAAAATATCAAGGTGATATCCGTCAAGCCTTACAAGCCGCCAAGGATGCCAATGT
>NZ_JAMBNS010000058.1 GCF_023715225.1 Robertmurraya korlensis
GGCAGGAACCTTGCCCTGCCCGTATCGACCTGACGGTACGCCTGTGGCTGACGGCAAACTTCGGCAAAGCTCACTATTATTTGACCCTGCAGGCGACTGCTTAGCGCGCTATGACAAAATTCATTTGTTCAAAGCCACCGTCAATGATAGCACAGGCAACTATGATGAAGGTAGAACCTTCGAAGCCGGTAATGAGCTCATTGTGGCGGATACCGAGTTTGGCAAAATTGGCATGATGGTATGTTTTGATATTCGTTTCCCCACCCTTGCGGTCAAACTACGCGAACTAGGCGCAGATATACTCACCGCGCCTTCGGCGTTTACTTACCAAACAGGTAAAGCACATTGGCACGCCCTACTCACCGCAAGGGCGCTCGATAGCCAGTGCATGGTCATTGGCGCAGGTCAGACGGGTGACCATGTGGTCAATCCCTCAGCGCCTAGCAACGTTCGCAGCACTTGGGGGCATAGTGAATTTATCAGCAGTCATGGTGAGAGCGTTTTGACACAAAAAATC
>NZ_JAMBNS010000059.1 GCF_023715225.1 Robertmurraya korlensis
CTATTTAATAAATGAGTTGTTATACAAAAAATCGCTAGAATAGCCATTTAAATCTGGTGAGAGCAAAGTGTCTATTAAACCCTGGTTTTTTAGACAGTTGAAAAACGCTTAAAAATACTCGACAAAATTCCTTACCGCCCTATTTTTTCCGTTTTCTGTGCTGACCCCTATTATCATTTTAAGCATTTGCCGTATGACTATCGCCTCCAGTTGGTGAGAGATTTTGATAAGCTACCGCATTTTAATGATCAGTTCTTTCAAATGATGAATAGTTATCGTGCGATGAAAATTATGCAAATTCTAGGTATGAATGTGAATCGTGGTCATTTGACGTATTTTAGTGGTGCTCCTTATGGTAATGCTAAGGTTGAGCAAAACCATCAAGAATGTGAGTTTATGTTGTCTTTGATTCAAGAGAATAAGAAAGTTTATAGAAAGATGCTAAATCGGTTTATTGAGGCTTTTGTGTATGATTTAAAACTGGGTTGGAATGTTGATGATAAGACTGAAAAG
>NZ_JAMBNS010000006.1 GCF_023715225.1 Robertmurraya korlensis
TCTTGGCCATGATAAATCCCCCGTTTTCGTATGAATTCATTATAAACGGGATTTTTTCTTAAGACATAAAAAACCCCGAATAAGGGGCACCTTTTTTAATAGTGTCCGTTATTCGGGGTATAGTTCACTCAGGGCAGTACGACTTCTTTTTATGCACTTTTTTTCTCCGGTTTTATACCAAATAGTATCACAAGTAAACCAACTGCACTTATGCCAGCCAGTATATAGAATAAGGAAGTTTGGAGATTCTTTTGAAGAATGGCCATTACAGGTGGACCAGCTGCTACACCAATAAATCTCATCGAACTATAGATAGAGGAAATAGTGCCTCTCTCCTCCATCTCGATTCCTTCTGTAATGTACGCATCTAAGCAAGGAAGTCCAACACCTATTCCAATGCCACCTATGGTGAACATCGATATCATGAACCATAAATTATCAGAAAAGCTTAGAGAAGCCGTACTAATGGCTAGTAAAACGATTCCGACGAAGGTAATCCACTTCATCAAAACTTTATTTTCTTTAATCATTTTTCCTGTAATATACGATGCAAGGCAAAGTGCTCCAAGTGGGATTGTCAAAAACAATCCTTTTTTCACATCTTTAATGTCATATTGCTTCTCTAATATATCTGAAAGGTAAAATAGTACTCCAAATAATACAAACATGAGAATAACTCCGACAATAAATACGGTATAGAGCCAACGGCCATTTTGAACAAAGATTTTTTTTACCTTTTGGAAAAACTTCTTAAATGGAATGGGCTCGGTTCTCTTCTTCGGATTTTGAACGAGAAAGAGAGTAAGAAGAATAGATATGATACAAAATGCAGGGATAGCCCAGAACGGAAGGTGCCAGAAAAAACTTGCTAAAAATGCACCAAGGATAGGGCTTAATACTTTTCCCAAAGTGTTAGATGTTTCAATGACGCCAAGAGAGCTACTAACCTCTTCCTCACTTTTAAACATATCTCCAATCAGTGGCATAACAATAGGGAATGCTCCTGCAGCACCAACGCCTTGTAAAGCCCTGCCGATTAGAATAATCCAATAAGGATCTTCCATCTTCCAAGAGGCCCATCCAGAAATAAGCCCCCCGATTCCTGCAATGAAAAGACTTGGGATGATAACCTTTTTTCTCCCAATATGGTCAGAAAGATAACCAGCTATTGGAATCAGTAAGATCGCAACAATTGAATAAACTGTAATGATCATGCTTGTTTGGAAGGGAGAAATATTAATTTTCTTTTCCATAACGGGAAGTACCGGTATCAGCATAGAGTTACCAAGTGTCATAACTAGAGGAATAGATGATAGTGAGAGTACAGCCCACCTTTGATTATGGTGTTTACCATCACCCTTCTTTTTGTTTTCCTTATATTTTTTCCCGTTTCTAGATTTATAAGAATTTGACATTCCGACCCGCCTTCATTTCATTTTTTATAAGAAAGGGACCTTATCACCTAATTAGGTATTTACTCGCATAACTATAATATGGACCTAAGAATCAAAACTCATTAGTTTTTTTCTTTACATAAAAATGGATTTTCCAAACATGGTAGGCTAAAATATGAATCATCAGATGAAGGGTATGGGGTGAAATAATGGCAGAAATAATAACTCTTAGTGTTGGTAAACCAAAAGCTTTTAATTGGAAAGGGAAAAACGAAAGTTCAGGAATTGGAAAAGAAAAGGTATCGGTAGCCGAGTTAACAAAAGATGGCTTTGTAGGAGATGGTGTTGCAAGTTTAGAATACCATGGAGGACCAGAACGTGCGGTATGTGTGTACTCTTTTGAACATTATAAGCAATGGGAAAAGGAGTTTGGTGTAAAGCTTTCTCCACCAGCCCTAGGAGAAAACCTTTGTGTAACAGGTATGCTTGAAAAGGATGTTTACATAGGAGATGTATATTCCCTTGGGAATACTGTTGTTCAAGTCACACAAGGTCGTGTTCCTTGCTCCAAAATTTCGAAGTTCAATGAAATTGATCTGTTTTTAAAAAGAATTGTCGAGACAAACTATACTGGTTATTTCTTTAAGGTGCTGCAGGAAGGAACTGTAAATAGTGAAGGGAAGCTTGAATTGTTAGAAAGAACTCAAGAAAAAGTTTCTATCCTTTACGCAAATCAAATTTTCCTTCATGATAAGAAAAATAGAGAAGGTCTGAAAGCCTTATTAAATGTAAATGAATTGGCACATGTATGGAAAGAAAATGTAGAAAAACTGTTAGCTAAAACAGTTTAATTTCACTTTTAAAAATTTTCAGTTTTTATCGTTGACTTTTTTAGGTAAATCTTATATCATAATAAACAATTAAAGACTACGGTGTTGATGAAGAGTAGTACCTATTACAGAAACTTTAGAGAGCTGATGGTTGGTGCAAATCAGTGTGGAAGTATTAGGGAATGGACTTCGGAGCCTCCAAACCGAACCTTTATAAAAAGTAGTAGGCCTTGGCGAAAGTCTCATCGTTACAAGAGACAGATATTTATTGCTTCATGGAAAGCAAAGATATCTGTAAAGTGAGCTAATATAATTAGCTAATAAAGGTGGCACCACGGGTTTCTCGTCCTTTTTCAGGAGAGAAGCCCTTTTTGTATTTAATAAAAGAAAATCGTCGATTAAGAGTAGTAAGCCTAGTTTGTTTGACACAGAGAGTCGGGATTGCTGAGAACCGATCAAACCCTTGGCTGAATGGACTTATGAGAGTGGTCTTGAACGTGAAGTAGGGACCAACGGAATTCCACCGTTAAAAGGAACTAAAGGGAGCATATATGCTCTGAACCTGAGGTGGCACCACGATCAAAATCGTCCTCTATACGTAGTTTTCTACGTATAGGGGACTTTTTTTATTTATAAGGAGGGAAAACCATGAACGCAAATGTTCAAAGCATCATTATTGAAGAAATTCTAGGTGATACGTTAACACCCATTTCAATATTTCAGCGACTTAAAGGTGTAAAGAAATGTTTATTAGAAAGCTCGTTAAAGCACGAGCATTCAGGAAGATATTCCTTTATAGCGGCTAATCCTGCAGTAGAGCTAAAGGGAAGTGGAAATAACACATTACTTATTAAAAAGAGAAGCAGTGAAACCCTTCGAGCTAACCCTCTTGAGGTGCTGAAAGAAATTGTACCAAGTATTGAAAATGATTTTATGAAAGAAATCCCTTTTATTGGGGGAGCTGCAGGTTTTGTAAGCTATGACATCGTTCGTTATTACGAGGAAATCGGTGAAATACCGAGAGACGAAATGATCGTCCCAGAAGTTCATTTTCTATTATTCGAAACAATCGTTGTTTTTGACCATTTAACTCAAAAGGTGTTTATTGTGGGTATTCCGATCAGTGATCAATCTTCTTTGGAGGATATTAAAGGTTTGGTCAAAGAAACTAAGAATCAGATTCTAAACGAAAGAGAAGAAGCACCTTCACCTGTTTCTATTTCTTCCTATGAAGCATCAATCTCAAAAGAAGAGTTCATGGACAAAGTGAAAAAAGCAAAGGAGTACATTGTAGAAGGCGATATATTCCAAGTCGTCCTTTCTCAAAGGATGAAAGCAAATATACAGGGTGATCCATTCTCTTTTTATCGTAAGCTTAGAGTTCAAAATCCTTCTCCTTATATGTATTATTTCGATTTTGGAGATTATGTGGTTGCAGGGGCATCACCTGAAAGCTTGATGAAAGCAGTCGGGGAAACCGTCTATACGAATCCAATTGCAGGAACGAGGCCTAGAGGGAAAACTCTGGAGGAAGATGAGAAACTGAGTGTGGAATTGATTCATGATGAAAAAGAATTAGCTGAGCACCGAATGCTAGTTGACCTGGGTCGAAATGATTTAGGTAGAGTTTGTGAATTTGGTAGTGTGGAGATCAGCAAGTACATGGATATCGAGAAATACAAGCATGTCATGCATATTGTGTCAGAAGTAAAAGGAACGTTGAAGAGAGAGTTTCACCCAATTGATGCACTAATTGCATGTCTACCGGCTGGTACCGTATCTGGAGCACCAAAAATTCGAGCGATGGAAATCATTAATGAACTTGAAGATGTCAAGAGGGGCATTTACTCAGGAGCAGTCGGTTATTACTCTGCTAACGGAAATATCGACTTTGCTCTTGCTATTCGAACAATGGTGGTTAAGGATTCAAAAGCATATATCCAAGCTGGGGCAGGAATTGTGTATGATTCGGTTCCAGAAAAAGAATACGAAGAAACCATTCACAAAATGAAAGCTTTCTTGGAGGTTGAAAAATGATTTTACTAATTGATAATTATGATTCCTTTACCTTCAATCTATATCAATATTTAGGTGAACTTGGAGAACAAATAGTTGTGAAAAGAAATGATAGTCTTACAGTAGAAGACATTATTGAGCTATCTCCAAAAGCAATTGTGATTTCTCCTGGACCAGGACGCCCTGAACATGCTGGAATTTGTATTGAGGTTATTCAACAGTTATATACAAGGATACCTATCCTTGGTATATGTCTAGGGCATCAAGCAATTGGTCATGCCTTTGGAGCAACGGTTTCAAAAGCAAAAGAAATAATGCACGGTAAAATTTCGAAGATTTCTCATGAAAAGATAGAGCTTTTTAAAGGTTTTGAGGAACCTTTGGAAGTAATGAGATATCATTCCCTTGTTATTGAAAAAGCGACACTTCCAAGCACGATACAAGTTCTTGCTACTTCCATTGATGATGGTGAGATTATGGCGATTAAACACAAAGAGGCACCATTATATGGATTTCAATTTCATCCAGAATCAGTAGGGACGGAAAGCGGGAAAAAACTAATTCAAGCATTCTTAACATCAATAGGAGAGGAGTTTCTAAATGAGAGAGTATCTACAAAAACTGTCTGAAAACAAGTCATTGTCACAAATAGAAATGGAAGATGCAGTTAGGAAACTTTTTTCCGATGAAGTAACTGATAGTGAAATTGCTGCATTTCTTATCGGGTTGAAGACAAAGGGAGAAACGGTGGAGGAAATTGTAGGTTTAGTTCAAGCGGTACGAGAAAAATCACTCACTTTCACCAAAAAGATGGAGAATGTAATGGACAATTGTGGAACAGGTGGAGATGGTTCAAAAAGCTTCAATGTAAGTACTACCTCTGCATTTGTTATTGCTGGCGCTGGTATCACTGTTGCAAAGCATGGAAACAGAAGTATTTCAAGTAAAACAGGAAGTGCAGATGTGCTGGAGTATTTAGGAATAAATTTAACTTTAACCCCTGAGGAAGCAGAAGAATGTTTAGAAGAGGTGGGGATTAGCTTTTTATTTGCTCCACATGTACATCCAAAAATAAAAAACATTATGAAAGTAAGAAAAGAGTTAAAAATACCTACAATATTTAATTTAATTGGACCATTAACCAACCCAATGGAACTTGATTATCAATTACTCGGAATATATAGAAGAGATTTGCTTCAGACCTTTGGTGAGGTACTTAATACCCTTGGAAGAAAAAGGGCCGTTGTAATTAACGGTGCAGGATTTATGGATGAAGCATCGTTACAAGGGGAAAATCATTTAATTATTGTTGAAAACGGTTCGATTTCAGAAAAGAAAATAAGCCCTGAAGAGATTGGTTTATCTTCATACCCTAACGAAGCAATTATCGGTGGAAATGCCATAAGAAATGGGGAAATCTTATTATCGGTTCTAAATGGAGAAAAAGGAGCCTGCCGAGATACCGTGTTGTTCAATGCAGGAATTGGAATTTTTGCCAGTGGAAAAGTGAATTCCATTGTAGACGGGATTGCAAAAGCAAAAGAGAGTATTGATAGCGGTTCGGCGAAACAGAAACTTGAAAGTCTAATTTCAAAAGGAAAAAAATTTAAAAAGGAAGGAGTCGTGTAAGTATGGAGACGATTCTTGACAGGATTATTGCGGAGAAACAGAAGGAAGTACTTAGTTTAAAAGAACGACCAATGCTTAAGGAAGTTGACCGGCAGCAAGTGTCTTTTATTCAAAAATTACGACTAGCGGAAGAAGTGAAGATTATTGCAGAGTTTAAAAGAGCATCTCCCTCCAAAGGAGCAATTAATTTAGAGTGTGATCCGTCTGAACAAACTCTACAATATGTTCAAGCCGGTGCTGATGCTGTAAGTGTTTTGACAGATCGTACTTTTTTTAAAGGCGATTTCCGAGACTTGGAAGAAGTGAGAAAGACGATTGCGGCACCTATTCTTTGCAAAGATTTTATTATTGATCCGATTCAAATTGATTACGCAAAGCATGCAGGTGCTAATCTTATTTTGTTAATAGCTGCTGCGTTAGATCTAGAGACTTTGCATTCGTTATATCATTATGCTATCAGTAAAGATCTTGAGGTACTCATGGAGGTACACAATGAGGAAGAATTAGAAAAAGTGTTAACTACTGAAAACATCTTAATTGGTGTAAACAATCGGAACTTAAAAACATTTGAAGTTGATTTAGCGACAACAGAAAGATTAGCTTCTAAGATTGTTGAGTCAAATAGATACTTAATAAGTGAGAGTGGAATCGCTACTACAGAGGATGTAAGAAGAGTTGTAGCAGCTGGTGCTTCAGGTATTTTAGTAGGTGAAACGTTTATGAGGCAGGAAAAGCCGGAAGAAGCATTACGGTCGATGAAGCTTCCGTTAAGAAGGGTGGCTTCTAATTGAAAGTAAAAATATGTGGAATTACTGACATACATGCAGCAAAGGTTGCTGTGGAAGCAGGAGCAGATGCAATTGGTTTTGTTTTTGCAGAAAGTAAACGAAAGGTGACGATCGAACAAGCAAAAACCATTATTAACACTCTTCCAGCACATGTAATAAAAGTTGGTGTGTTTGCTAATGAGGATGTAGATACCATCCAAGATATAGTTGAGAAGACAGGATTAACAATGGTTCAGCTCCATGGTGATGAAAATCCTGATGTTTGTAAAAAATTTTCAGTACCAGTCATCAAGGCATTAGGTGTATCATCAAAGAAAGATTGTGAGAAAATTCAGGAATATCCATGTGAATATATTCTTTTAGATAGTCCTAAAGGAAAATATCGAGGTGGTAATGGGGAGACGTTTCCATGGGAGGTTGTGGATCCAATGGCTATCAGGGGGAAAAAACTTATTGTAGCTGGTGGGCTTAATATCAATAATGTCACTTTAGCAATTCAGTCACTTCAGCCATATATGGTGGATGTTAGTAGCGGAGTGGAGACGAACGGAAAAAAGGACGATGAGAAAATCATTCATTTTCTTAAGCAAGCGAAAATGGGAACAGGGGAGATTTGTAAATGACGACATATGTAATGCCGGATGAAAAAGGCCATTTTGGTATATACGGTGGTAGATTTGTACCAGAAACGTTAATGCAAGCAGTTCTAGAGCTAGGTAAAGCTTATGAGAAGGCAAAAAACGACAAAAACTTCCAACAGGATCTAGCCTACTTACTAAAAGAGTATGTAGGAAGAGAAACACCTTTATATTATGCTGAAAATTTATCAAAGCATGCGAATGGTGCAAAAATCTATCTAAAGAGAGAGGATTTAAATCATACAGGTGCTCATAAAATTAATAACACGGTCGGTCAAGCGCTGTTAGCAGTAAGAATGGGAAAAAAGAAAATTGTTGCTGAAACTGGTGCTGGTCAGCATGGGGTAGCTACCGCAACGGTTTGTGCACTATTAAATCTGGAGTGCGTTATATTTATGGGAGAGGAAGATATTAAGAGACAGCAACTGAATGTATTTAGAATGGAGTTGCTAGGTGCAAAGGTAGTATCTGTTACCTCAGGAAGCCGAACGCTGAAGGATGCATGTAATGAAGCACTACGTTACTGGGTTTCAAATGTGACAGATACTCATTATATTTTAGGGTCTGTAATGGGACCACATCCGTTTCCAATGATGGTAAGAGATTTTCAAAGTGTGATCGGAAAGGAAACGAAGCAGCAATATAATGAGAAATTTGGTAAAAACCCAGAAGCAATTGTAGCTTGTATTGGTGGTGGTAGTAACTCAATGGGAATGTTTTATCCATTTATTGAGGATAGTGAAGTACAGCTAATTGGTGTAGAAGCTGCTGGTCATGGGATTGATACAGAGCAGCATGCAGCTTCGCTAACAAAAGGAAAGCCAGGAGTATTACATGGTGCTCTTATGTATTTGTTACAAGATCATGCTGGCCAAATCCAAGAGGCACATTCTATTTCTGCTGGTTTAGATTATCCGGGAGTGGGTCCAGAACATAGTTACTTAAAAGATATCGGAAGAGTACAGTACGAAAGTATTACGGATGAGGAAGCTCTAGAAGCCTTAAAGTTGTTGTGCAGGCTTGAAGGAATTATTCCTGCTCTTGAAAGCGCACATGCAGTCGCATATGCCATAAAACATGCGCAAACAATGACAGAAAATGAATCAATTGTTGTTTGTCTTTCAGGTCGTGGAGATAAAGATGTACAAACTATTCAAGCAAATATGAAGGAGGCATTGTAATAATGAATCGCATTGAAAAAGCGTTCCATAGCCTAAAGGAGAACAATAGAAAGGCATTTGTGCCGTATCTGATGGCAGGGGACGGAGGATTAGATCAGTTAATGGATCAATTGATCTTTTTAGAGAATTGCGGAGCAACAGCAATAGAAATTGGCATCCCCTTTTCAGATCCAGTAGCAGATGGACCAGCTATCCAAGAAGCTGGGATAAGGGCTTTACAATCGGGTACATCCTTAAAGGACGTCTTGGTAGCGATTCAAACGATCCGTCCGATTGTATCTACCCCACTTATTTTAATGACTTATATGAATCCAATTTATGCTTATGGAATTGGTTCATTTATTCATGATGCAGTTAAAGCTGGAATAGACGGCTGTATTATTCCAGACTTACCTATTGAAGAGGAAGAATTAATTGCTCCCTACTTACAAGATGCAAATATTGAGTTAATTCGTCTAGTTACCCTTACAAGCCCACTTGAAAGAATAGAAGAAATCGCAAAAAAGGGTCGAGGCTTTTTATATGCTGTAACTGTTACAGGAATAACAGGAGCTCGTACAGAATTTAATGATAGTGTTTCCAAATACTTAAAGGATATAAAGAGCGTAAGTCCTATTCCTGTGCTTGCTGGATTTGGGATATCCACACCTGAACAGGTGGTAGAATTAGGTTCATATTGTGATGGAGTAGTGGTTGGTAGTAAAATTGTCCAATATTTTCATGAAAAGAAATTATCTGAAATTGAACATTTAATTCAAGCATCGAAAACTGCTGACGTATCATAAAAATTGTAATCAATCTCCTAACATGAATAGGGTGAAACTATTACATCCTATTCATAGGAGGCGAATGAACTTGGATGTACGAAGAAATCAGATAACGAAAGATATTTACGGCTATCGTACAGTGATTGCAAACATAGTACTGGTAGGTGGATGTGGAGCTGAGGGGAGAGATTGGGTATTAATTGATGCTGGCGTTCCTTTCTCAGGGAGTTATATTAAGCATTTTACTGAACAAGTATTAGGTTCTGGAAAGAAACCAATAGCTATCGTCTTGACTCATGCTCATTTTGACCATGTTGGAGGTCTTTCTTACTTATTAAATGAATGGCAAATCCCTGTATATATCCATGAGCAGGAACAAGAGCATGTAACTGGTATAAAAGATTATCCACCACCCCATCCGTTCATAGAAAAAGGGCTAATGGCGTTTTTATCACCCCTATATCCAAGAAAGGCGATAAATATTCATTCATATATACGGTTGCTTTCAACGGATGGCTCCATTTCGGAAATGCCTGGTTGGAAATGGATTCATACACCTGGGCACACAGAAGGCCATATTTCGTTGTTTCGCGAAAAGGATCATGTCGTAATTGCGGGTGACGCATTGATTACTGTGAAGCAGGAGTCAGCATTAGCCGTTGTAACTCAAAAGAAAGAGATTCATGCTCCACCAGCATATTTTACTCAAGATTGGGATCAATCTTTTGATTCGATAAAGAAAATACAGAACCTTGACCCTTCGCTAATTTATACTGGCCATGGAAAGCCAATGGAGGGAATAGAACTGAAAAAAGGGATGGACCTTCTAATACGACGTTTCGAAAGAGATATGGTAGGGAATGAAAAATATGTGCATTAAAGGTTAGCCTTAGTAAAAATTACTAGGGCGTCTCTTATTTCACAAGTAGTTGTAGGAGGTGGGAAGATTGTATGAACAAAAAAGATTTCAACAGGATGTAAAGCTCATGTTATCTACGATACAGGAGAAAACAAAATCAATTCAAGACACAATTTCAGAAGAAGATTGTTGTATTCTTTCTGAGTTTGATCTTTTACTTAAGCTGGTTTCTGACGCTCAAAATGTTGCATCCTCATATTATTTAGAGTCATACTTATCACCATATACAACAGAATATAACCAAATTGCAAAAGCTGCATCTACACTTTCAGAAAAGCGACACGGAGCATTAATTGTTGTTGAAAGAAAGCAGCCATTAACAGATATTTTACACAATGGTGTCACAATAGGTGCAAAATTTAGTCAAACTCTTCTAGAAACTATATTTTATCCTGGGAACCCACTGCATGACGGGGCAGTTTTAATACAAAATGATTTTATTCACTCAGCGGGAAATATTTTACCTGTCAGTAATCAAACATTTCAAAGTAAAAAGCTCGGAACGAGACATAGAGCCGCATTAGGATTATCTGAGTTAACTGACGCAATAATGATTGTAGTATCAGAGGAAACAGGCCGTATTACATTTGCTATTAATGGAAATTTACATGTAGTCAAAACATAAGGATTGAAAAGTTTGGCATTTATTTCATTTCCTGATATCATCAAATATATATCTATATTATGGGGAAGTGTAAAATGTCGTTAACAAATAAAAAATGGTTTCAGGCGATGATCGCTATTATCTTCATACTAATTATTTCTTTATTAGTAAGGGAAAATGCTTTCTTATTCCAACCTCTTATCGTATTGTTGCAAACGATATTTTTGCCATTTGTCATGGCAGGAATATTATTTTACCTTTGTAGACCACTAATTTTTTGGTTAGTGAAGAAAAAGGTTCCAAAATGGATGGCAATTCTTTCTGCTTATTTAGCTATTACACTAGTTATTTATGGCGTCATTCGGTTAATTGGACCAATAATATCTAATCAATTAGACCTTTTTATCAACAATATACCTAATATGGTTTCTTCGGTTGTTGACGGAATCAAATATATTCAAGAAAATCGTGATACGTTTCCTGAATTTATTCAACAAGCTATTATTGATGGAAGCAATCAATTAGAGACACAACTAAAAAACAATACCGGTAACATTGCAAATGGGATTTTTTCTATTTTTGGATTTATTGGTGGTTTTATTAATACCATCTTCTACTTGGTGCTAGTTCCATTTATCCTGTTTTACATGTTAAAGGATAGCAATAATTTTGCACCAAGAGTGGCAACCTTCTTTAAAAAAGATTTACAACAAGATGTATTACAAATATTAAAAGAAACAGATAGAACCATCTCTACATATATTCAAGGACAATTGATTGTAAGTTTATGTGTCGGGATTTTACTGTATATCGGATATTTAATTATTGGTCTTGATTACTCATTAGTTTTAGCTCTGTTTGCCATGTTAATGAATGTCATCCCTTTTTTAGGCCCATTTTTAGCTGTAATTCCAGCCCTATTTGTTGCGTTATTTCAAGATCCCATCATGCTCGTCTATGTTGCCATTATAACAGTGATTGCACAGCAAGTAGAAGGCAATGTGATCTCACCACAAGTAATGGGGAAAAGCTTGAATATCCATCCTTTAACGATTATTGTTCTGATTTTAACTGCAGGAAATTTAATGGGGTTGTTAGGGATTATTTTTGTTATCCCCGTGTATTCCATTGTTAAAGTACTCGTTACACATATAATTAAAATTTATAGATTAAATAACAAAGACCTTGCTTCTTAAATTGAAGAAAGGTCTTTTTGTTTAGAAGCAAACCTGTTAAGCAAAGGTATCCTTTAGTAAATTTTTAGTAGTTAAAATAAGAAGCACCGACAATGATCAACAAGATAAACAATACAACAAGTAGAGCAAATCCGTTGTTAAATCCTCCGTTATAGCTTTCGCCCATTCTTTTCACCTCCACTTAATAAGTGAACAGCTTGTATTACTGTCTATTTATCATATGAAGAAAAGGTCATGGTGGTTGGACAAGTAACCTGGGTCAAACACACTTTTTTGTTTCATATTTTTAAATTTGTAACCTTTTTGTAACCATTTGAGTCCAATCAAATAAGAAATCGTTTTTCAGAAAGGTGGTTGCTATGAAAAGAAAATGGGTTATTGGACTTTCTATTTTATTTGGATTGTTATTGGCATCAATTGTCATGTACACAAAAGAAACTCGTCTGGCAGCAAATTATGGATTAGGAAATGAACTCGAGGGTGAGATGGTTAACGGTGCTCTACCCGTTATTGAAGATAAAGCGCAGTTAAATAAGTATTTTTATCAAATCATCAAAGAAGAAAAACAAAATCAAAAATTTTTCACTCTTACTAAGGAAGATAAAGCTTCAGAGGAGACCTCGATGGAAAATTCTGCTTCTGACACGAGTTCAAAAGCAAGTGGCCAAGAGGTGTCAAGTACAAATGTTCAAGTTCAAGGAATTGATGAAGCGGATATTGTTAAAACGGACGGTGAATATATATATCAAGTAGTAGATGGTAGGGTAAATATTATCTCTGCCAAATCAGCTGAAAAAATGGAACATGTGGCGTCCATACAATTTCAAAAGAATTTTTCACCTTCACAATTGTTTCTAGACAAAGGACAGTTATTAATAATCGGCTATAGTTATAGTTATGAAAACAATGCAGCCGAAAAGAAAATAGCGGTAGATAGTTTATATGCACCTATGAATGAAATGACGAGGGCACTTGTTTACGATGTAAAGGATCCATCAAGGCCAACTTTAGAAAGAGAAATATCTCTAGAAGGATATCTTTCAAGTGCTAGAAAGATAGGAAGTAAGGTATATTTAATCGCAAATCATTTTCCGCAATATTGGTTATTGGAAGATGATGATGGAGTTGATTTACGTCCGAGATACTCAGACTCTGTAAATAAAGAGGAAGCAACCTCTGTATCATATGATGAAATACAATACATTCCCGGATCAAAGGAAGCAAATTATACCACTATAGCTGCTTTTGACCTTTCTTTACCTACACAGGAAGCGAAAATTACAACGTATTTGGGGAGTGGAGGTCAGCTATATATGTCGAAAGAGAACCTCTACTTAGCTCTTACAAACTGGAGATCGTCGGATGAACAGCGAGAAGAAGCGTTTACACCTAATACAATGATATATAAATTTAGGGTAAATCAGTTAGATGTTACTTTTCAAGGCAATACAGAGGTGGTTGGAACAGTTCTAAATCAATTCTCCATGGATGAGCATAATGGTTTTTTCCGAGTAGCAACAACCGAAGGAAATAGTTGGGATGAAAGCAAACCTTCAAAAAACCACTTGATCGTATTTGATAAAGATTTAAAGCAGGTAGGTAGGCTTTCTGATCTTGCAAAAGGAGAAAGAATCTACTCAGCAAGATTTATGGGGGATCGCATATATATTGTAACTTTTAAAGAAACAGACCCTTTGTTTGTTATAGATGCGTCAGAACCAAGTAACCTAACGATCCTTGGAGAACTAAAAATTCCAGGATTCAGTAATTATCTACATCCTTATGACGAGAATCATATAATTGGTTTTGGTTACGATACAAAGCTAGTTACCATGGAGGGAGAGAAGGAGCCAAGAATTTTAACGGAGGGAGTAAAACTTTCCTTGTTTGATATAAGCGATGTTAGAAATCCAAAAGAAAAGTTTACTGAGATTATTGGGGGAAGAGGAACATATTCGCCTTTAAATTACGATCATAAAGCATTGCTTTATAATACGGAAAATGGCCTCTTTGCTTTTCCAATCAATGTGTATGAGAGTGTGAAAGGAAATGAGTACGAGCAAAAATTTATTTTCCAAGGTGCATATGTGTATAATGTAAGCCTTGATAAAGGGTTCTCCTTAAAGTCAAAGATCTCTCATATGAAGGGAAAAGAACTGTATGAAGAATGGGAAAATGAAATTCAACGCTTGGTATATATTGATGAACAACTTTATGCCCTATCTCATTCGAAAATAAGTTCATACAGTTTAGAAAACTATCAGATCATTTCAGAATTAGAATTAAAGTAAATGTGAAAGGGAGCTACTATGCTCCCTTTTCTGTTGCTATGTAAATAGTCTTATTCTATAATAATTCGTATCTAGAAATAATAACCAAAAGCTTTTGTATAAGGAGACGATCTATGATTCGCCGTTTTTTTACTTATTATGGGCCACATAAAAAGTTGTTTACGATTGACTTTACTGCGGCTGTTATTGTTGCAGTATTAGAGCTAGCATTTCCTCTCGCTGTTCAATGGTTTATTGATTCTCTATTGCCTAGTGGAAACTGGTCAATGATTGTTTCTGTCAGTCTAGGATTGTTAGCGTTTTATATTATCTCCACTTTTTTACAGTACATCGTCAACTACTTAGGTCATATGTTAGGAATTAATATTGAGACAGATATGAGACAGCAGCTGTTTACCCATGTTCAGAGACAGTCGTTCCGGTTCTTTGATAATACAAAGACAGGTCATATCATGAGTAGAATAACAAACGATTTATTCGACCTTGGAGAGCTAGCTCATCATGGACCAGAAGATATCTTTATTGCGTGTATGACATTTATTGGTGCGTTTTGGATTATGTTAACCATTAATGTCAAACTGGCGCTAATTGCTGTGTTTATGGTGCCTCTATTAATCTGGTTAATTACATTTTGTAATCTTCGCATGAATAGAGCGTGGAGTAATATGTATAGTGATATTGCTGATGTAAACTCAAGGGTAGAGGATAGTGTTTCAGGAGCTAGAGTGGTGCAATCATTTACCAATGAAGCTTTTGAAATTAAACGTTTTAAGTCGAATAATGAACGCTTTCGTTTATCAAAACTATCAGCCTATAAAGTGATGTCTTTTAGTTTATCAGGCATATATATGATGACTCGTTTCTTTATACTTATTGTGTTAGTTTATGGGGCATGGCTTAGCTTTTCAGGTGAACTGACGTATGGAGAGCTTGTAGGTTTTATTTTATATGTGAATGTTCTATTTAAGCCAATTGATAAAATTAGCGCGATTATGGAGCTTTATCCAAAGGGAATGGCAGGGTTTAAGCGCTTTTTAGAACTGATTGACACAACACCAGATGTTTTGGATCAAGATGATGCTATTGAGATGGATGCATTAAAGGGAAATATTCTCTTCAATAATGTAAATTTCCACTATGACAGCTCAAAATCTATTTTACAAGGCATCAATTTACAAATAAATGAAGGAGAAACGGTTGCATTTGTTGGTCCTTCAGGAGCAGGGAAAACAACGATTTGTTCACTGATTCCCCGCTTTTATGATGTAGTCAGTGGGGCAATCACAATAGACGGTATTGATATTCGATCTATAACGAAAAAGTCTCTTCGATCTAATATTGGTATTGTTCAACAGGACGTGTTTCTTTTCACAGGTACAATACGAGAAAATATTGCTTATGGAAAATTACATGCCAGTCAGGAAGAAATTGAAGAGGCAGCGAGACGCGCTCATCTTCAAGACTTTATTGCATCTTTGCCAAATGGATACGAAACGCAGATTGGCGAAAGAGGCTTGAAGCTTTCAGGAGGACAAAAACAGCGACTTGCAATTGCAAGAATGTTTTTAAAGAATCCACCTATCTTAATTTTAGATGAAGCAACTTCAGCACTAGATACTGAAACAGAAATGATTATTCAAACTGCCCTATCGGAGCTTGCAAAAAATCGCACGACCCTCATTATTGCCCACAGATTAGCAACGATTCGAAATGCAAATCGAATCGTTGTTGTTACAGAAGAAGGAATTGCTGAACAAGGTACTCATGATGAATTAATTGAAAAAGGTGGGATATTTGCGAATTTGCACCAAGTACAATTTCAACAACAATAAAAACAGTGGCTTCTCGTTGGAAGCCACTGTATCTCTTTGTGTATTACATAAATGGAGGAAGACCGTTACCCATTTCTTTTACAATTAATGATATGGATTCAATTTGTTTTTGATCGAGATCAAGTGCCTCTGATATTTTATTTTCGAGATTTTTAGTAACATTGCGTTTTCCTAGTTCAACTAAGGCGATAAGTGAGTAGCTACAGTTAACAAGTTTTGCAAAGTCTCTTTGGGTCATGCTGTAGCTTTCCCTAATAAAACGAATGATTTGGCTGTCCATAGATTCACCTCTTCTTCTTTACGAAACTCCTAATCACCTATATTTTTCTTGTATACACTGTCTTTATAAAACTATTAATAAATTAGCACTTTCATGAAAGTCTGTAAAGATGCTTTTTAAGATTAATAAATAATAACTATAAAAAGAGCAAGAAAGTTGTGATTTTGTTGGATTTCATACATACTAATTGATATGTAAACAGTAAAGGAGCTGCTGCTTTTTGAAATATCGAGTGTCTGCTGTTCAATATCACTTACATACGATTTCATCATTTGAAGAATTTGCCGCTCAGTGTGAGCACTACATAAAAACAGCACAGGAATTCGGTTCGGATTTTATTCTCTTTCCGGAGTTTTTTACAACCCAGCTATTATCCATCGGTGATGAAAGTGGGAAAGCTTTATCCATAAATGACCTGCCAAAGTTTACAGAAAAATATCTAGATTTATTTAAGAATTTTGCCTCAGATTCAGGAATGTATATCATTGGGGGAACTCATGTATTAGAAAGAATGGGTAAGCTCTATAATGTTGCTCACCTGTTTTACCCTGATGGACGTGTAGAAGAACAAGCGAAGCTTCATATTACTCCTACTGAAGTGGAAGAATGGAATATGTCTGCTGGGGATGGACTGCGTGTGTTTGATACAGATAAAGGTAGGATCGCAATGCTGACCTGCTATGATATAGAGTTTCCTGAAATCGTTCGAATGGCAAAAGCAAAAGGGGCTGATGTAATTTTTTGCCCGTCATGTACAGACGACCGTCATGGTTTTCATCGTGTACGCTATACAAGCCATGCAAGAGCCATCGAAAATCAAATCTATGTCGTCCTTACTGGTACAGTTGGATCGTTGCCAACAGTTGACTTTATGCGTGGTAATTTCGGTCAAGCAGTTGTTATTACACCAAATGATGTTCCTTTTCCACCACAAGGCATAATGGTTCAGGGAGAAATTAATGACGACATGATCGTTACTGCTGACCTTGATTTAGACCTTCTATATGAAGTGAGGGAAAAGGGTTCAGTGACAACATGGCGCGATCGTAGAACTGATCTTTATACTGACTGGAAATAAATTCTTAAAAGGAGTGATAGAAATGGATTACGTTCGAATTACAAGCAGTGAAGACCCTTTGTTTGTTAAAATGCATGAGTTAATGAAGGAAGTTTTCCCACCTGAAGAGGTGTTAGAGTTTGAATTATGGAAGGAGCCTTTAGAAGACCCTAGTATTCGTGTGTTTGTTGCGGTACATAACGGTGATGTGGTAGGTTCAACAGAATACCGTTACTATCCGAACTGGAACATTGCAATGACAGACTTTACAATTATTGGTCGCCAAGGTCTTAGTTTAGGTCGCTTTCTAGCTCAGAACCGTTTGAGGGATTTATCTGCATTAGCGAAAGAAAATGAAAAAGAACTGTTCGGTATGTTTGCTGAGATTTATGATCCTTATCAACGTGGTGATTTTGAATTTGGCGGAGTAAAAGCCATGGATCCGTTTGTTAGAAGGGAAGTGCTTTCCCATCTTGGATACAAAAAGTTAAACTTTACTTATGTGCACCCATCTTGGAAAAACGATGGAGAAGCGGTAGCCGGTCTTGATTTATGCTTTATGCCATTAGATGATCAGCTGGAAGAGATTTCTTCAAATTTAGTTGTTGATTTCATTACTACTTATTACAGTGTGTTATCCAATAAGCCTGCTCAATGGGTTCAAATGGTAGAAGATCTGAAGACAAGAGAAACAATTGAGTTACTTCCCCTATAATCAAAAAAAGATGAAGCGGTTATGCTTCATCTTTTTTTGTTAAAAGTTGATGATATGTTTGCTCTCTTGAAAATTTCACCAAACCTAGATTATTCGTTAATTCTGTAATGCTTTTTTTATTTACATATTGGTAATGAATACTTTCAGTTAACATTACTGCTTTATTTTCAGCAATTGAATTGTAATGGAAATACTGATTCTCGTCACAAACACGGACAATCCTGTCTTCTGTTTGAAAAATGTTATAGAAGACAATAGCTGCTTTTAGTGCTAATCCAGACACCCCTCTAAAGGATTCATTTTTTAATGGACTACTTGTAAGTTGGAGTAGTTTGATTTTCTCGTGTTTACCGAATTGTGCCCATACTTCTATCGCAGATGCCATATGAGAATCTCCAGATAGAATCGTTATTTCAGAGGGATCCAATTTTACAAGGACTTCATAAAAATGATACACGCCTTCTCCATTCATTCTCCATGCCTCTAAATCAAAGGAAGTTGTCACTGGTATCCCTTTATTTCTTAAAGGGGAAATATACTTTTCAAGGAAAGATTCGATTACCTCCATGCCATACAGAGGGGCAGGGGAAACGATGACTAATGGATCGTTCTTTTGCCAACCACATTCAAGTAATTTGGTTATAGCAAAGGTCCAACCCTTCTCATTGACTAGTTCAGGTCCAGAAGTAGAAGGAGGTATCCACTTCCATGATTGCTTCTTACAATAACTCCATTCTCGGCTTGTGCGTGTATCTAAACATAACACTATAGGTTTAGTAGGTGCTACATATGTCCAAGGACTAAAGCCAATTATGGAGTTGCTCCACCTTTTATAAGAATGTGAGTTGGATGGAGTGCAATTAACATACTCAATTAAAGGGTCGAAGAATTCACTTGAAAAACGCGAGGGGTCATTTCCCCAGCCTTGGAAGGCAAAGTAGGCTGTTAAGGCATTGGCAAGGACATGTCTTCCTAGTGGAGAGTTCTCCACATTTTCCTTCCATCTTTTCGTTATATTCCAATCATCTGTAATATCGTGGTCATCACATATCATATACGTTGGTATATTTGCTAGTAGTCTTTGGGTTGAACATGTAGAGTTAGCAAAGTTTATTATGTCTACATTTTCTGGTGTATTACTTAATTGAGGCAGAATGTCTTTCCATAGTGCTGGACCAAAGCATAACAAATACATAGTTGCATATTCTCCGAGAGTAAATAAGTGGTTAGTAGATTTTCTTGACGTAAATTTACATACGTATTTAGAAATCTGTTTTCTATTCGTGTAGTTTGTTACTCGTTCATCAATAGAAGGTAAGTCTTCCTCGTATCCCATCAATACCCCTGCGATTTTATTTATAAATGGAAAAATATGTTCTGAAACATCATCAGCATAAATTTGGTCACCTGTTAAAAAAAGAGCTGAAGGACGTTTGGTAGAATCTGATTGGTGTTTTTCCAGTAGTTGATCTCCTAAAAGAAGGAAATCTTCGCCCTTACCATGTATTTTTCTGCATGAGCCATACAAAAAAGAGGAGGAATCTGTACTTGTTATAAAAAAGGATGGGTATTTTAAAGACGAATAAACGATCCCGGAAGGACTTTTATAATCTAGATATCCAAGCTGTTGTAGGTCAAATGTATGATTGTCCTTTGAAAAAAATAAATTATAGCCTAATAATTGGTCGGTGGGGAAGCCATTTTTCAATGGATTAATTGTTATTAGGTGAATATAAAGGTATTTTCCTAATGGTAGTTTTTTGTTATTGACTGAAATGGGAAGGATTCTATGATTTTGATCAGTGATATATAGACTTGCATTTATGTCATAGTTTGTAGAGGTTGCTATCCATATGGTAATTTGATATTCATCTACCCTTCTCAAAATCGGTCCGGATAAAATAGGAGGGAAATTCAAATAATTCACCGTCCTTCCTACGTGTTAATTTCCTTTGATTCCGTATTTCGAAATCATATGTAATCATTCCTGAAAAAATAATACCTTTATCCCTTGGAACGCAAAATAAAGACCGAACCCTAATAATGATACGCCTGATAAGATTGAGGTAAGAATGATGTATTTCAAACTTAGCCACTTCCGGAAAAGGCTAGTAAGACCAGCTACAAATATATCCCATAGAGCAAGTCCGAGAAATATCATGGAACTATAAAGAAGTAAATCAGTTGTTCCGAAGCTTGTTGCTGTTTTTGCTAGGACCGATCCGTAAATACCAAGCCAAAACAAAATAGAAAGAGGGCTTGATATAGACATGACAAATCCGATCAAAAAGCAACGAAAAATGGATTCATTTTTACGCTGATAATCAAAGGTGAACTTGTTAGCTGTCACAATACTTTCAATCCCGCTGTAAATTAGAATAAATCCTCCAAAAAGCCATAAAAAAATCTGGATGAGGGGATTGTCAAGAAAATGTACAATGCCCATATACACGGTTAACATAAATATTCCATCCGCAATCATTGAACCAGCTCCAACCGCCCATGAATGCCAAAATCCATTTTTTAAACCTTTATCTAATCTTGCTGCATTTACAGGTCCAATTGGGGCAGCCAGTGTTAAGCCAAGAACGATATAACTTAGGTAAATCACATGATCACTCCACTCACTAGGATTGTCCAAAGGGGATAACTTGTACATCTTATGCGGGTGGAGGTGAGAAACATTCATCAGAATGAAATTTTAAGTATGACAAGCCTTAAATGTGTCTAATTTTCAAAAAATATTTGACAAATTTGTGAACTTTATTAAAATATAAGTAAAGGGGATGAAATAATATGAATGAAATGCAACGTAGAGCGTTAGGTCCAATTAGTACCATTGCAAAATTTGGATTAGTATTAGGGGCATTGTTATTTTTATACAGCTTTTTTGAAAGCGGTATCACAATGAGTTATACACTTTCTATTAGCATTAGTATTATGGCTTCATCCATGTTAGTGTTCGGTTTTGGTTTATTTATTTCCTTGATGGGGGAAGTACGCAAATAAAAAAATCCGGCTTAATAGCCGGATTTTTAATTTTTATTAATGTGCCGCATGTCCTGATGTTAATACCCAGATAGAACCAACAACGATAACAACTGCACAGAATACCATAAACGCGATATTTATTATATTTACTTTGCCGTCTTCTCCTTCTGTCATATGCATAAACATAAACAATTGAAGACCAGCTTGAATGATTGCTAGCGTTCCAATAATCCACATGACAATTGTAAAGGACAAGTTCATCTCAAGTGCTACCCATGCAGCAACGAATGTGAGTACTAGTGACAATACGAATCCAAAGACGTGAGCTAGCGGAAAACGTTCTGTACTTTTTTCCATCTATAACACCATCCCTTTTAAATAAACAAACGTGAAGATAAAGATCCAAACAACATCAAGGAAGTGCCAGTAAAGACCAATAATAAATGTCTTTCTAGCAGTAACAGGTGTTAATCCACGCTTGGCAATTTGAATGATAACCATCGTTGCCCAGAAAATCCCGAAAGTTACGTGAGCACCGTGAGTTCCTAAAAGTACAAACAAGCTAGAAAGAAAGGCACTTGTCTGCATAGTTGCACCTTCATGAACGTAATGAATAAACTCATTAATCTCCATGAATAGGAATCCAGCACCTAATAGGAGAGTTAATATAAACCAACCAATTAAGCCCTTCTTATTGTTTCGACGCATTTCCCAAATGGCAACACCCATTGTAAAACTACTTGTTAAAAGTAGGACTGTCTGAATCATTACTTCTTTAATCATAAAAATATCTTGATGAGTTGGGCCACCTGCGTAGTTTTTATAGAGTACGCCATAAACACTAAAAAGGGTAGCAAATAATACAATTTCGGCCCCGAGGAATATCCAGAACCCTAAAATATTCATACGGCTTTGTTCTGTTTGATATTCTAATGGGAGGGAAGTGTTCACATTAGCTGACATGATTATTCACCTTGCCTTCCATTTTTCTCCAAGCGCCTTCTGTCTTTTTAATTTCGTCTTTATGAATGTGGTAACCATCATTGTAATCAAATGAACGATAGATCAATCCTGCAATAATAAGTACAGCAGAAATTGCAGCTAATAAATGCCATTCGAATATGAGGAAGAACCCAACAATTCCGAAAGCGACGCACATTAAGAAAGGTAGACCAGAGTTGCTTGGCATATGAATTTCTTCTATTTCTTCGTCTTTTAACGTAAGACCTTCATTATCCTTTTTCATATACCAGAATGCATCTAATGATTTGACTTCTGGTAGTTTAGCAAAGTTATAGTGTTGAACAGGTGAAGCTGTTGCCCATTCAAGTGTTCTAGCATCCCATGGATCACTTGAAATGTTGCGGTCCGCATAACGAATGCTCCAATAAATATTGTAGCAGAACACGGCAAAACCAGCTGCTAGGATTACTGATCCAATTGCAGATAATAGGAATAGAGGTGCAAATCCAGACTCAGCAGAGAAGGTATAAGCACGTCTAACAGCACCATTTAGACCTAGGAAGAACATTGGCATAAACGTTACATTAAATCCGATTACAAATAACCAGAAATGCCATTTTCCTAATTTTTCATTTAACATAAAGCCAAACATTTTTGGCCACCAGTAATAAAGTCCTGCGAATACGGCAAATACCACACCTGGAATTAATACATAGTGGAAGTGAGCTACTAAGAATAAGGTATTATGGTATTGATAATCAGCAGCACCCATCGCAAGCATAACACCTGTTACTCCACCAATAACAAAATTAGGAACAAATGCTAAAGACCAAAGCATAGCAGTAGTCATTTTAATTCGACCTTTACGCATCGTAAACAGCCAGTTAAACATTTTTACACCCGTCGGAACGGCAATCATCATCGTTGTGATAGAGAAGAATGAGTTGACTAGAGCGCCAGATCCCATTGTGTAGAAATGGTGAACCCATACAAGCATACTTAGAACTGCGATGGCAACAATTGAAACGACCATCGATTTGTAACCGTAAAGCTGTTTGCGAGAGAATGTCGAAATAATTTCAGAAAACATTCCGAAAGCAGGGAGGATAACGATATATACTTCAGGGTGTCCCCATAACCAGAACAAGTTAGCCCAAAGCATGTCAGATCCACCAGCAGCTACTGTAAAGAAGTGTGTTCCGTACAAGCGGTCAAATGTCATTAACGCTAGCGCAACCGTAAAAATAGGGAATGCAGCAACGATAATAACGGAAGTAATTAGTGTTGTCCATGTGAACATAGGCATTCTCATTAATGTCATGCCTTTTGTACGCATTTTTAAAATCGTTACGATAAAGTTAATACCAGTCATTAAAGTTCCTAGACCAGCAATCTGTAATGAGATTGCATAGTAGTTATTCCCGATTCCTGGGCTGAATTCTTTACCTGCAAGAGGGAAGTAAGAAGTCCATCCTGCATCTGGAGCACCACCGACAACGAATGCGATATTAAATAGCATCGCACCGCTGAAGAATAACCAGAAACTTAATGCATTCAACTGAGGGAAAGCAACGTCTCTTGCACCAATTTGAAGCGGAATAACAACGTTCATTAAACCGATTAAGAATGGCATAGCCATGAATAAAATCATGATAACACCATGCGCTGTAAATACTTCATTATAATGCTGCGCATCTAAAAAGCTCATTTCTGGACGAGATGTTTGAGCTTTCATCATTAGTCCATCCATACCACCACGGAAGAACATTAGCACAGCGGCTACAATATACATTATTCCGATACGTTTATGGTCAACGGTAGTGATCCATTCACGCCATAGCCAAGTCCATTTTTTCAGATACGTAAGACCACCAATAATTCCTAGAGTAGTTAATAAAATAGCAATCTGTGAACCTAGGATAATTGGATCTCCCGTAATCAGAATTTCATCCCACTTAATGCCCACTATGGTCACCTCCATGGTCTTCTTCATTATTTTCTACATCAGTAGTATCTTTTTCTTCTTCCTGATCAAAGATCTTTCCTTGGTACCCATGGTAACGATAGTCTTCAGGGTCTGTCACAAGTTCAGAATCGTGTTCTGCATGGTTGATCCAAGCTAAGTGTGTGTTGGAATAAGTTAAACGACCAAGATGTGTTGGTTTCAGTAGTTCCATGTACTTCTCTTCAGTAAGCTCTGGAGCTGTTTCTTTTACTTCTTTTACCCATGCATTATACTCTTCGTCGGTCTGAGCAAGTACTTCAAATTCCATTTGAGCGTATCCTCGTCCGTTGAAGTTTGTGTTTCTACCCATATATGAACCAGGATTGTCAGCAACTAAATATAGTTCTGTTTCCATTTTATTCATTGAGTATTTTTGTCCACCTAAAGCTGGCACCCAGAAAGATTGCATTGTTCCAGCCGATGTTAATTTAAACAGTACAGGAGTATCTTCTGGAATGTTCACGTAGTTAATGGTTTCAATTCCTTCTTCTGGATAAGAGAAGATCCATTTCCAGTCTGCAGACGTGACGTGAATAACGATCGGTTCCTTCTCTTCATACCCCGCAGGAACATCTTCTAAGTCATATAGTGTTGTAACTGTAGGGATTGTTAAAGCGATAACGATCAAAATAGGAATAGCAGTCCAGACAATTTCTAATACGGTACTACCGTGTTCTTCTGGAGGCTCATAACCCATGTTTTCTGGCTTTTCTCTATATTTCCAAACAATATAGCCAAATAAGCCAAATACGACTACTACTACTAAAAGCATCCACATTAAAGACCAATTAATTAGCTCCATGATACTTCTAGCTACTGGCCCTTGAGGCTGAAATACAACCATTTCACAACCGCTTAAAAATATTAATGATACGGCTGTTACAAGGGATAGAGATAGCATTTTCAACTTCAATTGTTTCATCTCCTTCTTATATGAAATCATGTTTGTGTTTTGTTTCACAAGGAAAATTAGAGTTTACCACAAAAAGATATTTTTGTATAACAAAATGTTCGTTTTTTCACAATGGGCATTTTGTTAGTTTTTCTTAAGGTGAAATTCTCTCTACTTCCTAATTACCACTATGTAGATGATAATAACATGTTAAAAGAGATTAATTTGTGACAAAAAAGGTAAGGAAAATAATGTTAGTGTGGAAAAGTGAGGGGAAATGTTGATATATCAAGGTTTTTTTAATATATTTTTATCCGTTGTAAATTTCGACAATTTTGTGACAGGATGTCACATTTCCTTCATATTTATTGGAAAACGATTACATAAGATAAACCAAAAAGGGATAATGACAAAACAAAAATCAGGCCACCAAAGCCTGATTTATTAATACGATATGACAAATAGTTTCTGATTTTTTTTCCACTCAGCATATAAAACTTCTTCATACGATTGAAAGTTTTGTTTCGATAGTTCGATTTTTAACCACTGTTCATTTAGACCTGCTTCTTGGAGATTCCCATACAGCACTTCGCCATCAAGGATTAATGTTGTAGGAATAGAAGCTTGCTCTGCTTGGATATTTAAATCATCTAAAGTGGGTGGTCTATTCTGGGATTTCGGTAGTACACTTACAATTCCATTGGTCTCAAGGATTGCATACTGAACCTCCTGTAGAGAAAAATAGCCTTGTTGACGAACTAAACTTTGCAATTGATTGATGTCAAGTTTAGCTTTTTTTAACGTTTCATATTTTATTATTCCATTTCGAATAACGATATTTGGTTCACCTTCAAGTGCTTTTCGAGTCTTTTTAAATTTCTGTGTGATGATCTCGACTCCATAAATTAAACCGCCCCAAACAGCTGTGCTGAACACAATTTCCATCCAGCTTGTTTCATGGTCATAAATGGCGTTTCCAATTAATTCACCAAGGATAAGAGCTGAAATAAAGTCAAATGGTGTAATTTGTGATAGTTGAGTTTTCCCAAGCGTTTTAGCTAATAGAAATAGCAAAAAAAATCCAAGAAACAATTCCGAGCCAACAGTTAAATAATGTGTCATATCATATAACTCCTATTCAAACAGTAGGTTTTAGCTTGAGACTATTGTTCATCATCAAGAAAAGGAAGGTTAACGTAATAATACATGGCCCCCATGAGGATACTTCCTCCAATAAGATTCCCTATGGTCACCGGAATGAGATTGTGAATAACTCCTGAAAAAGAGATTGTACCTGGATGATTCAGAACAAGAGCGATAGCAAAGGTACACATATTAGCAATACTGTGTTCATATCCAGAGATGAAGAAGCAAAAGACAAATAGTATCATTACAAATAACTTTGCTCCATTCTCTTTCATTCCCATAGGAATAAAGAAGGCTAGACAAACAAGCCAGTTACAAAGAATAGCTCTAAAGAAAAGTTCCGTTGTTGGAACATGCATTTTTTTCTCAACAACACTTAACAAAAAACTATTTACCGATGCCTCCGCAAATAAACCTGTCACATAAATTAATAAAGCAAATGCAGTTGCACCTAATATATTTCCTATGTAACTTAACCCCCAGAGTCTCCAAACATGATTCCAACTCATTTTTTTTCTGAGTGCTGTGTAGGTAAAATAAAAGGTATTACCTGTAAATAAATCCCCACCACCATAGGCAATTAGGATAATTGCTGCTCCAAATGTAAAAGCTGCCATTGGATAGGCAACTGGAGAATGCTCATTGTAAAAATAGCCCCCTGTTTTAAAGGCAACAATTACACCAAATCCAATGAACATACTTGCAAGCATACTGCGTAAAAGATAACGAAGGATGCTTTGTTTATATGTTTTTAATTTTTTTAAGGCGAGCTTTTCAACTTCTAAAAGTGGATAATTTTCCATCATTTCCTCCCGAACATCAAACTTCTCCAATAAAAGTTATTATTTCTAAATTTTGCGTGACTATGTACTATCATAACATTCCTGAAGTTTCATTATAAAGTTATAAAAAGAGAAGCTCAGGGATATTTTTCCTGAGCTTCTCTTCGATTAAGATCGTAATTGTTGCTCTGCCATTTGGATGAGGCGTTTAGTCATTTCTCCTCCAACAGAGCCATTTGCACGTGCGGTTGTATCTGCTCCAAGTTGAACTCCAAACTCATTGGCAATCTCTTCTTTCATCTGATTCAGCGCATTTTCTGACCCAGGTACCAATAGCTTGTTTCTACTCATGGCTATCCACTCCCAGCACAAGTTTTGAGCATTTGTCATGCTCAAATTTAGTTTGAGTGGATGTATTAAAATATATACTAAGATGTCATAGCATTTTCTACCTGGGAAGGAAAACTAGGTAAAAGAATGGTTGCAGTTGTACCTTTATTTGGTTCACTACTGTAGGAAATATCTCCACCATGCTGCTCAATAATTTTAAAGCTAACGGTTAAACCAAGACCCGTTCCATTCTCTTTTGAACTATAAAAAGGTTCACCAAGACGGTTTTTTGCTTGCTCAGAAATTCCTTCTCCACTATCAATCACTCGAATAACTGTCATCCCATCAGAATTTACATCAAGTATGACATCCACTGTACCACCGTTACTAGACGCTTCAACAGCATTTTTAATGATATTAATGAGCAATTGTTTAATTTGATTTTCTTCACAATTAATAGTAGGAGTGTGAGCTTTATAAAAGTTTATATTTACATTCACCATATTTGCTTGAGTTTCTAATAATGAAATAACATGTTCAATTGTTTTACCAATATCAGTTTTTGAAAAATTTACTTTTTGAGGTTTTGCTAATAGCAATAGCTCACTAACGATATCATTTATTCTTTCTAGTTCACTTAGCATAATTTCGTAATATCGGTCGTTTTTCTGATCAGCTGGGCGAATAAATTGAACAAATCCCTTGAGAGAAGTTAAGGGGTTTCGTATTTCATGTGCAACACTAGCAGCTAGCTCCCCGATTACAGATAGTTTTTCCGAGCGTACTAATCTTTCTTCAGCAAGTTTTTTTTCAGTAATATCTCGTCCAATAACTACTAGACCCTTTCTCGAGCCATCCTCATAAAATAGAGGATGTTTAATGGTATCAAATGTTTTTGTCCCTCCATCAGGAAGGGGAATGACTTCTTCGCATCTAGTAACTGTTCGGCTTTCCCATGCGATACGGTCTGAATATTCTTCACAGTATATGAGTGCATCACGGTAAAACTCACTGTATTCAGCTAACTCTGTGTCCGTTTTTCCTTTATAATTCACATGTTCTAATTGAAAAAGTTCAAGTCCGAAGGTATTTGTTTTTAACCAACGTCCTTCTCCATCTTTGAAACAAACAAAGTCTACCATTGAGTTAATTAAAGTAGATAATTGTTGTTCTTCTTTTTCTACCGTTTTTAATTTAGGGCTTTTCTTAACGATCAAAAAGAAAAAGAACAAATTAAAAATAACGAATAGAATATCTTTTAAAAGGTGTGAAAACTTATTAGGAGTAACATCACCTGTTATATAAACGGAAGCTAAAATATAAATAAAACAAAAAAGGATATAGACAATAACTAAATTTTTTTTCAATGAGTGTTCTCCTGTTCTTTCTACATAAAAAATAGTAAAAAAGCACTAATAAAATTTCAACATAGTTCTATCTGTAAAAGTACCACGTTTTTTTCAAAAAAGGAAGAGGAATACATAGATTCAAGCTACAGATAATTTAATTCCTACATGGTTCGTTTGTAACTTCAATTCAATTCCAAACGACAAATATGGTGAAGGAATAACAAAATGAGGTGTTTATATGAAGAAAATTTTAGTATTTATAATAGCTGTTTTTGTATTAGGTGGATGTGCTGCTGAAAGGGAAGCAGAACCAGTAATATCATCAGGTAAAGTGGAGGGAAACATGGATACAGTACAAGGGGAAGTGGTATCAAAGCTTAAAGAAATTAGTCCACTTTTGTTTCAGTATCATGTGAAAAATGACTCAGGTAAGGAAATTACACTCGATTTTACTTCCTCTCAAAGGTTTGATTATTCAATAGTAAATTCAAATGGAGAAGAGGTGTTTTTATTTTCTAGTGTTAGCTCCTTTTTACAAGTGATAGGAAAAGAGGTACTCGCTCCCGGGGACCAACTAACTTATGACATTAACGTGAAAGATGTTGAATTAAGTAAAGGTAAATATTCGTTACATGCTTGGATGACACCAAGGACGGGGAAGGCATATAGCTCGTCAATAGAATTTACAGTTGAGTAAATAACTATTATTTGTTGAAATGCCTAACATCCAATGGGAAGGTTAGGCATTATCTTTTTATAGTCGCTAGGAATAGGTGAAGAAAATGGTATAATAGGGTAGGGATGTATTTAGAGGCTCAAAAGGAGGTTGAAGGAGCTAGTGCGTTTTACAAAAAGTATTCCTAATATGTTTACTTTAGGAAATTTATTTTGTGGCTTTTTATCCATCGGTTTTGCAGCAGAAGGTGAATATAATAATGCGGCCATTTTAATACTAATCGGTATGATGTTAGATAGCATGGACGGACGCTTAGCGAGAATGCTTAAAGCAGATAGCTCACTGGGAAAAGAGCTGGATTCATTAGCAGATATTGTAACGTTTGGAGTCGCTCCATCATTTTTAGTGTATTATACATATTTAAATCAACTTGGTAAGCTAGGGATAATGGTTGCTGGTTTATTCCCGTTGTTTGGTGCTTATCGACTAGCCAGATTTAATATTAGTAGTTCGAAATCAAGCTTAAATTATTTTATAGGTGTACCAATTACTGCAGCTGGTGGAATTTTGGCCTTATTAACATTGTTTGGAAATTATATACCGAACATAATAACAACTGTTGTTTTTACAGGATTATGTTTCTTAATGGTAAGCCGGATAAGAATTCCGAGTTTTAAGGAAATTCCTTTACCGAAATACGGGACGATTGTTACTCTCTTTATCGGGTGTTTATTATTTGTTATCTATAAAGGTACATATAAGCAATTCCCCTATTTAATCTACATAGCAACACCGCTTTACGTTGCTTATTTAGCCTATCGCTTTGTAAAAAAGAAAAACAATAAGGAAGAACTTGAGTAGAAAAAACCCCTTCATTTTTAAAATGGAGGGGTTTAATTTGCTTATTTTACTTAAAGAAAACTTTATCAATATTATATTTTGCTTGTTCCGTATTGATAATATATGTTTCATAAATTTCTCTTTCCATCGCATCTTCAACAGTAATAACGGCAATTTTGTAAACTTCATCCCGATGTTTTTTAATAGGAGAAACTTGATCCTCAAAATGTTTTTTCACTCTTGGGCGAAGCTTTCTTGCTTTACCAACAAACAGTAAATCATCGCTAGCATTAAAGAAAAGGATGATTCCACCTTTATCTCTTGGAATTTTGTGATAATCAGTAAAACCGTATTCGCTGCTTATTACTGCTTCAACTGGTTCTCCAACTTGTCGCTTCTTAGTAATTACGACATCTGGGTTAGGTATTTCGATTTTTATCATATGTATTCACTTCCTATCTTCCATTGATACTACCATTATTATAGGTAAAAATCTACTTTGTAATTACTAATGTTGTGAGTATTATCACCAATTTATCAAAAAGAGAAATTATGAACATTTTGTGAATAGTTCCAATCTTTTCCTCTTATTAAGATGATCCATTCTTTTACGTACTGTTTGGGAAGAAGGGAGCATTTAGTAGTGGGAAAAAAGTATATTATAATGGAAAAATTGGTTTTGTCAAATTGCTCATGTTAGGAAATGTGACATGAAATGAGGCGAATTTTTTAACTGTTGAAACAACTATTGAAGAGCTCGAACCGACTATGGATAATATTGCTATAAATAACTCATTATGTATGATGAGACCGTATGGAGGAGTGCTTGATGAAGCTAATTGATAGCTATATTTTAACAAGTGAAACACTATTTATGATTCCTGAAATCGATTCAAACGAGAATGTATGCACACTGATTCAGGAAGGCAAGAAATCCTTTTTTGTTTCCAAATCTCCTAAACGAATTTTAGAGGAAACGATGAAATACTATGGATTTACCTTAGAAGGGGCAATTAATGGAGCAAAAGCAGTATTAGGAAATTATCATATGGTTCCAATAGTTATTAGTGCTCCTTTAAACATGTATTGGTTTCCAACCCAATCTCCCTCTAGTGACCACTGTATATGGATTTCACTAGTACATATTGAGGACATTGTACAATATAGCTATCTGCAGTCCCTTGTTTCTTTTAAAACAGGCATGTCCATTATCATTAACAAGAAAGCCGCTAGATTAATAAACAAGCAGCAGCAAACGGCCATTTTAAAAGTACGAACAGAACAGAGACTTGTCAAAAAGGATTCCTACTTTATTCTACATAATAAATATAGCGGTGTTCAGAGAGAAGAAAATCCATTGGTAGAATAAGCGAAAAAACCGGCATATGTAAATATATGCCGGTTTTTTGATGAAGTGTTTTAGTCAAAGACGATTGTTTTGTTTCCAAAGGGAATAATTCTATGACTATTATGCCATTTTACCGCCTTTAATAGTACCTTCCTTTCAACTTGACTTCCAATTTTCTTTAAATCAGAAAGTTCATGATGATGTTTGACTCGCTCGATATCTTGCTCAATAATAGGTCCTTCGTCTAGATCATCCGTAACATAATGGGCTGTTGCACCAATTAATTTAACGCCTCTTTCATAGGCACGCTTATAAGGATTTGCTCCTATAAATGCAGGAAGGAAAGAGTGGTGAATATTAATAATTTGATATGGATAATGCTCAATAAATGCTGGAGACAAAATTTGCATGTATCTTGCTAAAACAATAGTATCTATTTTATATTCCTTCAAAAGTTCCAATTGTTTTTTTTCAACTTCTTCTTTTGTTTCTCGAGTAACTGGAAGATAGTAAAAAGGAATATTAACATTCTCAACATATTCTCTTAGATCCTCATGATTACCAACAACTAATTTAATATCACCTAATAAATCACCACGTTGCCATTCTAATAATAATTCGAGGAGACAATGATTCTCCTTTGAAACAAAAATGGCTAAGTTTTGTAATTCACTTCCATAATTAAAGGAATACTTCATAGCAAATGTTTCCGATAGAAGTTCAAATGACTTTTCAATAGATGGTTTTTTATTTTCTAAATCTGAACATTCGAATTCAATTCTTAAGAAAAAATGCCCGGCTTCTGGGTCAGTTGAATGTTGATTTGAATCGATAATATTGCAGTCATGCTCAAATAATGTTGTTGAAACCTTCGAAACGATACCTGGTCTATCAGGGCAGCTGATTAGTAGGATTCCACGATTTTCTCTTTTTTCTTTTAAGCCGTGTTGCAAGGTAATCCCCCTCGTTGTAATAATATTGTCCAATCATACTACACACTAGAGTAGTTTTGTACATAAATAATTTTTTATGTGAAATTTGATAATTTTCAAAACACAGAAAAAATCCTAGTAGTTCCACTAGGATTTTTGAATAGACTTTTTTATTCCCCCATCTTAGAAGAGACTTTTCTTGTTGCTCTTTTTTTACTGTAAACATAGTAAAAGATAAGACATAGGAGTAATATCCCACCAAGTATATATTCGTTAACAGTGGATGATAAAAAACCAACAGGAATAAGTGCTAAAACGAAAAAGTAAATAAAATTTCCAAATAGGGTTCCGAGAAGAAAACTAGAAAACTTAATAGAACTAACCCCCGCTAGTATATTTACCAAGCTAGTTGGAATAAAAGGAAATATTCTTGCTTCAAACACATAAATAAATCCTTTATTTTCAACTTTTTCTACTAGTTTTTCATCAACTTTGCTGAGAAGCCAGCCTTGAAATAAATAGCGAACAAGGAAGAAGATAAGGATGGCGGCAAGAATACTTGTTAACCAGCTCCATAAAAATCCTAACAAAAAGCCAAAAAAAGTTATATTAATGGTTATTACTAATAGTAACGGGATGATAGTGAATGAGTTTTGAATGATCATGATAAATGTTGAAAATAGTAAAATACTGATTCGATTATTCCCAACAAATGTTTTTATCTTCTGTAAGTCACCCTTTAGGATTGCTTCAAACAAAGGTGTATTTTTTAGGAAAATAAATACACCTAAAATAATAAGAACAAAAACTACATTTCTCCAATTTAACAATAACCTCGTTATAGTTCGATTTTTCATATAAGTTACAATAGTGGGTGACACAATATTCAACCACTACTTCCCCTTTATCTAAAGTATTTACCCCTTCGTTATCATATTAACTCTACGCCAATAGTGTACCACAGAGAGGGTGTCAGACACCCTAAAAAGACAAAAAGGTCATATTTGTCCGTCTGGAATGGACAGTGAATAGAAACTTTATTGTAAAATAATCTTACAAAGTAAATCGAAATATTTAAAAAATTAAAAATAATTCTTTTCAATTGTGACATCTCTTATTATAATTAGAAAATAATATACTAAAGGGGGAATTTATTTGGAAGATTTCGTGAACTGGTTAAATGGAATTATATGGAGTCCAGCACTTATTTATTTATGCTTAGGAGTAGGATTGTATTTTTCACTTGCGACTAGATTTTTACAGGTTCGTCATTTGGGTGATGTAGGGAAGTTAATGTTCCAAAAGCATTCTTCAGAAAATGGTATTACTTCTTTTCAGGCTTTATCATTAGCTCTATCTGGACGTGTTGGTACAGGTAATATCGCAGGGGTTGCAACAGCGATTGCTTACGGTGGACCTGGTGCTGTTTTTTGGATGTGGTTAATTGCGTTTTTAGGAGCGGGATCTGCGTTTGTTGAGGCTGCTCTTGGTCAAGTATATAAAGTAAAACAAAACGGTCAATACCGTGGGGGACCTGCTTTCTATATTGAAAAAGGTTTGAAAATGAAATGGTACGCAGTTTTATTCGCATTTGTTACAGTGCTTGCTACGGGTGCTTTGCTTCCAGGAGTTCAAGCAAATAGCATCGCCGCAGGAATGGACAACGCATTCGGTATTAGTCCGGCAATTACGGGAACAATTGTTGTTTTCGTCCTAGCTGTTATCATCTTTGGTGGCGTTAAGCGTATTGCTCGAACAGCAGAGATTATCGTACCATTTATGGCGGTTGGATATATTATTGTAGCTTTAGCAATTATTGTATTAAATATTTCTCAATTACCAGGAGTTATTTCATTAATCTTCTCAAGTGCTTTTGGCCAAGACGCTGCTTTTGGTGGAATACTTGGATCTGCTATCGCTTGGGGGGTAAAGCGTGGAATTTATTCAAACGAAGCGGGTCAAGGTACAGCACCTCATGCTGCATCAGCAGCTGAAGTTTCGCATCCAGCGAAACAGGGGATTGTTCAAGCTTTCTCTGTGTACATTGATACATTATTCGTTTGTTCAGCAACAGCGTTTATGATTTTAATTACAGGTATGTACAATGTTACTCCTGAAGGGGCTGACCCAATTCGTACGAATTTAGAAGGAATAGAACCTGGTCCTCAATATACTCAATCTGCGGTTGAGTCAGTAATGCCAGGATTTGGCGGTCCATTTGTTGCAATTGCTTTATTGTTCTTTGCATTTACAACAATCATGGCGTACTATTACATGGCAGAAACGAATCTTGCTTACATAAATAGCAAGAAGAGCCGAAAATGGATGGACTATGTATTACGTGTTGTGTTCTTATTTATGGTGTTCTACGGAAGTGTGAAGACAGCTGGTCTTGCTTGGACACTAGGTGATATTGGGGTAGGAAGTATGGCGTGGCTTAATATTATAGCGATCGTTCTACTAACGAAGCCAGCATTAAAACTTCTTCGTGACTACGAAGAACAAAAGAAAGCTGGAAAAGATCCTGTATTCGACCCAGTTAAAGTTGGAATTGAAAACGCCGAATTCTGGGAAAAGGAATACGTGTACCTTGGAGATCACGAGGAAACTAGAAAAGATTTTGAAAATAGTAAAACAATAAGTAAATAAGCTGTTACTTAAGCTCATATCAATTTGGTAGAGGTTCATTACACCAAATTGATATGAGCTTTTTTATTAAGTTGACTGTCCACCTGAGGAGGACAAAAATACGAAAAGTGTCCACGAAGGGTGTCTGACACCTACCCGGTGTGGTATACTTTTTGGAAAAAGGGCTAGAAGGGGAACAGGAATGGTAAGTAAGGAAAAGAAGCTCTACGAAGTAGATTTATATAAACCGATACAAAAGTTTTTTTCTAAGCTGGGCTACGAGGTACAGGGAGAAGTTCATCATTGTGATGTAGTGGCGCTAAAGGATGATGAATTAATCGTTGTCGAGTTGAAATTATCATTAACGGTTGACCTCCTTATGCAGGCAACAAAAAGGCAAAAGCTAACGGATCAAGTGTATATAGCAATTCCTAAACCAAAATATAAGATGAACTCAAAGAAATGGCATGATCTTTGTCACTTATTAAAAAGACTTGAATTAGGGTTAATTGTTGTTTCTTTTTTAAAAAGCGGTGCAAAAATGGAAGTCTGTTTTTCCCCAAAACCATTTAACAGACAGAGAAGTAAAAATTATCATGTAAGGAACCGGAAAAAGTTGATTGAGGAAATGAAGGGAAGAAACGTTAATTACAATGTGGGTGGCAGTTCAAAGACAAAAATTATGACCGCATACAAAGAGAACTGTATACAAATTGCCAGTTTGTTAGTTAGAAACGGCTCGATGACTCCAAAAGCACTTCGACAAAAAGGGACGGGTGAGAAGACACTATCGATTCTCTCTAAAAATTATTATGGTTGGTTTGAAAAAGTCAGCAGGGGTGTGTATACCATTACTGATACAGGGAAAAAAGAGTTGAAGGATTATCCAGAAGTAGTTAATCATTTCCTTGTTGCTGAAGAGAAAAAGACAAATGATGAGTACCTAAATGAAAATTCATAAAATTGTCAACCTAACTAACTTTTATTTTACGTATTTTTGCTAAGATGAAGATACAACATAATATTATTAGGCTATGAGAATGGGAGAAGCCGTTAAAACAGTGGGAGTATATTGGTTAACTCCCATGAGTTTTTTCGGCTTTTTCCTATTCTAACGATGGTTAGGAGACAATCGAAAGGATAGTGATAATCCTTAAATGCAGTGTTTTTTTAATTCTTAAGATGATTTTTGTTGTTCCTCTAAATGGATAAGGGAACCTTTTTTTATCCAATATTGAAAGCTATCAAGTGGAAAAACACCCCTACAATTAGAGTTTTCCATTTGAATTACGACTCCATCTCTTGTTAACTCTACAATTTTAAGTTTGTCAGATTTGCTGATATTTGGGATGAAACTCTTTGTCATTTCAAATGACATATTGTTCATTAAATCCATTTCTCATACTCCTTAATGGTAACTTTCTTTCCTTTTTAATTTGTCCAAATTTAGATATTATATCCATTATTTAGTAAGGATTTTTTATAATTAGAAGGTCAAATTTGAACAAAGCGGTTTCAGTCAGTAAAATATGAGTATAGACCGATACTGCTATTAGGAGAAAAATTATGAATAAAACGTACGTTACCATTGTTTCGTTCCTATCGATTGGAGCATTCCTGGTTTTGCTATTTGGGTTTTCGTGGACCATTCAAAATCAATTGAGTAAAGAAAAATCTACGGTGAGGGAACAACCGCAAGTTGAGGAAATTGTAAACGAAAAGGAAGGAAAAACCATTGTTGCACTTGGCGATTCTCTTACTAGGGGAACAGGTGATGAAGAAGGAAAAGGATATATTGGTTATCTAGTTGAGGAATTAGAAGAAAAGACAGATGAAAAGCTTACTCTTCATAATTATGGAGTGAAAGGGTACCGTTCAGAACAACTCCTAAATCAAGTAAAAGGGGATACGATTCAAAATCAAATCAAAGATGCAGATGTCATTATAATGACCATCGGTGGAAATGACTTGTTTCAAGGCGGACAAACGCTGGTTAGTCCAAAGCAAGACGAGATATCCCTATTAAAAGACCAATATGTAAGAAACCTCAAAGAAACCATGGAGTTGATTAAATCAATCAATCAAGATGCCGTCATATTTCTAGTGGGCTTATACAATCCTTTTATTGACCTTGAGGATGCTGCTACGACAACGGCTGTTGTTAGAGATTGGAATTATTCAACCAACCTTCTTCTTGATCAATACCCGAATACAGTTTTTGTACCAACCTTTGACTTATTTCAACTTAAGGTGAATGATTACTTGTTTTCAGACAAGTTTCATCCAAATAGTAAAGGCTATCAATTAATTGCGGAGAGAGTAGCTTCACTAATAACATGGTAGGAGTTTTATAATGACGGAGATAACATTATCAATTAAAGGATTACGAAAAAGAATAGGGAAAAGAGAAATTATTAAAGGCCTAGACTTTGAACTAAAAAGCGGTGAAGTATTTGGATTTTTAGGACCCAATGGAGCAGGAAAAACAACAACCATTCGTATGTTAGTGGGATTAATCCGTCCAACTGCAGGTAGCATTCATGTTTGTGGATATGATGTAAAAAGGGATTTTGTTAAAGCTATGAGTCACCTAGGATGCATTGTAGAAAATCCGGAACTTTATCCATATTTAACAGGAATGGAAAATCTTCAACATTTTTCTAGGATGATACCAGATTTCGATTCCAAACATTTAGAATATGTTGTTAAATTAGTCAGACTTCAAGACCGAATCAATGACCCTGTAAAAACCTATTCACTCGGAATGAGACAAAGATTAGGAATTGCTCAGGCGCTGCTTGGAAGGCCCAAGGTGTTGATTTTGGACGAGCCCACAAACGGATTAGATCCGATGGGAATACGTGAAATGAGAGAATTCATCCGCTTTTTAGCTGAAAAAGAAGGCTTAACCGTGCTAGTATCCAGTCATTTGCTTAGTGAAATACAATTGATGTGTGATAGGGTGGCTGTTATTTCAAAAGGAAGAGTAATTAAAGTTGATACGGTAAGCAATTTATTAAATTTTCAAGAGCAATTAGTTTGGAAGGTGACCCCAGTTGAAAAGGGAAGGAAGCTTCTGCAGACGGCTACGTCGGTCATACTGGATGAAGAGAAACAGTTGGTAACTCCGTTATCAGAGAACTCTTCTGTGTGGAATCGAATGCTTGTAGAAAATGGAGTAGAGGTCCACGAGATCCAAAGAAAAGTGCCTACACTTGAAGACCTATTCCTCGAATTAACAGGAGGAGAATCCGTTGAATAAGCTTATACATAATGAAATGCTAAAGATTATCAGGAAGAGAAAACTGATTGTTGTTATAGCGATTATGGCCGTTTTAATTAGTCTATTTACCTATGCACAATTTCGAGAGGTTCAAAGGCAAATTGAAAAATTAGGAGACGTTGATTGGAGAACCACTTTACAGCAACAAATCGTAGATACACAAAACCGATTAACAAGCAGTGGTATTTCAGATGAATGGAAAGCTCAATTACAAATTCGTGTCCAGCAGCAACAATACTATCTCGATAATAATATTAATCCAGCCGAGCCAGGTGCTCCTACATTTGTTCGAAGTTTTGCGCAAGAATCGATTACCCTCTTTGTTCCATTATTAATTATGATCGTTGCTGCAGACATAGTGTCTTCAGAGAGGAGTGCGGGTACGGTAAAGCTCTTATTAACGAGGCCGGTTAAGAGGTGGAAGATTCTATTAAGTAAATATGTTGCATTATTATTGTCCATTTCTATTATTGTTGTCCTTATGGGATTACTGGCGTATGTGATTTCAGGAGTGGTGTTTGGATTCGGAGGTTGGAAGGCACCGATTTTAACAGGTTTCACGAGTATAGGAGGAGAACTTAATACTTCACATGTTCAATTAATTGATCAGTGGCAGTACATTTTAATGGAGTTTGGCCTAGTCTGGTTTGTTGCCATTGTCGTCGGGACCCTTAGTTTTATGTTATCCGTTTTATTAAAGAGTACGTCAGCTAGCATGGGGGTCATGCTTGCTGCTTTAATTGCTGGGTTAATTTTGAGCAATCTTGTATCCTCCTGGCAATCAGCGAAATATTTGTTTATGATTAATCTTGATTTAACAGGATATTTAGCAGGGAGCTCTCCACCAGTACCCGGGATGACACTTTTATTTTCTATTGGGGTACTAGCCGTTTGGGCAGTTATTGCATTGTTTGTTTCTTTTTCTGTCTTTGTTCGACAAGATGTATATTAATAAAAGAAGTACCACTTTATTAGTGGTACTTCTTTATATAGCAGCAGAAACTTCAGCCTCGGTTAGTGGGAGAATCACTTCGAAAGTTGTTCCGATACCAACTTGACTAGATATATGTATTTTACCTTTGTGATTTTCAATGATTTTAAAGCAAGTCGTAAGTCCTAAGCCGGTTCCTTTTTCCTTGGTCGTGTAAAACGGTTGTCCAATCTTTTCAAGCGTATCTTTAGGAATTCCACATCCTGTATCGGAAAAATAAATGGAAACAAACTGACAGTCATCCACAAGACTTACGTGGACTTTTCCACCATTTTGCATGGCTTCAATCGCATTTTTGATAATATTTATAAAAACTTGTTTAATCTGGTTTTCTTCTCCATACACCCAGATAGGCTTATCATCTTTTTTTAGCATTATTTCAATGCTATTCATATTGGCTTTAGTGCTGATAAGTGCAATAACATAGTCTAAAGTTTTTATGATATCAAACTTTTTAAGATTGACAACTTGTGGCTTAGATAAAAGCAGCATCTCGCTTAATACAAGTTCGATTCTTTCAATCTCTGAAAATATGACATCAATATACTCTTTTTGAAGATGTCGTTGCTCTTTCAGTAACTGAATAAATCCTGAAATGGAGGTAAGCGGGTTTCTAACCTCATGGGCAATGGCAGCAGACATATTTGCAACCACACTTAACTTGTCAGAGTGTATGGCTAAGTCCTCGTTTAATTGAAGCAACTTTAACTCAGAAAGCTTCCATTCGGTAATATCCGTTAATGTTCCAACCGTAGAAATAAGCTTACCTTTTTCGTTAAAATTAAATTTAGAGTTGACTTCTATCCAAACAAAGCCTCCATCTTTCTTACGTAAACGTACTTCTTCTTGAACAATCTGAGTGGAATGCTTAATCGTATCAATGGCTCGTTGGTTCATCCATTCTTGGTCTTCATGGTACACATAAAATAATAGGGAGCGCCCAATACTTTCGATGGGAGAATAGCCAGTAACACTCTCCCAGGCTGGATTCAACACAGTAAAACAACCCAAGTGATCCGTTTGGTAGACTACTTGATTCAAATTGTTAAATAAGTATGTATTTGTTTCTAACAGTTTTTTGTAGTTTTCTTCACTATTTGAAAGCTTTTTAAAAAGTACTTTTGATTTGTCAAAATACGAACCAAGGCACCATGCGGTAATTGCAAAGGTAAAAGTGAAAGGAAGATCTAGCCATGGATCATACTCATAATTTTTTGCTACATAGAAAACCATATTCCATGTAGTCATTCCAATCAAAAACGCAATAGTTGAAATCAATCTACCTTTGTAGCGTTCAAACATTGGCCCAACTCCATCTCATAAATACTTTTGATTATTCCTAATATAACCTAATATAACCTAATTTTGTTATCCTTGGAATAGAATTTCCTTTGGTTCGAAGAATAATTTTTAAAATTCAAACTACTTATTTCGTAATTTGAAATAATAAGGTGAAATTAAGAGGAATGAGAAGGGGGAAGAAATCACCAAATAGATTCTTCCCTGCAGTCTATTAAAAGTCATCATCTTGAGTGGAAAATGGTATATTTAGCCGTTTTTCAACTGTTCTTAGTCGTTGATTCAATCGACTTAGGCGACGAGTATGTTTTTCATCGTTTTGGTTCAGTCGAATAATTTCTTGATTGATTCTGCCAATTTCTTTATTTATTCTTGCTATTTCTTGAATTTGACGTGTTAATTCTCTATTCAGGCGGTCAATTTCTTTCGATTGGTTTTCATTTTTTCTCTCTAATGTTGATAATCTTCTTTCAAATCCTTGAATTTGAGGTGGTTGCCGATAATAGTCATGAATGGGTGTTGCGGGAACTACATAATCATTTGTAAAATAAGTAGGGTAGTGATACATTTGGGGCAGCTCTCCTTTAAACTTTGTCGGTATAATTTATGAATAACACAAATATTTGACAGGGCAGTAGCCTAGTGTAGATTTTTGTCATGACATACATTATTTCTCGGGAAAGCGCAAGACTTGACATTTATTGCAAACTCTGTGTCGGAAATTGTATTTTAGAGACAATTGTTGTCAGAAAATTATAATAAATAACACGTGCAATCTGTCAGTTAGTGTAATATTATTTTTCTTAAAGAAGAAATTTGTTTTTAGCATAACGCTATCAATTGCTAGCAGGAAATTTGTGTTACATAAGGAAGTCGAAAAAAATTGTATGTAAGGGAAACTTCTATAAAATTTCTTCGTATATACAATGTCTAGTAGTTTAATAAGAACGAGGAAGAAAATACCAAACAGATAAATTTGGAGGAAATGTAAATGAATAATCATGAAATTGATTTTAAGATTTATGGAGATGACATGCAGTTTGTTGAAGTGGAGCTTGATCCTGGTGAAACGGTAATCGCTGAAGCAGGGAGTTTAATGATGATGGAGGACCACATTCATATGGAAACGATCTTTGGTGATGGTTCTTCCGGTGGCGGAGGTCTGATGGGGAAATTGCTAGGAGCCGGAAAAAGAATGATTACTGGCGAAAGCTTGTTTATGACCACATTCACAAATCAAGGAACTGGAAAAAAACATGTTTCCTTTGCCTCTCCATATCCGGGAAAAATAGTACCGATGGACCTGAGTGAGCTTGGGGGGAAAATTATTTGTCAAAAAGATGCATTTTTAGCAGCTGCAAAAGGGGTATCTGTTGGTGTTGAATTTCAGAGAAAAATTGGAGCAGGATTTTTCGGTGGAGAAGGATTTATTATGCAGAAGCTTGAAGGTGATGGAATGGCCTTTGTTCATGCTGGTGGGACCATCTATCAAAAAACGCTTGCTCCAGGGGAAGTTCTCCGTGTCGATACTGGCTGCTTAGTCGCTATGACGAAGGATGTTGATTATAATATTGAAATGGTTAAAGGCGTGAAAACAGCTTTATTCGGAGGAGAAGGGTTGTTTTTTGCTACATTACGCGGACCGGGAACCGTTTGGATTCAATCTCTACCATTCAGCCGTTTAGCGAGTCGTGTGTTTGCCGCAGCTCCTCAGGCTGGAGGAAATGGAAGAGACGAAGGTAGTCTATTGGGTGGCGTATTTAGAATGTTGGATGGAGATTAATAAGATACTATATTAAAAAAAGCTGCTACGGCAGCTTTTTTTATTGTCCAAAGGGTACACTGTCCACCTGAGATGGACAAAATCAGGGAAAGTGTCCACGCAGGGTGTCTGTCACCTTGATATCACCGTGATAGTCATCGTGATAATTCTTTCGTAAATGGAGTTGTTGCGGTATAATATGTCATGTGTATAAGTATAAGCCTAGTTAGTAGGCAGGTAGATATAATGTTGAAAGAGAGTGTTCATTATGGGTCGTAAGTGGAACAATATTAAGGAAAAAAAGGCATCTAAGGATGCAAATACGAGTAGAGTTTACTCCAAATTTGCGTTAGAAATTTATGTAGCAGCTAAACAAGGTGAGCCTGATCCGGAATCAAACCAGGCGCTTAAATTCGTTTTAGAGCGTGCGAAAACGTATAACGTACCAAGAGTTATTATTGACCGTGCGATTGATAAAGCTAAAGGTGGAGCAGAAGAAAACTATGATGAACTTCGATACGAAGGCTTTGGACCAAGCGGATCAATGATCATTGTTGATGCACTTACTAATAACGTGAACCGCACTGCCTCTACCGTTCGCGCTGCGTTTGGCAAAAACGGTGGAAACATGGGAGTAAGCGGATCTGTTGCTTATATGTTTGATAATACTGCTGTTTTTGGTATTGAGGGTAAAACGTCTGATGAGGTACTTGAGTTATTAATGGAAGCAGATCTTGATGTTCGTGACATTATTGAGGAAGAAGATACTGTAATTGTATATGCTGAACCTGATCAGTTCCACGCTGTACAGGTTGCTTTTAAAGATGCTGGAATTACAGAATTTACGGTTGCTGAGCTAACAATGCTCGCGCAAAACGATATTAGCTTAGACCCAGAAGCTCAAGCACAATTTGAAAAATTAATTGATGCATTAGAAGATTTAGAAGATGTACAACGTGTGTATCATAACGTTGATTTAGGAGAGTAAAAGAGAAACAGGCCTTGCATGGAAAAAGGCCTGTTTTTTTATATTTTTTTATGGACGATAGATGAAGAAAGGAACCTCTTCAATTCCTAAAAGACGAACATATGTAAAAAGTTGTCCTTTATGATGAATTTCGTGATCTTTAGCGAGCTCCAAAATCGCTTTTCCTGGTAAGTCCATTCCAGCAAAAGCAATGATGCTATTTAATTGTTCGTCAGTTAATTTTTCCAGCTCTTCTTTAGCAAATTCAGTTTGAGTCTCTACAAAGTCGATCAGTTCTTTTACAGTAGAGACTTCCTTCTTTCCTGTTGGAGGTGTAAACACTCCAGTTTTTACTGTATTTACGAACATTGAAGTGGAACCCGAGATATGAATGGCAAGCTCGGACAAAGACATTCCATTTTCCCATGGTTTAAAGGTGAGTTGCTCATCGCCAACCACTTTTAGTAATTCAAGTAATGCCTTTCTATGCGACAACCAACCGTTGATGTAACCAGATAATTTACTCATTCAATTTCCTCCTCAATTGAAATATAACCACCAAGGTAATTATATGATAGGAACGTATTTCTAACAATTTTTAACTAAATATAAATATTTTGACTTGTATTGAAACATACTATGTCTGGATAAAAAATAGGAAAAGTAGTGAGATTATGAGAAATCAGACACTTATTGAATTTATCAAGTTTTCATTTGTTGGAGCAATTAACACAGTAGTTGATTTTGGTGTGTTTAGCCTGTTACTTACAAATGGTTGTCCAATTCTATTGTCTCAAATCCTCTCATATGGATGTGGAATGTTAAATAGTTTTATAATGAATCGTTCATGGACCTTTAAGGAGAATAAAAGAATGGAGAATAACTCTGAGCCCTTAAAATATGTAGTAGCCAATGTAGCTACCTTAATTTTAGTGTCCGTACTGATTCTTCTTTTTATCAACCTGCTTCATCTTCCTGTTTTAATTGCGAAGGTCATATGTACAGCGATTGGGATGGGAATGAACTTTATTAGTAGTAAGTTCTGGGTGTTTCAGAGAATCGAGAGAAGTAGGGGGTACGAGTGATTCAAAATATCGTTGTGAATATGGTAGCGTGTTTCCATCCGCAAAAAAGACAAAGCGGGATCCACCCATACTTTGTCTTTTAACCACATATTAATCTCCCCAAAGTCTCCACCAGCTGCGCTTTTTTGAGGTTTTTGCTGCGGCCGCTTCACGGAAAGCTGAAACCAAATCTTGAAATCCTTCTTCACGTTGATGAATATGACTAGTGAATTCTTGGAGCTCGTGAATAGACTCTCTGAGCTGCTGTTGATCCTCATGCAAAGAAAAGGCAACTGTTCGAACATCATTTTTAACGTCTGCTACGGTTTGCGACACTGCTGATAGAAGCTGATCATTTTCGGTTTGTACAGCATGGTTCATTTGTTCAATTTTTTGTTCAATGGTCTCAGAGGTTGCTTTCGAATGTTTCGCAATGGTTTCTGATAATGTTCCGAAGGTTTCAGAGGTATATTTCGAATTAGAATGAATCGCTTCAGTCAATACTTGCATGTCAGCTTTTCGCTTATCGTTTGATCTTTGAATAGACTTTGAAAGGTCAATGACTGTTTGTAAAGATGAATTTGCTAACTCGTGTTTGATTTCATCCATAAGGATCGAACGTTGCTCTAACATCTCTCGCCTTACTTCGTGAATCACACCATCTTTTAAGATTTGAAGGCTAGCTTGAATGTCAGTTAATTGTAACGAGTACTCGTTTGTTTTTTCTGTTTCTGCTACATCTGTCGTTGCCAACATCATTTCGAATGACTCGGAGGCAGGTTCTGAAGGTGATTGTAAGTGTTTCTCTAGAAGGGTTCGAATCATTCCCTTGCCCACATTTTGAGCTCTCATAGCTGAAATTTTTTCTAATAGTTTAATTTCAACACTTGTATAGTATCGCGCACCTTGCTTTGTACGCGGAATGACTAAAAGTCCACTTAAATCTTTTTCCCACTGTCTAATTGTTCCAGAAGGAATTCCAAGTAGTTTTGATACCTCTTGGATGGAATAGGCTCTTGTAATTTCATGATTTATCATAGTGACGTTCCTTTCTTATAAAAATTTAGTGAGGTGCTATTATTAACTGTTATTCTCTATGAAACTAGTTAGATTCCTGCCATAAGACAAAAGCTATCAAAACTAGTGTTCTTTCCCTAAAAGCTGAGGGAAAGTTTGGTATTTTGCGATTAGAGAGTCGAAATGAATAAAAAACCTCGAAAAAAGAAGGTAGAAACTGTAAGGGTCAATCGCTAAACTAAAAGTAGAGTCAAAGAAAAACGGGGAGGGTAAGGGATGAAAGCGATCGTATTACGTGAGCAAGGCGGACCAGAGCAATTTCGACTAGAGGAAGTAGAGAAGCCGATACCGAATACTCATGAAGTTCTTGTAAAGTTAAAGGCGTCAGCTTTGAACCGTCGTGATATATATGTTCGAATGGGACAATATCCAGGAATTAAGATACCTGCAATACCAGGAGCTGATGGGGCTGGGGTGTTAGAAGACGGTTCTGAAGTCATAATCTATCCTGCATTAAATTGGGGAGAAAATGAAAACTTCTATTCAAAAGGGTTTCATATTATTGGTGTTCCTTCAGATGGAACCTTTGCTGAATACATAAAAGTACCTAAAGAAAATATATTCCCCAAGCCCGCATACCTTAGCTGGGAAGAAGCTGCAGCGCTCCCATTAGGAGGGTTAACAGCCTACCGTGCATTATTTACTAGAGGAAAACTTCAAGAAGGTGAGACTGTATTAATTCCTGGGATTGGTGGTGGAGTGGCAACCTTTCTTCTACAAATGGCTGTTGCTGTAAAAGCAAAAGTATTTGTTACGTCTAGTAGCAACGAGAAGATTAGAAATGCGATAAGCATGGGAGCTACTGGTGGTGTAAATTATAAAGAAGAAGGTTGGGATCGGCTACTTAAGGAAAAAATGAAAGATTCGGCAGATCTTATTGTTGATAGTGTGGGAGGCTCTAGTTTTTCTAAACTAATCAATGTAGTAAGTAATGGTGGAAGAATTGTAAGCTTCGGAGCAACTGCTGGACCAATCCCAGAAATCGTCATGCCAAAAATATTTTTTAAACACTTGGATATACTTGGTTCCACCATGGGTTCACCAAAAGATTTTACGAATATGCTGAAACTGTATGAAGACTATCAATTACGCCCGGCTATAGATTCGGTTTATTCTTTAGAAGAAATACAACAAGCCCAAGATCGAATAGAAAAAGGGAGCAATTTTGGAAAAGTTGTGTTGAAGATATCCAGTTAAGTTATAGCTATTTTTGCATAAGAAATACTCTCATTTTAACAAAATGAGAGTATTTTTTTATTTTTTTTAAAAAACTCTTCTAATTTTTGGGCATTTAAAATATAATTCAACTGTACCATCTGTATTACGATTAATAGTACACTAGGTACAGATTGGAGGATGACCATGTTTGAGCTAGATATAAGAAGTCGAAAGCCGATATATGAGCAGCTGGTAGACAAGTTAAAAGAGCTTATTATAAGTGAAGTTATGAAAGCGGATGAACAGCTACCGTCCGTTCGGGTAATGGCACAGCAACTGACGATAAACCCGAATACCATTCAAAAAGCTTATCGAGAGCTTGAGGTTCAAGGATATATTTATTCAATCAAAGGAAAGGGGAGCTTTGTGAGTCCGGATACTCCAAAGCAAAACAGTGAAAAAATGAAGACAATTAAAACTGAGTTAATAAAACTTTTGTCAGAAGCTATGTATCTTGGAATCACAAGTGATCAACTCGTTGAGATCATTAAGGAAGTGGAATCCACAATAGGGGGAGGCAGTAAGAGTGATTCAATTCAGTAAGGTAAGTAAATCCTTTGAAGGAACCGATGCAGTTGAAAATATAAGCCTCCATATTCAAAAGGGATCAATATATGGTTTGCTGGGAACAAATGGAGCGGGGAAAACTACTTTATTAAAGCTTTTAGCTGGAATTTATGTTCCTGACAACGGATCTGTATTGGTTGAGGAGAGCTCCGTATTTGAAAATAGTTACATAAAACAGAGAGTATTTTTTATTCCTGACCAACCATTCTTCTTTTCACAATATTCCCTTGCTGATATTGCGAAGTTTTATCAGAAAATTTACCATAACTGGAATCAAGAGAGATATAAATTACTAGTGGATGCATTTAAAATTGATGAAAAAAGAAAACTTCATAAATTTTCAAAAGGTGTCCAAAGGCAAGCAGCGTTTATTCTAGCTTTGTCCTCCATGCCTGATATCCTTCTTTTAGATGAGCCTATGGATGGACTCGATCCAGTGGTACGGAAAAATATTAAAAGTTTAATAATTGAAGATGTCGCTTCAAGGGAAATGACTGTTCTTATCTCTTCCCATAATTTGCGCGAGGTAGAAGACATATGTGATTATATTGGCATTTTGCATAAAGGAGAGCTATTGATTGAGAAGGAACTAGATGACTTAAAGTCCGACACACATAAAATCCAAGTAGCATTCAAGGAAAATGTCCCGGAGAATCTATTTACTGGTGTTAAACTTTTGCATCAAGAGAAAAGAGGAAGTGTCTTTATCTGTATTGTTAAAGGAAAAGAAGCGGAAATAGTAGATAAAGTCATGAAATATCAACCTGTAATTCTCGATATTCTCCCACTAACATTAGAAGAAATTTTTATTTATGAAATGGAGGGTGTCGGATATGCCATTAAAAACATCTTTGCTTAACCCTGAGATATTAAAGTTAATGCTTAGAAGCTCAGGCTGGGTATCTATTATTTATTTTATTGTATTGTTGTTTGCTATCCCATTTGAAATATTAGCCAGGACTACACAAGAACGTTTGACGTTTGAAGCCATGAATGTATTTCAATACAATATGGAACTTCAATATATTTTACTAGGATCCGTTCCTGTTTTATTGCCATTGTTCTTATTCCACTTTATGCAATCAAAACAAAGTTCAGATCTTATTCATAGTTTACCAATAAAAAGAGAAACGTTATTCCATCAATACACCCTTTTTGGTTGGTTAATGGTAAATTTACCAGTCGTTGTGATTGCAATGATTGTTCTCGTTCAGCGAAGTGTTTTGGATCTCCAATCTATTTTAGTAATTGACTCTATTTTTTATTGGTTAGGGATGACAATTCTTTTTAATACGATCATATATATTAGTACAGTGTTTATCGGCATGATCACAGGTATTTCGATTGTTCAGGGAATTCTATCGTATATATTTTTGCTTCTGCCAGCTGGGTTATTTGTATTAAGCGCATTTAATCTTCAGTTTTTTATGTTTGGTTTTCCTGATAGTTATCATTTAAATGGAAAAGTGCAATATTTATCTCCGTTAACCCTGATAGAAGGAATACAAGATATTTCTAATGGAATGCTTTTAGGGATTTATACTGGTATTTCTGTATTATTGTATTTTCTTAGTTTAGTGCTTTATAAAAAGAGAAAGCCGGAGTCTGTGTCCCAAGCGGTTATTTTCCCAATTTTAAAACCAATTTTGAAATTTGGTATGACTGTTTGCTGTGCATTATTGGCAGCAGCTTACTTCGGTGACGACTATCGTGGGTTATCGGAAGCCTGGATATTTTTCGGTTATCTTTTTGGATCCTTTTTTGGTTATGTACTAGCTGAAATCCTACTCCATAAAACATGGAGGGTCTTTGGTCATCTTAAAGGCTATCTATACTATGGTGGTATTTTAATAGTTATCATTGCTATTTTTCAGTTTGATCTCACTAACTATGAGAACCGAATCCCAGAGATAGAGGATATTCAAAGAGTGCATTTAAGCGATGGGCCGTATCTTTATTTGAATCCTGAGCAAAGTGGCTTCACAAAAGATACCTTCTACTTAAATGAAAACAACAATATTCAATTAGTTCATGATTTGCATAAACAAATTATTTCTAATAAAGATAGTAAAAAAACATTAGATGAACCATACGAAACCGCCTTTTTTGTGTATGAGTTAAAGAACGGAAAGAAATTGGTTCGTGAATACGATATAAACAAGGATGATTATTTGGCATTTTACAAACCTATTCATGAATCAAAAGAATATAAAGAAGTAAGCTATCCAGTGTTCAATTTAACAACGGATGAAATTAACATGATAACAATTGAGTCAATGGGGTATAAAAATGATCGTGCGGTCATTGCTGAGAAAGCTGATATCAAGGAAGTTTTATCTATTATAAAGGAAGATATATTAGCCTCCACTTATGAGGAGATGTACAGCTCAAACTCTTTTCAGTCTCATATTTCCTTTTCCTTGAATAATAGTAAGGAATACTATGGATACGCAGATATACCTGCCTTAGCTACCTACAAAAGGCTTGAAAATTGGTTAGTCGAGAAAGAACTGCATGATAATGCCTTTATTTCGGAGGAGGACATTGATTATGCTGTGGTTCTAGAAAAAGAGGATCTTGAAATTAATCATGAGGGATATTCGAACCATGAAGTTTTTACTAATATGAATAATCATTCAAACGTGAGAACTTTCAAAACGAAAGAGGAAATAAAAGAAATGATGGATATTACAGAAGATGCTTATTTACCAGACAGTAAAAAGACATATGTAGTCGCCTATAAATTTAAAGGTCAACAGGACCCATATTTAGGAACGTTTGATAAAAGCGATGCTCCTGCATTTGTAAATGAAATGTTTAAATAATGGATTACGAGGAAAGGGAGGGAGTGATCATGAATGAGGAATTATCGAAGGAAGATATGATGACGATTTGTTTTAGTCATCAAAAACTTCTCTTTCATATCGCCTTCGGTATCACAAGAGATTACCACTTAGCACAAGACGTAGTACAAGAAACGTTTTTAAAAGCATTTCGGAAAATAGATACCATTGTTGATGAGGCAAAGCTCCGCTCATGGTTAGCCTCAATTACTTCAAGAACAGCAATTGATTTTGTAAGAAAAGAAAAAAGAAGAAAAGAAGTACTTGAAACGGAAACCACTTACCAAGAGGTTGCATCTCATAAAAATGTGGAAGAAGAAGTGAATTCCTTGTTATTACAGAATGAGATTACAAAAGCCTTTGATGTACTTAATGCCAATCAAAAATCTGTGCTTCATTTAAAAGTTGTCGAAGGAATGAAGGAAAAAGAAATTGCCGAAGCCTTGCATCTTAATCAAAACAATGTCAAAACCGTGTTATATCGAGCGAGAAAAAAATTATCCATGTATTTAGAAGAAAAAAACTATGCATAGCATGCAAGAAATATTAAGAAGGAACGTTACTGCCCTATAGCAGTAACGTTTTTAGTTTTTCTTTCGAGGATCTGACTCTTCCGCAAATTCTGTACCAAACGCTAGCTTCTGAGACGTACGTAGAGGTCTTTTCCTCTCTGTAGTAGTCGGTGCTTCAAACCGCCCTAAAAGAAATAAATGGACAAACACTTCAGATATTCCAATCAATGTTGCTGCTATAATACTTCCCCATGCAATCTGTTCATAGCTGTGTAGAAGAATATTTCCAAAAATCCACACAATTCCATAGACAGTGAAAAAATCGATGATAACAGCGGCACGGTTACCAACCCTTGGCAAGATTATTTTATCTCCAATGAAATAAGAAACTATAGTAACCAAAATACTGAATGACAAGACTTCAGTTACTCCTGCTTCAAAGAACAGGTCAAAGGCAACGGTAAATATAATTATACAGACAATGAACTTAAGAAGAATGATTCGAAAATTTGTACGCATAGCTTTCACTCCTTTTTACATATTGTAAACGTAAGTTCATATTCCATGCGCCAGAGGAAAAGAAACATGAAAAAACGGATATGTCCTCTCTAAAAATACATTTGTCCATCTAATGAGGAAAAAATGCTTGATTCTTTACTACTTTGAAGCGATAATAAATATAAATTTTATTTATCAGGGGATGTTTACATGAAGGTAGCAAAATTCGGAGGATCATCTTTAGCAAATGGAGAGCAGTTACAAAAAGTATTTCAAATCGTCACAGCTGATCCTAGCCGAAAGGTAATTGTTGTATCAGCACCAGGTAAGAGAAAATCAGATGATATAAAAGTGACCGACTTGTTGATACATTGCGCAGAGCAGGGATTAAATGGTGAAGATACAAGTGCTACACTTGAGCAAATAATTGATCGTTACGATAGTATTGTTAAGGAACTCCATCTCTCATTAGATATTACAGAAGAGATTACAGACACACTACACTCTTTATTATCTGCAGATAAGTCCAATCCAGACCATTATATGGAGGCTCTGAAAGCAGCTGGTGAAGACAATAATGCAAAATTAGTTGCGAAGTTCTTTCAATCAAAAGGAGTGCAGGCAAAATACATCAATCCAAAGGACGCTGGATTGTTTGTTACTGATGAGACAGGAAATGCTCAAGTACTACAGGAATCTTATGACAATTTATATAAACTACGAGAAGAAGAGGGGATTTTAATCTTCCCTGGATTTTTCGGGTATACAAAAGATGGAAATGTTGTAACCTTTTCGAGAAGCGGTTCCGACATTACAGGTTCAATCTTAGCGAATGGTATAAAAGCAGATTTGTATGAAAACTTTACAGACGTAGATGCTGTTTATTCAGTAAATCCCAATCTTGTCCAAGACCCAAAAGAAATAAAAGAACTAACTTACCGTGAAATGAGAGAACTTTCTTACGCTGGCTTTTCTGTTTTTCACGATGAAGCATTAATTCCAGCTTTTAGGGCAGGAATTCCAGTGCAGGTGAAAAACACGAATAACCCGCTCTCACCAGGGACTTTAATTGTTCATGAGCGCAGTGTTCAAAATGGTCCTGTAACAGGAATTGCAAGTGATAAAGGCTTTTGTAGCATTTATGTAGGAAAATATTTAATGAACAGAGAAATTGGCTTTGGAAGTAGATTATTAAGAATATTAGAAGAACATGGTATGTCTTATGAGCACACACCATCAGGAATTGATGATATTTCTGTTATTTTACGTCAGGACCAAATGGATTACGAAACAGAACAACGTATTGTTAACCTTATTCTCACAGAGTTGCATGCAGATGAAGTGAAGGTTGAACACGACTTGGCTTTAATCATGATTGTTGGAGAAGGTATGAGACAAAATGTTGGAACAACGGCAAGAGCTGCTAAGGCACTCGCCGATGCTGGTGTGAATATTGAGATGATTAACCAAGGGTCGTCTGAAGTGAGCATGATGTTTGGGGTAAAAGAAGCCGATGAAAAGCATGCAGTTAAGGCACTTTATAATGAATTCTTTGTCGGTGTACCGGTATAAAGTAAGGCACGAGAGAAGCATGAATATTCATGCTTCTTTTTTTGAAATAATATTCTTGTTTTAGTTTAAAATAAATGAAAATCAAGAGGTCAGATATGCTCGAACAAACGGGAATTCATTGGGTCATATTAATTAGTGTATTTATCCTTACTGCTATCGGAGTATTAGTAATCTTACGAAAGAATACACTAAATCATTGGCATGAGAGATAACATGATAGTGGCAAAATGAATAGGAATTTGGTAATGTTATACTCATCATATTTGTTTGGAGGATGGTTTGTGTTTATAGCTATCATATTTTTTCTGCTCATGTCTTTTTTTCTATCAGGAAGTGAAACGGCACTAACTGCGGTGAATAAAATGAAACTAAAGACAAAGGCAGAAGGCGGCGACAAAAAGGCGCAAAAGCTTTTAACACTTGTGTCTAATTTAGACGAACTAATTACAGCGATATTAATAGGTAACAATATAGCTAATATTATGCTTCCTACATTGGTTACCATTATTGCAATTGAGTACGGTTGGAACGTGGGGATTGTGACAGGAATTTTAACGGTTGTATTAATTGTATTTGCTGAAGTATTGCCAAAGTCGATTGCTGCTAGTTTTGCTGATAAAATTGCCTTTCTCGTATTTCCAGTCATTCATTCTATTATGATCATACTAAAACCATTAACGTTTCTATTGTCACGTTTTACAAGAACTGTCATTAAGCTTTTAGAAAAGGAAGATAAGGATGGAGTGTCTATTTCAAAAGAAGAGCTAATTACTATGGTAGACATTGCAGCGACAGAAGGTACGTTTCAAAATGATGAGACGAAAAGTATAAAAGGAGTTATTGATTTTTATAGCTTAGATGTTAGAGATGCATTAAAAACCCCACGAATGGAAATTCAAGGGATACCTTTTGACTCAACTTTTGAGGAAGCGAGAGAAGTAGTAATAAACAATCAATATACGAGATATCCGGTTTACAAAGAAAATATGGATAATATTGTAGGAGTCTTTCATTCAAAGGGCTTATTATCTTGGTCTGTTGAACCAGATAAACCATTAGAGGATTTCACTGATAATTCCCCATTATTTGTATTTGAGTTTCACTCAATAGAAAAGATATTTAAAATGATGCTAAAGGAACGCAAGCATCTTGCAATTGTGCTTGATGAATACGGGGGAACCAAGGGTATTATTACAAACGAGGATATTATAGAAGCCATGATTGGCCTTGAAATTAAAGATGAGACGGATGAAAATGAAGAAATATTAATCGATGAATTAACGGACTCTCATATTATTTGTAATGGAAAACTAGCATTAAGAAGATTAAATGAAGTGTTCAAAACCAAAATTCCTGAAGATGAAGATGTATTAACTGGATTTTTATTAAAAGAGATGGGACATTTCCCAGAAGAAGGGGAAACATTTGAATACCATCACCTCCACTTTGAAATGCTTGTAGTAGAGGATAATAAAATCAAGCAAATTGAAATTAAAAAGAAAACTCCCCCATTAGTGTAAAAAACTCCGTTGCCTTAGCAACGGAGTTTTTACTATAACTAACCAATAATAATACGTTCTTTAGGATAATGGAATTTTTCTTTAACAGGGTTTCCACGAATGATAAATAAGAAGGAGAAAATGCCGATACGACCAATAAACATGACCAAAATGATGACTAGCTTACTGGCGGTACTTAAATCAGCTGTGATCCCCATTGATAATCCCGTTGTACCAAAAGCTGAGCTAACTTCAAAAATAATTTCCATTAAACCAATTGAAGGCTCTAGAATAGCCAATATAATGACAGAAGCTGAACAAATCATTACTGCCGTTGTGATAACAATATATGATTTAAGAATGTCTTCTTGCAATATTTCTTTTTTAAACACTTTTATCGTATCTCGACCTTTTGCATATGTAAATATACTTAACATCATTATTGCAAAAGTGGTAGTTCGAATCCCTCCACCTACACTGCTTGGTGAGGCACCGATAAACATGAGAATACATAAAACTAGGAGGGTAGGTGTTGTAAATTCACTTACATCCATGGTCGCTAAACCACCATTTCTAGTCGTAACCGATTGGAACAATGCGTAAAAAAATGATTCATGCCAAGATTTCCCTGAGAAAAAATGGTTATACTCAAAAAGAATAATGAGTAAAGTTCCACCAATAACTAGAAGGAAAAAAGTTGTGGATGTAACTTTTGAAAATAAACTAAATCGAAAAAGGCTATCTCCTCTACGAAATAAAAAGTGTCGAACCTCAATTAGAACAGGAAAACCGATAGCACCAAGAATTAAAAGGATGATGTTAACGAGTTGAACAAAATAATCATTAGCATATGGAAGTAGGGACTGACCGGTAATATCAAATCCAGCGTTCGTGGTCGCACTGACACTCATGAAAAAGCCATGTAAAAAAGCTTCCTGCCAATTAGGATAATAATTAACTAAGTAAATGCCGAGTATTACACTTCCAATGATCTCGATAAAGATAATAAGATAAAGAATTTGTCTCATCAGTTGAACCAGACCTGACAGAGTAGACTGATTTTGATCTGTCATAATTAACTTTCGTTCACGAAGTCCAATTTTCTTTCCCATTAGAAGCCAAATAAATGTGCCTAGTGTCATAATCCCAATTCCACCGAATTGAAGGATGAAAGCAAAAATGAATGTACCTGTCACACTTAGCTTTTCTGAGATAGAAATGGTAGAAAGTCCTGTAACACTTACCGCACTAGCGGAGGTAAACAATGCATCTATAAAGGAAATGTCCTCTCCGGGTTTCAATGTAACTGGAAGCATTAATAGTACAGTTGAGATAACCACTGCAAGTACGTAAAATAACACAATGATTTGAACAGATGATAGCTTTTCCATAAAGATTTTCGAGCTAATTTTCATAATAAACCTCTTTAAAAATATTCTAAACTTATTGTTGTTCCCATAAGTTCCAATTATACAAAAGATATGGGTAATCGGGAAGTAGTTTGTTTAATACCCCATCATAGGTAAGGAACCTCCTAATATATGAATCTATTATTATTTTAACAGAGTATATATAGAAATAATGGTAAATATCATATTATTTGTAACTTTATCCAATTCTAATCGTATAGTTTACTACAAGTGCTAAATAAGGAAAGAAAGAAGGGCGAAAATGACTCAATATGCTCTAGAAGTTCATAACCTTACAAAGAAAATAGGAAAAAAATTGATTGTTGAAAATGTAACTTTTCAAATTGAAAAAGGAGAAATCTTTGGTTTACTAGGACCAAATGGAGCGGGGAAAACAACCATCATTCGGATGATTGTCCACTTAATTAATCGCACAGAAGGAAAAGTCATGATAAATGGATATGATTTAGATCAATCCTTCAAAGAAGCATTGGGAGAAATAGGGGCCATTGTAGAAAATCCTGAATTTTATAAATATATGAGTGGGATGAAAAATCTTAAGCATTATATGAGAATGGCCACAAAGGATGTTTCGGTTGAACGGCTTGAAGAGGTCATACGTTTGGTTGGTCTGGAACAAGCAATCCATCAGAAAGTAAGAACGTATTCGCTAGGTATGAGACAAAGACTTGGTGTAGCTCAGGCTTTGTTACATAGTCCAAGTATTCTCATTCTTGATGAACCAACAAATGGGCTTGACCCACAAGGAATAAGAGAATTTCGTGATTATTTAAGATTATTAGTGAATCAAGGTATTTCTGTATTAGTCTCCTCCCATTTGCTCTCAGAAATGGAACTGATGTGTGATCGGTTTGCCATTATAGAAAAAGGTAGGCTGACTCATATCTCCCGTATGGATGAAACAGTCCAACTAGGCAGTCAAACAAAGCAACATGTGATGTTTGAGGTTGATAACGCTGAGCAGGCATTTAACCTACTAGTAAATCAAAATTTGGGAGAAGGCTGGAACATAGAGGCTGGTTTTATTTATGCATCTATGGATCGGGAAACAGTTGCTAAGGCAAATCAGCTATTCGTCTCTAACGGATTACAAGTATATGAAATTTCTTATTTAAAAGCATCGCTTGAAGATCGCTTCCTTGAGATTACAAATAAAGAAAAGAAGGAGCAATCGATATGATCGGATTGATTCAAAATGAAATGATAAAAATCTTCGAGAAACGTGCAAGCTGGATTTATATGGCCATACTAATTGTTGCAATGCTGATTGGTGGATTTATTTATCAAAGAATTAATGGAGAAGCCGATGAAAATTGGCGTGAAAATTTAGAAGTACTGAATGCTCAGTATAGACAAGAAATTGAACAAACTCCCGCCGACCAAGATCCAACATGGCTAAAAGATCAAATTAAACAAAATGAGAGATTTCTTGAGAAAAATATAAATCCAACGACAAAATCCAATTGGCATTTTATGAACGATGTCGTGATAGGTGTAACAACTCTTGTCACCTTGTTTTCTGTTATTGTAGCAAGTGCGGTAGTCGCTGCAGAGTTTTCAGATGGAACAATAAAACAGCTGCTCATTAGACCACATAAAAGATGGAAAATCTTATTGTCAAAATATGTTGCGGTTTTATTTTACGCAATTATATTAATGGCCACATTATTTGTCTCAGGACTCATAGTAGGGATTGTATTTTTTGGTCTAGGAGACTTTCATACACCATTTTTTGAATATACGCTAGATGGACAAAAAGAGGCCGTACTTGGTACACAGTTTCTTTTGAAGACAGTCTATTTTCTTCCTAGTTTGCTAATGATCACAACGATTTCTTTTATGCTGTCCACTCTTTTTAAAAGCCAGGCTGTAGCTGTAGGGGTAGGGATTTTTGTTCTATTTGTTTCAACTACATTAGGTGGACTTATTATCATGCTCGCCGAAGAGTATACTTGGGCAAAGTTCCTTATTTTTCCTCATCTAGACTTAACCGTGTTTGCATTCCAAGATAAGATTTTGCAAAATATTACCTTAACAGGTTCCCTACTGATTCTTACTGCATATTATATTGTGTTTATGATCTCGACGTTTGTTTATTTTCAAAAACGTGATGTGAGTATTTAATTCCTATAAAACAAGGAGAGAGGTAGATAATAGCTACCTCTTTTCTTTTTGTGATAAAGTAGGTGTAGCATTTCTTAACGAAAGAGAGTGTTATAGGAAAATGACAAACAAACTATATTATGAAAATGTGTATCAGTCCATATTTGTAGCAACTGTTACGAAAAGTGAAGACGATTATATTGTTCTAAGTGAGACCGCGTTTTATCCTACTGGTGGAGGGCAACCATGTGATACGGGAACGATTAATGGAATATTAGTTTCGAATGTGGAAGAAGTGGATGGAGAAATTCGTCATTATATGAATGACTACATTTCTGTTGGTTCTAAAGTAGAGGGAATTATTGATTGGGAAAAAAGGTTTGATCATATGCAGCAACATGCTGGACAGCATATCCTTACTGCCGCATTTGAAGAGCTATATGGTTATGAAACCATCAGTTTTCATCTTGGGTCAGAAAAAATAACAATCGATCTTAATGTAGAAAATATCTCATCTACTGAATTGGAGAAAGTTGAGCAATTAGCAAATCAGATTATTCTGGAACAAAGAAAAATAGAGACTAAATGGGTTTCGAAAGAGGAAGTAAACCAATATCCGTTGCGGAAAATTCTTTCAGTTGAAGAAAATATCCGCTTAGTAATCATTCCAGAATTTGATTATAACGGGTGTGGAGGTACGCATCCACAAAATACAGGTGAGGTGCAAGCAATTACTATCTTGGGTACTGAACGACAAAAGAAAAAAACAAGGGTTGAGTTTGTATGTGGTCAACGGGTTCGAAAGCAGATTCATAATAAGACTAATGTTGTATCAAAGTTAACAAGTCTCTTACATGCACCTCAAAATGAACTTGAAACTGCTGCCCTCCGACTCATTGATAGAAATAAGACACTTGAAAAAGAAATAAAGATATTGAAAGATAATATATTACAGTTTGAAGCTCAGGACTTATTAAAAGATGCAATAAAAGTTGCGGATCATAGAGTCGTTCAAGCTAGTTTTGCAGATAAGAGCCTTCAAGAGCTTCAAACTATTGCTCGAAATGTTTTGGCTTTTGATTCCGAAGTCAATGTGCTTTTCGTTTCAGAGATAAATGGGAAACTTCAATTTTTGTGCCAAAGAGAAAAGTCAATTATTAATATGAAGAATCTGGCTCAATCGATCTTACCAGTAATCAATGGAAGGGGAGGAGGAAATGAAAAACAGGCACAAGGAGGTGGAGAGTCTAAAACAATAACTTCCGAAGCACTCCTTACAATGCTGTTACATCAATTAAAGTAAATATACCAAGTAAGATCTAAGGTTACAATAATATTATTATGTTAACTAAAACGCGAGGGATTATCATTGAATGTAGATTTATTCCAAAAAGCAGAAGAGTTTATCAATCTTTGCTATTTAGAACTAGAAAAAGATCATGTTACTCTGTTAGACAGAGTGGAGGAAGTAAAAAGTTCGATTCTTAAGACGGGAACATATGAACATACATATGAAGAACTTTCCCATGGAGCAAAGATGGCATGGAGAAATAGTAATAAATGTATTGGACGATTATTTTGGGAGTCATTGATTGTTAAAGATTATCGTCATTTAAATCATACCGACGAGATCATCCATGCACTTTTCGAACATATCAAATTTGCAACAAACAATGGTCATATTAGACCGACTATTTCTATTTTCAAACAAGAAACAAAGGAACACTCTATACGCATTTGGAACCACCAGCTTGTTCGATATGCCGGATATGATACGCAGAACGGGCTAATTGGAGATCCTCATTCTATTCCATTTACAAAAGTGTGTGAAGAACTTGGGTGGGAGGGGAACCATACCAATTATGACCTTTTACCCCTAGTCGTTCAAGTCAATCAGGAAAAACCAAATTGGAGAAATATCCCTCCGAGTCTTGTACTTGAGGTCAATCTTTCACATCCGGAATATGAGTGGTTTGAAGAGCTAGAATTAAAGTGGTATGGTGTACCGATGATTGCTGATATGCGTCTTGAAATTGGAGGAATCCAATACACGGCTGCCCCATTTAATGGCTGGTATATGGGAACAGAAATAGGAGCTAGAAATTTAGCCGATGAAGACCGATACAATGTGTTGCCTTTAGTTGCAGATAACATGAAATTAGATATGGCAAGAAACAGTAGTCTTTGGAAGGATCAAGCGCTACTTGAGGTGAATCGAGCAGTTCTATTTTCCTATAAAAAGGCTGGAGTAAGTATTGTTGATCATCACACCGCAGCGGCTCAGTTTAAGTTGTTTGAAGAAAGAGAGAAAGGGAAAAACCGGAAATTAACTGGAAATTGGACTTGGTTAATTCCCCCTGTCTCTCCCGCATTAACGCATATTTTTCACCAGCAATATGATAATAGCACTCAATTGCCTAATTATTTTTATCAAGTCGTTCCTTACGAAAAGAAATAGAATTTGTCTATTTCTTTTCATTTAAAATAAAACGCTTCCATATCAAAAGAACTATTGTTAATATAGGTATAAAGTACAACCTATAAATGGGGGAGCAATCATGAATATTACTGTTCGAAAAAAAATTATAGGTAGTTTTGTTATTGTTTTAGTTATGTTAGTAGTTGTAGCAAGTGCTGGGATTATTCAACTTTATTCAGTAAACAATACGTATCAATCCTTCTTAAAAGATGAAGTGGGTCAAAAGCTAGAAGTGAAGAACTTACAAGAGCAAATGATTAGAAAATCAGCAGCCGTTCGGAGCTTCCTACTCACCGGAGAAGCTGATTATCTTACAGAATACGATGAGGCAGTAAAGAACTTTGATAACTCTATGAAGAAATTAAAAACAACAATCACTGATAAGGAGTTATTAAATACGTTAATGGCTCTTGAGGAAATGTCAAAAAATGATTCGAAGTTTGCTCAAGACCAAATACAAATGAAAAAAGACAATGATGAATTAGGTTATTTAATTCTTGCAAAATCAACTGCACAAACGTTAGGTATGCAATTTAATGCAAAAGTTAGTGAACTTCTATCTATTCAAGAAAAACATTTAGACCATGCAAGTAGCTTGACCACTAATAAGATAGATAGAATTGTTACAATAATGATTGTTATTAGTGTAGCCGCGATTCTTGTCGCATTAGCATTAGCGACGATTATTAGTCTACAGATTGCAAAACCAATTGTTCATGCATCTAAGGCTATTGAGAAGGTTGCGAGCGGAGACCTTTCTATCGAAGAAATACAAGTGAAGAATAAAGATGAAATAGGGGCAATGATACAATCTGTCAACTTAATGGTTTCTGGATTAAGAGAAGTAGTTGTTCAAGTAAGAGATTCATCAGCACAAGTTGCAGCTAGTAGTGAACAGCTAAGTACAAGTGCACAGGGCAGTACTCAAGCAAGTGAACAAATTTCTCATATTGTTGAACAAAACTCTGAAGGTATGGATCTGCAACTGCAACATTTAACCCAAATTCACGCATTAATTGAAGAGATGTCTAGTAATATCAGTTTAATTACAAAAAGTAGTGAGAAAATGCTCGTTACAGCAGATAATACGTTTCAAGTTACTGATCAAGGAGCATTATCTATTGAAAAAGTAGTTAACCAAATGAATCTTATTAATGATGGAGTTTTGAATGCTTCAGAAATTATTCGTCAGTTAGGAAGACGCTCCAATGAAATTACTTCTATTTTAAATATGATTACCACCGTAGCAGATCAGACGAATTTACTAGCGTTAAATGCAGCAATCGAAGCAGCGAGAGCAGGCGAACATGGCAAGGGATTTGCTGTAGTTGCAGACGAAGTAAGAAAGCTCGCAGAGGAATCAAAAAAATCAGCTGATCAAATTACAAAGATGATTTCTTATATTCAATCTGAAACGGACCTAGCTGTTTCTGCAATGGAAGAACAATCTCACAAAGTATCAGAAGGATTCGAATATAGTCAAGATGCAAAGAAAGCGTTTGCTCTTATTGGAGAGTCAATGGGAGATGTAATTGAAAAGGTTTCAGACGTTTCATGTGCCATCGAGCTACTAAGTATGCATAGTACTAATGTCGTGCGAGCAATTGACGAGGTCAAAGGAATCGCAGAGGAAAGCGTTGTAACAACTAGAGAAGTAGCAGCCGGAACCGAAGAAAACGTTGCTACTCTCCAAGAAGTAACCGCAAGTGCTCAAGACCTATCAGGAATGGCAGAAACCTTACAACAGCTAGTGCGCCGATTTAAGATATAAAATAGAACAGCATCCTAGTCTCAACTAGGTGCTGTTCTATTTTATTTTATATGATATAATGAGTTCGATATTATAAACTACATACGAAGAAACCACAAGGGGAGCGTTATGCTGAGAGTGAACGTTTGTTCTGACCCTTTGAACCTGTTAGATAATTCTAGCGCAGGGATGTGGACTGACTGAATTATTCGTGCAATGATGTCTATCTACGCTCTCCTTGAGGTTTCAAAAAAAGGGGAGATTTTTTTATGGGAAACAAACGACTAATTATGATGATCGAAGCGTCTTTTTTTGCAGCTTTTGCACTAATTCTTGACCTTCTACCCTCGATCAAGCTATCGCCTAATATTTCTATTTCGTTTGCGATGGTACCGATTTTAATTATTGCTTTTAGATGGGGATTCATTGCTGCTACCGCTTCTGGCTTTTTATGGGGACTATTACAAATTGCTATGGGTGATGCTTATATTCTAACTCCGTTACAGGGATTCATTGAGTATTTTCTTGCCTTTGCGTTTATTGGATTTGCAGGTTTCTTTATGAAAAAAATTCAGGCCGCACTAACTGAAAATAAGAAGAAAGCCCTTCAATGGATCATAGTTGCCACATTCGTTGGAAGTGCGGCTCGTTATTTTTGGCATTTTATCGCGGGATTTTTATTCTGGGGAGAATATGCACCGGAAGGGATGTCTCCATTCTTGTTTTCACTAGGCGTGAACGGTGGGACAATGATTGGGGCAGCCATTTATTGTTCGGTTATTTTATTCCTGTTAGTATCTAGCTCACCAAGATTCCTTCTCCACAAAAGGGTATCCTCTTCAGAAACCATGAAAAAAATATCGTAATCGCAAACTCGCCCAATGTATGGGCGAGTTTTTTAGTATGGTTTTTCCTCAATGAGAGAAACTATTCCAATAACAAATTTTCAAATGGAGGATTTTATGAAAAAAACTTCATTTATCATTTTTTTGGTCATTTTTACACTATTCCCTCAGCATGGGCATGGCCAAGAAATGAAAAAGGCAGCTATTATTATTGACGATTTTGGCGGTGGTGTGGGAGGGGTAAAAGATTTTCTAGAAGGTGATGTGCAAATAACGGCGGCTATTATGCCTTTTAGTGAACTTTCTAAAAAGCATGCAGAATGGGCATATGAAAATGGCTTAGAGATTATGGTACATTTGCCTATGCAGCCTAAAAAGGGAAAGGCTTCTTGGTTAGGACCGAAGCCAATAACGAATGACTTATCAAGGGAAGAAGTAAGAAAAAGAGTTATTGATGCTATCGATAGTGTTCCTCATGCAATGGGATTAAATAATCATATGGGCTCTCTAGTCGTTGAAAATGAGGAAATTGTCAGAGTAATTGTTGAAGTGGCAAAGGAAAAGCAGCTATATATAGTAGATAGTGCAACAAGTCCAAAATCAAAATTTGAGGAAATCACTGAGGAATTAAATGTACCTTTTATTAAGCGAGATGTGTTTTTAGATGATATCTGTTCTGTGAATCAGGTGAAAAAACAAATGCTTATTCTTGCAAGAATTGCGGAGAGCAGGGGTACCGCTGTTGCGATTGGACATGTGGGAACATCCGGTAAGGTATGCTCGTTAGGTGTTACTGAGTCCATGCCTGAACTCAAGCAAAAGCATATTAAGGTCGTCCCTGTATCTGAGCTGTTGTCGGATTCCATTCGGTCGAAGTATTTTCATCTATATTAAAAGAGACTGCCCGGTGTGGGATTCTCCCACTGGACAGCCTCTTTTTTATTGATACATGCTTGGAACTTGATTATGTTCCACATTCACATCGTCTGAAGTAAACAATAAAATGGACACGGAACCTCCTCTGACTTTTGAACGTATTAAGATAGGGTGATTATAGTTATTCACAAAAACAAAGTCAGGTCCATACCAGCTTACTGTTGCGTCGCGGCCTGGAGGAACATAAGGAACACGCTTGGAGTGAGAATATCGTTTCACGATTTTTAAACCTGCGCGATCCACCGCATTAAAGAGTGTAGAAGACACTTGGCAAATACCACCCCCAACTCCCTCAGAAAGTTCACCTCGGACAATAATGGGAGCTGGCATATATCCACGTTCTTTTGTCCGTTGACCAACCACCTCATTGAATGAAAAGGTTTGACCTGGAAATAGCACGTAGTTATTTATGGCTTCGGACGATTTTCGTATATTGTTTGTTCTTGAGGTATTGTAGCTATTGAAATAAGTGACATAATAACCAATTGCTTGTTGTCGAATTCTTGACAATAACTCACTATCTACCTCTGGAAAAATCGGTTTTTTAGGTACTTTAAGCGTTTTAGCCCCTTTACTATAAAAATAGGAGTGATATAGGGTATGAAATGCTCTCTTATCGAGTTGATATCCCAGTTGCTCGGGCTGTAAATTTCCATGTTCATCAAGAAAAGCATTTTGGGGCTCTCTGTACACTTGTTGAGAAAGTTCAGCAGTTAAGATGTCAAGATGATGCAAGTCCATAAGAGGAGTATTGGGAAGAGGAAAAACTAGTTCCTCGCGATCTACAGTCATAATGGGTTGATCATTATCAATCAATGTAAGTACATCGTGATTGGCTGGTTGTTGTATAAGCATGAGAATAGTTAAAAGTCCAGTTAATTTCAATCGTATCATCCTTCCACTTAGGTACCATGAGTATTATTCCAAGTTCATGATTTCCTTATGCGAGGATTAAGAAATGAAAAGGACTGGGAATTCCCAGTCCTTTCGATTAAGCTTTTTCAGTTGTTTCTTGCTTTTGTTTAGGCCAGCTCTCTACCCCTTTTAACCCAGGGATACTATCTTCAAAAAACACTGGGTCAAGACCTTGCTTACGTTGTTCAAGGTAATTATCAAGTGCTTTAAATGCAATATTACCAAGTAAACCGATGGCAATAAGGTTTGTAAAGGACATAATAGCCATTGCTAGGTCAGCCAAATCCCAAACAATTTGTAAGCTTGCAACAGCACCGAAAATGACCATTCCAACTGCTAAAATTCGGAAGATAATTAAGCTCGCTTTACTTTTATGAACAAATTCTATATTTGCTTCACCATAGTAGTAGTTCCCAATAATTGAAGAAAATGCAAACATAAAAATGGCAAAGGTTAAGAAGAGACTTGCCCAGCTTCCAAAATGCTCACCTAAAGAAGCTTGTGTCAGTTCAATACCTTGAAGACCTGTGGTATAGGAATCAGACAGTAAAATAATAAATGCTGTAGCCGTACAAACTACAAGCGTATCAAAGAACACACCTAATGCTTGAACAAACCCTTGCTTTGCAGGGTGAGACACAACTGCAGTTGCAGCAGCATTTGGCGCACTACCCATACCCGCTTCATTTGAGAATAACCCTCTTTTTACACCCATCATAATCGCAGCACCCATACCACCACCAATTGCTTGGTCAATGCCAAATGCATTTTTAATAATAAGTGCTAAAACGCCTGGTAACTCCTGAATATTCGTAATGATAATATATACGGCTAAAATAATATAAAAGAATGCCATAATTGGTACGATAACAGAAGAAAACTTTGCGACTCGTTGTACACCACCAAATATAATTACAGCCGTTAAAATGGCTAATACGATGCCTACAAGGGATCCGTTAAAACCAAATGAACTGTTAAATGATGCAGCAATAACATTACTTTGGACAGCAATAAATGTTAATCCAAAAGAAAATATGATCCCAAAGGCAAACACTTTACTAAGTCCAACTGAACCAAGTTGTTTTCTCATATAATAAGCTGGTCCGCCTTTAAATCCGTCTCCATCTTTTACTTTATAGATTTGTGCTAAAGTACTTTCAACAAATGCGCTTGCGCCACCTAAGATGGCAACCATCCACATCCAAAAAACAGCACCGGGACCGCCCACAGCTATAGCCATTGCCACCCCAGCAATATTTCCTGTCCCAATTCTTGTAGCAGCACCTATAAAAAATGCTTGAAGGGAGGTAACCCCTTTTCCACCCGATACATTTGTATTTTTATCTTTTAATACGCGAAACATTTCCCCGATTTTTACGATCTGGACAAAGCGCATTCTTATGGTGAAATAAATGCCCAAGCCTAATAACAAGCCAATTAAAATATATGACCATAAGATATTATTTGCTTGTCCGACAATTGTTTGAATCCATTCCATTGATTATCCTCCTGATGTCGAAATTTGCGTTTTTATGCACATTAGTTGCATTATCCTAGAAATTCAGCCTAGTTGTCAATTGATATTTTTGTCTAAGGATGTGAAAACAAATAAAAAAAGACGTTACATGAACGTCTCTACTTGGCATTTTCTACTTCCTTTAGAATTTTCACTTGAATTTTAGATACTCTAAGTTCATCCAACTGAGTTGCAGTAAACTGTACACCATTAAATGCAATAGAGGGTTGCTCATTTTGCTCAGGAAATCTTCCTAATTCGCCAATGAAAAAACCACTCAATGTTTCATATTGATCTAAAGGTAAATCCAGTTTTAATACTTCTTCCACATCATCTAAACTAGTCGTTCCTAAGATGGTATATTCCTCATCATTTACTTTAACGATTTCAATTTCTTCTTCTTCATGCTCATCATATTCATCAAAAATATTACCCACAATTTCCTCAAGTAGGTCCTCAATGGTGACAATTCCGTCAGTTCCCCCATACTCATCTAGTACAATGGCCATATGGGTTTTATTCTTTTGTAGCTCTTTAAATACATCATCCGTCCGCATCGAACCAATCACGTAAAATGGAGGGCGAATAATTTTTTTCATTTCAAAAGGACGGTTATCTTCATGTTCCATAAATTCAATTAGGTCTTTTACATGGAAGATGCCAATAATTGTATCCATATCTTCTTCGTATACAGGGAACCTAGTATACTTTTCTTCATTTACAATGTGTACTACATCTTTTATGGTTGCATCAGCTGGAATACCAGCAATATTCGTACGGTGAGTCATTATATCAGTAACATACGTATTATCAAAGGCAAAAATATTGTTTATCATTACGCTTTCCGCCTCTTGAATGGTTCCTCTTTCCTTACCGATATCGAGCATTAGTTTGATTTCTTCTTCTGTGGCATCCTCATCCTCCGCATGTGGGTCTACGCCAAAAAGACGAACAACAATATTTGTGGATCCAGTGAGCAATTTAACAAAAGGTGCAGAAATCTTTGACAAGGTGGTAAGCGGAATGACTGCTATCATCGAGATGGCTTCTGCTTTTTTCATTGCCAAACGTTTTGGAACTAATTCTCCAAATACGAGAGTAAAGTAGGACAAAATGATCGTAATTACAAAAACCGAGACGGTACCAAGCATTCTTTCAGATAATGGTACCCCTAAAGCAAGTAGCAGTTGTGTGAAGTCGCTAGCAAAGTTCTCAGCAGCAAACGCACTCGCTAAAAACCCAGCTAATGTGATGCCAATTTGTATCGTTGCTAAAAAACGACTGGGTTCACTTAATAGCTGGTGAAGCATCTTAGCCTTCTTATGACCATCATCAGCCATGACTTTAATTTTATTATCATTTAAGGAAATGAGTGCAATTTCTGAAGCTGCAAAAAAGGCATTTAATAAAATTAATACGATCAATATTATAAGCTCAATGGTCAAAACAAGATCATCCTTTTAAGATATTTTCTACTTCTATGTATAAAGTATTCTTCTTTCGCATGTATAAAATACTGCTCTATTCTAATATATGAAATGAAAAAATAACTGTAAAGGAAAATACTTTTAATTATAAATAAATATCAGATTTATTCGGTAATCGAAATTACGACAATGATTGGGTAAAAAAAATGTCTAATTTTGCAGTTCTTTCATATATAAGTAGTAAGGAGGTGAAAAATATTATGGTGAAAATATTTTTGGATCCTGGTCATGGTGGAACAGATCCAGGTGCAATTGGTAATGGTCTTCAAGAAAAAAATATAACGCTCAGTTTAGCTTCTTCCATTCGTAATTTTCTAATCAATGAATACGAAAAAGTGGAAGTTCAAATGAGTCGAACAGGGGACCAAACCGTGAGTTTAACTTCTCGAACAAATGCTGCAAATAACTGGGGAGCTGACTTCTACCTCTCAATTCACGTAAATGCAGGTGGGGGAACTGGATTTGAGAGTTACGTTTACCCTAATGTAGGAGCCCCTACAACAACCTATCGTCAAGCCATTCACGAGGAAGTGCTTAAAGCGGTAAACTTCTCTAATAGAGGACAAAAACAAGCCGATTTTCATGACCTAAGGGAAACCAATATGGATGCGGTCCTTACAGAAAACGGATTTATTGATAACACTGCAGACTCCGAGAAGTTAAGAAGTCCAGCTTTTATTACTAGCTTGGCAAGAGGGTATACGAACGGGGTGGCTAGGGCGTTTAATTTAAGAAGAAAATCGATGCCTGCTCCATCGCCTGGACAAGGAGTTTATCATGTCCAAATAGGAGCATTCCGAACAAGAGTAAATGCTGAAGGGCTAGCAGAAAGAGTAGTTGCGAAAGGATTCGAGACCTATGTGTACCAAGAGGATGGATTATTCAAAGTACAAATAGGAGCATTTGCAGATAGACGTAGAGCTGAAGAGTTAGCAAGTAGGGTAGAAAGAGAAGGATTTGATGCATTTGTTCATCAAGGATGAACCTGCAGCACTTCTAAAAAGGAGTGCTTTTCTTATAATGGACAAGTTTGGTGGTAGAGTTAGCAACGGTTTTCGCATAGAATGAATTTTTATGAGTATACATAGAAGAAAAAGTTGAATTTGTTGCTGTAAGGGAGGGGAATCGGTGAATAATGAGGTCGTGCAATTTTACGTTGTAAACGAGGAATTAAAGCTGTCTCCTGGGAAACTAGCCTCACAAATTGCCCATGCTGCTACTATATCCACCATAAATATGGTCAGCTCCAAGCAAGCTAGGTTTCCTGATTACTTTGAATACTATGTAGAATGGTACCAATCAGGCATGAAAAAAATGATATTAAGAGGCAGTGAAAACGAGCTAGAAACGTTGGTGGAAAGCGGTTTTTATGCGGTTCATGAAAAAGGAGTCACGGAAGTGCCTAATGGAAAGGTATCGGTCGTTGCATTACCACCAATGCCTAGGCTGTTAAGTAAAAGATTCGTAAGCCAGTTTAAAAGGTATTGATATAAATGAACGGATTTCTCAAAAACTGCTTGCTTGATACTTAAGTTGGCAGTTTTTTTTACTTTTATGAGCAAATTGTGAAAAGATATTTCTGAATAAGAAGGATTACAGCAAAGTTTGTTGAATAATATACGGAATATTAAGACAATATGAAATAACTCCTTCTCTTCCTGTATATATTTGATAGTAAGAAAAGAATAAGGAGGAGAAAAATATGGGAAAGATACTGAATACGTGGTCATTTTTCATGGTATTACTTTCTTGTGGACTCGTATTTATTCTCTCTACTAATATACTTACTTCTTACGTAATCGAGTGGGTTGGAATTCATCCGTTAAAAATGATTTATTATTTCACAATGATCGTATTTTTCGTTGGCATCATTGGTTTTTCAGGAGTTACGAATTGGAAAGGGGCGATAAGAAGTGTTGTTACCGTAGGCCTTGCTGCATTTATTATCGTTTTTTTGGCCTATATCATTTATGTTGGCAATTTACCTGAGTAAAAAGGAGGGGGCAACAATTGCGTGACGTTGAATTAAAAGCAATTTTTGACCATCACATTGCACAAAAATATTTGACTAGATCAGGCATTTCCCATGCGATTGCTGTCGCTTATCATTCCTTTCACTTAGCAAAGAAACACTCAGTACCTGTAGATTTAGCAGCGAAAGCTGGGTTGCTGCATGATATTGGACACTTCACCTGGTATAAAAATGGGAAGTGGGATTATGAAATGTATAAAAAATATGATATTCATCCTATAAAAGGAGCTGAACGAGCTCACAAATTATTAATTAGACTCGGTGAAAACCCCGCGTCAGCAAAAGTCATTTCTCATGCCATTTTATTTCATACCGATTCCTTTCTACCAACCAATACGATCGTTAGAACTCCATTACAAGAAATCGTAAAAAAGGCGGACGAAATGGATGAGGAAGAAGGGGGATTGCATCATTATCGAACCATTTCTAATGAAAGGGCAAGAAAGAGTTTAGAAAGATTAGATCTCATGATTGATATCGAGTTAAATAGGGGATAAACCACTTTTCTACTTCAGAAAAGTGGTTTTTTTTTGTCGAAAAGGATAATGACATCAACTGTTACAAAATCGCCACAAATCAAAAAACGTTGATATATCAACGTTTGTAAAGCTCGGAATTCCCTGTGAATACCGAAAAATAGCCCTCTAAGGGAATTTTCCGAGGTGGGTAAGGAAATCCCCCGATACGTTGAAATGAGATCAAGACATAAAATAAGAGTAACTTAAATGGTGATTTTTCAAGGAGGAGCTAAAAAATGCAAGGAGAACTTTCAGCAAATAAAAAAGCAACACATTCAATCGATCGTGCGTTTGCTTCTAAGTTTGCCAAATCAATGTTTTTAAGTGTATGCGGACTAGCCATATTATCATTTATCGGAACGAGAATGTTTACTCATATCGACTTAAATTTATATGGATACATGGTTGGAACAATTGTTTTTTTAGGAGGATTCTTTTACCGATTTATTGCTTGGGGAGAACGACCACCAACAAAAATTTTCATAAAAAAAGGATTAAAACTTTTGTTTCGAAAGTCAACCCCTAAGACAACTACGGAGCACCTAGTCACCTATCGTTTTATATGGAATCGTGGGATCTATCGTTGGACTCAACACATTTTAATGGGTTGGGGTTGTGTAATCGCTGCATTCGTAACCTTCCCATTAGTGTTTGGGTGGATGTACTTTACGATGGAAGAGAATGGATATTATACGGTCGTTGGAATGGGAATTGACATCATGACAATTAAAGCAGACGGAGCTTTAGGATATCTTTTCTATAACGCTTTAAATATATCTGCCGTTATGGTAATCACAGGTGTTTGCATGATTATTTACAGACGCTTGAAAAACATGCAAGCACGTGCAGAACAAACAGTTGTTTATGACTTCTTGCCTTTATATTTACTACTATTTGTTAGTATCACAGGAATTGCATTGACGTTAATCAATATGTTTTTACACGGATGGGGACATTCGGTCATGTCATTAATTCATCAATATTCCGTTATTGTTACTTTAATATATTTACCATTTGGAAAATTAGCACATATTCCTTTCCGCCCAGTAAGTATTTTTGCTAGAAACTACCGCGAGCATTATGCTGAGCAGTCGATGAAACATTGTAAGGTTTGTGGTGAGGGGTTTGTATCAACAGAACAATCAAATGATGTCGTCCATGTACTAGGTGTGAACCATATGGAATTTAAAAAGGAAGACTTTCATCTTGCAGAATTATGTCTTCCATGTCGGAGAAAGTACCGTATTGCTCAGTTCTCTGGCTTCCCTACACATGAAGTGAAAGTTAAGGAGGCAAACCAGAATGCAAAGGGATAAATTTTTTAAAGAAGTCAAGAACTTACATCATCCGAACGAGAAACTAGTGAAAACTCACTGTAGTTATTGTGGGATGCAATGTGGAATGAATCTACGTGTAGATACAAAAACAAACAAAATTATTGGCGTAGAGCCTCGTTATGAATGGCCTGTAACTGTAGGGAAAATGTGCCCGAAAGGTGTAACAGCTTACCAGCAAACAAATCATGATGATCGTATTTTACGCCCACTGATCCGTGATAATCAAGCGTTAAAAGGAACTAAAGAAGGGTTTCGTGAGGCAAGCTGGGAAGAAGCTTATGATCTCATCGTTAAGAAATTTCAGGCGTTACAGAATGATTATGGAAAAGATAGTCTTTCCGTTTTCAGTGGCGTTTCAATGACAAACGAAAAATGCTATTTAACTGGAAAGTTTGCTCGTGTTGCATTAGGCACAAGATATATTGACTATAATGGCCGCTTCTGTATGGCAAGTGCAGCTGGTGGATTTATGAGATCTCTTGGGGTCGATAGAGGATCAACGATTCCTTGGACAGATATACATGAAACAGATTGCTTGCTTATAGCTGGAAGTAATACAGCTGAATGCCATCCAACCTCCATGTTCCGTATCTGGAATGTCCAAGAAAGAGGAGGATACATCATTGTGGTTGACCCGCGTGAAACACCAATTGCAAGAAGAGCGGATCTTCATTTGGATCTTCGTCCAGGTACTGACCTGGCCCTTGCAAATGGAATTCTTCATCAATTAATCGAAATGGGTCATATTGATGAACAATTTGTGAACAATCACACAAATGGATTTGAAGAGACGAAGGAATTAGTGAAACAGTTTACTCCAGAATATACAAGTGAACTTACAGGTGTTGCTCCAGAAAAGATTATTAGAGCAGCTGAGATATATGGAAAAGCTCCAAATGCTGTAGTGATGTTTGCTCGTGGAATTGAGCAACAGCATAAGGGTGTTGACAATGTTTCCGCATATACCAATTTAGCTCTCGTAACGGGAAAGATTGGTCGTCCAAAATCAGGTGTAGCTACTTTTACTGGTCAAGGAAATGGGCAAGGAGGACGTGAGCACGGGCAAAAGGCTGATGCGCTTCCTGGTTATCGTAAAATTGCAAATCCAGAACATGTTCGAGAAGTAAGTAAAGTATGGGGAATTAAGCCGGAAGAGATGCCGCAAGCAGGGGTGTCTGCTTACGAGATGTTTGAATTGATGACAGATAAAACGATTAGAGGTCTTTATCTACTTTGTTCAAACCCTGCAGTTAGTGCCCCTAATCTTAATTATGTACGAAACGCCTTAAAAAATCTCGATTTTATGGTTGTTGCCGATTTTTATCTTTCTGAATCAGCAGAATTTGCCGATGTTATTCTTCCAACAACCACTTGGTCTGAGGATGAGGGAACTGTCACCAATCTTGAAGGTCGTATTATTAAAATTAATAAAGCCCAAGAACCTGTTGGCGAATCTAAACCAGACTGGGAAATTCAAGTGGAGCTTGCTGAAAGACTTGGAAGAGGCCAATATTTTAGCCATTTGAAAACAGCAAAGGATATTGGAGACGAATTCCGCTTAGCCTCTAAAGGTGGTTACGCAGATTATTATGGAGCCACATGGGATAAGATCGAGAAACAAGATGGTGTGTTTTGGCCTTGTAAAGATGAGGATGATAAGGGAACACCACATATGTTCTTAGACAAAAAGTTTTATCATCCAGATGGAAAAGCCAAGATTTGTGCACTTCCATACCGACCACCAGCAGAAGAGCCATGTGAAGAATATCCATTACGTTTAACAACTGGGCGTGTAGTGTACCATTACCTATCAGGTAATCAAACGAGACGAATTCAATTTTTACGTGATATGTGTCCAGAACCTTATGTTGAGGTGCATCCGGACACGGCCACAAAATATGACATTCAGCATGAAGAAGTGGTCCGACTATTTACTCGTCGTGGAACAGCTGATTATAAAGTAAAAATAACCGAAGCGATTCGAAAAGATACAGTGTTCGTACCATATCACTTTGGTCACGATCAATCTATCAATCTTCTAACTATTGCAGCACTTGACCCGATGTCAAGAATGCCAGAATTCAAGGCATGTGCCGCGCAAATTGAAAAACTAGAAATAAAGAAGGTGCAATAAATGAAGAAGAGGCTCTATCTAGAATTAGAAAACTGTATCGGCTGCCGCTCTTGTCTGGCTGCGTGTACGCAGTGCGGGGGACATGAAGAGAAAAACAGAAATTATGTATATGATGTGAATCCTCTTGTAAACCGTCAGACGATGCCTCTCATGTGCCTTCACTGTGTAAATCCGGCATGTGCAAGAAGCTGTCCTGCTCAGGCGATCCAAATTCATGAAACAGGAGCGGTATTGTCTGCATTGGTAGAAAAATGTATTGGTTGTCAAAACTGTACAATTGCTTGTCCGTATGGAATTCCTAAATTTGATACAGAACAAAATCTTATGTATAAATGTGATTTGTGTATTGACCGGACAAAGGATGGAATACCTCCTATGTGTGCAAGTGTTTGTCCATCAAATACATTGCAGTGGTTAACAGATGATGAGATTGAAGCAAAGCAAAAGCAGTTCAATTTAGATAATGGTAAATGGGTAACAAGCATGCCATATCTTGAAGGTGAAACAAATGTACGAGTGAATCTCCCTGGTATTTTACAGGGAGTAACAAAGTTATTTTAGGAGGGATTATCATGACACATAAAAATAATAAGATCCCCTTTAATGAAGATAATTACACGCACAATATCAATCGGAACAATGAGAGAAAGCTAGACCGCAGAGGATTTATGAAGACATTGGTAGGGGCAGCAGGTGTATTCGCCGTCTCATCTCTCCCTTGGGGTGGAGTTGCAGCCAAGGAATTAATGGGACTAGGAAACAAGGAGTATCCCCATAAAAAGATTGTTGATATAAAAAGTATCCCTGTGGGCCACTCCGTTGATTTTAAGTTCCCTGGTGAACATGACGATGCCATTTTAATCCGCTTAACCGAAACAAAATATGTTGCTTATCAAAATGCTTGTACGCATCTACGCTGTCCAGTATTTTGGGAGAAGGAAAAAGGGGAGATGCTTTGTCCTTGCCATCATGGAAAATTTGATGTTGAAACAGGCGCACCAACAGCCGGACCTCCTCGTAGGCCATTACCTGAAATTGAAGTAATAGTAGAGAAAGACGCAGTATATGCAGTGAAGGTGAAACGTTATGAAGTGTAATTTCAATTTTGCTGCCCTGTTAGTCATTCTTATGTTAAATATCGTATTTACACAGAAAATGGTGCACCAGTATTATTTTGAAAACTATGTAACGGCAATGATTTATTGTGTCTTAAATCTAGTCCTATTCCCTGTAGCAATTCTAATTTACAAACAAGATCAAAAGAAGGCGTGATTGACCATGAATTCTGAAACCTACTTAGACTTCTGTTTTGTAAGAGAGCATGTTGGAGATTTCTCTAATCTCATTGATCAGTTGTTATCGGATTTGTTTAAAGGAATGCGTGTGAATTGGTATCTGGATGAAAAAGTGACTGAAGGTGCAGATGTAGTTGTTGCAGAGATTAAAGGAATGACTCGGTTTCAGTCAGAAGAAGAAGTTATTGAGCATATTGAGACACACGCACAAGATGATTTCTGGTCTTATCTACAAGGGTATAAGATGTTTGTTTATCCTAATGGGAAAGGATGTGGGAGCAGCTGTGCAGGGCATTAATCTTAAGGATCTAAAAATCTATGTTAATCAAACGGTTGAGCTTTCTATTCAGGACTATTCTGGAGATGAACAGGCAGCACCGTTTATAAAAAAATCATTAGTAAAAGTGGGATTATGTCCTGAGGAAACACATGTGAGAATCTATTTTGACGACAGAAATTTCTTTGCTATTCCTAGGTCTTCTCAAGTAACTGAAAGTGAAAAGGAATGGGTAGCGTTTGATGAAGCTAGTAAACTATATTATGTGATAAGAAAGGTTTGATAAACATGAGTAAAGGAAGAATCACTCATTGGAATCCGGAAGATGAACAATTTTGGAAAAAAGAAGGGAAAAGACACGCCAAAAGAAACTTATTAATCTCCGTTCCATCTTTAATGATGGCATTCGTTGTATGGCAAATCTGGTCGGTTGTAGCAGTGCGCTTAAACGATGTAGGATTTAATTTTACCCCTGAACAGCTGTTTACTCTTGCTGCAATGCCAGGACTTGTTGGTGCAACTCTTAGATTTGTGTACACATTCGCAGTTGGTAAGTTTGGAGGAAGAAATTGGACCGTATTTTCAACCGCTATCTTAGCTATTCCTGCAGTTGGGATTGGATTTGCTGTCCAAAATCCTGATACACCATATACCACAATGCTTATCCTTGCTGCTTTATGTGGACTTGGTGGAGGTAACTTCTCCTCTTCTTCAGCTAATATGAGTTTCTATTTTCCGAAAAAAGAAAAAGGAACAGCACTTGGTATAAATGGTGGACTAGGAAATATGGGTGTATCGGTTGTTCAATTCGTGACACCTCTCATTATTGCATCTGGTACATTTGCTTTAGTTGGTGGAAGTCAGACATTACCAACAGGTGAAAGTGTTTGGATTCAAAATGCAGCTTTCATTTGGGTCATTCCGATTGCAATATTAACGATTGCTGCTTGGTTTGGGATGGATAATATTCCTACAGCAACTCAATCGGTGAAGGATCAATTTATTATCGTTAAGCGTAAACATACTTGGATTATGACTGTTTTATATGTTGCTACTTTCGGATCCTTTATTGGGTATTCAGCAGCATTTCCTTTGCTACTAAAATCTCAATTTCCAGAACATGTTGGTTTAGCCTTTTTAGGAGCATTTTTAGCAGCTGCAGCAAGACCTGTTGGTGGCTGGATTTCCGATAAATTAGGTGGTGCTCTTGTCACTGCTTGGGTTCTTGTAGTAATGGCAATTGGTGCTTCAGGAGTTATCTACTTTACAAATGACAAAATGTTTACAGGATTCCTTGCATCGTTCTTAGTTCTTTTTATCGCTGCAGGTTTAGGTTCTGGTTCCACATTCCAGATGATTCCAGATATCTTCCCTGTAAAAGAAGCAGCTCCAGTTCTTGGATTCACTGCTGCATTTGCAGCATACGGTTCATTCTTTATACCAAAGCTTTTCGGTTGGTCAGTTAATCAATTTGGAACACCAGTAAATGCCTTTTATTTCTTTATCGCGTTTTATGTTATTTCCATCGTATTAAACTGGTTCTACTATCAACGTTCTACTGTAAGCACATCACCTTCAAAAAATGTAGCATAAAAACCAAGGCATATACCCCATCATTTGTTTTTAAAGAATGATGGGGTATGTGTCTATCTATATTTATAGGTTAGGAGGAGGTTCCTTATGAAAAATTCACCGACTAAAAATCAAATTAGCTCATACATTATTCAATCACAAGAAGAAGAAATTAAACGTATCGCACTTGAGCTTCATGAAGGTGTTGGGCAAACGCTCTATAGTCTGTATAGTGGACTCCAATTTATTGAACAGACGATAAACAGTTCAAATATGAAATCATATGTGAATGAAATGAGTCAATTACTTGAAAAGACGATTCAGGAAATTCGGCTTTTGTCAGTAGAACTTCATCCTCCTACGTTAACAACACTTGGATTAGTACCAGCTATGAAAAGCTATTTACGGATGTTTACATCGACATACGGTATATTAGTCGATCTCGATATTGAGGGACAGGAACCGAATTTAACAGAAACGCAAAAAATAACCCTTTTTCGAGTGTGTCAAGAGGCGTTAGGGAATGTAGCTAAATATGCAGACACTCATTTTATACAGCTAGATTTTTTATTTGTTGATAACAACTTAACCATGACAATTAATGACAATGGTAAAGGATTTACCGTAGAGAATGAAATGCAACGATCTAGTGGGTTGGCTGCTATGAAAGAGCGTATGAATTTAATTGGGGGTCAATGCTTGATCACTTCTGAAATAGGGAAAGGGACTACAATTGATGTTCTTTTACCGCTATAATAAAAGGATATAAGGATGATGTTCCTTTTTAGAAGTCATGGGGGGGGCTTACCTTGATTAAAATTATTTTATGTGATGATCATGCTGTCGTTAGAATGGGATTAAAAATGTTATTAAGTAACCATCCAGAGATGGAAGTAGTTGGAGAGGCGTCAGAAGGGAACGAAGGTATTCAGTTAGCCCAGGAATTAAAACCAAATGTCGTCGTAATGGACTTAAGCATGCCACACGGCAAGGATGGGTTATCAGCTACATCAGAGCTGAAAAAGTTGATGCCAAATGTACAAATCCTTATTTTAACGATGCATGATGATGAAGAGTATTTATTTCGGGCGATTCAAGCGGGTGCTTCAGGATGTATTTTGAAAAGTGCACCACATGATGAATTGTTAGGCGCCATAAAAATGGTTGCAAAAGGTGATGCTTACCTTCACCCATCTGCCACAAAAAGGTTGATGGAAGAGTATATTGACAGTGTAAAACAAGGAAATCAAGATACTTTTAGTCTTCTATCTGATAGAGAAAGAGAAGTCTTAACTTTAATTGCAAAGGGTTATGCCAATAAAGAAATTGCTGAAAAGCTGGTCATCTCTGTTAAAACAGTAGAAACACATAAGGGAAATCTTATGGAAAAGCTTCAAATGAAAACTAGACCTGAGCTAGTTGCATTTGCACTTAAAAAAGGCTTGCTCGGCTATGGCATGTAAAGGATGTATTCAATGGTTATGGATAACTTGTACAATCAGACATACATGAAACAGGCTTGCGAACAGCTTCAAGGAACGATTGAATGTGACTTTGTCGGTCTAGCCTTCCAAGAGAGCAAAGGACCTAATATTGGCTGGAAATATGCTTCTGGTAATAGCAATGATAAATATGAAAGAATCACCCTACGGTATGGAAAAGGAATTGCGGGTAGAGTTTTATCTACCGGTAGACCAATGGAGATTAAGTATTTTCCTCAGAATATCCTAGGAAAAGCATTGGAGTATCCCATTATGTTAGCAGAAAAACTTCTTTATGCGTATGCTGTACCAATACTCATTAATGGCATACCTAAAGGCGTGTTGCTTGTCGGGTTTAGGTCGGAAACGAGCATCAGTGACGATGAAAAAAAGTTTGTTGAGAAAGCTGCAGCGGATATAAAAAAATTTTTATCATTAGAAAAAATGTAAAAGAAATTCTAGAGGGAGGCTATAGAGTTGAAGGATCAATCGAAGATCATCAACGTAAATCATCACTCACCTAATCCTCTTAACGAACTATCCGAAGAGTTACAAAAATCTGTTCAAGAATTAAAGGATTTTAAATTTGCCCTAGATGCCTCGTCTATTGTAGCAATTACAGATGCTAAAGGTCGAATTACGTATGTAAATGATAAGTTCTCTCAGATCTCTAAGTACTCAAGAGAAGAACTGATTGGATCGGATCATCGAATTATTAATTCGAGCTTCCATCCTAAGACATTCTTCAAAGACCTATGGATGACGATATCATCTGGACAAGTATGGAATGGTGAAATAAAAAACCGTGCAAAAGATGGTACATATTATTGGGTAGATACAACTATTGTTCCGTTTTTGGATTCAAATGGAAAGCCTTATCAGTTTTTGGCAATTCGTCATGAGGTTACTGAAAGAAAAAAAGTGGAAGAAGAGCTTCAAAGTATGATGACAAAAATTATTGAAATACAAGAAGACGAAAGAAAAAGGCTTTCAAGGAATCTTCATGATGGTATCGGGCAAAATCTGTATAGTCATTTAATTTCAATTAATATTTTACAATCCCAACTAAAGCATCCCTTACTCGATATGCTCCAAAAAGAAGCTACTGAACTAATAGAGGAAGTTAGAAAAATATCCCAGGAATTAAGGCCGTCTGTTCTCGATGATCTTGGACTTTTACCTGCAATCCGTTCATATTTAACCCGTTTTTCAGAGAATTACCAGATTGATGTTCATTTTGATTGCTTTTTACAACAGCGGCTTTCTTCAAACAAGGAAATTACGATTTATCGTATTCTACAGGAAGCGTTAATTAACATTCAAAAATATGCAAATGCTGAGCAAGTTTCCATTATTATTCGAGAAAGCGAGCAAGAGGTTCGTGTGATCATTGAGGATAATGGTCAAGGATTTGATCCAAAAAACGTTACCAGGGGAGTAGGGCTATTTAGTATGGAGGAACGTGCTCGAGCAGTAAAAGGGGAAGTTCATATTCATTCCTCTCCTGGTAAAGGGACAAAAATTGTTTTAGAAATTCCATTATAAAAAGATTGACAAATTTAAGGTAACTAACATAAAATTAGTATATAAATTTTATATTATCTCCTAAAGGGGAGTAGCTTTTACAGCAAAGTCGTCACTTCAGAGGAAACTCTCGGCTTTGTTGGCAACACACATTACTTGTTGTTAGCAAGACCTTTACCATATGGTAAAGGTCTTTATTTATGGTCTTTACCTCCAAGGTAAGGACCATTTTTATTTTATTGATAATAGGATAAGGATAAGGGTAACTAAAAAATATTGAGGGGATTGGAAAACCATGATTTTGAGAAAATATATGTCATTATTAGGAATTGGATCAGCTACGATTGATTTAAAGCTAGATCATACAAAATTTCAGCCAGGGGAGTGTGTCACAGGACATTTTCATATTCAAGGAGGAACAATTGAGCAACAGTTAAAAAGAATTGAATGTGATTTAGTAATGAAAAACGAAGAAGAAAATCAAGAAGTGATCATTGAAAGTTCAACAATCTACACTACACAAATGATAGAATCACAAGAACAAAATCAGTTGAATTTTCGATTCACCTTGCCAGATAATCTTGAAAAATCCTCATCGACTATCAAGTATCGATTTAAAACCAAGATGATATTTGATGCTGGGGTTAAGAGTGAGGATCAAGATCTAATCCATATCCAGTAAAAGGTTTAGGAAGGGGAATCGAGCATGAAAAAAGCTTGGAAAAGAGTAACATTTGTCGTTAAATTTTGGAGATTCTTACCTTTCATAAAAGAGTTTTATTTTGCACGCGACGTATCACTAAAACATAAGACATGGCCAGTAGCTCTGATTATTGGTTATCTCTTATTGCCAATAGATGTGATACCAGATATCTTTGCCATTTTTGGGTTTACAGATGATTTATTATTTACAACGTTTATCCTACAAAGAATAGTCAAAACAGCTCCCCTATGGTTAAAAGAAAAATACGATTTAAATGATAAAAGAATCATCTAAAATGAATCCCCAGCACAGCTGGGGATTTTACTTCATTTTTATCGAAACCAACCCTTCTTTTTAAACCAAATATACATACCCCCCCCAATGATAAGCATAATGAGAAGGATAAGAAAGTATCCATACTCCCACCGAAGTTCTGGCATATGTTCAAAATTCATTCCGTAAATACCTGCGATAAAGGTAAGTGGCATGAAAATGGTTGTAATCACTGTAAGTACCTTCATCACTCGATTGGTTTGGTGGGAGTTATACGAAATATAACTATCGCGTATATCAGCAGTTATTTCACGGTTTGCATCAATCATTTCAGATAGTTTCAACAAATGATCATATATATCTGCAAAATACTCTTTTTTCCCTTGAATGGTTTCAAGACGGTGAGAGTTTAACATACGGTAAAGAAGGTCTCTCATGGGAATAATCGTATGTCGCAGGCTCAATAAATGATGTCTCGTTTCAAACAATTGATCAAGCAGCTTTTCCATTGATAAATGGTTCGAATTGTCTTCTATGTCATTTAAAGTATCTTCAATTTCGTATAAAAACGGGAAATAATTGTCAACAATCTTATCAAGCACGTAGTAGAACACTAAATATGGATTCCAGTCTTTAATCTTACGAGAATGTATTAAACGCTCCCAAACTTGATCAATCTCTGGTGACTGTAAATGGTGGTAGGTGACAATAAATTGCTTTTCAACAAAAAAATTAATTTCTTCCTTTTCAAGACTTCCTTCACCTAATCGATGGGTAACGTAAAAGGTGTGCTGATCATAATAGTCTAGCTTAGGACGTTGAAGTTTATTAATGCAATCTTCTATAGCGAGGGGGTGAAATTGCAAAGGATCCTGTAAATAAATCGTTTCTTCCTCACTTGGTTGATCGAAATCAATCCAATACCAAATTAAGTCATTGGGATTAAACTGACGGAAACTAATCTCTTTTATGGTAAAATCTTTTGTAATGCCAATCATACGAATCATAGGAATCTCCTGTTACAATAAGTATCTATAGAGTATCGAAATAAATTAAATTTGGCAATTCTTATCTAATAAGGCGGAGTGGAAGAATGAATAGTTACGTTAATGTTATGGAAGAAATAGTAATCGCCTTAGTCACCATGTGTATGGTTGGACCTGATTACCAAATATTTTGTAAATGTGACAAATGTCGAAATGATATCATCGCACTTAGTTTAAACAGCCTTCCTAGCCACTATGTAACAACAGATGAAGGTAGAAAAATGGTTTATGAAACACTTAATACAATTGAAAATCGAAAATGGATTAATAAAAAAATTATCTCAGCCATTCACGTTGTTGGAAAATATCCAAAACATTAAAATAGGTGTTTGTAGTCAATCAAAAATATTTAAATGTTTGTTTTTTTGACACGAAATAAACGAAGTTCTGTAACACCTTTCTGATGTTGTAAATGATACAATTAGAAAAAACATTGAGGGGTTTTGAACATGAGTGAGATGACGCAATTAGTGCGGCTCTTAAATGAGATCAATATAAATGTAAACTCAAAATTAGATTCTATTGAATCAAGACTTGCAACGCTTGAAAAAGTGAATAGCATTGAGCATCGTGTAGCTGTCAATCAAATTGATATAGGGGATATTAAGGAATTATTACAGAAGATTGAGGAACATCCCTTTGAAAAAGTAACCGTAGCAATCGAGGAAACTTTATTGAAACTGCAGGCTAGTTATCAAAAAAACTTTGATAATATATCAAAAAGATTGGATACACAATTATTGATGATAGCAAAAACGGAGGAAGAAATGCTTTCTCTGAAGGAATCAGTATCAAATTAAAAGAAGCGCAGAGATAAATTGCGCTTCTTTCTTTGTTTTTAGGAGGGTTTTAAAATTACTCCTTTGTTCTTAAGTGTAGAAGAAATTAATTTTGCCATCTCAACGGCGTTTTTTCCATCGCCATGTAAGCAAATAGAGTCTGCCTGTAAGGGAATTTCTCTACCCGAAATGGTTGTTACCCTCTTCTCAAGAACTAACTGAAGTGCTTGGTGGATAGAAGTATTTTCGTCGCTAAGGACGGCACCGTCGATATGTCTTGGAGCAAGTGTTCCGTTTTCCATATAAGCTCGATCCGCAAACACCTCATTTACGGTTTTAAGACCCAGTTTCCTTCCTGCTTCAATTAACTTACTTCCGCTTAACCCATATAAATATAAATTAGGATTTACTCGGTAAACAGCTTCTGCAACAGCCTCAGAGAGTACCTCATCTTCAGCACATAAATTATATAAAGCTCCATGAGGTTTTACGTGTCGTAATAATCCACCCTCAGATTTGACAAATGCTTCTAATGCACCAATTTGATATATAACATCGTGATAGGCTTCCTTAGGAGAGATGTGTATATTTCTCCTGCCAAACCCTCTCAAATCAGCTAAACCAGGATGCGCTCCTATAGATACTCCGTTGGATAAGGCCATCAAAACAGCATCTCTCATGGTAATCGGGTCGCCTGCATGAAAACCGCAAGCGATGTTAGCCGAAGTGATATATTTCATCATTTCTTGGTCATTTCCAAGCTTATAAACACCAAAGCTTTCGCCTAAATCACAATTCAGATCAACCTCCATATTGAATCACTCCTTTTAATCCTTCTTTGATGATTGCCTTTTGCACCCGCATAAGTTGATTCATTTTACCATATAATTTTTGAGATTCTTGTAAGGTGACTTCTTCAAAAAAAACCATTTCTCCTGGTTTTTTTTGTGCTAGATAGGGGAGGTCTACGGATGCGATTTGTGCTATTTTCGGGTACCCTCCAGTAGTTTGTCTATCTGATAGAAGGATGATGGGTTGTCCATTTGGAGGAACTTGAATAGATCCATGTGTCACTCCTTCAGTAATAAGCTCCTGTTTTGTTTGCAATTGAAGGGGAGGGCCATGTAGTCGGATTCCCATTCGATTTGAATCTTTATTGATTTGAAACTCTGACGAGATAAATGCTTGATGGCTGCTTTTTGTAAAGAGATCGTATTGCTTTCCTTTGGTAAATCTTACTTTTCTATTTTCCGTTACATGGTTATGTATTTCAGGTGAGAGCTTCCATTGGATACGATGTAATAGATAACTTGATGGAATCAATAATCGATCTTTAGCTTGTAAGGGCCTCCCATAGTGGCCTCCAATTTGTGACCTAATATCAGTACTTCTACTCCCGAATTTGTAAGGAGTTTGGATACCTCCACTTACAGCCAGATACGCCCGACTACCGTTGCGAATGGAAGAAAATGAGAGAATATCTCCATTTAAAACCTGGAGCGTTCTTCCGTTGTCTATTTTTATCCCATTTAATGTTGGAGAAAGATCTGCTCCACAGATCGAAATGACTGCTGAACATTGGAATAGTAGGGTAGGGCCAATAAGAGTGATTTCAATCGTTGCTTCATTATCTTCATTTCCCACAAGCCAATTTGCAAGCCGATGAGAGTAAAGATCTAGGGCACCAGAAGTGCCAATTCCCATAGCTTGATAATCGGTACGACCTAGGTCTTGAATGGTTGTGAGGAGACCAGGCTTAAGAACAGTTATACTCATGAGATTCCTCCAGTTGGTAATACTGTTTTGCTGTTATCGCGTAAAAACGAATCGTATCGCCAGGTGCAAAAAGTGTGGGCTCCTTCTTTTCAGGAAAATAAATACGAATCGGTGTTTGACCGATTATTTGCCAGCCACCAGGACTATCGGTCGGGTAAATTCCCGTTTGTTCACCAGCAATACCAACAGAGCCAGCTTTCACAAGTGTTCTTGGATTTTCTTTTCTTGGGGTAGCGATTGATTGAGATAGACCACTTAAAAAAGGGAATCCTGGTGAAAAGCCTAGAAAGCTAACGTGATAGATTTGCTTTGTATGAACATGTATAACTTCTTCTTCGGTTAGGTGATGAGCTTGCGCAACCTCTGTTAAATCTAATGAAAAAGGAAGTTCATAGCAAACTGGGATAAGAAAACAATTTCCATGTCTAGTGTCCGTATTTATCCCTTTTCTCAGTAATTCTTGAACGATAATTTTCATGTGCTGATATGGATAATCTGATTTTATGAAAGAAGGCTCATAATGAAGCGTTAAGGTTGTATAAGCAGGAACTAAAGCGATCATTCCTGGTACTGGGTGCTTTGAGAGTAAATGATATGCAGAGTGAACGAATTCAGAGGCTTTATCACTTAACATTGTTGCTTGGAATTCAATCATTAGTGCCGCATCACCAAGAGGAGTAATTGAAAAATCCATTGAATCACCTATTTCTTTCGTCATTAATTTTATTGTAATAGAAAAATAGAAAAAAAACACAAAAAAGTGTTTAGCTTGTTAGGCTAAACACTCTCTCGCAATTATCTTAAAACATTGAAGTAACGGGCTTCCGGATGTGAAAATACCATCGCTGTAACAGAAGCCTCAGGCTCCATCATAAAACCTTCTGTTAATTGAATGCCAATTTCCTCAGGCTTCAGAAGAGAAAATAGTCTTGTTTGATCTTCAAGATCTGGACAAGCCGGGTATCCAAAGGAGAAGCGTTGGCCAGTATATTTAGCGGAGAATCGATCCTTCATCGTCATGCTAACCGGATCCGGGAATCCCCACTGGTCACGCATAAGGCGATGAATAAATTCTGCAAATCCTTCAGCAGTCTCTAACGCCAAAGCTTGGAGAGCATGATTTTCTAAGAACCTACCAGCCTTTTTTAATTCTTCGGCAGCCTGTCGAATCCCTGTGCCTGCAGTTACTGCAAAGAAACCAACATAATCCATTTCACCAGAGTCAACAGATTTAACATAATCTGCTAAGCACAAAAATGGTTCTGTTTCCTGACGAGGGAACGTAAAGGTTTCAATAATTTCTGAATGATTTTCAGGGTTATAGATATAGATACTCTCATCTTTTGATTGCGCAGGGTAAAACTGATAAACTGCTTGCGGTTTAATCCAACCCTTTTGTTTTGCATCTGCTTTGAGCTCATCAACTACATTTTTTACTTTCCACGCTTTTTCATCTTGAGCTGCTAATAGCTTTTCGATCGTTCCTTTTACTCCTAAATGATGACCAATAAGCATTTGTTCATTAATGTATGGCTCAATATGGGCAAGGGAGTATTGTCGTAAAATATGTCTTTTTACGTCCTTTGGAACTTGAACGATATGGTCTTGTTTAGTTTTTGAGCGAACCTTAATGGCTGTCGCCGTAGCTGTTGAAGAACTTGAGTCGTTGCTTGTACTAGCTATACGCTCTTGTTTTTCTGCATGCTCAACCTCAAGCTTTTTCAACTCTTCTTCATCTTGGAGTTGGTTAGCTAGACTTAACCCATTCATTGCATCCTTAGCGTACAATACTAAACCATCGTACTCTTTAGAAATTTTCGTGTCCGTAAATTTTCTAGATAAAGCCGCACCACCAACTAAAATCGGAATATTAATTCCTGCTTGCTTCATGTCTTGAGCAGTCAGAACCATTTGCTGAGCAGACTTTACTAATAACCCTGATAATCCAACAATGTCGGGATTTTCCTTTTTAATGGTTTCAATTAATGTAGTTGGGGTGACCTTTATACCTAAATCAACCACATCATACCCATTATTGCTTAAAATAATATCCACCAAGTTTTTACCGATATCATGAACATCGCCTTTTACAGTAGCTAGAATTACTTTTCCTTTTGATGAAGAGGTATCTCCTGCTTCCATATGTGGTTCTAAGAAGGAAACGGAGGCTTTCATTACTTCTGCACTTTGGAGTACCTCTGCTACGATCAATTGATTGTCATTGAATAGGCGACCTACTTCTTTCATACCATCCATTAATGGACCGTTAATGATGTCAAGTGGGGTAGGGTAGGTGGATAAAGCAAGTTCTAAGTCAGGGATTAACCCTTCTTTTGTTCCCTCAACGATATAGTAAGCGAGTCGCTCCTCTAATGTCATATCAGGTAGTGTGCTCTTGGCTTCTTTTTTCTTTTCTCGGTAAAAATCTGTGAAAACAGCTAATGTTTCATCGGTAGTATGGAAAAGAAGATCTTCTGCCAATTTTACTTCCTCAGGTGGAATACTTGCAAAACGTTCGAGTTTTTCTGTGTTTACGATCGCGTAATCCAATCCAGCAACCGTACAGTGATACAGGAATACAGAGTTCAACACTTCACGTCCGACAGGTGGAAGACCGAAGGATACATTACTGATTCCCAATATTGTTTGAGTTTCAGGCATTGTCTCCTTAATCAATCGAATTCCGTCAACGGTTGCTTTAGCAGAACCAATATATTGTTCATCTCCAGTTCCAACAGGGAAGACAAGGGGATCAAAAATAATATCCTGAGGAGGAACACCATATTTATTAACTAGAAGATCATAAGATCGTTTCGCTACCTCTAGTTTTTTCTCGGCAGTGACCCCCATACCTTTTTCGTCAATGGTCCCGACAACAATTGCGGCACCATATTTGTGAATGAGCTTAGAAACCGATTCGAATTTTTCTTCTCCATCTTCAAGGTTAATGGAGTTGATAATGGCCTTTCCTTGAGAATAACTAAGTGCCTTCTCTAGAACGTTATCATCCGTTGAATCGATAACTAAAGGAACCTTTACCTTTTTAACAACTTCCTGAATAAAGTTCTCCATATCAACGATTTCGTCTCGGTCGGGATCTGCCAAGCAGATATCGATAACATGAGCACCGTTTTTCACTTGAGCACGTGCAATTTCTGAAGCTTCCTCAATCTTTCCTTCGCTAATCAATCGTTTAAACTTTCTTGACCCGATAACATTTGTTCGTTCCCCAACCATGATTGGTCGTAAAGTTGGATCATCGTATACAAATGGCTCAATGCCTGAAACCATGTGGGCATGGTTTTCAATTCGTTGGCGAGGCTTGTATTTCTTCATCTCATCAGAAATAGCTTTAATATGTTCAGGTGTTGTTCCACAGCAACCACCAACAATATTAATCCATCCTTCAGCAGCAAAGTTACCAAGCTTTTTTGCTAACAAATCAGGTGTTTCATGATAATGACCTTCTTCATCAGGTAAACCAGCGTTAGGATAACAACTGATTGCAGAGTTTGATAGGGAGGAAAGGGAACGAATATGATCCTGCATGAACTCTGGTCCTGTTGCACAATTTAGTCCAACTGCTATAGGGTTCATATGTTGAATGGAAATATAAAAGGCTTCAATGGATTGACCAGCAAGCGTTGTTCCCATCGGTTCTATCGTCCCAGAAATCATAATAGGGAGTTTTTTGTTCCGAAGGTCAAAGGCTCTCTGTATTCCTAAAAATCCAGCTTTTACATTTAACAAATCCTGACTAGTTTCTAGAAGCAGTAAATCAACATCCCCATCAAGAAGACCGAGTACCTGCTCCTCATATGTTTCAACTAAAGCAGAAAAGGTTGTTCCGCCTGTTACACTTAATGTTTTGGTTGTAGGACCAAGGGAACCTGCGACAAAGCGTGGCCACTCAGGTGTAGAAATTTGATCCTTTGCTTTTTTGGCTAGCTTGGCAGCGACCACATTTATTTCATACGCTTTAGAACCTAAATCGTATTCATCCAATACTAGACTCGTTGCACCGAAAGTATTGGTTTCAATAATATCGGCTCCTGCACGTAGGTACTCTAGGTGAATTTTTTCAATCACATTTGGAGCGGTGAGGTTCAAAATTTCATTACAACCCTCATACTCCTCTCCACCAAAATCCTTAGCTGTTAATGCTTCTTGTTGGAGCATCGTACCCATCGCACCATCCATGATGAGAATTCGTTTATTTAGTTGTTCATTTAACGATGCTGTTTGCATTCAGCTTCCTCCTTAACACTTGGCTGTTTATCGTATTTGTATAGGTAGCGAGCTGTGCGGTCATTTCATAGCGCATAAAAGGAGTAATTAAATAAATTCCATTAAACAATTCAGAAGCCGCGTCAATCAATGACTTTGTAATTGAAATTCCTTCCTTAGCTGACTGAACAGGATCATCTTTTAAAGAAGCCATTTGCTCTCTAATAGAATCAGAAATTTTTATTCCAGGTACCTCGTTATGAAGAAACTCCGCATTTTTACTCGATGTTAGTGGCATTAACCCAATGTATATAGGTTGAGAAATATGCCTAGTTGCATTGTAAATCTCTATCAGTTTTTCCTCTGAATACACTGGTTGAGTGATGAAGTAATCTGCTCCGTACTTTGCTTTCTTTTCCAGTCGTAAAACAGCTTTATCAATATATTTTACATTTGGATTAAATGCGGCAGCAACTGAAAATACACCTTTTTCCCCTAAATCCTTGCCAGTAGGGGACAGACCTTCATTAAACTGCTTAATCATGCTAATGAGTTCAAATGAAGATACATCATATACAGATGACGCACCAGGAAAATCACCGACACGGGCAGGGTCGCCTGTTATAGCTAATATATCATGTAATCCTAGGGTATGAAGGCCCATAAGATGAGATTGAAGACCAATAATATTTCGATCACGACAAGTAATGTGAACAAGTGGTCGTAAGCCGATATTGGTTTTTGTCAATTGAGCCAAGCTAGTATTACATATTCTTGGAGAGGCTAGGGAATTATCAGCTAATGTAATAGCATCAACACCTGCTTCCTTAAGTGCTTGTGCTCCTTCAAAAAATTTCTTTGTGTTCAGCTTACGAGGTGGGTCCAATTCTACAATGACGGATGATCTTTCTTTAACTATATCCTGTAGAGGACGCTCTGTACGCTTGGGTTGTTCAGGTTTCACTTGAACCACTTCTTTTTTTACTTCCACTTGTTTTTCCGTCACCGGTGAAGTCCCTTTTAGCTCTGAAGCAAAGGCCGCAATATGGGCTGGAGTCGTACCACAGCATCCTCCTAAAAGACGAACACCTTGAGCTCTAAATTCCTGAGCACTTTTTCGGAAATAATCTGCATCTCCTTCATAATGGAATTTTCCATCCGTATACGTAGGAAGACTAGCATTTGGGTAAGCGGATAAAAGTGCTGTTTTAGGTAATTCAACTTGTTCCAAGCTTTCAAGCATATGATGGGGACCAAGTCGACAGTTCACACCCACCACATCAGCACCAAGACTTTCTAATCGTAAAAGAGCTTCATTAATGGGTGTTCGGTTTTGCATAATACCAGGGACCTGCATGGAAACTTGCGCAATAATAGGTAAATTGGTTTCCTTTCTCGCAACGGATAGGACTGCCTCAATTTCATCTAAATCGTAGTAAGTTTCAAGTAACAGCCCATCAACATCTTCCAACAATAAATAATGTAGCTGCTGTGAAAAGCTGTGGACAATTTCCTCTAAAGAAAATGAGTTGGGGCGGATCCCGCGGTTACCACCAATGGTTCCTACAACAAAGCTTTCATTGGTCAAAGCTTGTTTCGCAATTTTAACGGCAGCACGATTAATTTTTTCTACAGAATCTTCAAGCCCGTATCTTTGTAGCTTTAAGGAGTTGGCAGCATACGTGTTTGTTTGAATCACATCCGCTCCTGCTCGTAAATAGGCCTTATGGATGTTTAAAATATCATCCGGATGTGACAAGTTTAACTCTTCAAAACAACTATCTGTACCATAAGAGTAGAGAAGGGTACCCATTGCACCATCACCGATGACAATGTCTTTTTTCAGTTTATCTAAAAGGCTCATCTTACTGTCTCTCCTTGGCTCTTCGCGGCTATCGTTTCAAAAGCAGCCGTGAAGTCTTTAATGATATCATCTGGATGTTCTAGTCCAACAGAAAGGCGAAGGAGACTTTGGCTGATCCCTCTTTTTAAGCGTTGTTTAATTGGCATTGCCGCATGTGACATTTTAGCTGGGTAAGAGAGGATGGATTCAACAGCTCCTAAACTTACAGCAAATACTGGGATCTCTGTTAATTCAACGAATTGTTTTACGGCTTCTTCACTTTCAAGTTCAAATGAAAGAACGGCTCCGGCACCTTCTGATTGTTCTTTTTGTATTTCGTACTGTGGATGGTCAGAAAGTCCAGGGTAGTACACTTTTTTCACAGAAGGATGGTTCTGCAAGAAGTGTGCTATTTTTAGGGTAGATTTCATTGAGAAATCCATCCTAACCGATAAGGTCTTCATTCCTCGTAACACTAACCAAGCATCTTGAACGCCTAACACAGCGCCAAAAGAATTTTGTAAGAATCCAATCTGTTTAGCAAGGTCAGGATCGTTTACAACGATCGCTCCAGCAACTACATCACTATGACCAGATAGAAACTTTGTGGCACTATGAAGAATCACATCCGCACCAAGAAGTAATGGCTTTTGTAGAGCTGGTGTTAAAAATGTATTGTCAACAAAGGTTAACGCTCCAACACTTTTCGCAATCTCACTGATCGCTCGAATATCCGTTACCTTTAAAAGCGGATTGGAGGGAGTTTCTACATAAAAAACCTTCGTATTTGGACGAATCGCTTGTTTTACAGCTGTAAGGTCCGTCATATCAACAAATGTGTGCTCGATTCCAAAACGAGAAAGTACTTCTGTCACCATTCTGTACGTACCACCATATACGTCCTCCGTGATCACCACATGGTCTCCTTGAGAGAGTAGGAGAAACGCAGTCGAAATGGCTGCCATACCTGATGAAAAGGCAAATCCGTTTGTGCCTTCCTCAAGGTTTGCAATAACTGTTTCAAAAGCTTCGCGAGTGGGATTCGCGCTTCGACCATAGTCATATTTTCCAAACTCATCTACGCTATGCTGATGAAAGGTGGAAGCGTGTTGAATAGGAACGGAAACAGCACCGTTAGTAGGATCAAATTTATGTTCATTATGAAGTAGTTTTGTTTCAAATGAAAAGTTGTGTTCTTTTGTCATTTTCATGCCTCCGAACTTAAACGAGTAAGAGCTTGGTCAATATCTTTAATTAAATCTTCCACGTCTTCAATACCAACAGAGAAACGAAGCAGGCGATTACAAACGCCAATTGAAAAACGAATTTCTTCCGGAATATCCGCATGTGTCTGTGTAGCTGGGTATGTAATGAAGCTTTCTACACCCCCAAGACTTTCTGCAAACGTAATAAGGTTAAGATTTTGTAAGAATGAATTAACCCACTCTTCTTTTTTAATTCGGAAGGAAAGCATGCCACCACGACCTGGGTAAAGAACATCTATCACATTTTCATGATTCTTCAAGAAGCTTGCAAGTTCTCTTGCATTTTTTTCATGCTGTTTCATTCTAAGCGCTAAAGTCTTCATTCCGCGAATAAGTAGCCAAGAGTCAAACGGACTTAAAACAGCTCCAATCGAGTTGTGATGGAATCCAAGTTGTTCACAAACCTCTTTTCCTTTCCCAACGATCAAGCCAGCTAGCACATCATTATGTCCACCTAAGTATTTGGTAGCACTATGAATGACAATATCAGCTCCAAGCTCAATCGGTCTTTGAAGTAATGGAGTGTAAAAGGTATTGTCGACAATTAATAAAATATTATATTTTTTCGCTAGTTCAGCAACGGCTTGAATATCTGTTTCTTCCATAAGAGGATTGGTAGGTGTTTCTATAAATATAGCTTTCGTTTTTTCCGTAATAGACTGTTCGATAATACTTACATCATGTGTTTGTACATACGTACTCGAAAGTCCCCATTTTTTAAATCCTTGCTCTAGAACTCGATAGGTTCCACCGTATAAATCTCTTGATACAATCCATTCGTCGCCAGATTCAAAGAGTGCAAGAATGGTAGTGATTGCAGCCATTCCAGAACTACAGGCAAATCCTTGATCACCGCCTTCTAAATCAGCAATTGCCGCCTCTACAAGCTTTCTTGTTGGATTGCCTGTGCGAATATAATCAAAGCCAGTTGATTGGCCAATTCCTTCATGTCGATAAGCGGTGGAAAAGTAAACAGGAGGGTTTACTGTCCCCGTTTGAGTTTCACTTCTGTTTCCAATCTGCGCTACCTTGGTTTCGTTTTTGTACATTTTAGTCTCTCCCAACATCCAAATAATAAAAAAAAGTCTTCTCTCTAAGAAGAAGACTTTGTTATCAACATGAGCCATTCTTCTTATCTTCCAAGTAAAATACTTGCTGGAATTAGCACCTTTTCAAAAAATTGATGGTTGCTGAGGCTTCATAGGGCCAGACCCTCGACCTCTCTTGATAAGAAATCAAAACATTTAATTTTTTCTAACTTTACTACAGTAAATCGCTAAGTGTCAATCTTTTTTACAAATTAACGACAATTTTGTTCACAATTTCCTAAAATTTACTATATGAATATTCAGAACATTTAATATATAATGAGTTTGAGAACAAAAAGTGGAGGGAAATTCATGCAAACGAAAAGCAGATGTCATCATCGGTATATGTTGAGTGAAGACGCCTTTTTTGTTACCGAAGATGGAATTGAATTGTTTATTCTAGGTGAGAGTCTTCAAGATTACCCTGTAGGTGGTCACGTGGATTTTCCTCTTGAAATGAGAGAAATGAATGAATCTGTTCAAAAGGAGAAACGACTCTCTAGTCACCCCCTGCAACAACTTTACTTAAATATGATCAATCAATTATAGACGGGGAAACCCGTCTTGTTTATTTTTAGTACGGTACATAAAACCACCGGCATAAGGGAGCCGGTGGTTGTGTCTTACGATTTAATTGCCGGTTTTAAATTTCTTTTCTCAATTTCCTTCTTTAAAAACTTCGCCCATTCTTTATCTTCACCTGACTTCAATGCATTCCGATACGAGACAACCAAAATTTCATTACTCATTATCTTCATTTGTAAGCCTCCTTAAAATGGACTGAATTTTCTAGCTTTTTATCATTGTATCGGGTTTTAATCCATTTGAAAACCCAAAAATCCATATTTATTGCCATAAAATTATTAATATTCTGTTACAGGATTTCCACGTAATATTTTTTTTCATGATAAAATATGGTAAATAGTTTGTATGATGGGGGAGAAGGATGGAAACGATTACACTTTTTGTTTATGGTACATTAAGAAGACATGAAGAAAATCACGGATTAATCAGGGAAGCTACTTGCATAGCTGAACAGGCATGGGTAAACGGTGAGCTTTTTGATACAGGTAACGGTTATCCTACCCTCGAACTTAATGAATCTGGTAAGGTGCATGGAGAGATATATGAGGTTAGTAAAAACCTTTTACCTAAGCTCGACGCTTTGGAGGATTATGAAGAGGGGAAAGAGTCTAATTTGTTTGACAGAACAAATGTAACCGTTCATACCGATAAAGGTACTTATGTAGCGTTCGTGTATGTGAATGCGGATGAATCAAGCAAGGTCGAAAAAATTACTCACGGAGATTGGAAGTTACATAGATTCATGAAAAATCGTCCTGAACAAGTATACTACTTTGCATATGGTTCGTGTATGGATGATGAACGATTCCGAAAAGCGGGGGTGGACCACTGTTTTAAAAACCTCGTCGGTGCTGCTGTACTAAAGGGGTATTCCATGAAATACCTTTTCAGAGTAAGTGATGGTGGAAGGGCCGATATTGTGGAAGAGGGTGGCGAAACCGAAGGGTTGGTATACTTAACCCCATATGAAGGGGTCGAGTATTTATTTGCTAGAGAGGGATTTTATGGAGGCTGGTATCGCCCTACATTTGTAGATGTGGCCATCGATGGGGAAACGTTTAAGGATGTTTTGACATTTCATGTGTATAACAAAATGCCTGAAGTGGCACCTCCCGACCATTACTCGACCGAAATTCTTAGAGGTGCAAAAGGAAGATTGAGCGAGCGATATTTTCAATATTTACTAACAGAACTTGATCGTCTAAAAAAGTTGAGCAATAGTTAATTTTTTATTGTATATCGGTTTAATACAGGTATCCATTGTGGTAAACACTTCATATCACCAACTTAAGAAAGTGGGTCAGAATATGAGTGGAAATCGAGAAAATGGCTATTATGAGCTGGTGTATAATAATAGACAATATAACTATCTAGAGTTTATTAGATTAGATACAATATGTGAAATTAGTTATATAACTTTAAAAAATATCTTAACAGGAGAATTTTTCACCTTTGAAGAGAACAAAGTGCGTAAAGTAACAAAAAGAAATTTTAGAATTAAACCTTTTAAGAAGCATTTTTTAGAAAAAGTTGCTAAGTAGTTACTTCCTTTCTATAATAAGATAGATAATGTAAAAGGAGTGACTGTAGTGATTCATCTAAAATGGTCAGAGTCAGAAACAATAAAAAAGGTAACTTGTGTTCACACTAAAGCTGAAAAATATATTGTCGATAATAAATTAACACCAGGAAATGTGTACGAAGTAAAAAATGAAACAGAAGAATTTTACTTTATTATAGATAATAGTGGAAAAGTTGGCGGCTACTACAAGGATTATTTCAAAGAAGCTTAACATCGACTACATAATACTGTTAGCATGGTAGCTAACAGTATTTTCTTTTAATCTGTTATTTTTATTAATAGGGTGGATGTTATGAGGTTAATATTTGTGGGGATCGGTGGGTCCATTGGAAGTGTGTTGAGATATAGTATTTACTACAATATGTTAGCCATTAATGGAGACTGGTTACCATTTTTAGGAACTCTACTTGCCAATTTGTTAGGAGCATTTGCACTTGGTTGGTTTACTTCAAGAATGCTCCTTTCAAAGAAGCTCCCTGATGATTTAGCAGCAGCTATTGGGACGGGGTTAATTGGTTCTTTTACAACTTTCTCTACCTTAAGTGTGGAGCTTAGCTCTTTATTACAGGAGGGACAATATCTTCTAGCCATTTGTTATGTTTGTTTAAGTATGGTAGGTGGCCTGGTCTGCGCATTCGGAGGCTTCCGAATAGGGCAGAGAAGGGTGGTCGTTCAATGATTTTCATTCTAATTGCTGTAGGTGGGTTTATTGGAGCAAATGCTAGATATATTATTGGTCAGCTTGCGAAAAAGTATTTAAACTTTTCCATTCCTCTCGGTACTCTCATTATTAATGCAATAGGTTCGTTACTCTTAGGTTTGTTGGTTGGCAAAGGGATAAGAGGGGACGTATACTCCTTTTTAGGAGTTGGATTTATGGGTGCTTTTACTACATTCTCTACATTCAAGCTTGAACTGATACAGCTTTGGGAGTCAAAAGAATATAAAGCATTCGTCCTATATTTATTATTGAGCTACGGTATTGGAATTGTCCTAGCTTCGATTGGATTTCTGCTGGCATAAAAAAGGTCTGCTCTTTTAATTGAGCAGACCTTTTAGCTATGCTTTTTCTGTATTAGCTGCAAGTGATGGTGCAGGTGTTTGGTATAATTTTTTTCCTATTAATGTTTGGATAATGAGGAAAGTTCCCCCAACTGCCCAATAAAGAGGTAAAGCGGCAGGTGCATTAAATGAGAACATGACAATCATAATCGGAGAAAGGAGACCCATGAACTTCATTTGCTGCTGCTGTTGACCACTTATGTTGGACATGGACACTTTGAATTGTAAATAATATACAATACCGGCAATAGCAGTAATCCATATATCCGACTCACCTAAGTTGAACCATAAAAATGAGTGAGTTGCAATTTCGTGAGATCCACGAATCGCGTAGTAAAAGCCCATTAAAATAGGCATCTGAATGAGCATGGGTAGACAACCCATCGCTAATGGGTTTACTCCGTGTTTCTGATATAACCCCATCATTTCTTGCTGCAGTTTTTGTTGTTCTTTGCTATCTTTTGTTTTCTTAATTTTTTCTTGGATCACATCTAATTCCGGCTTGAGTGCCTCCATTTTCTCTTTCATCTGCTGCTGACTTTTATACTGCTTAAGCATTAGTGGCATAAGAAGAAGGCGAACGATTAAAGTAAGAAATATAATTGATAATCCGAAGCTTCCGTTAAAAATCATCGCAATGGCATGTATAGCGTTTGAGAATGTGTTTACAAATACTGTTTGAAAAAAATCACTCATTTATTTTTCCTCCGTATCATTTTTTGTTTTATCTTGATGAAGGAGGAAAGATGCTATCTGTATCATCACTACCTGCCACTTTTCGTCTAATGTACCGGTATATCCAGACGAGAGCAGGATGTAATTGGTGAACGTTCGCCCGATCAAAGAAGATTTGATTCTTCTCAGAGCTAAGATCTGTCGAGGAACAGACAGTGTCAAGAAAGTGATACTCAATATTCCAGATCCAAATCAATCGAAGGATTAAGCTGATCACGACAGATGCATAAATGGTATACAGGGTTGAAAAATTTGTTAAGTCAAAGAGAATCTCATCCATCGAAATCACCTCACTTCTTTTGAATGTTCTCCTTATAAGTATAGTAAATCATAAACTCCTGCGCAAATCTGAAGATAATAAGGATTTATTTTGACAATTTACCTAAAATCGTGACATTTAAAGGTAGTTTCGCTATGATAGGTTAAAATGCATTTTTGAAGTTAAGGAGATTTTAGTAATGAAACGTGACTATCCAGACGATAGCTTGACCTTACATACGGATTTATACCAAATCAATATGGCAGAAACTTATTGGGAGGATGGGATACACAACAAGAAAGCAGTATTTGACTTATATTTTAGGAATTTGCCTTTTGGAAATGGCTACGCTATTTTTGCAGGCTTAGAAAGAGTCATTGAATACATAAGAGGATTTCGGTTTACAGATAGTGATATAAAATATTTAAGAGATGTCGCTCTTTATAAGGAAGACTTTCTTGATTATTTAAAAACGGTAACCTTTACAGGGAATATCCGTTCAATGGTTGAAGGGGAAATTGCTTTTGGAAACGAGCCGTTATTAAGAGTGGAAGCTCCATTAGCAGAGGCTCAGCTAATTGAAACAGCATTGCTTAATATTATTAATTATCAAACGTTAATTGCAACGAAGGCATCGAGGATTAAACAAGTGATCGGTGATGGAGTGGGAATGGAGTTTGGTACTAGAAGAGCTCAAGAAATGGATGCAGCTATTTGGGGTACACGAGCAGCTTTTATTGGAGGTTTCCAGGCTACCTCAAATGTTCGTGCAGGAAAAATGTTTGGTATACCTGTTGCTGGCACCCATGCTCACTCTTTGGTCCAAGCATATAAGGATGAGTATATTGCATTTCATAAATATGCTCGAAGACATAAAGACTGTGTGTTTTTAGTAGATACATACGACACACTACGATCAGGTGTTCCGAATGCGATAAAGGTTGCTAAGGAACTTGGTGATAAAATTAATTTTCTTGGTATTCGTCTTGATAGTGGAGACCTTGCTTACCTGTCAAAAAAAGCTCGTGAAATGCTTGACGAAAGTGGATTCAAGGAAACGAAAATTATTGCTTCAAACGATCTTGATGAGTACACAATCATTAACTTAAAAGCCCAAGGAGCTATGATTGATACGTGGGGAGTTGGTACAAAGCTAATCACGGCATATGACCAAGCTGCTTTAGGTGCTGTTTATAAGCTCGTGGCCATTGAGGGTGATAATGGAGAGCTTGTTGATACAATTAAGATTAGTGGTAATCCAGAAAAGGTATCTACTCCCGGTCTAAAGAGGGTATACCGGATTATTAATAATGAAAATCATAAATCTGAAGGCGATTATATTACGATGGATGAGGAACATCCTGAAGCAGAGTCTAGAATTAAAATGTTCCATCCCGTACACACCTATATTAGTAAATTCATTACGAATTTCACAGCAAAAGACCTTCATGAGGATATTTTTATTAACGGCAAACTTGTATATGAGACTCCAAGTTTGGCTCAAATGCAAAATTATGCAAAAGATAATCTCAAACTACTGTGGGAGGAGTATACAAGAGCACTAAACCCGGAGGAATACCCAGTGGATTTGAGTCAAAAATGTTGGGATAACAAAATGAGAAATATAGAAGAAGTTAAGGCAAATATTAAATCTCAGAATATAAGATAAGGAGGAGAAAAGTTGAGAAACATTCAAAGTCTTATTATTAATGAGTTGCATGTGAAGCCTTCTATTGACGCTCGCCAAGAGGTGAACGAACGCATTGCTTTTTTAAAGGCATACGTGAAGAAAACAAATGCTAAAGGGTTAGTATTAGGAATCAGCGGGGGACAAGACAGTACACTAGCGGGTAGGCTATCCCAATTAGCAGTGGAAGATCTAAGACAAGAAGGCTATGAATGTAAATTTATTGCTGTACGTTTACCATACGGTATCCAGCAAGATGAAGAAGATGCTCAAAGCTCCCTAAAATTCATAAAGCCAGATGAGGAATTTGTTTTTAATATTAAGGAAGCAGTAGATGCAGTAAAGTTTGAATATGATCAAAAAACAGCAGGAGAACCGTTACGTGATTACCATAAGGGAAACGTAAAAGCGAGAATGCGGATGATTGCACAATATGCCATCGGAGGACAGGAAGGCTTACTGGTTGTTGGAACTGATCATGCTGCAGAAGCTGTTACGGGTTTCTTTACAAAATATGGTGATGGGGGAGCAGACTTGCTGCCTCTATCTGGACTGTCAAAGAGACAAGGGCGCGAGCTGTTAAAAGAACTAGGTGCAAGTGAACGTCTATATTTAAAAGTCCCAACAGCAGATTTATTAGATCAAAAGCCTGGGCAAGCCGATGAGACGGAACTAGGAATTACGTACGAGGAACTAGATGATTTTCTTGAAGGCAAAGAAGTGACGAATGAGGTAGCAGAGAAAATTGAACAACGTTACCTTGTAACGGAACATAAAAGGCGACCTCCAACAACAATGTTTGATGACTGGTGGAAATAAACAAATGGGGAGCAAACTTTGCTCCCCATTTTCATTATGCATATCTTACTGAAGCTGTTAATAGTTCAAGTGCTTCTTGAGCTTCTTCGTCGCTAGGTGGTTCAATATCCTTTAATGGATACTCCATTCCAAGAGCTTCCCATTTATACACTCCAAGCTTATGATACGGTAGAACTTCGACCTTTTTAACATTCGTTAGTGTACCAATGAATTCACCAAGTTTTTGAAGATCATTACGATCATTTGAAATAGTTGGTACAAGAACATGTCGTATCCATACTGGAACTTGATGAGCAGATAAGAATTGAGCAAACTCAAGTATATGTTCATTTGCCATTCCGGTTAAGGAGATATGCTTCTTTCGGTCAATATGTTTGATATCAAGCAGGATTAGGTCCGTGTATTGAAGTAACTCTTTAAGATTTGCTTGAAAGTGTTCCGCGTGGGAGAAACACCCGCCGGAAGAATCAATGGTTGTGTGAATCCCAAGCTTTTTGCATTCTTTAAAGAGTTTAATTAAAAATGGAATTTGTAATAGCGGTTCGCCGCCACTTACAGTAATTCCGCCACCTGATGACTCGATGAAAGGTAGGTAGGTTTTTAAATCATCGATGATTTCGGAAACAGACATTTGTTTTCCAGTTCCGATTTCCCAAGTATCCGCATTATGACAAAATTGGCAACGAAGCAAGCAGCCTTGTGTAAATACGACATAGCGAATTCCAGGTCCGTCTACTGTTCCAAATGTTTCGATTGAATGAATGTTTCCGTTCATGATGAAAAACTCCTCTCAATTATCAGGTAGGGAGAGGGTAGAAATCTCCCTACATCAGTTTTTTTTATAGTGATCCATGGAATGTTCTGTTAATAACATCCGTTTGTTGTTCTCTTGTTAATTTAATAAAGTTAACTGCGTAACCTGATACACGAATCGTTAACTGTGGGTATTCTTCTGGGTGCTCCATAGCATCAAGCAATGTTTCACGATTAAATACGTTTACGTTTAAGTGATGTCCTTGCTTAATTGAATAACCATCAAGAATACTTACTAGGTTATTTTCACGGCTGTCTTCATCTTTCCCTAATGCTTTAGGGACAATGGAGAAAGTATTAGAAATACCGTCTAATGAGTAAGCATAAGGAAGCTTAGCAACAGATGCAAGAGAAGCTAGAGTACCTTTTGTATCACGACCGTGCATTGGGTTTGCACCTGGAGCAAATGGCTCACCAGCACGACGGCCATCAGGTGTGTTACCTGTTTTCTTACCGTACACCACGTTAGAAGTGATTGTTAGAATAGACATAGTAGTCATAGAGTTTCTATACGTTTCGTGCTTTTTAAGCTTTTTCATGAAACGCTCAACTAAATCAACAGCAATGCTGTCCACACGATCATCATTGTTTCCGTATTTAGGGAAGTCGCCTTCAATTTCGAAGTCAACTGCAATACCGTTTTCATCACGAATTGGTCGAACTTGAGCATATTTAATCGCACTTAATGAATCAGCAACAACACTTAGTCCAGCAATACCTGTTGCCATTGTACGAAGAATACTTGTGTCGTGAAGAGCCATCTCAATTCTTTCATAGCTGTACTTATCGTGCATGTAGTGGATGATGTTTAGGGTATTAATGTAAAGACCAGCTAACCAATCCATAGTAGAATCAAATTTCGCCATTACTTCTTCATAGTCTAGAACTTCAGAAGTGATAGGGGAGAACTCTGGTGCTACTTGAAGTTTATGTTTTTCGTCTTTACCACCATTGATCGCATAAAGAAGTGCTTTTGCAAGGTTTGCACGAGCACCGAAGAACTGCATTTGCTTACCAATTTCCATTGCTGACACACAGCATGCAATGCCATAATCGTCTCCCCATTCTGGGCGCATAATATCGTCGTTTTCATATTGAATTGAACTTGTTTCGATTGACATTTTCGCACAGAACTTTTTGAAGCCTTCAGGAAGGCGAGTTGACCAAAGTACTGTTAGGTTTGGTTCTGGTGCCGGTCCAAGGTTTGTAAGAGTATGCAAGAAACGGAAAGAGTTTTTCGTTACTAGTGCACGTCCATCATTTGCTACACCACCGATTGACTCCGTTACCCAAGTTGGGTCTCCGCTAAATAGTTCGTTATAATCAGGAGTACGAGCAAATTTTACCAGACGTAACTTCATAACGAAGTGGTCAACCAATTCTTGTGCTTCTTGCTCAGTAAGCACTCCATTTTCTAAATCTCTTTCAATATAAATATCTAAGAAAGTTGAAACGCGTCCAAGGCTCATCGCAGCTCCGTTTTGTTCTTTAATTGCAGCCAAGTATCCGAAGTATAACCATTGGAAAGCTTCAGTAGCTGTAGTAGCTGGCTTAGAAATATCAAACCCGTAGCTAGCAGCTAATTTCTTTAATTCGTTAAGGGCACGAACCTGCTCTGACAATTCTTCACGAAGCTGAATTACAGATTCCTTCATGACTGAAGTAGTGCCAGCTAGATCTTTTTTCTTTTCTGAAATCAAGAAATCTACTCCGTAAAGAGCTACACGACGGTAGTCACCGATTATACGTCCACGTCCGTATGCATCTGGTAAACCAGTAATGATACCAACCTTACGTGCCATTTTCATTTCATCAGTATAAGCATCGAATACACCTTGATTATGTGTTTTACGGTAGTCAGTAAAGATTTTTTCAACTTCTTTATTTAATTCAAAACCGTAAGATTCACAAGATTGTTGTGCCATGCGAATTCCGCCATAAGGCTGTAGGGAACGTTTGAACGGTTTGTCGGTTTGAACACCCACTACTTTTTCTAAATCTTGATTTAAGTACCCTGCACCATGAGAAACAATAGAAGAAACGATTTCAGTGTCCATATCAAGTACGCCACCGTTTTCTCTTTCTTGTTTTGTTAACTCCATTACTTGATCCCATAATTTCGTTGTTGCCTCAGTAGGGCCTGAAAGGAAGGAATCATTTCCTTCGTACGTTTTAAAGTTTCTTAGAATAAAGTCTCTAACGTTTACTTCTTTTCTCCAAGTACCTTCTGAAAAGCCTTTCCACTGTTCCATTTGAGTCCACCTCTTAGTAAATGTTTATATAACAGATGATACAAATACATCATACTTGAAGTATAACAGATAATTAGTGAAATACATCACATAATCAAGGTGACATTTTGACAATGTTATGAACATTAGGTTTGTCAGTGGTTCGTTATGTGACGGAAAGGTGAAGAAATAAAACTGTACTATAATGAATAGATAAAAATCAAAACCTGTTATACAAAAAGTTATTATTAATAACACTATTGTAACGTGAGATATCTCTTCGTGGTCAATTAGGTTATGTAGATATTTTGACAGTTTGATTGAACATAAAAAAACGATTGTGCATTTTACACACAATCGTCTACAAGAATTAATTAACAACAATATAGGCTGTCATTGGTCCATTTGTATCTGAATTATGGTGGGTTAAGCAAACCAATCGATAGACACCCTTCTTTTGAAACTGGAGATCTAGTTCGGTTTCTTCTCCTTGAAGAATTTTACCACTTATGTTTGTACCCTCAATTATAAACGGATGATTAGCACCGTTTATTCCCATAATCTTCAATTTTACCTTCTCACCCTTTTGAAGAAAGATGGTGCCAGGGTCAAAGCGATACGCTTCGATTTCTTTTCCATCTTTAGTAGTCGCTTCAAACTCACCAGTGACTAAATGAATTTCTCTTGTAGCATCATTAACCGATGTTTGGACGACTGCCTCGCTACCCATGTTTAAATAAATCCAAAGGGAGGCGGAGAAAACCAAACCTAACAGAAGAAGTGAAAATATAATAGATCGTTTTTTAACTACTAGAAATTGCATCGTACCCCTCCAAAAAATTTATTTCTACTAATTTATATGCATCAAGGTAATGGAAACTTGTCTATACTTTTTCTATGAATGTAAATTTACGACCTTAGTATCGGTTTTTCGTTATAAAGTACGAAATATTACCTAGTTTTTCAATTTCATAACAAATATATAATTTATACGTTTACATGTTATTTTTTTGGTACAATCGAAAAAGACTGAATTCAAACAAGGTGTGTGCATACAGTGATAAAAAAACTAACTTTTATTTTTCTATCTATCCTTGCATTAAGTGCAAATCAAGTTTTTGCTGAGCAAATGGACGAGCTGTCCATAATAAGTGATTCGGTAATATTAATGGATTCACAATCCAATGCGGTTCTCTACTCAAAAAATGAGCATGAACGTATGTATCCTGCTAGTTTAACAAAAATAGCAACTGCCATTTACGCAATTCAAACTGCAAAAATAAATGAAGTGGTAAAAGTCAGTAGTGAAGCAATAGAAGTTGAGGGAACTAAAGTATATTTAAATGAGGGAGAAGAAGTTACTCTAGAAAAATTAATTCAGGGCATGCTTATTAATTCAGGAAATGATGCAGCTGCTGCCATCGCCCTTTATATTGACGGGAGCATAGAGAATTACGAAAAAAATATCAATGAATTTCTACAAAATAAGGTTGGAGTTAAGGATACTCATTTCACGAATCCGCATGGACTCTTTGATGAAAACCACTATACAACAGCGTATGATTTAGGTTTAATTACGAATTACGCACTAAAAAATGAAATATTTAAAGAAATTTTCGGAACAAAAGATTTGGCTTGGGATGGTCAATCATGGGATACGACTTTGTTTACACATCATTTACTATTGAAGGGAGAAATCCCATTCGAAGGTATCACAGGTGGAAAGACTGGTTTTGTCAATGAATCAAGGCAGACTTTAGCAACAACTGCTTCTAATGGCCAAATTGGGTTAACAGTCATTGGTTTAGGAGCAACATATAAACGTGATATTTATAATGACACCATTAATTTACTAAGCTTTGGATTTTCAAACTATAAGACTTCAACTATTCCTGTAAATACAACATTTGAAAACATAAAGGATAAGTATGTTGTGACGGATCCTTTATATATAACAGAACCTATTACTGGTTCTGCTATATTGGATGTTACCAAAGAGGGAGAATTAGCTGTATTTGATTCCTCGAATAAAGAACTCCAAACGATCTCTTTAGCTAAATATAAACTTAAAACAGCTCCGGATAAGGCATCTATCATAGGAGAAACCACATCGAGTGATGAATCCACACCTATTATGATGAAAGCCATATCAATTGGATTAGGATTTGCGTTACTTGGAGCATTTATAGGTATGTGGAAAAAACGAATATTGAATGGATAAAAAATTGCCATGAGTAATGCTCATGGCAATTTTTTATGGCTTGATAGAAGTGACATTTAAAAAAAATATCCTATGGGTCGGATAAAAACCATTAAAGTCTTTAACAATAACAGAGGAGGTGTTTTCATTATGTCAAATAGAAAAAAGGATCCTTCTACCGTTGGATTAAGTTCCCCGCAAGTTGAAGGGCAAGGCACGACAGAAAGTGAAATGACTGGGACAAAAAAAGATAGTGCAAGAAAAAAAACAAAAAGACATTAAAAGAGAGCCAATTGGCTCTCTTTTAGATTTATTTATACATTTCTTCTACTTGTTTTTGAATCTCACTATTTTCTAGATACTCATCGTAAGTCATCTGCTTATCAACGATACCATTTGGAGTAATCTCTATAATTCTGTTTGCGATCGTTTGAATGAACTGATGGTCATGTGATGCAAACATTAGTGAGCCTTTAAAATTAATTAACCCATTATTTACAGCAGTAATTGATTCTAAGTCTAAGTGGTTTGTTGGCTCATCTAATAGAAGGACATTTGCGCCACTAAGCATCATTTTAGATAACATACAGCGGACTTTTTCTCCTCCGGAGAGTACGCTAGCTTTCTTTAATACTTCTTCACCAGAGAACAGCATTCTTCCTAAGAAGCCACGAAGGAAGCTTTCACTTTGATCGGCAGGGGAGAACTGTCGTAACCAATCAACTAGGTTAAGCTCACTTCCTTCAAAGTAAGAAGTGTTGTCTTTTGGGAAATATGCCTGAGAGGTAGTTACACCCCATTTATACGTACCACTGTCAGCTTCCATTTCACCTGTCAAAATCTTGAATAAGGTTGTTTTAGCAAGTTCATTTGCTCCTACAAGTGCAATTTTATCTTCCTTATTCATTACAAAGCTAACATTGTTTAAAACTTTTTCTCCGTCGATTGTTTTTGTTATTCCTTCGACACGTAACAGGTCGTTTCCAATTTCTCTTTCAGGAGTAAAACCAACATACGGATATTTTCTAGAGGATGGACGAATGTCATCCAAAGAAATTTTATCAAGCAATTTTTTTCTTGATGTTGCTTGCTTGGATTTAGATGCGTTCGCACTAAATCTCGCAATAAATGCTTGAAGTTCTTTGATTTTCTCTTCTTTTTTCTTATTTTGGTCTTGAGCCATTCTCTGTGCTAGCTGGCTTGACTCATACCAGAAATCGTAGTTTCCAACGTAGATTTGGATTTTCGAAAAGTCTAAGTCCGCAATATGCGTACATACCTTATTAAGGAAATGTCTATCATGGGATACAACAATAACGGTATTTTCAAAGTTAATTAGAAATTCTTCTAACCATTGGATTGCTTTTATGTCTAAGTGGTTCGTCGGCTCATCGAGTAGAAGAACATCTGGCTTTCCAAATAGAGCTTGCGCAAGAAGTACCTTTACTTTATCAGAACCTGAAATATCTGCCATCTTTTTCGTGTGTAGGTCTTCTGTGATTCCAAGCCCTTTTAATAAAATGGCAGCTTCTGATTCGGCTTCCCAACCATTTAGCTCCGCAAATTCACCTTCAAGCTCAGCAGCCCTCATACCATCTTCGTCAGTGAAGTCAGCTTTCATATAGATTGCATCTTTCTCCTGCATCACTTCATATAGACGCTTATGTCCCATGATAACGACTTTCATTACTTCTTCTTCTTCGAATTCATAGTGGTTTTGCTTTAAAACTGCCAATCTTTCTCCAGGTCCAAGCGAAACTTGACCGGTTTGTGACTCTATTTCACCAGAAAGGATTTTTAAAAATGTGGATTTTCCTGCACCATTTGCGCCAATTAATCCGTAGCAATTACCAGGAGTAAATTTAATATTTACGTCTTCAAATAGTTTACGGTCACCATATCGTAGGCTTACGTCTGTTACTGTAATCATTTCTTTTCCTCCAAACAAAATAAACAATAATTTTCATTATAACACTTTTTACTGGATGTTCGCATGAATTTCTATATCATCATCATTGCCAAAAAAATCAACCTTAAATAAAAGTTTTGTTTTCATAGAAAAAAATGATGAAATTTCATATTTTTTTCATATTTATCATGTACAATAAAGCTAATCAGATCGGAAAAGGAGTCTTTAATATGGCTAAAAAACAATTAATAGACTTAGTTAATCGGTTAAAGGGGTCAGGTATTAAGGTAAGCTTTTCAAAACCTCGCCCAAAATCAATTCTTCTCCTACAGCAACAGGCGAAATTATCTTCTACAACAAATTAATAAAACGAGCGGCTATTGACGCCGCTCGTTTTATTGTATTTCTTTCATAATTTTATTAAAGACATCTTCTCGATTAAAATCATCACCCATAGGGAATTTCTTTATAAATTTATTGTTTTCATCTACTAGAAAAACGAAAGTAGAGTGGACATAGAATCCATCCCCCGGATCTCTGTATTGAAACTGAAAGGTATTGGCTAAACGTTCAATATCCTTTTGATCTTCCTTAATATTACTAGGATTACCAGTTAAAAATATCCAGTTTCCATCGTCTTGAATTTCAAAATGAGACATATGACTTTTCATCACTTCCGGTGTGTCTCGATAGGGATCAATACTAACGGTTAGAAATTGAATCTTATCTCCGAATACGCCTTCCACTTCAAGATCTTTTTTTAATTGATTCATTTTCAATGTTGTGGTTGGACAAATATCAGGACAATGCGTATACATGAATTCAACAAGTTTTACTTTTTCCTCTGTTTTACTAAAATCAAAGCTTTCATTATTCATTGTAGTTAAAACGATATCGTCAGGAATGGTTGCATTGGCATCACGAATTAAAAAAAAGGATATACCAGCAGTTATACCAACAATGACAATAATTGAACAAATCATATAGATTTTCTTCATGAACATACCCCCTCTAATTAAGATAATGAATCTTGAAGGAAAATCCTATGGACATATTGTGAACATATTTTATTGACCACATATGGGACATTCATCTATACCGTTGACATGCTGTCTGAATAGACTAGGAGTGAAAAGGGCTATAGGGAGGGTTAGATATCATGAGTGGAAATTATGGAGGCGGCTTCGCTTTAATCGTTGTCCTGTTTATCTTGTTAATCGTTGTTGGAGCAGGTTTCTTCGGTAGAGGTTATGGCTACTAATATTATAAAAGAAAGCGAGAGGGATGACCCTCTCGCTTTCTTGGGGTTATTAATTCATACCGATCCATACACTCTTAACTTCAGTATAGTTGTTGAGCGCATAAGAGCCCATTTCACGACCAAGACCAGATTGCTTATACCCACCGAACGGCGAAGCCGCATCAAATGCGTTGTAGCAATTCACCCAAACCGTTCCAGCTCTTAAATTGTTGGCTACGTAGTGTGCTTGAGCTACATCACGTGTCCACAAACCAGCAGCCAAGCCATATTCACTTTGATTCGCACGAGCAATAAGCTCATCTAAGTCTTCATATGGAAGCGCAGAAATAACAGGGCCAAATATTTCTTCTTTTGCGATCGTCATTTGGTCACTTACATTGGCGAAAATCGTTGGTGAAACAAAATATCCTTGCTCATATGGACTATTTCCACCAACTAATAGCTCGGCTCCTTCGTCAATTCCTTTTTCAATATACCCAAGAACGCGTTTTTGTTGTGTGCTTGAAACAAGAGGTCCAATCTCTGTGTCAGAATGTAGACCTGCACCTTGCTTTATGTTCTTCGCATGACTCACCATATCAGCAACAACATTATCGAATTGCTTTTTCTGAATGAAGACACGAGAACCCGCACAGCACACTTGACCTTGGTTAAACATAACCCCATTTAGTGCTCCAGGAATTGCTTTTGAAAGATCGGCATCCGGAAGCAGTATGTTTGGTGATTTACCACCAAGTTCTAGGGTTACTCTCTTTAAGGTTTTTGCTGCTCTCTCCATAATCATTTTTCCTATTTCAGTTGATCCTGTGAAAGCAATTTTGTCAACTTGTGGATGGTCAACAAGCGGTTGACCTGCCGTTTCACCAAATCCAGGAATGATATTGACTACACCTGGAGGGAAGCCTGCTTCTTGAATTAGCTCAGCTAAATATAGGGCAGAAAGAGGGGTTTGCTCTGCTGGTTTTAGGACGACTGTACATCCTGTTGCCAGAGCAGCACCTAGCTTCCACATGGCCATTAGAAGAGGGAAGTTCCAAGGAATAATCTGTCCAACAATTTTTGTTGCCCAGCCAGCATAATATCGCATATGTTCAACAGCTAAAGGAATATCAGCATTCGTTGTTTCTCTAATTGGTTTACCGTTGTCCAATGTTTCAAGTTGAGCTAGTTCGGCTGCATTTTCTTCCATTAGGTCAGCAAGCTTATACATTAATCTACTTCTTTGAGCGCTACCCATTTTCGACCAAGGACCTTCATCGAAAGCTTTTCTAGCTGCCTTTACAGCAAGGTCTACATCTACTTCATTGGCTTCAAAAACAGTTGCAAGCACTTCACCAGTAGCAGGGTTAAAAGTTTCGAATGTTTTTTGAGTTTGACTCTCGACGAATTCTCCATTAATAAAGAGCTTCTTTTTACCTGATAGGAACTTTTCTACTTTTTCATGCAATTGAACAGTTAATTGACTCATTGTTTCCCTCCCGCTATTAATGGTTAAATAATTTCCAAACTATGACAACGCTTACATTGTTAATACTATCATTTTATAAAACTACTTTTCAATCATAAGTATAGTGAATATTCCGATAATGTTTGACACGATTTTTCGACATAAATAAATAATCGCCTAATATAGGCGATTACGATTAATCAATATTACAATATTCAATAGGACAGTTCTCACAATCTATTTCTTTTTTTAAATATTCTAGATCATGGACAGTGATTATTTTTTTACTAATAGAAATGATATGGTTCTTTCTTAATTCAGTCAGCATTCTACTAACGCTTTCTCTTGCTGTACCACAGAAATTCGCTAGATCTTGATTTGTTAATGGAACCGAGATTTCAATTCCATTTTCTCTTAATACTCCATAACTATTACATAACCTAATAATAGTAGAATAGAGTGCACCTTTTTTTCCATTTAACACTAAATCACGAAACTTAGTAATGGTTTTTCTTATATGATCATTCATCCATCGCAGAAATTCAAAAGCCAACTGACTATTTTTAAAAAAGGCTTGTTCAAGATCAACAATATTTATGGCTGCTGCTTCACCATTTTCTATTACTTTGGCATTGAATATATACCTTGGATCGACAGTAAATAAGGTTAGTTCTCCTACAATATCATTATGTTTACAAAGTCTTAAACTCAGTTCATTTCCTTCGGCGTTTATTTTTGAAATTTGAACCTTACCAGATAAGATAATATACATTTCTTTTGCCACTTGGCCTTCTTTAAACAGATAGCTTCCTTTTTTAATAGGTACAATTCTTTCAGCCGATTTTAATAATTCACCAAGTTCGTAGGACAATTCTTCCTTATATTTTTGATTCACCATCGGTATCCTCCTTTAAGCGCTGGCCATATATTTATTTAAAAGAATGTCATGTAGTTGGTCAATATAGTTTACTTAATAAACAGGTAACGTTTTGTGACAGAAATCACGTTAAATTCAAAAATTTCTTTATTAAAGTGATATTTGTAACAGGGAAGAAAGGAGAGTTTTTATCATTCTTGTATTGAAAACCTTAGTTTTCAATACAAGAATGATGAAATAAGGATAATGTAACCGCTTCATAAAGAGTCACGAACCGTTCAATAGTTTTTCTATTAACAAAAGCATCAATGAGGGGTAAAATGACAATAAATATTGTGACGTTTTTCACATTTTGAAAAGAGAAAGGATCCTGAACATGTATAATGAGCTCACACCCATTGAGGAATCGGCATTAAACGCTAAGAAAAAGAGAGATACTTGGATGTCTTCTAAATTACATTATTTTATTAAAGCGATGCTTGCTGGGGTCTATATTGGTTTCGGAATCATGGTAGCTTATAAAACGGGGGAATTTTTCTTTGATGCCGGGTCTCCATCTGCCATGATGTTGGTAGCTATTTTCTTTGGAACTGCACTTGTAATGATTATTTACGGTGGGGCGGAGTTGTTTACTAGTAACACAATGACAATGACCATCGGAACATTAAAAAAGGAAACTACTTGGTATGAGACGTTCCAAGTCTGGGTGGCGTGTTACTTTGGTAATTTAGCTGGTGCATTGTTTTTTTCTCTTCTAATCATGCTATCTGGCTTATTTTTATCTCCAGACAAATCGCAACTATTGATGGACGTTGCAAGTTATAAGATGCACGGACATACATTGGAAATCTTTTTTCGTGCGATTCTTTGTAATTGGCTTGTTTGTTTAGCCATTTGGTTACCAATGCATGTAAAAGGTGACGTAGCAAAACTCCTTCTAACCTTATTACTTGTATTTGGTTTTGTTATCTCTGGCTATGAACACAGCATTGCAAATATGGCGCTATTTGGTATTGCGTTAATGGTTCCACATCCAGATACGATTACAATTTGGTCAGCTATCCATAACCTCATCCCTGTAACATTTGGAAATTTAATTGGCGGAAGTATTTTTGTCGGAGCTTTCTATGTGTATTTAAATAAAAAGCCTGTTGCTAAAGAAAAGAAAGTATTGGAAAATGAAGTTTCTTTTTCCGTTGCAGAGAAGAGAGTAGCGAAAATGTAAGAAATTATTGAAATGCAAAAACTCCTTGGAGTCGTTCAAGGAGTTTTTTGATGATTTATAGGTTTTAAATTAGTGAAAACGCCCATACAGGACAACTTTGCCACACATATACTGCCGATAGATGTCATGGGAGGTGGAAGTAATGAGCGCAGAAGCTGGATTCGGCTACGGCGGTGGATTTGCTTTGATCGTCGTTTTATTCATCCTATTGATTATTGTGGGAGCAGCATACGTAGGATGGGGCTATTAATTTGTTATTAATTTTAAAAGGGGTTGAAAGGTATGGGCTATAACTACGGATATGGTTATGGTGGATGCGGCTACGGATACGGAGGATTCGTGTTAATCGTCGTATTATTTATCTTATTAATCATTGTTGGCGCTTCTTGGTTATAAGAAGAAATAAACAACCTGCTTTTTATGGGCAGGTTGTTTGTTTTTGGATACAAAGGAAAAAATACTTTTAAAATATAATAAATTGTACATACTAAATAAAAAGAACGAAAGAATCTCTAGAATGGGGGCAATTGCTATGTTCTTTAACAGAAAAGCTCAAGAAGAAAAACCAGAAGATATTTTAATGGATATTGAAGTGTATACATGTGCTGATAACGATTGTATTGGTTGGATGAGAAAAGAGTTTGCGAGCTCGGATTTAAAATGTCCATTGTGTGGACATGACACAACAATGGAAGTTAGAGAATTGCCCAAAATCAATTAGGGATTAGAAGCAAGGCGTAGCCTTGCTTCTTTAGTGTGTATCCGAATTAAAGTAATGGTCATTAAAAGCTTGTTCAGCTGCAGATTCAGAAGCAAAAAGGGCATCGTCATCTTCAATTACATGGAAGGTCTCATTTAAAAATAAGGCAACTGCATCGGGATTATGAGGATGTTGTACGATTTCGGCAGCCCTAATATTAGATACAGTCGGAGTATGTGGGTTATTATAAATCACAAACACCTCATCACCTATTTTGACCTCTTTTGGATTGATCATTTCCATTTCATGATTACCTCCTTTTAGTTGATGAGCATATATATATCGTTCTCATCAAATTCAAGTGTTATTCTTTCAAATGGAATGGAAACGTTCACATAACTATCACAGTTATGGGGAGTATTCCTTTTTTCAGGTGATATAATAAGAGTGTAAAGAAAAACAAATTAAAAAAAGAAAGGAGTTAACATTTTAGGAGACTCAACCATATAGTGTTCGTTCCGTAAGTAATTGTATCGAGAACGAGTAAACTATAATGTTCACACATTTTTGTGAAGCGGTCAAAAGAAAGGTAAAATGTAAAATCCCTACTTTTTAGTCACTACTTATTCAGTAAAAAGCTACTAAGTAAGTAGCAAAAGACCTGAAGCTGAAGTTCTCATTTTAAGTATTGTAGCTATATAGTGTTAAAAAATGGTTACAAGAAAATAATAAAGGGAAAAGAAGCCAACGCCTTGGGTTAAAAAGTAGACCAAAAACGGAAAATTTGGTTATGGAAATTACAACTTCCTTTATAGAATTGGAATAAAGCTTCCTTTATGTGTAGGAGAGTTAAAAAATTAAAACTAAATAAGGCTGTTTGTTATTCGGAAGGAATACCTTCTCACTTTTCGACGAAAGTGAGACCATCCAACGTAATCCTAAAACGGAACAAACACACATCAGCAAAGTTTTAAAATAGCTTAACCTTGTTATTTGAAGTAAGAAAATAACTAAACCGGAAGCAAAGCTGGTGAAAAATGGTTGGGTCCCCTAAGATGTTGACTTACTCTCTAGTATAGCTAGAGAGTTTTTATTTGCTCTAAAAAGCACAGACTACTTAAAGTAATCTGTGCCTTTTTATTATTCATAGCTTGCTTCTAGTACATCAATTAATGTCCCGACGTAGCTTACGGCTTTCTCAATAGGGGCTGGAGATGACATGTCAATTCCGGCATGTTTTAGAAGTTCTAATGGACGCAGAGTCCCGCCAGCTTTTAACACCTCTAGCCAACGGTCAACAGCTGGTTGACCTTCTTCCTTTATTAATTGAGCCATAGCAGTTGAAGCAGTTAAGCCAGCGGAATAAGTATATGGGTATAGACCCATATAGTAATGAGGCTGTCTCATCCATGTAAGACTTGCACCTTCATCAATTTCTACTGTATCTCCCCAGAAGTCAGTTAGTACATTTGCTTTTTGCTCGCAAAGTGTTTTAGCTGTTAATGGCACACCTTCCTCAGCTAAACGATAAACTCTTCTCTGAAATTCTCCCTCTAAAAGATGTGTAACAAAGTTATGATAATACGTTCCTAACAATTGTAATACAACCCAGCGCTTCATTTGAACATCATTCGTTTGAGAGAGCAAGTAGTCACCCAAAAGCATTTCATTCATTGTTGAGGGGGCTTCGATAAAATACATGGATGGGCGAGTATTCATGATTCGTTGATTTTTGTTTGCTAAATAAAAATGTCCTGCGTGTCCAAGCTCATGGGCAAGTACAAAAGCACCTCTCATGGTGTCTGTCCATGTGATTAGAATATACGGGTGGGAGCCGTATGGGCTAGAACAGAAAGCACCGGTTGATTTCCCAACATTATCAGCTAAGTCAACCCATCTTTCCGTTAATCCTTTTTTCATGATGCTGCTGTATTCAGGTCCCATGACTTTTAATGCCTCTAAAATGACTCGGCTTGCTTCCTCATAGGTTGTAGATGGATTAAAAGATGGATCTAAAGGTGCCTTTAAATCACAAAATCTCATCGTTTCAAGACTAAGAACACGTTTTTTTAACTGAGCAAACCTTCTCATATGCGAAGCAAGCTCCCTTTGGATAACATTCAATTGATTCTCATAGGTAATTTTCTCAACTTTTTGTGGATGTAAAAGCATATCTGTTACAGAGTCATAGCCTCTTAATTTAGACAAAGTAACTTGTTTTTTTACTTCGGTTGCATATACAGCAGCGTACGTATTTTTGTACGTTCTTAATGTAGATACAAATGATTCATAGGCATTTCTTCTCACTATTGGATCTGATGAAAATTCATATCGGTCTTCGAATAAAGCAAAGCTATTTGGTAACTCATTTCCTTCTGAGTCTAAAAACGAAGAAAAATTCATATCAGCAGATTTACTTGTTTGATAAATTTGGTAAGTTGCTCCATGAACTTCTCCTAGTGCAGCAAGTACTTGTTCAGTTTCAGGTGATAAACGGTATTTTTTTGTCTCTAATAAATCAGCAAGCATATTCTGAAAAGGAAGGAGGTTTGGTTGTTCTTTTACGAATTGTGAAAGTGTCGCTTTGTCAAGTTTTAATAATTCTGAATCAATAAACGATAATAATGAATTTATTTTTGATAGTAGTGATGAAAGCTTTCCAACATTCGCCTGATTGATTGGATTTGTTCCATCTTCTGATAGCTTTAAAGAAGCAAAAGTAGAAATTTTTATTAACTTATGGGTTAATTTTTCACGTTGTTCTAAACATTCGAGTAAAATAGCGGAGTTGTCGGTTACTTTTCCTTTAAAAGCATCAAATAGGCTAAGATCATTTTCCACTAATTTGATATTGTCGTGCCAAGTCTCTTCAGAATTAAACAAATCACTTAAGTCCCATGTTAAATGCTCGGGCACCTCTTCACGTAAATACCTTTTTTCAGATGTTTTCTCCATTTTCTTTCCCCCTAACTATGTATTTCGTATTCCTAAGTATATACAGTGTTAGTATACATGATTTAGAAGGATTTTTCTAAATATTTTAACAAATAAATACAAAAATACACGGTGAGATTATCTACCCTCACCGTGTATATTTTGTGTTACTCTTCCATTTTCTTTGAAAGACATCTGTCACATTCCTGGATGTACGATTCAGCCTGTTCATGTACATGTTGACCACACTCTGGACAAACCTTTTTAGGTAATGTACGGAAAAATTCAACTGGACTCATTAACATTTTTTACTCCTCCTTATATAATACAGATTATTTTAATACCTTTTGTTATAGTACAGTATACACGAGGATGTTTAAAATGTGTAGACCCTTTTCATAAAAAAATTCAAAATATTTTTTAAATATGCGAAATGTACTAAGATATCATTTTCGGTGGGAAAACAAAAGAAAATAATTGTGACAAAAAACAAAACTTTTTCTTTTATAAACGGTATCTATCCATTAAAATCAAGTAGATATAAACTGTTTTTGAAAAGGAGGCATCTCTTTTTATGCAAGAAATTATTGGATCGTACAATCCTATTTTAATTTTTTCTGCATTTATTTTAACGATAATGGCTTCCTATACTTCAATGAACCTTGTTGCAATGCTTCATTCCTCTGAAAGAAATAAGAGGTTTTTATTAATAGCTGGTACCTTATCGATGGGTGTTGGTATTTGGTTAATGAATTTTATCGGAATGCTAACTATAGATGGGGCGGCTTCCTTTCATTATCGTATTCCACTCATATTGTTATCACTGATTATCGGTATTAGCTTTGTAGGGCTTGCATTTTATACTGTTACAATACACCACTTCCATAAAACTAGTCTGTTATTAGGAAGTATTTTTATGACTAGTGCAGTGTTGTTTGTTCATATGGTTGGAATGCTAGGACTAGAAATCGTGTTTTCTTACGATCCGCTTATCCTTATCGTAGCTCTTGTTTTGATGTGTGCCTCTTTTTGGTTCGTATTTTGGATGTTGTTTTTTGCTAAAAACTTTTCAGTTAGTCATCGTATTTGGATGAAGCCATTAGCCGCATTAGTATTAACAATAGCTATTGTGGAAGGGCACTTTTTACTTGTAAAATCAGCTGCAATTATTAGGTTTAATAATACGAATCAATTAGGGAATATGTACGATGAACGCTTATTTATTTATTTTGTTCTTTTTTTATCGATATTTATCTTAATAGGGTTAATTTCGTCTTCAGCGTTTATCAGCAGAAAATTGGCTATTACTGACACCAATCTTAAAGATATCACAGCTGCATTAGACGAATCTTCGATTGTTGCTATTACAGATCCAAAAGGGAAAATTACCTTTGTTAATGACAAATTTGTTGAAATCTCCAAGTATCAAAGAGAAGAGCTTCTCGGTATGGATCACCGGATCTTAAATTCGGGGTATCATCCACGTAGTTATTTCCAACAACTGTGGAAAGAGATTAGCTCAGGAAGAGTATGGAAAGGGGAAATTCGAAATCAAGCGAAGGATGGGAGCTTCTATTGGGTCGATACGACCATTGTTCCGTTTCTAGGAAAAAATGGAAAACCGTATCAATATGTTGCCATTCGTCATGATATAACCAATAGAAAATTAGCAGAAGAGAAACTAAAAGATTCGTTAAAAGAAGTCAACGACATAAATTTTGCTCTAGATCAATCTTCCATTGTCGCTTTTACAGATGAAAAGGGAAAAATTGCAAAAGTGAATGATAAGTTTTGTGAGATTTCTCAATACTCACGTGAAGAGCTTATTGGGGAAGATCACAGAATTTTAAACTCGGGGTTCCATTCCCAAGCTTTCTTTAAGGAGCTGTGGAGTACAATAGGGAACGGACATGTTTGGAAAGGTGAAATAAGAAACAAAGCAAAGGACGGTACCTACTATTGGGTCGATACAACCATCATCCCGTTTATGACTGAAAAAGGAAAACCGTATCAATATCTTGCTATAAGAAATGATATTACTGAAAAAAAGAAAACAGAAGAAACACTTCATCGTCAAGATAAGCTTGCTGCTGTTGGTCAGTTAGCTGCTGGGGTGGCCCATGAAATAAGAAACCCTCTTACTTCTATGAAGGGGTATGGTGAGTTTCTTTTAGAGGATGAAACCGATCCACAAAGAAGAGAGTTTATTGAGATTATTCTTGATGAGATTGGTCGTGTAAATACGATTGTTGAAGATTTTATGGTTCTTGCCAAGCCTAAGGCTGTAGAGCTTGAAGAAAAAAATATCGTAACGATAATAAAAAATGTACTTTCACTCCTAGATTTCGAAGCAAGAAAAAAGCATGTGAAAATGAGCTTTGAAGCAAATGAGGAAATCATTCAAATCGAATGTGATGAAGATCGACTAAAACAGGTGTTTCTAAACTTTGTAAAGAACGGTATTGAGGCTATGCCGAATGGTGGAGAATTAACCGTTAAAGTATGTGTCGAGGATAGTCAAGTTCAAATCTCAATCCAAGATACCGGAGTTGGGATACCAGAGGATAAGCTCAAAAAGATTGGTGAACCGTTCTATACAACCAAAAAGGAAGGAAACGGTCTAGGGCTAATGGTAAGCTTTAAAATCATTGAAAGCCACCAAGGGAAAGTATATATTGAAAGTGAAATAAATAAAGGCACCACTTTTAATATCATCTTACCTGCAAAAATTGCTTAAGTTTAAACCCCAGTCAGTTGAACTGGGGTTTTTCTTTACTATTTTTGCTCGTTTTTTTCTTTTTGTACAAAAAATCGATGAACGGGTTTAGCAACTTTGCTAAAGTTCGTCTCTATTTTTTCTGCCAAGTGTGATGCTCTCTCATAAATAGCAGTCTTTAAATAATCGAGTTGTCTTTGAATTTTTTCTGAAATGGCCTCTTGATGGTCTAGCCTTTCCATCACTGTTTGATGAAATACCTCTTGTAAACCCATTTTCTCTGAAATCTCTTCGTACATATTTTCATGTACATGTAGTTGTTTCGTTAACTCAACTGTTTGCTGTTCGTGAGAAGACAGTGTTGATCTAAGCTCGAGTAAACGCTGATCTTGTAAAGAAAGTTGATCCACCATTGCTTCATGCATAAGCCCTTCTTTTGTAATCTCATTAAGGACAAGTTCATTTTCTTTTTCAAGCTTATCCAGTCTTTCAAGAATTTTTTGATTGGTTTTACTTTGTTCAATTATTATTGATGCAATCTCACGTAAAGATTGTTCGGAGCGGCTGATTTCTTGTAGTAACTCGTTGAATTTTATCTGCTGAGAGGAGGTAGTTTCACTAAGTGTACTATGAAATGACTCAATGGATTGTGATAAAGTAGTGTTAGTTATTTTTTGATTTTGTAGTACCTCTTGAAAGTAGGAATACCGGAATATAGTCTGATTGGAGTTTGGTTTTCCTTGATTGGACAGTATTAACGGACTTTGATTATTTAACGGCATCAAATCTCTCCTTTATGGAATTAAAAGTAAATAGGTGGAATCCTTGCTTTATGTTATGATAAGTAGCGATTATTGTTTATAGGCGTTCTGCAAAACTGTGAAGTTAAAATGTCTTTAAAATGAGGGGGCATTTTTTATGGAGTTATTTACTTTAGATTCTTCTGTTGAAACGAATGATATTAAGTTAACGGTTAGTTCGGAAATTCTAATGTTTTGGATTCATTTTGCTTCTTTTCACTTGCATTGGCGTGGTTGTGAGATGGAAAAAAACGAGGATATTGATGATGTAGAAAGGGAGCATCTTCAACATGAGTTACAGTTCTTTGATTTTTTATACCATAAATTTTTAATGTATGTTCCAGAAGCTGAAGGAGGAAAGTATTTGACTACAATCCCCCTTCCAATAGAGATAGTTGAAAAAATCTTTTATGAACTAGAGGATTTTATTCAGTATTGTCAGGTTTATGGAGAGGATGAATTATTAACGATAACTAAGAATTATAAATCCACCTTCGCCACTTTATTTCAAGACTGTGACCCAAATACACGTCATTAAACTTTATCATTACCAGAACTTCTTAAGATCTGGTTTTTTTTATACAAAAATAGTGGGACAAGTCTTATAATTTAGAAATACGAAATAAAAGGATGTGTAAACATAGTGATTGATTTACGAAGTGACACAGTGACAAAACCGACAAAAGAAATGAGAGAGGCTGCTTTTAATGCAGAGGTTGGTGATGATGTATATGGAGAGGACCCTGCTGTAAATAAATTAGAAGAGGAAGCTGCTGCCGTCCTTGGTAAAGAAGCGGCTCTATTCGTAACAAGTGGGACACAAGGTAACCAAATTGCTGTTCTAACCCATTGCCGTCCAGGACAAGAGCTTTTACTTGAAGCGGAATCACATATTTTTTATTATGAGTCAGGTGCGGTGTCCGCGTTAGCTGGAGTGCAAACGAGAACGATACAAGGCTCTAGAGGAGCGATGGATCCACAATTCGTCCGTTCAGCTATTCGTCCTGAGGATATTCATTTTCCAGATACGGGCTTAATTTGCTTGGAAAATACACATAATCGTGCAGGTGGTGCAGTCGTTCCTATCGAAAACATGAAACAGATTTATGAAATAGGAGCAGAAAATCATATACCTGTTCACGTGGATGGAGCTAGATTGTTTAATGCAGCCGCAGCTTTAGATGTTTCAGTTACAGATTTTACACAGTACTGTGATACTGTACAAGTATGTTTATCAAAAGGGCTTGGCGCACCTGTTGGTTCCCTCTTGGCTGGAGATAAAGAATTTATTGTCAAAGCAAGAAAGTGGAGAAAAAGATTAGGTGGAGGATTACGTCAGGCCGGGTTGATTGCAGCACCTGCGTATGTAGCTTTAACAACCATGAGAGAACGGTTATTTGAGGACCACCATTTAGCTAGGTACTTTGCTGATGCCCTTAAGAATATAAACGGAATACAAGTGGTAAATGAAGTAGAAACAAATATTGTGGTTGTTGATGTAGCAAATTTACAAATGGGTTCTCAAGCATTTGTAAATGAATTAGAAAAACAGGGAGTACTAGCCGTCACCTTTGGACCAACCTCTGTTAGGTTTACCACTCATCATCAAGTGAACAAAGGGGATATTGAACGTACCATTGATTTTGTTGCAAAGATATCAGCTGTACCATCAAAATAAAAGTCTCCTGAGATAACCTTGTACAAGGTTATCTTTTTTTATGTCATTTTTCCTTGTTTATGCCATTTTTATTCTCGATTTTTCCCATCTATGTTTTATGTCGAAAGAAGAAACAATACATATGTAACACTTATTTACTAAAAGGAGGGGTTTACATTGAACAAGCGTCTACTTTCTGTAGGTTTTTCTTTAATGTTGCTTACGGCTTGTAACAACAATGCAGCCGAAGAGAATAATAACCGCACAACCGGCACTTCGGATGTAGGATTTACAAGTGATCAATCATCAAGATATACAACAAACAGAACACAACGAGTGAATAATACTGATATGAATCCTTTGGTTCGTTTAGGCCGGGGAGATCATCAATATCATATGGACTCCGATTACCGAGGTGGAAGAGAGATTGGCCGTACAGATGTGGGAACTAATCCGTCCCCAACCGATGACTATCGGTATGTGAAAAAGGGTCGAGGAGAAAATCGAGGCTTCGGCGCAGCGGGAATGAACGGGTCATCAAACGAACAAGGGAAATCCAAAGCGCTATCTCATAATGGTGACATATTAAGAATCAAAACGGGTGTTATCACAATTGATCCAAATGCATATAGTACAGGTACACCAAGTGGTAAATATCCACATAGCCAGATTATTAAGCAAGGTCAATGGAAGATTGTTACTGGTCAAACTGGACAGCAACAACCAACACAACAACAGCCAAATGTAACACAGCCACAACAAGCACCATCACAAAATCAAAACCAAGCAGCTCCTGCTGCCCCAGCTCCAGCACCAAAAACAACACCTGCTGCTGGGTCCATTAGCTCTATTGAATCGCGAGTAATTGAGTTGACAAATGCGGAACGTAAGAAAGCTGGTTTACCCGCTCTTCAAGCAGATACGAAGCTAAGTAATGTAGCTCGAGAGAAATCACGCGATATGCAACAAAAAGGATACTTCTCACATACCAGTCCAACCTACGGCTCTCCATTTGATATGATGCGTGATTTCGGAATTACGTATCAAAGTGCTGGAGAGAACATTGCAAAGGGACAGAGAACTCCTGAGGAAGTTGTCCAAGCCTGGATGAATAGTGAAGGACACCGTAAAAACATATTAAGTGGTAACTATTCACATATTGGTGTTGGTTATGTGGAAGCCGGAAACCACTGGACCCAAATGTTTATAAAGAAATAGTAAGAAAGAAGAAAGCTCCCATTATGGGGGCTTTTTTAGGCAAAAAAACAAAATGGAATAATTACGGTAATAATGCAAAAGTTAGAAATGGAGCTTTTTTGAATGAGGTGGCTAGTTTGTTTAAATCTTCAACTGTTTTTGAGCGAAGAATGTTCATATTCGCATTAGTAGTTATAGCTGTGTACTTACTGCCTTTATTTGTATTAGGAGAAAATGCGCATATACGAGTACATGATAATCTAGATTCCAATCTTGCATGGTATAAAGTTCTTTCACGTAGTGGAGAACTATTTGGAGGGATTAATGCTGTTATCCCACAAGTCATAAATGGCCTGCCTAGAAATGCATTTGGAACTGAATTTAGTGGAATCGTCTGGCTTCATCATTTCCTTCCAACAATGACGGCGTATGCCATAAGCCAGTCAATTACTCGTTTTTTTGCTTTTCTTGGTATGTACTTATTGCTTCGAGATTACTATGTGCCAAATAGTTCGGATACGTTCATTCGTACAGGTGTCGCATTAGCGTTTGCGTTAACTCCCTTTTGGCCATCAGGGATGTTAAGTACACTTGGTATGCCTATGGCCTTATGGGCATTTCTTAATGTTCGTAGTGGAAAGAACACTTGGCATAACGTAATCATTTTTACTTTTTTACCTTTCTATTCTAGTTTTGTACTAGGTTTTTTCTTCTTTTTGGTCGCGATGGGTATCTTTTGGTTCTACGAGCTATTAATGAGAAAAAAGCTTCAAATTCGATTTTTTCTTTCTATCGTGTATATGACAGTGGTTTTTTTACTCGTAGAATATCGTCTAGTTAGCTCTTTTCTTGTTGCTGGTGAACCAAATAGCAGAGATGAATATATTCATGCCACGTTACCATTATGGCGCGTGATACGCTTAATCTTTAAGAATTTTATCCTAGGACATACACATGTGATGACCGTTCATGGTTTGATCATCCTTCCGATCCTTTTAATAGCCTTATTTTTAGTTATAAAAAACAAGAGTTGGAAAGTTCATAAAGTATATCTTACCTTATTCGCATTAAACTTTCTCTTATCCCTTTGGTATGCATTTTGGTTTTATGAAGGGTGGGCCCCAATCGTAGAAAGATTTCATTTTTTGAATACGTTTAATTTTGCTAGGTTTCACTTTCTTAGACCGCTAATTATTTATATCAATTTCGCTCAAGCCTTGTTCATTATCAAGTCATACATTCAAAGAAACGGATATATTCGATATATCCTTGTAGCGCAGATTATGCTGTTATTTGCCTTTAATGAAGAGATCATAAATTATCGAAAGCCAACCGTAAAACAATTTTACGCAACAGAACAATTTGCCAACATAAAAGAGTTTATCGGAAAACCAGTAAATCACTATCGAGTGGTAAGTATAGGTATTCACCCAGCAATCGCACAGTATAACGGATTTTACACCCTTGATACGTATAACAACTTCTATCCTTTAACTTATAAGCATCAATTTCGTGCCATCATTGAAAAAGAATTAAGTAAGAATAAAAAAATCAAAAGATATTTCGATGAATGGGGGGGAAGATGCTATATTTTTACCGCCCAAATTGGAAAGCATTATATGGTCAAAAAGAATTCTTCTAAAACTCTAAAAAATTTACAACTGCAGCCATCTAAATTAAAGGAATTAGGTGGGGAGTATGTATTTTCATCAATGCCAATTAAGAATGCGGATGAAAACAAATTGCAGCTTGAAAAAATATTTCAATCGGAAAGCTCTGCTTGGACCATTTACTTATACAAATTATACTAAACAGCTAGGAGGAGTAATACTTTGAAACCGACAAACGTAACGATTGTTGTACCTTGTTACAATGAAGAAGAAATATTACATAAAACCTTTTATGAATTATCCAATTTGTTGACCAGTATGGTAGATGATGGGCTCGTTTCTCCTAAAAGTAAGATCCTGTTTGTAGATGATGGTAGTCTAGACCAAACATGGAAACTAATTTATAAAGAAACGTTAAAAAACGGAATGATTAAGGGAGTGAAGCTATCTAGAAATGTGGGGCATCAAAATGCCATATTAGCAGGAATACACATAGCAACAGAGTCATCGGACGCTATTATTACCATTGATGCAGATTTACAGGATGATATTTATGTTATGCGGGAGTTTATTGTGAAATATCAGATGGGATATGAAGTGATCTATGGTGTAAGGGAGAAACGTGACTCAGATACATTCTTTAAAAGATTTACGGCTGAATCATTCTATAAGTTGATGAACAAAATGGGAGTAGAGCTTATTTATAATCATGCGGACTATCGTTTATTGAGTAGGCGTGCAGCAGAGTACTTACAAGGATTTGAAGAAGTGAATATGTTTTTAAGAGGAATTATTCCTCTTCTTGGTTTTCGATCTACAAAGGTTTTCTATGAAAGAAAAGAACGAACAGCAGGTGAGAGTAAATATCCTTTACGTAAAATGCTATCATTTGCATTTAATGGGGTTACTTCCTTTTCGGTTACTCCGATTCGGTTAGTCCTCGTTGGAGGTTTAGTATCTTTTTTTATCAGTCTCTTCTTTGCGCTTTATTTTCTAAGTTTAAAGTTGTTTGGCAATACAGAGCTCGGCTGGACTTCTCTTATCACATCGATCTGGCTGATTGGGGGTCTTCAATTAATCGCAATTGGCTTAATCGGGGAATATATCGGAAAAATATATAAAGAGTCCAAACGCCGCCCAAAATACATCGTTGATATTGATATGTTCAAGCTTCCACTCGGACGAAACCTTGCGCTTGAAGAGGATCAAGAGTTATTCAAGGATGACCATATGGGAATACAAAGCCTATCTGAATATAACAATTAAACCTATTTTTTTACATCAATAAAAGCTATAATATGAGCTCGAGACAAAACTCAGTGTGCACGCTCTGAGTTTTTTACTATTAATAAAAGGGAAGACAATGATGGCAACTTATTTACAACTTTGGCAAAGGGCACTACAAATAGAGATTGGATATTTGAAGAAATACGGTAGCACAAGGTATCGCCTTACTCATGGCTACGCGATTAACGAGAGGGCACCTTATATCTATTATTTTAATAAGGCATCAACAACGACGAGTATTCCAATCGGATCTAAAGTTACATTATGGTGGGGAGAGCGAAAAATAGCAGGTCGAGTGTTATCATCAGAAGGAAAAAGTATGATGGTAGAACTCGAAACATATTTAGGAGCTGTCTTAAGTGAAATCATGCTCCAATATGACCCATGGGAACTTTTAGACGAATTAATTAATCGACTTCAAGACATCCGTACGAGCAAGAAGAAAAGGGCAAGGATTCAAAAAATGATGCAGCCAAGCATGGTGGCGCTCCACCCAATTGAAAAAATAAAAACGAATGTACATGAGCTTGTGCTCAGGTCAAAATACAATCCGATTACCTTTGTTTGGGGCCCACCTGGAACGGGAAAAACATATACTCTTGCTAGGGTCGTTGCAAATAAATATTTAAAGGGCAAAAAGGTTCTTGTTTTATCTCAAAGTAACCAAGCTGTGGATGTGTTAATGTTAGAGATATTGCGATTTGTTGACAAACAAAAAAAGCTCAAGGTTGGAGAACTTCTTCGATATGGATCGCAAGTAAGTGAAATATTACAGGACACTCCATTAACTATTGATTACTTATTAAAAAAAAATCACCCTGAACTTTCAGAGCAAAGAGAAGAAATAAGAACGGAGAGACATCTTCTAAAAAAAGATTTAGTAGGTTCTTTCTCCTCTAGAGACTCGGAAACACTTTTAGAAGTAGAAAGAAAGTTAGCTCAGGTACTAGATAAAATTCGTGCAAAAGAAATGACGTTTGTAAAAGATGCAGAGGTAATTGGTACTACACTCGCTAAAGCTGCCTCAGATCCCACTATTTATGAAAAGGAATATGATCTCGTTATTATAGACGAGGTAAGCATGGCATATATCCCGCAAGTTGCATTCGCGGTTTCACTAGGAAAAAAGAGCATTGTATGTGGTGATTTTAAACAGCTTCCGCCCATTGCACATGCCAATCACCCTCTTGTAAATGAATGGTTAAAAGAGGATGTGTTTCATAAGTCTGGAGTTGTAGATGGGTTGAAAGAGGGGGCGTTGCATCCTCATTTATTTTTGCTATCAGAACAAAGGAGAATGCATCCTGACATCTCCGCATTCACAAACCAATTTGTTTATTTTGGCATGGTAAAAGATTATGAAAGTATGTACACCGTAAGAGAATCTATAGCAAATAGAGCCCCTTTTTCAAAGATGGCATCGATCTTATTAGATACGAGCCATATGGGGGAATATTGTATGCGTTCCAGTTCAGGTTCCCGATTTAATTTGTTACAGCTTTTGCTCTCATTTCAGGTGATTCATGAATTATATGAAGGCGGCTCTAAAAATATAGGGTATACGACGCCTTATCGTGCCCAAGCAGAGCTGATGGATACATTGTTACAAGATATATACAAGGAACAGCTTCAGAGTGGGGAGATTCTATCTGCAACGGTACATAAATTTCAAGGAAGTGAAAGGGAGGTAATGGTTTTTGATACGGTTGATTCGTTTCCTGAGAGTAGACCGAGTATGTTATTGACCGGGAAAGAGAGTGAGAGGTTAATTAATGTGGCAGTAACAAGGACTAAAGGTAAATTTATTCATCTTGCAAACCGAAATTACATAAAACAGAAAGTATACCGAGATAAAACGATTCGAAAGTTAGTAGAATTTCAGGAAAGTACGAATCAGCTTATCACTCCTGGGCAAATAGGTACCTGGATAAAAAATCAACATGAAGACGTAACTTGGATGCATGCGAAAAAGCTTGAAAGATTGATGAGCGATGTAAAGTCAGCCAAATCTGAAATTCTCGTTTCTCTCCCAGAAGGAAAAGAATTACTAAATGAGTGGAAGCAGCTTCTACATGGCTCTTCCGTTAAGCTGATTTTTAGACAAGAAGAAAAACAACCACCGTTTCCTTTTGTCATGGTTGATCACAAAATATTCTGGATTGGAGTCCCTTATGAGGCTGCCAATGGAACAATGCCACCATATATATCTGTCCGAGTCCAATCAGAGAGGCTTTGCACCTATTTTTTATCACTGTTATAGAAAAAAAGAAAAGACCCCCGTAGGAGTCTTTTCTGCGTATTGCGGCGACGAGACTACACGCCACATTCGTGTATTCCATTAAAGGAGCGTCTCTCGACTTATGCAATTCAGCTCATCGCTTCATAACTATAACACGTCTTTATATTTAGTACAAGAAAAATTTATTTATTTGCAATAGGATGCAAAATAGTGCACAATAAAATAAGTATTTTTAAGTTGAGATATTTTAATTAAGGATAAAGGAGTGCGATTGATGGAGCAATTATTACCTTTAAAAGGACAACATCATGTATCCGCCATAACTGCTAATGCAAAGGGAAATTATGAATTTTATACAAAAACTCTCGGTTTACGACTTGTGAAGAAAACTGTAAACCAAGATGATACGTCTGTCTATCATTTATTTTATGCAGATGAACGAGGGAATCCAGGCACCGATCTGACGTTTTTTGAAATACCTCATGCAGGTCAAACAAGATATGGTACAAACAGTATTTCAACCACTTCACTACGTGTTCCATCAGATTCTGCGATTCAGTATTGGAAGGAAAGATTTGATTCATTAGGTGTCGAATACGAGGAACAAAAGGTATACGAAAGATTATCGCTTGCATTTAAGGATTTTGAAGGACAAAGATTGATGCTTGTATCTGATGAGAATAATCAAGGCGTGGAAGGGGGAAGACCTTGGGAGAAAAGTCCAGTTCCTGTTGAACATGCGATTATAGGATTGGGTCCTGTGATGTTGACGGTAGCAAAGCTTGAATCTACGGCAATGATTTTATCTCGGGTTTTAGGATTCAGGGAAGTAGGAACCTATATGCAACAAGAAAAGAAAGTGACAGTGTTTGAAACCGGGTTAGGAGGATCCGGAGCAGAAGTACATGTCCTTGAAGAGTCAGACCTTCCTGTAGAAAGACCAGGTCGTGGCAGTGTTCATCACGTTGCTTTTCGAGTGGAAAATGAAGAACAATTGCGAAAGTGGGTACAGTATTTAAAAGAGATACGAATTCCTAGCTCAGGGTTTGTAGAAAGATATTATTTTAAGTCTTTATATTTTCGTGAGGCTAATGGAATATTATTCGAATTAGCGACGGATGGTCCAGGGTTTGAGGGGGATGAATCGTTTGAGAATCTTGGAGAAAAACTCGCTCTTCCGCCATATTTTGAAGCGCAAAGAAGCAGCATAGAAGCTAAATTAAAGCCGTTAGATACAAAAGAATAAGAGTGTTAAATGGATGTCCATGAAAACGGGACATCTTTTTTGATAGACATTGTTGTTTATATTGATATAATTGTGTTAGCAGATGCTAGCAAATTGATAAAAATGAACTAGGAGGATGGTTGCGGGTATGGGAGAAGAGAAAAGGGTCCAACTAAATGTACGAGTGACAAAAGTAACGTTAGAAAAACTCGATGAAATTGTTGAGTATTATCAGGAGCATACAAAAATAGGCAGAGTCTATAAAGGTGATGTGCTTACTGATATTATTGATAAGTCTTATGAAGTAATGAACAAGCAAAAGAAAAATATTAGAAAAATATAAAAAACTTCGAGTGATAAACTCGAAGTTTTTTATTTGAATTTAAAAAATCATATTAAGGACAAAATAGCATAGTGCTGCAATAGTTGCTGAAATTGGTAAGGTAATAACCCAAGTAATTAACATTCTTTGAGCTGTTCCCCATTTGACACCCTTCAGACGATGAGAAGCGCCCACTCCTAAAATAGAAGACGAAATAACATGCGTTGTACTAACTGGTAGGTGAATATATGTTGCACCAAAAATGATCATTGCTCCAGTTAAGTCAGCCGCTACTCCATTAACAGGTCTGATTTTCATAATTTTCCCACCAACTGTTTTGATGATTTTCCAACCACCAACACTTGTTCCTAATCCCATGGCTAAAGCACAGGAAAATTGAACCCAGAAAGGAATATCTGTAGAAGTTGTAAACCCATTGGCAATCAATGCCATCGTAATGATCCCCATCGCTTTTTGGGCGTCATTTGTTCCATGTGTATAAGCTTGCAAAGCGGCTGTGAATATTTGGAAAGTACGAAAACTTCTGTTAGTTTTAGCTAAATTATTGTTCTTAAAGATCACTTTAAAAATACTGTAAACGATATACCCTGCGACAAACGCAAGGATCGGAGAAAAAATTAAAGCTTGTAAGATTTTTAAGAATCCAGTGTAATTCAATGATGTGAATCCGGCAGCAGCAATCGCTGCACCAGCGATGGATCCGATGATAGCGTGAGACGAACTACTTGGAATCCCATAGTACCAAGTTAGTAAGTTCCAGAAAATAGCTGCAATTAAGGCGGCTAAAATAACAAGCGATCCGTTTTGAAGAGTGAAAGGATCGACAATATCTTTTGTTATTGTTTTGGCAACACCAGTGAATGTCATTGCTCCCAAGAAGTTCATGACTGCAGCCAGGATAATCGCATGCCTTGGTTTTAACGCTTTTGTAGAAACAGCAGTTGCAATTGCATTTGCTGTATCATGAAAGCCATTAATAAAGTCAAATGCAAGGGCACCGATCACAATTAAAATCGTTATCACAAATAATGCATCCATGTTAGTACGTCCCCTTATGCATTTTTCATGATGATGGTTTCAAGTGTATTTGCCACACCTTGACAGCTATCAGCAATCTCTTCAAGTTCTTCGTAAATTTCTTTGTATTGAATAACACGAATTGGATCTTTCTCTACTGAGAATAAATGCTTGATTGACTGACGAAGGATTCCATCGCATTTTGACTCATAGTCTTTAATCTTAATCGCGTGTTCACGAATGGATGGAAGCTTTTTTGTTGAAAGCAGTTCAACGGCTTGCTGAATTTCAATCGCACAGTTTCTGATAGCTTCTACAAACTTCACCATAAATTCGTCAGCTTGAGTAATATTGTACATTTCAAACATAGCAGCACAATGTTCAATTCCATCGATGACATCATCCATACTCATAGCTAGAAGAAGGATATCTTCACGCTCAATAGGAGTAATAAAAGCGTTATTTAACTCTTTTATTACTTCGTGTACATATGTATCTCCTTTAGTTTCATAGTCCTTTAATGTCTCGGAGAATATTTTTAGATCGCTCACATTTTTTAACTTGTAATCAGCGAAATAATCTGCACCTTCTTTAAGGTTTAGTGCAATGCTGCTTAACAAAGTATTAAACTTGTCTTTCTTCTTGAAAACCATCATGTAACCTCCAGTTATATATCACTTCATCCAAACGAGATTTATTTTATACGAAAACTATTAAATAGGAAAGAATTTTGTCGAAAAAATACAGGTTTTTTCACAAATCGTTCATATTTTCCTTTTATATTAAGGTTTCTTAACTGAAAACTTGATTTTCTTGCCATCAAATGTCTTTCTAATTAGTTTCTGTAAAAATGCAAAAAAAAACACATCTTAGATGCTAAGAACTGTGTTGGGTGGAAGAACGGAAAACACTTTGTAGGATATTTAGTTTTTTCTTTTTTCGAGGCTTTATATTTATGGATTGTTCGGAAGGGGTAATAAGGGATGAAGGATGTTCTTGCTGTTCTTCTAATAACCGAATTTTTTCTTCAAGTTTTTCAAGGGTAGCTTGCATTTCTTCCATTTCTCTCCGATGTTGGAGTATCTGATATTCTACGACCTGATCAGCCTTTGACTGTACAATAGACTCTAGACATTTAATCCGATTTAACAGAACCGTATTTTCATCAACGATGGATGTATGGACTGCCCCTTTTCGTAAATAGTCTTTACCCGCCGCAATTTCATTGTAAACGAGTAATGCTTCGTTTTGCTGCTCCTTATAAGTCATTAATAGGTCAACGTCTTCTTGCCGGTAAGTGAAATGCCCCATTTCATTTTTCTCTAAGTTTAGTTTTAATTGTTTTACCCAACGTTTTACAGTACTCGACGAAACTCCTAATTGTTTAGCAACCGAACTCGTATTCATATTCTCAACTCCTTTATAGTAATGTTCTTTTTTAAAAACTAAATTTCCTATCATGACGACAAAACTTCTTTTATTTCGCCAAAAGAAGTGTAATTTTTTAAACAAAAAAGCAGAAGGTCAAGGCCTTCTGCTTCTCTTATTTTCGTCTATTTGCATATTCTTCGACCATTTCCTTGGTTACAAGTTTTCGAGGTGGAAGATTTTCAATTTTATTAGACAGTTTGTTCATTTGTATTGTAATTGAATTAATGTTATCGGTAGTGAAGGGAAGGCCTCTTTCATAAAGAGATAATGCTTCATCTATGTAGAATTCACGTTCACGGTCAAGATTTGCGTATTGAGTTAAAACGGCATTTAGTTTTTTCGCATGATCAGATAATGCTTTATGTACACTCACAGAAATTCGCCCCTTTTGTTATTAAAAATGGTGTCTGCAAAGCAGACACCAACTCCCTCCGTCCGTACATGGTTAAGTGTCCCGCAACAAGCGAATGTTCGGAGGGAGCAACATAATCATAGCATCTTTTTTGATAGGACGCAAAGGTCAATAATAGGATAAAAAGCCATATGATTTAAAACAATATCAAATAATGGTATGGTTAATTGATTAATCGTCTATTTGGAGGGTGAAAAATGTTATTACAAAAAATCCATGATGAAAGTATTGTACATACAAAAATGAAAATCCATCAGGATATAGAGTCTTTTTTCGAGCAACAGGAAGAGAGGCCAACCTTTGAGGAATATTTACGGGCAAGGGGTCATTACTTGGATCAAATTTGGGTAAATGTTTGGCTTACAAGAGTGTCTAACCAGGTTCCCCGAGTAGATAAAAAAGAATTTCTACAGGAGCATGGGATTGAAACAGAGGGAATGGCTAGAAAAATGATTGACCACCTGTTCAGAACAGAAGTCAGAGACTATGTACCGTTTAAAGTAACAGACTGGCTCGAGGAAACTTACGCACAGGAATTTGAAAAATGGAATGATTTATATGACCATACAATGGAACAAGTTCAAAAAAGAGAAGAAGCGACGCAGAAATTAATAAAAAAGGAATCTGTCCTAGAAGCGATAAAGGAAAAGGCTGCGGATGTATTCTCAAGCGGCTATCAAAGTCTTTATTTATATATTAGATATTTAGTGGGCCTGCAGATGAAAGCAGATCTTCAATCTAAGCCTAGATATAAAAGCCTTGATACACATGCGCTTGAAGAGAAGCTTGAAATAGAAGGTAGCTTTGAGGTGCTTCATGAAAAGTCCCTTTCTTTCTTTTTAGATGAGCTAACAGGTGATATTCAGAAGGCTAATTATGATGGCAGGTTTTATTATGAATATGAAACCTATGGTGACTTATATAGTTCCTTCGTTTGGAAGAATCTTTTATCTCTTGCTCCGTCAAAAGTGATGACAAATCTTGATGATGAAACGAAAAATGATTATATCCAATTAACCGGGCAAGCTCTTTCGAAATCAAAAATGAAGGAGCTTGTGGAAGAAGAACTTGAAACGCTATTCTCTAAAATGCTTTCTGAATTAGAAGAGGAATATATTGACCACTTGTTACAAGCAGTGGATACACCTTATGATCTTGATTTTCATAGCAAATTATATGAAGAGCAGAGAGCAGAAAGAGAGCAAAGGAAAGCCGAAGAGGAGGCTGAACGACAAAGAAAAATCAAAGAAGAAGAGCAGATGATGGACGATATATTTGGCAGGGAATATGGAGTGACCTATGATCCAAATGTTGAATATGTCATCCATGTAGGAGAAACAAATACGGGTAAAACACACCACGCTCTTGAAAGAATGAAAAAAGCAACAAGCGGCCTCTACCTTGGACCACTAAGACTGCTTGCGCTTGAGGTATATGATAAATTAAATGCGGAAGGTATACCTTGTTCTTTAAAAACAGGTGAAGAAGAGAAACTGACTCCAGGAGCAAGCCACATTGCCTCAACCGTTGAAATGTTCCATGAAAAAGATCGATACGATTGTATAGTCATAGATGAAGCTCAAATGATTACTGATAAGGATAGAGGGTTTTCGTGGTTTAAGGCAATAACGAAGGCAAGAGCTCGGGAAGTTCATATCATAGGCAGCAGAAATTCGAAAAATATGATTTTACAATTACTAGGAGAATCAAAAACGGAAATTCATGAATATAAACGTGACATTCCGCTTGAGGTGGAAGGAAATGAATTTTCTATTAAACATGTGCGAAAGGGAGATGCACTAATTTGCTTCTCTCGTCGAAGAGTGTTAGAAACGGCTTCAAGACTTCAAAATGATCGTCATTCGGTCAGTGTAATTTATGGTAGCATGCCCCCTGAGACAAGAAAAAAACAGATTCAACAATTCATTGATGGAAAGTCGAAGGTCATCGTTTCGACCGATGCAATTGGGATGGGTCTTAATTTACCGATCCGTCGAATTGTATTTTTAGAAAATGAGAAATTTGATGGTACAAGAAGAAGGCTTTTAACTTCACAGGAGATCAAGCAAATTGCTGGTAGGGCAGGTAGGAAAGGGATTTACGATATTGGAAAAGTAGCATTTACAAAGGAAATCCGGCTTATGAGAAGGAAACTAGAACAAGAAGATGAACCTGTTCATACTTTTGCGATTGCACCTACAACTGGTGTGTTGGAAAGGTTTCAAGCGTATTATCGAGATCTGGGTACTTTTTTTGAATTATGGGATCGTTTTAAAAATCCAAGGGGGACGGAAAAGGCAAGCTTAGCCGAAGAGCGGGAGCTTTACGACATTGTGAAGGGAACTGAAATTGAAGCCCGTCTTTCTTTACAGGATTTATATGGATTTTTACATCTTCCGTTTGCCTCGAGGGAGCAAGCCTTAATACAGCAGTGGTATGAAACCATTTTTGCAATCATTAATAACGAAGACCTGCCAGAGCCAAATATAAAAAAGCGAACATTGGAGGACCTCGAGTTATCGTATAAGAAATTAGGATTACATTTATTATTTTTATATCGCTTAGATCGGAGAACAGAGGCAATTTATTGGGAAAGAGTAAGGGATGAGTTGAGTGACGAGGTCCATGAAAAGCTTCAAACAGATGTTGGTTCTTTTGCAAAAAGATGCCGTAGTTGTGGACGTCATTTGCCATGGAATTATGAATTTCCTATTTGTGACCAATGCCATTCAGCTCGCTATAAAAGATCATAAAGATTATTTTGTATAACGATTCGCATAGCTGGAGGCTACGAAGGAATCCGGCTTAATCTTAGGTTCAAAACCCATTGATTCAATTCTTGTCACCATTTCTTCCACGTATTCACGGGTTTTGTTTCGCTGACCTGAACCAATATCAATATGTCCTTCCATCGTAAATGAGGCACCGTGGTATATATGGGGAAGAACAATATCAATTAGACGATTTTTATGTGCTTCGGTAAATAAGGAGACAATTCTTTCGGTAAGAGTTGTTTCATAGGAAATCCGCTCATGAAGCTGTTTCATTTCTCTAGGTTCTACAACCTTTCGAATACAGGCCCAGGCACCTTTACCGATGTTTTGAATGACAACTCCACTTATAAAAAGGGTACGATTATGATGAACCTGTGAGTCTGTTCCAACCATCAGTCGGTAGTTTCCACTGGGGTGCAGCTCCATAAACGAAATAATTCTTTCGAATATATCTTCAAATGACATGTGATTTTCTTGAAGGTTTTGAAACAAAAGTATTTCCTTTTGATTGTGAGACAAACCGCCACCTACTTTCGCATGCTCTTAGAAAAGTATATGGCTTATATTCGAGGAAGTTGTCATCTTTCTTTTTCTATAAATAACCAGAATTTAGTCATTTGCTTTTTTCTACCATAAAATGGTCAAGGTTCCCAAGCGGGGGTCCTTGGCCTTTTTTTGTTAAAATAGGTTATATAAAGTTAGTGGGGGATATATATGATGGGTAAAAAAATAGCCGTTGTTACAGGTGCATCAAGTGGTTTTGGCATGCTAACAAGTATTGAACTAGCTAAACAGAATTATTATGTTGTTGCGACAATGAGGAAGGTAGATAAAAAGTTAGCTTTACTAGAGAGGGCAGAAGAAGCAAAGGTTACAAATTTTGTAGAGGTCTTTCCTTTGGATGTAACAAATAACCACTCTTTATATGTATTTAAAGAGAAAATTAGAGAACTTGGTCGAGTAGATGTGTTAGTCAATAACGCTGGTTATGCTGGTGCTGGTTTTTCTGAAGAGATACCGATTGAAGAGTATCGGCAGCAGTTTGAAACAAATGTATTCGGAGCGATTTCTGTCACTCAATTATGCCTTCCTTTCATGCGAGAACAGACGAACGGGAAAATTATTAATGTTAGCAGTATTAGTGGAAGAGTTGGTTTTCCGGGGCTATCACCCTATGTAGCTTCCAAACATGCATTAGAGGGATGGAGCGAGAGCTTAAGATTGGAGGTAGGGCCTTTTGGTATTGATGTGGTGTTAGTGGAACCCGGTTCTTTTCAAACGAGTATTTGGTCGTCTGGAAAGCATATAACAAATAAATCATTACAGTCAAATTCACCCTACTTTTCTTATATGAAAAAACTTTCATTACATTTAGAGAAGGGAGAAGCCTCATATGGCGACCCATTAGAGGTAGCTAAGCTTATTACAGAAATCTGCGAACAATCCTCGCCTAAGCTAAGATATCCAATTGGAAAGGGAGTAAGATTTACTATGTTCGTAAAGGGCTGTCTTCCATGGAGGTTATGGGAGCGCATGGTAATGAAAAATATAGAGTAGATTTACATAGATGGATTCTCTACAACATATATTAGTAGGACTGAAACGATTGAATAAAGGAGCAGAGATATTGGCCCGGTATAAAATTACAGTCATCGTCTTAAGTCTACTATGTATATGGTTTTTACCTGCTCTCACTGCTACTGCTCCCCATGTAAAAGCAAATACTCAAGGCTCTGTTCTTAGTCAGCAATTAGATTCGTTTATTAATGGAGAGCCACTTTTTGCGGGAGCAATGGTAGGTGTGAGTATTAGAGACCAACAAACTGGTGAATTAGTTTATGATCATCTCGGATCAACAAGACTTCGTCCCGCTTCCAATTTAAAGTTATTCACGGCGGCTAGCGCCTTGGAAGTGCTTGGAGAAAACTATACCTTCTCTACTAAGCTGTTTGTAAATGGATCGATTGAAAAAGGAGTGCTAAAGGGAGATGTAATTTTACAGGGGGGTGGGGACCCTACCCTACAAAAAGCTGATTTACAAGCTTTTGCTCAAAGCCTCAAGAAGATCGGAATTAAAAGAATTGGCTTACAAATCCTCGGAGACGATACAAGGTATGATGATATTCGTTATTCCATTGATATGCCTTGGAGCGATGAAGAAGCCTATTATGGCGCAGAAATATCTGCATTAACTTTATCGCCTGATCAGGATTATGATGCGGGGACAGTAGCAATAGAAGTAACACCAGCTAAAAAGGTAGGAGAAAAAGTAAGCTTTACAATGAAGCCAGAAAATACATATGTTCAGGTTGTAAATGAAGCAGTGACTAGCGCAAAAGATAGTAAGGAGGACCTTACGTTTTCTAGGGATCACTCTACAAATACGATTACGATTTCTGGTCAAATTCCTCAAGGTGCTACAAGTGAAACTGAGTGGATAGCGGTTTTCCATGCTAGTAAGTTTGTTGTACATCTTTTTGAAGAGGAATTAAAAAAAATTGGTATTAAAGTGGATAAAGGATACCGCCTAGGAGTTACACCAAGTAATGCGCGTCTAATCAACGAGCACAAATCGATATTATTAAAAGATTTATTACTTCCGTTTATGAAGCTTAGCAATAATGTCCACGGTGAGCTATTGATGAAGGAAATGGGGAAGGTTATTAAAGGAAGGGGTAGTTTTGAAGCAGGATTAGCTGTGATGAATGAGAAGCTAACACCATTTGGAATAAACTTTGTCAACCAAGTGATAAGAGATGGTTCAGGGATCTCTCATGTAAATTTAGTACAGCCGAACGAACTCACCAAGCTGTTGTTCTCCATTCAATCAAAGAGCTGGTTTCCAAGCTATTATCGTGCCTTGCCAGTAGCTGGAGCAAAGGAAAAACTGGTAGGTGGAACATTACGATATCGGATGAAGCAAGAACCTTTAGAAGGGAATGTTGTGGCAAAAACCGGAACGTTAACGACAGTAAGTTCCATTTCCGGTTATGTAAAAACGAGATCAAGTGGCAACTTAATATTTTCTATCCTAATAAACAATGTAATGGATGAAGAAAAAGCCAAACAAGTAGAAGACCGAATGATAGCGATATTAGCGAATCAATAAAGAACCTAGGGATGTAACCCTAGGTTCTATTGCTTTTCTTTGAGTTGATACTTCAATAACTTTATTAGCTTCTCTGTTGGAGCTTTGAACGTGTAAAAGTGAGGGTGGTTTTCGTCATCCCAAATGAGGATATATGGATCTTCCTCCTCAAATGAGAAAATAACCACAGCTTCATTGACATAATCATTGAACCATTCATTTTTTAACGTGATGGGTGGATCTAGAGGTATTTTTACCATCACACCTTTTTTTGGAAGAGGATCTAGATTTTTGTACACGCCTGAAATACTTTTAATGATCTTTTCTGTTTCCTTTTGAATATCAGACGTTGCAGGACTCTCCTGAACCACTTTTCCTTCTTCGATATCAAAAATTTCAACAGGCTTTTGTTCGGCAAAACTAGCATATGGGGCTAAAAGGAAAAATACGAAACAAATAACTAGAGTTTTTATTTTCATCATATATCACCTCATAGCTATTATTCCCAATTTAACCGAAATTTTGCTAAAATATAATCAGTTGAAAAGGAGGCATTCATGATGAATATTATTCATGCACATTTAAAAATAAAGCCAGAAAAACGTGAAGAATTTTTGGAAGTGGTTAAGCCGTTAGTAGAGGGTTCACAAGCGGAAGAGGGAAATATCCGTTATGAACTATATGAGTTAACCACGGATATTAATACTTTTGTCGTATTAGAGGAATGGAAGGACATGGACGCGATAAAGTTTCATAATGAAACTTCGCATTATAAAGACTGGGGTAAGGTAAGCCCAACCTATCTTGCGGCTCCACCTGTTGTGTCTGTTTTTGAAGCAACTAAAAAAAATTAATCATTCATAACGAAAAAACAATCATGTAAATGGTTGTTTTTTTTCTCTTTGGGGAAGTTAAGAAGAATGGAGGAAAGGTGAAAACATGAAGATGTTATGTATTGATGGTGGAGGAATTCGTGGGGTTTTTGCAGTTGCCATTCTACAGGAATTAGAAAAGGATATAGGAATGAGCATTCGAGATTCCATTGACCTTGTTGCAGGTACAAGTACAGGCTCAATCATAGCTGCTTCCATTGCTGTAAAAAGGGAAATGGGTGAACTCCTCGAGGGGTACCGTCACTATGGAAGAAAAATTTTTAAACGAAAAGCAAGAATCGGCTTGTTTCGCAGTATTTATAGTGATCGTGATCTCCGTCGCTTTATACAAAAAGCATTTAAGGAGCAATCGCTTGCTGAGGTAGGTATTCCACTTTTAATTCCTGCAGTCAATGTAACCGAGGGGAAACCATATGTTCATCGATCGCATGATGCCATTCATGAGAAAGGCGAAAATGATCACATAAAGCTCTGGGATGCTGTACTATCCTCATGCTCTGCTCCAATCTATTTTCCACCTAACAATATAAATAATGAAGTCATTACCATTGATGGGGGTCTATGGGCAAACAATCCGTCGCTAGTATGTATTACGGAAGCGATGAACCATTACGAATTAGAAATGGAACAAATAAAAATATTATCGATTGGACTTGGTCAACAAAAAATCAATTTTAATTCTAAAAAATCTCATTTATGGGGGATTAAGCACTGGATGCCTCTTCGGTTACATACGATGACCTTTACACCAAAGCTCTTGGACCTTGCCCTTCATTTATCCTCGGAATCGATCTCGTATCAGTGTCGACATTTACTTGGAGAAAACTACTTACGATTAAATACGGATTTAGGCAAAGAAGTTCCTTTTGATGAGGTAGAGACAATTGAATGGCTAATCGAGTTAGGCAGACAAGTATATAAAGAGAAAAAGCAGGAAATTATGCAGTTTTTACAAACGTAATAATGAGGATGCGGAAACGTGCATCCTTTTTCATTTTGGACAGACATGATAAATTATAGTAAAATGAGGCTCAGATTTAGATAGAGGAGAAATATAGATGAAGTTTATATCTTGGAATGTGAATGGTTTAAGAGCTTGTGTAAAAAAAGGCTTTTTAGACTATTTTCATGAAATGAATGCAGATTTTTTTTCGTTACAAGAAACGAAGCTGCAAGAAGGTCAAATTGATTTACAGTTAGAAGGTTATTATCAATTTTGGAATTACGCAGAGAAAAAGGGATATTCAGGGACAGCCATCTTTACAAAACATAAACCACTCTCCGTTTCATATGGTGTGGGTGAACATGAATCTCAATCAGAGGGGCGAATTATTACCCTTGAATATGAAAATTTCTACCTAGTAAATGTGTATACACCAAATTCACAACGTGATTTAGCTAGATTGCCTCTCCGTTTGCAATGGGAGGATAAATTATCTGAATACTTAACTCAACTAGATAAGAAAAAACCAGTCATCTATTGTGGGGATTTAAATGTGGCCCATGAAGAGATTGATTTAAAAAATCCAAAAAGCAATATCGGAAACTCTGGTTTTACATCGGAAGAAAGAGGTAAAATGTCCAACCTGCTAAGTTCTGGCTTTGTGGACTCTTTCCGCTATTTATATCCAGAACAAAAAGATACGTACACTTGGTGGTCATATATGAGCAAGGTCCGAGAAAGGAACATCGGATGGCGTATTGATTATTTCATTTTATCAAATAGTATTGCTCCGAAATTAATAGACTCACAGATTCATTGCGATGTAATGGGAAGTGACCACTGCCCAGTATGCATTGAAGTGAGTTTGTAAAAACTGAAGATAGCAATTACTTAGGAGGATTCTCTCATGTTAAAAGAATCAATACAGAATTTAATGAAAAATCAAAGCAAGGTTGAATTATATCCAGAGGAATACGATTTTGTCATAAACAGTGGATTAACCAACGCTGATACGGAAATTGTCAAAATAGGCGGGGAATCTAGGTTTCTTGATGCATATATGGAACGCTCAAATAAGGAAACGGAAGAATTTCTGGGAGAGGAAAATGCGAACTTCTTAAATGAGCCGATTACGTATTTTAAGGAACATATGAATGAGTTTCTATATATGGAATCGAAATGGTTTACGTTGATTGGCATCGATGCCATTTCCTTTGAAGTTGATGACTTATTTAAGACCTACGATGTGATGCTCGGTCTTAAAATTCAAAAGAAATATTCCTCTCAGCTTAGGGATTACTTTTCACAACACTCAAGTGATTCTGAAGAGCCAGTAGACTTAATGTTCGATGCGCAAGAAGGTATTTGGAATATTAATTTTTCCCTACATACACTTCCCGGTTTTCGTGAGGATATGACCGTTGCGGAGGCTTACCAACTGGTTTACTCATTTATCTTCTCATTTGTTCAAAGAATTTAATTTATGAAATATTAATTACTCAAGAACATAGGATAGAGAGTACATGCTTAACACTATTAGGAGGAAAGAAAATGAAGTTGTTAAAATGGATTTGTATGGTTGCCCTAGCTTTTGTAGTGATCAGTTCAAATCAATTGGTTTATGCCTCAACGAATTCAAATGACGAAGAAAGTATTAATGAAAAATTTGGTCTTCCAATTGTTGTATATGGTGCAGCCTTGTCCGACAGTCAAAAAGCAGAGGTAAGAGACCTGCTCGGGGTAAAGGATACAAGTAAAGTAACTGAAATTACGGTAACAGGTCAAGACCTTGTTTATTATATTGACGGAGATAAAAACTCAAATATGTACTCCTCCGCAAAAATCACTCGTAAGGAAAAAGGGGAAGGACTGGTTATTAACCAAGTTACACCAGAGAACATTACAGAAGTAACGAGTGAAATGTATGCCAATGCTTTATTAACTGCAGGGATTGAGGATGCAGTTGTAGATGTAGCATCTCCGGTTAAGGTAAGTGGACACTCCGCTCTAGTTGGTATGTATAAAGCATACGACGAGGGTGAAGGGACAGAGCTGAATCAAGAGCGTACAGAAGTAGCGAATGAAGAATTAACGCTAGCAACAGATTTAGCCAAAAAGGAAGGGCTCGATGAAGATAAGGTAAGTGAGCTGCTAACTGAAATAAAGAAAGAAATTGCTGAACAAAAACCAGCAACAAAGGAAGAATTGGAGCAATTGATTGACGAAAAGCTCCAAACTTTAAATGTTCAATTAAGTGAAGAAGATCGTCAGCTATTAATTGACCTTTTTGAAAAAATGCGTAATCTTAATATTAATTTTGAAAATGTTCAATCACAGTTAGAAGATCTATCAAAGGATATCCAAAATCGTATTGAGAACGCAATTAGTGAAAACAAAGGATTTCTGGACACTATTGCCAATTTTTTTAAGTCGTTTATCGATAGTTTGAAGAGTTTGTTTTCATAAATTAGGGATCCCGCTGTATAGCGGGATTTTTTCATGTGAGCAGAATGATTTACAGCGTAATATAAGGAGGGGTACAATTAACAAATCATATATGCGTTTAATAACTTGTTGTTGTTGCACACTATGGTTCATATGCAAGTAAATTATTTTTGTAGGTGGGGTTTCTATGAAGATTGAAGTATGGTCAGATTTTGTTTGTCCATTTTGTTATATTGGAAAAAGAAGACTAGAGGAAGCAATTAATCAATTTGAACATAAAGACCAAATAGAGGTAGAGTTTAAAGCATTCGAATTGGATCCTAATTCGCCGATGGAGCCTACAATGAAGATTCATGAGGCATTGGCAAAGAAATACGGGATGAGTGTGGAGGAAGCAAAACGAGCAAATGAAAATATGGCGAAACAAGCGGCTACTGTCGGATTACAATTTCGTTTTGACGAAATGATGCCTAGTAATACCTTTGATGCTCACCGCTTAGCTAAGTACGCCAAAACGGTAGGAAAAGAAAAGGAACTTACCGAAAAGCTTTTGTATGCTTATTTTACAGAGAACAAGCTGTTATCTAAAAAAGAGTTATTAGTAGAAATTGCTGAAAGTGTGGGTATTAATAGAGCGGAAGCAATGACAGTGTTAGACGACAACACACTTTATGCGAATGATGTTCGAATCGATGAGACAATCGCACAGCAATACAAAATAACTGGTGTACCATTCTTTGTAGTAAATAATAAATATGGAATTTCCGGAGCACAGCCTTTGGAAACCTTTAAAAACGCGCTAGAAAAGGTTTGGGAAGAGGAGAACACAAATAGTCGACTTCAAAATCTGTCTTCCGATGATGCGGGAGTATGTACAGATGATTCTTGTGAGATCCCGGAGAAGTAAGATATCCAAAAGGAGTGAGAAGGTTTGAAGTTAGTAGGAAAAAAAATCATCCAGCTAGTTAGCCATGACTTTGAGGATTTAGAATTATGGTACCCTGTTCTGCGACTTCGTGAAGAAGGGGCAGTCGTTGATATTGTAGGAGAAAAAGCAGGAGAAACGTATATAGGAAAATATGGAGTTCCTATTAAATCTGATTTTGCCTTTACAGATATTAACTCAGAAGATTACGATGCCATTCTTGTACCAGGTGGATGGTCACCTGACTTATTAAGAAGATTTGAAAGTATTCTTTCCATGGTTCGTTCCATGGATCAGGCAGAAAAGCCGATAGGCCAAATCTGTCACGCCGGTTGGGTATTGATTTCTGCAAAAATCTTATCAGGTAGAAAAGTAACAAGTACTCCAGGGATTAAAGATGATATGATCAATGCGGGAGCTGAGTGGTTAGACGTTCCAGTTATCGTCGATGGACATATTATCTCAAGTCGCCGTCCACCAGATTTACCTGACTATATGAGAGAATTTATAGCAGTTTTAGCTAATAAGTAGTCACCACTCATTTGAGTGGTTTTTTAATGCTGTGAATCTTTTTAAACATTGCCCCGTATATAAGATAAGTTAACAGTAAGTTAGGGGGAGTTTCGGTGAACCAAAAGAAACTGTACTTTTCCGATTCTTTTTTTTCTACAGGAAAGACGGATATTTTAACGGAAGAGGAAGAAAAGATTGGAGAGATTGATCTTAAAAGTATGTTTTCATCATCTGTAGATATATTGAATGGAAAACAGGAAGTTCTAGTTAGTGCTAAGTTTCCAATGCTAGGTATTCATTGGAGAGTATTAGATAGTGAAGGTACTGAGTTAGGGAAATTAAAGGAGAAATTTGCTTTCTTCTCAAAAAAATATTCCTATGAAGCATATGATCGAGACCTTTTTTTAATTGATTCGGAATTGTTTTCAAAGGAATATGTGATTAAGCGAGAGGCAGATGAATTGGTAATTGCGACTTTTAAGAAAGTAAGTGGTATTTTTTCATCCGCAGCTTACGAATTAGACAATCACTCTAATACGTTAACATCACCAGAATTAATAGCTGTAATTATGGGGGTAAACGCGATACAAAAGCGTAATAACTCTTCAAATGCTTCAACCTAATCTAAAGTCAATTACAAAGGTTGCTAATTATAGGCAACCTTCTTTTCATTTTTAAAAGATGTGATACTATATAGAAAAAGCTGGTAAGAAAATGAGGTTTGAATCGTGTTTAAAAAACCAATATCAAAAAGAAATTGGGGTATTTCGCCCTATATTTGGAGCGTTATCAGTATACTTCCTTTTTATTTTATCTTTCAATCATCATCCACGCCTGAAATTGTTGCAGGAATCATACTAACTGTTATATTTTTTATTACCTTACGATTTGCGTTCTTATCAAAACGTTGGCCAGTCTACTTATGGACGATTATTTTAATTAGTATTTCTATTACAATGGCTATTCTCTTTTCGTTTGTATATTTTGCATTTTACATAGCGTATTACAACGGAAATATTAAAAAACGTGTTGCCTTTATGACTATATACGTAATCCATCTTGTCGCAACCACATTTGCGATTAATTACAATGTGGTTCTACAAGATCCTCAGTTTATAAAACAGCTACCTTTTGTCATTATCATCTGGATAAGTGTTATTTTATTACCTTTTAATATATATAATCGTAAAAAGCAGGAGGTACTAGAAGAAAAGTTAGAGGATGCAAACAAACGGATTGCCGAATTGGTGAAACAGGAGGAAAGACAACGTATTGCTCGCGATTTACATGATACTTTGGGACAAAAGCTTTCACTCATCGGTTTAAAAAGTGACTTAGCTCGAAGATTGATTATAAAGGATCCTGAACAGGCCAAACATGAGTTAAGGGATGTGCAGCAGACAGCAAGAACTGCGTTAAATGAGGTTCGTCAATTAGTATCACAAATGAGAGGAATTCGGCTAGATGAAGAAATTGTTCTCGTTAGACAAATATTAAAGGCGGCTGATATTGAGTTAATCTATAGTCAAGAAAAACCAGTTTCTCATGTTTCATTATTTCTTGAAAACATTTTAAGCATGTGTATTAAGGAAGCCATAACAAATGTCGTTAAGCACAGTCAGGCAAATGTAGTTCAACTGACGATAAAACAATCCTCAAAAGACATAACGATCATCGTACAAGACGATGGAATAGGTCTTTGGCAAAAGCAGAACCAAACATCAGGACATGGGTTAATTGGGATGAGAGAACGTCTTGATTTTGTTAATGGAAGTCTAAAAATTATCGGTGATGGTGGAACCAAACTAATTATGAAGGTGCCTCTTGTCCAGGTCGCAAAGGAGGAAAATTCTATATGATCAAAATCGTTATTGCAGAAGACCAGCGAATGCTGTTAGGAGCGTTAGGTTCTCTTCTGAGCCTAGAAGACGATATGGAAGTGATTGGGAAGGCGAATAATGGAAACGAAGCTGTTTCCCTTGTGAAACAAATCCAGCCGGATGTATGTATTATGGATATTGAAATGCCAGAAAAGACAGGGCTTGAAGCGGCTGAAGAACTAAAGGGTGGAAACTGTAAAGTAATTATTCTAACGACATTTGCGCGTTCAGGCTATTTCCAGCGTGCCTTAAAAGCGGGTGTAAGAGGGTATCTCTTAAAGGATAGTCCAAGTGAAGAATTGGCAAGCTCAATAAGAAGTATTGTAGCTGGCAAGCGAATTTATGCACCTGAACTAATGGACGATCTTTATACAGAGGAAAATCCTTTAACAGAAAGAGAACGTGAGGTTCTTGAGCTAGTTGCTGACGGAAGGAATACGAAGGAGATCGCTGAGCAGTTAAATATCAAAACTGGAACGGTTAGAAATTACATATCAGCGATACTGGAGAAACTTGAAGTTACAAACAGAATTGAAGCCATTACACAATCTAAAGAAAAAGGCTGGTTTAAGTAAGAACACTTATACATGCCCACCTGACCTACCATAGGAGAAATTTCTATGGTTTTTATTTTTTCAATAAAAATGGGTCATATACCCTTAACACATCGAGAAGTATCGTGACATAACCTATATTAAAAAGGTAGGAGGGATTTAAATGAGTAATAAAGAAGAGTTTGAAAAAATCTCAAAACAAAGTATGGATTTATTAATTAATGCTACGTTAAAAAGACACGGCATAAACCTTAATACAAAGCCACAGCTTTCAGATGAAGATAGAGCAGAGTTAAGAAGTCTAATTGAAGGCCTTAAGCAAAACGTTGAGTCTCTTACTAATATTACAAAAAAGTAATCGTAAAAGTGGTTGTGACAAGCAACCACTTTTTCTAGTTTTTTACCTAAAAAAATGACTAGTCTATAGTCCATTTTTTTATAAATATAGTCTTTTGCCCTGCCAGACCGGGTCAAACTTACATATACCAATAGTGTAATAACTAAATTCAATAAGGAGGAAATCATATATGAGTTCAAGAGTATGGAAAGGCGAAACACCAGTACTTGCTGACAACAGAGGCGGATACGCATACGCACCTCAAAAATTTAATGCATTAGATCCTAATTGTGCACATCCTTGGGACTTCTGCTCAGGTGATGAAACACAAGAAGCGGATCAAACAACTAAAAGCGTGCAAGCATCATTTGAGTCTATCGTAATCAAAGATTCTTGTGATGTTGAAGTAATCACTACTGACACGCAAGCAGCCATCAACCTACAAGTTGCTCTTCAAGCGGCTATTCAACTAGTCATTAGTATCTCAATTGCTAGTAGCGACCAAGCTGAAGTATTAACTCAAGAATTAACGCAAAAACTAATTAATAAGCAGGTTAATCGTCAACAAACGTATATCGAAAACTCTCGTGGTGTAAAAGTAACAACTACTGATACAGATTTAGCTGTTAACGTACAAGTGCTTCTACAAGTTCTATTAGCTCTAGTTGCTAGATTAGACATCCTATAATCATGAGAAAAAACAAGGAGCTCATTAATAGCTCCTTGTTTCTTTATTTATCTCACTCCAGCAGCCTTTTCGACTTGGGCTTGGTGAGAAGGATCCGTTTTGCCATCTACATGCCTTGTACTGTCAGAAAAATACACATCAAAATGTCCAGTTATTCCATTATCCATAATGTATTCACGTTCATGGGGATAAAAGCTCATACTAGCTGCTAATTTTCTGCCATCCACTTCAACAATAACCGCACGTGCTGTCCATGAATAGCCTCCCCATATGGTTTTTGCGGTATTTGTATCGCTGACAGTTAGCGTTTCACAATCGGCATGATTTGCACCAATCGTCCGTTTAATTGTAAATGATTTTCCTGTAGCAAGATCTGTTACCTTAGCTACCTTCCCAATTGTAAATACATATTGGGCTTCCGTCCACCAATTTAATAATTCACCATGATTCGGACTGACGGTCTCTTTTACAGGTATTTTATGAACGGGTATTCGTAACTCTTGACCGATCGAGAGCATACTTGAGGTGGTTAACCCATTTGCTTGTAAAAGTTCTGCCTGTGGAATTCCATATTTTATACTCAGGCTCCAAATCGAATCACCAGCTTGCACTTTATGTGTGGTAAAGCTAACTGTGCTAATCGGAGTGGAAACAGCTTTATCACTAATTTGTAACACTTGACCAATTCGTAATACATCACTGACTAATTGATTTCGAGATCTTAGTTCATCAACTGTTAAACCAAACTTTAATGCGATTGAATATAGACTATCCCCACTAACCACTGTATAAGTGTCAGGGAGCGATGGGGTAGTTGTTGTCGGTCCTGGAGTTGTAGCTACCGATTGTGTTGAAGGAATCGTTAATATTTGTCCTAAGCTCAAAACGTCACTTGACAGTTGATTATGCTTTTTTAGTGCATCCACCGTAGTATTATATTTTTTGGCGAGACTGTAGAGTGTATCTCCAGCAACAACTGTATGGGTGACACTAGTAGGAGTAGCTGTGGTTTCCGCAACAGCAGGTGTTTGGGGTATTTCTAGAATAGCTGGAATAATCAGTTTTTGATTTATAGATAATGTAGTGGATGACATTTGATTGGCTTCTTTAATGCTATCAACAGTTGTATTGTATTTCTTCGATAAACTATATAGCGTATCTCCAGCTTGGACTGTATGTATTGCTTTTGGTATAACAAGCTTTTGTCCGATAGTTAATGTATCAGAGGATAGTTTATTAGCTGATTTAATAAGATCCACAGAGGTCGCAAATTTTTTGCTTAATCCCCACAATGTATCACCAGGGGACACGGAGTAAAAGACGTTTGAATTTGTTTGCTGAATAGCCGTATTAGCAAAAGCGCGATCAGCTGCGACTGGCAAGGTGCTCATTACAAATCCACCTAACACAACCTTGACCACTGTAATCTTGATCGAAGGATAACGATTTTTTATTAAAAGAGTTGCTTGCTTCATAATATCAGAGCGGATGGATGACTTTATGCCAAGTTCCTGTGAAAACTCAGTTAAAGTATCGTCTAAGTAAAGAATGAGTTCATATGCTCCGCTATGATTTTGGAGTAACTTATGCCTGATAAAAGTGTCCATTCAAATACCTCCTAGTTAGACTACCTAGGAGGTATTTTCCACAGTAAAAAATTTGTTATGCATAAATGGTCATTTTCACTTGAATTCTATAAATATTTTCGTTGATAATTGCTAATGGTGACAAGTGGCCAAATGTAGTTATAGCTATGATAATGAATATAAAAACCACCAGGCAAACCGGCCCCTGTTGGATACTCGATCGTCCAATTTGTTTTTTCGAATGAGGATAAGAGGAATTCCATTCCAGTCTCTAATTCTTTAGTTGGTTTTTCATAATAATAAATTAGTGCATCTAGAGCCCACGCGGTTTGTGATGGGGTACTAGCATAAAGGGGCGTATATTTCATCTTCATGTCACTTGAGCAGGATTCACCCCAGCCGCCATTATTGTTTTGAATCGAATTCAGCCAATTTATCGCTCGTTTAATTGTTGGATCAGATCGGCTAACCCCGCAAGCTAATAATCCGGTAACGGCAGCCCATGTACCGTAAATATAGCAAATTCCCCATCGGCCGTACCATGAACCATCCTCAAGTTGATGCTTCTTAAGCCAATTAATTCCTTTTTTAATTGTGGATGAATTTCTTTCGATGTTCGTGTATTCTCCAAGAAAATGAAGTGTCCTACCAGTTAAATCAGCAGTGGATGGGTCAAATAGAACACGATCCTCGTATCTGAAAGGAATAAAGGAGAGCCACTTGTTCGTGATATTTTTTTCAAATGCAGCCCAACCACCGTCCTTGTTCTGCATAGAAGTTACCCAGTTTACTCCTTTTTCCCAAACGGTTGAAGGAATTTTTTTTGAAATGGTGGAAGGTGAAAGTGCACGTAATACAGCAGTCGTATCATCTATATCTGGAACCATCGTGTTGATTGGAGAAAATCCCCAACCACCCGGTGGAGTGTCTGGACAATTTATCCTCCAATCACCAAAGGTAGTGTGTTGGTGGTTTATTAAGTATTGTGTGGAGCTTGCTATCATTGGATCCGAATCCTTTACACCTGCGATATGCAAGGCATTACTTATTAGGGCAGTATCCCAAACGGTGGATGGTGAGTTTTCAATATAATAGAGGTCTTTTTCTTCAAAAAGAAAAGATTTCATCCCCTCAATGGCATTTTTAATCAGGGGATGTTCTTTTTTGTATCCGAGTGCTATTAGGGAGTAAACCATAAAAAAAGTAGAACTAAAATAGCTATATAATGTACCATTTGATTCTATTCTTTCAAGCATGTAAGCTTCACCTTTATGAAAAGATTCTTCACGCATTTGTCCAGGTATTTCTGCTAGTTTTATAGCTTCTGATTTAATTTTTGAGATTAATTTTATTGAGCGGTTATCAATTTGCGAATGATCTTCTTCTCTAACAATATTCAAGTCTTCTAAAGAAGGACGTTGAGGGTGAACATTCTTAAAGTTTTTATTTGAACAAATGATAATCGGAACCCAGTGAGCTCTAGCGTAACCAACGATCTCAAACATGGAAATGGGTGACCAACTCGGTAAAAGCATGATTTCTATAGGAATGAGTTTAATAATGGTTGGCCAGGGGATTTGCCCTGTAATAGCTAACATGGATTTTGTTAACCACTCCGATTTTTGAAGTCCCCCATTTTTGATAATAAAAGACTTTGCCCTTTGTAGAACCTCCGAATCCTTTGGTAAGTAACCTGAATAAAGGAGTGCAAAATAACATTCAATCGTATTAGATAAGTTTCCGAATCTTTCATCATAATAAAGTTTCCATGAGCCATTGTTTTCTTGTTTTCTACATATCTCATGCACCAATCGTTTAATGAGCATCTCCTCTGATTGGATGTTCAATGAACGTAACAAAATAATCATATATGCATTTGTCATTAAACTTCCTTCAAAACAAAACTTCCACGAACCATCTCTTCTCTGCTTATCTCTCAAGCTTTCAATTAAATGATCTTTCGCCTTCTTTAACTTTTCACTTCTCATTAGCACCACACCTCTTATTCGAGATTGTCAGTTAAAAATATGAGCATTGATAAGAAAACATACGGTTTGAAGGGAAAGAACTTTTTTACATAATAACAAATGATATTTTAAAATAATTTTTAATAAGAGCAAATTACTTATAAGTTGGTTTTTCCCTTTTATTTAAACCTACTCTGTCCCTTTACCAAAGCAGTAAACTACCATTCTAATATACTAAAATTTACCAATTTTTCATTGACCTATCTAAAAACATACACTTACAATAGAATTACAAAAACTTTCAGAATATATTATTTGAATGTTAGTCACTTAAAGAGGTGAAGTTGGAGGGAGAATCATGAAGGTTGTGTTAACAGGTCAATCCTTAACCCTTTCGCAAGTTAAGGATATTTGCTATCGGTTTGCAACGGTAGAAATAGAAGAAGCAAGTATGAGGAAAGTTGAGGAATCTCGATACTCTGTTGAGGAAATTGTATCAAAAAAGAAAACGATCTATGGGATTACTACCGGCTTTGGGAAATTTAGTGATGTCATGATTGCGGAAAAAGATGTGAATGATTTGCAGTTAAATTTAATCCGCTCTCACGCGTGTGGAGTGGGTGATCCATTTCCAGAAGTTGTCTCACGTGCAATGGTGCTCCTGCGTTTAAATGCTCTTCTTAAAGGGTTCTCAGGAGTAAGGGTAGAGATAATCAAACAGCTCCAAACTCTGTTAAATGAGCGGATACATCCGGTTGTGCCTCAGCAGGGCTCGTTAGGCGCATCTGGAGACCTTGCTCCTTTATCACATTTAGCACTCGTGCTTATAGGTGAAGGACAAGTGCATTTTGAAGGTGAAATATTTGAAGCGAGCGTCGTACTTAAAGAAAGAGGAATTAAACCTATTTCATTAAAGGCAAAGGAAGGATTGGCCCTAATTAATGGAACACAAGCAATGACTGCGCAAGGCGTCATTAATTGGATTGAATCAATGAGATTGTTTTACCAAAGTGAAGTCATTGCAGCGATGACAATTGAAGGTTTAGAAGGAATTATTGATGCCTTTCATCCTGCGATTCATGAAGCGCGTGGATATGTACAACAAACAGAAGTTGCTGGGAGAATGTGTGAGCTGCTTAAAGAAAGTAAGCTTATAACAAGTCAAGGCGAAAAGAGAGTTCAAGACGCGTATTCTTTACGATGCATTCCTCAGGTACATGGTGCGACGTTACAAGCATTAGATTATGTAAAGGAAAAGCTCGAAATTGAAATGAATGCAGCAACCGATAATCCACTTATATTTAATAACGGCCAAATGGTCATTTCAGGTGGGAACTTCCACGGTCAACCGATAGCGTTCGCTATGGATTTTATGAAAATTGCCATGGCTGAACTCGCCAATATATCAGAACGTCGAATTGAACGGCTCGTCAACCCGGGATTAAATGACCTCCCACCGTTTTTAAGTCCCCAACCAGGATTACAGTCAGGAGCAATGATCATGCAGTATTGTGCGGCTTCTCTTGTTTCTGAGAATAAGACTCTAGCACATCCAGCAAGTGTAGACTCTATCCCATCATCAGCTAACCAAGAAGACCACGTAAGCATGGGAACCATCGCCTCAAGGCACGCTTATATGATCATCCAAAATGTACGTCGTGTCCTAGCAATCGAATGCATATGTGCCCTTCAAGCTGTTCAATACCGCGGGATTGAAAAAATGGCCCCAGCTACTCTAGCTTTTTATAAAGAAGCAAGAAAAATCGTACCATCTATTGATAGTGATCGAGTATATTCGAAAGATATTGAAAAGATGGCTGCCTGGTTGAAGGAAAAGGAGTTTGGTTATTAGACGGGATTTCCTAGTACGAAGCGAATTGCTGCATTATCTTAACAGGACCACAACTACTGATTCAAAAGAAGGAGGATATGTTCAATGAATGCAAACCAAAATCGTGTTGTTATAGCCAAACGAGGAAATCAAATGGAGTGTAAGGGCTGGGAACAGGAAGCCGCACTTCGCATGCTTTGTAATAATTTAGATCCTGATGTGGCGGAAAAACCGGAGGATCTTGTCGTTTACGGTGGAATTGGGAAAGCTGCTCGAAACTGGGAGGCATTTGACGCAATCGTTGAAACGTTAAAAAGGCTTGAAAATGATGAAACGTTGCTCATTCAATCAGGGAAACCTGTAGCCGTTTTCAAAACGCATGCTGCTGCACCTCGTGTTCTTTTATCTAATTCGGTCATTGTTCCGAAGTGGGCAAACTGGGAACATTTTCATGAGTTGGATCAAAAGGGACTCATGATGTATGGACAAATGACAGCAGGCAGCTGGATTTACATCGGAACGCAAGGCATTTTACAGGGGACGTATGAAACATTTGCAGAGTTAGCAAGACAGCATTTCGGTGGTTCCTTACAAGGAACCATCACTTTAACTGCTGGTTTGGGTGGAATGGGTGGTGCGCAACCTTTGGCGGTCACGATGAATCGAGGAGTTTGTATCGCGGTTGAGGTCGATGTAGAGCGGGTGCAAAAGAGAATCAAGACAAAATATTGTGACCGAGTCACACACTCTGTTGATGAGGCAATTGCCTGGGCGCAGGAGGCAAAGGTAAATGGATTACCACTTTCCATTGCACTCGTTGGTAACGCTGCAGATATTCATCACGAACTGTTACAAAAAAAGATTCCTATAGACATTGTGACAGATCAAACATCCGCTCATGATCCTCTAAATGGTTATATTCCAAGTGGTCTCTCACTTGAAAAAGCTCAAATACTTCGAAATCAAGATCCTAGTAAATATATAAGTTTGTCCAAAAATTCCATGATGGTTCATGTTCAAGCGATGCTTGAGTTTCAACGAAGTGGTTCCATCACGTTTGATTACGGTAATAATATTCGGCAGGTGGCGTTTGATGAAGGAGAGAAAAACGCATTTAATTTTCCAGGCTTTGTTCCTGCTTTTATTCGACCGTTGTTTTGTGAAGGAAAAGGTCCGTTTCGCTGGGTAGCTTTATCAGGGGATCCCAATGATATTTACCGTACCGATCAGTTAATCAGAGAGCTTTTTCCTGAAAATGAACCATTGCAAAGATGGATCACCATGGCTCAAGAAAAGGTGAGCTTCCAAGGGCTTCCGTCTCGTATTTGCTGGTTAGGATATGGTGAACGAGTGAAAATGGGTCTTGCGATTAATGAGTTGGTAAAAAAAGGTGAGTTAAAAGCGCCTATTGTAATTGGACGTGATCATTTAGATTGTGGCTCAGTGGCTTCTCCAAACAGGGAGACAGAAGCAATGAAGGATGGTAGTGATACAGTTGGTGATTGGGCTATTTTAAATGCATTAATCAATGTGGCAGCAGGTGGATCTTGGATTTCTGTTCATCATGGAGGTGGTGTTGGCATGGGCTATTCCCTGCATGCAGGAATGGTAGTTGTAGCTGACGGGACAAAACTTGCACAGGAAAGATTACAACGCGTATTAACAACGGATCCAGGTATGGGGATTGTCCGCCATGCTGACGCTGGATATGAAAAAGCGTTAGAAGTGGCAAAAGAAAAAGGCGTGGATATTCCGATGCTCCGTAATAAAAATTGATATTTTGAGAGAAAGGTGATTCTGATGTACGATTTGCTTTTATTTAATATTGGTCAGCTGCTTCTGCCTGCTTCTTCATCTCACCCACTAAAGGGTGAGGAAATGAAGCATCTCCATGTTATTGAAAAAGCAGCGCTTGCGGTAAAAGATGGAAGGGTTGCTTGGATAGGTCAAACGGTTAAAGGGGAGAGGCTAGAAGCTTTGTCTTATCTTGACGTTCAGGGGAAAGTGATATCTCCTGGTTTAGTAGATCCACATACGCATTTCGTATTTGCAGGATCACGTGAACATGAATTGGCACTAAAACAGGCGGGCGTTCCTTATCTAGATATACTAGCCTCTGGAGGTGGAATTCTATCAACCGTCAAATCCACAAAAAATAGTTCAGAAGACGAATTGCTAACAAAGTCTTCTTTTCATTTAGAGAGAATGATTTCATATGGAGTAACAACAGTGGAAGGAAAAAGTGGTTATGGTCTCGATCGCGAAACGGAGCTAAAGCAGCTACGGGTAATGAAAAAGCTACAGGAAAAGTATCCCATACAAATGGTGTCTACATTTCTTGGTCCTCATGCAATCCCGCCAGCATTTAAGGGAGAAAGTGATCAATTTTTAGAAGAGATGATTTCTTTGTTAAAGGAGATTAAAGAGCAGTCACTTGCTGAGTATGTAGATATTTTTTGTGAAACAGGGGTTTTCACTGTCGAGCAATCTAAGCGTTTTTTAGAAGCAGGGAAGAAGCTTGGTTTCGGAATGAAAATTCATGCAGATGAAATTGATCCGCTTGGTGGCACAGAGTTAGCGGTCACATTAGGAGCAACGAGTGCTGACCATTTAGTGGCAGCTTCTGAAGAGGGAATAAAACAGCTTTCCACTAGTAATACGGTAGCGGTGCTATTACCAGGCACTACGTTTTATCTGGGAAAAGAGCATTATGCAAAGGCAAGGAAAATGATCGACGGTGGTGCAGCTGTGGCATTGGCAACCGACTTTAATCCAGGAAGCTGTGTAACTGAGAATCTCCAAATGATTATGTCTTTAGCGGCATTAAAGCTCAACATGTCCGCAGAGGAGATTTGGAATGCCGTTACGATAAATGCAGCCATTGCTATTGGAAAAGAGGATGTGGCTGGGACGCTTAGAATTGGTGCACAGGCTGATTTTGTTATATGGGATATTCCTAATTATCAATATCTTCCTTACCATTTTGGTGTGAATCATGCAAACTCCGTGTTTGTTGCAGGGAAAAGATTCGGAGGATTGAATCATGAGCTTTGAGTATTTAACGTTTGGGCAGGAAGCGGTCTTTCAAGATCGACATGTGACAAAGGTTTCCGAAACCATATCGCCATTTAGTAAAGGTGAAAAAGGAGAAATTGGCATCATCGGTCTCCCACTCTCAAAAACATCCATTTCTCTTTCGCAGGCAGCGGAGGCACCGCAAAAAATTCGCTCTCATTTTAAAAGCTTTACTACCTATTCTGCTGAAGCAGACAAGGACTTTCATGATATGAAAATTCTAGACTTTGGTGATTGTCTGACACATCCAACTGATTTAATGGAGTCGACAGAGCGGTTATATAAAAGTGTGTCAGATATGCTTGAAGTGAATGCGTGTGAACGTTATATGATCCTAGGGGGGGACCATGGAGTGAGTTTTCCCTCGATTCGTGCCTTTTCTGAAAAGCTTGGCCGAGTAGGTGTCATTCAATGGGATGCTCATCATGACGTACGAAACTTTGATGATGGCGGGAAAACAAATGGTACTCCCTTTCGTAGCTTAATAGAAGGTGGATATCTTAAGGGAGATCACCTTGTTCAACTTGGAATCAGAGATTTTTCCAATGCAAAGGTTTATCGTGAATATACAAGAGAAAAAGGGATACATGTCTACACGATGGCTGATATAGAAAAAATAGGATTGGCTTCTATTTTAATAACTGAATTGACACGTTTAGAGAAAGAAGTAGATTATCTATATTTGTCTGTTGATATGGATGTTGTGGATCAAGCCTTTGCTCCTGGCTGCCCAGCCATCGGTCCTGGGGGTCTTACGAGTAGAGAGTTACTATCTTCTATTGAAATAGCTTCTGCTCATCAGAAGGTAAAGGCTATGGATATAGTTGAAGTTGATCCATCTAAGGATATTCGTGATATGACAACAAGACTTGCTGCCTATACGATGCTGAAGTTTATGTATGGTAAGATTAGGTAAGGTATTTAATAGTTGAAAGGAGTAGCTTTTTGAAAAGCTGCTCCTTTTGATTTATTTTCTTAAAGCATCTGCGACAATCTCGTATGATTTCAATCTTGCTTCATGGTCAAAAATTTGCGTATGAATCATCAATTCGTCTGCTTGTGTATCATGTAAAAAGTCCTCGAGCTTTGCTTTTACCGTGTCTCGGTCCCCGACAATTGGTTCACCAAACTGTTGCAGTAGATTTGCCTTTTCATATGGACTCCAAAGCTCATCCATATTATCAACAGGCGGTGGAAGCTGACCAGGGTTACCTCTAATGAGATTAAGAAATTGTTGTTGCATGCTCGTTGCTAGTTTTTTCGCTTCTTCATTCGTATTTGCTGCAACGACATTTGCCGCAACCATTGCGTATGGTTTGTCTAACACGTCAGATGGACGGAAATGTTGGCGGTACAATTGCAAAGCAGGTAGAGTGTATAAAGGTGAAAAATGGCTAGCAAAGGCAAAAGGCAGCCCTAGTTGTCCGGCAAGCTGGGCACTAAACCCGCTTGAACCAAGTAGCCAAATAGGAACGGTTTGACCTTCACCTGGAAAGGCACGTACCCTTTTATCATCACTAGGTATGAAGTAGGATTGTAATTCATCTAGTTGCTCCGGAAAATCGTTTCCATCACTTCTTCGGTCTCTTCTTAATGCATGGGCCGTTATTTGGTCGGTTCCAGGAGCACGGCCAAGTCCTAAATCAATTCGGCCTGGAAACAAAGCTTCAAGTGTTCCAAACTGTTCTGCAATAACAAGGGGAGCATGGTTAGGAAGCATAATTCCACCCGAACCAACACGGATTGTTGACGTATGGCCTGCCACATGAGAGATAACGACAGAGGTAGCTGCACTTGCTATCCCCGGCATATTATGATGCTCTGCAAGCCAATAGCGGTGATAACCTAAAGATTCGACGTGTTGAGCAAGAGCGGCAGAATTTCTCAACGCTTGTGAAGCAGATCCTCCTTGTACAATGGGAACTAAATCCAATACAGAAAGAGGAATATTTTTATTTTCAATCATACCTATCATCTTCTTTCGTTTTCCTAAATAATGAACAGTTGTATTTTAGCAAGTAATTGCTTGTAATCAAAATATTTTGCTTCATAAATATGTTAAAATCATTTTATTGATTATGTATTGGGGTTGACATATATGACAAAAGTCGGATTAGTTATGAGAAAGATACAGTTTAGCGAGGCACAAGGCCCTCGAATATTTGCAGAGCGTTTAAAAGCAATCTCAAGTGAGCTTGGAGTAGAAATTGTATTTATCTCTCCTGAAAGACATGTAAGTGGATACGATTGGCTTCCAGGATTTGAACATGAAAAAGGAGACCTTGTCAATTATGATATCGTCTTAGACCAAATCTATTCTCAAAAAATAGACCATGTGATTTACACGGTCTCTGGTTTTACTTTTTTAAATATGTTCTTAAAGAATAGTGTTTTATTTCCACATAGCTTTCCAGATCCTGCTTTAACAGGTTATGAAATGATGAAGCCGTTTTACTCCATTGTGGACAAGGCTATTGTTCAAACTGAATTTTTAAAAGGTGAAATGGCCAGAAATTACGGTGTTCACGATGTGACTGTCATCCCGATTGGTTTTAATGAGGAGATGGCAACTAAGTATTATGACCCTTCCCAAGTCGTTAACAATCGTCTCCTTTGGATTGGAAGAGATGAAGAAAACAGGCGTCCAGATCTAGTGATTGAATATGCGAAACAAAATCCTCAAACGGAGGTGTTCATGGTTTTTGGAGGCGAGCGTTATAGGGAAAGTATGAAAAAATATGACATCCCTTCGAACGTGAAACTACAATTTGCACTTTCACAAGATGAAGTTTTTACCTTAATGAATTCTTCCAAAGTCTATTGGAGCAGCTCAAAGTTTGACACATTTGCCATGCCGCTAACAGAGGCACTAGCGATGGGGAAGATTGTTGTCAAACCTGAACATCCTTGTTACAACCATATTAGTGCACCACATTCTTTTGCTGGTAATGAGAAAAATTGGTTTGAGCTAGTAAATATGGCATTAAGTTCTCCTATTCAAACATCAAGCGTCAATCGTGACTATGCGTTTAGTGCATTTTCAAGTACTGTAATGAAAAAGGGATATGAGAAATTTTTCGAGGGTTGGATCAAATAAAGAAGCTAGCATAACAACCAATCTTAGGAGCACAATAAGGAGGGTGTTAGTTCACCCAAAAACGATGTGTGGAGGGATTCAAGCGATGAATATACGCGAAGGGTTAATTCCAACTGCATTAGGTTCTGCTGTGACTGCCACTGGATATGCACTGAAACAAAAACGTGGAACCAACAAAATGGTTGCGAATACGGTTTTTGGATTCGGCTTAGCACATGTCGTTTTAGGGGTCATTGACCTAGTCCAACACCGTCGTTAAAAGAAACGAGCAGCGAATGCTGCTCGTTTTTCGTTTGAAGGTTAACAGTAATTATATTATGTAAACTAAAAAACAAAGTGGCTTAGAGAATGAGCCACTTTGTTTTTTAGTTTTCTATTGAATGATAGTAGGCCAATTCTTTCTCAATTTCCTGCAGCTTTCCTTCTAGTTTTTCAACAGATTGATTAAATGATTCAAGCTTTTCAATATCATTTTGAATTTGTACATATTCCACTTTTAGCTCTGTAATCTTTTGTTCAATTTCTTGATTTGTCATCCTTTCACACCACTTTCAATTTTTTTATGCATAGTTTTAGTGTAGCGCAGAAAGCTAAAATGTACAAAAAAGTAAGGAGGTATGAAAAATGAGTGACTGGAATGAACAAGCCGCACCAAACAATAATCTTTCTCCTAAAACCATTCGTACATCAAACCTTGTTAGGCAGAAGGGTTCAAACACAGATGAATTTTCAGAAGAGCTAGCAGATGGGGGAGAGAGAGACGATCTAATTAACAAGCAATTAAAAAGTCACCAGCCAGGTATGGGCTGATCTGTTCGTAAAAGCACCCTTTGGGGTGCTTTTATAAGTTTTCATTTTGCTGTTTAATTTCATCTCCAGTAATGATTTGGTTTGCTACTTCTTGATTTTTGTGCTCATCAACCGAATCACCAGGAATATTTTTTAAATTAGGAAAATCGCCGCCATTTTGGATGGTTACTTGATTTTGCTTGGCTGCATTGGTTAAGTATTCGTTATTTTTTTTCACCATATCATCTCCTTTTTCATAGGCTTTGACAAATTTCACTTGTTTATGCCCATAGTGTTCTGCAGGAATTTCCATGCTTTGTTCATCCTCTGTTTGGAAAAAATAAAGCTCATGATAGGAGGGGACATATGCGTATTTATGACAAGAGAATTAAAGATATACAAAATCATTCTGTTCGTTTTGACACCTATGATGATTTATCTGAAATTGTTGAGGTAGCTGGGGAAGCCGATTTTGTTTTATTAGGGGAAGCTACCCACGGTACAAGTGAATTCTATAAAATTCGAGCTGAACTCACAAAGAAATTAATAGTAGAAAAAGGCTTTTCCTTTGTTGCTGTTGAGGGAGATTGGCCATCTTGTTTTACGGTCAATGAGTATGCTAAGGGCTATCGAGGTGGAGTAGCAAAAGATGCATTTTCTCATTTTGACCGCTGGCCAACATGGATGTGGGCAAATGAAGAAGTCTTGGATTTTATCGCTTGGTTAAAGCAATATAACGAAAGGACTCATTCGCAAGTTGGTTTTTATGGAATTGATGTGTACAGTCTTTGGGAGTCGATGGATGAAATCATTTACCAGCTTGAAAAAGTGTCACCTTCTATGGTTGAATCTGCGAAAAAAGCTTTCGAATGTTTTGAACCATTTAACCGTAAAGTAGAAGACTATGCGGTGTCTGCCGCTTTTTATGGGGAAGGTTGTACAGAGGAAGTATTAAATGTATTAGTAACCCTTCAACAAAATAAGCACAAATATGATGGGAATAACGAACAAGGATTAAATATCGACATAAACAGTTTGGTGATGTTAAATGCAGAGCGATATTATCGGGCCATGGCTAAAAGGGGTCCAGATGACTGGAATATACGTGATGGCCATATGGTAACTGCAATAGAAAAAATCATAGCATCTTATCAAAAAAAGGCGAAATGTGTGGTGTGGGAACATAATACCCATATAGGAGATGCTCGTGCGACTGACATGGCGGAGGAAGGGGTAGTAAATGTAGGCCAATTGTTACGAGAGAAGTACGGAAATAGTGTGTATGCGGTTGGGTTCGGTACCCATCGTGGAACGGTAATTGCGGCTCGTGAATGGGGTGGAAAGGTTGAGGAGCTTCCGGTACCCAATGCTAGAAAGGGAAGCTGGGAGTACATTGTCCACGAAGCAGGATCTTATAATAAATACTTTTTGTTTGATGACCAAAACAGAGCGTTGTTTAATGATGTCATTGGACATCGTGCAATCGGTGTAGTATATAACCCTGAAGTAGAGCATCTAGGAAATTATGTACCAACTAGAGTTTCTGACCGATACGATTGTTTTATTCATGTAGATGAAACAAATGCCTTATCCCCATTATTTACAAAGCAATCTGTTAAAATATAAAATCGGTTGGGTTATCCCAACCGATTTCTATTATTTACTGCTTATCTTCCCATTCTTTGTTCAACCTGACGGCATACCTCATCAGCAGAAAGACCGTTTGCTTCGATCACTGGCCCTTGAATGCTAGTATCAGACATTCCCATAACATTTGAGTCTATACCTGTAACAACGCAACATTCACAGCCTTGAACATCAGATTCTTGCTTAAGCTCAACAACATCGTAACCCTTTTCACGAAGGGCACTAGTGATATTCGATAATGATTCTTCAACTCCAACTCTTGGCATATGTACCACCTCCTCCAACTCTAAGTTTCCCGATTTATTCCTGTTTAATTCCATCTTTTGTGTCATAAATTTTGATGGTCAACTGTCCATGTTGGTGCAAATTCCTATCAGACAGAATACAAATCAAATTAATAAGATTCTTGGGTAATCACATAATAAAACGGTCATGTGTTATTTCATAATCTGGAGGGGAAATCATGAGCAAAACAGAAGAATTGAAACAGGAATTGCAGGTCTTGACGGGTCGGCGTGAACGCATGCAGAAGAATCTCTATGAAGTGGAAAAACGTATTAATGAGATTGTTAAGGAATTAAAAAAATACTAAACGGAGTGGGAGTTAGCTTACTAACCTTCACGGTGTAAATTCTTACTTGATTGTTTTTGTATGGGTTTTTGACAGAGTTATGAACAAAACAGAAATAAACAAATATAATTTATTTTGTTTTGTTGATTTAATTTTTGTTTGAGTTTATTATAATGGTATAAACAAACGAAAACAAAAAAAGGGAATCAGGTGAGTATATTGAATAAAGATATTTTACAATCTAAATTTGTGAAGGAAATGAAAGAGGCGACAGCTAACTTATACCGTCTAGGTTGGGACGAAAGAAATGGTGGGAACATTAGTTATTTGTTAACAACGGAAGAAGTATATCCTTACCTAGAAGGAAATAAAAAGCTCCGTACTATACCAATGAATTTTGATGCTTCTTCTTTGGCTGGGAGATATTTTATCGTAACTGGATCAGGGAAATATTTTAAAAACGTAACGAATGATCCGGATGTTAATCTTGGATTAATCCGAATCACTGAGGATGGACGACATTATGATATTCTATGGGGCTTTGAAGACGGAGGCATAGCAACAAGTGAATTACCAACACACTTGATGAACCATATGAAACGCTTAGCTGTAGACCCAAATCACCGTGTAATCATGCACTGCCATGCGACTCATTTGTTAGCTATGACTTTTACTCACAGTCTAAATGAAAAAGACTTTACAAAAACTCTCTGGGAAATGTGTACAGAATGTATCGTTGTTTTTCCAGATGGTGTGTCTATTATCCCTTGGATGGTACCTGGAACAGATGCAATAGGTAAGGAGACAGCTGTGAAAATGGAAAATGCAAGACTTGTACTTTGGCCTCATCATGGAGTATTTGGGGCAGGAACGACAATTGACGAAACATTCGGATTAATTGAAACCGCTGAAAAAGCGGCTGAAGTATATACAATCGTTTGTTCACAAGGCGGTAAGAAACAAACAATATCTGATGAACAACTACAAACTTTAGCTGATGCATTTAATGTAGTTCCTAGAGAAGGGATATTGGAGCTAACAAATGTAAGCAAATAGTTGAAAAATTAAAGAACCCTTTGTCAGGTTTAAACCTGTCGAATGGTTCTTTTTTTATCTCACCAGAAAGAAATTTTTTCCTATACTTTTTATAGGACTTTTATACTAAAATGGATATATCACTAAAAAATACAAATGATTGTTTATAAGAGAAGGGTGAAATGAAATGAGTAACACCAATCCATTCTCGTTATTTGATGCGAAGGCAGTTCTAACGGAGGACCTACTTACTTTATCGGAAAATGAAAAACAACTGCGTTTTTTAATTGACATGATACAAGAGTTTATCGTGGTTAAGGACGGAAATGGCCGATGGATAGTAACAAACCTGCAAGTTTTAAAAGCATATGAGCTAGAAGAAATCGACTATTTAGGAAAAACAGACTTGGAGTTAGCTGAATTACAACCAAAATTTAGAGAGTCTTTTGAATATAACAAAAGTACTGATGAGCAAGCTTGGATAAAAGGCTCCGCTTTAAAAATGGAGAAAACGATTATGGGTAAAGTATGGGAGGTTATCAAAACTCCTTTCTTTGCTGAATCTGGAGAACGTCATCATTTGGTCATTGTGAGTAGAAACATTACTGAGCGGAAAAAAGCAGAGGCTCGACTTCAGGAAAGTGAGCGGACATACCGTTTAATTGCTGAAAATATGAAGGATATTATTATTACGGTCAATAAACAAGGAAATGTTTTATACTTATCTCCCTCTTTTGAGCATATCCTTGGTTTATCAGCTGAGGATTTTATTGGTAAACCTTTGTTTTCCATTATCCATCCTGATGATGCGCGGAGAATGAATCAATTAATTGAAGATATGGTAGATTGTAGTGTCCTAAAGAATAAGTTTGAAGGTCGATTACAAAGAGCCAATGGGGATTATGTATGGTACGAATCCATTTGTTCATGTGTTTTTAAGGAAAATGGAGAATTTGATCATATTATTATCGGAGCTCGAGACATTACTGAACGAAAAAACAATGAGTCGTATTTAGAAAAACTTGCTTTCCAAGACGCACTTACAGGTGTTTATAATAGACGTTTTCTAATAGAAAAACTACCTGCTATACTATTGGACTCTGAAATAAGTGGAACAAAGGTGGGGTTAATTTATTTTGATATTGATTCATTCAAACATGTTAATGATACGATGGGGCATGAGATTGGGGATCAGTTACTTATTCAATTCGTGAAACGAGTTCAATCAAATCTTCGCTTCACGGATCCTATTATACGAAATGGAGGAGATGAGTTTATCGCCATAGTTCCTAACCTACCAAGTGACCATTATATTGTTCCTATCGCGTATATGTTATGCGATTCATTGAGTAAACCTTGGAGGCTTAATGGCAGGGCGGTGGAAGTGACCTCTTCATTGGGAGTAGCGGTCTTCCCAAAGGACGGAAATAACTTACAAAGCATTTTATCAAATGCGGATAAAGCCCTTTATAAGGCAAAATTGAAGGGAAAAAGCCGGGTAGAGATTTATAAAAAAGAGACGGAAAAATAAAGGCTTGGTAGTAAGCCTTTATTTTTGTTTGATTTAAAAAATTAGATCGATATAATAAAAAATTTAATTCAAGTGTTAATAATGAGCAAAAATAAATCCTAATTACTGTAGAATAATGGGGAACAACGCTTTGTTTTAATAGGAATTAGCACTACTTTAATTTACAAACAATTAAGAATCTTTTAAAAAATGGTTGTTTTACTCAATTTATCTGTTATATACTATAAACACAGAGAAATTATGGATATAAATTAGATCGATTTAATTCGTTCCGATTGTATCCCAAAAGTTAGATCAAGAGGGTAAGAGAGGAGGAAATCTAGCTAACGATAAATTAAATCGATCTCATAAATGAAAATGTATTCTGAATACCTAAATATTAATAATTTTTCACACGATCAAAGAGGGGTTAAAGGGAAGTTATTGTAAATTTTTGAAAGCGTTATCTTTTTGAGTTAAAGTTTAATTTCTAAAAATTTTAATAAGGAGTGAATGAGAAATGAAAAGAGTTTTATCATTATTATTCGTCTTATGCTTAATGGTTCTGGGTGCGTGTTCACAACAATCTTCAAATAATGAAAATGAAGAACCAAAGGATTCCGATGTTAAGACAAGTGAGAAATTAATGAAATTAGCAGTCGTAACTTCAGAAGATCGATCGCTTACAAAAGGGTTAGTGAAGTTTGGAGAATTAGTAGAAAGTAAAACAAATGGATCGATAAAAGTAGAGGTATATCCAAACGGCCAACTAGGTGGGGATCGAGAAGTTTTTGAATCATTACAATTTGGATCAATTCAAGGAACTACTATGTCAACAGGACCAATCGCTCAGTTTGTTCCTAAGTTTAACGTATTTGACTTACCGTTCTTATTTCCGAATTCGGAAGTAGCATATGGCGTGTTAGATGGAAAGATTGGAACTGATTTATTAGCAGAGTTGGAGAGTCAGAATGTAATTGGATTAAACTATTGGGAAAATGGTTTTAGACATTTAACAAATGGTGTAAAGGAAGTAAAAACACCAGATGATGTAAAAGGATTAAAGATTAGAACTCTTGAAAATGATCTCCATATGGATATTTGGTCTGAATTAGGTGCAAACCCAACTCCAATGGCGTTTACAGAATTATTTGCAGGATTACAGCAAGGAGTAGTTGATGGTCAAGAAAATCCAGTAGGAAATGTTACAGCAAATAAATTTTATGAAGTACAAAAATACTTATCGAAGACTGGCCATGTATATAATGCAAGCCCTTTCTTAATTAGCAAAGATTTCTGGAATTCATTAAGCGATGAGGAAAAAAAGGCAGTACAAGAAGCAGCTGATGAAGCTAGAGATTATCAAAGAGAGTTAAATCAAAAAGAAGATGAAGATGGATATAAATTCTTAACTGAGAATGGTATGACGGTTACTGATATTTCAGACGAAGAAAAGGAAGCGTTCCTAGAAAAGGTTAAACCAGTTTATGAAAAGTATTCTGCTAGTATTGGAGAGGAATTTGTAGACCAATTATTAGCAGAAATAAATAACTTGAAAAAATAAGCTTCACCGAGCTTAAGGGGGAAAATCCCCTTAAGCTTTCATCATATCTCCCCAAAATACATAAATAAATGAAACCATTTAAAGAGTATTCTACCTTCAGAAAGAGGTGAATGGATGATGAAATTGTTGCATTGGCTTGACGAGCATTTTGAAGAGTTATTTATTGGTATATTTTCTTTTGTGATGGTAGTTGTTATTTCTGTTCAGGTATTTATGAGATATGTTCTGCAGGATTCTTTACCTTGGTCAGAGGAATTAGCTAGGTACTGCTTTATTTGGCTAGTGTACTTAGGAATCAGCTATGGAGTGAAAAAGCAAAAACATATGAGTGTGGATGTACTTTATTTAGCCTTAAAAGGGAAATCACAAGCTGCCTTGAGGATAGTTGGGAATTTATTATTTTTGGCATTTGCCCTTTTTGGACTGATTTATGGATACCAAATTACATTGAAGCTCCTTACATGGGGACAACTGTCACCTGCCCTTAGTTTGCCAGTTGGTTTTGTTTACTTAGCTGGACCAATTGGTATGGGATTAACAGCAATTCGCTTAATTCAACTAATTGTCCAGCAGGTAAAAATTCTACTTGGGAAAGAAGTTCCACAGTAATAACTGGTCTGTTGATATTTTGATCATGTAATGAAACGGAGGGGAAATCGATGACAGCACTTGTCTTATTTGGCAGTCTCGCTCTATTTTTAATACTTACGGTGCCGATTGGTATTTCAATAGGATTATCAACTTTAGTGACCATTTTATACACGGGCTCTATGCCGTTAGAATATTTAGCACAGGGTTTAATCACTTCAATTGACTCATTCCCTCTATTAGCAGTTCCCTTTTTTATTCTAGCGGGGGAGATTATGGGAAAGGGTGGACTATCTGATAGACTATTTAAAGTTGCTAATACGATTGTTGGAGACAAAACAGGTGGTATTGCAATAGCAGCAATTATTACTTGTATGTTTTTTGCAGCCATTTCTGGATCAGGACCTGCAACTGTTGCTGCTGTTGGAGGAATTATGATACCGGCTATGATCAAACAAGGCTATGATAAGAAATTTGCAACAGCAGTTGTCTGTGCAGCAGGTTCTATTGGCGTAATCATTCCTCCAAGTATCCCGATGGTTATGTACGGAGTAGTAGGTAGTCAATCAATCGGAAAGTTGTTTATCTCTGGAATCTTACCAGGGATATTAGTCGGTGTCGCCTTAATGATTTGGACTTATATTTATTCCCGAAAACAAGGATACAAAGGTATTGGAAAAAGTACTTTTATAGAATTCTTGAAAGCTACTTGGGATGCAAAATGGGCACTCTTAGTCCCACTCATTATCCTAGGTGGAATTTATGGCGGGATTTTTACTCCCACTGAAGCAGCAGGAGTTGCCGTTGTATACGGCTTTATCGCTGGCATATTCTTATATCGAGAGCTTAAAATTAGAGATTTACCCCGAATGCTAATTGATAGTGGTATTACTACAGCAACGATTATGCTTATTGTCGGGACGGCAACAGCATTTGGTCGAATACTTACGGTCGAACAAATTCCGAGTCAAATTACCGAGGGATTACTCTCTATTTCTAGTAATCCGATTATTATCCTATTACTAATCAATATCTTACTTTTAATCGTAGGATGTTTTATGGACACGGTTGCAGCAATTATTATTTTAACTCCACTCTTACTGCCCGTAGCCATGAATATTGGAGTAGATCCTATTCACTTTGGTTTAATTATGGTTGTTAATTTAGCAATAGGTTTTATTACACCTCCACTGGGCGTAAATTTATTTGTGGGATCTGGTGTTTCGGGGATTTCAATAGAAGCACTAGCAAAAGCGGTTATGCCTTTCTTTATTGCAATGGTTATTTCACTTCTTATTTTAACTTATATACCACAAGTGTCATTATTTTTAGTTGAGTTTATGGAATAACAAAGTTGACACTAATACTTATATACTACATAGTAATAGTATATTAATTGATTAACTTTAGTATTGGAATGATAGAATAGAAACTAAATTAATTTTGGTGAGCTGGTGATTAAAGATGACGCATAAAAAAAGAGTAACTCTGCAAGATGTAGCCAATCATGCTGGCGTTTCCCGGGCGACTGCATCATTAATTGTTCGTGGCAGTTCTAAAATTGCAGAAAAGACAAAGCAGAAGGTATTGAATTCAATGCATGAACTAGGCTACGTGTATGACAGAGTTGCTGCCAATATGCGTTCTCAGTCTTCTTCAACAGTTGGATTAATAATTACAGACATCGCGAATCCATTTTACGCAGAACTACTTAGAGGTGTTCATCATTCATTAGAGGAAGCAGGTTATACTGTATTCCTTGGTACGACTTTTGACTCAGATATAAAACAGGAACAGCTTATATCTAGAATGCTCGAACATCGGGTTGGTGGGATCATTTTATGTCCTGTTTCAGAAAGCTCAAAAAATAGTATTGAACGGGTAAAGGCGATCGATATCCCACTTGTTTTAGCAGTGAGGGAAATTGAAAACGTTACCTGTGACTATGTAGGAATTGATTACGAAGTGGGAGCTCAAATGGCTGTAAACCACCTAATTCATAAAGGTCATAGAAGAATTGCATTTCTTGGCGGAACATCCCATTCAACTGCCTGGAAGGAAAGGCGTAATGGATATTGTAGTGCGTTAAAACAAGCGGGTTTAGACATCGATGAGACACTTATTGTAGAAAGTCCTGTTACTAGAGAGGGTGGAATGGCTGCAATTCGAAAAGTGTTATTCCAGGCTAGTCCACCTACAGCTGCCTTTTGTTTTAATGATTTAGTCGCACATGGTGTTATGCTTGGATTAAACGATGCGGGTTTAAAACCAGGGCAAGATCTAGCTGTTGTTGGCTTCGATAATAATAATGAGGCACCATTGTATAACCCACCATTAACTACCGTTTCTTCATATGCTAGACTTATAGGCTCGCAGGCGGCTATTCTGCTTCACCAAAGAATTGTCAATCAAGACCGTGATACCCAGCGAATTATCTTGCAGCCTGAATTGGTAGTAAGAAAATCTTCATAATTCATTGTATTAACATAAAGGGAGCCTAGAGGCTCCCTTTATTAAATGATGAAGCTGAAAAGGTATTAAAAATACATAGAATCGCATAGGATTAGGTAACTCCTTTTTATTAGAACGATCTACCACTCACTAAAACATACTAAATCTACTCATCAACGTCCATTCCTTTTTAAATTATTGAGAAAATTCAGTAAATGTGTTTGCAAACAAACGGAAATCATGTATTATTATGGTAACGCTTTCTTTATTGATGTTACCATAGTTAAAAGGTGGGGATTCAACTTAACATATTTTTTTAATAGTTTATTAGATCGATATAATAACTTATGTACGGTAAGAACTATTAAGCAAAGGAGTAACCTATGAACAATTTAACCGTATTTACGCTACCTTCAAGGGCTTATATTTGCGAAGTTGCTCCTCGTGACGGATTCCAAGCCATAAATGATCAATGGATTCCGACAGAAGAAAAAATATCCATCATTCGATCGTTAGCAGAAACAGGAGTAACTACAATTGAGATTACCTCGTTTGTTCATCCAAAGGCTATCCCTCAATTAAAGGATGCAACAGAGGTTGTCAAATCGTGTAATGACTTAAAAAATATTAAATTCAGAGCATTAGTACCTAATGTAAGAGGAGCAGAAAGAGCCATTGAGGCAGGTATAAAAAAGATAAAGCTCATGTTATCAGCCACTGACTCACATAGTATCTCTAATGCCAATTGTGAAACGGAAAAAGCACAGAATGGTTTTTATCCGATCGTTGAATTAGCACAGATGAAGGGGATAAAGGTGGGAGGGTCTATATCCGTTGCCTTTGGATGCCCGTTTGAGGGGAAAGTTCCTCAAGAGAGAATAAATCAGATTGTATATAGATACGAATCTATGGGTGTTAAAGAAATTTCATTGGCGGATTCGACTGGTACTGCAAATCCCAAGCAAGTATATGAAATGCTCGGCCATTTACGTGATACTTTTCCTGATATTTTATTTACTTTGCACCTTCATAATACAAGAGGACTTGCGATTGCAAATGCGGTTAGTGCGTTGCAGCAGGGAATTGTTCATTTTGATAGTTCGATAGCGGGACTTGGGGGTTGCCCATATTTACCTGGAGCAACAGGTAATGTCGCGACCGAAGATCTAGTTTATGCATTTCATGAAATGGGGGTTGAGACGGGAGTGGATCTTAATAGGGTTATCCAAACGGCAAAGTCTGTAAACCAGATGCTAGGATGCAGCAGTGAAAGCTATATGTTGAAAGCAGGTCCCTCTTCTCATTTACACACAAAGGTAACGACCCAACGGAAAATAGAAAAATAACTGGGTAACTAGATTAGGCTTGTATGTTGGGGAGGGAAATGATGACAAGACCATTTTCAATTGCGCACCTTACTGCACTTAATTGTACTCCAGCTGAAATTATTCATATTGCTTCTAGAGTGGGTTATGATTTTGTGAGTCTTCGGCCGATTTATATGGGTCTACCGGGAGAGCCCAATTATGACCTTGCAAGCAATAAACAGATGATGGGAGAGACAAAGGCAGCACTTGCAGACACAGGTTTGAGATTACTGGATATTGAGTTAGCTAGAATTTTTGATGGAATGGATCCATTTAACTACTTGCCAGCATTTGAAGTTGCCGCAGAGTTAGGTGGACGCCATGTTCTAAGCAGTATTTGGACAGATAACAGGAATTATGCAATTGAGAAATTTGGAGAAATGTGTGATCTTGCCAAGCAATTTGATCTAACAGTTGAACTTGAATTTGTCCCAATAGCAAGTGTTAGGACTCTTGCTGATACGCTAGACATTCTTCATTCCGCAAATCGATCTAACGCGGGAATTATGATTGATACGCACCATTTCCACCGTTCAGGAGATCAACTAGAGGACCTCCAAAAAATTCCTAGTTCTTACTTTCGTTACTTCCACCTATGCGATGCTCCTTCTCAAGCACCATCATCAGTTGATGAAATGAAGCGGATTCTTAGGGAGGAACGTCTCTATGTAGGCGAAGGGGGAATCGATATTGCTGGTATCGTAAACAGTTTACCAGTGAATACACCATGCTCGATTGAAATGCCAAATATTAAACGAGTAAAAGAGCTAGGTTTTGAAGAGTACGCCCGACGCTGTTTGGAAACGGCAAAAGAGTTTCTTTCTATTCATGCAACCGAAGAAAAATCGTTACGTAAAAAAGTCGGACTTTAATTATCTGATTAGTTTATATTTTCAGTTATACGGAAAATATTTGATTGCTATTATTTGGAACAAAAGGTACTATTGTGATAACGCTTTCTTTATTTTAGATCGATCTAATTATTTTTTTGGGTGGTGGTCATTTATGTGGGGATTACATTTGAAAAACCCCGGGGAACTAGAACTAAAAGAATTTCCAGTTGAATCCCCTCTTAGAGAAAACGAAGTTAGAATTAAACTCATTTATGGCGGTATCTGTGGTTCTGATATTGGTGTGTATAAGGGAAAGATTGGTCACGCAAAGTACCCGGTCCGACCTGGTCACGAGTTAGTAGGGAGAGTTATTGAGGTCGGTGAAAAGGTCGATCTTACCATAGGAACAAAGGTTGTTGTTACACCTAATACGTTTTGCGGCGAATGTGAGAATTGTCAAAGAGGTTATCGTAATATTTGTTCTCATAAGGAGTCGCTTGGAGTCAATGTGGATGGGATTTTTTCAGAAGAGATTTCTATTTCATCAAAGTATGTTCTTCCAATTCCTGAGGAATTACAAGATGAAAAAGCAGTGTTAATTGAACCATTTGCCGTTATAACTCATGCTTTTGAAAAAGCTTTTATTACAAAAGGTACAACGGTCGGAGTCATCGGTTGTGGCACGGAGGGGATGCTTTCAATCGCTTTAGCCAATTTTCTTGGAGCGAAGGTGACTGCAATAGATATATACCAATCAAAGCTTGAAAAAGTAAAAGCTGCTTTTGGGGTTAATACCGTTTTAGCTCATGAAGTGAAGGACGAAAAGTTCGATGTTGTAATTGAAGCGGCTGGCGTAAAACAGGCTGTAGAACAAGCGGTACGAGTGGTTAAACAAGGCGGATCGGTCATTTTGATTGGTCTAACTCCAGAAGCAACTCTGCCAATTGTCCAGATTGTAAGAAATGAAATTACCATTCATGGGTCCATCATTTATAACTTTCCAGAAGATTTTTCCAAGTGTGTAGATTATTTACTTAATGATGATTTTGATGTAAAGCCAATTATTTCTAATATTTTCCCTCTTAAAGAGTTTAAAAAGGCATATATTTACGCCATCTCAGGTCAGTGCGGCAAAATATTATTAGATTTCAAAGGAGGCCATATATGAAACAGTTAATATCTTATCAATTGGTAAATTATCTTGAAGAAAGAGGCATTGAACATATTTTTGGACTTTGTGGTCACACAAATATTGCCGTACTTTCTGCTTTAGAGAATAGCAAAATTAAGTTTGTAAATGTTAGACATGAGCAAATTGCCGCGCATATGGCGGACGGCTATGCGAGGGTAAAGAAAAAAGCAGCCGTTCTTTTAAGTCACTTAGGTCCAGGACTCACAAACGCGGCAACGGGAGTGGCGAATGCTGCTTTGGATTCAATACCAATGGTTGTTATTGCGGGCGATGTGCCAACTCATTACTACGGAAAGCATCCACATCAAGAAGTAAATTTACATGGTGATGCCACTCAATATGAAATTTATCGTCCTTTTGTCAAAAGAGCATGGAGGGTCGATAGCGCACATCTCTTTCCTGAGATTTTAGAAAAAGCCTTTCAACTAGCTGAAAGCGGCAATCCAGGTCCAGTCTTAATCTCCGTCCCAATGGACATTTTTTCAAAAGAACTAGAAACCTCTTACTTTGAAAAGCAGAAGCTGAATGCAAAGAATCTTCATAAGCCATCTATTGACAATGAAACAGCAATGAAAATCATCCAAACGCTAGCTGAAGCAAAAAGTCCGATCTTTTATGTAGGTGGTGGGATCTTATTAGCTGATGCAGCAGATCAGCTTAGAGAACTAGTAGATCGATTGAATATGCCTGTAGCCCATTCCTTAATGGGAAAAGGCGCAGTTTCTGACGATCATCCATTGACTCTAGGTATGACAGGTTTTTGGGGAACAAAATTTATTAATGACAAATGCAAGGCCGCAGATTTCGTCTTAGGTTTAGGCACTCGCTTTGCCGAGGCAGATAGTAGTTCATGGGAACCGGAATACACGTTCAACTTCCCTCCAACGAAATTAATTCAAATAGATATTGATCCGAGCGAAATTGGAAGGAACTACCCGGTAGAAATTGGTGTAGTAGCCGATTTAAAACAGGCCTTAACCGTGTTAAATCGAGTAGCCGAAGAAATGTTCCCATATGGAGTACAACGGGATTCCCTCGATACATTAAAAGAAGAAATTGTGAAAAATCGGAATGAGTTCAAGGAAAGCAATCGGAAGTTTATTGAAGATGAATCATTTCCAATGATGCCACAACGAATTGTTGACGAAGTACGTCAAGTCCTTCCTAAAGATGCTCTTATTACAACGGATGTTGGATGGAACAAAAATGGAGTAGGTCAGCAGTTTCCTATCTATGAGGCAGGATCCATTCTTACTCCTGGAGGATACGCGACGATGGGCTTTGGAGCACCAGCAGCCCTCGGTGCAAAGATTGCTGCACCAAATCGAATTGTTGTCTCATTAGTGGGTGACGGCGGTTTTGGTCAAAATCCAGCTGTATTAGCAACAGCAGCTGAGGAAAATATCCCAGTTGTATGGGTCATAATGAATAATTTTGCATTCGGCACAATCGCAGGTCTGCAAAAAGCTCATTTTGGTACGACTTTAGGGACTGTTTTCCAAAAGGATGGAGAACCTTACTCTCCTGATTATGCAGCAATTGCTAGAGCTTACGGGGTGGAAGGGATCAAGGTTCAGTCTGCAGGAGAATTCAAGCCTACATTAGAAAGAGCCATTAAAGCGAATAAACCAGTCGTTATTGATGTAGCTATGTTGAATAACCCAGTACCTACCGATGGACATTGGAATATTATGGACATCTATTCACCTGGGAAAAGTGTACACCACGTTTCTGTCTGATCATTAAGGGGATTTCTTGATTCTGCAAAGCTGAAATAAGATCGATCTACTAAGCTATCAAATTTGTAGGAGGTAATGTTATTGTCTACCAATGCAGTCAAAAAACAAACCGAACTCACGGAAGAACAACAAAAGGAATTAGATCTTGCGTTTGAGAAAGCAAAAAAGGCAATGGATACGATTGAGACTTATAGTCAGGAACAACTGGATCGCTTATGCCAGGCAGTCGCATGGGCAGTCTCTAATAAAAAAACTTTTACTGAATTAGTTGATATGGGAATTGAGGAAAGTAAGCTAGGTGACCATGAGAGTCGCATGGGAAAACGAATGAAAATTCGAGGAATTTTACGAGATGCCCTCAGGCAAAAAAGCGTTGGTGCGGTTGAGGAAATACCTGAAAAAGGAATTGTAAAATATGCGAAGCCTGTAGGTATTATCGGTTCAATTGTGCCAACAACGAATCCTGATCTAACCCCAGCAGGCACAGCTATTTATGCAATTAAGGCAAGAGATGCGGTTGTCTTTTCACCACATCCTCGTTCGAAAAAAACTACTTTTGAAACGGTTAGGCTCATGAGAGAAGCGCTTGAGAAGGAAGGGGCGCCAGCTGATCTTCTTCAATGCTTAACATTAGTTAATATACCAATGACAAAAGCGCTTATGTCAAGGGCAGATCTAGTCCTTGCTACGGGTGGGAAAGATATGGTCAAAAGTGCGTATAGTTCAGGGACACCGGCTTACGGTGTAGGAGCTGGTAACTCAACGATGATCATTGATGATACAGCTGATGTGAAGGAAGCGGCACTAAACACCATGCTAAGTAAAACATCAGATTTTGGTTCTGGTTGTTCAGCGGATGGAAATTTAATTATTAGTGACAAAGTATATGAAGCGATGCTAGAAGAATTGGTGAAGGTGGGTGGCTACTTAGCAAATGATGACGAAAAGGCTAGCCTTCGTTCTGTTATGTGGGATACAGAGGGGCATAGACTTCCTAACACGGTCGCTGTTGCTCCACAACAACTAGCAAAGGAAGCAGGTTTTTCGATTCCAGAAGATCGAAAATTCATCATTGTAAAAGGCGATCAAATCGGAAAAGAATATCCTTTTTCGGGTGAAAAATTAACTACATTGTTAGCGGTGTATAAATATGAAGGTGAGTTTGAACATGCGCTTGATATGATGAGAGCCATTTACGAAGTGGGAGGAAAAGGACATTCATGTGGTATTTACTCGTTTGACGACGATCATATTCATCGGCTTGGGTTAGCAGCACCAGTGAGCAGGATTATGGTACGTCAAGCCCAGTCAAAAGCAAACGCTGGTTCGTTTACGAATGGTATGCCAATGACATCCAGTCTTGGTTGTGGAACATGGGGAGGAAATATCATCTCAGAGAACGTGAATCTTAAACATTATATGAACTATACATGGGTGTCGAAACCAATCCCAGAAGATAAACCTTCAGATGCGGAGTTATTTGGTGAATTTTTTGATCCAGAGCTAGAAAAATAAGCTAGTTAGATAGATAAAGAGGCAGACTCGTAGAAACAATAAATTGTGACTTTTGAGTGGCCTCTTTATTTTCATCTATTATACCTCTGAAGTTAATTGATAGGAGGTGATGCTAAATGTAATTTTGAAAGCGTATACAAACAAGAGGGTGCTTGAAAGCTTTCCATACTTAACTATCCTATTTACACCATTATTAACGTAACAAGAGTGTAGTTAGGAAGTAATAAAAGCGATTCAGTAAAGTACTTAAAAGGAAACCATGAGGAGGAAGATAATGTCTAAACCTAGGAAGCAATTTAAGATTTTTTTAGCCTTGATTATGGTCGTCATGTTAATACCAAGCTCTCCCTTTGCATCTGCTGCGAGTGGAGACAACATTACAAAAGCAGAGTTTATCGGGAAAATTTCTAACTATTTCGCGTGGCCACATCCTAGTGATTATAACGATATTTGGAAAGCATCACATAAACAGTTCAATGACGTAAAGGCAACTGATCCATTTGGGAAACAGATTGAGGCAGCTTATGAGGAAGGTCTTATAAGCCCTGATGCTTCAGGCAACTTTAATCCAGATAGTGAGATATCTCGGGAAGATGCAGCTGTCATACTCGTAGATGCATTTAAAATCACAGAGTCAAATCAGCCTGCACCCTTTACAGACTATGAAATGATAAGTTCCGAGGCTATAGGAAGCGTAAATGCTCTAGTAGAACTAGGCTATATGTCTGGCAAGACAGCAAAGCTATTTAAACCAAATGAGCCTATTAAAAGATCTGAGGTTAATCAGATTTTTGACAAAATTATCACTGCAATGGTGACTCCTGTCCAAGCTCTTCCTAAACAAAACGCAATTGCTCCTAGACGTTACATTAAGTTATATACTCCTACACCAGGCGCTACTATCTACTACACTACTGACGGTTCAACTCCAACTACATCTAGTCAAATTTATTCAGTAGAATCAAAAGGTCATATAAATGAAATGTTAAGTAATAGTCAATTACCTGAGCGAACAGTGGTATACAAGGCTATTGCTGTAAAGGACGGAATGATCACAAGCCCAGTCCAGACTTTCACTTGGAAACTTTATCGTCCGGCCGTTGCTGATTTTCAACATGTTGTTATCCAGGAGAAAACGGCCAATAGTCCTGCAGTTTATCAACTGTATAATGATTCAGAATCTGTCCGTGCCATGGCTTACTACATTGAAGGGCACGAGAGTGGGATCATGTTCGATGCTTTACAGACCCAGTTTAATGTGAAAAACCTAAAAGAGTATATTGATAAGAACATAGCGACAAAGCCTTACTCTATGATCGTTTCCCATACACATGTCGACCATATTATGCAAATTCCTAATTTCTTAAAAGATCATGAGGTTTATATTAATGAGCGTGGGTGGGCAGAGATTTCGAGACAAGTAATTACCAATCCGGAAGATCAGGCTAAAGTTAAGAATATCGATGAAGGTGATGAATTTGATCTTGGAGGTAGTAAACTTGATGTCTATGCATTACCGGGTCATAGCAATAGTTTAATCATGCTGCAAGATAAAAAAAACGGTCTGTTGTTCGCATCTGATATCTATGGTTGTACCCGCGCCGGTTCAGCAGATAATGTAAACGTATCAGGTGTAAGAGTAGATCTGCTACTTTCACTTGCACAACAAACTTATTCTAATTATCAAAAAGATGGTGGAAAGGCTACAAAATTATTTACTGGTCACGATGAGACACCACTTGGAGACAACAATTTAAGATTGTTTGAGGCTGCTTTACAACAAGTAATTGATAGGGGCGAAGCAGGTACATCCCCTACGTTACGTGGAAATAATGATGCTCCATATAGTCGAACTACAACCATCGGGGATATGTGGACAGATGGAACAAATTGGATTTCGTTAAAGCTTGCGGGTATTATCGGTGATGATACAGAATATTTAACCTCAAATCCGATCAACTATAACGGAGATACTGGTTATATGAAGTATTCTGTCCTTTCAAATATTGAGTTTGAAGGTGGAGAACTCGTTGGTAAAACCGTTCAGTTCGCTCCGGATTCTCAACCATTTACTTGGGCTGGTAAAACCATTACCGTTAGCAATTCGTTACCAAATAAATTTGATCCTTGGTCTTATGCTTATACGATTAAAGTGCCTGAGGCTAATGATGAAATAACTGTTATACCTACAACAATGTCCACTAAAGTAAAGTCAATAAGAATGAATGGCAAAAAAGTAGATTATCGTTCAACTAATAAGGTTTCTGTTGAAGATGGCTCCGTTATTAAGATTGACATAGTAGCACCTGACAAAGTAACAACAAGTACCTATACCTTCACGGTAGAAAAATATTAAATATCTTCGTAGGAACCATATGGTACTGGTTCCTACGAGACTCATATGTTAGGAGTGAAATAGGATGAATGGTAAAAAAATCATGTTTTTGATGGTGATTTCACTAATGCTACTTAGCATTGTCCTGCCAGTTTCAGCTGAATCAATATACAATAAAAATGCTTTTAAACTAGAAGCAACCTCCTTAGATGGAATGGAAAAACCAGCTATTGATATTACATTAGGTAACAAGTTGCCATTAAACGGGTATTTTACTCGAAATGTTACTGTGGGGGATAAGACGCGTACGGTGAAAATTTATGTAGCGCCAGAAACGACTGTCCGAGATTACTTTACGGTCATAGCTGTTCCGGATGGTATGACGACAGAAGAGTTCCTTCACAAAAGCGGATGGCTGGATATTGCGGATAAGAAATCCGAGGGGTTGTTCATACTCGAGCCTGGAGTGAAAGGTTGGGGAAGTGCGGAAGAAGAACTTGCCTATATCAATGAAGCAGTAAAGGTATTAAAAGATACGAAGTATTACAATACATTTGGTGTCTTTTATTTAGCGGGATATGGGGACGGAGGAACAGCACTTCAAGCTTGGGCGATGCAAAATCCTCTTTTTGTCATTAGCTCCGTTTTTGTAGAAACAGAAGATCTTAAATCAGAATTTATTCGGGAAACAGGAGGTAAGACTTTTGCTGAAAATAAAGAGATTTCTTACTCTGAGGTACCTGTTCCTACTTGGATTGTAAATGATAACCCAAGTTCAGTAGAAAACTTAGTCGAATACTGGAAGGCGGCTAATGACACAGTTGTTTTAGGAGAGAAAGGATCAAGGGAGGGATTGTTGGGAAGTACCATCTATATACAAAAAGAGGATTCTGATCGTATTGTCACTTCCTACAGCGAGGTACGTTCCAAAGTAGCTGTTCTTAATCAAGGCGGAGATGGAGTATATAAAACGGGTTTCACTAAGAAAGTATATGATTTCCTTTCTTACTATACGCGCTATGACAATACAACCGTTAACGGAAATGTACTAGGTGTAAGACCTGATTACGAAAAATTGGGTGTTGAAATCAAGGAAATGAACTTGGATGGATATACTCGCGAGTATTTAGTTTATGTCCCGGATTCTGCACCTGAGGAAAACATTCCGGTTGTGTTCGTTCTTGCAGGAAACACACAAACGGCACGAGTATTCTTTGACGCCAGCCATTGGTGGGAGGTCGCAGACAAACACGGATTTATGCTTGTTATGCCTAGTGAACAATACAATTCATCCACAGACGTAACATGGAATGTTAACTATGCAACCAATAAGCAAGATGATTTTGTCTTCCTTGAGGAAATAGTTAAGCAAGTTGATAAAGATTACAATATTGATCCTGGGAAGAGATATTTAACTGGTCAATCTCTTGGCTCAATGTTTACGAACTATGCGAGTGCCGTCATGCCCGAATACTTTGCTGCTTTTGGTTCAACTTCGGGTCCGCTCTTAAGACCTGTTGAAGGGAAAAATGATAAAGTACCGTTTTATCTGCTTTTTGGTGAATATGATATTTGGAGTTGGGACCACACGATACCAGGACAAACAAATACTACTGTTCAATACTGGCTGGATCGAAACGAACTCGGAGAGCTGAGCGATGCTATTGTTACCACCAAGGACAGATATACGACCTACACTTGGTACGATAACAATGAAACACCGATGTACAAATATACTCAGACAAAGGATAGAGCCCATAACTTCATTGTGTCAGAAGTGTGGGAACTATGGGAAAACTGGTTCTCTCATTGGGAAATGGATGGTGAAAGAAACCGTCATTATACGGAGTAAGTTCAACAGTTATTTACCATATAGAGGAAGTTGTGTTATAATGATGTAACTAACTCGAAAGGGATGATGGGTGAACGATGAAGAACTAATCTTATTTTAAAACGATTGAAATTTTATATTTCCAATCACACAAAATAGGATTAGTCTGCCCATTATCTATACGGTTCTTAGCTTTTTTACGGAAAAGCTTTATTTGATTATGGTATGAAACGACTAATCCTTCCAATTCAACTGGGAGGATTTTTTTATTCTCCCTGTAAATCGAGGGGATGCAAAAATGAGAGAACTTTTTAAATGTAAAGATGTTAGCTATGAAATCAATGACGTGACCCTTTTTAACGGTGTAAATGTTCATGTACATGAAGGAGATGTTATAGGGATTATTGGAAAAAATGGAGCTGGGAAATCGACCCTCCTACATGTTATTTACAACCAACTAACTCCTACAGAAGGAAGTATTCAGTGGGTAGAAAAAAATGTAAAAATGACCTTAGTTGAACAAGAAACAGAAGTTTTTTCAAAGGAGGAAGATTCACCAGTCTTCAATAAAAGATGGATGGTGCCAACACACACTGCTTTTTCCAATCTAAGTGGAGGAGAAAGGCTAAAGCTTCGATTAGCACATGGATTTGCAAAGGAAGCTGACCTATTGCTATTGGATGAACCTACCAATCATTTAGACGAACAAGGCACTAATTTTTTGATAGAGCAAATTAAAAATTATAAAGGTTCAATTATTCTTGTTTCACATGATCGGTATTTTTTAGATAAAGTAGCTACAAAAATTTGGTCTATTGAAGGCTCTAGCATTTTTGAACAGAAAGGAAATTACTCTAATTATATGTTAGCTCGCGAACAGAAAAGGCAATCGCAGCAACGAGAATATGATAAGCAACAAAAAATGGTCGAGCGAATAGAAGCACAAATGAATGAGCTCACTTCTTGGTCAAAGAAAGGTCATGCTCAATCAACCAAAAAAGAAGGAACAAAGGAATACTGGCGAGTAAAAGCAAAACGAATGGATGCACAGGTGAAGTCGAAACGAAAGCGTCTTGAAAAAGAGTTAGAAAAAGCTAAAGTGGAGCGGGTTGAACCAGAGTATGATGTCCATTTTACGATTGAAAATCATCACAAGGTAGGGAAACGGTTTCTTGAGGTGAAGAATTTGTCAAAGAATTTTGAAGGTCGAGTGCTATTTAAGAAAGTTAATTTTACACTTCTCCACGGTGAAAAGGTCGCCATTACTGGTCCGAATGGAAGTGGTAAAACCACATTGTTAAAAATCATACTTGGTCAAGAACCGTCAGAAGGAGATGTTTGGATTTCTCCAACAGCCACAGTTGGTTATTTGACGCAAGAAGTGTTTGATTTACCATTAGAAAAAACACCAGAGGATCTTTATTACAAGGAAACCTTTGATGCAAGAGGAAAAGTTCAAAATCTCATGAAGCATTTAGGTTTTACAGCTTCTCAATGGAAAGAACCGCTTCAAAATATGAGCATGGGTGAACGGGTAAAGTGTAAACTGATGGGATATATTTTAGAAGAAAAAGATGTGCTTGTATTGGATGAACCAACTAATCATCTCGACTTACCTTCCCGAGAGCAGCTAGAAAATACATTGGCAGAGTATAATGGAACGTTAATAATTGTTTCACATGACCGTTATTTTTTAGATAAAACGACGAATACAAAACTTATTATGAATAAAATGACGATTCAAAAGCAACTTAGTGACATATCACCAAAATCAAGTAATCTAGACGAATTGCGGCTAAAGCTGGAAACCGAGAGACAAGAAGTTCTAGGAAAACTAAGCTTTATGACCACTAAAGATCAAGCATATAAAGAACTTGATAATAAATTTAATGAACTGACACGAAAATTAAAAGAGCTTAAGTGAAATAAAATCTTAGAGAGCCTCATATATATAGAGGCTCTTCATAGAGTTCTAACTTGTAATCTGTATGGAGTAAATATTACAATACATATGGAATCATTCTATAATCCTGATTTAAATACCAAATAACCGAAGCTTTAAAAAATAAGTTTCTGAAAAATTAAAAAATGTTATAATAGTATTGTTATACAAATTTGTGAGGTGGCGAACATGCAACGAACTGCAGAAAATATTTCAGAACAAAAAAAGGAAGAGACTATGGCTTATTCTAGAACAAATCCATTTCAAGCAAAGGTCCTTAAAAATATTAATTTAAATGGCCCTGATTCAAATAAAGAAACAAGACATATAGAGTTGTCATTAGAAACTTCTGGCCTTTCATACGTACCGGGAGATTGCCTTGGGATTTTTCCACAAAATGATCCTGATTTAGTTGCTTCTATTCTTGAAGAAATGAAGTGGGATGCAGAAGCGCCTGTAATCATTGATAAAGCTGGTACAACATTACCACTGAAAGAAGCTTTATCCACTCACTTTGAAATTACTTTATTAACAAAGAAGATTTTACAGCAAGCTACAGGACTAACTGATAATGACGAGTTAAAAAGGCTAGTAGCGGCTGAAAATATTGCTGAACTAAAGGAATATGTGGATGGTCGAGACTTACTTGATTTATTACAAGATTTTGGACCATGGAACGGATCGGCTCAAGAAATCGTCTCTCTTTTAAGAAAATTGCCACCACGTCTTTATTCAATTGCAAGCAGTTTTGTCGCTAATCCTGGGCAAGTACATTTAACAATTGGTGCTGTAAGATATACAGCTCATGGTCGTGATCGCAAGGGAGTATGTTCAGTACAATGTGCAGAACGTCTTGAAGAAGGCGATACAATTCCTGTATTTATTCAACAAAACAAGCACTTTAATCTACCTGAATCAAGCGAAGTAGATATTATTATGGTTGGACCAGGAACAGGAATTGCTCCGTTCCGTTCATTCATTCAAGAACGTGCAGTGGATAAAGCAGCAGGTAGATCGTGGTTGTTCTTTGGGGACCAGCATGAGGCAACAGATTTCTTATACAAAGAAGAGTTAGAGGGCTATGTAAAGGAAGGCTCTTTAACAAAATTAGACACTGCATTTTCTCGTGATACAGATCAAAAGGTGTATGTACAGCACAAAATGCTTGAAAATAGTAAGGAAATTTATGAGTGGCTAGAAAAAGGTGGATTCTTCTACGTTTGTGGTGACAAAACCTATATGGCAAAAGATGTGCATGAAGCACTGATCACTATTATTGAAACAGAAGGTTCGATTTCACGTGAAGAGGCTGAAAGCTATTTAAATGATTTGAAAAAGCAAGGTCGATACCAGCGTGATGTATATTAATTAATAGAAAAGAGCTATTCGATTTTTCGAATAGCTTTTTTATATGGTTTGTTAGGAGACAAAAACTCTATTCTTGGAATAATATTTTTAAGGATGGCCTTATCGTGAAAGATAGAAAGTCATTTTTCGCAAAAAACTTACTTGACACTATCTTGTTGTGATATTATAGTTACTTACATAAAGTAACTAAGTAGTAATAAATGAGGAGAATATGGGAATGGGTTTGAAAAATTCAGGAATAGAGATTGGTTTATATACGCTTGGTGATATTGTACCAGATCCTCATACGGGAAAAGTGATTAGTCCTGGGCAAAGACTTAAGGAAATACTCGAAGCAGCAAAGCTTGCTGATGAAGCCGGGCTTGATGTTTTTGGGGTTGGAGAGCATCACCGATTAGATTATGCAATATCTTCTACCCCAGTTATACTGTCAGCAATGGCTCAACTAACTCAAAAAATCAAACTAACGAGTGCAACTACTGTTCTAAGTACTGTTGACCCCGTTCGGTTGTTTGAGGATTTTGCAACATTGGATTTACTTTCTAATGGGCGCGCAGAAATCATTGCTGGCCGAGGGGCGTTTTTAGAATCTTTCCCTCTCTTCGGTTTTGATATTAATGAATATAATGACTTGTTTTTAGAAAACATGGATCTATTTTTACAATTAAATCAACAAGAGAAGATCACTTGGAATGGTCAATTTCGAGCATCATTATTGAACGCGGAAATTGCTCCAAGACCTTTTCAACAAGAGATACCCATTTGGGTGGGTGTTGGTGGTTCACCAGAAAGTGCTGAACGTGCGGGAATACTTGGAGTTGGGATGGCTGTAGCGATATTAAGTGGAGATTCGATGAAGTTTAAGCCATTAGTTGATTTATATCGACAAGCTGGTAGTAAGGCAGGTCACACATCGGATAAACTAAAAGTAGGAGTTACAGGCCATGGATATTTTGCAAGTACCTCACAAAAAGCAAAAGATGAATTTTACCCTTATTATTCTGTATACAAGGCATATGTTAATCAGCAATTAGGGAAAACAGGAAAATTATCAAGAGACGAATTTGACCAATTAACGGATCCTGATACTGCCCTTTTTGTGGGTAGCCCGCAACAAATCGTAGAGAAAATTCTCCGTCAACATGAACTTTTTGGCCATCAGCGCTTTATAGCGCAAATTGATATTGGTGGATTACCATTCGAAAAAGTTGCCGAAGGAATCGAGATATTAGCCACAAAGATAGCTCCTATCGTTAGGAGAGAAACCAGTAAATAGAAGTGAAAATAAGAATGAAAAGGGGTTACTTAGTTGACGCAGATAAAATTTGATTCAAAAATTCTTTCTGTTTTAGAAGATAAAATTCAATTAATTAAAACGGACAAAGGAGCCATTTATTTAGTTGGACCGATCAAACTACCGGTTAATCTTTACGATGAAACAGTTGTTTTTCAATGGTATTGTTGGTTAAATTGTGATGAAGTAACAGAAGACTTCGAAAGAATCATCAATAAGTTATCTTCTGTTAATTTAGCAGAACTACAACAATCCAGCGTTCTTGTATATGGAGATTTTTCTTATGGAGAAGATTGCCTCATTCGAATGCATTCTATCTGTCACACAGGAGATATCTTCGGAAGTAAGAGATGTGATTGTGGATACCAATTAAAACAATCGATGAAAATGATCGTTGACCATGGAACAGGTGCATTATTTTACTTAGCTAACCATGAAGGGAGAGGGATTGGTTTATTTAGTAAAGCGATGGCCTATATTCTCCAGGAAAATGGCTATGATACAGTCGATGCAAACGAAAGTCTTGGTTTTGTAGATGATTCTAGAAATTATTCAGATGCGATTCAAGTACTAAAGGCACTTCGCTCAAAACCAGTTACCCTTATGACAAATAATCCGAAAAAGCTTGAAGCATTAAAAAATGCAGGGTTAACAGTCTCAGATAGAAAACCGTTGTGGGGAGATGTATCTGAATACAATGAAAATTATCTTCAAACAAAGATCAAACGATCTGGCCATTTAGAAGAAGAAGGGACTTGTCCAAATGACTAACGATGAATTTTATATGGACTTGGCATTGAATAATGCCATTGCCATGAAAGGACAGACGGATCCAAATCCTTTAGTTGGGTCTGTCATCGTCAATAATAATCGCGTAGTAGGAATTGGGGCGCATTTAAAAGCGGGCGAACCACATGCTGAAATTCACGCCATACGGATGGCTGGTGATCAAGCGAGAGGGGGAACCATCTATGTAACCCTGGAGCCTTGCTCTCATCACGGGAGAACTGGTCCTTGTGCAGTCGCGATTGTCAAAGCAGGTATAAAGAAGGTGGTCATTGCTACCCTCGATCCAAATCCTGTTGTTTCAGGTAATGGTGTGAAAATCCTTAAGGATGCGGGTATTGAAGTAGTTGTTGGGGTAGGAATGGAAAAATCTCAACGAATGAACGAAGTCTTTAATAAATTTATTGTTCAGAAAAAGCCATTTGTCACATTAAAATCCGGTATTACCCTAGATGGAAAAATTGCCACACACACTTCCGATAGCAAATGGATTACGTCTGCAGAGGCTAGGGAGGACGTTCACCACCTTAGAAATCAACATATGGCTATATTGGTAGGTGTAAATACAGTGATTAAGGATGATCCGGAATTAACTGCTCGTATCCCTAATGGACGTAACCCTATTCGGATAATTATGGATTCCACCTTAAAGCTTCCCCTTGAATCAAAAGTTGTAACTGATAAGAAGGCGGAAACATGGATTTTTACTAGTGACACCTACGATAGAGAAAAGAAACAAACATTAGAAAGTATGGGAATTACCGTATTCCACACACCTGGCAAAAACCAAGTAGACCCTAACGAAGTGGTAAGTATATTAGGTGAAAAGCTGGTTTCTTCTCTACTAATTGAAGGTGGGGGAGGAATTAATGCGTCTTTCTTTGAAAATGACTTGATAGACAAGGTTGTTCTCTATATGGCTCCAAAGTTAATTGGTGGGAGTATGTCTCCGTCGTTCCTTGGAGGTACCGGTGTAGATAAAATGAAGGATGCTCTGGAGCTTTCAGATGCATCGATTACCCAAATTGGGAAAGATTTTAAATTTGTTGGTTATCCCATTTATAAAGGTGATCATCTTTGATAACAGAGATATCCTTATTTGCTCGTTCTTAGAAAACTATAGTAAAATGAATGGAGTTCATTCATTTTGAGGTGGTAATGATGAGTCACTCCAATGAAAAATATGATAAAATTTTACAGGCTGCCATTGAGGTTATTTCTGAAAAAGGTCTAGACAAAACATCTATTTCCGATATCGTAAGGAAAGCCGGTGTTGCTCAGGGAACTTTTTATCTTTATTTTCGATCAAAAAATGCTCTTATTCCAGCTATTGCTGAAAACTTACTCATGTATTCACTCAGCAATATAAAAAAGAGAGTGGTAGATTCCTCGACTTTTTGGGAAAAAATAAAGGTGTTTATTGATGAAACGTACCGTATTACGGATGAGTACAAAGAAGTGCTTGTTCTTTGTTATTCCGGTCTCGCATTAGAGTATTCTCTAGAAACTTGGGAAACGATTTATACACCGTATTATCAATGGTTTGAGGATATCTTACAGCATGCGATTGTACATGATGAAATTATTAGTAGTTTTCATGTAGAGTGGACATCAAAAATGATTATTAATCTCGTTGAAAATGCAGCAGAACGTTTTTACATTGCTAAAGATCAAGACATGGAACTCCAAGACTCGAAGGAAGAGCTTTTCCGATTCCTAAAGAGGTCATTATCAATAAAATGAGGAAATGATTCTATAAAAAACGACAAAACACAATTTTTGTCGTTTTTTATTTGCTCTATAGAATATATTCTTGATTAAAAATACCTTGCAATCTCATTCATCATGAAATAAGATAGTCTCAATTGAAAGCGATTTCATTTTGGTGTTTACAATAAGTATGTAAGAAAGTCTATCGAAGAAGTGGAAAGAAGAGAAAAGTATGAGTATATTAACTAAAAAGGTTACTCAAATTATAATTTTATGAATGACATTCAGTCATTTAAGGAAAAGAGGAGGGAGGTTATACAGTTTTTAACAAATAGAGTTCACGACATGTTTATAATTATCTAAATATTCAAAAAAAACGTTTGATCGGGGGAAGATACATGCCGGCTGAAAGAGTTGAATTAAGAAGGTCACTTAAGCTATCGCATATTGTGTTAATGGGTATTGGGTATATGACACCAATGGTTGTTTTCGATACCTTTGGGATTGCTTCCGAAGCTACAGCAGGTCATGTTCCTACAGCATATATCCTCGCCTTGGTTGCGATGTTGTTAACGGCACTTAGCTATAAACAAATGATTCAAGTTTATCCAACTGCTGGATCTGCTTATACGTACACTCAAAAGTCAATTAATTCACATTTAGGATTTTTAGTTGGATGGGCAGCGCTCATGGACTATTTATTTTTACCAATGGTCAATGCCCTTATATTTCAAATCTATTTATCTTCTATCTTTCCAGCAATACCTGAGTGGATTTGGGTGGCAGGATTTGTTATGGTGGTGACCTTCTTTAACTTAATGAGTGTAAATTCAACGGCAAACTTTAATACTTTCCTAGTTATTCTTCAAGGAACGATTATACTATTGTTTATTGGAGTCGCTATTAAATATTTATTAAGTGATGGTGGTGTAGCACAAGCATTTTCCATTCAGCCATTTTTTGAACAAGGGTTAGATTCATCGCTTCTTATTGCAGGAGCGACATTAATGTGTTTTTCTTACTTAGGATTTGATGCAGTGGCTATGCTAGCAGAAGAGACACCCCACCCTAGGAAGACGATCCCGAAGGCTATTTTTCTTACTGCGTTACTAGGTGGCTTGATGTTTATTGTCACCTCGTATTTTATTCAGCTCGTTTTCCCTAATCCACAAGACTTTTCTGACCTAGAAGCATCCTCTCCAGAAATTGCTGCCTCGATCGGAGGATCTATATTTCAGATTATCTTTATTGCTGGGGGAATAGCTGGTACACTCTCATCTGGTATTGCTTCACATGCAAGTGTATCGAGACTGTTGTATGTTATGGGGAGAGATAAGATCCTACCTGAGAGAATCTTTGGTTATGTACATCCGAAGCTTAGAACTCCAGCTTTAAATATTATTATAGTAGGAATTGCTTCTTTATCGGCGCTCTTTTTCAGTCTGGCAACTGCTGCTTCATTTATTAATTTTGGAGCTTTAATTGCTTTTACATTTGTAAATTTATCAGTCATTGCACATTATGCCATTAAAAACAAACAGTATAGAACACTAAAGGGATTGTTTTCATATGTCATTATGCCATTGCTAGGTGCGGGAGCCATTTTGGTATTATGGCTAAATCTTGAAAAAAGTTCAATTATTCTTGGTGCTACATGGCTTGCCCTTGGACTTTTGTACTTAATATATCTTACAAGAATGTTTACTAGAAAGGTTAGTAATATTGAATTTAATGAAATGGAAGAGCTTGAGCCAACAACATTAATTAAGATGTAAGTTTTTTTGAAATAGAGGGGGTGCGAGAAGAACACCATGCACCTACACTACACGGAATAAATAACTCCCCTTCTAAATTGGAAAAAGGTGTAGAATTTCACTTGATATTTTTTTGATTTTCACTTATATTCAGATTATTAAAAATAATTTTTCATTATTTTATTTTTTAGGCAGAAAAATGAATGACAGTCATTCATATTCATGAATAGAAAGTCGAGGCGATAAAATGAACATGTTATATTTTTTGATTCCAGTACTCCTTTCAATGAATTTAATTTTGATGGTGATTCAACCATTCAAAATTAATTACAGGAGGAAAATAAAAAATGAAATATCCATTATCGCCCGAGGTAAAACCTGAATTTTGTACAACAGGATCTTTTGTGAGACTACCAGAACAAAGAGAGAATGCCAAACTAGCCATAATAGGCATGCCTTTTGATACAGCCGCTTCCTTTCGGGTAGGAGCGCGTTTTGCTCCGCAGGCTATACGACAGGCATCGATGACTTTATTTCCATACCATCCGATTCACAAGGTGTATCCTTTTGATGAAACAAATGCTATTGATATCGGAGATGTTTCCGTTATCCCACATAATATTCATAAAAGCTACGAGTTGATGGAAGAGGCAGTTAAAGGACTTATGAAAAAAGGGATCATCCCTATTGGGTTAGGTGGAGATCATTCCATTACTCTTGCAAGCTTACGTGCCACTGCTAAAGTCCATGGACCCGTAGCATTGATTCACTTTGATTCCCACACGGATACATGGGATACGTATTACGAAGAAAAGTATTGGCATGGCTCTCCTTTTATTCGAGCACATGAGGAAGGTTTGGTTGATCCGTCCAAGGTATTTCAAATCGGGATAAGAGGTACCCTCAACCATCCTGGTGACGTTCAAGAAAGCCATGAATTAGGGTATAACGTCATAACTACTCACGATCTTGAACAAATGGGATTCGAAAGCGTGCTTAAAAAAATGCGGACTGTCATTGGTGATACTCCCGTCTTTTTAACCTTTGATATCGACTTTGTTGACCCATCCTGTGCCCCAGGGACAGGTACGTTAGAGGTAGGTGGTTTCAGTAGTAGAGAAACATTACAAATGATTCGATCACTTACTGGATTCAACTATATCGGATTTGATGTGGTAGAAGTGCTACCTCAGTATGATCAAACTCAAATAACCGCTTTATTAGCAGCAACCATTGTGCATGATTTTGCTAGTTTGGCTGCTTTGAAGATAAAAGAGAAGCAGGAATAGAATATAGAGAGGGAGTACCAAGACTTCCTCTTTTTTGATGTTTTAAAAACAATTTACTTGTTTATAAAAAAAACCTTGCAAAAATTGCTAATTTGTATAAAAATTAAGTAAGCGCTTAACTAAATTAGTGCATCTCAGATTTAAATTTAGGAGTGGAACGATGAAAGTAACTATATATGATGTTGCAAGAGAGGCGAACGTATCAATTGCAACAGTCTCTAAAGTAATTAACAATACAGGGAGAATCGGAGAAAAAACAAAAAGAAAAGTAGAAGAAGTGATGAAGAGGTTGGATTATCAACCCAATATGATGGCTTCTGCTTTAATGGGGAAACAAACAAAAACAATTGGCCTTCTTATTCCTGATTTAGCCAATCCATTTTTTTCTGAGCTTGCACGAAGTATTGAGGACCGTGCCCATGAGTTTGGATATAACTTAGTGATCTGTAGCACAGATTATTTACCGGAAAAAGAAAATAAGTACCTGAATCTGCTTAAAAGAAAGAATGTAGATGGTTTTATATTAGCGTCAGGCTTTGAAAACTTAGAAAAAGTGGAAGAAATGGTGAAGGAAAAAGTGCCTGTGGCGATTGTTGCTAGAGACTTTCCAATGTTTTCAATTAATACTGTTGCCCTAGATGATTTTATGGGTGGATATTTAGCCGCTTCTCATCTAATGAAGCTCGGTCATCAAAAAATTGCCGTTATTGCTAGGGATGTATGGAGTAATAGAGAAAGACTTCGTGGGTTTAAGCAGGCCTTAGAAGAGAAAAACATCGAGTTTATGAGTAACTTTGAATATATTGATGGTCCGAGTCATGTGGAACCAGGTAAGAAAATGGCACTCAAATATCTTACTGGTGATGATGTTCCTACTGCTATTTTTGCTTGCAATGATTTATTGGCGATTGGTGCTATCCAGGCAGTAAAAGAACTAGGAAAAAGTGTTCCTAACGACGTTTCTATTATGGGGTTTGATAATACACTTATTGCAACTATTGTGGAACCACCACTAACTACCATTGCACAACCGATTCAGAACATGGGTAAAGAGGTTTTGGATTTAATTATATCCATGATCAAAGGCGAAAAAAAGGAGGTAATGCGATTAACATTATTGCCTTCGCTTGTAGAAAGAAACTCAACTGCACCATTAGTGTAAGCTAATGGTATACTGATATACTAGTATAAAATATTCAAAATTTTTTAATAAAATGGTTGATTTTTTTAAGCGTATTGAATACAATTTAATCATCGAGAATTTGATAAAGCGCTTAACCAAAAGTGAGTAACTAACCTAGCTTAATAGGCTAATAGAATAAAACACTTTATTTTTAACCTTTAAAGTAAGCGCTTTACATATTAGTTCTAGCATTGATACATAACAGCATGATCATTATATTTTTTTTGAAATTAGAGTAAGCGCTTTCTATTACAAGGGGGAAGGAGAGGATCATTTGAAAGCATTAGTTAAAGTGCAAGCAGGAGTAGGTAATGTTTCTTTAATAGATATCAATGATCCAGCATGTGCACCAGATAAAGTTAAGGTTGAGGTGAAATACACCGGAATTTGTGGAACGGATTTACATATCTACCATGAAACGTTTAAAAACTATCCTCCTGTCATTATGGGCCATGAGTTCTCTGGAATTGTTTCCGAGGTAGGTACTAAGATCACCAAAGTAAAGGTAGGAGATCGAGTCACTGTTCTTGGTTCCACTGCTTTAACATGTGGGGATTGCCACTACTGTAAAACTGGACATTATATGTTTTGCTCCAATCGAAGAGGTATGGGACATGGAGTGGATGGAAGTTTCACGAAATATGCAGTTGTTCGTGAAGATATGATTTATAAGTTACCTCAGCATGTGAGTCTTGAGGAAGCTGCGATGTCTGAACCACTTGCGTGTGCCGTCCAAGCCATTGAAGAATTAACGACGATTCACACTGGGGATATCGTTTTATTATCTGGCCCAGGTCCAATAGGATTGATTTGCTTATCTCTTCTAGCAGTTAAAGGGTGCAAGGTAATAGTAGCGGGTACATCTTCAGATGTATTGCGATTGAAGATTGCAAAAGAATTAGGTGCTGATGTTGTCGTCAATATTGATGAACAGAATCTTGACAAAATTATTGAGGAAGAAACCAATGGTTTGGGAGTAGATGTAACAGTTGAGTGTGCGGGTGCTGGTCCATCCATAAAGAGTTGTTTGAAGGCACTTAAAAAGTTAGGAAAACATATTCAAGTCGGCATAGCTGGTAAAGAGATTACTTTAGATTTTGACTTAATTCTTTATAAGCAAATCAAGGTTTTCGGCTCACTTGCACATTCGATGAAAACGTGGGATCGTGTAATCCAAATCTTAGAACAGAAGAAGGTCAACTTAACCCCAATTATTACTCATATGCTTCCACTGTCTAAATGGGAAGAGGCTTTTCAATTATGTGAGGATAAGCAATGTGGAAAAGTATTACTTAGTCATGATTAAGTGGAAATCAACCTCAGGATTTAATATGGAATAGAGGAGGAGAATTGGGATGACTAGCATAAAAGTAGAGGCTTCAGATAATCTGGACCTGGCTATACCCCAAAAAATGAATGTAGCTTATCTACAAAAACCATTGGAAGTGAGTGTGAATCAAGAGGATGTACCTACTGTCTCTGGAAGAGAAGTGCTAGTTAAGGTGATGGCAGTTGGAATTTGCGGATCGGATGTCCATTACTATGCTCACGGCAGGATTGGAAATAGACTTGTTACCTATCCTCATATTCAAGGACATGAATGTGCGGGGATCGTCGTTGCAACAGGAGATAAAGTGACTCGGTTTAAAGTCGGAGACCGTGTTGCTGTTGAACCAGGTGTAGCCTGCATGTCCTGTTCGTGGTGTAAGGAGGGCAGGTATAATCTCTGTCCGGATGTAAAGTTTTTATCTACACCACCAGTAAAAGGGGCATTTGTTCAATTTTTAAAGCATCCTGAAGAATTTCTATTTCCTATCCCGGATTCTCTCTCATTTGAACATGCGTCTTTAGCAGAACCTCTTTCGGTAGCCATTCATGCAGTCAATAGAGGTAAGTTAAAACCAGGCTCAACTGTAGTCATTACAGGAATGGGGCCAGTTGGGTTAATGACGGTAGTGGCAGCTAAAGCTTATGGAGCAAAGGAGATAATTGTAACGGATATGGAGCCATTACGACTCGAGACCGCTCGAAAGCTTGGTGCTACCCAAATTATTGACATTTCAAAATCAGATACAATTAAAGAGATAAACCATGTAACTTCAGGGATTGGGGCTGACCTAGTCTTTGAGACTTCTGGAAATGTAAGAGCCTTGCAATCCACTGTAGAGATGGTCAAGCGAGGCGGTTCAGTAGTAACAATTGGTTTTCCCAATGCAGAGGAGGTCCCTTTGAATGTGACACTAATGCTTCAGAAGGAAATAGATCTTTTCTCTGTGTACCGCTATACCAATACTTATCCGTTAGCAATTAAAATATTAGAAGATTTAGGGAGCAAAATTGAACCAATTATTACAGATCGATATGCTTTAGATCAAATAAACGAGGCGATGTATCAAGCATATGCGAATCGAAGTCAAAGTTTGAAAGTAATCATTTTTCCAAACTAATTTTTAGTTTAATAGAGTGTGGTAACAAGGCGAGAAGAAGTAATTTTTTCATTAAAATTACTCATTAAATTAAAGGGGGAAACAGAAATGAAGAAACTGGTAAAAGGGACTACACTAGCAGCAATACTTGCAATGGTGTTAGCAGGTTGCGGGGGTGGGTCAGAAACTCAGTCTGCCAATGCTGATGCTTCTGAAAAAAAACAAATTGTACTGGATTTAAGTATACCTGAGCCAGAAGGAGCAAAGTTTGATGTGGCAGCAAAGGCTTTCAAAGATGAATTAGAAGAGTTAACGGACGATCAACTAACCGTAAAAATTCATTATAATAACTCGCTTGGTGGAGAACGAGAAGTGTTTGAATTAATGGGTATGGGATCGTTGGATATGGCCATCCAATCTGCTGGGCCAATGGGTAACTGGGTTCCAGAATTTAATATGTTTGATCTTCCATTCCTTTTTGACAATCTTGAACACGCACGAGCTGTATTAGATGGTGAAATAGGAGATGAACTTGCTCAAAAATTTGAAACAGAAACGAATGTAAAAGTACTTGGATGGGTTGAAAATGGTTTTGTTGCAACATCTTCAAATAAACCTATTAATTCTGTAGATGATGTAAAGGGATTAAAAGTTCGTGTGCAGGAAAATGAGTTGCAGATTGATGCGTGGAAAGCATATGGAGCTGATGCTACACCAATGGCATGGACTGAGGTTTTTACTGGATTACAACAAGGGGTTATTGATGGTCATTCTAACTCTTTAGCGACCATTCAAACATCCAAAATCTTTGAAGTTCAAAGCCATGTTGCTTTATTAGAAGACCGTTATGCCCCAGGTCCGATTTCTATTAGTAAAAAGACGTTTGATAGTCTTACACCAGAGCAACAAGAGGCAGTTATTAAGGCAGCTGAGCATGCAGAACCAATTGGAAGACAAGCAAACGATGACAAAATTAGTGCAGCTGCTGATTTCCTTAAAGAACAGGGCTTAGAGTTAACAGAACCAGACAAGGAATCGTTTAAAGCAAAGACCGATTCAGTATATAAGAAATGGGCACCAAAAATTGGTGAAGAAATGATTGAAAAGGTTAAGAATTTTAAGTATTAAGATTTTCTTGGGGGCAATATGAGCGATGAATATATTGTCCTCTCCTTTAAGGAGTTGAAAAAATGAAGAGCATTAGCGGAATGTATATTCGTACTATCGATAAGTTGAACAAATTTTTTGGCTATGCCTTAGCTTGCATATTGGCATTTATGACAGTCATTATCTTCTGGCAAGTCATTGCAAGGTACGTAGCAGGCTCTTCCTTAGCTTGGTCTGAGGAACTGTCACGATTCTTGATGATCTTAATGATTTTAATTGGCTCTTCCTTAGCGCTTAGAGATAACGAGTTAATATCCGTGGAAATTCTTCCAGAAGTATTAAAAGGAAAAGCTAAAAAATGGTTAATTATCTTGGTGCATTTCATATCAACTTTCTTTTATATCGTATTAATGTTCTATGGGTGGAAGGTAGCGCAAAGTTTCGGAAATCAAATCGCTCCTGGAACAGGAATTTCAATGTTCTTTATTTACCTTTCCTTACCTCTTGGAGGGTTACTGCTTCTATTAAATACAATTACATGTATTTTAGAACAGTTTATAGGAAGAAAGGAGTGATGGGATGTTACCAGTATTTTTTATATCACTATTTGTTTTTATTTTCTTAAGTGTACCAGTCGCATTTTCTTTAGGGTTGTCTACTGTATTAGGAGTGTGGCTACATGATACTCTCCCTTTAGAAATTGTTCCTCAAAGGATTTTTGTTTCTATGAACTCCTTTCCTTTGATGGCCATTCCTTTCTTTATCCTAGCAGGAAACTTAATGGGTGCCGGGAGTATGTCAAAGAGGCTAGTCAATTTTGCTAGCTCACTTGTTGGCCATTTTACCGGCGGCTTAGCCATGGTTGCAATAGTGACCTCCATGTTTTTTGCGGCTATTTCAGGTTCGGGAGCAGCAACTACAGCTGCTATTGGATCCATACTGATTCCAGCCATGGTAGCTAGAGGTTATAAAATTGAGTATGCAGCAGCAAATCAAGCCGTTTCAGGAGCATTAGGAATTATTATTCCACCTAGTATTGCTATGATTCTGTACGGAGTGGCTGCTGAAGTCTCAATAGGAGATCTGTTTATTGCAGGGATTCTACCTGGGTTATTAATTACTTTCTCTCTACTAGTAAGTGCCTATATTATTGCAAATCGAAATGGTTATGTTGGGGAAGAACGAAAAAGTTTTCCAGATGTATTAAAGTCATTTAAAGAATCAATTCTAGCTTTATTAATGCCAATTATCGTATTAGGTGGGATATACTCTGGTATTTTCACTCCAACTGAAGCTTCAGTTGTAGCAGTTGTTTATTCTTTTGTTGTCGGGTATTTCGTATACCGTGATCTGACCATCCTACAAGTGGCTGATACATTGAAGAAATCCGCTATAAGCAGTTCTGTCATTATGATAGTAATTGGGACCGCTGGATTATTTGGATTCTTTATTGAAATGAATGGTGTACCTGGTATGATTTATAGTTCTATATCAGATGTCATTACAAATAAATATATATTCTTAATTATCGTTAATATCATATTATTTGTGGCTGGTATGTTCCTAGAGGGTGGAGCAGCAATACTAATTTTTGTGCCATTATTATTAGGTACTGCAGTTAATTTAGGAATTGATCCTGTTCACTTTGGTGTCATTATGGTGTGTAACTTAGCGATTGGTCTGGTAACACCACCAGTTGGCATTGATTTATTCGTGGTTTCACAGCTAACGAAATTATCGATTGTTAGAATTGCCAAAGCAGTCATTCCATTAATCTTTATATTAATCGTAGATGTGCTAGTGATTTCTTTCTTCCCACCACTTTCTACATGGCTGCCATCTCTATTGAAATAGCTAGATTATTTGATTGAAAAGCAAGATAAGTTCATCTTCTTATCTTGTTTATTTTTCACCGTTTGGTAAAGCGCTTAACTAAATATGATAATTTGAACAATAGGAGGATTTTATTATGAATTCGTCGTTAAGTAAGGAAAAAATAATGCTTCTAAAAGAGAAAGCATCTGAGGCTAGGAAACTAATTATTGAGACCGTGCACCATGCAGAGGCAGGTCATATTGGTGGTCCTATGTCAGCTACTGATATTATAACGAATCTATATTTTCATGAAATGAATATCGATCCTAATGATCCAAGGAATGAGGAAAGAGATCGATTTGTATTGTCTAAAGGACACTCAGCAATTGGTCTTTATGCGGTTTTGGCATTGAGAGGATATATGCCAGTTGAGGAGCTCCAAACCTTTGATTCATTAAACTCCCGTCTACAGGCTCATCCAGATATGAACACCCTACCTGGTCTTGACATGTCTACTGGTTCTTTAGGTCAGGGGATCTCGGCGGCTGTTGGAATTGCTTTAGGGGCGAAGCTTCAAGGTAAAAGGTACCGAACGTACTGCATGATTGGAGATGGAGAATCTCAAGAGGGGCAAGTATGGGAGGCTGCTGATATTGCTTCGAAATATGAACTCGATAATTTAGTTGGCATCCTTGATTATAATAAGCTGCAGCAATTTGGTTGGAGTGATGATGAGAAATCTAGAAAGAGTCCAATTCATGACCCAAAAGAAAGATGGGAATCCTTTGGCTGGCACGTGATTGAAATTGACGGACATAACCAAGAGGAAATAGAGAAAGCGTTTAATGAAGCTAGAGAGGTAAAGTCAAAACCAGTTATGATCATTGCTAACACAGTAAAAGGCAAGGGTGTTTCTTTTATGGAAAACCAATTTCTATGGCATTCGCGTATTCCGACAGATTCTGAGCTAAATCAGGCGAAAAAAGAACTTGAAATGGGGGCATTGTAATGAAAAGTGTAGTTCCGCAAAAAAATGTATCAATGAGAGACGTGTTTGGCGATACACTACTTAAATTTTCATTGGAATCTAGTCGAGTATATGCGATAGATGGTGACTTAGCGAACTCTACCAAATTAGATACAGTCGCTAATGGCAATCCAAAGAAGTTTCTACAAATGGGAATAGCTGAACAGAATATGATGAGTGTTGCTGCTGGCCTTGCGACTACTGGCTTACAGCCATGGGCATGTACATTTGCTGCCTTTTTGTCGAAACGGGCAATTGACCAAATACAGGTTCAAATTGCACAGCCAAAGCTAGATGTAAAAATGATTGGTGCTTATAGCGGCTTATTAACGGGTGTTACTGGAAAAACACACCAGGCACTTGAAGACATTGCGATCTTCCGCTCTCTTGCCAATATGGTTGTTCTTGCTCCAGCAGATGCTATTGAAATGAAGCAAATGATGGAGTTTGCACATAAATACGAAGGCCCTGTCTATATGCGAATCGCACGTGATCCGTATCCTGTAATTGTTGATGGCAAGTATCAATTTGAATTCGGGAAAGCTACTACCTTAAAAGATGGAAAGGATATAACGATTATTTCAACAGGAACACAAACTAGTCGTTCATTAGCTGCTGCGGAACAATTAGAAGCGGAAGGGATTTCAGTCGCGGTTGTTCACATGCCTACGATCAAACCTCTAGATACTGACGCAATTATTAATGCAGCTAAAAGCACAGGAGTTATTGTAACCGCAGAGGAACATAGTATCTATGGTGGATTAGGAAGCGCTGTGGCAGAGGTACTAGTTGAAGAATGTCCAGCGCCGATGTTACGTGTAGGTGTGAAGGATGTAAACGCTGAATCTGCCAAAAATGACGACTTGCTCGAAAAGTATGGGCTTTCTGAAGGACATATTGTTAAAACAGTGAAAGAAGCACTAAAGAAGAAACGAAATTAAACAAATGAGAGGGGATTGGAAAGCATGCAAACGAGTATTGTAACGGAAAAGCTTTTTATAGATGGTAAGTGGGTTGAAACGTCAAATACACACAAAGTGTATAACAAATTTACGGGAGAGCTATTCTCAGAAATTTGTGTTGCTGATGAATTGAAAGTAAATCAGGCAGTCGAAGCAGCGGTCTATGCACATAAACATACACAGTTTCCAGCAGATTTCCGCTACCAAGTATTGATGAAAACGGCTGACCTATTGTTAAAGGATGTTGATGCTTTAGCAGAAATCATTGCGAAGGAAGGAGGAAAGCCTATCACTGACGCTAAGACAGAAGTGAGACGTTCGGCATCTACCTTACAGATCGCTGCTGATGAAGCAAAAAAGTTAGTGGGTGAAATCATACCGAACTACAATGTACAAGGTCGCTTTCTTTATACAATAAAAAAGCCGGTCGGAGTAGTCGCTGCGATTACACCGTTTAACTTCCCACTGAATCTAGTGGTGCATAAAGTAGCGCCAGCATTAGCAGCAGGTAATCCAGTTATTCTAAAGCCGGCATCCGACACAGCCACCATTGCTATTAAACTATGTGAATTATTAGAAAAAGCGGGTGTTCCTAAAGGTTATTTACAATGTGTAATTGGAAGCGGTGGGACAGTGGGGGAACAGCTCTTACACGATGAACGAATTGCTCATTATACTTTTACTGGATCACCATCAGTAGGAAAGCATATACAAAAAACAATTGGATTACGAAAAGCTACGTTAGAGCTTGGTTCAAACTCTGCTACGATCGTTCATGGAGATGCTGACATCAACAAAGCAGCAGCAAAGCTTGCTAAGATGGCATTTGCACATGCTGGACAAATTTGTATTTCTGTCCAACGAATATTTGTTCAGAACTCCGTAAAGGAAAAGTTTCTAGAAATATTTTTGAACGAAGTATCTCGCTTAAAGGTAGGGGATCCTCTCGACCCAGAAACCGTTGTTGGTCCAATGATTAGTGTAAAAGAAGCGGAGCGAATTGAGCAGTGGGTAGACGAAGCGGCATCTGCCGGAGCAGAAATATTAACAGGTGGAAAGCGTGAGGGAAGTATTTATTATCCTACAGTAATTACAAATATAAAAAAGGGAATGAAAGTGTCAGACGAAGAAGTATTCGCTCCAGTAGTAACTGTGACTTCTTACGATATCTTAGAAGAGGCGATCGAATTGGTGAATGATTCAAAATATGGCCTTCAAGCTGGGATATACACGTCTGACTTAAGTCTTTCTTATAAAATTCCATATCTTCTTGAGGTTGGTGGAGTTGTAATCAACGATACTTGTTGTTTCCGGACAGATCAGATGCCATATGGTGGAGTAAAAGAAAGTGGGAATGGCAAGGAAGGTCCAGCATATGCTATTCAGGAGCTTGTTGAAACAGTAACAGTCGTAGTGAATCTCGAAGATTAATAATTTAAAAGTTAATATTATAGAAGGGTTGGTTATTATGGAAACCTTTAAGATTGCCGTCATCCCAGGTGATGGTATAGGTCCCGAAGTGATTGATGAAGGAATCAAGCTGATGAATAGAATCGCCGAATTGGACGGACGAATGAAATTTCAGTTTACGTATTTCTCATGGGGATGCGAATATTATTTGAAGCATAGGAGGATGATGGACGAAGACGGAATTGAGCAGTTGAAAAGCTTTGATGCCATCTATCTTGGGGCAGTTGGCTATCCAGGTGTTCCAGATCATATTTCCCTATGGGATCTTCTTTTACGTATCCGAAAAGAGTTTGATCAGTACGTAAATATTCGCCCTATTACCCTATTAAATGGTGCACCATCTCCCATAGTGGGAGGAAGTAAAGAAACGATTGATATGCTTTTCATTCGAGAAAATAGTGAGGGAGAGTATGCAGGAGCTGGAGACTGGCTTTTCAAAGGAAAGCCTCAGGAAGTGGTTCTTCAGACAAGTGTCTTTTCAAGAGTAGGTACAGAGCGTATTATTCGTTATGCATTTGAAACAGCGTCTAGAGAAGGAAAGACCTTAACTAGTATTAGTAAAGGGAATGCCTTGAACTATTCAATGGTATTCTGGGATCAAGTGTTTGAGGAAGTGGGTAAGGAATATCCAAATGTTCAAACCTACTCCTATTTAGTGGATGCAGCAGCTATGTTTATGATTAAGGACCCAAAGAGATTTGAAGTGGTTGTAACTTCAAATTTATTTGGTGATATATTAACCGATTTGGGAGCTGCGCTTGCAGGTGGATTAGGATTGGCCGCTGGAGCTAATATTAATCCGGAAAGAAAATATCCTTCCATGTTTGAACCGATTCATGGATCAGCTCCAGACATTGCTGGAAAGGGAATTGCAAACCCTTTAGCAGCTATTTGGTCTGTCAGCCAAATGTTTTACTTCTTCGGTTTTGAAGATATTGGAAAACAAATTCTTGTGTCTATGGAGAAAACACTAGAAGAAGGTTCTGTACTTACACCGGATCTTGGTGGTAATGCTTCTACTTCGGAAGTTGGGGAACGTGTTGCAGAATTATATACTGAAGTGGCTCAATCAAATGCAAGAGTGTAAGTATTAAATTTTATTAGGATTATATAAAGTAGCTACTAGTTGGTAGTTACTTTTTTTGATTGAGCTAATCTATCTAATAAATATCTTGGGAACTTTCGGAGACTATAGTACCAGCTAAACGTAAATAAGTAGTAGTTTCAAGAGGCCTGGTAGTCTGAAAAGTCGATGGAAGTCCGAATGAGTAAATGATGACTTGTACATTCACTAGTGAAAATAGTTTAGAGTTATTTCGAATTGTCTAATTAATAAAGTGGATGACCTGTTATTATTAAGATTGGATGGTTTCTATTTAAGAATTTTAGGTTATTATTCATTTATTAAAATAAATTATTCTAAATGATTTAAGGAAAGGGTCAAGCATGTTCTGGACTATTTTGTTTTTAATACTAATCAGCCTAATTAAAGTATTACCAACCGTTCTTCCACTTGGAGCAGTTGAATGGATTATGAGCAAGTTTGCAACTCATGCGAAGCTTGATGATCAAAAGGTTTCAGTAACTATAGATAATCATTCTTTAGATCATGAAGAGAAGATGGTATTTATTAATTACTTTAATGAAGCGATCTTTATGGAAAAATATTATATTTATCCTGGAACAGAACAGTCATTTTTACCACCTCAAAAGAATGGGAAATCTATCATTATTGACGCGAAATTGGGGAACAAAGATGTAAGACTACATCTATATAATGACAAAAATTCCATTGATGTTGTCAAACAATTTAACAAAAAGGTAATTGCGTATAATATCCATTCAGCTAAATTACAAGAATACTTTATTTCAAAAGGTGAGAAAGTAATTTAATCGTAAAGAGAAACGAAAGGCAAACACCATTGTAGGTGCCTTTCGTTTTTCTTATATTTTTAATTTTAGAAACGATCGTTTTAGTCTTTGTACCCCTTCAGAAATGAGATGTGATTCCACACGACCAAAGGTAAGTCGGATATAGCCTTTTTTAGATCCAAAAAGAGACCCTGGCACAAAAGCTACCCCATTACGTAACGATTCCTCAAGTAGTTGATATTCATTTATTTCTCTATGCAATTTACACCAAATATGAATTCCACCCGCAGGAACATGGAAAGATAATTCGTCAGAAAGCTCTTTCATTAGGCAGGATATAAGGATATTTCTTTTCTTAGTTAGTAGGTCTTTTAAAAATTGTAGGTTTTGATCAAAGTAGTGTGACTGTATATATTCACTAGCCAACCATTGTGGAAAAATACTATGTCCAAAATCTATCTGTTGTTTGGCATCTGCCAGACGCTGAATAATTTTATCCGGTCCAATAATCCAACCAATTCTCAATCCGGAGGCTGCAATTTTAGAAAAAGAACTGATATATAAAACACTACCTGCATCGTCAATAGACTTTAAGGTAGAGGTATCGATTTCTTTTGAAAAGGATACTAGACTATAAGGATCGTCTTCGACAACAGGAATCCCTAGTTCATTTGTAATTTCTAGTACCCGTTTTCTTTTTTTAAAAGGCAAAATGGTACCGGTTGGATTTTGAAAAATTGGATTTAAAAATAGCATCTTAATATTATGTTTTTGATATAATTTTATAATATCCTCTGGATTAATCCCATCTTCATTTACAGGTAGATTAAAGGTTTTTAAACCCATTGTTCGAAAAATGGGGAGGGAGTAGGCGTAAGAAGGGTCCTCATAGGCGACAGCATCTCCCTTTTCCAACAAGCATTGAGCCACTAAATACAATGCCTGTTGTGCTCCTGACGTTATAAGAATAGATTGACTAGAGCAATCGATATTTTTATGTGTTTTCAGATGAGCTACCAACCTATTGCGAAGCTCAAGGTTTCCTTGTGGATGGTCATATCCAAGTGATTGTTGAAAATCATTCTTGGATAAGATTTCTTTGAAAATCGTATTTGGCATTAAATCACTTGCCAATTCCCCGCTAGCAAAGTTGATTAAATCTTTTTCTAACACTTCACTCCTGATCTGTTGGAATAGAGGAAGATTAGGTAAAAAAGATCCGCGTTCGACATAGAGATCCCAATTTGGCACCCGTGATCGAGTCAAACCCCAAACATCTGAGTGTACCCTTGTTCCACTACCTTTGATTCGTTCAATCATGCCATTCGAATATAATACATCATAGGCTGTTACAATGGTCGCTCTATTCACTTCTAATTCTTTTGCTAACTTTCGTTCAGAAGGCAGAATGGTTCCAGGGGGATACTCTCCGTAGGCAATTCGCTTTTGAATATAATTAGCTATTTGTTGATAAATAGGGATATCTAATTGTTTGTCTGGTCTCCATTCCATTGTCTTCACCATCATTGAATATAAGATACTTTATTATATCGAAGGAAGTAAGAATAAGAAAATAATTATCCTTTATTACAATGTTGGTCTGATTGGATGGTCCGCAATTTAGAAAATTGGATGGGTTAAATGACTGGGTTACTCTGTATAATTGATAGAAGAGTATTTTTGATTAATCTGTCTACAAGAGGTGTATGATGTTATTTCTTATTATTTTAGTATTTATCGTCCTGATTATTTCGGTCATTCTTACGTTAGTAATCACAGGAAAGAGCGACGAAAACTATAGGAGTTCTGTTAAGAGGAATACAATAAACCTCACCCTGATTTATGTAGTTATTATTGTCCTCTCATTAGTTGCTCTTGGAGGATATATATGGTGGCAAATGTAAATCTCATAACAACAAATTCTGAACTACCAATGATTTTTTGGTAGTTTTTCTATATCACTTGACAATAGTGCTCGAACAGGAGTAATTTATCTAATAGGGTTAGATAAATTAGAAGGGAGCTTAAGATGGATTACAGAGAGTTGGCAGAAGAGCTGTTACGTAATATGACGAGAACAGCTAAGATGCCATTTCAGAAAAAAGTAGAAGATATTTCACATGGAGAAAAGAAAATTTTAGGATTCCTCACGTTTGCTAAATGCAGTGCTACTTCAGGTGAACTGAGTGAGGCACTATATCTTACGACTCCTCGTGTGGCATCGGCACTCAATAGCTTATCCAAAAAAGGATTTGTTGAACGAAGCAGAGATGCTAGTGATAAACGCATTGTCATTGTCACCATTACTGAAGAGGGAATTCGCTTTATGGAAGATGAACGCAAAGAGGCGTTATCGATGATTGAGCAAACCCTTGAAAAGCTGGGAGAACATGATGCGAAAGAATTTGTTCGTATCTTGAAAAGAATAACCGACATTACCATTGAAAGTGAGTAATCAATGATGCAGGCACATAATATAAGTCTGCTTTTAATTAGTAAAGTATCTAACACTATTAGATTTTTTGAGAGAAGGTATCGTTAGGGGGTAAATGAATGATAAAAATATTTAAACATCTTCAGGGAAAAGACTGGTTATTAATCTTGTGCAGCTTGGTGTTTATTGTCGCACAGGTGTGGCTTGATTTAAAACTCCCTGACTATATGTATGAAATCACCATGCTTGTCCAGACAGAAGGAAGCCAAATGAGTGAGGTTCTCGTTCAGGGTGGATACATGATTCTATGTGCGGTAGGGAGTATGCTGGCTGCTATGATTACTGGCTTTTTTGCCGCAAAAGTTGCAGCCGGATTTTCTGTTCGTCTACGTGGAATGGTATTTGAAAAGACGATGTCTTTCTCAATGGAAGAAATCAATGGTTTTTCCACATCGAGTTTGATTACACGCTCAACCAATGATATTACTCAAATTCAACTTCTTATTGCAACTGGACTTCAAGTCTTAGTCAAAGCTCCCATTTTAGCAGTTTGGGCAGTTCTTAAAATTATGGGGAAGAGCTGGCAATGGACAGCTGCTACTGGTTTTGCCGTATTGTTTCTCATTGCCATGCTATCTGTCATTATTATTGTCGCTTTGCCAAAGTTTAAAGTAATTCAGAGCTTAACGGACAATTTAAACCGAGTAACAAGAGAACATTTGTCTGGAATTCGGGTGGTTCATGCGTACAATGCTGGAAGCTATCAGGAAGAGAAATTTGACAAAGCGAACCATGATCTCACGAGTACGAATTTATTTACAAGCCGAGTGATGGCGATATTGATGCCGACAATGGGACTCATAATGTCTGGCCTCGGTCTAGTGATTTATTGGATTGGCGCATTTTTAATCAACCAGGCTGCCATACCCGATCGATTATCCTTGTTCTCAGATATGGTTGTATTCTCGTCTTATGCGGTGCAGGTAATCATGGCCTTTATGATGCTTTCGTTTGTGTTTATCATGCTTCCTCGTGCATCTGTCTCTGCCAAACGTATTAACGAAGTACTAAATACAAAGGCAAAGATTATAGATGGAAACCTGACGAATGGTAAAGAAGGTCTTACTGGAGAAATTGAATTCCGAAATGTTAGCTTTAAATATCCAGACGCAAAAGATTATATCCTTCGTAACGTCAGCTTCTCAGCACATAAAGGTGAAACAGTGGCAATTATTGGGTCGACTGGTAGTGGGAAAACGTCATTAGTTAATCTGATCCCTCGATTTTATGATGCTACAGAGGGAGAAATATTCATTAATGGAGTGAACGTGAAGAATTATTCTCAGGAAGCATTACACGATAAGTTAGGGTACGTATCTCAAAAAGCCGTTTTATTTAGGGGTACCGTGACTTCCAATGTAGCCTATGGTCACAATTCAAATAATGATTCAAACACTGCGAGTATAAAAAAAGCGTTAGAAATTGCACAAGCAACAGAATTTGTTGAAAAAATGGAGAATCAGTACGAAGGTGAAATTGCTCAGGGCGGTACTAATATTTCTGGGGGACAGAAACAAAGATTGTCTATCGCACGTGCGATTTTCAAACAACCCGAAATTTATCTGTTCGATGATTCATTTTCAGCATTAGATTATAAGACAGATAGAATATTGCGATCGTTACTCAAAAAAGAAATCAAAGATGCCACAACGATCATTGTTGCACAACGAATAGGTACCATTAAAGATGCAGACCGAATTGTTGTTTTAGACGATGGGGAAGTTGTCGGCATGGGAACGCATCAAGAGCTTATGATCAATTGCGAGGTCTATCAAGAAATTGCATATTCTCAATTGTCAAAGGAGGAGCTTGAAATTGGATAAGAAAAAACATAACGCTCATGCAATGAAGCATCCTCAACATGGTGGAACATCTCCTTCAAAAGGGATCAATAAAACTTCCTTAAAGCAGCTCATATCCTACTGTAGAGCATATATCCCAATTATTTCTGTTGCCTTAGTCCTGGCTATGCTTGGTTCAGTTTTTAACATCGTTGGACCAGAACTACTTAGTCAAATAACAGATTTCATTACAGAGGGTTTGATGACAAGTATTGATCTGGATGCAGTGGTTCATATTGCAACGATTCTTGCCTTTCTATATGGGTTAGGGTTTATTTTTAACTACATTCAAGGGTATATTATGGCGACTGTTACTCAGAGAGTGTCAAAAAAGTTACGATCAGAGATTTCAACGAAAATCAATCGATTGCCTCTTAAATATTTTGACTCAACAAGTACAGGTGACGTCCTTAGCCGTGTAACCAATGATGTTGACATGATTGGACAAACAATGAATCAGAGTTTAAGTACATTGGTATCAGCTATTACCATGTTTGTTGGCTCACTGATTATGATGTTTTACACAAACTGGATTATGGCTCTTTCAGCTGTTCTTTCTACAATTTTAGGGTTTGCACTCATGACATTCATCATTTCAAAATCTCAAAAATACTTTGCACAGCAGCAAAAAGAGCTAGGGATATTGAATGGTCATATTGAAGAAATTTATACAGGACATAATGTTGTAAAGGTATATAACGGGGAGAAAGAAGCAAAGGAAACGTTCCACGAAATTAATACACGCCTTTATAATAGCGCATGGAAATCTCAATTCATGTCTGGTCTAATGATGCCGCTCATGATGTTTGTTGGTAACTTCGGATATGTGGTGGTTTGTTTAGTCGGAGCTGTGCTTGCAGTTAATGGTAGTATTTCATTTGGTGTAATTGTTGCCTTTATGATTTACATTCGACTCTTCACACAGCCACTATCACAGCTTGCACAAGCAGCTACAAATCTTCAGTCCACAACCGCTGCGAGTGAACGTGTATTTGAATTTCTTGGAGAAGAAGAACTGGCGAATGAAAGCGGCAAGACAGGAAGACTGGAAAGTGCAAAAGGTGATGTGGAGTTTAAGCATGTTAACTTTGGATATAAACAAGATAAAATGGTGATTAAAGACTTTTCCGCAAAGGCAAATGCAGGGCAAAAAGTGGCGATTGTCGGCCCTACAGGTGCAGGGAAAACTACTTTGATTAATCTATTGATGCGTTTTTATGAAGTGAACGGTGGGGAAATCCTAATCGATGGTGTTCCAATAAGTAATCTCACAAGACAAAATATTCATGAATTATTTTGTATGGTCCTTCAAGATACATGGTTGTTTGAAGGGACGATCCGAGAAAATATTGTATACTCTCGAAAAGGAGTATCAAATGAACAGGTAGAGGAAGCCTGTAAAGCAGTTGGTTTGCATCATTTTATTACAACCCTTCCTCATGGATATGACACGGTACTAGATGATAAAGCGAATCTATCTGCGGGACAAAAACAGTTAATTACCATCGCTCGTGCCATGGTAGAGGATGCTCCGTTGCTGATCCTTGATGAAGCAACAAGCTCTGTTGATACTCGTACAGAATTATTGATTCAAGCGGCAATGGATAAACTGACTGTAGGCAAAACTTCATTTGTAATTGCACACAGACTTTCAACTATTAAGAATGCAGACTTAATTCTTGTAATGAAGGATGGAGACATAATTGAAAGTGGGAAGCATCAAGAATTGCTGTTGAAAAATGGGTTTTATGCAGACTTATATAATAGTCAGTTTGAAGATGCATCCTAAAAATAGAAACACCCTGAAGATCTATTCTTCAGGGTGTTTATTAATTATTGAAGCGTATGCTTTCTCTGATTTTCTTCCAATCAGAATTGAATAAAATGGTTGATCGCATGAGCGTTTGGCTGTTCTTTTATAAGATTATGAATTTCTTTTTGGTGAAATCTTAGTTCTCGAAATTAAGCGCATGGTCCATAACGCATATCTAGTTGAAAAATATTCTCAATTACTGTTGACATTATTTGTTTATCAATATAAGATTGTAACTATGAAAATGATAATCATTATCAATACATAAAAGGAGACAAGAAAAGATGAAAAAATTAGGTTTATTTTCTCTTATTTTTACCATGCTCTTTCTACTAGCAGCATGTGGAAGTAAGGAGGAAGTGAGCACAACCACTAACGCGAGTACAGAAGATAAAACAGAAGAGGAATCTAAGGAAGTTACGTTCACACATGAATACGGTGAAGTAACACTTGAGAAAAATCCTGAGAAAGTAGTAGTTTTTGATTTTGGAATACTAGATGCATTAGATGCATTAGGTGTAGAAGTAGCAGGGCTTCCACAGGCAATTGTACCTGAAAGTCTAGAAAAATATAAAGGCTCAGAATATACAAATGTAGGTAGCTTAAAAGAACCTGACTTTGAAGCCATCCATGAATTACAGCCAGATGTTATTTTTATTTCAGGAAGACAAGCTGAGTTATATGATCAATTTGCTGAGATTGCCCCAACAATATTTGTTGATGTTGATTATGCGAATTACATTTCTTCTCTTGAAGAAAACTTTAACTTAGTTGCTGAACTGTTTGGAAAAGAGGATGTACTAAAATCTAAAATGGAAGAGCTACAAGCAAGCATAGACCAGGTAAATAAAGAAGCATCTGCGTCTGAAAGTAAAGCTCTGATTTTATTAGCTAACGAAGGAAAAGTAAGTGCGTATGGACCAGGTTCACGTTATGGATTCGTACATGATGTGTTTGGCTTTAAGGCAGTAGATGAAAATTTAGAGGTTTCTCAGCACGGTCAAAGTATAACATTTGAATACATTCTCGAGAAAAATCCTGATATTATTTTTGTTATTGACCGCTCTGCAGCTGTTGGTGGAGAAGTAGGAGCGAAAGAAACGATCGAAAACGAACTAGTTAAGAAAACAAATGCTTATAAAAATGGAAAAATTATTTATTTAGATGCTGTTAACTGGTATATCGCTGGTAACGGAATCGCATCTACACAAGCAATGACGGAAGAAGTAAAAGCAGCACTAGAATAGTGAAGGAAGCCGGGGCAAATGTTCCGGTTGTTTTAATTCTAATAACTTTAATAAGGACATTCTTCTTCAGTAGAAGAGTTTATGAAAGAAATCCTCAAGTCAAAAGTGTTAAGTCATTTTCGTGTACCTGAGGAGGTGTAGCATGTGTTTTTAATTGACAGTTATTTAGGGTCGCTATATTATTTAATTATGAGGTGACTAAATAATGGAATCACAGGAAAAACAATTAGAGCAATTTGTAGATTGTGTTCAGGCGATTGGTCGACATATGAAGAGGAGTCAAAGGAATAGTCAAGAAGGAACGGAGATTACCAAGACACAGTGGCTCATTTTACGTTTTCTAGCCAAACAGGATGGATGTACAATCGGTCAGCTTGCGGAGCGGCTAGAAGTTCGTTCGAGTTCCATGTCTCAAATGATTGATCGATTAGAGTTAGCTGGAACGGTTTACCGTGAACCGGATAAAAATGATGCGAGAACACGCATCGTAAAATTAACTGAGGCTGGAAAAGAAACGATTTCTAATATGAAACATTCCCGAATGGAGATGATAGCTGGTCCCTTTAATCAGCTTACGCGGGAGGAACAAAACACACTGGTTGAAATTATGATGAAAATGACAACAAATTTTAAGCTTCATGGTTCACGTTGTAAAAAATGAGAATTACAATTCTTACACGGCTGTATAGCCGGCAATATAATGAATTAGTAGAGAAAAAAGGATTTTATTACGAACTCTACACCAGTCAGTTTAAACGTGTAAGCTAATGATCAGAACCAAGAGGAGGAAATACATTGAACATTTTAGAAAGCATTTATTCTAGACGAAATATTAAAAAATTTAAACCGGATATGGTTGAACCAGAACAAATGAACAAATGGTTAGAAGCCGGAACGATGGCTCCAAATCATAAAATGACCCAGCCTTGGGAAGTGTATATGATTGGGCCAGAAACCAGAACAAAATTAAACCATAAAACAAACTTTTGTCAGGCACCTGTAGTACTAGTGATCCTATCCAAACATGGATCAACAGAAATAGAGACCTATGAAAATGCGCTTGCCACAGCTTGCTTTGTTCAGAACCTTAATTTAGCTGCTTGGGCAGAAGGTGTAGGAACTTTCTGGTCTTCCATGGGGTATGCAGCTAAAAACCGTGAAATTATGGGTATTCCAGATGGATACGATGTTATTGGGGTGTTTGGGATTGGCTATCCAGAGGAGATTAGTCAACCGAAAGAAAGAACGTCTATACAAGAAAAAATCAAATATCTTCCATAATTAACGTGTTGAAAGTAGTGTCTCCTAGAAGGGATGATACTACTTTTTTTATTATAAATTTGGGATCAATTGGGTAGTAGAGTACGGATTCTTTTAAAATATAGTATTTCCTCTAAATCTATTAAAGTGTAAAATAGTGGTGAACAATGAAAGGGGATACACACCTTGAATCCAAAATACTTAGATTTACTGGCCCAAAAATATGATAGTGAAGAAAAAGTAGTAACGGAAATTATCAATCTTGAAGCGATCCTTAATCTTCCAAAGGGAACAGAACATTTTGTCAGTGATTTACATGGGGAGTATCAAGCTTTTCAGCATGTGTTAAGAAATGGATCGGGAAATGTAAAAGAAAAAATAAAAGACTTGTTTCAAGATGTTTTAACTGAAAAAGAAATGAATGAGTTTGCTACATTAATTTATTACCCAGAAGAAAAATTGCAGTTAGTAAAAAATACTTTTAGAAGTGATCAAGAGGTTAACCAATGGTATATAGTAATCATCTATCGTATGATAAAACTCATATCTTATGCTTCTTCCAAATATACACGCTCGAAATTACGTAAAGCATTGCCTAATCATTTTGTTTACATAATTGAAGAGTTACTTTATAAAGCAGATGATTCCAACAATAAGGAACAATATTATACAAAGATTGTTCAACAAATTATTTCCTTAGGACAGGCAGAAAAGCTCATAATTGGTCTAGCGTATACGACTCAAAGATTGGTAGTTGACCATCTTCATGTAGTTGGTGATATTTATGATCGTGGTCCAGAGCCTGATAAGATCATGGAGACTCTTATCAATTATCACTCCGTTGATATTCAATGGGGAAATCATGATGTCCTGTGGCTCGGTGCCTTTGCAGGGTCAAAAGTATGTCTTGCCAATATTATTCGAATCTGTGCCAGATACGATAATTTAGATATTATTGAAGATGTTTATGGAATTAATTTGCGACCACTTTTGAATCTTGCTGAAAAATACTATGGAGATAATCCAGCCTTCAGACCAAAATTACACTCAGATAAAAAACTATCTGAGCATGAACAGTTACAAATAACAAAGATTCATCAAGCAATTGCGATAATTCAATTCAAACTTGAAATGCCTATTATCAAGAGAAGAACAAACTTTAATATGTCAGAAAGACTTTTGCTTGAGAAAATTGATTATAATAATAACACTATCACCCTTCATGGAAAAACGTATCAGTTAGAAAATAGCTGCTTTGCAACGGTTAATCCAGACCAACCCGATCAATTATTAGAGGAAGAAGCTCAAGTGATTGAAAGACTGTTATTTTCAGTTCAACATTCTGAAAAACTAGCAAGGCATATGAATTTTCTAATGAAAAAAGGCAGTCTTTATTTAAGGTACAACGGGAACTTATTAATCCATGGCTGTATTCCTTTAGACGAAGAAGGACATATGGAGAAGATGGAGATTGAGAATAAGACCTATGCTGGTCGGGAATTACTTGATAAATTTGAACAGTATTTACGTTTTGCTTTTGCTCATCCGGATGAGACTAATGATCTAGCAACAGATATGGTCTGGTATTTATGGACAGGAGAGTATTCCTCTCTCTTTGGAAAAAGAGCCATGACAACATTTGAGAGATACTTCATTAAAGATAAGGAAACCCATAAAGAAAAAAAGAACCCATACTACCATTTACGTGAAAACGAGGACATCTGCCGTAAAATTCTAATGGAGTTTGATTTGAATCCAGATCAAGGTCATATCATCAATGGCCATACACCGGTCAAAGAAATTGAAGGTGAAAATCCAATTAAAGCAAACGGTAAGATGCTTGTCATTGACGGGGGATTTTCCAAAGCTTATCAATCAACGACGGGGATAGCAGGCTACACATTATTATATAATTCCTACGGTATGCAGCTGGTGGCTCATAAGCAATTTAATTCTAAACAAGAGGTTTTGCGTAATGGAACAGATGTTTTATCAGTAAAAAGATTAGTAGATAAAGAGTTAGAGAGAAAAAAGGTAAGAGAAACAAATGTTGGAGAAGAGTTATTACAGGAAATCTCTATTTTGAACAGTCTGAGGGAATACCGTTATATGAATTGAACTGGGACAGTATTTACTGTCCTGTTTTTTTTTTTTATAAACTTTCTCTCTTTAAGGTTTTGTTAAGGTTGATAAAACATAATAGGCTCAACAAGAAAAGAGGAGCCTACTTATGAAAAGAAAATTTAGAAAATTAATTACACCATTTTTGTGTACAACTATATTATTTGCTTGTGGGAAAAGTGAGGATTCATCAACAGTAACATCAACTAATTTAAATGCTGAAGTTAACATTAACACTTTAAATACAATTGGTGATAGTGATATTCAAACAGTTGTAAGTGAGCTAGCTACATACAGCGAAGATGATCTTTATACAGAGTGGAAAAATGAGGACCCAACGTATATTCAATTGAATGGGGAAACTGCCACCTATGAAGGATCAGGTGCTGTAGTTGTTTCTGAAAGTACGATTTACATCCGTACGGGTGGGGTATATGTTCTAACTGGAACTTTAGATGATGGTCAAATCGTTGTGGAAGCGGAAGATAAGAGTACCGTTCGACTCGTCTTAAATGGGGTAGACATTCATAGCAGTACTTCCGCTCCTATTTATGTGAAGGATGCTGAAAAGACAGTGATTTCCTTGCCGGAGGGGACCGAGAATACAATTTCTGATGGAACACAATATGTATACGATGATAAAGAAAAAGAGGAGCCCAACTCAGCTATTTTTAGTAAAGATAATTTAACTATTAATGGAGATGGTAAGCTTACTATAGAGGCGAACTTTAATGATGGAATTATTGGAAAAGATGAGCTAAGAATTACAGGCGGTAATATTGTGGTAACAGCTGAAGATGATGCCATTGTTGGACGAGACTTAGTAGCTGTTCAAGAAGGGAATTTAATGCTTACAGCTGGTGGTGATGGAATCAAATCAACAAATGATGAAGATGCTGAAAAAGGAAATATTGCCCTTGAAGGTGGAACATATAATATTGTGGCAGACAATAACGGGATCCAAGCGCAAGCTTCCCTGTATGTTTTAGACGGAGAATATACCATTGCAACAGGTGGGGGAAGTCCTGAAACAATTGGAATAAATGAGTTTGCTAGTGGAGGACACTCCGAGGACTCCACAACCACTACCGAAACTACCAGTGCAAAAGGTCTGAAGGCCACAACGGAGCTTGTGATAGGTGGAGGAACATTTGTGATTGATTCATTTGATGATGCCATTCACAGTAGCAAGAGTGTTTTATTTGTAGATGGGGAACTTACAATCGCATCTGGAGACGATGGGATACACGCCGATTCTTCGGTAGTGACTAAGGGTGGAAGTATTACAATTACAAAGACATATGAAGGAATCGAAAGTAACATTGTTGCGATTGCAGGGGGGACGATCGACATTACTTCTGCTGATGATGGACTAAATGTGGGTGGCGGAGCTGATTCCTCAGGAGACAATATGGTTGAAACCATTTCAGAGGATCATCTAATTCAGATTACTGGCGGATATGTATCTGTAAATTCACTGGGAGATGGGTTGGATTCCAACGGATCATTTGTTATGACAGATGGGACAGTCGTTGTAAATGGACCAACAGATGATGGAAATGGTCAAATAGACTATGTTGATACGTTTGAAATCTCGGGAGGAGTATTAGTAGCAGCTGGAAGTACGAAAACACAAACTAGTTCTGATACGTCTAGACAATATGCCATTATGATGACATACTCAGAAGCGCAGGCGGCAGGTACCATTGTTCACATAGAGGATAGTGAAGGAAACACGATCGCCACATTTGCACCAGAAAAAGATTATCAGTCACTATACATCAGTTCACCGGACTTAGAGAAGAATTCTAGCTATAAGTTATATTCAGGGGGGGCTTCAACTGGAACTGAAACAAATGGTTTATATACAGATAGCGATTATAGCGGTGGAACCATCATAGTAGATTTTACAATCTCAGATGTGATGACAAGTCTGAATGGGTAAGAAAGAGGGTGAAGTCACCCTCTTTTTTTCTTATATTCCCTATGAGAAAATGAAACTATTCATACTCTCGTTCGTCTATATAATGTATGATTTACACTTTGAAAGGAAAAGCAGCTATGAAAAGATTTTGGATGTTCATTTGCATGATTCTGATTGCAACTATAATATACTACCAATATATAAAAAAAGAAAATGTCCCATTGCCAACCACTATTCATCCAGTAGTAGAGGAGCGGACAAATCAACTTATTGAAAATATGGCGGATCAGGGAATTACGGTTGTTATTACGGATGGATTCCGTAGTGTGGAGGAACAGAATATTCTATATGAACAAGGTCGTACGACAGCAGGAAGTATTGTTACGTATGCAAAAGGTGGAGAGTCCCTTCATAACTTTGGACTTGCAGTGGACTTTGCACTAAAGACAGAAAAAGGACGGGTCATTTGGGATATGGAGTTTGATGGAAATGGCAACGGATCGGCAGATTGGCTGGAAGTAGTTGAGCGGGCTAAGGAACTTGGGTTTGAATGGGGAGGAGATTGGATTGGATTTGAAGATTATCCCCATCTACAACTAGATTTTGGACTAAGCCTTAATGAATTGCAAAGAGGTGAAAGGCCAACAGAAGAGGCACTGACAGCCTATTAATCAATCAATTAGCTTTATTCAAAATAATAAGAATTAGCCGATTACCTCCTTTGGTGATCGGCGTTTGTAATTTTTCGTTCATACTACTAACCAGAGCAAATTTATATTTCCTTGGATGATAGTGGCAAAAACATCTTCACTCCTCGTTTATTGAACGGAAGTATTTTTAAGTCTCCAATCAAATGACTAATATAACCGCCTAGACAAGCATAGAACACTCCCTCAATTCCGATTGAGGACTCAAAAAGGGATGTAATAAAGCCAAAGAAAGCAACTCCTACTAATGAATGGGTATAACTTCGATGTGAAGATACAGATGCAACTATAATATATATGCCCAATAAAATGACCCAAAGTTCCTCCATAGAAAATCCACCTATAAAAACAGCTATTCCGGTAATGGTTAACATATGTTTTTGTTTAATAAGCGATGCGATCAATATGATTATTAAACCGATGCCTACTCCTAACCATCTCTCAATCTCTGACTTCTCAAAGAAACTATAAATAACCATCATGATTCCAATGATAAGAGCAGACAGCCGAATCACTTTATGTGATAAAGTGATTTTACCCCGAAGCTTTCCATCAATATCTAGGTCTGGGATTAAACCAGAGACGCCTCCCAAACCGACTAACAAAAGTGTGGCAGTCGGTGATGTTTGTAATGAATTTGCAACGACAAATCCTGTTGCTGCACCTACTGCTGCATGTGATGTACCATTCAATTCTATTCCACCTCTATAAATCTATTATGTAGTAAATCAAAACACTTTGTCTATTCTACTACAAAACATCTGTTCTGTTTAGGAGAAAAATTATTATTAGTATCAAATCACTAAGCCTTTCTTTTTCGAAGTGAGTCTTTTAGTATAGAATTTATACATGTTAGACCAGAAAGAAGAGGGAATGAGAATATGATAACTGTTGAAAATGAATGGTTGAAGGTAGAAATAGAAAGTCATGGAGCAGAAGTACGAAAAGTAAAGCACAAGAAAAATGGTTTAGATTATATGTGGACAGGAGACAACAAATACTGGGGAAGAGTGTCACCTGTTTTGTTTCCAATAGTAGGCCGTTTAAAAGATGATCAATACCAAATCCATGATCAAACGTATAAGATGTCACAACATGGTTTTTTACGTGATGTTGAATTTCATATACTCGAGCAGACAGCAACAAATGCTGCTTTTATGTTTGAATCTGCTGGCCGTTTTAGTGAGGTGTATCCTTATGAGTTTAAAGCAATTATCCGATATATGCTTAAAGGAGACTCACTGATTGTACATTGGGAAATTGTGAATGAAAACGAGAAGGAAATGCATTTTGCAATCGGGGCTCATCCTGCATTTAAGATTCCACTTTTAGAAAATGAAACCATTGAGGATTATCAACTACACTTTACACCTGCTGTAGGTAAGAATGTAATAGAATATGAGCTTCAGAACTCTCTTCTTAAAGAGAAAGGCAGTGTTAATGAGATCGGAACGCTTCCACTAACGAATTCACTTTTTGCGTGTGACGCTCTCGTATACAGCAATATCGACAAGATTACCTTGGTATCAAAAAAGTCTAGTCATGGTGTAGAAGTTTTGTTCGAAGATTTTCCGTTTGTTGGAATCTGGTCAAAATATATCCCAGAAGATGATAGTATTGCCCCATTTGTATGCATCGAGCCATGGTACGGAGTGGCTGATACATATGATACAACAGGGAACTTTAGTGAAAAGTTTGGTAATAATAAGCTTGAACCAGGAAATACTTTCCACGCGGAGTATTTGATTAGATTTAAGTAATAAACAAAATAGAAGTATAAAACATTAAGTCTTACATTTATATTAGTGAAGTCAGGGAGAAGAATTCCTTGGCTTCTTTTTTGTGTGAATGTATCCCCTCCTTTTTAAAACAATTCTAATTGAGATGGAAGAAATGGTCATAATAAGGAGCCAACTTTAAAAATCATATGTTCTAACGGAAACTTAGTTCATTGAATCTACTAATTCTTGGAAATAATATGTGCTAAAAAGAAACTTAGTTCACCAATTCCACTAATTCCACTAATTCTTGGAAAGGTCATGTACTAAACGGATACTTAGTTCATTGAATCTACTAATTATTGGGAATCAAATGTGATAAAGGGAAACTAAGTTCATCAATTCCACTAATTCTTGGAAACGTCATGTCCTAAATGGAGACTTAATTCATTGAATCCACTAATTCTTGGAAACCACATGTCCTAAAAGGAAACTAGTGCATCGTTTCTACTAATTATTGGACCTCAGCATAATACAAATTTTTATCCAACCCCAAAGAGTTAAATAATGTAGAATGATTACTATAGAGTGACTTCACGTTTTGGGGGGATTAAGTTGACAGCAGCTGAACTGGGGAGAGTACTGATCGTAGATGATGAGATATTAATCAGACAGGGTATTAAGCATTATCTTAACTGGGAAAACGAGGGTTTTACCATTGTTGGTGAAGCTTCAAATGGTCAGGAAGCACTTGAATTAATTGAAGCAACGAATCCGCATATTATTGTTACCGATATCGTCATGCCCGTTATGGATGGAGAACAGCTAACGAGAATCGTCAAGGAGAGATATCCTCAAATTGAGGTAATTGTGTTGAGTAGCTTTGGCGATTTTGATTATGTTCGCTCTACCTTCCAAAGTGGAGTGGTTGATTACATATTAAAGCCAACCCTTGATTCAGAAGCACTTTTAAAGGTATTAAAGAATGCCGTGAGTAGAATTCCTTCACTTAATTTAGTGAATCAACAGATAGAAAACCATCTATCTATCGAGCAGATATTAAACAAATTAATTTCTGGTTATATAGTGAAAGGCCTAGAATTTGGAAAAATAACCACAGAATTTTTACATAAACGTTTTTGTCTACTTGGAACAAATCTTAAGATGGGAAGATCAGAACTATTTAAAGGAATTTTTGATAAATTAAAAATTGTTCTACAGGAGCTAAATTACTCTTATCACTTTAAAGATCATGTACTCCTAGTAAATGGAGATAATTTTACGAAACTGATTGAATACGTTCCGCAACTGGCGGAGTCAGAACCTGGGATTGGCTTTGTTTTGACTGAGGAATTTGAGGATATTTCACAGTTAGGCAAAATCTATAGAGATGAACTATTAATCCTATTAAGCTATCGTTTTTATTTTTCTAATTACCCGTTACTAAGGAAGGATGATCTTCCAAATCCTGTACCGAAATGTAAGAATTTTAATTTGGATGGTTTTACTAGTGATTTTAAACGCAAGCATTTTAATTCAGCATTTGATTATTTACAAGAACACGTGAAAAAATTGTCTACTTGCTATAACACTGATATTCATGAGTATAAGGATTTTTTCGGGAATATCATATTTAACATCACCATTCTTCTCAGTAATATGGAGTACAATGTGAAGGAATTAGAACAATCTAGGTATTTGTATTTGAAATCGATAGAAGAATCCTGTTCTGCACAGGAAGCAATCGAGATTTTAGAAGAGTTTATAAATGAGGCAAAACAAGTGATCTTCGCAAATCAGCAACAACCGGAAAACGTACATATAAAAAAAATATTGGATTATATTCATGAACACTTTGCAGAACCGTTAACACTCTCAGAGGTTGCTCAATATTTTCATTTTAACCCTTCTTATCTATCAAGCTATTTCTCCACTCATACGCATGAGGGCTTTAATGAATACCTAAATAAGGTACGAATCGAAGAAGCGTCAAAACTACTTATGCAAGGGACGGAGACTATTTCGGAGATTAGTGTTATAGTGGGCTATTCTGATCACAGCTATTTTTGCAAGGTATTTAAAAAAATAAAAGGACTGTCACCAAGTCAATTCAGAAGAAAACAATACTTGAGATAAGAGCTGGTGGATAATGAGATTAATTCCCGAACGATTCAAACACAATAATTTGTTTATCACCATGTTTACGATAACGGTTTTGATAATTGTAACCGTTTCCGTAACGATTACCTGGACCACTATTCGAATGTCGGAGCAGTTCTTTTTTGATAAGTTTAGCATTACAAATGCGAGAGTGATGAAACAGTTAAATGAAAGTCTCGATAAGTTTAATTACTCTATTGTTATCGCATCAAATAACCTACAGCAAAGTGTTACTCTAAAAGAAATTTTAACGAAGGAAGACGAATCCAATGTTGAGCGTTTAAGTTCTATTTATACGATGAGTCAACTAATGAAACGGCTTGAACCGAATTTGGATGCATATGAGGTAAGTATAATTGTTACAGGGATAAACGGGATCAGCTATGCAACCGATCGTTCCTATTGGCCCATTCATGACGAAGAGTTGAAAAATAGTTATTTGACTAAAAAAACGTATGAAAATCCTAATAAACTTTTTTATCAATATGACTATCGGCCAAACCGGGAGGATGGACGGTATATTGTTGCTACAAAGGCATTATTAGAAAGAACGTCTGGAAATAACTATGGGTCTCTCTATTTTGCTATAAAAGAAACAGAGTTTAAAAAATTTTATTCTAACTTTACTAGTCCTGGCAATAATGTATTCTTTGTCAATTCGGATGGAATAATTGTTTCTAGTAATCAATCAAAACTAATTGGGCAAAAATCAAACGAGCTCTTAGGTTACGCTACTAAAAGTGGTGAGGGTAAAAATGAAGACTATATAATCGGTGACTTTATGGGGAAGGAACAGATTATTTTGATGGAATATATTCCATCCTTCGATATGTACATGTTTAATACTATTGATAAACAAACGGCATTTGGTAGCTTAATTGACACAAACAAAATTTTACTTATTGTAATGGGTATTGTTTGTATTGCCCTTATTATTGTGTTACTTGCCTCTAGAAGATTAACTAATTCCTTATCAAAGATGGTAAAGCAAATAGAGAATACCTCAAAACACGATTTTCACCAATATGTTTCCGTTTCTGGTACATACGAAACAAGACAAATCGGAAAAGCCTTTAATTCTATGCTTGATGAACTTCATGAGTATGTTGACCAGCTTGTCGTTTCACAAAAACAACGACGGAATGCAGAACTAGCTGCATTACAGCAACAAATAAATCCACATTTCTTATATAATACATTAACATCAATCAAGATGATGGCAAACCATGGTAGTAAAGAAGAAACGGAGTCAATGATTAATGCGTTGATTTCTTTATTACAAAACACCATAGGTAATGTGAATGAGACCGTAACAGTAAACCAAGAAATCGCCAATCTAAGAAACTATGTCCTAATTAATCAGAAGCGATATGGAAATCGAATAAAAGTAAACTTTTTTGTTTCAGGGGATTGTGAGGAATACAAAATTCCAAAGCTAATCCTACAGCCTTTTATGGAAAATTCTTTTTTTCATGCATTCAACCATAAGCCAGAAGGTTTTATTCATGTTCTTATTTGGAAAGAAGGAAATTTATTGATTTGTGAGGTTGTAGATAACGGGGATGGTATGGAGGTCTCAGCAGACAGTCATTTACCTCCTTCTAATCGCAAGCAAGAGTTTTTTTCAGGTATTGGTGTCAGAAATGTAGATGAACGTATTCAACTGACCTACGGAGAATCATATGGTGTTCAAATCTCAAGTGAGTTAGGGGAAGGGACAAAGGTACGAATAACACTACCATTATAAAAAAAATCATATAATCTAAAATAAATACAATATCCCAAAAAATGAAAGCGTATTCAATAACTGAATAATTTACTAATACTTAAAAATTTCTTCCTAACTGTTAACCATATTGGGGTGCTACCATAATACTTGTAAGCGAGAGAGCGCTTACAACAGAAAATACAACGGGGGGCAAATCGATGAAAAAAGTTCTTGCACTATTTTTAGTTAGTATTTTATTTTTGGCAGCTTGTTCTTCAGGTTCTTCTAAGGACACTTCCGGAGAGACAAAAGATTCAAATGAAATAACTGTATGGGCATGGGATCCAAATTTTAATATTAAAGCTATGAATCTTGCTAAGGATGCGTATAAAAGTGATAATCCGGATTTAGAGATTAAGATTATTGAAAATGCACAGGATGATATTATTCAAAAGTTAAATACTAGCTTAAGTTCTGGAACAACAAAAGGATTACCCAATATTGTTTTAATTGAAGATTATCGTGCACAAAGCTTCCTCCAAGCTTATCCTGATATGTTTCATGAATTAACAGGTACTTTTAATTCAGATGATTTTGCACAGTATAAGATTGCACCGACAAGTGTTGATGGTAAAAACTATGGTCTTCCGTTTGATACGGGTGTATCAGGGCTTTATGTTCGAACAGATTACCTAGAGCAGGCTGGATACACAGTTGAAGATTTACAAAATATGGATTGGAAGAAATATATTGAAATTGGTAAGAAAGTGAAAGAAGCTACTGGGAAGCATATGCTTACACAAGATCCTAACGACCTAGGTCTCATTCGTATGATGATTCAATCTGCTGGTTCTTGGTATTTGAAGGATGACGGCAAGACTCCTAATCTAGCTGGAAATGAAGCACTTAAAGTAGCATTTGAAACGTATAAAGAAATTTTAGATGCCGATTTAGTTAAACCGATTTCTGACTGGAGCCAGTTTTTAGCTGGATTTAATAGCGGTGATGTTGCTACAGTTCCAACAGGTAACTGGATTACTCCTTCAATAAAGGCGGAAGCTTCGCAGGCTGGTAAGTGGGCAGTTGTTGCGCATCCAAGACTTCCAGGCGTACCTGAATCAGTGAACGCGTCGAACCTGGGAGGAAGTTCATGGTATGTTCTAAATGTGCCAGGTAAAGAGGATGCTGCTGATTTCCTAGCAAAAACATTTGGATCAAACGTAGAGTTCTATCAAACCATCAATAAAGAAATTGGGGCGATCGGTACGTTTAAACCAGCAGCTGATGGCGAGGCTTATCAAGCAGGAGATGATTTCTTCGGAGGTCAAAAAATTATAGCAGATTTTGCAGCATGGACCGAGCAGATTCCTCAAATCAACTATGGTTTGCACACCTATGCCATTGAAGATATCCTAGCGGTGGAAGCACAAAACTATATAAAAGGAAAAGACCTTGATAAAGCACTTGAAGATGCTCAAAAACAAGCCGAAGCGCAAGTGAAATAAGCTAGTAAATTGATAAAATAGCCTCGGAAACTCGGCGGCTTCTCCTATTCAGTCTTTGAATGGATCTGATCAATGAGGGGAACTACTTGTTCCGGGGCTAGTTCTGTTTACTAGGTGAGGAGATGAAAAGTGTGATCACAGTAAAAACAAAGCAAAATATTCAACCCATGCATTCTACCCGTAGTCTTCGCATGAAAAATACAGCAATTGGCTGGTCCTTTATTGCGATTGCAACCGTTTTAATATGCTTGTTTTATTTTTATCCAATGGTGCAGGCATTAATTATGTCAATGCAATCAGGGACTGGAACCAATTTAACTTTTGTTGGTTTAGATAATTATGCACGCTTATTGCAGGACCCAACGTTTTTAACAACCGTAAAAAATACAGTGATTTATTTAATCATTCAAGTGCCCATCATGATTATTCTTGCTCTGTTTATCTCTGTGTTGTTAAATGATAAAACATTGAAGCTAAAGGGCGTCTTTCGTACGGCAATATTCCTTCCTTGTGTCACCTCATTAGTGGCCTATTCGGTTATATTCAAATATTTGTTCGGTCAGGATGGAATTATTAATATTTTCTTATTGAAGTTATCGATTATATCAGAGCCGATTCAATGGCTAACAGATCCTTTCTGGGCAAAGGTGGCCATTATTGTTGCCATAACCTGGAGATGGACTGGATACAATATGATCTTTTACTTATCTGCCTTGCAAAACATTGATCACTCGATATACGAAGCCGCAAAAATGGATGGTGCTTCACCCTTTCAAATATTTTTTAAGATTACGATTCCGTTATTAAAGCCCATTATTTTATTCACTTCCATTACTTCGACAATCGGAACACTTCAATTGTTTGATGAAGTCATGAATATTACGCAAGGTGGACCGGGAAATGCGACCATTACGATTTCTCAATATATTTACAATCTGTCTTTTAAATATACACCTGACTTTGGTTATGCAGCCACAGTCTCTTACGCGATTGTCATCATGATTGTGATCTTCTCCATTTTCCAGTTTAAAGTGGCAGGTGATAAAAATGCTTAAAAGAGTGTTCAGCTATGCATTTCTTACTATTGCAGCAATAATCTCGTTCTTTCCATTTTTATGGATGATTATCAGCTCAACTAATAAATCAGTTGATGTTACGAAAGGACGGCTATTACCGGGAAGTTATTTTTTGGAGAATTTAAGCAATCTATTGGAGACGGTTGATTTGGTGCCAGCTTTAATGAATTCAGCAAAAATCTCTATTACAACTACTATCCTTTCGTTATTGATCGCATCACTTGCAGGGTATGGCTTTGAGATTTATCAAAGTAAAGCCAAAGATATGGTTTTTAATTTCTTATTGTTATCAATGATGATACCTTTTGCCGCATTAATGGTTCCGTTGTTTAGGATGTTTGGATCGATTTCACAGACAGCGCCTTTTATTGGAATCGATACCTTTGCAGCTGTTATCCTACCCACAGTAACCACTGCGTTTCTAATCTTTTTCTTTCGACAGAGTACGAAAATGTTTCCTAAAGATATCCTGGAAGCAGGGAGAATCGATGGTTTAACCGAGATTGGTTGTTTCTTTAGAATCTATGTTCCGACAATGAAAACAACCTACTCTGCCGCTGCAATTATTACATTTATGGCTAGCTGGAATAGCTACTTGTGGCCGTTAGTTGTTCTGCAGTCACCTGAAAATCAAACCATACCCTTACTAATATCCGTTCTCGGATCAAGCTACTCCCCAGACTTTGGGGTGATCATGACCGCGATAGTAATTGCTACATTACCCGCTGCATTCATCTTCTTCATCATGCAAAAGCAGTTTGTGGCTGGGATGATGGGGTCTGTGAAATAGTTCGGAATATAGTTACAAAATTTAATCGAAGGTGTGAAAAAATGAAAACAAATAATCCAACAATTAACTGGCTTACGGATCTAAATGTGTTCGCTGTGAATCGTCTTCCAGCACACTCTGATCATCGCTATTACGAAACCATGGAGGAAGCAAAAAACTCGGCAACAATGAATATGAGGAAAAGTCTGAATGGAGAATGGAAATTTAGTTATTCCGTCAACCCGGATAACCGCCCAGAACATTTTTACACACTCGATTTTAATTGTTCCGGATGGGGGAATATTTCAGTTCCTGGTCATATTCAGCTACAAGGGTATGGTCAGCCTCAATATGTGAATACAATGTACCCTTGGGACGGCCATAATGACATTCGACCACCCGAAATTCCAACCGATCATAATCCTGTAGGGAGCTATATTAAAACTTTTACTATTCCTGAAAATATGAAAATGAAGCCGGTATATATATCCTTTCAAGGGGTCGAGTCCGCTTTTTATGTTTGGTTGAATGGAAAGTTTGTTGGTTATAGTGAAGATTCGTTTACTCCGGCTGAATTCGAACTTACGTCTTATGTAACAGAAGGAGAAAATAAGCTAGCAGTGGAGGTGTATCAGAGAAGTACAGGTAGTTGGTTGGAAGATCAGGATTTTTGGAGATTTTCAGGCATCTTCCGTGATGTGTTTTTGTACACAGTACCAGACATACATGTTGGTGATTTACATCTTAGACCGGAATTAGATTCAACTTTCACAAAAGGTACTTTGTCGGCCGATTTAATGCTCCAAGGTTCTGCTTCAAAAATTTCAGCTGAATTAGTAAATAGTAACGGAGACGTTGTTTCGTCAACAAATGGAAAAGTAAACGACGGCAAATGTTCTATGACAATGACACTTGATAAGCCGGAGCTGTGGAGTGCGGAAAGTCCATATTTGTATCAATTATATATTCAGCTTTATAACAAGGATGGTCAATTGGTCGAGGTTGTGCCGCAAAAGGTTGGATTTAGAAGATTTGAACTCATAAATAATGTGATGTGCCTAAATGGAGAACGAATCGTGTTTAAAGGGGTCAACCGTCATGAATTCAATCCTCGCCGGGGCCGTGCAATTACCAAAGAAGATATGATCTGGGATATTAAAACATTAAAACAAAATAATATCAATGCGGTCCGTACGTCACATTATCCGAATCAAAGCTATTGGTATGAATTATGTGACGAATATGGAGTGTATGTAATTGACGAAATGAATCTTGAAACGCACGGTTCTTGGCAAAAGATGGGGGCGGTCGAACCTTCTTGGAATATACCTGGGAATTATTTAGAATGGCAAGATATTGTTATGGATCGAGCGATTTCAATGGTCGAACGGGATAAAAATCATCCTTCCATTCTTATCTGGTCTTGTGGAAACGAATCTTATGCTGGGGAGGTCATTCTAAACGTCTCTAATTATTTTAGAAGGGTAGATCCAAGTCGTCTTGTCCATTATGAAGGAGTGTTCCATAACCGTGACTATAATGATACTAGTGATATGGAAAGCCGGATGTATGCAAAGCCAGCGGATATTGAAAAATACTTAACGGAAAATCCAGAAAAGCCATATATAAGCTGTGAGTATATGCATGCGATGGGAAATTCAATTGGTGGAATGTACAAATACACAGAATTAGAACAAAAGTATTCAATGTATCAAGGTGGATTTATTTGGGATTATATTGATCAATCCATCTATAAAATAGATCGCTATGGAAAAGAGTACTTAGCCTATGGTGGTGATTTTGAGGACCGACCAACCGATTATGGTTTTTGTACAAATGGAATTGTCTATGCCAATCGAGAACTCTCCCCAAAAATGCAGGAAGTGAAATATTTATATCAAAATGTTAAGCTGATCCCAACTGAATCAGATGTAACGATTAAGAATGACAATCTATTCTCAAATACCAAAAATTATGTGGTTGAATATGCCTTGTTTTTAGAAGGGTTGGAGTTATATCGAAACACACTAGTAACGGATGTGGAACCTCAAAGTGAAAGAAGCTATGTGTTTCAATGGCCTGTGGACATAAAAAAAACCAATGGTGAATATTGCGTTCAAGTTTCATTAAAGCTAAAAGAAAGCACGATTTGGGCAGATGCAGGGTATGAAATGGCCTTTGGACAGTTTGTTTACCAAGTTGGTTCAAAGGAAATGTTCAATGTTGAAGGACAGCTGCGTGTGGTTGACGGGGATGTGAATATTGGTGTACACGGGAAAGATTTCACGGTCATGTTCTCCAAACAGGTGGGAAGTTTAATTTCATTAAAATATGCCGGAAGGGAATTGATTGCTCTTCCTCCAGAACCATTATTCTGGAGAGCAACAACGGATAATGATCGAGGATTTTCACAAAGCTTTCATTCCGGAATTTGGTACGTAGCAAGTTTAGCTAGAAAATGCGTGGATGTTACATTAGAAGAAAGTGAGAATCAAGTAAAGGTATCTTTTACGTATCATTTCTCAATTAATAGTGAATTAGAAGTGAAAATAGATTACACCGTATTCCCTAATGGATGTGTTCGTGTGAATTCAACTTATAGAGGCACGAAGAACTTGCCTCAGCTGCCGATCTTTGCTGTTTCTTTTAAACTACCGGCTGATTACAACCAATTAGAGTGGTATGCGATGGGTCCGGAAGAGAATTATACGGACCGTTCGATGGGAGCGAAGCTTGGTATATTCAAAAATCAGGTAACTGACAATCTATCAAGTTATTTAATGCCACAAGAGTCTGGGAATCATACAGGAGTTCGACGTGTTAATGTAACTAACCTAAATGGTCACGGATTAAAAATTTCTTCTGTGGTGCAACCATTGGAAGTTAATTTATCCCCGTATACAGCGTTTGAGCTTGAAAATGCAAAGCATATGTATGAACTTCCAAATATCCATTATACAGTTGTTACTGTGGCTGGAAGACAGATGGGTGTAGGGGGGGATGACAGCTGGGGTGCTCCTGTTCATGAAGAACATCTCATCAAGGCAGATAAAGACATGGAATTTGAGTTTATAATTGAAAGAATCTAAATGCATGAGAAGAGTCCCGATGATGGGACTCTTTCTTCATTCTCTGTACTTTACATCACTATACCGTGTGATATGATATCAACTTTCACATTAGTAGTAAATTCAATGTTTTTGAAATAATCCTTCTTATCTAGCATTTCCCAAGTGTTGGGATGAAAGGCCATTAATCTTCTTCCCATTCCGAAAGGGTCACAATTCAACTGTTGCAGTGTTTTTATAACCCGGTTCGCATCATTTGTAAGTTCTTCTGATAATTCTTTGTTTAGCCGATTGATTTGTTTTGGTACATCGCCCTTCGGATATTCCTCAATGTTTACTTTAAGATCAAGATTTAGCTTAACAGAAACAAGGCCATTTTTTACTTGTATTTTTAATTTCCTTTTCAAATGTTGGACATTAAATGAAATATAATTATTTATGTTGAACTCTTCTTCATCGTTCACTTTTTTAGTGAATCGCGCGAATTTCCCTTTTTTATCTTTCATTAAGAGAAGAAGGGTTGAGTCTTGAGGGGAAAGGCTCCCCGCATATTTTCTTTCATTCATTAGGGCAAGTCCGACCACAACTGCACTATTTTTGTCATTTCGTTTTAGGTGTGGCAGTACAATATCTTCTCCCGGATCTAACATCTCTGAAGCTAATGTCTGAATCGTTTCATTTGGAATGATGGTGTTTTCTTCTGCACTAGTAAGGGCGTCTTGTATATATTCACTTACATTTGACTGATGTTTCGGTTTGATATTTAGCAAGTCAACGGCTCGTCCTTCTACAATTCCTAATGTAGCTCCTAATGAATTTCTCGGATCTCTCCAAATGACATCTAAGGTAGGATAGATATCATTAACTGCGATTTGTTCACCGAAAAGGATTAATTTGTTTTTGGATGTATCTAAGTTTCCAGATATTTCACGTGCTATTTTCTTTCGAGATTCCCTTGGTGTTAGACCTTTTGCAGAGAATGTTTCACTTTTAACCAAGGCTTGAGGGCCACCGGATGGCTCCTCGATGATAGGAATGGAGACCCCTAATAAAAATTCCTCGTCTTCTGATAAATCATAACTCAAAATCTGTACCAATATGGCATTCTTCATCAGATGTTGGTCCCAACAACCAGTAAGCAATATACAAAGGAGAAATAAGGTACTGAGTTTCCTTTTCATACCTTATTCACCTCTTCTTTTTTTGACAAAATGATTGAAAGTAATAATAGTACAAAAGGTATTATAACAATAAAAATATAGTGGGTTGGACCAAGAAATTGATTGAAATTTTCGAAATCTTTTTCCTGATCAGGAACAAGAGCTAGAACTAGATTGAAACCTGCTACAAGTGGGAGAAAAGCAGTATATTTTTTTTTCCTACCTAGGCTTGCTAAGCCCCATGCAGATAAAAATAGCCAATTCGCAATGGAAGTAGCAACGATTATAAGCCACAACGATAAGAAAAATAAATCCGTTCTTTCAAGTACCTGAAAAGAGTAGGCTTTGATCATGTACAACAAAGGCTCTGGAGTTAGGGCAATATCAGCATTCGTTTCGAAATAAACAAGGCTCGCAAACACCATAAAGGTATAAAAGACCGTGACAAAAATATTGGCAGTTGTAAAGGATTTAAGCTTATTTTTACCAGAGGATTGCACAAAAGGATGGATAAATAAAAAGAGTTCAAAGCCTAACATCGAGAATGCGGCTTCCTTTGATCCTTTAAGGATAGTAGAAATGTTATGACTCCCTATGGGAAGGATATAAAGGAAATTAGCATCTTTCATACTATACGAGATCAATACGAGTAATAAAAAAAGAATAGGAGATACAAGTACATAAAACCGTGCAATACTTGTTAGACCTGCACTAACAATGTAAATACAGGTGATAAGGATTAAAACCATAGTAATCCAATTGGGGGTCCGTGGTAAAATCCATTTATCAATGATATCACTATATCTTGCTAAAACTAAGCTTCCTGTTACCATAAAATACAGGGAATAACTGAGCGTGAGAAACTTTCCTATCACTTTTCCAAGTAAGTGAGGAAGGATTTGGTATAGAGAAAAGGAAGGAAATCTCATGCAAAGTCCCCAAATGATTAAAATAATGACTTGAGAGATAGCTCCAGCTATTAGTGTAGAAATCCAGCCATCCTGCTTAGCTACTAATGCTACATCATGTGGCAAAGATAGAATTCCTACACCAATCTGAGCTTGAATAATCATAAAAACTAGCTGTTTATGCGTGACCTTATTTTTGTCTTTTTCCATTAAACTTCCATCCTCTTGCCAAAGACTGTCTATCAGGGTTGGTGGATTTCGAATCATATGGCCGTGTATTAAATTTCCAGATAGGTAAGCGGATAAAAGTATCTTTCAAGTCCTTTAAATGAAAAGGAGCCCAAGGTGTAAAATAGGGAGTACCGAAAGATTCTAGTCGACATAAATGAGATAATATCAACATTGTTCCAAAAGCAATTCCAACAAATCCAAAAGTGGATGCAAGTAACATAAGAATAAAGCGCAAAAAACGTACGGCATCACTCATAGCAGACGTAGGAATGCTGTATGCAGCTACAGCAGTAATGGCAACAACAACAATCATAGTATTTGAAATCAGACCTGCACGGACAACTGCGTCACCAATAACAAGACCTCCAACAATACCAATGGTTTGTCCAATTCTTGAGGGAAGACGAACCCCTGCTTCTCGGATCAATTCTATGGTCAATTCCATAACAAGTGCTTCAATTAAAGGTGGAAAAGGAATATTTCTAATTGAACTTATTACAGGAAGTACTAGCTCATCAGGCAATACCTCGAAATGAAAGCCGATTACTGCAATATAAACAGCAGGTAAATTAACGGCAATAACAATACTCAAGAACCTTAATGAACGAACAAATGAACCAATAATCCAGCGTGAATTATAATCATCTGGCGAATGGAAGAAGGCAAAAAATGTAATAGGTATTAGCAAACAAGAGGGATTTCCTTCTATAAAAACGGCAACTCTTCCTTCATTTAAATGACCTACCACACGGTCGACTCTCTCTGTATATAATATTTGCGGAAAGGGTGACCAGGTGGAATCTTCAATTAATTCCTGTAGATATCCAAAACTAGGGATATAATCGATAGAGACACCGTCAATTCGCTGTTTGAATTCTTTTATTAATTCTTTATTTGCAAGATCTTCTCTATAAACGAGGGATAATTTGGATTGAATCTGGTCCCCAACATTTAAATGTTCTAACTTCAAATTTGGAGTTTTTATAGCTTTTCTAATTAAATGAAGATTCGTCATAAGGTTTTCTACAAAACCTTCATGAGACCCCTGAATTACTTGTTCATTATTTGGTTCTTGGACTGGCCGGTCCTTGGATAAAGCAACATCCAACATGTAATATTTCTTATTTCCATCCAATATCAAAATACAGGTACCGTTTAAAAGTTCTTGTTGAGCTTGGTACAGATTAGTTGATCTCTGGAAGGTAGATTTCAGTAGATCTCCCACTTGAGTATTATCTGATTCCATAATAGGTTTTAAAATATCTTTTTGAATTTTTTCCTTATCTGCCATCGTTTCTAAAAAGACCAGAATTCCAGAGATAGTCCTTACATTTAATGTATTAATTTTTAAATCATCTGAACCAGAAAATGCTTGTTTAAAGAAAGAAGTATTATCATCGATTGTATCGAATACCTCCTTAAATACTTGAGATTCTTGCTTGGAAGGATTTTGTTTGTTATCCCTCTTCTTGGGCCTTTTGAAAATAAGGGAAGTGAGTTTCATTTTCTAACTCCATCTCATACGGTTTCTATTACTATTCCCACTATTGGAATAACTATGTAGTTTGGCTATCATTATCCATTACTGCTTTTAAAGGAAATTCTTTTTACCCCTTTTAGCTCGAGTATAGCTTATTTAAAAAAAGTATTTAAAAATTCATAGTATTCCTATAAGATATATAACATAGCAGTAGTAGAAACTGAATTAGATAGACATTTTAGTTAGTATAGGGGAATTCAATGAATACTTTAGAAAAGTCAAATGACAATATAAAAAATCAATCGTTTGAACGATTGATTGTATACTTTAATAAAATGAAGGGTGAATCTAGAAATGAGACTAAGTTTGATTATATAGATTCTATTATAAGTGTAGTAGGGGTCTTTCTAGCTGTAAGCATCATTTGTTTTTTAGCTTTCTCCTCAAATTACTCTATGGTAATAGGTCCTTTAGGTGCGAGCAGTATTTTAGTATTCGCGGCGCACAACGGCCCTTTATCTCAGCCGAGGCAAGTGATTGGAGGGTACATACTTTCCACTGTTACCGGTATTCTCATATGGAGTATATTTGGGAAGAGTCTATTTATCATAGTCATAACCTTAGTTATTGTCCTACTTTTAATGGCTCTAACAAAAACCATTCACCCACCGGCAGCAGCTAGTGCTCTAGTTGCGATTAACTTTGAAACAGGATGGGGCTATCTTATTCCAGTTTTCATAGGCATCTTTTTACTAGTGTTTGTTTCCATGCTATATAATAATCTATTTCCTAAGAGACAATACCCCAAACATTGGCTGTAAACCATGATATTCATATTGTAAAAGTGTACGTCCGTAGAGTTATTTCTACGGTTTTTTATTTTGTAAATACTATTATCACTTGTGTTTAAAATAGTCTTTGGATTTAACCATTGATATAATATTCTTATATTCTTTCATAATTACATACATATTCTAAATAGTATAAATAGAACGGAATGAAAGGGAGATTGCTTTGAGAATGTTAACGGTTGAAGATCTAGTTCGAAAGTTTTCATTAAAAGTACTAACTGGAGAAAATAAATTAAAGCAACAAATAAAACAATCAAGATCCCACCGTCCTGGCTTGGAATTTGTTGGCCACTTTGATTTTTTTCCAACGGAACGTGTTCAAATCCTTGGTAGAAAAGAAATTACATATCTGCACAAATTGAGTATAGAGGAACGTCAGATGCGTATTGGTAATATCGTAAAATACCATCCACCATGCTTTATCGTTACTGCTGGACAGGAGGGGCTTACCTATTTGACTCAGTATTGTCTTGAAGAGGGAATTCCATTGTTATGTACATATGAACCTCAGACTACTTCTGAATTTATCACAAACCTTGATGATTATATGTTAAAAACTTTAGCTCCAGCAATCGCAGTACACGGGGTTTGTATCAATGTATACGGAATGGGCATTTTACTTCGGGGTAATTCAGGTGTCGGTAAAAGCGAAACGGCACACACGATGATTGGTAGGGGTCACAGGCTTGTGGCTGATGATATTGTTGTATTGAAAAAACTCAGTCCACGAACGATTTTAGGAACCCACGATGGGAAGACAAAAGAGTTTCTAGCCCTACGGAGTATCGGGCTTCTAAATGTGGTCCGCTTATACGGGAGAAAAGCTTTTCAGGATGAGACGAGGATTGCACTTGATATTGAATTGACAAAATGGCAGAAGAATTCACTCAATAATGAATTAGACCACGAACCGAAATATACGGAATATATGGGAGTTCAAATTCCTCATATAGAGATTCAGCTTCAACCTGGTCGGGATGTAGCTGGTTTAATTGAAGCAGCGGCAAATAACTGGCTTCTGAAGCGGCAAGGATACAGTGCAGCCGAGGAGTTTATGCAACGGTTAGAGTCTGATATTTAACTGATTTAATATTCTTTAGTAAAGAGTGGAATTAATCATTACGGTTAATGCCCTTTTTAAGTTTTTGTATAAAAAATTTTACAGAAATACTGTACTTTAGGGAAAATGGGTCGATAATGATAATATACATATCTCAAATTCAAAATGATTATACATACGAAAGGTAATAAAGATGAGTATTATTAAAGACTTTTTGTTTCAATTAACGCTTATGGTCATACCCATATTTATCTACTATACATTTATTACTGAAAAGGTAAAAAGTACTAAAAATAAAAACATCATAATGACCATTTTGTGGGGAATATCCATTCTGTTTTGTATGTCCTTTCCAGTGGATTTTGGTGAAAATGCTCGTTTGGAGCTAAGAGTTATTCCACTATTAATAGGGACATTATACGGTGGATTCTGGCCAGGCATCATCCTATCTGTCTTAATTGTACTTTTTCGCTTATCCTTTGGTATAAGTATTGGATTTTATAATACGGTTCTTGTCCTATTATTTTCACTACCTGTTGTATTGTATTTTCAAAGATTGTTTTCTCGTTCAAAAAAGGATAAAAGAGTTAAAATTTCAGTGGGTCTTTCCTTTTACTACTGTCTTATCGGGCTTACTATTTTCAGTATTTTAAGAGGTTTTTCCTATGATTATCTAAAAATCCAGATTGTTCATCTCATCTTAGTAATTGTTATTACTTGGTTCTTCACAATGTTAATTGAAACAATCAGGGAGACCCATCAACTTCGTCTAGAGGTGCAAAATACGGAAAAATTACGAGTGATAAGTGAGTTAACTAGTGTTTTTGCTCATGAAATCAGAAACCCGATGCAAGTTACCCGCGGTTTTTTACAACTTCTCAACGAACCCGATCTGCCTAAAGAAAAGAAAAATTACATCAAAATATCCATTGAAGAATTAGATCGTGCCAATGAAATTATTGATGATTTTTTATCCTTTGGAAAACCGTCAATTAATAATATCGAAAAAGTCGAAGTAGGTTATCAAATAGAGCGCGTAGTAAATATCATTCGTAGTTATACCATAAATCGCAATGTAGAGATTAACACTGATATTCTCTCTTACTGTTATATTAATGCTAATCCTCAAAAATTGAACCAGTCATTAATTAATATTTTAAAAAATGCAGTAGAGTCTATGCCGAATGGTGGAACCGTTTGGGTTAGCTGTACTTCAACAGATGATGGATATATACAGATTATCATTAAGGACCAAGGTATAGGTATGACAAAAAAACAAATAGACATGCTCGGATCCCCGTTCTACTCCTTAAAAGAAAAGGGAACAGGATTAGGAATGATGGTAAGTTTTCAAATAATCCATTCTTTCCAAGGGACAATAAAAGTGAATAGTGAAAAAGATAAGGGAACAGAATTTATTATTTTATTACCGCAGATTAGTTAGAAAAGTATTTGAAAAGAAAAAAATACTTATGAAAAAAGCCTTAAATATTAGGTTTTTTTCTTTTTTTAAGCATTTTTGTGGGAGATTAATTAGTTAAAACTAATTTGTAAAATTAGGCTCATAGGCAAGCTACCAAAGTCAACTTCGGTTAATAAATTACTTGTATAAGCCGAAGGAGTGAGAAAATGGGCAGACGAATAAAACATAATGCACGTGACGTGGAAGAGTTAGCAAGGCTTATGCTGGCCGAAGCGATAGGTGAAGGAGTCGAAGGGATGAACAAGGTGGGAACGGTTGTGGCCAATCGGGTCGAGGCCGACTGTGATCCTGATTTCAGAAACCTCCGCAATATAAGGCATGCAATTTACCAAACGATACCTGGAACTGGAATCCCTCATTTCGAACCCGTTTTAAATGGATCATTATATACACAGCGTCCGAGTGAAGCGGACCTCCAGAGAGCTAGGAATTTGTTGCATGGTCATAGAGAACCTCGTGCCAGAATGAATTTGTGGTTTTATAACCCAAGTCCAGGGAAAAAATTTCGAGCACCTTGTGGCGCTACTATGCCTAGATCACCTATGACGAAGTTTGATTTTGCACACAAAAATCATTGCTTCTATGTCGCTGTACCGGGCTATTGCACAGAGTTTTATAGATAAATTTTGAGGAGTTGATTTTTTATGTCTTGCCAAGGCTTTAATTATTATCCAACGAACTATCATTCTAGTTTATATCCATCTTCCATGACTAGGGAAAGCGCTACACAACCAGCTGGTTTTCCAGGGGCTATGCCCTCTATGCCCTCTGGACCTACGTATTCTGTCCCGGTGGTTCCGATGGGGACTGGACAGCAACTTCTTGCAGGTACAATGGAAGAATCATTTATCGAAAATATCCTACGCTACAACAAAGGTAAAATCGGAACTTTTTATTTTACTTATCAAGGTAACAGCAAATGGAACGCGATGGTATACCATGGACGTGTAGAAACAGCAGGGCGTGACCATATCATCATAAGTGATCCAACAAGCGGCAAACGCTACCTACTGATGATGGCAAATCTTGACTGGGTAGAATTTGATGAAGAAATTAACTATCCTTTTCCTACAATCACTCCAGATGTCCAGGCGACTCTTACAACTTCGGACTGAGTTTATAAAACACTTAAAACCCGCTTACTTCCAATTTGAAAAAGATAAGCGGGTTTTAGTATGGCGTTTTCTCAAAAAAGAGATTAACTAATGGTTTATACATATGATTCACCTTTAGATAAAAACGCGGTTATGGTATCTTATTTTTATAACATATATTTGGAGTGTTTATTTTGGTATCAGCAATAAATGAGTTTCAATTGTACAAGAATTTTAATGAACTTGCTTTGGATATTTTAGAATTAGCAAGAGAAGTAATGCCGGATCGTTTATTCTTTCTAAGTACTTTGACAAACGAACAACAAACGATCTTAAAGCTGTCTGAAAAAAATCACAATATACAGATTAAAGAGGGTATGTCGATACCCGTTAAACAAAGCGTATGTCATCGCATAGACTTTCAAAAAGCCATCCCTTTAGTTATTGAAGATATTAGTAAGGAGACAGATTTAGATGACATTAGGAGAGCACTCCTTGATGCAAATATTAATTCTTATTTAGGGGTGCCTATTAAATTGAAAAACGGAGAGACATTTGGTACCCTATGTGCTGTTCATGAGGAGGCTAAAGAGTTTAACTGGAAAAATGTAAGAATGATTGAAAGATTAGCGAAAATGTTTTCTTATTATTTGGAATTGGAGCACTTGGCTTTCAGAGATCAATTAACAGGAATTTATAATCGGCAATTCCTCTATAAGTACTTTAATTTGTATTCAACAAAAGGAGGGGCCCTTTTCTTTTTAGATTTGGACGGGTTTAAAAAGATTAATGACATGCTTGGACATGACACTGGGGATTTAGTATTAAAGGAAGTAGCACTAAGGATTGAGGAAATTTTAAAGCAACAGAAAATAGATGGTTTTGCCGCACGATTAGGTGGAGATGAATTTATTATTAACATTACTGGTGAGGTAAACTATAAAGACCTTCGCGAAAAAGCAGAATGTTTCCTTTCTAGACTATCCACTTGGGATATTCATTTAAAAGAGTTTAATTTGTCAGCTAGTATGGGAATTGTTTTTTACCCACCTAGTTTTGAGAATAATATAAGTGTTTTACTTAAAGATGCAGACAATGCGCTATATCGTGCAAAAGCAAATGGAAAGAATTCGTATCAGTTTTTTTAAAGAAAATTTGGAAGTAATTATATCAAAAAGAACCCAAACTAGGGTTCTTTTTAATAATCATCTATGAGTTTGTTATATGTACTAAGTATTTAATATTAATTGTTCAATCGCATAGGCGACTCCGTGTTCATTGTTGGAACGTGTATGAAATTGGGCGATTTCTTTTACACTTTGCTCGGCATTACCCATTGCAACGCCACAACCTGCATACTCAATCATCGTTAAATCATTCTCGCCATCACCAATACAGATGACTTCTTCACGAGGAATGTCTAATTTTTCAGCAAGAAGCTTTACGGCATTCCCTTTACTTACACTTGGGTGTAAAATTTCATAAAAATAGGGAGCACTGCGCACCATCGTATATTTTTCCTTAAGAGTTGCTGGAATTGAAGCTATCGTTTTTTCTAAACGCTCAGGTTCTCCAACGAACATTACTTTCGGTATTAAGATGTCAGCTGGTATTTCTTCAATTTCACGATAGTGTAACGGCACACCATTGACAAATGATTCCACTACGGTAAAGGGACTAATGTCCTTATTGGGAGTATATATTCTTTGGGAATCAAAGAAATGCATGGATGTTTGGAGGTCCTGACTGACTCCATAGAGTGTCATTAAGTCCTCATGTGTCAGAGAAATTTCTGACGCCACTTCCTTTGTTTCGGAATGTTGAACTAGTGCACCATTAAATGTAACGACATATTGGTCATGAAGGTCTAACTCTTCAATGAACCCATAAACCCCTCCGATAGGTCTCCCTGTACAAATGACCACTTTGACTCCCTTTCGTTTTGCTGCTTGGATGGCTTCATTTACTTCCTTTGTTACCTCTTTACGATCATTGATTAAGGTCCCATCAATATCAATAGCAAGCAATTTATACATGTGTTTAATCCACTCCAATATTAGGTATTTACCTTATGGTAGCACAAAGAAATAGAGGCTGCCTAATCTCCTTATTCGAACCCTAGAACCTCTACATTATTAGTAAGCTTTAGGGAATTTCAGAAAAACGTGGGGTTTCTCATGCTCAAATTGCCCTTGTTTGGGGTTCTAAAGAAAGAAGTTTATTTTTCTAATAGATTTATAAATTTCGTTCTAATAATAATCCTACTTGTTCTGACATAACTTCAGGAGAATACGGCATTCCATTTTTGAACCACCATTCTACTATTCCTACGTAAGACGTAACAATAAATTGAAGAATAACCTCCTTATTTACATCTGAATTTACCCCAGTTATGGCATTTACTTCATCATTGAATTCCTCGATAAGAAATTCAATGAATTGCTTTCGAAACGAAGGAGCCCCTTTACTTGCTAACATGGTAGAAAAAAACAAAAAATTATTTTCTAGATATTTAAACCACGGTAAATTAGCTTCTCCGTATTCTAATTCAGATGCAGATTCGCACAGCTCCCGTAGGTTGTTAATATGCTCCTCAATTAGTTTTTCCAATAGATCATATTTATCAAGATAATGAAGGTAAATCGTTCCTCGGCTTACATTTGCCTTATCAGAAATATCTTGAATTGTAATATCATCAAAATTTTTTTCTGACATTAATTGAACAACCGCATCTTTAATCGCCACTCGTGATTTAAGTATTCTTCGATCGATTTTACTCATTCTATGGTTCACCTACTTTAATAAAATATGTATGATAATAATTATAAACAAGTGTTCAAAAATGAAAAAAAGTTTATTAAAAGATATTAAACAAATATTAACTGTTTGTCTATTAATTTACAAACCCCTTTGTTTTGACAATTGAAAGTGCTTTCTTATTAGATATAATTAATTGTAAATATAAGATAAGGGTTGTAACTGTTTAATCAGGCAAAATCGTTACCTTATAATGAGGTAAAGTTTTGCCTTTCTTATTATAGAATAGTTGATTCTATTTAAATATTACTTTAGGGGGAATGAAATTTTGGAACGCTTATGGACGAAGCCATTTATTCTAATGACCGTGGCGATGCTTTTCCTTTTCACCGGATTTTATATGCTTCTCCCAACACTTCCGTTGTTTATTAAATTCATTGGTGGAACTGAAAGTCAGGTTGGACTGCTCGTAGGTGCGTTTATGCTATCTGCTGTCATTCTTAGACCACTCATCGGAGGACTATTAGATCGTTACGGTAGACGGCCATTTATTTTATGGGGACTTCTTATTTTTACAGTGGCTATGTATTTCTATAGCTGGGTTGGTGGAGTGTTTGTTTTACTTGGGCTCCGGATTTTACAAGGATTGAGTTGGGCGGTGTCAACCACGGCTATTTTTACCGCCATTACAGATATTATACCGCCTACCCGAAGAGGGGAGGGAATGGGCTGGTTTAGCACAGCGATGACCCTCGCCATGGCGATAGGGCCTATGTGCGGAATTTGGATAACACAGAACATATCTTATCAAGCGTTGTTTTTCATTGCAGTAGGTCTTTCTGTAGTTGCCCTATTGTTGATGTTCGCTGCTAAAATACCTTTCCAGCCGAAGAAAACGGGAACGCAAAAAATTGAGCTATTTGAAAAATCAGTTCTACCTATCATTATCTCAGTATTCTTCTTACATATTGCATATGGTGGAATTACAGCTTTTGTCCCGTTATTTACAAATTCTCTTGCTGTTAATTCTGGAGCGTTTTTTCTGGTGTATGCTGCAACTCTTATTCTTAGCCGGCCTATTGCAGGAAAACTTTCAGACCGACATGGAGAGAAGTTTGTGATTATACCAGCTCTTGGTATAACCATAATAGCTCTCATTTCCTTAAGTCTAGCAGAAGGATCAATTGGAATTCTCGTTTCTGCCATTTTATACGGTATCGGGTTCGGTTCGGCATCGCCTGCTTTACAAGCAGCCACCGTACGACTTGCTAATCCAGATCGTAAAGGAGTAGCGAATGCTTCTCTACTTACGGCTACAGATCTAGGTATTGGACTTGGATCAATCGTGTTGGGATGGATTTCGCAGTACACAAGTTATTCAGTACTTTTCATCGTAAGTGCAGTGTCTGTTGGGTGTGCATTAGTAGTCTTTAGATTTTATGTTAATCGTTTGGTACAGAGAAATGGGAATCTCGATACAGCAATTTCAAAGGATGTCGCATCCCAATAGGTCTCGACTAAGAGATTTAAGATTAGTGCTAAATAAGGGTTAACCCCCCTGAGTCTCTTAAATAGAGGTTCAGGGGTTTTAATTTTCTCATTCGCACAGCTCCTGTCTTGCACGGAGGAATTGTATTAACGGCGATTTTTATGACTGCTGTAGAAGGTTTTAGACCAACTTGGACATCGGTTGGAAGGACGATGCTGTGGTTAAATATCCTAATAGTAGTTGTGATACCGGTAAATGCAATAACAGTAGCAAATTACATGTTTCTAGCAAGAAAACCAGCCACCGTATCTTTGCTTGATTTTCTTGGACCATGGCCATGGTACATTCTTTCACTTGAGGTTGTTGCACTCGTTTTATGTATATTCCTCTATTTTCCTTTTATTTTATTTGAACGATGGAAACTATTGAGGTAAATTTGAATCATTAGTTGGTATGTGAAAATTAAACTATGCATATACTTTCAAAAATTAAACCTGATTCTCTTTCTTGCGATAGTAGTAACTAAGGGGATTTTATTTAAACAATATTTTTTTTATTTAAAATTTGAACCTTGTTTAAAAAGTGATTGACTATATGCGGGCAGTGTTTATAATAGATTTAGATAAATAAATTTCAGACTATTAAAAATTATCTGAAATAGGGGGGTAACCATTGGAATCATTCTTAACTGAAGAGCATGAACTGTTTCGGAAATCGCTACGTAAAATGCTGGAGCGGGAAGCGTACCCGTTTTTTGAGGAATGGGAAAAGAATCGTGAAATTCCAAGAGAGTTCTGGTTAAAAATGGGAGATAATGGGTTTCTTTGTCCATGGATAGATGAAGCGTATGGTGGACTCGGATTGGATTTCATGTATTCTTTTATATTGAATGAGGAACTTGAAAGAGTAGGGCAAGGTTTATCAAGTGGTGTTTGTTTGCATTCTGAAATTGTAAGCCCTTATATTCAGAAAATAGGTACTGAAGAGCAAAAACAAAAATGGCTGCCAAAGTGTTTAAGCGGAGAGGTGATTACAGCCATTGCAATGACAGAACCTGGAGCGGGATCCGATTTAGTTAATATTAAAACAACGGCGAGACGTGAGGGAGATTATTATATTTTAAATGGGGAAAAGACATTTATTACAAATTCTATTTCATCGGACCTTGTTGTAGTTGTCTGCAAGACAGATACCCAAATCACACCCGTACATAAAGGAATTAGTCTTATCTTAGTCGAGAAAGGTACAGAAGGCTTTAAGAAAGGAAAAAAACTAAATAAAATCGGTATGCATAGTGGTGAGACTGGTGAGCTTATTTTTGAGGATGCAAAGGTTCCAGTTGAAAACCTGTTAGGTGAGGAAGGAAAAGGATTTTATTACCTAATGGAAAATCTGCAGCAGGAACGTCTCGTTGTAGCGATTCAATGTCAGGTTGAGGCAGAAGAAATGCTTCGAATTACGATCGATTATGTGAAGACTAGGCAAGCCTTTGGGCAAACCATAAGCAAATTCCAAAATACACAATTTAGAATCGCAGAAATGGCTACAGAAATAGAATTAGGTCGAACATACCTTAATCAAATAGCAACACGTCATATGAAGGGTGAAAAGCTAACAAAGGAAGTGTCGATGGCCAAATGGTGGATCAGTGAAATGGCTAAAAGAGTTGCGGCTGAATGCCTTCAGCTTCATGGCGGCTACGGCTATATGGAAGAATACGAGATTGCTAGACGCTACCGTGATATTCCTGTAGCAAGCATATATGCCGGCAGTACTGAAATCATGAAGACCATCATTGCCAAGCAGCTAGACTTGTAGCATCCCGAAAGGAGACCTTATGAAACTATCAGAGAAACGAGTACTGAAAAAGAAGGAACAAATTATTTTATCTGCTATTAAAATAATGAATCGAAAAGGGTACAATGGTGCGACAATGGAGGAAATAGCGGCAGAGCTTCTGATGACCAAGGGTGCCCTTTACTACTATTTTAAAAATAAGGAAGATTTAATCTTTCAGTGTCACGAACTCGTACTAACAAACGCGATTGAAGAGCTACAAGTACACTTGGAGGAACCCGTTTCCTATGAAACTCGTTTGCGCAATATGATTAAGACTCATATTGCATACGCGATCAAAGAAAAAGAAACCTTTAATATGATTTTAAAGCCAGATGAAACCTTTTCTAGCGAGCAATTAAAACCGATATTATTAAAACGTCAAGAGTATGCACATCAATTTGACACAGTTATAAAGGAGGGAATGAAAGCAAATGAGTTCACAATTACTGAACTGAAAATTGCGCGGATGATCCTATTAGGTTCAATGAACTGGATTCAGCAGTGGTATCAACCAGACGGTAAATTTAACGTTGAAGAGCTCCAAAATGTTTATGCAGATTATTTGTTAAAAGTAGTGAAATAATCAAATAAATTATAAAGGGGATGTTTCGATGTTTGTTTTTGAACAATTAGCGGTACATGCAAAATTCCAGCCAGAAAAAATCATTAGCTCCTACCAAGGAAGAGAGCTATCCTACAAGCAATTTTATCAGCAGGCTAAAAACCTAGCAGGCTATTTTCAAAGAAAAGGCTATAAAAAAGAAGATAAAATTGCTTTGTTTCTCCACAATTCAGACTACTTCTTGTTATCCTACTATGCCTGCCAAATCGCTGGATTTACAGTAACCCCTGTTAATACGAAATTAACTGCACCCGAGGTAGAATATATCTTTACACATTCAGAAGCAAAGGCTTTAATTTTTGATGTTCGCTTCAACGAAAAATTAAAAAATATCAATCTTCAAATCTTTGAAGACCTGCTAGATGTAGGTGGGGAAGACACGCTAGAAGCTGTTCTTTCTGATGATTCAATTCCATTTGAAGAAGGAGAGATTGATAAAGATGATACAGCTGTTATTTTTTATACTTCAGGGACAACCGGGAAGCCAAAGGGAGTGATGCTTACCGCTGGTAATGTTAGAGCTGCCGGACAAATTTGGTCAGAATCGATGGAAATTACAGCGGAGGACCGAGTTCAAATCATTACACCACTGTTCCATTGTGCAGCAAGCCACGTTTTTGCAATACCAGTTATATATAAGGGAGGAACAGTTGTTATAGAAGAGGCATTTTCTCCAGAACAAACGTTAGAAACAATGGAAAAATCAAAGATTACGATCTTCTTCGGCGTCCCTGCTATTTATAGTATCTTATTAAATACACCTAAAATGGCTTTTTTAGACCTCTCACATTTACGACTGTTTACCTACGGTGCCGCCCCTATGCCTTATGAATTAGTCAAAAAATTGAAAGCGCTTTATCCAAGGGTAATGGTACAAAATTTATACGGACAAACAGAGAATTCTCCAGCGGCTACCTCCCTTAAGGACCATCATGCACTAGAGAAAATCGGATCTGTTGGTGAGGTACTTCCGCAAACGCAGGTTCGAGTCGTTGATGAGTTCGGAACGCTTCTTCCTCCTGGAAAAGTAGGTGAAATTGTCGTAAAAGGTCCGCAGGTAATGAAGGGCTACTTAAAAAATGAAGTTGAAACAAATCGAGCGTTAAAAGATGGCTGGTTATATAGTGGAGATTTAGGCCGCTTTGATGAAGATGGTTTGCTTTATATCGTTGATAGAAAGAAGGACATGATTAACCGTGGTGGCGAAAATGTATATCCGGTTGAAGTCGAAGAAGTACTCTATCAAATCGATGAAATATTAGAGGCTGCAGTTGTTGGCATCCCGCATGAAGTATACGGAGAGGTTCCAAAAGCGTTTATTGTTCTTAAAAGCGATCAATCCATAACAGAAGAGGATGTCATCCTCTATTGTAAAGGACGGTTAGCGAAATACAAATTACCTTTCGAGGTGGAGTTCCTAGAGGCATTACCTCGTAATGCTAGTGGGAAGGTATTGAAAAATTCATTACGGCAAAATGTGAGGATATAGTAATGAGTGTTGTAACCTATGAAGTAACTGAAGGCATAGCACATATTCAATTGAATCGGCCAGAAAAGCTAAATACCTTTTCTTACGAGTTAACTCGTCAACTATCAGATGCGCTTGATCGTGTGGCAAATGATGATGCTGCAAAGGTCGTGGTGCTTAGCGGCAGCGGGTCGTCTTTCTGTGCAGGTGGAGATTTAGACATGATGAAGGACCTTCAAAGCTCGGTAGAATCTTATGATTGGTTGGCGGAGGTAACGCAATTAACATTGAAAATCCGTTCACTACCTAAATATGTTGTTGCAGCCATTCATGGGTATGCAGCTGGAGCAGGTTTTAGTTTAGCCCTCGCATCTGATTTTATTATTGCTGAAAAAGACGCTAAATTTACACTTAGTTTTTCTAAAGTTGGACTTATCCCTGATTTAGGTTCAACACAATTACTGATAGAGCGTGTGCCTATTAATCTTGTGAAAGAATGGATCTCTTTTGGTTCGGTATTAAATGCTGAAACCTTACTGGATAAAGGCGTCGTTAATCGAGTGGTTCAGCATTCTGTCGTTAGTGAAGCGATGCAATTTTCCAAACCGCTTGTCAATGGAAGTCCATTGAGTCAAAAATTTACAAAAAAGATTATCAATGAGCTAGTAGATAGTAAATTGAGAGATAGTATTGCCTTAGAAAATTTACATCAAGCGATGCTGCTAATGTCAAGTGATCATAAAGAAGGAATTGCTGCGTTCTTTCAAAAACGAAAGCCTGTATTCAAAGGGAATTAGGGAAAATTGGAGGGGTATAGATGAAGGGATTGAGAGCGGTATCAACGTTAGCACTAGGAGCAATGCTATTTTTATCTGGTTGTGGAGGAGAAGTAACTTCAACAGACTCAAGTAATAGTGGTAATGAAGAGAAAAAGAAGAGTATTCATTTACGTGCCTCCTCAGGCGTATCGGATAAACACTTCTGGGACCGTGGCTTCTTTCAGCCTTTAGTTGACAGAGTAACCGAGGAAACAGCAGGCGATGTTACGTTTGACAAGTTTACTGCAGGTGAGTTGGTTGCACTTGGTACAGAATATGATGCCCTTACTAGTGGTCAAATTGACGTTGCATTAACGTTTATGGCTCCATATGATCCACAGAGATTTCCTTATACAGAAGTAGTAATGCTTCCATTGCTAGAATCAGATTCCCATATCGCAGCCACTGCTATGAGCAATATGATGAAAAGCGACCGAGAGGTAAAAGACGGAAAAACATATTATCAGCTTGAATTCGGTGATAAAAAATTGGTAGCATTTGCGAATCCTCCAACAGAACCTTATGTCATTTCTACGACAAAGCATACTTTTGAAAGCGTAAATGACTTTAATAAGCAAATAAGAATGCGGACAGCGTCACGCGTGCACGAAATTTTAGCTGCAAATTTAGGAATTACTTCATTATCAATGCCAATTACAGAAGCTTATGACGGACTAAGTCGGAATGCTTTAGACGGCCTATTTTATAACATTCCTGATTGGAAGGCGATGGGACTTGATGAATTAGTGAAGCATACGATTGTCGGCGCAAACTTAGGCCACTTTGTTGGTCATACAGTGATGACGCAAGAAAAATGGGATTCCTTCCCGCAGGAAACACAGGATATCTTTAGAACGGCAGCGGAGGAAATTATCTTCGATGGAGCTAATTTAACAAAAAGTGAAAGAGAAGAAAATGAAAAGAGCAATAAAGAAAAGGGTGGAGAAATTACACACTTAGATGACCTTAATCCAGAGGTTTCTAAGCATTTAGAGAAAGCGATGGTTGACACATGGATGGATTGGATTGAAAGCCTAGAAGGTCAAGGTCTTGCTGGAAAAGAAATGGCGAAGCTTTGGAGAGATATGTTAGTGGATGCTGGTGCAAAGTTACCTGAAGAAATTATGAGTCTAAATTAGGGATAACCGGGAATGGAGCTAGAATAGTTGGCTCCATTTCCGTTTCCTACTATATTCAGATATTTTGCCTAAAAGGAGGCGAAAAAATGGAAGAAAGTACAGTTATTATTATCGTTTTAATACTTTTTTTATATATGTTATTAATGGGTCAGTATATTAGCTCGGTGTTATTAACGGTTGGCATTCTCGGAATCTATTTATTAGGAGGAATGCAGCTGTTGAATGGATTCATCCAAAATGAACCATTTAATCGAGTTGCGAGCTATACATTAACAACTGTACCTCTCTATATGTTAATGGCTCAATTTATTATGCAAGCTGGTATTGTAAAAGATTTATATGGATTATTTTATCGGCTCTCACGTGGCCGAAAGGGTGTCCTGGGTGTACTAACAATCCTAATTGGTGGTCTTTTAGGTGGTGTTTCTGGTTCTGGAACAGCAACATCTGCAGCTCTAGGACAAATCGCTGTACCTGAAATGCAGCGTAGAGGCTATCCAGATCATTTAGCAGGAACGATCGCAGCAGCTGCTGGTTCATTATCCTCGATTATCCCGCCAAGTATATTTTTAATTATATATGGAGTGGTCGCGCAAATATCCATTGGTCAATTATTCTCAGCAGCCCTATTGCCAGGCATTCTATTAATGGTAACTTTTTCTGGTATTACAATGGTTTATCTACGAATGAATCGTTATAAAATACAGTCTACAAAAGCTGTCGCCGAAACAAGCGCAACTCTTGAATCGGAAGCGGATTTGGACTTCGATCATACACCAGTTTCAAGATATGTGGTTGTCGTTTTAGCTGGTCTATTTATCGTCGCATCTATTTTTGGAGGTATTTATACAGGAATTTTCACACCAACTGAAGCAGGTGCAATTGGTGCATTCATTGCCTTATTATTAGCACTTTTGTTGGGAAGTGTAAACAAGGCTTTTATTATTAACTCTTTAACGGAAACGGTAAAGGTTTCAGTGATGGCGATGTTAATTGTTGTCGGTGCTTCATTATTTAGCCGCTTTATCTCACTATCGTTAATACCGCGGAAAATTATTGCTTTATTAGGTGGCTTAATGGAAAGTCCGATACTAATCATTGTGATTCTAATGGCGTTTTATTTCTTTCTGTTCATGTTTATTGAAGGTGTTGCTGTCATTTTAATGACGGTTCCAATAATTTCACCGATGTTAACGGAAATGAGTTTTGATCCTCTCATTTTTGGCATCATGCTCACGATTGTTTGTACATTAGGAATGTTAACCCCACCTGTTGGTATTAGTGTGTATGCAGTTGGTAGCGTTTCTGGGATTTCGATTGAGAAATTATTTAGAACCTCAACTGTCTTTGCGGCCATTGCTGCGGTTATTGTGATTTTTTGTTTAATTCTATTCCCTGAAATCGTGACATGGCTACCAAGTCAGATGAAGTAGAGGAGGGAGGAAATCATGGAGAAATTATATAAGTTCACACAAAAGCTGGTATTTATGGGTCTCATCCTGAGCGGAGTAGCGATTCTGGCTATGATGCTACTGATTGTCGTCGATGTTGCGATGAGAAATTTGTTTAATGAGCCTATTTCAGGTACGTATGAAATGGTTCAGTATTTTCTGATGCCGTTGGCGATTTTCCCAGCACTAGCTTACACCTATCAATCAGGTGTGCTACCAAAATTGTCTGAACTCGCAGAAAAAATGCCGAAAAAGTTTCAAAAGTTTAATAAATATTTAATCTTGGTGATAGAAGTGTTCATTTTTAGCTTATTAACCATTTATGGGTTAAAATTTGCCCTTTCTGGTATTGCTGATCGAATGGCAATTCCAGTTAGCGGAAACTTGCTACCCGTTTATCCAATATATTTATTCGTTCCACTTGGTTTTCTTGCCGTGTTGTGGGTTGTGATTTTTTCGACGATTTATGATCGTAAAAAAGTAGATAAGGAGTCTTCAATATGAGTGAAGTGTATGTAGTAGAAGGTGCAAGAACAGCGTTTACTAGCTTTGGAGGTTCGTTTGGAGCGTTAAATGCGGAGGATTTAGGTGTGGCTTCAGCCGTCGAAGCAATAAAAAGAGCAAATCTCCAAGGTACGGATGTGGATCATGTTATTTATGGTAATGTGATTCATTCGTATTCAAATGCCAGCTATTTATCTAGACATATTGGTTTAAAAGCGGAAGTCCCTCAGTCGACACCAGCCTATACGATCAATCGCTTATGTGGATCAGGTGCACAATCCGTCATATCTGCCGCCCATCATATTTTGCTAGGGGAAGCAGACATCGTGTTGGCAGGTGGAGCTGAAAATATGTCGATGTCACCACATGCTAATTTCCAAGCGCGCTTTAATGGCTCAAAATTTGGGGCGATTTCGTTTGAGGATATGCTTCTTGCCACATTAACAGATGAATATATTGGTTCGGGCATGGGACTGACGGCTGAAAAATTAGCTCGTATTCATTCCATATCCCGTGAGGCACAGGATGAGTTTTCATTATTAAGTCAAAAACGGGCGATTCAAGCAAGAGAGAATGGAATATTTGCAAAGGAAATTGTCCCTGTTGAAGTAACCAACCGAAGGGAAAAACTACTGATCGCAGACGATGAACATATTAAAGAAGGTGTCACATATGAAAAGCTTGCTAGTCTAAAGCCTTCTTTTCAGAAGGATGGCACCGTCACACCAGGAAATTCGAGTGGCATTAATGATGGAGCAGCATCTCTAATTATTGCCAGCAAAAAAGCGGTTCAAGAAAAAGAACTACAGCCGCTAGCAAAAATTGTTAGCTGGTCCGTTACTGGTGTGGATCCAACGATGATGGGAATTGGACCTGTTCCAGCGATTCGTCAAGCATTAGATAAAGTAAATTTGAATATCTCAGATATCGATTTATTTGAAATCAATGAAGCGTTCGCAGCTCAGTATCTATCCGTTGAAAAAGAGCTTGGTATTAATCGTGAGATAGCCAACGTAAATGGAGGCGCGATTGCATTAGGTCATCCAGTCGGTGCTAGTGGTGCTCGTCTTATTCTAACACTGGCATATGAGTTAAACCGACGTGGTGGGAAATATGGCGTAGCAAGCCTATGTATCGGTGGCGGTCAGGGTATTGCAGTTGTTATAGAAAATATGAAGGCGTGATTTCTGATGCTTGAAAATTTAAAAATTCCTGTTATTGTTGCTCCCATGTTTTTAGTGTCCAGTCCAACACTTGTTATCCAAGCCAGTCAAGGTGGTGTAGTCGGATCCATTCCTTTACTAAATGCTCGAAGTAGTGAAATTCTCGAGCAATGGTTAGCAGAAATTAAGGAGGCATTACCTGACAAGCCTTGGGCCGTCAATTTTATATCACACCCAACGAACAAACGATTTGAGGGAGATTTGGAGTTAATCCGGAAATACAAGCCGTCCATCGTCATTACGTCACTTGGACATCCGGGCAAGGTAATAGAGGCTGTACGTAGCTATGGTGGTTTAGTTTTTTCAGATGTTGCGACAATTAAGCACGCGAAAAAAGCTGCCGAAGCGGGTGTAGATGGACTAATTCTTGTTTGTAGCGGTGCAGGAGGTCATGGTGGAACATTAAATCCTTTTGCATTTCTCGCTGCTGTGAAGGAATTTTGGAATGGGATGATCATTCTAGCGGGTTCGATTTCAGATGGTAAGGATGTTTTGGCTGCACGAGTACTGGGAGCCGACTTCGTTTATATGGGGACTCGATTTATAGCAACTAAAGAAAGCGTTGCATCAGACACATATAAAGAAATGGTCGTAAACAGTACAGTTGAAGATATCGTTTATACGGATGCATTTAGCGGCATACATGCCAATTATCTTATTCCTAGTTTAAAAAAAGAAGGAATTGACATAGCTTTACTTAAGCGAAGGGAAAGTGTTGATTTATCGCATATGGTTGATGTGAAAGCATGGCGAGATATATGGTCAGCTGGGCAAGGTGTAACGACCGTTCGAAGGGTGCAGTCGGTTGTAGAAATTATAGATCAACTGGTTCTGGAATATGAAAGTGCACAAAAGGAGGTAGGGCATCTTGTATAAAACGATTCTCTACACTGTTCATAATGGAATCGCGACAATTACACTAAATCGTCCTGAGGTATTAAACGCGTTTAATGATGAAATGCTTGAGGAACTGTTGGATGCTTACGAAAGAATTGATGAGGATGATGATGTCCGAATGGTCGTTGTAACCGGCAGCGGTAGAGCGTTTTGTGCAGGCTCGGACCTTTCTCAGGGCGGAGACACCTTCGCAACGGATGCTTACGATTACCGCGATACAGGGGGGCAATTAAGCTTACGTGTGTTTCGGTTGAAAAAACCGATTATTGCTGCAATTAATGGTGCAGCGATCGGCGTTGGACTTACGATGACTCTTCCGATGGACATTCGTGTTGTGTCAAAAGGAGCCAAACTGGGTTTTGTATTTGCCCGCCGCGGAATTGGACCAGAGGCATGCAGCGGCTGGTTTTTACCAAAGTTGGTCGGAATTGGAAAGGCTTTAGAGTGGGTGCTAACAGGCCGAATGCTAACAACAGAGGAAGCAGGGTCAAATGGATTAGTACAAATCGAATCAGACGATGCTCTCCCAACAGCCTATCAGCTTGCAGAGGAGATTATACAAAATACATCAGCAGTATCGACTTCTTTTTCGAGGGAATTGTTATGGAACATGCTTGGCACAACAGGTCCAATGGAATCTCACCTAGCAGAGTCACGGTTTCTACAGTGGGCTGGTTGCCGTGATGATGCAAAGGAAGGAGTACAATCATTTATCGAAAAACGAAAGCCCGATTTTAAAATGCCGATATCAAGTTTGCCTACTTTTATAGATAAAACTTCAGAGGAGGTGTAGGACATGAAAATTGCTGTGCTAGGTTCAGGTACAATGGGAAACGGAATTGCACAGGTGTTGGCAACAGCAGGGTATGAAGTAATATTACGAGATTTAGAGCAGGTTGTTTTAGAACGTGCTCGAAGTAATATTACAACTAATCTCGAGCGTGTATTTAAAAAAAAGGGGCTACCAATAGACGAGGCTTCAGCCGTGATTCAGAGGATAACACTTACAACGGATTTAAATTTATTCCGTGAAGCCGATTTAGTCATCGAAGCAATTGTTGAACAGATGGACGTGAAGAAAAAGGTATTTCGAGAGCTTGATAGTATTTGCGAGGAAAAAACGATACTTGCCTCCAATACATCGGGCTTAAGTATAACTGAGCTTGGAGCAGCTACAAATCGACCTGACCGTGTGATAGGCATGCACTTTTTCAACCCAGTACCAGTAATGAAGCTCGTTGAAATAATTAAAACAGAGGAAACGTCTGAAGAAACCTATCAAACTATAAGTAGATTAGCAAAATCAATTGAGAAGGAAGGCATCACAGTTCAAGATTCGCCATTGTTTGTGGTAAATCGGATACTCGTTCCAATGATAAATGAAGCGATTTTAGTCCTAAGTGAAGGCTTAGCATCTGCTGAGGACATTGACAAAGGAATGGAATTAGGTGCAAATCATCCGATTGGGCCATTAGCATTAGCCGATTTAATCGGGTTAGATACATTTCTTTTTGTTGCTGAAACATTATTAAATGAAACAGGTGATTCGAAATATCGAGTACCACCTTTACTAAAGAAATTAGTAAGAGCAGGGCATTTTGGTCGAAAAACTGGAAAAGGCTTTTATCAATACTAAAGGAGGCTTAAATCAGAATGTCTGTATCTCAACAACAGCTTGTTAATTTTGGTACTGATGGTGCAGTAGGGGTTGTCCTTATCAATAATCCACCCGTCAATGCGCTAAATGCTAAGGTAATGGTGGAGCTTAATTGTGTAATAGACCAGCTAGAGAAAAATAACGAATTAAGAGCGGTTATTCTTGCGGGCGCCGGGAAAAAACACTTTGTTGCTGGAGCGGATATTAAGGAATTTCCTAACCTGACTGAAGTGACAGGAAGAGAGTTATCATTAAACGGTCACGGTATTTTTTCTAGACTTGAAAACTTAAAAATCCCTGTTATCTGCGCTATTCATGGCTATGCATTAGGTGCCGGGTTAGAGCTGGCACTAGCCTGTGATATTCGAATTGCAGATGAACAGGCCTTACTAGGTCTACCGGAGGTGACTTTAGGAATTATCCCTGGATATGGCGGAACGCAAAGATTATCACGCCTTGTTGGCTTAGGAAAGGCAAAGGAATTAATATTTTCAGGCGAAAGTATCAACGCTGAAGAGGCTTATCGAATCGGGTTAATTGATAAATTGGTTCCGTTAGGAAAGGCTTTATATGAAGCAAAGGCACTTGCTGACAAAATTGCTACTAGAGGGCCAATAGCTGTTTCCAAAGCAAAAAGTGCGGTGAATCTCGGTTTTGATACCACATTGAATGAAGGTATAAAGATCGAAGCACAGTATTTTGGCGAGCTTTGTGTAACAGAAGATAAAGTTGAAGGTGTTTGTGCGTTTATAGAGAAAAGGAAGGCTGAGTTTAAAGGGAGATAAGTTTTTTTATTAGTGAAGTAATTTAGAACAATTAAGTCTGGTATATCAAGTTACAGAACTTATATCATGATTCGTAAATATTAACAAAAGAGCCACCTGTATTTCATCAAAAATACAAGTGGCTCTTTCTATTGTCTTTGGTTTCTCCTCAATTTGTTATCAGCATCATTTTGTTAGCAAGCTTCCTGAAGAAAATCGACAAATTAATTGGATTTGTTGAGTAATCAACGATTTAAACTACTTCTATAGAATCCTTATTTGTTACGATTTCCCGTTCTTCTTCATTTATAAGATCAAATTTTCTTAAAACTGGTTGAATCATCTTCATAAAGAATCCGATTAACGGGCCCATAAGGAGCATACCAATTACGGTACCTTCCCTTAAAGTAAGTGATAATGAGAACCCAAATGTAAGTAGAACTACAAGAAGGATACATAAAAGATCGACCGATTGTCTGATAAAAACAAAATTCCATTTTGTTTTTTTGGACAATGTCATACAAAATCCTTCCAATGGAAAAGTAACAACATCTAATACCAACATAATCGCTAATGCAAAAGCTACTATTGCTAATGCAGCCATTAACAACATCACTCTAAGTATATAACTATCTATTGTAATAGATCCCCAAACCTCATAGAAAAAGAAATTAATTACAACACCAATGAGAATGGTCAAAGGCAATTGTAATAGATGTCGTATTTTAAACCCCTTTCTAAGAAGAATCAATTGGCCTACTATACAACTAGTATTAAAAATCATTCCAATCGTTCCTACTTTAATTCCAGTTAAAAAAGAAATAGATTGTGCTAATGCATCATATGCCCCCACACCAATGGAAACTTTTAAAGATAAGGATGCAGCAATCCCCACTGATATTATTATTAATGATAGAAGAAACATTTTTTTTATTTGTTTCATTATTTTATCTCCTTGAAAGAGCCAACTTTTAGTTTTTTAAAAATAGGTGTCCAGAGCACCTATTATTCCATTGGTGTCGAGGGGACCATGAGAATTTCACTAATATTAACTGTATTTGGTGTGCTAATGGCATAAGCAACGGCATCTGCGACATCACTTGATTTTAACCCGATCTCTCGTTGTAGATTCTCAATCCATTCCCGTCTTTCAGAGTCACTGATGGTTAAATGAAGTTCCGTGTTGACCGTTCCAGGTGAGATTAGCGTGCTTCGGATATGGTTATTTCGTTCCTCTTGTCGCAATGTTTCCATGATGGCGCGAACGGCAAACTTTGTTCCACTGTAAACAGCCCCTTGTTGAAAAACAACATGGCCTGCTTCGGAGGCAGTGGTTACAATGTGACCTGATTTTTGCTTTTGCATGGTTGGTAACACCGCAGCAATTCCATTTAAAACACCCATGATATTAGTATCAAGCATTTGACGCCATTCATCGATTTTTAAGTCTGAGAGCAAAGATTGTGGCATGATTCCGGCATTATTAAAGAGGACATCGACACGGCCGTGTTTTTCGAGGGCCAAATCGATCACAGCTTGAACCTCGTCATTATTCGTTACATCTGCAACCATAAAAGAAATATCAGTATTTGGTAATGATTCGACAAGCGCTTTCAAACGATCTTCACGACGTGCCGAGATAACTAATTTTGCTCCTTCTTGTGCAAGTTTCTTTGTGGTAGCCTCACCAATTCCACTCGAAGCCCCCATAATAATAACCACTTTATCTTGTATATTTGACATCATAAAGTAACACCCTTCCTTGTTATTTGTATATTCACATTATAATTGTACCGGTATAATTTTTCAATACACAAACTATTTTTTTATTCATGCAATAATTTAACTTGGTTTGTGCTATAATATGGGCAAATGAATGAAACAAATGAGGGAACGAAATGTTAAAGTACCAACAAATTGCCAGCGAAATTGAAAAATATATAGTTGACCATAACCTGCAGCAGGGAGATAAGCTTCCAATATTAGAAACGTTAACGGCACAATTTGCAGTAAGTAAGAGCACGATTACGAGTGCCTTAGATCTTTTGGAGAGAAAAGGGATTATCTTTCAAGTACGAGGCAGCGGAATCTTTGTGAGACGCCATAAACGGAAGGGCTACATCAGCCTGTTGTCCAATCAAGGATTTAGTAAAGAAATGGAGGAATCTCAGCCAACTTCTGAGGTCATCGAATTAGATATTGTTAGGCCGACACAAGAAGTGATGGACAATTTAAATATTGGAACAGAGGATGAGGTCTATTCTGTCAAACGGATTCAATATATTAATGGGGAAACATTATGCCTTGAGCATTCCTATTATAATAAAGCGATCATACCTTATTTAAATAAAGAAATAGTGTCTGAATCTATCTTTCATTACATTCAAGAGGGATTAGGATTAAAGGTTGGCTTTTCGGATATGTACCTCCACGCGGATAAATTGAATAAAGAAGAAGCGGAGTATTTAGGTCTAGAACCAGGCGACCCAAAGTTTTGCCTTGAGGTTATCTTTCATTTAACAAACGGACAGCCCTTCGACTTTTCGAAAATCACCTATAACTACAAACAATCGCAATTCTTTATCCAGGCTAACAGCCATTTTTAATCATCCTTTTGTAGAATTGGGAGTTTTGCTTGAGGGTATTAATCTAATATTCCTTTTTATCCATCCTTTTTATTTGGTGTGACAAAGACTTGCAGGGATTACATCTGCAAGTCTTTGTAGTTTTGTAAAGGTTAAATTGACGAAAAATTAAATTCCTTCAACACAAGGGTTTCCGTGAATGGAGCAAAGGTCTGCCAAAGGAAAATCACCCATAACCTAGTCTATTAGAATATCTTTAAAGATTACTAATTTCTTTGGTTGAGGCAATCGCTTTGCCGTTTTTAATTAGCACCACATAGAGTAATGCGGACAACAAACTGGAAGTGAAAATAATCACTCCTAATGGCAAAGCAGAAAATTCACCTGCCATTCCCACTAATGGGGAAGTAACAGAACCCAAAAAAATGGAAGAATCCCTAGCAAAGCAGAAGCACTTCCTGCAATTTGTCCTTGAGACTCCATTGCTAATGTAAATGAAATCGGTCCAATGATACCATTTGATGCATTGAATATAAAGAGTGAAATAACCAATGCAAATAACGGTCCATGAGACAAGACTACAAGTAGAACTGAGAGACTAGCAGCAAAAGCAAACCACAATCCAAACAAAAGAATATTACCTGGATTTACTCGTCCCGCTAGGTATTTAGTAAGTTGAGAAGCTAATATTAGACCAATCCCATTTAAAGCAAATAGTAGCGAAAAAACTTGAGGAGACACACCATAAATCTTTTGGTAAACAAAAGGACTTCCAGAAACATAAGCAAACACACCTGCAAATATGATACCTGATACAAGTGCATAGCCCATAAAAGTTCGATTTAGTGTCAATTTTTTATAGTTGTTCAATAACTCACTAAAGTTACTCTGTATCCGTTTGTCCATGGGTAGAGTTTCTTTTATCTTCCATGATGTTATGATTGTTAGGTATATTCCTAACAGTCCTGTAAAAATGAACACACCCATCCAAGAGGTATAGGATGTAACGGCACTTCCTGCAAGTGGCGAGAGTAATGGAGTGACACTAGTTATCATAGTGAGAAGAGCAAAAAACTTAGTTAGTTCAACTCCACTATATAGATCACGAACAATTGCGCGAGAGATGACCAGCCCAGCAGCAGCGACATTGACATTTGAAAAAATAAAACGCTCAGATTGAGCGTTTTATTTTTTGCTATAACGATAAGCACCTTAGTTTAAGAGCAAAATTAATAGGTTACTTCGCTGCCGTCCATTCATATAATTTGAAATTTCCGCCTAACTTCATTTAAAAACAACTCTGCAGCAGCGGATAAAACCTGATGCTTTTTCCAAACAAGGTTTAAGCTAGACTCCACTCTTGGCTCTAGCGGTCTGAAACAAAGGTTGCTATCACTGGACGTATTGACTATTTTATCAAGGACTAAGGCATAACCAATGCCTTCTTCAACCATAATGGAAGCATTGTAGGCAAGATTGTAGGTAGTCACAATGTTTAATTTATCGAAATCTTCGCCAAACCAATCCATAAATTCATTTTTTGAATATGTCTGTTTCAACGCCTGTCGTGAACAGATTAGCGGTACATTTATTAAATCGGCCGCTGTAATGGTATCTTTGACAGCAAGAGGACTGTCTTTCCTCATAATAACGCCCCAAACATCTTTAGCTGGGATATTGATATAATTGTTTTTTGAAATGTCAGCTGGTTGAATTAATATCCCAAAGTCAAGCAATCCCTTATCCAGCCGTTCTGTCACATCATCCTCGTTTCCGCTGTAAAGATGATACCGTATATTTGGATACCGTACTTGTAAATGTTTTACAACCCTAGCAATCTGTTTCATTGCTTCTGTTTCCCCGCTACCAATGTAAACATTACCACTTATTGTTTCTTCCATCGTATGAAATTCTGTCTCTAATTTTTCGACCAAATCAACTATATTCTCTGCTCTCTTTCGAAGGAGCATTCCTTCATCTGTAAGAATGATACTGTGACTACTACGAATAAAAAGCTTTTTTCCTAATTCTTGTTCAAGATCTTTTATTTGTCTGGATAAGGTTGGCTGTGTAACATGTAAAAAATCAGCAGCTGCCGTCATGCTTCCTTCTCTTGCAACTGTAAGAAAATAACGCAAAACTCTAAGTTCCATATAACACACCTCCTATAGTATGTTTTAGTATATATGTTTTTAGATATGCTCATCAAGCATATCTCGATAGCAGATATAAGGATTGGTCGTATTTTAACAGCATACCAGAAGCAACAGCAATTGAAGTTCATAGCCGTAAGAAAGTGCTTTTACCCTGTTAAATAGATATAAAAAAATTATTTTCTCAATATTTTCAGCTAACAACAATCCTTCTTTAGAATCAAATTTTTTAAAAAAAGAAAATAATTTTCATTTATTAGTAATTTATGAAATTATTTTTATTTTATTGTTGTAAGGGTGCTTGATTTGCGTTTATAATAAATTTGAAAACGCTACCATTTCTATTTGCTTGGAGCGTTAACTCTATAAAGGGGGATGAATGGTGAAAATGAAATGGAATGTTGTTACTGGTTCGATTCTTGCTTCAAGTTTAGTATTTTCTTCTATGGGGGCATTAGGGAATGTCAAAGCAGAAAATGGAGTTCCCGTGAATGTTTTAGCGGTAGTGGACCAATCGGGAGATATGATGAAAATTAATTCTCTGAACGAACGTTTGAATGATAATAAGTTAATAGCATTCAATGACATGTTCAGTTATTACACGGAGACGGATAAAGGTAGCTTTGAGGTTGTGCTTGAAAAAAGTGGCCTAAATACATATCGTGTAGTAAAGCGTACGGATGGAGACAGTGAAATCCCCGAAAATGGCCTTGTTCTCTCAACAGGTGATTTGACAACTTTAGAGATTAAAAGTTTCTTGGCACAATTGGAGAACGGTGAGACTGTTACCCTTCATGAACCAATGATAAAACAGGAACAAATGCAGACAAACGCGGTAGATCCTACTGCTCAATCAAATCCATCTGGCGCTGTTTTTGATGGATACCGCGGACCAGATCAACTCATTGTCTATACTCCTTCCTTTGGTGAATCAACGAAGACGAATCCATATGGATATGAAATTACAGTCGAAAATGGATTTGTAACTAAACTTGGTGGTGGAAACTCCAAGATTCCTAAGAATGGATTCGTAGTCAGCGGTCATGGCATAGCTTCTAAATGGATTTCTTCTAACTCTATTATTGGTGCAAAAGTGACAGTAAGTGAAACGGGATTAGTTCAAATAGTACAAGATGTAGAGAGTTTCCAATACCAAAGCAAACAGTCCATTCAGCAGGCAAAAGCAAACATTGCGAAAGCGAATGCAGAATTTTTAGATGTTGAAATGACGATGGCTGAGGAAGCGGTTCAGAAGGCAGAGGCAATTTTAAAAGAAGCGGAAGCGATGAATACGAGTGACCCGGTACGCTCTTTGGACATGACACGTCAGGCTACGCAACTTGCTTATGACGCATATTATTATTCACTTCCATCCAATATGGCAGAGCAAAGAGCAATCTGGTACCGACCAGAGGAGACTACCTTAGATGGGGTAAAACAAGTACTAGACCGTATGGAAAAAGCGGGGTTCAATTCAGTTTATCTTGAAACCACATTTTGGGGCTATACCATTTATCCAAGTGAAACAATGAAAGCCTATGGGCTTCCAGAGCAACATCCAAGGTTTGAAAATGGGAATTACGGTATGTACGGAAAAGATTTGCTAAAAGCATATATTGAGGAAGGGAAAAAACGAGGTCTTACCATTCAGGCTTGGACGGACGGGTTTATGATTGGACATGGTTCTCTTGGTTTACCTTCTCAATTTAAAAAATATCCTTCCTGGGCTGCTATTCAACGCTCCAACACAACAAGACAGCCGAAACCTGACACCTCCAATCAATATTATTGGTTAGATATAGCACAACCTGATGTTCAGACGTTCATGTTGGACATATATAAAGAAATGCAAAACAGCTACGATATTAAAGGTTTGAATATTGATTACATGCGTTATCCACACCATAAATTTGAACAGAGTTATGGTTATAGTGATACAGTGAAAGACATGTACAAAGAACACACTGGTACTGATCCAATGACAATAAACCCTACCGACAACCCATCAGAGTGGCAGGACTGGCAGGAGTGGATTCGAAATCGAGAAAATGATTTTGTCCATAAATTACATGAACAGTCAAAGGCAAATGATAAGCAATTTATGTTGACAGCAACTCCAGAGCCTGGTCCTGAAGCTGTGCTAATCAATGATTGGAAGGATGACCTTGATGGTGTCATTCCTCAAGCATACGGACATGATTTTAATAGCATCCAACAAACGGTTCAAGCAAGTAAAAAGCTAATGCCTAAAGGAACCATGTACTATACTGGTATCTATTCGTTCTACCACCATTTAAGCGAGATGGCAAGCGTCAATGACGTGATATCAGCTAAGTTTGGAACATCAGGTGTTAATATGTTTGCGTTTGGTCAAGCGAGTGCTCCATCTGTTGATGCGCTTGGGAAGGGTCCATGGAGAGAAAAAGCAGTTAACCCAGGTGAAGAGCCTATTCTAGCTAGTCTTGCAGTATTAAAAGACTTGCAGAAGGAGATTAATCATCTTTATATACCTAAAGGAGCGGTAGAAGAAACTGAAGGAATCAGTATCAGACAATCAATCAAAAAATTAGAAAAGGCAATTGAGAAAAATCCGAATAGTAGCAGCGACTATTATGAAGTAGTGGAGGAACATATTCAAAAAGCCATGTCGGCAGAAAAGCTCGATCAGGTTGTTGGAAATAGAATGAAAGACCAGTTAACAGAAACAAAAATGTGGGTGAATTATTATTTGAAGCATCAAAACTAATTAAGAAAAGAAGAGTAGTCTTTAATGGTTAGACTACTCTTCAGTGAAAAATGAAATTAATTTTCAATAAATATAAAACAGGTAAAATAATTTACAAATTGAATTGAAAGTTAAGTAGATTCCATTTATAATAAAGATTAGAAAACGCTTTCTAAAATATTCTCTAGGGGGAAAATTATATGAAGAAAAAAGCGGCAAAGAAATTCGTTGCAGGTTCAATTGTTGCAGCACTTTCAATGAGTTTAATGGCTTGTAACAAAGATCAAGCAAGCGGGGAAAAAGAGGATAACACTTCAAAAGCAGGAGAGCTATCAGGTGAAGTTACGTTATGGACGGCATCACTTGCTGGTGAACCTTTTGATACATATTTTAAAGAATTAGAAAAGGAATTTGAAGAACAACATCCCAAACTGGACGTCATTATCCAAGATGTTCCTCAGAACGAAATGGAGCAAAAAGTACTTACTTCTCTTACAGGAAGTGATGTACCTGATGTGGTCAATTTAAACCCTCACTATATGTCGAATATTGCATCTCAGGGTGGCTTGCTTGATTTAACTAATGAAATTAGTGATGAAGCAAATAATGCATATGTAGAGGGTCCATTCGAATCAGGGAAATACGATGGTAAGCTGTTTGCGCTGCCTTGGTATCTAACTACTACTGTAGCTTGGTACAATGATGATCATTTTACAGAAGCAGGTGTAACAGAATTGCCTACTACAACTCAAGGAATCTATGAAACTGCTAAGAAAGTTACTGAAGCAACTGGAAAACCTTCTTACTATCCAGTAATTAACGATGGAAATACCATCATGGAAAAAATGGTTTCTATATCAAATGGTGAACCAATTGTAAAGGATGGCAAAGCAAATCTAAAAGGTAATCAGGCTATTTTGGAATTCTTTGAGCTTACTCAAAAAATGTACAAAGAAGGTATGATTCCGCAAGAGACAGCTGAAGGATCTATCAAAACTGGCCAAGAATTATATATGGCAGGAAATATCTCCTTACTTGAAGGTGGAGTCACTTTTTTAGGTCCAGTAGAATCAGGTGCACCAGAAGTATTTAAGGCTTCTAAAGCTGGTCAACCATTAAATGATACAAATGCTCCTGTTAATGTGGCAGTAATGAACTTCGCAGTTCCTGCTAAAACAAAGAACAAAGAAGCCGCCGTTGCGCTAGCAGAATTTGTGACAAATGCTGATAATCAGCTTGAGTTTGCGAAGGTAGCAGGAACGATTCTTCCATCAACTAAAGAGTCATTAGAAGATGACTATTTCGCAAATCCGGGAGACTCACCAAAGGGTCTTGGGATGTTAGAGGCTTCTAAATCACTAAGTCGTGCTGAGGTATTGATACCACCTACTGAAAATAGTGCTGATCTTCGTGCTGCTACAAAGAACATTTTTACGAAAAACCTACAAGGAAAGGTATCACCTGAAGAAGCATTGAAAGAACTGGAAGAAGAGTGGAACAAAGCTTTTGAGAAAACGGGTGAAAAAGTTACTTTCTAAAGTGAATGCAGAGAGTTTAAGTAGTGAGGCTATGGTTTGATCCTAATTTAGAGGAAGGCAGAAATGACTACTATTTTATAAAGCTTGTACCTGCTTTGTTCGAGAGACTAGCTTTTCTAATGAAAGAGCTAGTCTCTAGTTTTTAAAAGGAGAGTTAAAGATGGAGAGAGAACCCGCAATCATTCAAAATACAAAGATTAAGCCCGTCCCGAAAAAGATAAGTTGGGGAATGAAACAAATCACACCGTGGTTATTTTTGCTACCATCCATAGCAATTTTAGGAGTTTTTCTTGTTTACCCCATTATTGAAGCATTTAAATGGAGCTTCTTAGATTATAAAATCATTGCCGGTTCCGGAGAATTTGTTGGGTTAGATAATTTTAAAGAAATTTTTTCAGATAAGTATTTTTGGAACGCATTATTAAACACAATTGTTTTTTTACTCATGGTTTTACCATTAAATGTATTTTTGCCAATGATACTTGCTGTTTTGGTAAATCAAAAAATAAGAGGAGCGGAAACTTTTCGTGTTCTTTATTACCTTCCAGTTATTACACCCATGGTAGTGGCAGCTTTAATGTGGAAAATGCTTTATTCACAAAGTGGAATTATTTCAGACCTATTTTTGAAGATAGGGATATTCGACTCTCCGACCAACTTGCTGGTCCAATCCTCTACGGCTCTAGTTGCCGTTTCTGCTATAACCGTCTGGAAAGGACTTGGCTACTATATGATCATATATTTAGCTGGTCTACAGTCGATTCCAAGGGATGTGTACGAGTCAGCTGATATTGACGGGGCTTCAATTTGGCAGCAATTCACTAGAATAACCATTCCAATGCTCACCCCATCAATTACTCTGGTTTCCGTTATGACTATTATTGCAGGTATGAAAGTGTTTGAAGAAATTGCGTTAACGACTGGTGGAGGTCCTGCTGGAGCAACCACGACACTCGTTATGTATATTTACGCAAAATTCAACAGCCTTGATGTCAGTATTGCTTCTGCAGCAGGCCTTGTACTATTGGTCCTTGCTATTGGCGCTTCACTTCTTCAAATGAAGATGACTAGTAAACGTGAAGATGATCTAAGAGCCTAAACGATCGGAGGGAACAAATATGAAATCTAAGCGTTTAAAACAAAAAGTATGGATGTACGCCCTGATGATCTTCATTACTGTTTTAACAGTGGGGCCATTTCTTATAACATTATTTATGGCAGTAAAATCCCCAGGTGAAGGAATTTACGACAGAATAATTCCAAACGATCCAACCTTTGGAAATTTTGTTATTGCCTTTAATAAAGCAAATTTTGCTACATATTTCTTAAATACAGTAATTGTTACTGGCCTTGCCATTCCTTTAAATCTATTATTCTGCAGCCTAGCAGCTTATCCGCTTGCAAGGATGGATTTTAGAGGCAGAAGTGTAGTTCTTGCTTTGATCATATCAACGATGATGGTTCCTTTTCAGCTTTATATGGCCCCCCTTTTTCAACTATCAGGTGAATTAGGACTGAGGAATACACATGTAGGCTTAATTGTTATGCAAGTCTCTACCGCATTTGGGATTTTTCTTATGCGTCAAGCTTATTTACGTGTACCAAGAGATCTCGAAGAATCGGCCTATTTAGATGGAGCAAATAAATTCAAGGTTTGGTATATGGTTGTTCTGCCCCTTGTGAAACCAACCCTGGTCACACTCGCTATTTTTACTTTCATGGGAACATGGGGTGATTATTTATGGCCACTTTTAAATTCTACTGAAAGCAACAAATATACCTTATCGATTGGCTTGGCACAGTTATCTCAAAACTTTGATGGATCAAATCTGAAGTTAATTAGTGCGGCTTCAATTTTAACTACGATTCCTACTCTATTAATCTTTATATGGTTGCAAAAGTACTTCATCTCTGGAGCTACGGATGGAGCAGTAAAAGGATAATTTAAAAGATTGGAATGAGGTGATCTATTGGATTCTTTAAGCTTCTTCGGACATGAAATTCCTATTATCTATGAAATGGATTGTATTGTAGTAGGTGGAGGAACAGGAGGTGCTACGGCTGCACTTTCTGCATTAGAAGAAAAGATCTCTACATTAATTGTGGAAAAAACGATTTCGCTCGGTGGGACACAGACAAATTCACTTGTCTCACCCATGATGCCTACTCATGTAAAAATACAGCGTATCAACCAAATGATTATTGAACGACTTAATCAAGAAAATATAAAAACTGTTGATGGTACAACAGAATGTAGTTGGTTTAATGTGGAGGCACTAAGCTATGTTCTTGAACAATTGATTACTGAACGTGGTGGAGAAATTCTTTATGATGCCAAGTTTATTGACTGTATTAAAGAAGGCGGGGACATAACCCATATTATCGTTAGTACTTGTAGTGGACTTGTTGCTATAAAAGGAAAAACATTTATTGATGCCTCGGCAGATGCCATTCTATCCAGATCAGCAGGAGTTACAGTTGAATCTGGTGATAAAGAGCAACGGAATCAACAGATTTCCTTTAGATTTGAAATGGGTGGAATTAACATCCCCGTTCTAAGAGATTTTATTCTTTCAAAGGGAGAGACCTTTTGCAAAATTGAAGACCCGGAATTCTTTGAAATTGCCATGGTTCCTGGAAAAGGCCATTTTCTAGAGCCCCTGTTTAGAAAAGGATTGGAAAATGGAGACTTGATGGAAGAAGACCTTCGATACTTCCAAGCCTTTACTCAACCTGGTAAACCAACAGTCATGTCGTTTAATTGCCCACATATTCCTGGAATAGTAAAGACGACTGACCCGAAACTCCGTTCCAAGGCAGTTGTAAAAGGTAGAGAGATGATTCATAGACTTGTGAAATTTTTACCAAAGTATGTACCTGGATTTGAACATGCTTTTCTTTTAAAGGAAGCTAACCAACTGGGCATAAGGGAATCATGGAGAATTATTGGTCAATATGTACTAACAGAACATGATTATGTGAACAGATCCCGATTTGAAGACGGTATTGCACGGGGGGATTGGTATATCGATGTTCACAGTGTATCAAAGGAAGATGTGAACCAGTCCAAATTCTTTAAGGGGGAATACTACGAAATCCCTTATAGGTCAATGATTACTAAGGAAGTAAATAACCTTGTTGTGGTCGGGCGACATATATCATGTACATTTTTAATGCAGGCCTCTTTAAGAATACAGCCAACGGTAAGAGACATGGGGCAGGCAGCAGGACTTGCTTGTGCACTTTCTGTAAAAGAGTCCCTTGGACTAAATCGGATCAATGGTGCTGTACTTAAAAAGAAACTTCAACTTGCGGAGGAATGACGATGGACCGTATTAAAGAAGTACATATATTAAATCATACCCATTGGGACCGTGAATGGTATGAAACATTTGAGCAATTCCGCTATAAGCTACGGAATGGATTACGTTATGTTCAAAACTTATTAGATGAGAATAAAATTGATAACTTTTTTCTCGATGGTCAAACTATCGTTCTAGATGATTACAGGGAAATTGTGAGTGAAAGAGAATTCAATCGCCTACTAAATTTTATAAGAGAAGGAAAAATAGAAGTCGGACCATGGTATTTGTTAGCGGATGAGTTCCTCGTTTCAGGAGAATCCATTTTAAAAAACCTTGGAATAGGAAGTAAAATGGCTAAATCCTTAGGATCAGAGTTTAATATCGGCTACCTCCCTGATACCTTTGGACATATAAGTCAGATGCCCCAGATATTAAAGGGTTATGATATAGATACAGCACTTGTATTTAGAGGAGCTGTTTCCAATCAATACGAAAATACATGGGAAGGAACAGATGGTAGTAAGGTGTTTACATTTGTGCTACCACTATTTGAAGGTTACTATCAAACGTTTCTTAAACATAAGGATTTTATTGACCAGACAAAGAAGTATTTGAATGATAGTTCTCCCTATATCACGTCCGAAAAAGTATTAATTATGAATGGGGCGGATCATACTTTTCCTTCCCCGGATTTAGTAGGAAGAATCGAGCAATTAAAAAAAGAAATACCAGGAGTAAAGTTTAGACAGTCTTTGATGTCTGAGTATATCAATGTTCACAATAAAGAAATGATTGAAGGGAAAATTAGCGGGGAGCAACGTAATCCATCCAAAATCTTTATTTTGCCGGGAGTTTTTTCTACACGTTCATATTTAAAAGTTCAAAATCAAATGTGTGAGGACCAAGCTATAGGCATCATGGAGGCATTAGATGTTTGGACTAATGGGACAAGTAACTCAGAGGAATTTAAAGAATATGTATGGAAGCTTATATTACAAAATCAACCACATGACAGCATTTGTGGTTGTAGTGTGGATGATGTCCATAATGAAATGGAAACAAGAACACAAAAGGTGTTAAGTGCCATTCAACAATTTTCTAGTGACCTCATGAATGACCTGTTCCCGTTCGAATTTTTAAATGCCACTGTAGAAAATCCATACTTACATCTTATAAATAATATACCAATCTCAGATGTTTATCCTGTAAGAGCAAAAATTCGGATACCTGAGGGGCTTGATTTGGGATCAATAAAGCTATTCTACCAAGATCAGGGAATTGAATTTGATATACTTACTAGAGAAGTCTGTGAAGAATTTATCCATCATATATTGGCAGAACCACACTATGCTCGATATGTGACATATGATGTAGCGTTTAATTTGCCTTTTGACGGAGTGGAACTAAAGTCTGTCAGGGTTCAGCGAATAGAAGAGGAAGCAGAAGTAGTTAGAAAACAATCAAGTAAATGGATAGAAAATGAATACTATAAAATCCATTGGAATGATGATGGTTTAACCATTACAGACAAGATAACTGGTATTGTTCATGATAATCAGAACACTTTCGTTTCCTCTCTGGATGCGGGTGATTCATATAATTACTCTCCACCAGTAAATGACTTGTTTAGTAAAGCTAAGTTAAAATATGTATCAAATGTTTTTTGGGGTAAAACATACCAATCGGTGACCATTCATTACGAGATGGAACTTCCTGCTTCCTTGGATAATGAGAGGTCTGGACCTAGTAGTGAAAGAGTCATAAATCGTATAGAAACAGTAGTAACTCTTTATAAAGGAAAAAATATGATTAAATTTAAAACAAAGGTAGAGAATGCTGCAAAGGACCAGAAACTAAGAGTTGGATTTGCAACTTCAGATGCAGAAGTAAGCTATGCAGATACGGCATTTGATTTGTTACAGAGAAAGACTCTTCGAAATAAGGAATATGATGTACCAAAAAATAAGGAAGCTATCATGAATCAATACACTACCTATTCAACAGTGTTAGCAAATGAGCATCTGCTAGTTCATCGTGGACTCCAAGAATATGAAGTGGACCATTTTCAAGGGAAAGACACAATCTTTTTAACGATGATAAGAGGTGTGGGTTGGTTATCAAGACGTGATTTACGTACGCGTGGTAATGGTGCAGGTCCTGGTTTTGAAACACCTGGAGCTCAGTGTCTAGGAAAATACGAATTCGAATACGGACTGGTATTGGGACAGGAGAACAGATCTCTAAATCATGCGAAAATGATGCGCCAACCTATATTGGTACAACAATCCTATGAAGAGGCTAAACCTCAACAACTATTTAAACAATGTTCACAACATATTTCATTCTCCTCTTTTATTTCTAAACAGGAGAATTCCTTTGACATACGGATGTTTAATCCATCCGAACAAGAAGCTAGTACGAAAATATATTTCGGTTTTAAGCCAGAAGAAGTGGCAGAAGTTAATTTTACTGGAGAATTGGTCACTGTATATCCGGCAAAACGTGAGCTAAACATTACTTTCAAACCCAAAGAAATTAAAACAATTCGTGTAAACAGAAAAGCCGTAGGGTACTAGGCTTTCTCCATCCTTAGAAAATGAAGGTGACAAAATGAGAAAATTTATAGCATTTGATATTGGTGGGACATTACTCAAATACGGGGTCCTGAACGAGGATGGAACATTCATAGAGAAGTTTGAATCCCCGACAGAAGCTATGCAAGGTGGCCAATCCATTATTGAGAAGGTAAAAGAATACGGCAAGGGACTGGCATCCAAATACGATATTGCAGGAATTTGTATTAGCACCGCAGGACAGGTTGATTCAAATAAAGGAACGATAATTTATGCCTCATCGCTCATTCCTGAATATACGGGGACTCCACTGAAGAAGGAATTGGAAGCTTATTTTAACTTGCCAGTGGAAGTTGAAAATGACGTTAACTGTGCAGGTTTGGCAGAGTCATGGATCGGAACCGGAAAAGATGCAAAAAGCTTATTCTGCTTGACTGTTGGTACAGGAATCGGAGGCAGTTACATTCTTGATAATAAGCTTCATACAGGGCATAGCTTTAGCGGTGGAGAAATAGGCTATATTCCAATCGAGGGAAATCAGTTTCAGGAATTAGCTTCTACTAGGATATTAATTAAAAATGTATCACTCCGAAAGGGAATTTCTGAGAGTGAGATTGATGGAAAAAAAATATTTGAGCTTGCCCTTAGAGGGGATGAAATCTGTATCGAAGAAATTGATCGGTTGGCTTATTTCTTGTCTAAAGGAATTGCTACCATTGCCTATATGATGAATCCTGAAATGGTAATCATCGGTGGCGGGATTACAGCACAAAAGGATTACTTATACCCAATTATTATGAAGCATCTTGAAAAAGATATTATACCTGCGATTTTAAGTAAAACGAAGATTAAAATAGCTCAGAACTTGAACGATGCAGGCATGATTGGTGCAGTTCGCCATTTCATGCTTCAGGAATCCCTAAAACCCTTGAAAAGTATTGTAACGATTATAGAATCCAACAACCATAAATTAACAAAACGTGAACAAATGATAGCAAGATATATCATTACAAATTTAGAATCGGTCCCTAATAAGACCATTTCTGAACTATCTCGCCAGATTAATGTTTCGGAAGCTACAATTACTCGTTTTTGTCAAAAATTAGAGTTTGGTAGCTATAATAAACTGCGTTTACTAGCAAAGGAAGCCTCTGTAAGTACTCGGCTTTATGAGCATTCAGAGATGTCAGGAATAACGGCGATAAAAGAAGCCTATACGGGAATGTTAACTAAATTCAATACCCTACAGCAAAAAAATGACATCCAAAAAGTAACACAGGTCCTTGGTAAAGCAGATCAAGTTTATCTTTATGGTGGGCATGAGATGTCTTTCGCTGCGGATCAGTTGAAATTTAAGTTAATGAAGCTCGGGATTCGGGCTGACGCATTTTCAACACCATATCAAATGGAAATGTCTGTTCACTCATTGACTTCAAAAACTGTAATGGTAGGTTTCAGTGTGAATGGTTATTCGGCAGAAGTGGTTGATATGATAGAAATAGGCAATCAGGCTGGGTGTATGACATTAGGGGTTACAAGCCAACAGGATTCCCCTTTGGCCCATGCCTCAAGTATACCCCTGCTCATACCTGCTACAGAAGATATTCACAGAGAAAGCAGCTCTTTAGGGGAGGTATCTGTCTATTTTCTGGTTGATGTAATTTTAAAAGAACTACAGAATTTCCTTGAAGATGTCGAAAAAAAAGAGATTATTTAAATCATGGGCAGGAAGTGGGAAACAGTGCTTAAATTATTTTGGCTGTAACTTAATTCCTGCTTCATCTATGTTACGGAGTGACGCTGCATGAATTTATTTGATATGTCTTTAGATCAGTTAAACAAATATATGCCAGAGCTAACGAGTAAACCGGATTTTCATTCTTTTTGGGACAGTCGGATAAAAGAAAATACTCAATATCCATTGAACATCGAAGTTAAGGAGAGGGTGTACCCGGTCAAGGGAATCAAAGTAAAAGATGTATACTTTGATGGCTTCCGAAACTCACGTCTTCATGCTGTCTATATTTCTCCTGTGACGATTGAAGAAAGTAAACCAGTAGCGGTAATCTTTCACGGTTATAATTGGAATACCTTGCAGCCTAATTATGCTTTTAAGCATGTTATACAAGGTTACCCTGTATTAATGATAGAAATTCGTGGACAAAACATAGAATCACCAGACAAAAATCATTATGACAACGGAGGGTCAGCAGGCTGGATGACCGTGGGTATTAATCAACCCGACAATTACTATTACACACATGTATATATGGATTGTTTCAGAGGCGTGGATGTTGCAAGGAAATTGTCAGGTAAATCTAGTGTATACGTTGAAGGGGCAAGCCAGGGAGGTGCGATGGCTCTTGCGGTGGCGGCTCTGCAAAAAAATATCCTATTTACATTATGTGACATACCGTTCCTTAGTCATTTTGAACGTTCAATTAAACTTGCTTCGGATGGACCTTATAAGGAAATCTATCATTATTTTAAAGTTCAAGATCCCTTACATACCACAACAAAAAGAATCTTTGAAACACTAAGCTATATTGATTGTATGAATCTAGCAGGAAGGGTTACCTGTCCAACACTAATGTCAGTTGGCCTCGAAGACACGATTTGTCCCCCATCCAGCATTTTTGCCATATATAACCATCTGAACTGTTCAAAGGAAATAAACGTGTATCCAGAATACGGGCATGAGGTTCCTGCCATACATGAGGAAGTAAAGCTTCAGTTTATTGCTTCCCATATTGGTTAGCGTATACCTGTAAATGCCCCTTTTACTATGAACTTTTATAGGAGATGATCCATTCATGAGACTTGTTTACCTGCCGATTGACGAACGTCCTTGTAATATAAAGTATGTTCAAATGATTGCTAACTCATCATCTGATATAAATTTAGTCATTCCTGAAATGGAACTGCTCGGTGATAAAAAAATAGCTGCAGATACAGAAAGATTATGGAACTGGATTAAGGACAAGGCCAAAATGGCAGATGCCCTCATTTTAAGTATTGATATGCTTATTTTTGGGGGACTGCTTCCATCCCGTTTACATTACCTGAAGGAAGAAAATGTTGCTTTTTGGAAGGGAAGATTACGTTCTCTTCGACAAGAAAATCCCAAGCTACCTATCTATGCTTCTAACCTTATCATGCGAACACCGAAATACAGTTCCAATGATGAAGAGCCAGATTATTATGGGGATTGGGGCCATGAACTGTTCTTACGCTCTTATTTACTTGATAAACAAAATAGAGAAACTCTTACTTCAGAAGAAACTGCCCAATTAAAAGAAATTATAACAAGACTACCAAAAGAATATATTGATGATTACGAACAAAGAAGAAAGTTTAATTCGCATATTAATTTACAGATGCTAGAGCTTGTTCATGAAGGCGTACTAAATTTCTTAGCAATTCCTCAAGATGATAGTGCTGAATATGGATATACAGCTATGGATCAAATGATTGTTGTTAAAAAGCGAGAACAGCTTCGGCTTTATAAGAACATACACATGTATCCCGGAGCTGATGAGGTTGGGGCCACCTTACTAGCAAGAGCTTATAATGAATTTAAGCAGCAAAGTCCAAAAGTTTATCCAATATGGAGCAGTACACTTGGTCCACAGATCATTCCCATGTACGAAGATAGACCTTTTGCAGAAAGCTTGAAAGCACATATTTTAGCATCAGGCTGTCAATTAACTAGTAATGAGGAGGATGCTGACCTCATTCTTGCTTACAATACACCGGGGCGGGTGATGCAAGAGTCGTGGGATCAACACAAAAAGGATATTACCTATACAAGTTTTAGAAATATTCTTACCTTTGTTGACGAGATTACCTCATATGTCCAATCAGGGAAAAACGTAATTGTTGCGGATTCTGCCTATGCGAATGGTGGAGATCTAGAATTAGTAACTCTTTTAGACGAAGAAAAGGTTCTAGACCGGATTCTTTCTTATAAGGGCTGGAATACAAATTGTAATACCCTTGGTACCACAATCAGTCAAGGTGTGGTTGCTCTTAATGGAAAAGAGGACATTATTAAAGAAAATATTATTTATCATCTTTTAGACGATTACTTTTATCAGGCCGAAATTCGTATGCAAATGACAGCTGATTTCCTTCCTGATAAGGGATTGACCTACTTCGATTTAAAAGAGGCAGCGGATGAGGTGATTAAAGAACGTAATAAACGCATGTTAAATAGATACAAAGAAACGATTCTTCATACCTTTAAGGATATAGAACTTAAAGAAGTCCAAACTTTTGCCCCGTGGAACAGAATGTTTGAATGTGGATTATCATTTACAAAGAGGTGGAAATAAAATGCTTTCAGAAATTAAAAAAGGCCTTATTGTGTCCTGCCAAGCATTAGAAGGCGAACCATTGTATGGTTCAAACATTATGAAACGTATGGCTGATGCAGCCAAACGAGGAGGTGCTATAGGTATTCGGGCAAACGGTGTTGCTGATATTAAAGTGATAAAAGAATATGTCAAACTTCCGATTATAGGAATCATCAAGCGAGAATATAATGATTCAAACGTTTATATTACACCAACCTTAAAGGAAGTAGAGGAACTTGTTGAGGTGGGTGTAGATATTATTGCGACAGACGCAACAAATAGAATTAGACCAGGAGCAATCGACCTTGCCCTCTTCATGAAGGAAGCAAATAGACATTTTCCTGAACAGAAATGGATGGCAGACTGTTCGACGTTTGAGGAGTGTTTAAATGCTCAAGAACTAGGATTCGACTACGTCGGAACCACCATGCATGGGTACACAGAAAGTACAAAAGGAAAAAAACTATATCATGATGACTTTCAATTTTTGAAAGATGTGGCTAGTGCAGTAAAAGTACCAATCATAGCAGAAGGAAATATTTTAACACCCGAAATGGCTTCTAAGGCTCTTGAATATGGAGCCTATTCCGTAGTGGTTGGAGGAGCTATTACAAGACCTCAGCAAATTACCGAACGATTTGTCGAAGAAATGAACAGGTCAAGGACAAGTATTTAATAGACTGTTAGAGTTTGGAGGGGTTTTTTATGTTGGGAGCCATTGAAGCAGGTGGGACAAAATTTGTTTGTGCAGTTGGTGATGAATTTGGAAACATTTTTGACCGGATTCAGATCCCCACTACGACACCAAATGAGACGATTCCTCAGGTAATTTCTTTCTTTCAAAATCATAAAATTAAGGCTATGGGAATAGGTTCTTTTGGTCCGATTGATATAAATGCAAATAGTCCGACATATGGAAATATTACTTCGACACCAAAGCAAGCTTGGGCTGACTATCCATTTGTCAAGGAAATAAAGAAAGCGCTATCATTTTCACTACCTGTGGGATTTAATACAGATGTGAATGCGGCAGCATTGGGTGAAGTTTCGTTTGGAGCTGCAAAGGGATTGGACAGTTGCTTGTATATTACTGTCGGAACAGGTATAGGTGCTGGGGCTATCATTCATGGTAATTTGCTTGGGGGATATTCCCATCCGGAAATGGGACATATCTTGTTAAGGCGCCATCCTAAGGATGATTTTCATGGAAAATGTCCAATTCATAAAGATTGCTTTGAGGGGTTAGCAAGTGGACCTGCTATAGAAGAACGCTGGGGAGACCAAGGTGTAAATCTTTTCAGCAAGGAAGAGGTCTGGGATCTTGAAGGCTACTATATTGCTCAGGCATTAATGCAATATATATTGATTCTATCTCCGAAGAAGATCATCCTTGGTGGCGGTGTCATGAATCAAAAACAGATCTTTTCTTCTATTTATCTTTATCTTGAGAAGTTACTAAATGATTATGTATCGTTACCAAATTTCTCAGAGTACATTGTAAGTCCAGGTCTAGGAGACCGTGCAGGTATTACCGGAGCCCTTTTACTTGCTATGCATGCCTATCAAGAACAAAGTTGTAAAGTAGGGGACGGTAAGAATAAATAAATTCATATATTGATTAGTTTACCATTTTATAAATCTATTAGTTTTGCTATCTATGGAGGTATTCCAATATGTCAAAACAACCATTATTTTTTGAACCCATTTTTAAAGATAGAATTTGGGGAGGGCAACGACTCACATCATTTGGTTATGATATACCCTCTAGTCGAACAGGTGAATGCTGGGCCTTTGCCGCTCATCGTAATGGAGAGTCCATAGTAAAGAGTGGTGAATTTAAAGGCTTGACATTAGGACAACTATGGAAAGACCATCCCCACCTTTTTGGGAATTTAAAGGGGGATCGCTTTCCTCTCTTAACAAAAATTCTCGATGCTACACAAAACTTATCTGTACAAGTCCACCCAGATGATAATTATGCATTAGACAATGAAGGGGATCTAGGAAAAAACGAATGTTGGTATATTATTGATTGTGATGAGGGAGCGGAGATTATCTACGGCCATACTGCTCAAACAAAAGAAGAGTTTCAACGTATGGTTGTAGAAGGGAAATGGGATACCCTCCTTCGCAAAATTCCCGTCCGACCAGGGGACTTCTTTTTTGTACCAAGCGGAACAATCCATGCAATTGGGGCAGGTATTATTATCCTAGAAACACAACAAAACTCTGACACAACCTATAGAGTGTATGATTATGATCGAAGAGATCACAATGGTAATTTGCGAGAGCTACACCCTTCACAATCCATTGCAGTTACAAAGGTACCATCTGAAGAGCCTAAAAAAACTCATTTTCATAAAAGAGACGGAGATATGATAATCACTACCTTTGTAGAATGCGACTATTTCAACATGCACAAGTGGGAACTGCAAGGCACTGTAAATATAACAGAGAAAGATTTCTTTCTCTTAGTTAGTGTTATATCAGGAGCAGGTTTAATTAAACAAAATGATGAAAGCTATAGATTCAAAAAAGGAGACCACTTCATGCTACCATCTGGATATGGTGACTTTGAAATCTATGGGAAAGTTGAGTTAATAGTAACTCATTTATAGAATGATTAAACAGGGTTATAGCAACGATTGTAACGCACTTGAAATATTGGATAGGCTGTCCTTAATTGAGAGTCTATGAATTGGTAACCTTGCAAAGACATGTTGAAGCAACTTAAATCGGAAGTACAAATGAAAATCATGCTTAAAGTTCGATATTACTGTAAATTCTAAACCTTCAATATATAATAAATAATAAGGAGGTTCGGAACATGAAAACAATTCAAGTTACACAATTTGGTGGACCAGATAAATTAGAATTTAAAGAAGTTGAGGATGTAGTAGCAGGAAAGGGAGAGGTATGTGTCCGTTTATATGCAGCGGGAGTTAACCCGAGTGATACATACACATTATCAGGTACATATGCATTTAGTATCCCTCATTTGCCTTATACCCCAGGATTAGACGGTGCAGGGATTGTAGAGGCGATTGGAGAAGGAGTCACAAATGTTCGTGTGGGTGATCGTGTATTTATTGCGTCCTTAATACGAGGCAAAAGTACAGGAACATTTGCACAAAAAGTAGTATGTGATGCAAGCTTTGTACATCCATTACCTGACCATGTATCTTTTGAACAAGGTGCGGCATTAGGTGTACCTGCTTTAACCGCATATCGTGCACTGTTTCAACGTGCCTGTCTGAAGCCTGGTCAAACCGTGTTTATTCATGGAGCCAGTGGTGGGGTTGGATTACAGATTGTGCAAATGGCAAAATCTCACGGTGCTAAAGTGATTGGAACAGCAAGCAAGCCGGAGGGTAAAAAAATGGTTCAGCAAGCTGGAGCAGATTTTGTCATTGATCATGTAACAGAAGAAACGATTGAAGATGTGCTAGCTTTACTGAATGGCAATGGACCAGATGTAATTATTGAGTTTTTAGCTAACAAGAATTTAGAAACAGATTTAAAGCTTATTGCACCATTTGGTAAAATTGTAATTGTTGGAAATCGTGGTTCAATAGAAATAACTCCACGTCTTGCAATGCAAAAGGAATGTGATATTTTAGCAACAGCTCTTTGGAATGCACCAAAAGAAGAATATGATCAAAGTATCCATGGTGTAATTGGTATGTTAACAAGTGGTGCACTTCGTCCTATCATTGGGAGAACTTTGCCTCTCCAACAAGTGTCGAAGGGTTTTGAACAATTAGAAAAAGGTATAGGAAATGGTAAACTTATTTTAATAATTGACTAAATAGCTTGGATGAATCATCTTAAATATAAAGATACTGGAATTAACATAAGTTTCAGTATCTTTGTGTCGCTCGTCAATCAGTAATAAAAGAAAGGGGGTAATTTTATAATTTTCATTTTTCTAGTTTACATAATATATTAGGAAAGTAGATACTTTGACTTATCGTTTAGTTTCCATAAATAGCGGTCCGGTATAGCACATTATTGAATACGACCTTAGAAATTATGGTCATTATAATACGCCATAATATCCTATATTTTAACCACATTTGGTAGCTGTAAACAATTTTTGGTATGGCTAGTAGGGGCCTTTCTTTAAAGTAGGCCTTCTTGTGATGTAGATTCTTTAATAAGAGCAACTCTACGCTACCAGAGAAAAAATCTATTGAACAATTGAGTAAAATTACATTCAATTATAAACAATTAAGCCTGGTATATCAAAGTTTTAGCATACTGTTAGTCAATCTAGATCAATTAAAATCAATTAAATAAAATAAGTCTGTGCATACATTGTACACATATTGGGTTTAATTTTTTCTGATTTTAGTGCGTTATAGAACTTCTATTAACACTAATCATGCTTTGTAAACATAAGCATAAAAAAGGCGATATACCGTAGTACACCGCACAAATACCGTCTCATTTATTTGATTCTTGGGCCAAAGATTTTCTGTCAATCGCTTCTGGTTGTTTTTCTAACCATCCGTTTTTAACCATAATATTGAAAGAAGATGCACCACCCTCCATAGCATGAGTAAATGCTTTACTATAGTTTATAATTATATCCGATCTAAAGGTTGAACCCAATGATGCACCATAATAACTAAGAGCCGCATTTACTAAAAAACCTGAATGAAACATGATCAATTTGTCTGAAAATGGACTTACCGTAGAATCGGTAATCTCAGCATCCCATTTTTCAGGTATTGGTAAATGATCCTTTTGTAATAAATCGTCAAAGCTTTCGACATCTTTCCCTGCTAATTTAACGTGTTTTAACATAAAATTACGAACATCTTCATTCACCGCCACCTGACTAAATGCCAAAGCTAACGACCTGATAAATCCAGTTTTCATTGAATTAAAGAAGAGGGTGCTGATTTCTGAACTATTTAGTGGTCTTTTGTCTCCAATTAAATTAGAAATGAATCCTGGCGATTCCATAAATTTTGCACCATGAGGTGAAGGAATGGAGGGAACACTTGAATATTTTGGCTGTTTTTTAGCCAATTCCACTATTTTTTGAAACAATTCCCTAGAAGAAACCATACATTCAAAAAAATAATTTTGGATATCTTTTCGCTCCGAGTTTGTAACAGCTAAACTATAAGCGGATAACCCATGAATTGTCATAATATAGGAGTAAAATAGTAAAAATTGGTCAGAAAACAGACGTGGGGCACTAATATTCACGTCACTCTCTGTGAATCCTATTGGGATTTGAAAATTAGCACTCTTTAAGAATTCGGTGATGTTCTTAATATGGCTCTCAGCAAACTGAAATGATAGTTCTAAAATGGTTTCTATATCTTTGTTTTCAACAATCTTAAGAAAATATTTGTAAACACAAATTGCCATGCTATCGCCCATATACTGAAGCCAAAGTGCAGATACTTCGGCTGAGGTTAAAAAATTGGTTTTTGTCCCCCTAATAATACTCAAAGGAATACCTCCATACTTCGTTTATAATTCTGAGATTATTTTGTGGAATTCATTGTTTAATATACGCGATAAATCTAAGGTATTATGATTAAATAGGTATTTTGGGATTAGTGTTTTCAGTAAAAATTATATTTTTAGGAATAATATTGGGTACGGTGTTGTTTAATATGCTTAGTGTAATTCCTGAAGTAATTATCTTTAATTCTTCTTTGAATTACTGAGTCACTATAACATTTATTTTATCAAAAACACAAATGACCAATGTCAAAAATAACCTGAGAAGTATAAGAACTGAAAATGATTAGCAAAGGGTTAAATAGGTAACATGTTTGAAAATTAATGGAGATCCAAAGCGAAGGGGGACTAGGATGTTTAATTGGATAGTGAGGGTGGTACCTAATCTATTTACAATTGGTAATTTATTGTGTGGTGTGCTTTCAATTACCAGTAATATGAACGGCTTATTAAAGCTATCATCCATTTTAATTTTCTGTTCAGCTCTTTTTGATTTTCTTGACGGGAGGGTTGCTAGAAAATTAAAAGTGAATAGTAATTTTGGGATAGAATTGGATTCCTTAGCGGATATCGTGAGTTTCGGAGTGTCACCAGCTATTCTATTTTATACATTAGCAACTCCATCAATCTTTACTTCTTTAGCATTTGTACTGTTTCCAATAATGGGAGCTTTAAGATTAGCCAAGTTTAATATTAGTCCAACTATTGGATACTTTAAAGGATTACCTATTCCAGCTGCTGGGTTGACATTAGCTGGTATGGGATTATTTTCATATAGTAATGAATTAATTACGATAATTTTAGCCCTATTAATGGTAAGTCCTTTTAAGTTTAAAAAGCTTTGAATCCTTTAACAAAGGTAACATAAAATTTATTTATTAATGGTTACATAATATACTTACCTAACATACAAAGTTATTTTAAAACTCAGCAATATGTATAAAATAGAGTTTCCACTTTCGTCGAATACGCTTAATTTCTGACAATTCTATACTGTCAGACACCCATTTTTCTTACGTGGTATAGTTCAAAATATGTAAGTGGAGAAGGTTCTGAAGTTTACCTCGTTAAATAACATGATGTTTCAGAACCTATTAGCTATTAAATAATATGGGCAGTATCCATGTTATAAATGATAACTAGGTTTTAATTAAAAAGGAACCGCTTGGTAGTTTGAGAAGTCTACAGGTGGCCGGCAAAAAGGCATAACCCCTAAATTCCCTTAGTTAATTTATTTTGGGTTTCCTAAATATCCATGGTTAATACTTCTATTACAAGTTTTATTTTCTATACAAGACTGCTCTTGGTAACATTCCTTTATAGCAATATTTTTTCAAGAATTTCTTTTAATGTTACGTATATTTCATGATCTAACTTTTTGGCTAAAATTAGATCATAGGTTTTTTCATATTGGGGGAAAGTGGTAATCTTGCCGCCATAAAACATGTTTTCTATTACTGTTTTTATTTCTACCGTAACAACCCTATATTTTATTGTACCTTTGTAAATATTTGAGACTTTCCCCTCCCCGGTTACCTCGAAAGTACTGTTTTCCGCTATAATGTTCAAAACAACATAGGGATCTTCCTCTATATTCTTAGTACTGTCTGCATTATGGCCCACAGCAAAGCTAAGGAATCTCCCATTTTTATGTGCAAGTAGCCATGAAATGATGCTAACAGTAGGTTGTTTAGTTTCTTTATTAATCGTAATTAGTGAAATGATTTTTTCGCCTTGTAAAAAATCAACCAATTCTCTACTCAGTTGTTGATTTTCCATTATTATCCCCCTGTTACTTCTTTATTTTCTTCTCTGTGTATAAAGAAAGGGAAGAATTTCTTCCTCCCTTATCATAAATTTGATTAACGAATTTAGCTCAAATTCTTAAAACCCCATATTTTATAAATACTATCGAATACTATTTTTGTTTATATTAGATGATCCTTATAAACTAGCCAAAAAAACTAATGTTAAACAAGTAAAGTATTAGATTCTTGGCCTGCAAGTATACGACCATATAATTCTAATCCTGTAGTTGGTACAATTAGTCCATGTTGAGGTGGTGTCTTTGCGTCCTTCATTATTCTTGATAATGTATTATTTTCAGAAATTACACTTCCTCCACCCATAGACATAAAAATGTCAACAGCTTCAGAAACTAGGCGGTTTGCGTAACTACAATCAGCCCTAACTTGAACTCTGCTGTTAAAGTCCATATAAACATCCTTTTGAGCCCATTTATCAATCTCATCAGCTGCCCTATAAGTAAGTAAGGAAGCGGCTTCAATTTTCATTACGGCTTCTGCCAATTGTAAATGAGTAACTGGAGCTTCAGCTTGTTTGTTATACCATGTATATTGAATTCTACGACTTGGCAGTTTTTCAATAAAATATTCTTTAGCAGCAATCCCTAAACCTAGCCCTGGAGCCATTAATACTAATGCTGAAACAGGAATAAATGCTGATCGATATAAAGCTTGGTTTTGTAAATGCGTTGATGGATAATCGCCTTTAATTGCTTTTGATATAGAAGTTACCCAACTATTTGGTACAAAAACATCTTCTACAGTTACACTATTGCTTCCTGTGCCTCGCATACTTATCGTATGCCAATCATCTAAAATTTTTACATACTTCTTAGGCAATAAAGCAGCTCCTAATCCTTCAGTTACTCCATTTTCATTGACTATTGGTATTCCTAAGAAGAAATAGTCGGCATGTCTAGATCCAGAGGCAAATCCCCATAAGCCTTTTTTGATATAAACGCCATCAGGTTCTCTTCTTACTTCACAATTTCTTGGTTCCAAAACTCCACAACAATTAACATCACCATCTTCACCAAATACAATCTTATGTACCTCTTCAGTAAATGTAGTAGCAACCATCCAATTTACTACATTTATCAAGGAGGAAACCCAGGCAGTGGAACCGCAGCCCTTACCTAACTCTGAAACAATATCAAGATACTGACGAAAATTTAATTGGTGCCCACCATATTTCTTAGGAGTTAGGATCTTAAATAGACCGGCCGCTTTTAATTCTGAAATTGTGTCTTGGGGGAGCATTCTAAGTTGGTCAACCTCTTGGACTCTCTCTTTTAGCCTAGGACTTACCTTTTTAGCACTTTCTAATAGCATTTGATAAGAACTACTTATTTCTACCATTTGCTCACTCATTAATAACAACCTCCAAAATTTTGATTGTAAAAAGCATTTGGTAATTCTTTATAAATATTATTTATCAGATTTTTCTGTTAAATAATATTTATTTTCATTTAAAAACACATTTAATGATTTGTCAACAATAATTCGAATTCGCTAAAAACTTATAAATTATTAAAATAGAAGCGGACCTGGATACTCATTATAGAGAAAGTTAATGATTAAGGTTATCAATATTACCTTTGAAAAAAAATTTTTTATATTGACAATAAAATAAATATTATTTATTGTAATAGTCAGATAATTGTTATTAGCTTTTATGGGTCAAAATTTTTAAAAGGTAGGTGTTTATATAGACAGCTATTTATTATATTTCTTCGTTTAATAACTCTCCCAATACATTTAAATATAATGTATTCTGATTGTAATATTTAAAACTAGTATTAGTAGGAGGGTAAATTATCAAATGAAAAATAGAAGTGATCAACTTGTTCATGAATTTGGAAGAAAGATTGTAACCGGGGAATATAGATCTGGAGAGGTACTGCCTAAGGTTGAGTATATAAGTGAAATAAATGAGGTTAGTAGAACGGTTGTGCGTGAAGCATTTAGAGGATTATCGACACTTGGATTAGTAAGGTCAAATCAAAAAGCTGGGACAGTAGTCCTTCCTTGCTCGGATTGGCAATGGTGGAATCTAGATGTATTGACCTGGATAATTGAAGATGGGAACAATACCGATTTTTTATTGCACTTAACCGAAGTAAGATTAGGACTAGAACCGATTGCTGCATCTCTTGCAGCTAAAAGGGCAACGGAACAAGACTTGATCAATATAAAAAATGCATTTGAACGACTTGAGCAATCCATTGGAGACGAAAAAGCCTGGGCAAAAGCAGACTATGATTTTCATGAAAGAATCCTACAGGCTTCTTACAACGCTATCATGATTAACACGATTAAAACTCTTCGTAAAGCACTTGTCTTAAGCCGTGAAAAAACATACCATGCAGCAATGAATTTTCCTAGATCTTTGTATGATTCAATGTATGAATCACCAACACAAGAAGTATTAGAACGACACCGTTCTATATATGATGCAATAATGGCACGGGACGAAGATTTGGCAAGACAAAACATGTCCGACTTAATCCTCCGTGTTAAAAAGTTACTAGAACAAATAAATGAAAAACATTCTTAAATTAGATTTGATTTATTGTTAAACAACAAAATATGTAGAGAGGGGCAAGAGCAAAAGATGGGTATACAAATAGTAAGATTTGAAAAAGAAAGCAAAGAACATTGGGGAGTTGTATCAGACGATCGTATTATTGTTTTAAAAGATTCATATAGCTCTTTGGCACAATTTTTAGAGAATGGAGTAGAAGAGGCAAGACAAGTGAAAGAAGATAAGATAGCTGAATCAATATCTTTTAAGGAAATAACCTTCTTAAGCCCAGTTACTAAACCAGCAAGAATAATATGCCAAGGGGCTAACTATTCTTCGCATCGAGCTGAAGCCGGCCTTGAAGCCGTACGTCCTCCATTTAATTTAATTTTTAGTAAAGCAGATAGTTCACTTTGTGGTGCTTATTCTGAAATTATACGTCCTTCTAATATTCAATTACTAGATTATGAAGTTGAGTTAGGACTTGTAATAGGGACAGAAATTACTAGTTCAGTTGAAGTTACAGACAACAACCTACATAAATATGTTGCAGGACTTGTTATCTTTAATGATATTTCTGCTAGAGACATTCAGCTTTCTGAAGGACAATGGATGAAAGGAAAAAGCTACCGTACATTTGGTCCTACAGGCCCATTCCTATACTTACTTGATCAAGATGAAATATCGACCATCCATGATTTAGAATTGAAATGCTGGGTAAATGAAGAGCTGCGCCAATCTACTAATACAAAGCAACTTTTATTCAAACCAACTGAGACGCTTACTGAGCTTTCAGCAATTATGGATTTATCAAAAGGGGATTTACTCATTACCGGGACAACTGGTGGTGTTGCTTTAAACCTTTCTCCAGAATTAATTGGTCAAGTTTCAAATCCGGTGCTGTCTCACCAAAAGAAATTGGATCTACTTTTGGAAAGTCAGCTACAAAATGGAAAGTACCTTGTAGATGGAGACGTAATTAAATGTCAAATTAGAAGTACTGATGGAACTATTGAACTTGGTGAGCAAATAAACAAAGTAGTAGGAAGTAAAGTAACAGTTTCATAAGCTCGTGTATTTATTACTGGGATTTAATTTACTCAACAAAAATCCCAGTGTGGCTTAGAAATAACCATTATTGTATGAATAAAAAGTATCATTTCTTAGGTAAATATGTAATCGCTTCCAATTTGGTTATTTAAAATTAAATTAATCTATTTAGGGGGTTAAATCATGTCAACTGTAAAAGTATTTCGATTAGCTTATGTTGATTTTTATGCCAAAAATGTTGAATCCATGGTGGACTATTATACTAATGTCATGGGTTATCGTATGACAGAAGAAAAAGAAGGAGTTAGCTATTTAAGTAACGGGCTTGATCATCACAATATTGTAATTACACCAGCTAAAGAAAAAGCAGTTAGGAGTTACGGTTACCAATTAGATGGTAGATTGTCGCTAGAAGAAGTACAAGAACATCTAAGTTTTAAAGGAATCACCTCAAATATAGAGGCTCATTCTAAACCAGGTATTTCAAAAGTTCTAAAATTACAGGACCCTGCAGGAAACACCCTTGAATTATTTACAGAAATGGACCAAACAGCTGGTGGCTTTGGAACTTCAGGTATCATTCCTCTAAAGTTAGGACATGTGGCTTTTTGTGCCAGGAACTTTAATGAAACCATACAATTTTACCAAAATGTATTGGGATTTGCATTTACCGACCAGATTGGGGCAGGTTTTGCTAATTTCTTAACATGCAATACGGACCACCATGTCATAAATATTGTAGCTTCAGAGCAAACATTTTTACACCATATAGCATTTCAACTTAAAGATGCAAGTCATCAATATGAAAGTTCAGATCTATTAGCGAAACATGGCCGTGCAGTCCTATGGGGGCCTTCTCGTCACACTGCGGGTCATAATATTGCTACTTACCACTATGACCCGGAGAAAAATGTTGTTGAATTGTATACAGATATGGATGTTTTTATCGAGGAACTTGGTATTTTTGAGCCTCGTCCATGGCATGAGGTACTGCCGCAAAAACCAAAGGTTTGGGAGGCTTTGAGTGCGTGGGGTACACAATTTGAAGTGGATTTAGCAAAAATATAAAGTGATTATCAAAAAGACTATTTAAGGAGTTAGTATATTCCAGGTTTCTTAAACATGAAGTTAAGATTGCAAGGGGAGACGATTAAAGGTTCTATACTAACATTTACACTTTTCGTCTTCTTTCTTTTTTAGTAAATGCTTAAGTTTGATTATGACTGGAGGGCTAAAATTGGAGGCGGAAAAGGCGCAAGGGAAGTTACTTTGGGAACCCCCACAAGAAATGCAAATGAATACTAATGTAAAGAAATTTATGAATTGGCTTGAAGAAAATAAAGGCCTAAAATTTGAAACATATAACCAGCTATGGAAGTGGTCTGTAACTGAGATAGAAAACTTTTGGGCAGCCATTTGGGAATATTTTAATATTTTAGCTTCTAGAAATTATTTAGAAGTTTTATCAGGTAGTAATATGCCGGACGTTAAATGGTTCCAGGGGGCAATGTTAAACTATGCTGAACATATCTTTAGGAATGAAAATGCAGAAAGACCTGCTATTATTCATAAATCTGAATCTCGTCCAGTGCAGCAATTAAGCTGGAAAGAATTAAAAAATAATACGGCGGCAGTAGCCGCACATTTACGTTCTATGGGGGTAAAGAGTGGTGATCGGGTTGTAGGGTATGCACCAAATATTCCCGAAACGCTGACGTTTTTCTTAGCATGTGCTAGTTTAGGGGCTATTTGGTCAAGTTGCTCCCCTGAATTTGGTATTAAAAGTGTGATAGACAGGTTTAAACAGATCGAACCAACAATTTTGCTTACTGTTGATGGGTACCAATATGGGGGAAAGAGATACAACAGGATAGAGGTTGTGAAAAGAATACAATCAGAATTGCCATCACTTAAACAAACCATTCTTATCCCAAATATGGAAGAACAAATTGAATTATCAGGAATGACCAATACCTTACTTTGGCCAGTAATTTTGAAAAACAATATTGATTCAACTTTAACATTTACACCAGTTCCCTTTGATCATCCTCTTTGGATATTGTATTCATCAGGAACCACTGGAAAACCTAAAGGGATTGTCCAAAGCCAGGGAGGAATACTTTTAGAGCATTTAAAAATGCACGTTCTTCAAATGGATGTAAAAAAGGAAGATCGTTTTTTTTGGTACTCTACTACAGGCTGGATGATGTGGAACATTGTGGTTAGTGGCTTACTTACTGGGGCGACAATTGTAATGTATGATGGAAATCCGGGCTATCCCAATAATGAAACGTTATGGAAGTTGGCGGAATCTACGAAAATCACTATATTTGGTACAAGTGCCAGTTTTTTAATAGAGTCTATGAAAGCTGAAATGTATCCCAAAAAACAATTTAATCTCTCCAAATTGAGATGCATTGGTTCAACAGGTTCGCCATTACCTGAAAGTGGATTTAACTGGGTTTATGAACACGTGAAAGAAGATGTTTGGCTTACTTCTACTAGTGGTGGAACGGATATTTGCTCTGGTTTTCTTGGAGGAAGTCCGCTTTTGCCAGTATATTCAGGTGAAATACAAGCTCGTGCCTTAGGAGCAGCTGTAAAGGCGTATAACGATGAAGGTCAAGAGGTAATAGATAAAATAGGTGAACTCGTTATAACTGAACCAATGCCTTCTATGCCGGTTTATTTTTGGAATGATGAGAATGGATCACGTTATAAAAATAGTTACTTTAATGTGTTTTCTGATGTATGGAGGCATGGTGACTTTATTAAGATTACCACCAGAGAAACCGCAATTATTTATGGGAGATCAGACGCAACCATTAACCGTGGGGGTATAAGAATGGGAACTAGTGAAATCTACGGTGCTCTTGATACAATCCAAGAAATAAACGATAGTTTAATTGTTGATATTCCAATAAACTCTAACGAATCGTACATGCCGTTATTCATAGTATTAAAAGGCGAATCTTTGCTTACAAATGAATTGAGATCAACTATTTACCAAACGATTAGGCTGAGCTGTTCCCCAAGGCATGTACCAAATGACATTTTTAGTGTGGAAGATCTGCCGAAAACATTAAATGGAAAGAAAATAGAGGTGCCCATAAAAAAAATATTAATGGGAATACCAGTTGAACAAGCTGTTAACGAAGGATCATTATTAAACCCAGGATCCTTGAGGTATTTTATTGAGTTTGAAGAATGGATTAGAGGAATGTATTAGTCGAAGAAAAATCTCGGCGCAATAGCTAAGATTTATAAGAGAATGAAATTCTAGAGAGTACAATTTTTTGTGCTCTCTTTGTTTTGGTGAATTACTGAAGTGGATTTTTATATAATGGAAAGTTATGTATATAAAGTTGGGAGAGTTGGCTCTCTAATCTATAGTTTCTTCAAAGAAACTACCCCACATTAAAGTGCCTACTTATCAATAAGGCATTAAGGATACATAATTAATAACTGTAGTACACATTGTTTCTACAAATAATTTGTAAGATGGAGGAATATTAGATGAGTCCCAACATTTATAGCAGAACAATTAGTCGTAAATACACTCCTCGATTTCAGCAAAATAGTGATATTCACACGGTCCCGAATTCCCAGGGTCCTATAATGGATTCTTATATATAATAAAAGGTTCAGAAACCTTTGTTCCAGAACAAACAGCCGGAAAAGCTGGTGAAGTATTATGGCTTGGCTCAGGGCACAACGCTGACCTAAGTAATATTATTATAAAAGCTGAAGAGGATATGCATGTAATGCTATATGCAGGAGCACCTATTGGCGAACCTGTGGTTGCCAGAGGCCCACTTGTTATGAATACAGAGGAAGAAATAAATAAAGCGTTCTCTGATTATGAAAATGGAACTTTCCTAGACTGAATAAGAGAAAATAAAAATAAATATCAAAATAAAGAACTATGTTAATAATAAGTAGTCATCATTAGTATTAATGGAGGTAATGAATGGAAAAAGAACCTAACCATTGTAGAGTAGCTACTAGGTTTGACATGATTATTGGAAAATTTGATAATCAAAATTGAAAATAACAAATTCATTTGAAATTAAAAGATGCACATTGTATTAGGAGGGAAAATGGAAGAAGTATATAGTTTCTTAGGTAATATTTCAGCGTCAAAGACCAATTCCCTGTCTTTGACGCTTCTTTGTAAGGGTATTTTACTAATTGTTACTGTGGCTCAATTTCATTTGAGAGACATCACTTGTAATATTAAACGAAATATAGTTATTTCATACTTACATGAACCTGAAAATTAACTTTTAACTTGGGATAATATTCGTCTCTCCATTTTTTTAGTTCCTGATATGAAAGCTGATTACGAAAATATTGGCCAAAGCCAAAAACATCCGCTTTGTTTTCTTGGGTTTGTGTGAAGATCTTGTAAAATTGCTTTTCAATAAGCTCTTTGAATTCTCCTTGTATCTGTTTATCTGTCACACCATCGTTCCTTTCTATAACATCTATTTTTATTTTAAGATCGCATGACACGAGCGGTTCATTCTTTTTCATTGATGGTGTCATGTACAAAGAGCTGTTTAGTACAATAACGCCGGATGAACCCAGACTTTCTATCTCTCCTTTTGCATTGTCGTGATGAAATAAATTCAACAGTAGATTTTCCTTTGGGTTGACCCGCCCCGTCAATTTTCCCTTTTTAAAAATAGCAGTACCTTTGAAACCTATTCCTGTATCCTTGTCGATAGTGATGATTGGAACATTTATATCTTCCGTATAGGAATATAGACTGCGATACAACTCCCAAATGTGGGTGCTCGAAACCTCTGGAGCCCACTCCTCTTTATAAAAAAATTCTTGGACATAGGTTCCATGAGTACCCAGTAATTTGTCAATATTTGAAAACATCTTTTTAATATCGTCATCTGTAATGACAACCAATGCTTGGGATGGCAGTTGCTCCACCGCCATTGAAAGACGAATTAATTTAGTCATTTCCTCTTCGTTCTCTGCCAATTTTTCTTGGATGACTATTAATTGTACATGTGAGTAGTCAAGCGCACTATCTGAGTCTGTTCGCAATTGTCGGAAAATATTAGAAAGAGTATCTCCTTTTTTTGTTGCAATTATTGATTCTGATTCGCCACTTTGCGTTACTGGAACATACATTGTCACAATGTATTCGTCATCGTTTTCTTTGGATACACCTATGTACAATGGAGTGGTGCGGTGATTGATTTCTTTAATATTCCAACAACCGCAAAGGAACGTTAAAGAAATAAGTACAATGAAAAGTTTGAAACGACTATTTCTTTTCATAAACCGCCATCCTTCTCCTATTTATGACACCATAGATAAAAATGATCAAAGGAATGATTACAATTAACAAAGCGTGAATGCCTGTGCTCAACTCTACAGATTTCTCTATCATATACTGGTTTGGAACATATAATCCCATAAGAAATGCTAACGATGAAAAAGCAATAATCGAATAAGACCGTTTGTTTTTTTTCCAATTAAACGTTTTCTGCATGAGTTGTCCGGCTTTCCATAGCAAAAGTGCATTCAAGAAAATCGTAAACGCAATTAATGACATACCAAAGAATATCGTTTGTCTGCTGAAAATGAACCATCTCATGTCTACCGTATCAACTGCCTCTTCCACCAGATAATGAAGTTTGACAACTGTTTCTTGTCCAAATATGAAAAGCGGAATATACACAGATAGTAGTATTATGAAAGTTACATATGTCCATACCCAAAACAGGTGACTGTATTTCATATTGTTTTCGGATGGCACGAACCCTAAAAATAATAACGGTGAGAATCCGGTTAGAAAATTAAAGTTTGTGTCCCATAAGAATTGGAGTGATGATGGCCAAACTGGAAAAGCATTGTAAAAATCAAAATTTGCTGTCACAGTCAAAGTATTAAACATGATTAATAAATTAGTGATGATAAAAACAATGACAGAAGCACGTAGCATCGTTCCCAAACCTTTTATCGCTGTAAAAGCGGATATAAAAACAAGAAAAGCCAATACCGCCCAATAAGGTGTTCGACTCATTCTCAAAATAGCAATGATTTCTTCACTATGGGCGCGAAGACCGAATCCAACCATTGATGTCAGGATAAATGCATAGGGGACGAGAATGATGAATGCAACCCACTTTCCCATTTGTCTAAATATATCGATAAGATCCTTATCTGGAAAGTAATCCAGTCCTTTTTTGTAGATAAGCATAAAAAATATTTGTAGTAATCCTTGAAAAAGAACCATAACCCAGTGTCCGCTATCTGTCGACGAAGTTACTAGTCTGGGATAAAGTAAATATACAAACCCCCCGCTAGCGACACAAACTAATAATGCCATTTGCACCCTTTGGGTCATTGGGAATCCCCCTTTTCAGGAAAGCGAAATGCCATATACGGAATATCGAATGTCGTTAAACTAGCCAGAAGTATACAAATAAATAATAATCCGGTAAATAGACCTAAAATACCAAAAATGGATGCCGCAAATAAAATAAAATATTTAAGTGAACGAATGTATAATGAGTTTTGGACTCCAACTATTGTGGAAGCTGCAATTACCATTGCTGCTATTACAATAACTAATAATTGACTGACTAACTTCGCTTCAACCATCGCCTGACCGAGTATGATTCCCCCAACCATTGTAATGGTAGAACCTATACTTTTAGGAAGTCTGACAATCGCTTCAATCGTTAAATCTACTAATACCAACATTGTAAGGGTTTCAATTAAAGGCGTTAATGGAATTCCTTCTCTACTTTCTGCCACAAACAATGCGAGATCTATCCTTAATAAATCGGGGTTAACTGACGTTAAGGCGACATATAAACCGGGTAGTATCAGAGTGGCTAAAGCTCCAATTACCCTTAAGCTGCGAACCATAAATGATAGAAGAAAAGGGAAATTGCGATCATTTTCAGTAACAAACATATCCCAAAATAGGTGAGGAAAAACAAGAGCTGAGGGATAATTGTCCAAAAATAGAACCACTCGGCTTTTTTTTAAAGACTGGACGGCTTGAATTGGAATTTCCGTTACAAATAAATGACTGACGGGAATAAATTTACGATAACCAAAATGTTTATTCAGGTCTTCAAGTGATTCAATGTCAGTTTCTATTTGTTTTAACTTCCGGATAATTTTTTCAATAAGAGCACTTGGAGTTTTTCCTTTAATATAAAGGATAGAAATCCTTCTCTTTTCCAACTCACCAACTTGATAAGAACAATGGTAAAGACGGTCAGTATTCAGCCTCTTTCGTAGTAGCCCTATGTTCATATCAACATCCTCTCCGAAGGCGTCAAAAGGACCTTGAAGGGGATTTTCATTTTTTGGCTCTTCAATACTTCGGCTTAGGGTTTGGGGGACTGTTTCCATAATGGCATTTCGATTTTTTTCAGATATGACAACTAATTTGCCTTCAATAATAGCACTTATCAATTGTTCAGCCTTAACATCCAACTGATCACTAAGATTTATGAATAGTTCATCAACGGATGCAGACAATTCTGCCATTTGTCGAACATATAATTTAGACTTTGTAAAATTAATAAGTGTTTTATATCCCATAAGAAATATTGCCGTATGGTTAAATCGCTCTTCATGTATAAAAAAATCATCATGATTGGCAAATTTAGATTTAATTTCCTGAACTAAATTACCCATATAAAAATTGCCCCCTAGAATACATGTAGTTATATTTTTTAACTTAAATGGAATTTATATACTGTTAAATGAATTTCTGAAAAGCCAATGCATTTGTGGCAACCACGCAAAAAAAAATATAGCAATGATTCTAGTTAATGCTGGAGGAAAAGAACAGGATTTGACTGGAGTACTACGGTCATCATTTTTGACTTGTGGTCATGGTTCGCTCTGTGGAGGAGTTTTTGGCAGATTGGGTTTATCGCATTTAAAAAACGAGGAACTACTAAAAAATTTGAATAGTATAACAAAGAGACGGTTCTCATGGTTATATCTAACTATGAGAACCGTCTCTTTTAATCCCAATGAAATTAAACATTAAAGTACCCAATTAGTTATTTAGGCATTTTGAGATTATCTAAGCTATTAATATTTAATTCTTTACTAATTTTTTAAAAGATACTATTGCATATTCAAAGTAATCTTCAGGGGATTTTTCACTATGGAGCCTCCAATCAACTGCAGCTGAGTAAATCATCCAACTTAGTAGAGTTGCTGTAATTCTTAACTCTTCATTATCTTCATCTTGATATTTTTTTTGTAGGGATTGAAAGAAAATACCTTCAAGTTCTTTTTTTAATATGGATTCAATATTTACACTCATATCATCAAAACTTCGTTGACAGCGTTCAGATAAACTCATATGAAATTTGGTGATAGAAATAAATACGCTTTTAAGCATTTGATCGTTAAAATCTTCAATATTCGTAAGTTCTTTAAGAACATTTGAGGTTAATTCCTTTTTAATAACTTTTTCTAGTAAATCAAATTTATCGACGAAATGGTGGTAAAAGGTTGCTCTATTAACCATGGCTCCAGATGTAATATCTTTAATTGTTATACTATTGAAATCCTTTTTTTCCAATAATTGAATAAAGGAATCTATAATAAATTTCCTTGTACGAATCATACGTAGATCTGTGTTTTGCTCAATCATAAGATACCTCCATTTGATAGATAATTAGACATTTTGCATAATCTGGTGCTTAAGCAACAAAACAGAGATTTTGTTGCTTGAGTGGTGATGAAGCAATACCTATAATGAAATTATACAACAAATGTTCCATATGCGACATGAGTTTGGAATGGTTAAGGAGGGGATAAATGTCAAACAGAACAAATTCTAATGGGATGTAAAAAGGCATATTGCTAGGGGGACAGGACCTATGAAAAGTTAGTTCAAATTACTACTTCAGTAATACGGGCTAAATGGTTTTTCATTTCCTCCCTCTATAAATGTTGATTTATCAACGGTTTGACCCGTTCGTGGGGTGTCAAAAAAATTTTTTTCGACACGATCCCTAACAATATTTTTATTTTATGTGAATCTATTCCAACACATGGGTACGCT
>NZ_JAMBNS010000060.1 GCF_023715225.1 Robertmurraya korlensis
TTGTAATCAGTAGGTTGGGGGTTCAAGTCCTCTCACCGGCACCATTTGTACGAGCCATTAGCTCAGTCGGTAGAGCATCTGACTTTTAATCAGAGGGTCGAAGGTTCGAGTCCTTCATGGCTCACCAAAGTTTTTTGCTTCAGCAAAATAACTTTCTATTAATTATCATTATGCGGGTGTGGCGGAATTGGCAGACGCACTAGACTTAGGATCTAGCGCCGCAAGGCGTGGGGGTTCGACTCCCTTCACCCGCACCAATGCTTCTTTTGTAGCCTAATAACTTTCCATATGCGGAAGTAGTTCAGTGGTAGAATACAACCTTGCCAAGGTTGGGGTCGCGGGTTCGAATCCCGTCTTCCGCTCCAGAACTTACTTTTGCCGGGGTGGCGGAACTGGCAGACGCACAGGACTTAAAATCCTGCGGTAGGTGACTACCGTACCGGTTCGATTCCGGTCCTCGGCACCAAGGATTTTTACGAAGTAAAATATCCAAAGCTTTT
>NZ_JAMBNS010000061.1 GCF_023715225.1 Robertmurraya korlensis
TGGTGCGACTTGATCACATGCGCTTTGCCTTGGTGACTTTTTGCCGATTCAATGACATCGGGATAAATGGTCCCTTGTGCCAAGAATTGAATGCCTTTGCCCTCAGCCGACAGTTCACGTGCGGTATCTGCAAACACATCGATAAAGGTTTTGCCAATGATTTTACGTTTGGCTTCTGGATCGCTAACACCGGCTAATGCGGTCAAAAAACGTTCTTCAGCATCCACGCGAATGACTTTAACGCCCATGTTTTCAGCAAAGATTTGCATCACTTGGTCGCCTTCATGGAGCCGTAACAAACCATTATCAACAAACACGCAAGTTAGCTGCTCGCCAATCGCTTTGTGAAGCAGTGCGGCTACCACCGAGCTATCAACGCCGCCCGAAAGTCCCAACAACACTTGCTCATCGCCAATTTGTTCTTTTAATTGCGCCACACGCATTTCAATGATGTTATCCGGCGTCCACGCATTGGCACAGCCACAGATTTGGTGGAC
>NZ_JAMBNS010000062.1 GCF_023715225.1 Robertmurraya korlensis
ACCTTATCGCCAGCAAAAACCATACGCAGCAGCAGATGCTGGCGCGCTACGCCAACGAGCAGGACTGGTGGGATCTCAGCGTGCAGGCGACCATCACGGCGAAGATGTGGGACAGCCTGAAAGAGCGCTTCCCGCTGGCGTGGGAGAGCTTCTATAAGAGCAATACCCGCGATAAAGGCATCGCGCCGAGCTACGCTATGGCGATCTCGCGGCAGGAGAGCGCCTGGAACCCGAAAGCGCGTTCGCCGGTCGGCGCCAGCGGCCTGATGCAGGTGATGCCGGCGACGGCGGCCCACACGTGAAGATGTATAACATTCCCGGCTATGTGAACAGCAACCAGCTGCTCGATCCGCAGACCAATATTCAGATTGGCACGCAGTATCTCGAGTATGTCTATCAGCAGTTCGGGCAGAACCGCATTTTCGCCTCTGCGGCCTACAATGCGGGACCGGGGCGCGTGCGCAGCTGGCAAAACGTCAGCGCGGGCAATCT
>NZ_JAMBNS010000063.1 GCF_023715225.1 Robertmurraya korlensis
AGTCAGTACCCTGCTATCAATAAAAACAGGCAATTGTCCTGAAGATTGCGGCTATTGCTCACAGTCAGGACACCATAGCACCGACTTACAACCTGAAAAGAAAATCGAAGTACAAAAAGCGATTATCGAGGCCAAAAAAGCCAAAGCCGCTGGCTCTAGCCGTTTTTGTATGGGTGCGGCATGGAAACACCCAAACGATAGAGATATGCCCTATGTGGTTGAGCTGATTAAAGAAGTCAAAGCATTGGGGTTAGAAACTTGTATGACGCTTGGCATGTTATCAGGTAACCAAGCGCAAGTACTTGCTGAAGCGGGACTGGATTACTACAACCATAACCTTGATACCTCACGCGAGTACTATAACAATATCGTCTCCACCCGTAGTTATGATGACCGTCTAACTACCCTTGACCATGTGCGTCAAGCAGGCATTAATATTTGCTCAGGTGGTATCATCGGTATGGGTGAAAGTCGTGATGACCGCATCAACCT
>NZ_JAMBNS010000064.1 GCF_023715225.1 Robertmurraya korlensis
GCCATCGCCGCCAGCGGCGCGCAAATCGTCACTGTCGCCATTCGACGCGTAAATATCGGGCAGAAGAAAGATGAACCCAACCTACTCGATGTGATTTCTCCCGAAAAATACACCATTCTCCCTAACACCGCTGGCTGTTTTGACGCGGCTAGCGCCGTTCGTACCTGTCAGTTAGCGCGTGAATTGTTGGATGGGCACAACCTTGTCAAACTTGAAGTATTGGGCGATGAAAAAAACTTGTATCCCAACGTCATCGAAACTGTCAAAGCCGCTAAGACCTTAATTGATGATGGCTTTGATGTGATAGTGTATACCTCAGATGACCCAATTGTTGCCAAAGAACTAGAGAGCATGGGCTGTGTGGCGATTATGCCATTGGGCAGTTTGATTGGCTCAGGTTTGGGATTACTCAATCGCCATACTTTAAGTCTCATCATTGAGCAGACCCAAGTGCCGGTCTTGGTAGATGCAGGCGTGGGTACCGCCAGTGAT
>NZ_JAMBNS010000065.1 GCF_023715225.1 Robertmurraya korlensis
TTATGGTCGTGTCCGTGCTATGACCAATGAAAACGGTCAAAAAATTACCTCAGCGGGTCCTTCTATCCCTGTTGAAATCCTAGGTCTGCCTGATACACCAGCAGCTGGTAGCGAGTTTATGGTCGTTTCAGATGAGAAACGTGCGCGCGAGGTTGCAGAATATCGCGCAGATCGTGAGCGTGAAAAAGTGCTTGAACGTCAAGCCAAATCACGCTTAGAAAACTTGTTTGACCAAATGAGCGATGCCAAACTGCCTTCCGTTAATTTGATTCTTAAAACTGACGTTCGGGGTTCACTAGAAGCCTTGTTAACCGCGCTTGATGAATTATCTACGGATGAAGTTAAAGTCAAAGTCATCTCATCGGGTGTCGGTCCAATCACCGAATCGGATGTGGTACTCGCCGAATCAAGTGAAGCGGTATTATTAGGCTTCAACGTTCGGGCTGATAGCGCTGCAAAACGCAAAGCGGATGAAGCAGGCTTAGATAT
>NZ_JAMBNS010000066.1 GCF_023715225.1 Robertmurraya korlensis
TATTTTGAATTCTTTTAGATTCTCTAAAGCGTCGTCTCGAATTGAATTGAAAAGCATGATGGTTCAAAAACTCAATTATTAATTGTGTTTCCGAATGATTTTTATAAGAGTTGTAAAATTTTTCAATGTCGAAATCGTTATAGATAGAACATTCTTTCAGCAATGATGTTCTATCTCCTTCAAAATTAGTATTTGGTATTTTTAATGATAAATTAGGAAATTCATCAGCCCATTCATAGTTAGATGTAGGCACTGAATCAGCCAATAAGCTTTCTATTGTTAGAATATTATTAGACATCCATGTCGCCTTCATCATACTTTTTATAAAATATAGCATTATTTTAACAAACAAACATTATTTTGTTAAAATTTTAACAAAAAACCAGATTTGAAAATTGATTAATCTTCTAGCTTATCCACAGATTTTTTTATTGGATATGTTTTTTTAGTTTTTATCTAGTGTTTATATAGTTTTTAGAGCCCTTTG
>NZ_JAMBNS010000067.1 GCF_023715225.1 Robertmurraya korlensis
ACTTAAACCTGCATAGATACCCAGCGTTTGGATTTGGTATTCTTGCAGCCATTTTAAGTCCTGCGGAATATTGCCTTGCACTAAAGAGACTTTCAGATTTGGTGTGCCTTTGGGGGTCGTCCATTGCGGGGCAATAAGCCACAGCGCCACGCTTGCCAGTAACATCACAGATGAGGGAATTAAAAAACGGTATTTTTTTCGCGCCGCTTCCACCAGACTGGCTGAGACGAACACTGATACAAAGCTCAGCGCCAACACCCAAAAAATTGGCGCAAGGCTTGTCAGCCAAGGTTGTGCTGTATAAGCATAGCCCACAAATAGCCAATGAAAACCTGTAAATAGCCAGGTCTTTAACCACTCTTGTACCACCCATAATGACGCAAAGCTTAACGGCTGTTTTGCCACAAAACGGTTAAAAATGACCGCTAAGGCGCCATGAAACAATCCCATTCCTAAGCCCACAAAACCAATCATCAGCAAAGCTA
>NZ_JAMBNS010000068.1 GCF_023715225.1 Robertmurraya korlensis
TGGTCGATCGCCGCGAACGCCGCATCGCACGCGGCCGTGCTGATCGCAAGACTGATCCCCGACAGGTGCACGGCCTTCGCGGCCGCCAGCGCGTCGAGCGGCAAGTCGCCTGTCGCATAGCGGCTCGCAGCCGATCCCGCGCGCAGATAGTCGAACTGGTGGCCGTCGGCGCCGTGCGTGACGAAATACACGCCGGTCGGTGCCGCGCGGTCGATTCGCACGTACGTCGTGTCGACCTGCTCCGACGCCCACATGTCGGCGAGCAGGCGGCCGAACGGATCGTCGCCGATCGCCGACACGAAGCCCGTCGATGCACCCTGGCGCGCCGCCGCGATGCAGAAGTTCGACGTGTCGCCGCCGAAGCCCTGCAGGAATTCAGGGCGTCCCGGCTGCGACTGGTTGAATTCGATCATCGCCTCGCCGAGCGCGAGGATCTCCGGAAATACCGCGGCCATCGCTTACACCTCGCCCCACAGATCGTGGC
>NZ_JAMBNS010000069.1 GCF_023715225.1 Robertmurraya korlensis
CTAACAATGCCATCTTATCAGCCATAAGCGTTGGCTTGCTGTATGTGACAGGTTGTAGTGTTGCGCCCTCAACCGCCAAGCCCGATAGCAATACCATTACTATCCCTACTATTCCTGCCACCCAAGCGAACCCAGATACCCAAGCACTCACCACGCGCTCGCTAGACAAGGCGTTACAAAAATGCGCCAGCGAGTTTTTGGAGAAAACCCAGCCGACAATGACCGCTAAGCTTTCGCAAAAAACTTACCCCCTGTGCTTTAATGGCTTTGCGGTGATGTATTCGGGTGTCACCAAAACCCCTATTTGGGTCGCTGAGCATTTGACGCGACAACGAATAACGGCTGCCAAAACTTTGGTCAGAGAGGATAACTTTCATGAAGAAACTCGCCTGCCAATCGAGGTGCGTAGCTTATTGAGCGATTATACCCGTACCGGATTTGATAGAGGACATTTAGCGCCCAATGCTGATATGGCAACCACGG
>NZ_JAMBNS010000007.1 GCF_023715225.1 Robertmurraya korlensis
CAAGATGAGATTTCCCATAGCGCAAGCTAGTAAGATCCCTGAAAGATGATCAGGTTGATAGGTCAGAGGTGGAAGCACGGTGACGTGTGGAGCTGACTGATACTAATCGATCGAGGACTTAACCAAAGATGCGTAGGCGGCTTGGTTAGGCCCGACAGGCATAAGACGAAGACTGTAAGAGGTCCTGACCTCTGGAAGGCTTTGACTTATGACCCCGAGGGACTAGCCGCCGGAGCTCGTTTATGCAAAATGATACTCAATCTCTTGACTTTGACTCTTTATCTAGTTTTGAAGGAACAACCTTCAAAATTTAAAAGTCTGGTGGCGATAGCGAAAAGGTCACACCCGTTCCCATACCGAACACGGAAGTTAAGCTTTTCAGCGCCAATGGTAGTTGAGGGTTTCCCTCTGTGAGAGTAGGACGTCGCCAGGCACCTATAAAGAGAGTAGTCATCTGACTACTCTCTTTATTTATGAGATGACTACCCTTATGTTTTTTCAAAATTACATATAAAAATGCTATACTAACAGAAAAAACTAAGGGAACGGGACAAACTATGGAGAAAATAAGTATTAAAGGACCTTACAACTTTGATCAAGTACTAAACAGACTTGGATTAGATCCATTAAATCAAATAGATCTACAGGAACGCTCGGTTAAAGTTCCTCTCATTCTCGAAGGAAACAAGCAAGTTGTAAAAGTAACAGCAACGGGTACAACTAAAGAGCCTTCATTTGAATTGGCTGGTAAGACAAATGAGTCGGTTATGGCTCGTTTACGGGAAATCTTTCAATGGGATCAACCTTTAGATGTTATTCACACCCATTTTCGTCAAACAGATTTAGCTCCGATTTTTAAAGAGCATGTAGGAACGCCTCTGGTTTTAGACTTTGACCCTTACAACTGCTTATTAAAATGCATCGTTCATCAGCAGCTCAATCTGAAGTTTGCCCACACATTAACTCAGCGATTTGTCACAACCTTTGGCACTGAAGTAGATGGAGCTTATTTTTACCCAGATCCAGAAAAATTGTCCAAAGTGAAAATGGAGGAGCTACGTGAGCTTCAATTCAGTGGCCGTAAAGCGGAGTATGCGATTGGTGTGGCACAAGCGATTGTAGAGGGGAAATTAGAACTTCATAAGTTGCACGAAAAGTCAGATGATGGGATTATGGAAGAACTCGTCAAATTAAAGGGCATTGGTCCATGGACCGTACAAAACTTCCTTATGTTTGGACTAGGTCGACCAAATCTTTTTCCTATTGCTGATATTGGTTTACAAAATGCACTGAAAAAGCTATACAATATGGATCGAAAGCCGACGAAGGAAGAAATGGAAGGCTACAAGCCAAGCTGGGAGCCATACGCAAGCTACGCTTCTCTCTACTTATGGAGAAGTATCGAATAATAGATGGAGTGAACACAATGAAACAGGAGCAATCCGTAAGAATAACTGAAAAACAAACCTTTCCACTGACAATCAAGCGACTTGGAATCAACGGGGAAGGTGTAGGCTACTTTAAAAAGCAAGTCGTATTCGTACCAGGTGCACTTCCAGGTGAAGAAGTAGTGGTAGAAGCAACAAAAATTCAACCGAAGTTCGCTGAAGCGCGCATCAAAAAAATTCGAAAAAAATCAGAGCATCGCGTTGCACCACCATGTCCTGTGTACGAGGAGTGTGGAGGCTGTCAGCTTCAGCATCTCGACTATCGTCAACAGCTTGTGGAAAAAAGGGACATTGTGAAGCAATCACTTGAGCGCCATACAAAGCTAAACGTTGAGAAGTTAGATATCCGTGACACACTCGGCATGGATAACCCATGGAACTATCGAAACAAAAGCCAGTTCCAGGTGGGGCAACGTGACGGTAAATTACTAGCCGGATTATATGGAATCAACTCACACAAGCTCGTTGATATTCAACATTGTGCGGTACAGCATTCTGCTACAAACAAGGCAACATCAACCGTGAAAAAGATTTTACAAGACCTTAAGGTATCTGTATATAATGAGAAAACTCGCAAAGGTATTGTACGTACCATTGTTGCGCGAATTGGTGTAAAAACAGAGGAACTACAAATTGTATTAATCACAAGCCAACGTGAGCTTCCTCACAAGGACGAAATCGTTGCTCGCATCAAGCAAGCTCTGCCAGAAGTAACATCAATTGTGCAAAACGTAAATGGACAAAAAACATCTCTGATCTTTGGTGATGAAACAAGACTATTAGAGGGAAGAGAATTCATTCAAGAAACTTTAGGAGAACTCGAATTTGAGCTATCCGCAAGAACGTTCTTCCAGCTAAATCCTGAGCAAACCGTGAACCTTTACAATGAGGTAAAAGAAGCAGCAGGACTAACAGGTGTGGAAAAAGTGGTGGATGCTTACTGCGGAGTGGGAACAATCGGTCTATGGTTAGCAGATGGAGCAGACGAAATCCGTGGGATGGATGTTATAGCAGATTCGATTGAAGATGCAGAAAAAAATGCCGAGAGACATGGAATCAGCCACGCTACATATGTTGTTGGTAAAGCCGAACAAGTCCTACCAAAATGGGCAAAAGAAGGATGGAAACCGGATGTGCTTGTAGTGGATCCACCAAGAACAGGCTTGGATCAACAGTTATTAAACACAATCTTAAAAGTAAAACCAAAGAAAATTGTGTATGTATCATGTAATCCATCCACACTTGCAAAGGATATCTCTGTTCTGGTTTCTAAATATAAGGTTGGTTATATTCAACCTGTGGATATGTTCCCACAAACCAGTCATATTGAAAGTGTTACTAGTTTGATTTTAAAGGGATAAATGACAGTTTTTTTGGATAAGTCAGACAATATCCACAATTTTATTCACAATGAGTAGAAAATTGGGATAAAAAACGGCAAAAAGTCAAAAAAATAAAGTTATCCACAGTCTAATAAGTCTAATGTAGACGAATGGCTCCTTATTTTCAGGGGCCATTTAATTTTTGTAGTGACAAGTGCTATAGTAGGTAAGGTAAACCATCTTCAGGGGGATAAATCAATGAATAATAACGATCTATTAATCAGATTAAGATACGCGTTAGATATTAAGAATGTAGACATGGTAGAAATCTTTAAGCTAGGTGGCATAGAGGTAACCAAAGATGAAGTATTAAAGATTCTTACGAAAATAAATGAAGAAGAAGAGGATAATGAGGATGCAATCATCTGTGATGATCAAATGTTCGATGCCTTTTTAAACGGCTTTATTATTTTTAATAGAGGAAAGCAAGAACCAAAGCCAGGTCAGCCAGAAAGACAGGCACCATCCTTAAAGGAAAGCTCGAATAATCTCCTTCTAAAAAAGGTAAAAATCGCTTTGTCATTAACAAGTGAGGATATAATTCAAATCCTAGAAGATGCAGGAGTTAGTATTACCAAAGGAGAATTAAGTGCCTTATTAAGAAAAGTGGGTCATAAAAACTATAAATTCTGTGGAGATCGATATGCTAGGAATTTCTTAAAAGGGTTAGCTATCAGACATAGAGGATAAGATTTCGAGTGAAGTAGTATGAAATAAAAAAGCGCATGTCCTTTGAATATATAATGAGGACACGCGCTTTTTTTAGAATAAGGAACTTGCAACCGTTTCCCTATCTCATCTCTGATAATCCTTTGTTTATGAATTGATTAATAATTTGGGCCATTTCTTCGGGAGCCTTATTCAATCCTTTTTCTAACCAATGCTTGATCACATGAATCATTCCACTAACAACAAACAGGTTGATATACTCTAATGTTTCTCGGTCATAATTACTATCGGAAAACCAGTTTTTGAATATGAATTGCTGCGTAATCGTCATCCCCTTTTTTTGAAAGTGTATATCGCTATTCTCGCTTAGAAGCGTTTGGCATATATCCCTATTTTCTGCAATATGCTCTAAGGTTTTTACCGTCATTTGTAAAGCTTCTTCTTCTTTTGAAATTGTACTGGCTAAGAGTGTGTACCATACCTTCGATAAACTCTTCTTCAATAGAATATAGCAGTTCGTATTGATCGGAATAGTGGGCATAAAATGTAGAACGATTGATATCAGCTAACTCACAAACTTCTTTTATCGTAATACTAGAAATGGGTTTTTGTTTTAATAAATTCATAAGACTTTCCTTTAAAACCATCTTCGTATACCTTTTTCGTCTATCCAATTTAGAATTCACTATCTACACCATACCTTTTTAAATTTACGTGAGTAAAACAACATAAAGTGATTTTGTGTTGGGGATTGAACGTTATGTATCAAACTGTTTGTTGTATAGACAACACCGTGTTTATATAATGATAAAGTGAAAGTCCGAAAGACTCAAGAGAGGATGAATGGTGATAAATATTGCAGCACGTATCATAAGACATAAAAAAGCTGTCGTGATTGCATTTGCCTTGGTTACAATCATTTCTACGGTGGCACAGTTTTTCGTGTCGGTGAATTACAATATGGTGGACTATTTGCCAGAAGATGCCCAATCCACACAAGCGTTGGAAGTGATGGAACGAGAGTTTACAGCTTCCGTCCCTAACACAAGGGTGATGGTGCCAGATGTCACCTTACAGGAAGCACTCGAATTTAAAGAAAAGCTTTCTGCCATTGACGGTGTGTCCGATGTGCTTTGGTTAGATGATATTATGGATCTAAAAACTCCGTTGGAAATGGCTAATAAAGAGACAGTTGAAACCTATTACAAGGATGGAAATGCGCTATTTTCAGTGGGGGTTCGCACTGGTGATGAGGTCGCTATTACCGATTCCATTTATACATTGATTGGAGAAGATGGAGCGATAGCAGGGGAAGCCATTAATACAGCAACTTCACAAAAAATGGCTGGGACAGAATCCTTATATGCCGGAATATTGTTAGTTCCCCTCATTATATTCATTCTTGTCATCTCAACTAAATCATGGATAGAACCACTGTTTTTCCTTACGGCCATCGGTGTGTCCATACTAATTAACTTAGGATCAAACATTTTTCTTGGCGAGGTTTCCTTCGTTACTCAGTCAGTGGCACCCATCTTACAGTTGGCCGTATCGCTTGACTATGCCGTTTTTTTACTACATAGTTTTTCTGATTTTAGGAAAAAGACGAACAATCCAGAAGAAGCGATGCAGCTAGCCATGAAAAAATCATTTCCTGCCATAACGGCAAGTGCAGCAACTACATTCTTTGGGTTCATTGCTCTAACCTTTATGAAATTTGAAATTGGTTCAGACCTGGGATTGAATTTGGTAAAAGGGATTGTCTTAAGTTTTATTAGTGTCATGGTGTTTTTACCTGCGTTAACGTTACTGTTTTATAAATGGATGGATAAAACACAGCATAAAAGCTTTGTTCCGAGCTTCGATGGCATCGGAAAGTTTATGCTTAAACTACGAATTCCAACCCTACTCATTGTGCTGGCCATTCTCGTGCCTTCTTATTTATCACAAAGTCATACATCATTTACCTATGGGTTGGGTGAACTTCCGGAAACATCACGGGCTGGAAAAGACTTTGTGACGATCAAGGAAGCCTTTGGTGAAACGACTCCTATTGTTCTTTTAGTACCTAGAGGCGATGTGGCAAAAGAGACGGAGCTCGTCAATGAGTTAGAAACGCTTGATTATGTAACAGGTGTGATTGCCTATGTGAATATGGTGGGGACAGTGATTCCACCAGAATATCTCGATAAATCGATAACCAATGAATTTTATTCCAATAAGTATAGCCGGATTGTACTCAATACGAATCAGGGAACAGAAGGAGATATTCCCTTTTCCATTGTAGAAAAAGTCCAAGGAACAGCTATAAAATACTACGGAGATGCCATCCTTAGCTTAGGTGAAAGCGTCACATTATATGATATTAAAACGACTGTTACCAAAGACAATACGGTGGTTAATGTGTTGACTATTGGGACGATTGCATTGGTTTTACTGGTTACCTTTAAATCCATTTTGTTCCCACTGATCTTACTATTAACGATTCAATCAGCAGTTTGGTTAAACCTATCCATCCCTTATTTCACTAATTCATCATTAGTGTTTGTGGGCTACTTGATTGTCAGTACCGTCCAGCTGGCTGCAACGGTTGATTATGGTATTTTGCTTTCAGAGGAATATCAGCATCATCGAAGAAAAATGCCGGCTCTACAAGCCATTATGAAAACATTGGATGAAAAAACGTTCTCAATTTCCATATCGGCTGCGATTTTATCAAGTGTTGGATTTATTTTATGGGTCACGTCATCCAATCCAATTGTTTCATCCATTGGATTATTGTTAGGAAGAGGTGCGTTGCTAGCCTTTGTGATGGTTGTCCTTTTATTACCGGCGCTATTAGTAGTTTGTGATAAATGGATTGGCAAAACGACGTATCAAGCAAATCATTATGAGGAGAAATGATGATGAGAAAAAAACAAATACTTCTAGTAGGAATGACTGTGATCTTACTCTTCCCCTCATTTCAAGTGAAAACGAATGCGGAAATGGTTAAGGGAACACTCACTTCGAAGGATGAAGTAGTTTATGCAACGCTAAATGCTAGTGGAGAGTTAAAAGACATTTATGTGGTGAACACGTTAGATGTGGCACAGGCTGGAGAAATTGTTGATTATGGAAATTATAGCAACATCAAAAATTTAACGGATTTGTCAGAAATGAATCAAGATGGCCAAACGGTACGAATTGATGCGGCAGAAGGTAAGTTTTACTATCAAGGGAACTTAACAGACGATTCGGAATTGCCATGGGATGTTACTGTTTCTTATTTATTAGATGGAAAAAAGGGAAATCCAGAAGACCTTGCAGGAAAGAGTGGTCATTTGGATATACAGATTGAGACAGATCCCAATGCTGCTGTGGATAAAGTATTTTATGAGAATTATTTATTACAGATTTCTTTACTGCTTCCAAATGAGTATAAAAACATTGATGCATCCGGTGGAATGATCGCAAATGCAGGGGAAAATAAGCAAATTACGTTTACGGTTATGCCTGGGCAAGCGGAAAATCTTCGAGTGGAAGCAGATGTTGAGGATTTTGAATTCCAAGGAATTCAAATAGCTGCTGTCCCTTCTACTTTACCGATTGATACATCGGAAATAGGAAAAATGACAGACGATATGGCAACCTTATCAGATGCCATCCGAGACGTAAATAACGGTGTGAGTGAGCTCGAAGATGGAGCGGTTCAATTAAACAACGGAGTGTCATCACTCAAAAATGGTTCTGCTCAATATAAAAGCGGAATGAACCAAATCAATGGAGCTTCTTCTAAGATTGTTGCTGCATCAAAAACCATCAACGATGCGTTACAAAAGGTTAGCTCGTCACTTTCTAGAAATTCAGATGGAATGGACATCACAAAACTAGCTGAATTGCCCAAGGGTCTCACCCAATTAGCGGGTGGACTTACGGAGACAGCTAATGGATTAGTAATCTTACAAGAAAGCTACTCTCAAGCATATATTTCACTAGATGGTGCCATTGCCAGCATCCCTACTCAACAGGTGTCAGAGGAAGAAATAGCTGCTCTGTATGCGAGCGGAGCCAATTCCGATGTGCTTGATCGGTTGGTGGCTTATTATGCAGCTACGCAAAACATAAGAGGAACCTATTCCGCTACAAAAAAAGCCTTTGATGCCGTAGGACCTTCCTTGAACCAAACAAGTGGAGTTTTGAAGGAAATGAGTGGAGCCCTTACTTCAACGGCAAATGAGCTAACGGCTTCACTTGAAGAGATGGATATGAGTGCGCTTGGAGAATTACAAAAAGGACTGGCCACCTTAGCTGCTAATTATGGAGAGTTTCATTCAGGATTAGTAGGGTATACAGCTGGAGTGAGTAAATTATCGGATTCCTATAATGAGTTCCATTCCGGAGTGGTTGGACTAGCGGGTGGAACGAGCGAGCTAGCGACTGGTGTAGGTGAACTACAAAATGGAACAAATCAATTATATGAAGAAACCAAGGACCTACCAGAACAAATGCAAGAGGAAATCAACCAAATGATTGCAGAATACGATAAATCGGATTTTGAACCTGTATCCTTTGTTTCGCCTAAAAATGAAAATGTCCATTCCGTTCAATTCGTTATTAAAACGGAAAGCATTCAAAAGGAAGAACCAGAAACGAAACAAGCAAAAATTGAAGAACAAAAAGGATTTTGGCAACTATTGTTAGATTTATTTCGAAAATAGGCGGACGTTTCTAATTGAATCAAAAAAACGGAAACTAGAGCAATCTCACGGGGGATTGCTCGTTTTCTTTCTTAATTTTTATTTACAGATTGTCTTGATATGAAGTAATCTTGATAAAACAAGAATGTTTAATAGTTAGGACATGTATCAGAAGGAAGGGCTAGGTTTGTCTAGAGGATTATTGTACAGCTCGCTATTTCTATTAATGGTGATATGGGGATTCAATGTTTCAGCCATTAAAATTTTAGTGACGTATTTTCCACCTGTTTTTATTCAAGGTGTTCGCGTGTTTTTGGCGGGGGTGGTGGTAATAGCTGTCCTTTTACTATCAAAGAGGTTTGAGAGGATTTCTCGAAAAAATGTACTCGGTATATTCGTTGCTGCTTTATTTGGAGTATTTGGTCATCATCTTTTCTTAGCACTCGGATTAACACTCACGACCGGTTCAAATACAGGTCTTATTCTGGGTTTAGTCCCACTTTTCACCTCCATTTTTGCCATGATTTTTTTGAAAGAGGCCTTAACAGTTTTCAAGGCGATCGGTATATTGGCCGCTCTAAGTGGTGTTTATTTTATTATTTTAAAAGGAAGTGGACCTGTTTCTGGGTTTTCATTAGGTGATTTATACATCTTTGGAGCGGTAATCACGCAAGCGATTAGTTTTATTTTGATAAAAAAATTAACAACGAATCTTGATTCACGGCAAATGACAGGAATCATGCTGATATTGGGGTCTATAATGATGTTTGGATTTAGTTATTGGATAGAACCAGTTGAGAGGAGTCAATTCCAACAGCCAGTGTATGTTTGGATCGTTTTACTAGCTTCAGCTGTTTTTGCCACAGGGCTAGGACACATGCTGTATAATTATGCCATCCAACAATTAGGTGCAGGCTCAACAGCTATTTTTATCAATCTTACCCCGTTCTTCTCATTGCTAGGCTCAGCTCTGTTTTTAGGAGAAAAGATTGTGCTTGAGCAGTTAATTGGTTTTGTACTAATCGTTTTTGGAGTAATTTTAGGCACGGGGATGCTTGATGGAACTTTCCGCAGTCTGAAACGTCGTAATTCTTCAAGGTCATTGGAAAGATAACATTACAATTAGTAGTTGGAGGAATAAAAAATGCCATTTTTATTGATTAGAGGTATATCAGTCGAACAGGTAAAAAGCATTAGTCAACCATTAGTTGAGGAATTGGCTGATCTTTGTGAATGTGGAACGGATAATTTCACGCTAGAGGTGGTCAATTCTACTTTTGTCTTTGATGGAAGAGAAGTTCCGGGATATCCATTTATTGAAGTAAAATGGTTTGAACGGGGGCTAGACATTCAAAAAAAATTTGCAAACATCATTACGAAACAGGTTCAGTCACTTAGGATACCTGAAGTAGAAGTAGCTTTTAGTACGTTTAAGGAGTCTAGTTATTATCTGAATGGGAAAAGCTTTGCTGAAGAAGAATGATGGATTCTGCAGTAGATAATTCCTAAAATAACAACAGCCGACTCAAATTAAAGAGCCGGCTGTTTGATATGAAAGATTTAATTCGACAAAACCGACCGCCCTTTTCCATGTGGAACACAAACGGGAGTACCAAAAATAGGATCACAAGAAATGCTGCAATTCATTTGAAACACTTCGCTTACCAATTGGCAGGTAATGATGTCCTCTGGTTTTCCTTGAGCGTAAACTGTTTTGTCTTTTACGGCTACAATATGATGCGCATAACGACTGGCTAGGTTTAAATCGTGTAAAACCATGACAATGGTATGCCCTTTTTGCTCGTTTAGATCAAATAGTAGATCAAGGATTTCGATCTGGTGTGTCATATCTAAATAGGTTGTAGGTTCATCTAATAATATGATATCTGTTTCCTGTGCTAAGGTTAAAGAGATCCATGCTCGTTGGCGCTGACCACCTGATAACGAATCAACAGCTCGATCTTTTAAGTGAAGCATGTTGGTTGCTTCAAGGGCACGTTGAACGGCGTCTTCGTCTTCTTTTGACCATTGCTTGATAAGGGAACGGTATGGGTGTCTACCTTGTTTGACTAGTTCGTATACCGTTAAGCCTTCAGGTGAAACAGGGCTTTGTGGTAGTATGGCTAGCTTTTTTGCAATCTCTTTTGTTTTCATTTTGGCGATTTCTTCACCGTTAAGCAGGATATTGCCACTCTTGGGCTTTAGTAATCGAGCTAAAGACCGAAGCAGGGTGGATTTCCCGCAACCGTTGCCACCAATAAAAACAGTGATTTCCCCTTTAGGAATTGTGATATCTAAATTATCAATGATGATGGTATCCCCATAACCTAATGTTAAATTCTTTGCGGATAATGAGTGCATTGATATCTCTCCCTAAAGTAAAACGTGAAATGTTACTTTCATTTTATTTGGTTTCCACTACGTAGTCAATGATAACCGTTATCAGTCGAAAAATAGACACAATTAACATCCAAATATTTGTAAAAAAATGCTGTCCTCATGAGGAGACAGCATTTTTTTGATTGAGTTATTTTACAAGCGCACTTAAAATATCTTCAATTGTTTGTTGTGAAGCAAGCAATCCTTTATTTGTCCAGTTACTTGGATCATTGATGATATGGATGTTTCCATTTTTAGCAGCTGGTGTACTTTTCCATACGGAGCTATTCTCCAATGTTTCAATTCCTTGTTCGCCTTCAAGAGCTAATAAAAAGACATGGTCGGCATCGAGTTCAGACAGCTTTTCAACGGAAATTGGATTCCATGATGCAGCATCAGCTGGACCGATTTCCTGAACTAATGTTGGCTGCTTGATTCCTAATTCAGAGTAAAGCACCTCTGCACTATGACGGTTTTGTTCAAATAGGTAGAATTGATTTCCAGCTACCCAGATAACAGCTACTGTTTCTTCACCGATAGCTTCAGACAATTGGTCACGAGCAGATGCAACTGTGTTTTCATAGTCACTTAGAACCTTTTTTGCTTCATCTTCTTTGCCGAGAATCTTTCCGAAGGTTTCAATTTGTTTTCTCCAATCCTTTACGGTTTCTTCTGTCATTAAATATGTTGGAGCAATTTTGTTATAATCTTCATAAGTACCTTCATAGCTTTCCGTATTATTTTCTAAAATAATTAATTCTGGTGCGTGATTAAGTACTTGTTCAACTGGAAGATTCCATTCGATTGTTGGGACATCTTTTAAGTCAGGCTCTAAATATTCTTGAACAGCTTGTCCAATAGCCCACTTAGCAACAGGAGTAACACCTAGAGCGAGTAGAGCATCTTCATGATAAGGAGCAAGGATTTTTTTAGCATTTGCTGGGATGGTTACTTCACCCATTGCAGAATCTAATGTGATCTCAGAATTATTAGTTTCGCTTTCAGTCTCAGAGTCAGAAGCTGAATTATCATTTCCACATGCTGATATAATAAATAATAAACCAACCATCATAATAGTAAATATTCGACGAAATTTCATATATGTTTTCAAATCAATTTCTCCTTTATGGTATAATTTCTTCGTTAATGATAATCATTTTCAATTACTGAGTCAATTGTATTTTGTATTTTTTTTTGACAATTTAAAGAATTCAGCAGAAAACAGGGGAGATCCATGCGAGAGTTTATTCATCAATCGAACATATCCAAACTTATCATCAATATTATAACCATCCTTTTATTAATTGTTTCAATTGGGTTATCGGTATCCTATGGATCAACCAATATTGCTCTTGGTACGGTATGGGAGGCAGTGTTTCATTTTAATCCAGAATTAACCACACACCAGGTTATTCAAGAATTACGTTTGCCTCGTGCTTTTTCAGCAGCATTAGTAGGTGCTTTTCTAGCTGTTTCCGGTGCGATCATGCAAGGAATGACACGAAATCCATTGGCATCTCCTTCAATTATGGGGGTTACGGATGGCGCAGCTTTTGCTCTCGTACTGATGCTTGCATTTTTTCCTACCATTTCGACGATGGGACTCATCAGTTCGTCCTTTATCGGTGCTGGTTTAGCTGTAGGCCTTGTATTTATGGTTGGATCTTTTTCACCTAGTGGGTTAACGCCTGTAAAGCTTGCCTTAGCCGGTGTGGCAATCGGGACGATGTTACGTTCCATTTCTTCGATTCTATCCTTACATTTTAATTTGGAAAAACAAATGGGATTTTGGATTGCTGGTGGACTAGATGGGACAAGTTGGTCCTCCGTAACCATTTTGTTAATATCAGGAGCCATCGGTTTATTTATAGCCATTTCAATCTCAAAATCCATTACTGTGCTTAGCTTAGGCGAAGATATGGCAACCGGATTAGGACAAAATAATTTGATGATTAAATTATTTGGAATTCTATCCATTCTCATCCTTACAGGGGCAGCCGTTTCTGTTGCAGGAGCGGTAGGGTTTGTCGGACTTATTGTTCCACATATTACGAGATTCATTATTGGAACCGATTATCGATGGATTATTCCGTCATCTATTCTTTTCGGGGCGTTGTTACTCGTTTTAGCAGATGTGGTCTCAAGACTAGTGAATGCTCCTTTTGAAACACCAGTGGGAGCCATTACCTCTCTTATCGGAGTTCCCTTCTTCCTTTATTTAGCACGAGGTAGTGGAGGTGGAAAATGATGAATGCAGTTGAAGTGAAAAAGAAGAAAAAGCTGGTTGGAGTCATTGTTTTATTAATCCTAACGATTTTACTCATGTTTTTTGTTAGTTTAAGCACTGGGGTCATTCAAATTGCCCCAGCAGATGTAATAAAAACATTATTTCATCAGGGTACGGCACGTCAGGAGCTTGTTCTGTTTGATTTTCGGTTACCAGGCATTTTACTGGCGTTATTAATTGGAGCAGGATTAGCTATCTCCGGTGTCATCTTGCAGGGAATTACTCAAAATGAACTTGCTGATCCTGGAATTTTAGGGATTAACACAGGAGCAGGTCTTGCCGTCGTTTTATTTATTTATTTTTTCAAGGGACAACTCGATGTGACAAGCTCTTTTAGTATTTTTATCATGCCGGTTGCCGCTTTAATGGGTGCAATTGTCGCTGCACTGATCATCTATGCGCTGGCATGGAAAAGAGGGGTCAACCCGATTCGACTTGTCTTAGTCGGAATTGGTGTAAATGCTGGTTTTGCCGCTTTTTTGACCATTTTTCAATTGAAAATGGATCCACAAGATTTCAGGCAAGCGACAGTTTGGTTGACAGGTGATATATGGAATACTAGCTGGAGTTTTGTGTTTGCTTTATTACCTTGGATATTACTATTAATACCAATTGCTCTTCACAAAGCTCATTCCTTAAATGTATTAAACTTAGGGGATGATGTAGCCTCTGGATTAGGCACAAACGTAGAGTCTGAAAGGCGGCAATTATTACTTATTGCTGTTGCCCTAGCAGGTGCTTCCGTTGCAGCAGGTGGAGGAATTGCCTTCTTAGGGTTGGTTGTTCCGCATATTGCTAGAAAAATCATGGGACCTTTACATCAATATATTATTCCGGTCTCAGCACTTATAGGGGCTTTACTGTTAATGGTGTCTGATACGATAGGGAAGAATCTGTTAGCACCAACCGAAATTCCTGTTGGTATTATCGTTTCATTATTGAGTGCACCTTACTTTGTTTATTTATTAATCAGGACCAAATAAATTTGTTGAGAGGAAACGCTTATATGAATGTTCAATCTATCATTGATAATGTGCCTGATTACAAGGATTTTCTGACTGTAGATGAAATGGATGAGAGCTGTAGGAAGCTTGCTCGTGAGTTTCCCGACATTGTTACCGTTTTTGAAGCAGGGAGATCACGAAAGGGGCATCCCATTTTATGTATGAAAATTGGGGATGGATCAAAGAATGCTTTGTGCTTTGCTTGTCCACACCCGAATGAACCGATTGGAGCAATGACACTAGAGTATTTTTCCCGTGTGTTAGCTGAGAATAACGAATTAAGAGAAGGGTTAGGGTTTACGTGGTACCTGATTAAATGTATTGATCCTGATGGTGTCCGTCTGAATGAAAATTGGTTTAAAGGACCGTTTACAGTATATAACTATTCGAAAAATTATTACCGGCCGATCGGTTATGAACAGGTGGAATGGACCTTTCCTATTGACTACAAAGAACTGCATTTTCATAACCCGCTTCCAGAAACAAAAACGTTAATGAAGTTAATAGAAGAAACCCAACCAAAGTTTATGTACTCATTACATAATGCTGGTTTTGGGGGTGCTTATTGGTACATCACTCATGACTATCCAGAGCTATATGAAGGGTTGCGGAATTCAAGCATCAAACAAGGCATTCCTCTAAATTTAGGTGAGCCAGAGGAACCTTTCATAACGAAGTTTTCCCCAGCGATATTTAAAAATATGACCATTGCTGAGGCATATGATTTCATAGAGAAATATAGCGGGGAGAAGCCGAATATTAAAAATGGTACATCAAGTTCAGATTATGCAGGCACCGTAACGGAATGTTTCACACTTTTAACGGAGCTTCCTTATTTCTTCGATTCTCGAATCGAGGACATGAGTGAGAGTGATATGACACGAAAAGAAGCAATTTTAAAGAGTGTGGAAGTATCTCAAGCCCATTTTGCTCACTTAGACCAAATCTTGCAAGGGATTCGCCCCTATATACAAAAGGAAAATCCTTTTGTTAAGCTCGTGGAGGAAGTCATTCAGTATATTCGAGAGGGTAGTGAAGCCAAAATCAAATGGGCCGAAAGCGATCCGGAGTTTGAAAAATCGGCGAAAATGGCGGAGGTTTTTGATAATCTATATGCGTCAAAATTTTATAATGGTTTGTATTTAGGTTTAACAGTCCGAACATGCGAATATGAAATAGAACGTTTGCAACTGCTTGAAAACAGGGATGAAGAAGCTCTCAATAAGCTGAAGGAAGCGCAAGAGATAGGTGAGAAGTTTCTAGAAGACTATTGTAACGTGTTAGAAACGGAGCTTGATTACACATTTATTCCGATTCGAAAACTAGTACGTATTCAAGTAGAGAGCGGGTTATTAGTAGCCAATTATATTCGTGACAATTGGTAAAAAAAATGAAGCATTCCTTGTGAATGCTTCATTTTTCTGTCCCTTAGTTACCTAAGAAAGAGGTTTTAATAAATTCTAACTGCTTTTCAAGTGTAACCGGGTCACTAAAGGATGCACCTTCACCAGGCATTTCAAACACTTGGTTGTTTTTTACAGCTGGAATGTTTTTGTAGGTTTCTGTTTCTTGGAAAGAAGTGTCTGCATCAGAGTACTTACTTAGAATCACATAGTCACCTGCATATTCAGGAATCACTTCTGCAGATAAAGCATAATATCCAGCCTCTAAAGCCACTTCTTTCACTTTTTCAGGCATTTTAAGCTTCATGCCTTGGTAAATGATTTCTGTGCCACGGGCCCAGTTTTCACCAAATACGTAAACATCTTTGCCATAGCTTTCCATGACAGATACGGTTGCGTCTTCACCAATTTTAGCGCGAATTTCTTCACCTGCCGCTTCTACACGCTTGGTAAAGTCATCAACCCAGCTTTGAGCTTCTTTTTCTTTATTTAATAATTTCCCAATTTCGATGTGCTGCGTTAAGTAATCAACTTTTCCCCAAGTGTAGGTTACAGTTGGAGCAATTTCTTTTAATTTTTCAAGGTTTTTAATATTAGATAGTCCAATAATGAGGTCGGGCTCTAATTCAATGATTTTTTCTAAATTCTCATCTGATACTTCTTCCACATCTTTTAGTTCTTCTGCAAAGGTTGGATTATTTTTCGACCATACATCAACACCAACTACATTCACGCCTAAATCTAATACATTTCCAGTAAAACCAGAAAGAAGAATAACTCTTTGTGGATCAGCAGGTACTTCAACCGGGCCTGTTTCAGATTCGTATGTAATCGTTGTAGGTGTTTCTTCTTCTTTTGGAGCTTCTGAACTGTTATCATTTTCTTCTGCTTGGTTTCCGCAAGCACTGATAACAAGAACAAGTAAAAGTAAAAATGGAACGAATAGTTTTTTCATGAGGAGTTCTCCTTTAATAATATATTTCGTAACTGGAATTTTATTGATAATGATTATCAATGTCGTTTATGTTTTTAATATAAATCTAGTTATGTAGAATGTCAATGAAAATTTCAGCAAAAAAAGTAGAGAATAGGAAATCGGTATTGCTCCTTATGTTGGAGGAAATTGGTACATTTGTATAGAATTATTGGTTAAACATGCCTAACGGAGGTTCCACAATGAAAAGAATATTGTCTATGCTTTCCTTACTAGTTATCATCTTAAGTGGTGGAATCATAAATGAAGCCCAAGCTTCCGTAATAATCAACCAAGATAAAATAGGAAAATATAAGATCTATGAAAATATGGAAATTCTTGAGGATGAAGAGGGGAATCTTACGATCGACGATGTGTCCTCAAAGACTTTATCCAACCAGTTTACAGAAAATAAAGAAGGCATTCCTAGTTACGGATACAAGTCATCTGTCTACTGGATGCGCTTCGAAATAGACAATCAACTTAGCACGGATGAATATATTCTAGAATTTCCTTATGCCCCTCATGATTCCATTACTTTGTATGAACAAACTGGAACGAATAAGTATAAGGCATTTTATGGTGGTGATTTGCTTCCGTTTTCCGAAAGAGATCGAAAGCATCGGCATGTGACGTTCGAACTAACCTTAGCTGAAAAGGAAACAAGAACCTATTATGTCAAAATAAAAAGTGAAGGGTCCTTACAGCTTTCGGTTGTACTATGGGATGAAGAAGTTTTTTCGGAAAAAAGCTTAATAGAGTATCTTCTTTTTGGGATATATTATGGGTCAGCACTTGTCATGGTGGTTTATAACATCTTTTTATATTCCTCCTTACGCTTACGGAGCTATTTATGGTATGTCTTGTTAATCTTCGCAGTTAGCATGACACAATTAACGCTGAATGGATTTGCTTATCAATTTTTTTGGCCCGACCTCCCGTGGTGGAATAATCGCTCGATTGTTTTTTCCATTGCACTCTCTAACTTGGCCGGAGCCTTATTTGTAAATAAGTTTCTTGATGTGCAGCATTATGCAAAGATATGGAGCAGAATTCTTCAAGTGCTCACAATATTTAATATAGGAATACTCGTTGTGTTAATAATGTCCTATTCTCTTGCATTACATCTGGTTACTCTTTCTACAATTCTCTTTATTCCAGTTGTTCTAACTACGACGATTCTTTGCTGGAAGCGAGGAAATAAGGCAGCTCGTTATTTGTTTTTTGCGTGGTTTATCTTTTTACTAACTAGCTTAGTCTCTTTCTTGTCAGATGCAGGCACATTGCCACTGAATACTTTTACGCGATATGCCTCTTTAATAGGATCGCTTATCGAAATGATTCTCCTTTCATTAGCACTGGCTGATCGAGTGAAAATCATTCAAATGGAAAAAGAGAATGCAGAAAGAGCCGCGCTTTTATTAAATGAAGAGCTCGAAGAAAGGGTACAAAAAAGAACGGAAGAACTGCTAGTCAGTACAGAAAAGCTGATAAGTATGGAGAGGTCACGCCGCCATCTTTTATCGAATATCTCTCATGATTTAGGTACGCCGATGACATCCATTCGGGGGTATGTTAAGGCGATGTTGGATGGAGTGATTGAACCTTGTGACCAAACGTATTTAAAAATCATCCATGAAAAAACCCTCTATATTGATCGGTTAATACAGGATCTACATGACCTTTCCAGATTAGAAGAAAGGCAGTCAAGTTTTTCTTTGAGCAAAATATCTGTTCAGAAGTTTCTTCAGTTTTTATATCAATTTAAAGCAGATGTTACTAGTAAGAACATTGAATTTCAGTTTGATAGCCAGTTGTCACTAGAACCAAATGAATGGGTTCTCTTAATGGATTTGAACCGAATGAGGCAAGTGATGGAGAATCTAATATCGAATGCTGCAAAGTATACAAAAGTGAATGGTATGATAACGATTTCTGTCAATATATTTGAGGAGTTTTATAGAAGACAGGGGCATCATGAGGAAATCGCAGTGGCCAGGGAGAAGAGAGAGAACATTCACCGTAATCAGAGCTTAGTTATAGGTGTTCATGACAATGGGATAGGAATAGATGCGGAGTCACTTCCTTATATATTCGACCGTTTCTATCGAGGGGATGCTGAACAATATGATACGTATCGGAATGCTGGACTTGGACTGGCTATAGCGAAAGAAATTATTGATTATCATAACGGGATGATTTGGGCAGAAAGTCTGGAATCACAGGGAAGTTCTTTTTATTTCACATTGCCTATCTATACTTGGGAGCCGGAGGAGAATAAATGAGGACGGTTGTTATTGCTGAAGATGAAGTAGATATCCAGAATTTATTGAAGCTCTATCTTGAGCAGGAGTATCGTGTGATCTCATTTGCTAATGGAGAGGAGGCGTTAGCTGGCATCATAGATGTGATGCCAGATCTGGTGATTCTAGACATTCTCCTTCCTAGAATGAATGGTTTTAAAGTTTGTGAGAGATTACGAGAGAAACAAATCCATATCCCAGTGATTTTTCTAAGTGCCAAAAGAGAACAAAGTGAAAAAATCCGTGGGCTAGAAATAGGTGCCGATGATTATATCACAAAGCCATTTGATCCAGGAGAATTAATGGCCAGGGTAAAAGCACATTTGCGTCGCAGCAGTCAGCAGCCAGCTTCTGAAGAAGAAAAGACAAACATGATTAAATGGGGAGAGCTACATATTGATATCGAACAATATGTAGTAACCGTTGGGGAGAAACCCATCCACTTATCAACAAAGGAAATACAACTGTTAATTTTGCTCGCTTCAAACCCAAGAAGAGTATTTAGTACGGAGCAGTTATATGACTTAATTTGGGGCGAAGACCAATTTGGTGATTTAAAAACAGTGTCTGTTCATATCAGTACCTTAAGGAAAAAGATTGAGCCTAATCCGTCTAAACCAGAGTATATTATTACAGTAAGGGGATTTGGGTATAAATTTCTTACGTAAAAGTTTAATTTTCTCCTTTTATTATAATTTTCCAATTTCTTAACTTTAATTTAACCTTCATCATTTATGATTAAAGCTATGAGACTGGAATGATATAGGAGGAAAGCCATGAAAGAGATTCAGAATCTTGACGGGGAATGGATTCAACTAATCAAACAGGCTAGAGATATGGGAATGTCCATCGAGGAAGTACGAACATTCTTACAGTCCATTATGGATGGGAAAAATGTAACTGAGATCGTGGAGACTCTAAGTCTAAAAGTTTCTTTTACATAGATCTTCATTCACTCATTCACAACACAAGTCACCCTAATTGAAATACTTCTTAACTTTAATAAATAATAAAAATAATCCAGAGGAAACAGAATTCCTCTGGATTATTCTACTATTAATTTACTTTAGCGCATTCACTGCATTAATAGCTCCAAATCCTGATTCTCCATCATAGCCTGGTTTGAACCAGTCGTCAGCAGAATTTTGGATAATGTGTTTAACTTGAGCAGGGGAGAGAACATCTTTCCCGTACTTGGCAATAATGACTCCCGCAAGACCAGCTGTTTTTGGAGCAGCCATGGAAGTACCTGCATAGAAGGCATATCCTCCCGGAACGGTGGATAAGCATAATTTATTGCGATCTCTTAAATTGACATCACGTGTTTCTAGCCAAGCCGTACCGTAGTCTCCGCCTGGAGCGATCACATCAATTTTACCAACACCATAGTTAGAATAGTAAGTGAGGTTTTTTTCTTGACCACCAGCAGCAACACGAATCATCGTTTGACTGCTTGGGCTCCGGTGAGTTGCCCCTTTATCATCTCCTGAAAGCTTCCCTGGACTTGAAATATCTACACCAGCGTTACCAGCAGATCCGACAACGGTTACTCCACTCTTGATCGCATATTGTATCGCACGGTTGAAGAGACGAACATCCGCAACTACCTCTTGTGTTGCATAATCAGGATTTTGGAACCAATCGTAACCGCCTAGTGACATATTAACGACATCTACATTGTCATCAGCCGCTGTCATTAATGCATTGGCGATATCAGAAGTATTAGCTCCACCGGTTGGTCCAAACACTCTGTAGGCGGCAACTTTTAATTCTGGTCCGATTCCTAATACTCTTCCATTTCCAGCAATGGAACCAGCGACGTGAGTTCCATGGCCATCTTCATCCATCGCACTTGAAATGCCAGGGACAAAAGACTTTCCGTAAGCATAGTTTTCCTTTATATCAGGGTGAGTATAATCTATTCCAGTGTCCACAACGGCTACAACAATATCCTTTCCATCCTTCGCTTCACCGGTTCCGCCTTCCAAGTTCCAAGACGCCCCATTGTTTGTTACTTGTTTGATATCCCATTGATAGGTGTTATATAAATCATTTGCAGGTGTAGCTGTAAAATCATCTTCAAGAACGTCCACATTTACAGGGGCTTCAGGATAAATGGTGCTTTCCACCCCAGCATCTAGTACGACTGTGCTTTTTTCGATGTCTGCTACAAAATTAGGATTATCTGAGTTGACCTTAACAGCACCTAATTTCGGTATGGCCTTAGTAACTTTGCCACCATAACTTTTTACTAGGTCTTGATAGTTTGATGGAAGAGTTGTATCAGATTTAAAGATAACTATGTAGTTCTTGTCCACCGCCTGAGCTTGAGTAACCCCTATGCTTCCAAAAAAGGCAGTAGCACTCAGTGTAGCTGTTAACGCACCGGCAATCCATTTCTTCTTCATTAAAATCCCCCTATTAAAAGAATTTTCCAACAACTTAATTATAAAATTCACTCTCATAACGCTCAATGGGTGCATTTTGTTTAAACTTGTCATTACTTGTTCGAAATATAAAAAAGTTTCGACAACCGTAATTTAAGCAGGGCAAAAAGTCCTTCATTCCTTTATGAAGGACTAAAAATCAGCCACAGTTATTTACTCTTATACAAATCCTTTATATCCTCAATTTCCATTAATAGGCCATCCTTTAAAGTAATCTTTGGATCGTAATTTAAGAGTTTTTGAGCTTTTGTAATATCAGCCCATGTATGACGTGGTTCTCCGTAAGTAGATCCTGTATATCGAACATCAAGTTTTTGGCCAAGAGCGTCTTCAAGGATGGATAAGCAAGTTAAAAGGGAGGCTCTTTCTTTACCGCCGATATTGATCGTTTCTCCTGCGATGCCTTCTGAGGTAGCTGCAGAAGCAATGGCGTTTACACAGTCGCTAATAAAAGTGAAATCCCTTGTTTGCTTTCCATCTCCATATATTTCTATTGTTTCGTTGGAAAGTGTTCGTTTAATGAATTTATGAAAGGCCATGTCTGGTCGCTGCCTTGGACCATAGACGGTAAATAATCGTAAGATCGTGATGGGGAGCCCATCATTTTGATGAAATACTCGACACAAATGTTCTCCGGACAATTTCGTAACTCCATATGGAGATAGTGGTGTTGGTTCAGAAGTTTCAGTTACTTTGCCATCCTTTTGACCGTAGACGGAAGAGGTCGAAGTATAAATGAATTTTTTAATCGGAAATTTAAGACAAGCTTCTAATAACGTTTGAGTTACTATAATATTATTGGTTACATACAAGGTGAAGTCCTGGCCCCAGCTAGATCTTACACCTGGAACACCTGCTAGATGGTAGATGATATCTACTCCCTCAAGTAAGGTGTCCCAATTGGCTTGTAGTAAATCCTCTTCAACAAATGTAAATCTTGTGGAATGTAATAGGTTTTGAAGGTTTCGTTCACGAATCCATCTGGAAGTACCAACTGGTAGAAACACATCAATACCTATAACCTCATTTTGGGGATTTTGTAGCAAGCGCTCACAGAGATGAGATCCGATAAAACCTGCAGCACCTGTGACAAGAATTTTCATAATGCACACTTCCTTTGGCTGCTAATTTTCGGAAGGATTTCTCTCCCAAACGGAAAGGATATTATTGGCTACATGATTCCATGTGAAGTTTTCTTCAACCAGTTTTCGACCGCGTAGCCCCATATTCCTCGTAGATTCTAAATTTGCTAGCATGTTATTTAGGTGGTTGGCGTATTCTATTGGGTCTTCTGGGTTTTGGACCAGATAGCCATTATCGTTCAGGATGATTTCTGGATTCCCACCTCTAGCGGTAGTGATAAATGGAAGCCCTGCCGCCATGGCTTCATAATGAACTCTAGCAAGTGGTTCTTCCCAGATGGATGTACAAACAAATACATCTGCGGCACAAAACCAATTGTGAACTTCATCTGCTTGAACAAATCCTGTCGTGATCACTGGAATAGGGGATCTTTCTGCTAAAGCACGTGTGTAGGAGATGTAATCACTAACCCTATCATCGCTATACCAGGCTGCCCCTACGATCACGAGTACCGCATCTTTTGATTTAACATGTGACATGGCCTTAACCAGAACATGTGGACCTTTGTTTCTAGAGAGACGACCAACAAATAAAATAATTTTTTTGGACCCTAAGTCGTATTTGGCACGAATGGCTTTTCTAGCCTGTAGAGCAGATTCTGATTTGGTCCAAGGAGCAAACCTGGACAAATCTACACCGGAATAGATGGGGAAGATTTTGGGTGCTGCTTCTGGAAAATAAGAAACGATGGTTTGCCCAATATATTTACTAATCGTTATGATTGTTTCTAATTTCTCTATCGCTGCTGCACCTTCCGCACGACTAATTTTCTCTGGCTTAAACATATCATTGTGCATGCTTAATATGATGCGGGAGTTAGGAGCGAGTTCGCTTACTGGAACGACCAGCTTTGGACGGTTAAAAATGTGAATGATGTCGTATTGCTCTTCTGTTTCTGACAAATATTTCACGATTCCTTGTTTGTAAACATCTAGTAACCTCTGAGAATCAATACGGACGTAGCGGATACCATTAACAACCTCTTCGTCAGGTAGATCTGGATCTGTTCTGCTAATGATGGTAACCTGATGTTGCTCGCTTAATAAGTGGGATACACCGCATATATACGTTTGGATAGCGCCACCTCGAATATTAGGGACAGGTAGCATTTCTGTACAAATCAGCAACACATTCATGTGCGTTCTCCCTTCTTCATATATTTCGTAGAAAGTAAACTTATTTTTTCTTTTTTGTCTTCTGTTCGTACTCTAACTTTTTCCGCTGAACTTTTGCTACAATACTTTCAAATTCAGCGTTGGTTCTTTTTATCTGCATGGGTTTCGAAGAAGTGGGCCGTTCAGTCTTTTTAAGAACCTTGGACGGTTTTTCTTTTTCTTCATTCATTTTCTTGAGCAATTTTGGAAGATCATCTTCTAGAATGGATTTTAGAAGGAGATCGAGGTCGACTAAATGATCCTTATTGCTACTACTATTAGACTTGAGGGACGGTAGTGTTTTTATTCTTTGGATCCTTGAACGCAAACTTTCTCGCTCTTGAAGGGATTTCTTTGCTTCAGGTTCCTTAGAGTTAAATTCTTTAGTCTTAGAATCTTTTGACTTAGACTCCTTAGGCTCTTCGAAAGTGGACGGCATGCTTTGTTGTTCTTTAGATGGATCTGACTTTTTGAATTCATTTTTATTACTGACTAGCATATCTGTGTTGCCTAATACAACTGCACTTGGATTGACATCATAAATGACTTCTTCCTCTGTATAATCACCTGGTAGGTACTTCTCTTTGTCTTTAGCTAATTCGGATAAAACTTCCCATTTATTGGATTCTGTTAGGGTGATTCTGTCTAAGATGGCATCCAGTTCAGTGTTCATAAAATTCACTGGTTCGAAAACTACCTCTTTTACATGCTTATAAAACTCATTTGGAAACGCCATATCAATCCATAATAATTCAAAGGTTTCTTGGTCGATTGGATTGGCTTGGTGGTAGGCGTCTATTACACCGCGTATCCATTCGAGATCCCAGGTTCCCATATCATCCATCGTGCTTGTAATGATTTTTCGCAAATCACGAATTGGTAAATCATAAGAAACTCCATCCAAGTCGATAACCCAAATTCCACCAGGTCCTTGCTGTCCATTAGACCAGCCATAGTCTTGGTGAGCTAACCCCCAATGTGCTTCCCCTTTTGCAATCATTTTTCGATAGGCGGATTGCTTGAATTTTTCATACATGTCATTGGCCTGCTGTTCAAATTTGTCTACAACAGAAAGTAAGTGTGGGCTCGCGACCGTTTCAGGGTAGGCGTGGGCGATATCTCGGAACCAACCTATTTTTTGAATCATTTTCTCGTAATATTGATTCCATCGATACAGTCGAGAGGACTTTTTTGAGCCGTTTGGTGGAATATATCCTTTCGTATGACGGTGGAATTCTCCAAGACCATAGCAAAGTGCAGAGGCACCCTCTAAATCAATTTTCATTAGTTGTTCAAGCGGAGTTACCCAATCGGTGACAATCCATAACTTACCTCCAGCCTCTACGTAAAGGTGATTCTCCTTTGTGGGGATAAGGGAGGCAACTCGTGCTCCCTGCTGAACAACATACAATTGAGCACCAATACTAAATAAACTCCTTGTGGGCTGGCGGTGAAGGACCTTAATACTGCGTGGTCCATGATTGGTCTCAATTTTCCATATTGCTCCGCCTTTATCGGGCTTTGAGGTGATAAGAGTCATTTCGGAGACGGTCATATCATAATGTGATATTACTTCATAAGCCATTTTCTCTAGCTCTGGTGGGACATATTGTTCTAGGTCTGCCTCGCTAGTGGCTGAATCGACTAGATGATCCCACGGTTCAATCGTATATTCATGCACATTTTTTTCCTCCAATCTCAAGACAAAAAACTAGCTTGCTTATTTATATGTCAAAGAGAAGGACATGGAATGGGGCATTCGTGGAGCTTGAGCGTAATTACCGGGGAAAAATTGGTCTTTTTGTGGAGTTTTTGTATTGAATGAATGGGTGATTAAACTAGGGGGAATCTATACCATATAAGTGATATGTACGAAGGGGCCATCATGAATGAAGGTGTTATCCATGATTCAACCATGGGCAAGTTTGTTCGTTTTAGGAGAGACGCAATATGAAACAAGGACTTGGAAGACCAATTACCGAGGTACACTAGCTATACATACTAGTAAAAAAGTGGACAGAGATTCTTGTAGTCATCCGAACATTCTCGAACTACTAGCGAAGCATGGTTACACAGCTAGTAACCTACCTACCGGAGTGATAATCGGTACATGTATTCTGAAAAATTGTATCAAAGTCGCTGAAAACCATAACACATGGGCACTTTTAGAAGACGGTCGGCTAGTTGAGGGAAATGATTTCTTTTTAGGTGATTATCGAGTGGGTGGTTATGTGTGGGAAGTTGAAAATAAGAAGTTGCTAGAAGAATTCCTACCTGCTAAAGGGCAGCTGGGGATATGGAAGTATAATGAAGATTCTCAAAACTCACCTAAATAGGTTATAATTAAGACAAGTTGTGACAAAAATCAACATTTTTCACTGTGGAAGCAGGAAAAAAAGACAGGTAAAGAGAATGTATGTAGAATCGTATATTGAATCGAAAAAAGAATGAATAAGAGTATGGGGGATAAAAGGTGCCTTATCAATTAAGTAATAATTTCAGGTTGTTTTCGTTGAATTCAAACCGTAAGCTCGTAGAAGAGATGGCGGAGCTTTTAGGTTGTAAAATGGGAAATTGTTCAGTTTCACAGTTTAGCGATGGAGAAATACAAATTCATATTGAAGAGAGTGTCCGCGGCTGTGAGGTATTTGTGGTTCAATCCACTTCGTACCCTGTGAACGATAATATTTTAGAGCTTTTAATTATGATTGATGCATTAAAAAGAGCCTCCGCAGGTGTCATCAATGTAGTGATTCCTTACTACGCTTATGGTCGACAGGATCGGAAGGCACGTTCTCGTGAGCCAATCACCGCTAAGCTAGTAGCCAATCTATTAGAATCAGCTGGGGCGAATCGAGTTCTTACCATGGATCTTCATACTCCTCAGTTACAAGGGTTCTTTGATATCCCTGTAGAGCATTTAATCGGTGTACCCGTTCTTGCGCAATATTTTATGGAGAAAGGGCTAGAGGATATGGTCATTGTGGCACCACACAACGGTAGTATCGGAAGAACTAGAAAATTGGCCAATACTCTAAATGCACCAATCGCTCTTATAGATAAAAGAAAGCTAGAAGAAGGCGCCCAAGAAACATACGATGTGATTGGAAATGTAGAAGGTAAAAACGCAATCATTATTGATGACCTTATTGATACAGGAACAACCATTACGTTTGCAGCAAAAGCATTAGCCGAACACGGTGCAAAAGCCATCTATGCAGGCTGTACACACGCAGTGTTTACAGGGAACTCCATTGAAAAAATTGAACAGTCACCAATTAAAGAACTTGTTGTGACGAATACGATTGAACAATCTGAAGAAAAGCAACTTGAGAAAATTACTTGCTTATCTGTTGCCCCATTGCTGGTTGAAGCGATTGACCGAATTCATAGTGAGAAAGCGGTAAGTCCATTATTTGAATAACAAAGAAACTCTATCTGACTCAAGGATAGAGTTTTTTGGTATTGCTGTTATTGTTATTGATACGCTTGAATCATCTTAACAATAGCGACACATAGACCTAAGGCAATGGCCTTTGTTTTCGCAGGGTGTTGACGCTTGCTAGCATAAAGGTAAATCAGAACCATAGCAAAGCCCATAGGAACCCACAAGGTAAAATCTCCGTCCTCAGTTGTAGTTGAAAAGAGAGGACTAATATTCGTACTTACAAAAAAATATATAAATATAGTAAAATTCCGATTTTCAAGTTCTTTACTCCATCTGTAAAGTAAATACAATATGCCAATAAATAATAAAGGAATTAGAATATTTTTTATCAGCACAAGAATCCGTCCTTTCACCAGTGAATAAAGTTATTGTAACATCCGATATGGTAAAATTGGGTAAAAAGAGTGTTTGTTTTGTGACGAAATAAAACGGGGGTGGGACCATGACTGTAGGCTATACTTTGAACATTATTGCCTTCATCTTAAATGTTATAGCTTGGGTGAGTATAGGATTAATCTCTTTTCACATCTATAAGAAAAAGGCTAGTAAACTAAAAATATGGAAAGTTATCGTCGTTTTATTCATAGGTATTTTTTCATTTAATATAAATTGGTCCATGTTTGATACAGTAGTGATGCTTCCGATATTACCCCTTGGTGTTTGGATATTATATTTTGTGTTCAAGCAAAAAGAAGGAAGATGGGAGAGATACCGATTATATGCTTGGTTAGGTTTTGGGGCAAATGTTGTTTTCATAGCAACGACATTACTTGCTGTCCCGTTGCAGTCTGCATTTTATCCTGAAAGGGAAGCAACTACCTATCTATCGAATCTCGAGTATGCTTCGCTGATTCCCATTCACCCTTCTGCTACAGAGCAAAAGATAAATAAAGTCGCCTTAGAGAATCAACTTCCCAATATGACAGTGGAAATGATCTATATTCAAGATTGGTATGAAGAGACCTATATGGAAATGGAATCTAATGAAAGAAATGAACGATTCCCTTATCAGCTTACAGGGGTGACCTCAAAGTGGGGCAGTGGGAAAAAACCAGTGACCTATATTGAAAGTGATGGAAAAGGGCTATTGATAAAAACGGTGGAGAAGGATGTTTATTTTAGAGCGGCCAAATCGTTCCTTGAGGAGGTCAAGTGATAATGAAAAAGAAGTGTATGTGGCTGCTTGTCGTTTTAAGTGTAGTTTCACTGACAACCTTTTTGGTCTATTGGTACTTTTTTTGGCCTCCTAAACCATTTCCCTCTAATGAAGAAATCGTTCGGGAGGTTAATAGAACCTATGAGGAAGCAGGAGCAAAGGATATTCTAGATACTTTATTTGTTGACACACATCATGTGGTTGTACCGTACATTTCTACAAATGAGGATTATGGACTAAGCTACTGGGGCTGGAGGAATCATAAATGGCAAGTCTTAACGATTGATACAAAGGGTGAACCGAAAGTATGGAAGGTAAACGGAAATGATCCTTCTTCGTTCGTTATCGTTTGGAATGTGGACCCAAACGATCAGCTGCAAGAAATTCAATATTACTTAATAAGGAATAGAAACTATGGGATGACCAATGGAGCGGAGTATTATTTTCCAAAAGTCCAAATGAAAAAGGAAATTTCATTAAGAGAAAAATCTTACGGAATATTGCAACTACCAAAGAATTGGGTTCATGTTTTAAATTCAGTATTAATAGAAGAAAGAGTAGGGCAACCAAGTTTATTCTTACATGATATTTTTCCTTTGCAAAATGCATATTTTGGTTGGATCCCTTATAACGAATCAGGAAAAGAAGTATTTCCAGAACAAACAGTGAATGGAAGTACGTATGTGGTAGGTGATATTTATCAGGAGCATATGTTGATAATGAATAAAGTAGATCTAGAAATTCCGAAATGATCATCATAAAATGAAGGGGATAGCATTTCGTAGATAAAGGTGATGACATGATACACAACTATTCAGGTGAAACGATCAGTTACAATATAAACTACAAAAAACGCAAATCTATAGGGATTTCTATAGATCTTTATGGAAATATTGAAGTCCAGGCTCCTAAAGGAACACCCAATGATTACGTGCTTTCATTTATCGAAGAAAAATGGGACTGGATTCAAGAGAAGTCTAAGGAAATGAAGGCGAGAGCGCTTGGTCCACAGGAAAAGATGTATGACCATGGAGAAAGTTTTCTTTATTTAGGGAATACCTATCCAATCCAAATCTTTCATGACGCCAATCTTACGCAGAATCAAGTGAAGTTTGAAGATAATAAACTGCATATCTATGTAAAAGAGTTAGAGGAGGAAAAAATTAGACAGGCTTTGAAGCGTTTCTACTATCAGCAATGTAAGACATTAGTAGAGAAGAGCATCAAGTCATATCAAAGCAACTTTAAAATCAAGCCAAAGGCGGTTCGTATTAATGACAGCAATCGTACGTGGGGAACTTGTGATTCCAATCAGCAGTTAACTTTTAACTGGAAGCTTGCGATGGCACCCCAAAGGGTAATTGATTATGTGGTTGTGCACGAAATGTGCCATATGTTGCATTTAAATCATGATCGTTCTTTTTGGAGATTGGTTGGGAAAATGATGCCTGATTATAAGGAACAAGAAAATTGGCTATCTTTTTCGAGTTGGAAAATGACTGTGTAGTAAGTTGAAAGTCTTCGTTTATGAAGGCTCTTTTTTTTTGTCACCAATTGGTTAATTTTACAATTTGTATTGTTATATCTATCCACCAATATTGCGAGTATAATAGTACTAAAGTAGTAATTATTCCAATTACGAAAAGGCAAATCTACTGAAAGGTAGAGACGCAAAACCATGGGTCTAAGGTGAAAGCTAAGATTGCCAGGTTATCGAATACAGCCAGAGATGGCTTTCACGAAGTGCTAGAATGCTACGTGAAATTGGAGGAAGAACCAATGAATAGAGAAGAGATGTTTGATAAAAGGCTACTTATTCGTGATATATTGAATACCCTATGGGTTATTATTGGACTGTATTTGTTAGGGACAGGAATACACTTTTTTCTTACTACGTATGATAAGTGGTTATTTTTTTTAGAAGTGATTTTATTTCCATTTTTTAAGTTTATTACTGTCATGCTATGTGCAGAGTTGTATATGCATAAGCTCCGGAAACATCAGGAGTACTTTATTATGATTGTAATTACCCTTTTTATTAGCATTATCATTGTTAGTATTTACGATAAAGTAATTTTGATGGTTTTACTCATTACTCCTGTTCTGGTCTCATTGTTTTTCTACAATAAAAGAATCATTCGATTTTCTGTGTTTATATCAATTCTCACTTTTTTAGTCATTTATTTTTTCTATGAACCGATACATGCTTATATGGATACTGCAGATTTGATTATTATCATATTAATATTATTGGGGATTTCACTACTTATTAATAGCCTGATGAAACATAGTGATCAAGTAATGAAAGAATTGTTAAAAACAACAAAAGAAAAAAATGATCTGTTCTCCAAAAACATTCAAATGGAAAGGCTTACCCGGTTAGATCCTGTTACGGAATTATATAATCACAGGTCTTTTCACGAACAGTTGGATTCGATTGTAGGTTTGCGTTCACCAGAGGAGTTAACCGTGCATGTAGCGGTCCTTGACATTGATAATTTCAAACAAATTAATGATACGTTTGGTCATAGAGCAGGAGACAGTGTAATTATGGAAGTCGCCCGGCAAATTAAATTTTACTCTGTTGGAGATGACTTTCCTTCTCGGTATGGAGGAGAGGAATTTGGATTGATCTCTATGGGAACGTCGGAAGAGGATTTTATTAAACGTGTGGAAAACATTCGGGAAAGTATTGCAAACACTAGTTTTCCTAAGCTCAAAGGGCGTCACGTAACAATCAGTATTGGTGTACAAAAACTGTTGCCTGGAATGAACAAGGAAGATCTGTTTAAAGGAGCAGATACTGCACTCTATACTGCAAAGAGAACTGGGAAAAATAAAACGGTCATTAATTAGGTCAAGATAAAGGAGCAATGGGGATTTAACCATTGTCCTTTTTTGCGGGAAAATTGAAGAAATTTGACTCCATATCGTTGTTATAATCGTAGGTAATAAATAGTAGTTTTTTATGTAATGGGGGCGGGATAAATGGGCTATAAAGAAATAAGAAAGATGAGAGGTAATCAGCTTCTTGTAACCAATGTGATTATATTTTTAGGTGTACTATTATTTTTTACTGTAGCTAAGATCACCATAATATCAATCTCTCAATATTTCGTGTTTTTGGGCATCCTTTTGGCACTTCGAGGGATTATAGGGCTTGTAAAAGGAGAAACGACAAAGTCAGTGATACCGATTTTCGAGAAGATAGCAGTCTATGAAAAGGGAAAAATGGGAAGTGAATGGTACAAAGAAAGGAAAACAAATTTTATTGGAAATATCATCATGGGTGGCTTTATGTTTCTGCAAGCTTACTGGAATCATAGTTTATCTGAGCAACCCTTTGAACTGGATGTCATCTTTATGATTACACTTTTACTTTTCATTTTATTAGTAATTAATATCGCATCTGTCATTCGATTTCGGAAAATCGACCGTTCAATAAATAGTAGTGAATTAAAAGGCTATACTCGAAAAACAAACCTAATTGGAGCAGTAGTAGGTATTATTTTTGGTGTAATTATCGCTGCAGTCACAATTTTTCTTATTGTCTAATAAGGATAACTAGTAGGCAAAGAAGGCCCCTTGCCTACTAGCAATTTTACGTTTGAATTACCTTCCAATTATCATTCACTATAGCTGTAATGGTTCCATACTTAGAAAAATAATTAGCAAGCAGTTCAGTCATGTCAATTTGAATTTCTCTGATGACTTTTTTTCCTTTATACATAGAATAATTCCCACCACCGGTAGCTCGGTAATTATTCATGACTACGTGATACATTTGCTTCCGATCCAAAGGTTCACCATTCTTCATTAAAGAAACAATTCGTTCACCTACTGGTTTTCCAACGTCAATCGTGTATTGAATTCCTTCCCACATATCGTAATTATAATGTTGAGGCTTAGGATCAATGAATTGGGGATTCACTTCTATTTCTCCCTGTTCATTCACGATAAAATAGGTAGCACTTTTTTCTAAACCGTCCTTAATATCCTGGCCCGTTAACTCTAATACCGTCAACGTATTGGGATAAATATAATTTGAAACAATATCCCTCATCGTTACGTTCGTTGGAAGGCCAATGGCATGATTGCTGAACAGAGCGGTGTTGGATATATCAGCGTTACTTGCTTCCATTTGTACATGGTTGATAAATTCTATAAAAGGGTGTTCTTTAATACGCGCAAGAAAGGGATCTTTTATGATCATATCGCCTTGAATACGTCCGATCGGTTGATCGAGCCATTTTTGCGTTTTTTCTTCGTAAGGCAGAATCAATCGTACTATTTCCTCATCTTCTTTCCACTCTTTAACTGGAACAAGAGAGGCTTTTTTCGAAAGACACTTCCATTTATGATCACGATCCATGGTGAACTCTATATCAACCTGCCCTATATAAGCTCCGCTATTTCCAGGTTGAACAATCGTAACACCGTTTAGCTCATCGGCCAATAAGCGGTGCTGATGTCCCGTTAATAACACATCAATGCCTTCGACTTCTTGGCATAGTTGATAGGCTTGATTTTCACCGGTAATTGCTTCGGTTGGCTCTCCTGTTTTGAGGTTTCTTTCAAAACCACCATGATAGGAAACAACGAAAAGATCAGGTTGTTCGTTTTCCTTGATATGAGGAATCCACTTTTTAGCGCTTTTTACAGCATCCTCAAATTCTAACCCTTCTATATGTTCTGCTTTCTCCCAGTTCGGGATATAAGGTGTTGTTAATCCTAAAATGGCCACCTTTATGCCTTCTGGGAAGGTTTTTATCGTGTAGGGCTTTCCAAAGTAAGGTTCTTTTGTCTGTTTATTAAGTATATTGGCAGATAAAAAGGGAAATTGAGCTTCAGAGATGCCTTGTTCTAAAGTAGGAAGGCCATAGTTAAACTCGTGGTTTCCAATAATAGCTGCATCATAATGTAGTTTGTTAAAAGTTAGTATTACAGGATTGGGTAAATGACTTTGCTTTTTTGCAAAGTGATAGGTTAGTGGTGTGCCTTGAATACTATCGCCATTATCAATGAGAAGGAGGTTCTCTTCTGTTCTACGAAGGTGTGGGATATAGGTAGCGATTTTGGCTAAACCAATGGATTCGTATGTATTGGTTCCATATAAAATAGGGAAGATCTGTCCGTGGATGTCACTGGTTTCTACTATCGTTAGTTTTGCGCATTTGTGATGGTTCATTGCGTCTCCCCCTTACCCTACATGGTGTCATTATACAGAAAAAGGTGCATGACCACAAAGGGCCAGCACCAAAACTATTATTGCCATTCAGTATGAAAAATTCCATCACGATCATTTCGCTCATACGTATGTGCTCCAAAATAATCACGTTGAGCTTGTAAGAGATTCGCATGTGATTGACCCGTACGATAGCTATCGTAGTAGGTGAGGGAAGCACTTAAACAAGGGAAGGAGATTCCTGATTGAATTCCCTCACAGACGATATTTCTTAATCCTTGTTGGTATTTCTTCACTTTTTCAGCGAAGAAAGGCGCAACAAGCAAGTTAGATAGATGTGGATTCTCTTTATACGCTTCGCTAATGACATTGAGGAACTCTGCTCGAATGATACAGCCACCACGGAAAATGAGTGCAATATCTTCTAATGGGAGGTTCCAATCATAGAGCTCTGAAGTAGCTTTATATTGGTTAAAGCCTTGAGCATATGCACAAATCTTCCCCATATATAAGGCTTGTCGGACGTATTCAATGTATATTTCTTTGTTCCGTTTTGAGAGAAGGGGAGATGGTCCTTCTAACATTTCTTCAGCGGCCAATCGTTCTTCTTTTAACGAAGAGACATAACGAGCAAACAATGATTCGGTAATGATGGAGGTAGCAATTCCATTGTCAATCGCTTGAATACTCGTCCATTTACCTGTTCCTTTTTGACCGACCTTATCTAGAATCACATCGATAAGAGGGAGCCCAGTTAGATCGTCTCTTTTTCTTAAAATCTCAGTTGTAATTTCGATTAAGTAACTCTTCAATTCCCCTTGATTCCACGTTTCAAAGATATCGGCAATCTCATCTACAGATAAAAGCAGCGTATCCCTTAAAAACCCATAAGCTTCAGTAATGAGTTGCATATCGGCATACTCAATTCCGTTATGAACCATTTTTACAAAATGACCAGAACCCTTTGGTCCAATATATACACAGCAAGGTGTTCCATCTACCTGTGCAGCAATTTTTGTTAAGATAGGGGCGACCTTATCATATACTTCCTGGTCTCCACCTGGCATGATAGAGGGGCCAGTTAAAGCCCCAACTTCTCCACCAGAAATTCCAATGCCGAGGTACCCAATCCCTCTTGCTTTTAGGTCATGATATCTGCGCTCGGTATCTTCGTAGTGAGAATTTCCACCATCCATGATGATATCGCCTTCCTCAAGATAAGGAAGCAAAACTTGAATTACAGAATCAATCGGAGCACCTGCAGTGACCATAAGAATGATTTTTCTAGGCGTTTCTAACGATTGAACAAAATTTTCAATCTCATAGAAAGGGTGGATAGACTGACCATCTAGTTTTTGAATAAGCTGATCAGTTAAGTCCCTTGTGTAATTGTAGACGCTTACTTTTTCACCGTTATTAGCCATGTTTAAGGCAATATTACTTCCCATGACCCCTAAACCAATGACTCCAATGGTATTGTACATCTATTTTCGACTCCTTTTATACAAACAAGCTTAGTAAAAGAATAAATCCTAATCCAGCTACAGAAATAATCGTTTCTAGCAATGTCCATGTAGCAAATGTTTCTTTCATGCTTAAACCAAAATACTCTTTAAACATCCAAAAGCCCGCATCGTTTACGTGAGAAGCAATTAAGCTACCAGCTCCTGTTGCTAGTACTACTAGAGCAAGGTTTACATCTGTTTGACCTAGCATCGGAATAACCAAACCAGCTGTTGTTAAGGCAGCCACAGTAGCAGATCCTAGTGAAATACGTAGAATCGCTGCAATGATCCATGCTAGTAAAATCGGTGATAAAGAAGTGCCCTTGAATAATTCAGCTACATAGTCACCAACGCCACCGTTGATTAATACTTGCTTGAAGGCACCGCCTCCACCAATGATTAATAGCATCATTCCAATATGAGAGATAGCTGTTGTACAAGATTCCATTACACTTTTGATTGGAATTTTTCTTGCTAATCCCATCGTGTAAACGGCAACTAATAAGGAAATCAACATCGAAGTTCCAGCATTACCGATAAAGCGGATCATTGCTAGGAAACTATTATCTTCAAAGCCTAATGTTTTTTGAAGCAAAGTGATAATTGTAGCAATAGACATTAAAATAACTGGAAGTAAAGCGGTAAATACACTAATCCCAAAACCAGGTGTGTCCTCAAGTTTAAATGTTTTTTGTTCTCCTAATGAAGCGATATTACCTGTTTTTGTAAATGAGGCTGGAACTAACTTCTTTGCAATCTTTGTAAAGACAGGTCCAGCTAAGATAACGGTTGGAATAGCAATAATGAAACCATAAAGTAACACTTCACCAATGTTTGCACCATACTCACCAGCAATAACGGTTGGTCCTGGATGTGGTGGTAAGAACCCGTGTGTGACAGATAAAGCAGCTGTCATTGGAATACCAAGATACAAAATAGAGATCTTTAATTGTCTTGAAATCGCAAATACAATCGGAATTAATAAAACTAATCCTACTTCAAAGAATAAAGCGACACCGATAATGAATGAAGCGGCTACAACAGCCCATTGAATATTTTTCTCACCAAATTTGTTTACTAGGGTCATCGCAATTCTTTGTGCGCCACCAGAGTCTGCAATCAATTTACCCAGCATGGCACCTAGTCCAAAGATCAATGCTAAGTGACCGAGCGTACCACCTAAACCTGCTTCAATCGTTGTAACGATTTCATCTAATGGCATACCAAGTGCTAAAGCCACCCCGAAAGAAACGATAATTAATGAAATAAATGTGTTTAATTTTAACCCCATGATCAAAATGAGCAAAGCGATAATTCCTACTCCGACGATAACTAATGGCATCGTAGCTTCCCCCTAAATATTTATTTTTGTATTAAACCTCTTTGATAATTGGCAATTTGTTTATATTCATTTTCTAGCACTCTTGATAAGTTAATGAAAATCGGCAATAGCTGTCTATATTCTTTTACCGCCTCTTCATTTGGTGTGTGTTTGTAAGTGCTGCCAATCATTTCAGAAGCAATTTCAAATGACTCAATTTTTCCTGTTGCATATAAACCTAAAATACAGGCTCCTAAACAGGAGCTTTCATAGCTTTCCGGAACAACTAATTCAGATTCAAAAATATCGGACATCATTTGACGCCATACATTGGATCTGGCAAATCCGCCCGTTGCTTGAATGCGGGTGACTGGCCCCTCCATGCATTCGATTAGTGCTAGGAAAACCGTGTATAAGTTGTAGATGACGCCCTCTAGAGCTGCACGAATCATATGCTCCTTTTTATGTGAGAGGGTTAAGCCAAAGAATGATCCACGAACATCTGGATTCCAAAGGGGAGCCCGCTCACCAGCTAGGTAAGGATGGAAAAGCAAACCGTCAGCACCTGGTCTAACGCGTTCTGCAATCTTCGTTAATACCTCGTATGGATCAATTCCAAGTCTTTTTGCTGTTTCAATTTCTGAAGAAGCAAATTCATCACGAATCCAACGAAGAATCATTCCACCATTATTTACTGGCCCACCAATAACCCAGTGATTTTCAGTTAGTGCGTAGCAAAAGATTCGTCCTTTTTCATCGGTTTGCGGCTTCTCAATAATGGTTCGAATCGCTCCACTTGTACCAATCGTGACAGCGATTTCACCTTTGCGAATGGCATTCACTCCAAGATTGGAAAGTACACCATCACTTGCACCGATGACAAAAGGTGTTTTGACGTCTAGCCCCATTTGCGTTGCAAAGTCTGGATGAAGGTCTGTAAACACTTGTGTGGTTGGGACCAACTGTGACAATTGATCTCTCGTAACTCCTGCAATCGATAATGCTTCCTCATCCCAATCTAAGGTTTGAAGATTCATCATGCCCATGGCAGAAGCAAGGGAATAATCGACCACATACTGGTTAAATAACTTTTTGAAAACATATTCCTTTATCCCGATGTATTTCTTTGTTTTTGTAGCAATTTCTGGACGATCATTCGTAATCCAAGCCATTTTACTTAATGGTGACATCGGGTGAAGAGGTGTTCCTGTACGTTTATACACTTCATGACCATTCAGTTCAGTTTTAATCTTATGCGTCCAAGCTTCACTGCGATTGTCAGCCCAGGTGATACATGCCGTAAGAGGCTGGTCATCTGTATCGATAGCAATCACGCTGTGCATCGCACTGCTGAAGGAAACAAACACGATATCTTTTTGTGGATTTTTCTTTGTGATATTTGAAATGGCTTTCAAAACTGCTTGGAAAATTTCTTCCGGGTCTTGTTCAGCTGTTGAAATATTGGGTGTGTAGAGAGGGTAGCCAATATTCTCTGTTTGAATCACTTCGCCATTCTCAGTAAAAAGAACGGCTTTCGTACTGGTTGTTCCTATGTCTACACCTAACATATAGCTAGTCATTTTCCGTCTCTACTCCTTTAGAAAGCATTTGTTGTGACATCCAAAGATCATCTACTTTTCCTTGAACATCATCAAAATTTTGATGTAAAGATTGAACCATGAGGGTTCTTTCTTTTGTTTGAATGGCTTCAATATATAACTTGTGATTTTTAATAATTCGGTCAAAATCTTCGTACTTTTCCTGAAAGCGAGCTCTCATGGATAAAAGAATGAAGCTTTCCATGACAGGTCTTAAATTATTCCAAATCATTAGCATGTACGAATGATTGATGGAACGAATAATGGTTTCATGGAATAGGAGATCCTGATAAGAGAACTCATCTGCATCTTGATACTTAATAGCAACTTTCATCATTTCAAGGATCTTACTGAGTTCCTTAACTAATTCAGTCACATCCATTCTTACTAATCGTTCGAACACAAATGTTTCAATAAGCAGACGAACATCATATATTTCTTCGATTTCTTTTTCGGTTAACCCAATGACAACGGCACCCATTCGTTCTAGTCGAATGATGTTTTCTGATGCAAGTACTTTTAATGCTTCACGAACAGGTGAACGACTCACAGCAAAATCTGCAGCTAGTTTATTTTCGGAAATGATGGCACCGCTTTCAATTAAACCAGAAATAATTCGCATTCTAAGCTCGCATGTCACACGATCGCCAGCAGAAGCCTTTGAGAGCCATTTTGATGGATATAAAAAATCAGTCATATCTACACCTTCCTGTTAATCAAGTATACTTGTATACAAGTATAATAAACTCTATGATTTAGTTTTGCAAGCGCTTTTACAAAAAGAATAACTGGAATATTTATCAACTAGGCGGATAACCCTTTGGAACAAGGAAATTTTGAGGAGCAGGAGAATATGAGATTGCTAGGTAGCTAGGAGGTTGGAACCGAAAGGGAGTCCGAATGAGGAGAAGATTTGGACAGGAACAGTCAGCAAGGCAGAACAGAGTCCGAATAAGCCCCAATTTAGGGTTTAAAAATGATTTTTCATAAATAAAAAGTATCTTTATCTCTGTTAACTCCATTCGTGTGTTTAACGATCGTAAAGTTAGTAACTCATCTGATTCGGTTCGACATTTCAGTAACATCATCCACTTCCCTTCTCTATTTCTAATCCCATTTTATAAAAAATTACTAACCTTACAGTTACAAGATTTGAACAATCTATTAACATTTACAGAATATTAACCAAATTTTTACCACATCACGGTTTTTGTTGGTTCATAGATTTGCGACAATTATGAATGCGAATTTGTCCTACATAAGTGATTCAACCAAAACAAATCCTATATTTGGGAGGTACGTATATGGTAAAGTCAAAAGCAATTCTTGGGCTGGCAATGGCAGGGGGAGTATTAGCAGGAACGTTACAGTTAAGTGGTACTCCAGTTTTGGCAAAAAACGAAGCGCGAATTTTTCATGAAGAAAGTGTCAACGGCAAATTGAGCTATATCGGAAACTACCAGACCGGAATGAGCAACAAAGATGGTGGAATTGCCGAAATCGTAAAATACAACAAAGACAATCAAAAAATGTATCTAGTAAACGGTGCCGCACAATCAGTTGATATCGTTAGCATAGCTGATATAACATCCAATAAAAAAACTGAGTTCAAAATCGATACTCGCCTAGATATTACTGCGATGGGACAGGCATATGGATTTGCGAGCGGTGATATTACTAGTATTGATATCAATACAAACGAAAAAATAATCGCGATTGCTGTACAAGGGGCTACGTACAAGGATCATGGAAGTATTGTCATTTTGAATTTTGAAGGAAAGTACATAAAACATTTCGAGGCGGGCGTACAGCCAGATATGGTTACTTTTTCTCAAGACTATAAATACTTACTGTCTGCTAATGAAGGCGAGCCAAGGGAAGGATACGCTACAGCAGCAGGAGCAATGGATCCAAAAGGTTCCATTACCATTATTGATATAAAAAAGGGAGTAGAGAAAGCAACGGCTCAAACAATTGGTTTTGACAAATTCGACTCCAAAGAGGCAAGAGCAGCACTGGTTGAAAATGGGGTGTTATTGAAGCCTAACACAGCACCTTCTGTTGATATAGAACCGGAGTATATATCTGTTTCTGACAACAATCATTACGCTTACGTATCTCTACAGGAGGCTAATTCGGTAGCGACAATCGACTTAAAAACTCAAGAGATTGTAAGTGTGAAGGGGCTTGGATTTAAGGACCATAATATAGAAGAAAACGCTCTTGATGCCTTAAAGGATGGTCAAGTAAACCTTACGACCCAAAACCTTTACGGTACCTACATGCCTGATGGAATAGCCACACAAAAAATAGGTGGCAAACAGTACATCTTTACTGCTAACGAAGGCGATGGCAGAGAATGGGGTGAGTACAAGGATACCGGGTCTTATAAATTCCCAGGCACTTCTTATAAAATCGATACCCTTTTGAATGCCGAAAGAGATGGTCTTGAGTCGGATAAAACCTACCTATATGGTAGTCGTTCCTTCTCAATTTGGGATGCAGACAAGATGGAGCAAGTGTATGATAGCGGAAGTGAGTTTGAAAAAATAACCGGTGAGCTGTATCCTGAAGCCTTTAATTCATCTAATAATAAAACAGAACTAGATTCTCGTAGCGGTAAAAAAGGTCCAGAACCAGAAGATATTAAGGTGATGAAAATTAATGGCAAAACTTTTGCCTTTATCGGGTTAGAAAGAACGGGCGGCATTATGATGTATGACGTCACAAATATGCAAAATGTAAAATTTCATGATTATGTTAACTTAAGAGATTTCACAGGTACAGACGTAGTGTCAAGTGGGGATCTTGCACCAGAAGGACTGTGCTTGGTGGAAGCCAAAGATAGCCCAACTGGCAAGCCATTAATGCTCGTGGCGAACGAAGTGTCTGGAAATGTAAGAGTTTTTGAGATCAATGAAAAATAACGAAGCTTAATGGGATATGTTGGTGAGTGAATCACTAACCTATCCTTTTACTTTATTGTAACTCCTTCATTTTTCGTGCCACTAAAGGATAAAAGTACGTTTTAGCTGCGGTGGTTGTATTACCTCCAAAAAAATTCGTACCTGGACAAGGTTTCACTTCATAGCTTTTGGCATTATCTAACACCCTTTGTTTGGTTTTGTAATTCCACCAATGATGATAGGTGATGGTATCGATTGAAGGGGATAGGTTGAATTTTAGGCAAAGCAAGGCTGTAATGTACACAATTGTTTCCTTTTGTTCTGCAGTCATCACATCTTGCCCTTTATCAAAATTGCCTACATTTTCAATGGCAATGCCTACAGAATTGGCTTGTACCCCAATCGATCCTTCAGGAGCCATATCAAATGGACGGGATACAGCTACTTTTCCATCGGGGAAGGTGGTGATATTTTGTGCGATGGTTTTCCAGTGCATTTGGGTTTTATGATAATTCTCCATTCCTTGAAGTAAACGGAAATGATTGGAACCATTAAATCGTTTATAAGCTGGAGCCCATGTATGATGCTGTTGAATAAGACTTATTTTCCGATGGAACGTACTATTTTGTAGCCAATCTTTGAATTGTTCCCTCGTCATCAGAATATGTTGCCCCTGCTTTTGCGGGGAAGTACTCACTTCCTGGACACTATCCGTTGCTAGAGCTGTGTGAGTGGTGAAAAGTAAACAAATTAGCAAAACAAAAAGAACTCTTCTCATCTGCTTTTCCTTTCTGCTTCTATATTGTCTTTTATGTTAATAGTTTGTTGCGGTTCAGTTCAAATATTCTTATTGCTTTTCCCGAAAACAAGGGGAAAGGTATAATAAAAGGGAGTTGTTGAACATTAAAAAAGTATATGATGCTTTGAAATCAATTACGGGCCATAAAATAAGATATAAAAGCTGAAAGAAGTGAAATATAAGATGACTAAATCAAATGAATCAGGTTGGAACTTCGACAACAGCTATACCAAACTGCCAGAGTTCTTTTATTCAAACACAAATCCAACTTCGGTACGGTCACCAGAAATGGTGAAGTTTAATGAAACCTTCGCAAAGTCGCTAGGATTAACTGCGGAGGCTTTGCAATCTGAAGAGGCAACCGCAATCTTCGCTGGAAATGACATTCCCTTAGGTGCTTCACCGATAGCCCAGGCATATGCCGGACATCAATTTGGACATTTTACGATGCTAGGAGACGGAAGGGCTATTTTGCTCGGGGAGCATATTACACCTACTGGTGAGCGATATGATATTCAGTTAAAGGGTCCAGGTAGGACACCTTACTCGCGCGGGGGGGATGGTCGTGCTGCGCTTGGCCCTATGCTCCGTGAGTATATTATAAGTGAAGCAATGCATGCCCTCGGGATACCTACCACTCGTAGCCTAGCAGTTGTATCTACAGGACAACCGGTGATTCGAGAAACCAACTTACCTGGTGCCATTTTGACACGTGTCGCTTCCAGTCATATCCGTGTGGGTACCTTTCAATATGCCGCGAAATGGGGATCGGTTGAAGATACTCGAGCGCTAGCTGATTATACAATTACACGCCATTATTCTGAAATTAATGATCATGAGGACAAATATCTTTCCTTTTTAAAAGCGGTCATTAACCGGCAAGCAAAATTGATTTCTCAGTGGCAGCTTGTAGGATTTATTCATGGTGTAATGAATACAGATAATATGACCATTAGTGGGGAAACGATCGACTACGGTCCCTGCGCATTTATGGACACGTATGATCCAGAGACCGTATTCAGCTCGATTGATGCGCGGGGTCGTTATGCTTATGGAAACCAACCAGGAATTGGAGGTTGGAACTTAGCTAGGTTTGCTGAAACACTCTTGGATTTGCTTCATGACAATGATGAAGAGGCTGTGAAAATTGCTCAAGACGCCATATCCGAATATCCGGAGCTGTCTCGCGGGTATTGGCTCGAAGGGATGAGAGCAAAACTAGGGATATTTAATGTAGAAGAGCAGGATGAAACGCTGATAAATGATCTTCTAAACGTGATGAAGCAATATAAAGCCGATTATACAAACACCTTTCGAGCATTAACTCGTGAAGCACATGAGGAATCGGTCCTTCAAGGGACATTAGAGTTCAACGACTGGTATAAGAGATGGCAGGAGAGACTCAGCAGGCAGGAGCAATCAAAAGAAGCCGCTCTAGACCTAATGAGAAAAAGTAATCCTTCCATTATCCCAAGAAATCATCGGGTAGAAGAAGCCCTAGATGCTGCCCAGGAAGATGATTATAGTGTCATGAATAAGCTACTAGAAGCTCTCGCCAATCCTTATGACTATACCTCTGTCCAAGAAGAGTACTGCAAACTGCCAGACTCAACGGGCCTTCCTTATCGTACGTACTGTGGAACATGACAAAGACAATGCTACTTGGGTTGCATTATTAATAATGCTACCTGGGTAGCATTGTTTTATTTTTGGGAAAATTATAAATACATGCTTGACACTAGAAAAGCAAAACTTATTTAGATAAAATGGAAAAGTTATTGTTTAAAAGAAGGCATAATAGCAGAAAGTAACTTTGTACATGCATCTAAGGAGAGAACAGTATGAGTATCATTATTGGCATTTTAGGCATTATCCTTACACTCGGATTGGCCTACCTTTTATCAAATGATAAGAAGGGGGTTAATTTTAGAGCGATTGTAATTATGTTTGCTCTTCAAGTTACCATTACCATTGTCATGTTTAAGACAGTTGTCGGATTGAAGATTGTGGAAGTGGTATCAAATTTTGTTACACAAGTATTAACGTATGGATATGAAGGGATTAACTTTGTCACAGGCGGATTAGTTCCTGCAGATACCTCTGTATTTTTTATTAATGTTTTGATGTTGATTATCTTCACTTCAACCATTTTATCGATTCTCACACATATAAAAATTTTGCCTTTAGCAATTAAATACATAGGTGGCGCTATTTCAAAAATTACTGGCCTATCGAAGGTAGTGACGTTTAATTCAGTCAACTCTATTTTCTTCGGTCAAAGTGAATCATTATTGGCGATTAAAGCACATTTAGATAAAATGAACGATAATAAATTGTTCATCGTATCTACAAGTGCAATGGCCAGCGTAAGTGCAAGTATTATGGGTGCTTATATGAGTATGATCCCTGCACAATTTGTCTTAGTAGCCATGATATTAAATGCTTTTTCGGCTCTAATTATTGCTACGATTGTAGCTCCTATACAGTCAGGAGAAGATGAAGAAATTAACTTAAAGGAAGTTTCTCAATCAAAGTCCATTTTTGAGGCGATCAGTGTGGGTGCGATTGATGGGGGAAGAGTAGCGTTAATTGTTGCGGCGATGTTAGTAGCTTATGTTGGTCTCATGGCGCTAATCAATGCAGCATTCTCAGGATTAATCGGCCTTTCTTTAACTGAAATTTTAGGTTATGTGTTTGCACCAATTGCCTTTATAATGGGAATTCCATATAGTGAAATCTTGACGGCAGGCTCTATCATGGGGATTAAACTTGCCACAAATGAGTTCGTTGCTATGCTGGAATTCCAACAATTGATTCCAGACTTAGGTGAGCGTACGGTGGGAATTGTATCAACCTTCCTAGTTTCGTTTGCAAACTTTAGTTCCATTGGTATCATTTCTGGTTCCATTCAAGCGATTAACGGTGAAAAAGCTGGGGTTGTAGCTAAGTTTGGACTGAAAATGTTACTTGCAGCTACATTAGCGTCGATCTTAACAGCAACCACGGTTGGATTGTTTCTATAAAAAATTAAGACCATTGTCGGCTTGGGACAATGGTCTTTTATTATAGGATTGGATCTTCGTTGTAAGCTGGATAAATGTCTGGATGAAGAAGGGAAGCAATCTTTGCTAATCCTAACAGTAATCTTGGAGAAGGTCTGCAAAACAATGGCTCATCTAGAATGTATAGTTGCTTATTTTTGATTGCATCCATCTGATCCCATTCAGGGCGTTTAAGGATCACCTTAGGATTCACTTTCTCTTTTTGTACTCCGACCCAAACGACTGAAATAACATCAGGTTTTCTTCTACGAACTTCGTCCCAATCGGTTTGAACACTCGCTTCCACGCAGTCAGAAAAAATATTTCGTCCACCAGCTAGATGACTGATTTCGGTTAACCAATTGCTTGCCCCTGGTGTAAATACGGGTTTCGCCCACCACTCCCAGTAGATCGTTTTGGGAATCTCAACCTTCTCGCTTAGAGCCTGGTAGTCTCTAATTTTAGAAGTGAACTTCTCGTAGGCTATGGTTGCTTTTTCGATGGAGTTTGTTGCTTTTCCAACAAATAATAAGGAATCAGCTACCTCTTGTAAAGTTGTTGGATTCGGAACAATTACAAAAGGGATGTGGCGTTTCTCTAACTCCTCAATATTACGTTCCATTCCAGGAACAGTGAGGGAGGCTAACACTAAATCTGGTTGTAATTCTTCGACCTTATCCATATTTATGTGAAGATCCGGTCCTAATCTCGGTAACTCTTTAATCTCCTCGGGCCAGTCAGAATAATCATCAACTCCGATTAAGGAAGATGTTAATCCTAAATAAGCCACAATTTCGGTGTTGCTTGGACAAATAGAAATGAGTTTCACGGAACACGCTCCTGACTCTAGGAATCTAATTTAATTACACTTATTATTATAATAAAAGAATCCTATTGTAGGAGGGGAAACATGTGAAGAATTTCCATTGCTGTGCCTCATGTGTGAATTATGAAGTGAAAAAAGAGAATGGGAAAATGATTTACCGATGCTCCCGACTTGGATTTGATACAAAACCAACCTATCAATTTAACTGCTGGGATCCCAAAGAGGTAGTAAGGAAGCTGATGGGGAAGAATGAATAAAGAGAGTGGAAACAAAGGAAACCTATTTGGGTATTTCTCTTTTAATGAGTAAAAAGCATTTTATTATTGTAAACAAATGGCTAAACTTCTATCTAGACAACAATAACTGGAGGTGGTAGGAGTGAAAAGGTTCCTGATTACATTAACGGCAACTCTCTTGGTTGCGGGTTGTGCAGGAGATAATGAATTTTTGAATGAAAATGAAGCAAGTGAAGCCGTTGCCAGGCAGGCTGAGGTGATTGCGACTGATTTAACTATTCCTTGGAATATTACGAAGCATAATCAAACCTTCTATTTAAGCCAACGCGCGGGAAGTATTATTAAAGTAGACGGAGAAAATGGTTCAAAAACCTTGCAAGAGGTGGATGTTACAAAAGACGTCCTTCATATTGGAGAAGGAGGGCTTTTGGGTTTTATTCTTTCTCCTAATTTTGATAGCAACCAAGAAGCTTATGCTTACCATACATATGAAGAAAATGGAGAAGTGTTGAATCGTATAGTCGTTCTCCGGCTTAATCAAAACACATGGCGGGAAACATCCGTTATCCTTGAAGGAATTCCTGGTGGGAGAATTCATAATGGTGGACGAATCAAGATCGGACCTGACGGCAAATTATATGCAACCGCTGGAGATGCAGGGAATCCGAATAATGCTCAAAACGTCAGTAGCTTAGCAGGAAAAATTTTACGCATGGAGTTAGACGGTTCCCTTCCTAATGATAATCCAATCAAAAACTCCTACGTATATTCATATGGACATAGAAATCCTCAAGGGCTAGCGTGGGATCATAGTGGAAAGCTGTATAGCTCTGAGCATGGGCAGTCGGCACATGATGAGATTAATCAAATCGCCCCCGGGAAGAATTATGGGTGGCCGGTAATTGAGGGTGACGAAAAAGCTTCAAATATGGTTTCTCCCTTATTCCATACAGGAGAGGAAACATGGGCACCATCTGGAATCGAAATAAAAAACGGAAATATATATGTAGCGACCTTGCGGGGCGAAAGTATTCGAGTAGTCGACCTCGCTGGTACAAAAATGGAAACCGTATTTGAAGGTGCCGGAAGAATGCGGGATATCTTTATTGAAGAAAATGCGTTATATTCCGTCACTAATAATCGCGATGGAAGAGGCAATCCTAGGGAAGGTGACGACCGGTTATTTAAGCTAACTATACAATAAAAGGAAAAATGCCCAATCTGTTATTTGGGCATTTTTTGGTGTCTGCTAGTCTTTTGATGGTAAAATAGTTGAGACAAATGATCTTCTAGAAAGGAGAGACATACGTGAATATACGATTAAATCAAAAAATCATAAAAGACATGTGTGGGGCGGTCTCCTTTAAACGAGGAGATTCTTTTTATCGTGCGGATCGAGTATCATTCCATAGTTATGATCATCAATGTTGTGAAGCAACGGTTACAGGTGCGGAGGACTTTAAAGTGAAAGTAGACGTGGACCACGGTGATTTTCAAACAACCTGTAGCTGCCCTTCGCTCCCCTCATTTAAAAATGAATGTCAGCATATTGCCGCTGTGTTATTAGCGATATATGACCATCAGAAAAAAGGGACGGTCCCATTTATACCAAAGGAACATCGGAACGCTGATCAGGAATTAACAGATGGGTTATTAACTCTGTTTGCTCAACAGCCAAAAAGGTCGAGTGGACATCAGCTTCATTTTGAAAACCGGCAAGTCGTAGAGGCGGCGTTTACTTGCAAACTCATTTCAGTAGGGGATAAAGAGATGCTTGGGGTGGAGCTGACTATTCACTCCATTTTAGTTCAAGATATACGAGATTTCCTAGAGAAAATGAAAGATGGGACCCCTATATCTCTTTCAGCTTCTTTTACTTACGATCCGAGTGTGCATTGTTTCCAAAGGGAAACCGATGCAGTGATCCACCAGCTTGTTCAAGTGACTCATGATGAAAAGGTGCATGGTGTGGTACCAAACAGCCAAATGCTACTGATTACACCGACTTCTTGGGAAAGACTACTCCCTTTTCTTGTAAAAGCACCACAAGCAAGTTTACAGATAGATGACTCCTCTTATAACGGGATTCGACTTTCTAAAAGAACCCTTCCTTTGCAATTTGATGTAACAGACGTAAAGGGCGGAGGCTATCAACTGAAAGTTCAAGGCTTGGATCAAATCATTTTGTTGACTTCATATGGATTGGTATTAGCAAAAGGGGAGATGTATCAAATCCCATATGAAGATCTTGACCGGCTGGTTGAAATGAAGCAGATGTTAGCAAATACGAAATCAGGGAGTATTTCCATTCCAAAGGAACAAGGTGATTTTTTCTTAGAAAAAGTAGTGCCTGGTTTAAAAAAGCTGGGGAACGTGCATATAGCAGCTACTGTTTCCAATCAACTCTTCCACACGCCACTCGTTGCCAAGTTGTATCTTGATCGAGTAAGCAATCGACTTCTTGCTGGGCTAGAATTTCACTATGAAAATATAGTAATTAACCCATTAGAAAATCATCAACACAAAGCAAGATTTGTTGCAGCAAGGGATGTGGGGAAAGAACAGGCAATTCTCAAGCTGATGGAGGAAAGTTCTTTTGCTTCAACGGACAGTGGATATGTTCTGCATAATGAGGAATTGGAGTATGAGTTTTTATATCATACTGTTCCAAAGCTTCAAAAGCTAGTGCAAATATATGCGACAACCGCTGTCAGAAACCGGTTGTTCAAGGAAAATGCTCACCCTAAAATCCGAATTAAAATGAAAAAAGAACGAACCAATTGGCTTGAATTCAAATTTGAAATGGAGGGTATGGCAGAGAAAGAGATTCGTGCCGTGCTAGCAGCCTTAGAGGAAAAGCGAAAATACTATCGTTTGAAAAATGGGTCACTGCTCTCGTTAGAAACAAGAGAATTTGAAGAAATGGATCGGTTCCTTAAAACGCTACCCATCCAACCGGAAGATTGGGAAAGTGAATTAAACTTCCCTGTTGTTCGAGGGCTACAGCTCTTAGAGGGTGAGAGCAAAATATTTAAGTTTGAGGATTCCTTTCGTCAATTTTTAGATACCATTCAAAATCCGGGTGAAATGAAGTTTGATGTGCCAAAACCGGTAGAGTCGATTCTCCATGAGTATCAGAAGCAAGGTTATCATTGGATGAAAACTCTTGCCCATTTTGGATTTGGGGGAATTCTTGCAGATGATATGGGACTTGGGAAAACCTTGCAGAGCATTTCCTTCATATTATCTGAGCTTTCTACCATACGTGAAAAAAAGCTCCCTGTTCTTGTTGTCTGTCCATCATCTCTAACGTATAACTGGTTAAGTGAAATGATGAAGTTCGCTCCAGAACTACAAGCCGTGGTCATGGATGGAACGAAAACGGAACGGGTGAAACTTCAAAATAACTTGGATGGGTTGGACGTTGTCATTACCTCGTATCCTTTGTTATTAAAAGATTTGACTTGGTACCAAAAACAGTCGTTTTGTGTGGTCTTCTTTGATGAAGCACAAGCCTTTAAAAATCCAGTTTCACAAACAGCGAAAGCCGTACGAAGGATACAAGCTGATTATCGCTTTGCCCTTACAGGAACTCCTGTGGAAAATTCCTTAGAAGAGCTGTGGTCGATTTTCCACGTGGTGTTTCCTGAACTTTTTCTTGGATTTAAAGAGTACAGTAATCTAACAAGAAAACAAATTGCTCGCAGGATTCGGCCGTTTTTACTTCGGAGAATGAAGGAAGAGGTGCTCTCTGATATTCCTGGAAAAATGGAGTTAATGGAGACAGTGGAGCTTCTCCCAGATCAGAAGAATTTGTATGCAGCGTATCTTGCCAAACTGAAAGAAGATACGTTAAAGCATTTGGATAAGGATACGATAAGAAAAAATCGGATTAAAATCTTGGCTGGATTAACGCGGTTAAGACAGATTTGTTGTCATCCTGCTTTGTTTGTGGATGGATATAAAGGAAGTTCGTCAAAATTCGAACAGCTCATGAAGATTGTAGAGGAAGCCAGGTTCTCAGGAAGAAGGGTGCTGATTTTTTCTCAGTTTACGAAAATGCTCACTCTAATTGGCAGGGAACTAGCTAATCAAGGGATCCCGTTTTTTTACCTTGATGGTCAGACTCCATCGGAAGAACGTCTGGAAAGGTGCAATCGTTTTAACGATGGCGAACGAGATCTTTTTCTTATTTCATTAAAGGCAGGTGGAACGGGGCTTAATTTAACAGGGGCGGATACCGTTATCTTATACGACCTTTGGTGGAATCCGGCTGTGGAGGAGCAAGCGGCAGATCGTGCCCATCGCATTGGTCAGACGAATGAAGTACAAGTGATCAAGCTTATTGCACGAGGGACTATTGAGGAAAAAATAAACGAACTGCAGGAGAAAAAGAAAGACCTTGTGGCAGAGATTATTGATTCTAAGGGGGATTCAACTCCTTCTCTTACAGAAGAAGATCTTCGCGAGATATTGATGAGTTAACTAAAGCGAAATCTACATCTCAAGTCTTAGAAGAAGTTACACCCATGGTTTCTATTTAGAAAAGAGCATTCACTCTATACTTATAGTATCTTAAATAAGATGGAGTGGTTTTATGAAGGACTTACTACTAACTCTAATCGATAACTGGGGGATAGGCGGTATTTTGTTTTCCTTATTCATTGAGGGAAGCGCCTTTCCCTTTATTGGAACATTTTTTATTGTCACAGTTGGTTTCATTTTAAATTTATCCTGGTTTGAAATAACATGGATTTCACTAGTGGGAAGCTTTTTGTATGCTCTTGGTAGCTATATTCCTTATTCAATTGGATATAAGTTAGGAAACTCTGTTGAAAATAGATTAAACATGGCTCAAAAAGAAAAGTTGGAAAAGGTTAAAGCAAGTTTGAACAAATATGGAGTATGGAGCATTGCGGTGTTAAGTCCCCTTCATTTAGGTAATGTCATTCCTTTTTTAGCTGGAGTGTCAAATATGAAAGTTCTTCCTTATACGTTACTTACGATGTTAGGAATAGGGCCATCTACTTTTCTTTTGTTAAGTATCGGCCGTTTTTATGACGGCGATGCGAAAACAATGATAAATATGATCTCTGAATATCAAACCATGTTACTGGTTGGTCTTGGAGTAATGACAATTGGGTATGTGAGTTGGAAAATACTAAAACAGCGTAGCCAAAAGAGAAAAATGGAAGTTGTTGATAGATAAAGGGAGAGCGTCCATTACTGGAATGCTCTCCCTTATTTTTACTACTCGTCCGATTCTTCGCCTTGTCTGTTCTTCTGTTCAGGAAGAGTATCCCAGAAACTTGTATCGGCAGTCTCGATGGAACCATTTGCAATGGCACGTACTGTAGCATCTAAGGTAGTAATTGTCTGCTTAATTAAATAGCCGTTGCTCTTTTGTCCTAGAGCGTAAGATTCAACATAGTGATCGGACATGCCACGCATTTCAAATAGGAGGGTGGAGATGTCATAACGAACAGCCGCTCCGTTACGCCCGATATTTTCTCCGTCTCCACCTACATATTTACCGATGTGGCCCCAACCAGTATCCTCAAGTGCTCCATAAACAACCGATCCTAATTTTTTGGAGCGTTCAACCACTTCAGGCTTCACCTTTGCACTGGTCGGATAAAGAATCGATCCAGATACGAGTTCGCCCTCTGTTTCACTAAGTGTGCCCTGGTGATGAAGGTCAATCATATAATCGATGTTATATTTTGCAAAAACATTCTCATGTAAGTTTCTTACTTCGGGTTGCATGTCACTTGTTGCCTTATCATGTTCACGGTTAAGGTCCACATAGTTCGCATTATAACGAGTAAGATGACGATCGCCATCGGCGTGATAATTATCAAGTGAGAAATCCACATCGCCCATTGCTCCATCAGCGTTTAGCATAGGAATGATAAGTACGTTGACGTTATCTAATACTCCTTTTGTTTTCTCTGTGCCTAAATGCTTAATAAAGCTAAGGGCACCCTCTGTTGTAAGCTGCTCGTTTCCGTGCTGTTGTGTTAAAAATAAGATCGTTGGATTATCAGGATTGGAGATATATTTTGCCATGTAAATATCACGGCCTTTGACTGTTTGTCCAATCACCTCTAATTCCATCGCTTCTTGCTTCGCATCCTGAGTTTTTAAATAATCTACTAAACTCTCATATGTATGCAAAATCGACGTTTGGACGGTCCCGTTACCAGCACCTGGTCCATTTCCAACAGCAAAAACTGGTGTTGAGATGGCAGTAATTGCACCAAATGCCATTAAGCTTGATAAGGATACGGATAAAACTTTTTTCTTTAAGTTCATATCTTACCTCCAAATGAAATTTTTTAACAATTCAAATTTTATCCAAAAATGAATCGGATGTTAATAAAGTAAATTGCCTATTATTTAGACAAATTTCGATTAACGAAATACATACGAACGAAGGATTTAAAAACGGTTAAAAGTAAGCTTTTGTAGTTGACATAGGAAGAAAGGTGTAGGACATAAATGGTTTCCTATTATAAAGTTAGTAAGTATCGATAGAATTCGGGAAGAAAAAAGGGAGATGATATTAATTGTTTTAAGTAAAATATTTTACTAAAAGTTAGTATAATCATTTGTATTTCTTGTATTTAAATTGTTAGAATCAGTTTGTGGTTCAATGAAGTTTGAATGCTTCGGGTTTAGAAGTAAAGTGGTGACTATACTGTTATACATATGATTAAAACTAGTAAAATGTTTTTCTTAAAATATTTTACTAGTTTTAGTAAAAAAATATTTACATGTTTTACTTTTGGTGATATATTTTAATTGCTGAAGCGCTTTCAACGTAAAAAATGCAAACTAATGTGAGAGGATGTAAGCTATGAAGAAGTTTAAAAAGTATTTTAGCCTTATGAGCGGTATTGCTTTAAGTCTATCTTTAGTAGCATGTGGACCTCAAGAAAGTAGTACTGAGAGTACCAGCTCGAACGATTCTTCCAAGAACAAAGAGTATGATTTACTAGTTTGGGAGGATATTGAAAAGGGAGCAGGAATTAAAGATGCGATTGCGAAGTTTGAAGAAGAAAATGGAGTAAAGGTGAAAGTAGTTGAAAAAGCCTATGCTCAACAAATAGAAGATTTACGTATGGATGGACCGGGTGGTACGGGACCAGATGTACTTACCATGCCTGGGGACCAAATTGGAACGGCGGTAACGGAAGGCTTAATTAAAGAATTAAATGTAAGTGAAGAGGTTCAATCAATTTATACAGAAGTCGCTATGAAGTCGCAAATGGTAAATAACAAGGTGTATGGATTACCTAAGGCTGTAGAAACTACCATGCTTTATTACAACAAAGATTTAGTGTCTGAAGCTGAGCTTCCAACCACTCTTGATGGATGGTATGACTACTCTAAGAAGGTTACGGATGGAAAAAACTTTGGATTTTTAGCTTTGTTTGATCAAATCTATTATGCACAAAGTGTGATGAGCGGGTATGGTGGATATATTTTCGGTGCAGATGACAAGGGCAATTATGACCCTGCAGATATTGGATTAAATAACAAAGGCGCTCTTGAAGGGGCAGTATATATTCAAAAATTTTATAAAGAAGGTCTATTTCCAGCTGGAATCATCGGGGAACAAGGGATAAATGTGCTTGAATCGTTATTTACGGAAGGAAAAGCAGCTGCTGTCATTTCAGGTCCTTGGAATATTGAGCCGTTTACAAAAGCAGGAATCAATTTTGGTGTAACCAAATTACCCGAGCTTTCAAATGGCGAAAATATGAGTTCATTCGTTGGAGTGAAGAGCTATAACGTAAGTGCTTATAGTAAAAATACTGAACTTGCTGAGAAATTAGTTGTATTTTTAGCAAATGAAGAGAACTCAAAAGCTAGATATGAAGTAACCAAGGAAGTTCCTGCCGTACAAGCACTTGCTAATGACCCTGTTGTAGCAGAAAGTGAAGCAGCCCAAGCGGTAGCAGAGCAATCTCAATTTGCTGAATTAACTCCAAACATTCCAGAAATGAACGAAGTTTGGACACCAACAGACTCTGCCCTACAAACCATTGCAACTGGTAAGGCTCAACCTAAAGAAGCATTGGAGCAAGCAGTTGAAACGATTAAAGGACAGATCGAAGCCAAGCATGGTGGAAAATAATTTGTAAAGTAAACAATGGTGTCAAACGTTACTCATGTTTGACACCATTTATTATAAGGGCGGAAATGGTAACACTAACGTCTAATAAGAGGTGAAAAAAGTGCAACATCGCAAAACGGCTTTGCTACTATCAATCATTCCAGGGCTTGGTCAATTTTACAATAAGCAGTGGATTAAAGGGCTTTTCTTTTTACTACTAGCTGTTTCGTTTTTTGCCGTATTTGGTGATTTGTTGAATATGGGCTTTTGGGGACTTTTCACACTTGGAACGGAAGTACCCCGTGATAACTCTATCTTTCTACTAGCTGAAGGGATTATAGCTGTCATTGTAACGATTTTTGGGTTGGCCTTTTACTATATCAATCTACGAGATGCTTATAAAAACGGTCAGTTACGAGACAACAATCAGCGTCTACATTCTCTTAAAGAAGATTATCGTAATTTAATTGAGCAAGGCTATCCTTATGTCATCAGTGGACCCTCGCTCTTTATTTTAATATTTGCCGTTATTTTCCCTATTTTATTTAGTTTCGCATTAGCGTTTACGAACTATGATTTATACCACTCGCCACCAGCAAACTTAGCTGATTGGGTCGGGTTAGAAACATTTTTTGAGATCTTCACCGTTGATATTTGGCGTTCTACCTTCTTTGATGTATTAGCTTGGACGGTCATTTGGACGCTTGTGGCCTCTACCTTACAGGTGAGCCTTGGTGTGTTTTTAGCGGTGTTAGTCAACCAGAAAGATGTGAAGTTCACCAAATTCTACAGAACGGTTCTTGTCTTACCGTGGGCTGTACCTGGATTTGTCACGATATTAATATTTGCAGGGTTATTTAATGATAGTTTTGGGGCAATCAATAACGATATATTGGCTGCATTTGGAATTGGGTCGATCCCGTGGCTTACCGATGAAAACTGGACAAGAGTGGCTTTAATTCTTATGCAGGGATGGTTGGGTTTCCCATATATCTTCTTAGTGACAACAGGTGTCCTTCAATCTATTCCAGATGATCTTTATGAAGCAGCGACCATTGATGGAGCATCTGTTTTTGCCAAGTTTCGCCATATTACAATGCCAATGATTTTGATTGCAATGGCTCCGATCATTATTACTCAATACACGTTTAACTTTAATAACTTTAATATCATTTATCTATTTAATGGTGGCGGACCTGCTGTTCCAGGGTCGACGGCTGGTGGAACGGATATACTCGTTTCATGGATATACAAATTAACGATGCAATCGAGTCAGTATTCATTAGCGGCTGCATTAACCATCTTGCTTTCCGTGTTTGTTATTACGATTGCACTTTGGCAATTTAGACGTACGAATTCCTTTAAAGAGGGGGCTTAAAAGATGCTGAAAGACATGAAAAAACAAAAATTCTTTCGTCTCCTAATTACACATGGAATATTAATTTTTATGACAGTGATCATTATTTATCCGTTAATTTGGACTGTTGGAGCGAGCTTTAATCCAGGAAACAGCTTGATTAGCACGTCCATCATTCCTAAAAACCCTACACTCGATCATTATCGAGAGTTGTTTGCAGGAAAAGAAAGCTTGCAATATGGCGCGTGGTATTTAAATTCCTTGAAAATTAGTATTTTCACCATGCTAGGGTCAGTTATAAGTGTTTCCTTTACGGCTTATGCATTTTCTCGCTTTCGGTTTAAGGGAAGACAACATGCATTAACCTTATTTCTTTTGCTACAAATGATTCCACAATTTTCAGCTCTTATTGCTCTGTTCGTATTAGCGCAAATACTGGGCATGATGAATAGTCATTGGCTGTTAATCCTTTTATATATAGGTGGTCAAATTCCGATGAACACGTATTTGATGAAAGGGTATATGGATTCGATTCCAATGGACTTAGATGAAAGCGCGAAAATCGATGGAGCAAGTAATACAAGAATCTTTTTACAGATTATTATGCCTTTATCACGACCAATGATCGCGGTCGTAGCGATGAATGGTTTTACAGGACCGCTGGGAGATTTCGTTTTATCATCGACCATTTTACGAACACCTGAGGCGTACACCCTACCGATCGGATTGTATAACCTAGTCAATGATGTGATGGGGGCTAGCTACACGACCTTTGCGGCTGGAGCCATACTAATCAGTATTCCGATTGCGATTATATTCATTTTGCTTCAGAAGAACTTTGTATCAGGATTAACAGCTGGTGGAACGAAGGGTTGATTTCATTAAAAGGCTAGAAAATGAATAGTAGAGGGAGACGACAATGAAAAATCATCATAAAACATATACAACAAAAGCAAAGTTCATGCTTCATGGTGGAGACTATAATCCCGATCAATGGCTGGATCATCCAGAAATCTTAGCGGATGATATCAAATTAATGAAGCTATCCCATACGAATACGTTCTCGGTAGGAATTTTTGCTTGGAGTGCGTTGGAACGAAAGGAAGGCCAGTATCAATTTGAATGGTTAGATGATATTTTTGACAATATTCATAGTATTGGTGGAAGAGTAATCTTAGCCACACCAAGCGGAGCGCGCCCTGCTTGGATGTCGGAAAAGTATCCTGAGGTTCTTCGCGTAAATTCTTCTAGAGTGAAACAATTACACGGGGGAAGACATAATCATTGTTTTACATCTCCTGTTTATCGTGAAAAAACACAGGAAATGAACCGCAGATTAGCGGAAAGATACGGTAATCATCCGGCTTTATTGATGTGGCATATCTCCAATGAGTACGGTGGAGAGTGTCACTGTGATCAGTGTCAAACGGCTTTTAGAGATTGGATTAAAAACAAATATCATCATGATCTGAAATCATTAAACGATGCCTGGTGGGGACCGTTCTGGAGTCACACGTATAGTGATTGGTCACAGGTAGAATCTCCCTCTCCAATTGGCGAAAGTATGGTTCATGGCTTAAACCTGGATTGGCGACGCTTCGTTACGGATCAAACGATTTCTTTCTATGAAAATGAGATTGTTCCATTAAGAGAGCTTACACCGGAGATACCAATCACAACGAATTTTATGGCGGATACATTCGATTTAATTCCGTTTCAAGCACTTGATTATAGTAAGTTTGCCAAACATGTGGATGTGATTAGCTGGGATGCGTATCCAGCATGGCATAATGACTGGGAAAGTACGGCGAATTTAGCCATGAAGGTTGGCTTCATTAATGATCTCTATCGTAGTTTAAAACAACAACCATTTTTATTAATGGAATCTACTCCAAGTCTGGTAAATTGGCATAGTGTAAACAAAGCAAAAAGACCAGGTATGCATCTTCTATCATCCATGCAAATGGTTGCTCATGGTTCTGATAGTGTGATGTACTTCCAGTGGAGAAAATCACGTGGGTCGTCCGAAAAATTCCATGGTGCTGTCGTGGATCATGATAACAGTACGAATAACCGTGTTTTCCAAGAGGTAGCTCAAGTCGGAAAAACATTAGAACATCTATCTGAAATAGTAGGAACGAATCGTCCAGCAGATGTTGCTATTCTTTACGATTGGGAAAGCAACTGGGCTCTAAATGATGCACAAGGATTTGGATTGGAATCCAAACGCTATCCTCAAACTTTGCAACAGCAATACAAGGCTTTCTGGGAAAAAGATATTCCAGTAGATGTGATCACTAAGGAGCAAGACTTTTCAACTTACAAACTGTTAATTGTGCCGATGTTGTATTTAATGAGTGAAGAGACCATTTCACGTTTAAAATCGTATGTCGCAGCAGGTGGAACACTTGTCATGACCTATATTAGTGGTCTTGTAAATGAGCATGACCTAACGTACTTAGGTGGATGGCATAAAGACCTTCAAGATATCTTTGGCTTAAAACCAGTTGAAACAGATACGTATTATCCAAAAGATCGTAATCAAGTGGAGTATAAAGGTCGTACGTATGAATTAAAGGATTACGCTACGATCCTTGAGTTAAACACGGCAACAGTTGAGGGTGTATACACAGATGATTTCTATGCAAATACCCCAGCCATAACGAGCCATAACTATGAAAAAGGAAATGCGTACTATATTGGTGGTCGATTAGAAGATCAGTTCCAAAGGGACTTTTATGAAGAAATAATGAAAGATTTGGCTCTAGAATCTGTGTCTTCAGTAAAACATGGAGAGGGGGTATCTGTACAAGTAAGAAATGCTCCTGAAAGTGACTACATTTTTGTTATGAATTTCACCGAGGAAAAACAAACGGTCGGCTTTGAGTTACCAGTAACAGATAAGATTACCGGTGAAGAATTGATTGGAGAAGTAACGTTAGAGAAGTATGAAGTACGAATTGTTGAGAAAAGAAGAACGACGAATTAACGTGAATGCATACATGGGTGGGACCGGGAACCCACTCATGTATTTATGAAAATTTATAGCACAAACGAGGTCTGACCTCCTTTATGGGGGCAGACTTTGTTGTATTTTCTAATTTAATCCTTTCTTTTTATATAGGGATATGGAATGATAAATATATGAGATTAGTGAGATAGAGGTGATGATATGGCCACGATCAAAGATATTGCAGAAAAGGCCGGTGTATCCATTGCTACTGTTTCCCGTGTATTGAACTATGATTCTTCGCTTTCAGTTACGGATGAGACAAGAAAAAAGATATTTGAAGTTGCAGAAAAGCTCGAATATAAACGTCGGGTTGTACGAAAGTCTAGCCCTTCCAAGTTTGCGATTGTTCATTGGTATACAGAGAAAGAGGAGCTCGAAGATTTATATTATATGTCAATACGGTTTGGAATAGAAACAAGATGTCAGCAGCTGGATACACAAATCGTAAAGTATTTTTACAATGATATCGAGGAGTTAAAGCAGGAAAATATTCAAGGAATTATTGCCATAGGAAAGTTCAGTGAAAACCAAGTGCGAGCTCTAGCAGAGATTACCGAACACATTGTTTTAGTTGATCATAGTTTGATGGATGATTCGTATGATTCAGTAATTACTGACTTTGATAAGGCCACCAAAAAGATCGTCGATTATCTTTTAGACAAAGGGCACTCTTCCATTGGGTATATTGGGGGTCGCGAATACTATAGAGATCAATCAGGTGAAATCACAGACCTTCGGGAAAAGACATTTTTTAGCTATATGAATGAAAAGGAATTATGGAACGAACGCTTTATTTACACCGGATCTTTTTCAGTGGACGACGGATATCGATTAATGAAACAAGCGATCATTGAGCACCAAGATAACTTACCAACGGCCTTCTTTGCGGGAAATGACCTTCTTGCCATTGGAGCCCTCCGAGCATTACATGAAGAAAATATCGTGGTTCCAGACAGAGTGAATATCATTGGTTTGAATGATATTAGTGTTTCTAAATATATTTATCCATCACTATCAACATTAAAAGTTCATACCGAAATGATGGGAGAAGTAGCAGTTGATTTAGTCATGGAACGTGTGATGGGGCGTAAAGTGTCCAAAAAGGTGCAGCTGGGAACAGAGCTGATTATTCGTGACAGTAGTTTTTAGTGAAAACCATACCAGTTAGAAATGGCATACGAATGGTGTATGCCATTTTTTTCTTTGAAAAAGTAAGGGCTTGGCAATATCGTATAGATTCTGCCATACTACAAGGGATTGGTATTAATGCGAAACATCTAGCAAAGAAAATCTATAAATATAAAGAGGTAGAGTATGAAAAAATTACTTATTATTTTTATTAGTCTGTTGGTGTTAATTTTACCATCGGTTGTATCAGCACATACGGAGATCACTTCCTCCATTCCAGAGGCAGGTCAAGTTGTTAAGGAAGAAACAAAAGAAATCACCCTAACGTTTGGGGGAGAAATTGAATCTTTAAGTACAATGACCCTGATGAAGGATGGACAAGACATTAAGTTTGAAAGTGTTCAAGCTCAAGGAAATCAATTAATTGGGTTACTAGGAACACCACTAGAGAGTGGCTCATATATCATAAATTGGAATATTGTTGGGGGAGATGGACATCCACTTACAGGAGAAATTCCATTCAGCGTACAATTAACGGAAGAAGAAGCTCAAGATACAACGGAAGAAGTGCCAATCAAACAAGATACCACCCAAGAAGAAAAGGAAGTAGTTACCGAAAATAATGCGAACAACGGCAATCACTTAAAAACATTCCTTCCAAAAATAGCTATCCTTTTATTGGCGATTGGTCTAGTCACTCTTTATAGAAAGAAGAGATAAAATGAGTATCTTGATCCCTTTTGTAGAGCTAATCAATTATTGTTTATATTCCATTCTTGCAGGGTATATTGCCCTTCAGTTTGTTCCTAATGAATATAAACCCATCACCAAGGTATCTAAAAAAGCGATTCTTTTACTCTTATTAGGTATTTATATTTGTAGTTTTGGACCAGTCGTTCAGGTTATCTCTTATTTTAGCGATTCTGTTGGTTTTGCCTTGGCTACTTACTCAGTATTAACTGATTTTCAAGTAGGGAGAGCTTGGATTAGCACAGGGTTTTTAACCGTTTTTTTATGGTTGACCATTGTATTAAACGGTTCTAAATATATCCAAGCTATACTTTTGCTTTTCATGGTTCTTTCAGTAGGTTATGCAAGCCATGTCGCATCGTTATCCTTTTGGTCTGGATTAATTGCTCATTCGGCACACTTTTTAGTCATTTCATTATGGGTAGGAGTACTTATACATGTTGCATGGTTTTCTAATGATCAAGAAAAGTGGTCAAAGTTTTTAAAATGGTTTACTCCCTTTGCTGTAGTTTCATTAGTAATTATATTTATAAGTGGGTTTTCACTTATGAAGTATATTGTCGAGCCAAAGGACTATGTGAGTTCGTGGGTACTTCCATATGGTCAGATGTTGTTATTAAAACATATTAGCATAATTCCTTTACTAATTTTTGCTTTAATAAATGGTTTGCTGCTAAAAAGGGTACATGGTGATTCCCTTTATAATCCTCGTCCGTGGATAAAGGCAGAAGGTTTGATCATACTCATCACCTTTTATTTTACAAGTATCATGGGAACATTATCTCCGCCACATGATGTCGATTTTACGGTTAAGTCAGAAGGGGCTTCGAAGTGGGTAGAGTGGCTTTTAGGAAAAGAAATAGTAACCACAATGAATGTTGGACTGAAAGGTAATTTCCCTTCTATACTCATGATGGTGCTATCTCTTCTATTTATTGGCATGATCTTTGTTAGTATGAAGAGGATAAACCCTCTATCAGCAGTGTTTTTTGGAGTAAGTTTCATTTTCACTATGTACTTTGGGATAATGATGATCGTATCGATATAATGAATTTAATATTCAAAAAGAACCACCTGATTTTCAGAACAACAGTTTTGATGGTCAGGTGGCTTTTCTGTTATTTAAAAATTTCCTATTTTGTTGTTGTGAATATCTTCCGTTCCTGCATTCAGGGCAGTCTTGTAATAGTTGCATTTATGATTGATGATCTCCATGGTCTTATTTAGTTCTTCCAATTGTGCTTCTACAATCGCTTTTCGCTCCAAGAACATGTTATATCTTTGCTGCAAGGTGGAGTCGCCCTCTGAACACCATTCAATGAATCCTTTAATTTCCTTAATTGGCATCCCAGTAGATTTTAGACATTGAATAATTTTTAATGCTTCAATATCGGAGTCTTTAAATAATCGGGTTCCACTAGGGGTACGTTCCACAAAAGGCATTAGGCCCTCCTTATCGTAGTATCGTAAGGCATATACGGTGAGATCTAATTCTTTTGCAACTTCGCTTATAGAATATGTCATTGTCACTGGTCTCCTTTTCTCTAGATATAGACTTCGAGTTAACTCTATGTTAAAAAAGATTTTATCATGCTGTATACCCAAGGTCAAAGTTTAACTTTTTGCTTGACCTAGAGTTAACTATAGGGATTATTCTAGATTTGTAAGAGAAAAGGGAGTAATTAAAAGGATGTTAATGTACACCTGATTCCAGTAGATTCTCTTAGAAAATCAAAGTATAGTGGAGGTTTAAACAAAATGACAGTAGCTAAAGCAAGAGCAGTCGACGGTCCAGACAAACCGTTTCGAGTGGCTGAAATTAAAAGACGAGACCTTGATCTACACGATGTTCTAATTGAAATTAAATATGCAGGCATTTGTCACTCTGACATCCATACTGCTCACGGTGAATGGGGGGAAGTGAATTATCCTCTAGTACCCGGACACGAGATTGCGGGAATTGTTACTGATGTAGGATCAGAGGTGACAAAGTATAAGGTCGGTGACCGAGTAGGGGTCGGATGTATGGTTGATTCCTGTGGTGACTGTGAGAATTGCCGTAAAGGGGAAGAACAATACTGCCTCAAAGGAAATGTTCCTACCTATGCGGGTGTTGACAAATATGGTGAGCCTACACAAGGTGGCTATTCAACCCACATTGTTGTAACGGAGGACTTTGTAGTACGAATTCCTGATAGCATTGAGCTTGACGTCGCGGCACCCTTACTTTGCGCAGGTATCACAACATATTCTCCCTTAAACCACTGGGGGGCTGGTCCAGGTAAGAAAGTAGCGGTTGTTGGTTTGGGAGGGCTTGGTCATATGGCTGTCAAGATTGCGCACGCCATGGGTGCAGAAGTTACCGTCCTGTCACAAACTTTGAGTAAAAAGGAAGATGGTTTGCAATTCGGTGCGGACAACTACTACGCGACGAGCGATGAAGAGACGTTTAAGAAACTAGCTGGTTCGTTCGACCTTATCATAAATACAGTCAGTGCAAAAATCGATATTAGTGCCTACCTTTCGTTACTGGCGCTGGATGGTACATTAGTCAACGTCGGTGCACCAGCAGAGCCGTTAGCGGTTAACGTATTCTCACTTATCGGTCATCGCCGTTCATTTGCAGGTTCAATGATTGGCGGCATCCGTGAGACTCAGGAGATGTTGAATTTTTGTGCAGAACATAATATCGTTCCTTCTATTGAAGTCATTTCGGCCGATCAAATTGACGAAGCCTACGAACGTGTATTAGCTTCAGATGTGAAGTATCGATTTGTGATCGACACTAGCACCATGTGATTTGAGTAATCTATATATTCTAATGGTAATTTCGGGGATGTCCAACAAACCTAGGTTTTTGGACATCCTTTTGCTTTAAAGTAGATTTAAGTTCAAGATACGAATAGACTAAGAATTTGACCTTGACCTAAGAATAGGCAGCGTACAGCAGCGGAAAGAGCCTCCTGACTTAATTATTTCAGTTATATCAACTTCAATTACTTCAAACCCACGTTCACGAAGCTGTTTATTGACATTTTTATTTACTGGTAAGCTCAAGACTCGCTTGTTTCCTATTCCGAGCACATTCGTCCCAAGCGTGAACTGTTCTTCATCAGATACTTCAATAAGTTCATACTTTGAACCAAATATGTCGAAATCTTCTTTTGTCAATGCATCCGGAAAGATAAGGGCTAGCTCTGGAGATAAAACATTAAATACACAGTCTAGATGTAAATATTCAGCCTTGAACTTGATGGCTTTAACATCAAATTGGGGTAAAAGATGTTTTAAATGGTCAACTGCCTGCTGGCTGGTTCGATTACTCAACCCAATGTATACGGTGTCCCTGTCGATAATCACATCTCCGCCTTCAATTTGATCTCCGACAATATTATAGTAGGAGAATCCTTCATCCTCCAGCCACTGCTTTAATACATTATCTTCTCCCTGCCTAACATCACTTGCCATATCGGCTACAAAAACCGTATGTCCGAGTGTAAACCCTATATCCCTTGTAAAAACCTGTTCTGGGTATTTCTTATGGTAAGGAAGTAAAATAACTTCAATGCCGTAATTCCGCAGCGTCTGTACCATTTGATTATGCTGTTCTAATGCAGTCTCTATATGTATTCCTTCATTTTTAAAATGCTTTTGAGTCTCGTTAATCACATCCCTGATTGTCATGTACTGCGGCTGGCAACAGATCACTCGCTTTAATTCATCGTATTCACTGAAACAGATCGTTTTATGTTCAGTATTGGATTCTAATGTCATATTTAGGTCCTCCTATTAATGGGTATAGTATCAATATTCCCTTAATAGGAAGTAAAAATGAAAAAGGAAAAAGTAACAAAACCATTCTAGATGGATAACTGGTTCAGATACCTGCCACTTTTTAAATACGTTTGAAAATAACAGGAAAAATTCCGTTTATATTGAAAAATATCTCTATTTCCTTAAGAATAAGCGTAGTTTTTCCGCTTATGTGATCCAAATCAATGAATTTTGGCTTATTTAGAGCAGTTAACCGGAATTCCTCCGCTTATTTCTGCTTCTTAAGCTTCCTCGATATACATTAGCCGGAATTCCTCCGTCTATTAATAAACAGAACCCGTTACTATATCGAATGGTTTTTTTCTTTTTCGTAATTTGATGATGTACAAGATTGTGTTAGTATGTGGTCTATTGCTTTTTTAGTAAGTGGCATGAAGTAATTTAGTAGTAGTCCCCCTAAACAAACGGTTAATAACGTTCCAATGCCAATGGGTCCATGAAAGATCATTGCCATTATCAAGAATACGAGATATATGAATGTTCTCGAAAAAAATATATTTGTTCTAGTCAATTCTTGAAGGATTAATGTTAACCGGTCAATTGGAATCGGTGCGAAATTTGTGTGTAAATATGTTGCCGTTCCTAATCCTATAAAAACTAAGCCGATTCCAAAACAAACCACTTTACTGTACCAAAATTCAGGTGTGATTAAATGGTGCAATAATAAAAGCCATAGATCAATACCAATACCCGTTATTATGGCGGTTAACAAACCCAAAACTTCTGGTCTTTGTCTTTTTAAATATGAATTACAACATATCAATATGAAAGCTATGATTATTTCCCAACTTCCCACAGTAAGCCCGATATTTATGGACAGTCCTACCAAAAGTGCATCAAAAGGTGATGTTCCAAGGTCTGATTGAATAGTCAAAGAAATACCAAGGGTTAATACTAAAATTCCTAATACATAAAATACAAATTTCATTTTTCGACCTCTTTATCTTGATTTTTTTATTGCAAATACAACAAAATAAGGTTAAATTTAACATATGTTATTTTTATTGCATTTGCAACAAAAATATGAAAAAAGGAGGTAATTATGAAGGAAATTCTTCGAGAAATTGGAATGATAGCAAGGGCGTTAGATTCCATAAGTAATATAGAATTTAAAGAATATGACCTTACGAAAGGGCAGTATTTGTATCTTGTACGAATTTGTGAAAACCCAGGGATCATTCAAGAAAAATTAGCTGAGATGATAAAAGTAGACCGAACAACAGCAGCTCGAGCTATAAAAAAACTTGAAATGAATGGCTTTATTGAAAAGAAAGAAGATCAACATAATAAGAAAATTAAAAAACTCTTCCCAACAGAGAAAGGGAAACAGGTTTTTCCTTTTATAAAGAGAGAAAATGATTATTCCAATAACGTTGCATTAGAGGGATTTTCTAATAGAGAAGTAGAATCCATTTTCCATCTTCTTCAAAGAGTAAGAAAAAATATAGAAAAAGATTGGGAATATGTAAAAAAGGGAAACAAGAGAATTTATTGATTTATAGGGGAGCGACCTATTTAAATGACGATTCATATAAAACAGTGTAAACTTGACGATTTACACAAACTTCAAGAAATTAGTTATGAAACATTTAATGAGACATTTAAACATCAAAATTCACCCGAAAATATGAATGCCTACTTGGAAAAAGCATTTCACGTAAACCAATTAGAAAAAGAAATATCCAATATTTCCTCACAATTCTTTTTTGTTTATTTTAATAATGAAGTCGCTGGATATTTAAAGGTCAATACCAATGAGGCTCAGTCTGAAGAAATGGGCGATGAATCACTTGAAATCGAGAGGATTTATATTAAGAACACATTTCAAAAACATGGCCTTGGTAAATATCTGCTAAATAAAGCTATGGAAATGGCGATGGAACGTAATAAAAAGGAAATCTGGCTAGGCGTATGGGAAAAAAATGATAATGCTATTGCCTTTTATAAAAAGATGGGGTTTGTCCAAACGGGATCTCACTCTTTTTTTATGGGTGATGAAGAACAAACGGACTTTATAATGACCAAAACACTCATATAACTTTTTTTGAAAGGAGGACATTATGTATATACCTAATCATTTTAAAATTGATGATGAAGAAGTAATTTATGAATTTATGGAAAAATACGGATTTGCAACCTTATTTACTCAGCATAAAGGAGAACCCTACGCTACTCATCTTCCATTGATGTTAAATAAATCTGAAAAGGCTATATATGGTCATTTTGCACGTCCGAACGAACAATGGAGGGATGTGGAAAACCAACAAGTCCTTGTGGTTTTCCAAGGCCCTCACTGTTATATTTCACCTTCTTGGTATGAAACAACTAGAGCAGTACCTACTTGGAATTATGTGTCGATCCATTTATATGGAAAGATGGAGATTGTCGAAGATAGAGAAGTAATATTCGAATCTTTAAATAACTTGGTAAATAAATACGAAAGCCCGGATAGCTCATACAATTTAAATGTTGTTGAACCTAGTTTTATCGAAGGAATGAGTAAAGGAATTGTAGCGTTCCGAATAAAAATCACAAAAATGGAAGCAAAAGCTAAATTAAGTCAAAATCATCCTGTCGAACGACAAGAATTAATTATTAAGCAACTAGAAAATACATCTCAACACGACAATCTTCAAGTAGCAACTCTTATGAAGAAGAATCTACAAAAATGAAAATAAAAGTCCCTTATTGAACGGAGAGGAAGGGAGCGATAACTTCAAACCCTTTCCTATCTATGTGAAGAAGGATAGTATATTTTCTACCTAATTAATTCAAGATAAATTAAGATGACTTAAATTTAAGCAGGTGATTTCATGGAATTTATGAAATATGAAGGTGAATGGTATGTCTGGACTTTAGTGATAATATCGATATTATTTGTACTAATCATGCCTAAAAAAAATTTAACATGGGTAGGCATATTTATTACTCTTGTTTTTTCCGCGGGATTGACTTGGACCTTTGATACGATATCAATGTCCACATTCAACTTATTTGACCTAGCAAAAAAAATATCAATTGAGTTAAGTGATGCTTTATTAATTGGCTTTGTCCCTGCGAGCATTGCCACCATCTATGTTAATTTTTATAAACCTCACAAGAAATGGATTTTTGTTTTTATATTTACATTATTATGTTTTGTCTTAGAATTTGGTTTAGTTCAGTTCGGATATATGAAAAATAATGGGTGGAATACATGGTATGGAATACCCGTTTATTTTATTATTTTTAAATTCTTCTTTCCTTGGTATTTAAAGTTACTATCAAAGCAATTAGTAAAAACTCCCTAAAAGAGTCTCCTTATATTGGCTTTTCATTTTTTTTGAAACTTTTAGTGGTTGGATAATAAAGCAAAAAGACCAAAAGTATTGGATGATGGTCTCTTTTACTTTTTATGAAAAATTCCAAAAGTTAATTTGAGCTTTTATTCATTTCATGTTCTAATCTTGCTATTTTTTTTTGAATCCTTTTAAGGTTTTCTTCTGTTTCTTGAATTAGTTGTAAAACAGTGATTTCGTGTTGTTTTATCATTTCTAGTCGTTGAGGGGTGGTATAATCTCCATTCATTGACCAATCAACAAATTGTTTAATCTCCTTGATTGGCATTCCAGTATTTTTCAAACAGATGATAAGTTCTAGAAAATTAAGTGCATCCTCGTTAAAAACTCGATCTCCTTTTTCAGTTCTTTTGAGAAAAGGCAGCAGTCCTTGATTGTCGTAGTAACGTAATTGAGAAATGGATAAATCTTTCATTTTTGCAATTTGTCCAATAGTATAATTCATAGTTTTTTAAATTCCCCTTCTATTACCAAGGAATAATCCCATTTGAATTAAGAATTTTACCATTGTAATTTGTTTCACTTAAGGCATGTTTAACTATAATTTGTGCACCTTCCCCAGCTGTTTTTCCTCCAGGAGCATTTCCATTAAGGTCAGTAGTGGTAAAACCAGGGGTAATACCTAAAATTTCAGGACCATTAGTACCAAATTCTTTACCAAAGGATAATGTTAAAGAGTTCACAGCAGTTTTTGATGAATTATAACCTAATAAATTAAGTTGTCCTGCTTCGCCTTTGTCAAACATTGTTTGCGATGCCATATCCGTAGTTAAGTTAACAATTTTACCACGGTGAGCTTTTTTAACTAATGGTAAAAAGACTTGAATCATTTGGAATGTTCCAAAGAAATTAACTTCAAATCCTTGACGCAGTGTTTCTAATTTTAATTCACTAGGTAAAATATTAAAATCAAGTGCGATACCAGCGTTATTGATTAGTAAATCTAAATGGTCAGTTACTTCAAAGACCTTATTAAATGCATTTTGAATGGATTGTGTGTCAGAAATATCAACTTGAACAAAAGTAACATTTACAAAACCTAAAGATTGTACCGCTTTTTGACCCAATTCCTCGTTTCGAGCTCCTAAAAAAACGTGATAGTCTTTTTCTGCTAATTGTTGAACAATTTCATATCCAATACCTTTATTGGCACCTGTTACAAAAGCGAATTTTTTCATATATTTTCCTCCATTTTTCAATAACTCCGAGATACAATTTAAAAGATACAACCTAAACCTAAGTTGAGGTCAAGTGTTTTTTGAATGTTTTAATCCCTTTATGTGATACAGGTATTCTAGTGTAACGAATTAAATAAATTCTTCAAAAAGAAGCCTGGATACTTCCAGGCTCACTTCTTATATTTAACTTATTTTGAATTTAAAATGTAATGCGCATATCTTTCAGCGCTTTGTTTTATCTCTTCATCAGAATACGCTCTTACTCCATGAACAGAGAAGGGAGTAATATATTTTGTACCAATTAAGTTACTTGTGGCTTGAAACGGTCGAAGCAATTCACTCATCGTATATTGGTTGTATCCTCCTGCAGTATAAGCCATTGAAGGTCCTCCAGTAGAAGTGGCAATAATTAATTGCTTACCATGAAGCTTGTCTCCGCCTGTTCCATAAGCCCAACCATAGGCTAAAACATGATCCATCCATTTTTTTAAAAGTGGTGGCGCGCTATACCAATAAAATGGGAATTGAAAAACTATACGATCATGAGCTAATAAAAGTTCTTGTTCTCTTTGAATATCAAGAGTTTCATCTGGATAAACATCATACAAACGATGGACGTATACATTTTCGTATTTTTCTATTTCTTCTGCAAAGCGCTTATTTACTCGAGAGCTCTCTAGGTTTGGATGTGCAACAATGACCAGTGTTTTCAAATTGATACCTTCTTTCTGCTTAGCTAGTACTTAAACTTCATTTAGAGCTGGTTGAAGTACGTAATCTACATATGCTTTTGCATTTTCTGTTAATTGCTCATCTGATACATGCATTACACCATTTAAAGTAAACAGTGGCATAAATCGAGTTCCAATTAGGTTACTAGTTTGTTGTAAAGGAGTTGTTAATGTCTCCATCGTAAAGTTGTTGTAACCAGTTGTCTGATATGAATCTTTTGGACCAAAGGTTGAAATTGCTAAACCTAGTTCCTTACCGTGAAGTTTGTCTCCCCCTTCCCCATATGCCCAGCCATAAGAAAGAACTTCATCTTGCCATTGTTTTAATAAAGCTGGAGTGCTGTACCAATAGAATGGAAATTGAAGAATTACTCGATCATGAGATTCTAACAGCATTTGTTCGTGTTCTATGTTTATTTTTCCATCTGGGTATGCTTGATAAAGCGAATGAATCGTAATTTCTTCATGTTTTTTTAATTCTTCCAGCCAAGCTCGGTTAATTCTGGATTGATCAAGATTTGGGTGAGTAATAATAACAAGTGTTTTCATTTTAGTTCTCCTTTGTTTATAAAGTATGGCGACAACAATAACTTCTTTAAGTCATTTGTATATACAAATGTAGGTTTAAAAAAATGATTCAAATCAACATCTATATATTCTTTTTGGTCCTGATACTTAGAAAATTAATCATTTAGAAAGATGAAATTCATTTGTATATGCAAATGATAAGGTAAAAAAATTACGAATCCTTTTCCAGCTTATTGCTCGCTTCATGAAGCATTTTACTTAAATCAAGACTAAATTCTCGACCTAATATGTGAGAATAATCATTAAACAGTTCTTTTAAAGTTATACGAAATTGTTTGTAAGCTTTTTCTCCTTCTTCGGTCAAGGAAATAAACGTTTGTTTACCACTCATTTTTCTAGTAACAAGCTTTAATTTCTCTAGTTTATCAATAAATCTTGTACTAGTGGAAGGAGCTATAGATAATTTATGACACAGCTCTTTTTGAGTTATTTCCGGATTGAATTTTACGATCATGATCATGTAATAATAGGATGGCGCAAGGTCCCCAAAGTCAAACGTATTTTCAGCTAATTTAGTTATGTTACGAGCAAAACGGCTAGCTGTGAAGTATAAACAATGAATTAATACTTGTTCTTCTTCGTTCATTTTTATCATTCCTTCTTTCATTTGCATATACAAATTAACATACTAAAGTAGTTCAGTCAACTGAAACCTTCCATAGAGTTTTTAGTTACTTCAAAATGTCATTGTTAGTTGTTTATAAGCATTTTCAGTTTTACTTAAGCAACAGCCTTTGTTTATATGAAAAACTGTTAGTTAATTGAATTAACAATTTCTAAATCCATAGAATTTAATGGTTCTTCCAGAAACTCAAATAATACACATATTTTCAACTTAGTGTGAAAAAGTATGTATTAATCATGAACACTATTATTCTTATAATAAACCCAGGAGTTGAAAGTGTTTTCATAAAAACAAGGAGGGAAAAGCATGGATAACTCTTGGTTAGGTTTAGAAGGAAAAGTTGCAATTGTAACGGGCGGTGCTTCTGGTATTGGTTTGAACATTACAAATGAACTTATAAAAAATGGCGCAAAAGTAGTTGTTGCAGACTTGAACGGAAAGGACGGGCAACTTGAAAGCGGTGCATATTTCTTAAAGTGTGATGTAACAAAGAAGGAAAGTGTTGAGCGAGTAATAGGTCATACTATTGAGCTTTTTGGCTCATTGGATATACTAATAAACAATGCTGGTATTAACTTACCTAGATTATTAGTAGACGAAAAAGGAGAAAAACCTGAGTACGAATTAAGTGAAAAGGATTTTGATTTAATGGTAGCCGTTAACCAAAAGGGCCCATATCTTTTTGCACAAGCTTCAGCTAAAGAAATGATTAAACAAAATAAGGGTGTTATTATTAACGTTGCTTCTGAGGCTGGGCAAGAAGGGTCGGCCGGTCAGAGTTGTTATTCAGCAACTAAAGGGGCTGTCATTGCATTTTCACGTGCTTGGGCAAAGGAATTAGGAAAGTTCGATATTCGCGTAGTAGCCATTGCTCCAGGAATTATAGAAACTACAGGGTTAAGAACGGACGCTTATAATGAAGCCCTAGCATATACCCGTGGTGTTTCGGTAGATGGTCTTTCAACAGATTATAGTAAATCAATCCCTCTTGGAAGAGAAGGGAAATTAACAGAAATAGGCGATCTTGTTTCTTATTTAGCTTCTGATCGTGCTAGTTATATAACAGGTACGACATTTAATATTTCGGGTGGAAAATCACGAGGATAAGTAAGCTAAGATTCAGTAGACAAGTCAAAGCCTAATGGTGCCAGGGGGAAATGGGATTTCCTGCGCCTATTCCTCCATAAAATGGCCCATTTTTGAAAGAGGTGATGAAATGTCTGATTTTATACTGGACGAAAGAACGGTTCAGATTTTAGAAATTTTACAAAAGAAAACGTATTGTTCCTTAGAAGAGATAGCAAAACTATTGGGTGTGAGTTCTAGAACAGTACGTAATGATATTAATCAATTAAATCAAGATTTTACTAGTGTGGCTATAATTACAAATGAAAGAGGAAAAGGCTATCGTCTAGAGATTAAAGAAAATGAGGTATTTCATAACTTATTAAATAGAAGAAATACAGAAGCTGAAAAGTTAGATACTTCAAAACAAAGGATTGCCTTTATCATCGACCGTTTGATCAATAGTGAGGAAACATACACTTTAGATGACTTAGCCTATGAGATGCATATAGGTAGAACTACCCTTATCAATGAATTAAAAAAGGCCTCGGTTTCCTTAGGGACATATAATCTAGTCATTCAAGGGAAGCAAAATAAAGGAATGAAATTAATTGGTGAAGAACTCGACATAAGATTCTTTATCTTGGATAACATGTTTGATTCATTATTTGGTAATTATCCAATTGATGAAGATATCGTAGAAGAAGTCTTGGGGATCTGCAGTAAGTATGATTTTGAATCTACAACTCAATCAAGATTAATGGAATTTATTGTCGTAATGTTAGATCGCTTACTAAAGAATCATCCCTTGAAGAAATTAAATGAAAAACATGAGAAATTACTAGAAACAAAAGATTATCAAGTAGCAATGGAAATTATTAAAGCTTTAGAAACAAAGCTACCAATAGAGATTCCTGAGCTAGAAATACTCTTTATCACGATTCCTATAGCAGGGAGACGTACACCAACCAATAATCGGTCAATGGCTGAGGTTAAAATTACAGATGATGTAAAAGGATTGCTTGAGCAGATTGTTGAACAACTTGGTTTTAAAAAAGAGATCATTCATGAACATCATTCCTTTTTTAACGATCTTCAATATCACCTTACTTTTATGTTAAATCGTCTGTTATTTGGTCTCCGATTAAAAAATCCATTGCTAGGTGATGTGAAAGAGAAATATCCAGTTGCATACAAAATGGCTGAAATCGCAGGACAAGTGATTGAAAGAGAGAGTGCTTTAGCAGTATCAGAGGATGAATTAGGTTACCTGGCTTTCTATTTTGGGGTGTTCATTGCAAATAATGATGTAAAAGTGAAAAGATTCCAAAAGGCAGCAGTCATTTGTGGTACTGGGAGAGGAACAGCAAAACTAATAGCTATGCAATTAGAGAGAGTATTAAATAATAAAACGGAGATAGATTTATACTCCGATAAAGAAGTAACAGAAGATCTCATAAGCAACTATGATATTGCTTTTTCAACAGTGAAATTACCTTTTGAACTAAACATTCCTTTAGTAAAGATTAGTGAGATTTTTGATGAAAGAAAGGTAACTAAAGAGATTGAAGTAGCTACCTTTATGAAAAATTTAAAGATAAGTCATGAAGGAGAGTACCAATCCATTTTAAGAGGACTCATTACCGAGGAAAAGTTTTTTTTATTGGAAAGTAACGAAGGGTACCACAAAGGTGTAAATACGATGATTGATACCTTAACCGCGAAGAACTACATGGATGGAGGGTTCAAAGAACGCTTGGAGGAGAGGGAAAGAAAAGGTTCCATGATATTTGGGAATTATATTGCCTTTCCACACACGATCAATAGAAGCTCTAATTCAGTAGAACTTGCAATTGGTGTTTTTCCTGAAAAGATAAATGTAGAGGAAAAAGAAGTTAAGGTAATTTTCTTATTGGGGTTACCAGAAGATCAAATAGATAATAGTGAACACTTTATCGTTAGACTTTATGATGAAATATTAAAAATAGCTAATTCCACAGAGCTTACCAACCAGCTAGCTAATGTTAATAGTTATCATACGTTAACAAACTTATTGGAAAAGGCAGCAAGACTATAATCCATATTTTATACAACTTTTGGAAAGCGTTTGCGGTAATTTTTTGGATAGGAGAGACAAAGAAATGATTTTGTACTTGATTCTTTTAATAGGTATTGCATGGTTGGTACAGAGCATTCTAGGGTTTCTTCAAATTAGGCATTTTAATAAAAAATATGCCGAAATGAGGTCAATGGGGAGAGTAGCCATCGGTAAGAAAACTGGCATGTTCAGAGCAGGTACTGTTGTTATGTTTTGCATTGATAAAAAAAATAAAATAATAAAAGCGGCAAAAATGCAAGGAGTGACAGTTTTCTCGCGTGTGAGAGAGCTAAAAGGCTTTGAAGGTAAATACTTGTTAAAAATTGCTGACGAAGATTTTATTGGTCTAGATAAATTAACTAAGCTAGCAATTGCTGATGCCCTTAGAAGTTATGACATTATTTCAAAGGGTGGGGAATTACGAGTGAAAAAAGGTTGGATCGAGCATTTAATACCTAATAAAAGATAAGAAAAGGGTGGTTTTATGGAGCTTGTTATAAAAGCAGCGGAAGGATTTATGAATTTATTTAGGCATGGTGGAGAGGTTTTTATAGATCTTGTTACTGGGATAGTACCTCTCCTCATTATGTTATTGGTGGCGATGAATGCTCTTGTACACTTCGTTGGGCAAGCGAGAGTAGAGAAATTAGCCAAAAAGTCAGGGAAAAACCCTTTTACAAGATACTTTGTATTACCAGTAATCGGGACATTTGTTCTAGCTAATCCAATGACACTATCTCTAGGGCGTTTCCTACCTGAAAAATATAAGCCTAGTTATTACGCGGCAGCATCTTATTCTTGTCACACACATAATGGGTTATTCCCACATGTTAACCCAGGTGAGTTATTCGTATTCTTAGGAATCTCTGCGGGTATTACTACACTTGGACACGATGTTACAGAATTAGCACTTCGTTATTTCTTAGTTGGAATAGTAACAAACTTCCTAAGAGGTTGGGTAACCGATCTAACAACAGCATATGTTGCAAAACAGCAAAACGTAAAATTAAAAGATACAGTTCAATTATAGGCGGTGGAAAAAATGACAACATATCAATCAATTAAAGTATCAAAAGGATCTGGCGGCTTTGGTGGTCCGTTAGTAATTACACCAACGAATGAAAAGAATAAAGTGGTTTATATTACAGGGGGTCAAAGACCAGATATTGCTGATAAAATTGCTGAATTAACTGGTTGCGAGCTTGTAGACGGATTTAAAACTTCTGTTCCAGAAAGTGAAATGGCATGCGTGATTATTGATTGTGGTGGAACGTTACGTTGTGGTTTATATCCACAGAAAAGAATTCCAACAATTAATATCATGCCTACTGGTCAAAGTGGTCCTCTAGCCAAACATATTACTGAAGACATTTACGTTTCTGGAGTAAAGGTGGAGAATATTGAACTTACTAATGCTTCTGAATTAGCAGCATCAAGTGTAAAGGACGAAATTGCTCCAGAGGTAAAACAAGAAGGCAAATACAGTACGAATAAAAAGATTAGTGAACAACAAGCACCAAAAGGGTTAATGGCAAGAGTTGGTATGGCTATGGGTTCTATTACAAGTGTTTTTTACCAAGCCGGACGTGAAGCCATTGACACAGTTATTAAAACCATCCTTCCTTTTATGGCATTTGTTGCGATGTTGATTGGTATTATTCTTGAGTCAGGAATCGGTGACGTATTCGCGAAATTCCTTTCACCGTTTGCAGGAAGTATTTGGGGATTAATAGTGATAGCACTTGTTTGTTCCTTCCCATTACTTTCCCCATTCTTAGGACCTGGTGCAGTTATTGCTCAAGTAGTAGGAACGTTAATTGGTGTAGAAATTGGTAAAGGGAACATCCCAGCGCATCTTGCATTACCAGCATTATTTGCAATCAATGCTCAAGCAGCAGCTGATTTTGTTCCAGTTGGCCTAGGTTTAGCTGAAGCAGAGGTTGAAACAGTAGAGGTAGGAGTGCCGTCAGTACTCTATTCAAGATTCTTAACCGGAGCTCCAACTGTGTTTATTGCATGGCTAGCAAGCTTTGGATTGTATGACTAAATTAATGTTAAATGATAGTAAGATTTTGAAAATAGAATTAGCGTAAGGAGACTTCATGATGTTAACAAAATATGAAACAAAAATTAATAAACTTGGTCCATCAGTATCTGAATTTCTTGGAGAAAAAATGTTTATTTTATTTGGAGATAACGCTCCAATAGAATTAGCTGAATATTGCCTGCTTATTGATGTAAACCCTGTTGAAGGAGACATTGTAGTGGGAGATATTCTTAAAATGGGTGAGAAAGAGTATGCTATTACTGCAGTAGGAGATGCGGTAAAGAAAAACCTTGTTTCTCTTGGGCATATTACCTTAAAGTTTGATGGTTCGCAAAGTCCGGAGTTACCTGGAACACTCTACCTTGAAGATGCAAATATCACTGCCGACATTGAGCCAGGAAGTGGAATACAGATTATTAGTAAATAATAAAAAACAGATGCTTAGCTTTTGACACATCTTCAATAGAAGAAGTGTCAAAAGCTAAGCATTTATTCTTTTTAAGAGGTGACAATATGAAAATAGTTATTGATTCAGGAAACGTTAAGGAAATAAGAGACTTAAACGAGTATTTTCCAATTGATGGAGTGACAACGAATCCCAGTATTATTGTGAAAGAACAAAGACCTTTTCTACCTTTGTTGAAAGAAATAAGAAATGTGATCGGAGAAGAGAAAGAGCTCTTCGTTCAAGTGATTTCTAATAAAGCGGAGAATATGGTTGAAGAGGCTCATTATGTAACTAACTCAATATCTGGGGAAGTTGTTATAAAAATTCCTGTAACAGAAGAAGGTATAAAAGCTATAAAGTTATTAAAAGCAGAAGGGATACGTACGCTAGCTACGACTGTATATACCCCAATGAGTGCATTTGTAGCAGCCAAAGCAGGGGCTGAATATGTTGCTCCCTATGTGAACAGGATTGATAATTTAGGAAACGGTACTAATGTAGTTTCAGAAATTACTCAGATTTTTTCGATACATAACCTTCCGTGCCAAGTCCTTGCAGCTAGTTTTAAAAATGTTAAGCAACTTCTAAATGTTGCACTAGTAGGAGCACATGGAATAACTGCTTCACCAGAGTTAATAAAAGCGATGCTTGAACATTCATCGGTTGAAAAAGATGTTTGTAAATTTAGAGATGAGTGGGTACAGTTATATGGTAAAGAAACTATATCCCTAATGGTTTAATACTAATAGAAATGAACCAGTTATTGACGTATACCTGAGGAGGAAAAATATGATTAAAGGTGTTATTTTTGATATGGATGGTGTATTAATTGACAGTGAAGTAGTTTTTCGAAAACACTTTCATGAATTTCTTGAGAGTAACGAAGTGTTTGTTGACATATCAGAGCTGAATTTTTTGGTTGGAGCATCTGTTAAGGTCGACATAGAATACCTCTCAAAAAAGTTAAATATCTCCTTCGAAGAAGCAAAACACAAAAGGGAATCTTATTTTAAAGCGAAAACGGTAGAATACGAGAAAATAAAAAAACCATATGTTAATGAACTATTAGATTACCTATCTTCAAAAAATATTAAAGTAGGGCTTGCCTCCTCATCGAAAATGGAAAATATTCAGTATGTATTAGAAGAACTTGGAATAAAAGAGTATTTTAGTATTCTAGTTAGTGGGGAAATGTTTGTAGAAACGAAACCTAATCCAGAGATATATAATTACACAGTAAACTCTATGAATTTATTAAAAGAGGAATTGCTAGTGGTGGAAGATTCTAATTATGGAATTGAGGCAGCCAAAGCAGCGGGTCTGAAAGTAGCAGCATTAATTGATTCAACATTTGGGTTTGATATTGACTCAGCGGATTATAAAATTGAATCATTAATTGATGTGATAAAAATAATAGAGGCTTTGGAGAAGTAGGGTAAACCTTTAATGAAAACTAAAAATTGCTGTTTTTTTAAATCCTTTCAAATGACTTGAAAGGATTTTTTTGTTGCACTAATTTGACTAATAAAACTTTTACTAAAACATTGACTAAAATTTACTTAAAGAATAAAATAAACAGTGTAGACGTTTTCAATTATCTGAATTTAAACCATCGTTAAAGATATTCATTAGATTTTAAACAGTTAAAGCGAAAGGATGATAACCATGGATAAACAGGGATTATTTAAGAAGTTTGTAGAGATTTTTAAAGTGGAAGATCAGGTGCGACTCTTTTTTTCACCAGGGAGAATTAACCTTATAGGAGAACACACGGATTATAATGGCGGGAATGTGTTTCCAGCTGCCATCACTTTTGGAACGTACGGAGTAGTAAGGGAGAGGGAAGACCGTTTGATTCGTATGTATTCAGAAAATTTTCCTGGCAAGGGGATCATTGAATTTTCACTAGATTCCTTGGAATACGAGGCGGCTCATAATTGGGCAAACTATCCAAAAGGGATGATTCGCTATGTTCAGGAAAGTATCGGAATTCTGCCAAACGGATTTGAACTTTTAATCCATGGGGACATTCCAAATGGTGCGGGTCTATCATCTTCTGCCTCACTAGAAATGTTAATGGGTGTCATCCTTGATGAGGTATACGATCTGAAATTAAACAGAGTGGAGCTTGTAAAGCTAGGTCAGAAGGTAGAAAACAAGTTTATTGGTGTAAACAGTGGCATCATGGATCAATTTGCGATTGGCATGGGGAAGGAAAACTGTGGGATTTTATTAGATTGCCAGACTCTTACTTTCGAATATGCCCCTCTTAATCTAGAAAAACACAAAATTATTATTATGAATACGAATAAGCGTCGGGAGTTAGCCGACTCGAAGTACAATGAGCGCCGAGCACAATGTGAAGAAGCTCTCTGTCGTTTACAAGCTAAATTGGATATCGAAGCATTAGGTAGTTTAACAGAAGAACAATTTGAAGCGAATCGTGTGTTGATTGGAGATGAACTTTTAGAAAAACGAGCAAAGCATGCCGTGTATGAAAATGGTCGTACGATTAAGGCTTTGAAAGCCCTAAAAGAAGGAAACCTTGCTTACTTTGGAGAACTGATGAATGCTTCTCATACATCTCTTAAAGATGATTACGAAGTAACAGGTATTGAACTCGATACTCTTGTAAATGCGGCTTGGAGCCAAAAAGGGACAGTTGGTGCTCGAATGACGGGCGCAGGGTTTGGAGGCTGTGCCATTGCTCTAGTAGACAAGAATTGCGTTGATTTATTTATTAAAGAAGTCGGAGAAAGCTATAAAGAGAAAATTGGATATGAAGCAACCTTCTATGTAGCGAGTATTGGGGACGGAACGAAAGAGCTTAAGGGAGAGTTGATACGATGAGCGTATTAGTGTTAGGTGGAGCAGGATATATTGGTTCGCACGCAGTACACCAGCTAATTGATCAAGGATACAAGGTGGTTGTCATTGATAACCTTCAAACCGGACATGAACAGGCCATCCATCCTCAAGCTACTTTCTATAAAGGTGATATAAGAGAAAAAGAGTTTTTAGCCTCCATTTTTCAAAAGGAAAAAATTGAAGGGGTTCTCCATTTTGCAGCCAATTCTCTTGTTGGTGAATCCATGGAAAAGCCACTTATGTACTTTGATAATAATGTGTATGGGACGCAAGTGTTACTGGAAGTAATGAATGAATTCCATGTGAAGAATATTGTATTCTCATCAACGGCAGCCACGTATGGTGATCAAAAAATCATGCCGATTACAGAGGATACGCCAACACTTCCGACCAATGCATACGGAGAGACGAAGTTAACGATGGAAAAAATGCTGAAATGGTGCAGCGGTGCATACGGAATGAAGTATGTGGCGCTTCGCTACTTTAATGTAGCAGGAGCAAGACCTACTGGAGAAGTGGGAGAGGACCATACACCAGAAACACATTTGATTCCGCTAGTATTACAAGTGGCACTTGAGCAAAGAGAATTCATCTCTGTGTTTGGAGATGACTATGATACACCAGATGGAACATGTATCCGTGATTATGTTCATGTAGAGGATTTAATTGCTGCACATATTCTTGCTTTAAAGTATTTAGAAACTGGTGGAGAAAGCAATGTCTTCAATCTTGGTAGTAATCAAGGATTTTCCGTGTTGGAAATTATTGAAGCGGCAAGGAAAATTACGGGGCATAACATTCCTGAAAAAATCGTGGCAAGAAGAGCAGGAGATCCAGCAAAGTTAATTGCTTCCTCTCAAAAAGCAAAGCAGGTGCTTGGTTGGAGTCCTAAGCGAACACATATTGAGCAAATTATTGAGGACGCATGGAACTGGCATCAGTCACATCCAAATGGGTACGAAAAGTAACGGAAGGAGAAACACTCCATGGAAATACATGCTTTGATTCAAACACTACTTGATCAATCAATGGAATGTGAAATGATTGAACGGGAAGATGAAATATATGCAAGAAACCAGATAATGTCTCTTTTACAACTAGCTGACTTCCCTGAGAAAATCGAAGGGGGAAAGGGAGTAAGCATACCAGATTTGTTAGAGGAAATCGTTCAGTATGCTTTTGAAAAAGGGATGGTTGGAACCCTGGATGCAGACAAAGACATCTTTTCAAGCAAGCTCATGAATGTTCTAGTGCAAAGACCATCGGATGTGAATCGTCGTTTTTATCTTCACTATGAAAAGGATCCAACATGTGCCACAAACTATTTTTATCAATTAAGTCAAAACAGTAATTATATACAAACCAAGAGTATTGCAAAGAATATTAGTTATAAAACAGATACTCCCTATGGAGAACTTGATATTACCATCAATCTATCGAAGCCAGAAAAGGATCCAAAGCAAATTGCCCTCGAAAAAGAGAAAAAACAGGATGTTCAGTATCCAAAATGCCTTCTATGTGAAGAGAATGAGGGCTACGAGGGTCGAATTGGACACCCAGCTCGCTCCAATCATCGAATGATTCGACTAGAGTTAGAGGATGAGCCCTGGTATCTTCAGTATTCACCATATGTGTATTATAACGAACATTGTATAGTCCTCTCCAAAGAGCATCGTGATATGAAAATATCCCGAAAAGGATTTGAAAGATTATTATCGTTTGTCGAAAAGTTTCCTCATTATTTCGTTGGCTCAAACGCGGATCTTCCAATTGTAGGGGGATCAATTTTAACTCATGATCACTACCAAGGCGGGAATTATGAATTTGCGATGGCAAGAGCCGGCGAAGAGTATTCTTTTCAGATGAAGGAATTCTCAAATGTATCTGCGGCAACAGTCAAGTGGCCAATGTCGGTCATTCGTTTACGATCACGAAGTAAAGAAGAACTCATTCAAGCAGCGGATTATATTTTGACTAGTTGGAAGGAATACACGGATGAAAAGATTGGTATTCATGCCTATTCCGAAGATACACCGCATAACACGATTACTCCAATTGCTAGAATGCGAGAAGGACAATTCGAACTCGATTTGGTATTAAGAAATAACCGAACGAGTGAAAAGCATCCATTAGGAATCTTCCATCCGCACAGCGATGTTCATCATATTAAGAAAGAGAATATTGGGTTAATAGAGGTCATGGGCCTTGCGGTTCTCCCTGCCAGATTGAAGGAAGAATTAGAGGAAGTAAAAGCGTATTTATTAGGAAAGTCATCTTTAGTAAAAGACTATCATCTCACATGGACCGAGGAATTAAAGAGTAAGTATGAAACCGAATGGTCGGAGGATACAGCTGAAGAAATGTTAAGAAGAGAAGTAGGGTTAAAATTCCAACGAGTGCTTGAGGATGCGGGAGTATTCAAAAGAGATACCGATGGTCAAGTGGCATTTCGACGTTTCTGTAAGAGTTTATAAATGGAGGCTTTTCTATGAAAATATCAGAGTCAGTAGTTGGCCAGCATGATGGTCAAACGATCGTAGCACATACGATTGAAAATGCTGCAGGCATGCAAGTCACTTCTATTAACTATGGATGTACCATTACGAAAATTGTGGTACCTGACCGCAGAGGTATTCTTGAAAACATTGTGTTAGGGTTTGATACGATTGAAGAGTATCAAGCAAATTCACCTTATTTCGGTTCAGTCATCGGAAGACATGCTGGGAGGATTGCTGGAGGCCGTTTTGAACTCGACGGAAGAACCTATGAGTTAGCCCAAAATAACATTGGAAATCATCTGCACGGTGGATTAAAAGGGTTTGATCGAACAGTCTGGGATGTTGACGTGGTGCAAGAAAAGGATTCAGTTAGTCTTTGTTATCGATACGAAAGCAAAGATGGAGAAGAAGGCTATCCTGGAAATGTACGCGTTTCTGTAACATATACAGTAACAAATGCGAATGAAATTTTTCTCAACTATGAAGGAATTAGTGATGCACGAACCATCCTTAATATGACAAACCATACGTATTTTAACTTAAGTGGTGATTTAAAGCGAACGATTGAGGATCACACACTGATGATGAAGAGTGATTATTTTCTTGAATTAAATGAACGTTTGATTCCAACAGGTGAAATGATACATGTTGATCATACGGTTTTTAATTTTCGTGAAGGTCGAAGGATTCAAGAAGGAGTGGTTTCGGAGCATCCTCAAAACATACTAGTTGGGAATGGCTACGATCATCCTTTTATGTTAAATAATGACCAATCAGCACCAATCTCATTATATGATGAGGAAAGTGGCCGTCTATTAGTTGTGGAAACGAATCAACCCGCCGTTGTGCTCTACACAGGGACACAGCTAGGTAATGATTATAGCATACGTGGCAGAAAGTCACAGAAATACTTGGGTTTGTGTTTGGAGACACAAGGAGTTCCTGATGCGATACATCATTCACATTTTCCGAGTACGGTAGTAGAGAAAGGTCAAATGTACCGTTCGGAAACAAAATGGTCGTTTAAAATAAAATAATTTTTTATAGGAAAAGTGAGAGCCATCAGGTATGTAAAGGCTCTCATTTTTTTATTATAAAATTTTACTAAAAAAATTTGTCAAAAAATATTACAAAATTATAAATTTTTGGAGTATAATGAAAACTATATTTTTTCACAGGGGGTATACTACTATGAAAGCATTAGAAAAAGCAGGAGTATTTGCAGGAAATACCTTTGCTTATTGGGTACTACTTTTTGCAGGGTTGGCATTATTATTTCCTACAGGGTTTACTTGGATTGGTCCTCATATCCCTTTATTATTGGGAATTATCATGTTTGGAATGGGTATGACGTTATCGGTAAATGACTTTAAAGAGGTTTTCAGACAGCCGAAATCAGTATTTATCGGTGTATTGGCACAGTATTTAATTATGCCATTCTTAGCCTTTGGTCTTGCAACGGTTCTTGGGTTGCCAGCTGAAGTGGCTGTTGGGGTTATTCTTGTTGGTTCTTGTCCAGGGGGAACATCTTCAAACGTTATGACTTATTTAGCAAGAGGCAACACGGCCTTATCTGTATCAATTACATCTGTTTCCACTTTATTAGCTCCAATCTTAACTCCGGCCATCACTCTTTTATTAGCAAGCAAATGGTTACCGGTGTCACTCAGCGCTATGTTTATATCTGTTGTTAAAATCGTTCTTGTACCAATTATCTTAGGCCTAATTGTGAAAACTCTATTCCGCACTCAAGTTGAAAAAAGCGTTAAAGCTCTTCCATTAGTATCAGTTATTGGGATCGTAGCCATTGTGGCAGCGGTTGTTAGTGGAAACAAAGAAAAGATCCTTGAAAGTGGACTATTAATATTAGCAGTAGTTATTTTACACAATGCATTAGGATACCTATTAGGTTTCCTAGCAGCTAAATTGTTAAAAATGGATTACAGTGACCAAAAAGCAATTTCCATTGAAGTAGGCATGCAAAACTCTGGACTTGCTGCGGCATTGGCGGCAGCACACTTCTCTCCATTGGCAGCAGTACCAGGAGCCATCTTCAGCGTATGGCACAATGTATCAGGCTCACTCCTTGCAAATTATTGGGGTAAGAAAGCTGAAAAAGCTAGTAATAGTCAAAATGCCACTGGAGACTCTGTAGAAATTCAAAAATAAAATGCAACCCGTACGCTTTTCAAAAGTGTACGGGTTTTTTATTTGAGAAAAGTGGAAATTCTAGTGATAGAAAATATTGCATATGCAGGATTATTCTGATATCCTAATATAGAACAAGTGTTCTGTAAAATAAAACAAAAGAGGTGTCCTATGATTTTAGGAATTCATCCGTATTTAGTATTGAATGGAAATGGGCAAGAAGCGGTTAAGTTTTATGAAGATGCGATCGATGCAAAGGTTGTTTCACTTCAGACATTTGGGGATATGCCAGAAAATCCTGAATACCCAACTCCTGCTGAGGCAAAAGACCGAGTGTTAAATGCACATTTAAAGATAGGAAATTCCGATCTCATGCTCTCCGATACATTCCCAGGACAGCCTTATCCGATTGGCTCTCAAGTAACAATTGCCATAATGATTAATAGTGTTGAAAAAACAAAAGCGGTTTTCGAAAAATTACAAGATGGCGGCAAAGTATTAATGCCATTACAAGAAACCTTCTGGAGCCCAGCTTATGGACAGGTAACAGATAAATTCAATATGACATGGCAGGTTTCAACAGAGGTTAAAAACGATTAATTAAAAGTGTTTATACATTAACAGCTACAAGAAAACGCCCTAAGACCATCTTAGGGCGTTACCTATTAACTTAAATATGAAAAGTTAATCCTCGGCTCAGATACGATAATCAGTTGTCCATCTTTTTCTTCAAGACCTAAACGGAACGTGCTGGGATTTCCTGGTATGGTAATGTCGACAAATTCGGGTGTGTCATGGTTTTTATCTAATTTAAACTCTACATAGGTATGCGTACCTACATGAAACCGTCGAAGTATTTTTTGATGCTTAACTTCACAAAAGATCGCTTCGTGTAAATTTACGCTTGTAAGCTCCTTCCCTAATAAAGAGCGTAACCGTTCTATAACATCTGCCTTACTAATCATCTTCTTCTTTCCTTTCACTTATAAATCCATCTCGCTTGGTATCTATGTTATACATTTATTTTATACATCAATCTCGATGAAGCAAACATTGTTTCATGACAAAAGTCTAGAGAACCCAATGAATAAAGTTAAGCTAATTTTATACCTAATAAATATATAATGATAGAATAAAATTACACCACAAAAATCGGAATAATCCTATCAATTATACGATATTAAATACATATAGAAGATCCTTAGTAGAGGGAATGTGTAGAATGACAGTTGACTTAATAATAAATGCGGAGGTCTGTTACCGACAGGCTGAGGAAAAAGCAGAACAATATTTTCTAATGCTTAATAATGAGGCAGGAAAAAAATCGTACGCGAAAGCTTTAATGGATGATATTCACTCGTGGAAACACAATCATATTCGTCATCATTCCATATTATCCTTGTTCTCTAATCGAGAGAAACGTGCAAGTTCAAAAGGATATCAAAGTTACCTTCAATGGCTAGACCATACAGGTAAACTGGATAACTACTTGGATCGGAGTATTTCTTACCTTTATATGCGCGATCTCGGAAAATCCTTGAACTCTGCCGAAACACTGGCTAGTATTAGCCGCGCGGTAAATAGTTGGAAGAATAGTATTCTTTTAAATGGAGAGAATCAAGATGATCTATTAGGGATGGCTGGCTTGTACCGAAAGGCTCAAGAGGAAGGTATTGAGTTAACCATGATCTGGTTAATAGGCAAATTGAAGACCGTTTCAGAGAATATTCCAGAGGGAATGGACGCAGATCATGCTCAAAGGAAGCTGATTAAAATCATTGCTGGTGTCCTTATGCATGTCCTTGAAGAGATGGATGACAAGATATCTTCTAAAGAGCGTGCTAAAAAGTTGGATGAAGCGATCCGGCTAGGATATTGCTATGGTTTAACGTATCCGTTTATCGACGACCTTCTCGATGCTAAGTTGCTGTCGGATGAAGAAACCAAACGATATACGAATTTGATTCGTACAACGCTAACAACAGGGACTGTGCCTGAACTAGGAAGGTGGTCAGGGAAGAACGAATCTTTAATTCGTTTTATTCATCAAGAATTGGGTACAGCCTTTGAATATATCAAAGCTCATCAAAGACGTGAATCTCTGACCTTATTTTTCGAGCAATCGTATGTTTTTTTTCAATCTCAAGAAGTCGATCGGCAGAGGGATTTATCTCATTCCACTTATTCAAATAAAGATTTGTATGTACCAGTCATATTAAAATCATCTTCGTCACGTTTAATTGCTAGGTCCGTCCTTGATGCTCCTCAAGATGAAGGATTTTCGGATCGAACGTTCTATTATGGTATCTATAATCAGTTAGCGGATGATTTTGCAGATATGTTTGATGATATGAAGGACGGTGCGGTCACTCCTTATACCTATTATATGAAGTATAAAGGGGTACGAAATGATTTAATCAATCCCTTTGAAATGTACTGGACCGTTATCTATTACCTTATACATAAGGTCTTTCAGTCAGATAAGAAAACATGCGAGGTAATTTTGGATCGGGCCATCAATGGCTTAAAACGCTTTAAAGAAAAAATGGGAACGAAGAAGTACAACGAAGTGATGCAGATATTTGCAACAGAGAACCAAATGTTTAATCGTCTCATACAGAAGATGGTTAGAAAAGCCGATGATGTGGATTTCTTGGATAAATTACTTCGAGATCACATCATTACAACACTAAGAAACGAGAGGAAAGAGCAAGAGGAATTTCTAAATACCATTGACGAGGTCCGGGATGAAATCAACAGAATCTTACCAATAGCTCCTAACAGAGATGTAGATGTATCAAACGAAGCAATTATTGAAGCAGCTAATTACAGCCTTGAAGGCGAGGGGAAACGGCTGCGGTCGATCATGGCTTGGGTGATGGGGGTACAGGGATTCAGTTTAAATAAGGAATCCATCCTTCCTTTATTAAAATCATTGGAATATTTGCATACTGCTTCTCTCATTTTCGACGATCTTCCCTCTCAAGACAATTCAGATACTCGAAGAGGGAGGCCAACCCTTCACCGTGTATATAACATAGCTGTGGCTGAAATATCAGGTTTATTTTTGACCCAGAAAGCGATGGAAGAGCAAGCGTCTCTAGATTCCTATGAACCCCAAACGGTGTTAAAGCTTATCCATTATTCTGCACATATGACTGGAGTTATGTGTCAAGGACAGGCGATGGACCTTGGATCGAAAGGGAAGAAATTAAGCATAGACCAGCTGAATCATATGAGTATATATAAAACGGGTTTAGCGTTTGAAGCTTCCCTTGTTATGCCAGCCATTCTTGCAGAGGCAAGCCCCACAGAAATAGAAGCTTTGAAAAAATACGCTCACCATGCCGGCATTGCCTTTCAAATTAAAGATGATCTCCTTGATGTAGAAGGAGATGTTAACCTGCTCGGAAAGCCAACCGGTCAAGATACAGGAAATAATAATTCCACATTTGTCTCAATCCTAGGGAAAGATGGTGCAAAAAGGGAAATGTGGGAGCACTTTTGTCAGGCAACGGAAGCGTTGCGGGAGATTCCACGAAATATTCCTTTTTTAAAGCATTTATTGAATTATATCGTAAACCGTGATCATTAATGATCCCTATTAAAGGGATCATTTTTTTTACCTATGAAAATATTGATTGCCGTAAAGCTGGTATAAATATATAATAAAAGTTGTATTAGGGAAACAATTGTTTACTAGTGAAATTTTTAAAGTTTATGGCACATTTTTTACACACGCACATATCCTTTATAAAGATTAGTGAAATAGTTATATTTTTTTAATGAAAAAGTTTGATTAAGGAAACATAGTGTCCTTGGTCTCAATGCCTTTAACAAAAATTAAGGAGGATATTACAATGACGGAGAATCTGTTGTTGGCTTTTGGGCTAACTTTAATGGCAGGGCTTGCCACGGGGATTGGTAGTGTGTTAGCGTTTTTCACCTCTACAACAAATACAAAGTTTCTTTCTGTTACTCTAGGTTTCTCGGCAGGTGTGATGATCTATGTTTCTATGATTGAGATTTTCGTAAAAGCAAAGGATGCACTTGTAGGTTCTATGGGGAATGTGTTAGGTAACTGGATGACAGTGGTGGGTTTTTTCGGTGGGATGTTGTTAATAACATTAATTGATAAATTTATCCCCAAACAAGGAAATCCACATGAGTTGAAAAAAGTTGAGGATATGAATGATAAACCGAACAATCAAAGCTTATTAAAGATGGGTACCTTTACAGCACTGGCGATTGCCATTCATAATTTTCCTGAGGGGATCGCGACGTTTACTTCGGCTTTGCAGGACCCTGGTTTAGGGATTGCCATAGCGGTAGCCATCGCTATTCATAATATTCCTGAGGGAATTGCCGTATCAGTGCCTGTATATTTTGCCACTGGTGATAAGAAAAAGGCATTCAAACTGTCATTTTTATCTGGACTATCAGAACCAGTTGGTGCGTTAGTTGCTTATCTGTTTTTGATGCCTTTCTTAAACGACGTTATGTTTGGCATCATCTTTGCCGCCGTGGCAGGAATTATGGTATTTATTTCACTCGATGAATTATTACCTGCCGCGAAGAGATATGATGAAACTCATCTATCCATTTATGGGTTAATCGGTGGAATGGCTGTAATGGCACTCAGCTTGTTATTATTCATTTAAATGGAGAAGTAAAAAGGCTTTCGACAGTTGGTCGAAAGCCTTTTTTGTACTTATTCTACGATTTCTAAGGTTACTTCGATATTTCCTCTTGTTGCTTTTGAATACGGGCAGAAATGATGAGCTTTTTGCACTAAGTCCTCTAATACAGCTTTTTCAATTCCAGTACCTTTTACTTGTAGTGTTACACCAAGCTTAAACCCTTGGTCTGTTTCATCTTTTATTAGGCTAACGTTTGCTGTAACTTGGGATTCAAATTTTACACGTTCTGATCTTGCCATAAATTGAAGAGCTCCGTCAAAACAAGCAGCGTATCCTGCCGCGAATAATTGCTCAGGATTTGTTGCACTTGGTAATGATTTCGCTCTTGGTGTGCCTGGCATTGCGATATCAAGATTAATAGCACCTTCAGGAGATTGAACTTTCCCTTCTCTACCTCCAACGGCAGTTACACTAGATGTGAATAATACGTTTGACATAAGAATCATCCTTTTTGAATGTATTTTTTTCTAATTTAGATTGTGCAAAATTAAATAACTTATGTGTTCATAATAATAGATGAGATATTAATTGTCAACAATTATATTGTGTACAATTTAAATGAAGGTTTGACGATAAAGAATGGGTACGATATGATTTTATAAAATTAATTTTATTATCATTATTTTAGAAGTTGAGGGATGAATCATGAAGTATGAAGATGAATTTGTGAAACTAGAAGACCATTTATGTTTCTCTTTATATGCTTGTTCAAGAGCGATTTTTCGTTTATATCGTCCGTTTCTAGACGAATTAAATTTAACCTATCCACAGTATTTGGTTTTGCTTGTCTTATGGGAAAGGAAGCAAAGCACGGTGAAAGAATTAGGAGAACTTCTTGGACTTGATTCTGGGACCTTAACTCCTATGCTAAAAAGAATGGAAGCAGCGGGTCTCGTTGAACGCAAAAGATCGGCTGAAGATGAGAGGGTTGTGATGATTACCATTACGGAGGAAGGAAATCACCTTAAAGAGAAGGCTGTTTGTATCCCACGGTCACTATTAGAATCAACAGGAATGACAGAGGAAGAAGTTATTACGATTAATAATGTGATAAAAAAATTACTTCATAACGTGAATACAGCAAGTATGAAATGAGATCTCTCACGGACTAGGTGAGAAGTGTATTAAGCAGAAAGTCCTTCCGTAACGGTTGGACTTTTTGAATGTCAAGAGCTCTCCCTTCTGAATATATCTAATATTTTTAGCCAACATATAGGTTGAAAGAATGATCAGGAGTGAGCGCTTTGAACAGATATATGGTGTTTTTAGTTGTAACAATCATGTCATTTTTTCTAGCTGGATGTGGATTTAATGTTCTTGATATTAAAGCAGAAGATCAGCAATCACAAAGCAGCCAAGCTAAGTCAAGAATCTTGAATGATGAAACAGAAAAGGTAGATCCTACGATAAGGGTGTCGCAACTAGCAGAACAATATGTCGAGAAATTAGCAGAAGTAAACCGGGCTAATGTTATTTACTCTAATAATAATGCGTATGTTGCCATTAAACCAAATCAATATGGAAGTCTGTCAGATGTATTAAATCAAAAGATAGCTGACCAGGTTCGAAAGGCAGATAATAAAATTCATAAAGTGTACGTATCTGTAAATCCAGACTTTTATACAACGATGAACTCCTATGCTCATGATATAAGGTCTGGCAGGGACAAAGTCAGTTTGTATCGAGATTTTTCTAATACAGTTATGAACTTTTTTGGGGTTGAAAGTGAAAAATAAAAACACACTCGTTTTTGCGAGTGTGTTTGTCTATTTTTTTAGGGAAGAATATTTCCAGCGGCACGATAAATGCTATACCATTCTTCACGAGTAAGGTGAACTGTGCTAGCTTGGATGCAATCCTTTAATCTATCTAGATTCGTTGTACCAACAACAGGCTGCATCTTTGCAGGATGACGTAAAATCCAAGCTATGGCTATGCTTGTATTGCTAACATTGTATTTTTCTGCTAGTTGATTAATTTGTTGATTCAATTCAGGGAACTTTTCATTTCCTAAAAAGGTTCCTTCAAAGAAACCGTATTGGAATGGAGACCAAGGTTGAATCGTAATGTCATTTAGACGACAAAAATCAAGCACACTGCCATCGCGATTAATTGCAGGTTCATTTTCCATATTCACGTTAATTCCGCTAGAAATCATTGTAGAGTTTGTGATACTAAATTGTAGTTGGTTTGCTACAATAGGTTGTTTTACATACTTTTTAAGAAGTTGGATCTGCATTGGATTTTGGTTTGACACGCCGAAATGACGTACTTTTCCTGATGCTTCAAGGATATCAAAGGCTTCAGCTACTTCTTCAGGTTCAACCAAAGCATCTGGTCGATGTAGTAGAAGTGTATCAAGATAATCGGTTTTCAGACGTTTTAAAATGCCGTCCACTGACTCTAATATGTATTCTTTAGAGAAATCAAACATCCCTTTTCTTATACCACATTTGGATTGAAGAATCATTTTCTCTCGAATATCATCATTCATGTTGATAGCATCTGCAAATATTTCTTCACAAGCACCACCACCATATATGTCGGCATGATCAAAGAAGTTAGCTCCTTCTTCTAATGCTGTTTTGATAAAGCGCTCAACCTCGGATTTTTCAAGTGCGCTTATTCTCATACAGCCAACTGCAACAACAGGTACCTCTAATGTACTGTTTCCTAGTCTAATCGTTCTCAAGTATAGTCCCTCCAAGTGTAAGATGGGGTAATTGTTGAGTGAATAGTTCCTAATGCTCCTATTATCAACTCATTAACCGATCGTAAGCATAATGTGCACGCTTTCACGAATGTGTACAAGCATATTTTGCCATACCCTTTGGTGTTATTCAACTATTAACTATGGCTGGGATGGAGGTTGAGTCTTTTATTTGAAGCTTCCTATAGTGAAAATATAATTTGATGTTTTTCCGTAAGACCATAAGTGCAAGAATGAGGAGGAAGAAGGAACATCATGTTGGTAAACTTGAGATATCATTATCATTAAAATGATTGTCAAGGAGGGATAATTTTAATGCGAGAAATCAATTTTTCTTTTGAAGAGATGTGGGAAAAAATTATTGCGTGTGATCATACTTACGATGGACTATTTTATACAGCAGTAAAAACAACGAAAATCTATTGCAGGCCATCTTGTCGTTCGAGAAAGCCGAAAAAATGTAATGTTGAATTTTATGTAGACATGAAAAAAGTAGAACAGGCTGGCTTTCGGCCGTGTAAAAGATGTAAGCCGGATGCACCTCTTTCTCCAAACGCTGAATTGATAACAAAGGTGATTTCCTTTTTAGTTACTCATTATAAGGAACCGTTACTACTGGATGATGTGGCAAGTCATGTGGGAGTGAGTTCTTTCTATATTAATCGGTTATTCAAGAAGGAAATAGCGGAAACTCCTAGGTCCTATCTGGAAAAAATACGAGTTGATAAGGCAGCACATCTTTTAAAATTTTCGGATCAAACAAATTTAGAGATTTGTTATGAGATAGGCTTCCAAAGCTCCTCTAATTTTTACAAAGCATTTCGAAAGGTAAAGGGCTGTTCCCCTAGTGAATATCGGTTAGCAAGTAAGGAGGAACAGATCAGATGAAGTGGGTCAATCATGAGTCACATGTTGAAATTTACCCTCCCAAGGAATTCAAGTTTACTGAGTGCTTAGTGTTTTTAGGACGGTCACAAGAAGAAGTTCTCCATCGAATAAAAGATCATTATTTATATAAGTTGCTACTAATTCAAGAAGAAATGATTTTAGTTAAGATTTTAGAAGCTGAAGGCATAATAAAAGTTGAATTTCCGATAGTTGCACCAAATAATAGCAAACGAATACAGGTTGTCAATTACATTGAAGAGTGGTTTGATTTCCATTCAGATCTAGAGGGATTTTATCAAATGGCCAATGAGGATCAACTATTAAAGAGAATGGCAGAGAAATATTATGGGTTGCGAATGGTAGGTATTCCTGACTTATTCGAAGCTCTTACTTGGGCCATTATGGGGCAACAAATCAATTTACCATTTGCTTACTTACTAAAAAAACGTTTTGTTGAGAGTTACGGAAATAGTCTAACTTTTGAAGGAGAAACGTATTGGATATATCCTACATATAAAGAGATTGCAAAGGTAAGGGTAGAGGACCTAAGAAATCTTCAATTTACGACTAGAAAAGCTGAATATATCATAGGAATTGCAAAGATTATGGTAAGCGGTGAAATAACAAAAGAAAAGTTGAAGCATCTGGAGTATCATGAACTACACAACCAGTTAATGAAAATCAGGGGAGTAGGGGCATGGACCGCGGCCTATGTAATGATGAAATGCTTTCACCAACATTCTTCGTTTCCGATTGCAGACGTAGGACTACATAATGCATTAAAGCTCCAATTAGGATTAGAGAATAAACCAAGGATACATGAAATTAAAGTAATGGCGACAAATTGGGAAGGTTGGCAGTCGTATGCAACTTTCTATTTATGGAGGTCTCTTTATGACTAACAGATATATAATCGATTATCAGTCACCAATAGGTGTATTAGAAATAATCGGTTCAATGGATGAGATTTATTCCATCATGTTCGTAGATCGGGACCAGATTCAACATACCATTAAAGAGGAAACCCCTATAGTATTAATAGATTGTTTGAAGCAAATCCATGAATATTTCAAGGGGGCACGCCAAGTATTCACTGTTCCTTATAAATTAGAGGGAACAGAATTTCAGCAAACAGTGTGGAAGGCATTAGCCAATATCCCGTTTGGTGATACAGATACTTATAAGGAACTTGCTATTAGGATTAACAATGAGAAAGCAATTAGAGCAGTTGGTCATGCAAATAGTAGAAATAAGTTAAGTATTGTCATCCCATGCCATCGAATCATTGGGTCTAGTGGTAAACTCACAGGATATGCAGGTGGATTGTGGCGGAAGGAATGGTTGCTTCAACATGAACATGAAGTATTTATGGAGAAAAATTAATCGGGAGCTATTAACACAAAGGTGATAGAGCTTTTTATTTCTATTAATAGAATTTAAAGAGGGACAAACCATTTCCATGCAAAACAGTGGAATTGTCCAACTAGGTAAGAAAATTAGTTTTTAAATAACTGAATAATATGAGTAATAATCCTATTAATATCATTAATTAATAGGATTTTTTAATGTCTACTCTATCGAGAAGATTTGAATAGGCACTTATTATGCGCCTTATTTTTCCTAATGTGGACAAGCGCCGACGCAAGCTCTCTCTCCTCTTCATATATCAGTAAAAGAATGAATATGATAGGAGGGAATTTGATTGTTCGGGTATTCAATGGTCCAAATGGTAAGAGCGCATGCGGATAAGTTGGAGCGGCCATTAAGGGAACAAATATTAAACTTGTATAAACCCTTTAAGTGGACGCCTTGCTTTTTGCATAACATGTTTGAAGGGATGTTAAAGATAGGTAGAAAGTACTCGGTGATTATTGAATTTCAGGAAGGCTGTTACGATGCTGGGTGTAAAGAAGTAGATGAAGTGATGAATCATCATATGAGAAACAAAATTAAGAGTCATTTTCCTAGAGTTTCCTGCTGTAGTGCTGATATAACTCCTAGTGGTTTAGAGGAAATGCTCAATAGTTGTCATCATATTAAAAGAGTGTATCTCAATAGTGAGGTAAAGGCTTTTCTTAATGTAGCAGTACCCTCGGCTAATGCTCAAAATATTGTTAGAAACGGGACAACATTAACTGGTAATGGTGTGAAAATTGCCATCATAGATACAGGAATCTATCCACATCCAGATCTTTCAGGGAGAATTACAGATTTTGTTGACTTTATCAATAATCGAACAGAAGCCTACGACGATAATGGTCATGGTACTCACTGTGCAGGAGATGCTGCTTCTGCCTCTGTCAATTATGGGGGGCCTGCTCCAAGGGCCAATTTGGTAGGGGTAAAGGTACTAGATAAATTGGGGTCAGGTTCACTTGAAACCGTGATGCAAGGGGTGGACTGGTGTATTCAATATAACGAAAATAACCCAAATAATAAAATCGATATCATCAGTATGTCGTTAGGAAGTACCGCACAAAAATACCGTTCTGAAGATGATGATCCAATGGTTAAGATGGTAGAGTCAGCGTGGGCCTCTGGGATCGTTGTTTGTGTGGCGGCTGGGAATGAAGGGCCAGAAAAAGGTACAATTGCTAGTCCTGGATTAAGTGATAAAGTCATAACGGTAGGTGCGCTTGATGATCGGAATACTGTAGAGAGAAACGACGATGATGTTGCGAGCTTCTCTAGTCGTGGTCCAACCATCTATGGAGGAGTAAAACCAGATATATTAGCACCTGGAGTCAATATCGTTTCATTGCGATCGCCTAATTCCTATTTAGATAAATTGCAAAAAAGCAGCCGAGTAGAAAATGACTATACTACTTTATCGGGTACTTCAATGGCCACGCCCATTTGTGCAGGGGTTGTTGCGTTAATGAAAGAGGCAAATCCTAATTTAACACCTGATCAAGTCAAAAAATTATTAATGTCTAACACAGATGTTTGGCGGGATCGAGATAAGAATATTTATGGTTCAGGTTATATAAACGCAGAAGAATCCGTTCCTCAATAATAATAAGTAGAGCTTCCTTATATAGGGGAGCTCTTATTTGTATTGAATAGTTGGAAAAAATGTAATTGACATTGATAATCATTATCGATTATATTTATTTTAGTAATAATGATAATCATTTTCAATTAGAGGAGGAGAACAGTGAAAATATTTATTGGCTATGTAAGTATGTCTGGTAATACAGAGGATATGGCAAATATTTTGAAGGAAACTCTTCTTGAATGTGGATGTGAGATAGATCTACTTGATTTAGAAACAGTAGATCTACATTCTTTAAACAGCTACGATTGCCTCTTCTTTGGTGCGTACACCTGGGGAGATGGGGATCTCCCATATGAGGTCGAAGAGTTTTTCGATGATCTCAAAAAACTAAATTTAAATGGAGTAAAGGCGGCTTGCTTTGGGTCAGGTGATACGCTTTATCCTAAGTTTTGCATGGCCGTGGATATTATGGCAGCATCACTGCAGGAACAGGGATGTGATGTGTTCGAGGGAAAATTAAAGGTTGAACTAAGCCCGGATGAAGACGAGGAAGTAGACGAATGCAGACAGTTTGCGAAGCTAGTATATCAATGGGCGAATAAGGGGGAGAAGCTTACATATGTTTGAAAAAGGGTCTACTGCAGTTTTATCCACCTCTAGATTACCGTTTATTGTAGCTGTGAAAAATGCAGGTCTATACTCTTTTGAAAAAGGTGAATGGCTCTTGCAGTATCCCCTTTCACACAGTATTTATAAACTAGTATGTATTTCTCCATATATTTTTGGAATAGGAGACAATGGGCTAATTGTTCGTTATAACCCTTATAACAATAAATGGACACATACATTTTTCCCAACACCACAACGACTTTGGGACATCACAGGGAATGAGTCAGGTCTTATTATTACCCATGGAGGAAGCAAGCTTTATATTTCATATAACTTTGGTTCCAACTGGTCTGTTATCCATCCTTTTAAAGAATTGTCGATTAAACCATTTATCCGCTCGTTATTTTTGGATAAAGGACACTTATACATGGGGACTCAAATAAATAGAGAATCAGGTGGCCTATGGAGTTATTCTTTGGAAAGTGGGGCATTAACTCTTGTAAAAAAAGAATTAGACTCCATGATTTCTTCTATTTATATAGATAGCGAGAATTGTATCCTTATTGCCAAAGGAAATGCGAGGTCTAAAGAGGGATCTATTGAGATGAAGTCACTTCATGGATCGAGGTGGAGGACATTCGAACAATCCAATGCTGAGAAGGCATTTCTAGATGTATTTAACGTAGGAAAGCACTTATATACAACTACAAGTCAGGATGAATATGGATTCTCTAGGATCTATGAGATTGACAAAAAGAAGAAAATTCTTTTACCGATTGAAACCATAGAAGGGCATGGTTTTAGGGGGGCAGGCTTTAAAGATGAATTGTTTATCAGTTCTCCCATTGAAAGCAAGTGGATTGATCGAAGCTATGAAATAAGAAAACTAGTTCATTAGGAGCGATAATAATGAAAATTGGTGTTATATACGCAAGTATGTCTGGAAATACAGAAGCGATCGCAGATATAATCGTTGAAAAACTAAAGGAGCATAACCATGAGGTAGATCTCAAGGATATGCTTAGCTTACCTGCTAGCGATTTCTTGAATTACGATCTCATCTTTATCGGAATGTATACTTGGGGAGATGGAGATTATCCAGATGAATGTCTAGATATTATTGAAGAAATAGAACAGTTACAATTAGAGGAGAAGCCATTTGCCTTATTCGGATCAGGAGATACATCCTATCCTGAATTCTGCGGTGCATTAGATAAACTTAAGGAATTAATTGAGAATCAGAACGGGGTATGCTTAGGAGAACCGTTAAGAATAGAATTTAATCCAAGCAAAGCAGATGAAGAAGAGATCAATCAGTTTGTCATGCAAGCATTAACTGTTTTTGAAAAAAGTAGTTAAAAGCATTAAGGAGTGGGTCTTGGTCAACCAGGCCCACTCTTTTTGTACTATAGAATAAAAAATTGCAGACGATACCAAAACAATGCTAGTGTTAACGCTTACATAACAATCTTCGACTTTTTATAATTAACTTGTAACCAAATGAGACAAATATTAAGGGGGAAACAAGATGAGAAAGTTTATGAAAACGATTTCTTTAATGCTAGCTTTTATGTTAGTCGCAGGTATGCTTGCTGCGTGTAACAGCGAGAGCAGCGGTGGTGGTAGCAGTAGTAAAAAAGTAAGTGTAGGAATCGTATTACCAACTAAAGATGAACCAAGATGGGTTCAAGACGAACAAAGATTCAAAGATGCTCTATCAGGCTCTGAATATACAACAGAAATCTTATTTAGCCAAGGCTCTTCTGCTAAGGAAAAAGAAAATGTAGAAACATTATTAAACAAAGGTATTGAAGTACTAATTATTAGCCCTCAAGATGGCGATGCAGCAGCGGCTGCTGTTGAAGCTGCGAAGAAGGACGGAGTTACCGTTATTGCTTACGACCGTTTAATTACAAACACAGATGCAGTAGATTACTATGTAACATTTGATAGTCTAGCTGTAGGTGCGGCTCAAGGTCAATATTTAATTGATTCTGCAGAAGGTTCAAATGTTCCATTGTACTTATATGCTGGTGCTGCTTCTGATAATAATGCATTCTTGTTCTTTGAAGGAGCTTGGAGCGTTCTTCAACCGAAGATTGCTGATGGAACATTTACCATCGCAAACTCAAGTGAAGCTGAGAAATTAAAGGATAAAGCTGAATTAACTCGTGATGAAATGAGTAAAATTCTTGGTCAAGTAACAACAAACTGGGATCCAAATGAAGCGAAAAACAAAGCTCAAACACACTTAACAGCGGTTGGTGCAGATATGAAGGGTGATGTGGCTATTCTTGCACCAAACGATGGTACAGCTCGTTCTATTGCAGACGTATTCTCTTCTGACGGAGAAGTTACTAGCTTTGTAGTAACAGGACAAGACGCAGAAAAAGCATCTATTCAATATGTAATCGATGGCAAACAATCAATGACAGTATTTAAGGATGTTCGTACCCTTGTTACGGATGCAATGGGAATGGCAGTTGATATCCTCGATGGAAAGACACCTGAAACAACGGGTAGCTATGATAACGGAGAAGTAGAAGTAAAAGCAAAACAAACAGATGTTATCGTTGTTGATGAGGAAAATGTGAAGAGTGAATTAATTGACTCAGGTTACTACGAAGCCAGTGAATTTACTGGACTTTAAAAAATAAACAGAGTTGTTGCGAAAATAGTGGTAGAGGGGTCTATCACTATTTCGCAATTGTAGCAGTTGTCTTGTAAAGGGGGCATACAAATGAGTGAGTATATTTTGGAGATGAAACAAATCTCCAAGAATTTTTCAGGAGTAAAGGCACTAAGCGATGTGAATTTCAAGGTGGAAAAAGGTGAGATTCATTGTCTAATAGGTGAAAACGGTGCAGGAAAGTCGACATTGATGAAGGTGCTAAGCGGGGTGTATCCATATGGTTCCTACGATGGAGATATTCTTTATGAAGGAAATGTACAACAGTTTAACAAGATTAGTGACAGCGTAAAAACAGGAATTGTTATTATATATCAGGAGCTGGCTTTATTTCCTGACCTAACTGTATATGAAAATATTTTTGCTGGCAATGAAGTGAAAAACGGTGGCATTGTGGACTGGAATAAAACCATTGCTGAAGCGAAAAAAATGCTGAACAAGGTGAAGCTAGATGTTAATCCGGATACACTCATTAAAGATTTAGGGGTAGGAAAACGTCAGCTAGTCGAAATCGCAAAAGCTCTAAGCAAGGATGTTAAATTGCTGATTCTCGACGAACCGACCGCAGCACTGAATGAAGATGATAGTGAAAACCTGCTTGAGTTATTACGTGAACTTAAGAACCAAGGAATTACGTGTATCATGATTTCCCATAAGTTAAAGGAAGTCATTTCCATCGCTGATAAAGCAACCGTTCTCCGGGATGGCCAGACGATTTGTACATTGGATGCGGCAAAAGGAGAAATCAATGAAAGTACGATTATTAAGAACATGGTTGGCCGAGCGATAGAAGATATTTATCCGAAAAGAGAAAAGCAAGCATTCGGTGGGAAAATTCTTGAATTGTATAATTGGTCCGCCTATGATCCTCAATTAGGTAGACAAGTCGTGAAAAATGTAGATCTACATGTGAAAAAAGGTGAAATTGTAGGAATTGCAGGACTTATGGGTTCTGGACGTACAGAACTTGCACTAAGTATTTTTGGCAATGCAAAGTCCTATAAGGTAGAGGGAGATTTAGTAATAGCAGGAATCTCAAAAATGCTTAAGCATCCAAGTGATGCGATAAAAGCAGGAATTGCTTATGTGACCGAGGACAGAAAGGGCGATGGATTGTTTTTAATCCAAGATATTAAAAGCAATATATCAGCAGCAAATCTAAAAGGAATTTCCTCAAATGGCATGATTAATGACAATGAAGAAATTAAGATTGCAGACCATTATAAAAAATCATTAACGATAAAGGCTTCTTCCTTAGAACAATTAGTTGGTAACTTGAGTGGAGGGAACCAGCAAAAGGTGTCTTTAGGAAAATGGCTGTTTGTTGGACCCAAGCTGTTAATTCTTGATGAGCCTACACGAGGAATAGATGTGGGTGCAAAATTTGAAATTTATACGGTTATGAACGAGTTAATTAAACAAGGCATGAGTATCATTATGATTTCATCCGAGCTTGGTGAAGTATTAGGTATGAGCGATCGAGTGTATGTAATGGCTCAAGGTGAAATAAAAGGTGAGTTGTCGATAGATGAAGCAAACCAAGAAAATATTATGCAGCTTGCTACGCAATAGGAGGTTAATACAATGAGTCTATATAAAGAAGCAAAAACATTAATCAGTGAGAATATTCGTGACTATGGCATGTATATTGCCCTTTTTGTGATCATTCTTACCTTCTCATTTATGACGGACGGATTATTTATGTCCTCCCGTAATATTAGTAATTTACTAGATTCTGCTGGCTATATAGCAGTTTTAGCAGTTGGTATGACCCTCGTTATTGTCATAAGACATATTGATTTATCTGTCGGGTATGTAGCCGGTTTCCTTGGAGCAATTGCTGCTATCCTTCTCACTCAAGCCGGAGTATCTATGTATATTACGATCCCAATCATTCTTATTTTAGGAATCGTTGTTGGTTTGTTTAATGGTTTCCTTGTTGCACAAATTGGAATACCTTCATTTGTTGCTACATTAGCCGGAATGCTAATCTTTAGAGGAGCCCTGCTACAGGTAACAGAAAAAACCGGAACCATTATCATTCAGGATGACAAGTTCAATGCAATTGGTAACGGATATATTCCTTCTCTTCTCCAAGTAAACGGTCTTCATTTACTTTCCTTAATTGTTGGATTAGTAGGAATCTTATTGTATATATACAGTGAAATCTCAACCCGAAGAAATAAGGTTAAGTATGAATTTGAAGTAGTCTCTAAAGGAATCTTTATTTTAAAGTTGATTTTTATTTCAGGGATCATTGCCTATCTAACATGGATATTAGCTGGATATAACGGATTTTCATGGACGGTTATGATTATTTTACTCGTAGTCATTGTTTATCATTTCTTAACAACTAAGACCGTGCTTGGTAGACATATCTATGCAGTCGGTAGTAACCCAGAAGCAGCCCATCTTAGTGGGATGAATGTAAAGAAAATTACGTATATGGTTTTCGGATCAATGGGAATGCTAGCAGCTCTTTCTGGAATTCTATTTACTTCTCGCTTGCAGTCCGCGACAACAACTGCAGGGACTTTGTTTGAACTTGATGCCATTGCAGCTGCATATGTTGGTGGAGTTTCTGCTGCAGGTGGAGTTGGAAAAGTAACGGGAGCCATTATTGGGGCGATTGTTATGGCTTCTTTATCTAATGGGATGAACCTACTAGGAGTTGGTATTTCTTATCAATATATTATCCGAGGCGGTGTACTAGCCTTAGCTGTAATTTTTGACGTAATGACTAGAAAAAAACGATAGATACGTAGAAGAGGGATTACAAAGGGTAGTCCCTCTATCTCTCTATATTGGCAGTAATTCCTCACTCCTTTCCCACCTATAAAATAAATCCAAAAAAAGTTTGAAATCCCAACTAAATATTTGAAGAATGGTAAGTAGATGATATGATGAGAGTAGTTTACTAGATGTGGAAGGGGGATCAATCAATTGCGAAAAACTAGTATATTTTTACTATCCCTTACTTTCATTATCCTTTGCTATTTTACTTTTATATCTGCAAAAAAAGTTTTTCGCTCGGATTGGCAGCTAGCTCAAGAAACAAATCAAAATGTAGACCAGCATCGTCTGGTCTTAATTACACAAGATATGGAAACATCCTTCTGGGATCAGGTAGAGAGTGGTGCTCGAAAGCAAGCCTTGAAGGAAGGGGCAAGTTTAGAGGTTTGGGGTAGCTACGGAAACAATCAGGAGGATTTTTTAGAGAAAATCGAAATCGCTCTTTATTCAAAAGTCGATGGAATCATAGTACAAGGTTTAGATAACGCAGAGTTTAAAGAGCTAACAAAAATTAAAGCATCGTTCTATGGAATTCCTATCATTACTGTAGCAAATGATGTTCCCATGTCAGAGAGCTTTAGAAGAACTTTTGTTGGTTCTGATCAGTATCAAGCAGGAAGAATGCTAGCAAATGAACTAACGAAAGAAATGGGTACATCAGGCACCGTGGTATTAATGTACGATAGTGAGCATGAATATTATCAGACACAAAGATTAAGCGGAATACAAGATGTTTTACATATGTATCCAAATATAAAAACAGTGCTTGCTCAAACATCCGAAACAAGAGAGCAAGTTCTTACCACTACTCAGGATGTGATGAATCGTAATCCAGATGTGGATGCTTTTATCGCTGTTAATGCAAATTTTGCTGCGGGAATGGTTCAGGAGATTGGTAAGCGCTCTCAAGTAGAGCCCTATTTCATCTATTCTTTTGACGATGCTCCGGAAACGTTAACTCTATTGAAGGAAGAAAAACTGGACGGGATGGTTAAGCAATCACCCGAGATGATGGGAGAAAATAGCGTTCAATTGATCATGGAGTGGTTAAATGGTGATACGGTTCCTCTTAATACAGACGGGTATTTTACAGATATTCATTTTTTGAAAGCGGTAGACGTACAATGAACAGTATTCAGAAAAAAATTCTTACGTTAACAACAGTGGTTCTTGTGATTATGTCTGTAATTTGGGTAGCGCTTACTTATTATAATCATAAAACGCAAAATCAATATAACGAAATTCTCCAACGATATTTAAGTCTGAACGAAGTAACGAGTGCAAGCCAGCAAGTAATCACCGATCTTAATAACTATATGCTAAAGCCTACCTCAGAAAATCTAGAACTGCTCGAGCATAGTGAAGAAAAATTAATAGAAGCAAAATTAGATGTAGATTCACTGAGGAACCCTGAGAACAATTTCACTTTGTCCAATTATATTAATCTCATTGAGAGTCTTCAAGAAACCACAGACAGATTTCTATTATATTTTTCAGAAAAAGATACGGAGGCCTCCACCAAGGAATTTACGGAGGCGATGAATATTTCTAATTATATTTCTGAGATGACTTTAACCATACTTGATACCGAATTAAAGACCCATGACAAGTTTTATCGAAGCATCATCGAACGATCCGGAGAGGTTATTAAGCTAGGTATCTGGTTGTTGCTGTTAATCACGTTTGTACTGATTCTTATTACGTATTGGTTTTCATTAGGGATTACGAGACCTGTCCTTAAGTTAACTCAAGCAGCCAACGAGCTATCAAATGGTAAATTTGATGTTGAAATCAATGTCGAAACAAATGATGAGATCGCCTTTCTTGCTAGAACCTTTGACCGAATGCGCAACAATATTAATAACCTAATCTCGGAAATTAAGAATAAGGCGCAGCTGGAACGGGAACTTCAAGAGAATAAGATTTTATTGCAAGAAAGTCAATTTCGAAGTCTGCAGAGCCAGATCAATCCGCATTTTTTATTTAACACTCTCAATACACTTTCGAAGAAGGCCTATTTAGAGGGCTCTGAAGAAACTAGTGATTTACTCGTCAGTGTTGCAGGGTTGCTTCGGTATAATTTAAAGCAAATTGATCGATCAGTAACCTTATTTGAGGAGGTTGCTGTATTAAAACAATATATGGATATTCAAAAGGCAAGATTTACTGAACGCTTAAAATTTTACGTCGATGTAGATGAAGATTGCCTATTTGTACGTATTCCAGCCCTCACTCTTCAACCTATCATTGAAAATGCAGTCATTCATGCCATTGAGCCGAGAGAAGAAGGCGGTATCATATGGTTTCGAGTGAAGGATGGAGAAGAGAAGATTACAATTGAAATTGAAGACGATGGAAAAGGGATGGATCAAGAGAAAATCCAGCAAATCCTCGAAGAGAACCAGATGGAAACAGAAGGCCATTCTACAGGAATTGGATTCAGCAATGTCGTAAAGAGACTGCGTTTATTTTACGGTTATGATCATGTGATTAATATCTTTAGTGATAAAGGAAATGGGACGAAGGTTGTATTATCTATACAAAAGGAAGGGGTGGAAAAAGGATGATCAAGCTCCTTATCGTAGATGATGAACAAATAGAAAGGGAAGGTATGCAAGCTATTTTAGAAAAAACCTACCCTGATCATGTTATCAGACAAGCGAAAAATGGAAAATTGGCTATTCAAATGGCAACAGAGTTTCAACCTGATGTGATATTTATGGATATCAAGATGCCGGGAATGAATGGACTTGAGGCAGTGGAACAGATCAGTGCGAATCATCCGCATATCAAATTTATTATGGTGACCGCCTACGATACTTTTGATTATATGCGTCAAGCTATTAAACTAGGGGTGAAGGATTATTTACTAAAGCCTAGTAAAGCAAGTGACATTGTCATAACGGTAGGAAAGGTTCTCAAACAGATTGAAGAAGAACGAAAAACTCTTGCATTAAGTCAGTATCAGCAAAGTGCACTACAAAAAACACTAAGTCTCGTTGAAACAGATGTGGTAACACAATTATTGTTTGATCACGTTCACGAAGTTCATGTAGATATGCTCATGGAGATGCTTGATATTCCATCAACAAATGAAATGTTTGTGATGCTTGTGATGATTCCTACAGGGGCAGAGCATGTATATTCAAAAGTAAAAGAGAAAGTAAGACAAACAAAGAGTGGATGGGTAGGAGCGCTCTACGGGAACCAGCTTCCAGTTATTGTTTTTAGACAGCCTGAGAAATCCTACCGTTCTCAAGCCACATCACTTGCACGAGAAATACTTTCCCTTTCTCAAGCACAACAAGGAACCGGATGGTTTATCGGTGTTGGTGAAGTGTGTTACTCACTAGACCACATCAAGCAATCGTATCAAGACGCACTTGTTGCGACGATGGATACAACCCTACCAATTAAGTACCGTTTCTATAAGGATATGTCAATTTTAGGGGATTCTAGTAATGGACAGCTTGCTCCACACCAGAAGAAAGAATTTTTTGATCAAATACGTCTTGGAAATTGGGATTATATCCGATTGAACGTTTTGAATATATTACAAGTATACGAGAAAGACGGGACAGAGTTGGTACAAACGCAACAACGGATGTTGGAGGTACTATGGATTGTATCTCGCGTTCTAAGTGAAATGGGAGTGGAAACAGATAGCCCACTATATTCTTCGCAAGCGACCGACTACCGTGAACTAAGATTAGAAACGATACAAATGCTAGATCGGATGCGGCAATCATATGTGAATCATTATGAAAAATTAGAATCAGATACCATTCAACAAATCAAACAATACATTATCGATCACTCGCACGAGGATATATCATTAGATGCGCTTGCGAGGAAAGTAGGACTCAGCCCAATTTACATCAGTAAGATGTTTAAAGAAAAACTGGGAATTAACTATATCGACTTTTTAACAGAATGTAGGATTGAAAAAGCAAAGAAATTAATGTGTGATCCAGATAAAAGTATAAAAGAAATTACCTTTGAAGTTGGTTATCATGATCCCAATTACTTCAGTAAGGTGTTTAAAAAAATGGTTGCGGTTTCACCAAATAAATACCGAAAGACACTTCTTGGTATTTAGCTTAGTCGGATAGGGGAGAGAGCAAATGGATCGGGGATTTTCAAATGCTAGATTGATTATGTTCACACTCACGCTAATCTTTTTTACATCTGCTTGCGAGAATGCATCTGAAACGAGAGCAACGACAGACTCTTCTGCAGTTGAAAAAAACAATTCTCCTGGTCAATCATCCGAGGAGGAAAAGATTAAGATTGGATTTTCTATGGATACATTAGAGGAAGAACGATGGTTAAGAGATCGAGAACTCTTTAAAGAAGCGGTTGAGAATCTAGGTGCAGAAGTAGAAATCATGGCTGCGAATGAAGATGATGCCAAGCAAATTTTACAAGCAGAAACACTAATCAGCCATGGAGTGGACCTTCTCGTTGTTGTCCCCAACAATGCAGAAGCAACCGCAGCGATTGTGAATAAAGCACATCTAGCAGGAATTAAGGTGATTTCCTATGACAGGCTAGTAAAAAATGCGGATATTGATATGTACATTTCCTTTGATAATGAACAAGTAGGTGAGCTTCAAGCAAAGGCCATTACAAAATTGGTGCCTAAAGGGAGGTATGTATTAATAGGAGGTGCTAGTACCGATTATAATGCTCATTTGTTGAAAAAAGGGGTGTTTAACGTACTACAGCCATACATAGACAGAGGAGACATAACAATTGTGTATGACCAATGGACTGAGAATTGGACTCCAACCAATGCATATAAGAACATGGAAGCAGCTTTAAAAGCTAGTAATAATCAAGTTGACGCAGTCATTGCAGCCAATGACGCAACAGCAGGTGGTGCGATCGAAGCTCTCAAAGCCCATGGCCTGGCAGGGAAAATACCTGTAAGTGGTCAAGATGCAGAGCTTGCAGCGGCCCAGCGAATTGTAAGTGGAACACAACACTTGACTGTGTACAAGCCACTGAACATGCTAGCAGAGAAGGCCGCTGAGCTAGCCGTTAAGCTGGCAAAGGGAGAAAGCATAGTTGCTGATAGAAAGATTAACAATGGAAAGATTGAAGTTCCATCTGTTTTATTAGCTCCTATTGCCGTAAATAAGAATAACCTGGACGAAACAATAATAAAAGATGGTTTTCATTCTAGGGAAGACGTTTATACACAAGACGAGTAAAGGATAAATGCCCTGCTTTGAAAAAAGCAGGGCATTGGTTTTTTAACACGCTAACTAATTATTTCAATGGTAGCTTGTCAGGGTTCATAATGATATACATTTCTTCAATTAAGTCGTCACATATATAGAAACTGATAATACTATGAATCTGATTTTTACTATAATTTATGATTGCGGGTTGACCGTTGACAGTATTCAATTCAGATGAAAGGTCTTCAGGAACCATTTTTATAATCCCATATAATAACGAAAGCACGCTAGGCTGTGAAGAGATGGGACGTACTGCAGCTTTAACCTTTCCTCCACCATCGGAATAAAGGGTAACATTCTTTGATAGCAGCTTTAATAATGTATCCATGTTTTGCATCTGAAACGCTTCAATAAAACGATTGATGATGGACTGGTTTTTCTCGTAGTCTAAGCTTTCTCCCTCAACACTTGCAATCTTTTGTTTGGCTCGACTGAAAACTTTTCGGCAGTTTTCTTCTTTCTTATCAATGATGTGGGAAATTTCGCTATACGAGAAATCAAAAACTTCTCTTAATAAGAGAATGGCTCGCTCGTTTGGTGATAAATGTTCCATCATCCGTAAGTAAGCCATGCTCAATCCTTCTCTTTTTAATAATACTTCAGCTGGATCGAGAGCCATTGATTGCAATATCAATGGCTCTGGATTCCATGGTCCGATATATGTTTCTCGTTTGTACTTTGATGACCTTAATACGTCAAGGCTACGATTCGTCATGATTTTACAAAGATAGGCTTTCTTGTTATCGATCTTCTCATCGTCTATTTGATATGCTTTTAAAAAGGTTTCTTGGACGATGTCTTCTGCATCAGCTACTGATCCTAACATACGATACCCTATTGAAAATAATAACGGTTTCAATTGTTTATACTCTTCATTACTGATCTGCACGAAATCACCTCTTTTCTTTTTGAATAATTTCCTCTGCTGCTTGTTTCCCGCTACAAGCTGCCCCCTCTGACAAGATATAATGCGGAGAGGCCCAATCTCCTGCTATATATAATCCAGGGATGTCAGTTTCAGAACGTTGGAAATATTTTTCGTGTCCAACTAGGGGAAGACGTTGATTTACAGTGATATTTGGAAGAAACCGACTTGTAACACAATAATCTGTCCATCCCGGCTGTATTGTTTCTAAAAATTGTTCTAGCTCGTTTCTTACCTTTATCGAATCAATGGAATCATCTGGGTGATAATATTTAAACACATGAACGATCGAGTGTTTACGATTCTCAGAGAGGGAGGCTACATTTGAATGTACGGAATAATAAAGGGAGTCATTCATGTCTAAAGCAAATAACTTCTGAGGGTGTGGGAGTTGAGATAAAGAAATATCTAAACTTGCACCTTTAACAGGTGTTAGTTGGGATAAATGATTATTTAATTTTCCATACTCGATTTCACCTAATAGTTTGGTGAGTTGAAGTGGTCCAGTTGAACTAATTACATATTTACATAAAACTTCCTCGTTATTTGAAAGAATAACTTTGAAATTATGATCCTCGGCTGGTATAACTTTTTTTACAGTAGAATGAGTTTCAATCTGCACACCTGCTATGACTGCTTTATTGTGGAGTTGGTCGATAATTGTTTGCCAACCGTCATGTAAATAGAGTACTCCGCCCAAGGAAATCTTAATGTGAGTCACGACTACTTTTGCGCTAACTTTTTCAGGACAATGACAGTAAGTTGAAAGCCTACCAAGTACATATAGAAGGGATTGGACGTTTATTGATTGAACAGCTTTCTCCACCCATTGTTGATAGGTTTGGTCAGCTAACGCTTGTGTATCGACTTGATGAATTTTTGATAAAATCAACATCCATTCTATCCGTTCCTTCCAATTAAGTAGACTTGTTGTAAGAAGGCCCCATGGATTAAAAGGAGCAAGATATTCTTTAGAGTTTTGAGTTACTATTCCTCCTAGCTTAGGTGAACCTCCTTCCAGTTTTATATCTAACTCTTCGAGAATGACTGCTGCTTTTCCTTTTTTATAAAGGGCATGAGGTCCCAAATTAAAAAAATCTTGTTTTATTTTCTCTGTTTGAGCTCTCCCTCCAACCTTGTTTCCCTTTTCAAGGATTAATATAGATAAATCACTTTTTGCTAAATAGTTTGCTGCTATATACCCCGCTAATCCTCCACCAATAATAACAACGTCCCAAATTTGTCTCATATCAAAAACCTCCTAGAGTTTTCATTTCATCAATCATGACGAGGAGGAGAGATTTTTGTGACATTAGTTTCAATAAAAAAGAGCAGTTGCTAAAATGTGCATCTGCCCTCTACTTATGGAGTTATCTCATCCCAAGGCTCAATTTGGGTGAAAATTCCGATTACTTCTCGATTGACACATGGTGTAAGGTTGGGTGGGTAAATGGAATGCTGTCGGCATTAGCAATAATATGAGCAAGGATTATTTGATTTCCAGGAACGGTTTCCTGAATGATTCTCATTTTACTTTCTGATGGTATAGTGGTCAGTAGGTCCATAGCAGTTGGCTTACCTTTAAGTTTATTTGTATAAGAATATCTTCAAGTTATCTTTATTATCAATGGTTGCAAGAAGAACATCATTTACACTGGTTTGATAGGAACTTTCTAGCTTCGAGGTGACCCATTCTTTACTTTTCCCAAGTTCTTTTAATTCTGAAGTGATTATGGAGCCTTCCTTAATTATGGTCCTAGGGTGTTCGAAAGGCTCAGTTTTTATTCCTAATGTTGAAGGGGTAATCGGTTGGTATTTGGGATCCAATAAAAAAGATATTTGACCATTTGCTTCCCAAGTAGCTAGGGCGACTTTTTTTACATCTTCTACTTGGCCTTCACGCAATTCTTCAAGTAGAACATCAAGGGATATTCTCGCCTTTTTCAACCCTTCATATATGATTTCCCCATCCTTTACAATCGTTACGGGTGAGTTATTCACTAGTCTTCTAAACCATGGCCATTTCAAAATCATATATACTCCGCAAATGTATAAGACCATTAATACAGTCGTTGTAATCATCGATCCTATTAGTCCAAGATGTTGGTCAGACAGTGGATGGGCAATGATATTTCCAATGACTAATGCAATAACAAAATCAAGAAGCCTTAATTGAGATATTGTTCGTTGAGTTAATACTCTAGCAACAATCAATAAAAATATAAAACCTACTACTGCTCGAAGAATCCACTCCATGCTAGTAAGGGTTTCTTGACTTTGATAAAAATCCATCACGAAAAACACATCCTTTATTCCGATCACTAAATGTTAGTTTACCTTTGGGGTGATTGAAATAATCTTACAATCGTATGGAATCGTGGATATTGACCGACTTATGGAAGATACTTTTTCCACTATGGTTGGTGGAGGATTTGGCATGCAGCGTTGGTGAACCCGATATTAATCCTTATTTTATTAGGATACTATAAATGGGTTTGTAAATTAGAAATTCAACTGGTAGAGAGTACCAATCAAAAGTAAAATGCTCTTTTTAAGGGCATTTTTTTAAGGTTTTCTTAAGGTTTGTCTTTAATAATTACTGAAGTTTGAATGAAGTAATTAGGAGAAGGTGTATTATGAAGTCTAGGTGGTCCGTATGGTTAGAGAGAACAAATATATATCGGTGGTTATTCGGTTTTACGATTATTCTATATTTTTTCAGTGGTGATTACATCAATCATCAAGATATTTTCATGCTATTTAATTTATTCATCTTGTGTATTTCAGCGTTATCTTTTCGAAAGGGATGGATACAGATTTTTACTAGTGGTGTGATTACTTTTATTGGGGCTTACCATGCACCAGATTTCAGTATTCATTTAACCATCCTTCAATGGGTTTGGAGCTTTATTATGGCCACATTTATCATGATACTAATTGAAAAATATATCGCTGAGAAGAGAAATATGGTGGATCTTATCACCTCTTTAGCCAATACATTAGATTCGAGAGATAATTACACGGCTTTCCACTCGAACAACGTAGCGAATTATTCAAAAGCCATCGCAGAAGAGTTAAAACTAAAGCAAAACATTTGTAAGAATATTTATATTGGTGGATTGCTTCACGATATTGGGAAAATTGGAATTTCAGAAAATGTATTAAATAAATCTTCAAAATTAACTACGGACGAATTTCTACATATTAAACAGCATCCGTCTATTGGTTATGAGCTCGTGAAACATATTAAACCGTTCGAGAAAAGTGGAGTATTAAATATGATTTTGTACCATCATGAACGATATGACGGTAATGGCTATCCAAAAGGATTAAAGGGAGAAGAAATCCCCTTAGAAGCCCGTATTATGGCAGTTGCTGATGCATTTGATGCCATGACCTCACATCGCGTGTATCGTGAGGCAAGGAGATTAGAATATACTTTAAATGAGCTTCAAAAGGAGAGAGGAAAACAGTTTGATCCTATAGTGGTCGATGCCTTTTTAAAAAGGATTGGGAAAACTAATAGGAACTTTTATCCTAGCGAGCAACACGTAGGAATGTCTTATCAAAAAATTGGATCATAATCATTTTACAAAATTATTCTTGACCAACTATAAGAATACTGCTAAAATTACAAATTATCGTAGAATAATAGCTTGAGAGTATGTTGAAAGAAACAAATCTAAGCTGTAAATAAAATAATTAAGCAAGCTATGAATGTTATGGGTCAAACTATAACAGGAGCGGCTTCTGGAGAGATCGCATAATGCGACGCCGAAGGGTTCACAATCTCAGGCAAAAGGACAGAAGAGTAAAAATACTATTTGGTATGAATGAAAGAGGTAGAAAGTTCTCTTTTTATCATTTAACCATGTGTATTTGTTATTCTGACGTTTTAAGAGATTGGAGGGAACTCCAGTCTCTTTTTTTATAGCTATTATTACTACAATAACATTCGAAGAAAAACGGAGGAATATCAAGTGGCACAGCATGAATTAAAAAGGGAACTGAAAAATCGACATGTACAGCTAATTGCAATTGGCGGTACGATTGGTACCGGATTGTTTTTAGGATCAGGAAAAGCCATTTCCTTAGCAGGTCCCTCAATCATCTTAGCTTATTTAATCGTGGGTATAGCAACCTTTTTTGTTATGAGAGCATTAGGGGAGCTTTTGTTATCGAATGCAGGTTATCAATCGTTTACCGATTTTGCAGTGGACTATATTGGACCATGGGCAGGCTTTGTAACAGGGTGGACGTACTGGTTCTGTTGGATAATGACGGCGATGGCCGATATTATTGCAGTAGGAATGTATGTGCAGTATTGGTTTGATATCCCACAATGGGTACCAGCACTTATCTGCTTAATCATATTATTAGGGTTAAACTTATTAACAGTAAAGCTTTTTGGAGAATTAGAGTTTTGGTTTGCCATTATTAAGGTTATAACAATTCTTGCTTTAATTGTTATTGGGATCGTGCTGCTAGTTATTGGATTTAAAACAGATGCAGGAACGGTTTCTGTACAAAATTTATGGCAACACGGAGGGTTTTTCCCGAATGGAATTAGCGGCTTTTTATTTTCTTTCCAAATGGTCGTATTTGCTTTTGTTGGAGTAGAGTTAGTTGGTGTCTCAGCTGCAGAAACAGCAGATCCAAAGAAAAATATTCCTTCAGCTATTAACAAAATTCCTTTAAGAATTCTGTTCTTTTATGTGGGTGCATTAATAGTTCTTCTGAGCATAAATCCATGGAACCAGTTGAATGCCGATACAAGTCCTTTTGTTAAAACGTTTAGTTTAGTTGGTATTCCTGTTGCGGCCGGGATCATTAACTTTGTTGTATTAACATCTGCCGCATCTGCTAGTAATAGTGGATTATTCTCAACAAGCCGTATTATGTATAACTTAGGACGTCAAAACGGTGGAAGAGGTATGCTTTCAAAATTAAACAAAAATGCCGTTCCAAGTAATGCCTTACTGATTTCGACGGTCATTGTTTCTGTAGGAACACTACTAAGCAAACTGATCCCCGAGCAAGCCTTTGGAATTGTCACAACCATTAGTGCGATTTGTTTCATTTGGGTGTGGAGCATCATATTAATCTCCCATATTAGATATAAAAAAACTCGTCCAGACTTACATCAAAAATCAATATTTAAAGCTCCACTAACACCATTTATTAACTATGTGGTACTAGCTCTTTTTGCGTTTATTTTACTAGTGATGTTGATATCAGAATCCACGCGTTCAGCATTATTGTTGACCCCACTATGGTTTGTTTTATTATTTGTTTTATATTCCTTTAAACGAAAGAGATCGGTGTAATAGTGTAAGACACTTTGTCAATAGACAAGGTGTTTTTTTTATTTTTACCTATTGACCAACATAATTAAAGAAGTTTAGGTGATTTTAATAATAAAACGGCAAATAGGAGATATTTATGCAAAGCCTAGGAAAGATACTAATACCGAGACAATTATTTCTATTACTAGTCCTATCAACTGGTTTACTAAACCATGTCATACTTATTCCAAATCTATTGACGGCAGCAGGGAGAGATAGCTGGTTAAGTGTGATAGTTGCTTACCCGATTGCCCTAGTGTTTCTATGGTTAATCTATTACATCATAAAAAATAGTCCGAGTGAGGGATTCTTTTTTATGGTTCAAAATCGCTTAGGAAACATGTTCTCCTATTTTTTACGAGCGCCAGTTTTCCTATTTTTATTTATTAGCGCCTATGTAACCTTTAGAGACCTAATGATCTGGTTAAGTGCCTATTTTCTGGCTGAAGCACCTATTATCATGATCAATATCGTATTAATTCTTGTGTGTTGCATCGTTACCCTATCAGGTGTAAAAACCATGGCTATAGCAAGTGGACTATTGTTACCTATTGTCGTTTTACTGGGATTCTTTATTGCATTAACTAATACGAGTTTTAAGGACCCAAGTCTGTTATTTCCTGTATTAACAGATGGATATATTCCTTTATTTAGAGGAACAATTTACGTTCTAGCGGGACTATTAGAACTTTATATTGTGGTATTGTTACAGCCTTTCTCGCAAGAACCTATTACATTAAAACAACTTTTAATACTACTAACCGTATTAACGGGATTAATTTTCGGCCCTCTTTCAGCTACCATTATGGAATTTGGTGTAATTGAGTCAGTGAACTTTCGATATCCAGCGTATGAGCAATGGAGGGTACTTAATATCGGTGAATACATCTCAAATCTTGACTTCTTTGCTTTATACCAATGGTTAAGTGGAGCACTTATTCGAATTGGATTATTTATGTATCTTTTAGGACATTCATTATCACGAAAAAAGCGAGAGTATCGGCTGAATCCTAAGCTTGTAGGGGTGATGTATCTCTTACTATTAGGGGTTGCTTTAATAAAGGTCGAGTCATTCACTTTCTATCAAATCATTTATTTGTATGTTTTTCCTGTTACGCTAGCTTTCTTTCTAATTCAGATTTTACTTTCTGCTTTTATTATTTTTGTCTTAAAGAAGAGGGATAAACAACATGAAAAGGAAAATAAACTTGGATCCAGTTCTACGTAAAACCTCAGAGGATAAAACAACCCTCCTCTTAGAGAAGCTGAAGAAAAGTGATGATCTAACATGTAAGGAACATGGTCACTCGGCGGAGAAGTATAAGCTCATCTATTTGGAATCGTTAGTTGATAGTCAATACTTAGATCAATATATATTACCGAGAATAAGCGGTGGCGAAAGAGACATAGTGAAAGCGAAATTGACTTCTTTGTTTCAGGCCGAAGAGGTGTCTGAAAAATCAATGGATGATTTATTGCAACTGCTATTTGAAGGGCATGTCCTTTTTGATTTTCAAAATGAGTTATTAAGTATTCAAGCGGGAAATTTTCCAAAAAGACCGCCTGAGGAATCAGCTCTTGAAACTTCCATTAGAGGACCTAAGGATGGTTTTGTTGAGGATTTAAAGACAAATATTTCATTGGTGCGTCGGAGACTCAATACATCTTCTTTATGTGTTGAAAAATATACCATTGGTACAAGAAGCAATACCAAAGTGGTTCTTTTGTATATAGAAGATATTATTGACCAACGGGTACTTGAAGAAGTTCATACAAGACTAGACAAGATAGAGATTGATGTATTGACAAGTATTTACGATTTGGAGTCATTGATTCGTGATCGACCGTATTCAATTCTCCCAAGTACGGACTATACGGGCCGGCCAGACTTTATCGTTCAGGCTTTAATTCAAGGTCGATTTGCTCTTATGGTAGAGGGGAATCCAACTGTCTCCATTGCACCAACCAACTTATTATTACAAACGAAATCTCCTGAAGACCAATATATTAGCTATACGTATGTAACGATGGAAAGAATCATGAGAATGTTAGGAGTGACGGTGTCAGGATTTTTACCTGGAATTTGGATTGCTTTTTCAGCTTTTAATATCGAGCAGATTCCGTATTTACTAGTAGCAACGATATCTATTTCACGTTTTGGACTGCCCTTGTCTGCACCCATTGAAATGTTCGTTATTTTATTTTTATTTGAGTTATTTAATGAAGCAGGAGTGCGTTTACCGCGGGCTATAGGCCAAACGGTAGCAGTCCTTGGGGGCTTAATTGTGGGAGATGCAGCGATCAGAGCAGGCTTAACTTCACCCACTATGCTTGTAGTTGCTGCCATAACCTATATTTCGTCCTTTACCTTAGTGAATCAATCGTTAAGTTCAGCCATTACTATCATCAGATTTTTGGTTCTAATTTTAAGCACTTTTTTTGGATTATTTGGAGTTATTATCGGCTATATATTAACCGTTCTTTATTTATCAACCATTACGTCCTTTGGTGCCCCTTATCTAGGAGCATTAGCACCTGTTTCATTAAAAGAAGCTATTAAGTCTTTTTTTAAAGCACCTACACAGTATTACAAAACTAGAACATCCGCCACGAGTCCTACAGACAAAACAAGAGGTGGGGATGGATCATGACGAAAAGTTGGTTTATTTGTATTATAAGCTGTCTTCTGCTAACAAGTTGTTCAGGGTTGAAAAATATTCAAGATTTAACCTATATTGTAGCAATAGGGCTTGATTATGATAAGGAAAGTAAGGAGTACACTGCCTATCTACAAGGATTAAGTTTTGCAAATGTGGGAAAGCAGGAAGGAGGGAAACCTAGTGAACCTGTCCCAATTTTTGTGGCATCGGCTAAAGGTGAAACCCTCAACTTAGCAGTTAGCAATCTTTATAAAATGTCAGAACCTCCCCTGTTTTTTGGACATGTAAAGACACTTATCCTTACTCAAGCGATTGTTGAGAACAAGTTTAATGAGGTAATGAAAGAAATTGGTAGAAATCGATCCCTGAGGCCAACCCTCCGCATTATTACTACATCAGAGGATATGCAAGCCCTTCTAAATGTAAAGGCCTTGTTTAATTACCCTGCTGTGTACACTGTATTATATAAGAAAAATCAATATGAATTAGCACAGAATGAGATTAAACCAACGATGTTAATGTTTTTCTTAAGAGAGTTTCATGAGCCCATGGGAATGGCGAAGATTCCTACTGTGAGTATTGATAAAGAAAGTTGGAAGGCAGATGAACCTTATCCTATCTTATATTTTAATGGGTATTCAGTGTTTCAACAACAAAAGTACATTCAAAACCTCCCCTTTAAAGATGCTGTTTATGTTAATTGGTTAAGAGAAAAGCATGTGGCATTGAATCAAAAAGTAGAAGAGGATGGAAATTTAATTGCTGTAGTAAAGTTATCTACTCCGAAGGTTCAGGTCCAATATGAAGATAATCTTAGTGCGCCTGTGTTTTCTTTAAACATCTCAGTAGAAGCGGATCTATTAGAAAAATTAAAAGAGGTTCCTATTAAAAAGGTAAAAGAAATTATTCAGAAAGATATCCAATCGAAAGTAAGAGAGCTTTATGGTAATGGAGTTGAAAAGAGGCTTGATGTTCTTAATCTAGGAGAAAGATGGTACAGAGCAAACCCAAAGAAATATCAAGAACTAAAAACCACCAAACGCTTTTATTTAGAAAAAAATTCGTTAAAGAATGTTAAAGTTACTGTTAAGATTCTTCATTATAATGGTTATAAATATGAAAAACGAGTCCATGAGGATTTTGAATAAGGTGAGACACTTTGTCAGGAGAGGCAAGGTGTTTTCTTTTTATATATATAAAAGTAGAACAAGCAATTGTTCATAAAACTCAACATAGGATAATAGCATTATGTTCTCTAAAAAGATTTTTCGTAGGTGTAGGGGGGGCACGATGAAAAAGACATGGCTGTTAGGCTTTGGTTTTTTTAGCATTAGCATCGGTTGGTCGCTGTATAACGGATTTGTACCATTTTTTCTTGAAAATTATTTAACGAGCACCGCATTGATTGGTTTTTTAATGACCATTGATAACTATATTGCTTTATTTTTACAGCCTTATATTGGCCAACGCAGTGATCGAACGAATACAACCTATGGCAGGCGAATGCCTTACTTGCTTGTGGGAATCCCACTAGCTGCTTTGTTTTTTGCACTAATTCCTTTTCACAATAGTCTTTTAACTTTAATTATTTTTATGTTGTGCATGAACCTGTCCATGGCTATATTTAGATCTCCGACCATTGCTCTCATGCCTGATATCACACCAGAATACCAGCGAACAAAAGCAAATGGAATTATTAATTTTATGGGTGGCGTTGGTGCCATATTGGCATTTAGTGTGGGCTCTTATTTGTTTAGTGTGAATGAATCCACGCCTTTTTTAGCCGTTAGCGTCATATTTTTGGTAGCATTATGGGTTTTGTACAAAAACATTATTGAAAAACGGGATGCCCTCTTCTATTCAGTTACAACTGCACCGAAGCTCAGCTATAAAAATGAGTTAAATCGTCCAACGATCATTTTATTAACGGCAATCTTTTTCTGGTTTATTGCGATACAAGGAATGGAAGCTTTGTTTACTTTATACGGAGTAAGTGAACTAGGATTAACCAAAAGCGCATCTGCCTTTTCATTAGCCTTCTTTTCATTAAGCTTTGTCTTGTCGGCCATTCCGTCGGGGTTGCTAGGGGCTAAGTATGGAAAGAAAAGAATTATTATGATAGGAATAATGGGTTTGATTTTTGTGTTTTTATTGTTAACTACTGTTCAAACCGTTCTATTTCTTCGGATCCTTTTATTCGCGGGTGGAGTTTTTTGGGCCTGTATTAATATTAATGCTTACCCATATATTGTCTCGACAGGTAGCGAACATAGTTTTGGAACTAGAACGGGTTTATATTATTTAGTTTCTTCGCTGTCGGCCATTATTTCACCACCTACATTAGGGGTCTTTATTGATCTCTTTGGTTTTGGAATTTTGTTCTATGCTGCTGCGGGAAGTATGGTTGTTGCGTTGGGGTGTATGGTGAAGGTAAAGAATTCGGATAACAATATGGTTTTGAAAGATAAGAGCTCTTGAACAATCAAGAGCTCTTTAATAAATTAAACACCTGGAAACCAACCAGGGCTATTCATAATGGCATTCCATAAAGGGTCAGGAATAACTAATTCCTTCTGCTTCTCTTTGTTCAGTTTGGTTACAATCTCATTCTCTCTATTTTCGGAGATTTTTTGAACCCAGTCTGGATCAATTATTAGTTCTCTTCCTAGAGCAAGAAGAGGAACCCCCGTCGCAAAAGCTTTACGAGCATCTTCTGCCGTGTAAATAGAACCTACTCCAATCAAAGGAACACGATCTTTTATGGTTTCTAGTAAATACTCTATTCTGCTCTTAGAAAGGTCTTCTACTCCTCTATGTGGGGTGGAAAAGAAATTCATTAATGATACATGTAGATAATCAAGGTCTTTATCAGCTAAGGCATCAACTAATTTCAAGGTGTCATCCATTGTAATTCCTGGCGTTTCAGGTTCCTCAGGGGAAAAACGATATCCTATTAAAAAGGGAGATTGTGCTTTTTCTCGGACAATACGTTTTACTTCATTTACAACTTCCAGAGGAAAAGTCATCCGTTTTTCCAAACTGCCACCGAACCGGTCTTCCCTTCGATTGGAATGAGGGGAAAAGAATTGCTGTATTAAATAGCCGTTTGCTCCATGAATTTCAACCCCATCAAACCCGGCTTCAATCGCTCGACGGGTAGTTTCACCAAACGCTTTGACCATTTCTTGAACTTCCTCTTCTGTTAAGGCTCGGGGATTTACATTTGGTTCTTCTGTGGAGACACCGCCTCTTTCAGCTGGAATATCACTGGCACTTACAATTTCACCGTTTGGAACAAGCTCGGGAGGACACATTCTTCCTCCGTGAAAGATTTGGAGGATTGCTTTTGCCCCTTGCTGCTTTATTGCTTCGGCTATACGACGTAAACTAGGAATCATTTCATCACGATCTCCACCAAACTCTCCGTGAAATCCCTTCCCATTTGCTGTTACATATGTACAGGCAGTAATAACCATGCTAACACCTGCTGAGCGTCTCGCGTAATAAGAAACTTCAGCATCGGTCACTGTGCCGTCTTGATTGGAAGAGAAATTAGTCATGGGTGCCATGACCATTCGGTTTTTTAATGTGATCCCACTCGAAAAACGAAAGGGGGACAACAAGTCTTCATTTTTTACACTCATATAAGAATTCCTCCTAAGTTTTGTACTTTACTATATTCACCTACATATAACATTTTATGTTTAACTGTTATTTTTTCTTGACCGTTCATACACAGACACTTATAATTAGAAAAAATCGTGGTAGCTCTTTTCAATGTAATCGGTACAAGGGGAAGGGAAATCATTTTATTTGTAATTATTACTTTATTTGGTTGCTTATGTAAACACAGTGTTTGTGAGTATAGAAGAGGCCAGCGAGGATGAATGTTCATCACCGCTGGTCTCTTTTTTATTGGGCAATTTTTTAAACTTAAGGAGGTTTTATATTTGAATCGTTGGTTAGTAGTATTGGGGGCTGTTCTTATTCAAATTAATTTAGGGGCGGTGTATGCTTGGAGTCTTTTTAATCAGCCGCTTATTGATAAATTTGGTTGGGCAAGGGAAGATGTAGTTGTGACCTTTTCGATAACGATTGCTGTTTTTGCATTTGCAACGATTTTTGCTGGAAGGCTACAAGACCAAATTGGACCTAGGTGGGTCGCGACGATTGGAGGTTTGCTGCTGGGAATAGGCTTGATGTTATCAAGCCAAGCGACTTCACTTTTACAGCTCTATTTCTTCTATGGTGTAGTCGGAGGAATTGGGATTGGAATGACCTACGTTTGTCCGTTATCCGCATGTGTAAAGTGGTTCCCTGACAAAAGAGGCTTTATAAGCGGTGTAGCTGTTGCAGGTTTTGGACTAGGTGGACTTATTTACAAACCGTTGATTGGATATCTCATTGAATTATCAGGAGTTTCTTCAACCTTTATGTATTTGGGAATCATATATTTATTGTTTGTTATTGCTGGGGCACAGTTGCTGAAAAATCCAACAGAAGAGCAAGTACTAAAGTATCAACCTAAACAACAAACATCTAATAGTCAGGTAAAAACATTTGTAGATGCGAGCAATCAGTTTACACCAAAACAAATGCTTCGAACTCAACAGTTTTATTTATTATGGTTTATGTTTTTATTTGGAAGTGTTTCCGGTTTAATGGTGATTAGTTTTGCGGTCGATATCGGAGTAGATATGGCAAATCTGGAACTTGAACAAGCAGGAAATGCGGTTATGGTGATTGCTTTGTTTAATGCTGCAGGGCGTATTGTATGGGGGAAACTATCTGATCGTTTTGGACGGAAACCTACATTAATCACCATCTATGGCTTAACAGCCGTCATGATGTTTTATATGAGTACTGGAATGATGAACTATCCTCTGTTTTTAATGGCTGTTTCCTTAATCGGGTTTTGCTTCGGTGGTTTTCTCGCTCTTTTCCCATCAGTTACTGCAGACTATTTTGGTGTTAGAAACATGGGAAGTAACTATGGCTTTATGTATCAAGCCTACGGGTTATCTGCTTTTGTTGGGCCGATTGTGGTAAAGGCCCTCCCGTTTACCTCTGCTTTTTTATTAGCGGGTTGTATCTGTATTGTGGCCATCCTTTTGGCCAGAGTAGTTGAAGTACCAAAGGTCATTCCTGGAGAAAGGCTTCTTGAAAGAGAAGCATAATATAAAGAATAAAAACCGAGTACTTTCGAAAAATAGTACTCGGTTTTTTGCATAACATCATAAGGTTTTGAGCTGGTCTTGAACTTTTTGAAATACACGATGACAAAGAAAACTGATACAAAAAGCACAGACACAGTAGATAAATAAAAAGGTAATTTGCCAAAAATAAAGGATCATCCCTGTAGCCACCATACATAGCAAAGACAAAAATGTGGTTGGTAAAAATCGTAGTGAAAAGAAAAATGAGTTTTTTACAATATCAATGGTTTTCATACGATAGTGGGACATCATTGGAAATATATAGATGGTTGTTAGTAATAATATAAATCCGATCAGTAAAAAGATAGAATAGAAGATAGGTTGTAAAGACCCTAGGCTATTCATTAAGGTAAAGTCTAAAAATAAAAGACCGGAGAGCACTAGCCAAATCAACCCAAGCACAAAGCTTTGTTTAAAGTTTTCTTTGAAAAATTTCATATACGAACGAAAGACACTATAGTCCTTGTGGGTAATCCATTGTCGAGTGACGCAGTACATCGCAACGGTCGCAGGGAAAATGGTGATAACGGGAAGACAAAATAAAAGCCATAAAATATTCAGTTGAAAAAAAGCGGTTACAATTTCTAGCATTCTAAAAAGAGCATTATTTTCGTATTTCATTTTTTCACCAAGTTTCTTATTTTCTAGGATTATCATAAAAATAGCATATTCTAACCGATAACAAAAGCTAGAAATTCTGTTATGTATTACGAGAGGAGAAAATGATGATGATTAAAGCACTTTTTTTTGATTTGGACGATACCTTACACGACTCGCAATATCCTTTTGAAAAAACGGTAGAAGAACTGTTTCCAGAAATAGCTTCAGAAATAAATATGAATGATCTATCTATCAAGTTTAGAGAAGCTAGTGACTGGTTGTGGAAGGACTATGTGGCAGGGAACCTATCTCTTGTTGACCTTCGAACGAAGAGGATTATGGTAGCTTTAAAAAGGATGGATATAACGATAGATTCTGAAGAAGCTCGGTTGTTTCAAAATCAATACGAATATAATCAGAGTCAGCTTAAGATGTTCCCTGAGGTACCCAATCTTCTTGGAATGTTGAAAAAAAAGGGGATCACTGTAGGAATGATTACAAATGGTCCAGTCGAGCATCAGCATAGTAAAATTTCTTCCTTAGGGCTGAAAAGTCATATTCCTATCGATCTCATTTTTGTGTCTGATGGAGTTGGGGTGGCCAAGCCTAATCCAGACATCTTTCATCATGTGAGAAAGCATGTAAATCTAGCGCCTCATGAATTACTATACATAGGGGATTCATGGGAGAATGATGTTGTTGGATCCTCTAAAGCGGGTTGGCACTCACTTTGGTTTAACCATCGGAATAAAGAGCCAGAAACAAATCATAAGCCTTTAGCGGTAATCCACAATCTATCAAGCATTTTGGATTATGTATAAATTGTTATGTACAAAAAAATTGTAGGTAAGGTGTTAATTTGCGATTCTACGCTCACACACATTACTAAGAGCGGACCAATCCAACCCAATAAAAAACGAACCCTGCCATAACAGGCAGGGTTCGTACCTTATCTAAATCAAACTCGTCTTTTTCAACTGCATCGTTGAATTTCTTACAACAAGTTCAGGTTCATAAACCTTCGACTGAGGAACTTCTTTATTTTCCACTGCGGATACAATCCATTTTGCTGCTTCAATTCCCATGTCCATTTTTGGATGGGTAACAGTGGTTAGTTTTACTTCTGTTGCTTCTGCTAAGAACGAGTCATCGTATCCAACAATAGAAACATCTTCTGGTACTTTTAAGTCAAGTTTACGGAGAACATCTAACACACTTACCGCCAGCTGGTCATTGTAGCACACAATGGCAGTTGGCTTTTCGTCCTTTGAGAAAAACTCTTCGATTTGTTTTAACGTTTTGCTATTCACATCTTCTGTTGAATAAGTAATGACCATCTCAGGGAAAAAGGTAACACCGTGCTCTCTAAATGCTCGAATAAAGCCTTGCATCCGATGAACTCCTTGCAAGTCATCTGTTTTGAACAAACCGATAATTTTTTCATGCCCCAATTTAATTAAGTGTTCGGTCGCGATAAACCCTCCATGCTCGTCATTCATAATGATATGAGGAGGCATCAGCTGAGAATAAAATTGGTTAATCATTAAATAAGGAATATTGTTTTGTTCGAGTTCAAGATAGTAGTTAATGTTTGGGTTATAGTTGCTACTCTTGGTTGGTTCGACAATAAGTCCATCAATATTTCTGCCTAACATGGTTTGTAAACATTGTCTTTCTTTTTCCACATCATTATCCGTACAAGATAAAGTTAACGTATATCCTTGTGTGGTAAGATACGATTCAATTCCTCTAATAATGGACGGGAAGATATAATCAGAAATATAGGTAGTAATAACACCAATATTTTTTCCTTTTATTACTGAAGAGGAAGATTGATTCTGTTTTGATTGCTTAGGATTATGCGAACAGAAGGTACCAGCACCTTGTTCTCTGTAAAGTAATCCTTCATGAACGAGATCACCCACCGCTTGTCGCACCGTATGTCTACTAACCCCAAATATCTGCACAAGTTCATTTTCGGAGTAAATTTTTTCGCCAGGGTTTACCTTCCCTGTTTCGATCCACTCCACGATTTTTTCCTTAACCATGTTGTATTTAGTTTTTTGTTGTGCCACTGAGGTATCACCGCTTTCTATTCCATGTACATAATGTAAAACAACTTATACGTACAACATATATCTAATAATACCATAGTATCAAATAAAATGGAAAAAAACTATTCCATACAAGTATATTTTATAAATAAACATGAACACGTACGGACATAATAAATATTTTTTGAAAAATCACATTGACATGTACGAACAGGTATATTACTATTTGAATTGTAGGGAATGCGCTTTCATAGAAAGAAACTCTAAAGGGTCAATAGCTTTTACTTGAAAACTACGAAATTACTAGGAGGGATTTATATGTAATCCTCTAACATGTACGTACATATAAAAAGGACTATTAATAAATTAGAGAATAAGCTATTATTTTTTTAATGTAAAGTGTTTGCGCTTTCAATTAGTTTGTCTTGATTTCATTCTTTTATAACTACAATAGGTTGAAGATGGAGGGATTAACTTGTTTAAATCATCTAAAAAAATTGGTGTCATAATGCTTCTAGCAATAATGGTGATTGGTGCCATCCTTAGTGGGTGCTCAGGTAGTGATAAGGCTAGTAGTGACGGCAAGGTTGAGCTTACTTTTATGTTTAGAGGAAATCCTCAAGAACTAGAAGCTTATAAAGCTACTGTAAAGAGATATGAAGAAGCAAACAAAGATGTAAAAGTTACAATGGTTCAAACAGCTCCTGATCAATATGATACGAAGCTAAAATCAGCAATCGCAGGACGTAAGATTCCAGATGTTTTTTTCTATAACCCAGCTCAAGTAAAAGCGTATGTAAACTCTGGAGTTCTATTAGATATTACGGAACAAGTTGAAGGGTCGACGGACGTGAAAATTGATGACATTTGGGAAGCGGGGGTTAATAAGTACCGTTTTGACGGTGAAACTCTTGGTCAAGGTGCCATCTATGGTTTACCAAAAGATTTAGGGCCTTTTGCATTAGGTTACAACAAAACCATGTTTGAAGAAGCAGGAATTCCACTTCCTGATAAAGACAAGCCGTACACTTGGGATCAATTCATTGATGTTGCCAAGCAGTTAACAAAAGATAATGATGGTGACGGCAAAATGGATCAGTATGGAACTGGATTTAACGTAAACTGGGCATTACAACCATTTGTTTGGAGTAACGGCGCAGATTGGATTAACGAAGAGGGAACAAAAGTTACGATTGATGATCCGAAATTTATCGAAGCCTTACAATTCTTTGTAGATCAACAAAACAAATACCAAATCACTCCTTCTATTGGTGATGCACAAACATTAGATACGTACCAAAGATGGTTGAAAGGTCAATTAGCCTTCTTCCCTGTTGGACCATGGGATATGGCTGCTTTTAAAGAACAATTAAAGTTCGAATATGATTTACTTCCTTGGCCTGCAGGTTCTACTGGTGAGTCCTCTGCTTGGGTCGGATCTTTAGGAATTGGTGTTGGTGCAACAACGAAGCATGCAAAAGAAGCAGCTGAACTAGCGATGTACCTATCTGCTGACCAAGAAGGACAACAAGCATTGGTTGATGCACAAGTCCAATTACCAAATAGTGTAGAAGTAGCTGATACATGGGCTGCTGACACATCCATTAAACCTGACAATAAGCAAGAGTTCTTAGATATCATTAATGATTACGGTCGTGGATTCCCGGCTGAAAAAACTTACACAGCTGAATGGTATGATGAGTTCTTCAAAAACATTCAACCAGTGTTAGATGGTAAAACCTCTGTTGAAGACTACGTAAAAGAAGCGCAACCGAAAATGCAAAAACTGTTAGATGCTGCAATCGAACAAGATAAACAAGCTAGTAAGAAATAAAAGACTAGCAATGTAAATGGTGCTAGATTCATAGAATGATAAGCTAGCATCATTTACATCTTTTAATAAAATGTACGTGTAAAAAGTGTATATTTATGCTTTTGTTGAAAGGGTGAGGAAAGATGAAAGCGACATCCAAGCTGTATCGCACAGAACAAAGATATGCCTATTTGTTTATTGCAGCACCAGTCTTAGGATTCCTCATTTTTGCAATGGTTCCTCTTATTTATTCAATGTACGGAGCCTTTACGAATTGGAATGGTCTAGGACAAATGGAGTTTATCGGCTTTGAAAACTTCATAAATTTATTTAAAGACGAGTATTTTTACAAGTCGATGTATAACACCTTCTTTATGATGCTAGGTATTCCAATTGGAATCGTGTTAGCACTTTTACTGGCTCTAGCTCTAAATAGAGGAATCTTTGGAACAAACACCTTTCGCGTACTTTACTATATTCCTGTTATTTCCTCCATTGCAGCGGTATCCATTCTTTGGCAATGGGCGTATAACGGAGATTATGGTTTAGTTAACCAATTTTTAGATCTCATCGGGATTGAAGGTCCTAATTGGTTGCAAAATACAGATACAGTAAAACCGGCATTAATTCTTATGGCAGTTTGGAAAGGGTTAGGTTATACGATGTTGCTGTATTTAGCGGCATTACAAAGTGTCCCTAAGACATTCTATGAAGCTGCGAAATTGGATGGAGCAAACGCTTTTCAAGCCTTCTGGCATATTACACTTCCAATGGTTAAGCCAGTAACATTCTTCATTATTGTTACCAATATTATTGGTGGAGCACAAATCTTTACGGAGATTAACGTTATGACACCTACTGGTGGTCCTGAGTATAGCTCAGCATCAGTGGTTTTCTACATTTGGCAAAAAGCATTTGGTAACTTCCAACTAGGTTATGCATCTGCAATGGCCTTAGTATTAGGACTCTTCATCTTTATTATTACCCTCATCCAATTTAAGATGAACGAAAAATCTTCCTTTGAATTGGATTAAGACTAGGTTAATAAAAAGACTAATAGAAAGGGGCACTTGATAATGGAAGTTGCAGTAGTAGAAAAAGAAGTAAAAGCAGAGCCGATGTCTGAGAAAAAGAAAAATAAGATTACCAATATATTTGTTTTTGTCTTCCTAAGCTTTGGGGCGATCTTTATGGTAGCACCGCTGTTGTGGATGTTCTCCACGTCATTAAAATCGAAGGAAGATGTTTTTGCCTTACCGCCAGTTTGGATTCCGAAAGATATTTCATTTGCTAAGTATTTTGAAATTTGGGATATGGGTCCTCTATTATCTGGTATTTGTAATAGTTTAATCGTTGCATTATCGGTAACGATCGTTGGAACCTTTACGTCAAGCTTGGCCGCTTTTGCTTTTGCTAAGCTACGATTTAATGGGAAAAACAAAATCTTCTTAATGTTGTTTGCGTCCGTTATGATTCCTTACCCAGTACTAATGATTCCACAATTTATCATGTTTTCAAGTATTGGTTGGGTAGATAGCTTACTACCACTTATCATTCCTGGGCTTTTTGGGAACCTGTTCATGATTTTCTTCTTACGTCAATTCTTGAACAGCATACCGAATTCAATTATTGAAGCAGCGAAGATTGATGGATGTTCGTATTTTCAGATCTTTTATAAGATTATCTTTCCATTAATTAAACCAGCTGTTGCTGCTCAGTTAATTTTATGGTTTATGGGAATCTGGAATGACTATTTAGGTCCGATTCTTTACTTGAACTCACCAGAGAAGCAGACTTTGCAGTTAGTTATTGCAAACTTTAACGCATCGTATGCGATCCAAAGCGATTATCCGCTCATCATGGCGGCATCGGTGGTTGCTTTATTACCGATGTTAATCGTATTTATTATCTTCCAGAAGCAGATTATCGAATCGATTGCTATTTCTGGTGTAAAAGGTTGATACATTGATTCAGGAGATGCAAATCAAAATACCGGGAATATTTTGATTGAAAAATTGAATACAAGAAAATGGGAAGGCACTTATCGAAAGTTACGACGGATAAGTGCTTTTGTTTTCATATTTTCATTTTAATTAAGAAACTACAAAGGGAAAGGGTAAGTTTTTGGGGGATAAAGAAAATGATGGGAGACTAGAGTGAAATGAAATTTCCAAAAGAACCAATACAGTATAAATTGTACGACAAGTCAATTATCCACGATGAAAGTCAGTGGAATATTAATAATGCTCACGATCCAGCAAGCTTCAAGGATGGTGATACGTATTATGTATTTTCGACGGATGCGAAGTATGGTGGACCTCCAACGGGTGGAATTCAAATACGGAAATCAAAGGATTTAATAAAATGGGAGTTTGTTGGTCATGCATTTGATGAGATTCCAAAGGATGCGTATGATTGGACGGGTGCTAAAGGTCTTTGGGCACCGGAAGTAGCCAAGTTCGGTGACACCTACTATCTGTACTATGCAGCTTCACAATTCGGAAAAACTCAGTCGTTTATTGGAGTGGCAACAAGTCAAAGTATTGAAGGACCATGGCAGGATCAGGGCGAGGTAGTGAAATCTCAGCAGGGTGTACCTGGGCCCAATGCGATTGATCCGAATATTACTTTTGACCGTGATGGAGATCCGTGGTTAGTCTATGGGAGCTTCTTTGGTGGATTATATGTTTTCCCTATTGACCCGGCAACAGGAAAAAAACGCGCAGGGAGGGAAGAAACCCTAGTTGCTAAAAGGTCTACCAGTGTAGAAGCTGCCATTGAAGGACCTTATATTGTGTATCATCCGGAATTTGATGAATATTACTTATTCGTTTCCTATGATTCCTTATTTAAGAATTATCATATTCGCGTGGGGAGATCTCATTCTATTGAGGGTCCTTATCTTGACTATGATGGGAATGAAATGACCAATTTAGAACTTCCACCAAACGAAGTAGGGATGAAAATATTAGGGGGATATAAATTTGGGGACAAGGAAGGCTGGATTGCGCCTGGGCATAATTCGGTGTTACAAGATGACGAAAATTATTATATCGTTCACCATGCAAGAGGAGAAAAGGATCCCCATTGGCATTATCTCCATGTGAGAAAGATTGTGTGGACAGAGGATGGCTGGCCACTTGTTTCTCCTGAGAGATACGCAGGAGAAGAGGAACAACCTGTTGATCCAGAATGGATGAATGGAAAATGGGAATATATTTGGATGGATAATAATGAACATGAACTGATTCCTTCGCGTACTATAACGCTTCCTGCTAAGGGTGAAGGGGTATGGGAGTATAAAAAAGACAATATTTTTAAAGTTCATTTTGATGAAAGGCTTTGTGAAATCATTGTATTACCAGCTTGGGATTGGGAGAATTGGAATCAAACACTCGTTTTTACAGGTAAGGACCAACAAGGAAATGTCGTTATTGGGAAAAAAGTAGAGTTGTAGATAGGAGTGGAGGAAATGGAGTTAAAGGCTTTTAAGTTAAATCGTGTAAAAGTGACTGGAGGACCACTGAAAAAGGCGATGGAATAAAATAAGGAGTATCTACTACAACTTGAACCGGACCGGTTACTCTCTCGTTTTAGAAAGTATGCTCGCTTAGAGCCAAAGGCTGAGAATTACGAGGGCTGGGAAGCGCAGGGGATCTCGCTAAGTGTAGATCCAGATTCATTACATGGGTTAGTCGCATGTATACGAAAGAGATCGAAACGATGAAGTCCTTTGATTTGAGTATAGAAGAGTATCGGTTGAAAGATGGATTAATAGAATTAGAAGAGATGAACAAGTTTGTACTTGTACGGTACGACATTCCTCGTTTATTAACAGAGAACAAGACAAGTGTCTGTGTACAATTTAAGGCACATAAAGACCGGAAAGTACCGAAAGTATTTGCTGTTCGTATGATAAAGAACTAGTTTTTAGCCAAATATGTCAAAGAAACTTTAATTTATTTTTAAAAATACCATTGAAAATATGGCGATAGGTGGTACAATCAAGTTAAAGGTTATGCGTACAAGTTGAAATAAAAAAGAACGAAAAACAGTCAACTTGTAAGGTTGAGTGTAAGGGATTACATAAAAATTCTCGATTATCTTGTACGCATGACATTAGTTTATAAGTAGAAAAGTTACATTTAATCCGATGATGATAGATAAAATAAATCTCGAATCATCTTTTATCTTAATGTAAACGCATTCTTTCTAAGGGCAGGGTGAGGTTAATGAGTAAGTATTCAATCGGTGTTGATTATGGCACACAGTCGGGAAGAGCGGTACTTGTTGAGATTGGAACAGGCAAGGAAGTGGCAACAGCTGTCAAACCTTATACGCATGGTGTGATGGATGAATTTTTACCAGATGGAACGACGAAGTTAGAACACGACTGGGCACTTCAACATCCAACAGATTATTTAGAAGTTTTGCAGATTACGATTCCAGAAGTGTTGGAGAAAGCTCAAGTTTCGCCTGAAGATGTTGTTGGGTTAGGAATTGACTTTACAGCTTGTACGGTTTTGCCAATTGATGAATTCGGAACACCGTTATGCTTAAAGCCGGAATATCGTGCAAACCCACATAGTTATGTGAAGCTATGGAAACATCATGCGGCACAGGATGAAGCCAATCGTTTGAATGAAATCGCCGAGCAACGTGGAGAGACATTTCTAAAGCGTTATGGTGGGAAGATTTCCTCTGAATGGATGATTCCAAAGGTTTGGCAAATTTTAAATGAAGCACCAGATATATATGAAGCGGCCGATCAAATTCTAGAAGCAACCGATTGGGTCATCTACCAGTTGACAGGTGAAATTAACCGGAATAGTTGTACGGCAGGTTATAAAGCTATCTGGCATAAGCAAGAGGGTTATCCGTCAAAAGATTTTTTTAAGGCATTAGATCCTAGATTAGAGAATGTCGTAGAAGAAAAGCTATCGACTAAAATCGTTCCCATTGGTGCTAAGGCAGGAGAAATTACGGAAGCAGCAGCAAAGCTTACAGGGTTAACGCCTGGTACAGCGGTAGCAGTTGCAAACGTAGATGCACACGTGGCTGTGCCAGCTGTAGGAATCACAGAAGCTGGAAAACTATTAATGATTATGGGAACGTCAACTTGTCATATTTTACTAGGAGAAGAAGAACGAATCGTTCCGGGTATGTGTGGTGTGGTTGAGGATGGTGTTCTTCCGGGCTTTATGGGCTATGAGGCAGGGCAATCCTGTGTAGGTGACCATTTTGAGTGGTTTACAGAAAATTGTGTACCGGAAAGCTATCAGGATGAGGCAAAAGCAAAAGGCTTGAATATTCACCAGTTGCTAACAGAAAAGGCTAGCAAGTTGAAAGTGGGCCAAAGTGGACTACTTGCTCTAGATTGGTGGAATGGAAATCGTTCAACTCTTGTGGATGCGGACTTAACAGGTGTTCTATTAGGAGCAACCCTTCTAACAAAGCCTGAGGAAATCTACCGTGCATTAATTGAAGCAACAGCATATGGAACTAGAATGATTGTTGAGACATTCAGAGAAAATGGCGTACCAGTCAATGAAGTATATGCAGCTGGTGGAATTGCAGAGAAAAATTCATTAATGATGCAAATCTACTCTGATGTGTTAAATATGGATATAAAAATTTCTGCTTCCTCTCAAACACCTGCACTTGGTTCGGCTATGTTTGGAGCAGTAGCAGCTGGTAAAGAACGTGGCGGTTACGACACCATCCCAGCTGCTGCAGAGGAAATGGGAAGTGTGAAAGATGAGTTTTACCAACCGAAGCTTGAGAATGCGGCTGTTTATAATGTGTTATACAGCGAGTATGCTCGACTTTATGACTACTTCGGTCGTGGAGAAAATAATGTCATGAAAACATTGAAAAAGCTTAAGAATGCTAGTTCCTCAGAAAAGAAGGAGGAAACCGTATGCTAGAACAATTAAAGCATGAGGTGTTACAGGCCAATCTAGATCTCCCTAAGCACGGCTTAGTGACATTTACTTGGGGCAATGTAAGTGGAATTGATCGTAAAGAGAATCTAGTCGTCATTAAACCGAGTGGTATTCCGTATGAAGATCTAAAAGTAGAAGACCTTGTTGTAGTTGATTTAGATGGCAATATAGTAGAAGGCCATTTACGACCTTCTTCCGATACGCCTACTCATCTTTCTCTGTATAAAGCCTTTCTTTCTATAGGGGGAATTGTTCATACTCACTCCCCTTGGGCAACGAGTTGGGCTCAAGCAGGACGTTCTATCCCTGCGTTAGGAACGACACATGCTGATTATTTTTACGGAGAAATTCCATGTACAAGAGAGATGACAAAAGAAGAAATTGATCGTGCCTACGAGTTGGAAACTGGAAATGTCATCATTGAGACCTTCGCAGTGGGAGGAATGGATCCAGTAGCGATTCCTGGAGTATTAGTGGCAAATCATGCACCGTTTAGCTGGGGAAAGGATGCCCATCAGGCGGTACATAATTCAGTGGTTCTTGAGGAAGTGGCAAAAATGGCCCTACAAGCGTATCAATTAAATCCAGGTGTTCGTCCAATTGCTCAAGCAATACTAGATAAACACTATCTACGAAAGCATGGGGCAAAGGCGTATTACGGACAAAAATAACATTACTTGTACGTATAACTTAATTATTTCTATCATTCTACCAATACATTTTCCATTTAGGGGGATTTACCTTGTTAACAACAAAAGCTTATGAATTTTGGTTTATTACAGGAAGTCAATTATTGTACGGAGAAGAAGTATTAAAAGCAGTAGAAAGCAACTCACGAGCAATAGTAGAAGGCTTGGATGCTAATGTTCCTCATAAACTAGTATTTAAATCTGTAGTAAAGGATGCAGAGGCTATTCGTAAAGTGATGCTAGAAGCGAATGCGGACGATAATTGTGCAGGTATTATTACATGGATGCACACATTCTCTCCTTCAAAAATGTGGATTGCGGGATTATCATCACTGCAAAAGCCATTTCTACATCTTGCTACACAATTTAACCGTGATATTCCGTGGGATTCGATTGATATGGATTTCATGAACTTAAACCAATCCGCACATGGTGATCGTGAGCATGGATTCATTACTAGCAGATTAAATGTAAAGCGTAAGGTGGTTGTAGGTCACTGGGAAAATCAAGAGGTAAGAGAGCGTGTGGGAAGCTGGATGAGAACAGCGGTTGCTTATTCAGAAAGCCAAATCTTGAAGGTTGCCCGTTTCGGTGACAATATGCGTCAAGTAGCTGTTACAGAAGGTGACAAGGTGGAAGCTCAAATTAAATTTGGTTGGACAGTGAATGGTTACGGTGTGGGAGACCTTGTTCAACGAATGAATGATGTCTCTGAACAAGAAATTGACCAGCTAATGGTTGAGTATGAAGAAAAATATTCAATCGTTCCAGATGGATTAACGGATGGTCCAATTAGAGAATCCATTCGGTACCAAGCGAGAATTGAACTTGGAATGAAGGCATTCCTAGAAGAGGGTGGCTACACTGCTTTCACGACTACTTTTGAAGACCTTCACGGGATACGTCAGCTACCAGGTTTAGCTGTACAACGATTAATGGAACAAGGGTATGGATTTGCTGGTGAAGGGGATTGGAAAACGGCTGCATTGGTACGCTTAATGAAGATTATTGCTGGCAATGAACAAACCTCATTCATGGAAGACTACACCTACCATTTTGAACCAGGAAATGAAATGGTTCTTGGTGCACATATGCTAGAAGTTTGTCCGACCATTTCTGCTACACGTCCAAGAATTGAAGTTCATCCGTTAGGTATTGGTGGGAAGGAAGATCCTGCAAGAATCGTGTTTGATGGAATTGGTGGGTCTGCACTAAATGCTTCCATCATCGACTTAGGACATCGTTTCCGTCTTTTGGTCAATGAAGTAGATGCAGTTCAACCAGAAGAAGAAATGCCTAATCTTCCTGTTGCACGCGTACTGTGGAAAACACAACCTTCTCTAAGCCAAGCGGTTGAAAACTGGATTCAAGCTGGAGGAGCGCATCATACTTGCTACTCTTATAAAGTAACAACAGAACAATTAAGAAACTTTGCTGAATTAACAGGAATTGAAATGGTTGTCATTAATAACGATACAAAAACAAATGATTTTAACAATGAATTACGCTGGAACGAAGTTATTTATCGATAAAAATCTAATAAATGATGGTGGGGCTATTAGGAATAATAGCCCCACATGCCAAAATCAAGGAATGTTTATCTGGGGGTAAAATAATGAGTAATCGTGTAATCGTTAATGCAGACGTGACTAAAGGGAAAATTAATAAAAATATTTATGGCCATTTTGCTGAGCATCTTGGCAGATGTATATATGAAGGAATTTGGGTAGGAGAAGATTCCTCGATTCCAAATACCAAGGGAATTCGAAACGATGTGTTAGCAGCGCTTAAGCAATTAAAGGTTCCGGTTCTTCGCTGGCCGGGTGGCTGCTTTGCTGATGAATACCACTGGAAGGATGGAATTGGTCCTAAGGAAAACCGAAAGCGTATGGTGAACACGCACTGGGGTGGAGTCGTCGAAAACAATCACTTCGGAACGCACGAATTTATGCTTCTTTGTGAATTGCTTGAGTGTGAGCCTTATATTTGTGGAAACGTCGGTAGCGGAACGGTTCAAGAAATGTCTGAGTGGGTTGAATATATGACCTTTGAAGGCGAATCCCCAATGGCGAACTGGCGTCGCGAAAATGGTCAAGAGGAGCCTTGGCCACTGAAGTATTTTGGTGTTGGCAATGAAAACTGGGGCTGCGGTGGAAATATGCGACCAGAATACTATTCGGACCTTTATCGACTTTATCAAACGTACGTCCGTAATTATGGTCAAAACAAGATTTATAAAATTGCTGGTGGTGCCAACGTAGATGACTATAATTGGACCGAAGTATTAATGAAAAATGCTCATTGGTTAATGGATGGTCTAAGTCTACACTATTACACCATTCCTGGTGACTTTTGGCTTGGAAAAGGATCAGCCACTGATTTCCCTGAAGATGAGTGGTTCATTACGATGAAAAAAGCACTTCACATGAACACATTGATTACGAAGCATAGCACCATAATGGATAAATACGACCCCGATAAGCGTATTGGCATGATCATTGATGAGTGGGGTACATGGTTTGATGTTGAACCGGGAACCAATCCAGGCTTCTTATATCAGCAAAATACGATACGTGATGCATTAGTGGCTGGCTTGCACTTTAACATCTTCCATGAACATAACGACCGTGTACAAATGACGAATATTGCTCAAACCGTAAACGTATTACAAGCCATGATTTTGACAGAAGGCGAAAAGATGATTCTTACTCCAACGTATCATGTATTTGATATGTACAAAGTTCACCATGATGCTGAGCGTATTGCAGTAGACTCAACATTCGGTGAGTATGAATACAACGGTGAGAAGCTTCCACAAGTAACGGCTTCTGCATCAAAAAATGCTGAAGGAACGATTCATGTAAGCCTATGTAATATCGATCATAAAAATGAAGCTTCATTAGAACTTGAACTTCGTGGAGTAAGTTCTGAAACGTCTAAGATCGCAGGTATGATCCTTACAGCAGATACAATGAATGCTCATAATACATTTGAACAGCCTGACGTAGTAAAGCCAGTTGAATTTACTAGTTTTAAAGTTGAAAACAATAAGTTAACAATTAAACTTCCACCAATGAGTGTGGTAACTTTGACTCTAGATTAGGCGGTGCATCTCATGAGCGAGAAGAGCTTATGTAAAGGCTGTGTCGAAAGCGTCATTGTTAGCGAGGAAGTCATTGAAGAACTAATTTTAGAAGCAGAAGAGCAAGCTTCACTCATCGTTTCAGAAGAGGTATACAAGGAACGACTACAAATATGTGAGGAATGCCCTTCCTTAAAATATGAATCAACTTGTGCCTATAGCGGATGTATTGTCCGCTATCGGGCGAAGTTTAAAAACAAAGGCTGTCCATATGCGGGGAAACCAAAATGGGAGAAGGTTAGCTAAAACTCGGATACTCTGTATGAAATAGAGAAAGGAACCGATACCATGAAAAATAAAGCGAAAATGATTTTAGAAAAGGACTTTAAAGTCTCTGAAATTGACAATCGAATATACGGATCTTTTATCGAACACCTAGGACGTGCAGTGTACGGGGGAATTTACGAACCAGGTCATCCGACAGCCGATAAAAATGGGTTCCGTCAGGATGTTTTAGAAATGGTAAAGGAACTTCAAGTTCCACTAGTACGTTATCCAGGCGGAAACTTTGTTTCAGGATATAACTGGGAGGATGGAGTCGGACCAGTTGAACAACGTCCAAGACGTTTAGAGTTGGCTTGGAGAACAACCGAAACAAATGAAATAGGTACAAATGAATTTATGAAGTGGGCGAAGCTTGCGAATGCTGAAGTAAATATGGCAGTCAACCTTGGGACGAGAGGAATAGATGCCGCTCGTAACTTAGTAGAATACTGTAATCATCCTGGTGGTTCGTATTATAGTGATCTACGTATCTCTCATGGGGTTAAAGAGCCTCATAAAATTAAGACATGGTGCCTAGGAAACGAAATGGATGGACCTTGGCAGATTGGGCATAAGACAGCAGCCGAGTACGGGAGACTTGCTCAAGAAACAGCGAAGGCAATGAAGTGGGTAGATCCAAGTATTGAGCTAGTTGCTTGTGGAAGCTCACATCGTAAGATGCCGACCTTCGCAGAATGGGAAGCAACAGTTCTTGATTTTACTTATGATCATGTAGAATTTATCTCCCTCCATCAGTACTACGGTAATCGTGATAACGATATTGCCAATTACTTAGCATTATCACTTGAAATGGATGACTTTATCCGTTCGGTTATATCCATCTGTGATTATATAAAAGCAAAGAAACATAGTAAAAAGAAAATTCATTTGGCATTTGATGAGTGGAATGTCTGGTACCACAGCAATGAGGCCGATAAAAAAATCGAGCCTTGGAGCATTGCCCCGCCCCAACTAGAGGATATTTATAATTTTGAAGACGCGCTATTAGTTGGATGTATGTTAATAACCATGCTTAAGCATGCAGACCGACTTAAGATCGCATGTCTTGCTCAGTTAGTAAACGTTATTGCTCCGATAATGACAGAAGATAACGGTGTTGCTTGGAAACAAACGATTTTCTATCCCTACATGCACACATCTGTATTCGGTCGTGGTGTGTCATTAAATCCAATCATTTCTAGTGAAAAATATGATAGTAAAGATTTCACAGATGTTCCTTTCCTAGAGTCTACAGCAGTATATAATGAAGAAGAAGAAACGTTAACCATTTTTGCCGTCAATCGTCACCTAGAAGAAGGGTTGGCCTTGGACGTGGATATCCGTAACTTTGAGGGGTACGAAGTGATCGAGCATATTGTATTAGAAAATGATGACATTAAGCAGACCAACTCGGCACAAGGGACACCAGTTACCCCGCACTCCAATGGAAATGCGACACATGAGAACGGTGGAGTGAAAGCGCTATTACCGAAGTTGTCTTGGAATGTCATCCGTCTAGCAAAGAAAAATTAAGCGGGAGATTCCATATCATCCTTGTGGTGATATGGAATCATTTCTATTCATCGGTGTTAGGAAGGGTGGATGAAAATGAAGGTCAATAAGGAACACTTTGGACAAATCAGTGGAAAAACCGTCGATATATACACGCTTATCAATGATAGCGGAATGAGTGTAAGCTGTATTACTTTAGGATGTATTATCACAAAGATACTTACTCCCGATCGAAATGGAGAGTTTGAAAACGTCGTGATTGGTTATGATTCTATCGATGAATATCTAGAAGACTCGTATTATCTAGGAGCGGCTATTGGTAGATTTGCTGGACGCATAGCGGGTACCTTGAATTAAACGACGAGCTGCTGCCGATACAGGCTTCAGATGTAAAGAATACCCCGTTTGATTTTACAGCTGGACGTGTGATACGAGAAGGAGCGGAATCCCACCATCCGCAAAATAAACTGGCTGGTGAAGGGTATGACCATCCATTTTTATTAGACTCACGTCATGACGATGAGATTGTATTAAAGGACGAAGAAAGTGGTCGTAAGTTAACGATTGAAACAGATGAAGTGGCTGTGGTTTTGTATTCTGGTACACAAATCAAAGCTGAAGGGGAGATCCGAGGTGTTCCCGCTCGAAAGTATCTAGGTCTTTGCTTAGAAACACAAGGATTACCTGATGCGGTTCATCATCCAGAGTTTCCTAGCTGTGTGATTGAGAAGGATCAGCTGTTTACATCAAGTACGATTTATAAATTCGGAACGTTTTAAATAGGCGAGGAAAAGGAGGAGTTCCATAATGGAGAATTATATAGCAGACGTTATGACTTTGAGCCAACAATGTGATTGTGGAAACCATCATAATGTGATTCCAATTGAAGCAATAAAAATAGGAAATGATGCTCTGAAGGAAGCCGCTCAATTTATTCAAAGAAAAGCGTATCAAAAAGTAGTTATTGTGGCAGATGCACATACATACAAGGCTGGAGTCGAAAGGTTCGCTGAACACTTAAAAGAAAAGAGTATTCCTTTTTCCGTAACGATTTTAAAACCGGACGAAAATAATGATGTCGTTGCCGATGAAACATGTCTTGTTCAGGTGTTACTTGACATTCCGGCAGAAGCAGATGTTCTCGTTGCTTTTGGGGCCGGAACGATCCATGACATCACACGTTTTTGTGCGACAAAGATAAAAGTTCCGTTTATATCTGTACCTTCTGCACCTTCCGTTGATGGATTCACGTCATTAGGTGCTCCTCTCATCGTTCGAGGAGTAAAAACGACTTTTCAAATGAGTTCGCCTATAGCTGTTTTTGCTGATTTAACGATTCTCCAGTCTGCTCCAAGAGAAATGATTGCAGCAGGGTTTGGAGATATGATGGCGAAATATACATCTCTAGCTGACTGGAAGCTCGGTCATGTAGCAGTTGGAGAACCATATTGCCCTCTTTCGGCACAAATCACTAGAGATGCTTTAGAGAATTGTGTGGAACATGCGGAGGAAATTGAAGCGGGAGATCAGTTAGGGGTTCGGATTTTAATTGAGGCGCTTATCAAGTCTGGATTAGCCATGCTTTTATTTGGGCAATCTCACCCAGCTTCAGGTGGAGAGCATCATCTTTCTCACTATTGGGAAATGGAGTTTTTAAAGCTTGGCCGCCCTGCCGTTCTTCATGGAGCAAAGGTATCTGTTGCTACTTTACTCTTAACTGATATTTATAAACGCGAGTTTCTAAAGCTTATTACAGAAGAAAAGAATAGGGAGAATGTAGAAGATTCAGTCATAGTTAAAAATATCAAGGAGCATCTTTCAGTGATCCAATCCATCTATGAAGAAATTCCTTCGCCCGAAAGGCTTCAAGAGATACTAGAAAAATTAAATGGTGCAGTGACTCCGGCAGAGCTGGGAATCGGTGAAGAGTTAGTCAATAGAAGCTTACAAGAAGCACATCATCTTCGTAAGCGCTTCACGGCATTGAAATTTCTGAATGAAGTGGCTAAAGTGAGTCCTCAATATGTTTAATAAGGAAAGGTGAAGACGATGCAAAAGGGAGAAACATTAAACAATCCAATTTTATTGCAAAGAGCAGACCCATGGGTGTATAAGCACACAGACGGCTATTATTATTTCACTGCTTCTGTTCCTGAATTTGATTTAATTGAGTTAAGAAGGGCAGAAACGATTCAAGGACTAGGCGAAGCGGAACCGGTTGTTGCTTGGCGAAAATACGGATCAGGACCAATGAGTGCAAATATTTGGGCACCGGAGCTTCATTACATTGATGGGAAATGGTATATCTACTTTGCAGCCGCACGAGCAGATGACATTTTTGACCACCGCATGTATGTCCTTGAAAATGATACAGCTAATCCTTTAGAGGGTGAATGGGTAGAAAAAGGTCAAGTGAAAACAGATTGGGAATCCTTTTCTCTAGATGCAACCACCTTCGAACATAAAGGGGAGAGATACTATGTATGGGCACAACGCGATCCAAACATTGTAGGGAACTCTAACCTATATATCGCTAAAATGGTAAGCCCTTGGGAAATTGAAGGTCCTCAAGTGATGATTACAAGACCAGAATATGACTGGGAAACGATTGGATTTTTAGTGAATGAGGGAGCGGCTGTATTAAAGAGAAACGGTAAGATTTTTATGACTTACTCTGCGAGCAAAACTGATTTCAATTATTGCATGGGGCTTTTAACGGCAGATGAGAATAGCGACTTGTTGGATCCTACGTCTTGGAAAAAAGCTGATCAGCCCGTTTTCCAAACCTGTGAACAAAATGGCCAGTATGGACCAGGTCATAATAGCTTTACCGTTTCCGAAGACGGCGCACAGGATATTCTAATTTACCATGCTCGTAACTACAAAGAAATTGATGGAGATCCACTGTGGGATCATAATCGTCGTACTCGTGCACAGGTGTTTTCGTGGAATGAAGATGGTACACCGAATTTTGGCGTACCTGTAAGGGATGCAAAATAGGAGGAGTCCATGATGGTGAAAACAGAAGATAAAAATCTAATTTTAGAACAAAGAGCTGATCCTTGGGTCTACAAGCATAGTGATGGATATTATTATTTTACGGCATCAGTCCCTGAATACGATCACATTGAGGTTCGACGATCGAAAACATTACACGGACTTGCAGAGGCAGAGCCAGTTGTCGCATGGACAAAACATGAGACTGGGCCAATGAGTTCATTAATATGGGCACCGGAGCTTCATTTTATTAACGGAAGCTGGTATATCTACTTTGCAGCTGCTAAATCAAAAGAAATCATCAACGGATTATTTGATCACCGTATGTTTGTGATTGAAAATAAATCTGCTAATCCATTAGAAGGTACGTGGGAGGAAAAGGGACAAATCAAAACCGATTGGGAATCATTTTCATTAGATGCGACATCCTTTGAGCATAATGGACAGCAATACTTGGTTTGGGCACAGAAGGATCCTCATATAAGAGGAAATTCGAATCTGTATATTGCTCCTTTAGAAAATCCTTGGACAATCAAAAGTCCTCAGGTGATGATTACCAAACCAGAGTTTGACTGGGAAACGATTGGTTTTTGGGTAAACGAAGGTGCGGCTGTAATTAAAAGAAATGGTCGAGTGTTCATTTCATATTCTGGAAGTGCTACCGATGAAAACTACTGCATGGGATTGATTTCAGCCGATGAAACTAGTGATCTATTAGATCCAAGCTCTTGGACGAAATCGGATAAGCCTGTATTTCAAACGAACCGTGAAGCGGGGCAATACGGTCCAGGTCATAATAGCTTTACTGTTTCAGAAGATGGAATGGAGGATATCCTTGTTTATCATGCACGAACCTATACAGAGATCGTTGGAGATCCATTGTACGATCCGAATCGACATACACGTGCCCAAGTGTTTACGTGGAAGGAAGATGGAACACCTTACTTTGGAAAACCTGAGTAATGTTTATATGGCTATAGAAAGAAATTCATATCATAGGTTGATATGGATTTTTTCTATTGCTTTTACCTCAATTTAAAACAGAAGAAGGGTTAACTATGGGAAAATCACTATCATCTAATGAACCACATAAGCTCACCTTAAGAGCCATTACTTGGCCGATTTTTATTGAATTATTTTTACAGACGATTATGGGAAGTACAGACACCATCATGCTCGCTCATATTTCAGATGAAGCGGTGGCAGCAGTAGGTGTCGCGAATCAATTGGTTTTCTTTGCTATTTTAATTTTTGCCTTTACTTCAACAGGGACAGCGGTTCTGATTTCCCAGTACTTAGGGGCAGGTATGAGATTAGAGGCAAAGGAGACCGCGGGTATTTCTATTACGATTAATTTATTGATTGGTCTTGTGGTAAGTGCACTAATGTTTCTTTACCAAGGGCCATTGCTTGACCTCTTTAAGCTCGAAGAACATTTATCGTCTATTGGCCATTCTTACCTTTCGATTGTAGGTGCAACTTTGTTCTTACAAGCCTTGCTTGGGACCGTGTCGTCCATTTTACGAGCTTATGGGTTTACGAGAGATGCAATGTTTGTATCTCTTATAATGAACATCATTCATTTAATAGGAAATGCACTAGTTATTTACGGTTTGTTTGGCATGCCAGTATTTGGGGTCGAGGGAGTGGCGATCTCAACGGCTGTAAGTAGGGCAATTGCGCTAGGTATTGCTCTTTATTTGATGTATAAAAGACTTCCAATTAAAGTCGAGCTTCAGGATTATACGCATTTCGACGCATCTAAGGTCAAAAAGATCTTGCGAATTGGTGTACCCGCTGCCAGTGAGCAGCTTTGCTATAACACCAGTCAAATGGCCATTACCGCCATTACTGCCTTAATGGGTGCTGCGGCTTTAACGACTCGAGTCTATACTTGGAACATTATGACGTTCATCTTATTGTTCGGACTCGCTATGGGGCAAGGAACGCAAATTCTAATCGGTTACCGTGTGGGTGCCGGTGACTTTGACGGAGCGTATCGTCAACTTCTTAAAAGTTTAAAATATAGCTTTATTATCACGATCCTGATTGCGGTCTTTGTAGCAGTATTTCGAATTCCGTTAATGACCATCTTTACAGATAACAAGGAGATTATTCATATGGGGGGTCAACTGTTGCTGCTCTGTTTAATCCTTGAACCGGGAAGAACGTTTAATCTATTAGTGGTCAATGCACTTCGGGCTACTGGTGATGCGACTTTCTCCGTAAAAATGGGAGTTCTGTCCATGTGGGTAATTGGGGTACCTGTTGCATATGTCCTTGGCATCCACTACGGATTAGGGCTTTATGGAGTCTGGATCGCCTTTATTGTTGACGAGTGGCTAAGAGGAATTGTGATGTATTTTAGATGGAGAAGCAGAGTGTGGGAGAAGAAGGTGCTTGTTGTGAAGGAGGAAGTCGCTAGTTTATAAGTAGCATGGAACTCAGGAATTCCTGGGTTCTTTTTTATAGATTCATGAATAGCATATAGGCAGATAAAGCATTAGTTAATGGAGGAGTGTTTATGCAACTTTTTTACACGGTCCGCCCTGGAGATACACTTTTTCAAATTGCCAGTCGTTGGAAGCTATCCTTTCAGTCTCTTGCTGCTGCAAATAATATACAGCCACCCTATACGATTTATGTTGGTCAGCAACTGTCAGTGCCACCGGGAGTGGATCGAGTACGGGTAAAATCAGGTGATACCGTTTTCAACATAGCTCAATCGTTTGGTGTGCCACAATCGGTGATTATACAAGCCAATCAGCTTCAGCCACCCTATACGATACAGGTGGGGCAATTGCTAAAGGTACCTCCAGGGAATTCCTTCTATATCGTTCAGCCTGGTGATACATTATTTCAAATAGCAATCAGATACAACGTCACGACAAGGGGACAAAGTAACTATGAGCTGATTCGACAGGTCAACCAGCTTCCAAATTACAATCTTTCACCAGGAATGCGATTAAGAATTCCGTATGCTCCACCAGGGGATCTTGGTATGATTGCGTATACTTCCAATCGTGGGGGAAGCTACGATCTATGGGTTTATCATCTTAGAAACGGACAAAATATTCAGCTCACTAATGGATTAGGAGAATTATATACAACTCCATTTTGGTCACCCGATAGTACAAAGATTGCTTTTGTAGGAAGAAATGGTGTCTTGTTCATCCTCGATGTGAGGGATGGGAGCACCTCTCAGATTGACCAATTCACTCAAGCAGAAGGGATCTTTTTAGATTGGTCCCCAGACAGCCAAAGGCTTGCTTATGTAAAAGATAATCAAATTAACTTATATCGAGTCTCTAGCCATCAGGCTCAACAAATAGAAGCAGTAAATGCGACGGATGTTCAGTGGTTTCCAAATGGGCGTGAACTCCTTTATCAAGCTCCTGATGAATTGGGGGTTAGTCAGCTTTATCGTATTGCTACGGATGGTACGGATAAACAGCAAATTACTGAAAATACGGGTGGAAGATTGAACAATGTTCGCTTATCTCCGAATGGTTTATATGTCTTATATACAAGTCCAGGTGTGAGTATTTCTATTATCTATACGATTGAACTTACAAGTGGACAAATTTTTGAGGTGAAGGGAGGCCCGCTTGCGAAGAATTATTATCCAATATGGTCCCAAGATTCCTTGACGATTGCTTATAGTGCGACAGCCTTTGAAGATGTAGGCTATTTCTCAATGATTCGAACCACAGGCAGAAAAGGGGAGAATGACCGGACGGTAGCCATATCGTCTTGCTACGCAACTCCTATTACTTGGTCATCAGAATCACCAAAATTAGCTTATCTTTCGGGTTGTAATGGAGAAGGAATAGGGAGAGAAATGTGGGTGCTAGATTTACGCCATCCCGTTCCCATAAAAATTGTGGAGGGAGGACAAATCACCTCATTACAATGGTCACCAGTTCCCATTTCATCTTTGAAAAAGACATTTACAAGTGATTCCTTTAACATTCAATTTCAGTATCCGGCACACTGGAAGCAGCAGAGTGATGAAAGATATGAAGGCCCTGATGGATTTTTTCAAGTAGCTGCCATATCTTCCGATGAACCCATACACGCTGTTTGCCAAAATGAAGCCTTCCACCAATTACTTCCATACGGTACCAAACCACTTATCCTACAAACAAACATACAAGCTCAAGACGCCTGTTATATATTTCCGTCAGAAGATCAACCGTCTGAAATGAGAGGGCAAGCAGCACTAATTGTCCGATACCCAGAACCGATTCAAATTGGAGACACCTTCTATAATTATTTCATTCTATGGGCAGACCAAAACCATCTATATGAAATTAGCTCAACACTTACTTTTTTACGATAGTGATAGACAAAACTAGAAAGATTAACGAAAAAAATCCTCATCTACACTTGATGAGGATTTTTTGATTTCAGTTTAAAATGGTTACTTTTAATTGTTTTACTCCAAAATTAAGTGCATCCTGTTGAGAAGGAATAAAGACATCAATTTTGGTGTTAATCGATTACGGCCATGGCATTTCTATTACAATAATCTTTCTAATATTAATTACCATTTTTAAAAATAAAAATTGAGGCTTGAGGAAAGTTCCCCAAGCCCTTAGAGTGTTTATTATATAAAATAAAATATTAAATTTTATCACTTCTAACCATTGAATTTAGCATTTACTATAGCAAAAACTTGCACCGACAATGATAAGTAAAATAAACAATACTACAATTAAGACAAAATCGTTCCGATAAGTAGGGCATCCATAACTATAAGCAGGAGCTGTATAGGTAGGCATTGGGGCAACATTTGGTGGAACATTAGCACCAAGAGTCGGTGGTGCGTTAAGGTTTGAATACATTTTCACACTTCCCTTCCTGTAAGGAATTTCTCTATATAATACTCTCGAAATAGAGTTTGGAGCCCGTCTATAAAAAAAATGGGTGAATGTCGGGGAGTGTGAAATGAACAAATTTTACATTGAATAATAAAGATAGTGAGCATATGAAATGGAACTTTTGTTATGGTGTACAATTGGACGCTGCATTTTATATGCTCTACCGTTTCTATACCAGCTTGCCACTCGGAATAAATACTTAAAAGAAGGCCTTGTTACCAATTTTGTTATATAAGCTGATTGATGACTGTCCATTTTTCTTTTTTCATTAAGAATTTGAATCATTTCTGTTGATGTCCGTATATTAAATCCATGTCCAAACAATCTCCCATCATTAAGCAGTACGGCATTAAGCCCTCTAAACTGTGGTGTGTTCCGATCAAAATCAGGATTATTAATGTAAAGGACATCTCCAGGTAAAAAATGGTTAGAATGAAAAGTAATGATTCCTAGGTCTGTATCAGTATGCCAGCTGTAGAGATATAGATCACGAAATAGTGAATTAAATAAATGGCTTCCAATACTATTCAATATGGCATGGTAATAGATGATTGGAATAGCTGTTGCACATTCAAATGCATAGAGTGAACTATTCCGATAAATATCCAGAATTGCCTCAGCCGGTTGCACATCGGGTCTTAAAAGGAACCCGCCTGCCTGTGTTAATTGCCAGTACCTGGGGTTGCAGCGGGCATAAACAAAGGTTGTAAACACTGCTTGACTATTGTTCATGTCTTTCGCACTTTGAATTATGTTCTTTCGCACTTTAAGTTCAAATAATAATTCATAATCGGAATAATAAGAATAAAAAACGGGATCATTCTGCATCTGTTGAATAATTGTTTTCTCTATGCTCCCAAGCTGCCAATTTTCATTCTGTTGAAACGGGCCTCCTGATATTTGGATCATACAATCCCCCATTCCTATACGGCTTTTCATCTGCATTCATATCTATCGTATTCTCATTTTTATTAATCATGTTAAGATGTTCGTGAAAAAATCAGCGGGAAGTAAGGATTGGCCTTGCTTAATTCTTCGGTACATTGTACCCAATATTATGGATGAATGGTTACTGCCGTACCGTTTGGGACAATCCTTGCTAATTCCTCAACATCTCTATTGTACATACGAATGCAGCCTTTTGAGACCGCCTTTCCAATCGAGCTGGGGTCATTCGTCCCATGAATACCATAGCTTTGCTTGGATAAGCTCATCCACATCGTCCCAAACGGTCCTCCGGGATTAGGTGCTTTATTGAGAATAATATAATTTCCTACTGGTGTTTCAAATAACATTCTTCCTACCGCAATAGGATATTGTTTTTGAAGCGTACCATTTCTAAATAATCGGAGAGTACGACTATTTATACTCACATCAATTCGATAAGGACTGCTCTCTGGCGAAGGAACGCCTGGAATATTGATCGATTGTCCGGGATAAATGAGGTTTGGGTTAATGGATGGATTAGCTCGTAGAATGGTTGCAAGCGGGGTTCGATAATCCTTTGCAATTTGATTAAGGGTTTCACCTGTTTTAACGGTATGAATCAGCGGGAACACCTCCTAGGTAACTTTTTATTACATTCTATGTTAGTGGGTAAAAGTGATTCATAGTTGGTTTCTTTTTTTCAAGGGAAAGCGAAAAAGGCTCATTCAGTAACCAACTGAATGGGTTTTTTTATTCCCATTTGTTTCTCCATTTCTTCCTCTTTTGGACATAGTTCCGCCATATTTGCTGACTATAATTTGTCTAGATAAAGCTTTAGGAGAAACAAAGGAGGGTGTCTTCACCTTGAAAAAAAGAAAACGAATTTTAACCATTTCAATCGTCATTACTAGTGTGGCACTGATTCTATATTTATTAGCTGACCGTTACCTGATTGAGCATGTGGAGGTCGAAAACGCACTTGTAAGTTCTGAAACGACGAACTCAACAACCTCATCTAGTGAAACGACTACAACAGTCGCTGAGACTTATGAAACGAATGATTTGAGTTATACGAGTGATACAAAGTCGATTGAAATTGAGAAAGTAGTGACAGGTTCAGGAAGTGATCAGGTTGTGTACTACGTAGCGGATGTTCAATTAACAGATTCAAGTAGTTTAAAGTCGGCATTTGCCAATAATCAATTTGGTAATAATATTGTCCAAGTCACATCAGAAATTGCAAGTAATAATAACGCCATCTTTGCGATTAACGGTGATTATTATGGTTTTCGTGAGGATGGGATAACGATTAGGAATGGGCAAATTTTTAGAGATAATCCGGCACGGACGGGCTTAGCTTTTTATGAGGATGGATCCATGAAAATCTATGAGGAGACAGAAACTTCTGCAGAGGAATTGATTGCCGAAGGAGTCACACAAACCTTCTCTTTTGGACCTGCTCTTGTTAAAAATTCAGAGGCAATTGAAGATTTTGGGGATGTGAGCATTGATAAGAATTTTGGAAATCGATCGATTGAGGACTCTAACCCAAGAACAGGGGTAGGTATCATATCTGAGAATCATTATGTGTTTGTCGTTGTTGATGGCAGAAGTGAAGGATATTCAAAGGGATTGACCTTAGGTGAATTTGCTCAAGTGTTTGAAGACTTAGGTGCTACAGAAGCCTATAACCTAGATGGTGGCGGTTCGTCAACCATGTACTTTATGGGCGAAGTCGTTAATAATCCACGTGGTACAGGAGAGGAACGTGGCGTCAGTGATATTATCTATATCCAGTAAGAGAGGTGAATGATATGATTATCGTCATTCCTGCGTATGAACCAAGCGAGAAAATGCTTCAATTAATAAAAGAAGTTCAACAAAACAGTAGCTACCGGGTATTAATTGTAAATGACGGGAGTTCGGTGGAGTGTGAAGGCCTATTTGAACAGGTGGCACAAAGAGGGGGCATCGTTTTAACCCATGAGACAAACCAAGGGAAGGGAGCTGCCTTGAAAACAGCCTTTACTCATATTCGCACGCACTTTCCAAAGGAAGAGGGGATCGTGTGTGCCGATTGCGATGGCCAACATCGATGGGAAGATATTCAGCGTGTAGCACTAGAGTTAGCTGATCATCCTCAAACCATTGTATTAGGGGCTAGGAAATTTGTAGGAAAAGTTCCTCTAAAGAGCTTAATAGGAAATAAAGTAACAAGAACCATCTTCTCATTAGTAGCTGGATATAAAATAAACGATACCCAAACGGGACTAAGAGGATTTTCTGTTGATATGCTTAAATGGCTGATAGACATTAAGGGGAAACGCTATGAATATGAGATGAACCAATTGCTAGAGGCGAAATCTGCTGGTTATCAAATTCACAGTATGCCGATTCAAACAGTCTATGAGAATAACAATAAAGGAAGTCATTTTCGCCCTATCCATGATTCCATCCGAATCTACCTTCCTATTTTAAAGTTTAGTTTATCTTCGGTTTCTTGTGGATTAATTGATTTCATCTGTTTCTTCTTGTTACATGGGCTAACGAACAATTTGTTATTCTCTGTAATTGGTGCAAGAGTAATCAGTTCCTTTATCAATTATTTAATTAACAAAAATATTGTTTTTAATAGAAAAAAACAATCACATATAAAGCCGATCCTCAAGTACTATAGCTTAGCTGGATTCATTTTAATCAGTAACTATTTGATGATTTCCTTATTTAACGACACTGGTAATCTCTCACTTTTTACTAGTAAAAGCTTTACCGAAGGAATTCTGTTTATAGTTAGCTATTATGTACAGAAAAAGTTTATTTTTTAATAGTCCTTTCATTAGGGCTTTTTTGTTGTTTAATAGAAATGATAAAATAAAATGACAGAATATGGTTCTTGATAATGAAGGGAGAAAGCTGATAATGAATATGGATGCCATCTTTCATGAATTTCCTTTGCTGCTGTCAGAAAAACTCGCTTTAAAGAAAATAGAAGACAAAGACTTCCATGGACTCTTTGCGATTTATGATAATAAGAGAGTTTTTGAGTATTGTGGAATTCTTCCGAAGCATAATATGGAGACTGTAAGAAAAATGATCAGTCACTTTGATCGTGATTATCAAAAGAAGACCCGTGTGAAGTGGGGTATTTTTATAAATGAAGAGTTAGTTGGAATCATAGAGGCTTTTGATTTTAATCAGAAGGTCAACATGATAACAATAGGATATTATTTGGCTGAAGCCTTTTGGGGTAGAGGAATTGCTACGGAAGCAGTAAAATTATTAGTAGAGTTTTTAATTTTGAAAGCTGATGTAAATCGGATTCAGGCGGAGGTCATGCCGCAAAATGAATACTCAAAGAGGGTATTACTCAAGAATGGGTTTGTTAAGGAAGGTTTGTTGAGACAAGCAACGGTCTGGACGGGACAAGGAATAGTCGATCTAGAGATTTACAGTCTGTTGAAGATGGATTATATGAACGCATAAAATAATGGACCAAACATGTACTAAGGAGGTTATTTTTAGTGGATTTTATTGCGATTGATTTTGAAATTGCGAACAATAGGATGAGTAGTGCTTGTTCACTTGGAATGGTCTTTGTTAAGGAGAATCAAATAGTTGACGAGAAATATTATTTAATCCAACCTCCAACTCTAACATTTCTCGAGGAAACAACAAAAATCCATGGTTTGACTGTGGAGGATGTAAAGAATGAAAGAAAGTTCCATGAGATTTGGGAGGAAATCAAACACCACTTCGAAGGAGCGACTATTATTGCACATAATGCTCAATTTGACATGAGTGTTCTTCACTGCTGTTTGATGGAATATTCTCTTGACATCCCTGAGTTTGAATTTATTTGCAGCATACCTCTGAGTGCGAAGGCTTGCAGAGAAAAGGTAGGGAATTCTTTAGTAGAAAGGTTACACCATTTTGATATCCTTTTAGAAAATCATCACAATGCCTTGCACGATGCAAGAGCTTGCGCGGAATTAGTTACCACTTGTGTAACAGTGAAAAATAAAAAATCACTTCAATCGTATTGTAAAACCTATCGTAGTATTCCGGTTAAGAAGTTTTCCGAGTTAAAACCACAAACATATTTTAAACAGAAAAAGCAGAAAAAGTCTTTTGCAAAAGTGGTGATTTCAGAGATTTCTGCCAATGTTCAAACCTTTAATGAGGAGCATCCTTTTTTTGGGAAGAATATTGTTTTTACCGGTGAATTGAAGCTTGATCGTAAAGATGCAATGCAAAAAGTGGTCAATGCAGGTGGTACGATTAAAAGTGGAGTAAGCGGAAAAACCCACTATTTAATTGTCGGAAAGCAGGATAAAACGATCGTGGGGGCTAGTGGAATCAGCACCAAGGAAGAAAAGGCATATGCTTTAATTGAAAAAGGCACGGCGATAAAAGTAATTGGTGAGGAAGAGTTTGTGGACTTATTAGGGAGTTAAGAAAACCGCTCAAATTGATAACGGGTTCTGTTACCTCGCAAATTGGACTGCAAAATGCTGTGTTTTCTTATTTATAAAACTACGTTCTTCTTTTGACTTTGGCTCTGTAATGATTCATGGATGATTTCGTATAGGTTAGAGAATATATAGGCGGAGAATTTCCGTCTAATGTATATAGAGGAAGCTTAAGAAGCAGAAATAAGCGGAGGAATTCCGGTTAACTGCTCTAAATATGCCAAAATACGAAGATTTGAATCACATAAGCGGAAAAACTCCGCTTATTCTTAAGGAAATATGGGTATTTCCCAAATTAAAAGAAATTTTTCCGGTTATTTTTCAAACACAATGAAATCAACAACAGTTTTATCATAGTACCTTGGCTTAAAATGCATTAAACATTAGGTGGCACTTTGTAATATTCTTACACAACAAAAAGCCCTGCATTTGGCAGGACAAAATGTATAACAAATATAAGGAGATTTTCAAACGTATTTTTATAAAAAGTGACAGGTATCTGAACACCTTATCGAATGGAGCGGTTTTCTATTGTTAAAGTATTTGTTTGATAAAAGGAAGCTTACGTAAAAAGAAATGACTAATAGCAAAACTTAAAATCATGCCAAACAACGAGACGAATAAGAACTGTGAAATCATAGAAATATCATATCTATCAATCCAGTATTGTAAGGTAACCAAAACCGGTACATGAATAATGTAGACGGCATAAGAGTTAGCAGATAAGGTCTTTGTAAAAGAGGCCGTTTGGTTAACCATTATTTTAAATAGGTAGATCAATCCTAAACATAATCCTGTACACAAAAAGGTTTCATAAAAAGAATAAATAAAGTTTCCTTTTGTTAAGCCGTACCGAGTTTCTACTGTAATTAGACCAAGATAGTACATTCCTGCTAGAAAACTCCCGATAATAAGCCACGTGATTCCGATTTTTGTGGAAAGAGTAGTAAACCAATTCCTCCTTGATGCCATAACCCCAACGATAAAGAAACTAGCGTATTGAGGGACATGAGCGTACTCCGCCTGAATAAATCCGAGGAAGCCCTCCCAATGATCAATTGGATATTTAATACGAGTAACAAAAGTTAATAAGCCAACAATTACGGCGAATAATAAGATGGATAAGTGATTGAGTGGTTTTGATGTAACCACATTATTTCTATTTTTAGTCCATCGGCTAACTAGCGTATAAATACAAGCATAAAATAGGAGGTGTTCGAGAAACCAAAGATGAGCAAACTGTAGGTCTGGCCAACTAGGTCCTGACCAATTCTCCGGTTGTCCACTTAATCCGAAATATACATGAATGTAGTATGACCAAAATGAAAGATCGGCATAGGGGCGGTAATGCAAGTAATACTGGTGCATCATGATAGGGACGATAATAAGAAAACCAAAAAGTGCTGGTATTCCGAGCCGAATAAATCGGTCACGTAGAAACTTTTTTGCCCCTTTTTTTCTTAATGAGGAAGGCAAAAAATATGCTGAAATAAGGAAAAACAAGCTCATAAAAAACCCTGCATTAACAGCAAAGAATCTACCAAGCTCAATTTCTGGACCATTTTGTGGTTGGAAATACCAAAATCCACCTGAGCCACCATAAGGCTGACCAGCATGGTGGACAACTACAAGGCAGGTAAGAGCGACCTTTAGAGTATCTAAATAATCAAGTCGTTGCCCTGCTGCAGGGATAGATTTTATGACTGGTGGTGAGCTTTTAGTTTGCAAATGATACAAATCATTCACCTCTGTAAATTATATGTACTAATGGAAGTGTAACCCAGTTGTTGGATGTAAACAATAGAATAATAGTTGCATGAGTCTAAATCAGTTGAATTAGGATAAAGAGAATCACAAGTATGAATGGCATTTATTGCCCATTTTATATTCGAAACTGAGCCACTTTCTATAGTTAATACAGGACTTTCCCAATCTAAAATAAACATCTCACGGAATAAGGTGTATACTAGATGAGTTATTTAGTTTATTAGAGGGGAATGAAATCATGAATAATACATACGAGAATGTGCAGAAATACCTTTACAATTATTCATGTCAAGAAGATGAAGTGGAGCTCTGTGCCTTAGAGATGCGTTCTTTTTTTGGACAGGACTCTGACGATTATATAATAGAAAGTAATATTAAAATAGATCCAAGCAGAAGCCCGTTTATTCGGGATCGAATAGATATCATATTTGAAGGCAGTGAGTTGGAAGAAATCATTACTAAGGTGAAAAATCTAACACCATTAAAGGAAACCTATAGGGTCATTTTTTTGAAGACTTTTTCATTAGAAAAAGTAAGCTTTGAAGAGCGTAGAAGAGTGGAAAGGGAAGTAGCTCTGCATGTACCAGGAGATCCGGATCTAAAGCATCCTGACATTTTGTTCGGAATTGTAGAAGTCAATGGAAAATGGGTATTTGGTTATTATCAAAAGGGTGAAGCTGTCTGGTTACAGCACCAAACAAAACCGCATGGCTATTCTACTGCTCTAAGTACTCGTGTAGCAAGAGCCGTTGCTAATATTGCCGTACCGCACCCGGAAGGAAGAAAAGCTATCGATCCATGCTGCGGGATTGGTACTGTACTCGTCGAGGCCTTATCTATGGGAATCGATATTGTTGGGAGCGATATCAATCCCTTGATCCTTCCGGGAACACGTGAAAATATTGCCCATTTTGGCTACCAATGTGAAGTTCTATTTAGGGACATTAGAAAGGTAACGGGAAGCTTCGATGTGGCGATTATTGATATGCCCTATAATCTTTGTTCTGTTATCTCCACACAAGAACAGCTTGAATTGCTTCAAAGTGCCTATTCGTTTGCTGAGAGAATCGTGATTGTCACGATTGAACCGATTGATTCAATGATTGAAAACGCTGGGTTTCGGATTGTGGATCGCTGTAACGTTAGAAAAGGAACATTTACAAGACAGGTAATTGTCGGGGAAAAATAAAGTAAGTCAAGGTTGTTACCATACAATAGGTGGCAACCATTTTTCTGTTATAGATGTTCGTTAGGGTGGAGGCTAGAGATTAATTAAATGTCATGCTTGCGCCTTTCATCAACAATGTCTTGAATAATCTCAATATGGACCGCTGCCCATGCATTTTCTCGAAAATGAACAATGACACTTATCGTAAGGGTTACCATATAGAAAATACCAAAAAGGAGAAAAAGGAAACTTCCTTCCTTGAAAAGAAATTCCTGTAGCTGCTTGGAAAATAGAAAAAAGAACCATGGGATGCTTGTAACAAAAATAGGTATGATTCCAGACCCCTGTTTTTCTTTTATCATACGATAATATATTAATTGTAAGGTTGCCGTTTCAATGGTTTGATAAAATGCTTGAATTTCTTGAACCTCCGCCAATTCATTCACTTGTCTCAAAGATTTATCCGCTTTGTTTGATTTTGAAAGTTTTATGTACAGTTTATGTGCGTCCCCACGAAAAGCCAATTCCATCACCTATTCTCAAAGTAATTCTACTAAACAATGCTTCGAAAAAATTCACTTTAAACTAAGCTAAAATTTTAAGATTCCCATTTTTTATAAATTCTATGCTACTTTCCCATGCAAAAATAATCGTTACATGGTGAGGACCAGTTTCATTCTAACTGAATGATTAATATACATAATTAGTCATGTATATTTATGGGAGTGGATAGGAATGAATGAAGAGCTTCAGAAGCTAATGAATAATTTGATTCAAATTGAGCATGTTTCTTCTACACTGTATCTGGCTATGTCAGCATATATGGGCAAGCTGAACTTCACCGGTATGGCAAGTTGGCTTCGTTTACAATCAGAAGAAGAAAGGACTCATATGCTTACATTGGTTGATTATGTAGTAAATAAGGACGCGACTGTTACGCTTCATGGTATTCCTACACAGCCAAGTGATTTTGGAACACCATTAGAGACTTTTCAAAAGGTATTAGAGCATGAGCAGTTTGTAACCAATTCATATCGCCAGGCATTTGCTTATGTAAATCAAGTTGATCCGCAAGCAGCCGTGATTATTCAAGATTTCCTAAGGGAGCAAATAGACGAAGAAGCACAAAGCCAAACCATAGTTAATCGCTTGAAAATGGCAGAAAACAATCCCTCCGCTTTATTATTAGTAGATCAGGAGCTAGGACAAAGGAAAAATGGTGGTGGAGCAGGAGCCCCTGCTGCAGGTTAAGACACCTTATAAAGGTTGCTAGATTGTAGATAAATATCGAGATTTTTCTAAAAAAGAAGCTCCAGGACATTCTAGAGCTTCTTTTAATATTACAAAGATTTACTTAGTTCCAATAATTCTTTTTGTTTCTTAGACTGAAAAATAAATAATCCACCATAAAGGAGCGTAGTTCCAATCATCAATATAACCCCAATATACACACTCATCATACTTGGTACTAAAAATGCTCCGAGTAATATCGTAGATCTTGCAATTAAATCGGCTCCACTAAAGCTAAGACCAGAAAATGCAGAATACGAACCTCGTTTATCTTCTGGCATCATGTTGGCCTTTTCTGCATTCGCAATCGGAGAATAAACAAGCTCTCCAATGGTCGCAATCAGGTTGAATGCAATAAGCACATACCAGACATTAGCAGCTGTAATGACCGTATAGCCGATTGCATAAAGGAACAGTCCAGAGAGCAATACTCTTTTTTTATCAAATCTGTCAGTAATTTTTGTAACGAGAAACGTTAGTAATACAACAAGAAGCATATTTTGAATGTTTAAGATGCTTAACATTCTAACCCCTGCAACCTCGAAATTGCCAATAAACACAGAACGAAACTCGTCCGCTAAGCGAACACCAATATAACTGTTAAGTGAAAATTCTGCCGCATAAATGCACATTCCTCCCACAACAGCCATCACAAACGGTTTATCTCGAAAAGCAATTTGATAATTAGAGGCCAAATCGATAAAAATGTTACGATGCTTTTTCTCCAACTGTTTCACAGATGAATCTTGTAGCCAAATTCCATATACGAGAGGTAAGCTTATTGAAACAATCGTAAGAACGAGAAACAAAGCGAGCTGCTGGTGAAGATAAAAGAGCCCTCCAAGCATGGCTCCTATAGCCATTGATAAGTTCGTAATCCAATAATCTAGTGAATAAACGGCTTTACGATTTTGAGCAGTAGTTGAGTCTATGATTATTGCCTGCATCGCGGGTCTTCCGAGGCTACTAGCAGCCATGAAAACCATATAACTCATAGCAAAAAGAATGATCCATTTATCCTCTGGTAATAGACTTAATGTCATTAAGGCGAATGTAAGAGAACTTATAGTTGAAGTAAGTATAAGTACGTTTTTTCTTCGGTATCGATCGGATAAATAGCCACCAAAAAGTGTGCTAATAAAGCTGATAAAAACATTTGCACCCAAAAATAATCCAGCCCAAACAGGTCCTTTATGCTCGGCAAAAAAGAGGGCCATAAATGGCATAACTGCACTTGAAATAGCTTTGTTAAAAAAAGATGTGATAAGGCGTACTTTTAAATTTTGTGGATAGCATTTCCAATTCATATTGCCAGCTCCTTCCTATATTTGTATAGTAAAGGAGACTAATGTGAGTAAAAATTCCCTTTTTAAAATAAAATGTCCACTTTTTAGAGGTGCTATATAATGTTGGATCGATATTTACTGACTATGAGAACCCAGGCAAACCCTGGGAAAATAAAAGTAGAGGATATAGCTAAACTGCTAAACTTAAGCACAAAGCAAACAAGGAGAAAGCTTCATCAGTGGGAAAAGGAAGGCTGGATTTCATTTTCATCTGGACTTGGACGAGGAAATTCATCTGTCTTTAAGTGGGTAAGGGATGTGGAAATGGAATATGAGAAGTATTTTCTGCAGACGCTTGAAGCAGGCAAAATTGAGGAAGTTAGTAAACTGTTACTTTTAGAATGGTCGGTGGAAACCAAACAACGGTTAATGATGGCGTTTCAAGAGAACTTTGGGTTTCATCAAGAGGAACAGGATCGCCTGATTATTCCAAGGTTCAATCCCTTTCTAACGGTACATCCGCTTAAGGCAGCTGATACTCATAGTGCCAATCTAATTGCAAATTTATATAATCGAGTCGTTACATTACATGCAGATAACAGGGTTACTCCCGAACTTGCTCATACATGGGAATATAACGATCGTTTTTTAATTTTGTATTTAAGAAAGGATGTCTTCTTTCATGATGGCTCTATTATGAAAGAAGAAGACGTAGTTGAAACCTTTAGACGTATGAAAAGCGAAGATCATTATTCAAAACTATGGGAACCAGTGACTGTGATTGATAGTCCGGCTCCACTTGTTGTAAAGCTAGAGTTTCCTAGGGGGTGTACCTATATCCTTCAACTGCTCAGTTTGTTAACAGCAAGTATTTTTAAAGAGTCTAATGGTTCATTGCTTGGTACTGGGGGCTTTTATTTAGCGGAAAATTCTGAAGAGAAAACCGTTCTTTCCGCTTTTAAACAATACTTTGGACAGCGGCCACTACTTGATTGTGTGGAATATATTCAAGTTCCTAAAGAGTTTGAGGTTATCTACTATGGAGCGAATGAATCTGATAAAGTGGACACGCAAAAGGTAGAGAGTGATTCAGGCTTTGGTATTGTTGTAATGAATCCATATCGTAATTCTGATATGGGTAGAAAGGAAGTACGTGAGTACATTCATGCATTAATTGCGAATCATCGTCATGAACTGTCAAAAGTGAATTCACGCATTAGTGGGAACAATGAAGGATGTCTAATCGGAATATCAGATACGTATACAATGCCTAACATACCAAAGCCAATATTCACTCAAGCCTTAAAGATGCAATTTGTGAACTATACAAGTGAAACATCTCACTGGTTAAAGGTCAAACTTGAACAGGAAGGGATTGAAGTAGAGCTCGAGGAAATCTCCTTTCGAGAAGCCGTGTATAATGCAAGTTTACGATTAGAAACGGATTTATTTATCCATGGCGAAATATTTGAGATGAATCAAACCTTTTCATATTTCTTTTTTCTGAAAAATAGTTACTCCCCTCTTCAGTTATTAACAGAAAGAGATCCTAGCCTGCAAAAACATATAAATGACTACGCTCATATCCTTTTTGAGGACTGGAATGACAAGCATATGGAGATTGAACGGTACTTACAAAGAGAGTCCCTATGCATCCCTTTATATTACGTAAAAAGGAGAATTCCCTTCTCGGTCAGTCTAATGAATATTGAAATTAAACATTTTGGATATGTGGACTTAACGAAGCTTTGGGTGAAGCCGAGTATTTCGTTATTATAATATTTATTTTGCCAAACATATGATAGTGTTAATGGTAAAATAAGGATAGCGGATAACCTTAGAAAGGCGGGGTTCGATGTTGTTAAACAGGGATACCCAATACATTCGAGAGGCATATTTAAAAACGGAACAAATTGTTTCATATGATGAGTTTCCTCTGAATCTACCCATCATCCGGAATTTTCAGGATTTAATCTTTCATCCTAATGTTACTTATATTATTGGTGAAAATGGAATGGGAAAATCAACTTTGCTTGAGGCCATTGCCATTGCCATAGGATTTAATCCAGAGGGTGGAACGTTAAACTTTAATTTCTCAAGTTATGATTCTCACTCAAATCTGGACAAATATATACGAGTCGTGAAGGGTGTTAATAAGGCAAAGGATCATTTTTTCTTCCGAGCAGAAACCTTCTATAATGTGGCCACCAACATAGAGGAATTAGACAAAGAACCTTCTTTAGCTCCTAGAATTATTGATTCCTTTGGGGGTAAATCCCTTCATGAACAATCACATGGAGAATCATTTTTTGCCGCATTCACTGAACGTTTCCGAGGGGACGGTTTATATATCCTTGACGAACCGGAAGCAGCTTTATCACCTCTAAGACAACTCTCTATGTTATCAAGAATCAATGACCTTATTAAAGAAGGATCTCAATTTATTATTTCAACACATTCACCTATTTTAATGGCTTATCCCCATTCAAAAATCATTCAATTGAGCAAAGAAGGGATGGGCGAAGTTAAATTGGAAGAAACCTATCATTATTCGATTATGAAACAGTTCTTTGAGGATAGAGAGCGGTTGCTTCACCATCTTTTTAATGAGTGAAACTTATTTGTTACATAAACGTATAACCTACTAAGCAATTAATAAAAAGTAAGGGGGTATATAAATGTCGATCGTATATAGCTTCATATTCTTTTTATTATTTATTATTTTTCTTATTATTCTTGGATTAAGAGGCGCCAATAGACCAACACATCGGTCAAATTCTTATAGAAACAGTTTCTTTACCAATCATTCTGGATCAAGTTCGAATGATTATTACTCTAGCGATTGTAATAGCGGCAGTGACAGTGGTGGTGGATCCTGCGGTGGTGGAGATTAGATTATACTGATGCCTTAATCCATAGGATGGGAGGAGAAGAGGAAGGATTAACCTTCCACTACTTTTGGATCTCTTGTAAAGAAGACCGTTTCGTAGTGGAAGTTAATAAATATGTCTGATGCCTGAAAATTGAATTGTTAATGGTTTGTGTGTTTCATCTTTAAGTAACAGGGATTGTTTGATGAGATCAAGTTTGTAAACACGTCCTTTAATCGTTTTCAACGAACCATTCGAATAATAATCAATGGATATTAACTTATTTACTGATAGCTTTTTTAAAAACATAATGGCTCCTCCTTTGATAATGTTTTAACAGTACTCATTATATAAGATGCTTTTTAACACGAAGTTAATAACATATTAAGAATATATTAAATAAGAACCAATTAATGGTAGGTGATTGTAATAATCTACAGGAGTGAACGAAATCGTGATTATAAACAACCAAGAATACCAGGTACATGGACTAAAATATACGATTAGGTCAGCATTTGAAACGGATGCAGAGACTTTGTCGGACCTAAGGCTACAAATTGATGGGGAAACGGAATATATGGATCGAGAAAGAGGAGAAGGATTCATAAATGCTGAGGGTTTTGAGCAGTTAATAAAAAGTGATTCAGAGAGTGCGAAAAACATATTCTTAGTGGCTGTGGTAGATGGTCGTATTGTCGGTTATTCAAGATGTGAAGGTTCTAATTTGAAGAGATTAGCACACAAGGTAGAGTTTGGTATATGTGTGTTGAAAGACTTTTGGGGTTATGGAATGGGAAGGAACTTATTAAAAGAGTCTGTAGCATGGGCTGACTTCAACGGAGTTAAGAAAATGAATTTACATGTATTAGAAATAAATACAAAAGCCATTCAACTATATGAAATGTTCGGATTTACAGTTGAAGGTGTATTAAAGAATGACAAGCTTTTGTCAGATGGAAAATATTATAATACCATTGTAATGGGGAGATGGAATAGTAAAAATTAAATATATGTGAATAATTTATAAAATTCCGTGGAAAATACCTCTGTTGGAATATAAAGGAGGATTAACCATGGAACAAACACTTTACGAAAAAGTTGGCGGAGAAGAGGCCATCGCAAAGGTAGTGGATTATTTTTATTCTGAGTTGGTTCTTAAAGATGAGACTGTTAATCATTTTTTTAAGGAAACCGATATGGAAAAACAACGTCGCCATCAAACAAAATTTATAAGCTTTGCATTAGGTGGTCCCAATCAATACTCAGGACAATCAATGGCAAAAGCCCATGAAGGAATGAATTTACAACCGGCTCATTTTGATGCGATTGCGAAGCATCTCCACGATGCGCTTGCTCATTTTGGTGTGAGTGAAGCAGATATCGATACGGCTTTAACAAAAGTAGCATCGCTTAGAGATGATATTATTTATAAATGATTAGCTGCCATTCGGTAGCTTTTTTTGTATTAGGCTGTAAAAATAAAAAAAGTATGAGAAAAAATGGAATTAACTCTTAAACTAGGATCTTTATTATGCTTTAATGTGGATAATAGAGAATTTTAGGAGTGAGTATGATGGATATTAGACTAGATGATTTAAGAGGTTGGGAGATTGCTGAGTTAATAGGTGATCATCTGCACAGCATGACATTACATTCTCCACCAGAAAGCATACATGCGCTTGATTTAGAAAAATTAAGACAACCAGATATAACGTTTTGGAGTGCATGGGAAGGTTCGGAGTTACTTGGCTGTGCAGCGCTGAAAGAACTTGATCCTCATCATGGGGAATTGAAGTCAATGAAAACAGCATCCAAACATTTGAGAAAAGGAGTTGCGAAGCAGTTACTTGAGCATCTAATTGAAGAAGCAAAGCGCCGTGGTTATAAAAGAATAAGCTTAGAAACTGGTTCCATGGAGGCATTTGAAGCTGCTAAAAATTTGTATGCAAAGTTTGGGTTTACGTATTGTGAGCCGTTTGCTGATTACAAAGAGGATCATAATAGTGTCTTTATGACAAGGGAACTATAAGGTGAGTAAAGGAAATTACATACGTTAATTCACGAAAACAAACCCCTCCTTGTTAAGAGGGGATTTGTTATGGTTTGTTTTCAAGTTTCTTAAATCGTTTTAAAATGATCCAACAAATAAGCCCTATTATCCAATAGATAGGAAAAGAATAAATATGCTTCCATGTTAATTCCTTGTAAATATGTAACCACTCCATAAAGGGTTCTGCCACAAAAGCAAGAAAAGCAGAAAGGATACCTGTTGATATGAGGAACGGTTTAAAGCGATGTCCCCACCTTTGATACAAATACATAAACGGTACGATTACGACCCCTACGTCATAAGGATAGTATTGTGGGTACAAGTAAGGGGTAAGGCGAACGGGATATACCCAAACAAGTGCACTGCTACCAATGGAATCTAGTATAATTGCCGTAATGCCATAAAACAATCCAAAAGCAGTAATTTCCGTAATTCTTTTTGTATCAATCGTTTTCCACCATACAATAGGCGATAAAATACTTAGAGAAACGAGCAGCCACCAGTTAAAGGTTAAGTAGTTATGTTCCCGCCAATACTCACGGAGAGTTTCATAAAACTCTTTCTCCGCTTCTATGACTTGATCCAAGGAAACGGAATACAGAAGAAAATCAAAAATGAAAGACAATGAGTTCACCACACTTATTCATATACCTACAGTCTACCCAAATTTATGATTAACCATAAATCTCCTGATTCTTTGAATTAAACTTTTTTATTGGTAAATATTTCTCGTAAAATGTTTGATAAATCTAATAAGGTAGCCTACTACTGAACTCCTATTAAGAGTATAATAAGAAATAGGACTATACGCCTAAGGGAGTGGCAGGACATGAAGGCAAATCATCAGAAATCTATAGGCGTTTTCATTTTTTTATACATACTTTTGTACTATTTTGTCGTGGTATTCGGAGATCCTAGCATTCGATTGATAGTGGTCATGAGAAATATTATTTCTACATTTGGACCATTGATTTCTAGTATATGGTTATTATCTAGATTCTTAAAAGGTGAAGAAAAAAGAGATTATTTTTCGTTATATCTTTCCCTTGGAACGTTTAGCTACTTCATAGCAGAAATATTGTGGATGTATTATGAGAGCTACTTGTTTGTTAATGTTCCTTATCCTGGGTCACCTGATATCTTTTACATGCTTCAAATTATGTTTTATTTAATTGCATTAGGTTATTACTTTTATCAGGTAAAAACCATTCATCGGTTAATGCGCTGGATTTTTGAAGTGCTTATTATTATGATTTCCGCTACCACACTCAGCTATCATTTCATTATGAAAAGCTTAATTGTGAACCCAGAGATCACAGGAGCCTACCTTTTAGTTTCCCTTGGATATCCAATTGGGGATTTAATTTTATTATTTAGTGCACTGATACTATATTTTGATTCAGATGATTTTGGTAAAAGAAATGCATTATTTTATATTTTGGTTGGTCTAGTTTTTCAAGTATTTGCGGATTCTGGTTACGTATATCTAACGCTAAGAGAAAAATATGAGACAGGCACCTTGTTTGATCCATTATTTACTCTAGCACTATTACTAGTTGGATTTTCAAGTTTTTATATGAAACCAGTCAATAAACAGCACTCAGATACAGTTCGTCCTTCAAAAGTGGGCTTATGGAGATTAATTATTTTATATACGTCCTTAATGGCACTGTTACTCATTTTTTACAAAATAGAAGAAATTAAATTTACTCCATTCACACTAAGTACAATGTTTATCATTTTTCTCATCCTTGTTCGACTTGTTTTTATCTTAGTGGAAAACAACCGATTACTTTTGAAATATGACCAAAATAATAAAGATTTACTACTTAGTACAGAACGATATATGTCTCTTTTTAAATATCATCCAGATGCAGTGTTTTCCCTTCGCTTGAATGGAACCTTTCAAAGTGCAAATGCCTCTTGTGCACAATTAGTTGGAATGGAAACTGTTCAGCTAATTGGAAAATCAATTTATCAGTTTATTAATCCGAGAGACCTTGATCGATTTGCCACTCATTTTTCAAAGATAGAAGAAGAACCACAAGTGTTCGAAGTGAATTTAAACAGTGAGAATGGAAGTGCTTATTCTGTAGTCATTACCCTTGTACCAATTATAATAAAGGGTAAAATTGAAGGAATTTATGGAATTGGGAAAGATATTACAGAAGTAAAGGTAAGTTTAGATAGGATTAATTATATGGCGTTTCATGATTTGTTAACAGGGTTGCCTAACCGAGCTCTGTTTGAGAGCGTGTTAAATACAGAAATCAAGGACGGTACTACAGAGAATAGAAGGTTAGCCGTCATGTATATTGATTTAGACCGGTTTAAAAATATAAATGATACACTTGGTCATGATGCGGGAGATGAGCTACTTGTCGAAATGGCTAAGCGTCTTTCGGATTGTGTTGGTGATCAAGCTATCATAGGTAGGCAAGGTGGCGATGAATTCACGTTACTTTTTAATCATATTGTAGATCGGGATCATGTTGTGACATTGGCAGAATCTGTTTGTCGTGTATTAAGTGAGCCTTATTCAATAAGAAATTATGAATTTTTAGCCACACCTAGCATGGGGATTTCCATTTTCGAACCTGGGAAATCAGAAACGGCTATTTCTCTTATGAAAAAGGCTGACTTAGCTATGTATAAAGCTAAAAACAATGGAAGAAATCAATTCAGGATCTTTGAACCGAAAATGGAAGAAGACTCAAGAAGCACGTTTGTATTAGGAAGTGACCTTAGTAAAGCCGTTCAAAACAATGAACTCGTTTTACACTACCAGCCACAATATGATACGGATGAAAATCGAATGTACGGTGTAGAAGCACTTATTCGTTGGCAGCATCCAACATTCGGATTATTATACCCTGGTGATTTTATTTCGATTGCAGAGGATACAGATCTAATCATCCCTATTGGAGAGTGGATACTGAGAGAAACCTGTAAACAAGGAAAGTTATGGGGAGAGCAACTAAGGGTTTCAGTCAATATTTCTCCGAAGCAATTCCAGTCCGTGCACCTTATCGAAACCATTAAGCGTGCTTTAGAAGAAACAAAATTTCGACCAGATCTTCTTAATATTGAGATCACTGAGGCAGTGGCTATGAGCAATATGAATGAAACGTTAAAAAAACTGGAAGCTATCAGAAATTTAGGTGTCAATCTATCCATTGATGATTTTGGTACCGGGTATTCTTCCCTCTCCTATCTTCCGAAGCTACCAATTTCAGAGTTAAAGATTCCTAGAGAGTTTCTAGTCGAAATGGAACACCATACAGCTTATAAGGCCATTATTCAGAGCATTATTGCCTTAGGAAAACGGTTGAGGGTAGACGTGATTGCTGAAGGGGTAGAAACACAAAAGCAAAAGGAAATGCTAGAAAAAATGAAATGTCATATGATGCAAGGTTATCATTTTAGTAGACCAGTTCCTGTAGATGAAATTGAGAAGATGTTGTATGTTGAAAGTTAGGTCGAAATATTAGGTAAATATAAGAACACCTTTATGATTGAAAAAGACACAGTCATAAAGGTGTTTTTTAATTGTTAAAAATTGTCTGAAAATTAAATTTATGGATAAAACACGAACATTAACTTAAAAAAATAATAAAATGTTCGATATTTGTATTGTTATTTCATTTGTAATTTGGTAGATTATTAATCAGGTATTAAACATGCATATGATGAAAACACACATAGGGGGAACGTCATGAAAAAGTTATTATCCGTATTGATTTTAGGATTGATTCTACTAGTTGCAGGTTGTGGTGGATCTGAAGAATCAGAGAATAATAGTAATTCAACAAGCGAAGATAAGAAAAAGATTGCCTTAGTACTACCTGAAAAAATGGGGGTTAATCCTTTCTTCCAGCAAATGGATGAAGGAGCGAAACAAGCGGCTGAGGAATTTGGAGTGGAATTAAAGACGATTGAATCAACCGATCATGCGGCTATTGAAGAAAATCTTCGTGTAGCAGTTGCTGAAGGTTATGACCTAATTATTACGTCTTCTTTTGAATCAGAAGATGCCCTTAAAAAGGTAGCGGCAGAAAATCCAGATCGTCAATTTGCGATCATTGATACAGTGGTAGATTTACCTAATGTTCAAAGTGTTAACTTTCGAGAACACGAAGCGGCTTATCTTTTAGGAGCGGCTGCTGGACTTTCAACAAAGACGGACAAAGTTGGTATGGTTGTGGCAATGGACATTCCATTAATGAAAAAGTGGACAGTAGCATTTGAACAAGGGCTTAAGGAAACGAATCCAGAAGCTGAGTTTCTAGTAAACTATGTTGGCAGCTTCTCGGATCCTGCTAAAGCTAAGGAATTAGCGTTGCTTCAAGCTTCTAAGGGTGCGGATTTTGTTGCTGGTGCTTCAGCAGTTGGTGATTTAGGAGTATTTGAAGCAGCGAAAGAGCAAGGTTTCTTCACATCAGGTCAAGATATTGACCGTACAGAAGTAGATCCTGAGCATGTTGTTCTTTCCCAGCTTAAAGGTACGGATGCAGCAGCTTATGAAACGGTAAAAGCTTTTGCTAATGGTAGCTTTGAACCTGGAGTGGTTGAGTATGGTCTTAAGGAAAAAGGTGTTGGTTTGACATATGTGACGCATGAAAGCAAAACACCACTACATTCTTTTGTTGGTCAAGAAGCTATTGATCAAGTAAAAGCACTTTATGATGAGATCATTGCAGGTAATAAAGTGATTGAAAATCCATTAAGTGAGTAAACTGAAAAAATTAAACCGACTGCAAATTGTAGTCGGTTTCCATTTTTACAGGGGGGAAAACAATGACTTATCGCTTAGAGATGAAGGAAATGACTAAGAAATATGGTGATTTCCTTGCGAATGACGGCATCTCCATTCAATTAAAAAAAGGAGAGGTTCTTGCGATTGTTGGTGAAAATGGTGCTGGTAAAACAACGCTCATGAGGATGCTTTACGGGTTAGAACAGCCAACAAGCGGAGAAATCATTCTGAATGGTAAACAAGCCCAATTTTATGGACCTCAAGATGCGATTGAACAAGGAATAGGCATGGTTCATCAGCATTTTATGCTATTTAGTGATTTTACAGTTACCGAAAACATTGTGATTGGGCATGAACCCATGAAGAATGGATTCTTTAATAGAAAAATGGCAGCGGAACAGGTTCAAAAATTGAGTGATCAATATAAGATTCAAGTGGATCCTAGTAAAAAAGCTGGAGATTGTTCAGTAGGAGAACAGCAACGGATTGAAATTTTGAAAGTACTGTATCAGGGTGCGGAAATTATTATTCTTGATGAGCCGACAGCTGTGTTAACCCCTTTTGAGGTGGAGGAGTTATTAAAAACGATTCGCTACTTAGCGGATCAAGGAAAAAGTATCATTCTTATCACTCATAAGTTACCAGAAGTCATGAAAGTAGCCGATCATGTGACAGTGTTACGAAATGGACGTGTCACAGGGAATGTAAGAAAGGTGGACACTTCGATTGATCAACTAGCTACGATGATGGTAGGTCGAGAGCTCCAACAGCTTTCAGAGCGTAATCAACACAATGGGGAGCCTTTACTAGAACTAGAAGCGGTTTCTATAAAAGGAAAGAGTTCAAAACCTGTATTGGATCAGCTTTCTTTAACGGTTCATCGCGGAGAGATCGTTGGGGTTGCGGGAGTATCAGGCAACGGCCAATCTGAGCTTATTCAAGCGATATCGGGCTTAATATCGGTTGATCAGGGAGATATTCGGTTAGATGGAACCAAACTAATGGGTAAATCCGTAGCATTTAGAAGAAATGTGGGGCTCGCACATATACCAGAGGATCGTTATTTATGGGGAGCTGCAAAGGAAGCTACGATTGAAGAAACCGGTGTAATGGGTTATCACAATAAAAAAGACTTTAACAAGTATTCCTTTATTTTAAAAAGCTCGTTCCAAGAGGTTGTAAAGACTTGGATTGACCGCTTCGAAATAAAGGTTAAATCACTAGATGACAAGTCAGGGAATCTTTCTGGCGGAAACCTACAAAAACTAATTGTTGCCCGAGAACTTGGATTTGAAACCGATTTTCTTATCGCAGCTGAACCTACTCGTGGTGTCGATATTGGGGCTATGGAATATATCCATGAGGCCATTCTTGAAAAGCGTAACCGTGGGGATGGAATATTACTTGTCTCTTCGGAGCTATCGGAAATTCTATTACTATCCGACCGAATTGCGGTCATGTTTGAAGGAAAAATCGTTGATGTTCTTGATAGACAAGATGCAACAGAGGAACGTCTGAGTGTACTTATGGCAGGAGGAAAAGAAGATGAATCTTCAACGAAAAATACAACAACTGCTTAAGCCTTTAATTCAACCAATGATAGCCGTGATGATTGGACTGTTAACCGGAGCACTTGCCATAGCACTTGTTGGAGAGTCCATTTTCGGTACGTACAAAGTCATGTGGGATGGAGCATTTGGCAACTTCTACTTCCTAACAGCCACTCTTGCTCGAGCCACTCCAATCATATTGGTAGGATTGGGCTTAGCTCTCGCCTTTCGAGCAGGTGTGTTTAATATGGGGGCAGAAGGTCAGATGGTATTAGGGGCCGTGTGCGCGGCACTTGCAGCCCTTTATGTACCAGGTTCAGGGATCGTTAAATTGTTTTCTGCGTTTTTTGCTGGTTTTATTGCTGGTGGATTATGGTCATTATTAGCCGGTTGGATGGAAGTGAAGTATAAAGTTCAGCTGTTGATTTCTACTCTTCTTTTAAACTATGTTGCTGTTTTGTTCGCTGGTTATTTGGTAGCGGAACCTTTTCAGGATAAGTCAGGCTCTGCTGCTCTAGCTCAGACTCCTATGATTGATCAATCCGTTTGGCTTCCAAAACTGTTTGCTGGGATGAGCGTGCATATGGGGTTTGTAATAGCCGTTGTTGGTGCGGTCATCTTCTATGTGTTTCTCCAATTTACTTCTTCTGGATATGAAGTGAGAATGCTTGGAAAGAACCCTTTCTTTGCTGAATACGGCGGTATTAATAAACATAAGGTTCTCCTTTTTAGCATGTTTTTTAGTGGAGGGATTGCTGGCCTAGCTGGAACAGTGGAGGTTTTGGGTTCTCAGTATCGATATGTAGAGGGAGCATTAACCGTCCCAGGCTATGCATGGACAGGTTTAATGGCCGCACTATTAGCCAACTCTAATCCATTAGGTACTGCAGTAGCAGCAATTTTACTGGCAGCCTTACAAACGGGTGCAATGGGGATGGAACGTAACACAGAAGTACCTTTGGAAATTGCTAGTGTTATTCAAGGTGTTCTTATTTTATTCGTTACTGCAAAGTTCACCTTAAGCTGGTGGAAAGTTAAAAAGAAAGCGGGTGACGTGAATGGAACTGTTTGATTATTCCCTTTTTGCTTCTGCTATCCGGATGGTTAGCCCGATTCTTTTGGCTGCTTTAGGAGGAGCGTTATGTGCTCGAGTCGGAATCTTTAATGTGGGTCTTGAGGGCTTAATTCTAGCGGGTGCCTTCTCCGCAATCGTTGGTAACTATTATAGCGGAAGTGTAATTGTAGCCGTTTTAACAGGAGCCTTCGGAGGTGTATTAGTCTCTTTATTATTTGGACTAGCCACGATCAAGTTTAAGGCCAATCCAATTGTAGCCGGTATTGCTATCAACTTTCTTGTTTTAGGATTAACTACTTTTGGCCTCCGAGCGATTTTTCAAGTAAAAGGAGCCTTTTATGATAAGGATATGAATGGACTTCCCAAGTGGGACCTTCCCCTTATTGAAAATATTCCTGTGATTGGAAAGCTTCTATACGGTCACTCGCCACTCGTGTATATGGCTTTTTTTGCAGCGATACTATTATATATTTTCTTGTTTAAAACCGTTGTTGGTTTTCGAATATTAGCAGTTGGAAAAAATGAAGCAGCGGCAAGAAGCTTAGGATTAAAGGTTACCGTTCTTCAGTATGGAGCCATTGTAGCAAGTGGAGTTTTATGCGGTCTTGCAGGTACCCAGCTTTCGCTTGGTCAAGTTACCATGTTTACTGAGGGAATGACGGCTGGAAGAGGATTTATTGCTTTAGTAGCGATGATGCTAGGTGGGTCACATCCAATTGGCATAATTGGATCAAGTTTATTATTTGGTCTGATGGATGCGATGAGTATCAGGCTACAAGGATTTTCTATGCCTACGCAATTCACGGCCATGCTTCCATACGTGATTACGATTATCGCAATGTTCTTTTTAAAGGATCGTGGCTTAGAATCACAAGCATCTGGACAGCAAAGCTCTAGATAAGAACAGGAGTGAAACACATGAGCTTAAATAAAGCAGACAGAATTAAACGAACACGAGTACCAGTAGCCGATTCCAAGCATGCGAAGCGGCTTCCGCCCGGACAAGCGTTAACAGAGCGTTTTCCGATTTTGCATGAAGGAGACGTTCCTGTTTACGATTTGGGAAAGTGGGATTTAAAAGTCTTCGGTGAGGGTAATAAAGAGGTCGTACTCACTTATAAGCAAATAAAAGAAATGCCTGAAACAACGGTGACCGTTGATATTCATTGTGTGACTCGCTGGTCTAGATTTGATAATCAATTCACGGGAGTAAAGTTCAGTGATTTCTTAAAGGCAATAGACATCACTCCTAAGAGCAAATACGTCATGCTGCATGCAGACCATGACTATACAGCAAATATTGCATTAGCTGATTTGTTACATGATGACGTACTTCTTGCACATACATTTGAAGGGGAGCCATTAACGGATAAGCATGGATGGCCGTTAAGGCTTGTTGTCCCTCATCTATATTTTTGGAAGAGTGTGAAATGGATTAGAGGAATTGAGTTTATTCACGAAAATAAACCGGGATTTTGGGAACAAAATGGATTTCATCTGAATGCAGACCCTTTTAAAGAGGAGCGGTTTTCGGGAGAGGACCTTCCTATTCCAGAGGATGAATGGGAGCGAAAAGACTTTGACTAACTTTCTACCAAACCTTAAATTAACATCTGATTGTTTACCAGAGCGAGTCATTGTTTGTGGAGACCAGGCACGTGCAAAAATCATTGCAGAATTAATGGACAATCCAATCAAATTAGGTGAGAACCGTGAATACCATAGTTTTTTGGGAAGCTGGAATGGAATAAAAGTAGCGGTGGTAAGTCACGGAGTAGGAGCACCTGGAGCAGCGGTTTGCTTTGAGGAGTTGATCATGGGTGGTGTTCAATCGATCATTCGTGTAGGGACGGCTGGCTCTTATCAAAAAGACGTGCAGCCTGGCAGTCTTGTCATTAGCACAGCTGCTGTAAGCTGTGATGGCCTAACAAAACAAATTATGCCTCCTGGATTTCCAGCGATTGCCGACCGCACCATTGTGGAGGCATTAATACATGCAGCTTCAACAAATGAGGAAGACCTATCCGTATCCGTGAAAGAAGGAATGACTCTTACTCTTGATGCGTTTTATTCCGGTGTACTTGAATTCCCTCATCAATTGTATAAAAAAGCTGGAGTGGCCGCCGTTGAAATGGAAAACTCTGCTCTTTTTGTTATCTCCTCTTTAAAAGGAGTTAAAGCGGGAGCTATTTTAGCGATTGATGGCTTTGCAGATGCGGAACTTCGAGAAGAATACAATCCTCATAATGAGGTAGTAGGTAGAGCAGTGAATGCAGGAATGAAAGTGGCGTTAGACGCTATTATACAAGTGTAGTTCAACTAGCGGATATAAGCTCCTTATTCGTAAAAATTAAAGCGTATTGGTCTTCAATAGGTAGATGAAGACCAATACCGGCAAAAGTTAAGCGCGTAACGGTCTTCCTAAGATCGATGAAGACCAAAATTTTCAACAATTAAGCAAGAAATGACCTTCACTCAAAAAGTGGAGGTCATTTTTTTAGGCCCGTATACTTTCTAGAATCAGGTTTAACCTTTGACCTCTCATGGGTATGAAATCTTTAACACTTGCAAGGGAGGGATGAAAGTGGAAGTACTCTCTGTAATTGGGTTACTTATTATCCTTTTAGTTGGGTGGATGATTTGGTCAAAACTGACTTGGAAAACCATCATGGTCGGTTCAGATCTTCGTTCGGAGGAAGCAATTAGAGACAAATATAGACTATATAAATCTGAAAAGATACGTTGCCGGTTGAGAAAAGAAGTGCAGACACCTATTGTTACTGGAGTAAATCCAGTGGTAACCAACCATGTGGATCCAAATGCTGGCTCATCCATTCTTAAGCTACTCGTTCACCGAAGAGATATCTATAAAGTCAACCAATTAAAGTCTTAGTATAAAGGGTATTCAAAGCGACAACCAAGCTTTGAATACCTTTATTGTTTTTCTAGAGTTCAGTTCCGCCCAAACGATTTTTCTCCTACTTGAATAGGCTGGTGTCAAGGGGGTGAATCATTTGAAATGGGGGAATTTCTTGCTCATCTTCATTAGTGCATTAGTTTTATTATTGATTCCAATCTTCTATCTTCAATCTGATTCAAAGGAAACCAGTCATAACGAAAATGAAGTTACTACCACCAGTACAAACGAGCAACCCGATCAAACTACAGAAGAAAACGCAAATAATGATGTAGGAAATGAAAATGCCAACACAACTATCGATCCAAACACTGATTATTGGGGAGTCGATTCTGCATCATATACCACAGAAGAGTTATACGCCTGTGTAAATGAAAATTTCGGAAAGCCTACTGTTTGGGGGAGATATCTAGGGACGATTGATGGTGTTTCTAGTGGGTTAACAACAGAGGAAGTGGAATATTTACATGCAAATGGAGTAAAGATCCTTCTTATTAATAATCAATTTAACAATGCAACTGGATATGAAAATGGGGTGGAGCAAGCGAATATTGGGATCTCTTTGGCAGGGGAGTTAAATGTGCCAGAGGGTGTTGCTATATTTGCAGATATTGAACCAAATTATCCTGTTGATTCTGCCTTTATTCAAGGCTGGTATGATACGATGATGGCCTCTCCTTATGAGCCAGGAATTTATGGGGTATTCTCTCCGGATAGTGCATTAGTTAAGGCGTACCAAGCTGCTATAAACGAAAATCAAGATATTCAAAATAAGGTAATTCTGTGGACGGCTTATCCTCATATAGACGTTACCACACAAGCAAATGCACCAGTAAATGAGGCAGGGGCTCCTGAAGGTTCACTTTTGTATGGTTGGCAGTATGGAATTGATGCAGCAACATGTAATATAGATACAAACCTGTTTAAAGGCAGTTTATTCGATTTTCTTTGGTAATAATCCCAATCAAAAACCTCTTTCCTTAAAGGAGAGAGGTTTTTTGTATATTTAATAATATTAACTAATAAATATGCTGGAAATTTAGGGGCACTTATATTATATTAGAAAAATAGTAATAAAGTTGAATAAATATTTAATACTATGTAATTTTATAAATATACCTCTTTCAATATATAAAGGAGTGTTACTAATGAACAATCAATTAAAACAATATGTAGAGACGATACAAAACAAGCTATGGGATATAAGCGATTCCCTTTACAACGAACCTGAGTTAGGTGATCAAGAATATAAATCTATGGAAAAACTAGTCGCGTTTCTAAAGGAACATCAGTTCGCAGTAGAAACTGGAATTGTCGGGCGGTCGACTTCCTTTAGAGCGGTATACGACAGTAAAAAAGAAGGACCAACGATTGCCTATCTCTCCGAATACGATGCTCTACCAGGAGTAGGACATGGATGTGGTCATAATATGATAGGAACAATGAGTGCCGGTGCTGGCGTGTTGTTGAGCAAATTGGTAGATGAAGTAGGAGGACGAGTGGTAGTGCTTGGAACTCCTGCAGAAGAAACAAATGGAGCGAAGGTTCCAATGGCTGAGCAAGGAATTTTTGATGATATTGATGTAGCTATGATTTTACACCCAGCTGACGAATCCTATGAAAGTGGGGATTCCTTGGCTATGGATGCAATTCAATTTACTTATTCAGGTCAGTCAAGTCATGCGGCTGCATCGCCTGAAAAAGGAATCAATGCTCTTGATGCAGTAATTCAACTCTTTAACGGTATTAATGCTCTTCGCCAGCATGTGACATCAGATGTACGGATTCATGGAATCATTAAAGAGGGTGGAGTTGCTGCAAACATTGTTCCCGATAAGGCAGTTGCCCAATTTTATGTTCGAGCAAAAAACCGTAGCTATTTAGATGAAGTTGTTCAGAAAGTAAAAAATATTGCTCATGGTGCGGAATTAGTAACAGGGGCGAAAGTTGAAATTACCAACTATGAACTTAGTTACGATAACATGCTAACCAACCAAACGCTTTCCGAACTTTTTACAGAAAATCTTCTTGCTACAGGGGTAAAAAAGGTTTTAAAAGCAAAGGACACATATGGATCCATTGATATGGGAAATGTAAGTCATGTTGTCCCTGCCATTCATCCGTATATTGGACTTGATTCACCCGGTCTTGTTGCCCATACAAAAGAGTTTGCAGATATCACCATTACGGAGAACTCTCATCAAATCTTGAGTAAAGGTGCACTTGCACTTGCTTCAACTGGGTATGAATTACTTACGAATAAAGAGATCTTTGAAAAAGTGGTAAACGAATTCCGAGAAACGAAAAGAATGCATGGATAATCGTACTGATTTATTAAGATAATAAAATTATAAATACAGTTCAAAGAATAGTCAGAATATTTTTATATTAAAAAAGCTACTTTTCAAAATTATAAGCATGTGTTATTATTCATTCAGTTGAATAATTATTCGTATACATCATATAAGCATTTTATTAGGGAGGAAACAACATGAAAAAGTTCGGTTTACTTATTACTTTAATTTTAACGTTAGTATTAGCGGCATGTGGCCAAAATAACGATTCTGGAAACGGTGAAGCAGAAGAGGGCAAAAAAGTATTAACGATGGGAACCTCTGCAGATTTTGCTCCATTTGAATCTCGAAACACATCAGGAGAAGTAGAAGGCTTTGATATTGATCTAGCTAAATACATTGCAGAAAAATTAGGTTATGAGCTGAAAATTGAAGATATGAAATTTGATGGACTCATTGGCGCGCTGCAAGCGAAACGTGTTGATCTAGTATTATCAGGTATGTCTGCTACAGAGAAGCGTGCACAGAACGTAGATTTTTCTACTCAGTATCATCATTCAGGTGAAATGTTTATTACATTAAAGGACTCTGAAGTGACATCCCTTGAACAATTGAAAGGAAAAACGGTGGGAGTTCAGTTAGGTACGATTCAAGAAGAGGGTGCTCGTAAGCTTCAGGAAACAGTTGATTTTGAAATCAAGGCTGTTGACAATGCAACCATCTTGATTCAAGAATTGCAATCGAACCGTATTGATGTAGCATACTTGGATAAGTCAGTAGCTAGAGGATATATTAATGAGCAAGGATTAGCAGGATTTGATGATCCTACTTCTAGCTCACCAGGAATGGCAGTTGCTTTTCCAAAGGGAAGTGAACTAGTGGACGAAGTAAACCAAGTCCTAAAGGAAATGGAAGAGAACGGGAAGCTAGACGAATTAAAAGCAAAATGGTTATCTGAAGAATAATTTAACCAGAAAAATATTAAAGTGAGGTGTAAGGCATGAATTTGGATTTTAACCAAATTGTGCCTTATATTCCTTTTATCTTAGAAGGAATATGGGTTACATTACAGTTTGTCATTATATCAATTATCTTTGGTTTTATTTTAGGAACCCTATTAGCATTATGTAAAATTTCAAAAATAAAAGCGTTGAACTGGTTTGGGGATGCATACACCTCTATATTCCGTGGTACGCCATTAATTTTACAGTTAATGATCATTTATTTTGCCATTCCACAATTGACAGGCTATGATATTTCTCCGTTTTTATCAGCTATCCTTGCTTTTGGTCTGAATTCCTCTGCGTATGTATCGGAAATTATCCGTGCGGGAATTCAAGCAGTAGATAAGGGTCAAACAGAGGCTGCTCAAGCTCTTGGGGTACCTTATCGATTGATGATGAAGGATATCATTTTGCCACAGGCTTTAAAAAATATTTTACCTGCACTCATGAATGAATTTATTACATTAACGAAGGAATCGGCGATTGTCTCAACTATTGGGTATTTAGATCTTATGCGCCGAGCTCAAGTAGTCGGTGCTGATATTTATCGAAACTTTGAACCTTTGATTTTTGTAGGGGTCATTTATTGGCTACTTGTTATGGTATTAACGATCATTGGGAAAGTTGTTGAAAGGAGGTTGAAGTACAGTGATTAAAGTGGAAAACCTCTATAAACAATTCGGTGATAATGAAGTACTAAAGGGTATTTCGACCAATATTAATAGCGGTGAAGTTGTTTCAATTATTGGACCATCCGGGTCTGGTAAGTCAACTTTTCTTCGCTGTATCAACTTATTAGAAGTGCCAACAAAGGGCACCATCTCGATAGATGGTCAAAGTATTACAGATAAAAATACAAATATACTTAAGGTGCGCCAACAAATTGGAATGGTTTTTCAGCATTTTAACTTATTTCCGCATTTAAATGTACTTGATAACTTAACGTACGCTCCAATCAAAGTAAAAGGAGAAAGTCGACAAGTAGCGGAAGATAAGGCTCGTAAATTACTTGCGAAAGTGGGACTTACTGAGAAGGAAAAAGCATTTCCAAGTAACCTGTCAGGTGGACAAAAGCAACGTGTGGCTATTGCTCGTGCTCTAGCGATGGAGCCGAACTTAATGCTTTTTGATGAACCAACATCCGCACTTGACCCTGAAATGGTTAAAGAAGTTTTGAATGTAATGAAGGACCTAGCAAAGTCAGGTATGACGATGGCGATCGTGACTCATGAAATGGGATTTGCTCGTGAAGTGGCTGACAGAGTATTATTCCTTGATGGTGGGGTATTGCTTGAAGATGCAAGTCCAGCTGAGTTTTTTAGTAATCCTAAAACAGCAAGAGCGAAAGATTTCTTAGAGAAGGTATTATAAATATGTTATGTTAAGGGCTATCCAAATGGATGGCTCTTTTTATTTGTAAAAAAGTTTATATTTTTGCCAAATTAAAGGGCTTTTTATTATTGTGAAATTATTCCCAGGAAACAATTTTGGACCTGATTTTATTAAGGGAATAAAAGCACCACTTCCACAAGTAAATATTATGCCTACGGGTGGTGTTAGTCTTGAAAATGTCGACCAATGGATTAAAAACGGATGTGTAGCAGTAGGAGTAGGAGGAAATCTATTAGCACCAGCTAAAACAGGAGATTATGACCTTATTAAAGAGTATGCTATGCAGTATGTTGAAAAAGTTAAAGCTGCACGTGGGGAAAATGTGTTACAAGCGAAAACTATATAAATATGAAAGAAGGGTATTCAGGACATGAATACCCTTTTACTAGATTACATATTTTCCATTAAACGTTTGGCGATCTTTGCGTAATCGTCTCGGTCTATTCCTGGAGCAAATTCCTCCGGTAATTCCTCTAAATTTGGAATCGGTGCACCCTTAGGAGCTCCAGTAATTACTTTGAGTTGGTTTCCATTTTCAGGGTTTGTTCCTTTCCAAATTTTTGAGATATCAGTATAATGGCCCACATCATTCCAGGTATATAAAACATTAGATAATCCTTGATCCTCAAACTTTTTCGCATGGTCGAACTTTCTATTAGATAGATCAGGAATTGGTACCATTTTTTTGACATCTACACCAGTAGCAATTTCTAATGCTTTAGCATAAGCGAGTACATGTGTCCCACCTCTAACAAGTAAGTAACCTATCATTTCACGAGCAGTTTCATGTTCTGTCATTTCATATACTCGCATCTTATGTGTGCGTGCTCCAACCTCTAAAAAGAAATTATGAAGTAAATCTAGCACTAAGTTTCCGCTGCTAAACACATTGTCTCCGGTCCAAGGACGCCCCATAGAATCACCTGCTATTGCCGTTTGAGCAGTAGCTATAAAGTGATAGGTACTACGAGCATCCATGCCTTCACGTAAAGGGGTAACATCTGGATCCCCTGGAAAAGTGTTCCCACGTGATAACAAATTTATGGTATTACTAACAAGCTCCACATGACCAAATTCTTCAGCCGTAATACTTGCAACGAGATCGTAAAAAGGTTTTAATTTATCCTTCTGACGGAAGTTAAATGACTGATACATGTAATTGTTTAAAGTTGACATTTCTCCAAATTTTCCACCTAACAACTCCTGAACAGCTGCGGCTGCATTCGGATCACCATGCTCTGGAACGGGTAGGTCAATCAACAATTTATTTTCACGTTTAAACATCGAATGACCTCCTTATGCTCTAGGAATAACCCAGATAATTTGTTGTGTACGAATAAAGAATGGAGAACCACCTGATTCCACGACAATATGGTCAGGCATAACAGACTTAAGTAATCCAGTTACAGTCCCTCTGACTGTTTGGACAGCAACCATTCGCCCTATAATCCCTTGGAATGCATGATACACATACGAGTCAATATGACTGACAAAAGATGGTGTTTGTTGATTCATGAAGTTTCACTCCTTTGTTTTGTATATCAAACAGTTATATGTATGAAGAAATAGGAAAAATTATACATAATTAAATATAAACTATTATTTTATTCAGAAGTTTCTTGACATTATTTTTATAGATTGGTAAGGTTGAAAAAATTTCAATCCAAGTTTGAGATGGAAGGGAGTCGCATACGTTGAAGAATATCAACCCAATTGATGCTATTATACAAGAGCATTCACTAGTTATATTAGATGGAGCAATGGCTACCGAACTTGAATCGCAAGGATGCAATTTGGATGATCCTCTATGGTCTGCTCGTGTGTTACTTGAGAATCCGCAGCTGATTTATCAGGTGCATTTAGACTATTTTCGGGCAGGTGCAGATTGTGCGATCACTGCAAGCTATCAAGCAACAGTAGAAGGATTTATTAAACGTGGATTACAAGAAGAAGAAGCCTTGAAATTGATAAAAAAGACAGTAGTGCTTGCGAAGCGTGCAAGAGATGACTTTTGGCATGAAGAGCAACAACTTGATAGACCCAAACCATTGGTAGCAGCATCTGTGGGTCCATATGGTGCGTTCTTAGCAGATGGCTCAGAGTATGTGGGGAACTATGGAGTAAGCGATAAAATCCTTAGAAGTTTCCACCGTCAGAGAATGGCGGTACTTATTGAAGCTGGAGCTGATATTTTGGCATTTGAAACCATTCCTTCCCTTCAAGAGGCGAAAATATTAATCTCTTTATTGCAGGAGTTTCCTGGAACTTATGCCTGGCTTTCTTTCTCCTTGAAGGACGAAAGGTCAATAAGTGACGGTACGTTGTTACAAGAATGTGCTGAACTTACGGAGAAATGTGAACAAATTGCTGCTATTGGATTCAACTGTGCTCCATTAGATTATGTTACAGGTGCCATTAGCTATCTGAGTAACTATACAGAAAAACCTATCATTGTTTATCCAAACTCTGGGGAAACGTATGATCCTGAGACAAAAACTTGGCACGGTCAAGAATCATGCAATACCCTCGAGTCGAAATCAAAAGAGTGGTACGAAGCTGGAGCTCGTTTAATTGGAGGATGTTGCCGAACATCACCAAAGGATATTGAAGCTGTAGCGGGGAAGTGGCGCTAATTTCCGAGGAAATATCAAAAACTTCGTGAGGATTTTCCATAATTCGCTAAAAGTATTTACAACTATATTGCAAAAAACGCAAGTGACATTGAAAAGTCACTTGCGTTTTTTTATGAAATTAAAGCCCTTGGCTTAATAGCCATGCTGCCTCACTTATCTCAACAGTATCCTCAGTGGGCGTCCTATAAGAAGATGTTTGTTGAACATTTGCGTTTGAATTATTTCCTTGGAGTCTTTGGATTTCTGTTTTAATTTGCTGGATTTGTTTTTCAAGTTGTTGTATCTCTTTTTGTTTTTTGTCCTCGTCTTCTTTCGACGCTTTTACATTTTTCATTTGGTTTTGAAGTTGTTGCTTTTGCTTTTCTAATGCTGCAATGGAAGTGCATGATTGATTCGTAGAATAATATGTTGTAGAGTTTGATGCAACGGATATTTGCATAAATTAATACACGATCCTAAAAATTAAATAGGGATTTTACCCAGTCCCAAAATGATCCCGAATTTTCTGATGTTTGATCAGACGTTTGCATTGCTTGTTTGTTTTGACCTCGTGGATCTCCTGACATGTTTGACTGAGCAACTGTAGAATTGGTGGTACTCGATACAGAAGCTTCGGTAGTTTCAACCGTATTAGAGGTTTCCGTATTTTCTACTTCTTCAATCTCTTTATCAAAAACTAAAACATAAGTTTTTCGGTCATCTCCATTTGTTACGGATACAGAGATTGCGGTTTTTGCTTGATCCGGTAGAGCAACTGTCGTATTCGTGCTACCTTCGATTTCAACCTCTGCCTCACTTTCATCCGTTGTAGCCGCAATCGTAACACTAGTTACGTCTGTACCGACAGCAATATGATAGGTATAGGTATCTGAATCAAAGGCTTTATTCCAGGTTCCTGATGAAACGGTTAGAGCTGATAGATTAGCAGTAGTTGGAGTTTCCGTTTGTGCTCCAGTACTACTTGTCGAAGTTCCCTGAACAGTCGATGAAGATCGAGTCGACCCAGAGCTAGTTTGTGCAGTTGATACAAGATTGGTCATAGTCGGTTGGCTCGTAGTTGTTGTAGTTTGATTGGTATTGGTTTTTGTATTGTCAGTCGTATTTGTATCAATAGAATTGCTTACCATAGCCGCTCTTGTGATCGTAACAGTATACGTAGACTGATTTCCATTTTCTGCTTTGACCACGAATGACACGGTGGTTTTGCCTACTGGAAGTTCGATGGTATGGCCTTTTTGGGGATCCACAGTAGTTCCTTCCACATTAACAGTAGATGTGTCGACTGAGGTTTCAGGTTTAATTGTTATTGAGCTTATGGAATTTTCTACAGCAACTGAATAGCTTGTTATAGAAGGAGAAAAATTCAGAGTTCCACTAGAAAGAGTAAGATTTGATAGGTTGCTATTTTCATTTAATGCTCGAAAAATAGTTAGAGTATATGTAGTTACTTGACTACCATTTAGGAGCGTTATTGTGAAAATATTTTCACCTGTATTAAGTGAATAGCTCAGCTGCTCTTTACTGGTAACTTCCTCTCCATTTACCGTTACAAGTGTGCCAACGATTTCAGTATCCAGAAGTAAACTCATGCTATTTGTATCATTTGAAACAGTTGCTGTGTAGGTGGTAACATCTTTCGAAAACGTTTGATCGAGCTCAAACTCAAGTATTTCAAGTGCAGACAATCGAGTTGTACTTTCTGTTGTTAGGCTTTCCTCGGCACTAGCGTGATGAATAGGGAAAGCAGAAAAAGTAGCGAAGGTAATCATGGATCCAACAATTGCTACATTTAGCCCTTTTTTTATATGCATGATGCACCTCATTTCATAGTTTCTCTTAAAATATCATCTGGCCATGATCATCATGGCCAGTGAAAACTTATTCCTGACGAAGCGCTTGAATCGGATTTAATTTTGATGCTTTGTTAGCTGGGAACACCCCAAAAACAATTCCTATTAGTAGGGAAAATAGGAAAGCAAGTAATGCAACAAATGGAGAGTAAGAAATGGTGATGCTAGAGAATACCTCCATTAGTTTTGATACTCCTAATCCAATGACAACTCCAATAAAACCTCCGAGTGTACTTAAAACAACTGCCTCTATTAAAAATTGTAATAAAATTGATTTTCGATTGGCTCCAATGGCTTTTCGTATTCCGATTTCTTTCGTTCGCTCAGAAACGGAAACGAGCATGATGTTCATAATTCCGATACCGCCTACAAGTAAGGAGATGCTTGCTATGCCACCAAGCATAAGGGTCATCGTATCGGACACAGAAGTCATCGTTTCCATTAAATCCTCTTGACTTGATACAGAATAATAGTCACTTGAATTCGGAAAAAGGGTAGTCAGCACACCCTGTACTTGGAACATGGCACGATTTACATAATCTTCGCTCTCCGCTTGAAAATAGACGGTTCCGATTGCTGTACTCTGTGTTATTCTCTGAGTGGTTGAAAGGGGAGCGATCATAACGTTATCCCCACTCGTACCGAGAGAGGTACCAACGGAGTCTAGCACTCCCACTACTTGGAAGGATACACCTTCAATTTGTACACTCCGTCCAACTGGGTTTTCATATGGAAACAAGGTTTCAGAAGTAGTTGATCCAAGTACAACCACCTTCTGTCGTAGTACATCATCCATATCGGTAATAAATCGACCTTGACTGAGAGTTAAATTTCTAACGGTTAAGTAAGAAGGGGTGGTACCTGTAATTGATACTTGTGCTGTATTATCCTGATTTTTAGCATTTATACGCCCAGTAACAACAGGGGCCACCTCTGATATACCATTTAATTCTTGAAATTCGAGAATATGATCGTCCTTTAATTGGACTGATTCCGTATCATTTACACTCAAGGTAATCAGGTTTGTTCCTAAGCTTCCGATTTCATCCGTTACAGACTGAGAGGAGCCTTGTCCAACCCCGACAAGAGTGATAACGGAGGCAACCCCGATAATAATTCCCAACATCGTTAAAATGGCTCGGATTTTATTGCTCTTGATACTCTTGAGTGCCATTTTGATAGATTCGACTAGGTTCAAACCAATCACCTCCGTTTTCGTATAGCTGTCCATCATGGATACGAACGATTCGATTGGTTTCCTTTGCAACCTCTAAGTCATGAGTAATAATGACAATCGTCTGTCCGCGTTTGTTTAATTCTTTTAACATCTGCAATAATTCTTTACTAGTTTTGCTGTCAAGTGCACCAGTAGGCTCGTCAGCAAGAAGTACAGGAGGATCACCAGCTAAGGCTCTTGCTATGGCAACCCTTTGCTGCTGTCCACCTGAAAGTTGTGTAGGCATATGGTGGATTCGTTCACCCAGGCCCACTCTTTCTAGACTATTAATGGCTTTTTCTCTACGTTCTTTTGCACTTAATCCTCGATACACAAGAGGAAGTTCGACATTTTCAAGGGCGGTCAATTTATTGAGTAAATTAAAGTTTTGAAAAATAAACCCGATTTTTACATTTCTTATCGCTGCAAGCTCATGGTCCTTCATATTGTTGACTTTTTTTCCGTCAAGCAAATATTCACCTGAGTCTGGTTTGTCGAGGCAGCCAATCATATTCATAAAAGTAGATTTTCCTGAACCAGATGGTCCGATGATAGAAAGGAAATCTCCTTCATTAATTTGAAGGGAGACCTCTTGTAGTGCTTTGACCGTTTCGCCGCCTAGTTCGTATGATTTGGACATTTGATTGATTTCAATGACTGAATTTCCCATATTACTCTCCGCCTCTTCCTACTCTATCAGTAGGAGGTGTGCCCATTCCACTGCCACTAGGAAAGCCGCTTGCTCCGCCAGTTCCAGAAAAATCTCTCATTGCCCCTCGATCAGTAGCTGAGTCACTGCTCGAAGAGAGTGTAATAGCTAGTTGAATTATTTGCCCTTCCTCAAGTCCAGAAACAATCTCAATATTTTGGTCATCATTGATTCCTGTCTCTACCACTTGCTGGGTAGTAACCGCTTCTTCATCTTCACTTGTCGCAGACTCTTGGATCATTACATATTTTTCATTGCCATTAATTTTTACAGCTTCTATTGGAACATAAAGAACACTTTGTTTGCTTTCCGTTGTGATATTTACTTCAGTGGACATTCCTATTAAAAGATCTTTTGGATCATCAAATTGGACCGTTACCTCAAAGCTAGAAACACCATTTGTAGAAGTTCCTTCTTTAGACACCTTTGTAACCGTACCTGTAAATGATTCATCAGGATACGCGCTTGCAGTGATCTTTGCTACTTGTCCTTCTTTAATACTTGCAATGTCTAACTCATCTACCCCAATCACTGTTTGAAGAGTTACATAATCGGTCACATGTGCAACAACTTGCCCGTTCTGTAGGTTGTCACCAGCTTCCACATCAAGAGTGGTAATTGTTCCAGCATGTGGAGCAGTAATTGGATCGCTTCCATCCGTAAAAGTAACTAACTCAGTTCCTTCTTCGACCACATCATTTTCACTAACAAGAACCTCGTCCACTTCTCCTCCAGAGGCTGCTGCCACGTCGTTGCTATTAATGGATGCAACGGTGCCAGAACCACTAACTTGAACCTCAATATCTCCTCTTTGTACGGTAGAAGTCATGACTTGTGCTTCCGCAGTAGCAACTGTCTGATTGCTCTTATAAAGCCAAAAGCCCCCTCCAGCTAACAGAATCACAACAACTCCAATAGACATCCATTTCTTCAAACCTTTTACCTCCTTAAAATGAAAACATCGTTATGAGTTCATTATTACGAGGAAACCTTAAAAAATCCTTAAATTTGAAAAGGTAATTATTTGAGTGGAATTTGAAAATACCACAACATAAAGCTAATAATACCCATTGATAACACATAGGTTAAAATTGGACGTGTATAATGTAATCGAATCATGCTATACATGACTGGATAAAAGAGGAAATCCATCCAGTAAGAATAATTATTATGTAAAAGAAGTCTGTCGAATTTATAGAAAACATATTCGATTGCCATGGAAGAGAGGACCCATTGGCCAATAAACCTAATTTGTCTAAACAATGACTTATTAAACGGATAAAATGATAAGTACAAAAGAGTAATCGCGGGCAAGGTAATAAACGTATATAAAAGATCAATAATGGTGTGTGACATAAGGAAATAATCCGGCTGATATTCCCAAAGCATTTTGTCATGACAAAAGAAGTTATATAGTAAATTACATGTAATCACATAAAATATAGTGTGATTATATTTCAACCATTCTCGCCAATTTCCGAATCGGTAGGCAAGCAAGAATACAAGGGTAATTAATAGTAAGTGCATCGTTTTCTCCCTACAAATAAAAATGTTTGTGTCAGTATTATTTTTCCAATTAATTGAAAAAATATGTTAAAAAAGTATTGACGAAAGGTTAAATATTCTATATATTATCTAATAAATTACAATTCAATTTGCGATGAAAAGGACATGAATGTTACTGTACGGTTAATAGAGAGGGAAGACAAGGCTGGAATCTTCCTAACGCAGCTGTCGCATTTACCACCTTGGAGCTGTATTGGTGAAGTCATAGTAATCAATACCGTAGCTGCTACGATACAGCAAAACGAAGCCATCTCTCTTGTTAATAGAGGTGGGAAGTTGGGTGGAACCACGAGACAAACACACTCGTCCCTTGTTAGAGGGATAGGTGTGTTTTTTGTTTTTTAAAAGTAAATAATTCAAGCAAAGAAAAGGACATGAGTGAGACTGAACGGTTAACAGAGAGGGGAGACAAGGCTGGAATCTTCCTAACGCAGCTGTCGCATTTACCACCTTGGAGCAGTATTGGTGAAGTCACAGTAATCAATACCGTAGCTGCTACGATACAGCAAAACGAAGCCATCTCTCTTGTTAATAGAGGTGGGAAGTTGGGTGGAACCACGAGACAAACACACTCGTCCCTTGTTAGAGGGACAGGTGTGTTTTTTTTTTATAAAGGAGGCCATAACAATGGAACTAAATATTCAATTCCCTGATGGAAGTATGAAAAGATATCAAGAAGGTGTTACTTTAGAGGAAATCGCTCAAGGTATAAGTCCAAGTTTGCGTAAGAAAGTGATTGCCGGTAAGGTGAACGGAAAGATGTTTGATTTGGGAAGAGAGATCCACAACGATGCAAGTATTCAATTGCTTGAAAGAAATTCAGAAGAGGGTATTGAGATTATGAGACACTCTACTGCTCATGTGTTGGCTCAAGCAATTAAACGGTTGTATAAGGAAGTTCATTTATCTATCGGCCCAGTGATTGATAATGGATTTTACTATGATGTGGATGTCCCGGAAAGCATTACAGTAAAAGACTTAGGAAAAATTGAAAAAGAAATGAAAAAAATCGTTGCTGAAAACTTAAATATTGAAAGGGAAGAGTGGTCACGAGAAGAAGCGAAGCAAGTTTTTTCTTATGATCCTTATAAGCTTGAATTGATTGAGGCTATTCCTTCAGATGAAAAAATAACTGTGTATCGCCAAGGTGAATTCTATGATTTATGCCGTGGCCCCCATGTACCGTCCACTGGATATGTAAGAGAGTTTAAATTAACTCATGTATCGGGAGCGTACTGGCGAGGGGATAGCAATAATAAGATGTTACAAAGAGTCTACGGTGTTGCATTTTATTCAAAGGAAGAACTTGAGGAATATTTTCACTTTTTAGAGGAGGCGGCTAAGCGTAATCATCGGAAGCTCGGAAGTGAACTTGAACTGTTCATGTTTTCTGAAGAAGCGCCTGGAATGCCATTTTACTTAACAAACGGACAATTGATCCGAAATGAACTGGAAACATTTTTAAGGAAGATTCAAAATTCCTTTGATTATAAAGAGGTTCGAACTCCTTTTATGATGAATCAGCGTTTATGGGAACAATCTGGTCATTGGGATCACTACAAAGACAATATGTATTTCTCAGAAGTGGATGAACACAGCTTTGCTTTAAAGCCAATGAATTGTCCTGGGCATATGCTAATATTTAAGGATAAGCTTCGTTCTTATCGTGACCTTCCGATTCGTATGGCGGAGTTTGGTCAGGTACACCGGCACGAATTTAGTGGTGCACTTAATGGGTTGTTACGGGTAAGGAGCTTTTGCCAAGATGATGCACATATCTTTGTAACACCGGAGCAAATTGAAGATGAAATATCTTCTGCTTTAAAACTAATTGACTATGTATATAAAGTCTTTGGATTTGAATATAGCATCGAGCTATCGACAAGACCGGAAGATTATATGGGGGAAGAGGCGTTATGGGATCGAGCAGAAGGGTCTTTGATAAATGTGTTGAATAAACTTGGTCTGCCTTTTCAAGTGAATGAAGGGGACGGTGCCTTTTATGGACCTAAGATCGATATTCATATAAAAGATTCATTAAAAAGGAGCCATCAGTGCGCAACAGTTCAGCTTGATTTTCAAATGCCTGAAAAGTTCGACCTCTCCTATATTGATGAACAAAACAAAAAGGTCAGACCTGTTGTTATTCACCGAGCTGTATTTGGATCTATTGATCGCTTCCTTGGTATCTTAATAGAGCATTTTGGTGGAGCTTTTCCTGTATGGCTAGCACCAGTTCAAGTCAAGATTATTCCAGTTTCAAATGATATTCATCGTGAGTATGTGGAGAATGTAAAACAGTTACTTAAAAAGGAAGAAGTGCGTGTGGAAGTTGATTTTCGTGATGAGAAGCTCGGATATAAGATAAGAGAAGCACAAATGAAAAAGATTCCTTATGTATTAGTAGTAGGTGATCGTGAACAGGAAATTCAATCGGTTAGCGTGAGACAGTATGGTAATGAGACAACTGTGGATATGAAATTTGAACAATTTGCTAGCATGCTACGAGAGGTGATTGTTGACAAGAAGTTATAAATCGTCGGAATAACTTTAAGAAAATACTGAAAACAAATTGTAAATTGGAAGAGAATAGTATAGTATGTATGTTGGATACAGGGATTAACGCCTTGATCTATTGAATGATAAATGAAGGAAAATAATAATGCAGGTTAACGGACTCTAGATATATACGCTAGATTTTATAGCCACCATAAGCAATAGGAGAGATTCCTATTGCTTATGGTGGCTTTTTATCTGTAGTTTACAAAATAAATAGATAAGAAAGGAGAGTATCCTGCCCAATGGCTAATATTGGAGATGAAACCAAAAGCATTCTATTGAAGGATTTCATAGATATTAACATAAAAAAAGGCTTTTCTATCCTCTCAAAGAGCAAGGATGCCTTTTTGGTAATCAGCTCTCTAGGAAATATGGAATATGCCAGCCAGCCGTGTGAAGATCTTTTGGGTTATTCAACCAATCATTTGCTGCGGTTAGGATTAAAAGACCTATTCGATACAGAGATATTAAAGGAAGGTCACTCTTTTTATGAAGGAAAAGCACAGGGAAAACGAATGACCTTTGAATCAAGGGTAAAGGGTAAAGACGACAAGGTTATTGACGTAACGGTAACACTCATGCCTATTTACTTGAAAGATCAATGGATAGGCTCATATATTATTCTCGAGCAGTCTATTAACAATAATGATAGTAATGATGTCATCGATCAGTTAGCTCAATTGTCAGAAAAACGTGCAACTGCTGGTCACTTAGCAGCTGGCATTGCCCATGAAATTCGTAATCCTATAACAGCTATAAAGGGATTTCTACAGCTATTAAAGGATGAACATGCAGGAAATGAAGTTTATTACGGCGTTATTAATTCTGAGATCGAAAGAATAGAACTTATCCTAAGAGAATTGATGGTTTTAGCAAAGCCAAATAAGCAAAAGTATGAAAGGGTGGATATACAGTTACTACTTGATCAGGTGCTTACCTTGATGGAGCCACATGCGCTCTTAAACAATATTCAGCTACAGCGAAATATCTATTTTAATAATTCCTTCCTCTTAGGTGACACCAATCAATTGAAACAGGTGTTTATAAATTTTATCAAAAATTCTATAGAGGCAATGCCGGATGGTGGAAATATTACCATAGAAGGTAGAGTATTAACAGACTTGAGCATAGAGGTGTCAATAGTAGATGAAGGGTGTGGAATGCCCAAGGAAGTACTAGATAGGGTAGGCGAGCTGTTTTTTACTACGAAAGAAAACGGAACGGGCTTAGGGATGCTTGTTAGTCAACAGATAATAAAGGAACATAAAGGTACGATTGTTATTGAGAGTGACTCTGAAGGTACATGTGTCAAAGTAAGATTTATGCCGAGAGAGAACGAATTAAATCTTGTGAACTAATGAGAAAAATGGTATGATACTCCTTGTCTAATGTCTTGCTGTCATTAGTTTTAAAGCAATAATTTTATTATAAATAACGATTTTTTATACTTTATTATTTGTTGAATGGTAAATGGTAGAAACTATTATATAGTCGTCTTAACCGTGGCCTAACTTCTTTTTTTGAGAAGTTAGGCCTTTTTATTTATGTAAGGGGGATTTGAATGCTGGCTACGCAAGATGATTTGCATACACTCAGTAGTACATATAGCAAGCTTCTTAAAAGAGGATTTGGGAAAGGACCAGAAACCTGTTTTACTGTCTTTAAGGGGAACAAACTATACGTGTATATACGAAGTTTTATGACACCTGCAGAAGAAATTCTTTATAATAATGACCAAAATAATTTGATCACAGAGTTTCGAACCTCTGTCATTCAATCACTTTCGGAAGAGCTCGTACAGGAATCGTCTAAGTTATTAGGAGTACCTTTCCATTCCTTTTATCAAGATTGGAATTATGATACGAATTCAGGTATGCTGCTTCTCGTTTCTAATTCTGGTCAGCTGGATTTAAAAGCAGAGGAGAAGGGTAGTGAAGGAGTGACTAAGGTGATTCGAACAATAGGTACTCAGTTTCACAAACTCCCAGTTAATTTACGAACCGTTCCTTCCCCTACCAATAGCTATGCTGTTGAGGCAAAAGGTGTGTTACTACCACTTGAAAACTTCATTTTTGAAAGAGGACAAATGGATCTGTTATTTACCCAAGCTAGAAACGTTAAAAAGGGATATATGACACATAAGAGCTTTTTTGAAGAAGCACTAAATCGCTCCATTGAAGATATTTTTATTATGTGGGATTATGTGGAAAATAAGAATTATTTTATATTTATTTTTGGTAGAATAAATTAACAATTACAAAGAAAGAAGTGGACACAACAATCCACTTCTTTTTGTTTTGAGTGAAAAGAACTGGGCAACCTAAATTTAATAGCTAAATTAAGAATGTGAGGTTAACCAATATGTCTACTGAACTGCTTCATGAAAAACTCATGAACATAAGTAGTTTAACTAGTAAGATGTTACGAAAAAATTTTGGACGAGGTCCCGATTCTTGCTTTGCCTTTGCTAATGGTCCATATCTTGTTCTTTACATAAGAAGGTTTCTTTCTCCAATGGAATCTGTATTGCTTGAAAGTGGTAACATAGACAAGCTAGACATGTCCCGCACAATAGTTATGCATAAAATTTTAACTCAATTGAAGGGAATGCTCGAAATGGAATTTGAGGCTGATGTAAAATCAGCCTATCATGATTGGAATTATAATCAAAATACAGGTATGATCACGATTGAATTTGAGAGCAACGTAACTGAGGCAGTTTCTAAAAGTGAAGAGAATCATATCTATAAAAATCTTATTGATGAGGTAGACCGAATAAGCATTATCGTACAGAAAAAACCGGAAACAACCGAAGCGTTTTTTATCACTCCGAGGGTGTATTTGGTCAAGAGAAAGGGAATTTTGGTTGAAATTGAAAAGTCTTTGATAGAGAAAGGGTATGAGCAAACTCTCCTTGTTACAAAAGATGAATTAGAAAAATCATATTTGCATCATAATGGTCATTTTGAAGAAATTTTTAGCCGGCCGGTTGAAGATATTCTTGTAGATTGGGATTTACATAATGACGATAGCATCATCTGTTTTGTATTGAAAAATTGAAATAAGGGTAGACACCAAAATTATCCGACATTGTTCAGAATTAGAGGAATGTTTAAAACCAATTCCATTCGTTCATAAAGATAGTAGAATAATCTCCCAAGAGGTGTTTTTATGAACGATCTTTTGCAAGAACTTTACCATTCCAATAATCAGTTAGTGACTTTTATCCTTGGTTTAGTGTTTATTATTATAGTTGTTTCAATCGTTCGCTCGGTGTTTCGAATGGTACTTCCATTTGTAGTCATTGGATTAGTCATGGTTGTTTTTCTTGGACATTCTCCTGATGATGTGATGAATAAAGGAAAGCAGTTTATGGCTCAAGGCTCAAATTTGATTCAAAACCTTATACCTTTTCTTCAGTCAGATAGCGGGGAAAAGGATGAGGAACTTGCTCCCTTTTCAGAGGAAGATGAAAACAAAGAGATTTTTAAAAATGATGGAAATAATTTTGATATAAATAAGTTTTAATAAGTCGTTCTGGATGCTGTAAACAAAGAAAAGAAATCCTTTTTTCCTCCATAAGGTTTCATTATAATTAGTGAAGAGGTGAAAGCTTATGGCACGTGAACGGAAATTTTCCAATGAAGAACTGTTTCAGACAGTAAAGAAAATGCTCCTTCAACATGGTTATGAAGGATTCCATTTTGGCCTGTTAGCAGAGCAACTGGATATTTCAAGAGGAGCTTTATATAAATATTACGAAAACAAGGATGAGTTAATTACGGATTTTATGCTTTATGAAATGCAGATATTTATTGGAGATTTGGCTCAGATAGAAAATCAGGGAGACTTTGAAGCCCAGTTTGATTTCTTAATGAAGCTAATTTTTGATAAAGCAGAAGTTCATCAACTCATTACGGTTGTCAAACAAATGGGATCAAGTTCAAATGAAAAAGCAAAAGAAAATAAAGAACAATTAGAAAAGCTTCCTCTAGAAATGTATCGCTATCTGCAAAATTTTATTTCATTTGGGAAAAGGGAAGGCAAGCTAAAGGAACATATTCCTGATAGTGTCATACTCGGATTGATATTCCAATCGATAGCCATTCCCAATCATTTTGGCTTACCAAAGGGGGTTTGGGTGAATTCAATCAAGGAAATTATTAGTAAAGGAATGTTTGCACATTCATAATTGACACAACTGTCACTTACGCTTGATAATAAGGGTGACAATTGTGTTTTTTATTTTTATTTAAAGTAACACTTGTGTCACTATAAAATTTTACTAAGGGGAGAAAAGCATGAAATCCATTCTCAAGAGAATTACTGACCAAGTTTCTACCAGAAAAGGAACATGGGTTACGCTAGGTATTTGGGTCATAGTAACAGTCCTTCTTGCTGTCCTTGCACCGAGTGCGAAAGAATACGAATCATCCAATATTTCATCATTACCCAGTGATGCAAAGTCAGTTATTGCTCAAAATAAACTGGATCAATATTTTAAAGACAATGACGGAACACCGGCGATTCTCGTTTTTCAATCTAGCGACGATAAAGTAGTGAATGTAGCTGAATTAGAGTCATTTATCATGCAGGTTGAAAAGGTAGAGGGAGTCAAGGAAATTGTTCCAATAACCACTTTGCCACCACAAGCTACCGAAAGCTTCTTTTCTGAAGATAGAAGTACAGTCATCCTGCCGGTTACCTTTGAGGCTGGCTTCGAAGCGAAAGAAATGAGAACCTCGCAAGAAAAGATGATGGAGATGGCTAACGAATCTACGAACTTATCGTTAACGATAACTGGTCCTGCCGGTATTGCTGTAGACGCCCTTGATTTGTTCTCACGAGCAGATGTTGTGCTCCTTTTATCAACGGTTGGCCTTATTCTTATATTGCTAATAGTGATCTACCGTTCACCTCTACTTGCCTTAATTCCACTTCTTGCAGCCGCATTTGTCTATGAAGTGGTGAATCAAGTGCTGGGTCTAATGGGAAAAGCGGGATTACTTATTAACAATCAAACATTTTCGATCATGACAATTTTATTATTTGCAGCAGTGATTGATTATTCATTATTTGTCTTTTCTCGCTATCGTGAGGAATTGAAAACGTATGATAGTAAGCATGAAGCCATGAAAGAAGCGATGAGGGAAACCGGATTACCAGTTTTCTTCTCTGGTGGTACAGTGCTTGCTGCCATGTTGGTATTATTCTTCGCAGAATTTGGGGATTACCGAAATTTTGCACCTATTTTTGCAACGGCCATGCTAATTATTATGATTGCATCTGTCACATTAGTTCCCGCCCTTTTTACACTATTCGGAAGAAAATCGTTCTGGCCTAAAATTCCTAGAGTTGGGGAGGAAGCAGTTAAAACTAATTCTTTCTGGAGTAAAATTGGTCGAAGTGTAGTGAAGAAGCCAGTTGTTTCAACGGTCGCAATTGGGATTATCTTAGTGATATCGGCATTAAATATGTTCAATCTGAAGTACGAGTTTGATACAATGAAGAGCTTTCCAGAGGATATGCCATCTAGAATAGGGTATGAAATTTTAGAAGCAGAGTTTGAAAAGGGAGATTTAGCTCCAACAACTGTCCTGTTTGAAGCTTCTGAGCCAGTCACGATGGAGCAGCAGGACGCAATCATGAAAGAGCTGCAGAAACAACCACTTGTTAGCGGTGTTCGTCCAAGTGTTGTATCTGAAGACCAAAAAGTAGTTCAATTTACACTCACCTATACAGAAAGTCCATACGATATTGAAACGATGGATGCGTTGGAGGAAACGAGAGATGATTCGCAGCAGATCCTAAAGGATGCAGGTCTTGAGGGTGAGCTTTATTTTGCTGGCGAAACAGCCAATCGAATTGACGATCGTGCAACGAATAACAGAGACCTTATCGTCATTGTTCTTTTAGAGTCCATTCTCATCTTTGCTATGCTTATTGTAATGACAAAGTCGTTCAAGCTACCTTTATATATGATGGGGACCATTTTATTATCATTCCTGGCAGCTGTTGGGTTAGGGATGTTCCTGACAAACCTATTTTTTGATATTGATACAGTTAGTAACCGCGTCCCACTTTACTCCTTCGTCTTTTTAGTGGCGTTAGGAATTGATTATAATATCATTCTAATTTCAAGGTTTATGGAAGAAAGAAAAATTCATCCAGTCAAGAAAGCTGTAGAAATTGCGGTAGCCAATACAGGTGGAGTGATCTCTTCAGCAGGAATCATTCTTGCTGCAACCTTTGCTGTGTTAATGACACAACCGATTCAACTATTATTTGTATTTGGTTTTATTGTGGCGGTTGGAATATTATTAGACACCTTCTTAATACGAGGAATTTTATTGCCTGCATTGCTTGTTTTATTTGAAAAAGATTCGTCTTTGCAAAAGAGTCAGCAATAAGAAAAAGAGCCAGTCACAAATAAAGGTGACTGGCTTTGTTTTTACCCTTCTATACTTTGTTCGTTTGCTAATTGTGTACGTTGTTTCTTAGACTTTTTAAAATGTAAAAGCTCATAAATCACGGGTATGACCACAAGCGTCAGTAGGGTTGCTGCTGCTAATCCACCAATAACTACTACAGCTAAGCTTTGTGACACAAGGGCACCTGTCTCTGCTTTTTTAAACAAAAGTGGGAGCATGGCACAAATGGTTGCAACTGCTGTCATTAAAATCGGACGCATTCTCGTTGCGGTTGCTTCGACAATCGCTTCCCGAATGATCATTTTTTGTTCGTTTTGTTTAATACGGTCTAACAATACAATCGCATTCGTGACGACGATACCAATCAGCATAAGGGCACCCAATAGAGCCGTTACATCCACAGGAATTCGGCTAATTACAAGTCCAAGTACAGCACCAATCGCTGCAAGTGGAAGTGAGAATAGAATAGCGATAGGAGCTCTTACTGTTTTGAAAGTAATCACCATGATTAAGAAAACGGCTCCAATGGAAACGATCATCGTCATAAATAAATCAGAGAAGTCATTCGCTTGTTGAACACTCGCTCCTCCAACAAAAATTTCTACCTCATCAGGAAGTTTGATTCCGCCATTTCCCTTAACACCAAATATAGCTTCATTTATTTCCTTTGAGATGTCTGAAACGCGTGCTGAATCAATATTTGCTGTTACTCGAACATATTGGTCTCCATCTTTATGGAAGACACTCGTTGATTCTTCTCTTTTCGTAATCGAAGCAACCTTAGAAACAGGAACTAAGCCTGTTGGAGTCATAACAGGGATATCGCTAATCTCATCCGCTGTAGCTGGAGATAGCAATGCTTCCAGTAATACAGGCGTATCTTGTTCTTCTAGTTGTAGCATACCAATTGGCATAGCATTTAGCATGGCAGCTAAGCTTTGAGCTGTTTGTTCAGAGTTCACTTTACTGGAGTCCACTTCAAGTGAAAAGACCGTTTTCTTTTCTTCGAAATTGGTAGAAACTTTTTCAACACCATCAATTCCTGAAATCTCAGCCTTCACCTTTAAAGCAGTTTTTTCTAGATTAGCTAAGGAATCACCCATCACATCGATGGTGATTTGTGAGGATGAGCTAGACATCATTGAACTAGCTGAAACCGTAAGCTCGGCATCGTCATAATTCTCTTTTTCACCTTCAATCAGTTTGATCATGTGATCGGTATCGTTTTTATCTTTAAGAATAATTGAAAAGCTTGTTGCAGTTGGTGATTTTACATCCCCGTATTGAGCAGCTTCAGCTGAATTCCCCATTTGAGTAAAGTTATGTTCAACCTCTTCTTGCTTAAGAATGAACTCCTCTAGTTTAAGGGAGCCTTCCTTAACCTCGTCAATAGGGGTATTATTCGGGTACGTTAGATTAGCCACGATGAAATCGGAGCTTGAGTTATCAATGGCACCTTTCGGAAGCGTTACATAGGTTACAATCGAACCAGCAAAAACAAATAATGCTAGGAGAAGGACTGCCCATTTATGATTGAGTGACCAAGTTACTAACTTTATGAATTTTACCGCTGGCTTATGTTCTGGTAGCTTTGTATTTTTCAGCAACCCTGCGCTCATTAGTGGAACGACGGTTAACGCTACGACTAATGAAGCGAGCAGAGAATAGGTAATCGTTAATGCAAATGGGAGCATGATATCCTGAAGGGATCCACTTACAAGACCGATTGGTAGAAATACTGCCACAGTTGTTAAGGTGGACGACGTGATAGCGGTTCCTACTTCTTTTGTTGCCTCTATTACTAAAGGTACTGAGAATTTTTCTTTTTGCATTTTGCGGAAAATATTTTCGATTACTACGATACTATCGTCTACTAAACGACCAACGGCTACTGCCACTCCCCCTAAAGTTAGAACATTAAGTGTAATTCCTGAGCGTGACAGAAGGAATAACGTAAAGGCTAGGGACAGTGGGATAGACACAATTGTAATAAAAGTCGAACGAAGGTTTCTTAGAAAAAGCATAATTACAATTGTTGCAAACAATGCTCCAAGTAACACTTCCTTCATCATGGTGTGTACAGAGTTTTCAACCATATCTGTTAAGTCTAAAACCACTGTCGTCTCCGATTGGCTAAACTTTTCGTTCAGTTCCTTGATGGATTGATCAAGCTCTTTACTGATAGATACAGCATTAGACGCACTATCCTTTGTTACTATTAGGAAAAGACCATCTTCACCATTAATGTGATTCAACGTATCATTGGGTTCTTGTTTATCAACTGTTGCAATATCTTTTAAGCTAACCCCAGGAGATACTTGTAGATTTCTTAGCTCATCCAGACTATCGATACTGCCAATAACTTTAATATTACTGGATTTACCATCTATTGTTTGCTCACCTACAGCCATCGATGAATTCTGTCCTTGTAACATAGTCATGATGGTTTGAAATGGAATCTGTGTTTGTGCAAGTTTTTCGTTATCTATTTTCACAGATACATAGGAATTTGCTTCGCCCATGGTTTGGATATTGGCAATTCCCTCAATATCTTTTAATACAGGAACAATTTCTTTTTTAGCAAACTCCACATTCTCAGCTGTTAATCCATCCTCGAACGTGATTGAAATCTGTGAGATTGGGATCATATTTGTATTCAGTTGAATAATATTTGGTTTTGACACGTTTGGTGGAAGACTTAGCGTAGTCAGTGCATCCTGTACCTCAAGCTTTGCATCCTTCATATTGGTTTTGGAGTCGTAAAAGATATCAAGCTTTGAATATCCATCTCCTGTAGTCGAAAAGATATTTGTTTTTCCTTTTACTCCTTCAAGTACCGTTTCCATCGGATTCGTCACTTGCTTTTCCATCGTGTCAGAGTCTGTTCCTTGACCGAGCACAACGACTGAAACCTGTGGCTGGTCAGCTGCTGGAAAGAACTCCATAGGTAATGTTGTGTAGCTTAGGATTCCTAAGCCGAGGACCAAAATCGTCAGAATCGATACAGCAGCTTTGTTGCGAAAGGCCCACCTTGTAAAAATAGACATTGTAAAATTTCTCCTCTCATGGTAAAAACTAATAATAATCACAAGATGTATCTTAACATAATTTGTTCATGACTAAGAACGGTCTCGAGACCGATACCGCAATACTTACAAAGACTTAATATAAGGGTTTTCTTGAAGTTAATGAAAATTTATTGTTAAGATTGTTCGTTTTATTGAATTCTATAGAGTCAGGAATAATTGAGTGCTGATTTCACTGTGTTTGAAAATTAAGCGGAAAAATTCCGGTTAAATTAAGAAATACTTATATTTTCTTAAAAATAAGGGGAGTTTTTCCGTTTATATTAGTCAAATCGTTGAATTTGGTCATATTTAGAGCATTTAATCGGAATATCTCCGCTTATTTCTGCTTCATAGGATTCCCCTATATACATTAGCAGGAAATTCTCCGCCTATGACCTCTCATGGATACACGACATCAATACGTTGAAAGCAGAAATGGTTTGCAAAATTCTCAATCCTAAGAATTAGTAATTAAAGCAAAAAGAGCAAGGGAATAAGCCCTTGCTCTACTTTTGTTATGCCTTTTTATGCCGTGGTTTCTTCCTTAGCAAATTCTATTTCAAATCCGAGGTCTTGAAGCATCTTGTGGTCTGCTGTTGTTTCTTGCCCAGCGGTGGTTAAATAATCACCCACAAAGATCGAATTAGCTGGGTACAATCCGAGAGGTTGAAGACTTCGAAGATTAACTTCTCGGCCTCCAGAAATCCGAATTTCCTTCGATGGATTAATAAAGCGCATTAAGCAAAGCACTTTTAAACAATAACGCGGATTTAACTCATTTACTCCTTGCAGCGGTGTACCATCAATTGCATGAAGAAAATTAACAGGGATAGAATCAGCATCCAATACTTTTAGGCTTTTCGCCATGTCAATAACATCTTGTTTTGTTTCCTTCATTCCAATAATGACGCCAGAGCATGGAGAGATGCCAGCGTTCTTTACTAGCTCAACTGTGTTTACTCGGTCTTCATATGTATGGGAGGTAGTAATGGATTCATGGTGACTCTCTGACGTGTTAATATTATGATTGTATCTGTCGACTCCCGAGTCTTTTAATCGTTGTGCCTGTTGTGGGTTAAGTAGACCCAGGCAAGCACAAACCTTCAGTCCGTATTTATCCTTTATCTCCTCGACGGCAGAAGTGACAATATCCACTTCTTTGTCACTTGGACCTCTGCCGCTTGCAACAATGCAGTACGTACCGGCATTTAGATGATAGGCACGTTCGGCCCCTTGTAGAATCGTATCCTTGTCCATCATTCGGTATTTTTGGATAGGTGCGCTTGATATACTCGATTGCGCACAGTAACCACAATTTTCTGGACATAGTCCTGATTTGGTGTTGATAATCATGTTAAGCTTTACTTTGTTGCCGTAATAATGACTTCGTATCACATAAGCTGCCTGAAGAATCTCAAGCAGCTCATTGTCAGGACAAGTAAGGATACTTAACGCCTCATCATTCGTGAGCTCGTGTCCATTTAATACATTAAGAGCAAGAGTTTTCCAGTTATTCACCATGTATCCTCTCTTTCCGCTATTAAGCAGTTCTTTTTAAATGTTTGAAGCTACCCTTTGATAAAACTGTTTTTTCAAGTCTAAAAGCAAGAATCGCAGCTAGAACTGTTAGAATGATATCTTTTGGCATTGGGACGACCATCCAAGACCATGCCATTTGATACGTGAAGCCCTCAGGAGCTGCCGCCCAAAGTTTGTATGCCCCATACATCCAATTTGTTCCGAATACATAATTAATAACAAGTCCGACCATAGCAGCTGTGATGAAGCCAGAAAGGGATCGATTCTTTTCTACGATTTTCCCAACTACAAAAACAGCAATCACAAACGAAACAATAAATCCAAAGGTAGGACTCAACAGAGTGGAAAAACCAGCTCCGAATCTAGCGAAAACTGGGACGCCCACTAGTCCAACAAGCGCATATACAGTCATAGAGATGGTTCCCAAGCGACTACCAAGAATCAAACCTGCTAAAATAGCAAAAAAAGTTTGTAGCGTAATTGGAACTCCTCCAACCACCAAAAATGGCACAAATGAGGTAATGTTTGCACCTACAGCCATTAATGCAACAAACATTGCTGCTAATGTAAGATCAATTGTTTTTAACTTCATAAAAATATCCCCTTTATTTTTTATATAATTAAAGAATAAATTTTCAAAGTATTTTTTGTCAACTAAATATTTTTTAGGTTAACATAAAAAGATTCGAGCTCTTGTAATTAACTTTTTAGAAAAGCTCAAAAAATTGTCATATTCCTTTTATCAAATCATGTTTCTTTTTCCTCACAACCGTAGTAAAATACGCTTATAAAATGGAAGGGAAGAGAAGAGAAAGATGAAGTTTCCTAAAGATGTAATACTTGATTCTGTTGCTGAACGAAAAAATCATGAAGCCTATGGATTAGAATTTGTCCAAGAACTTGGAAATGATGATGCGGGTTACTCAGAAATGGTCGTTATCATTTTTAAATATAGAGATAAATACTTCAGTGTAGATATTCAACATGTGAATGGTGAGAATAACTACGATCATTGGGACGATGAGGTTGACTGCCCGGAAGTCGTTCGAAAGGAAGCCATACAATATTATTGGGAAGAAGTAAAACAATAAGACAATGAAAAAGGCATCAAGATGGACTTTCATCTTGATGCCTTTATTATTCCTTAACGGCAATGACACGAATTCTTTTATAGTCTGCAATCCATTGATGATTGTGAAATAAGCTAGACTTTACTTGATGTTCAACCTTATTGATGATATCCTCTTGCTCCTCTTCATCTAATCCAAGAAAAAAACTCGGTGCGAACATCTTTATCCAGTTCTTTAAACCGTTCGCCCCTTCTAGTGGAGTTGGTCTATCATAGTGTTGGGCAAAAGTAACTCTAAAACCGACTTCCTCCATTAATGATGAATATTCACCAATACTAGGATAATACCATGGGAAATCAGTTCTATGGATATCTCCCCCTAATTGATGGCTAATTTCATCAATGATAGTTTGTACATTCCCTTTACCACCAAATTCTGCTACGAATCTTCCGCCTTGTTTCAAACAATTGTATATACATTCTAAAGCTTGCTTAGGTTGTGTTACCCAATGAAGAGCAGCATTAGAAAAAACAGCATCAAATTCATTTGTATAAAGTAGTTTTGTTGCATCTTGGACGAAAAATGGTATTTCAGGATATTTTTCTATTGCTTGTGCGATCATATTATTTGATTTATCTACTCCTATTACTTGGGTCCCTTGTTCAAATAATCTTTTCGCCAAATCACCGGTTCCGCAACCTAAATCAAGGATGCACTCTCCTTTGCGGGGTGCTAACAATTCAATGAGACTATTCCCGTATTTTGAAACAAATGAGTGATTTTCATCATAGAAGTTAGCATTCCATTGATCCGTTTGATGTGAAACGTTTTCCATAGCCAACTCTCCCTTGATTGAATTATTGAAATTTTAACATATTTAAGCGTATAAGAAAAATTTCCCAATCGAAATATGATATGGTATAAGATAAGCGGTAGAATTAAGGGGAAATTAATAAGTAATCATTTAAAAAAAGGAGGAAAATCGGTGTGAGTGATACTACAAAAAAGGAAGTATATTCTTGGTTTAAATCAATTGTGTTTGCATTTATTGTTGCTTTTATTTGTCGTCACTTCCTATTCTCTCCGGCGATTGTATACGGAGAATCTATGTTACCAACCTTTCAAGAGCATGACCGGCTGTTGGTAAGTAAAGTATCGGATATTCAACGATTTGACCTAATCGTATTTAACGCACCAGATTCCGACGAGCGGTATATTAAAAGGGTCATTGGCTTGCCTGGAGATCAGATAGAAATGAAGGATGATACCCTTTTTATCAATGGGAACCCTGTGAAAGAACCGTATTTAGAGGATATAAAGAAAGATCTATTATTAGATAAATTAACTGGAGACTTTACACTTGAGGAGTTAACAGGGGAATCAGTCGTGCCTGATGGAGCGTTATTTGTTATGGGAGACAACCGGCTACATAGTAAGGATAGTCGATTTTTTGGCCCAATTCCTATTTCTTCTTTAATAGGAGAAGTGAAGTTACAGATTTATCCTTTAAGAAAGATAGGTATGCCAGAATAACTATTTTAGGCACAGTATAAATTCATGTTTTTATCAAAAGCTAGGAAGGTTAAATCATAGTGAGGTGAAACCATGTATTTTTACAAAGAGGATTTAATTAATATGATTGTACCTGATAAGCCAGATCCAGCAGCGGCTAAAGTTCTCCAGGAAGCATTGGGTGGACGATTTGGTGAGATGAGAACCATGATGCAATTCTCGTTCCAAAGTGCTAATTTTAGAGGAAATGCTAAACCTTATCGTGATTTAATTCGTGGTGTATTTCTTGAAGAACTATCTCATGTGGAGCTTGTTCAATCGACCATTAATCAACTACTAAATGAGTCTGGTTTAGACATGCCTGGAAATGCAGGGGTAGATGATGCGCCGCTTGATGAGGCAATTAAACATGCGAATCCACATCACTACATAATGGGAGCCAAAGCTTCTCTTCCAGTAGATGCGGCTGGTAACCCGTGGAATGGAAATTATGTGTATGACCATGGGAATTTAGTAGCTAATCTTTTAGATAATGTTGTTCTTGAATCAACAGGTGTATTACAAAAGTCGCGTATATATGAGATGAGCAATAATAAAGCATTTCGTGAAACACTTGCCTTTTTAATTGTGCGTGATAATGCTCATCAAAATGCATTTGCAAAAGCATTAGAGACATTAGGAGTGGATTGGGGTAAGCTTTTCCCTATTCCTAACTATGATATTAATAAATACCCTGAATGTAAAAAATATGTGGACATGGGCTTCCATAACGCGCAGTTTAATTTCCGACTTGATGCTACATTAATGGGGCAAATATTCTCAGGACAAACTCCTAGTAGAAACGGAGGGGAGCTACGGGTAATAGAACCTCCGGCTGGCTACCCAGTTCCACAAATGCCAGAAATGCCAAATGAACACGCACCAGGGTTAAGTGATTTAAATAATTAATTAAAATGTGAAGCACTTCGCAATAGGGAAGTGCTTTTTTTATGTAAAAAAAACTGTGTTAGAAAATGTAACACGAGTGTTGGGGGAGTATTGTAAACCATATATACTAAAACCAACTTAGATCTTCAAAATTACATAATGGCTCTCGAAGTAGTATCGGTGGGAGCAAAAAGCTGTCTAGGGTTCCGTTGATATGGTGTATCAAGTCTGGTCCAAGAGAGAGCGTATAGAAAATTTATTCTATATACACGGAAGGATAAAAGCCTGGGAGATTCATTCTCTCATTCTTTTATCCTTCTTTTATTTTTTCAAAAACAAAATCTAACAATGAGGTGAAGAGAATGAGAAAAATGAAGCATGTATTTTTAGCAGTCGTATTGGTGGGAACAATGTTCTTAAGTGCTTGTGGAAGTTCAACAAAAGAAACCTCTGGTAGTGAATCCAGTGGCAATACTATTAAGATTGGTTTTAGTGCTCTACCTAGCTGGTATTTATGGCATCTCGTTGATCAAAAGGGATTCTTTGAAAAGTATGGTGTTGATGTTGAATTAGTCTGGTTCCCAGTGTACGCGGACTCTTTATCTGCTTTAAATACCGGAAAAATTGATGGAAACACTCAAGCTCTGTTAGATGCAATTCCACCTTTAGACAAAGGAATTGACTTAAAAACCATTTTTATCACGGATAATTCAATCGGTGGCGACGGAATTGTTGCGATAAACGATATTCAATCGGTGGAAGATTTAAAAGGAAGGTCTGTTGGAACGGAACTGGGAACGATTGAACACTTCTTCCTACTGACTGCTCTTGAAGATGCTGGTATGAAGGAATCTGATGTGAAATTCACAAACCTGACTGTACCTGATGCAGGAAATGCTTTCTTATCCGGAAATATTGATGCAGCTGGACTTTGGGAGCCATTCTTAAGCAAAGCAGTTGCTAAGGAAGGGACGCATAAACTGGTTACTTCTGCTGATTATCCTGGTTTAGTATCTGATGTGTTTGTGGTTCGAGAAGATGTTACGAAAGAGAAGAAAGAAGAGTTACAAAAGATTGTAAATGCTTGGTTTGATGCCGTTGACTACTTGGAAAAGAACCCGGAAGAATCCATTGACATTATTGCCAAAGAGGCTGGTATTACTAGTGAAGAGTTAGCAGAAGGATTTAAAGGATTCAAAATGTTTACTCCCGAAGATAATCTTGCATCCTTTAAAGAAGGAAACAGTTATGATTCATTCTATTATACTGCAGAAAAAAATGCAGCGTTTTTAAAGAGACAGGACTATTTGGAAGAGATACCTGACTTCTCCGATTTTGTTGATTCGTCCTTTGTTGAAAATGTTTCAAAATAATAAGAAGAGAAAGGATGAGTTCAATGAACCTACCAAAAAATAAAACAATTAGAAGCTTAACTTCTATACGTGAAGAAGTGCCTAAAAAATGGTATTTGTTTGGAGTGTGTATTACCTTTCTATTACTCTTCCTTTTCTGGGGTGGATTTAGTTTTATTAACATCGTTGATGAAGTCTTCCTCCCAACACCAAATGCAGTCGTATTTTCGTTAGCACACTCTTTTGGAAGCCCTGAGTTTTGGGAGCATATTGGAATAAGTGTGTATCGGGTATTTATGGGATTTTTACTTGCTTGTGTGATTGGTATACCGCTTGGAATATTGGCAGGAACCTTTAAATTCGCAGAATCATTTATTTTACCAATGTCAGAATTTATCAGGTATATGCCTGCAGCAGCCTTTATACCTCTTATCATGGTATGGGCAGGAATTGGAGAGACAGCCAAGATATTGGTGATCTTTATTGGTTGTTTCTTTCAGCTCATCTTGATGGTGGCAGATGATACAAATCGTATTAGCAAAGATTTGCTTTACGCTTCTTATACTCTTGGAGCAAACCGAACACAGGTGATTTTTAAAGTTATCATTCCCGCGTTACTACCAAAACTCATGACAACTCTACGTCTAATTATGGGGTGGGCTTGGACATATTTAGTCGTTGCTGAGCTGGTGGCAGCGAATAATGGACTTGGGTATTTCATTATGAAGGCACAGAGATTCTTAGATACAGAGTCTATCTTTGTGGGGATTATTGTCATTGGACTATTAGGGCTGATTATTGATAGAGCATTTGCGATCGCGAATAAAAAGTTATTTCCTTGGGTGGAAGGTGGGAATTAAATGGTGACTATTGTACAGCCAAAAGTGGTCGTTGATCCGGTTGACATTGAAATTGAAATCAGTGGATTATCAAAAATCTACGAAACGAAAAACAACACGTTCCAAGCGTTGGAGGATGTTTCTTTATATGTGAAAAATGAGGAGTTTGTTTCCATTTTGGGGCCATCTGGCTGTGGGAAATCAACCATTCTTCGAATATTAGCCGGCCTAGAAGAAGCAACGTCTGGGTCAGTTAAAGTAGCTGGTGAGGAAGTACAAGGTCCAAGCGTTAAGCGGGGGATGGTCTTCCAATCTTATACCCTTTTTCCATGGTTGACCGTTCGTGAGAATATTGAATTTGGTTTGAAGTTAAAAGGTGTTAGCTCAAAGGAGCGGAAAGACATTTCCGATAAATACTTAGAGCTTGTTGGTCTTGAGCGGTTTGCCAATTCTTATGGGAAAGAATTATCAGGTGGCATGAAGCAGCGTGTGGCTATTGCTCGTTCATTAGCAAATAGTCCAGAAGTATTGTTGATGGATGAACCGTTCGGGGCACTTGATGCACAAACGAAGCAGTCCATGCAGCAGTTGCTATTAGATATTTGGAAAAAAGAAAAAACAACCATTGTATTTATTACCCACGACATTGATGAATCTATCTTTCTTTCCCAACGAATTTACGTAATGGATGCTCGCCCTGGAAAAATAAAAGAAGAAATTAACGCTGATCTTCAACTATTTAAAAATGGCGAGCTAGTAGAAGTGGACCGATTTATGAAACTAAAAAAACACATCATTACGCTATTGAAGCATTGATGATGATGGTTAAGGAGGAAATAAAGGATGACACAAGTTTGGTCGACCATTCTTTCTCCTGGTGGAAAATGGTCTGGGTTTATAAAACGAGGGAAATTTATTCGTTTTACTGCACTTGAGGAAGGTGCCAATGTATCCATTCTTTTTTATAATGCGAGAGATTTAACCGAGCGTTATGTTATGTCTGACACACTAAAGTCTCAGTTTACAAGCCATTTAACAAAAGGTCATGTTCTATTAAGTGATAATGGCCGAGTGTTAGCAAGTATTGTAGAAGATAGTGTTGGCTGGCATGATCCGATCGCTGGATGCACGACCCGTAAGAAAACAGATGCTAAATATGGAATAACTACCTATCAAATTCAGCGAAACGAGTGGTTTCGAAGTGGGCGAGAAAACTTAATTACCGAGCTTGCACGAAATGGCTTAGGAGCACGTGATTTAGTACCAGTAATCAATTTATTTTCTAAAATAGCTACAGATGAAAATGGTCAATTAACATACCAAAAAAATCATTGTCCAAAAGGTTCTACAGTTACCTTAAGAACGGAGATGGATTTGTTAGTTGTCCTTTCCAATACACCTAATCCTCTAGATCCAAAGACAGAGTATCCGGCTGTACCAGTCAAAATGGAGTTTTCCTCTTCACCAAAAGTAGAAGAGGATGACTTCTGTGTTAACAATCGTCCTGAAAATCGACGTGCATTTGAAAATACATGGGCTTATTATGCGTTATACTGATACTTTTCCCAGAAGGAGGATCTAACAAATGCCTGTTTTAACGAAAGTGGAAAGTCCACGTAAGGCTAAGGATGCGATATATAGTGAAACCATTTTGGCTGGAAAAGGATTTATGCATAAGCTTCTACCTGGGCAAGTTATTAGAATCGTGGACTTAGAAGGAAACCAATCAGTAGATGCGTTGTTTTATGATGCGGAAAATCCAGACGATCACTATAGTACCGTTTTAACCATTGCTGAGCAGGAGAATATGTACCTAAAGACCGGTTCGACCCTACTTGCGGAATCAGGTAAAGAACTCGTGACCATCGTTGCGGATACGGTTGGTTGTCATGATGCTTGGTTTAGTTTTTGTTCTGCACAAAGCAATACGGTCCGCTACGGACATGACAAAATGGATATGCATAACTGTCGTGATACTTTTTTGCTTTTGATGGAAGAAAATCAAGCGGGTTATACAAAAAGAGATCTACCGCCAAGTGTAAACTTCTTTTGTATTGTACCTTTTACACAAGATGGTGCCATTGAATTCGTTGATGGTATTTCTGCACCTGGAAGCTATGTTGAGCTAAAAGCGAAAGGTAGCATAATGGTCCTTCTTAGCAACTGCTCACAGCTAAACAACCCATGCAATGACTACAACCCTACACCTATTAAAGTGTATATCTGGGAATCGTAGACTGTAAGGCTTTCTTAACGGAGTGTAATTCATCAAAAGGAGGAATTGTTCTGGAGAAGTTGATAGACTTAAACTGTGATATGGGTGAAAGCTTTGGCCTGTATAAATATGGTGCCGATGAGGAATTAATGCCATTAATAAGCTCTGCGAATATTGCGTGTGGTTTTCATGCAGGGGACCCACATGTTATGCGGGAATCGGTTGAGTTGGCAACTCAATATGGTGTAAGGGTGGGAGCACATGTAGGGTTACCCGATAGACTAGGCTTTGGTCGTCGTGAAATGAAAGTGAAGCCACAAGAGATATACGATTACACTCTCTACCAGCTCGGAGCACTTGCTAGTTTTTTACAAAAGAGTCATACAAGATTGTCTCATATTAAACCGCATGGTGCTCTTTATATGATGACAGCTGAAAAAAGAGAATTAGCGGAAGTAACGGTAGAAGCTGTCTTGGACTTTAATCGTGATATTGAGATCTATACCTTGCCTAATTCCGAGCTGTATCATGCGGCAATAGAAGCAAAATTAAACGTAGTGACCGAATATTTTGCTGATCGGCCGTATGTAAATAATTATGTGAAAATGTTTGGCTGGACGTTAGAGGAAATTGGACAGCCGAACACAATGGCCAAAAGAGCTTTGCAGTTGTTGGAGCAAAGCCCCGTTGAAACGATTTGTGTTCATAGCGATACACCGAATGCATCAGCAATTATGAGATCGGTTCGAGAAGCCTTATTAGAAGATGGCTGGCTAATCGGAAGGAAAACGTTAATAGTTAAGTAAGTTGAAGATTCCTTCTATATGAAGATAATAAACAAATAATAAGCACCAAAGAATAATTGCTAATATGAGGAGTGAGTGTTTAAATAATTTCATCATAGTATTAGTTTGAGAAGTATAGTTTGAAATATTCCATTCTACATGAGGAATTTAACAGAATTTGAATAATAAAAAGGTGTCAGCAAGAAATTCTGACACCTTTTTGATGCATCTATTTTTTCACTTGTTTAAATACCCATTCAATCATTTCTTTATTTTCATACGCAGGTACCCATGAAGCATGGTTATATCCCTTCTCAGATGGATATTCTGTATAAATTGGATTCCCACCAGCATTCTGAATGGCTGTTATAATGTTTTGTGAGTAAGAAACCGGGATGATAGCATCGTCTACTGCATGGAAAGCCCAGATTGGTTTATTCACTAGCTTAAAAGCTTGAGTTGGATCTCCACCACCAGCAATTGGTACCATCGCAGCAAAAAGATCAGGATATCTAATGTTCAGATTGAACGTACCAAAACCACCTTGGGACAATCCAGTAGAGTATAGTCGGTTGCTATCAATATTGTATTCATTTCTAACTTTTTGAAGAATATCATAGGCAGTACCTAAGTCTTGGGAGAACTCGAACACTCTGCTTAGATTAATATTATTATTTGTGTCTCTAGTGATTCCAAATCCACCATCATGTACACTGCGTGCTTGAGGGGCAAGGACAAAGGCTGGATGCTTTGCTTGATTTTCAGGCGCTGCCCAGATCACAGCACCATCATTCGCTAGAATTTGCTTTTCGTTATCAGTGCCTCGCTCTCCACCTCCATGTAGGAATAGAACTAACGGGTACGATTTTGATGGATCGTAATTTTCAGGTACATAAAGGCGATAAGGCATGTTATTGTAGGTGAAACTTAGGAACTTTGAAGCGATATCTTCTTTGGTTGTGAATGAATAAGTGAACGTGGATACCTTACTTTTTGCACCATTACTAACTTCGTTTGCAATACTATTGTTCTTAACTTCATAAGCTATCGCTTTAATTGTCGTATCTTGATTAACAGTAATAGGTGTAGAATATAAATTACTATCTTTTGAAGGTGTCGTTCCATCTATTGTGTAATAGATAGATACACCAGGAGTTGAGGATTGCAGTTCAACGGTTTGTGATTTGTAATATGTACCCGACTCAATGGAGGCTTCTGGTGAAGCAATTTGACCCTCTGAATTTAGTTGCTTTGCTTGTCCTATAGGTGCAAATGCTTGAAATGCGAGGACGACTAAAAGTAGTGCACAGATGCTTTTCATTACGAATCTCTTCATGAATTTTCCTCCTATTAACATAGTAAAATACAAGGCTAATCATAAGATATAAGCGCTTTCATAAAAAGATAGCCTTTTTCCTTTTTTCTTAGGAAAAAGTTTGCGAATCCTATTAAAACAAGAAAGAGCTACATTTTTATGTAGCTCCTTCATAAAAAAGAGTTCTATTTTCCTGGTAGTTAAGACTTAATTTAGAGTTGCTACAAAAGAGATTTACTCTAGTTTAACTCTGACCTTGTCGATTGCATGGTAGCCATAGCCTTTTCGATTCCAAAAAGGCTTCTTTGGTTGAACACGTTTATTTGAGTCTGTTGCTCTAGACATAATGGTGTATTCCCCTTTTTGTTCAGCTCTCCAGTGGTAGTACCAAGTACTCCAGGAATATCCAGTATGGTCGATAGTTTCTATGTTTGCTTCGTTCCACGATTCTCCATTGTCAGTACTAATTTCAACCTTCTTTATATAACCTTGGCCAGTCCAAGCTATTCCTCTTATGGTGTGTGCACCTGTTTGTAGGATGTCTCTATCGATTGGATGCTGAATCGTTGAATTTACATGGAGGTTGGTCACTGGAACAGCTTCTTTGTTGCTTTCTTTGTAAGGGTAATATACATAATCCACTGTTTGAAAGGGACCTGTAAAAGGTGAATCAGTAACGATTATTTGCTTTAGCCATTTAACTGAGGCCATAGCATACCACTGTGGAACAATTAATCTTAAAGGAAAGCCGTGCTTAAAAGGGATAGGTTTGCCATTATACTCATATGCAATAATCGTATCTGGGTGAAGTGCTTTTTCTAAAGGCAGACTTCGAGTGTAAGAGACTAATTGATTATTGTCTTTACGCTCTCCGTAATCATATCCTTCAACAACTACTTCTAAAGCACTTTCTTTAATACCTGCAAGGTCTAGTACATTTTTTAATGGTACACCTTTCCAAATCCCCTGACTCATCGCCCCTTTTTCCCACTGCTCACCAAACACTTTCGGTTCGAAAAAGCTTCGCTTATTCCCAGAACATTCAAGAACTGCTTTTACCTGTTTTGAGGGTAAATAGGTTAGTTGTTGCAATGAAAAAAACAATGGCTTTTTTACATGACCACTAACGGGAAACCAGTAGCTAGAGGATGAGAGCGATGGATAAGAAAAGTGATTGCGTCTATAGAAAAGTCGGGAAGAAATGGTGTCGTTGTCTAAAAAGGAGATGGGTGACTCTTGATTTTCAGGATGAAGGCTTTTGGTAATCAAATAAGGTTTTGCATTAGGTTGGAAGTGATTATTCATCTGTCTCCTCCAAATGAAAAGAATGTTTTTTAAACAATATGTGGCTATCGGATGAAATAGTCTTTTGTGGCTGTAAAGACCTTGTTTTTACAAAGACAATTTGGCAGTATAAGAGAGGGTTAAAACTAGTTTGATCGGAGGAATACAAATGGCTAACTTGCCAAATTGTCCAAAGTGCCAATCGGAATACACATACGAAGACGGTACATTATATATTTGCCCAGAGTGTGCACATGAGTGGACAGCAGAAAGTGAAATAAGTGAAGAGCAAAAGGTAGTGAAGGATGCAAACGGGAATGTACTAACCGATGGTGACACAGTTTCGGTGATTAAGGATCTAAAAGTAAAGGGGTCGTCATCTGTGATTAAGATCGGTACGAAGGTGAAAAACATACGACTTGTCGAAGGTGATCATGATATAGACTGTAAAATTGATGGATTTGGTGCCATGCAGTTAAAATCGGAATTTGTGAAGAAGATATAGAATGAAAAAGCCTTAGAATACATATTTGTGGTATTTACTGGATATATAAGGATATACTAGTAGGAAGGGAACATCCATATGGTCTTCTAGTTCTCATTGTAGAAGGCAAGAGACCCTTAGGAAGGATGGCCAAAAAATGACTGTTATTGGTTACCAAGCTCAGGTAGCGGATGGAATTAGAAAAAAGGGAATTAAGCGAGTGAACTCCTTTTTTAAAACACCTGAAGAAGCAGTAGAAGAGGCTTTTTCTTTAAAGGAAAAGTTGGATACAAGATACAAAAATAAAATCAAGTGGGACTATGGTAAAAAAGTTACAGGGACACTTGAAAAAATGAAGATTCTAAAGGGCTACTTAGATGGTAATGAAGATTCCAGTGCTTTTTATCTTCAAATTACTACATCAGAGATTCAGAGGAATTTAAAGTTATCTACACCTAGTAAGCCTAAAAAAGTTACTGCGAATGACAAAAAAGTGATGACTAAAGTCGCTAAAATATTTGTATAATTACTTCCCTTTGTGGTTGGAGAATATATGTAATTAATACTTTTCATTGTGTTATTACTCATAACCTGTTATTCTTAGAAAGAATTATTTTTGTTCGGTCTGTAAGGAAAAAATAGTGAAAGCTTTTTCGCCTTTGATTTCTCATTGAGCAATGATAGTATTAATTGTGGAATATTCCACGCAGGAGGAAACAACATGCAACAAGGTACAGTAAAATGGTTTAATGCAGAAAAAGGCTTCGGTTTTATCGAGATTCAAGGTGGAGAAGATGTATTTGTTCACTTCTCAGCGATTCAAGGCGAAGGATTTAAATCTTTAGACGAAGGTCAAAAGGTTACTTTTGATACAGAGCAAGGTCAACGTGGACTTCAAGCTACGAATGTAAAAAAAGCATAATTATATATGTAGAAACAGATGGATAAATAGCCATCTGTTTTTTTATGTCTTCAATTTAGAAAAAAAGTGGTGCTAAAACCTTTTCGGTTTCAGCACCACTTTTATCATTATTCATACACTTTAAACGTATTCACCATTGCTTGAAGGTCTTCAGCCATTTTTGCTAATGAATGAGCCGAAGCTGTGATTTCTTCCATCGAAGCAAGTTGTTCCTCAGCTCCTGCAGCCACAGTTTGAGAACCTGATGAAGATTCTTCCGTTTTCATGGAGATATCAAAGATACCGATTGCAACCTGTTCCACGCTTGAAGATAACTGCTTAACAGCGGCAGAAACTTCAACCGATTGTCTAGATACGTCCGCAGCAGAATGAAGAATTTTTTCAAAAGATTTACCAGTATCATTAATCAACACAAGACCAGTTTGTACTTCTGTTGTACATTTATCCATTGATACAACTGCATTGGAAGTACTGCTTTGAATATCATGTATTAAATGAGTAATTTGTTCAGCAGAACGTCGAGATTCCTCAGCTAATTTTCTTACTTCATCGGCCACCACTGCGAAGCCTTTTCCATGTTCTCCTGCTCGTGCTGCCTCAATAGCTGCATTTAAAGCAAGTAAGTTTGTTTGGTCTGAAATTCCAGAGATAACAGCCAAAATTTTCTCTATCTCAGAAGAACGTTCTCCTAGGTCCTTAATAATACTAGATGATGTTTGTACGGTTTCATTGATAGATCCCATTTGATCTATCGTTTTCTTAAGTGCGATATTTCCCTTTTCTGATTCTTCAGTTGTAACATTTGAATGATCAGAAACCAATGTGATTGAATCTGCAATATTTGAAATGCCAATTGCCATTTGCTGTGTAGAAACAGATACAACTTCTGTACCCTTTACAGAGGCTTCGCCATTAGCTGCCATAATAGAACTAGCTTCAGCAATTTGTTCTGCGGCTTTATTTGTTTCTTCAGCACTTGCCATTAGTTGCTCAGATGAGGCTGCTACTTGGTCGGAAGATTCACGAACCATCATAATTAGTGATTTAATTTGGGAAATCATTTCATTAAATGATTTTGAAAGGTTCCCAATTTCATCCCTTGACTCGTAGTTACTATGAACGGTTAAGTCCCCATTTTTAGCTTTTTGCATTAGGTATTCCATTTGCTTAAGCGGGCCGTAAATCGATCTTGATATGATCCAGCTTGTAGTAACAAATAGTATGATTGATAGCACAATGATGCTTATCATTACTATTGATGAATTTCTGTTGTTTATTTGATTCTCATCATTTGCTTGTTCTGCATATTTACCATTGACTTCGATCAACTTTGTATACAGTTGGTCTAATTCAGTTAGAAGGGGACCTGTTTCTTGAACATATACTTCGTATGCTTCAGAGTTTTGATTTTTGAGAGCAAGTTCAAGTGTTTTTTCTTTTGAAACTTGGAATCTTTCAACTACGTCCTTAATACTATCAAACACTTCTTGTTCTTCTTGCCCTGAACTTTTATAGGCTTCTCTAATTTCTCGGTTCATTTCTAGTCTAGCTTCTAATTGTTCTACAAGTTCTTTATTACGAGTCGTATCTCTATTAACCATTAATTCTACTAAAGCCGTCTGTACATATTGTGCATTGCTTTTTAGTAAGCTGGCAGCTTGAATGGGTTCGAGATTGTCTTTATACATAGCTGTTAGTTTATTTCCTGTCATAGTTTGTTGAGTAAGACCGGAAATCCCAACTATTAAAAGGCTTACAAGAGTAATTGTTGATAATAAAAGCATTTTTTGTACAATTTTTAAATTCTTTATCCATTTCATCGACAGTTGCTCCTTTTGTAGTTTTGTATTTTTCGATGAAGTATTCGTTCTCCTTTGTTATCGGCATTTTGTCGGAATAAGTTAATACTTTTATACTAGAACTTTTGTCAAAATAGTTAACAAAATAAAAAAGCCTCAGCAAAACTGAGACTTTCGTTTTATTTCCCTTCATTAAACCAAAGTGGATCTTGATTATCTTCTTCACCATTGTAGTTGATTAACACTTCTTCTCCAGCTTTTATATCTTTGTAAGCATAAAAATCAAATGTATGATTTGGAAAGTTGATCTCATACGTTGCATTTGGCTCATACGAATGGTTGAACAGCATACCATATCCAAGTAGCAGAGCGGAATGATTGATTCCATACTCGAAAGCGTAATCCGCAAGAAGTGTTTTTTCGATATGTTCGTGCTGGTCATTCGGATAAGGAATAACAGGTGCCTCATGAATGAGTTCACCTTTTTTTATATCTCTTGTTGCAAATACGCCTCTATTGAGTTCTCCATCACTGAGTGTAGAAGTTCTTATCTCAATCACAGTTGTCACCTTCGCCTTCGTTTTTGTCTTTCATCTGATTGTATCAGTGTTGACTGTAAAAAGGAACCTTATCGCTTTAATTGCCCATACGTATGTCCAATTAGATGCATACAGTAGAGGAGTAGGACAAAATGGATGAAAAGAGGTAGATTGATATATGACTAATAATCGAAATGTATACGGCGGTGGACATCACCACGGAGGACATCATCACGGTGGACACCACCATGGAGGACATCATCATGGAGGACATCACCACGGTGGACACCATCATGGATATTATGGTGGAGGATTTGGAGGAGGGGGCTTTGGGGCGGCGCCATTAGCTGTGGGTCTGCTTGGGGGACTTGCGGCAGGAGCTTTAACTCAAGGAACAGGTTATGGTTATGGATATGGCTATCCAGCAGCCACACCTTATCCAGCTTATAATCCATATGGGGTTTATCCGTATTATTGATAGGAGAAAGCGGCTGTTTACTAAACAGTCGCTTTTTTCGTGTAAAACAAATTGAACAAAATTTCAATTAATTTCTGTATACAAATTCTCTTAATATTGTTATTATGTAAGGAAATATAACATTAATGTGTTAGGAGAGTTTACGTGATTGTTCGAGATGAATTGAATCGGTACTTCCATTTTTCTTCTTCTGAGATTACGAGCATACTTCAACGAATATTGTTGACGAAGGAACAAGAAATTCATGAGTTAAAAAATAAAATCACAAAGTATGAAGAGAAAAGACGAGCTGAGGACGCGTTTTATCAATCGTTGTCTCCTGTACGGAAATTTTTTGCAAGCCGTCCACCGAGTCACCACCAAGCGGTTGAATACATTGTCCATGTGAAAGATCGCTTAAAGCAAATTGACACACTGAAACAACGAATCTATGAAATTAACTTAGCTATTCGTCAATGTGAAGAAATAACGAGTGGTGATGAACTTGAACTATCAAGTGTGATTACGGAAGACATCATCAAGCTGAAGAAAGTCGAGGAGTAGTAGTAATGACGATTGAAACATTGAACTCAGGATTAGATACGATATGGGTCGTGTTAACTGCTGCAATGATTATCCTCATGGAGGGTGGCTTTGCTCTTTTAGAGGCTGGCTTTGTTCGGCATAAAAATAATGTAAATATCATAATGAAAGTATTTGTTGATATTACCATTGGTGCACTATGCTTTTATCTGGTTGGTTTTGCTTTTATGTATGGAAGTGATGCGTGGGGAATGATCGGAACAAGCGGTTTTGCCTTGTTAGGCGATTTGTCTCATATCCAGCTTTCCATATCACTTGATACGTTTTGGCTATTCCAAGCGGCCTTTGTTATTGCAGTAATTTCCATTGTCTCAGGCGCAGTGGCGGAGAGGATTAATTTTCGCGCTTATATTCTTTATGCGATGATTATGACGGCGATTATTTATCCGATTGCAGGACACTGGGTATGGGGAGGAGGCTGGATTAGTCAGCTAGGAATGCTTGATTTTGCTGGTAGTGCTGTTATCCATGCGCTCGGTGGTTTTTCAGCTTTGGCTGCAGCCATGTTTATCGGTCCGCGTAAAGGGAAGTTTACCCCTTTGGGAACGAGTACAATCGCGCTACCGAGTAATATTCCTTTAGCTTCAGTAGGAGCGTTTCTTCTTTGGTTTGGATGGTTTGGTTTTAACGCCGGAAGTACATTAAGCGGTACAGATGCAAGAATTGGACATATTGCAATTGTGACCATGTTATCTGCCGCTTCTGGAGGGGCAGCAACGCTTTTATACACGCTTTTCCGTTACAAGCGTTCGGATGCACCGGCAGTTATTAATGGTTCATTGGCTGGATTAGTAGGAATAACAGCAGGATGTGCGTTTGTTAGTGATCAAGCAGCTATTTTGATAGGGGCAATTTCTGGTTTATTGATGTTATTTGCTACCAATTGGCTTGAGTCACGGAAAATTGACGATCCAGTTGGAGCGTTCCCAGTTCATGCTGTATCTGGGATGTGGGGAACAATCGCACTTGGCTTGTTCTCAATAGAAGGGGGCCTTTTTTATGGAGGAGGCTGGCATCTACTGGGAGTTCAAGTGTTAGGATTAATCGTTCTATGTATATGGGGCTTTGCAATGACCTGGCTAGGCTTATCGCTCATCCGTCTATGGATACCTGTTCGTTCTACAGAAGAGGAAGAAGAAATGGGATTAGATATTAGTTACCATGGAGTGCTAGCTGCTTATCAAGAACACGAGTTTATTAACTATCAAGATCACTATACGGATTTTTCAAAAAAAGATGATTAGACAAGGGGCTCTATTACATTGGTAATAGAGCCTTTGTTTATGTTAGTTATTGGTCAAGTAATCATTTCATATATTGGAAAAAAGAGAGGTGAATGCTTTGACCAAGAACTTTCGTCAAGAAGCACTATTTGAACTGAATTTTTGGTTACAGATACTTGGAGATCACGCGAGATTTATCCATGATTCTTTAGCGCCATCGGAAACTCAATACATCAGCCAAGCAAAGAACTTTATGACGTTGTTTGATCAATTATTAACAATATCACGTAGACAGCCTGCAGATGAGGAGCTTATGCAATTGCTACATAGAGCCAATCAAGCAGGAACAGAAATTAGAGAATTGAAACTCAGCTTGGTGAGAGAGCATTTGGTGGGAGAAGTGAAAATTACTTTGCCACCATCTTTTTTAAGTCATATGGTCAATGAACTAGAAGAGGCATTGAGAGTATTTTCATTTTTTCTTAAAGGAGAAATCCCTCCAACCGTTCATCCGTTACATCATGATTTATTATGGCTATTAGATGCCGCAGGACATGCGGGGGCCATAGATGCCAATTTAGACACTGTGGAAAAGAAGCTCAAAGAAAAAGGGCGAGAGTTCACAAAGGACTGGGAGGAATTTTATTTAAAGGCTGTTGAGATGGCAGGTTTCTTACGTGCGAAGGTATATTCTTTCCCCGCATTAAGTCGTTTTCACAAAGAAATAGAATTAGAAATGGAGATTTTCAAAAGTTTTTTAAGAGAGTTAGAGGAAATGGAGTTAAACAAAGAAACACTCGGAGTATTAACACCTCTTATGGCGGATCACATGGCTCGAGAAGAATGTTATTATTTAATGAAGCTTGCTGAGACAACAGAAGTGAAAGATCCTAATTGCGATCCAACCAAACCAAGGACAACAAGTTAGAAGGATTAAATGCAAAGTCTCTAGTCTTTGACTAGAGGCTATTTTGTTTTTATAAATTTCTATTTTTTAAAAATAATGAGTGCGTTTTCATAATGTATAATGAAAATATTCAAAAAACTGAGAATATGGAGCTGGCTCATGGAACTATTATTCGTTGTATTATCAGCTTTATCTGTAATCGGTGTAGGCTATATCGGTCAAAGAACCATTGGATTTGATCGAAAAGCAATTTCTTCCATGGCATTATATTTAATGCAGCCTTTTTTGGCATTTCGAACCTTTTATACGAATGCAATCACGATGGAATATCTGTATATCCTACTGTTTTCAGTGCTTCTTTGTGTAGGGATGATTGTTATTGTTCAAATTACAGCAGCAGTAAAAAAATTACCTCGCTCAAGGCATTCTGCCATGGTGCTTTCAGGAGTATTTATGAACAGTGGTAACTATGGTGTTCCCATTATCTTACTTGCTTTTGGGAATGTGGGTGTTGATTATGCTGTTATCATGATGGTCATACAATCCTTCCTAATGAGTACAATCGGGGTGTATTATGCTGGAAAAGGAAGCGAGAGAGGATATTCAATCCAACAATCCATTTTAAATATTATAAAAATGCCAATGATATATGGCTCTTTCTTGGGAATCCTTCTTCAACTCTTATCCTTGCCAGTACCAAATCTGATCATGAAGCCTATCGATATGATTGCCGATGCAACCATTCCAACTATTATGCTAGTACTAGGTATGCAACTGGGGGCCATTACAAAGAAGAATGTTAGTATCGGAGACGTTTCTACGATTATGATCCAACGTATGCTAATTTCTCCTGCCTTAGCTTTACTTTTAGTATGGCTTCTACCCATAGAAGGAATGCTTGCCCAAGTTCTTATTGTTCTATCAGCAATGCCTTCAGCAGCAAATACCATGATGCTTTCGCTTGAATTTGGAACAGAGCCAGATCTTGTTTCTTATAGTACGTTAGTGACGACTTTGTTAAGTATATTATCGGTTCCGTTGATGTTGATGTTGGTGATGTGAAAAGTAGAAGTCGATATGTAAGGAATGCTGATATATATAATCAGCATTTTTTTATATTAAAGGGTGTACTATTTTCTGAAAAATACATAATGTGAAAAAGAGGGAGTTTCAATACATTGGATGGAGGTGGGAAAATGGGAGTTCCGCCAAAGCATATTGTGTCAGCCGTCGCTTTCGTTCGGAATGATGATAATGAAATACTTTTAGTGAGAAGCCCGCGAAGAGGTTGGGAGTTGCCAGGAGGACAGGTTGAAGAAGGGGAGTCCATTAAGGCAGCTGCGATAAGAGAAACAAAAGAAGAAAGTGGGATAGAAATTGAGATTGTAAAGTTCTGTGGGATTTTTCAAAATGTAAAGCACTCCATTTGCTGTACTTTGTTTATCGGGAATGTAGTTGGTGGTCAACTGACTACGTCACCTGAGAGTTTAGAAGTGGGTTTTTTTCCGATAGAAAAAGCACTTGAAATGGTCACGTGGAAACATTTTAAGAAGAGAATAGAATATTGTTTAAATGATGCGGTCCAGCCTTTTTTTGTTGAGGTTTGATCAACCATAACAAAAGGAGCTGCCCTAAACATTGGGCAGCTCCTTTCGTTATTTTACAAATGGTTGAATCCTTGGAAAAACCTTTAGTGCGGTTTCATAAAACACCTGTCTGTGGTACTCTTCCGGAATTAAATTCTTGATGAACTCAATATACGGGGCAATCGGAACCAATGGCCAATCTGTACCGAATAGAAGTTTGTCATAAGAGTCTGCAAATACCAATGCATGACGTAAATGATCAAGAAAACGACCTTCACTTTTCGCTGCTAGCTCCTTCTTGGTTCCGACAATTAATCCAGATAGATCTGCAAATACATTTGGATTTTTATAAATGATCTCTGCACCTGTTAGTGTCCACGGGTCCCCGAAATGAGCCATCATGAAATTTACATCACGGTTGTCAACGGCAACCTCATCAATGGTGAGGGGGTGGGAGTATTTTAAATATCCCCTTTCTGAATACGTATCGCCCGTATGAAAGACGACCGGAAGATGGTACTTTGCCGCAAGTCTATAAACGGGTTTATAAACAGGATCGTAGGCATAGAACGGATAATAACCAAGGTAAATTTTTATCCCAACCGTTTTCGGGTGTAATAACATTTTTTCTAAACGAGTAAGTGCCTCCTCGCCTAAGTTGTACGGATTGATTCCCGCGCAGGTAAAGATAGAAGATGGTAGCTCATCGGTTAAATCCAGCCCCATCGGAGTTTGTGTTTCGTAATCAGGAAACCCCATTTTAGCTGTTTCTGTTAACCCCATTCCTATGCCTAGTACTACTCCTGCTTCCTCAAATTCTTTAAGTATACCTGAAGGTGAATAATCGACAAATGAAATTTTTTCAGCTGTTTCATGAAATGATTTTATGTTTGATAGATGGATGTGTGCATCGATGATTTTCATAAGAGCTCCTTTTAAAATTGGATGTTTCGTAGTTTTTGTACAGCCTCTGTTGGGAGAACTCGCTCATCAAACAGAAAGAATAGAGGAGCAGTCTTTTTCTTCTCCTTATTCGCAAAACCTGGCTGAGCAGCAACTAGTTGAAAGGCTTCTTTATTCATATATGCTTCGGTTTCTTCACTGTTTAGACTCGAAATTACATAAAGTTTTTCTTTCTTTGTTAGTGATTCTATATAGGATTCTTGTGGCAGGTACATGGGTAATTCCTGTTTACCTGCACGATACTGTGTATTACCACCTTTAATAGAAAGGTTCGGTAATGCTTCACCACCAAGGAACAGGTCGGTCAGCCATTTTTCTTCCTCCAGCCATTTCCCACCATCATGTTTGACCTGTAAAAATGTTGCTAAAACAGGAATGCCCGGAAGCATTAAATAATGTTGAATATACTCGACATTTTTCCATTGTGAATGCTCTTTAAATTTTGTGTAAATAGCAATGCCTCGCCATGTATTTCCTTTACGATCACAGATATTTGTTGGAGAAATAGTTGTTTTTTCTTTTAAAAGAGAGAAGGTAGTGATTCCCTCCGGAGACCATTTCATTCCTCCAGCCCATGGATTCCACCAGCTTTTGGCAGTTCTTTCAGGATACTCAGTATCTAGCCACTCATGTCCGTTTACTTTCAAGGAATACAAACCTGGATAAAAGTCCTCATTTGCTTTAATCGATAAGCAACCATTCTCAACAACTATGGATCCATCTGACTCTGTACTTGAGGAAATGTCTCCACCTGGTGATAATAGTAGATTCTCAAAATTTGTCCGGATTCCTTCTTGTTGAAAATGAGCCGAAATATGAGAAACAGGATGATTTAATGAAAGTTGTTGTTCAAACGTAATAGAATTTTTCTCTTCTTCTGCCAGAATAATCCAGTTGCTGACAGGAGTATGGTCACAAGCTACCTCGAGTGTTCCATTCAAATAACTGTTTCGATAAGTCGTTAACGTGAAGGTGGAGGATGAATTAGAAGGCACAATCATTTGATTTGCCTCGAGCTGAAGTTCGTTGGTGATCTCATACGGTTGGATCAGATGTGTTTTCTCAGCATAAGTTTGAAATTGATATGCTTCCTGGAACGAGTTCAGTGCTACAATTATTTTTTCTGTAGTAGCCTTTGCTCCAGGTTTCATTTCACCAATTTTTTGTTCAATGACAAACTGCCAGCCTTCTGGTGCTGCATGACTATTCTTTGGCCAAGTTAAGCCAATCGTTTGCCCTTCCGTTTTGGAAAAATACCAATTACCCGATATCAAGGCTGGATTTAGGTCTCCGAACTCAAGTGGACGATCCTTCGAAAAATAAACAACTCTCTGATCAAGTGGGAAATACGTGTTTCCAAGTTCTTGATATACAGGCTGACTGATTGCGATATTTTGGTAAGTAGTAGGATGCACATTTTCAATCTCTACCCACTGGTGAACAATTCCATCTCCAAAAAGTTGAAAGCACTCCGTTAAGTAGATACCTGGATATTCACCCGACTGCAACACGAACGTAATCAAGATAGATGAATCTTCAGTATGCCAAGTTACTGATGTTGGCTTCTTTTTGTTAAATTCGTTTGTATATGGTTTTCCAAGCTTAGGGGCAAGAAATGCAAAGGAAGGCTTTTTCGTTCCAGCCTTCTTTTTTAATTGGACATTAAGATCAAGCTTTCGAATATTTAACTGACTATGGCCATTGTATACATGCCAGAAAAGTGATGATTCTCCACCAAATTTCTTTCCTTCTCCCTTGAAAGCAACCGATATTTGCTGTTTAAATGTGAGTACCTGATTGGCAGTCTTCGTTTGAACATGAATAATTGGAGCGTAAAAGCCGTGCTTTTTAACGGTTATAGGTATGGAAATGGTTTTTCTTCCTTTAGCAGGTACGGTAACTTCGTATGTTTTTTGTTCCAGACTAACCAGGTCATTCTCAGGAATGGTTAGTACAAAATCTGTTGTGTTCGAGAGATTATTTTTTAGCTCAAGGTGAAACTTAGATTTTGTTTCTAAGTAGGCAAAATGACCTTCATTGAATGCTTCAAGCTTAGCGGGTAGCATAGGGAAAATTCCTAGGCTCATATCGCAAGGAACTCCATTAATTTCAACGGTTATTTGGATGCTTGGGTGAGTACGCCAAATACTTGGCTCTTCGCCTTTTCCTATAGTAAAAGTCTCTGAGAGTGTAAGGTCCTTTTCTATGTTCAGTTTTCCTGTGTTGAGTAGATATTCGACTCGAGCATTCTTTTTACCGGTGGCTTGAAAGGAAAGAGGGATACCGGTTTTGTTCACGACTTTTAATTGATAAGTATGTTCCATTTCCTCAATCACTTCATGGTGATCCATTGAGAGCTGAACGAGGAAGTCATCGGTTTCAATTAAGGTAATGCCCCGACTCGTGCGCTCGAATTGCACTCTAGCATTTGTTTCCGGTGAACTCCAGCTATATTCGTAGAAGGTAAACCCGTTTTGTTTCATTCCATCTGGTTTCACGTCAATTTGTCTCGTACCGGCTTCATACCAGTCTAGTTTTTCAAATAGTGGCTGAAGAAGCGGCGTATTTACTACTTGAGGAATGAAATTCATCAGATGGGTAATGTCGTCACGATCCTCCCAAAAGAAGCCGCATTTTTTGTAAAGGGGTACTGCTTTAGTGTTGCCTGGCCAGGTGTACAAATCAAGACGAGGCCAACCAAGTTCAATCGTTTTTTCAAGAGCTTTCATGACAAGCATTTTGCCGATTTTTTTTCCATGATAACTTGGAAGAACATTGAGTAGTGGGATGTATAAAGAGCCAGTATCCTCCTTATATTCTGATAATCCACAATAGCCAACGACTTCGTTTTCATCAAGCGCTAGATAAAGCTCAATATTTTCGGAATTGGCTTCCTTAGTTTTCACCTGATCTTCGGTCATGACACGAGTGTCGCCACCCCAACTGTCACGGCTTAAATTCCACATTTTTGCTACCCCTGCGGCTAATCCTTCGTGATAACTTACAATTTGGATCCCATTTATTACAGATGGCATATAGTTTCTCCTCTCACTAAGTAGATTCTTCCTTTTTTATTTGAACTTGCTTTTCTTTTATTCTTACTTGAATCATCCCGCATCTCCTCCTTATGTGTATTAGGAATGTTTTTCCATTCCAACTTCAATCGTAACCGCTTAAATTTTCAAAGTAAAGAAAATTCGGACTACAAATTATGTGCAAATACTAGGACTGAATGAAGACCCAGACAAGAAAAAAGCGAGAGTCTCAGACTCTCGCTTTTTTCATTAAGTGTCCACGCCACGCGGACAAAAACCACAAAACTGTCCACGAACGGTGACAGACACCACAAAAAGACAGAAGGGAGTGATTTGTCCACGGAGGGTGACAGACGCCGCTTTTTATGGGTTGGTGGACCAGAGGCCGGCTGATTTTAGGAAGACTCGTGGGTGTAGCTTTAAGCCGGATACGATTAGGTCAGCTAGGTCTTCTGGGTGCATGACATTTTCTGGGTTTCCAGAGATTAAGTTTGCTTCCGCAGCGAGGTCTGTGACAACTGTGCTTGGTGTTAGACCGATCACACGGATGTTGTGCTTTCGAACTTCTAAAGCTAAGGACTCTGTTAAGCCTAGTACACCAAATTTAGATGCACTGTATGCACTGGTTACAGGAGCACCTTTCTGTCCAGCACTAGAAGATATGTTGACAATATCTCCAGTTTTTCTTTCAATCATTTCTGGCAAAACTGCACGTGTAGTGTTGTACACACCCATAAGATTCACTTTAATGATGTTTTCCCATTCTTCAGGGGAAAGGTCTAAGAAACCGCCAAATTTAGCTGTGCCTGCATTATTAATTAATATTTCTACGGCTCCAAGTTCTCCTCTGATTTTCTCGACTGCAGTAGAAATAGAATCAAGATCTGCCACATCAGCTGTTGCAACAGCTACTTTCACTTGAAACTCGCGCAACTCCTCAGCGACTTTTTCAAGATTAGAAAGTGTTAATCCTACTAATCCAACATTTACTCCTTCTTTTGCAAGAGCAATGGCTGTAGCACGGCCAATTCCTCTGCCTGCACCCGTTACAATCGCTGTTTTTCCATTAATAGATTGCATGTTTACCACTCCTTTTCTTATGTAATGTAATTAAATATATCAGGAACCATTTAATCTAGCCATTGAGACAACTTTTTGATTCCAAATTGGAAAGACAGACTTACTTTGTACAATTCTAGTCAGCTTTAGTCTATTTCTTAAGTAATTTGCCGAATAAAGTCGAAATAATTATCTGAAAATTCCGTTGACGAAGTAGAGAGGCTAGGATATAGTATTAACTATAATATAACAATATATAACGTCATATAATGTTGTATGTTGAATGAAGGGAGGATAGGCAGTACCCCATACGAAAAAAATACTTAGGAGGCTTTATAAAATATGAGTACTGAACTAATCGTAGATGTAAAAAACCAAATCAAACATGCGCTTGAGGAAGTAGAGAAGAAACAAGTTGATAATGTCTTTTTTGTAGCTTGTGGGGGTTCATCTGCTTTAATGTACCCAAGTAAATACGTTGTTGATCGTGAAGCGAAAAAGCTAGATGCACATCTTTATAGCGCGAATGAATTTATTCATCGCAATCACTCAAAGCTTGGGGATACTTCTCTAGTAATCCTTTGTTCTCATTCTGGTACAACGCCTGAAACAGTAGAAGCTGCTAAATTTGCTCGTGCGAAAGGAGCCTTAACGATTTCTCTAACAAATGAACCAACTTCACCTTTGGCTCAAGCTTCAGAAGTTGTCCTAAAATATGAGTGGGGCCCAACAGCGAATGCATTTGCTACAAACTACTCTGTCCTATATCAACTAGTCTTTGGAGTGCTTAAGGTTGTAGAAAATAACGAAAAATTTGCAACGATCGAGAAGAGTCTAGAAAACCTACAAACTGTTTTTGAAAAAGCTGCTTCCAAATATCATGATGCTGCTGTAGAATTTGGAAAACAGTATAAGGATGAAAAAATCATCTACACGATGGCTAGTGGTTCAAACTACGGTGTGGCATATTCTTTTGCGATTTGTATTTTAATGGAGATGCAATGGGTTCATTCTCATGCCATTCACGCAGGTGAGTACTTCCACGGGCCATTCGAAATCATTGATGAAGAAACACCATTTATCATCCTTCTTGGTCTAGATGAAACTAGATATCTTGAGGAACGCGCCCTTGAATTCTCACAACGTTATGGGAAGAAACTAATCGTTTTAGATGCAAAAGATTTTGACTTTTCTGGAATCGATGAAGAGGTTCAAGGATATATTGCTCCACTAGTATTAAACTACGTCTTAAGAAGATACGCAGAAAACCTGGCAGAACAGCGCAATCATCCATTATCTACAAGAAGATATATGTGGAAAGTAGAATATTAAAATCTAACAGGAAAAGCGAGGAAACCTTCGCTTTTCCTCTCATTGCTAGATTTATAGAAAACAATCTTGAGGGGGCCAGATTCATGAAAAAGTTTAAAATCTTTAGTATTATCGCCGTATTAATTCTCTCAATGCTAGCAGCTTGTTCCTCATCTAGTCAAACAGCTTCAGAAGACAGTGATACTGTCGAACTTCGCTTTTTCCACAGATGGCCTACAGAACCCAAAAAGCAATATTTTGAAGAAGCAGTTAAAGAGTTTGAAGAGCTACATCCGAATATAAAAATAAAAACCGAAGCGGTTTTGAATGACTCGTACAAGGAAAAGATTCGTGTTGTTTTAGGTTCAAATAATCCTCCTGATGTGTACTTTTCTTGGAGTGGTGAGTTTGCTTACAATTTTGCAAGAGCTGGACAATCCTTGGACTTAACAAGCTATGTTGAGGAAGATAAAGATTGGTCAGGTCAGATCATTGAATCACAATTTGGACCATTTACTTTAGATGGAAAAATCTATGGAATTCCTTGGTCTACAGATGGAAAAGCCTTCTTCTATAATAAAAAGGTTTTTAACGATTTAAACCTTGAAATCCCTACCACATGGGATGAGCTCCTAACTGTCTCTAAAAAAATTAAAGATGCAGGCATTACTCCAATTGCTTTCGGAAGTAAAGCACCTTGGACGATTTCTCACTATATTGGATCACTGAATGAGTATGTCGTTCCGGAAGATGTTATTGCAAAGGACTATAGCCTAAATAATTCAGATGGGGAATTTACTCATCCTGGTTATGTAACTGCCTTGGAAAAATTCATTGAATTAGAGCCGTATTTCAATCAAGGAGTGAACTCCGTTGACCACCAATATGCGAGAGAGCTATTTAATGGAGGAAAAGCAGCAATTGGGTACTTTCAGTTAGCTGAAATTGGTTTGATTGAGCCAAGTCTTGGTGAAGATTTAGGTGTATTCAATACTCCATTCGTGGAAGGTGGAGAAGGAAACCCAAGCTCTATTACTGCTGCACCAGAAGGAATTATGATTTCTTCTAAAACAAAGCATCCTGAAGAAGCAATGGAGTTTATTAAATTCTTAACTTCTAAGGAAAAAGGAATTGAACAACTAAAAGAGGTAAGTGAATACAGTGCTGTTAAAGATACAACAACTACTGAAAACGGTTCGGCTCTGCAACAAGAAGCAATCGACCTAATCGTAAATGCTGATAAGACTTACTTATGGTTTGATACGGCTGTAGATATCAAAATTGTTGATGCGTACTTAAATGGTGTTCAACAGATGTTAGATGGAAAAAAATCAGCTGAAGACGTAATGAAAGATGTTCAAAAAGCAGCGAAAGAACTGAAGAAATAGCTTAAAAGAAAGGTAGTGTAGGGGACCGAAACTACCTTTCTTTCATAAAACAAAACAAGAAAAGGGTCGGAAAGGACCTGAAAAAAAAGAGGTGAATACAGTGACACTTAGGAAAATGGCTCCCTACTTATATATTGCCCCTTGTATTTTGTTAATGGGATTGTTCGTTTATTATCCTATTGTAGAGAATTTCCGATTTGCTTTTTATGCGTTTTCTGCTTTTGCCCCAGATAAGGTGTTTGTTGGATTCGAAAATTTCCTTGCTCTGTTTCAGGATGAGGTTTTTTATATAGCTTTGAAAAATAATATTTGGTACGCAGTAATCTCAATTGTATGTCAGGTATTCGGTGGGTTAGTTTTAGCTGCCATATTAGAGGATCCTCTGACTAGATTACTAAGTGGTTTTTTCCGTACCGCTTTCTTTCTTCCGGTAATCATATCCATTACGGTTATTGCTTTATTGTTCAGCTTTGTTTACAACCCAGATATTGGGATCCTAAACAGTTTTCTCCGATTGCTCGGTCTTGAAGAGTGGACAAGGGCATGGCTTGGGGAATCTGAAACAGCTATTTTCGCTGTAATTGCTGTATCTCAGTGGCAAAGTATTGGATATATTATGATGCTTTTTATCGTTGCCATTCAGTCTATTCCTCAAGAGCTGTATGAGGCAGCTGATATTGATGGTGCAAATAAATTTTACAAGTTTCTTCATATTACAGTTCCCCAGGTAAAAGAAATGCTTTTTGTTGCAACATTAATTACATTAACAGGTGCATTTACGGTATTTAATGAGCCGTATATTTTGACAAGTGGCGGACCTGGAAATGCAAGTGAAGTGCTTGGTACATTGCTTTACAAATCTGCCTTTTTTAGAGATGAGATGGGGTATGCCTCAGCGATAGCGACCATCATATTGGTGCTTTCGTTGGCGGCAGCTATTATTCAAATGAAGTTATTCAAGACAGGGAAGGAGGATTAATAGATGGAGGCAGATAAAGTAACTTCAACAGACTATAGCATTCAATCGACCAGAGTTCGTTCTAATAGAAGGAAAAATGTTTCTGGAGCGATCCCACTGTACACGATATTAATCTTCTATTTTTTAATCATTGCCTATCCTTTGTTTTGGATGGTGGTTAATTCCTTTAAAACGACAGAAGAAATCTTCTCTAATAGCTGGGCGCTTCCAACGACATGGCTTGTATCAAATTATGTACACGCGTGGAATACGGGGATATCAGGGTATTTTTTAAATAGTACGATAGTGACGATAAGCACTTGCCTACTTACCGTTTTTATAAGTTCGCTTGGTGCATACGGCTTAACACGTTTTGAATTTAAAGGAAAGAAGCTACTATTAATTTTGTGTATGGGTGGGATGATGCTCTCTCCTCAGGTAAGCTTAGTCCCTCTTTACAAGCTTATCCAAGCGATGGGGATTCATGACACTTACTTAGCGCTCATTCTTCCTTATGTTGCGTATCGTATTCCGATTACGGTGCTATTAATTCGAGCGGCATTTCTAGAAGTTCCGAAAGAAATGGAGGAGTCAGCCTTCTTGGACGGGTGTTCTACCTGGAAGGTATTTACAAAGATCTTCTTACCACTCAATCTTCCTATTTTATTCACGGGTGTCATTCTAACAGCTTATTTCACATGGAATGAATTCATGTTTGCGCTTATTTTCATTGATTCAGATAGCTTGAAAACCATTCCAGCTGGTCTGATGCAATTCCGTGATGCACTTCAAACGAATTGGGGCGTGTTACTAGCAGGTCTAATGATTTCTGCCATCCCGATTATTACATTGTTTTTATTTTTACAAAAGTATTTTGTTCGTGGTCTTGCTTCTGGAAGTTTAAAAGGATAAGGGAGGTAATAATAATGAAGTTACTTGCAATTGGAGATAATGTGGTGGATGTATATTTGGATCGAAATGAGATGTTTCCAGGTGGAAATGCGTTAAATGTTGCCGTATTAGCGAAGCAATACGGAGCAGAAGAAACGGGATTTATTGGCATTGTTGGAGATGATGTGGAAGGTGATCACATTATTGATTCTTTAGAAAAGAATCATGTGAATATTAGTCATATCCGAAGGGCTTATGGGGAAAGTGGAAAAGCGTATGTGGATATTGATGCGACTGGCGACAGGGTTTTTATAAAATCGAACAAAGGTGGGATTCAATCGAAGCTACGATTGAAATTGGATCCATCAGATTTTGATTATATCAACGGTTTTGATGTTCTTCATACGAGCATTTATAGCAGTTTGGATGACCAGCTTCCCCAGATCAAACAGCTATTACCGATTTCCTATGATTTCTCCAATCATTTTACAGATGAATTGCTAAAGGTGGTATGTCCACATATTACTTTTGCCTTTATATCTGGTAGTGACTTTGGTGACAAGCAAATCGAGGAATTAATTAACAAAGTTCATGAATATGGCACGCATTATGTGATTGTTACCCGAGGGTCAAAGGGAGTGATCATGTCCGATCGGACACAAAGTTATATACAGGGAATAGAAGATGCAGAGGTAATTGATACGCTAGGTGCTGGTGATTCATTCATTGCTGGGTTCTTAACGAGTTATTTGAACCACCATACAATAAAGCAGTCACTTCAACTAGCTGCATTACGAGCGGCACGTACTTGTGAAGTGAACGGAGCATTCGGACATGGAAAGCTACTTGTAAAATGAAAAATGGGGACTGGCTAAAAGCCAAGTCCCTTTTTATGTGGTTATTGTATAAGCAATTACTGTTGTTAAATTTTTAAACGTAGAAAGATGAATAGGTACTTTATTCTTATCGTACACAATTTTGTCTATATTAAATAAAATCTCGCCAATTTCACAATTAAGATGTTCAGCTTCTACAGAAGAGGCGGGAATTCCAGTGATCGTTTTTTTTGTTGTAATGTCTTTCATATCCACATGATAAATGTTGCTCAGAACATCATAGGTGGATTCGTAATCAAAAATATGCTCTTGAATGTTAGGAAAGCGCTCTATCGGATAATGAGTTAAATCAAGAGTAAATGGCTCTTCATCCATATACATTAATCTTAAAAGTTTGAGCACTGGAGCATTCACCTCTATTTGAAGATCTTCAGCAATTTTCTTTGACGCCTTAATTTCCTCACAAAGAAGAACTTTCTTTGCTGTCTTTTTTCCGAGCTGTTTACTAAAATCCGAAAAGCCCTCGATTGTTACTAATTCACGAGCAACCTTTTTCCTAGCAACAAACGTACCTTTTCCTTGTTTTCTTTCCAACAATCCTTCATCAACTAAATCTTGAATGGCTCTTCTAACTGTAATTCTACTAACACCATAAATATCACAAAGCTCCCCTTCATTGGGAATTTGCTGACCTGGGCGGTAGGTGTTCTGGTCAATGGCTTCTTTTATGGTGTTAAATAATTGTTCGTATAATGGACGTGAACTGGCACTGTTTAACTTCATAGGAGAACTCCTCTCAAAGTATAAATCGTTATATAATATTATATAACATTTAACGGAGAAATGTATATAATTAGTCTGAGAATTTCGAATACTAAAGTAGTAAAACAATAGATAATTAGCAATAAAAAAAGCTCTGGCATGCAATAAAAATGCAGGCCAGAGCTTTTATACCTATTAAGCTTTTACAGAAGACCCCTTTGGAGCCCAAGTTTTTTTCCAAGACATCTGTGCAACAATTAAAACGAGTAAAGCTAACACTCCAATTCCTGCATATACGAGGAATCCTGTTGCATATGTGCCTGTGATTTCTCTTAACGTTCCAAGGATATTGGGAATAAAGAAACCTCCAACACCACCAGCTGCTCCTACAATTCCTGTAACCATCCCGATTTCTTCTTGGAAGCGCTGTGGGACAAGTTGGAATACTGCTCCATTCCCCATTCCTAAACACATCATACCGACAAATAATAATAAGGTAACAAATGCGATGGAAGGTAGTTGGCTAACTCCCAGCATGGTTAGAGCAACACCGATAAATAAGAAGGTTAAAAGGCGAACGCCTCCAATCTTATCTGCGATATACCCTCCGACTGGGCGAAAGAAGCTACCGGCTGCTACGCAAAGGGTAACAAAGTCTCCGGCTCTTACTCTTGAAAGATCGTATTGATCAACGAAAAAGATACTTAAAAAGCTAGATAGTCCAACGAATCCACCGAAGGTAACGCTGTACAATAAACAGAAGTATAGGGCATCTTTTTGTTTAAAAACATTAAAGTATTCTTTAAGTGGTTTTGGTGCTGGCTGGGAAGGAGCATCTTTTGCAATAAGAACAAAGATAATAAACACAATAGCAAGAGGAATAAGAGCAACTCCCAATACATTATGCCAGCCAATTTGTTCAGCAAGGCGGGGACCAAATAAGGTTGCAAATAAAGTCCCGCTATTTCCAGCACCAGCAATCCCCATTGCTAACCCTTGTAAATGGGGTGGATACCAACGACTCGCCATTGGTAAGGCTGCTGCAAAGCTGGCACCAGCTACTCCTAATAGTATTCCGATAAAATAAAGTTCCGTTAATGTCGTTCCAAACAGCCACCCCCATATAAGTGGAACCATGGTAACGACCATTCCAATGATTGATGTTTTCTTTGGACCAATTCGGTCGGTTAAAACACCAAGAACGAGACGGAAGAAAGATCCACCGAGAATAGGGATCGCTACAATTAATCCCTTTTGTGAAGGGGATAGACCAAAGTCTTTGGTGATATAGACCCCAAGTGCCCCAAGAATTACCCAAATCATGAAACTGACATCAAAGTACAGAAATGATGCAAATAGGGATGGTGCATGTCCACTTTTTCTTAAATTTGCTAACTTCATAGTCACTCTCTCCTTTTAATAGAAATGTATTTCAAATGTGTTACCAGCCAATATAATTTTTTCGAGAAAATAAAATTTTACCTAATACATAGAAGAACGAGAAAAAACCTAGCTTGTTTGTCATTGGAAATCCCCCTTAATTAATGTCTAGCTCCAGCGCCTAGCCCCTCGATGGAATAATATAAAGCCATTATTCCTAGGTCATAAGCCAAATCTCTCCAGAAGGCAGGCCTTCCTACGAGATCCGTCTTATACTTGTCGGGGCTGAACAAGGCGCTTTTGCTTTTCTGCTTTGTCAGAGTTTTTATCATCTTTGTCTTGTTAAAGAATAGTATGCATGCTCTTGCTTTGTCTCAGAAGGTGTTAGCTAATCTAACACGGAAATTTATTAGAATTTTCTAACGGGTTGGATTTTTATACTTGTAAGCGCATTACAAAACCAAAGAAAAATCGAAAAGATATGAATTTACTTCGTAAATAGAAAAATGAGTATACCGTAATAATGCATAAAAATACTGACTGTTGGAGGAGTTCTTATAGTAAATAACACCCAAATAGTACATATCGTGTTAGAAAATGTAACAGGTTAAATTCCATTTCAGTAGATGTATGAAATAATAAAACGAAATTTGGTTTGAACATCCATCTACTGTTTGTTGGGGGTTATAACATGAAAAAGCAAAAGTTAGTTATGGTCGGTAATGGTATGGCCGGAGTTCGGTGTTTAGAGGAAATTCTTAAGACTGATTCCGACATGTTTGAGATTACGGTAGTTGGGAGCGAACCTCACCCAAACTATAACCGAATCCTTCTATCTTCCGTTCTGCAAGGAACTAAAAAGCTTGAAGAAATAACCATTAATGATTTTAAGTGGTATGAGCAGCATCAGATTCAACTTTTTACAGGAGAAACTGTTGTTGCTATTGATCATAAAAGCCAACTAGTGATGACAGATAAAGGTCGCAGCTTGTACTATGACCGATTGATATTGGCAACGGGTTCCGTTCCTTTTGTACTTCCCTTGCCTGGAGTGGAGAAAGAAGGTGTCATCTCATTTCGGACAATTGAGGATTGTCAAAAGATGCAGGAAACGGCCAAAAATCATAAAAAGGCAGTCGTCATTGGTGGTGGATTATTAGGGTTAGAAGCAGCAAGGGGACTATTACACCTCGGAATGGAGGTGCATGTTGTTCATATTAGTAGCTTCTTAATGGAAAGACAGCTGGATGAAACCGCAGCAAAAATGCTACAAGCAGAGCTTGAAAAGCAAGGGATGAAGTTTCTATTAGAAAAACAAACCGAAGAGATTTTAGGTGATCAACGAATCGAAGGGATCCGTTTTACGGATGGAACCTCTGTTGAGGCCGACTTGCTTGTAATGGCTGTTGGCGTAAGACCCAATATTCACTTGGCGAAAGAAAGTGGCATAACAGTTAATCGGGCGATTGTCGTTAATGACTTTCTAGAGACGAGTATTCCCAATATTTTTGCTGTAGGAGAATGTGTGGAACATCAAGGTATGGTATATGGCCTTGTAAAGCCACTTTATGAACAGGCAGTTGTCTTAGCGAAGCGTATTTGTGGGGTAGATGGACAAAGTTATAAGGGTACTGTGTTAGCCACTCAATTAAAAATTTCCGGTGTTGATGTGTTTTCTATCGGAGCATTTCAAGAGGATTCAGAAAAAAAGTCAATAAAAATACATGATGAAGTGGAAGGTACTTATAAAAGGCTGGTATTCCAAGAAGATAAAATAATTGGAGCAGTGCTCTTTGGGGATACGAGTGACCGAACGAAATTACAAAATATGATTCTTAAAAAGCAAGATGTATCTGATATGGAAAAAGTGACTATTTTTCAATCAAGTGGTTCGGGAACAGCGGTTACCTCCATGGCAGCTACTGAAATCATCTGTAATTGTAATGGAGTTTCCAAGGGGACAATTATTGAAGCTGTTCATAACCATGGTTGTTCTACTGTAGACGACGTAAAAGCATGTACAAAGGCTTCCGGCTCTTGCGGAGGGTGTAAACCGCTTGTTTCAGAGCTATTATCTTATATTCATAGTGATGAATTTGATGAAATGAAGATCGAGAAACCTACGATGTGTCATTGTACAAGGCTAACTGAGGATGAGGTTGTGCACGAGATGCAGGTGCAAAATTTATCCTCTGTTAACGAAGTCATGCAAGCACTGAACTGGAAACACAAAGAGGGGTGTTCCAAATGTGTTCCAGCTTTAACGTATTACTTAAGTATGATCAATCCAGAGTATGAGAATGTTCAAGAAACATTATTTGTCAACGAAAAGATGAATGCTACATTGCAAAAGGATGGAACGTACTTTGTTGTCCCGCAAATGTATGGGGGAATGACCAATCCAATTGAATTACGAAAAATTGCGAATGTCGCAGACAAATATGGAGTGTCAGAGTTAGCCATTACTAGTGAACAAAGAATTCATTTGATGGGCCTAACAAAAGAAGAGCTACCAAAGGTGTGGAATGATTTAAATATGCCCTTAAGTGCCACATACGGAAACAGAGTTCAGAATGTGAAGACGTGTATTGGTGAGCATATATGTCAATGTGATAAACGAAAGGCCCTACAGCTTTCAGCAACGCTAGAAAAGAAACTTGAGTATCTGATTACTCCTTACCGGGTGAAAATAGGTGTCTCTGCATGCTTGCATAATGGTGCTGGTTCGACAACGAAGGATATTGGAATCATTGGCACAAAGCGGGGCTGGGAAATTTATGTGGGAGGAAGCAGTGGTCGAAGTGTGAAGGCTGGTCAATTATTTACAGTTGCTGAAACAGAAGAAGAGGCGGTGTATTTCATTTGTGGTCTAATTCAGTACTACAGAGAAACGGCTAATTACTCCGAAAGAACATGGAAATGGGTGGATCGAGTGAGCCTATTGCATGTGAGAGAAGTGCTATTTGATTTCGAACTCCGCCAGCAGTTGTTAGAACGATTAGAAGAGGATTGCTTAATGATAAAGGGCCCTAAAGATGTTCCTATTTTTTAAAAGGTAGTACTAAAGAGTATAAGGATTGAGGGTGATGATGTGACTGAAATGCTATTAAAATACTTTCGTACAAAACAAAATCATGTAGAGTCAGAGAAAACATACGACTCGCAATGTCCATTTTGCAGCATGCAATGCAAGATGCAGCTCATAGAGCAATCAATCGTTACGCGCAAAAAATACACCACTGTGGGATTAGATAATCCAACTACACAGGGAAGATTATGTGTGAAAGGCATTAATGCCCACCAACATACTTTTCATAAAGACCGACTAAAGTACCCGCTCATAAAGGTAAACGGGGAGTTTGTTCGTGCCACATGGGAAGAGGCACTAGCAGTCATTAAAAGTAATATTCAGTCTATTCAAGAACTCCATGGAAAAGACGCAATGGCGGTGTACGGAAGTGCCTCGATCACGAACGAAGAAGCCTATTTACTAGGGAAATTTGCTCGTGTCGCGTTGCAAACAAAGTACATTGACTACAATGGTAGGCTTTGTATGTCTTCAGCGGCTTCGGCTGCTACTCAAACCTTCGGGATGGACCGAGGATTTACCAATAGCATAAGTGAAATTCCTTCTTCTCGTTGTATTATTCTTGCAGGAACAAATATTGCAGAATGCCAACCGACTATCATGCCTTATTTTGAAAAGGCAAAGGAAAATGGTGCTTATATTATTGCAATAGACCCTCGTGAAACGGGAACAACGAAACTAGCAGACTTGCATATTAAGGTGAAGCCTGGAACAGATGCCGCTTTTGCAAATGGAGTCTTAAAGGTCATTATTGAAGAACAGCTTTATAACAAAAGCTTTATCTCAGAAAGAGTCAATGGATTCGAAGATGTGAAGGAGAATGTATCCTCGATGACTCTTGAGGAAATCGAATTCTTTTCCGGTGTTCCGATTGAACAGATTCGTAAGGTTGCACACCGGTTTGCAAAAGAAGAAACAGGTATGATTTTTACAGCACGCGGAGTAGAGCAACACACAGATGGGTCCGCAGCAGTTAGAAATTTTCTAAATATATTACTTTCGGTTGGGAAAATTGGAAAACCAGGCTGTGGGTACGGAGCGATTACTGGTCAAGGAAATGGTCAAGGAGCAAGGGAGCATGGACAAAAGGCCGACCAACTTCCTGGCTATAGACTCATAGAAAACGAAGATCATCGAGCTTATATTGCAAAGGTATGGGGAGTTAATGAAGAAGAGCTGCCGAGAAAGGGAGTCTCTGCATATGAGATGTTTGAAAAAATTCATGACGGTGACATATCCGGAATGCTTTTGATGTGTTCTAACCCTATTGTCTCTAATCCCAATGCACATTTTGTGGAGGAAGCTCTACAAAAACTTTCTTTTCTTGTTGTGGTTGACTTATTTGTATCTGAAACGGCTCGATTAGCAGATGTGATCTTACCGGCTTCCTCCTACTTAGAGGATGAAGGAACGATGACCAATGTAGAGGGGAGAATCACGTTACGTGAGGCAAGTTATCCTTGTCCAGAAGAAGTAAAGCACGATTGGCAAATTCTTTGCGAAATTGCCCATGAACTTGGGAAGGGGAAGTATTTTTCTTTTGCATCCGCGGAGGAGATTTTTAACGAACTACGGATCGCTAGTAAAGGTGGAATTGCTGATTATTATGGAGTGACATATGAACGCCTAAGAAAGGAAAAGGGACTGTTATGGCCTTGTCCAACTATAAATCATAAAGGAACGGTCAGGCTTTTTGAAAATTCGTTTGCTCATCCTGATGGAAAAGCAAAGATGGTTTCTGTTTCTAATATCGCCCCTGTTACAAAGGATCAGGTATGTGAAGAGTTTCCACTTTATTTAACAACAGGTCGAGTGATGTCTCATTATTTAACAGGTGTTCAAACCCGTAAAAGTGCTTCATTAGCAGCAAGAAATGTGGAATCGCATGTGGAGATTCATCCAGCCACAGCTTTAAAATACGGGATTAGAGACGAAACACTTGTGAAGATTGCGTCTAGGAGAGGCAGTATTGTCGTACGGAGTAAGCTGTCGGATAGTATTCGTCAAGACACACTGTTTGTTCCTTTTCACTGGGCCAATTCACAAAATGTGAATTTCCTTGTCGGAAAGGAATTGGATCCAACCTGTCGTATGCCTGGATTTAAATTAAGCGCCGTAAAAATAAGCTCAGCTATGGATGTCGGATGACGATAATTTTGGGTGATTTACTCTTTTAATATTCGGAAAATTCGGTTTACGAACTAAAAAGGGTGTTAGGTAATCTAACATGTTAAACAATTTTACACAAATCATGTGTTACAGTTTAAGAAACTTTCTTGGGGAGGCGCGTTAATTTGGCAAAGAAAAAACTAATTCTTGTTGGTAACGGAATGGCAGGAGTCAGAACCATAGAAGAAATTTTAAAGCTTACAAAGGATCAATTTGAAATTACGATATTCGGGAGTGAGCCACATCCGAATTATAATAGAATCCTACTTTCAAAGGTTCTACAAGGAGACACAGAGGTCGCTGATATTACTCTTAATGATTGGAGCTGGTATGAAGACAATGACATTCAGCTCTATACAGATGAGACAGTGGTTAAGGTTGATTCCGACCGAAAAGTAGTTGTTACAGATGCTGGAAGAGTAGAGCCTTACGATGAAGTGATTGTGGCAACTGGTTCTGTCCCTTTCATTCTTCCCATTCCAGGTGCGAATAAGGAAGGTGTAACAGCGTTCCGGGATATAAAGGACACAGAAATTATGCTAAAGGCCTCTAAGAAATATAAAAAAGCGGCAGTAATCGGCGGAGGATTGTTAGGGCTTGAGGCGGCAAGGGGACTTCTAAACTTAGGGATGGAGGTTAGCGTCATCCATCTAGCGCCTTATTTAATGGAGCGCCAGCTTGACCCAATGGCAGGAAAAATGTTGCAAACAGAATTAGAAAAGCAAGGAATGACGTTTTTATTAGAAAAACAAACACAGGAGATTTTTGGAGAAGAGCGAGTCGAAGGCTTACGTTTCAGTGATGGAACCGAGATAGAAGCGGATCTGGTTGTTATGGCCGTTGGTATAAAACCTAATATTTCACTAGCAGTGGAAAGTGGGTTAGAGGTAAATCGAGGAATTGTTGTAAACGATTATATGCAAACGAATATCCCTCATGTATACGCTGTTGGGGAATGTGCAGAACATAACGGAATTCCATACGGACTTGTTGCCCCGCTTTATGAGCAAGGGAAAGTGTTAGCGAAAACGATTTGTGGTTCGAAGACTGAGCCGTATAAAGGTTCTGTATTGTATACCCAGTTAAAGGTATCTGGAGTTGAAGTGTTCTCTGCAGGTGATTTTACGGAAGGTGACGATAAAAAGGCTGTTAAAGTATTTGATGAGCAAGATAGCTATTATAAGAAACTCGTACTTCGAGGAAATCAAATTGTTGGTGCCGTTCTTTTCGGAGATAGCAGTGATGGAAATCGTTTGGTTTCTATGATTCAAAAGCAGGCTGACATTTCAGACACAATGAAGGTATCCTTGCTGCAGCCAACTGGCCAAGAAGCAGGTGCTAGTCTAGTAGCAACGATGAGTGATGATGAAATCATTTGTGGATGTAATGGGGTATCAAAAGGAGCGATCGTTTCTGCTATTCAAACACAAGGCTGTTCATCTGTTGATGAAATTAAAGCCTGTACGAGCGCTTCCCGTTCTTGTGGTGGCTGTAAACCACTCGTTGCCGAGGTACTTCAGCTTACATTAGGTTCATCCTTTGACAGTAAGCAGCAAAAGGAAGCAATTTGCGGATGTACCACTCTATCTCGTGATGAGGTAGTAGAAGAAATCAAAGCAAAAGGTTTAACTCATGTAAAAGAAGTCATGTTTGTACTTGATTGGAAAACCGAAGAAGGATGCTCGAAATGTCGTCCAGCTCTTAACTATTATTTAGGTATGGTCAATCCGACTGGATATGAGGATGAGAAGGAATCAAGATTCGTTAATGAGCGAATGCACGCAAACATACAAAAGGATGGAACTTATTCTGTTGTGCCTAGAATGTACGGTGGAGTGACCAATGCAAATGATTTAAGACGAATTGCTGATGTGGTAGATAAATATGAAATACCACTTGTAAAAGTGACTGGAGGACAACGAATCGACTTGTTTGGGGTAAAGAAGGACGATCTTCCAAAGGTGTGGGAGGATCTTGATATGCCTTCAGGATTCGCTTATGGAAAATCACTTCGTACCGTTAAAACATGCGTAGGAGAACAATTCTGTCGTTTCGGTACGCAAGACTCGATGGGACTTGGAATTCAGTTAGAAAAGAAATATGAAGGTCTTCAAACACCTCATAAAGTAAAAATGGCTGTCTCAGCTTGCCCAAGAAGCTGTGCGGAATCAGGGTTTAAGGATATTGGATACATTGGCATTGATGGTGGCTGGGAACTTTATATTGGTGGAAATGGTGGCACCCATGTGCGTGGAGGGGATCTTCTTTACAAGGTAAAGACAGAGGAAGAGGTTATTGAAATTACTTCTGCGTATCTTCAATATTATCGAGAGACAGCGAACTATTTAGAGAGAACATCTGCTTGGGTGGACCGAGTTGGTTTGGACCATATCCGAGAGGTATTAGATGATAAAGAAAAACGTAAGGAGCTAAATGCTCGCATGGACAAAGCCTTATCTGTAATCGAGGATCCATGGAAGGCCATTATCGAGGACAAAAAGTTGAAAAAAGAACTGTTTGAAACAGTAGTAACATCGTAATACAAGATAAAAGGAGGAGATCTTCGAATGGTTAATAAAAACATCAGTAAGGTATTAATTGGCTCCCTTCAAGAATTGCCAGAGCGCTTAGGGAAGACATTTCATGTGGGAAACATGGAACTTGCGGTATTTAAGCTTTCCAACGGAAAGGTACGAGCGATTGAAAACCGTTGTCCTCATAAAGGTGGCGTATTAAGCGAAGGAATCGTCAGTGGTGATTCGGTCTTCTGCCCGATGCATGATTGGAAGATCTGCTTAGAGGATGGCTTGGTTCAAGCACCGGATACAGGTTGTGTCAAAACCTATCCAACGGTAGTAGAAGGAGAAGACGTGTTTCTTCTTATTGAATAGTAATCATATGCAGACAAGGAAAAGGGGTTCTTCTTAGTTGCTCTCGGAGTAACGGAGAATTCCTTTTCTTTTTACCTGAATATTTATTAGAGTATATAAATAAAAACACAAATTCATCTTGAAAAAGTATTCTTTTATGCATTATAATTCAAAAGGTAGTTGGAATTATACATTAGAAGTTCTTGTTATTTTAAAAATTCGGAAAATTTCGCTTGAATATGAAGTATTTTCTGCTTTAAAATGGATAAAGGAAGTTTTTCCTTCACCAAATCCAAGAAGGTGACGAGATGAGTATGGAGCAAAAGACGGTAACGCAAAAGATTAAAGGTAACTTTTCGGCATTATCTTCAGGTCAAAAGAAAGTAGCAGAGTTTTTGCTAGAGCACTTGGATGAAGGTTCATTACTCACAGCTTTCCAAATTGGGCGAAAAGTGGGCGTTAGTGAAACAACAGTTATTCGCTTAGCGTATGCATTAGGCTTTAGTGGCTACTCAGAAATGCAGGAAACGGTTCGAAGAGAATGGCTAACACATGTACAACCAGGAAAAAGCGAAGGAAAACCTTCAAGTAGAGATGGTGTTGAAGAAAATCAGTTGTTTCATCAAATCATCGAGAAAGAGAGCCAAGTTCTAAATCAATTGCTTAACCAGTTAGAAATAGAACAAATATGGCGAGTAGTGGATAAGCTTCACCAATCAAAGCGGATATTTATCGCTGGCTTTGGTAGCTCATATGCTGCTGCCTACTGGTTATATTACGCACTAAAACAGATGAGAGAAAATGTGTTTCTTTCTAGCCCAAGTGGCTTTTTGCCTGAAGAAATATGTGAACTTGATGAGCAGTCAACCGTTATGATGTTCTCCTATCCTCGTTACCGAAGAGAATCACTTAAGCTAGCAAACTATGCAAACAATCAAAAAGCAACCCTCATAGCGATTACAGATCGGCAGCTTTCGCCTATTGGCCAGCTCGCACAATTGACCTTAACAACAGAGGAGCATTTAGAATCGAGTCATCATTCAATAGCTTCGGTGATTGGTTTGCTTGAGGTGATTATCTCTGGATTGAACAAAAGGGACAGTGAAAACAGCCATGTCCGTCAGAAGAAATTAGAGCAGTTATATTCCGAGCAAAATATTTTTTTAGAATGAAAAAATAGTTATTTAAGAGGAGGCTCAACCTATATGACCAATGCTTCAAATGTTAGAGTAGATAGAAAAGAAGCTTTACAAAAATCTTTTTCTGTTCAAGATTATATGAAATTTATCTTACCATCCTTATTCGGTATTATGCTATTTATTATTCCTATTTCAAATGGTGAAGGAATAACAATACCAGTTGCATTCCTTGCCAGCCAATTAAATACCCTTTTTGTTGATCAAATTCCAGCCTTTGCAACGGGTGTCATTATTCTATCTGTTTTAGGTTCACTTATTGCAGTTATTGCCAAGCCACAATTTATTCTCGAAAATATCTTTTTAAATAAACTGTTAAATGTAAGCAAGTTTTGGTTGATTGCACGTGTATTAGGGGCAATTTTTACAGTGATCGCACTTACGAAAGTAGGACCAGAATTTATTTACTCTGAAAATACAGGAGGGATGCTGCTATTTAGCCTACTTCCGATTTTATTAACCACTTTTTTACTTGCAGGATTTCTATTGCCACTTCTTTTGAACTTTGGGTTATTAGAGTTTTTTGGAGCATTAACAATGAAGATTATGCGACCAATTTTCAAACTGCCTGGACGATCTTCTCTTGACTGCTTAGCATCATGGGTAGGGGACGGGACAATCGGTGTACTACTAACAACGAAGCAATATGAGGAAGGGTATTATACAAAAAGAGAGGCAGCGGTAATTGCTACAACCTTCTCCGTTGTTTCCATTACTTTTACCATTGTTGTTATTCAATACTTGAATCTTGATAAATACTTTCTTCATTATTATGCTACGATCGTGATTGCTGGATTAGCAGCAGCTGTGATTATGCCACGTATTCCGCCGCTTTCTAGAAAAGCTGACACAGGCTATGAGCATGCTACGTTAGTCAAGGAAACGAGTATTCCAGCTGGTACATCGTACGCCCAGTGGGGATTAGCGCAAGCAGTTAGTAAAGCAAAGACAAATACAAGTGTAAAGGCAACATTAAAAGAAGGACTTCAAAATGTACTTGATATGTGGATGGGAGTTCTACCAATCGTTATGGCTATTGGAGTCACTGCTTTAGTGATTGCAGAATTTACACCGGTGTTCTCCATACTAGGAAAGCCGATTGAGCCAATCTTAACATTAATGCAAATACCTGAAGCAGACCAGGCTGCTCAAACGATGGTTGTAGGATTTGCGGACATGTTCCTACCAGCCATTATTGGAAGTGGAATTGAAAGTGAATTAACACGTTTTGTTATTGCTTGTGTATCCGTTACGCAACTGATTTACCTTTCTGAGATGGGCGGATTACTACTAGGATCAAAACTACCGGTTAGCTTCAAAGATTTAGTATTAATCTTCTTGATTCGTACTGCCATTACTTTACCGATTGTTGCGATTGCAGCACATATTATCTTTTAACTAGAAGGGTTCTGACATAAATGGTTCTTTTGGATAACTTTATTGATACAGAGCGGAAACAAATTTTGAATACGTATAAAGAACTTCATGAGCTTGCCGAGCCAAGCTGGAAGGAAGAAAAAACCTCTCTGTATGTAAGGCAAAAGCTAGAAATGGCTGGATTTGATGTCCAAACCTTTCAGGGCCATTATGGGTTGATTGCTGAAATTAAGGGTGAAAGTAATGAGGTAATAGCAATTCGTGCTGACATGGATGCACTTTTACAAGAGATAGATGGTGTTGTACAAGCAAATCATTCATGTGGTCATGATGGACATAGTACGATGGTGTTATTCACAGCACTTGCACTTGCTAAAATTAAACATCATCATACCATTCGCTTTATCTTTCAGCCGGCAGAGGAAATGGCTGAGGGTGCACTAAAAATGATTGAAGAAGGTGCGCTAGACCATGTAAAGTTTCTTTGCGGAATTCATTTGCGCCCTGCATTTGAGGTCGCAAATGGTATGGCAGCTCCTGTGATCTTGCACGGTGCATCAAGCTGTATAAGAGGTACGATTAAAGGGATACCGGCACATGCTGCGAGACCGGAGGAAGGCAATAATCCTATTGAAGCTGCGGCCCTTTTGGTTCAAGCTTTTCAGAATATTCGTGTCCAAACCGATGTTCCATACTCTATCAAAATGACTGAGCTTCATTGTGGAGAATCATCGAATCTGATTCCAGAAACAGCACGATTCACCGTTGATCTTCGGGCAAAATCGAATGAAGTCATGAAGTTGCTTATAGAAGAGGCAAAACAATCGATTCAAGCCATTGAGGATAGAACGGAAACAGTGATTGTTTTTCAACAAGATAGTTATTCTCCTGCTGCGGTGAAAAATGAACATGCTGTGAAGCTTGCAGAAGAAGCCATTAAATCCGTGCTAGGTGAGAAATGTCTGGTACCGATGTGTGACTCTCCAGGTGCAGAAGACTTTCACTTCTATACATTAAAGCGACCAGATATGGTTGCAACAATGATTGGGTTAGGTTGCGGATTAGAACCAGGCTTGCATCATCCTAATATGAAATTTGACATTACCGCATTACTTAATGGAACCAAAATTTTAACCAAGCTGTTATTGGAAGCGGACAAACAGGCTTGGTAATGACTCCGGTAAAGGAGGGAAGACATTTGAAAGAAGAAGTAAGTATTCGCAACCTTCAAACTGTCACAGAGTTAGAAAAGGTACGTGAATTAGAGGCTCAAATTTGGAGCTTAGAAGATTCTGTACCAGTCAACCAAACGGTAGCCGCAGTGAAAAATGGCGGCTTCGTTCTTGGTGCTTTTGTTCGTGAGAAGTTGATTGGTTTTCAATATAGCTTCCCAGGCTTTGATGGAACGAAAGCGTATCTTTGCTCTCACAGCCTCGGAATTCATCCTGATTATCGTGCATTCGGTGTCGGGGAGAAACTGAAATGGGCTCAGAAGAAAACAGCGCTTCTAAAGGGCTATGAGTTAATCACCTGGACATATGACCCGCTTGAAACCGTGAATGCAAATCTAAATTTACATAAACTTGGCGGCGTCTGTTCTACGTATATGGAAGATGTATACGGAGAGATGAATGATGGGTTGAACACTGGAATGGCAACCGACCGTTTTTTAGTAGAGTGGCGGCTAAAGTCTGAGAATGTGAAAAGAGACTTAGGTGGAGACGCGCAGCAGGTTATAAGAACAGATCAATTTAATGAAAACTTGAGTCCTGTTGAAATTCATTTGAACTTAACTCATGATACCCTTTTCGTATCGGTACCTGGCAATTTTCAGAGAATTAAAACAGAAGATTTCTCACTTGCCAAGCAATGGAGAGAGGCAACTCGAAAGGTGTTTAATCATTATTTTAAAGAAGGTTACACGGCTATTGATTTATTGAAGGATAAAGAAAACCACTACTACTACGTTTTACAAAAGCTATAGCAAGGGGAATGTGAAATGGAAGTAAAGAGCATCATTTTAAGGCATGTAAAAATGGACCTGTTAACCCCGTTCACAACGAGTGTTGGTACGGAGGTGGACAAGGACTTCATTGTCGTGGAAGTACAGTCGAAAAGTGGTTTATCAGGATGGGCAGAATCTGTTTCAATTATTGAGCCAATTTATAATGAAGAAACGGTAAAGACCAATTGGCATATCATGAGTGATTTTCTAATTCCCCTATTATTAAAAGAACCCATTTCGCATCCGGATGAAGTATCTGAGCGTTTTCAATTTATCCGAGGCAATTATAATGCAAAGGCTGCATTAGAGTGTGCTGTCTGGGATTTATACGCAAAAGAGAAAAACCTTTCCTTATCAAAAGCGCTTGGTGGAGTGAAGGATCGGATAGAAGTGGGAGTAAGTGTAGGAATTCAAAAGTCAGAAGCGGCGATGCTTAAGCAAATTGAAGAGTATGTAGAAGAAGGATATAAGCGTATTAAAGTTAAAATTAAGCCAGATTGGGATATTCAAATATTGAAATCTATTCGCCGAGAATTTCCTACGATTCCTTTAATGGCTGATGCGAATTGTGCTTATACATTAAAGGATATCGAACATCTACAAGCGTTAGATGAATTCAATTTAATGATGATCGAACAGCCGCTTGCCTGCGATGACATCATTGATCATGCATCGTTACAAGCGAAGCTTTCCACTCCTATCTGTTTAGACGAAAGTATCCACACAGCTGAAGATGCAAGAAAAGCTATTCAGCTTGGAAGCTGTAAAATCATTAATTTAAAAATTGGTCGTGTCGGAGGGCTTACAGAGTCAAGGAAGATACATGATCTATGTGTGAAATATGAGATTCCGATGTGGTGCGGTGGAATGCTAGAAGCAGGAATTGGAAGAGCCCATAATATTGCGATTACATCACTAGCCAACTTTACGCTTCCAGGTGACACAGCCCCTTCTTCGCACTACTGGAAGGAAGACATTATCTCACCAGAAGTAGAAATGAGCAACGGCTTTATTTCTGTACCGGACTTACCTGGAATTGGTTTTGAACCAAATATTAAGAAAATTAATCAAGTGACACTTGAACAAAAAATCTTTTCATAAATAGTAAAGGATATAGACTGTTTTTGTCTATATCCTTCTTTTTTTCTCCTAAAAACTGTTCATTTCATCACTTTCTAAATTGAGTTGCCAGTGGATCCCGAACTTATCTGTAACTTGACCGTATAGTTTGCTCCAAAATGTTTCTTGGAGTGGCATTGTGACCTTGCCATCAACACTCAATTGTTCAAACCAGGATTTTAGATTCTCACTATCTTTGTTTACAATAGCAAGAGTAACGTTATTTCCTTCAATAAACGGCATCCCAGGGAAGTTATCGGAAAACATCACATTCGTTCCGTCAATGCTAAGACGTGTGTGCATGACTAATTTTTTGGCTTCTTCTGGAAGTGGATGGTCCGGATGAGGTGGGGTATCTCCAAAAGTCATAATTTTTGGTTTCTCCGTACGAAACACATCTGCATAAAATTCAACAGCTTCTTTGCAATTACCGTCAAAAACAAGATAAACATCAACAGACATCATCTTCACTCCTAAAAAATAGTACAATCATTTCCATTATACCCAATGCTCATTTTAAAGGGAAAGGACACTAGCATTTGGAATTGTGCTGAAAATAGACGATAATTAACTTATACATAGTAGAGGAGCGGAAAAATGTTGTCACAAAAAAGAGAAAACATTAAAATTGGTAGTCATGTAAAGGTAGTACAAAAAGCAGATCAGCGAACAGGGAAATTAACGGAAGGTGTCGTTGCAAAAATCCTTACAAATAGTCCTACTCATCCACATGGTATCAAGGTGATGCTAGAAAATGGTGTAGTTGGGAGAGTAAAGGAAATAATATAATTTTCCAGAAGTAAGTATTTTAGGCAAAATAGAATTTTATTTTATTCCTCGTACAAAATAATGGTAGAAAAACTATTTTTTGACGCGTGGAGGAAATGAGAATGCCTGATACACCTTCAATGACATCTTCAGAGATTGGAGCAGTATGGATTACATATCAACAAAAAACCATGATGTTTCAAATGCTTGACTACTTTATCAATAATGCCGATGATCATGAAGCAAGAGAAATCATGAGCTCTTTAAAAGAAGAAATTCAACCATTTATAGCACAGATGGTTTCTATGTTTAATGCAGAGGGAGTTCCCATTCCGATTGGCTTTGTTCCTCAAGATGTAAATAAAGACGCACCGAAGCTTTATGATAATGGCTTCGATATTATGTTCGTACGGATAATGAAAGAAATCAGTTCAGGAATGCATACCTTAAACTTAACGATGGTTTATCGAGAGGATATCATACTTCTCTTTAGAGATTTAACGAAGATGACACAAAAATATTATGATGATTGTACAAAATATCTGCTGAAAAAAGGTCTTCTTCCAAGAGCGCCATACGTAACAACCGAAAAATCAATTGAATTTGTTAAAACAAATAATTACCTCGACGGGGCAAAACTGTTTAGTGAAAAAAGACCACTAAATACGGTGGAAATTGCACATATTTACCGTGGGGTTGAATCAAATGTGACTGGGATGCAAATGATCCTAGGTTATGCTCAGGTGGCGAAAGAAAAAGAAGTGAAGAAGTATTTCAATAAGGGTGGGGAATTAGCAAAATCAATGATTAAGGATATGAGTGAAGTTCTTCTCCAAAACAATATACAAGTTCCAACAACAGCAGGTGGAAATATAACAGATTCAAAAGTTCCACCATTTTCGGATAAAATAATGATGTATTGTATCAGCCTTTTCTGCAGCTTTTCATTAGGAGGAAATTCCGTTGGAACGGCCTTTAGCTTAAGAAATGATTTACCTGTAAAGCTAGCAACGTATATGAAGGAAATTTTCGAATATGCCCATGAGGGAGCAAAGATTATGATCCAGAATGGCTGGATGGAAGAGCCCCCACAGACGATCAAGTAGAAAAAAATAATAATTAGTACGTACTAGAGCGGGAGCATATCCTGCTCTTTTTTCGCGATAAATGGGTGTGTATTTTACTATAAACAAGCTGTTTTTGTCACATAATGTACCTTTGTTCCTGGTTGTATATCCCTATATAATAATATTGGGTAAGGTTTCTGCAACAAATAAGTAGGGGAGAGTACGGTCATGACAGTACTAGCATTACCTGATCATCTAACATGCTTTCTGAAACTTGGTGATGCAGTGATTATAACTGATAGAGAGCATACAATTATAGCAGTTAACAAAGAATTTGAAACGATTACTGGATACTCAATGGAACAAACAGTTGGGAAGAAAGCGGGTTTTTTTAAATCAAAATTTACCACTCAATCAACCTATGAATCAATGAAAAAGGCTCTTTCAGAAGAGAAGCATTGGTCTGGGATACTGGACAATCGTAAACAAACTGGGGAGCTCTGGCACTCCTCCATTACAATTACTCCAATTCGAATAGGGCAATACCTTTATTATGTGGGTGTATTTAGAGAACTCGAAAGCTTAAAAAAAGGAGTGTACTTTCCAGATAAAAAACTTTTTGAGGTGAAAAGGGAGCTTTTACGAGTTCTGGCAGTATCTTGTGAAATTCGGGATCCTGGCATTGAAGAGCATTTACTTAGGGTTCAAGATTTAACGGAATTATTGCTGAGGACGCATTGCCAAAGGAATGATCTCTCCTTAGATACGTCTTTTATAAACAATGTTATTCATTCGAGTATTATGCATGATATTGGGAAAGCTGGAATACCTGAAGGAATCTTGTATAAGCCAGGACCTCTAACATCGTACGAAAGAAGAATTATTGAACTACATCCTCTCATGGGAAAGGATATTTTTAATAAAATTACCACCTCAGCTAGTCATGAATTTATGAGTAACTTAGCTATTGCAGAAAACATTATTCTTTTTCATCATGAAAAATGGGATGGGACAGGATACCCCTATCGACTGAAAGGAGACGATATCCCATTTGAGGCAAGAATTGTTGCCATCGTTGATGTGTATGATGCCTTAACAAGTCGACGACCTTATAAAGACTCATGGTCAGAAGAGCAAGCGTTGGTGTACATAAAGGAGATGCGAGGAAAGCACTTTGACCCTGATTTAACAGATACATTCCTGAAACTATTTTAACTGAAAGCTAAAATTTCTTCCCCTATATAGGTAATCTTCAATTTCAGCGTAATATAATGAAGTATGACATGAAACGGGGGAGGGGGGAAGGGTTGAGCAAGCTTTTCGGACTACTAATCATTTCATTTGTGATACTCATTGGATGTACAAAGAATGCTGATGAAGAAAAACCTGTTGCACAACCATCTGTTGGAGAGAAACCGGCAAACGATGATGGAGACAATCCGTCATCAGGGGAGAAGCCTAGTCAAGACCAGGATGATGGAGAAGAAACAGATGACAATCCGGGTACAACCGATCAAGGAAGTACAGGTGTGACAAAGGTGAAAATTTTCCTTATTGGGATAGATGACAATGGAGCTAGTGGAAAAAAGATTGGGGCAAACGATAGTGCTATACCGGTGCTTGTTGATATTGAACCTACAAAGGCGCCATTAAAGGCAGCACTTACCAAGCTATTATCCTTAAATGAGCAAATATACGGCCAATCTGGGTTTTATCATTCTCTTTATCAATCAAACTTAGAAGTTAAAAGTGCGATAATTGATGATGGTGAGGCAGTTATTGAACTAACTGGTAATCTTAAACTTGGTGGGGCACTTGATAACCCTCGGGTAAAGGCACAAATTGAAGAAACGGCACTTCAGTTTGATAGTGTGAACAAGGTATCTGTATTTATTGATGGGAAAAAACTTGATGAAGTGTTATCACTTAAGTGAAATTCATATAGACCAAACAGCTTGAAGTCAGGACTTCAGGCTTTTTTTGTTCATACTTTTTTCACACTTCCTTTTTAATATAGAAATATTCTTTAGTTAGAATGACCTATATGAAATAGTTGTGGAAGGAAGAAAAGACCAATGAATTTATTGAAAAATCTCAAATTTGGACAGAAAATTGCTGTTCTCACCGTTAGCTTTTTTATTTTTCTTATTATTACAGGAATAACGTCCCTTGTTCAAATTTCAGAAGTGAACTCGAATATTCAAACCCTAAATAATGAAAATCTCGTACCAATCGTCAAGCTAGAGTCCATTAAATCGGATATTGAATACATAAGAACTCTAGCCAATTCACTTAAGGATGCTAGTGAAGATGAGGAAGAAATGCAATCCATTCAAGACAAAATCGTAGCACAAATGGCTAGTACAAATGAAAGCCTAGAAGAATATAAGAATAATAGTAACTACAATGAATTTATGGCTAGATACGATGAGTACATAGAGGCTGTAACATCTTTTCTTGAAAGCGATGGAGTAGGAAGTGTAGAGGAGCAGATGGAGGCTAATGTAGAAAGTCAGGGACCCCCTCAAGAAATGGTCTTACTAGATTCAACAAAAAAGGAAGCGGTAAGCGCACTTGATAAAATCATCGATCTACAAATTGCACAAGCTGAAAGCACGTATAATGAGAGTGAGGCTGTTTACAAGACGACTTTAGTCATAACGATTATTGTAATTGCAATTGCATTCGTGACCACTTTATTGCTTTCCATTTTTATTGCTAGATCAATAAGTATCCCTACAAGAAGGGTGACATCTAAGCTCAAGGAAATCTCAGAAAGTAACGGAGATCTTACGGGCCGTATTGGGTACGATAGTAAAGATGAGATTGGCGAGCTAAGCAAAAGTTTTGATACCTTTGTAGAAAAACTTCAAAGAATCATAAAGGAAGTGGCTGGGTCCGCTGAAACGATTTCAGAATCGAGTGATCAGTTAACAGATGCAACAAGTGAAACGACAAAGTCACTTGAGCAAATCACTTATACGGTTTCAGAAATTGCCTCTGGAACTTCACAAAGTGCGGCAGTAATGGAGGAAACGACGGGTAACTTAATTGAAATGGCAAGCTTCTCTAGTCGTACATCAAAAGCAACGAAACAAACAGCAGATAATACTCGACTGGTTCATGAGGCAGCTGTAAATGGCTCAAAAAAGATAACGGAAGTAGTATCTTCTATCTCAGATATTGCTGCATCGTCAAAGGATGTGACCATGGTCATTAATGAGTTGAATACCTCTTCAAATAAAATTAGTGATTTCATCCAGATCATTACCGGTATCTCTGCTCAAACGAATTTGTTAGCGTTAAATGCAGCGATTGAAGCAGCGCGAGCTGGAGAAGCAGGGAAAGGTTTCAGTGTTGTTGCCGATGAAATTCGTAAGCTTGCAGACGAAAGCAATCGGGCAGCCCTACAAATCTCAAATTTAGTTCAGGAAAACCAAGTGAAAACATCTTCTGCCGTTTCGTCTGTTCTAGAAGTAGAGGAGTTGGTAACAGCTGGAGTTGAGAAATCCAATGAAGTATCCGATGCCATTCAACATATTATTTCTCATATTCAAGAGATTTTACATGAGATTAACCAAATTGATGCAGCAGCTGAAAAACAAGCATTATCAACAAATGAAATGGAAATGGCAATGAGTAATCTAGCACAGACAGCAGGAGAAACGGCTACAGGCACTGATCAAATTCGTACCAGAATTTCAGAGCAACTCGCAACAATGACCAATATTGAGGGAACAACCGAACAGTTGTCTAAAATGGCAAAAACTCTACGAGAGTTAACGGCAGGATTCAAGATGTAATAATACGATAAAACCCACCATACGGTGGGTTTTACTACATTATGCAGACTTTGGTTCAGGTACTTTTGTTAATATAATAAGACCAATAATAAATAAGATTACGAGGCTGAAAACACCACTGCTTGTATGGCCAGTTATTTGTGCAGTTGCTGCAACAAGGAGTGGCCCCATAATAGAGGCGAATTTTCCAAAGATATTATAGAAGCCAAAAAACTCATTAGACCGTTCCTTTGGTACAAGCTTTGCAAAGTAGGATCGACTTAATGCTTGAATTCCACCTTGCGATGAGGCTACAAGCATGGCCAGTATCCAGAAATCAGTGGCTGTCTCAAGGAAGAACGCATAAATACAAACAATGATATAGACCACGATTCCAACGTAAAGCATTCTTTTCTCGGAGAATTTTTCGGCAAGCTTCCCATACAGAATTGCAAAGGGAGCAGCAACAACTTGGGTAACAAATAAAACAATTAATAATGTCGTAGAACCAATACCTAAATCCGTTCCATATGCAGTTGACATCGTAATAATAGTCCCAACACCATCGATGTAAAAGAAATACGCTAGTAAGAATAAAAACAAAGCCCGATACTTTTTAATTTCCCTAAAGGTTTCAGCTAGCCTTTTGAAGCTGCTTGCTACAGGCTTAGGGTCACGAGGAATGTAATATATTTGATGTACATTTTTGAATATTGGTATCGAGAATAAGCCCCACCAAAGAGCGGTTATGACAAATGAGATTTGACTAGCTGAAGTCGTAGAGATGGGAATGATCTTAGATTGTGCAAGCATAATGAACGCAATACTAATGATAAAAGGAATGGTACTTCCGATATATCCAAGACTAAACCCACGTGCAGACACACGACTCATTCGATCCTCTGTGGCAACATCAACTAAAAAGGCATCATAAAATACATTCGATCCGGACGAACCTATTACAGCAATCGTGTAAAAGATTAAAAGCCAAAGCCATTGATCGCTCGGAACAAAGGCTAATGCTGCTGTCATTGAGATCCCTAATGCAACAAAGAAGGTGAAAAACTTTTTCTTAAAGCCTTGATAATCAGCAATTGTACCCAATATGGGTGCTAGTAGAGCAAGAATGGATGTTGCAATTGCAATAGTATAGCCTAAATACGCAGTTGAATCAGCGGCATCAATTCCGGAGTTATTTGCTGCTGCCTTATAAAATAATGGAAAGACAGCAGTAGAGATAATGATAGAATAAGCAGAGCTTGCCCAATCATACATAATCCAGCTTTTCTCTTCTCTGTTAAAGCGCTTCATAAGATTCCCCCTTGGATGGTTACTTCCATTTTCACATAAAAATAGCTTCATAGATTAGTTTTGGAACTATTTTTACAAACCTTTTACATTATTAGTAACTTTTCTAGCACTCTCCCATCAACTGCCCCTAAGTCGAGTCCAAGGAGGCGAGCGAGTGTTGGACCTTCATCAATAAGCCTCATAGATGTGAGGACTTGACCGGTTTGGATTCCATTACCGCTTGCAATAAAGATGGTATTGTAGTCACTTTTTTCTGGTGAATAGCCATGGCAAGCTTTTGTATACTTTTTTGATGCAACGTCTGTTTCTGTAACTTCATCAATAAATGCGCCTTCAAATGATTCATGAAAGTAATATCCTCTAACTGCTTCTAACATTAAGCTGCAATTTGGGTCTGCCCCGAATTGAGAAGCTTCTTTTGAAGACCAAATTGCTTCGATTTCAGAACGGTTCAGTAATTCACGAACACGTCTCAATGTCTCTTGGTCTTGATCCTTTATATAGATATATGCAGATCCATCACAGCTTTTGCAGTAAGCCTTCCAGTGGGTAACTTGATTATTTTTCCCTGCTTGTAGAAGACCGTGCTCACGAAAAAGTACGTTAGGTTTTAACACTTTAGACTCATCGAGGGCACTGTGATCACCTAATATGATTAAAGTAGATTGATGGAAAATTCCTGCAGTCTGTAGTGCATCCATTATGCGGCCGAGTCTTTGGTCATGTCGCTTAATTGCTGCAATTGCTTCTTTTGATGAAAAACCAGTTTCATGCCGCTTCGTGTCAAGATCGGTAAAATGGATCAACATGAGGTTGGGCTTTTTCATACGAATCGTTTCAACAGCGGCTTCAAGTACGAAGTCATCGAGCTCTGGTTGGGAAAGTCCCTTTCTGATATGGCCGAATTTCTTGTTCATTTCAAGCTGATAAAGAGAGCTTCCGTTCACTAAAGAAACAGGGATTTGGTGATGCCATCGACGATTGGCGAAGATCTCGGGCATATTATAGTCAATATTTGCTTTTGCGGTTACAGGCCAAAGAAGAGCAGCTGTACTCATCCCTTTTTGTTTAGCTTCATCATATAAGGTGGTACCTTGGATATCTCTTCTGTACCAATACCAATCTGGTGAGACCCTTCCAGGTTGAAGTAAGGTGTTGTTAATTATTCCATGATTTTTTGGTAGTTTTCCAGTAACGATTGTTGCGTGACATGGATATGTTACAGAGGGATAAATCGTCTGGACATTTTTGCAATAAGAGCTATTTTTTAGTAGCCTTTGAAAATTTGGTAGTGCTTCTAGTAGTGGAAAATCTAAGCTTGATAAGCAGTCAAACGAAATGACAATTAAATGGTCAGTCAAACGCTCCATAAATGGCCTCCGTTATGTAGTTTGAAATCTATCTTCATCATATCAAAAAGGATTTCAATTTTCAGAAAAAAATAGAAGGCTACAGAAAAAAGACGATGGAGTGAACTCCATCGTCCGACGTAGTCTTATTTAATTAGAAGTATCTTACCAACTGTTCCATCAGCGCTTTGGCCAATCACACGAACTTTTAATCCGTATTGAGGTACGTTACGACCGGCATCGACCAAACCTTTGTTTGAATAATCTGCACTGTCATCAAATAATGGAGAGCGTTGAGTAAAATGATCTTTCATAGTGATTCCTAGAGTACTAGAGTAATCTAAGAACATTTTATCTGTTTTATTAACATTGAAGGCTGCATCGTGAATTTGGTAGCGAGTAGAACCAACTGCACCGTCACTCCAGTAGTTTGTGTGCTGATCCGCGTCAACGACACCAACAAAACCATCACCAGGGTGAATTCCTGTCCAGTTAGAATCGAACTTTTTATCAACATACCAAACAACTAATCCTTCATCATAACTCATTAAGCTAGCACCACGACGAATATTCGCTAACCCTTCGTCAACGCCGTTGTGGCTACGCCATTCAAGCAAATAGTAATGCTCGGAAGTAACAACTCCATTTGATTTTGAGAAGCCGTGAGATACGAAAGACGATTCACCCTCAGCATCATCAAATACAACTTGTTCTCCGTTAACACTTACTGCTACATCGTCTACATATAGACCTGGATTTACTGCTGCTACATCAGTCCAGTAGTTAATGGATAATGAAACTTTTTGACCAGCATATGCTGAAAGGTCAAATTCTGCATCCACCCATTTACCATTTGAAGAGCCTGTGATTCCATGTCCAGGGTTTTGGTCATGTGGATCCGTTTCTGTAGTAAGGTTTCCTGGAATGGTCTTACCATTAACTTGAACCGAAGCATAATCCCAATCAACTTCAATGTCGTACCATGTTTTGAATGTCAACTTTGCTGATGTTGCATTCGTTAAATCAAGAGTGGTCGAAAGAGAGTTATTTAAATTATTTGCACTACCTGAGAAATACATGGAGTCCCCACTGTATGGAGAAGTGATGACGGTTTCTTTGTCAGGAAGTGTTACTTTTAACACGTCGTTATTCGTACCTTTTGAGGCTGCTTCATCAAGAAGGACTTCAACGCCTGCCTTAGAGACATCAGCAATGTCAATTTCAGTGCCTGTTTGCCAGTTGCCACCAGCTGAAGCTTGTAGCATTTCTTTCATGTATGGGCTAAAGCCGGTTGGCATAGAACCAGGAAGGTCACCTGCCCAGCTGCCACTTGCCATAATAGACCAGTAGGCAACAGCCTCTCCAGCTCCAGTATATTGAGTGTCATACTCATCTGGAAGACCTAAATCGTGACCGAATTCGTGAGCCATGACTCCGACAGCACCGTCTTCAGGTTCAACTGTGTAGTCGTAAGCAGCCATTGTTCCACCCCAGTAAGGGACAGTTGCTGTAGTACCTGGAATTCTTGTTACAGAACCAAGATTCCAACGGTGAGACCAAATCGCGTCTCCACCTATTTTTCCACCGCCTGCTTCTTCACCAACACCAGAGTGAATGACCATTAGATGGTCAACGAGACCGTCTGGCTCAAGGTAATTTCCATCGCCATCAAGATCGTAACGATCCCATTCGTCGTAGTCTTCAAGATTAACATTTGGATCATCTGCTGCAGCTTTGAGTGCTTCAGTAATTAACGTTCGAGGTCGTGCATCACTACCGTCTGGGGTAGGAACATTACCACCGTAGTAAGCAGCCGGTTGACTTGCTTTGTACCATCCAGCGACTGTACCTTCAACAGAGTAGCTGCCACCAGATTGTTGTTCATAATATTGTTTCATAGATACATAGGTTTTGCCATCTGGCCCTTTCCAGCCACCTGTTCCAAATAGCATGTCCTGATAGTGAGCTTGCGAGTACGCTTCATCACCCTTGTAGTACATGTCGGTTTCTTCTGGAGTGAGTGTATTGTGAGGGAGGTCAGGGTATTCCATTAGCACAACGAGTACTTTATCTGTTCTCATGCCTCCGTCCCATGCTTCTTCTTGAACAGAGTCAACGGCTTGCTTCTTTGTCTGACCAAGCTTGTTTCCCTTACCATTTGTTAAGTTAGAGTTTTTCATTTCCTTTTGAAGAGCGGTCCGAACATCTTCTTCCTTTTCATGGAGTTCACCAGCTTCCTTTTCAGCTGATGTTGCTTTGTTTTGTAGGAATTTGTTTAAAGCTTTTTCTGCGTCTGCTGGGCTTGCATTTTGTGCGATTTTACCAGAAGCTTTTAGCATTTTGATTAATCGCTCGTCATTGGCAATTCCGAGGTCAAATGGGGAGCCACTTGCATGTGAGTGGGAAGCGTGTGAATCACTTGCTGATTCTGCTGCTATTTTTGAACTAGTTGGTAGAGTGGTAGAAAGCATCCCTACACTTAGTGCCAAAGCAGCGGCTGAGGATATAACTTTTGAGATTTTCAAATTTTTCCCTCCATCCTATGGTCTATGTTACTAGTTGAAAAGGTATGTAAAATTTCAATTATTTAGTAACACGAGTGATTCAAATATATCAGAATAATTTGAAAATGTTTATAGGGAAAAGTGACTGATTATTCTTTTAATAATATCTGAAAATTTTGTGAATATTTTACTATAAAAAGGTATCTAAGAAGTGGTGTTGGTAATATAGAATATAGAAGGGATTTACCTATGGTTTAAAGGGCAACTAAAAGTAAGGTTTGAGTCGAAAAGGGAGAAAGGAGGAGAAAATGTGAGTATTTTAATCATTTATGCAACGAAGCATGGAACGGTAGAAAAGTCGGCAAACCTGCTAAAAGAGAAGTTTAGCGATGTTGAGGTAGTGAATATTTTAAAGGATAAGGTACTAGGTCTTTCTAACTATTCGACAGTAATAATAGGGGGAAGTATCTATATGGGGAGAGTTCAAAAAGAACTCACATCCTATATGGAAACCCATCTAGAAGCCTTACTTTCAAAAAAAGTTGGATTATTTTTATGCGCAGGACACCCGGACCAATCTGTCATAGAAGAGGAGTTTAATCAAGCATTTCCTCAAAGCTTAATAGACCAGGCAGTTGCTAAGGATGTATTTGGATATGAACTGGACTTCGCAAAAATGAATATGCTAGAAAGATTCATCATCAAAAAAGTTCACAAAGTCAAAGAAAGCCAATACAATCTAGACGAAACCAAGATCGCCCACTTCGCAAACAAATTAAGGTGACAGACACCTTCCGTGGACAAATCAAGCTGATTTGTCCACGTGGGGCGCACAGTCACCTTTTAGTTAGCTTTTTCTTCAAATAGTCGAGCGATTTCCACTATCACATTTGTTGCCTTTAGCATGTTATCAATGGAGATAAACTCAAATTTCCCGTGGAAGTTCTCTCCGCCGGTGAAGATATTTGGTGTTGGTAGACCCATATAGGAAAGTTGAGAACCATCCGTTCCTCCACGAATGGGCTCGATAATTGGTTCAATGCCAAGCTTAGTCATTGCCTCGTAAGCAATATCCACAATCTCTTTAACTGGTTCAATCTTTTCTCTCATATTAAAGTATTGATCGTGAAGCTCAAGCTCAATGGTTCCTTGGCCGTACTTCTCGTTCAAGTTAATAGCAATTTTCTCCATTGTAGCTTTTCTATTATTGAAGCTTGTGCGATCAAAATCTCGAATAATGTAACTAAGAACAGTCTTTTCAACATCCCCATGGAAGGAAAGAAGATGGTAGAAGCCTTCATAGCCTTCTGTATATTCAGGTGCTTCTTCACTTGGAAGGAGGCTGTTTAGTTCCATTGCAATCTTAGCTGAGTTAACCATTTTACCTTTAGCCGTACCCGGGTGAATATTATTTCCTTTGATTGTTATCTTTGCAGCAGCAGCACTAAAGCTTTCGTATTGAAGTTCGCCAATCGGTCCTCCATCCACTGTATATGCATATGTGGAAGCGAATTTATCAACATCAAATTTATGTGGTCCACGTCCAATTTCCTCATCTGGTGTAAACGCGACACGAATTTTCCCATGTTTAATCTCTGGATGCTGAACAAGATAGTCCATAGCAGTCATAATTTCAGCAATTCCCGCTTTGTTATCAGCACCAAGTAAAGTAGTTCCATCGGTTGTAATCAAATGGTGTCCGATATAATTTTTTAAATTAGGGAAATCCTTTGGTGAAAGAACAATATGTAAGTCTTCGTTGAGAACGATATCTTTACCGTCATAGTTTTCGTGAAGTAATGGATTTACTCCATTACCGGTAAAATCTGTAGCGGTGTCAAGATGGGCTAAGAAACCAATCGTTGGAACCTCTTTATCTGTATTTGCTGGAAGGGTGGCCATAACATAGCCATTTTCATCTATACTAACATCTTCAAGGCCGATCGACTTTAGCTCATCTACAAGTTTATTGGCAAGTGTAAGCTGACCAGGGGTGGAAGGGCAGGTGTTGCTTTCATCATTTGATTGCGTGTCAATAACAACATAAGAAATAAAACGATCAATCAACTCGATTTTCAAAGCGCAATTCAGCTCCTTTTGGGTGATAATTAGGGTTACTAAATTTATATAACTACAAGAATCATATTATCATAGGGGAAAACCAGTGTCATGTATCATTTTAACGAGGAAGAAAAGATAATTGTCCTCCTCTGGTGGACAAATTCACCCAAAGTGTCCACGAGCGGTGACAGACACCCTCCGTGGACAAAACAGCATAAAGTGTCCACGAAGGGTGTCTGTCACCTGGTTTTGCACAGGGGTTGTGTATAACTGTTGGTAGAGGGAGCCCTTTGTATACATATTCATGGTGAATTGTTAACATTATCCACATGACTGTGGATAATGTTGTGCACAACTTTATTCTCTTACTTAGAACTGTTGGTTCTGGCCACTTTTTGCCCGCTTATCTGCTGCTTTTGAACGAGCCATTGCTTCTAAGTCGTCATGGTCCGCTAGGTCGCGACTAAATTCTACATCCAGTCCATCTGATTTCATATTTTTTGGTGTTTGTGGAAGTGTTTGTTTTTTGCTCAATGTCATTTGCCCCTTTCATAGAAAAAAGTACGGAAATGTAACATATTCCCGTACTTTTATCCTTTACCTTTCTGGACATTGTTATGAATGGAAAAAGTTTAATGTCTCGACTTTTTACCTGAGAATCCTCCTGCTTGGTCAGCAAGCTTGAACTCTCTTGAGTAAGTTACCTCTTGCATGCTTGACAACGTGCTTTTAGACTTATCCTTTTTCTTCTTATCACTCATTCAAAAAACATCCTTTCATTAAGGTAGTATTCACGTTACTAATTTTTACCTTAACGATCCATTTGCATACTTCTTTTATGAGTAAATATTTTGAAGAGCTTCTTGAAGTGTCGGAAATGTGAACGCATACCCACTCTTAAGTAACTTTTCAGGAATAACCCTTTGTCCTTCGAGCACAAGCATGCTCATTTCACCAAGTACAAGCCGTAGCGCAAACGATGGGGCAGGAATCCAATGAGGACGATTTAAAACAGATCCAAGTGTTTTTCCAAAATTCTTCATCGTCACTGCCTCTGGTGCACAAAAATTGACAGGTCCAGACAGATCAGATGAATCAATCACATGCTGAAGTCCTTGCACGACATCTTTAATATGTATCCAAGAAAGCCATTGATCTCCTGAACCAACCGTTCCTCCTGCAAACAACTGATAAGGAAGAGCGATCCTTGGCAAAGCACCATCCTTTTTGTCTAAAATTACTCCAAAGCGAGCAAATACGGTTCGAACACCAAGTTCTCTAGCCTCAAGGGTTGCAGCCTCCCATTGATCCACCGTCTGTGCAAGGAAATCATTACCGGCTTTTTCGGTTGCTTCGGTAAAAGTATCAACAGTTGAGGTACCATAAAAACCAATACCGCTCGCATTAATAAGTAATTTCGGTTTATTCTTTAAGCGCTTAATAATTGAAACAACTTCATTCGTTGCATTTATTCTGCTATTTACGATTTGCGCTTTCCGTTCATCCGACCAACGTCCACCATTAATGGACTCACCAGCGAGATTAATGATTACATCAACAGCTTCAATCTCACCTGCAGGATCTGACTCTTTAGAAAGCCACTTCACATAAGTGACGCCCTTTTGATACCCATTTACCTGATTTCGCGTTAAAATAAATAGATCATGTCCGTCCGCTCTGAGGGATTCAGTAAGAGCTTTGCCGACAAGTCCAGTCCCGCCTGTGATGGCAATTCGCATCAGCTTTCCTCCTATAAAAAATCATTTGCTTTTATTCTACACGATTGCCTTCATATTCAACGGACTTGAATGTGCTACAAAAACTATAAGGGGTGAATAAAGATGACAACAATCACAAAAATTACTGTTCAAAAAAAACGAACCGATCGCTATAATATTTTCCTTGATCATGGAAAAGGAGAAGAATATGGTTTTAGTGTGGATGAGGACGTATTAATTAAACACAGCCTCAAAAAAGGCATGGTACTTGATGAACTTCTCTTATCAGAAATATCGTATTCGGATGATATTCGAAAAGCTTACAACACAGCAGTGAATTATTTAGCACGAATGATGAGAACGGAAGCTGAAGTAAGAAAGCATTTAGTTGAAAAAGAAGTGGATGAGGTGATCATTCAAGAGGTCATTCATAAGCTGAATGAATACCAATTCCTAAATGACGAACAGCTTGCTTTTGCCTACGTTAGAACACAAATGAATACAACGGATAAAGGACCAACCGCCATCAAGCGAGAACTGAAGGAAAAGGGAATATCAGAAGCTTATATTCTTGAAGCAATTGATGAGTTTCCCTTTGAATTACAGGTTGAAAAGGCTATTGCTTTATGTGAGAAATATATGAAGAAAAACAAACAAGAATCACAGAAAATCATGAAACAAAAGATCGAACAACTTTTATTCAGAAAAGGATATACCTCAGAAGTTACACAAATGGCTTTAGAGCAGATTGAAGATACAAGTGACGTCGATGAATTGCAGTCGTTACGTTATCAAGCAGAAAAACTTGAGCGAAAATACAGTAAATTTACTGGATTTGAGTATGAGCAAAAAATGAAGCAGGCCCTTTATCGAAAAGGCTTTTCCATTGACGTTATTACAAAGTATTTAGAGTCCAAATAAAAATGGTTTATTTGGACTCAATTACAACATATTCTTGCTGTCTTTGTGAAAAAATGGTTTCTGCCACCTCTGCCGGAGATCGGAATTTGGAAGGATCTTTAACATGCTCGGAACCTTTCCAAAAGGGTGTGTTCATCCCACCCATATACACCGCTGAAATTAGAACAGGTTTTTCTTCATATTCCTTCTGTAAGCTTTCAGTAAAGCCTCGAACAGCAAATTTACTGGCAACATAGGCCGCCTCATTCACTTTTCCCCGCAATCCAGCGGTTGAAATGATATTCATAACAAAGCTTCCGTCCAATTCACATATATTTGGGAGAACAGCTTGAGTCATATACATGGTCCCAAGCACATTCGTTTGAAACATTTCCTCAATTGCATTCTCCTTTATTTTTACAAAAGGACCGAAGATACCAATTCCGGCATTGTTAATAAGTCCGACTACATTATACTCTTTGAAAAGGAATCGGATGTTCTCGTCAACCTCATGTTTGTTTCGTATATCCAAAACAGTAATAATAGCGTTATTTAGTTGTTTTTTTACTTCCAATAAAGTTTCTTCAGACCTTCCAACTAAAATAAGATGGTAGCCTTCCTTTCCATACTTTAATGCAAGCTCTCGACCAAGGCCTGTTCCAGCTCCCGTAATAATAACAGATTTCAATATGTATCTTCCTTTCGCATGGAATAATATTATGGTACCATTACGTATACGAAAATACACCATTAAGAAGCAGGTGGTTGGGATGGAAAAAGAAAAACGTTACAGTGAACTTTCTGAATTCGAATTGCACCAAGAAATAGCTAAACTAAATGAGAAGGCAAGAAAAGCAGAACAATTAGGCATGGTAAATGAATACGCGGTATTAGAAAGAAAAGCGATAATGGCTAAAGCCTATTTGTTGAATCCATCAGATTTTAAGCCTGGTGATATCTATGAGATTGAAGGCGATCCAGGCGCTTATTTTAAAATCGACTATTTAAACGGAGTGTTTGCGTGGGGCTACCGATTAGCAGGGAGCAAAAAGGAAGAGGCATTACCAATTTCGATGCTGAGAAAAGAGGGAACCAGACAAGCTGATTCCCAGTAATTAATTTAACCTCGAGTACTTGAATTTTTCATCCGTTCTTGTGGATGTGTATTAATTGTTCCATCCGCTCTTTTGGAAGCAAATTCAGGTCTCGCCCTTGGTTCGCCCTGAAATTTATTACCATTTTGGTTTGCAAAATCCTTTGCTTTATTTCGCATCGCTATACCTCCTAAAATGAGTGATGAAATAATCAAGCACTATTAGTATGCATTACTCAGAGGATATCGATAACTGGAAAAGAGGTGAAATGAATGGAACAGTATCAGCAAAAACTAATTGAATTACTATTGGAAAAAAATAATAACCTTTCATTTGGGCAGGCTCGTACATGGGTCGAACTTCTGTGGGATGATTTTGAAACAACAAGAGCAAAAGCTGGTTACTCCTACCGAGGGAGTGAGATGACTGAAAAAATTGTTCGACAATGGATCGATTATTATGGTGATAAGCTACATGATTTTGTTGCTTCCAATCCAAAATATAAGCATCTATTAGAACAGGACCCAAATGAACTACATTAAAAAGCGATGTCTACTAGAGACATCGCTTTTTCGTTATCCAGGGATAATATCCAGCTTTTTACGTAATTTTTCCTCACTAAAGATCCAACCAGTATAAGAGGAAAGAACTTGAAGCTCCAGATCTAGTTGAACAACAGCCACAAATGGATAATGTCCGTTACTTCGATAACGCAGGTCGATGAATCTTACTTCGTAATACGTATCATATTCATCAACTTCCCACCGATAAACAGGAGAAAACGATAGAAAAGCTGAAAGGTTTTTATCTTGCTTTGCTGCTTCAAGAACCGGGGTCTCAGGGACAGCGACGCGTTTAAATTGGTCAAGAATACGCACTTTGTTATCATGGGCACGTCCAACAAAGAATTGGTTTTTATTCATGACAGCAATACGCCACTGGTGAAACTTCATCGTTGGAGCAATAATAATGTCTGTTGCATCTGGAACAAGTTTTTTTACCTCATGATAAACCTTTCGTTGGGTTATAAATCGAAAGATATAATAAGCAACCAAGACTGCATACACACCGATAAACGTATAACCAGGATGTGCTCCAAACACCCAAGCGATTATTCCAACAATATGCATTGCAAAAATAAATGGATCAAACGTGTTAATAATTCCTAGTGCCACCCATTTAGAAGAAAAAGGTCGTAACGCCTGCGTACCATAGGCATTGAAAATATCAACGAAGACATGAAGAAACACAGCTAAAAAGGTCCAAAGCCATAAGTGAAGTAAATTGGCATCTGGAAAAATGGGATAAATGACAGCTGTGATGGCTAATGGCCAGAGCAATACAGCTGGAATGGAGTGTGTGATTCCACGGTGGTTACGAATATAAACGGCATTGTTTCTAAGCTTTAAAACGGTGTCGATATCAGGGGCTTGTGAGCCAACAAGAGTAGCAATCATAACACTAGTTGCTGTTACAGAGCTGCTTGCTACCACGGGATCGAGTGTCGCAAGTCCTCCTAAAGCTAATCCCATCACTACGTGTGTACCGGTATCCAAAGGAATCTCCCTCCTTTTTAGGAAATATTTAATCCTTCTCTTATCTTAATTTTATCAATAATTTTCTTGTAAAAGTAGTGATTAATCGTTACTTTAAAGTAGTTGTAACATTTACTGTGTAATTATTGTCCAATTTTAAGATTTCGTTAAAAATGAAAGGGATAAGCTATTGTATTCCCTTAGTATGTACTTGTTTAATATTTTGGAGGCAAAAAAATGTCTAATTCTTTAAAAAACGTTCCAAATATAAATAAAGAAGAATTTCAAAAGGATTTAATCGGCTGGTTTGAAAGAGAGCAAAGAGATCTTCCTTGGCGGAAAGACCAAGATCCTTACAAAGTCTGGGTATCAGAGATCATGCTTCAGCAAACTAGGGTCGATACAGTCATTCCGTATTTTAACCGATTTATCACAGAGTTCCCTACAATAGAAGCTTTTTCTAATGCTGATGAAGAAAAAGTATTAAAGGCTTGGGAAGGATTAGGTTACTACTCAAGAGTGCGTAACCTTCAATCAGCTGTTCGAGAGGTGCATGAGCAGTATGGAGGAAAAGTACCAAATACGCCAAAGGAAATTTCTAGCTTAAAAGGTGTCGGTCCCTATACGGCAGGAGCCATTCTATCCATAGCATATGGAGTACCTGAGCCGGCCGTTGATGGGAACGTGATGAGAGTATTTTCCAGGATTCTTTCAATTTGGGATGATATTGCAAAAGCATCCAGTAGAAAAGTGTTCGAGGAAGCTGTTCGTGCCTTTATTTCACATGAAAACCCCTCTTATTTTAACCAAGCATTAATGGAGTTAGGCGCCTTAATTTGTACGCCAACTTCACCATCATGCTTGCTCTGTCCGGTTCGTGACCACTGTCATGCCTTCGAGGAAGGAACACAGAACGAATTGCCTGTTAAAACGAAGGCGAAAAAACAACGAAAGGTTCAACTCGCAGCGGTTGTTCTGAAAGATACGGAGGGACGAACGGTTATTCAAAAGCGTCCTTCATCCGGTTTACTTGCGAATTTGTGGCAGTTTCCGAATGTCGAAATCCATCTACCAGTTTTAGGAGATCGAGAACAGTTAGTATCTAATCTAAAGGAAGAATGTGATATTCAATGCGACATAGGGGAGCTTGTCGGTCATATTGAACATGTCTTCTCTCATCTTATATGGAATATTAATGTTTATGAAGGAACCTTATTAGCACCGATCAAAACTTCAGATACTTTGAAGCTTGTTGGCCAGGATGAAATAGAAAGTTTTGCTTTTCCAGTTTCCCATCAGAAAATGCTACGTCAATATTATAAAAATGAGTAAACGCCACTAGCATGTGGCGTTTTTTTCTAATGTAGTCACTTCCGCTCTTAATCGTAAGAAATTCTAGTCCCGTGAGTCCAGTCGGCTTCATTTCGATGAAGTCCACCACGCCCTTCGATTTCCTTAATAATCTCTCGGTGGATGGTTACACCTTCTGAATTTAAATACGGCATAATTTGTTGAAGCGAATGATGGAAAAAAGCTAACTCTTCATTTTTCCAATCCGTTTTCGGTATCATGGAGAGTTCAGTCATATCTCGTCCTACATACATTGTCTCACACATCCTCTATTTTTCTTATAGATGTATTGTGGTAATCTTATTTGTGAACTATTCATATAAAAGAAAAATTATCAGAAAGTGAAGGGATATGTACATATGACAAATAAAGTTGCACTAATTACAGGGAGTAGTAGAGGTATTGGAAAAGCCACTGCCCTACGATTAGCAAAAGAAGGATACGATATTGTCGTTAACTATGCTCGCAGCAAAAAAGCGGCAATTGAAACGGCAGCAGAAATTGAGGCACTTGGTAGAAAGGTATTAGTTGTTAAGGCAAATGTTGGCGATGTTAGTAAGATCAAAACGATGTTTGAAGAAATTGATGCTCATTTTGGAAGACTCGATATATTTGTAAGCAATGCTGCTTCAGGTGTTCTTCGTCCAGCAATGGAACTTGAGGAATCTCACTGGGAGTGGACAATGAATATTAATAGCAAGGCACTCTTATTTTGTGCACAGGAAGCAGCAAAGTTGATGGAGAAAAATGATGGAGGAAAAATTGTGAGTATTAGCTCACTAGGATCCATTCGCTATTTGGAAAATTACACAACTGTTGGTGTATCAAAGGCAGCGCTTGAAGCACTTACCCGTTATTTAGCTGTGGAATTAGCACCCAAAAACATTCGAGTGAACGCTGTTTCAGGTGGGGCAATTGATACCGAGGCACTTCTTCATTTTCCAAATCGTGAAGAAATGTTGGAAGAAGCCAGACAAAAAACTCCAGCAGGGAGGATGGTTGAAATTGATGATATGGTAAACACGATTATGTTCTTATTAAGTGATGGATCCGATATGATTCGAGGACAAACGATTATCGTTGATGGAGGAATTTCTCTTTTAGTGTAATGAAAATTGGTAAAAATTTCTCTAGGATAGACCAGTCACCTCTTGGATAAATTAATTTCTGTGGAGGTGATTACAATGGCAAAGCAACCAAACAAATCTCTATCTGGAACTAACGTTCAAGAAGTGAGACAACAAAACGCTGCATCAGCTGGACAAGGCCAATACGGTACTGAGTTCGCTAGCGAAACTAATGCACAAGAAGTAAGACAACAAAACGCTCAAGCTGAGTCTCGCAAGGGCCAAAACTCTTAATACTAACAACTGTAAGGTGCTCTTTCTAATCGGAAAGAGCACCTTCTTTATTTAGCGCTTCCGCTTTTCTGTGTCCAGCTCCAGAAGCTAGGGGCTCGAGGTCATAAGTCAAAGCACTCCAGAAGGCAGGCCTTCCTGCGTGCTTCGCCTTATGCTTGTCGGGGCTAAACAAGGCGCTTCCGCTTTTCGGTGTTCGACAAAACTTCTAATACGTCTACATAACTAGTCAAAGGAAACTCATGAGCCTTACCGAATAGTATATATATCGAAAAAGAAGGCGGTGGACAATGGTGAGTGATTTTTCACGATTAGTTGGTGAACAAATGGCTACAATGGAAAAGCTACTATACATACAAACAGAGCTTGAACGCTGTCAGGAAATTGAAGAGGAATTAAGATTGCTGCAAAAGCATGCGAATATGGAAAGTATTCAGGATGAAATTCAGCAAATGAAGAAGGATTTGCGCGATATTCATCAAATTTTTGAGAGGCAAACGGAAGAGCTTATTCGCTCATATCAGGAAGCAGAAACAGCTTTAAAAAGATAAAAAGAGAAAAAATATCACAATTTAACTAATTTTATACGTAAATTATTAAAGCCTTTGAGAAATTTCAAGGGCTCTTTGTTTTAAATTCGATGTTTTACCGTTATAATAGTAGAAAACAGGAAATGTTCTTTGTAACCTTTTGAGGAAAACATTTATTATATTAGCATTTTTTAGGTTTCGGGAGCGTTCGAAAAATGAAAGTAGGGAGAAAAATGGGCGTACCCATGGAAGGTGAACCGATCCAAATACATAGTTACAAACATAATGGTCACATCCATCGAGTATGGGAGGAGACTACCGTATTAAAGGGAACGCAAGGATTAGTCATTGGTGGAAATGACCGTACCATCGTAACTGAATCGGATGGAAGAACGTGGATTACTAGAGAACCAGCTATCTGTTATTTTCATTCTCAGTATTGGTTTAATGTCATCGGAATGATACGTGAAGATGGAGTGTATTATTATTGCAACATAAGCTCCCCATTTATTTTTGATGGAGAAGCATTAAAATACATTGACTATGATCTTGATATTAAAGTGTTTCCAGATATGACTTTTAATTTGTTAGACGAGGATGAGTACGAGCGTCATCGTATTGAAATGAACTACCCGGAAGTCATTGATAAAATTCTACGTGCAAATGTGGACAACCTGATTAGTTGGATTCGTCAACGAAAAGGACCATTTGCACCAGATTTTATTGATACATGGTACGAAAGATATTTAACATACAGACGGTAATCATTTAACGGAAGAAAAACGCCTGTTGTCACTAGTTGCAACAGGTTTTTCTTTATGTGAGTAAGAGCTAAATGGAGGGTGTCAGGATGAGTAGCATTCGTAGGTATTTACACTTTGTAAAACCGTATCGGTTACAAATCATCGGGACAATCATTATTGGAATCATTAAGTTTGTCATACCGCTATTAATTCCGATTTTAATCAAATATGTCCTAGATGATATCGTTGGTAATCAAACATTATCTGCTGAAGAAAAAACGAGTAAACTATTTATGATAATGGCCATTATGATGGTTATATTTGTTGTTGCTAGACCACCAATTGAGTATTATCGACAATACTATGCCCAATGGGTTGCTAGTAAAATTCTATACGATATCAGAGACAAGCTGTACACACATATCCAAAAATTGAGTTTTAAATATTATTCAAATACCAAAGCAGGAGAAGTCATCTCACGTGTGATTAATGACGTGGAGCAAACAAAAACATTTGTTATTACAGGACTAATGAATTTATGGCTTGATATTGCCACTATAGCAATAGCAATCATTTTAATGATGATGATGGATGTTAAGTTAACACTTGTTTCACTTGTGTTGTTTCCTTTTTACGCCTTTTCCGTCAAATATTTCTTCGGCAATTTAAGGGGACTTACAAGAAAAAGGTCACAGGCTCTTGCTGAAGTACAAAGCTTTCTGCATGAGAGAGTTCAAGGAATGTCTGTTATTAAAAGCTTTGCAGTAGAAGATTATGAGCAGGAACGCTTTGACAAGCAAAATAGGAATTTTCTAATAAAAGCCCTAGACCATACGAAGTGGAATGCGAAAGCCTTTGCGGTTGTAAATACGATAACAGATATTGCTCCGCTCATTGTGATCGGATACTCAGGCTATCAGGTTATTCAAGGAAATCTTTCGATAGGGGAAATGGTGGCGTTTATTGCATATATTGATCGTTTGTATAATCCGCTACGAAGACTGGTTAACTCATCCACGACATTAACACAATCAATTGCCTCAATGGATCGTGTGTTTGAATTTGTGGATGAAAAATATGATATTGATGATATACCAAATGCAGTTGAATGTAAAAATGTGGTTGGGAATGTCCACTTTCAAAATGTGTTTTTTCGATACAATGAGAATGAACAAGATATATTAAAAAACATAAATCTCGAAGTGAAGCAAGGGGAGACCATTGCACTCGTAGGGATGAGCGGTGGAGGTAAATCCTCTTTGATTAGCTTAATTCCTAGGTTTTATGATGTGACAGGTGGAGCGATTTATTTAGACGGACAAGATATCCGTTCCTTCCAGGTACGTTCACTAAGAGATAAGATTGGAATGGTTTTACAAGATAGTATTTTGTTTAGTGATTCGGTTAAAGAGAATATCTTACTAGCTAAACCTGGAGCTTCAGATGAAGAGGTAATTGCTGCTGCAAAGGCAGCCAATGCTCACGAATTTATCATGAACCTACCAGAAGGGTACGAAACAAAGGTAGGAGAAAGAGGCGTCAAGCTTTCTGGCGGACAAAAGCAGCGGATAGCTATTGCTAGAGTATTTATTAAGAATCCGCCAATTCTTGTGATGGATGAGGCCACTTCCGCTTTAGACTTAGAGAGCGAATCATTAATTCAAGAAGCTTTTGAAAAGCTGGCAAAGGACCGAACCACCTTTATTGTTGCTCATCGACTGTCCACGATCACTCATTCAGACCGAATAGTCTTGATAGAGAATGGAGAGATTTCTGAAATAGGAAAGCATGAAGAACTGATGAAAAAGCAAGGGAATTACTATAAATTATTCCAAATTCAACAATTGGAGCATTAACATCACCCCCGAGGGAGAAACCTTCGGGGGCTTTTTGTCATGTCTTCTTAGAGGTATTCATAAGATAGGAAGGATGGCAATAGAAAATTGTTATGTTAACATATTATTCTAAAAATTAGTAAGATTGAGAAATAGTTGTAGACTTACCAGTATTTATAGAATAAAATGAAAAAAAAGAATGAATTGAATATTCAGTAAGAGAGGAGTAACTTTGTGAGTCAAACTCCAGTATTAGATGTAAAACAGCTCCAGACGACCTTTTTTTCCGCAGATGGAGAGATTCCTGCCGTTGACCAAATCAGCTTCTCTGTAAATAAGGGAGAGATTCTTGGAATTGTTGGTGAATCAGGATGTGGAAAGAGTGTAACTTCCCTATCGATTATGAAGCTCGTTCCCCAGCCGCCAGGGAAAATAACAAATGGTGAGATCTGGTTAAATGGTGAAAATCTCGTTCAAGCTTCAGAGAAAAGAATGCGTGAAATAAGAGGCAATGAAGTAGCGATGATTTTCCAAGAGCCCATGACTTCCCTTAATCCGCTTTTTACAATAGGAAATCAATTAATAGAAGGAATTCGAATACATAAGAAAATGAGTAAAAAAGAAGCACGAACCGAAGCGATCCAGATGCTAAAGCTTGTTGGACTTCCTCGTGCAGAACAAATAATCGATGAATACCCTCATCAGCTATCAGGTGGCATGAGACAGCGTGTCATGATTGCGATGGCCCTTTCCTGTCACCCACGACTATTAATCGCCGACGAGCCGACGACCGCATTGGATGTTACAATACAGGCGCAAATTCTAGCGTTAATGAAGGATTTGAACGAAAAACTTGATACAGCAATCGTCATGATTACTCATGATCTTGGAGTAGTTGCAGACCTTTGTCAGCGGGTCATCGTTATGTATGCGGGGAAAATTGTTGAGGAAGCTGAAGTAAGAGATATATTCAAAAACCCAAAGCATCCATACACGATGGGACTATTACAATCAGTACCAGATGTTAGAGAGAAAAAGGAGAGGCTTTATTCCATCCCTGGGAACGTTCCGAAGCCTGGATCCATACAAACAGGCTGTCGTTTCGCAGCCCGCTGTGATAAAGCCCACGATCGTTGCTACATAGAGGATCCGAAACTCTATCAATTGGGTAGTGGTCAAAGTGTAAGATGCTTCCTCCATGAAGGAGTTGTTGCTCATGACTGATGTTTTATTAAAAGTTGATAATCTAAAAAAATATTTTCCTATTACTGGCGGCTTATTTGGAAAAACAGTCGGTCATGTAAAAGCAGTCGATGATGTAAGTTTTTATGTTCGTAAGGGAGAAACGCTAGGTCTTGTTGGTGAATCTGGTTGTGGTAAATCAACAACTGGCCGTGTATTAATGCGTTTGTTAGAAGCGACAGAGGGAAAGGTCGTTTTTGAGGATCAAGAATTAACAAGTCTTAATGCAAATGCTATGAGAAAAATGAGAAAAGAAATTCAAATGGTTTTTCAGGACCCTTTTGCCTCGCTAAACCCTCGCCATACAGTTGAAAAGATTCTTGAAGAACCGCTTATCGTTCATGGAATCGGTGATAAGGAAGAGCGGAAAAGAAGAGTAATAGAAATGCTTGAGGTTGTTGGTTTGAGCAGCTACCACGCGAAGAGATACCCGCATCAATTCAGCGGTGGTCAAAGGCAACGGATAGGCATTGCGCGTGCATTAATGACCAAGCCAAAGCTTATAATCGCTGATGAACCTGTTTCAGCACTTGATGTATCGATTCAGTCACAGGTGTTAAATCTTCTTGAGGATTTGCAAAAGGACTTTGGTTTAACCTATATCTTTATTGCTCATGATCTAGGAGTAGTTAAACATATTAGTGATCGAGTTGGGGTTATGTATTTAGGTAGATTAGTAGAGATTACTGAATCAGAGAAGCTTTACGATAAGCCTCTACACCCGTATACGAGGGCATTACTTGATTCCATTCCAATACCTGACCCAGATGTCAAAAAGGATCGGGAGCTTTTGAGTGGAGATCTTCCAAGCCCATCTAATCCTCCCTTGGGTTGTGCGTTTCACACACGTTGCAGGGATTGTATGGATGTTTGTAAAACAACTAGACCCGAAATGAAAGAAGTTGAACCTGGTCACTTTGCTGCATGTCACCTTTACTAAAAAGTGACTTGAGGCATGGATGATAAATAAAAAAGAGAGTAGTGAACTCTCAGATTAAGAGGGGGAAAAACATTGAAAAAGCGTACTAGTCTTATGTTCCTTGCTTTTATCTTAATGCTTTCATTAGCATTGGTAGGATGTAGCAAGAACACAGCTAATGAGTCTTCATCAGAAGGAGAAGGTTCAGGAAGCGAGGAAGCTGCGGTTGATACATTAGTTTTTGGACGTGGTGGCGATTCAGTCTCACTAGACCCAGCTACTGCTACTGATGGGGAGTCTTTCAAAGTAACAAAAAACATTTTTGAAACTTTGATTGAATTCGGAGAACAAGACACTGAACTTGCTCCCGGATTAGCAACAGAGTGGTCAAATAGTGAAGATGGCTTAACTTATACATTAAAGCTACGTGAAGGGATCAAGTTCCATGACGGAACAGATTTCAACGCAGAAGCTGTTAAGTTTAACTTCGACCGCTGGGCAAGTGGTGATAAAGAACAATACTACTACTATAACTCTCAATTCGGAGATCGTATCAAAGAAGTGAAAGTGGTAGATGACTACACAGTTGAATTTGTTCTGAATTCTCCATTAGCACCATTCTATAAAAACTTAGCAATGAGCCCATTCGCGATTGCAAGCCCTGCAGCAATTGAAGAATTTGGCGATAAGTTCATGGAAAATCCAGTTGGAACAGGTCCATTCGTATTTAAAGAGTGGAAGCGTAATGACAAAATTACAATTGTAAAGAACGAAGAATATTGGCAAGAAGGATTACCGAAGCTTAGCCAAGTTATTTTCCGTGCAATTCCTGATAACTCTGCGCGATTAAATGCATTATCTTCAGGTGAAGTGGACCTAATTGATGGTGTAAACTTCTCGGATGTTGGAACGATTGAGGCAAATGCAGATTTACAATCCTTCTACCGTCCTTCTTTAAACATTGCTTACCTTGGTTTAACAAGTACGCGTGGTCCGTTGAAGGAAAAATTAGTTCGTCAAGCGCTTAACTATGCAGTAGACAAAGAAGCTCTTATCGATGCATTCTATGCAGGAGCTGCAGAGCCTGCGAAGAATCCAATGCCTCCAGTTGTTGCTGGATACAATGACGATGTAGTTGATTATGAGTATGATCCTGAAAAAGCGAAAGAACTTTTAAAAGAAGCTGGCTTCGAGAACGGCTTTGAAATGGAACTTTGGGCTATGCCTGTAGCAAGACCTTATATGCCAGATGGCCAAAAGGTTGCAGAAGCACTACAAGCTAACTTCGAGGCAATCGGAGTAAAAGCTAAAATTGTTACTTATGAGTGGGGTACTTACTTAGACAAGGCTCGCCTTGGAGAAGCGGATACATTCCTACTTGGCTGGACAGGTGACAATGGTGATGCTGATAACTTCTTATATGTTTTACTTGACCAAGATAGCATCGGAAGCAATAACTACTCTTTTTATCAAAACCAAGAAGTTCACGATCTATTGATCGCAGCGCAATCTACAGCTGACCAAGCTGAGCGTGAAAAGCTTTATAAAGAAGCTCAAGTATTAATTAAAGAAGATGCTCCATGGATTCCACTAGTTCACTCACAACCAGCTTTAGCAGGAAAAGCGAATATTACTGGCTTCCTTCCGCATCCAACTGGTTCTGATGTTCTTTCTACGGTTGAATTCAAATAATGAATGAGGAAAAGGGAGTGGAGTTTCGCTCCCTTTTTTCTCTCTACTCACCCTAAATTGAAGCGAGGTGGACTATGCTTACTTATACAGTAAAACGATTATTTTCCTTGATTCCAGTTCTTCTTGGATTATCATTAGTTGTCTTTTTTATGATACGAGCGATACCGGGTGATCCTGCTCAGTTAATTCTAGGTCAGCTTGCAACCAAGGAGGCGGTTGAATCATTAACAAAACAATTGGGCCTCGATCAGCCATGGTTCGTTCAGTATTTTCATTATCTAGGAAACTTGGTAACAGGAGATCTTGGTGAGTCAATTAGGACAAAGGCGCCGATTTCCGAAGAAATGGTTCCTTATTTAATGGCGACCATTGAGCTTTCCTTCTGTGCAATGTTAGTTGCAGTTGTAATTGGCGTTAATGCTGGAATCATCAGTGCGTGGTTCCAAAATTCATGGTTTGACTATGTAGCCATGGTGCTAGCGTTAATTGGTGTATCCATGCCAATCTTTTGGCTTGGTTTAATGGAACAATGGGTATTTGCTATTAATTTAGATTGGCTGCCAACTTCGGGCAGGGAGGAAGTAAGAAACCCGGTTACTGCTATAACAAATATTTATATTATTGATACCCTCATTCAAGGGAGAACAGACCAGCTAGTTGAAGTCATTAAACATCTTGTACTTCCTAGTATCGCGTTAGCCACCATTCCAATGGCAATCATTGCAAGAATCACACGTTCAACCATGCTTGAGGTTATGCGTTCAGATTTTATCCGTACAGCACGTGCAAAAGGATTAAAGATGTTTTGGGTGGTGTACAAGCATTCCTTAAAAAATGCTATCATTCCAGTTTTGACCATAATTGGACTACAAACAGGGCTACTATTAGGTGGTGCGATCCTTACAGAAACAATATTTAGTTGGCCTGGAATTGGTCGTTATATTTATGAAGCGATTGGTTACCGTGATTATCCGGTGGTGCAGTCTGGAGTACTAGTTATTGCTTTTATATTTGTCATGATTAACTTAGTTATCGACTTATTATATGCTGCGATAGATCCTCGAATTAAATACCATTAATTGAAAGGAGGGGCTTCAATGGAACTTTCAACACATAAAAATGATCAGCCCATTATTGGGACTGACGAGAAGGTTGTTTCACCCTGGCTTGAAGCTTGGATTAGCTTTAAAAAGAATAAGCTTGCAGTAATTGGAGCGTTTATCGTTATATTCTTTATTTTAGTTGCCATATTTGCACCTTTAATTGCACCATATACGTTTAAGGAACAAATGCTGTCTAACCGTTTGTTACCACCATCGAGTGATCATTGGTTCGGAACGGATGATTTCGGTCGAGATATTTTTTCAAGAGTTGTATATGGGGCAAGAATCTCCTTATGGGTCGGGTTTTTAGCTGTTTTAGGATCGATCGTAGTTGGATGTCTACTGGGAATATTAGCGGGTTATTATGGTAAGTGGGTTGATACGATTATCTCAAGAACATTTGATATTATGCTTGCTTTCCCAAGTATTTTACTCGCAATTGCAATCGTGGCTGTTCTTGGCCCATCTTTACGTAATGCATTAATCGCGATTGCTATTATCAATATTCCAAACTTTGGACGTTTAATACGATCAAGAGTATTAACGGTTAAGCAGGAAGAATATATTATGGCAGCAAAAGCAGTGGGAATGAAAAACTCTCGTATTTTATTTCATCATGTGTTGCCGAATAGTATGGCTCCGATCATTGTACAAGGAACATTAGCAATAGCAACAGCTATTATTGAAGCAGCAGCATTAGGTTTTTTAGGACTTGGGGCAGAGGCACCAAACCCTGAATGGGGGAAAATGCTTGCGGATGCAAGAACATTCCTAATACAAGCACCGTGGACAATGATTTTCCCTGGGCTTGCCATCATGTTGACTGTACTTGGATTTAACTTAATGGGGGATGGTTTACGAGACGCACTAGACCCACGAATGAAGAACTAACAAAAAGCAGCTGATAAAAATCAGCTGCTTTTTCCTATTTTAATCTTGAATTTCCTCGAATTTCACTTCATTGACTTCTTTATGATACGAATGGAAGCTGTTAACGAGAACATCTAGATGCTCTAAAGTTTCGTCGTACTCTACCATTGCGGAAACGACTTGCATCGTATGAAAAAAGACATTATCGTTTTCATGCTCATTTAGTTTATCTTGTTGAGAAAGAAATAAATTAAAAAGATCTTTTCTATTCAAACAAAAGTTGCCTACCTCGTGATTTGGTGGCATTTTTCCCTTACCGGCAAATCGATACATGATTTGTTCATGAGAATCAATTAAACAATCTAGTTGCTGCTGAAGTTCTAGTTTAAATTCTTCGGGTAGCTGAGAAAGTTCATTTTCATATCGATGAAGCCTTTTTAACACATTGAGTGCACGTTTGGTTGTCGAAATCATTTGACGATATATAACAAGCTTCCTTGCCTTAACAATATCATTCTTCTTAAAATAATTTCGATCTTCCTTATATAAAATATATAATTGATCAAGTTTGATCACCATATCCTTTAATTTTTCAATATCATTCTTTAGCAAATGATGATCAGAGGCGTTTCTAGTGTTCATTCGTATCCAGCGAGTGATTTCATCCATCATATTTGATATTTTAAAGAACAGTTTATTTTCGTATTTAGGTGGTAGAAATACTAAATTAACAATAAAGGCAGCGAAAATTCCAAGCATAATTGTAGAAAAACGAATAATCGCAAACTCAATAAATGTATCACCAGGATTTTCCATAATTGCAATAATGGTAACAAGTGCAAGTGGTATGGTTTTTTCTATATTTAGTTTAAGATTGATAATAATGACAATGATAGCTGCCAGTCCAATGATAACTATGTTATTTCCAAGTGTTAAAACAAATAATACAGCAATAACAGCACCAATTAAATTTCCTTGTGCTTGTTCAATAATCGTTAAATAAGAGCGGTATACGGTGGGTTGTAAAGCAAAAATTGCAGCAATTCCGGCGAAAACAGGTGAAGGTGATTGGAAAACTTCCGCAAGAAACAAAGATAAAACAATTGCAATTCCCGTCTTTAGAATGCGGGCGCCAAGCTTCATAAGTAAATAATTCCTTTCCTACTACTGATAAGTTTTCATAACAATAATGTACTATACAGTGATTAAAATGTAAGTTCAAGGGTTATTTATATGATTTTTTATATATTTTATGATTTTTATGCAATATTATTTTGTAAGTTTTTATTACAAAAAAAAATGCCCGTAAAAAGGGGCATTTTTCTTTGTACAAGCTCATTTAAAAATCACTCTGTAGAAACAGATGGATCTGCTTGCTCTTTAACTGGTACTGCTTGAACGAAGTGCTGTTCAGGTTGTTTTAAAAGCTCAGCAAGTTGATTTGCTTCTTCTTCTTGACCTTGCTCTTGAAGCAATGCAACATATTGACCTAATAGATCCTTGATATCTTGCTTGCCTTCTTCTGTTAAATTCGTGATTGAGATTTTAGCGCCTTTAGCAATTCTTCGCTGTAACGCTTCTTTTGTTAAGCCCATTTCTGGTTGATGTCTTAAGTAAACAACTCCACCAGTCATACCTGCACAAATCCAAGGTCCTGGGTCACCAAGAACAAGGCCACGACCATTTGTCATGTATTCAAAGGCAAAACCTTTAATATTTGCTCTTGCTCCGATATTTCCATTTTCAACCGTTGGAATTGGTTTCGTTACTTGACCACCGATAATAATATCTGCACCAGATAGACGAATTCCCGCACGTGCATCGGCATTTCCTTGTGCAACTAATAGACCATGCTGTGCTCCGTATCCAAACCCTTTACCAACGGAACCATTCAAATACTTGCCGTTTTTCCCTTGAGCCTTAAAGATAAGGATTTTTCCACCAACAGATGTCTTACCTGTACCGTCTTGTGCACCACCGTTAACTTCAATGCTGATTCCATCGCTGTTATAAGCACCTAAGCCATTTCCAGGGATAGAACCTTTCTTGTATTTCAATTGAACAGGAGGAAGGCTTCGGTATGATCCATCTAAGCGACCACGTACGCGGTGACAAGATACGCGGCTACCTAATACTCTTTGTTCAGATGTAACACTATGGAACTCACGAGATTGGTGTAACTCATCAACACTTGCATCTAAATACTCTGCACCAACTGCAACTTGAAGCTGCTTTTCTTCTGCAGTAGCGGCTGCTTCCTTATGATGAAGCTGACCAATTTCAAGAGGCTTTAACAAATAAGTTAAGTTCAGTTGATCTTGACCCTTTGTTTGTTCAAGTAGATCAGAGCGACCAACAATGTCTTGTAGATTTTTTACTCCAAGTGAAGCAGTAAGCTCCTTCAGTTCACTAGCAAATGCCGTGTAGAAGTTTACAATCGCTTGGACAGCTAAGTCAGATTGTCTTGGAACGAAACGTCTTAAACCATGTTCTTTGGCTTGTGCTTCAGAATCGATTTGAGTTGCAATTCCAACGTGACATGTATCAAGATGACATCCACGGCAAGTTGTACATCCAATAGCAATCATTGAAAGTGTTCCGAATCCGATACGGTTAGCTCCAAGAAGCATTACCTTTATTACGTCTTGAACACTCTTAATTCCACCGTCTGCCCAAAGCTCTACATGATCTCTCAGTCCTGCTTCAAGAAGGGCGTTGTGAGCTGCTTTTACACCGATTTCTACAGGAAGACCAACGTGTTGAAGGGCATGAATTCTTGCTGCACCTGTTCCACCATCAAATCCACTTAACGTAATAATATCTGCTCCAGCTTTTGCAATACCAACTGCGATCGTTCCGATGTTTGGAACAACAGGAACTTTTACTGCAACTTTTGCTTTATCATTAGCTGTTTTTAATTCATGAATCATTTGTGCCAAATCTTCTATTGAATAAATATCATGGTTGTTAGAAGGTGAGATTAAGTCAGAACCGATCGTTGCATTACGTGCTTCAGCAATTTTAGCAGTAACCTTTGATCCAGGTAAGTGACCACCTTCACCAGGCTTCGCGCCTTGACCAATTTTAATTTCAAGTAGGTTAGAAGAGTTTAATAATTCAGCGTTAACACCGAAACGCCCGGAAGCTACCTGCTGTCCACGTGTACGTGGATACTTGCCAAGCATATCTTTGATCTCTCCACCTTCACCATTTAAACTAACCATGTTTAGTCGGTCTGCACCTTCAGCATAAGCGCGGAAAGCAATTTCATTTTGAGAACCGAAAGACATAGAAGCGATAACGAATGGAAGATCATGATCTCCTACTTTTAAGCTAACATCTGCTGCTTTTACAGTAGAATTAACTTTCTTTAAACTTGTTAAGTGACGAATCGTAACTGGATTCTGCTCTTCTTGCTCAGAGATTTTCTCCTTTAATGGAGTGTAGTCTCCGGTGGAAGCAACTTCTCCAATTGCTTTCCAAATACGAGGGAAGAGGTTGAATGTTTTTCCGATTCTTTCCTTTTCATTCTGGTAGTCTGTAGCTCTTGCAATGGCATCTTCTTTTAGTGTTGCAAAGTTATGCACGGAATGCTCAGAACCAAAGAAATTAACAACTTTAAGTGCATTTGCGATTTCGTCGTTTAATCCGATAGCTGAGAATAATCGGCTATAACCACGTAATTCATGAATACCAATTGTAGAAATAACTTTCTCAAGTCCTTTAGTAAGGGCAGAGTACAGGTTAACCAATGGCTTTGTTGACTCATCATATACAGTGATAAACATATAGTAAGGGCTAATTAAATCTGCCCCAAGACCAAATGCAACAATCACATCATGTAATGAGCGGATAGCAGCAGAACGAAGGAGAAGGGAACAATTTCTTCTAATCTCTGCTTTTACAAGTGCTTGATCAATAGCTGACGTTGCTAAATGAGGGTCAAGCCATAAATGACCATCATGATGTGCATGGTTATCGTCAAGGACTAGAAGTGTTTTTCCACTATTCACAGCTTCAACCGCTTCAGATTGCAGTCGAGAAAGTGCTTCAGTAACTGTCTCATCAGTCTTAATAGTTGTTGAGAGATAAGCTACAAGCTTTTGTTGTCCAAAATGATTCGTTAACTGATCATAGCTAGGTTGATTTAGCTCTTTACTAATCTCATAACCAACTGAACCTTCTATTAAAATAGGAGTAGTTAATTCTATTACATTACCTTTTTTATTATTTTCGAATAAAGAAGGTCTTTGGCCGATGATTACGCGAGTGGAGAAGTGTTCTGTTTCACGATCACGGTCGATGGCTGGATTTGTAACAACCGCTACGCTTTCTTTAATATAGTCAGCCAGATTTTTACGATCAGGATTTAAAGAAGCTAATGGTGAGTCATGCCCTAAAGAACGAATAGGCTCTACACCTTTTTCAGCCATCTGTTCTACTAACTGAACGTGGTCACGCTCCCAACCAAATGCTTTGTATTGTCCGTTGTGTAATTTTGTTGGGTAGTTCATTGATACATTTTTCTCAAGAGCTGGGGCATCAAGACGTAATCTCGCATCCTTAATGTCACAACGCTTAGAAAATCTTTCATATACAGCAGCTTGGTAATCATCATGCTCATAAAGCTTTAATGTGTCGCCGTCCCACTTAAAACCAACTTTTTCACCTGGTGCTAATGGCTTTGGTTCACTTACATATTCACTTGAAGGAATGATACCTGGTTCTGAAGAGAACAGGTAAGACGTTTCTGTCTCAAGCATCCAGAGAGGACGTAATCCAAGTGCATCAACACTGAATGCTGCTTCGTCACCAAAACGAGAGATAATTCCAGCAGGTCCTTGTGCGAAATGTCCCCAAGCCTCACGCATATAAGTATATAAATCTTGTAAATGTTCAGGGTATGCTTTGATTTCGTTCACGATTGGAGGAAAGACTAGGTCTAGTGCCTCAAATAGTGTGTATCCATCACGACAAATCAATGTCTCCATTGTTCTACTCAAGTCTTGTGAGTCACTACCATCTTTTACAAGAGGTACACCAATTAAACGAGCTTCGTCTCTTAGCTTAGCAATGGTGTTAATTTCCCCATTGTGTCCGAGAACGCTGAAAGGTTGAACACGGAAAAAGCTTGACAATGTATTAGTTGAGTAACGGTTGTGTCCAAGTGTCATAGTAGATGCAACAATAGGATTTGCTAAGTCAGTATAGTACTTAGGAAGAATATCGCCAGCACCCATTACTTTATAAACAGCATGGTATTGGCTTAATGATGCTACATGTACATTTTCATTTTTCTCAAAATCAATTATCATGTTAAACAGCTTATTAGAAAGTTCTTGGCCAGAAGCATCTGCTAAAGCAGCAAATTGCCAGAACACAGGATTTTCTTGAATCGCAATAGGTCCAAGTGCAGAAGAATGTGTTACTTCATCTGATTCAAAAACAATAGTAAAATTAGAATCTTTTAATTTTGCAATCAAGTCCGTTTTAATTTCTTCAGGAGTGTGTTTACTACTAATAAAGATATGACCTACGACAAAGTTGTCACTGTCAACAATGCTCTGGTCAGCTCCTGCATTAGTTAGCTTTTCTTTCCATAAAGCTTTAGGAATATCAATATGAATACCTACTCCATCGCCTTCTCCGTTAATAAATCCTGCTCGGTGATTCATGGTGACAAGTGCATTGATACAATTAAAGATATTCTCTCTTGTAGGCTTATTTGATTTTTCTAAGCTAGATACAATCCCGCATGCATCATGCTCTTCGCGGTAGAATTCTTTAAATAAAGAAGGGGTCCATTGTTCTGTCATACTTTTCGGCTAATCGGGATTGTTTCGTCCCTTCAAAGCCGTTTCACCTCCTGATCAAAGATCTATTTGTTAAAAATGAGTTTAAAAAATCGCGGATACAAACGTTGGTTTAGTGAGTCAGTGTATTAAAGAGTGGAATTAATAACTTACCTTGATCTTTACCTTCTTTGGGAAGTATCACTGGCTGCAAGAAAGTTCGAGCATAAAAACAAAATTGTTTAACTTATAATATCATATGAATTTTCAGAAATCAATTAAATATGCAAAAAGTTGGATAGGGAGAAAGGAAAAAATATTGGAAATTAAGAGTCATATACTAGTAATGGAAGCGTTTTCAATAAGTAAAAAGTAAAAAACGGAACTTTTGTAAAGTTCCGCAATGTATAAAAATATGAATAATTATTCGCTTTTTAATAGTTCAAATGCATTGTTAACCGCATGAATGGTTGCCTCAATATCGTCTTGTGTATGGGCAATTGTAATAAACCATGCTTCATACTTAGAAGGTGCCAAGTTGATTCCTTGGTGAAGCATATGCTTGAAAAATCTTCCGAACATCTCTCCATCAGTGTTTTCAGCCTGTTCATAATTAATAACCTTTTCGTTCGTAAAATAAATGGTTAATGCACCTTTTAAGCGGTTAATGGTGATGGAGATGTTGTGTTCCTTCGCCGCTTGTGAAATTCCTTCCTCGAGCATGGCGCCTAATCCTTCTAAATATTCATACACTCCATCTTGTTTTAACACTTCTAGACAAGCTATTCCAGAAAGAATGGAAGCAGGGTTTCCAGCCATTGTACCTGCTTGGTATGCAGGCCCGAGTGGTGCCACCTTTTCCATTATTTCTTTTTTACCTCCATATGCACCGATTGGAAGTCCGCCACCAATAATTTTTCCTAATGCAGTTAAGTCAGGTTGGATCCCTAGTAAATCTTGTGCCCCACCGTACATAAAACGGAAGGCGGTAATTACCTCATCGTAGATTACAAGTGCGCCTGCTGCATGAGTTAAATCATTCACTTGCTGTAGGAAACCTTCTACTGGTTCAACAATTCCGAAGTTACCGACGATCGGTTCAACTAGAACGGCTGCAATTTCATCGCCCCATTTTTCTAAAGCTTCCTTAAATGGTTCTATATCATTAAATGGAACAGTAATTACTTCTTGAGCTATTGACTTTGGAACACCCGCTGAATCTGGAGTGCCGAGGGTAGATGGTCCTGACCCTGCAGCAACAAGAACAAGGTCGGAGTGTCCGTGATAACAACCAGCAAACTTAATGATTTTATCTCTCCCTGTATAAGCACGAGCCACGCGGATAGTCGTCATAACTGCTTCAGTCCCAGAATTGACAAATCGAACCTTTTCTAAGTTGGGCATTGCTTCTTGAAGCATTTTTGCAAACTTTACTTCATGAGGAGTAGGTGTTCCATAGAGTACACCAGATTCAGCTGCTTTTTTTATTGCTTCCGTAATATGAGGGTGTGCATGTCCAGTAATAATGGGACCGTAAGCTGCTAAATAATCAATGTATTGATTGCCATCAACGTCCCAGAAATAAGCGCCGTTTGCTCTTTCCATAACCACTGGTGCACCGCCTCCGACGGCTTTATAGGAACGGGAGGGACTATTCACTCCACCGACAATAACCTCTAATGCTTCATTATGTAATCGTTCCGAATTCGTAAATTGCATGTTATTCCTCCTAGTTAAATCGAATGACATTATTTTAGCATGTTTTTATCATTTTTCCCCTTCGTACAACTATAGCAAATTTTTTAGATAAGTGTATTTGGTTGAGAAGAGATAGTGGTTTGGGTACACTAAGATTTGTGTTTGATAGATATGGAGGAAACAGGATGAAAAATGCTATTGAAGTACATGGATTAAGAAAAGAGTTTAAATCGTATTCTTCGCGTTCGGGTCTTAAGGGAGCGTTTAGAGACTTATTTTCGAGAAATTATAAAGTGCTTCGTGCTGTAAATGATATTAGTTTTTCCGTTAAGCAAGGAGAGATGGTTGGTTATATCGGTGAGAACGGAGCTGGTAAATCAACAACGATTAAAATGCTAACAGGTATATTAACCCCTTCTTCAGGTGATGTGGTAGTAAATGGAATGAATCCTCATAAAGAACGAGAGGCTTTTGTTCAGACAATTGGTGTAGTGTTTGGACAGCGCTCGCAGCTTTGGTGGGATATTGCTGTTCAAGAGTCCTTTCGTTTATTAAAAAAGGTTTATAAAGTTTCCGATGAAGAGTATGACCGTCATATGGGCCATGTTATCCGAACTTTGGATATTGAACCACTTCTGGATAAACCTGTTCGAAAGTTGTCATTAGGTCAAAGGATGCGCTGTGAGCTTGCTGCTGCTCTCATACATAATCCGCCACTTTTATTCTTAGACGAACCAACCATCGGACTAGATGTACTAGTAAAATTGAAAATTCGTGATTTTTTAAAGGAAATAAATGAAAAATATAATACAACCATCCTGCTAACAACTCATGATTTAACGGATATTGAAGCACTTTGTGACCGTGTTGTTATGCTTGATGAAGGTAATATTATTTACGATGGTGCCTTGAAAAACTTAAAGGAAACATGGGGTGAAGGAAAAGAAGTTCAATTTCAATTTTTAGAGCGTGTTGAGCTTTCGGCCTTAGAGAAGGTAACTCAAGAATTACATGTTAAATGGGAGTTAGAAGAAAAAGAACAGCATTTTACTGCTTATACAACCGACGAAGCAAATGCGGTCTCGGATTTAATTGGTGCAGTGATTTCTTCCTTTCAAATAAAAGATGTGAAGATTATGGAGGTTTCTACTGAAGAAATTATCCGTAAGATTTATGAGAAAGGTGAAGTATAGGTGCGAAGTATGGATAAATATATTGAGATGATTCGAATAAGATTCTTAATGATGTTAGCGTACCGAACAAATTATTACACAGGTATTTTAATTTATAGTATTAATATTGGTGCTTATTATTTTTTATGGAAGGCTATTTATGGAGGCAAGGAGACGATTGAGGGGTTATCGGTACTCCAGATGACTACTTATGTAGCGGTTGCGTGGATGGCACGTGCGTTTTATTTTAATAATATTGACCGTGAAATGGCTATGGAAATTAAGGAAGGAAAGGTAGCTGTTGAATTAATTCGACCTTATAATTACTTAACGATGAAGACCATGCAAGGGCTTGGTGAAGGAATATTCCGTTTATTTTTCTTTTCTGTCCCTGGAATGCTTATCGTTTCGTTGATTTTTCCTATTCGGTTTTCAGCAGATATATACACATGGGCTCTCTTTTCTGTTTCTATTGTCCTAAGCTTCTTAATAAATACTCAAATCAATTTATTAACAGGAATGACTACTTTTTTCTTATTTAATAATACAGGTCTCATTCGAGCGAAAAGGGTAATTATTGATTTGTTTTCTGGACTTTTATTACCACTCAGTTTTTTTTCTCAGGGAATTCAAGAGGTATTTAAGTTTCTCCCATTTCAAGGAATCAGTTATGTCCCAAGCATGATATTCACAAATGGTTTTTCATTTAGTGAGACCATGCAAGCAATCATGCTACAAGGTATGTGGGTGTTAATCTTAATCGTTCCGATACAGGCTCTTTGGATATTAGCCAAGAAAATGCTTGTCATCCAAGGAGGGTAATAGGGTGTTTTATTTACAAATGCTTGCACAATATATTGGTCAATATTTGAAAACTAGACTTCAATATCGTTCAGACCTTGTTGTTGAACTGGTATCAGATTTGCTTTTTCAAGGGGTAAATTTGATTTTCATTATTGTTGTTTTTGGTCATACTGATTTTTTAAATGGCTGGAGTCGGGATGAGATTATCTTTATTTATGGTTTCTTCCTTGTGCCTTTCGCTTTATTTTCGTCCTTCTTTAATATTTGGGATTTCAACGAGCGATATATAGTAAAAGGCGAGCTGGACAGAATCTTAACTCGACCAATACACAGCTTGTTTCAAATTGTCCTTGAACGAATGGAATTGGAATCTCTATTTGGAGCAATTACAGGTTTTGTGGTTATGGCATATGCGGGTGCACGTCTTGGACTTTCTATCAATTGGTACGATCCTATTTTGTTCTTAATTTTTGTAATAGGTGGAGTTCTTGTGTATGCAGGTGTCTTTATTCTTATCGCCTGTATCAGCTTTTGGGCAGATGCTAGAACATCCATTATGCCAATGATGTACAACATAGGTAATTATGGAAGGTACCCGGTAGATATTTATAACACGGTGATTCGCTTTGTGCTCACATGGATTCTTCCTTTTGCATTTGTCGGAGTATACCCAGCCGCGTTTTTCTTGAGAAGAGAAGAATGGTATGTGTATTCCTTTTTAACGCCCGTTATAGGAGTTGTGTTTTTTGCTATATCCGTATTTGTATGGAACGAGGGAGTTAAACGATATCGAGGAGCAGGGAACTGAAGACCGTGTACATGCAGTCATAACATAAATGAGAAGCGCGTATAGTAAAGTGAGGAGTTCATTGGAAAAGAGGATAAGAATATGATATTTTCTCTGTCTTTACTAATTATTTTCATTTGTCTTTTTATGAGCTTACGACTGCTTTTTGTCCCGAATAAAATAAAAGGGAAACAGGTGTCATTTGAAAATTTTCTCTTTCTTGCCTTTATCTATGCAACAGTAACCATTGGTTTTGGCTTGTTATATTTATTATTAGAAATACATGGTCACGATGTGCTGCTTGAAACCAACCAAGCAAACAATTCCCTACATTATATAGAAAGATTAGCAACAAGTATTTATTTTAGTGCCATTACCCTCTTCTCGGTAGGATATGGTGATATATCACCGGTTGGTATCGCGCGGGGGATAGCGGTGTTCCAAGCACTGATAGGATATACAATTCCTGCAGCTTTTGTCGCAAGAGCAGTCATTGATATGGAAAAGAACTAATTACTCGCCCCTCCAAAGTTGTATTTTATTTGTAAGTTAGATAGGCTAACTGTATATAGAATATTGGAGGGGTATTTATGGATGTAGTAGGAAAAGTAGCTCCGGATGTAGCGCTACTTGCGAGCAATGGGGAGACAGTTCGGCTCTTAGATTTTAAGGGGAAGAATATTGTGTTGTATTTTTACCCAAAGGATATGACGCCTGGCTGTACGACACAAGCTTGTGATTTTCGAGATCAGCACGAAAGCTTTGCTGACTTGAACGCTATTATTATTGGGGTAAGTACAGATCCGATGAGCAGACATGAAAAATTTATTGGTAAATATGATCTTCCTTTTTTATTATTAGCAGACGAAGAACAAAAGTTGTCAGAAGCATTTGGGGTCTGGAAATTAAAAAAGAACTTTGGTAAAGAATACATGGGCATTGAGCGTTCAACCTTCATTCTTGATGAAGAAGGAATCGTAGTGAAGGAATGGAGAAAAGTGTCTGTGAAAGGTCATGTAGAACAGGCATTACAATTCCTGAAAGAAAAAATTAAAGCCTAATTTTCTATTTAAAGGCTATTGTCCATTCAAATAAACAAGTAGTGAATACATTATATTAGGGCATACCTCCTCAGATACTTTTTAACAGGCTAATCATAGCCTGTTTTTTTTTATGAGTGTGCTAGTCATTCGGTTGAATAAATTGAAATATCAACCACATACATATAGTAATAAGGGAAATTAACCTAAAGAGGTGTCGTATGAAAATCTATACAAGAACAGGTGATAATGGAAAAACATCGCTACTTTATGGTGAGCGTGTAAAGAAAAGTGATCAAAGAGTAGAAGCGTATGGAACATGTGATGAAGCGAACTCAGCGATTGGGCTTGCTTTAAGTCTTTTGGTACTAGATGATCAAGAAGCAGAGAAGGATATTAAAGAAACACTGACTCATGTACAAACCACTCTTTTTTATGTTGGAGCTGAGCTTGCTACACCATTAGGAAAGAAAGTGATAAGCACAGTAACGGAAAAGGATGTAAGTGAACTTGAGGTTTGTATTGATCGGTGGGAAGAGAACCTTAAAGAATTGAAAAACTTTATTTTGCCAGGGGGGAATTCAACTGCCGCAGCCCTTCATATGGCACGAACAATTGTGAGGCGGGCAGAAAGATGTGCAGTCGATATCGACCAAGTAAACCCGAAAATAATTGCTTATTTAAATCGTCTATCTGATTTGTTATTTGTCGCAGGAAGATATGTGAATAGTCAGAAGGGTATAAATGATGTTCTAGTAAAAGTACAACAATAAATATTTATCATTTACACGGCAGGAATATTGACAAAGTATAACACATCTTAGTACACTAATTGTAAATATTATAAAGTAATAATTTTTACTAGAAAAGAGGTGCATGGCGGTGTCGCATCAATTGAAAGAAGCGCTTGACACGTTAAAAGAAACTGGAGTCCGTATTACTCCCCAGCGTCATGCGATACTTGAATATTTAATAAACTCCATGTCACACCCGACTGCTGATGATATTTATAAAGCTCTTGAAGGAAAATTCCCTAATATGAGTGTGGCTACAGTTTACAATAATTTACGAGTATTCCGCGAGGTTGGACTTGTAAAAGAACTTACTTACGGTGATGCATCCAGTAGGTTTGATTTTATTACAACCCATCATTACCATGTGATCTGCGAAAAGTGTGGAAAGATCGTTGACTTCCACTATCCAGGTCTTGATGAAGTAGAACAATTAGCATCACATGTTACGGGATTTAAAGTAAGTCACCATCGAATGGAGATTTACGGAACTTGTCCGGATTGTGCTATTAAAGAAGCTCATTAAGCTTAAAAAGATGGAAAATAAAAAAGCTGACTTACATGTCAGCTTTTTTGCTGTTTTTACGGTTATATTTTTCATCAAATTCCTTGCCAGTTAAGCTCGGGTCAAGGGTTAGTGGTTCGTTACAATACATACACATATCCACTCGCCCTAATACCTTCGTTGTTTTTTGGCAATTTGGACAAACTACCTGAACGGTCTTCGTAGATAACATTCCGATCCAGAAATACACCACCGTGCTCGCGATGATTGATAAAAGCCCAAGAAGCATAAAGAAAGTCATAACCAATGGAGAAGTTCTAAAGAAGATTCCTATATACATAATAATGAATCCGATAAAAATTAAGCTTAGAGCAAAAGTGCGGATTTTGTTAATTTTGCTAGAATATTTACCCATTTTTGTTCCCTCCTAAAAGCTAAATATATCATACCATTATTGTTGAGATAAATATATAATAAGGAGGTCTGTGTCGAAATTTGACTTTTTATTTTGAAGGAGTTTCATGTTCGACGTCGAAATTATAGCCTATCAAGAATTGGGAGGAATTCCTATGGAAGACTTTCTCCGTCCTTTATACCAGGAACGGGCAAGCCAAGCGAATACACTTGGTGTTTTATTTATAGAGAAAAAACAGAAATCCATTCCTACAACAGATACGTTTGATGCTGTTTTACTTATTGTTGTAAAGGAAGCGGAACAAGCGGTTTTTATTAAACATTACACTTATGAAAATAAAAAGGCTGCTTTACATGTTGTAACAGAAGCACAAATTAATGAATGGATTCTTCTTGGTACCAATCGTAAAATCTTTGACTGGTTTTATAACGGGAAAATTCAATTCGATCGTAATGAGTACCTTCATAATTTAAAAAAAGAACTTATGGAATTTCCTTTCTATGGTAGAAAGGTTAAGATGGGTCTCGAGTTTGCAAGATTAATTCGTCGCTATATGGATGGGAAAGCCTTCTTTGAAAATAAACATCATTTAGATGCATATAATCATGTGGTTCACTCTCTTCATCATTTAGCAAGACTTGCTGTAATCGAAAATGGTTTTCATCCTGAAGTGACCGTTTGGCATCAGGTAAAACAAATTGAACCTGAAATTTTTAAATTGTATTCAGAGCTAGTAATGAGTGAAGAATCAATTGAAAAAAGGCTTGAACTATTATTTTTAGCAAGTGAGTTTCTTATTCATTCAAGAACGAAAGTAGGCATTATGCATCTTCAAGAAGTACTAGAACAAAAGGACCTTTGGACGTTCCAAGAAATCTTAAGTCATGATGAGTTGAAAGAATACTCGGTAGATTTAAGTATGTTATTAGAGTACTTAATAGAAAAAGGATATATTGAGGTTGTTAATCAGGAAACAAAGGGACAAGGTGTTTTTCATAGATATTATAAAGTTGCTGAAAAATTATCGTAAAAAAATATCGTTTTTTTGTTGACCTGTGTTCGGATTCTTGTTATATTAATATCCGTCGCTACGAAATGTCGCTATAATGACTTTGTAGCTGACGGAAATGTTTTTCAAAAACAGTGTTGACATGATATTAACGCTGTGATATATTAATAAAGTCGCCTCTGAGCGAGATGATAAAAATTGTTCTTTGAAAACTAAACAAATCATACGTCAACAAAAAATGATTAGTGTTGAAATACACACTAGCCAACGTTTTAACTTTAAGAGCTAATCTTACTCTTTATTGGAGAGTTTGATCCTGGCTCAGGACGAACGCTGGCGGCGTGCCTAATACATGCAAGTCGAGCGGACTTGGAGGAAGCTTGCTTCCTCCTTGTTAGCGGCGGACGGGTGAGTAACACGTGGGCAACCTGCCTATGAGACTGGGATAACTCCGGGAAACCGGGGCTAATACCGGATAATTCTTTTCTACACATGTAGAAAAGCTGAAAGATGGTTTCGGCTATCACTCATAGATGGGCCCGCGGCGCATTAGCTAGTTGGTGAGGTAA
>NZ_JAMBNS010000070.1 GCF_023715225.1 Robertmurraya korlensis
GTCGGCGGGCGGCCCCTGGTTTTCGATCCGAAGCACGTCCGCTTCGGTTGCGATGGCGTTCATGCGAGCTCGTCCACGATTCGGTTGCGTTGCACACCGAGGTCGATCGCCCCGTCCCTGCTCCGGATCCGCGACTCGACCAGATCCCCGGCCTTCAGGTACTGCGGGCGCGCGGCCTGAACCTTCGTGAAAATCCGCCACTTCATGTGCTCCGGCAGCAACGCGGCAATTCGTTGCTTCGCCGGCGACGGAATGCTGAGCGCGCACCCGGACGGCGTGCCGGTTGCAAGCAAGTCACCGGCGTTCAGATCCTGAACACCCGAAAGTTCCGTGAGCGTTTCGGCCGGACCGTACACGAGGTTCCCCGTCGAATCGCTCTGCCGCACGTCCCCGTTCACGGTCAGTGTCAGCGTCAGCGCGTGCAGCCGTGCGATATCGCTGGCCTCCAGCAGGCACAGATACGGCCCGACCGGCCCGAACG
>NZ_JAMBNS010000071.1 GCF_023715225.1 Robertmurraya korlensis
AAATCATGTAGTCCTGAAGTTTTCTGCCTAGCATCTTTGGCTTTATCAGCTGCGTTGCCTGTAAGAAATTCGTGTTCCTTTAAAAATTCGTAAAACTCAGCTTGAGTAGTCGAATTCCAATCTGAAAATCTTTTCTTAAATTTAGTTAAATAAATCAAAAGTAGTTCATTCTTGTAATTTAATTCCTTTACTCTAAAACTGGTTGTACCAAAGCTCCAGCAGTAGGATTGAAATTTAATTTTCGTCAAATCTATTGGGAAATTTTGCATATTGCCACCGAATATAAATTTTTAAATCCAAACAAATATACTAAACTTATAGCTAAATTTTTTTAGGAAAAGACTAGCCAATTAAGTGAAATAAAAAATCGAATTAATTATGTACCATAATTTGCCACTTTGGGCTATCCTGCACTAGAAAAAATTGCTCCTAAAACTCCCCTTTTCTTCCCTTTTTGTCTGCTAAGCTGTAGTCTTTCAG
>NZ_JAMBNS010000072.1 GCF_023715225.1 Robertmurraya korlensis
TCCATCGTCACCACGCCTGCTGTCACCCCAAACTCATCAATGACGATTGCCATATGAATTTGGTTTTTTTGAAAAAGACGCAGCAGGTTGTCAGAACGCGCAGTTTCACTGATATAAATTGGCTGACGTACAATCGCATCAAGATTAAAATGGTCAATGTTTTGACCTTGCGCCTTGGCGACCAAAAACGGAATCAAATCTTTGGCAAGTAAGATACCCATTACCGTGTCTTTATTGTCATCGGTAATACAGGATAACGCGAGTGGGCGGTTTCCATATAGAGCGACATGATGTCTTGCAAGTTTTGGTGCTGGGTGATGCCTGCAACGTGGCTGACAGGGGTCATGATTTCTCGCACTTGAATAGCGGGTAAATCTAGCACGCCCTCTAACATATCGACGGTGTCGGGCGCCAAAAATCGACGTGAATCATGTACCAATTTGACTAGTTCATCACGGGTTTCAGGGGCGGTGGATAGC
>NZ_JAMBNS010000073.1 GCF_023715225.1 Robertmurraya korlensis
GGACTGGACGCACGACGGCCTCGCGATGCCCGACACGATTCCCGATCTGGCCGCGGCGCTGACGCTGAATCCGCAGTTGAAGGTGCTGTCGCTGAACGGGTATCACGACATCGCGACGCCGTTCTACCAGACCGAGCTCGACCTCGCGCGGCTCGGCACGCAACCGAACCTGACGATCAAGGACTATCAGGGCGGGCACATGGTCTATCTCGACGATACGTCGCGTCCGCAGGAGAAAGCCGATCTCGTGACCTTCTACGGCGCGGCCGCGCACTGATGCGATGCGTGAGGCCGGCGACAGGCGCCCCGGGTGGGCGCTGCTCGCCGGCCGTCGACGACCTCATTCCAGACTGGAGCCTGACATGAAGAATCGTTTCATCGTCGTTGCCGCGGCGCTCGCATGCGCCGGCGCCGCAACATCCCTCTCTCCGCGTTCGCGCAGGCGAGCGACGCCGCCGCACCGGCGCGCGCGCGCCAGG
>NZ_JAMBNS010000074.1 GCF_023715225.1 Robertmurraya korlensis
TCTCGACATCGTTGGGACAATGTCGAGAGTTTTACCGCTGTCATCGAAGCATTTTTTGCAGGCGGTGGGACAGGGGCAAATGTGACCGTACCTTTTAAAGAGATGGCATTTTCGCTGTGCCAGCAGCGCGGTGAGCTATCTGAATACGCGCGCTTGGCGGGTGCAGTCAATACCCTTGCCATTAAAGCGGGCAAACTGTATGGCGACAATACCGATGGTCGCGGTTTGGTGGCGGATTTATTGTCGCAAGGCGTCAGGTTAAAAGACACAAATGTTGCTATTTTGGGGGCAGGTGGGGCGAGTCGCGGCGCGATTTTGCCATTGCTAGATGCGCAAGTAAAATCGCTACATATTGCCAATCGCACCGTAGAAAAGGCAAAGAATTTAACCCAATTATTTGATACTGATAAGCTCACCTTTTCAAGTTTGACGGATTTGCCCAACGATATTGAGGTGATTATCAATGCAACGTCGATAGG
>NZ_JAMBNS010000075.1 GCF_023715225.1 Robertmurraya korlensis
TAATGACACCGGGCTTCGAAGCACACTTAGCCTTGGCATTTAACCCCTCGCATCTTGAGATTGTATCGCCTGTATTGATTGGTTCAGTGCGTGCCCGCCAAGTACTCCGTCAAGATAAGACGGGTGATGCCGTTTTGCCAATCGTGGTACACGGTGACGCCGCGTTCGCCGGTCAAGGTGTCAACCAAGAAACTTTCCAAATGTCACAAACCCGTGCCTACTCAACAGGTGGTACGCTGCATATTATTATCAATAACCAAGTGGGTTTTACCACCAGCCGCTTAGAAGATGCGCGTTCAACTGAATACTGTACCGACATCGCCAAGATGGTCCACGCACCGATTTTTCATGTAAACGGTGCCGATCCAGAAGCCGTGGTTTTTAGGGCACAGCTTGCCCACGACTAGCGCCAAACTTACCCGAAAGATAGCGGGAGTGAGAGGTACTGTTACCGTCGGAACGGTCCCCATGAAGCGGAG
>NZ_JAMBNS010000076.1 GCF_023715225.1 Robertmurraya korlensis
CTTGTTAGCTGGTACGAGGTAATCTTAAGGAAAATAGTTCTTAAGAAGTTATCTGCCATCGTCTTTGTGATATTGCGCTTGAGCCAGACGGGCTTGGTGGAAGTATCAAAAATATCGTCCCAACTTGAATTGCTTAACCCACGTAACGGTTAGTCGTATTGCCCAGGAGTATCCTCATGATTCCAGTCATTGATTGGTCTGCAATTGTATTTATTTTGGCAGCCATAGGACTTTGTATTTTCATGCTTGTTGTACCAAGATTGTTAGGTGGTACTTCTAAAGGCTTTCAAAAGCAAGAAAATTTCGAGTCGGGTGTGGTCAGTGCTGGTTCTGCCAGAATCCGTTTATCTGCAAAATTCTATATCGTCGCTATCTTCTTTGTTATCTTTGACTTAGAAGCATTATACCTATATACCTATGCGGTATCGGTCAAAGAAGCAGGTTGGTTAGGATTTTGGACCGTTGTGCTGTTTGTGGT
>NZ_JAMBNS010000077.1 GCF_023715225.1 Robertmurraya korlensis
TTATTGACTCATTATGCGGTAACCGTATACTTTGCGTTTAAAATGGTCAATCACATTTTATCCCCTAATTAGTAATACTTACTGTGAAATTTCTCACGCTGCTAGATGCATCATCTAGTGTCTCAATTAACATTCATATAAAAGAGGTTCTCTATGGCTAGTGGAAAGTCAAATATTATCTATACCTTAACTGACGAAGCACCGCTACTGGCGACATATTCACTACTTCCTATCATTGAAACATTTACCAAGCCTGCTGGCGTTGAAATCACTAAAACCGATATTTCCGTTGCCGCGCGTATATTGGCAGAGTTCTCCGACTACCTGACCCCAGAACAACAAGTGACCGATAATCTTGCTGAGCTTGGTCGGTTGACTCAAGACCCAGACACCAATATCATCAAATTGCCTAATATCAGTGCCTCAGTGGCTCAGCTGCAAGAATGTATTGAAGAGTTACAAGCTAAAGGCTACAAC
>NZ_JAMBNS010000078.1 GCF_023715225.1 Robertmurraya korlensis
TGTCCACCGTCGGCCCCTACGCGCTGTACGGCGAGCCGCTGGTCAGGGTCTGCGCGCAAACCGGCACAGACTATTGCGATCTCACCGGCGAGACGCAGTGGATCAGGCGGATGATCGACCGGTACGAAGCCGCGGCCCGGCAATCGGGCGCGCGCATCGTGCATTGCTGCGGCTTCGATTCGGTGCCTTCCGACATGGGCGTGTTCTTCCTGCAGCAACAGGCGCGGCAGCAATGGGGCGAGCCGGCCGCTCATGTGAAGATGCGCGTCAAAACGCTGAAGGGCGGTGCGTCGGGCGGCACCGTGGCCAGCGTGATCAACGTCGTGCGCGAGGCGGCGGCGGATCCGGCATTGCGGCGCGAACTGCTCGATCCTTATTCGTTGTGCCCGCAACGGCATGGTTTCACGGTGCGGCAGCACGCGGTGCGATCCGCCGAATTCGATCGCGACTGCGGCGCGTGGATCGCACCGTTCGTG
>NZ_JAMBNS010000079.1 GCF_023715225.1 Robertmurraya korlensis
TTTAGAAATGCTTGCAGGCACAGGAAAAAGACATGGTAGTAAAGCGGGAAGTCAAGAATAAAACACAACCAATGGGTTGGTGAAGGTATCAGCCATATCGAAAAAGCCTTGCAACGGCTTTTTCAACGAAAAGTGCATGATTAGGGAGAAATTGATGGTTAAGCAAAAATTCATGGTTACCGATTTGATAGCACCTCTAAATGTTGGTGAATCGAGAGGTTATCTGGCATTAACTCAATCAACCTTTCTATAGCATCACTAGCATCGGGGCAATTTGACAAATGCATCAGTAATAAGTCAACCTGATCTGAATGATAAATGGCTTGGCTCAAGCGAGCTTCTAAACAGGTGCGCCAAGTGCATAAAAAAGGGCTTTCAGTTTTGCTAAAAAATATGCCGGTATATAATTTGATGGCCGCTTCTAAATAACCAGCATTTAATGATTGTTCAACCCGTAAAAAATCACCATCAATAGG
>NZ_JAMBNS010000008.1 GCF_023715225.1 Robertmurraya korlensis
CTAGTTGTAAATGTTATTTTACTCATGACGTCCCCTAATTCCCCATATGTTGAAATTCTAGTATATAAAAAAATACCTGTAGATAAAACACTCTTTTTCAAGTGTCCTTACTACAGGTACCATATTAGATGGTCAATCCATCCACTACTCCTTTTTTGGAATATGATTAAATATTTCCTTTGATTCGAGGCTGTCAACAAAACGGTTAAGCCAGTCATAGTAATCTAGTGCATATTGATATTTTTCAATATCTAACTCTGCAGAAGCCTTTACTTCGTCACTTGTTTCTGGATTTTCAAGAAGAGCATGGAGCTCTTTCAGTGATTTATTAATAGTAGAGATATTAAGGGAGATACCTGTTCGCCAGCTTGTGGTAAACAAGGCAGAAAACGATTCGTACCAGTCGTCTGCGGCTTGGTATAAATCTTTTCTTTCACCTTTCTTCCACACTTTTTCTACCATATTTAGTTCCTGAAGCTGTCTGACAGCTGTGCTCATGCTCGTTTTGCTCATTCCAAGCTCGTCTTTCATTTCATCAAGAGTCATTGGCTTTTCACTAAAGTATAACAATCCATACAGTCTTCCTACCGAATGCGTGATTCCGTATAGACTCATATTTTTAGCCATTGAATCAATAAAACGATCTCTTGCCTTCAATAGTTTGTCTTGTTCATTCAAGATATTTTCACTTCCCTGAGCTTTCTACCTATAGATTATCATATTGAATTTAAAAGTAGAAACGGATTATTTTGGAGGATACTGGAGCATTCGGGAGGAATTTTAACCATTTTATTGTTTAATTTGTACAGTTAAAACTTTACGAACAATATCTACGGAATATACAGAAATTTCGGCTTTGTTAAACACATGACTATCAAGCTACAATAAAAGGGCAGGAAAACTTCAAACTACTCACTCTCTTCGTTTTTCCTCTATATACAATACACATCATACCAATCTATCAATCTCTCAATTAAATAGAGATACAAAAAGGGGTTATAAAATGAATAAAATTCATGTGAAAAATCTCACGAAGGTGTTTGGCTCAAATCCAAAAGAGGGCGTTAAGCGTTTACACAAAGGGCAAACCAAGGAACAAATTTTAAAAGAAACAGGCATGACCGTCGGTGTCAACAATGCATCCTTTGAAGTGAAACCAGGAGAATTCTTCGTTCTTATGGGACTTTCAGGAAGTGGGAAGTCGACGTTGATTCGCTTAATCAACCGTTTGATTGAACCGACTGATGGGGAAGTTCTCATTGATGGGCAAGACATCACAAAGATGAATAAAAACGACTTGATGCAAACAAGAAGAAAGAAGCTATCAATGGTGTTTCAGAAGTTTGCTTTGTTTCCACATCGCACTGTACTTGAAAATGTCGCTTACGGGCTAGAAGTTCAAGGAGTCGAGAAAGGCATTAGAGAGGAAAAGGCACAAAAGGCAATTGAGGATGTGGGATTAAAAGGGTACGAAAATAGCTATCCTGATCAGCTCAGTGGTGGTATGCAGCAACGTGTGGGGCTTGCGAGAGCTCTTGCGAATGATTCTGATATTCTTCTCATGGACGAAGCGTTCAGTGCGCTAGATCCAATTATTCGTAAAGAGATGCAGGATGAGCTTCTTCAGCTTCAGAGCAAGCTTGGAAAAACCATTCTCTTTATCACACATGATCTTGATGAAGCGCTGAAGCTTGGTGACAGAATTGCGATTATGAAAAATGGAGAAATCGTTCAAATTGGAACGGCTGAAGAAATCCTTGAAAATCCTGCGAATGAGTATGTGTACAATTTTGTTGAGGACGTGGACCGTTCAAAGGTACTTATGGCTTCTAATATTATGAAAAAGCCTGACGTCATCACGACGTGGAAGGATGGCCCAAGGGTCGCGATGAAGAAAATGGAGGATGCAGGACTCTCGAGTATATTCGTCGTGGATAAAGATAAAAATCTCAAAGGAATCTTAACGATTGATGCTGCCATCAAAGCCTATAAGGAAAATAAATGGGTGGAAGATGTGTTAGAGTCAGATTTTCATACGACTGCTCCAACTACTCCATTAAGTGAGCTAATTGGGTTAGCGGCAGAATCAAAATATCCTATCGCTGTTGTTGAGGAAAACAAGCTAGTAGGAATTATTGTTAGAGTTTCGATCCTTTCGGGACTTGTGTTAGGGAAAGAGCAAAGCGAGGGGATGAAAGAATGAACTATTTTACCTTACCGTTAGAGGATTGGACAAATGACTTTGTTTACGACTGGTTAATCCCGGTCATGGGTGGATTTTTTGACTCCGTCAGCTCCATGATCTCTTTTTTCATTAATGGAGTGGCTGATTTATTTCTCATGATTCCAGCTGAAATTATTGCTTTACTATTTGTTTTATTAGCGTGGAAACTTGCTGGAAAAGGAATTGCTATTTTTACTTTAATCGGTACTTTATATCTTGGTTCCGTTAACCTTTGGGAAGATGCGATGCTAACATTAGCCGTTGTTGTTGTAGCAACCTTCTTTTCAATCATCATTGGACTTCCATTAGGGATTTTAACGGCAAAATATACAGTTTTAGATAAAATTGTTCGTCCGATATTGGACTTTATGCAAACTTTACCGAGCTTTGTGTATTTGATTCCGGCGATCTTGTTATTTGGATTAGGTGAAGTTCCAGCCGTTATTTCAACGTTTGTGTTTGCAACTCCGCCAGCGGTACGAATGACAACCTTGGCCATTAAACAAGTTCCTGAAGATATGGTCGAAGCAGCAAGGGCGTTCGGATCTACTTCATGGCAAATGCTTGTGAAGGTACAGCTACCCGTTGCGATTCCAACGATAATGGCAGGCGTAAATCAAACGATTATGTTAGCTCTATCGATGGCAGTAATTGCATCCATGATTGGGGCACCGGGTCTTGGTTCAACTGTTTTAGCCGGAATATCTAGCGTTAACGTTGGATTAGGTTTGGTTGGTGGATTAGGAATTGTTGTGTTAGCCATCATCCTAGACCGTATTACACAAGGTTTAGGTAATAAAAATAAAAAATAGTCAAGGAGTGGGGAAGATTGAAAAAACTAAGGGTAAGCTTATTATTACTACTAACCTTCATTTTACTAGTAGGTTGTAGCAGTGGAGCAAGTACTTCCGGAGAAACTGGAGACAGCAAGAATGTCACCATTAACTTTGGGGTAACACCGTGGACGAGTACAATCCCACCTACAAAGGTTGCCAAGCTTCTACTTGAAGACATGGGTTACACAGTAAAAGAAACTAGTGCCGATGCTGGTGGAGTGTACACGGGACTTTCAAAAGGAGATCTTGATGTATTTATGGATGCATGGCTACCCGAGATGCACGCCAATTATATGGAGAAATATGCAGATAGTCTGGATGATACAGCGGTAAGCTATGCAGATGGTGAGCTTGGATGGGTTATTCCAACGTATGTAAAAGGTATTGAGTCTGTTGAAGACTTAAAGGGCAAGGAAGATTTATTTGGTGGGAAGGTTTATGGAATTGAAGAAGGAGCAGGGATGACGGTTACTTCTCATAAAATAATTGAAGAGCTTGGATTGGATCTTGAATATGTTGCTTCCAGTGAAGGTGGTATGCTTGCTCAAGTGCAGCGTCTAATGGCGAAAGAAGAACCTGTTCTTTTCCTTGGATGGAGACCACATCCAATGTTTGCTAACTATGATTTAAAGGTACTTTCAAGTCCAGAAGGATACTTTGACACATCAGAAGTTCATGTGATTACAAACAATGAGTTAAAAGATAAAGCCCCAGAAGCATACGAATTATTAAACAACTGGAGCATAAATGTATCAGATATTGAAAAAATGATCGTTGAAATTGAAGACAATAATCGCGATGCGGAAGAAGTGGCACAGGAGTGGATCGATAATCATCCTGATGAAGTAAAAGCGATTAAGGGCGAGAAATAACAGGTAAAAAGGCTGACGATTAATTGTCAGCCTTTTTTATATAAAAAAGTGTAGATTTACACCATGTCTACTTGGTATAATATACCTGAAATGGAACTTATAGTTGGTTTTAGGAGGATGAATATGAAATACAGACGTAGAAATACCACGGCCTTCACCGTACTAGCTTATTTTACTTTCTTTGCAGGGGTATTCCTTTTTAGTATCGGTCTATATAACGCTGATAGTCTTGAACTAAATGAAAAAGGTTATTATATTGCTGTAATGATTCTGGTTGCTGTAGGGGCGATCCTGACGCAAAAAGTAACAAGAGACAATGCAGAGGATAACGAAATCATAGCTGAACAAGAGCGGCAGCGTTCACATTCGAATAGTATTGAGTAGGAAAGAGGGAATGGCTTCGGTCATTCTCTCTTTTATTTTTCTGTAAGCTAAAATTCGGCTTTTTCCCTAGTTAATAGCCTGTACACTTTCAATATTTTTGAATCTAATGTAAAGAGAATGTAAATATAACACTGGTTTGTAGATCGTGAATAGTATGGTAGAAAGGTGGTTACTTTTTTTGAACACTAAAGAGTTAAGAAAGATGGTTGGGCGCATCTCGGTTAATAATCTTGAAAATCAAGATGTAGAAGTGATCAATCATAGTCCACTTCGGATGATTGGGAAGGGGCGTCAAGGAGCGGTGTTTCATTATTCCGACGATGTCTGTGTCAAGGTATTTGGAAATGAAGAAGATTGCATGAGGGAGTATGAAGCATTATCAATGGGACAGCATACAGGGTTGTTCCCACGGATTTATGAACATGGACCTCTTTTTATTGTGATGGAAACCATTAAGGGCATTGATTTGAGGGAGTACTTACAATCACATCCGTTAACAGAAGAGCTATCAGCAAAGCTTATCGAAATGCTGGTCACTTTTAAAGAAATCGGATATGAAAGAATCGATCATCATAAGAGACAAATTTATCTCCAAGCAGATGGCAGTCTTCGTGTGATTGATGTTGCAAGGACCATTTGGCGTGACCGGGTATATCCATATCCTCGCAAACTATTAACATCCTTAGGAGAAACCCATAAAGAGACGTTTCTATCACATGTGAAGGCTTTTTCTCCGGAACTTCTCGAGGAGTGGAGCTATTATATGCAAATGGAAGAGTTAGCCAGAGAGATTTACCCTTTGTTATTGGAGGGTGAAAAAACAAAGTCAATTGTTAAAGACTTGAGCAGTCGCTTGTTAACTAAGGATGATAAAGATCATGTACCACAATTGGTTAATTTATTGCACAAGGTTTTTAAAGAAGAATGGGTAAAAACGATGTTAGCTAGAGGGCAAAATCCTGATGAAGTGATGGAGAAAATTGACGAGTACTGGAACGCATTAGAGCAGAAACAACAGCAGCAACCGGTAATAGAAAAGTCAAACAAAAAACAGCAAAAAATTGATTTTACAGATATCCAGCGTATCATTGATGGATTTAATAAGTCGGACAAAAAAGACGAAAAAGATGATAAGAAAAGCAAGAATGATAAAAAGAAATTTGAAAAGGCTTCTCCGGTAGAGAAAAGCAAAATGCTAAGACAGGAACTAACATCCATATTAATGCAAAAAATGTTGGATAACAGTAAAAAGGATAAAAAGTAAGGAGAGTCAAGATGAAAATACTTGTAATCTGGCGTCTACTCACGGTTGGAGGGGTAAATGCTGGGTGGCGTAACCGGGCGATTTATTTTAAAAAATATGGCATAAAAACAGAGTTTCTGTACACGACAGATCACGGTGGAATGCATATTATGGAAGATATCGCTCCCGTTTACTTGACGAAGGACAAAAACGAAATAGTGAAAATCATACAAGATAATCAGTATGACGCAATCATTGTTGTTGATACAAAGAATGCCTTTAAATGGCTGAGAATGGCCAATTACAAAGGACCAGTAATAGTCGAAGCACGTACCCCAGAACTTATAAAACTCACTCCTCATCTCCAGAACTTTCACGGCATTCACCCAGTTGCAGTCATTGTCCCCTCCCATTATCAAAAAGGGCTTGTATCTATCCTTATTGAAGGAATTCCAATCGAAGTGATCTATAACGGAATTGACCCAGCTTATTATTACGCACTAAATGAAGAAGTGATTGATTACGATTCAGAGCCGCTCCTGCCAATAGGTAAAAAAGTCATTGGTTGGATCGGACGATTGGATAAAAGAAAGAATTGGCCAATGTTAGTGGAAATCGCAAAAAGAGTAAAACAGGAACGAGATGATATTGAATTTTGGGTCATTGGTGGAGCACAAAGTGTGCAAAAAGAAGAGTTTGCTGCAAAGTGGAAAGAAGAAGAATTAACTGACATCATCAAGTGGTTTCCGGTCATTCCTTACCAGCAAATGCCACATGTGTATGCAAAGATTCGTCAATCTGGTGGCTGTACAATCGCGACCACAAAAACGGAGTCATTTGGGAACACCTTTGTGGAATCTATGATTTGTGGAGTCCCAGTGGTGGCCTCTCGAATGATGCCCGTCACAGAGATTGTAAAAGATGGAGAAACAGGAAAACTATTTCACGGAATGAATGTTGATGAGGCAATCAAGCAGCTATATTTTATAGTCGACCAGCCTAAAGTACAGAAAGAGATGTCTGAGGCGGCAATCTTGCACACAATTGAGCACTTTCATATTCATCGCGTGGCCGAAAAATATGTTCAGTTTTTACTAGCAATCATGCAAAAAGATACAGGTGAGGTGAAGGTGGGTGATTAAGCCAATTTCATATGTAAAAAAGTTAGAAGGAAAATCAAATACTCACTTAATCAAGTTTGACGATGGATATGAATATGCAGTGAAGTACTTCATAGAAGGATTCGAAAAATCATTGCCAAACGAATGGGTAGCATACAGCCTAGCCAGATATTTACAGCTTCCCATTCCCTATGCTCAAATTGTAGAAATACCAGCTGAGTTCTCCGCTCAAATTCCTGATTTTATCCCAAGTGCCAGTTGCTATCAGTTTGCGTCCAGATATGTTCCTGACTGCTACAACGCACATGAAGTCAATCAAATTAAGAAAATCGTAAACGAGCAACAGTTAGCTTCGATTATTTTATTTGATTATTGGTTATCAAACCGCGACCGAACGAAGAAAAATATCCTACTAAAAGAAGCAGGCAATGGGATGTATGATCTATGGATCATTGACCATGCGGAATGCTTTGGTTCCTATAACTGGACAGGAGAGCAGGTAGAAGATCTTCCTGTGAAAATATTAAAAAGTGCCACTCACCGATTAATGGCCCAATTTGTTAACGATGAATCGGACTTTTATGAAGCAATAAAAGTGATTCAAACCATCCCTAACTTTCTAATTGAGGAAATTGTCAGCATCATTCCAGAGGATTGGCAAGTCAGTTTGGAAGAAAGAAAAATACTTTCACAGTTCTTAATCCGACGCCGTAAAAAGATGCTTCCTAGTAGTTTGAGAAAGTTCATGGAAAGAGAGTACATCCCGCTTCATTTAGTAGAGAGGAACAGAGGGGAGGGTGAAGGATGAAGGTACGAAAGGCAATCATCCCCGCTGCAGGATTGGGAACAAGATTCTTGCCAGCAACCAAGGCACAGCCCAAAGAAATGCTGCCCATCGTTGATAAACCGACCATTCAATATATTGTCGAGGAGGCAGTCGCAGCTGGAATTAATGAAATTTTGATCATAATTGGTCGAGGAAAACGTTCGATTGAAGATCATTTTGATAAATCTTATGAACTCGAAGACACATTAACACGAAAAAATAAGGTAGAACTTCTAGAAGAAATTCGCAACTTATCAAGTTTAGTGACCATCTATTATGTGCGGCAAAAGGAACCACTTGGACTGGGGCACGCAATTCTATGTGCGAAAAGCTTTATTGGTAATGAGCCATTTGCTGTCATGCTTGGTGACGACATTGTGGAATCAGAAGTACCTTGCTTAAAGCAACTCATGGATGCTTTTGAATACTGCAATAGCTCGGTAGTGGCAGTTCAAACAGTGGCCGATGATGAGGTGAGCAAGTACGGAATTGTGAAACCAAAAGGAGCCATAGGAATTCCTAATCTATTTTCACTAGATTCATTAGTCGAAAAGCCAAGGAAGGAAGATGCTCCCTCAAACTATGCGATTATCGGGAGATACGTATTCAGACCAGAAATTTTTGAAAAGCTTGAGTCATTACCAATGGTTCCTAATGTCGAATTGCAGTTAACCGACGCAATTAATGAACTGAATAAAGAGCAAGCTGTATTTGCTTATTCGTTTGAAGGTACACGTTACGATATTGGAGACAAACTCGGGTTTGTGAAAGCAACACTCGATTTTGCTCTAAGAAGGGAAGACATGAGGGAAGTGGTTCTAGAGTATATCAAAGGCATCTATGAGAATATGGATATTCAACAACGAGAGAATGATGGAGTATGAGAATTGCTGTAATTGGAACGGGTTATGTGGGACTATCCACTGGTGTTTGTTTAGCAGAAATCGGACATCATGTGACATGCATTGATACAAGTGAAGAAAAAATCAAGGTTCTGCGTGGGGGAAAATCCCCTATATATGAACCGGGAATGGAAGATTTAATTACGAAAAATATGGATGCCAACCGATTGCGGTTTACAACGTCGCATGAAGAGGGCTTGGAGAAGTCAGAGGTCATAATCGTTGCTGTTGGTACTCCTCAGCAAAGTAGTGGAGAAGCAGACTTAACGTACCTATTTCAGGCGATTCACGATGCTGCTCCATATTTAAAAGAAGAGACAATCATTGTGATCAAGAGTACCGTCCCTGTTGGCACAAATGAAAAGGTGAAGAAATGGCTGGAGGGAACGGGTCAAAAGCAAACCTTTCCATCGGTTGTCTCCAATCCCGAATTTTTACGACAAGGATCAGCTGTGTTAGATACACTACATCCTGACCGAATTGTGATTGGGTGTGAGAACAAGGAGGCAGCTGCGGTAATCGAAAAGATGTATGCTCCTCTAAAGGCTCAGGTTGTCACGACAGATGCAAGAAGTGCAGAAATGATTAAGTATGCAGCGAATGCCTTCTTAGCAACGAAAATTAGCTTTATTAATAATATAGGAAACCTGTGTGAGGCAGTAGGTGCAAATGTAGAAGATGTATCTAAGGGGATGGGGCTAGATCAACGGATAGGGGAAGCCTTTTTACAAAGTGGAATCGGATATGGTGGGTCCTGTTTTCCTAAAGATGTTAGTGCACTTTTAGCCATCGCAAAAGAATATCATGTCCCTTTTTCAATGATTGAAGAAACCATGTTGATTAACGACCGACAGAAGCAGCTACTTGTGAATAAGGCTCTGAGTCGTTTTGGACATTTGAAGCAGAAGAAAATCGCTGTATTAGGCTTTGCTTTTAAACCGGAGACAGATGATATGAGAGAAGCTCCTTCGATTACAATTATCCACTCTTTACTGAAAGAAGGAGCAACCGTAATTGGCTACGACCCAGTGGCAACTCGAAATGCAAAAGTGATTTTCGGAGAACAAATCATGTATGCTGCTTCGGTGAAAGAGGCGTTAAAAGAGGCAGATGCTGTCTTTATTGTTACGGAGTGGAAGGAAATCAAACAGCTCGTATTATCAGAAGTGATTTCTCATATGAAAGAGCCAATCGTATTTGATGGAAGAAACTGTTTCTCGGAAGAGGCGGTTCGGGACTGTGAGGAAATTGAGTATTATCCGATCGGAAAGCCAGCCATCATCATTAAAAAAAGCTGAAGAATCCTTCAGCTTTTTTACTGTTTCGGTTCGTAATTCAATTCATTAAATAGTTCCTTTTTTTCTTCTTTTGTTAAATCCCTCCACTGACCAACGGGGAGGTTGCCAAGATGGATGTTCATAATTCTCGTGCGTTGAAGGCGAACGATTCCATACCCTAGGCTAGAACACATACGGCGAATTTGCCGGTTTAAGCCCTGTGTTAAAATGATTTTAAACACGTATTTTGAAAGCTGCTCCACTTTACAAGGAAGGGTTTTTGTATCAAGAATTTCTACACCCGATGACATTTTTGCGACAAACTCTTTTGTGATGGGTCTGTCAACAGTCACGATGTACTCTTTCTCATGTCTGTTTTCTGCTCGAAGAATTTCGTTGACGATGTCCCCGTCATTTGTGAGGAGAATTAAACCGTCAGAGTCTTTATCAAGCCTTCCAATATGGAAAATCCTTAGTGGGTGATTGACGAGATCGATAATATTTCCTTTAATATGACGCTCGGTGGTACTCGTAATTCCAACGGGTTTATTAAGTGCAATATATACATAGTTTCTCGCTACCACGATGGACTGGCCGTTCACCCTCACATCGTCTCCTGCTTCCACCTGACTGCCAAGCTCAGCGACACGACCGTTTATCGTCACTTTTCCTTCACTAATGAGCTTGTCTGCTCCGCGTCTGGAAGTAAAGCCTGATTCACTAATAAATTTATTTAATCTCATTATTTTTACATCCTTTAGGTGTTTTGTCCTTTAAAGAATACAGCAATTGTTTGCTTGTTTTCAAGCAAGTGGTTGGATGTAGGTTTTCATTCACTTCAATTGCAATCATTTTTTCTAGAAGTACTCATTGAATCTATTAAATGATAGGAGTACGATGGAACAAAAGATTACAAGTTCATTAGGAGAAGTTGCTCAATGAGAAGTTACCTTATTTTAGCGATGTGTGGCCTTTATTTGATTCAATATTTTGTAGAGCTTACCTGGCTTAGGTATGTGGTAGTGGTTCTAGCTTTGATTGCGTTTGTCGGTAGTGCTCCGAAAGCAGACCCACTACCAAGACTTCTTGGCTTTTTTATGATGGGACTTGGAATCATCCTTGAAATGGGAAAGGGGACAGGTGTTGAAGGTATAAGTGATGGCCTGTTTCTTATTTTACCTCTTCTTTGTTTAATAACATTAGCCCCTCTATTGTCCATTCCATTACGTTTTGGAGGCTATTTTGAGGCAGTAGCTTTGCTTCTAAAAAAGCTACTGCAGCAGCCAAAGAAACTATATGCAGGAATTACGGGTACTTTGTTTTTATTAAGTCCGGTCTTAAATCTGGGCTCGGTTCGGATTATCAATGAATTTCTAGATGAGTTAAAGCTTCCATCAATGATGTCAGCGAAAAGCTATCTCGTTGGCTTTACGACCGCCATTTTTTGGTCTCCATATTTTGCATCGGTTTCATTAGTTCTTCATTATTTGCATGTTCCGTTCAATCAGTACATCGGGTATGGAATTGCTCTATCAGCTTTGTCCTTACTGATCGGAAATATCTTATTCGCCCTTTGGCAGAAGCGAAACCCAATAAATGTGGAATCAACACCATCTCGTTTACTAGATAACAAGATTCATAATCAGCTTTTTCGACTCGTTTTCTTCGTTGTTTTGTTAATGAGCTCTTGTCTTTTGATTGAGTGGGCTACCCACTGGTCGATGATCATCATTGTTTGTCTGATCACTGTTCTTGTTCCGACCGCATTTGCCTTTCTCCCTCGTAACTGGGAGAAAATGCGCCCGCTGTTAATTGATTATCGAGATCGTACCGTTCCACTGATGAACAATGAAATGATGCTTTTTATGAGTGCGGGAATGCTTGCTTTTGCCATAAAAGGAACCGCCTTAGCAGAGGGAGTCAATTTTGTTCTTACTGGGTTTGCGAAGGAGTCCTTTTTCCTCTTTGCATTAGCCGTCATTGTGATCGTACTTGTTCTCACCTATATGGGAATTCACCAGATTGCTGTGGTGGGAGCGCTAGCGATGCAGCTTCAGCCCGCAGAGCTTGGTATAACGAGTATTTCTCTGGCGCTATTATTGTTACTCACCTGGGCAATGTCAACGGCGCTTAGTCCGTTCTCAGGATTAAATTTAATGGTTAGCCGATTTGCAGGAATATCTGGTGTTCAGGTTGGATTGCAGGCAAATGGAATGCATATGTCCCTCGTTGCGATCGTAGGAGTCACGATTATTTCATTTATTAGTTGATGAAACCTCTTAGATAATTCTAAGGGGTTCTTTTTTACAACGAAAGAGCCGTACCGTTATACTTATATAAAAAGCAGGAACGATAGGAGAGTTTACCTCTTCAACCAATAGGCAGGGAAGGGAGTTTTTTAAATGGGTTATCATGAGCAATATTTTTTAAAAACAAACCATCAAAAAGAGCTCTATAGCATGGTGAGTAAGTTAGCTGATTCCTTTCAAGAGCGCTCAGAACAACATGACCGGGAGGGGAGCTTCCCCTATGAAAATATCGAGGAATTAAAGAAAAGTGGCTACACGAAGCTTTCTGTTCCAAAAGAGTTGGGTGGGGAAGGAATTTCACTTTATGAGCTTGTACTTCTACAGGAAAGGCTCGCCCAGGGAGATGCTTCAACGGCACTTTCCATCGGCTGGCATATAGGAATTGTCATGGACACCGCAGAAAAGAAGGTATGGAAAAATGGTGCTTTTGAGAAAATCGCAAAAGACATCGTACATAATGGGGCCTTATTAAACAGTGCGGTTTCCGAGGCAGCAACAGGGAGTCCAACAAGAGGAGGTAGACCACAAACTCTTGCCGTACAAGATGGAGACCATTGGGTAATAAACGGTCGAAAGACATTTACGACCATGTCACCTGTACTCGATTATTTTATTGTCGTTGCAGCGGTGGAGAAAAATGACGAAATTGCTCAGTTTATTGTTCCACGTGAAACAAAAGGGTTGGAAATCGTCGAAACATGGGACACCATGGCGATGCGTGGAACCGGAAGTCATGACATTCTTCTACAAGATGTGAGAGTTCCTTATGATGCACTTGTACAAGTTCTTGACCAGGAATCAAAAAAGAAGGCGAACGGGTGGCTTTTGCATATTCCAGCCTGTTATATGGGAATTGCCTTAGCTGCAAGAAATTATGCGGTGAAATATGCTAATCATTATAAACCAAACTCTATCAAAGGTCCCATCAGTGAGCTTCCTAATATTCGTCAGCTTATCGGAGAAATGGAGCTTAAGTTAATGAGTGCAAGAACCTTTCTTTATTCTGTTGCAGAAAGATGGGATCAAGATGTGGAACATCGCTATGAGCTACATGCGGAGCTTGCAGCGGTGAAACATGTGGTCACCAATACAGCCATGGAGGTTGTTGACAAAGCCATGCGCATCGTAGGAGCGCAGAGCCTTTATCATAAAAGTCCACTGCAAAGATATTACCGAGATGTTCGAGCCGGGCTTCATAATCCACCAATGGATGATGCCGTTGTGTCCATGCTTGCACACAGAGCGAATAATGAAAAATAGATATGTCAAAAAATAGCCTTTCTTTCACAGAGATAGGCTGTTTTTTTTTGCTTGATAAAATGGTATTCTAGTGAGGAGCAAACGTTTGCACAGAGGTGAGTGCATATGAGAGGAGATATACATATGGATCAATCATGGTGGAAAGAAAGTGTTGTTTATCAAATTTATCCGCGAAGCTTTAAGGATAGCAATGGAGACGGAATTGGTGATATCCAAGGTATTATTGAAAAGCTTGATTATTTAAAGGAGCTCGGTGTTGGAATCATTTGGCTGTCTCCTGTATATAAGTCACCAAACGACGATAATGGGTATGATGTAAGCGATTACCAAGATATAATGGATGAATTTGGTACGATGGTAGATTGGGAACATTTGATACAGGAGATGCATGATCGGGAGATGAAGCTTATGATGGACCTTGTAGTTAATCACTCATCAGATGAGCATCGTTGGTTCCTTGAAGCGAAAAAATCCAAGGACAACCCATACCGGAATTATTATATTTGGCGTAAGGGAAAGGATGGCAAAGAGCCAACGAACTGGGAATCATTTTTTAGCGGTTCGGCTTGGGAGTATGATGAAACGACTGACGAATACTTTCTCCATCTATTTAGTAAAAAGCAACCTGATTTAAATTGGGAAAATCCAAAACTTCGAAGAGAAGTGTACGATATGATGAATTGGTGGATCGACAAGGGTGTTGATGGCTTCCGAATGGATGTGATCAATCTAATTTCTAAGGCAGGATACCAGGATGCACCGAATATGGAAGGGAAAAAGTATGCGTCAGGTGCAGAGTATTTCTTCAATGGTCCTAAAATACATGAGTATTTACAGGAAATGAATAAAGAGGTGCTTTCAAAAGGTGTCGTTACGGTAGGTGAGACACCAGGTGTAGATGTGGAGCAGGCGAAGCTTTATACCGGTTCAGATCGAAATGAACTGAATATGGTGTTCCAATTTGAACATATGGACCTTGATTCAGGACCAGGTGGAAAATGGGATTTGCGTCCGTTGAAGCTTAAAGACTTGAGAAACAATTTTACAAAATGGCAAAAGGGACTTGAGGAGGAAGGCTGGAATAGCTTGTACTTAAACAATCATGACCAGCCTCGTATGGTTTCTCGATTTGGAAATGACGGGAAGTATCGAGTAGAATCGGCAAAAATGCTTGCTACCTTCCTTCACACTTTGCAAGGAACTCCTTATATTTATCAAGGTGAGGAAATTGGCATGACGAATGTCAAATTTGACTCCATTGAAGAGTATAAAGATATTGAAACACTGAATATGTACAACGAAAAGGTCAAAGAAAACAATGAAGACGAAGCAAAAGTAATGCAATCCATTTATGTAAAAGGGCGGGACAATGCACGTACTCCAGTACAGTGGAATGCTAGTGAACATGCTGGTTTCACAACAGGTACACCATGGATTGCCGTAAATCCAAATTACAAAGAAGTGAATGTAGAACAAGCAGTGGCTGATCAGGATTCGATTTTCCATTATTACAAAAAGCTGATCAAATTACGAAAAGAGAATGATGTCATCGTTTATGGGAAATACGATGTACTTCTTGAGGATCATGAACAAATCTACGCCTATACGAGAACACTGAAAAAAGAAAAGCTGTTGGTTATCTTGAATTTCTCTGATCACCGACCAGAGTTTGTGCTACCAGAAGATATGATTTGCCGTGATATAGAAGTTTTAATTAGCAATTACGAGCAATCAGCGGAACCGGACGTTTCTTCAATCAAGCTTCGACCGTACGAGGCAATTGTGTATAAATACAGATAAGAAAGCAGGCGAGGGGATGAACCCTCGCCTATTTCAATACACGCTCGATCACTCGTTTGGTTAGTGTGGGAACCACTTCTAAGGAGTAGGTCATTTCTAGTCTTTCTAATCGTTTATGTGCATCAATTCCGTATGGTCCGATATTCACGACAGGAACATTGATATCTCGTATATCTTGAAAATTAATATAATGCTTCCTTCCCCAGCTTGGATTGTTGTTTGTGACGGCTTGAAGGCCTGCATCATCATCGCTTAATGCAACAAAGCTCATATCTGAGATATAAGGGAAAAAGTTACGCGTGACGATCGGAAACGGGTAATCTGGCTGTACTGCAGCAACGGCTTCATCAAGTGCATGAATAAGGATGGATTCATCAGATGTTTTTCCTGATAGTTCAATTCTGGGTGAATACAAGGATGAATAAAACAATATCATAGCAGGACTCTTGTCCTTCATCCATTTCCATGCTTCCTCTACCACACGCGCAGCATACATCCGGCTATCCAATGATTTGTTTTGCTGTAGTTGATCTTTAAATACGTTCATATGTTCTTTGTACTTGTCCCCATGTTCAGCAAGCAGCTTTTCTTCCATCTGTTCATAAGTAAACACTCGTGTTTTCCACGGAATGGGTTGGTATGCTTCGCCACTAATTTTACAATAATTTTTATAGCGCTCTTCATAGGTGCTTAAAGCACGGTCGAAAGCAATTGTCGCTTGTTCGGTAAGCTTATCGATGACATCCTTTGGTGTCCACGAATGAATAAAAAAGTTATAGTACACATAAGAAGCTAAGGCGGTTTGTACGTCATACGAAGGCTTCATATCCATTTGCTTTAGTGATACGGGAGGGACGGTCGTTTCCCCTAAAGCCTCGTTGCAAAGCTCCGGATTATAATTGATTTGCTGAGTTAACTCTGCTGCTAAAAAATTCGGGTCTAATCCTTCAAAACAAGAGCCAACATGTGTTTCCGAACCGGTAATGAAAAAAGAAGGCAGAAGCTTTCCGACGGTTCCTTTATATATATAGCGATTTTGATCCCCTTTAAACCGAGGAGCTACGAAATCGGCATTGATCGCCGCAACATAGTCGAAGTGATGCTCAGTCTTCCATGTTTTTAGTGTTTTTAACGATGATAGAATTCCGTTTGAACTGTCCTCCTCATCACATTCTGCCAAGAAGACAAGATTTCCGTTAAGCTCTTCAGGATGTTCTGAGTAATATTTTAGTAGATACAGGTGGCTAGCGAGTCCGCTCTTCATATCTAGGGTGCCTCTGCCGAAAAGCCAGTCGCCTGATTCAAGCTGTTTCTTTACCTCTTCTGATAAGTCTTCTTTCTTCAAAGCTTCAGCTAACTCGTCCGGATAACAGGCAAGGCTTTTTAATTGGTTGAAATCATCTATTCCAACGGTATCCACATGACCCATCAGAATGACGGTGCGGTTACTTCTGCCTTTTGTTCCTTTTACAAAGGCAAGAACATTATATCTTTCGTAATCGTCATCAATGGTTGGTGTGATGACGAGGTGTGAAGGGTTTTCTTGAAAATAAGAAAATGAAGTCAGGAGTGTATGCAATGAATGAGAGATGACTTTTTCTCCATCTGTATTGACGACACTTTCTATTTGAACGAGCTGTTTAGTGAAGGCTAACACATCTATACGACAAGGTAATAGCATGGGTTTTCTCCTTTTTCCTTGAAATAATCATCTCCTTTCACTATACGACACTGAATTCTTATTAGAAAGTAGCAAGTGTAGGAGGATTGTAACAATATGGATGATTCAACGACTTTGTTAACTCCTATAATGAGAACATTGAAAAATTAAAAGATGGTTAGGTGATACGATGCATGGGAAACATGTTCCTGTTGATTACAGCCAAAATCCGTTTATTGTCATTTGGGAAGTAACAAGAGCTTGTCAGCTTAAGTGTGTGCACTGTCGTGCGGACGCACAGTTGACGCCAGACCCAAATGAGTTAACCCATGTGGAAGGGATCGCTTTAATTGACGAAATTTATGAAATGAATAATCCGATGCTAGTTTTTAGTGGTGGTGACTGCATGATGCGTGACGATCTGTTGGAGCTAGCCGATTATGCGGTTAAAAAAGGGATGCGTGTTTCTATGACTCCTAGTGCAACAGCTAATGTGACAAAGGAGAAGATGAGACAAGCAAAGCAGGTGGGGTTATCAAGGTGGGGATTTAGCTTGGATGGACCTACTGCTGATATTCATGATCAATTCCGTGGCATTCCCGGTTCATTTGACTTAACGCTTGAGAAAGTGGCGTATTTGCGTGAGCTAAACATGCCGCTTCAGATCAATACCGTCATTTCCCGGTACAATTACGACCATCTCGAGCAAATGGCCAAGCTAATGGAAGAGCTCGATGTGGTGATGTGGTATATCTTTTTACTCGTACCCACGGGAAGAGGCCAAGTGGATGATTGTTTAACGCCACTTGAACACGAAAAGGTATTTAGGTGGTTGTACGACTTAAGTAAAAAAGTTTCTTACGATATTAAAACAACGGCAGCACAGCATTATCGACGTGTGGTTCTTCAGCAAAAAGTGAAAGAGCATAAAGTAGAAACAGGCCATATTCGCTACGAAGACACCATGACGATGGATCAAAACAGAATCCGAGATGGTTTAAAGCGAGCGCCAAAGGGTGTAAATGACGGAAATGGTTTTATCTTTGTTTCTCATACAGGAGATGTGTTTCCAAGTGGATTGCTCCCAATAAAAGTCGGAAATATCCGTGAGAATCGCTTAGATCATATTTATCGAACATCACCTGTCCTAAAGGAACTTCGTAATCCAGACCTCTACAAAGGAAAATGTGGCATGTGTGAGTATCGTCAAATTTGTGGAGGTTCTCGTTCTAGAGCATATGCTATGACAGGGGATTACTTGGCGAGTGAACCGTTTTGCGTATATGTACCACAAAGCTTACGATAGCTGCTTGTATAAATCGTGAAAAAAGGTAAGCCTGCTGGTTCATGACAGCAGGCTTTTTGAGTTAGCTATTTTGAACGTTTCGAAGAATTTCATATGCTTTATCACCGGCTTCACTTGTTAGACTCTCCCAGATTTCGTCTCGAAGTAGATCTAGTTCAATAATCATCTTGGCTAAGGTAATCGCATCTTCATTTTTCATCATCATTCTTCCTTTCCTTTTCCTTTCTAGATGCTACCCATTTTCTATAGACCTCTTCCATTTCAGTAAGAGTGAAATCAGCTGAGTCTTTACGAACTGTGAGGGCACCGGCTTTTGTTAGGAGACTCTCATACTCTTTTCGCCTTTTCTCAACCATTTCTCTTAGAAGCGCCATGGGGAGTTCATCCTTTCTGATTGGTATTAACGTTATTGTAAATGGAATGGAAGTAGTTATCACTTCGAGTGTTAGTTTAATTAACAGTGTTTTTAAAACTTGTCAGAAAATCTTACAGGTTAGACGTCTATTGTGTAAGGTAATGGTATAATCTAGAAGCAAACGGTGTGGGAAACGGAGGAATAAACCATGGGGGAAGATACATCATATAAAAGCCGAAAAGTCATAACGATTGGTGTAGTTAGTGAATTAACAGGCCTTTCCGAAAGGCAAATCCGTTATTACGAGGAAAGAAAGCTCATTTTCCCTGAGCGCTCTGAACGAGGAAACCGAAAGTATTCATTCTCTGATGTAGAAACGCTCATAGAAATAGCGAATAAGCGAGAAGAAGGCGTTCGAACGTACGAAATTAGGCAGGATATGTTGAAGAAAAATAATTTAGCTAAAGATGAAAAACTCCGTAATAAAATGCTTCGTGGACAAATTAACGCTAGGTTTGGAATTCAAAAAAATCAATAGCCCTTTCTTGAAGAGCCTGCATAAGGCTTTTTTGTTTGCCATGAAAGATGATTGAATATTTTGTACACTCTATTAATATGTTACAATTAAAATATTAAGGGTAACTAAATAATTTGTAGATTTTTCGGTAATGGAAACGGAGGGATCCCCCATGAAGAAGCTTTTTAAATACATATTTCCCTATAAATACGCTACTATCATCGCGTTAACCCTTACCGGCTTTGAGTTGGTGGTTGAGCTGATACAACCTGTGCTAATGGCAAAAATCATTGATGAGGGCATCACAAACGGTGACATGAATCCCGTCTACCTATGGGGAGGCATTCTTCTCCTTCTTTCTTTTATCGCCTTTGTTGCAGGAATTGTAAACTCCTTTTACTCCTCACAAGTAGGTCAAGGGGTCGGTTACGATCTTAGGAGAGACCTGTTTGGAAAAATCCAACGATTTGCCTTTAAGGATTTTCAGGAAATTCCCACTTCTAGCTTAATTACAAGGCTCACAAACGATGTGACTCAAATACAGAACTTCCTATTTATGAGCCTGCGTATTGCACTCCGAGCTCCTTTGTTTATATTAGGTGGAATGATTATGGCGTTCACGGTAAACGTGAAGCTAGCTACTATTCTGCTTATTTCTGTTCCTCTTTTATTAGTGATTGTATTAACCCTTATTCGAAAGGGAGTCACTCTTTTTCAACTTGTTCAAAAAAAGCTTGATACGGTGAACAGTATCATTCAAGAAAATTTAGTAGGTATTCTACTTATTAAAGCATTTACAAGAGGTATCCATGAGCAGGGACGGTTTGAAAAAGTAAATAAGCTACTAAGAGAAGATAATAAGAAAGCTCTTCAAATCATGGAGATGACGATGCCTATTCTTATGTTCGGAATGAATGTTGCGATGGTTATCATTCTTTGGTTTGGCTCTCTTCAACTGGATATGGGTGGGGCACAAGCGGGAGAAATCGTTGCTGTGCTTAATTATGGAACGAAAATTATGTTTGCTTTTACCGTTTTTTCATTTGTTATGATGAATTACTCGAGAGCACAAGCTTCTTCAGGAAGGCTTGTTGAAATTCTTGAGCAAGAGACAAATGCTGAACAGCTAAAGACTTCTTCAACAGGAGAAATTATAGATGGAAGAGTGGAGTTCCAACATGTGAGTTTCCACTATCCACAATCGCTCAAACCAACACTGAATGACATAAGCTTTACGGCCGAGGCAGGTCAAAGAATCGGAATCTTAGGGGAGACAGGGTCAGGAAAAACGTCATTATTTCAGTTAATCCCCCGATTGTTTGAGGCAACGGAAGGACATATAACAATTGATGATGAGGATATCAGGAAGTATGAAAAGGAAGAACTAAGAAAGCAAATTGGAATGGTTCCTCAAGAAGCCCACTTATTTACGGGGACGGTAAAAGAGAATATTGGCTGGGGAAAGGAGAATGCCACTTTTGAGGAAATCATAGAAGCTGCAAAAAAGGCAGAAATTCATAAGTTCATCATGACTCTTCCACATCAATATGAAACCATGGTAGGTCAGCGTGGAGTAAATTTGTCGGGTGGGCAGAAACAACGTCTCTCCATCGCACGGGCAATCGTAAGGCAGCCAAGAATTTTGTTATTGGATGATAGTACAAGTGCGCTTGATGCCAAAACAGAAGCGAATATTCTAGCTTCGATAAAGGATCTAGCATGCACTACTTTTATCATAGCTCAAAAAATTAGCTCGGTCATAAAAGCCGACCAAATCCTTCTCCTCGAAGAAGGCCGATTAGTCGCAAAAGGAACGCATGAACAATTGCTGAAAGAAAGCGAAAGCTACCGTAGAATTTACAAGTCCCAGATGCAAAAGGAGATGGAGCAGCTTGCATAAACCTCAAACTAAGCCAAAAGCAAAGAATATGAAGGGAACACTGCTTAGGGTTCTTGGTTTCGCAAACAAAGAAAAGACACTGCTATCTTGGGTTCTTTTTATGGTAATAGCAAGTTCTGTTTTTTCCTTGATTGGTCCTTATTTATTAGGTGTGGCGGTAGATGATGTTATTGCTGGAACCAATAAAGAACGATTTTTATTATTGTTATTTGGAGTCATCATCGTCTTTCTTTTACAATCAGGGGCCCTATTTTTCCAAAACTATTGGATGATCGGGATCGCTCAAGAAATTGTTTTTCGAATGAGAAACCAGCTTTTTAAAAAGCTGCATATGCTCCCTATTTCCTTTTTCCAGAAGCGTCAGCATGGTGAGCTGATGAGCCGCTTAACAAATGATATGGAAAATGTCAGTCGAACATTAAACTCAGCTATTTTACAAGTAGTAACGAGTACGTTAACTATTGTTGGAACCATTGCCATGATGCTATGGTTAAGCCCGTTGTTAACGGTATTAACCTTAACGATCGTCCCTGTCATGTTTGCCGGACTGAAATGGATTACGAACCGAACAGGGAGATTTTTTAAGGAGCAACAAAAAACACTTGGCGATATGAACGGTTTCATTGAGGAAACACTGTCGGGTCAAAAAATTGTGAAAATGTATTCGCAGGAAAGGAAAGTGATCGGGCAATTTGCGAAGAAAAACGATGCTTTAAAAGAATCCAATTTTTGGGCTCAAACATACTCTGGCTTTATTCCGAAACTAATGAATATGCTAAACAACGTCAGCTTTGCGATCATTGTTGGAGTTGGTGGAATTCTTGCTATCAAGGGATCGGTTTCAATCGGTATCATTGTTACCTTTACTACATACTCAAGGCAGTTCACGAGACCATTAAATGATCTCGCCAACCAGTTCAACATGATCTTATCAGCGGTAGCTGGAGCAGAGCGTGTGTTTCAAATCGTGGATGAAAGGAATGAACAGGATGATGAAGGAAAAGCAAACCCCATTGAACATTTGCGTGGAGAGATTGTGTTCGATCAAGTTGGCTTTTCCTATAACAAGGGCCTTGCTACATTAAGGAATGTAAGTTTCCAGGCAAGAGCTGGTGAGACGGTTGCCTTAGTTGGACCAACGGGAGCAGGGAAAACGACGGTGATCTCCTTGCTTGCTCGTTTCTACGACAGTGATCAGGGTACGATTTGGATTGATGGAAGTGATAGCAAGGAAATTACACGAGACAGCTTAAGAAAGCAAATGGGTTTTGTTTTACAGGATTCGATTTTATTTGAATCAACCGTCCGTGAAAATATCCGATTTGGTCGTTTAGATGCTACGGATGAAGAAGTTCTCCAGGCAGCAAAGGAAGCAAATGCACATGAATTTATCATGAAGCTTCCAAATGGTTATGATACAGTGCTAAACGGGGAGGGAGCGGGAATTAGTCACGGACAGCGGCAGTTGTTATCCATTGCCCGCGCGTTACTAGCGGACCCAGCCCTGCTAATTTTAGACGAGGCGACAAGCAGTATTGATACAATTACGGAGATGAAAATAATTGATGCGTTAGAAAGGCTGATGAAGGGCCGAACAACCTTTGTCATTGCCCACCGCTTGAACACGATTCAAAATGCCGACCTAATCGTTGTGTTAAAAGATGGTCAAGTGAGTGAAAAAGGTTCAAACAAAGAGCTTCTAAAACTAAATGGATTTTATGCAGAGTTAGTTCGTACACAGCAACAAAAGGCTATTATGTGAAAGTTGGCCCTTAATGGGTCAGCTTTTTCATCTTTTATAGCAAAAAATTCCCGGTTTTGGGCAAGGTAAGGAGGTAGAAAGGAGCGGGAAACAGTGGTGTATGATTGCGTGATAATTGGTGGAGGAATTGCTGGATTACAGTGTGCAATACAGCTAGGAAGATACATGTATAAAGTTCTCGTAATTGATTCAGGTGATGGCCGATCTACTCTGTGCAGAAGCTATCATAATGTGCTCGGCTATCCATCCGGAGTGAGCGGTGAGTATTTACGGTCGATTGGGGAGAAGCAGGCGAAGCAATATGGAGTTGAGTTTTTACTAGAAAAGGTTGAAAAAGTGGAGAAGAAAAAAGAAATTTTTCATGTAACCACTCATCATGGGGACGAAAAAAAGGCAAAGAGATTGTTAATTGCAACTGGTGTCATGGACCGGATTCCGCCTCTCCCTGAGCTGTACCCATGTCTAGGTCAGAGTGTGTATATATGTCCTGATTGTGATGGATACGAAATTAAAGACGAGGAATGTATTGTGATCGGCTCTGGTAATGTCGGAGCAAATGCGGCGTTGACTTTATTGTTCTGGTCGAAAAAGCTTATTTATGTGAATCATGAGCGAAAAGATGTGGATGAAAAGCTCCTTAAACAGCTTAAAAAGGAGAATATTGAGTATTATGAACAGTCGATTGAACAGGTACAGGCGAAAGACGGTCAGTTTCAAGGTGTCACTTTGGCGGATGGAACTCAGTTAGTATCAAACCACGGATTTGTCGCATTTGGAAACAACGAGGTACGTTCCGAGCTTGCTGCTCAGCTCGGAGTGGAACGCATGGAAAATAAACATATTCTTGTTGACCCTCGATCCAAAATGACGAATATCAAACATGTTTGGGCAGCAGGTGATGTGGTCGCGCATTCCGAGCAAGTAACTGTTGCGATGGGAGAAGGGCTTCAAGCGGCGATTTTTATTCATAAATCATTGTTAAGTGAATCTTGAATGGGAAACTGGCCGTTTTTAGGACGGCCAGTTGAATCAGATAATGGACATTGCATAGCAAAAAGAACTCGGTATTGCGTAAATTTCATGTAAGCGTTAAACTATTAACAACAGTGCAACCTTAAAAAAGGGTATTTTTTTATCTATTTATGCAAACGGTTGCGCTCTCCAAAAAAGTAATTTACAGCGTGAAAAAATAGAATGTCAGAGGGGTAATGTATGAAGAAGATATGGTGGAAGGAAGCCGTGGCTTATCAGATTTATCCAAGAAGCTTCCAGGATTCAAATGGAGATGGAATTGGCGATTTACAGGGAATGATTCAACGCCTTGATTATATAAAAGACCTTGGGATTGATGTGATTTGGATTTGTCCCATGTATAAGTCACCGAATGACGATAATGGTTACGATATTTCTGATTACGAGGACATTATGGAAGACTTCGGGACAATGGAGGACTTTGATGCTTTGTTAACAGCCGTTCATGAACGTGGAATGAAGCTGATTATTGATCTAGTCCCTAATCACACAAGCGATGAGCATAAATGGTTTATCGAATCACGTCAATCTAAGGACAATCCAAAACGCGACTGGTATATTTGGCGTGACGGGAAAGATGGAGCAGAGCCGAATAACTGGGAAAGTATTTTCGGAGGTTCTGCTTGGCAATACGATGAACAATCTCAGCAATACTATTTGCATGTGTTTTCAACCAAACAGCCTGACTTAAATTGGGAAAACTCTGAGGTTCGTGAAGCAGTCTATAGTATGATGAATTACTGGTTAGATAAAGGCATAGACGGGTTCCGAATCGATGCGATTAGCCATATTAAAAAGCGTCCAGGATTCCCAGATATGCCAAACCCTGAGAATAAGAAATACGTTTCTTCTTTTGACATGCATATGAATCAAGAAGGAATTCATGATTTTCTGTCTGAGATGCAAGAAAAGACGTATGGAAAATATGATGTGATGACGGTAGGAGAAGCGAATGGAGTGTCAGTAGACGAAGCGCATCTTTGGGTAGGAGAAGAAAAAGGTAAGATGAACATGGTATTCCAGTTTGAGCATCTGGATCTTTGGGATACCGATCCTGCCAAAGGTCTTGATATTTTAGGCTTGAAACATGTGCTCACGCGCTGGCAAAAGGGGTTAGAAAAAGACGGCTGGAATGCGCTATTTATTGAAAATCACGATAAGCCGCGAATTGTTTCAACATGGGGGAACGACAAAGAATATTGGTACCAAAGTGCAACAAGCATGGCGGCGATGTATTTCCTGATGCAGGGGACACCATTTATTTATCAAGGTCAAGAAATTGGAATGACCAATGTCCATTTCCCAAGTATTGATGATTATGATGATGTGGCTGTAAAGAATATGTATCGTTTGAAGCGTGAAGAAGGGGTTTCGCATGAGGACATTATGGAGATCATATGGGCCACTTCAAGAGATAACAGCCGTACGCCTATGCAATGGTCGGACGATCACGAAGCGGGGTTTACGACAGGAACACCTTGGATGAAGGTGAATCCTAACTATAAAGATATCAATGTGAAAAAGCAGCTAGAGCACGAACACTCGATCCTCTCCTTCTATAAAAAAATGATTCAGCTGAAAAAGAACAATGAAGTGTTTACGTATGGTAAATATGAGCTTCTATTAGAAGAAGATCCACAAATTTACGTGTACACACGAGAAAGTGACAACGATAAGGTCATTGTTCTATCAAATCTAACCGGGGAAGAAGCAACCTTTGCTGTTGAAGGGTTAGAATTAAAACACGATCAGCTGTTATTAGCAAATTATGAGACCGATCCCCACGACATCATAAACGGATTTACAATCAAACCGTTTGAAACAAGAGTATATCGGTTGATATAATATTGCTTGAAAAGACCATATCCACTTGATATGGTCTTTTCAATTTCTTAACACGATCTTAGCAATTCTCTCCATTTATACAAACTATACTGATAGTAAGACAGGGAAAGAAACTTGTGAGGAGGGTCTAGATGAAAATTACCGTCTGCGGGACAGGGTATGTTGGATTGGTAACGGGTGTTTGTTTAGCCGATATTGGGCATGAGGTGGTTTGTTTTGATACGGATGAACAAAAAATCAATATGCTCAATGAGGGGCTATGTCCGATTTATGAACCAGGTTTAGAAGAGCTCCTGTTAAAGCAACTTCTCGCAAATAGGCTCCACTTTTCCACAGATGCAAAGCAATCATATAAGGAATCCGAAGTGATTTTTCTAGCGGTTGGCACTCCACAAAAAGAAGACGGAGCTGCAGACCTAACTTTCATAGAACAAGCTGTAGAAACCATTGCACAACATATCAATTCACATACAATCATTGTAACGAAAAGCACCGTCCCCATTGGTACCAATGACCGGCTCCAAGCGATGTTTGACGGTAAAGGTGTTTCTGTACACGTCGTCTCAAATCCAGAATTTTTAAGGGAAGGTTCAGGCATCTATGATACGTTTCACGGTGACCGAATTGTCATTGGTTCCAATCACAAAGAAGCCAAGGAGAAAGTGGAGAAAATCTTTCAACCTCTTCAAATTCCCATTGTTCATATGAGTTTAAAAAGTGCGGAAATGGTTAAGTACGCATCCTTTTTAGCAACAAAGATTTCATTTATTAACGAAATAGCTAAGCTTTGTGAATATACGGGGGCAAATGTAGAGGATGTAGCACTTGGCATGGGGATGGACAGTCGAATTGGAACGCCTTTTTTAAAGGCAGGAATCGGTTTTGGTGGGTCCTGTTTTCCAAAGGATACGAAAGCATTAGAAAATGTGGCAAGTCTGTACGGATACGAGTTCCAAATTCTCCAATCCGTTATAAAGGTGAATGAAAAGCAAAAATCACTTCTTTTTGACAAAGCAATGAATCGTATGGGGACGGTTGAAGGGAAAACCGTAGCTGTGTTGGGTCTTTCCTTTAAACCAAACACAGATGATATAAGGGACGCTCCATCTATTCCGCTGATGGATGATTTAATAGAAGCAGGAGCCCATGTGCGCGCGTATGACCCGGTTGCTCACAATCATGTCAAAAGGATATATCAGAATACAATTCACTATTCGGAAACGATAGAGAACGCTATAGATCAAGCTGATTTGGTATGTATTGTGACGGAATGGGGAGAAATCAAGGATTTTCCACTACACAAGTATAAACAAATGATGCGAGAACCACTTCTTATTGATGGTCGAAATTGCTACAAGTTAGAAGAAGCGAAACAAGCAGATATTACGTATATCTCTATCGGTCGAGAAGTAGTAGAAAGGAAGACACCTATTTTCCGTTATTAACTATACCTTCAAGTGGCAGGGAATTGTGTCTCTCTGCCTTTTTTCGTATGATAAAAAATAAAAAGGGTGGGGTGTATGGCGAAACAGACAAAAACAAATGCAATGCGAATTCTAGATAGTAAAAAAATCGACTATGAATTAATCACGTACGATTCACTTGATGGGAAAATCGATGGAGTGTCTGTGGCAGAGAAGATAGGAAAGGACCCCAAGCAGGTGTATAAAACGCTTGTTGCACAGGGTGCCAGCAAGCAACTGTATGTGTTTATCGTCCCTGTTGAGAAGGAGCTAAATTTGAAAAAAGGGGCGCAAGCTTGTGGGGAGAAGAAAATTGAAATGATTCCCGTCAAGGATATTCAAAAATGGACAGGTTATATTCGCGGAGGATGCTCTCCCGTAGGCATGAAAAAACAGTATCCAACTGTCATTGACGAGAGTGCAGAAGAGTTATCTTCCATCATCGTGAGCGGTGGGAAAATCGGAGTCCAAATGGAGCTGAAGCTGCAAGACTTGATTTCTGTTACAGGTGGGAAATTAGCGGAACTTGCGAACGAATAAGTAAAAATTATATTGGTCATCCTCTATGTTAGATTATGTGCTAAGACAAGGAGAGAAACGCATATATTTCTAATGCTCCACGTATGAATTTTCAGCAAAGGATGTGTGCGAATGGCTGGGAGTGTTAGAAACTACTATGCTGGCGGAAATACAGCTAAGGGTTTTCATAGTTTATTTGATGACTGTTTAAAAGATTTACAGAAGGTCTTTATATTGCAAGGGGCACCAGGAACGGGAAAATCAACATTTATGAAGAGAGTGGGAGAATACTGGGCAGGAAGAAATTATCAAGTGGAGTACATGCATTGTCCGTTAGATACTTCTTCTGTTGATGGAGTGATCATTCCGGAGCTCAAGGTAGGAATCGTGAACGGCTCGAGTTTCTATACGATCACCCCAAGGGCACTTGGTGCAATTGAGGAATATGTAAATCTAGGCGAAGGTTGGGACTCAAATAAACTAGTAGAACAGAAGGAACATATTTTGCAATTGTCCATGCAAGCAAATAACGCTAAACAAAAAGCGTATGAGCACTTTGCTGAAGCGTTAAGCATTCATGACAATTGGGAAAAAATCTATATTGAAGCGATGGATTTTCAGAAAGCAGATGATTTGACTAGAAAATTAATCTCACAGTTTTATGGAAATATGACTTTGAATAAAGAATCAACGGTAAAGCACCGATTTTTAGGCGCAGCAACACCGGATGGAGCGGTTGACCATGTTCCTAATTTAACTGAGGACGTGGCCAAAAGGTATTTTATTAAAGGCAGACCTGGATCAGGAAAATCAACGATGTTAAGAAAAATTGCTGAAGAAGCACAAGTACGTGGATTAGATGTAGAGGTATATCATTGTGGATTTGATCCAAATAGTCTGGATATGGTCATTGTTAGAGAATTGGGAATGGCCATCTTTGACAGTACGGCACCTCATGAATATTTTCCAAGCCGAGATGGAGACGAAATTGTTGATATGTACGGCTCTGTCATTGCTAGTGGAACAGATGAAATTTTTGAAGAAGAGATCTCAAACCATAAAACAGCCTATAAAAATATGATGGATCAAGCGATCGGCTTTTTAAAGGAATGTAGTGAGTACAATCAAGAACTAGAACAAATTTATACAAATGCTATGGACTTTGAAAAGGTCAATGAACTGACAGAACATGTTCAAGATAGGATCCATCAGCTCGAAGAAATATAATTGACCACTCACCCCTCGTAGGCATTTTGCATACATTACAACGAGATGTATGTAGAGAGGGGTATGAGCGTGAACTATTATCATCCAGATTATTTTTTAGATGACCGACAGCAGCCAACAACTGGCGGCTTTCCAGGAGGAGGCTTCCCGGGTGGCGGATTCCCAGGAGGAGGCTTTCCGGGTGGTGGATTCCCAGGGGGAGGCTTTCCGGGTGGTGGATTCCCAGGAGGAGGCTTTCCGGGTGGTGGATTCCCAGGAGGAGGCTTTCCGGGTGGTGGATTTCCGGGAGGAGGCTTCCCAGGCGGCGGTGGAGGTGACCCATACGGTCCACCATCAGGCCCACCACCTTCTTACACACCGCAACAAGGTTTTTCCCCTTTTGCTGTTGACCCTGGTGCCATTAGAAGATGCCGATTCCGCTTCACGTATATTTGGTTAGTTAATGGAAATAGCTTCTGGTTCTATCCAACGTTTGTTGGAAGAGATTCTATTGCGGGATACCGTTGGAGAAATAGACGTTGGGTTTATTATGGTACTGATTTAAGAAGAATCAGTAGCTTCCAATGCGGTGGAAGATAAGAAACATTAGAGCTGGCATGAACTCGTTTGGGTTCATGCCTTTTTCTATGAACAGAAGAATCTCTGGAAGAATAAGTTTGAAAATTAAAGATCGACAACAATTCAAAAGAGGGTTAAGGGCCCGAACTGATAAATAGACGGAGAATTTCCGCTTAATTAGTAATTTCTAATATAAAAAGCGTAAATAGAGGGAGAGATTCCGCCTATTGGCTCGAAAAATTCTAATAGGGGAGATTTTGTAATGCATAAGCGGAAAATCTCCCCTTATTTATCCCGAAACGTGCTCCCTTCTGCATCTAAACGGAAATTCTCCGCTTATTTTCCTTTTGTTGATTCCTCGATTAAGGACAAGTCATTTCAGCACGTATTTTAAGATAAGCACTTCAAAACGGATCCCCTACTTTTGTGCATATCCGCCTTTAATAAATTTTTACAGTTACATCGTTGGAAAATTTACAAAAAAACTCTTACAATAAAGTTATGTCACTATAAAGGAGCACTGTATGAAAGAGATCCTCATTCTAACAAAATTATTCAGAGCGAATAGTAATCGCGAGAATGCTTATTATATGGAAAAATATATGCGAAACCAGTTTCCTTTTCTAGGAATCAAAACCCCCTTGAGACGTGAGCTCATGAAGCAGTTTTTTGAGGAAACCGGTATATTACAACAGCCGTATAATGAAGAATTTGTCGAAGAGGTATGGGCCCTTCCAGAAAGGGAGTTTCAAGCAGCTGCACTTGATTATATAGAAAAATCGTTGAAAAAACTGGAGAAAAAGCATTTGCCTGGGATTGAAAAGCTTATTACAACCAAGTCGTGGTGGGACACAGTGGATGTTCTCAGTCCCAAAGCAGTCGGGAAAATAGCAGCTGATCATCCAGAAGTAATCAAGGAAACGATTGATAATTGGGCGTATGGTGATGATTTGTGGTTAAGGCGCGCAGCGATTCTTTTTCAGTTAAAATATAAAAAGAATACAAATGAAGAGTTATTGTATCGTTATTGTAGAGAAAACGCCGACAGCAAGGAGTTTTTTATACAAAAGGGAATTGGCTGGGCATTGCGTGAATACTCAAAAACGAATCCGAGCAGTGTAAGGAATTTTATTGAGCGTACATCTTTATCTAAGCTCAGTATTCGTGAAGGCAGTAAATACATATAGAGGTGGAACTGATTATGATTAAATGCATCGCTAGTGATATGGATGGAACATTATTAAACTCTAAGCAGGAAGTATCCGAAAAGAACCTCGAAGCGATTCAAAAGGCATTGAATTCAGGAGTAGAAGTGGTTATTGCAACCGGTCGTTCCTATGAAGAGGCTATATCAGTTTTACAGGAGTCAGGCTTACAACTACCGATTATTTGTGCCAATGGGGCAGAGATACGAACAAAAGAAGGTGAAGTTGTCAAAGCTCATCCGCTAGATCACAAGATCGCGAAACAAGCTGCCGACGTGTTAAATCAAGTAGGCATTTACTACGAAATTTATACAAGTGAAGAAACATACACAGTCGATTATGATAAGGGTGTTGAAATCATTATTGATATCTTTACGACTGCAAATCCTGAGCTTTCAAGAGAGCTAGTAGAAGAAGAAGCTCAACATAGATATGATAAAGGCTTGATTCACATTGTGGATAGCTATGAACCGATTTTAAACGGAGAAAAAACCATATATAAGCTACTAGTATTCCATAAGGATCATAGCTTCTTAGATGAGGTTGAGGAAAAGCTTAAGCAAATTGATAACCTAGAAGTGACATCATCTGCATTTGGAAACCTAGAGCTGATGAACACGCAAGCACAAAAGGGGATTGCATTAGCTGAATTTGTGGAAGAAAAGGGGATTGCCTTACAGGATACGATGGCGGTTGGCGATAATTATAATGATTTATCCATGTTTCGAGTGGTTGGCCGATCAGTAGCCATGGGCAATGCAAACGACGATATTAAAGAACGTTGCACTCACGTGACATTGAGAAATGACGAAAGTGGTGTAGGAGAAGCCATCCTACAAGCGTTAGCAGAGTAAAATAGAAAGGCTTGAGGAATGAATCCTCAAGCCTTTTCTTTCGGTGCTAATCCATGCAAAATAAATTGAATCGTTGCTTCGATTTCTTGTTCATCATTCCAATCTAGTTCGGGAAAAAGAAGATACCGGCCGATAAGGAATCCGAAAATACTAGAAGCTGTCATTCGAACCACTTGATAAGGAGGTAGGTCAATCAGTTGTCCGGCCTCTTGATAATGCTTGATAATAGCTTCCATTCTTTCGTAAACCTTAATCGCAATATGCTCTTTAAACTGCTTTTGAAGTTCAGGTTGAAAAGGAATTTCCTGAAGAACAATTTTAAACAAGGGAATGTTGGCATTTAGAAACTCAGCACGATTATGAATCATTGCCCGTAAAAAATCTTCTAAGCTTTCAAAATCCTGGTTCAACACCTTATTCAAGTCCTTTATTACAAACGGTGCAATCAGCTTTGCCATCATAGGAGCAACAATGGATAACAAGAGATCTTTTTTCGTTTTATAATGGCGGAAAATGGTTCCTTCAGCCACACCAGCTTTCTTTGCGATTTCACTCGTAGAGGTAGCAGCATAGCCTTTTTCAGCAAAGGATTCTATAGCAGCTTCAAGAATGAGCTTTTGCTTTTCGGTAAGATTTTCGTTTTTATTAATAACTTCATCAATCATATGATTATCTGACATATAAACTCCTCGTTAGATGGAACGATATTTTTTTAGGGCAAGGATGTTTAAAATCATGAACAGAAGTGAAAATCCTGCTAACATAAGCAAATCAAATGAAATCTCACCCCACCCATACCCTCTTATCATAACATTTCTTAAGGCATCAGCTCCATAGTACAGGGGAGTAAGGGGACCAACCCAGCTTAAATAATCAGAAATCGTCTCAAGATTAAATAATCCAGAGAAAAAGATTTGTGGAACGATCACAAGCGGTATAAACTGAATCATTTGCAATTCATTGTTTGCGAAGGCTGAAAGTAATACCCCTAATGTTAGAGCGGTCAGAGATAAAAGTAAGGTGATGACAAGCACATAAATGAACGCACCCTCCATCATCATTCCAAGAACATAGATGGCATAGGAGGCAATAATGGTGGCTTGTATCATCGTGAAAATTCCAAAACCTATCACATAGCCGATTACGATTTCCCATTTTCGTAGAGGACTACAAAGCAGTCTTTCAAGCGTTCCAGTCGTTCGTTCACGTAAAAAGGAGACTCCTGCAATAAGGAATACGAAAAAGAAGATGAAAAAGCCTAACAATACGGGTCCAAACGAGTCAAACTGGCTCATCTTACTTGAACCGTGAAGATAGTTGACTTCAAGCATGGCAGCAGAAGAGTCAGGATTTAAAGACTTCAGTGACTCCTGTAACCACTTCATCGTCGCTCCATTGATGGTCGGGTCACTACCTTCTAATGTCAGCTGTAGAGAGGTGCCTGACCTACTCACATATCCATCAATGTCTCGTTCCTTTAAGGCAGTCTGTGCTTCGTCGGTTGTTTCGTATAGGTTTACAGTGGCTTCATCAGCATCATCGAGCTGTTCGACAAGGGCAGTGGGAAGGTCAACAAAGCCCACCTTTGGTTTATAGTTTTCGCCATTAAAGACAAGGTGAAGCATCGTTAAAACAAGGATTGGTGCCATAATGAGTAGGGCCATCGTTCGTTTATCACGGACAATTTGTTTTAAAATCCTTTTTACTAGGGCGATCACTCGCATTAGTTCCCACCTCCATAGCTCAAAAAGGCATCTTCAAGACTCGTACTGTTCATGCTTTCTTTTAGTGCATGAGGAGTGCCGACAGCGATTAAATGCCCATCTCTTATCATCCCTAATCGATCGCATTTATCTGCCTCATCCATGACATGTGTGGTGACTATAATCGTGACTCCTTGCTTTTTCAACTCATAAAAGGATTCCCAAATGCTTTTCCGAAGCACAGGGTCAATCCCGACCGTAGGTTCATCTAGAATTAATAACTTCGGTTCATGGATAAGGGCGATGGCCAGTGAGAGGCGGCGCTTCATTCCTCCTGAGTAATTGGAAACTTGTTTATCGGTATGGTCATTTAATTGAACAATTTCCATACACGCTTGAATTCTTTCTTTTTGACGTGCTCCGTTTAGTCCATATAAAGAAGCAAAGAATTGTAGATTTTCTCTGGCTGTTAGCTCCCCGTATAAGGCATCCGATTGAGCCATATAACCGATTTTTGAGATCACATCTAGTGAAGGCATCACGATGCTAAATACTTTGTTTTTTCCGGTTGAAGGAACCTCAAGACCGACAAGCTGCTTTACGAGGGTGGTTTTCCCTGCACCGGATGGTCCAAGCAACCCAAAGATTTCTCCTTCGTTAATGTCTAAACTAATTCCTTTTAATACTTCTTGCTTTCCAAAGTGCTTTGTCACCTGTTCCATTTGGACAATTGGATTCAATTGAATCCCTCCTTAAAAATAAAAGTGAGTAATCACTCACTACTATCATAAGCGATAATTTTTTAAAATGAAAAGGGAGATTTTGTGAATATTTTCGACAGATGTATGGCCGGATTTTAGTATAATAAGGACAAACAAACGTCCCGAGGTGCATAATAAATGGCTGATTTTCGAGTAAGTGAAATCATTCACCGACCGATTGAAGAAGTATTTAGTTATCTATCAAACCTAGAAAATGCCACGAACCTATTGCCGTTTGTGACGGATATGGAAAAATTGTCAAACGGACCTGTTGGTCATGGAAGTCGATTCTTGGAAACTAGGTTAGTGAGAAGAAGACGTATTCAAGCAGAAGTGCACATTACCGAGTTCGATCGACCAACCAGCTTTTCTTCAAAAAGTGTATCAAATGGAGTAGAAATCCTTTATCACTATACATGTTCGGCGATTGAGGAAGGCACACAGGTCGAGATGGAGGCTGAAGTCAAAACAGGAGGGTTTTTAAGCTTCCTTACGAAAAAACAGCTAGTCAAAATTATTAAAAATGAAGATGGCGGACAGTTACAAAAGTTAAAAGAAGTACTTGAGACAGAAGCCGTTCATAGATAAAGAAAGAGCCCACAGGCTTTGAATCCTGTGGGCATGGTTATTAAAATTTATACGTCCAAAAACGTTCGTTGTTTACCCAAGCAATCATGTCGGGATCATTTGCTTTAAGCTTCTCGGCCATATTTTGAATCATTAATTGCGTTTGTGATGCATGAGCCTGGATGGTGGCGATTTTCTGATCAGATACAGCGGTAACATCATTAACGATGTCTGGTGCACCAAGCTCATCCAACGAGTTTTTCGAAAAAGCTACACAGTGGAGCTTTGGTCTTTTTTCTGGAGCTAATCGACCGACTGCTTTTACAACTGCAGCCCCTGTCGCATCGTGGTCAGGGTGTACGGAATATCCAGGGTAAAACGTAATGATTAAGGACGGGTTCACATCGGCAATGATTTCTCCCATATGATCCGCTAATTTCTCAGGATCCTCAAACTCTACCGTTTTATCACGATATCCAAGCATGCGTAAATCTTGAATTCCAATTGAATTGGCTGCGTTTTGTAGTTCCACCTTACGAATATGCGGGAGCGATTCTCTTGTTGCAAACGGCGGATTCCCTAGGTTACGCCCCATTTCACCAAGCGTTAAGCAGGCATAAGTAACAGGTGTTCCTTTTTGGATATGCAAAGCCAGGGTGCCTGAAACACCAAATGCCTCGTCGTCAGGATGAGGGAAAATGACTAATATTTGACGTTCTTTTTCCATGATGCGCCCCTTTCTACTCAAATGGTGTTGGACTGATTTGGAAAGCAACTGCTAGCTTTCCTTGGTAATCGTGTCCAGCCATTAATAATCTATTTTGATCGTCTACCTCAAAATGAGTAATTCCTTCAGCATAAACCCAGCCAATATTAAGCTTCAATCCAATGCGGTAGGGACCATTTCCTTTGATTTGACCAATCTCGTATTTCACCAGTGCATTACGAATAAATGCCCCTGAGGAAAAAAAGGATTCATCATTATGAGTTGCATACGCTCCATTTGTCGTTTCTAAATGTATATACACATCTTGGTTCGCAAGACGGTTTAGCTCTTTTTGAACTTCTTCCACTATGACGAGCTCCATGCTATTTCCTCCTTCACTTCATTAACGCATATAATAATTTATATTCTACTAAAAACATGATCGAAAAGCGAAAACTAGGATTGGTTGATTTTGCAACGGAATGGTTTTAGGTTTCCTTTTGCGGAAAGTTTATGTATAATGAGAGCAATTTAAATAGTATTCCTTCGGGGTCGGGTGCAATTCCCAACCGGCGGTGATGAAGCAAGAGCTTCTTAGTCCGTGACCCGTTTGAGTGTTCATTCAAACGGTGGATCTGGTGAAATTCCAGAGCCGACAGTTAAAGTCTGGATGGGAGAAGGAAAAAATTCTGGTTTATGTTTATGGGTGAAGTGTACCCATTTTTAGACCTTTATTTGACATTGCCATTTTTCTGACCCCGTTCCTTTATTGGTGCGGGGTTTTGTTTTTGTTTATGATATGGCGCTTGGCAAAAGGTTGTGCTCGGGGTCATAAAAGTTTGTTTATGACCCGGGATAGCTGTAAAAAGCGAAAGAAGTTATCAATGTGATAGTTAAGTTCCCGTTGGCGTGAGAAAAAGGCTTTGGTGGTAACCAAAGAGGGAGTTAGGTTCCCGTTGGCGAGAGGAAAAGGCTTTGGTGGTAATCAAAGAGGGAGTTAAGTTCCCGTTGGCGTGAGAAAATGACTTTGATGGTAACCAAAGAGGGAGTTAGGTTCCCGTTGGCGTGAGGAAAAGGCTTTGGTGGTAACCAAAGAGGGAGTTAAGTTCCCGTGGGCGGGAGAAAAAGGCTTTGGTGGTAATCAAAGAGGGAGTAAGGTTCCCGTTGGCGTGAGAAAAAGGCTTTGATGGTAACCAAAGAGGGAGTAAGGTTCCCAAGGAAGCGAGAAAAAGACTTTAACGGTAATCAGAGTGATAGTAGGTTCCCAAGAGCGAACGAAAAAGGCAATTACGGTAACCAAAAAACCAGGATATCACTTTTAATCCCTTACCCGAAGGAAAACGAGAGATTCCCGAGTTTTTCGGAGATGCTACAAGTAGGAAATGGTAAAACGAGCGGCAACAATAGCTTAATCATGGAAGGAGGCAAGAAAAATGTTTACGGGGATTATTGAGGAAATTGGGCTTGTCACCAATACAAAGAATACCGGGCAATCTTCGGTGTTGACGATTGAGGCCCATCATATTCTCACGGATGTAAAGCTCGGCGACAGTATCGCCGTGAATGGGGTTTGTTTAACGGTCACTTCTTTCACGTCTAACGCATTTACAGTAGATGTGATGCCGGAGACGATTAAGGCAACCAGCTTACGAGACGTGGAACCAGGGTCCCATGTGAACCTAGAAAGGGCGATGGCAGCCGGTGGACGATTTGGTGGTCATTTCGTGTCGGGGCATGTGGATGGCCTTGGGGTAATTAAAGAAAAAAGAGAGGTTGCCAATGCCGTGTACTACGAAATAGAAACAGCGAGTGACCTCTTACACTACATAATCGAAAAAGGGTCCGTTACAGTGGACGGAACTAGTTTAACGGTTTTTGGTGTGTCAGAGACGAGTTTTCTTCTTTCGCTGATTCCGCACACGTTATCGGAAACGATTATCGGGCGAAAAGGGGCTGGCGACATCGTGAATATTGAGTGCGATATGATTGGCAAGTACATTTCACACTTTTTATCCAAACAAGCCACTCAAACCATTCAAAAGAGTTCTTCTCTTACCGCTCAATTTCTAGAGGAAAATGGGTTTAAATAAGGAGGGAAAGACATGTTTAATTCGATTGAAGAAGCATTGGAAGACTTAAAGAATGGAAAAGTAATAATTGTCTGTGATGATGAGGATCGAGAAAATGAAGGAGATTTCCTTTCGTTAGCAGAAAAGACAACTCCTGAGGTAATTAATTTAATGGCTACACATGGAAGAGGGCTCATTTGTGTCCCAATCGAAGAAGAGCTAGCTCAGAAGCTCGAGTTAATGCCGATGGTGGCTAGAAACACGGATCCGCATGGGACAGCCTTTACTGTAAGTATTGATCATAAAAATTCAACAACTGGTATATCGGCCTTTGAGCGTTCGGATACGATTTTACAAATGCTCAACCCTGAATCTAAGGCAGCTGATTTTAAACGTCCAGGCCATATTTTTCCACTAATTGCGAAAAAAGGTGGGGTGCTTAAGCGTACGGGTCATACGGAGGCGGCTGTTGACTTGGCCATTTTATCGGGAGCAAAACCAGCAGGGGTTATATGCGAAATCATGAATGAAGATGGCAGCATGGCACGTGTACCACAATTAAAAGTAATTGCCGATAAGCTGAATGTCAAAATGATAACCATTAAAGATTTGATTGAGTACCGCAATCGCGAGGATCGTTTAATTCAACGCGAAGTGGAAATTGAGCTTCCTACCGAGTTTGGCCAATTCCGAGCGGTCGGATATTCCAATGTCATTGATGGCAAAGAGCATGTAGCTTTAGTAAAAGGAACGATAGATTCTGGCAAACCAGTTCTTGTTCGCGTTCATTCCGAATGCTTAACGGGTGATGTGTTCGGATCGTATCGCTGCGACTGTGGTCCACAGCTACATTCGGCATTAAGCCAAATCGAGCAAGAAGGCGCAGGAGTGTTACTGTATTTGCGTCAGGAAGGTCGCGGACTTGGACTGTTGAACAAGCTTAGAGCGTATAAGCTTCAAGAGGAAGGCTATGATACGGTTGAAGCGAACGAAAAGCTTGGCTTTGGTGCCGATTTAAGAGAGTACGGGATTGGTGCTCAAATTTTAAAAGATTTAGGAATTAACCAAATTCGACTGTTAACGAATAATCCTCGGAAAATCAAAGGATTAAAGGGGTATGGATTGGAAATTGTTGATCGTGTGCCCATCCAAATGCAATCACGAGAAGAAAACGAAAAGTATTTAAAAACAAAACAAAGTAAGCTTGGACATTTACTACATTTTTAGGAGGAATGAATGATGGGAAGAAGCTTTGAAGGAAATTTAGTTGGCAGTGGGTTAAAGGTTGGAATTGTTGTAGGTCGTTTCAATGAGTTTATTACAAGCAAGTTGCTAAGCGGAGCGCACGATGCTCTAAAAAGACATGGTGTAGCTGAAGATGATGTTGATGTGGCTTGGGTACCAGGTGCATTTGAAATTCCATTAATTGCTCAAAAAATGGCACAAAGCAAAAAGTATGATGCGGTAATCACATTAGGAACGGTTATTCGTGGATCTACTCCACACTTCGATTATGTATGTAATGAAGCCGCAAAAGGTGTACAGGCTACAACATTAAACACAGGAGTTCCCGTTATTTTCGGTGTGTTAACAACCAATACAATTGAACAAGCAATTGAAAGAGCGGGAACAAAGGCTGGAAACAAAGGCTGGGAATCAGCGGTTTCAGCGATTGAAATGGCGAATTTAAGTCGTATGTTTGAATAATGAAATGCGGAAGCGACCGCTGGAGCTCAACATCTAATAGAAAAAGCCGCTGGATTAGTTCCAGCGGCTCTTGCTATATCATGCATTCACTTTTGTACCAAAAGTACGGTACGCACCGTGCATCGTTGGTCCAACATACTCATTTAACTTAAATCCATGTGCGATAGCAGCTGTAATGAAATCCTTCGCCGTCGCAACAGCTTCCTTCACGGATGCTCCTTTTGCAAGCTCTGCTGTAATAGCTGAAGAGTAAGTGCAGCCTGCGCCATGAATGTAAGTGGTATCAATTTTTTCACATTCGAGTAGAGTAAATTCCTCACCATCAAACAGAAGATCGACTGCTTTTTCGTGTTGTAGCTTACTTCCACCCTTAATTAATACATACTTGGCACCAAGTGCATGAATTTTTACCGCTGCTTGCTTCATATCTTCAATCGTACGAAGAGGAGCAGTTTGTGCAAGCTGACTTGCTTCAAATAGATTTGGAGTGACAACAGTTGCACGTGGCACGAGGATTTCACGAAGAGCATCGGTCGTTTCTGGGTGCAATACTTCGTCTTCTCCTTTACATACCATAACTGGATCAATAACGACGGTTTGAAGTTGATTTTCATCGATTACCTTAGCAGCTAGCTCAATGATTTCCACTGTTCCTAACATGCCTGTCTTCATCGCATCGATTCCTACAGAAAGTATCGTTTCAAGCTGTGATTCTAGTGTTTCAATCGCAATGGGAAACACATGGTGATGCCAATGATCTTTCGGATCCATCGTTACAATCGTTGTTAGAGCAGTCATTCCATACACGCCCAGCTCCTGGAATGTTTTTAAATCTGCTTGAATGCCAGCGCCTCCGCTTGTGTCAGAACCAGCAATGGTCATTACTTTTTTCAATGTCATTCTGTTGAACCTCCTATGAGCTTTATTTTTTCTAATCATAGTCTAGTTTTTCAGATGTTTCTAGTATTTTCTTTCGGTAAGCTAAATTAGTAATATCTGTGCTGAATTTGTAGATAATGGCGAACGTACGTAATAGTCTTTCTCCTCTTTCCATATTAAAATAGAGGAATATATCATTAAGAAAGGTGGACGATGAGCCTGAGCAGAACGGGAATTATTTTAGCAGGTGGACAATCAAGTCGTATGGGACAAAACAAGGCATTAATGATGATAGATGGCGTTCCAGTCATTGAAAGGATTGCAATCGAACTTGAAAAAATTACGGATGAACTTCTCATCGTCACCAATACATTTCATACGTATGATTATTTGAATATACCAATGGTTGAAGACGAACAAAAGGGGAAAGGTCCCCTTGCAGGTATCCAAGCAGGACTTAAAGGTTCTCAATCGGAGAAAAACTTAATTGTGGCCTGTGATATGCCGTTTATTTCATCAAGCCTTGGGGAATTTTTACTAGAAGAGTTAGAAAACTACCAGGCAGTCATTCCAAAGCTTGCAGGTCACATGCATCCTTTATTTGGTGCCTATCGAAAGGACGCGTTACAAGCGGTTTCACAGTCTTTGGAGAAGAATGAGCTTCGAATCATGAGCCTGCTTCAAAACCTTCGTGTGAGGTATATTTCAGAAGATATTTTGATTAGTAAAGGCATTACTGTGATGGAGAAGGCTGTATTTAATATGAATGATAGATTGGAGTATGAAAAAGCGTTAAAGCTGGATCGTGAGGGAACCTAGTTTTGTGAGAAGAGCGAAGGAATATGATACAATCTCTAAGACAAGATCGAACGGAAGAAGGTGCCAACATGAATTTTGAAATATCTAGAGAACCCCTTGATACGCAATCGATTATTGACAAAGTCGTTCAAAGGGAAGCAGGAGCGATTACAACGTTTATTGGAACGGTAAGAGAGCTAACTGCTGGAAAAAAGACTTTATACTTAATTTATGAAGCATATGAGAGCATGGCGGTTAAAAAGCTGGAGCAAATTGGACGTGAAATCGAAGAGCGCTGGCCGGGGGCAAAGGTAGCGATTTCGCACCGTGTCGGAAAGCTTGAAATTACGGATATAGCCGTTGTCATTGCTGTATCTACACCACATCGTGCGGATGCATACGAAGCGAATCGTTACGCAATCGAGCGTATCAAGGAGATCGTTCCTATTTGGAAAAAAGAGCACTGGGAAGACGGAGAAGAATGGATTGGAAATCAACTTGAAACGGTTGCTTATCCAAAAGGAAAACCAGAGGAGAGTGATTTAGATGAATAAAGTAATGTTTTTCGCTCATCTGCGTGATACGGTTGGAGAAGAATCAGTATCGCTAGACCTGACAGGAAAGACCGTTGCAGAGGCTAAAGCGATTTTAAGTGAGCAGTATGGAGTAAATTTGGATACGGTTATGGCAGCTGTAAATGAAGAATTTGCTGGTGACGAAGATGTATTAAGTGATGGAGATGTGGTTGCGTTTATACCTCCAGTTAGTGGGGGGTAAATAGAAAAGCGGAAACGGACAGAGGAAGGAGGTTTTATCATGGATGATCGGTATTCGAGGCAAATTCTTTTTTCACCGATTGGAAAAAGTGGACAGGACAAGCTGCGATCTAAGCATGTGCTGATGATTGGCGCCGGTGCACTTGGTTCGGGAAATGGGGAAGTGCTTACGCGCGCGGGTGTTGGGAAGTTAACGATAGTGGATAGAGATTATGTGGAAGCAAGCAATCTGCAAAGACAGCAGCTGTATACAGAAGAAGATGTTCGAGAGAAGCTTCCGAAGGCGATTGCAGCTGAAAAGAGATTGAAAGCCATTAATAGTGATGTAGAGATTGTGCCGGTTGTTGGCGATGCATCGACTGAGATGCTTGAGGACCTTGTGATGGATGTGGACTTGATCCTGGATGCGACCGATAATTTTGAAACGCGAATGGCTATTAACGATATATCGCAAAAGTACAAAATCCCTTGGATCTATGGTGCTTGTGTCGGGAGTTTCGGCATGAGTTTTACGATCATTCCAGGCAAAACTCCTTGCTTGAATTGTTTGCTGAAAAGAATCCCGATTCAAGGAATGACCTGTGATACAGGGGGAATCATTGGACCGGCTGTGCAGATGGTCATTGCTCATCAATCAGCAGAGGTACTGAAGATTCTTGTGGAGGATTGGGAGATGGTTCGTGATTCGTTTGCGAGCTTTGATTTATGGCGAAATCAATACAACAGCATGAAAATGGGAAAAGCAAAGGACCCAGGCTGCTTGTCATGTGGAGACCTTCGGGAGTATCCGTATTTGGATAAGGAAAATCTTTCGCGCTCAACGGTACTGTGTGGTCGTGATACGGTGCAAATTCGGCCACCACGACAAAGTGAGCTTGATTTAGGGGACTTAGCAAGTCGACTAGATAAGTTGGGGTACGTGGTGAAGGCAAATCCATATTTGCTATCGGTTGAAATGGACGAGCAACGTGTCGTTATTTTTAAAGATGGACGCGGACTGGTTCATGGGACGAAGGATATGAGTCTGGCCCGGTCGATTTATCAGAGACTGTTGGGGTAGTTTGGTGGTTGGGGAGACGCTGGTATTTTGGGAGAGTCGCAATAAAAAAGTTCCGTTTTCGAATGCTTACTTATTAAAAGACACAAGAAAAGACGTATGAATACGTCTTTTCTTATTTATTAACATTTCTGCATTCGGTCCGGGCACTTATCGGTTGGCAAATCAGGTTAAGCACACCCGAGCTGATAAATAGACGGAGAAATTCCGCTTAATTAGTAATAATTATGAAAAAATGCTTAAATAGACGGAGATATTCCGACTATTGGCTCGAAAACTACGAAAATAAGCGATTTTGCTTTGCATAAGCGGAAAATCTCCGCTTATTTCCCCCGAAACGAGCTCCATTCTGTATATAACCGGAAAACCTCCGCTTATATTTCTTTTGCTGGTTACTTAATTAAGGATAAGCCATCTTATTTAATCTACTAATATCTTCTATGCGACTTCTTTCTGCAAAATTCTACAAATTCCCTCGTCAACCGTTATAATAAATCTAGAAGTTTGTAAGGAGGGTGAAGATGAACGAGAAAGAAGTACAGATGCAATTAGAGGCCTTGCAGAAGGAACTTAATGAAGCGAAGCAGCAAATGGCGGCCTCGATTGCAGTCAATGAGTTATACCATCACAATCAATCAAAAGCGAGAGTGATTCCAAAATCATTAGCATGGAAGCTAATAGGGATCACCTTATGCATTCTAATTATAATCGGAGCCATTTTTACGATAAAAGCGACCAATCAAGCTACCGTACAAAAAGGTAGTTTTATAGAGCAAATAAAAGACTTGTCGTCACTTGCGTCAGCACAGGCGTACGCGAAGGCGGTTATTGAAAAAGAGGACAATCAGCTGTTTGGGAAGGAAATTAGTACGAATCTTCCGGGAACAAAGAGAAAGTTCCTTCTTATTATCCCAGGCACGGTTACGGCGGGAGTGGACTTAGCTGGAATCAATGAATCCAATCTCCGCGTAAATGAGGAAGAGAAGATCATAGAAATTACGCTTCCACAAGCTTCTATTATCCAAGAGCCAACATTAGATTTTGACCAAGCTCAGGTGTTTTCCGTGGAAGGGATTTTTCGGGACGAAGTGAATTGGAATGAGGCGTACGAGCTCGCAGAGGAGGCCAAGAGGCTCGTAAAGGAAGAGGCCATTGCTCAAGGGCTTATACAGGTGGCAGAACAGAATGCCGAGAAAACATTAACGGAGTTTTTCTCAGCACTTGGATATCGCGCGGTGATCACGTATGAAAAGTAATATGAATGGCTGGGAGTCTTACATCGGGGACGAGTTTAAACAGGAATACTTCACAAAGCTTGAACACCTAATTGAAGAGGAGTATAAACAATATACGATCTATCCGAAAAGAGATCACATCTTTTCTGCACTACAGTACACAAGGTTTGAGCAGGTGAAGGTTGTCATACTCGGTCAGGATCCTTATCATGGTCCAGAGCAAGCTCATGGCTTGAGCTTCTCGGTCCTGCCAGGTGTTCCTACGCCACCATCGTTAAAAAATATTTTTAAAGAGTTACAGAGTGATATAGGCGCACCTATACCAAACCACGGATATTTAAAAAATTGGGCAGATGAAGGGGTTCTTCTGTTAAACACCGTTTTAACGGTTCGAGCGGGTCAGGCACACTCTCATAAAAAGATGGGCTGGGAAACCTTCACCGATGCAGTGATCTCAAAGCTTAGTGAGAGAGAGAAACCGATGGTGTTTGTATTATGGGGGAAACCAGCACAAGAGAAAAAGAAGTTGATTTCCGATCATCACTATATCATTGAAGCTCCTCATCCAAGCCCGCTTTCAGCACATCGCGGCTTCTTTGGGAGCCGACCGTTTTCAAAAGCAAATGAATGGCTGAAGAAGAATGGTTACACAGAAATTGATTGGACAATTAAATAAAAAAGGTGGATCACATGAAGGTAGAAAAAAAGGATTGTTTTAAATGCCAATATTTCTACGTGACTTGGGACCCTCATTTTCCAAAAGGATGCAAAGCATTTGGATTTAAAACAAGGCAGCTGCCATCTATTGAAGTAAGGAAGGCATCAGGCCAGGCTTGCCTGCGTTTTGAGAAAAAGTAACGCTATTCTTTGGAAAATTTAGTGACAGGTCGTATACTATAGGGTAGACAAGGGTATGAGGTGAACGAATTGGAAATTAGTGTGCAAAAGCTACTTTTAAAAATGGAACAGGAGCTGCAGGCAGCCAAATCAAGTGGGACCAACTCACAAGTGAGAGAACGAGTTCATGCCATTAAAACATTATGCGAGCTTGTACTTGAAAGTCAATCGGGTGAGACCACACGTGGATTACCGCGAGTGAATCCTGTGATTCCAACAAAGGTCGAGCAAATTCTAACTTCTTCACCCGTTCAAACACAGCCGAAAAAGCTGCAAATAGATGATGAAAGCAATGGAGATTCACTGTTTGATTTTTAACATAATGGGGTGGAGAGGTTGAAAACGTTTATTATTATTGGTGCCATTAATGCTTTTTTAGCAGTGGCATTAGGGGCCTTCGGAGCACATGGTCTAGAAGGGCGAGTTGAGCAGAAATACTTAGAGATTTGGAAAACAGGAGTCACGTATCAAATGTTCCATGCGACGGGCTTACTGATTATAGGTGTGTTGCTTGGACGCTTGCCGGCTAATGCGCTACTATCATGGTCAGGTTGGATGATGTTAATTGGTATCATTCTTTTCTCAGGTAGCTTGTACGTTATGACATTAACGAAGATTAGCATCCTTGGTGCGATAACACCCTTAGGGGGCTTGTCGTTTTTAGCTGCATGGATTTTAATCATAGTAGCAGCAGTAAAATATTTGTAAACAACAGGAGCATCCTTCTAAGAAGGATGCTCCTGTTTTATTAACGCGGAGGATAAGCAGCTAATCCAGGAACATAACCGGGATAGTCATACTCAAGTTCCTCGTCAAAGGTTGCATAGGCGAAGTACACCATCGGAATTAAGTATCTCATGCCGGTTTGCGGATCGCTTAAGATTAAGTGGTCGCGCCCAGCTGCTTCAATTATTCCTTTAAAGGTTCTTGCTAAGCCCTCATCATTTCCATCAAAATTGGTGTAAACAGTGGTTAACTTTCCTTTGTTTAGGCGGAAGATGTTTTCGATATACGACTCCTCAAGCGGTAACATACCCGGCACTTGAGGACCAGCTGATGGCGCGTTAAAGGCACCTGTGTAACCAGGAACAGCTCCTGCTGGTGGAATTGTTGATCCCGCTGGCATAGTAGGATATGCTGCTGGTGCACCGTATGTAGGAATCCCGGTGCCGGCACCGGCTACCTGACCAGCTGATGGGAATTTTGGTGCACTGGGCTGGACAGGGGCTCCGAAATAAGGTTGTTGATACCCTGTTTGTCTGTAGAATGCATTTGGATCATAATTCTGTGACAAAGAAAATCCCTCCTAGAAAAGTGATCATTTTAATAGACTTTCGGACAATTCTGCTGTGTTGGACTGAAGAAACAGTGCTGTTTATAACGTCCTGTATTCCATTGGTTATACCATTGGGCAGGGCAGGAACCAGTAGGTCTATAAAACCATAAAGAATTGGAAGCAGGATGGAATCGCTCCCCTTTGATCGCACGTCTAGCAAGTTTCATCTCATTTTCACGGGGAGCTTGGTAAAAATAGCCCTTGATGGTTGCCTCAAAACCACCAGGACGTTGATAGATCATTTTTCGTAAGTCACGTATGTCTTTAAAATCTAAACATTCTCCTCTTACTCTGTTCACACCAACATTTCCAACCATTAACATACCTAAATTTCCTTCACCTTCAGCTTCTGCTCGAATTAATCGAGCCAACAGCTTTACATGCTCTTCTGTGTAAGGGATCACACCCATGAATTTCACCTCTCTTCATGTTGTACATTCTGTGGTGAGATGAAAGGGTCAAATAAAAGGAAGAAAGCTCACTAATTCATTCGTATGTGAAGGAAAACTCTTTTATTCCTAGATAATAGAAAAAACCCTCTAGCAAACGCTAGAGGGTTCATACATGATTAGTTTACGTGTAAGAAGCTATGTAGACGATCAATTTCTAGTAAATTTCCTACAAAGAAGGCACCGAATTCGCCGTAACGTGCACTCACTTCATCAAAGCGCATTTCGTACACTAGTTTTTTAAATTGTAAAACATCATCTGAGAACAGTGTGACTCCCCATTCGTAATCGTCAAAGCCAACAGATCCCGTAATAATCTGCTTCACTTTTCCAGCATACTGTCTACCGATCATGCCGTGGCTGCGCATCATCGAACGGCGCTCTTCCATCGGTAGCATGTACCAGTTGTCATTTCCTTGGCGACGCTTGTCCATTGGATAGAAGCAAACATGCTTCGCTTTTGGTAGAGTTGGATACAAACGAGCAAGGATTTCAGGGCTTTGATAAGGATCCTGATCAGCAGGAAGATAGTTGCTTAGCTCTACTACAGAAACGTATGAATGAGCTGGAATCGTATATTCCGCAAGCATGGTCTTATTGAATTCTGTTTCAATTTCATTTAACTCTTCCATCGTTGGACGTAAAATCATCATCATAAAATCAGCTTTTTGACCAACAATTGTATATAAAGCATGGCTGCCTTCCTTCTTATCTTGAGTGGCATTCCATTTTTCTACTAAACCTAAAAATTCATGAATAGCGGTTTGTCTGTCATCACTTGATAATAATTTCCAAGCGGTCCAATTGATTGTACGGAAGTCATGTAAACAATACCAGCCATCAAGAGTTTGTGCTGCTTCTGCCATTTGTTTCACTCCTCATTAGAATTATTATAATGTACAAAACATACTATACCATAGTTTCACCAGGAAACGTGTGAATAAAACCTGAATTTTCACGATGGTATTATTAAAAAAGGATATTTCTAGTGAGAATTGCAGATAGTAAAGAAGATGAGGATTTTGTGGATTATTCAGAAAACAAAAACTTTTTTGATGGAAACGGTAACAATCTGTGAAAGAGTTGAAATTTTATGTGGTAAGCGTATGCTAAAGGTATAGTACATAAGGGAGGATTCGTCATGAGCGACCTATTTACAGGACTGAAGGAAAAAGTAAGTGGACAAAACATTAAAATCGTTTTTCCTGAAGGTCTAGACGAAAGAATTATTAGTGCAGCAGGACGTTTAGCTGAAGAGAATGTATTAACGCCTATTTTAATAGGAAATATAGAAGAAATTGAAACGAAGGCAAAAGAATTAGGCGTGTCTTTAGAGAAGGCTGAAATATACGACCCAAGTCAATTTGCGATGATGGATGAGTTAGTGGCATCCTTTATCGAAAGAAGAAAAGGGAAAGTAACGGAAGAGGACGCACGCAAGATTTTACTTGATGAAAATTACTTTGGAACCATGCTTGTATATTCTAACAAAGCGGACGGATTAGTAAGTGGTGCAGCCCATTCAACAGCTGATACAGTACGACCTGCGCTTCAAATCATCAAAACAAAAGAAGGCGTTCGTAAAACATCAGGTGTATTTGTTATGGTACGCGAAGATGAAAAGTATGTGTTTGCAGATTGCGCGATCAACATTGCTCCAGATGCACAAGACTTAGCTGAAATCGCAGTAGAAAGTGCAAAAACAGCTAGAATGTTTGATATCGAGCCACGAGTTGCAATGCTTAGCTTCTCAACAAAGGGTTCTGCGAAGTCTCCAGAAACGGAAAAGGTATCTGCGGCTGTTCAAGAAGCAAAGCTAAGAGATCCTCTTTTAGTATTAGATGGTGAGTTCCAATTTGATGCTGCATTTGTTCCTTCTGTAGCCAAGAAAAAAGCTCCAGACTCAGTCATTCAAGGGGATGCAAACGTATTTGTTTTTCCAAGTCTAGAAGCTGGTAATATTGGGTACAAAATTGCTCAGCGTTTAGGAAATTTTGAAGCGGTTGGACCTATTTTACAAGGCTTAAACCGCCCGGTAAACGATCTTTCTCGCGGATGTAACGAAGAAGATGTATACAAGCTGTCACTAATCACAGCTGCCCAAGCATTAAGTCAATAAAACATCCGAGCCAGTTCTCTTTAGCTGGCTCTTTTCTATGGTAAAATAAAGGCAAGAAAACACGAGGTGACGGAAACGATGGAAGAAGCGCAGAAACTATTAAACCAGCCTACATGGCGAATTATGGATCAATCCAGTACGGGACTTCATATGAGTGCTCTTCATTCGTTTGGGTATGATGATACGCTCTGCGCCTCGATAGGTACAAAGGGAGCACCTGCAACGGTTCGAGCATGGGTTCATGCAGATACCATCGTACTCGGAATTCAAGATACTAGATTGCCTTATATCAGGGATGGACTTGAGTACTTGAAAGACCAAAGCTACGAGTATATTGTTCGTAATTCAGGTGGATTAGCGGTTGTACTCGACGAGGGAGTTCTAAATCTATCAATTATTCTCCCAGAAGAGGAAAAGGGAATCGATATCAATCGCGGATACGATGCGATGTGGACGCTTATTCAAGAGATGTTTGCTGATTTTGAACGTTCGATCGAGGCTCGCGAAATTGTAGGTTCTTACTGTCCAGGAAGCTATGACTTAAGCATTGATGGAAAAAAGTTTGCTGGAATCTCCCAGCGGCGTTTGCGTGGCGGCGTGGCGGTTCAAATATACCTTTGCGTAACGGGAAGTGGAAGCGAACGTGCCAAGGTTATTCAAGAGTTTTACGATCGAGCAATTAAAGGGGAGGAGACGAAGTTCTCTTATCCAAAAATAGAGCCAGTGGTCATGGCTTCTTTGTCTGAATTGTTTGGCGTTCCACTTACGGTTCAAGATGTCATGCTAAGGCTCCTGCTCACCTTGAAAAAGAAGGCAGGACTCTTGCAGGCGGGAGTGTTAACGGACGAAGAATTACAAATGCTTGATTCTTATGTCTTAAGAGTCGTAGAGCGGAATGATAAATTTTTAGTTGAAGCCAATGAATAAAGAAATGTACAAAAGCCGTACCCCATGCAGGTACGGCTTTTCAACTAAGAGATATTATTGCCTACTCTCCCAATATATATCTATATTTTACTCAGCGATTTTCTCCAAATTTCCATTTCGATCCATCTTGAATTTAGTGGCAGGACGGTCTTCTTCTTCCTCTAATACCACTAGTTTACGAGCACGGTTCATGATTTTCATTAATGTCTCGTAATCTTCTTGGATGATTTCCGTATTTTGCTCCAGATGATTGATTTTTCCTTCTAGCTCTTCATTGCGTCTTTTTAATGCAGCAATTTCACGCTTCAGTCTCTCATTCTCACTTTTTAAAATATCCACTTGAATATTGGACCCACCTAGTGATCGTAGATAAGAGATTACGGCTTCCATACTCATCTCTCTTGGAGCTTGCATTTGTGGTGCGGCCGGGCTTGGTAAGGCTACTTGTGAAATGCTTTGAGCGATTGCTGCTGGCTCGATAGCAATTTCCTCAGAGAAGTTTGGTACTTCATACGTTTCTACTTCAGCGGCTGCAATCGGGCCAACTTCTTCTAGTGTTGGAACCGGTGGTGAGTATAATAGTTTCTTTTTTCCACCTTGGTCTTTTCCTAGTATTCTTTGACGCTGCTTCCGTTGCTTTTTCGCTAATTGTAACGCTTTTTCGTAACGATGTCGTACTACTGCATTCCAGCGGAAACCACATGCTGCAGAGGTACGATTAAGCTTGTCCCCAACCTCTTCAAATGCATTTAGCTGTGTGCTTCCTTCTCGAACATGTCGTAAAACTGTTTCTGCTAGTAATAAATCATTTTCATCTGTCCATGCGTCTTGTCTAACTTTCATTCTACTCAACTCCCTAACGAAAATTACATTTTCAAGTTCTTAGTTAAAGCATGACCACATGTGGTGGGTTTTATACCAATTGATTGCAAGGATAGTAGAGTTTTTTTAAAAATATTTAAGATATCACTAGATAGACAGGTTTTTTATGGATAATCGGCTAAGGATTACAGCTTGCATTAGAAGAAAAGAAACGGTAAAATACCGTTTAGATTATTAAAAAGAGTTTACTTGGCTTAGTATGCACCGAAGAAAGGGTTGTAATATAGATGGCAAATGAATTTCGTGTGTGTGACGATTGTCAGGCCGTAAATTTAAAAACGTTGATTCCTCGTTTAAAGGATATCGATCCTGAGGCAACAATTGAAATTGGCTGTCAATCATACTGCGGACCAGGGAGAAAGAAAACATTCGCATTTGTGAATAACCGTCCCCTTGCTGCGCTAACAGAAGAAGAATTAATGGATAAAATTAATAAGAAGCTGAAAAAATAAAATCACCTATTGGTACGGAAGATAGGTGGTTTTTTTCTTTGATTATTTGTCTGATGGGATGTAGAATCGAGCCTTTATTTCAATAGAAATACCAGCGAAGAGAATGCAGCCCATCAGACATATTACTACCTGAGTTGAGGAGAAAAAGGTTGAATGTTGTCTTCTGATTTTGTCGAAATTCTGTAGATTTTTTCCTTTTTTAGGGTGAATTGTAGAATGAATCAAGTTATAATAGTTTAAAGATAGATAGGAAGAGGGATTCTACAGTGGCATATTCACAGGAAAAGCTAGTGGAGGAAAAGGTTTTTAAAGATCCCGTTCATCGTTATGTACATGTGAGAGACCGTGTGATTTGGGATTTGATTGGTACGAAGGAATTCCAACGTCTACGCCGGATTAAGCAGCTTGGAACGACATATCTTACATTTCACGGGGCAGAGCATAGCCGTTTTAATCATTCGCTTGGAGTCTATGAAATCATTCGTCGCATTATTGATGATGTGTTTGATGGAAGACCGGAGTGGAACAGTGATCAGCGCTTGCTTTCACTTTGTGCTGCGCTCCTTCACGACCTGGGACATGGACCCTTTTCGCATTCGTTTGAAAAAGTATTCGACCTCGATCATGAAGCTTTTACACAAAAGATTATTCTTGGCAACACAGAAGTAAATAAGGTTCTTACAAAAGTAAGCAAGGATTTCCCGAAGATGGTGGCAGAGGTGATCGCCAAAACCTCTCCGAACAAGCTCGTGATTAGCTTGATCTCGAGCCAGATTGATGCGGACCGGATGGATTATTTGCAGCGTGATGCGTATTTTACAGGTGTGAGCTATGGACATTTTGATATGGAACGGATTCTTCGTGTGATGCGGCCGAAGGAAGATCAAGTTGTTATTAAGCAAAGCGGTATGCATGCAGTGGAAGATTACATAATGAGTCGATATCAAATGTATTGGCAAGTGTACTTCCATCCTGTTACTCGTAGTGCAGAAGTGATTTTGACAAAGATTCTTCACCGTGCCAAGCATTTGTACCAAAAAGGCTACCAATTTAAGTACGAGCCGATTCATTTTTATTCTGTATTTGCTGAAAATATTACCCTTCATGACTACTTGAAATTAGATGAAGCTGTTATTCTCTATTACTTCCAAATGTGGGAAGAGGAAGAGGATTTGATCTTGCGCGACCTGTGTGTCCGTTTTATGGATCGAAATCTGTTTAAATACGTAGAGTTTGACCCAGCAAAAGAATATAAGAAGCTAAGTGAGCTTTCTACTTTATTCGCTAAGGCTGGTCTTGACCCGGAATATTATTTAGTGGTGGATTCCTCGTCTGACTTACCATACGACTTTTATCGCCCGGGTGAGGAAGAAGAACGCCTGCCGATACAATTGCTCATGAAAAATGGAGAAGTAAGAGAACTTTCAAGGGAATCTCAAATCGTTGATGCCATCTCAGGGAAAAGAAGAACGGACCATAAGTTGTATTTCCCTGCGGATCTTTTAAAAGACGATTCATCAAAAAAGAACATTAAAAAGCAAATTCGCAACTTACTAGACCTATGAGATAGGTGCTTGATATAAATATGAAGTAGGAGAGGGTCTCATTGTTAAAGGATCATGCCAAAATAATGCAAGCTTTTGCAGCGGCAGGGGAAATTGTTGGTCGGAAAAAACTGCAAAAAATGATTTATATAGCGAAAAAAGTAGATTTTCCTTTCCAAGAGAGGTTTCAGTTTCACTTTTATGGACCTTACTCCGAAGAGTTGACCCTTCGCGTAGAAGAGCTATGCAATATGGGCTTTCTTAACGAGGTAAAGGAGAAAAAGGGCGGTTATATGCAATACCGTTACTCCTTAACAGATGAGGGAATGGAATTTTTAAATATGAACCTAGTGGAACTTCCGGCCTTAGAGGATTGTTTAACCGACATGAATAGCCAGAATGCTAGGTTTCTAGAACTTGTTTCAACCGTACTCTTCTTTGACGATTTAGAAGTAGAGGAAGTAAAGGAGAAAATCTTTACTCTAAAAAGCAAGCAAAAATACACAGAAGACGAAATTAAGCAGGCGTATGAATATATTGAAGCATTAAAGGGGAAAGTAGTCCCTGTATAAAAGAGAGGCTTGGACGTTTTATGTCCAAGCCTTTTTTAATATATTGTCGGTTGGCATGCATGAACGAGCCTTTATTCCATTTGGAATACCAGTGAAGTGAATGCATGCTAACCGACATCTAGACACTAATTTCTACTCGTCAGACAGCCTTTTCCCAGCAATTCCATAATTATTTTTCGTCATTTCATCAATGAATACAACTACCTTCTCAGCAGGTGCGCCAGTTGTTTCCACAACAGCAGCGGTTACTTTTTCCACAAGAGCTTTCTTTTGGTCGTCTGTACGGCCTTCTAGCATTTTTACGGTTACGTATGGCATGATGATTGCCTCCTTGAGAGATATGTAAGTTCTTCATACATAATCATAATGTTCCAAACGGGAGAAAGGAATACTCTTTTTTCCATTTATCCTATATTTCATGTATAATTTGGCTAAATAGAGTCTTCGAAAAGGAGTTGTCGTGTTGGAGCAACTATCTAGGTTTTTAGCTTTTGATTTAGAAATGATTCCATACGTGGTTATTACACTTATCATAGCGTTTTCTGTCCATGAGTTTGCGCATGCGTGGGTGGCCTATAAGTTTGGGGATCATACAGCGAAAAATCAGGGCAGACTAACTCTAAATCCGATGAAGCACTTGGACCCATTTGGCACGTTGTTAATTTTTTTAATTGGATTCGGCTGGGCGAGACCTGTTCCTGTGAATCGCTTTTTCTTTAAAAATCCTCGGTTAGCAAGTATTCTTGTATCAATAGCAGGACCTCTCAGCAATCTATTGCTATCTATCCTTGGCTTTGTGTTATTGTATGGGTTGGTAGCTACTGGTGCGGTGGAAACTCTACCTCCATATGTGTTCGAGTTTCTTAATATATTTTTGTATTTAAATGTGGCTTTATTTGTGTTTAATTTGTTGCCGTTCCCACCGTTAGATGGATATCGAATCATTGAAGACCTCGTACCGGTGAATGTACGGGCTAAAATGACACAGTATGAGCAATATGGAGCACTAATCTTTCTTATTTTAGTTATTACTCCGCTTGATCAATATACGATTGACCCACTGTATTCTACAGTCGTTCCGTCGATTCTATCGACTTTAGATCAGTTCTTTTATCAGTTATTTTTGTAGGAGGCGTTCATGTTTATGGAAGAAAAAAAGAAGAAAAGTATTGGCTTTAATATTATTAAAAGTGATCCAACTGAGGGACATGGAGGATTTGGTGTTGGAGCTCTATCCCTAGATAATGTTTCACCTGTTATTATTGATGTGGATGCAGGGGAAGCGGTCATTGATGTAGGTGCCATGCACGCAAGAAGTGTTGTCGAAAAAGGGATCAAGTTTTTAAAAACCAAGGAAGAAGTTCCAAATGCCAAGCCGTACTGGCTAGTTTGGGTGACGATTGATCGAAAGCAAGAAGGGCCGTATTATGCGGGTGTGACCGCTTGTGAAATGACGGTGGACCGTGAAATTCGTCGTGGCTATAAGTCACTACCAGAGCACGTGAATCGCATGGATAAATCCATTAAACGTCATATCATCGTCGACCATATGGATAGTCGTTCAAAAGGAATCCTAACTGAGTTTCTGAAAAATCATGACGCGGGTATGTGGGAAAGATCAGAAGAGAAACTGAAGACAGATCTTCAAGGATAAGAAAATTATTCCAAAAAGGTTTTTTTAACAAATTGTAAGGAAATACTTGCCGTTTTCCGTTAAAAAAAGTAAACTTTAAACAGCGATAACACGCTATAGCACTAGGACAGAAAAAGCCCCGAGTACATGTGACTCGGGGCTTTTTCGTATATTTGAATAGTGATCGGGTGTGGGGACCGTTAGCTCCAATCAAAAATTTTCTTATACCACGTCTTTTTCTCTTTCTTTTCCTCTTTTTTCTTTTCGGTTGGCTTTTCGGCATCATGTTCTAGATGATCGATGCAGTGCTTGGTCGGTTCTGTTCCTGCAATAAAATACGTAAGTCGTTTGATAGGGCAGTCATCGGTTGCTAATAGGCCGCTTTCAGGGTCAATATATACGCCAACAGTTCCTTTAGGGACTTTGAAGTTTTTAATTGGTTCACTAGCTAATGCGTCCTCCATATAGTTAACCCAGATATTTTTCGCGTACGATTTTTCGGCAACAATTTCAATTGGATTTCCTTGGTCATATCCAGTCCAAACTGCGGTCACTAGTTGAGGAGAAAAACCGACCATCCAGCTATCAGAATCAGTGGAGCCCGACTTACCCGCATAAATCCGAGTCATATCATTGATCATTGAGCTCCCGGTCACATTGGAGTATCCATCGAGCTTTTTATCAAACATTCCTGTCATCATATGAGTCATAACGAACGCTGCATCAGCCTTTAACACACGTTCATTTTCCTTTTCATACTCGTAAATGACTTCCCCACGGTGATCTTCAACTCTCTTAATAAGAACCGGCTTCACTTTTTTTCCGCCGTTAGCAAACAGGCTATAGGCATTGGCCATATCAATCACCTTTACTCCACTTGTCCCAAGTGCTAATGACGGTACTTTTTCCATAGGAGTCGTAATCCCAAATTGCTTGGCTGTTTTTACGAGTGTGTCTTCTCCTAAAAATAAATGAGTTTTAACCGCATACACATTATCGGAAAGAGCGAGAGCTTGTGCCATCGTGATTTCTTTTCCTGCATATTTATTATTAAAATTATGTGGTGTATACTCCGCTCGGTTATCGTCAAAACGAAAGGTTGTCATTTCACTTCTAATTAAAGATGCGGGCGTAAATCCTTGTGAAATCGCCGCATAGTAAAGAAGGGGCTTGATGGTAGAACCTGGTTGACGAACCGCTTGAACAGCACGGTTAAACGGACTTTCCACATAATCTCTTCCGCCTACCATGGCCTTTACATACCCGTTTTTCGGATTCATCGACACGAGAGCTACTTGCAACTCAGAATCCTTTGCCATATGAGTAGAAACATTTTTCTCTGCTAACTCCTGCTGCTCAGTATCAAGTGTCGTGTACACACGCAATCCACCAAGCTCAATCGTCCGCTCATCCAAACCTAAGTCATTTTTTAATGCTTGCTTAACGGCATCCTGAAAATACGGTGCAATTTGTGTCACGGCATGGGAATGCTCACCAACAAAGGATAGCGTCTCATGAAGAGCGGCATTGGCATCGGATTCGGTAATGTATTTACTTTTCACCATCGAATCCAAAATAATTTTTTGACGACCCTTTGCGTTTTCCTCAGAGATGAGAGGAGAATAGATGCTTGGGCCCTTTGGAATTCCAGCTAGCATAGAGGCCTCAGCTAGAGTCAAGTCAGCGGCATTCTTTCCTAAATAATACTGACTGGCTGCTTGAATACCGTATGCTCCTTTTCCATAGTAAATCGTATTTAAGTAACCTTCTAGGATCTCATTTTTCGTATAATTCATTTCAATTCGAATCGTGTATAGTGCTTCTAGTAGCTTACGCTTCCACGTTTTCTCATGCTCGAGAAATAAATTTCGGGCATACTGCTGACTAATCGTGCTTGCTCCTTGAACCTTTGCCATTGCTTTGAGATCAGCAAGGGCTGCACCAGCAATTCGTTTAAAATCAAATCCGTTATGCTCATAAAAGGATCGATCCTCTATCGCTACGGTTGCTTCAATTAAATGGGGAGATATGTCTTCGATTCCTACCCAATATCGCTTTTCTCCATTATTGCTTTCGCCGATCACCTGCCCATCATCCGAGTAATACAGAGACGATTGTGGCACGGCAAGAGGAGGAGGGCCCTGCACCTTGGCGTATATAAGAACACCGGTCACTAATAAAACAAGTAAACCAAGACCGATCGATCCAAGAATGAGTAAGGCACGTATGTATTTCATCGTTCTTCTAAACCGCTGATCTGTAATTACCTCCAAGGATGACACCTCACCTTCAGATAGATTTTTCCTGTGTTCCCATCTTTCTTACTAGTATGAAATGAAAATGGCCGTTTTAAACGCTTATCTATTAAAAAAGAATTTTTTTCTTGCAATTTTGCTAGATTCATCTATACTTTTTCTCATGTTTGAGTTTTTTTGGGGAAGAATAACAATACCGGAAAATTAGTATTGAAACCGATAGATATTTTTAAAATAAGGAAGGATGGCGTAAATGGGACTTTGGTTTACGGAAAAGCAAACTGAGAATTTTGGTATCACAATGAAGGTAAAGCGTACATTACATACGGAGCAAACAGATTTTCAAAAATTAGATATGGTAGAAACAGAAGAATGGGGCAATATGCTTCTTTTAGATGACATGGTCATGACATCGATTAAAGATGAGTTCGTATACCACGAAATGGTTGCTCATATTCCATTATTCACTCACCCAAATCCAGAAAACGTACTAGTTGTAGGTGGCGGAGACGGAGGAGTTATTCGCGAAGTGCTTAAGCACCCAAGCGTGAAAAAGGCAACTCTAGTTGAAATCGACGGAAAAGTCATTGAGTACTCTAAAAAGTACCTTCCAGAGATCGCAGGTCAGCTAGACGATCCACGTGTAGAAGTAAAAGTGGACGATGGCTTCATGCACATCGCAACAGCAGAAAATGTATACGATGTGATCATGGTAGACTCAACGGAGCCAGTTGGTCCAGCAGTAAACCTATTTACAAAAGGTTTCTATGCAGGGATTTCTAAAGCGTTAAAAGAAGACGGAATCTTTGTTGCGCAATCAGATAACCCTTGGTTCAAAGCGGACTTAATTCGCTCTGTACAAAAAGACGTAAAGGAAATCTTCCCGATTACTCGCCTTTACATCGCAAACATCCCAACATACCCAAGCGGAATGTGGGCATTCACTTTAGGATCCAAGAAGCATGATCCACTTGAAGTAGCTGAAGAGCGCTTCCATGATATTGATACGAAGTATTACACAAAAGAACTTCACAATGCAGCATTCGTGCTACCGAAGTTTGTTAAAGATTTAATCGAAGGCTAATAATAAATAAGACGGGGGGAGCTTACCTCCGTTTTTTACTGTGAAAGTCTAGGAGGACAGTTTACACCTGAAGTTAGCCTTTCTTACGTAGTAACACCAGCTATCGGAAGGTGTAAACTGGTCCCCTTATAAGCGAATGAAGGAGGAAAAACTTATGCGTTTTGATGAAGCATACTCAGGTAATGTGTTTATTAAAAGCCATCCAAGCTTTGAGGAAAGTAAAGCGGTATTGTACGGAATGCCAATGGACTGGACAGTAAGTTACCGCCCAGGATCTCGTTTTGGTCCAGCGCGTATTCGTGAAGTGTCTATTGGATTAGAAGAGTACAGCTTGTACTTAGATCGTGAGCTAGAAGATGTGAAATACTATGATGCGGGTGATATTCCACTTCCATTCGGAAATCCACAGCGCAGTTTAGATATGATCGAAGAGTTCGTTGATCAGGTGCTTGATGCTGGGAAATTCCCGCTTGGCATGGGCGGAGAGCATTTAGTTTCTTGGCCAGTTTTTAAAGCAATGGTAAAAAAGTATCCGGATTTAGCTATCATACATATGGATGCACACACAGACCTTCGTGAGAATTATGAGGGAGAGCCATTATCTCATTCTACACCAATTCGTAAGGTGGCAGATTTAATCGGACCACAAAATGTGTATTCCTTTGGGATCCGAAGCGGTATGAAGGAAGAGTTCCAATGGGCGAAGGAAGTCGGCATGCATATTTCTCCGTTCGAAGTGCTGGAGCCTTTGAAAAAAGTATTGCCAACATTAGCGGGACGTCCTGTGTATGTAACAATTGATATCGATGTTCTTGACCCTGCACATGCACCAGGAACAGGTACAGTTGACGCAGGCGGAATTACTTCCAAAGAGCTACTAGCTTCCATTCACGAAATTGCACGCTCGGAAGTAAATGTAGTCGGAGCAGACTTAGTAGAAGTAGCCCCAATTTACGACCACTCAGAACAAACAGCAAATACAGCAAGCAAACTCATCCGCGAAATGATTCTTGGATGGGTGAAATAAGGATATGACTCGTGCACCTACCAGGTTTTGGTGGGTGTTTTTTTGTAGGGTTTTTCGGGTGCTTACCTACGATCACAGGGTAGAAAAGGGTTTGGGGGATTAAAGAGGGAGTTAGGTTCCTATGATGGGTGGAAAAGAGTGTTTGAGGGAACCAAAGAGGGGTTTAGGTTCCCGTGCAGGGTAGAAAAGAGTGCGAGCGGGAATCGAAGTGGGGGTTAGGTTCCCGTGCGGGTTAGAAAAGAGTGCGAGCGGGAATCGAAGTGGGGGTTAGGTTCCCGTGCGGGTTAGAAAAGAGTGCGAGCGGGAACCAAAGTAGGGGTTAGGTTCCCGTGCAGGGTGGAAAAGAGTGTTTGAGGGAATCAAAGAGGGGTTTAGGTTCCCGTACAGGGTAGAAAAGAGAGTTTGAGGGAACCAAAGTAGGGTTTAGGATCCCGTGCGGGGTAGAAAAGAGTGCGAGTGGGAATCGAAGTGGGGGTTAGGATCCCGTGCGGGGTGGAAAAGAGTGTTTGAGGGAATCGAAGTGGGGTTTAGGTTCCCGTGCGGGGTAGAAAAGAGTGTTTGAGGAAATCAAAGAGGGGTTTAGGTTCCCGTGCGGGGTAGAAAAGAGTGCGAGTGGGAATCAAAGAAGGGTTTAGGTTCCCGTGCGGGTTAGAATAGAGTGTGAGCGGGAATCAAAGAGGGGTTTAGGTTCCCGTGCGGGTTAGAAAAGAGTGTGAGCGGGAATCAAAGAGGGGTTTAGGTTCCCGTGCGGGGTAGAAAAGAGTGCGAGCGGGAATCAAAGAGGGGTTTAGGTTCCCGTGCAGGGTAGAAAAGAGAGTTTGAGGGAACCAAAGTGGGGTTAGGTTCCCATGTAAGGTAGCAAAAGCATGCCTTAAGGGAACTAAAGCGCAGCCCCAGGCAATGAAGAAACCGAGTTGCCAAAAGCCAATCATTAAAAGGCCAAAAGAGAAATTATGACCTTTAAAACGAAAAATAATATGGCTCTTGCGTCATAAAGTTCTTTTTATGACCTCTGACAGAAGTAAAACCAGGAGGCAAACGTCATAAAAACAAAGTTATGACATGTAAACAAGGTGATACCTCTCCAATAAAGTCATAAGAGGTATCCCACCATCTCAAATAGTAGCATCACACCTTGCGCTCCCCCTCCAAAATCTTTATAATTATTAAGTTATAGAGAAAGCATTGATAAAAGGAAGTGTATGGCCGTTGTCGAATAGTCCAGCGGATCAAATTCCCGTAAAAATTAAGGTGCATACGACGATTGAAAATGGCGGGGAAAAGGAAACTTTTGAACTCACTACTTTTGGTCGATACTATGTAAAGAATGCAAATGCCTATCTTCAATACGAGGAAAGTACGGAAGAGGGGCCGATGAAAACGACGATGAAGCTCACAGATGATGGAATTCTTCTGATGAGAAGTGGCTCGGTGAAAATGCGAATGCTGTTAGAAGAAAAGAAGAAGCATCGCGGCAGCTACACGACTCCATTTGGAGAGCTGCAAATGATCACAGATACAAAGGAACTTCAGCATAGATGGAACAGTGAGAGTAGTAAAGGAAGGATTGAGGTTTTATACGATCTTTCGATACAAGGCTCAAAAGCAGGTACATACAAATTGCAAATCGTGTTTGAGGAGGAAAAACGTTGAATATCGTTGAACAGGTACAATTGAAGCTTAAAGAGGAAATAAGAGCGGCTGTTATTAAGGCAGAGCTTGCAACAGAGGAACAGCTTCCTGATGTGATTCTTGAAACGCCAAAGGATAAAGCAAATGGGGACTACTCTACCAATATGGCGATGCAGCTAGCAAGAGTGGCAAAAAAAGCACCACGTGCAATTGCAGACGCACTTGTGGCAAGCTTTGATCAATCAAAGGCATCGATTGAAAAGATTGATATCGCTGGTCCTGGATTTATTAATTTTTACATGAACAATAATTACTTAACAGATCTTATTCCGACGATCCTTACGGCTGGGGAAAAGTATGGAGAAACGACGGTTGGAAATGGACAAAAAATTCAGGTCGAGTTTGTGTCTGCGAATCCAACAGGAGATCTTCACCTTGGACATGCGCGTGGAGCAGCTGTTGGAGATTCTCTTTGTAATGTGCTGGCAAAAGCGGGTTACGATGTATCGCGTGAATACTATATTAATGATGCAGGAAACCAAATCAATAATTTGGCATTATCGGTTGAAGCTCGTTACTTCCAAGCGCTTGGTATGGAAAAAGACATGCCGGCTGATGGATACCACGGGGAAGATATCATTGGAATCGGTAAGCGTTTGGCGGAAGAGTATGGTGATACGTTCGTGAATGCTGATGAGAAGGAGCGCTTTGACTTTTTCCGTAGCTATGGATTAAAAGAGGAAATGGCCAAGCTGAAGCAAGATCTTGAGGACTTCCGTGTGCCATTTGACGTGTGGTACTCTGAAACCTCTCTTTATGGCGATGGGAAAATTGATGTAGCTTTAGACAAGCTTCGTGAAAATGGCTATATTTACGAAGAAGATGGAGCGACTTGGTTCCGCTCTACAGATCTAGGAGATGACAAAGACCGCGTGCTTATTAAGCAGGATGGTTCTTACACCTACTTAACACCTGACATCGCTTATCATAAAAACAAGCTTGATCGTGGCTTTGAAAAGCTTATCAATATTTGGGGTGCGGATCACCACGGATATATTCCTAGAATGAAAGCAGCGATTGAAGCGTTAGGTTATGGAAAAGATGTACTTGAGGTGGAAATCATCCAGCTTGTTCACCTTTACAAAAACGGTGAAAAGATGAAGATGAGTAAGCGTACAGGAAAAGCGGTTACGATGCGTGATCTAGTGGAAGAGGTAGGCTTAGATGCCACTCGTTACTTCTTTGCGATGAGAAGTGCAGATACGCATATGGATTTTGATCTTGATTTAGCCGTATCACAATCCAATGAAAATCCAGTCTACTACGCTCAATATGCACATGCTCGTATTTGTAGTATCCTTCGCCAAGGGGAAGAGAATGGATTCACATATGATACGAACGCTGATTTCTCTTTAATCGGTGCTGAGAAGGAAATTGAAGTACTTAAAAAGCTTGGTGAGTTTCCTCTTGCAGTGGCAGAAGCAGCTCAGAAGCGCATGCCACACCGAGTGACAAACTATATTTATGAGTTGGCTTCTACTTTCCATAGCTTTTACAATGCAGAAAAAGTGTTGGATGCGGAAAATGTGGAGCGCACAAAGGCACGTCTTTCATTAATTAAAGCTGTACAAACGACGTTAAAGAATGCACTGAAATTAATCGGAGTTTCCGCTCCTGAAAAAATGTAACAAGTGAGAGGCTTCCGGATTGGGGGCCTCTTTTGAAACCTAAAGGTGGAGGAAGACATGATTAGAGACTGTTCAGTTGAAAAGTTTTTAGAAAATAAAGAGCGCTATATGACGATTGATGTACGGTCACCGGGTGAATTCACTGATAGCCATATTCCTGGGTCGGTCAATATTCCTCTTTTTACAAATGAAGAGCGGGCATTGATTGGAACCATTTATAAGCAAGAAGGTCAAAAGGAAGCTAAATGGAAGGCAATGGAAATCGTAAGTCCAAAAATTCCTGATATGCTTGAAAGAATTCAGGAGATTGAAGAATCTGGTCGCGAGCCAATGGTGTACTGCTGGAGAGGTGGAATGAGAAGCCAATCCGTGGCCACGTTTGCTACACTCGCTGGGCTTCATGTGAGGAGAATTGAGGGAGGCTACCGTGCCTATCGTGAGCATGTGGTGGAGCATATTTCTGACTTAATTCCTGCTGAATCAGTGGTCATCACCGGGATGACTGGAACAGGGAAAACAGAAATTCTTCAGCATTTAAAATCAGCGGGGTACCCCGTGCTCGATTTAGAGAAGTATGCGAATCATAAAGGCTCGGTTTTTGGCTCGATTGGTGGGGAAACGCCGCATAACCAAAAGATGTTTGATGCTCTTCTTTTTGAAGACTTAAAGAAGCTCAAGGGCTCTCCATATTTCATTATGGAAGGAGAGAGCAAACGAATTGGACATGCTGTGCAACCAACAGAGCTAGCAGAGAAAAAATTGAAAGGACTTCATATTACCGTCTATTCCTCCATCGAAAAACGAATGGAACGAATTTACGAGCAGTACGTGAAGCCTTATGAGCACTCAGATGCTTTTCATGAACGTGTTGAGCTTGCTTTAAAGATGATTATTAAGAGAATAAAATCATTTGATATTCAAATGGAGCTCCTAAGATGTGTGGAAGAAAGAGAGTATATGCCCCTTATCAGACTGTTAATGGAGCATTATTATGATCCGCGCTACGGCAATAAAGTAGGGGACTATGAGAATCCGGAAATTTTTGTTTGCAGCGATTCGATTTTAGAGGCAACAAATAAGATCGCAGAGATTATTGAGCAATCAAGAAGAGCAAAAATCGAAGTATAAAGGAGCATTGTGGGGAATGCTTTAAAGTATACGAATGATTTTTGGAGGGGTTCTATGAAGCTTGTCCTGCTATCGTTAGTCACAGGTTTTTTCGTCGGATTTATTTTTGCGCTTTTTCGTCTACCCATTCCGGCTCCACCTGCTTTAGCGGGTATTACCGGGATAGTCGGTATTTATTTAGGTTTTAAAGTGTTTGAGCAGTTAACTCCATGGCTTCAAAGTTTCGGAAAATAAGTAAGGCCAGCCGTATAGGCATAGAAACTCGCCATAGTAATTGGCGAGTTTCTTTATTAGAAATATCTCTTTAAAATAAGATGACTTGTCCTAATCAAGAAATAAGCGGAGATTTTTCCGTTAAATGCAGAACGGGGCTCGTTTCGGGGCAAATAACGGGAGGTTTTCCGCTTATGCAAAGAAAAATCCCCCATTTTTGAATATTTCAAGAGAATAGGCGGAATCTCTCCGCCTATTCAAGCAATTTTTAATAAAAATTACTTATTAATCGGAATTTCTCCGTCTATCAATCAGCTCGGGGCTTTGAATTCTATAAGTTATTTCCATTCAATTTCAGCACCGCCTACTCGTTTCACACCCCGAATGCGGCTAATGTCTTCTACCAGTTTGAGGCAGGCCATGTCCTTCGCCTTTGCTTCAATCATAAAGTCGACATCCGCATTCATTGAGCGGAGAAGGTCCATTAAAGGCATGATATATTCCAAATCAACAAAGTCCGCATGTGCTCGATACATTTTCTCCGACTTTGGGGAAGAAATATGGATTTTCGGTTTTAATGAACGGACTTCCCAGGTTTGAAATACTTTTGGGAGCAGGGTATCTAGAGGCTCTTCACTCAAATTTGCCATATGATGATGATAGTCAAAGACCAGACGAATGCCTTCTTTTTGACAAACAGAAAGGGTCTCTTCGGTTGTATACGTTTTATCATCATTCTCTAAGGTGGTCACTTCCTTGATATGAGAGGGGAGAGATTGAATGTTCTCGTGAAACCGTTCCAGTGACTGTGTTTTATCCCCGTAGGCACCTCCGACATGAATATTCAGGACTCCTTCTTTTTCCACTCCCATCGCTTCTAGCATTCTGTAATGATAGTCCATATCAATCACCGCATTCTTTGTTACTTCCTCACGTGGAGACGTGAACAAAGTGTATTGGTTGGGATGAAAGCTTACACGCATCTGATGTCTGCGAATTAAATCGCCAAGCTCCTGCCACTCCTTTCGAAACGGAGTGATAAAATCCCAGTTTACCTCCGGATGGGTTGATAAGGGGGCGATGGAGCTTGATAAGCGATACACTTGAATGCCGTGCGCGATGTTATAAGATACCATTCGTAATGTATTAAAGATATTTTCACCAGTAACAGCCATTAGTTTTTCCTCGCGTTCAGAAGCGGGAAGCTGCTTATACCGGGTAAAGGTCAAGGCTCTTGCAGGCGATGCCTCCCAAAGTGAAAGGGCAGTCGATACATAGCCAAAGCGAATTCTCATCGTTGAAAAAACTCCTAACTAAAGAAAATAAGAAATAGGACGTGCGATCCATTCGAGCATTTTTTGCTTGAAGCTTAAATGGGTTAATTCATGAAGGGATATTTTTTTTCCATCTTTTACATCCGTTTCATATATGTTTTTCATATGTGAGATGATGTCTGGATCGTACATATAGCAATTAATTTCATGATTTAAGAAAAAACTTCTTTTGTCAAAGTTGGCTGTTCCAGAATCACAGATTCGATCATCTATAATAAGAATTTTTGCATGATAAAAGCCTTTGAGATAACCGTAGACATTTGCCCCTTTAGAAATAAGCGTACGTAAATAGGGGAACGAGGCTTCTTTTACAAATGGGTGATCAGGAGTTTGAGGAACAAGGATGGTCACCTCCACACCGCGATTCAATGCAGCCAACAGATCTTGATAAATGCGTTTGCTAGGAATGAAATAAGGAGACCCGATGTGTATCGATGTTTCAGCCCCTCGAATCATTCCGGAGAAGGTTTCCTCGAGATAAAACCCTTCTGAAGGGATAATTTGGTGACGTATCGGTCCTGAAACTGGGTCAGGAAAATATGTGGGAGTATTAAGAAGATGTTCTTGCGTTTCCTCTTCCCAATCCTTTAAAAACTCACGTTGTAGATCATGAACCCCTTCACCCATAATTTTTAAATGATAATCACGCCAAGGGTTCAGCTTTGGATCCTCGTTTAAGTATTCCTTTCCAACATTGAATCCCCCAATATAACCAAGTTTCCCATCAATGACCGTAATTTTCCGGTGATTTCGGACCTGTAAACGGTAAAAGAGAAAAGGGAATTTGGGTTTATGACTATAGGCAAAATGAATGCCGGCTTGTTTCGCTTCATTTACGATTCTCCGTGGAACACCAAAGCTTCCTGCCCAATCGAGGAGAAGCCTAACTTCTACTCCTTCTAATGCTTTGTTTTTTAAAATCTGCAGAAACCTGCGGCCATATGGATCATCTTTTAATATATAAAAAAGAACATGAATATGCTCGTTTGCGTGTTCTATCTCTGAAAATAAGTCCGTAAAGAGGGCATCTCCTCTTGTAAATACATCTATATGACTTTGCCTCATCGGATAACTTTTTCTATAAATAGAAGATAAATGTTGTCTTCTGCCGAGGATAAAGTCGACATACAATAGCAATAGAATGAGTACGACAGCAAGTAGGATGAAACCAATAATCTTCATCAAATTCTCTCCCTTCAGAGGATATCCCATTGGTTCGGGAGTGATCGTACATTGTAGTATCTCCTGTTCGTGTTCTTTCTATGAAGACAGAAAGTTGCGATAAAAAAATGTTGACTGAATGCTCATTCATTATATAATAGTGGTAGATACAATTCAGAAAATTACACATTTTCACGCAAAACCTGTGCTGCTTGAAGGGGAGTTCGAGTGAGCCAGAAAGGGGTAGAAAAGATGAATAGCTTGCTTTGGATCAACTTGATTGCTTTCTTAATTGTAACCGCTTACGCAGTTAGTCTGTTTGTTTATGTTGTCAGAACGAGAATCGAGTACATAAAGCTCGGGAAAAAGGTTGAGTTTGATTCTCGAGTAAAGGAAAGACTCGAAAAGATCTGGGTCAATGTATTCGGTCAAAAAAAGCTGTTAAAGGATAAGAAAAGTGGAATTATTCATGTGATGTTTTTTTACGGTTTTATTCTTGTACAATTTGGGGCTATCGACTTTATTTTGAAAGGTCTTGTACCTGGTACGCACTTGCCACTAGGGCCTCTGTATCCAGGATTTACGTTTTTTCAGGAACTTGTCACTTTAATGATTTTAGTTGCCGTTTTTTGGGCGTTTCATCGTCGATATGTTGAAAAATTGGTTCGTTTGAAACGGAATTTCAAATCGGGACTCGTGTTAATTTTTATCGGTGGATTAATGCTTTCCGTACTTGTTGGAAATGGTATGAGTCTTATCTGGCATGGTCATGAAGCGTCATGGACAGAGCCGATTGCTTCATTGGTGAGCGTCGCATTTTCCTGGGTAGGAGAAACAGGTTCCATCGCGATTTTTTATGTGGCATGGTGGGTTCATCTATTGTTCTTACTTGCGTTTCTTGTGTACGTTCCACAGTCCAAGCACGCACATTTGATTGCAGGTCCAGCCAATGTGTATTTTAATCGTTTAGAAAAGCCAGGGAAATTAACAAAGATTGATTTTGAAGACGAAACACAAGAAACATTCGGTGTGGGGAAAATAGAGGATTTTACTCAGCATCAGCTCATCGACTTATACGCGTGTGTAGAATGTGGACGCTGTACGAATATGTGTCCAGCAACAGGGACAGGAAAGATGCTGTCGCCGATGGATTTGATCTTAAAAATGCGCGATCACTTAACGAATCACGGGGCGGCTATTACACAAAAGCAGCCATGGGTTCCGACCTTTGCTTTTTCCAATACAAAAGGAAATCAAATTGCCTTAGCAGCTGCTGGAAAAGGGGTTCAGGAGTCTGCAGCAGGCCTAGCTTACAGTCCAAGCTTGATCGGAGATGTTATTACAGAAGAAGAAATTTGGGCTTGTACCACTTGCCGTAACTGTGAAGATCAATGTCCGGTCATGAATGAACATGTGGATAAAATTATCGACCTTCGCCGTTATCTTGTTCTAACAGAAGGAAAAATGGATGCCGATGCACAAAGAGCGATGCAAAACATCGAACGTCAAGGGAACCCTTGGGGACTGAACCGCAAAGAGCGTGAGAACTGGCGAGATGAGAGAACGGACGTGGTCATTCCAACGGTTAAAGAATTGAAAAAGTCTGGCGAAGAATTTGAGTACTTGTTCTGGGTGGGGTCTATGGGCTCTTATGATAACCGTAGTCAAAAAATTGCTTTGTCCTTTGCGAAGCTTTTAAACGAAGCAGGTGTCAAGTTTGCCATTTTAGGAAGCAAGGAAAAGAACTCGGGTGATACGGCAAGACGTCTAGGAAATGAGTTTGTATTCCAAGAGCTTGCAACAAAGAATATCGAGGAATTTGAGAAGAACGAAGTAAAGAAAATCGTGACGATCGATCCTCATGCGTATAACACATTCAAAAATGAATACCCTGATTTCGGATTAAAAGCAGAAGTGTACCATCATACCGAGCTGCTTGCGGAGCTTGTGAAGACTGGAAGACTAAAGCCAAAGTTTGAAGTGAATGAAACGATTACGTTCCACGATTCTTGTTATTTAGGACGCTACAATGAAGTGTATGAAGCACCACGCGATATTTTAAAAGCCATTCCGGGCGTTACCCTCGTAGAAATGACTCGTAACAGAGATACAGGAATGTGTTGCGGAGCTGGTGGTGGCCTTATGTGGATGGAAGAAGAAACTGGCCAACGTATCAATGTAGCGAGAACAGAGCAAGCATTAGCTGTTAAACCGTCAGTTATCTCATCTGGATGCCCTTATTGCCTAACCATGCTTTCAGATGGAACAAAGGCAAAGGAAGTGGAAGAAACGGTCTCAACCTATGACGTGGCAGAGCTTTTAGAAAAAGCGGTTATCGGTGAGGCACAAATCGTGTCATAAAGTGGATAGAAATAATTTGCATGATTTTTATGTAAATTATTTCTATTCTAACTATTTTGATAGTAAAATAGAAGAAGGTAATAAAGCGCTTACAATTTGTATTTACTTCAAAGGAGAAATTCGAATTCTCCTTTTTTCCACCTCACTTACTGAGCGAGCGTTCAGTCACATCTCAGAGTCAATCACAAAAAGAAAACAATCCAAACAAATGAATACGAAAAAGGGGAGAGTAACATGGGGAAAACAGTTATTTTAAGCGGAGTTCGTACACCTTTTGGAAAAATGGGCGGAAGCTTAAGCTCATTTACTGCATCTGATTTAGGGGGATTGGTGATCAAGGAGGCACTTGGTCGCGCAGGTGTGGATGCAGAAAAAGTGGATGAAGTGATTTTTGGAACGGTTCTGCAAGGGGGGCAGGGGCAGATTCCATCACGACAAGCGGCTCAAAAAGCTGGACTTCCATGGAATGTAAAAACAGAAACAATCAATAAAGTTTGTGCTTCTGGAATGAGAAGTGTGACGTTGGGAGATCAGATTATCCGTTTAGGAGACGAAGAAGTGATCGTTGCCGGAGGTATGGAGTCGATGAGTAACGCTCCTTATTTTCTTCCAAAAGCTCGTTGGGGATTACGAATGGGCGATTCTTCGGTAAAGGATTTAATGGTATATGACGGACTTACTTGTACGTTTACAGGCGTTCATATGGGAACATACGGAAATGGTGTGGCCAAGGAAATGGAGCTGTCGCGTGAGGAGCAGGATCAATGGGCGCTAAGAAGTCATCAGCGTACCGTTCAAGCAATGGAGTCCGGTGCTTTAGCCGAAGAAATAGTAGCGGTTCAAGTTCCACAGCGTAAAGGCGAACCACTTGTAGTGGCGGCAGATGAGTCTCCGAGAAAAGATACTAGCATTGAAAAGCTGGCAAAGCTTGCGCCAGTGTTTAACTCAGACGGAACGATCACAGCAGGAAATGCACCGGGAGTAAATGATGGAGCTGCCGCCTTGGTACTGATGAGTGAAGAACGAGCGGCTCGTGAAGGAAGAACACCAGAAGCGTACATTATTGGGCAGGCAGCTGTCGCGGTAGAAGCGAAGGATTTCCCGAAAACACCGGGAATCGTGATCAACGAGTTGTTAAAGAAAACGGGCAAATCAGTTGAGGAGATTGACCTATTTGAAATTAATGAAGCGTTCGCGGCTGTTGCCTTGGCAAGTGCAGAAATCGCGGGACTTGATCATGAAAAGGTCAATGTGAATGGTGGAGCCGTAGCAATTGGTCACCCGATCGGTGCAAGTGGGGCAAGAATCATCATTACGTTAATGTATGAGTTAAAAAGACGTGGCGGTGGAATCGGTGTAGCAGCGATTTGCTCAGGTGGAGGGCAAGGAGATGCGATTATGATTGAGGTGCCAAAGCAGTAGTCTTTTTGGGGGATCTCCGACAGTCTTGTACGGAATATCCCCTTTTTTAAGAACTTGTAATGTAGAAAAGGGGGATAAGATGGAAATCAAAAAGGTAATGGTCATTGGTGCAGGCCAGATGGGATCGGGAATTGCTCAAGTGTGTGCTCAAGCAGGTTACGATGTCATACTGCATGATTTAAAGGAAGACTTCGTTTTGCGTGGGCTTGGGGTGATCCAGAAAAACCTAGCGCGCCAAGTGGACAAAGGGAAAATGACACAAGATCAAATGGAAGTGATTATAGCCTACATCCAACCTTCCACCGATTTGCATAACGCAAGTGGTGTAGACCTAGTGATCGAAGCAGCAATGGAAAACATGGAGGTCAAAACAAAGATTTTCCGTGAGCTCGATAAAATAGCTCCTGATCACGCGATCTTAGCAAGCAACACCTCCTCGCTACCGATTACAGAAATTGCGGCAGCAACCTCCAGGCCAGAAAAAGTCATCGGTATGCACTTTATGAACCCTGTCCCCGTGATGAAGCTCGTAGAAATCATCCGCGGCCTGGCAACGGACGACGAGGTATATGAACTCATTGAAGGCATGACAAAAACGATTGGAAAAGTGCCAGTTGAAGTGAATGATTTCCCTGGATTTGTATCCAATCGAATTCTCATGCCTATGATTAACGAAGCGATATACACTCTTTATGAAGGGGTAGCGACGAAGGAGGCTATCGACGAGGTCATGAAGCTTGGGATGAATCACCCAATGGGCCCACTCACCTTGGCCGACTTTATCGGGCTAGATACTTGTCTGTATATTATGGAAACCCTCTATGAAGGCTTTGGCGACAGCAAATACCGCCCATGCCCACTGCTGCGCAAATACGTAAAAGCTGGCTGGCTCGGTAAGAAATCAGGTCGCGGATTTTATGAGTATAGTTAATTACCCCTATATCAGGAGGAAATGAGATGGATTTACGATGGACGGAAGAACAGCAGATGATGAGAAAGATGGTTCAGGATTTTGCCCGAACCGAGATCAGTCCATTTATTGAAAAAATGGAACAAGGGGAGTTTCCAAGAGGCATCCTTAAGCAAATGGGGGAACTCGGCCTCATGGGGATACCTGTTCCTGAACAGTACGGCGGAGCAGAGATGGATTTCACCTCTTATATCATAGCGATTCATGAGCTTTCAAAAGTAAGTGCCACAATCGGAGTGATTCTCTCCGTGCATACATCAGTCGGTACAAATCCGATTCTTTATTTTGGTAATGAAGCGCAAAAGAAAAAGTATGTCCCGAAGCTCGCAAGTGGAGAATACTTGGGCGCCTTTTGCCTAACCGAACCAAGTGCGGGTTCTGACGCTGCTAGCTTAAAATCACGTGTCGTCAAACAAGAGAATCAGTATGTCATCAACGGCTCGAAAGTGTTTATCACAAATGGTGGGGAAGCAGATATTTACATTGTGTTTGCCTCGATTGAAGGCAAAGGAATTTCAGCTTTTATCGTTGAAAAAAATACCCCAGGACTTGTAATCGGGAAAGACGAGCACAAGATGGGCTTGCACGGGTCACGAACCGTTCAGCTCACATTTGAAGATATGCATGTGCCGGTAGAAAACTTACTCGGAGAAGAGGGCCAAGGCCTAAAAATCGCTCTTGGCAATTTGGATGTCGGAAGAATCGGCATTGCTGCACAGGCACTTGGAATTGCCGAAGCAGCCTATGAGGCAGCTGTCGATTACGCGAAACAGCGTATCCAGTTTGGAAAGCCGATCTCCCATCAGCAAGGAGTGGGGTTTAAATTAGCTGATATGGCAACGAATATTGAAGCGGCAAAACTATTAATCTACCGAGCAGCCCAGCTTCGTTCCCTAGGGCAACCATGTGGAAAAGAAGCTTCGATGGCCAAATTATTTGCTTCCAAAACGGCGATGGAGGTAACCACTGAGGCCATTCAAGTATTTGGTGGATACGGATATACAGAGGATTACCCAGTCGAGCGTTTTTTCCGAGATGCAAAAGTGACCGAAATATACGAAGGAACGAGCGAAATTCAACGCATCGTTATTAGCAAACATTTATAGATATTGAAAAAGCGAGGGGAACAAGATGAATTTCAAATTGTCAGAAGAACATGAAATGATTCGTAAGATGGTTCGTGACTTTGCGCGAAATGAAGTGGCACCAACTGCTGCTGAAAGAGATGAAGAAGAACGATTTGACCGTGAGATTTTCGACAAAATGGCAGAGCTTGGTTTGACGGGTATTCCGTGGCCAGAAGAGTACGGTGGAATTGGCAGTGATTATTTAGCCTATTGTATCGCGGTTGAAGAACTATCTCGTGTGTGTGCGTCAACGGGTGTGACGCTGTCCGCTCATACCTCTTTAGCAGGCTGGCCTATTTATAAGTTTGGTAGTGAAGATCAAAAGCAAAAGTTTTTGCGTCCGATGGCATTAGGCGAAAAAATCGGCGGTTACGGGTTAACCGAACCTGGTAGCGGGTCTGATGCAGGTGGCATGAAAACAACGGCACGTCGAGATGGTGATGATTTTATTTTAAATGGCTCCAAAATCTTTATCACGAATGGTGGCATTGCCGATATTTATGTCGTCTTTGCCGTAACAGATGCCACGCAAAAGCATAAGGGAACGTCTGCCTTTATTGTTGAAAGTGATACCCCGGGCTTTTCGGTAGGGAAAAAGGAAAAAAAGCTAGGCATTCGTTCGTCACCAACAACAGAAATCATCTTCGAAGACTGTCGTGTACCTGCAGCTAACATGCTTGGGGCTGAGGGCGAAGGGTTTAAAATTGCGATGATGACGCTTGATGGTGGACGGAACGGAATTGCGGCTCAAGCCGTCGGAATCGCACAGGGTGCACTCGATGCAGCGACCGATTATGCCAAAGAACGCGTACAGTTTGGAAAGCCAATCGCCCAGCAGCAAGGTGTTGGCTTTAAGCTAGCGGATATGGCGACAAGCATTGAAGCTTCTAGATTATTAACCTATCAAGCGGCTTGGCTAGAGTCGGAAGGTCTTCCATATGGAAAGGAATCGGCGATGTCTAAATTGTTTGCGGGTGACACCGCCATGAAAGTAACCACAGAAGCGGTTCAAATCTTTGGCGGCTATGGATACACAAAGGATTATCCGGTGGAACGATATATGCGCGACGCAAAAATCACGCAAATTTATGAAGGAACACAGGAAATTCAGCGACTCGTTATCTCACGGATGGTCACGAAATAGAAGAGAGAACTTTGGGGTTGGTTTTAGTAAGTGGCTTTTTGTTAATTGAGTGCCCATGGGGGAGGAAAAAGAAGCTTGGTGGGAACTGAAAGCGAGGTTGAGTGCCTGAGGGGGAGGAAAAACGAGCTGTGTGGGAACTGAAAGTGTGATTGAGTGCCCATGGGGGAGAAAAAAAGAGCCGCACGGGCACTTAAGTACCTGTTTGATGCCCGTGGGCCGAAAATTACCGAGGTTGCGGTAACTAAAGTGCCTGTTAGGTTCCCCAAGGGTCTAAAAAAGAGGAGCCACGGTAACCAAAGTACCAGTTAGCTTCCCGTTCTCCTGAAAAATAACATCTCGTGGTAATCAAACCATACCCCTTAGGTGAACAAACTTCCAATCACAAAAACCAAAAACCAAAGTGAACAAAACCCAGCCACCAAAAACCGAATACCCAAAACCAACTAATCTCTAAAGGGGTAGAAAAATCGATGAAAAAAAGAGAAGTTCATGCCTCTGTGAAGGATGAACAGCTCGTCGTAAAAAGGCGTGACCAGATGATCAAAGGGGCGGTTGCGCTTTTTAAAGAGAAGGGCTTTCATCGCACTACAACTAGAGAAATTGCGAAGGCATCCGGCTTTAGCATTGGAACCTTGTATGAATATATACGGACGAAGGAGGATGTGTTGTACCTGGTCTGTGATCATATTTACGACGAAGTGCAGGAGCGGTTGCAAAAGGATTTAGATACGAAAAAGGGAACGTTACAAAGCTTGGAGCGAGGAATTGCCAACTATTTTCGCGTCATGGATGAGCTTCAGTCAGAAGTGCTTGTTATGTACCAGGAGGCAAAATCGCTGAACAAGGATGCTCTTCCGTATGTACTAAGAAAAGAAATGGAAATGGTGGCGATGTTTGAGGATGTCATTGCCCGCTGCGTGGAAAATGGAGAGATTAGCCTTAGTGAAAAACAGGTGAAAATGATTGCTCATAATATTTTTGTTCAAGGACAAATGTGGGGATTCAGACGCTGGGCACTCCAAAAGCTCTACACGCTTGAAGAATACATTACTCTTCAAACCGAGCTATTGTTTTCAGGCATAACGAGGATGGGAGGAGAACAATGAGTACGAAACCAACATATAAACCAACGCATCATATCCGATTTGTCACCGCATCTAGCTTGTTTGACGGTCATGATGCCTCCATAAATATTATGAGAAGAATCCTACAGGCAAGTGGGGCTGAAGTCATCCACTTAGGCCATAACCGCTCGGTTGAAGAAGTGGTGAATGCTGCCATTCAAGAGGATGTTCAAGGAATTGCGATCTCTTCTTACCAAGGGGGACATGTTGAGTACTTTAAGTATATGTATGACCTTTTAAAGGAAAAGGGTGCCACACATATTCGTATTTATGGCGGTGGAGGTGGCGTCATTATTCCCCGTGAGATTAAGGAGCTTCATCAATATGGCATTGCTCGAATCTTCTCACCTGAAGATGGGAGACTCCTTGGCTTGCAGGGAATGATTGACCTTATGCTAGAGGAGTGCGATTATCCAACGATTACGTCGGAGGTGGATGCGTACCTTTCTAAGCTAGATTCGGGTGACACGATTGCAACAGCCAAGCTAATTACCTTTGCCGAGCAGCAGGTGGGAGCAAATAAAGAAAGCGCCGCTGCGGTAGAAACCGTGATGCAGCAGGTGAAAGCACGACAAAAATCAGTTCCTGTTCTTGGGATTACAGGGACAGGTGGGGCGGGAAAAAGCTCGTTAACAGATGAACTGATTCGACGCTTTATTAATGAAGTACCGGAGCAAAAGATCGCGGTCCTCTCTGTGGACCCTACCAAGCAAAAAACGGGTGGAGCGTTGCTGGGGGACCGAATCCGAATGAACGCGATTTTTTCCCCAAGAGTGTATATGCGGAGCTTAGCGACCAGGCAATCAAAGACCGAGCTATCGCTTGCGATCCAAGATGCGATTGCGGTGGTCAAGGCAGCTGGGTTTGACCTGATCATCGTAGAAACAAGTGGAATTGGCCAAGGGGATGCAGAGATCGCAGAGATTTGTGATGTATCTATGTACGTCATGACGAGTGAGTTTGGAGCCCCGTCACAGCTTGAGAAAATAGACATGATCGATTACGCCGATTTAATCGTGATCAATAAGTTTGAGCGAAAAGGTTCTGAAGATGCTCTTCGTCAAGTACAAAAGCAGTACCAGCGAAGTCGCATGCTTTTCGAAAAAGAGCTGGACGACATGCCGGTGTACGGGACAATTGCAAGCCAGTTCAATGATTCGGGTACTAATGCCCTGTTTGCAGCATTGATTGAGACATTGAATGAAAAAACGGGATCATCATTACCGACCACTTTTACGAAAAATGCCCTTGTAGAAAAGCAGAGCGTCATTATCCCTAATGATCGCCGCTATTATTTACGTGAAATCTCAGATGCTGTTCGAAACTACCATAAAAAAGCGGAGGAACAAGCGAATCTTGCTCGAAAACTTTTTCAAGTAGAAGGAACACTTGCTGCCATTAAGGAAGCAGGCATGGGTGAAGAAGCGGTAGTTAAAGCGCTAGAGGAACTAAAGGCTCAAGTGGAGGCCGAACTTACTGCAGAAACCAAAAAGGTGTTATCTTCGTGGGAGGAAAAACAAAAGCTGTATAGCTCCGACCGATTTGTGACAGTTATCCGCGACAAGGAAATCGTGACGATTTTAAAAACAAAAAGCTTGTCTGGCTTATGGATTCCAAAGGTGGTACTACCAAAATATAAGGATTATGGAGAAATTATTCGTTGGGTGTACAAAGAAAATGTACCGGGCGAATTTCCATACACAGCAGGAGTGTTTCCGTTCAAGCGTGAGGGCGAAGACCCAAAACGTCAGTTCGCAGGGGAAGGAACACCAGAACGGACAAACCGACGCTTTCATTACCTCTCAAAGGATGACGATGCGAAGCGCTTGAGTACGGCGTTTGATTCGGTTACCTTGTATGGAGAAGATCCGGATTATCGACCAGATATATATGGGAAAGTGGGGGAAAGCGGTGTAAGCATCTGTACTCTAGATGATATGAAAAAGCTGTATGATGGCTTTGATTTATGCCATCCATCTACTTCTGTGTCCATGACAATTAATGGTCCAGCTCCGATTATTTTGGCGATGTTTATGAATACAGCGATTGAACAGCAGGTGGAAAAAAGGGAACAGGAACTAGGTCGACCACTGTCTCTCGAAGAATGGACTCATGTGAAGGCTGCCACTCTATCAACCGTGAGAGGTACAGTTCAAGCGGATATCTTAAAAGAAGATCAAGGGCAGAATACATGTATTTTCTCCACCGAGTTTGCGCTTCGAATGATGGGAGATATTCAGCAATATTTTATTGATCATAAAGTTCGTAACTATTATTCGGTTTCGATTTCTGGCTACCATATTGCTGAAGCGGGGGCCAATCCTATTTCTCAGCTTGCCTTTACACTTGCCAATGGACTGACGTATGTGGAGTACTACTTAAGCCGTGGCATGCATATTGATGACTTTGCACCGAATCTATCCTTCTTTTTCTCCAACGGACTTGATCCTGAATATACAGTGATTGGGCGAGTGGCCCGCCGTATTTGGGCGACCGTGATGAGAGAAAAGTACGGAGCAAATGAGCGTAGTCAGAAGCTAAAGTATCATGTTCAAACAAGCGGGCGTTCTCTTCATGCGCAGGAAATTGATTTTAACGATATCCGCACTACGCTTCAAGCACTCATGGCTCTTCAGGATAACTGTAACTCGCTTCATACGAATGCGTATGATGAGGCGATCACAACCCCAACAGAAGAGTCGGTTCGCCGCGCGATGGCGATTCAAATGATTATTACAAAAGAACATGGCTTATCGAAAAATGAAAACCCTCTTCAAGGCTCTTTTATTGTTGAGGAACTCACGGATTTAGTGGAGGAAATGGTTCTTCAAGAGTTCGAGCGATTGAATGACCGTGGGGGAGTACTCGGTGCGATGGAGACACAATACCAGCGCGGAAAGATTCAAGATGAATCGATGTACTATGAAATGAAAAAGCATACAGGTGAGCTGCCAATCATCGGCGTCAACACGTACTTGAATCCGAATCCTCCATCCGAAGAAGATACAGACAATATGGAGCTGGCACGTGCAACAAAGGAAGAAAAAGAACTACAAATTCAAAATTTACGTGAGTTCCATGAAAGGAACAAAGACCAAATAGCGAAAGCGTTGCAAAAACTTAAACAAACAGCAGTTAATAACGGCAATATTTTCGAGGAACTAATGACAACAGTCAAAGTAGCAAGCCTTGGTCAAATAACCCGTGCGTTGTATGAGGTCGGAGGGCAGTATAGAAGAAATATGTAGGAAAAAGAGCAAAGTGAAAGCTAGCGCTTTCTCTTTGCTCTTTACACTTTTTTTACATAACTCATACCTAAAATGTCCTAATTTTAACTATAATAGAAGAAGATAAAACGGTCTTTTTCAAACAAAGGACCTAACCATTTTCACGGGATGTGAGATATTTGAAACAACTTCTTCAATTTATTGCTGTTATTCTTACTGTTGTTTCTGCTATTTATCTATACTCATTGCAGCTTGGTGCCATCCCTTTCTTTCTATTGGCCTTTTTTTTCTTCTATTTAGCAGTCAGATTGTTTGTTAAGGAGAAAAAGAGGCAAAAAAGCGAGGGCAAGTACTAAAAAGTTTGGTATCGATTAGATAGAACTAGCATAAAGGTTCATATTTTGTTTATAATGAAGAATATGCAATAATTGTGTACATATTTTATTTGTCGTGTTTTACATAGTGAAAGGAAGTGCAAATATTGAGTTTGAATCAAGTTACTCAAGAAGAGTTGCAAGAAATGTCCTTAATTGAGATTGCGTTTGAATTGCTTAAGGAAAAGAAACAGGCGGTCTCTTTTAAAGAATTAACGGATGAAATTACAGAGCTACGTGGATTAACACAAGATGAAGTGAGAGCGAGAATTGCTCAATTTTATACAGACTTAAATATAGATGGACGCTTTATGACGATTGGCGAAAACCGCTGGGGTCTTCGCGTTTGGTATCCAGTTGACCAAACAGAAGAAGAACATGTAACAGCTGTAAAGCCGAAGAAGAAAAAGGCGAAGAAAGTGGTCGATGAGGACGAGGATCTTGACATTGAAGAGTATGACGAGTTAGAGGAAGAAGAGCTCGACTACGATGATGTGGATGATGACTTCGATGACGAAGACGACGATGACGATCTTTTAGAGGATGACATTGATGAAGATTTAGAAGACGATGATGAAGACCTGATCGAAGATGATGAGGAATTCGATCTGGACGAAGATGAAGACGATGAAGATCTCGAAGAAGATGATTTTGATGCTGAGGACGATGAAGATCTTTAAGTCGAATTTTGTAGGATCTCGACTTGACTTTTTACAGAGCTGTAGGTAGAATACTTTTTGGGCTCCTTAAAAAGGAACAATCGAAACGTAATTTCACGCTCCCCTTGCTATTTCTAGCAGGAGGGGCGTTTTTATTTTTTTACAGGCTCTTTTCAGGTGTGAAATTCGGTCTTCAAAAATCGTTTGATCCCCTTGCCAATGTAATGGATTGATATTTTAAAAATATGCACAAACTTAATAAGAGGGGGATTACAGATGACAAAGTATATTTTCGTAACAGGTGGAGTGGTTTCTTCCTTAGGAAAAGGAATCACAGCAGCGTCTTTAGGACGATTATTAAAAAATCGCGGTTTAAGCGTAACGATCCAAAAATTTGATCCATATATTAACGTGGATCCAGGGACCATGAGCCCGTACCAACACGGAGAAGTATTCGTAACAGGTGATGGTGCTGAAACGGATCTTGACTTAGGTCACTACGAGCGTTTTATCGACATTAACCTAACCAAGTACAACAACGTGACAACTGGGAAAATCTATTCAACGGTATTAAAGAAAGAGCGCCGTGGAGATTACTTAGGTGGAACGGTACAGGTTATTCCGCATATCACTAACGAAATTAAAGAGCGCGTTTTCCGTGCGGGCCGTGAAACAGGTGCGGATGTGGTTATCACTGAAATCGGTGGAACGGTTGGGGATATCGAATCACTACCATTCCTTGAAGCAATTCGCCAAATCAAGAGTGATATCGGCCGTGATAACGTAATGTACATCCACTGTACACTGATTCCTTACATTAAAGCAGCTGGTGAAATGAAAACAAAGCCAACTCAGCACAGTGTAAAAGAACTTCGCAGCTTAGGAATTCAGCCAAACATTATCGTTGTGCGTACAGAAATGCCAGTATCACAAGACATGAAGGATAAAATTGCTTTATTCTGTGATATCGATTCGAAGGCAGTCATCGAGTGCCAAGATGCAGACACATTGTATGCAGTACCAATCGCACTTCAAGAGCAAAAAATGGATCAAATCGTTTGCGATCACTTGAAGCTTCAAAGTCCGGAACCAGAAATGACGGAATGGTTAGCATTACTAGATAAGGTTCGCAATCTGTCGAAAACCACTCGTATTGCACTAGTTGGTAAATATGTGGAACTTCAAGATGCGTATATCTCTGTTGTGGAATCATTAAAGCATGCTGGATTTGCATTTGATTCGGATATTGATATCAAGTGGATTAACGCAGAAGAAGTGAATGAAGAAAATGCACGTGAGCTTCTTTCTGATGTGGATGGAATACTTGTTCCTGGTGGTTTCGGTGACCGTGGAATTGAAGGGAAAATCACGACCATTAAATATGCTCGTGAAAACAAAGTACCTTTCCTTGGAATTTGTCTTGGTATGCAATTGGCTTCTGTTGAATTTGCACGTAATGTGCTTGGTCACAAAGACGCGAACTCTGCGGAAATTAACCCAGAAACAAATTTCCCAATCATTGACCTTTTACCAGAGCAAAAAGATATCGAAGATCTTGGTGGAACGCTGCGCCTAGGTATCTTCCCATGTAAGCTAGAAGAAAACACAAAAGCATTTGCTGCTTATAATGATGAAGTGGTGTACGAACGTCACCGCCATCGTTATGAGTTCAACAATCAGTACCGTCAAGAAATGGAGCGAGCAGGCTTTATCTTCTCGGGTACAAGTCCTGATGGTCGTTTAGTGGAAATCATTGAGCTTGCTGACCACCCATGGTTCGTTGCATCTCAATTCCACCCTGAATTTATCTCAAGACCAACAAGACCTCAGCCATTATTCAGAGATTTTGTTGAAGCATCATTAAAGTCTAAAAACTAATATGGAAGGCCTCCCGGAAATGGGAGGCTTTTTTTGTACATAAAAAATACCCCCAATTAGGGGGCAAAACAATCAGTATTCTTCCATAATCTCATCAATCGTGAATTTTAATCCATAATAAACATATAGAGCAGCCATGGAAGCAGGGTAGCCATAGCGATTTCCTTCTTCATCAGGAAGCAGTCCCTTTTTTAATTGAAGATCAATATGAACATGAGCTAAATCATTCAGAGATTCCCCATTGCCTTCGACTACAGTGGCAACAGATACAAACGGAATTCCTTTTTCTTCAAGAGCTTTCCCGACAGCAACTGCGCGCTCATCGAGAGTGGTTCTCGCTAAAATCAATACACGATCAGCAACGGTCACCTCATCCCTTTGTGGCAAACCTTCAAGCACTCGAGCACGTTGTAAAGGCTCCTTACTATGAATAGCTTCGGATTGAACAGCTGAAAGTTCATTCTCTGCAAAAATAAATATATGGCCATCTCCAATAAGTGCTTGTGAAAGTAGTCTTGCTCCATCCTCTATGGAAAGGTCTTCTTTATCCTGGATTTTTTTAAATAATCCAGTCAGTTGGGTTGTGAACATTTTTAACATAAAAGGCCTCCAAATCGTCATCTTCATATATTATAAAAGAAACAGACGAGGAAGGTAAAATCCCAAACTGTAAAAATTTATATGATTTTGATGTAAAATGTTTGCAGGAGAAATTAAGTAGTGTATCGAACTACATGAAGGTGGATAGTCCTAATCGTTTATTTACATACAAAAAATAAAAATCCAGAAAAAGAAGGTGGCTTTTCATGAAAGGCAAAATATTAATAGTAGATGACCAATTTGGTATTAGAATTCTTTTAAATGAAGTGCTACAAAAGGAAGGCTACGAAACATTTCAAGCGGCAAATGGTGTACAAGCTCTTGAAATTGTGACGAAAAATCCGCCAGACCTTGTATTACTAGATATGAAAATTCCTGGTATGGACGGAATTGAAATTTTAAAAAGAATGAAAGTTATTGAAAAGGATATTCGTGTCATCATTATGACTGCCTATGGGGAGCTAGATATGATTCAGGAAGCGAAGGATCTTGGAGCACTCACTCATTTTGCAAAACCATTTGATATTGATGATATTCGTGCGGCGGTTAAGAAGTATTTACCAGTAAAAAATAGTTGATTTTCGCAAATTATGGCAAAATGTACAAATGGTAGCGATTGCATTTCATCTATTTTATGACATCCTATAAAAGTGACCGAGATTGATAGCATTTCTATTTTTTATTTGGTATGATTACAAATGAATTTAGCGGATGATCAATCAAAGTCAGGATCTCAAATTACATAACGTTAATTGTTTAGGGAAAACTCTAATAGGGAACCTGTCTATAAAAGGTCATCATGAATAGGAGGAAGAAGAATGCCTTTAGTATCTATGACAGACATGCTCAATAAAGCAAAAGCTGAAGGGTATGCAGTAGGACAATTCAACTTGAACAACCTTGAGTTCACACAAGCGATTTTACAAGCGGCTGAAGCAGAAAAGTCTCCAGTTATCCTTGGAGTTTCTGAGGGTGCAGCTCGTTACATGGGTGGCTTCAAAACAGTTGTAAAAATGGTAGAAGGTCTTTTAGAAGATTACAAAATCACTGTACCTGTGGCTATCCACTTAGACCACGGTTCAAGCTTTGATAAATGTAAGGAAGCAATCGATGCTGGTTTTACATCAGTTATGATCGATGCATCTCACCATCCTTTCGAAGAGAACATTGAAACTACAACTAAAGTAGTTGAGTATGCTCATTCAAAAGGTGTATCTGTTGAAGCTGAGCTTGGAACAGTTGGCGGACAAGAGGATGATGTTGTTGCTGAAGGTGTTATCTATGCTGACGTTCAAGAGTGTAAAGAACTAGTATCTCGTACTGGTATCGATTGCTTGGCTCCAGCACTTGGTTCTGTTCACGGTCCTTACAAAGGTGAACCTAACCTAGGCTTCAAAGAAATGGAAGAAATCGGTGCAGCTACTGGTGTACCATTAGTTCTACACGGTGGAACAGGAATCCCAACAGCTGACATCCAAAAGTCAATCTCTTTTGGAACAGCAAAAATTAATGTAAATACTGAGAATCAAATTGCTTCTGCAAAAACGGTTCGTGAAGTGTTAGCAGCGAAACCAGATGAATACGATCCACGTAAATACTTAGGACCAGCTCGCGATGCGATTAAAGAAACAGTTATCGGCAAAATGCGCGAATTCGGTTCTTCAGGTAGAGCGTAATCGAATTTATTTGCTTCATTAGTTGAAACCGCCTTTTCTTGAAAAGGGCGGTTTCAATTGTATTGATGTCATTTTGAGAAAAAAGTCGAATAATGTAAAAGGGAGAGTGGAACAGGTGAAATTTTTTATTGATACAGCAAACATGGAAGAAATTAGAGAAGCGTATTCTTTAGGAGTTGTTGCAGGGGTTACAACAAATCCATCATTAGTTGCAAAGGAAAAAAATGTTTCATTTGAAGACCGTCTTCGTGAGATTACGGCATTAGTTCCAGGTTCGGTTAGTGCAGAAGTGATCGCGCTCGATGCAGAAGGTATGATTCGTGAAGGTCGCGAGCTAGCTGCCATTGCTCCAAATATTACAATTAAAGTACCAATGACACCAGAAGGTCTAAAAGCGGTATCAACTTTTTCTAAAGAAGGCATCAAGACAAACGTAACATTAGTTTTTAGTGCAAACCAAGCATTGCTAGCAGCAAGAGCTGGGGCTACATATGTATCTCCTTTTGTTGGTCGATTAGATGATATCGGTTACAATGGTCTCGACTTAATCACAACAATTGCAGATATTTTCGCGGTTCATGGTTTAGAAACAGAAATTATTGCTGCTTCGATCCGTCATCCGCAACACGTGACAGATGCCGCTCTTCGTGGAGCGCATATTGCTACGATACCATACAAAGTAATTATGCAATTATTCAATCATCCACTAACAGACAAAGGAATCGAAGCCTTTTTAGCAGATTGGAAAAATAGAGAGAATTAATAGATGGGACATTTTTCCTATTTATAACTTTTTTATAATTCCATACATGAAGTTTGAAATTTCGTGTAAACTATAAATTAAGGGTGGTATATGTCGTTTTTTGTATTTTTTTAGTGGAAGAATATACCTCGTATAGATTTTTCGAAAAAGCATATATGGAAAAATAAAAAAGATGAGCCAAATCAGTACAAGATATAACACGTATTCTGTGTGAATGATATGGCTTAGAAGGGAGTCAACGATGGATAAGCTGATGATTGCCGGTGGAGATCCTTTAAAGGGAACCGTTCGTATAAGTGGTGCCAAAAACAGTGCAGTCGCACTCATTCCAGCGACCATTTTAGCCGATTCACCAGTAACGATTGAAGGATTACCTGATATTTCCGATGTTCAGATTTTACAAGGATTGCTCGAGGAAATCGGAGGGAAGGTCACTTTTACAAACAATGAAATGTGGGTGGACCCTTCTGAAATGATTTCTATGCCTTTGCCAAATGGAAAGGTAAAGAAACTTCGTGCAAGCTATTATTTAATGGGAGCTATGCTTGGTCGTTTTAAAAAAGCAGTGATTGGATTGCCTGGTGGCTGCCATTTAGGGCCGAGACCGATTGATCAACATATTAAAGGCTTTGAAGCGCTAGGGGCGACCGTGACCAATGAACAAGGCGCGATCTATCTGCGTGCGGACGAGCTTCGCGGTGCAAGAATTTATTTGGACGTAGTGAGCGTTGGTGCCACCATCAATATTATGCTTGCGGCTGTTCGTGCAAAAGGGCGTACGATCATTGAAAATGCGGCAAAAGAGCCGGAAATTATTGATGTAGCTACGTTGCTCACAAATATGGGGGCAAAGATTAAAGGCGCAGGAACAGACGTCATTCGTATTGACGGAGTGGACGAGCTTCATGGCTGTCAGCATACGATTATTCCTGACCGAATTGAGGCAGGTACGTATTTAATTCTTGGTGCAGCGGTAGGGGACGGGCTGTTAATAGATAATATTATTCCTCAACACTTAGAGTCGTTAATTGCGAAGCTTCGTGAAATGGGTGTTCCGATTGAAACAAGCGATGACCAAGTATTTGTAGGAAAAGCTGAATCCTTTAAAGCAGTCGATATTAAAACATTGGTCTATCCTGGTTTCCCAACCGACTTGCAGCAGCCGCTAACCTCGTTGTTAACGAGTGCAGTTGGGACAAGCATGGTGACGGATACGATTTATGGAGCCCGTTTTAAGCATATCGATGAATTAAGAAGAATGAATGCAAACATCAAAGTAGAAGGTCGCTCAGCAATTATTCACGGTCCTGTCAAACTGCAGGGTGCCAAAGTGAAGGCAAGTGATTTACGAGCGGGAGCTGCTTTAGTGATCGCCGGGTTGATGGCAGAAGGAGTTACAGAAGTAACGGGCCTCGAGCATATTGACCGTGGATACAGCCATCTTGTGGAAAAATTAAATGGACTTGGTGCGACTATCTGGCGTGAAGCGATGACAAAAGAAGAGCTTGAACAACTGAAAAACGCATAATAACCTATCAATAGACAAAGAAAAAATAGAAAGAAGGCAGACCTGCTTTCGTCTGCCTTCTTAATTTAATTATCCTCCTGACTAACTTCCCTATAAAAATAATGTTGATTAATAATTAATAAAAAGGGTAAAATAGAAATTGTTTTTTAAAAAGGCTTACATAAAAAGCCTTGTCTTTATAGAATATAACTTTCTCTATCTCTTCTTATACTTCTAGAAAGCCTCAAACATTCAATTCTTTCCATCCATTTTATCGAACAAATTCATAAAGCTAGTGGTGGAACAACTTATTTTGTAAAAGAGTGGTGTACTAATGGAATTAACAATTTCAAGCCTGGAAAATATGAAGCTAAAAGAGCTTTATGAGCTAGCAAAGACCTTCAAAGTGTCTTATTATAGCAAGCTAACAAAAAAAGAACTTATTTTTGCGATTTTAAAAGCACGTGCGGAATCAGAGGGCTTTTTCTTTATGGAAGGTGTCCTTGAAATCATACAGTCTGAAGGCTTCGGTTTCCTACGACCTATCAACTACTCCCCAAGCTCAGAGGATATTTATATTTCAGCCTCACAAATTAGACGTTTTGACCTCAGAAATGGTGATAAAGTATCTGGTAAAGTTCGTCCGCCAAAGGAAAACGAACGCTATTTTGGACTTTTACAGGTTGGTGCCGTTAACGGTGATGACCCGGAATCAGCAAAGGAACGTGTTCACTTCCCAGCATTGACACCTTTATATCCTGACCGTCAAATGAAGCTTGAAACGTCACCAAAACATGTGAGCACGAGAATTATGGACCTTATTTCTCCTGTTGGTTTTGGTCAGCGTGGATTGATTGTTGCTCCTCCAAAAGCGGGGAAAACGATGTTATTAAAGCAAATTGCCAATAGCATTACGACGAATCATCCCGAAGCTGAGCTAATTGTTCTGTTAATCGATGAACGTCCGGAAGAGGTAACAGACATCGAGCGTTCGGTTGCTGGAGATGTGGTTAGCTCAACGTTTGACGAAGTACCTGAAAATCATATTAAAGTGGCTGAGCTTGTACTAGAGCGTGCGATGCGTCTAGTGGAGCATAAGCGAGACGTAATTATCCTGATGGACAGTATTACTCGTCTTGCTCGTGCGTACAATCTTGTGATTCCTCCAAGTGGACGTACCTTATCAGGGGGGATTGACCCTGCAGCCTTCCACCGTCCGAAACGATTTTTCGGTGCCGCGCGTAACATCGAGGAAGGTGGTAGCTTAACCATCCTTGCAACAGCGCTTGTGGACACAGGATCTCGTATGGATGATGTAATTTATGAGGAATTTAAAGGAACCGGTAATATGGAGCTTCACCTGGATCGCGGTCTAGCTGAACGCCGTATATTCCCTGCCATCGACATCCGTCGTTCAGGAACTCGTAAGGAAGAGTTGCTTATTCCGAAAGATCATCTGGATAAGCTATGGGCCATCCGTAAATCGATGTCCGATACGCCTGACTTTGTAGATAAATTTTTACGTAAGCTAAAGCAAACGAAGTCAAATGAAGAGTTCTTTGCTAAGCTTGACGAAGAGATGAAGGCAAAAAGGAACTCATAGGGAAATAAATCCCATGTTGCAAAACCTATACCTGCTTGTTATAATAACATCAGTGTGTTTTTCCATTACACCTTGTGTGTATGAATAACTCTGTTTCGAACGACTCAGGGCAAAAGGAGATGAAAGGTAATGAGAGAAGGAATTCATCCTAACTATAAAAAAGTAACGGTATCTTGTGCATGTGGCAACACATTCGAAACTGGTTCAGTGAAGAAAGAACTACGTATCGAAACTTGCTCAGAATGTCATCCATTCTACACAGGACGTCAAAAGTTTGCTGAAGCAGGCGGACGTGTTGACCGTTTCAACAAGAAATACGGAATCAAAGCTACAAACTAATAACGAAATGCGTAAGCGCCTTGCTTTGGGGCGACCAGCATAAGACGGCCACCGCAAGAAATCCTGATTTCTGGAGGGGGATGGCTTATGACTCGAGCCCCTAGGCGCTGAAGCTGGACAACTACCAACTCTTGAGTTGGAATTGAATTATACAGAAGACAGGCAAGAAGATTTCAGACCTTGCCTGTTTTTTTATGAGGCTCTTTTCTAAACTTCATTACTTTTGGAGATGGAAAATGCTTGATTGAGCTAAGATTCGTAGCAAAATGGACTCGAATTGTAAGAAAAGAGCTTGTATTCTTAATCTCAAGCACAAAATAGTTTGTTTTCGCGTTAAAATCGGCTTTAGGATTTTAACAGCCATCTATGTGAAAACAGCCATTATGAAAATGAACGTACATAGTTAGACAGTGTAAGGATAAATTACACAAAAACTGTCTACTTTAAAATAGAGAGCGAAGCGGAAGGAGAGGCCGTTTATGTATGTAATGAAGCACCATGGTTGGGTAGAAGTGATTTGTGGCAGTATGTTCTCTGGAAAGTCAGAAGAATTGATTCGCCGCGTAAGAAGAGCCCAGTTTGCCAAACAAAACATTGCCGTTTTTAAGCCGAAAATTGATAATAGATACAGCGATGAAGCTGTTGTCTCTCACAATGGTACATCGTTTATTGCGCGTCCAATCGCACATTCCACAGAGATTTTTCAGCATATTGATCCTGAAATCGATTTGATTGCCATTGATGAAGTGCAATTTTTCGATGACGAGGTAGTAAAAGTGATTCAGCACTTAGCTGATAGTGGCCATCGAGTGGTGGCTGCAGGCTTGGATCAAGACTTCCGTGGCGAGCCATTTACCGTCATGCCAGCTTTAATGGCTATCGCAGAGCTAGTAACAAAGCTGCAAGCAGTATGTGCGGTTTGCGGATCACCTGCTAGTCGAACGCAAAGACTGATTAACGGAGAGCCAGCCTCTTACGATGACCCGATTATCCTGGTAGGTGCCTCAGAAGCATACGAACCGCGCTGTCGCCACCACCACGAAGTACCAAAATCACCAAACGTAATCGAACGTGCGGATTTTACACAGTCGAAACTATAATGATTGTATCCACCCTATGTGCAGGGTGGATTTTTTAGTTATCAGTGCCCGTTGGAGGGGAGATGAGGTTGAAATGGTAAGAGAGGAGCGGTTTCAGTGCCCGTTGGAGGGGAGAAGGGGTTGAAATGGTAAGAGAGGAGCGGTTTCAGTGCTCGTTGGAGGGGAGAAGGGGTTGAAATGGTAAGAGAGGAGCGGTTTCAGTGCCCTTTGGAGGCAAGATGAGGTTGTGATGGGAAGAGAGAAGTGGTTTCAGTGCCCATTTGGGGGGAGATGGGCACTGAAATGGTAAGAGAGAAGCCAATTCAGAGCTCATTAGAGAACAAATGAGGTAGCAACGGTAACCGAGGAACATTCTCCATGACCCCAATTGACCCCAAATTTTATTAAAACGGTAAAAGAAACAACCGGAAATAATTAGCGAGAGTATTTTCACCAATATTTGCAACACTATCCATAGGAGGTGTTGACAGTGAAAAGGTGGCTTTTTATACTTTTGACGGTTTTGGTTTTAGCGGCTTGTAATAATAATCCGAAGGGCTTGTCTGATCAGCAGGAGGATCGTGCAGGAAGGTCGTTTGTGGCTAATAAAGATACTGGGCAAGATAATACTCAGTCAAGAGGGTGGCAACGAGGCGATCAAAATCCCAATTTTTTAAATACAGATGGTGGCCGGGTTGATTACGATGGATATATTGATAAAGCGAGGGAAACGGTGAATGCTACCAATGAGTTCGAAGCAGGATCGATTTGGGTGAATGGAAATCGTCTGTGGGTGACGGCTTATAAAAAAGGGCAGATGTCACGTCAGGAACGAGTGGACGCAGAAGCAAGATTACACAAGAAGCTGGTGAAGGCAGTTCCTCGCTATGAAATCGAAGTACAGGTCAAAGAAGACCGTTCATAACATGTCCCAAAGGGCATGTTATTTTTCTATGGATAGGATGGTTTTGACGAGGTGTTTCACCTATACTATAATAGAAATGTTAAGCACTTATAGATGTAGCTTTTAGATTCGGAATAACTAGCGTGTAACCACGCGTGACTAATATAAGAGGTGAAGGACTTTGTTTGATCGTCTTCAATCAGTAGAGGATCGCTATGAAAGGCTGAACGAGCTTTTAAGTGACCCAGAGATCGTGAATGATTCTAAAAAATTACGTGAGTACTCGAAGGAGCAGTCAGATTTATCTGCAACTGTCGAAGCGTATCGTGAGTATAAAGATGTAAAAGAGCAGCTTCAAGACGCAAAAGCCATGCTTGAAGAAAAGCTCGATGCAGAGATGCGTGAAATGGTAAAAGAAGAGCTTAGTGAATTAGAAGACCGTATGGAAGAGCTTCAAGCTCGTCTGCGTATCTTGTTGATTCCAAAAGATCCGAACGATGACAAAAACGTTATTATGGAAATCCGTGGGGCTGCTGGTGGAGATGAAGCAGCATTATTCGCAGGGGATCTGTATCGCATGTATTCTAGATATGCGGAATCGCAAGGTTGGAAAACGGAAGTGATGGATGCTAACACTACGGGCGTTGGCGGTTATAAAGAAATCATTTTTATGATTAATGGTACTAGTGCTTACTCGAAGCTAAAGTTCGAAAACGGAGCTCACCGCGTACAGCGTGTTCCGGAAACAGAATCAGGCGGACGTATTCATACATCAACAGCAACGGTTGCGGTTTTACCAGAAGCAGAAGAACTTGAAGTTGAGATTCATGACAAAGATATTCGTACAGATACCTTCGCATCAAGTGGTGCAGGTGGACAGTCCGTTAATACAACGATGTCAGCCGTTCGTTTAACGCATATTCCTACAGGTGTTGTCGTTTCGTGTCAGGACGAGAAGTCACAGATTAAAAACAAGGAAAAAGCGATGAAGGTACTTCGTGCCCGCGTGTACGATAAATTTCAACGTGAAGCACAAGCAGAGTACGACCAAGTTCGTAAATCAGCGGTTGGAACAGGTGACCGTTCTGAGCGTATCCGTACGTATAACTTCCCGCAAAACCGTGTGACTGACCACCGCATCGGGTTAACGATTCAAAAGCTTGATCAAATTTTACAAGGAAAGCTTGATGAAGTGCTTGAAGCGTTAATTGTGGAAGAACAATCAAGAAAGCTAGAAGAAGCATCTAATGAGTAAAAAAGTGTTCGAAGCCCTCGCTTGGGCTTCTTCTTTTTTAAAAGAGCATGGGCGCGACGAAAATGCGGGGGAATTATTGCTTCGGCATTATATGAATATGTCACGGTCAAGCCTGTTGGCGAGTTTGCATGATGTGGTCGAAGAAGCAGTATGGAAGCAGTTTGTTGAATCAATAGAAAAGCATGGCGAAGGAATTCCTGTTCAATACATGATCGGTTATGAAGAGTTTTACGGTCGTCGCTTTTCCGTTAATCAAGAGGTGCTGATTCCAAGACCGGAAACCGAAGAGCTGGTGTATGGTTCATTGGAGCGTATCAAAAGGTTATTCGGAGAGGAGTCGGTTTCGCTTGTTGATATCGGAACAGGAAGCGGAGCGATCGCAATAACAATGAAGCTTGAACGTCCCAATTTACAGGTGACAGCAACGGACATTGCTGAGGCTTCGCTGGCGGTAGCAAGGAAAAATGCGATGGAGCTTGGAGCGAAGGTTGAATTTTTACAAGGAGACCTGCTCTTTCCCTTTATAAAGTCTGGTACGAAGTTTGATGTGATTCTCTCTAATCCTCCTTATATTCCACTTGGAGATGAGAAGGAGATGTCGATAGTCGTGACAAAGCACGAACCACATCGAGCACTTTTTGCAGGAGAAGACGGGTTGGACCTGTATCGTCGCTTCATGAACGAACTTCCCCAAGTTGTAAAAAACAAAGCAATAGTCGGATTTGAAATCGGAGCCGGACAATCAGAATCCGTCAGTCGAATGCTCCAACAAACATTCCCAAATGCCTTGGTCGAGGTCGTATATGACATCAACGGCAAAGACCGAATGGTTTTCGCGGAAGTAGGGTTTTGATTTTGAAAATGACTCAGCAGGTGTTGAATGGCATCTGTTGAGTTTTTTTCTATGAAAAAAGAACCCTATTAAGTTGATTGGAGCGGAGGCTGGCGACTCCTGCGGGAAAAGCGGGATAGTCGAGACCCTGGACTGAGCGAAGCGAGGGAAGCGGCTCGGCCCCGCCCGCGGAAAGCGTCCAGCCGTAGCGCAAATCTAACCAGACTGCTTTTCTATTATTTTTTTAAATTTACTAGTTTAAGATGAACACCATTTGTCCACACTATTGATAGTGAAGGGATGGTGCTAGTAAATGAAAACAAAAACACTTGCGAAATTATATATAATCATATTATCCATAGGAACATTACTAAGTTTATACATACCAAAAAATGAAGTCACAGCCAACGATGCGATTGTCATCCCAAACGAGGCCATTCGCTTGCGAATTCTAGCAAACAGTGATTTAGAAGTAGACCAAGAACTCAAGCGCGAAGTTCGAGATGAAGTAAACGCAGCGATCACTGAATGGGTAGCAGAGTTAACTTCCGTAGAAGCAGCCCGCGACTTAATTCAATCTCGCTTACCAGAAATCAAGGCAATTGCAGAAGAAGTACTAGAAAAGAATGGATCCAACCAAAGCGTAAAAACAGATTTCGGAAAAGTAGAATTTCCAACCAAGCTATATGGTGAGTTCTTGTATCCAGCAGGTGAGTATGAAGCAGTGTTGATTACGTTGGGAGCAGGAGAAGGAGCAAACTGGTGGTGCGTGCTATTTCCACCATTATGTTTCCTAGACTTCTCTAATTCCGTAGCTGTAAAAGAAGGGGTCGACGAGCAAGAAGAGAAAGAAGCAAAAGTAGAAGAAGAAAAAGTTAAAGTTCAAGTTCAATCAGATAAAGAGCCAGTGTTCGTAGAGGAAAAGAGGGATGAACAAGAAGTTGAAGTGAAGTTTTTCCTTGTAGAGCTTTGGGATAAGATTTTTTCATAAGAAGTCAGATGCAACTATAGTGGTTGCATCTTTTTCTATGGTTTAAAACAAATTGTCGGATGGAATTCATGACCGAGCCTTTATTACGAAGGAATACCAGCGAAAGGCATGGATTCCACCCGACGTTGCAATCAATATCTATGTGCAAAAAAATATCCACAAATCTAGTTCTACTTTCTCTACCTTTTCATATTCATAGAGTAACAAGAAAAAAATAGAGGTGATTTGGGTGGAAACAATGGTTCGTTGTGCACAAGTAGAGGATGTAAGGAAACTAGTAAACTTTTTAAAAAAGGCAAACCTGGGGACGGATGGAGTAGAAGAAGCTGTGGATTATTTTCTTCTATTAGAAGACGAAGCTGGAAATATTCAAGCGACCCTTGGAATCGAACCACATGGACCTGTCGGCTTATTACGATCTTTAGCTATCACTTCGCGTGCAAGTGAAAAGGAATTGTTGTTAATTTTTGAACAAATGCTATTATTAGCAAAGGAAAAACAGATGCAATCATTATATTTAGCCACAAACAAAAAGGGATCTGTCCAATTTTTCGAGATGATGGGTTTTCAACAGGTAGAAAAGAAAGCGCTACACGAAAAAATATTCGAGTCCGCTCATGTGCAACATATCTTAACTGTGGATAACTCCTTGTTTATGGAGTTGAAACTGGATTAATCCACAAAGTTACCCACAAAATAGCAAATGTTGTACACAATTTGTGGATAAAACTTGAGTTATACACCATCTTCTTTTATACTTTCTTACGTATTACAAGAAAAATAGGGAGAAATACTCAAGGTGGAAAACATACAAACAAAGCTATGGTCAGTGGATAAAAATGTGGATAATCCAAAAAACTATCCACAAATTGCACAGGCTGCAACACTTTTAAGAGAAAATGAAGTGGTCGCATTTCCAACTGAGACGGTATATGGACTCGGTGGCAATGCACATTCGGATACAGCTATTCACAAAATATATGAAGCAAAGGGTCGCCCGAGCGATAATCCACTGATTATTCACATTGCTGACAGGGACCAACTAAATGAATTTATTACTCACATACCGGAAAAGGCTAACAAGCTAATGAACGAGTTTTGGCCTGGCCCTCTTACAATCATTTTTGAAAAAAAGAGCTCTGAATTGTCCCAACTAGCAACAGCAGGGTTATCCACAGTCGCAGTAAGAATGCCGAATCATCCCGTGGCTTTAGCAGTGATTAAAGAAGCGGGAGTTCCGATCGCAGCACCAAGCGCGAACAGTTCAGGAAAACCAAGTCCGACAAGAGCATCTCATGTGCTAGAGGATCTGAATGGAAAAATCACGGGCATTGTCGACGGTGGGGCAACAGGAGTTGGAGTGGAATCAACCGTCATTGATTGCACAGAGGAAATTCCGATTATTTTACGGCCGGGTGGAGTGACCAGGGACGAGCTTGAGCGAGTAGTTGGTGAGGTTCGAGTGGATCCCGCTCTTAAGGATCAGAATGAGGCACCAAAATCACCTGGCATGAAGTATCGACATTATGCACCAAAATCCCCTCTTTTTTTAGTAAAAGGAGACCGAGATAAGCTTCAGCAACTGATTGAAAAAGAAAGACGTGAAGGTCGAAAGGTTGGAGTGTTAACGACCACAGAGAATGACGGCTTTTACCAAGCAGATGAAGTGATTTTCTGCGGAACAAGAGAAAATCTGGCTTCTGTGGCAAGCTCTTTATACGATGTGTTACGATCGTTCGACCAAAGAGAGGTAGATATTATTTTTAGTGAAATTTTCCCTTCTACGGGTGTGGGAGAAGCGATTATGAACCGGCTAATGAAGGCGGCGGGCAACCAGATCATTGAATAAGAAGTTTTGAATGATTTTCTCATTCTAAACCCTTTTGGACGTGCATATGCTGAATTAGCAAGTCCAAGGGGGCGAAAGTATGTCATCAATGGTTGGAGAATTAATCACACTAATGATAATGGCATTTGCACTAGGAATGGATGCATTTTCAGTGGGCTTGGGAATGGGAATGTTCAGACTAGGGCTTCGGCAAATTTTAAAAATTGGAATCACCATCGGGTTATTTCATATTTGGATGCCTTTATTAGGGATGATTGCAGGAAGATTTTTGTCCGAGCAGTTTGGTGCATTTGCTGCTTATTGCGGCGGAGGCCTTTTGATTGTATTAGGTTTGCAAATGCTTTGGTCTTGCTTTAGGGAGGATGATAGTTCCTTTATCACTCCGGTAGGTTTTGGATTACTTGTATTTGCCCTTAGTGTGAGTCTTGATAGCTTTTCGGTCGGCTTGACACTAGGTATATATGGTGCCAAAACATTTCTCGTTCTGACTTGCTTCGGAATTGGTGCCACTATTTTAACTTGGTTAGGTCTACTTGTGGGACGTAAAGTTCAAGGGTGGCTTGGAACCTATAGTGAAGCATTAGGAGGCACGATTTTGCTTGCCTTTGGGATTAAATTATTGCTACCATTCTAATACAATTGAACACATGATGAAAAAGGTGTTTTCTTAATGAAAATGCCTTTTTCTATGAAAAAATAATAGTTGAATGGAATGCATGAACAAGCCTTTATTAAGGTAGTAATAACAGCGAAGAGAATGCGTTCCAATCGACATTTCTAACCTAGGATTGTACGAAATCAGACTTTAGTAATGAGGAATAATGTCATATAATATAGTTGGAGGAGAGAATCATTATGATAAATGTATTGTTTGTATGTACCGGAAACACATGCAGAAGTCCAATGGCGGAGGCTATTTTAAAAAGTAAAAACATACCCGAAGTAGAAGTTCGTTCTTCCGGAGTATTTGCTATGAATGGAAGCGATGCATCTGCGCATGCAAAAAAAGTACTAGACACGCAACAGATTGAACATGACCATCAATCCTCTTTATTAACGGAACAGCAGGTAGAGTGGGCTACGTATATTTTAACGATGACGGCGGGTCATAAAGCGAATATTGTTGCCACATTCCCGTCAGCACAAGTGAAAACCTTTACACTGAAAGAGTTTGCTGGTGGATTTGGGGATGTTAGTGACCCTTATGGTGGTTCTCTGTCTGTTTATCAACAAACATTCGAAGAGCTGAAACAATTAATTGAAAAAAGCTTACACAAATTTTCGTAACACAACCAGGGGGAAGGCTTTATGGGGGAGAAAAAGGCATTCAAGTTTGGGCTTAGGAAAAAGCTTGTATTATTTACTACCATTTTAGCAGTGATTACGTATACAACGAGTGCATTATTTATTGATGTGTTATTTCCGATCATTCAGGACTTTATTGGATTGAATAAAGGGGGCTTTTCCATCGCCACTTATTTATTAGGGATCATTTGGTCCGGAATTCTAGCATTTTTAGCGGCTGGTTTTATTATTAAGCCTCTTCAAAAGCTAGAGCGAGTCACACTAAAAGCAGCGCACGGTGACATTTGTGAGGATGTGGAGTTATCCCAATCGGATGACGAAATTCGCTCGCTAGGGGTCGCGTTTAATCATATGCTATTTAATCTACGTGATATGGTCCAAACCATTGATGAGAACTTCAAGCAAACGAATGAAAAGGTTATTGCCATCTCAAAAGAAAGTGCTGTTGCGGCGGAAAGAGCAGCGATGATTGATCGAACGGTTAATGAAATATCGCTGGGAGCGGAAAGCTCAGCGGCTGCGACGCAGAACACAGCCAGTTCGATTGATGAAGTCACTCATCTTGCGGAAGAAGTTCAATTAACAGCAAAGAACTCGAAAAAAATCTCCAATGAAATGGTCGAGGAGCTTGACCAGTCTAAAAAGGTGATTTTCTCATTAGTATCAGGCATTCAAACACTTGCTGAAGATAATAAGCAGTCACTTGTATCAGTGAAAAAACTAGAAGAAAATGCATCGCAAGTGGAACATATCATCCAATTGGTTGGAGCTATAGCGGCCCAGACTAACCTTTTAGCGCTTAACGCATCGATTGAAGCAGCTCGGGCGGGTGAGCATGGAAAAGGGTTTGCTGTTGTAGCAGACGAAGTTCGTAAGCTTGCGGATGAGAGTGCAAAAGCGGTTCAAGGAATTTCTGAATTGATTCAAAATATACAGAGCGAAGTACGGAATGTAGTATCCCAAATTACGAATCAAGTAGATACCGCACTTGGACAAGCTGAAAAAGGCCATGCGACTAACCGAGCAATTGAAGAAATGACAAGAACAGTCGTTCAAATGGCGTCATCAGTAGAAAAGATTTCAACTCTTGTTGACCGACAAATGGATGGAATTCAGCATACAGCCACACAATCACAGGAAGTGGCTGCAATAGCAGAAGAAACATCAGCAGGAGCAACAGAGGTAGCGGTAGCTGTAGGACAGCAAACAGAGGTAATCGAAAACGTTGAGCGCCTTGCTCTTGAGTTGAATGATCAAGCGGTTAAACTTAAAGGAACGATCACTAGATTTAAGATGTAAGAGAGATGGACCTTGCAAACGGATGCAGGGTCTTATTTTTTTAGAATCACAAGCTTTATCTTTATATAAGCTTATGTCAAAATAAAGATAGTTTTAATAAATGGGAGGCGTAACGATGAAGGTAGCAATTGCATCTGATCACGGTGGCGTTAATATTCGAGAAGAAATTAAAAGTCTTATGGATGAAATTGGCATTCAGTATGATGATTTTGGCTGTGAATGTGATACATCAGTCGATTATCCAGATTTTGCTTTGCCGGTTGCGCAAAAGGTGGCAAATGGGGAATACGATCGCGGAATCTTGATTTGTGGGACAGGAATCGGAATGAGCATTGCTGCAAACAAAGTAAATGGCATTCGCTGTGCCCTTGTTCATGATGTGTTTAGTGCGAAAGCAACTCGTCAGCATAACGACAGCAATATGCTAGCGATGGGAGAAAGAGTTATCGGACCTGGACTGGCACGTGAGATTGCTCTTGCTTGGCTTGAAACAGAATTTGAAGGCGGAAGACATGCAAATAGAATTGGGAAAATAAGCGATTACGAGAAAAGCAAGTAAGTCGATGGAGGGGTACAAATGACAAGCGATTTGTCCATTTGGAAAAACCAGCTACAAACGATTTTATCAGATTTTTCGGACCAAGTAGTGTTAACGGATAAGCGTGTTCTTGTGATTGGCTGTAGCACGAGCGAGGTAATTGGGAAGAAGATTGGTACAGCGGGTACCGATGAAGTGGCTGAGCTAATTTATTCCAGTCTTCGTGAATTCAGTCAACAAACAGGAGTAGCCCTTGCTTTTCAGTGTTGTGAGCATTTAAATCGTGCCCTTGTTGTTGAACGAGAGACTGCTGAACGAAAGGGTTGGGAGGAAGTGTCTGTTGTTCCGGTGAGACAAGCTGGTGGAGCGATGGCTACATATGCTTATAATCATTTTTCTGAACCGGTAGTCGTTGAGTTTATTCAAGCGGATGCAGGGATTGATATTGGAGATACTTTTATTGGGATGCATATAAAGCATGTAGCAGTTCCGGTTCGAGCATCGATTTCTGAGCTTGGCAGTGCACATGTGACGCTGGCTCGAAGCCGTCCGAAGTTAATTGGAGGGGCTCGAGCAATATACGAACATTCAAAGGGTAATGAGTCCTGTTCATAAAGCTTTTGCAGATTTTGCAGAAGCTTTTTTCTTTCGAATAGCGAAAAATGTTGGAAAAAGACGAAAATAACGCTTACAAAAATATTTTTTTCGTGCCTGTCATATGAAGGTTGTGTTAAGATGAAGTAGGAATTTTCAAAACTGCTATATAAATTAGTTTTTAACATACAAGGGGGATTACGATGAAGCATTTAGCACAGCAAGATACGCAAGTTTTACAAGCTATTCAAGACGAATTAGGGCGTCAAAGAACGAAGATTGAACTAATCGCATCAGAAAACTTTGTAAGTGAAGCAGTAATGGAAGCACAAGGATCTGTTTTAACAAACAAGTATGCAGAAGGCTATCCAGGCAAGCGTTACTACGGTGGTTGTGAGCATGTTGATGTGGTAGAAGACATCGCTCGTGACCGCGCAAAAGCAATCTTCGGTGCTGAGCATGTAAACGTACAACCTCACTCAGGTGCTCAAGCCAATATGGCTGTTTACTTTACGGCTCTTGAGCAAGGTGACACTGTTCTTGGGATGAACCTATCTCACGGTGGTCACTTAACACATGGAAGTCCGGTTAACTTCAGTGGTGTTCAATACAACTTCGTAGAGTATGGAGTAGACGAGCAAACGCAAATGATCGACTATGACATCGTACGCCAAAAAGCTTTAGAGCATAAACCTAAAATGATCGTTGCTGGTGCGAGTGCTTACCCTCGTGCAATTGATTTTAAAAAGTTCAGAGAAATCGCTGATGAAGTGGGCGCTTACTTAATGGTAGATATGGCACATATCGCTGGTTTAGTAGCAGCTGGCCTTCACCAAAACCCAGTTCCTTACGCTGATTTCGTCACAACAACTACACATAAAACATTACGTGGTCCTCGTGGTGGAATGATCCTTACTAGCGAAGAATGGGGTAAGAAAATCGACAAGTCGATCTTCCCTGGAATTCAAGGTGGTCCATTAATGCACGTCATCGCTGCAAAGGCAGTTGCTTTTGGTGAAGCGTTACAAGACAGCTTCAAAGAATATGCAGCAAACATCATTGCTAACGCGAAGACTTTAGCGGAAAGCTTGCAAGAAGAAGGAATTAGCTTAGTATCTGGTGGAACAGACAACCACCTTCTATTAATTGATGTTCGTTCTTTAGGTTTAACGGGTAAAGTAGCTGAGCATGTACTTGATGAAGTAGGAATCACAGTTAACAAAAACACAATTCCATTTGACACAGCAAGCCCATTCGTAACAAGCGGAATTCGTATCGGTACAGCAGCTGTTACTTCTCGTGGATTCGGTGCGGCTGAAATGAAAGAAATCGCAAGTATCATTAGCTTTACATTGAAAAACCATGAAGATGAAGCGAAGTTAGCAGAAGCAAGTGAGCGTGTATCTGCATTAACAAGCCGTTTCACTTTATATCCAGAAAGACAAATCTAATTTTTGCTAGTCAGCCTTATGTTTTGGGCTGGCTTTTTGTTTTGTCTCAGAATTGTTACATCCAATTTCTGTTCGAGGTTGCCCACGGGAAGTTTTTTCTGTAAAATTAGACGAAGTGTTTATGAATCGAGTTAGAAAAGGAGAGATGCTAGATGGCAAAGGTATATGTGTTTGATCATCCCCTCATTCAGCATAAGCTTACATACATCCGCGAAAAAAATACAGGAACAAAGGACTTCCGTGAGCTAGTAGACGAAGTAGCAACATTAATGGCGTTCGAAATTACTCGTGACATGCCCTTAGAAGAAATCGAAATTGATACACCAGTAAGCACAATGAAATCAAATGTGTTATCTGGGAAGAAACTAGGAATCGTCCCTATTTTACGTGCGGGAATTGGAATGGTAGATGGAATCTTAAAGCTTATTCCTGCAGCAAAAGTTGGACATATCGGTCTGTATCGTGATCCAGAAACATTAATGCCGGTTGAGTACTATGTAAAATTACCAAGTGACGTAGAAGAGCGTGACTTCATTGTAGTTGATCCAATGCTTGCAACAGGTGGTTCAGCAATCGAAGCAATTCATTCGTTGAAAAAGCGCGGCGCGAAGCATATTAAATTCATGTGCTTAATCGCAGCTCCAGAAGGTGTGGACGCACTTAAAGAAGCACACCCGGATGTAGACATCTACATCGCAGCACTAGACGAAAAATTAAACGACCACGGCTACATCGTCCCTGGACTAGGTGACGCTGGTGACCGTTTGTTTGGAACGAAGTAAGATTGGAGCTAACCGCTGGTGCGGTTAGCTTTTTTAAATTCTCCGACACAAAAAAGGCACCCTCTTTCATTCCCCATACGCATAACTCACCACCGAGTGACAAAACATAGTAAAAAACTTCGGAGGTGCTCACAAGCGTGAAACGTAGAATCTTCTCCCTTTTAACGACCGTGGTATTCGCATTTGTTTGCACTCCAACCACATTAGCAAAAACACTCATCCACCCGCCCATTCCGGAAGAATCTCCAGAAACGGAAAAAGTGGCAATCGTGACATTGCCTACAAAGGCAAATGAACAGCAAATCCAAGAGATCATCGGACCATACAGAGATCTTGAGCTGCGTCATATTTTTACAGAGGCTCTAAACGGGTTTTCAGTCAAAGGAACCCAGAGATCATTAGATAAGCTAGCGCGAACAAACAAGGTGGAGTCGGTTTCCCTGGTTAGTACATATAGCGTCCAATCGGAAACGAATACTGAGATCATCGGAGCAGAAACGATTAGGGGCTATTTTGATCCGAAAAATCAAAGACTTACTGGAAAAGGGATCACTGTTGGGGTCATTGATACGGGCATTGACTACAATCATCCTGACTTAAGACGAAGTTATAAAAGAGGCTATGATCTCGTCGATATTGATGAAGATCCGATGGAAACGCAGGGAATGTACGGCCAAAGCACTTTGCATGGGACACATGTAGCTGGCATTATTGCCGCAAACGGAAAGATTCAAGGCGTGGCTCCAGACGCGAAAATTATAGCCTATCGTGCGCTTGGTCCGGGCGGCTCTGGAACGACAGAACAAGTCCTTGCTGCGATTGATAAAGCGATCAAAGATAAAGTAGATGTCCTCAATCTATCACTGGGAAATAATGTGAATGGTCCTGATTTGCCGATATCGCTTGCTCTAAATAAAGCGGTAGATAACGGAATTGTCGCTGTGACCTCGTCTGGAAACTCTGGACCGAATATGTGGACGGTTGGTTCCCCTGGTACCGCGTCAAAGGCGATCTCGGTTGGTGCTTCCACACCCAATTTAAAAGTTCCTTATCTCACGATCGATGGAAGAAAAGATACATTAAGACTCGAACCGATGCAGGGCTCGATTGATTGGAAGCTTGATCGGTCGTATGAAGTGGTATACGGGAAGCTTGGGAAAAAAGAAGACCTCACCGATGTAGCAGGGAAAATCGCTCTGATTCAGCGGGGGGAACTTACTTTCTCAGAAAAAGCCTGGTATGCACAGGAGGCTGGTGCCGTCGCTGTGATTATTTTTAACAATATGAATGGGGAGTTTGTAGGAAACTTAGACCGTCCGATCGATATACCTGTAGCGACCATGTCCAAACAGGTAGGTTCAGAAATTGTTGACACTATGGCTACCCAAAAAATACTTGCAAAAACAGATATAATAGAAGAAAAGGATTTGCTGGCTAGTTTTAGTTCGAGAGGACCTGTTACATCCACATGGGAGATTAAGCCAGATGTAGTAGCACCGGGAGTAGCGATCACGAGCACGATACCCGGTGGTTACTTAGCTTTACAAGGAACAAGTATGGCCGCTCCACATGTGGCAGGAGCAGCAGCTCTTATCAAGCAAGCTCACCCTGATTGGGAGCCAGAAGATATCAAAGCTGCTCTCATGAATACAGCTATTCCTATTGTGGATGGAAAAAAGGTTCCTTATAAAACGTATGAACAAGGTGCTGGAAGAATAAGAATTCTTGAAGCGATCCAAACTGATACACTCGTTAAGCCCGCTTCCTTACAATTTGGGAAGTTCAAGTTAGTAGAAAGGCAGCATGAGCATACACAGCAGCTTACTTTTAAAAATGTAAGTGATCATCGCATGACCTATCGATTCGAGGTTCCACATCAAAAGGAGGGAATACAGTTCGAGCTGCCGCAATCTTTTTCGGTAGATGCGGGAAAAGAAAAGACGGTGAACATTACGATGAGTGTGGATCCCAACGAACTTACGAAAAAGATACATGAAGGTCATTTGAGCGTCATGGCTGACTCTCAAAAGGTGAGTGTTCCCTACCTATATGTTTTGGAAGAACCGGATTACCCGCGTATAATGGGGTTTGAATTTGGTCCAGGGGACAAACAAGGGGTGTATCATTACGAAGTGTACTTGCCGGGTGGAGCAGATGAATTTGGTATTGCCCTTTTTGATCCAGACACGTACCGGTTCGTCAAATTCTTGGATTGGAAAAGGAATGTGGGAAGAGGAATGCTGAAGATGGACATTCCAGTCGAACAACTACCAGAAAATGGATTATACTTAGCAAAGGTTTTTGCGAAAAAAGCTGGAAAAGAAGATATGGTTGAAACAGGGATCGCAGTCTCAAAAGTGAAAGAGCGGTAAGGAAAACAGGAGCGAGAACAACACTCGCTCCATTTGCAATAGGAAAATAAAAAACTTTTTGAACATAATGTGAACGAGAAATTCTATTGTTTGAATTGTGAACTTTTTCACTCCAAACTAATTGACATTGACAAGTGCCTATTGTATGCTTACAAAGGGTATTAATGATAGGGTTTTCAACATGGGTACTGTATAAATATAGCTTTCTTAAACGAGCAAGTCCATAGTGAAAAACATTCTTCTATCTACCAGTCTCTTTAAAAGGACGTGCCTGAAATGAATCAAAAAAACCGTCGTCCATATCAAGCAATGGCGTTAATGTCGGGGATTCTTTCGCAGTTGGTAGGCTCCGTATTAATTGGCATTTTTGCCGGAAGATGGCTTGACCGTACATTGGACACCGAGCCGCTTTTTTTAATCATCGGACTACTTCTCGGATTAGCAGCTGGCGTTTATGCCATGATCAGACTAATTCAACATTTCTTTTCAGGAGATAATTAGTGATGCCCGAAATACAATCGATCTACATCCGGCAACGAAAGTACATATTCTTCTTACTAGCTTTATACGTTCTAGGGTGGGGATTTACCTCCTATCAAACAATTTTTTTAGGGCTTATTTTAGGTACAAGCTTAAGCCTTTTTAATTTGTGGTTATTGGCCAGAAGGACTATTAAATTCGGCGATGCAATAGCAAAAGGCGAAAAGGTCCGTTCCCTCGGCATGTTTTCAAGAATGGCAACGGCTGTTTTAGCGGTGATGATCACTCTTGAGTATCCTGACAAGCTCCATTTATATAGCGTAATTATTGGATTAATGACCTCATACGTGGTTATTATGATAGATTTTTTTCTTCAAGCATTTCATTCACATAAATAGCGGGGAAGAGAGGTGAATACTGTGCATCATGAAGCTCCTTTAAGAGAATTTATGGGCCTAACCTTTAACTTATCAAATGTATTGATGATAACAATTGCTAGTGTAATTGTCTTTATCATCGCAGTGCTTTCCACTCGCTCATTGGCTATGAAACCAACGGGGATACAAAACTTCTTCGAATGGGTAATGGATTTCGTCAAAGGAATCATTAATAGTACAATGGATTGGAAAGATGGCGGAAGATTCCACATTCTAGGTATTACATTGATTATGTATATATTCGTATGTAATATGCTGGGACTTCCATTTGGAATTACTTATGACGGAACATTGTGGTGGAAATCACCAACAGCTGATCCAGTGATCACACTGACTTTAGCAACAATGGTCGTCGGGCTTTCTCACTATTACGGTGTAAAGCTGAAGGGAGTAAAAGAATACGGTCGCGATTTCGTTCGACCTATGTGGTTCTTGTTCCCGCTGAAACTTATTGAAGAGTTTGCAAACACCTTAACACTCGGGCTTCGTCTTTACGGTAACATTTATGCAGGGGAAATCCTTCTAACGTTACTAGCAGGAAGTCTAGCAACTGGAGTCGGCGGCCATCTCGCTGCGGTTATTCCAATGCTTGCTTGGCAAGGGTTCTCAATCTTTGTCGGCGCGATTCAGGCGTTTATCTTCACCATGTTAACAATGGTTTACTTGGCACACAAAGTGAGTCATGACCATTAATATATACCCGTTCATTTAATGAACAAAAAATAACAAAATCATGTTTATACATTTTAAGGAGGAACTTTATAATGGGTCTTTTAGCAGCAGCAATTGCAATTGGTTTAGCGGCACTAGGTGCAGGTATTGGTAACGGTCTTATCGTATCAAAAACAGTTGAGGGTATCGCTCGTCAACCAGAAGCTCGTGGTATGCTTCAAACAACTATGTTCATCGGGGTAGCGTTAGTAGAAGCGGTTCCGATCATCGGCGTAGTTATCGCGTTCATGGTTATCGGCGGTTAATATACGGTTTTTAACAAAACAATGGCGAAGAACATATTACGTGCAGCTTCGCCATTCCTTTATGTTCATCTATTAACATTTGTAACGTTATAAATTGTAAGTGTACGACTCTTGAAGGGAGTGAGCAAGGGTGTTAACAAGCAGTCTAGTATTAGGTTCAGCTGGTGGTGGGTTTAATAGTGGAGATATCCTTTTCCAATTAGTAACTTTCATCATCTTGTTAGCATTACTTAAGAAGTTTGCATGGGGTCCGTTAATGGGCATCATGAAACAACGTGAAGAGCATATTGCTGGAGAAATTAATGCTGCTGAACAAAGCCGCAATGAAGCAAAGCAATTACTAGAAGAGCAACGTACGCTTTTAAAAGAAGCTCGTACAGAAGCTCAAGGATTAATTGAAAATGCGAAAAAGCAAGGCGATGTACAGCGTGAAGAAATTATGGCGTTAGCGCGTGCGGAAGCAGACCGTCTAAAAGAATCTGCTAAGCTTGAAATCGAACAGCAAAAAGAGCAAGCGGTTGCTGCTATTCGTGAACAAGTCGCTTCATTATCTGTACTTATTGCTTCTAAAGTAATTGAAAAAGAACTAACAGCTGCAGATCAAGAGAAGCTAATCAATGAATATATCCAAGAGGCAGGAGAAGGGCGATGAGCAACTCGACTGTAGCGAAGCGCTATGCGTTAGCTCTTTTTCGACTAGCAAAAGAGCATCAACTTCTTGACCAAATGGAAAATGAAATGCGTGTAGTTAAAAATGTAGTAAAAAATAACGGCGACCTAGGTGTTGTCTTAAAGTCTCCTAAGCTTACGAATGAGAAGAAAAAGGAGATTATTAAACAGGCATTCTCTGGTGCTAGTGTGTACGTTCTAAATACGTTAATGATCTTAATTGATCGTCATCGTGAAGACTACATCGAAGCAGTAGCTGATTATTTTATTGAATTTGCAAATGATGAAAGAGGAATTGCTGAGGCGAAGGTGTACTCCACTCGTCCTCTAACAGAAGCTGAGCAACAAGCATTATCTGCTACGTTTGCTGCTAAAGTTGGGAAGCAATCTCTCCGTATTGAAAATATTGTTGATACCAATCTGCTCGGCGGCATCAAGCTTCGAATCGGAAACCGAATTTTCGACGGTAGCTTGCGCGGAAAGCTTGAGCGCTTGGAACGTCAATTGTTAGGCTAAGATTCGTAGATAGGGGTGAAACTCATGAGCATCAATGCTGAAGAAATTAGTGCGCTGATAAAACAGCAAATCGAAAACTATCAGTCGGAAATTCAAGTGAGTGATGTAGGTACTGTTATCCAAATTGGTGACGGAATTGCTCGTGCTCATGGTCTTGACAACGTAATGTCAGGTGAGCTAGTTGAATTTTCGAACGGCGTTATGGGTATGGCGCAAAACCTAGAAGAAAATAACGTTGGTATTATCATCCTTGGACCTTTCACTGATATTCGTGAAGGTGACGAGGTTCGTCGTACAGGACGTATCATGGAGGTTCCAGTTGGTGAAGAGCTAATTGGCCGCGTGGTAAATCCACTTGGACAACCGGTTGACGGTATGGGTCCAATTCAAACAACAAAATCTCGTCCAATTGAAGCTGGAGCACCTGGTGTTATGGATCGTAAATCTGTACACGAGCCTCTTCAAACGGGTATTAAAGCGATCGACGCTCTTGTGCCAATCGGTCGTGGTCAACGTGAGTTAATCATCGGAGACCGTCAAACAGGTAAAACATCTGTTGCTATCGATACCATCCTTAACCAAAAGGATCAAAACATGGTATGTATCTATGTAGCCATCGGACAAAAGGAATCAACGGTTCGTAACGCAGTTGAAACCCTTCGTAAAATGGGTGCATTAGAGTACACAATCGTTGTAACAGCTTCTGCATCTCAACCAGCTCCATTATTATACTTAGCTCCTTATGCGGGTGTAACAATGGGTGAAGAGTTCATGTACAATGGCAAACACGTATTAGTAGTATACGATGATCTTTCTAAGCAAGCTGCGGCTTACCGTGAATTATCACTATTATTACGTCGTCCTCCAGGTCGTGAAGCATATCCAGGGGATGTATTCTACCTACACAGCCGTCTATTAGAGCGTGCTGCAAAGCTTAGCGATGCAAAGGGTGCTGGTTCAATCACAGCTCTTCCATTCATCGAAACACAAGCAGGTGACGTATCTGCTTATATTCCAACAAACGTAATTTCGATTACGGACGGACAAATCTTCTTACAATCTGACCTATTCTTCTCTGGTGTACGTCCAGCGATCAACGCAGGTCTTTCTGTATCACGTGTAGGGGGTTCTGCCCAAATCAAAGCGATGAAAAAGGTTGCAGGTACCCTGCGTCTTGACCTTGCTTCATACCGTGAGCTAGAAGCATTTGCTCAGTTCGGATCTGACTTAGATAAAGCAACACAAGCAAAACTTAACCGTGGTGCTCGTACAGTTGAAGTTCTTAAGCAAGATCTTAACAAGCCGTTAAAAGTAGAGAAGCAAGTAATGATTCTTTACGCATTGACTAGAGGCCATTTAGATGATATTCCGGTAACGGACATCCAGCGTTTCGAAGGTGAGTTCTTATCTTGGTTAGACCACAACCGCAAGGAAGTGCTTGACCAAATCGTAACAACAAAAGACCTTCCAGCTGACGATGTATTAGTTTCTGCAATTAACGACTTCAAAAAGACATTTGCTATTAGCGAGTAATTAATGAATGGGAAGAGGAAGACCGGTTCTTCCTCTTTCCCAAGTGTTTCACTTTGAAAACAAGGTGGTGAGAATCTGTGGCATCATTACGCGATATAAAATCTCGTATTACTTCGACGAAGAAGACGAGCCAAATTACAAAAGCCATGCAAATGGTATCTGCTGCAAAGATGAATCGTGCGGAAATGAACGCGAAAGCTTTCGTTCCTTACATGACGAAGATTCAAGAGGTTACTGCTTCGATCGCACAAGGAAGTAAGGGCGTGCAAAACCCGTTGCTTACAAGCCGTCCGGTAAAAAAGACTGGGTATGTAGTCATTTCTTCTGACCGTGGACTTGCAGGTGCATACAACAGTAACGTTCTAAGACAGCTATTCAATACAATTAAAAGCCGTCACAAATCAAACGACGAGTTTGCGATTATCGCAATCGGACGTGTGGGCCGTGACTTTTTTAAGAAACGCAATATGCCGGTTGTTCTGGACATCATCGGAGTGCCAGATCAACCAAGCTTCGCTGAAATAAAAGACATCGCATCAAAGACCGTTGGCATGTTTGCTGATGAAACATTTGATGAGTTGTACCTATATTACAGCCACTACGTAAGTGCGATTCAACAGGATGTAACGGAGAAGAAGCTTCTTCCTCTAACTGATATTCAATCAGAAGGAAAACTTACATCTTACGAGTTTGAACCATCTGCGGAGGAAATTCTTGATGTCCTATTGCCACAGTACGCGGAAAGCCTCATTTATGGCGCCCTTCTTGACAGTAAAGCAAGTGAGCATGCTGCAAGGATGACTGCTATGAAGAATGCAACAGACAACGCAAACGATCTAATCAGCAACCTAAGCCTTGTCTACAACCGTGCACGTCAAGCGGCAATTACTCAGGAAATTACAGAGATTGTTGGTGGAGCAGCGGCACTAGAATAGCGCTCCATAGAATAATAATTAATATTTCAATGAAGTTAGAGCTGTCTAGCTTCAGCGCCAAGCCCCTCGAGTCACAAGTCAATCCTTTCCGGAGGTCAGGACCTCCTGCAAGGCTCGCCTTGTGCTTGTCGGGGCTGAACGAGGCGCTTACGCATTTCATTAAGGAGGGAACACAATGACTAAAGGACGCGTTCTTCAAGTTATGGGTCCGGTTGTTGACGTAAAGTTCGAAAGCGGTCATCTACCACAGATCTATAATGCACTTAAAATTGTAAACAACGCGCAGAGCGAATCTGAAGTTGATATCAACTTAACCCTTGAAGTTGCCCTTCACTTAGGTGACGATACAGTTCGTACCATCGCAATGGCTTCTACTGATGGATTAACTCGTGGAATCGAAGTAGAAGACACTGGTGCTGCTATCTCTGTACCAGTTGGTGATGTAACACTTGGACGTGTATTTAACGTACTTGGTGAGGCAATCGACTTAAATGAGGAGATTCCTGCGAGTGCTCGTCGCGACTCTATCCATAGAGAAGCACCAAAATTCGAGCAACTTTCTACACAAGTAGAAATTCTTGAAACAGGTATCAAAGTAGTAGATCTACTTGCTCCATATATCAAAGGTGGAAAAATCGGTCTATTCGGTGGTGCCGGTGTAGGTAAAACAGTTCTTATCCAGGAGTTAATCAACAACATCGCTCAAGAGCACGGCGGTATCTCGGTATTCGCAGGTGTTGGTGAGCGTACACGTGAAGGTAACGACCTTTACCACGAAATGACTGACTCTGGAGTTATTAAGAAAACAGCGATGGTATTCGGACAAATGAACGAGCCGCCTGGAGCACGTATGCGTGTTGCTCTTACGGGTCTAACAATGGCTGAATTCTTCCGTGATGATCAAGGACAAGACGTTCTTTTCTTCATGGATAACATCTTCCGTTTCACACAAGCAGGTTCTGAGGTTTCTGCCCTATTAGGTCGTATGCCATCAGCGGTAGGTTACCAACCAACTCTTGCTACTGAAATGGGTCGACTGCAAGAACGTATCACATCTACTAACGTGGGTTCTGTTACATCTATCCAAGCGATTTATGTACCTGCCGATGACTATACGGATCCGGCTCCAGCTACAACTTTCGCTCACTTAGATGCAACAACAAACCTTGAGCGTAAGCTTTCTGAGATGGGTATCTACCCTGCGGTGGATCCACTTGCTTCAACTTCTCGTGCATTGTCACCTGATATCGTTGGAGAAGAGCACTACTCAGTTGCTCGTCAAGTACAATCAACATTACAACGTTATAAAGAACTTCAAGATATTATTGCGATCCTAGGTATGGATGAGCTTTCTGACGAAGATAAGCTTATCGTAGCTCGTGCTCGTCGTATCCAGTTCTTCTTATCTCAAAACTTCCACGTGGCTGAACAGTTCACGGGACAACCAGGTTCATATGTTCCTGTTAAAGAAACGGTTAAAGGCTTCAAAGAAATCCTAGAAGGTAAGTATGACCATCTTCCAGAAGATGCATTCCGTCTTGTAGGTAGAATTGAAGAAGTAATCGAATCTGCAAAGAAAATGGGCGTAGAGGTCTAAAATAGGACCAGGAGGGTAAAAAATGAAGACGATTAAAGTCAGTGTTGTTACTCCCGATGGCCCGGTGTATGAATCAGATGTGGAAATGGTAAGCACGAAAGCTCAAAGCGGTGAGCTAGGTATTTTACCAGGACATATTCCAATGGTCGCACCGTTACAAATTGGATCTGTTCGTTTGAAAAACGGAGGCAAAACAGAATACGTAGCAGTAAGTGGCGGTCTTTTAGAAGTGCGTCCAGACCAAGTGTCAATCTTGGCTCAATCTGCGGAAGTATCTGATAGCATCGACGTCGAACGCGCACTACGTGCAAAAGAGCGTGCAGAAGAACGCCTGCGCGAGCAACAACGTGCACACGTAGACTTCAAGCGTGCCGAAATGGCATTGCAACGTGCCATCAACCGTATCTCTGTTTCAGAGAAGCGATAAAACAATCAATCAACCCCCTTGGGCGATCCTTAGTCAGATCGTCGGAGGGGGTTTTTTATGTTTTGATTTTTTGGAGGGCGGGAATATGGGGGATGCGGTAAGTTAGGTGCCTGTGGAGGGGACAAAGCAGTGGTGGCGGTAACCAAAGAGGGGGTTAGGTTCCCGAGAGCGAGGACAAAGCAGTGGTGGCGGTAACCAAAGTAGGGGTTAGGTTCCCGTGAGAGGGGGAAAGCAGTGGTGGCGGTAATCAAAGAGGGTGTTAGGTTCCCGTGAGCGAGGACAAAGCAGTGGTGGCGGTAACCAAAGAGGGGGTTAGGTTCCCGAGAGCGGGGGAAAAGCAGTGGTGGCGGTAATCAAAGAGGGGGTTAGGTTCCCGTGAGAGGGGGAAAAGCAGTGGTGGCGGTAATCAAAGAGGGGGTTAGGTTCCCGAGAGAGGGGGAAAAGCAGTGGTGACGGTAATCAAAGAGGGAGTTAGGTTCCCGTGAGCGAGGGCAAAGCAGTGGTGGCGGTAATCAAAGTAGGGGTTAGGTTCCCGTGAGCGAGGAAAAAGCAGTGGTGGCGGTAACCAAAGAGGGGGTTAGGTTCCCGTGAGCGAGGGAAAAGCAGTGGTGGCGGTAATCAAAAAGGGGGTTAGGTTCCCGTGAGAGGGGGAAAAGCAGTGGTGGCGGTAACCAAAGAGGGAGGTAGGTTCCCGTGAATGAGGACAAAGCAGAGTAGCGGTAATCAAAGAGGGAGTTAGGTTCCCATGAACGAGGAAAAGCAGAGTAGCGGTAATCAAAGTAGTGGTTAGGTTCCCAAGAACGAGGGAAAAGCTGTGAGACGGTAACCAAAGTAGGATTTCAGTGCCCATAGAGCAGGAAAAAGAACCCGCATGGTAACTGAAGTAGCGTTTCATTGCCGATAGAGCAAGACAAACAACCCCAACGGTAACTGAAACACCATTTCAATGCTCATACACCATGAAAAAACTCGTCATCAGTAACTGAATCAAACAATCAACCCCAAACAGCTACAAAAATCACCCCATTAATGGATAAATCCCCAAAAAAGAACAACAATATTTTCATATTTTCAAAATTTTATTGACTATTCTCACAGACAAACACCGCTTTTTACCATTTAATAGAATAAAGATTATTATTTCACATACTATATCCTCGAGGGACAAGAAAACATTTTATTAGAAATTCCAATAAAAGTCTTTGGCTTGTCGACACAAATTTGTAACAGTGTTATAATGAATTCGGTTACATAATTAAATGTTTAGAAAATTATAAGACATTGGAGGGGATGGACATGGAGCTGTTAAATGTATATCAGAATAACTATCTGATTGTCTTTGTGTTTCTATGTCTAGGTGTTTTATTACCTGTGGTTGCGCTGTTTCTGGGGAAACTATTGCGTCCGTATAAGCCTTATGATGCGAAGTACACCACATACGAAAGCGGAATTGAACCATTTCACGATTCAAGAGTGCAGTTCAATGTCCGCTATTATATTTTTGCTCTAATGTTTGTAATCTTTGATGTAGAAACCGTGTTTCTTTATCCATGGGCAGTAGCTTATGAGAAACTCGGTATCTTTGCATTGATTGAAATGCTTATTTTCGTATTAATGCTGCTTGTAGGACTTGTCTACGCTTGGAAGAAGAAGGTGTTAAAATGGACTTAAAATTGGAAAACATCTCACCAGAAGAATTAGAAGAGTTAAAGAGAAATGTATTTTTAACGACATTGGAACAAATTAAAGCATGGGCTAGAAGCAATTCATTATGGCCGATGACGTTCGGACTTGCTTGTTGTGCGATCGAAATGATGGGCGTAGGTTCTTCACACTATGACCTTGACCGGTTCGGATCGTTTTTTCGTACGTCTCCACGTCAGTCAGATGTCATGATTGTGTCGGGTACGGTTACGAAGAAAATGGCGCCAATTGTTCGTCGACTGTATGATCAAATGCCAGAGCCTAAATGGGTAATCGCGATGGGATCATGTGCTACAGCAGGCGGCCCTTATGTAAAATCGTATGCGGTCGTTAAAGGTGTGGATCAAATCGTACCAGTCGATGTGTATATCCCAGGCTGCCCGCCTAACCCAGCAGCACTTATTTACGGAATTAATAAATTAAGGGAAAAAATTCGCTACGAGGCTAAGACTGGGAAGAGGGTGATCTAATCCATGAGTGGGGAAAAGGACCTGGAACAGTTAAAGAAGGAAGCTGCGGAAAAAGCAAAAGCGGCCGCACTTGCAAAAATGAAAGCGAAGGAAGCTTCAACAGAAGCATCCAATGATAAGCCGATGACGGATGAGGAAAAAGCAAAGGCAAAGGCTGCCGCCGCTGCCAAAGCCAAAGCTGCTGCTTTAGCGAAAATGAAGGAAAAAGAGAAAGCCGAAGAAGAGTCGTCTAGCTCGGAGGACACGGATTTAGCTAAACAAAAAGCCGCCGCAGCCGCAAAAGCGAAGGCCGCTGCACTGGCAAAACAGCAAGGTGGAGCAGAAGGTTCTCTAGCAGGAGACGACGAAAAGGCAAAAGCCATCGCAGCCGCGAAAGCCAAAGCCGCAGCAGCCGCAAAAGCGAAGGCCGCTGCACTGGCAAAACAGCAAGCTGGAGCAGAAGGTGCTCCAGCAGGAGACGACGAAAAGGCAAAAGCCATCGCAGCCGCAAAAGCCAAAGCCGCAGCAGCCGCAAAAGCGAAAGCGGCCGCACAAGGCGGAGCTGCTGGAGATGATGAAAAAGCGAAAGCGATTGCTGCCGCGAAAGCCAAAGCTGCTGCTGCAGCCGCTGCAAGAGCGAAGGCAAAGCCTGCTGAGGATGAGGCTCCTGAAGAGCTGGTCCCTTCGCCAAACCAACCGTATTTGGATAAATACGTAAAGGTAATCGAAGAGCATCTAGGCAAAGATGTATTAGAAGACTTCTATATTAATAATCTGTCGAAGGACGTACCAACATTGGTGGCAAAGCCAGACACATATTATAAAATTGCTGAGTTCCTTCGCTATAATGAGCAGCTTGGCTTCAATTATTTATCAGAGTTTCATGGTGGAGATTTCGAGACGCACATGGAAGTGTATGCTCATCTTTACTCATATAATAACAGGCAATCCGTTGCGTTAAAGGTGAAGATTGATCGCGAGAAACCTGAGGTAGAGTCGCTTTCGAAGCTTTGGGCAGGTGCCAACTGGCCGGAGTGTGAAACATATGACTTACTGGGAATTCAGTTTAAAAATCATCCGAACTTATACCGAATTATGCTCGGTGATGATTGGATTGGTCACCCTCTACGCAAAGACTATGAACCATACGATGTGGAGGTGTAACGAGTGCTTCGAACGGAAGAAATGCTATTAAACGTAGGCCCTCAGCATCCAAGTACACATGGTGTATTCCGACTGGTGTTGAAAATTGATGGAGAGATCATCAAGGAAGCAAAGCCGGTTATCGGATACTTACACCGTGGAACGGAAAAGTTAGCTGAAAATCTACAATACACTCAAATCATTCCTTACACAGACAGACTCGATTATTTAGCAGCAATGACGAACAACTATGTGCTCTGTCATGCAGTGGAAACGATGATGGATTTAAAGATTCCTGATCGAGCGGAATACCTAAGAGTTATCGCGATGGAGCTTGGTCGTGTGGCGAGTCATCTCGTTTGGTGGGGTACATATTTATTGGATATTGGAGCGGTCAGTCCGTTTCTATACGCGTTCCGCGAGCGTGAAATGATTATTAATATGTTAAATGAATTATCTGGTGCTCGTCTTACTTTTAACTATATGCGTGTAGGTGGCGTGAAGTGGGATGCACCTGAGGGCTGGATTGAAAAAGTGGGCGAGTTTATCCCATATATGCGTGAGCAGCTAAAAGGCTATCATGACCTTGTGACGGGGAATGAAATCTTCATGAACCGTGTGAAGGGTGTGGGTCGCTACACGAAAGAAGATGCGATTAACTACTCATTAAGTGGAGCGAACTTAAGATGTACGGGAGTCAAATGGGATCTTCGTAAAGATGAGCCATATTCGATTTATGACCGTTTTGACTTCAATGTTCCTGTTCAAGAGGGTGGAGATGCATGGGCAAGATACCATGTTCGTTTAGCAGAGCTCGAGGAGTCTTTGAAAATCTTAGAACAAGCGGTTGAGCAGTTCCCGAAAGAAGGGGAAATCCTCGCTAAAGTTCCAAAGATTATTAAAGCACCTAAGGGTGAGGCGTACGTTCGTATCGAGTCACCTCGTGGAGAAATTGGTTGTTATATCGCGAGTGATGGAAAGAAAGAGCCGTACCGCTTGAAGTTCAGAAGACCTTCTTTTTACAATTTGCAAATCCTTCCGAAGTTATTGGAGGGAGAAAATATAGCAAACTTAATCGCGATTTTAGGTGCAATTGATATTGTCCTAGGGGAGGTTGATGGCTAATGGTAGAGGAACTGCTGCAATCACAACCAGGACTCTTAAACTTTGGGATTTTCTTTTTACTAGCAACGGTTCTATTATTAGTGGTTTTAGGATTCGTTACGTATGCCATTTTAGCGGAAAGAAAAGTTATGGGTTTCATGCAGCTACGTCACGGACCAAATCAGGTTGGAGGACGCTGGGGACTTTTACAAACGGTAGCTGACGTATTAAAGCTTCTATTAAAAGAAGATACGATACCGAAGCTAGCAGATCGTCCACTCTTTATTCTTGCTCCTGTTATCGCGTTTGCACCGGCATTCATGGTGCTAGCAACGATTCCGTTAACCGATCACCTGCAGTTTGCTGATATTGGTGTTGGACTGCTGTACTATATCGCCATTTCAGGTTTAACCACTGTTGGAGTGGTAACTGGTGGATGGGCATCGAATAATAAATACGCACTACTAGGTGGAATGCGTGCGGCTGCTCAAATGATTTCCTATGAAATTCCACTCGTAATGTCGGTGATTGGGGTTATCCTTTTTGCAGGCAGCTTGAATTTGAACGATATCGTCGCCGCTCAGGATGAGCAAGGCTGGTTCATACTTTGGCAACCGATTGCGTTTCTAGTGTTTATCATTGCTTCCGTAGCTGAATTAAACCGTACGCCGTTTGACTTGCCAGAAGCCGAGTCTGAACTTGTAGCCGGTTTCCACGTCGAGTATTCAGGCTTCCGATGGGCATTTTTCATGCTCGCTGAATATGTATATCTATTCGCAATGGCATCACTCACAACCGTACTATTTCTAGGAGGATGGCTACCACCGTTCGACTTCTTAGGATTCATCCCGGGAGCCGTATGGTTCGCCTTAAAATTCAGCGTCGTCATCTTTTTCCTAGTCTGGATCCGAGTCACCTTCCCACGCCTAAGAGCAGACCAGTTGATGGAATTCGGATGGAAAGTACTTTTACCAGTAGCATTAGCGAACATTTTCTTAACTGCATTGGTGAAAGAGTTACTGAAGCTTTTTTAATAATAAAACTCTGTTAGGGCAAAGTGTATTTTGCACTTGTTGATTGGAGTGGAGGTGCTTGACTCCTGGGGGATCAGCGTTACAGGTGAGACCCCACAGGAGCGATAGCGACGAGGAGGCTCACCGAACGCCCCCCGGAAAGCAAGCACCCGGAACGGAAATCAACACCCATTTTAACAGAGCCAAACTAGAGAGGGTGAGTCAACGTGCTTGGATTAGCAAAAGGGTTAGCCTATACACTCAAGAACCTAACAAGGGAAAAAGTAACCTACGATTATCCAAACGAGCCGCTGCCACTTCCGGACCGGTTCCGTGGGATACAGAAGTTTTACCCCGAAAAATGTATCGTTTGTAATCAGTGTGCAGCCATTTGTCCAACCGATTGCATTCAATTGACCGGGAAAAAACACCCTGACCCTACGAAAAAAGGAAAAATCATTGATACGTATGATATCAATTTTGAAATCTGTATCCTATGTGATCTTTGTACGGAGGTATGTCCGACAGAGGCCATCATTATGACGAATAATTTTGAGCTCGCGGAATATAGCCGGGATGAGCTATTTAAAAACCTAGAATGGTTAGATGAGAACGATGAAAATATTCGGAAGGTGAATAAAGCATGACAGTTACGGGTGAATTAATCGCATTTATGTCGCTAGCGCTCGTTGCGGTCATTGGCGGCGTTCTGTTATTGAATTTGACGAAGGTTGTTCATATGATCGTAGCACTTGTGTTCACCTTTGTGAGCATTGCGGGAATTTACGTCATGCTCTCTGCTGAATTTGTCGCAGCGGTTCAAATTTTAATCTACTCAGGCGCCATTACGATCATTATGCTTTTCGGGATTATGCTTACCCGTCATAATGATACGAGCGAGCCGGAGGAAGGCTGGATTCGAAAGACTCTCCTCTTTATCGGTGTCCTCGGCTTTGCCGTTGTAATGTATATCGGGGTGTATGATTTAGATTTGGCATCTGTACCAAACACTCTTCATGAAAATAATACCGAGCAAATTGGTGTGGCGCTTTACTCAAAGTTTGTCATTCCATTTGAAATCACTTCTGTTATCTTGTTAGTTGCTCTGATCGGAGCCATTGTATTAGCGAAAAAAGATGATGAAAAGGAGGCGAATAAGGAATGAGCTCAGTTCCCGTTTCAGCCTACCTCACGCTTGCATTGATTCTGTTTTGCATCGGATTGTACGGTGCATTAACGAAGCGCAATACCGTTATCGTATTAATTTCAATTGAATTGATGCTAAACGCAGTTAATATTAATCTGGTTGCGTTTAGTAAGTACGGAGCGAATCCAGGCATTACGGGTCAAGTGTTTGCATTATTTTCAATCGCTGTGGCAGCAGCGGAGGCAGCCGTTGGGTTGGCGATTTTAATTGCCCTTTACCGTAATCGAAAAACCGTTAATATGGATGAAATGAACACCTTAAAGCATTAGAAAAATATGACTCGCTTATATACAGCGGGCCTCAATCAAACGCGTAACATAACAAAACCGGTGCGCGTTCTAAAAGGGGATTGTGATATTGATGGAAAATGCATGGATCATACCGCTTTTCCCGCTACTATCATTTTTGTTCCTTCTTCTGTTCGGAAAAAAGCTAAAGGAAAACAGCGCCTATGTCGGAATCTTGCTAGTGGGTGTGTCGTTTGTTTATTCGCTCATCGTCTTATTTGAGCGGTTCACACAACCGACCTACAAAGCAGAGGGCACATGGCTTTCGATCGGAGATGTTCAACTAACAGCGGGTTTTGAAGTAAACCAGTTAAATGCGCTAATGCTCGTCATCGTATCTCTTGTTAGTTTGCTTGTACATACGTATTCAAAGGGATATATGCATGACGATGAACGCTTTCATGTGTTTTATGCGTATTTAGGATTATTCACGTTTGCAATGCTTGGTTTGGTTTTATCGCCCAATCTTTTACAAACGTATATTTTCTGGGAATTAGTCGGGGTTGGCTCCTTCCTATTAATCGGTTTCTACTTTTTTAAGGAAGACGCCAAAAAGGCTGCAAAAAAAGCCTTTATTATGACTCGTATTGGGGATGTTGGCCTTTTTATCGGGATGATTCTATTATTCTGGCAGGTAGGAAGCTTTGAATATGATGAGATTTTTGCTGCGGTAGAGGCAGGCTCGATTTCTGCAGGAATGATCACCGTTACGGCCATCCTTATCTTCATTGGGGCTGTTGGGAAATCAGGTCAATTCCCGCTTCATACGTGGTTACCGGATGCGATGGAAGGTCCGACGCCAGTGTCAGCATTAATCCACGCGGCAACCATGGTTGCGGCAGGGGTATACTTAGTAGCGGCTTTATTCCCGCTTTTCACCGCAAGTGAAACCGCGTTAATGACGGTAGCTGTGGTTGGAGCAATTACCGCAATCTTTGCGGCTAGCATCGGCTTAGTTCAAACCGATATCAAACGGGTTCTTGCTTACTCTACGGTCTCTCAGCTAGGTTATATGATGTTAGCGCTTGGGTCGGCTGGCTATGTAGCAGGGGTATTCCACCTGATGACTCACGCGTTTTTCAAGGCATTATTGTTTTTAGCAGCAGGTAGTGTCATTCATGCGGTTCATACGCAAAACATTGAAGAAATGGGTGGCTTATGGAAAAAGCTTCGCGTCACTGGTCCATTATTTTTAGTGGGAACATTGGCGATTAGTGGAGTTCCATTATTCTCAGGGTTTTTTAGTAAAGATGAAATCTTAATTTCTGCTTGGGTTCATGGAAACACGGCATTATTTTGGTTAGCTGTGATCGCTGCTTTCTTTACTGCTTTTTATATGTTCCGTTTATTCTTCCTCGTCTTTACGGGTGAGGCTAGAAAAGAAATCAAGCATGTTCATGAGTCTCCTGCTGTGATGACCCTTCCGATGGTTGTGCTCGGTGTTCTTGCCGTTGTTGCTGGATATGTGAACACACCTTGGTTTGGGACATTTTTAGGCGATTGGTTAGTGGAAGGCAATGAAGCGCTTGGCCATGGACACGTTGAAGGTCCAGCGTGGATTATGATTGTGGCAACACTTGTGTCACTAGCGGGAATTTTTCTTGCTTATCTCATGTATGGGAAAAAGTCTCTTTCACGCGATTGGCTATCTAGCCGAGCACCAGTGACGTACAGTGTTTTATACAATAAGTACTTTGTTGATGAGTTTTACGAGTTAACGATTGTAAACATTACAAAGTTCTTTAGCTTGTTCCTCAAGTATATTGAAGTGTTTATTGTGGAAGGGATCGTTAACCTGGTTACCCAGTTTGTTCAAACGTTTGGAAAAATTGGTTCACGCGTGCATAACGGTCAGGTGCAAATGTACGGAACGGTTGCTTTCGTTGGCTTAGCTGTCTTATTTGTGATTTTTGCTGTAACAGGGGGGTACTTCGGATGAATTTGATGTTAGCACTCATCGTGTTTTCCCCGTTACTAGGGATTCTCGTTTTATCATTTATACCAAAAATGCAGGAGAGCTCCATTAAGCTAGTTGGGGTACTTGCTACTTTGCCAGCAATGGTTCTATCATTGGCTGTTTTCTCTCAATTTAAAAATGGAACAGAACTGTTTGAGTACAATCTGAAATGGAACTGGATTCACTTTGGAATGAGTGAAGGAGTATTTGAAATTCCGTTTGAGTTGGGGATGGATGGATTCTCACTACTCATGGTGGTATTAACAAGTATTCTTTCCGTGTTAGCAGCGGTTGCTTCGTTTCATATTAAAAAAGAGTGGAAGGGCTACTTCATGCTATTCCTTCTACTTGAAGTAGGAATGCTCGGAGTATTCGTGGCCGAAAATTTAATTCTGTTCTTCTTATTCTTTGAAATCACACTTATTCCGATGTTCTTTTTAATCGGAAAATGGGGATATCATGAAAAAGAAAAAGCAGCATATAGCTTTCTGATTTACAATGGACTTGGTTCAGCAGTTCTTTTAATTGTCATTATGGTATTGTTCGCTCGTACAGGAACCTCCAATATTGATGTGTTGCAGCAATTGTTAACAGCGGATGCAGGTCATGCTCGAATTACGGACTCTGTAAAAATGGGGCTGTTACTAGCCTTATTAATTGCGTTTGGTGTAAAGCTACCTATTTTCCCGTTACATACATGGATGCTTCGCGTTCACGTTCAAGCGCCACCACCAATCGTTATGCTTCACTCAGGAATTCTTTTGAAAATTGGAGCTTACGGGTTAATTCGCTTCGGGATGGGAATTTTCCCAGAACAATTTACCTCCATCGCTTGGTTGCTTGCCACGCTCGGTGTGGTGAATTTATTGTATGGAGCCTTTCTTGCTCTGATTCAAAAGGATTTCAAGATGGTGTTAGCTTACTCTTCAATTTCTCATATGGGAATTGTGTTAATCGGAGTGGGAGCACTAAATGAAGCAGGTATTCAAGGAGCGATCTTCCAAGTGGTTTCTCACGGGTTAATCTCAGCTCTATTGTTCTTCTTAGTAGGCATCTTTTATGAGCGTTTCCATACGTCTCATATTCAAAAGCTTGGCGGAATGGCAAAGGGAATGCCGATCACAGCTGGTTTCTTATTAGCTGGAGCAATGGCTTCACTTGGTCTACCGGGAATGAGTGGATTCGTAAGTGAGTTCATGGCGTTTTTAGGATTATTCGAGGCCATGCCCGTACTTGCTGCTGTCGGCTGCTTAGGTATCATTTTAACAGCTGTGTACTTACTGCGAGCAGTGTTAGGAATGACATTTGGAAAAGCGCACCGAGAATTCACAGGTGTTTCGGATATTCGTTCCTTTGAATGGGCGCCGGTTCTCGTTCTTGTCGGGTTAATTGTGTTAATTGGTGTTTACCCAAGTGTACTAAGTGAAACATTAAAAGCCACACTTGAGACTATCATGCTTGGGTTAGGAGGGTGATGAAGGATGGATCTTGAACAAATGTTATCGTATCAATGGGCAATTATGACACCGGAGTTCATCATCCTTGGTATTGCAACCGTCCTTTCTATCATGGACTTGTTCATGCCGAAAAACCAAGATCGAAAAATTCTTGGCTGGATTGCATTCACTGCCATTATTGCAGCGTTTGTGTCTTTACTAGGATTGGTAGATTTAGAATTAACGAGTATTTTATATGATACGTTTCGCTTAGATTCGTACGCAAAAGCGTTCAAGTTGTTACTACTCATAGGTGCAGCGCTTGTTATGCTACTTGCGGTCAGCTATGAACCAAAGGAAGAGATGAAAGAATACAAGGGAGAGTTCTACTATTTATTTTTAACCGCTTTGCTCGGAGCGATGGTCATGACATCGAGCGGAGACTTAATCACATTATTTGTCGGACTTGAACTTTTATCGCTTTCTTCCTATATTTTAGCGGGCATGCGTAAAAAGCATCTTCCATCGAATGAGTCAGCTATGAAATATGTCATCAATGGCGGAATTTCAACAGCTGTCACCCTGTTTGGATTAAGCTATGTGTTTGGATTAACTGGATCAACCAACTTAACCGAGATTACAGGTGTGTTATCAGCGAACTTTGATACACAGCAAATCTACTTGCTTGGTTTATCTTTTTTACTAGTGTTTGTTGGACTATCATTTAAATTGGCATCGGTACCGTTTCATATGTGGGCGCCAGATGTGTATCAAGGAGCGCCAACGCCAGTTACTGCCTTTTTAAGCGTTGTATCCAAAACCGCTGGATTCGTGATTTTGCTTCGTATTCTGTTGTCTGTATACGGGGCAGCACCATCTGGTTCGAGTACGGCATCGTATCCGATGCTGATTAAAATGCAAGATTATATCGCACTGCTTGCAGGAGCAACGATGATCATCGGGAATGTTATTGCTTTACGTCAACGCAATGTGAAACGTCTTTTTGCTTACTCGAGTATCGCGCATGCGGGTTACCTATTGGTCGCGATAGCGGCATTGTCAGCGTTCATGTTTGACGCGATGTGGTTTTACTTAGGAGCATATTTGTTCATGAACCTTGGTGCGTTTGCCATCATACAGCTGATCAGTGGAAAAACAGATAATGAAGATATTAGTGCATTTGCTGGACTTTATAAGCGTTCACCAATCTTGGCCGTTTCAATGGGAATATTTCTTCTTTCGTTAGCGGGAATTCCAGGAACAGCAGGCTTTATTGGAAAGCTGAACATTTTTATGGGAACGTTCTATGTGGACCCAGCACACTATGTGCTAGCATCGGTCATGATCGCCACGACCGTCATTTCGTACTTCTACTATTTCGGCATTTTTACACAAATGTTCTTCCGACCAGCAGCAACCGATGAAAAAATTCAGCTTCCAGCTGGAATAATCGTCGTGTTAATTATTACGGTCGCAGCCACCATTGTGTTTGGTCTATTCCCGAATTTGGCGTTTGATTTCTTGCACAATCAATTCAACGGCTTTTCGGACATGTTTCAATAAGTAATACTGGGAGTAAAACTAGCAAAAGTTGGGGGACTTTTGCTAGTTACACACGGTAAGATGGGGTTTTAATAGAAGTAGCAAGAAGAGGGTTGGGGGACCCTCTTCTTTTTTGTGTAAGGAGGTTTTTATTGTTGGGGAGCGGGGTAAAGAGAGTTTTATGACGTTTAACGGTGGTACCAAAAGCTTAAATGGGTCATAAAACGTCAGCCCATAAAAATCTCTAAAAAAAACGAAACTTTTTCCCACCCTCACTCGTCAATAATGAGGTATGTGGTTCTGTTTTTGTAACAAAAATGATACAATGAAAGGTGGGCTTGCCCAAAGACCAATTGTATAAGGGAGAGAAGAAGTACCGATGATCGCAGAATTTGGACATCAAGCGTTGATTAGCATTTTGTCGCATTTGTTTTTTATTGCACTTGCTTGGTGGGCGCTACAGTCCATTAATTATGAAAAGTTACTAAGAGCGAACCATGTGTTACAAGCAAGAGTGTTGTTTATATTTTTATCGATTGTGATTGGTTCTACTGTTAGTAATTTTTTCCTGGATTATTTACTGTGGTCACAACAACTACCATTACTCTTCCAAATGATTATGTAAAATATAGGTCTTCTGACATTTTTATTAATGTCTAAATTTAAGTAAAATTCTCTTTGTGTGTTACTGCACAAAAGCTTACATAAGACTTGTCAAAAAGTGACGACAATTCCTAAGTATGACCTTGAGCTACCTGGTAACAATGGTAGTAAGGGGAGGAATTGTAGATGAAAAAACTTTCTTATGTCTTATTAATCATTTGCTTAACAGGTTTTGCCATTATAAACATTGGGAATAAAACGATAGTAGCGAAAGAACAGCTTGACTTACTTACACTTGCTTCTGTCGTGGAAGGGGAACAAATTCCCATCACTGAATGGTCTTTACATGCAAGAGAGAAAATGGACCATTTAACCAGTTTGGAGGACGTGAAGGAGTTCAGTAACGACTTGCAAAAAAAATTTCCTGAATGGTCATGGAATGTGAATTCTAAAGCGAATATGTGGGAAGCTACAGGTATAAGCACCACTGACCATGGTCCAAAGGAAAAAATCCAAGTTTTAACAACCCTCACAAATCAGCACCCTCAAACGTATATCATTTATGAGGTGAATGACCAGAAATTTTCGCAACAAACCACACAATTTCTTGAAAATGAACTACCATTGCAGCTCTCTGACATATTTCGAGGAAAACCAACAATTTTCTCTTGTATAAAAGGCGAATTCAGTGATAAGATGAATAAGTCTTTGCCTGATACTGTCAACCGTTTGCTGGCACAGTTTAAGGCAGAAGAGATTGAATCATTAGACGAAAATAATTTTGTATCATCATCGGCGTTTTCGCCTATGTTGTCAAAAGGTCTAACAAGCAAACAGAAAGAAATGAATCTACAACTAGGACTTAGAACGCAAGGATTGGGCGCAAAGACTACCCTAGTAGTTGGCACACCAATCATTACGATTGAATATTAATATAGAGAAAATGGACGCGGAGGGGAATACACTTGGAAAAAATCATCGTCCGCGGCGGAAGAAGGCTTAGTGGCTCAGTGAAAGTAGAAGGCGCTAAAAATGCAGTTTTGCCTGTGATCGCCGCAACATTATTAGCAAGTGATGGAAAATGCGTAATTAAAGATGTGCCGACGCTCTCCGATGTATATACAATCAATGAAGTGTTACGCTATTTGAATGCCAACGTTGGATTTAAAGATAACACGGTAACGGTTGATGCATCTGGAGTATTAAGAGAAGAAGCACCATTTGAATATGTTCGAAAAATGAGAGCATCTGTACTAGTAATGGGTTCATTGCTAGCTCGAAATGGCCGTGCACGAGTTGCATTGCCGGGTGGCTGTGCAATTGGTTCACGTCCAATTGATCAGCATTTAAAAGGCTTCGAAGCTATGGGTGCCAAGGTGAAAGTTGGAAACGGATTTATTGAAGCTGAAGCTCCAGAAGGTCGCTTACACGGCGCAAAAATCTATTTAGACTTCCCAAGTGTCGGTGCGACTGAAAATATTATGATGGCCGCGACTCTTGCCAATGGTACGACCGTGATGGAAAACTGTGCGAAAGAGCCAGAAATTGTGGACTTAGCCAATTTCCTTAACAAAATGGGTGCCAAAGTAAGAGGAGCAGGAACAGGTACAATTCGCATTGAAGGTGTAGACGTTCTTTTTGGTTGCGAGCATCATATTATTCCTGATCGTATTGAGGCTGGAACATTCATGGTTGCTTCCGCTATTACTGGTGGAAATGTGCTTGTAAGAGGAGCCGTTCCAGAACATTTAACCTCACTTATTGCGAAAATGGAAGAGATGGGCGTTATTATTGAAGAAGAGGCTGACGGTTTACGTGTCATTGGACCAGATAACCTAAAAGCCGTTGATATTAAAACGATGCCACATCCAGGATTCCCAACAGATATGCAATCACAAATGATGGCATTGCTTCTTCACGCAAAAGGAACAAGTATGATTACGGAAACGGTATTTGAAAACCGCTTTATGCACGTGGAAGAATTCCGTCGTATGAATGCTGATATTAAAATTGAAGGTCGTTCAGTGATTATGAATGGACCATCTAACCTGCAAGGAGCAGAGGTTGCTGCAACGGATTTACGTGCGGCTGCTGCGCTTATTTTAACAGGGTTAGTGGCTGATGGCATCACTCGTGTAACAGAGCTTAAGCATTTGGATCGTGGGTATGTTGACTTCCATCATAAGCTTGCAGCACTTGGTGCAGATATCGAGCGTGTGACAGAAGTGGTTGAAACAATCGCAGAAACATACGTTAGCGATATGAATGCTTAAATAAATATATATTCGTAAATGTAAACCGTAGAAGTATTCCATACTCTGCGGTTTTTTACATTTTTATTACATAAAATAATGACCACCTAGAATATTGTGATGCATCGTCGATGTTTTTATTCATAAAAGAAGAAAAAGTCATATTTGCTTGTCCAAGTCCATATGTATGAATGGAGACGGGACTACATATTCCTTGTTACCTAATGCGTACTGGAGGCACAAGCGCAATGAAACTAAAACCATTTGTAATCGTATCCGCCATTCTATTCGTCGTCACACTCATGATTCCTACACTCGTCGTGCTCCCTTTTTCAGAGGGTAAGGTAAGTGGAAAACTTGGAGAGGAAACCGCCAAAGAGACGGTAGCTGAAGCACCACCAACGGGTCCGGCCGTAGAGGTTGCTGTTTATCGTACAGCTTCAGAATCAGTTGAGACATTGGAGTTGGATAACTATGTGACAGGCGTCGTTGCTTCAGAAATGCCAGCCACGTTTGAACTTGAAGCATTAAAGGCACAAGCTCTTACAGCCAGAACCTATATCGTGAGACAAATGATCAGCTCGGAAAAACTGGAAGTACCGGATGGGGCGCTCGTGACGGACACGGTACAGCACCAGGTATATAAGAATGATGAAGAGCTTCGAAAAATTTGGGGCAAAGACTACACCTGGAAAATAGAGAAGATCCGTAAAGCTGTACAAGAAACGAGCGGACAGATCTTAACCTACGAGGGAAGTCCGATCGATGCGACGTTCTTTTCAACCAGTAACGGGTACACAGAAAATGCCGAAGCAGTTTGGCAAGGAGCTCTTCCTTATTTGAAAAGCGTTGAAAGCCCTTGGGATAAGAACTCAAAGGAATTTAATGGACAAAAGGTGGTATCCGTGGCAGATTTTGAACGCCTTTTAGGAGTAAAGGTGGGCTCAGGTGATACAATTGGGAAAGTCGTCGAACGAACATCCAGTAATCGAGTGAGCAAAGTGGATTTTAATGGCACGGTTTTAACCGGGCAAGACATTCGTACAAAGCTGGAGTTAAAATCAACCGACTTTACGTGGGAGCGAAAAGGCAACCAAATCGTTATAAATACAAAAGGGTACGGTCACGGCGTTGGTATGAGCCAATACGGGGCGAATGGAATGGCGCAAGAAGGGAAGAACTACGTAGATATCGCGAAGTACTACTACCAAGGAGTAGAAGTCGTATCATCAAACGATCTGCTCACGAAGATTACTGCCCAGAAATAGCTAGAGCGACTGCTCTAGCTATTTCTTTTTCAAAAAAGAAAAGCGGTTGACGACATAGTAGGCTACGGTAACACCAATCACGTCCTTCACAAGGTCAATCCATGTGGCCGAGCGGTAAGGAACGAAGGACTGATGGATTTCATCTGTTGCTCCGTACAGGCAAGCAATGATCGCGAAGATGAGGCTCGTCTTTTTTGATAGCTGTCCATTTCCATAAAGTGCAAGGGCGAATAAAAGATACAGAATACCGAATTCGATCAGGTGTAAGGATTCTTTGATGATGCGGTCGAGGGACAAATCGGGCAGGGCGACGAATTCGTCAGCCGGGAAGCTAGATAGTGTCCAAATAAGCGCCATATATGCAAGGGGAAGGGCCCAAAGAAATTTTTTCATAAAACAATCTCCTATCATGAATAATTGTAAAAGCTTTGTCGAAAAATAAGTCTAAAAATTTTTTTCCTCACAACGTATATATTTCTCTCACATTGTTCAAACTGATTGCTGAGGTGATGATAAATGAGAGAGGAAGAAAAGAAACGATCTTCTCAAGATTCAAATGTTAAGCGCTTTTTAAAGAAAAGATGGGCATTCCCAGCAATTTATCTAGGAAGCGCAGCGATCATTTTAACCGCGGTTTTATGGTATCAAAGCAGTGCAACAGACTCAGACAAGTTTGGGTACAACAACGAGGCTACTGACGTTACAGACAAGAAGTTCAATGAGCCAGCTGTTGAAGTATCACGTACAATGGAAAACTTTGTAATGCCGGTAACAGATCCAAACAAGGTCGAAATTCAAAAGCAATTCTATGATAATAACGGCTCAGAAGAACAGCAAGAAGCAGCCCTAGTATTCTACGACAATTCGTACCATCCAAACACAGGTATTGATATTGTTCAAAAAGATGGGGAAGCATTCGATGTAGTAGCAGCTCTTAGCGGAACAGTTACAAAAGTGGTTGATAACGATTCCCTACTTGGAAATGTAATTGAAATTGAGCATGACAAAGGAATTGTAACACAATATCAATCAGTTAGTGACATCAAAGTAAAAGTGGGCGACGAAGTAAAGCAAGGTAAATCGATTGCAACAGCAGGTGAAAGCCTTGTTAATGAAGAAGCTGGCGTTCATGTACACTTTGAAATTCGCAAAGACGGAGTAGCTCTAAATCCAATTGACTACTTCCAAAAGCCTTTAAGTGCACTGAAAGATGTTAATGTGTCTGATATGGAAAACAGCGGAAAAGATGATCCAAGTGCAGTAGAAGAAGAAGAGGAAGCAACAGATGACGCAGCAGAAAAGAAAGCTGCTGAAGAAGAAGATGCGGACAAGTCTACTGAAAAAGAAGGAACAGATTCTGGTAAAAAAGAAACTCCTGGAACTGAACAAGGAACTGACAGCACAGATAATTCTGATGCATAGGATATGAAATGAGAAAACCCGCCCTAGTGCGGGTTTTTTTGTTGAGGAGGAGGAACTTTGTTTATTAAGTGTCCACCTGGGACGGACAAAAACCAGAATTTGTCCACGAACGGTGACAGACACCCTAGTTGAGACCCTAGTTTGTAATTTCTTATTATTGGAAAAATTCAAAATCTATCGTATAATATTTCGAAAGACGAAGTTTAATAGGGGGAGTTTCATTTGTCATACCTTACATATCCGTATCGTTCACAGCGAATGGCAACGATTGCTAGAAATGGCATGGTGGCAACATCTCAGCCACTAGCAGCACAGGCAGGTCTTGATATGTTAAAAAAGGGCGGAAATGCGGTGGATGCGGCGATTGCAACAGCAGCGTGCTTAACCGTGGTTGAACCAACGTCAAATGGCATTGGTGGTGATGCGTTTGCGCTTGTGTGGATTAAAGATAAGTTGTACGGCTTAAATGGGAGCGGACCTTCCCCGCAAGGAATTTCCATTCAAAAAGTGAAAGAGCTCGGTCATGAAAAAATGCCATCGCATGGCTGGATCCCCGTTACAGTACCAGGAGCTCCTTCTGCGTGGGCGGAGCTCTCCAAACGATTCGGACGTTTGCCGTTAACGGAAGTATTAAAGCCGGCGATTACTTATGCACGTGATGGGTACCCGGTATCTCCAACGCTTGGAAAGTACTGGTCTGGTGCTTATAAAATTTATCAGAAACGCTTTGGGGATGATGCTACATACAAAGAATGGTTCCGCGTGTTTGGTCCCGATGGAAAGCCACCACAAATTGGTGAGCTGTGGAGATCTGAGGATCATGCGAATACACTTCAGGAAATCGCAGAAACAAATGCAGAAAGCTTTTACCGAGGCCGATTAGCAGATGAAATCGACGCTGCTTCTAAGGCTCATGGAGGATTTTTACGAAAAGAAGATTTAGCAGCCTATCAAGCGGAGTGGGTGGATCCAATTAGCGTAAACTACCGCGGCTATGATGTGTGGGAAATTCCGCCAAACGGACAGGGCTTGGTCGCACTGATGGCACTCAATATATTAAAAGGATACGAGTTTACGCATCGTGAAGATTTAAAGGGATTACATGTGCAATTAGAGGCGATGAAGCAGGCATTTACAGATGGAAAAACATATATTACCGATTCGAAAACGATGAAAGCAAGTGTTTCAGATATGCTTTCGGAGGAATTTGCCCAGCAAGCACGTGAGAAGATCACAGACGAGGCCCAAACCCCAGAACCGGGCACTCTTCCAAAGGGTGGAACGGTATATTTGGCGACCGCTGATGGAGAAGGGAATATGGTTTCTTTTATCCAAAGCAATTATATGGGTTTTGGTTCAGGGATTGTCGTTCCAAACACAGGAATCGGACTGCAAAATCGTGGCCATGATTTCTCATTGAATGAGGAAGACGAAAATGCGCTTGCTCCTGGGAAAAGGACGTATCACACGATCATTCCTGGTTTTATGACGAAGGATGGAGAGGCTGTTGGACCGTTTGGTGTGATGGGTGGATATATGCAGCCACAGGGTCATGTACAGGTAGTGATGAATATGATAGATTTTGACCTCAATCCACAAGCGGCGCTGGATGCTCCTAGATGGCAATGGATTTCTGGCAAGAAGATAGAAGTGGAGCATGATTTCCCGAATCATCTGGTTCAGGGGTTAGGGAGAAATGGACATGAGATGGTTGTTGCTCATGATTCGGGCGGCTTTGGTCGTGGACAGGTGATTATTCGTAATCCAGAGACGGGCGTGCTAACGGGAGGTACGGAGAAGCGTACAGACGGTAGCATTGCTAGTTATTAAGGGGAGACACATCTATGAAAAAGCTATTGTTAACGGGGTTTGAACCGTTTCTAAACCATCCCATTAATCCAACCGAGGAGATCGTATTGAGACTGGATGGAGAACAGATTGGTGAATACGAGGTGAAGGGAGTTCTTTTGCCAGTAGATTTTGAAAAAGCACCAGTGGCGATATTGGAAGCGGTTCGTGAGTTTGCCCCTGATGCGGTATTGTCGCTCGGTCTTGCTGCAGGACGGACGGAAATAACACCGGAGCGAATTGCGATTAATTGCCGTGATGGAGCAGCGGATAATAGCGGGAGGGCTTTAGTAGATTCTCAGATCGTTGAAAATGGAGCAGACGGCTATTTTTCTACGCTTCCTATTCGGATGCTTGTGGATGCTCTTAATGAAAAAGGCTATCCTGCTTCTATCTCCAACAGTGCGGGAACGTATTTGTGCAACAATGTGATGTATAGCGTTTTGCATGAGTTAAAGAAGAAACAAGTGAACATTCCAGCTGGCTTTGTACACGTTCCAGCCTCCCACGAGCTTGTAATTGATGAGAAAAAAGCAATGCCCAGCTGGTCCTCAAGAGACTTGCTTGAAGCCGTTAAAATGATGATTAAGACACTGAGCATGTGAGGTTTCACATGCTTTTTCTATGTTATAATTCATGTTTGGGTTTCTAATTTCAACATAGTGTTAACCGATATAACAAACTCCTTGAAATAAAAAAGTTTTCGACGAATGTCCCATCAGGAAAGTATTGGTAATACTGTGTTTCTAAGTTGTATCTCCAATTTTCGACAAGCCCTCTGGAAATTTAATGGCTAGTCTTACTTGACCAAGAGACAGTTTATGTAGATAATAAATATTGAATTTTCTTAAAATTTCAGAAAAGTAAAAATTGTTAACGCTTTCGCATAAAAGGAGGCAAGAAATGACTTTTTTTGGCTTACTTCTCATCTCTGTCGTTTGTTTATTTTTTGCATTTAAAAGAAAAAGACCCTTCTTCTTAGTAATTCCATTCCTATCCATTTTTGTTTACTTCATCGTTCAAATCATCCTAGTTCCCATGCCATTCATTGATACCATCAAATTTATCTTCAGCTTAAGTTAGTACGGTTGGTGACTTTTTCTTGCATAAGCGGCAAGTAAAAGTTCATATACATTTTTTGAATAGAAAGGAGGATCGGTTTTACAAAAAACGGTTCATCTAGACATGCACAGGAACATCATTTTTCATGGGGGTGTAAGTGTGAAGAAAATTGATAAAGAGGTAGCAGATAGTTATTTTCGCGAAAGAACTCGCAATATTATTATTTATTTTATCGTCTGGTTTCTCGTTTCTTTTGGGGTGGTCTTTTTTGCTGAGCCACTAAGTCAGTATTCCATTAATGGATTTCCACTCCATTATTTCATGGGAGCTCAAGGGGCAGTCATCACGTTTATTATTTTACTATTTGTAAATGCGAAGCTGAGTGACAATGTGGATAAAAAATATGGAATTGATGAGAGCAAAAATGAACAAATCAGTTCTGGAAAAGTGTTCGAGCATTAAAGGGGAATGCTCGGGTCTCAAATAGAAAAAGACGAACAAGGAGAAATCAATCAATAGGGGGGAATACATTTGGATACACAATTCTTGGTCTCATTAACGATCATTTTAGCGACGTTTGCCCTGTATATCGGGATTGCCATTTATAACAAGGCGAAGGCAACATCTGATTTCTATGTAGCCGGACGCGGTGTACCGCCTATTTTTAACGGAATGGCCATCGGGGCGGATTGGATGAGTGCGGCTTCATTCATTGGTATGGCGGGTACGATCATGCTACTCGGATACGACGGCCTTGCTTATATCATGGGCTGGACAGGCGGATATTTATTGCTTACGTTCTTACTAGCTCCTCAGCTTCGTAAGTACGGTCGCTACACGGTTCCGGAATTTATCGGTGACCGCTTTGACAGCCATACGGCTCGTGTCATTGCGGCTGTTATTACGATCATTATTTCTTTTACGTACTCAATCGGTCAGTTGTCAGGTTCTGGGGTAGTTATTGGACGACTGTTTGAAATCGATGCAAAGCTTGGAACGATGATCGGTGTTGTGTTAATTGCATTTTACGCAGCATTCGGAGGAATGAAAGGGATTACATGGACGCAGGTAGCGCAGTATATTATTTTGATTATTGCTTACTTAATTCCAGTTATTTTTATGAGCTTGCAAATTACAGGCAACCCAATGCCATGGCTATCATATGGGGAGCTTGTTGGAAAAATGGGTGAACTCGACCGGGAGCTTGGAATATCAGAATACTTTGCACCGTTTACAAACGGAACGAAGTGGCAGTTCCTTGCTCTTATGTTCACACTTATGGCTGGAACGGCTGGACTTCCACACGTAATCGTTCGCTTCTATACGGTATCAACGATGAAAGCGGCTCGTTGGTCAGGCGCTTGGGCACTTCTATTCATCGGGTTATTATACTTATCAGCACCAGCATATGCTGCGTTTTCACGCTTTATTTTAATGACAAAAGTGGCTGGTAGTAAAATTTCTGAGCTACCGGAATGGACAAAAACATGGGTGGATACTGGAAAGCTTCAAGTCGCTGATGGTAATGGGGATGGCATTCTTCAGTGGAGCGAGTTAGTAATTTCTAACGATATCGTCGTTATGGCTACACCTGAAATTGCCAACCTGGGTGTATTCGTAATCGGTTTGGTAGCGGCTGGTGCGATGGCTGCGGCTTTATCAACGGCAGGCGGATTGATGATTGCGATCTCTTCTTCCTTTGCACATGATATTTACTATCGTGTCTTGAAGCCAAATGCAACAGAAAAGAAACGTCTTTCTGTTGCTCGTTGGTCAATTGTTATTGCAACTTTATTTGCGGGTCTGATCGCTCTTAACCCTCCAGGAGCCATCACACAAATTGTGGCTTGGGCGTTTGCACTTGCAACAGGAACGTTCTTCCCAGCACTTGTTCTTGGGGTGTGGTGGAAGCGTTCGAACGCTAAGGGCGTTATTGCTGGTCTATTAGTTGGACTAGGCGTGACCTTAACGTATATTTTTGCCGCGAAATACGGTGGATTTACGATTTTAGGCATTATTGATACAGGAGCGGGAGTGTTTGGAGCAGCAGCGGCGTTCTTAACGAATATTATCGTTTCTTTATCCACGGAAGCACCATCTCAGAAAATCCAAGAGGAAGTTATTGATTTACGCTATCCAGAACAGATGGTGTATAAGAATGGCGAGGTTTGGATGAACGATGGAACAAAACAACTATAATGAAACTATTTTAGAGGCTGTACGGTTTCACCCCTTTTTTCAAGGGGTGGATGTCCGTACGGCCCTTTCCCTTATCGAGCTTTGTGAGCTTAGAATGTTTGAAAAGCAGGAAATGATGCTGAAAAAAGAAGTTCAGCGTGACGGCTTGCTCCTCATCCTATTAGGGATTGCGGAAGTGTATATAAAAAATGAGCAAGGAACGCAGGAGGAAGTCCTTGAGGTCGTTCAAAAAGGGGAGTTGATTGGCTTTTCGAGTTTGGCTGATTTCCTAGGTGTCTCCAAACCAGGCAAGGAGGCAGCCACTCAAGTGGAAGTACGAGCCGTCGAGCCGTGTAAAGCCCTTTATATCCCTTTTACGGTCATTGCCAAGCGGTGGGATGACCCGAATGTTCATGATTATTTATTAGCTCAGGTGAGTGTACGGCTTAAGGATATTTATGCTTCGTTAGCAGAGCAGGTTCAGCTTGCACGTGATTTTGGAGAAAGAGATGCGTTCATGCTGCGCGTCCAAGATTTGATGACACAACAAGTGGTCAGTGTGTCCCCGACCACAACGGTTCAAGAAGCAGCTCTCCTGATGCATAAAGAGCGCACAAGCTCTGTGCTTGTAACGGAAAATGGGAGGCTGGAAGGAATCATCACAGAACGAGATATGGTCGAGCGGGTGATTGCAGCAGGACGATCTTTCGATTGTGTTGCCGGAGATGTCATGACACCTCATCCGGTGACGATCTCACGTTTTGCTTATTATTATGATGCCTTATCTTTAACCCTTATAAAAGGAATCAAGCATTTGCCAGTCATAGAGGGTGAAAAACTCCTAGGAGTGGTGACGTTATCTGACTTATTGCGGAAAAAGAACGAAAATGTGATGAAGACGATACAAAAGATCGAGCAATGCACAGAAGAGAATATTGTTCAGGTGAAAAAGGCGATTTATGACATCCTTGAAACGCTTATTAAAGACAGAATTCCTATGTTAAAAACGTTAGAGATTGTAACTGGGTTGTACGATCGGCTAGTTAAGAGAGCGGTGGAGCTTTCAATAGAGGCGCTGGGGGAAGAGGTTCCCTGTCATTTCGCTCTCTATCAAATGGGAAGTGCGGGACGTGGGGAGCAGTTTTTGTTAACAGATCAAGATCATTTTCTTGTTTACGAGAAGGAGGAGTACAAGGAGTATTTTTCAAGATTAGGTGTGGAGATTACAAATATGCTTGAAAAAGCAGGTTATGCCCGATGTCTTGGTTTGATGATGTGTAGTGAGGGGAAATGGCGTGGGACCATCGAAGTGTGGCAGGAAAGAGTGAGAGGGTGGATGCTTCAAGCCACAAATGACCATCTCCTACTTGCACAAAACTTCTTTTCGTATCGCTTTTTAACAGGATCTCAACTGTTGCATGAGAGATTTGAAGAGGGAATACGAGAGTTATTACAGCGCTCCAAAATCTTTTTGTATCGACTTTCTCAAGTGGAGAGAGAGCATGTAATTCCGACTTTGGATCAACCCATTCGGTCGTTATTTAAGCTTGAGCGAAAGCAACTGGATATGAAAAAGGAAGTGCTGTTTCCTTATCATCATAGCTTGCAAATTCTCACTCTTTTGCATGGGGGAATGTCTGGTACGTCCGTTGACAAAATCGTCTTTTTAAAAGAGAAAGGGGTGCTTTCGGACGTGCTTGCCACGGATTTGGAGCACGCGGTGGAAGAGGTACTGCGTCTGTACGTGACTCAGCGCTGGCAGCAGAAAGGAAAGGCCCATATTGAGTTTGCTAGACTATCAACCCGAGAAAAAGAGGAGCTTATTTTAAGTTTAAAATCATTAAAAGAGCTGCAAAGCCAAGTGTTTGCTAACTTTTCTGTATAGGAGGAGGGAAGAGATGTTTTTTTTACGGAAGTCACTCACCTGCCCGCTTCTGTATCAGGAAATACCGTTATCTACTCCACTAGAAGAGCTGAAATTTGTCGTTTTTGACACGGAAACGACAGGGTTCGAAATAGCTACATCAGACAGATTGATAGAAATTGGCGCTGTTCTAGTAGAAGGATTTAAGGTTTGTGAGGCTTCTAGCTTTCAAACCTATGTGAATCCATCTCGACAAATTTCTCGGGAAATAACAGAATTGACGTCTATTTCTAATGAGCAAGTGGCTGGTGCACCCTATGCATATGAGGCGATTTCTGATTTTTTTGCATATGTGAGAGAGCAGGAAACGGTGAGTTTGGTCGGTCATTATGTAAGCTTTGATACGTTTGTGTTGAAAAATGAATTGAAGCGAGAAAAGATAGCGCTAAAGGGCACCTTTACGATTGATACTCTTGATCTGATTGGGTTTCTTGCTCCGTCCTATGATATGCGCGACCTAGAGAGATACGCACGTGCGTTTGGAACAAGAATTTATGAGCGGCATCACGCGGTAGGAGATGCGAAGACAACGGCATATTTATTTGTGGAGCTCCTCCAGCAATTTGGCGATCGCGGCTATCGTACGTGGGGGGAGCTTGTGAAGGCAACCGAGAGTCAAGCGCGTTCCATACAGCTGTAAGAGCATGGGGAAAACCCCATGCTCTTTATGTTATTCCGGTTGTATGGATACTAACGCACCATTTTTATAAGAAAGAATGTACTCTTTTCCTGAAAGCTTTTGATATGCCTCTGCCGTTCCGTACGACACTTTTAATGGAATTGTTCCAGTGGCGGTTTGGAACTCGACGGTAAATTTGTCAATGGCACCAACTACTTTGGCTCTTGTAGTAACGGGTGAATCGGTAATCAGTAATTTTTGCCCTATGATAATCATTTCTGTATTTAGTCCATTTTGTCCTTTTAACACATCAATGGACGTACCAAAGCGCTTTGCTAACCCATAGATTGTATCTCCAGGGGCAACGGTATAAAACTTCGCAAGCTGCTTTGCTTTTTGTGATATTTCTTTTTCCTTAGAGGGAATGAGTAAAGTTTGTCCGATTTTAATTGTATCAGATGATAGTTTGTTGGCTTTTTTTAGTTCTGAAATGGTTGTTCCGTATTTGGTGGAAATTCGATATAACGTATCTCCGGAAACCACTTTGTGTGTTTGAAAGGAAATCTCTTCGTAGTTCTCTTCTTCTCCAAGATGAGTAGGAACCTCAAGCTTTTGTCCGATATAAATCTTGTCGGAAACAAGCTTATTTTCCTTCATCAACTCGTTTACGCTTACATTGTATTGTTTTGCAATACGTGTTAGGGTATCACCCTTTTGAACGGTGTAGTAGCCTGCTTCTGTTTCTGCATTTGCTGACTTCATACCCGATCCAAATAAGGATGAAGCTGTAATCGCTGCCATCATGGTCACACCAGCAAGTTTACGACGGTTTGCCTTTGCAGCAGCTTTTCTTTCGTTTTGAATCCTTGCTTTTCTTGAATAGTCCATAATATCTCCCCAAAATGTAGTAATAAAACCAATATTTATGTATAAATTCACCTCATTCTACGTAATATGTCCCTGGGTAGACAATAGGGATAACCTCTCTAAAATTTCGACAGAGTTCTTCAAACCTTTCACCTATTTTTCAGCAAACTGTGAGAGTTTTTGGCATAATACGACCTACGCTTTTGGATGGTATTTCCAAAATTTACGCTAACAGGGTCAAAACGACCGGTAAATGATAGGTAGCTTGTCCTTTATATCGAATGGTCCTTTTTGCTTGTTTTTGACGATTTTGTAACAATTTTTACAAAAAAATTAAAGGGGAAAGGTTGTTTTTGTCCCATTTTTCAAAAAATTTTAAATAAGCCTTGTCCCTATTGAGTTTTTCGTGCATATATTTTCAACCAAGCTAATAAAATGGTTACAAACCTACAAAGAGAGTGTATGAGGTGAGGAGTCGTTTGCAAATGCGCGAGATTTAGTTCCATACATGTTTATTCCTTGTAACGTTTAGAAAGTGTCACACTTTCTGCCGCACACAATGCTCAGGAGAAATTGCTTTTTGAAAATAATAATGGATGTTGTGCGGGTAACAGTACACCAACGAAGCGGAAGCGAGTCTCATTTCACACTTCTCACATCCAATTTAGGGAGGGCGAGTGGTGTGCACGATTACATCAAAGAGAGAACTATCAAGATTGGAAAGTATATCGTGGAGACGAGAAAAACAGTTCGCGTAATCGCGAAGGAGTTTGGCGTGTCCAAAAGTACAGTCCATAAAGATCTAACCGAAAGACTACCCGAGATAAACCCAGAACTGGCAAACGAAGTGAAGGACATATTAGATTACCATAAATCGATCCGTCACCTGCGTGGGGGAGAAGCAACAAAAATGAAGTATAAGAAAGAAGAACTAGAAGGCGAACCTGTTCAGTGATTTTTAAAACCTTCCATTTATGTATGGAGGGTTTTTGTTTTGTTTGTGAGTCTACCTCGATGCTCCGTGGACAGATAATGAAAATACGGGTATTGGTCTTGTTTTACATATAAAAAGCTAATGATCCTTCGCATTTCAAAGTATATTTGACATTTTTTTCGACTTTTTGACAAATTATTATTGTAATTTACCTATTTGTGATAAAATAATCTATTAGAGACATTAGGTTCGTAATAGGTAAGTCTCTTTTCCTACACACCGAGTTTTTGATAAGAATTTAACCCATGATATATATGAGAAGAGCACGAATACGATTGTTACCTTTCAAGGAGGAAATGAAAAGGATGTTTGCTAGAGATATTGGAATCGATTTAGGAACAGCTAACGTACTGATCCATGTGAAAGGCCGCGGCATTGTGTTAAATGAACCATCTGTTGTGGCTATAGATAAGAATACGAATCGTGTACTTGCGGTTGGTGAAGAAGCGAGAAAGATGGTTGGACGTACACCAGGAAATATCGTTGCGATTCGCCCTCTAAAGGACGGAGTAATCGCTGACTTCGATGTAACAGAAGCGATGCTTAAGCACTTTATTAATAAGTTAAATGTGAAAGGCTTCCTATCTAAGCCACGCATTTTGATTTGCTGCCCAACAAACATTACAAGTGTTGAGCAAAAGGCGATTAAAGAAGCGGCTGAGAAGAGCGGTGGAAAGAAGGTTTATCTAGAAGAGGAGCCAAAGGTAGCAGCGATTGGAGCAGGTATGGATATTTTCATGCCGAGCGGAAATATGGTTGTTGATATCGGGGGCGGAACTACGGATGTTGCTGTTCTTTCTATGGGTGATATCGTTACTTCTTCTTCTATTAAGATGGCTGGAGATAAGTTCGATAACGAAATTCTTCATTACATTAAGCGTCAATACAAATTATTAATCGGTGAGCGTACGGCAGAGAATATCAAAATCAATATTGGAACAGTTTTCCCAGGTTCTCGTTCAGAGGAAATGGAAATTCGCGGCCGTGACATGGTGTCAGGCCTTCCACGCACAATTACAGTTCGTTCAGAAGAAATCGAAGGAGCACTTCGCGAATCAGTGGCTGTTATTGTACAAGCCGCAAAATCTGTTCTTGAGAGAACACCACCAGAATTATCTGCGGACATCATTGACCGTGGCGTAATTTTAACAGGTGGAGGAGCACTACTACACGGCATCGACATGCTTCTTTCCGAAGAGCTGAAGGTTCCTGTATTAGTAGCAGAAAACCCAATGGACTGCGTAGCAATCGGAACAGGCATCATGCTAGATAACATCGACCGTCTTCCACGCAGAAGACTAGGCTAAACCAAACAAAAGGCACTTCCGTCCGGAAGTGCCTTTTGTTTGGAAGCAGCTTAGAAGGGTGTCTGTCACCCTTCGTGGACAAAACAGTCCATTTTTCCACCTCAGGCGGACAGTTTGATCAGTGTCCACCCCGTACGGACAAAAAGGGCTAATCTGTCTTTCTGTGGTGACAGACACCCTCCGTGGACAAAAGGGGTCAATTTGTCTTTTTGTGGTGTCTGTCACCGGAGGGGTACCGGGAAATATTACCCGCCCCAAATTTCCTGAAAAAACATAATGTGCTTTTCGACATTTTTTTTTATAATAGATACTAAGTGTGATTTTAATTATTTTTGATATTTATATAGATAGTTGAAAATGAAGAGGTGACAGGATGTTTAGAGGGTTTTATACGGCTGCGTCAGGTATGATCTCCCAACAGCGAAGAACAGAGATGTTCTCTAATAATATGGCGAATGCGAATACTCCAGGATTTAAAGCAGACCAGGCATCGATGCGTGCATTTCCTGAGATGCTTTTAAAGCGTTATGATTCGCTGTCTATTCCGACTGAAAAAGGGTTGAACCTTACAACTGGAACAACGATTGGTGCGATTAACACGGGTGTATATATGCAGGAAGCTGTTCCGAAGTTCATTCAAGGAGATTTACAAGCAACAGAACAACGTACGGATATTGCACTAGTTGATGTATATATGCCGGCTAATGCGCAAAATGGCCTAGCAGGATCGGTTTTTTATAGCGTGCAAGGCACAGATGGTAGCGTAAAGTACACGCGTAATGGTGACTTTACATTAGATGGACAAGGATTCCTAACGACTTCTAGTGGCAATATGGTCCTAAATGACCAAGGACAACGTATCCAGCTTTCAAGCGATCAGTTCACAGTAAGCGAAGATGGCCGTATCACCGGTGCAAATGGAGAAACAGCCCGCCTAGGTGTTGGGTTTGCCGCCAATCCACAGCGTATGATCAAAGAAGGTGACGGGTTATACCGTACAGAGGATGGTAATCCACTTGCAAATGCCTTTAACACGGCAGGCATTCAGTTTAAGCTGCAGCAAGGGTATTTAGAGCGTTCAAACGTCGATGTGAGCCGCACGATGACAGATATGCTAACGGCGTATCGTGCCTTCGAAGCCAACCAAAAGGTACTTCAAGCGTATGATAAGAGCATGGACAAAGCAGCAAATGAAATCGGAAGAATTGGATAAGGAAGGAGGCACTCATTCATGAATCGTACGATGATTACAGCAACGAACACATTATCTCAGCTTCAAAAGCAAATGGATATCATCTCGAATAATATGGCAAACGTAGATACAAATGGCTATAAAAGAAGAGAAGCTACTTTCACGGATCTATTATTTCAGGAGTTTAACAACCAAGAGCGTGCGAATAAAGAAGTGAACCGACTTACTCCAAATGGTATCCGCCAAGGTACAGGAGCAAAGCTTGGACAAGCTCAACTCGTGATGACACAGGGGGCTCTTAAGCAAACGGACCGTTCACTTGATACAGCTTTTACAAAAGAAGGACAACTTTTCAAGGTACTTGTTCAAACAAATGGAGTTAATGAAGTTCAGTATACGAGAAATGGTGCGCTTTATTTATCGCCTCTTTCTAATACAGAAGTGATGCTTGTTAATGGCGATGGATTGCCAGTACTTGACGAAAACAATAATCCGATTACAATAAATGGTGAAGCCAAGGATTATAACATCAATGCAAATGGCCAGTTAACGGTAACGAAGACGGCAGGTGCAACAGAAGTGTTTAACCTTGGAGTGGCTCGTGTGAATAAGCCACAATTCTTAGAGCAACGCGGTGGGAACTTACTGGGTCTTCCAGTAAATGTCGCTCAAGATGAAGTCTTAACAGAGCTAAATGGAGGGCTTAGAGCAGAAATCAGCCTTCAACAAGGAGCTCTTGAGCAATCGAATGTGGATCTTTCAAAAGAAATGACTGAGCTAATCAATGTTCAGCGTGCATACCAATTTCAATCTCGCTCCGTAACACTTGCGGACCAGATGATGGGACTTGTGAACGGAATTCGTTAAAAGGGGAATCAACCATGGCTGTAAACAATAGTAACCAGGAAGCTGTTTCCTTACGCGAGCAGCGAAAAAAGGAACGCAGAGAAGAAAAGGAGAAAGCGCTGAAGGATGGCCGAAAGCGAATTCGCATTCGGCTGATTCCGATCTGGCTTCGGGTTATCATCGTTGCCATTCTACTTGTTGTTAGTACCGTTTCAGGTGCAATGGTCGGATACAGCGTCATGGGTAATGGCAAACCCAAGGATGTGTTTGCCAAATCAACGTGGACGCATATCGTTGATTTGGTGAATAGTGATAAATAAGCAGAAAGCAGTCAAACACATGACTGCTTTTTTTGTTTGCTTTTCCTAGGGGCTTTCCGCTACAATAGAAGATATAAAACCTAGTATTAGTAGGAGGTACTAATTCTCATGTTGAATATAGAACAAATTAAAGAAATCATTCCGCATCGTTATCCATTCTTGCTAGTGGATCGTATTTTAGAGCTAGAAGAAGGAAAGCGCGCGATCGGTATTAAAAATGTGACAGCAAACGAAGAGTTTTTCAATGGACATTTTCCAGAGTTTCCTGTTATGCCAGGAGTTTTAATTGTAGAAGCTCTTGCGCAGGTTGGAGCGGTTGCGATGCTCGTTAAAGAAGAAAATAAAGGTCGTCTCGCATTTTTTGCAGGAATTGATAACTGTCGCTTTAAGCGCCAAGTTGTACCGGGCGATCAGCTTCGTTTAGAAGTAGAAATGACAAGAGTACGCGGCACTTTCGGAAAAGGCAAGGCAGTGGCTACCGTAGAAGGCGAACTCGTGTGTGAAGTAGAAATTATGTTTGGTCTTGGAGACAAAAAGGAATAGAGTAATTTAGGCCGAATCAGAGGATTTGGTCTATTTTTTTTGGAGGTTATATGAAAAAGATTTTGATTGTTTTACTCGTACTCATAACGGTGAGTTATTCATTATTTCAAGTTTCCAAATCTCGAAGCTTTCAATTTTTTGGAGGCATTGTCGAAAAAGTAGAGACCGAAGAAAAAGTCGTCGCATTAACCTTTGATGATGGACCAGGAGTTCATACCGATGAGATTCTATCCATATTAGAGAAAGAAGAGGTAAAAGCGACCTTCTATTTAACGGGGAGAGAAATCGAAGAACATATGGAAGATGCCAAAAAGCTTGTACAAGCTGGACATGAAATAGGCAACCATACGTATTCTCATAAGCGAATGGTGTTAAAATCACCAAGCTTTATTAAAAACGAAATAGAATCCACCGATGAATCGATTCGAAAGGCTGGATACGAAGGGGAGATTACGTTTCGACCTCCATACGGGAAAAAGCTGTTATTCCTCCCATATTACTTAAATAAGCATGATCGACCAACGATTCTATGGAATATGGAGCCGGAGACAGATCCAGATATTGCCGACGATTCTAATAAAATAACGAATGACATTGTTAGCCGAATAGAGCCTGGTTCAATTATTTTGCTGCATGTGATGTACGAAAGCCGGAAGGAGTCCCTGAATTCGGTAGCATCAACGATTGAAGCTTTGAAAAAGAAAGGATACACCTTTGTGACAGTTTCGGAGCTTTTACAGTATGAATGAAAAACAGGGGTAGTAGGAAACTCTAAGGAAAAAAGGAGTTTCTTATCATGAAATTGAGACAACAATGGACAGTTAATGTGATCATGGTGATTGTCTCTTGGGCAACGGTGTTCTTTCTTGGAAAACAAAATATAAAGAGGTTCTTGCCTGCATCCAGCCTTTGAAGCCCTTAATGTGATATATGCAAAAAAGAAAAAATGGTGGGTCTTTTACAATAAACCTAAATCGTATGTAACGGGGGAAATGTCTTTTAATATGGGTCCGTTTATCCGTGGCTTCCATGTGGATATTAAAGTGGACGTACGGTAATCTGGGAAAGTTTTTGTTACTGAATGCAGGAGTCAATGCGTTTTTTGCTTTTATTGTGATCCGGTTTTTGGACCGCTTAAAAGTCGCTAGGTTGAAAAAAATCAGTGAACCACAATTTTTCCCATACTTCTTTTTCAAAGCCTTCTTTTTATACGGATTTCAGTATCTAGTTGATAAGGTAAGAAAATAAACGAAACGTCAACAAGCTCTGCTCGTTGACGTTTTTCTTATGAAGTGGAGGTTAATTTTGGTTTGGTTAGCATTTTTTCGCGAAATTCGCTTAATAGCTCTTCTCCGCTTAATCCTTTTTCAATCAGACTACTTAACAATAACTCAGCATAATTTTTCGATCTTTTTAAAAAGCCTTCAAATAAAACGGAAAGGCGCCCATCAATTTTTTTCACGGAAAGAACCCTTGTTGTAAAACTTGCAGGATCGTTTTCCTTTTTGGATATGACAACTTGAGCTGGTGTTTCCTTATCGGCCTCAAGAAGCTTCGTGAAAAAATCATGATAGTTAGCATCGACATACGCTTCAATCAGCCATCTGTTTCTTTCGTCCTCTTTGTTGATAATTAGTCCGTCATGGAGAGTAATATCTTGTGCTTCACTGTCGTCAATGATTTGTAAAGAAATCAATTTGAACGTTTTCATTTGATACCTCCCGAACAAGCTTTCCTAAATTATAACATATGCAGAGATGAAAGCGAATTCTTCAACCTTTTGAAAATATCTACGCGAAATGATCAAGGAAAAGCACGATGAATAAGATATTAGCATGAGCTATCTTAGAGGTGATTTCTTTGTATCTAGAGGGAGAAGAAATGATTGTGGTCGGGGCCAATTTATTGGCGATAGGTGCCTTTATTTCGGCAGTTGGGGAAACGGGGGCTCATCCCGTTGAAGAAATCAATAAGAAGCTGGTGCGTGACGGCAATGCGGTACAAGCGGTTGGGAATACCTTGCAAGGAGTTGGTCGGTTAAAGCTAATGGATGAGCCTGAAGGAGAGAAGAATATTCTTGGGATGGTAGGAACCTTTGTGCAGGCAGGTGGAAATACAATAAATAGTTTGGCCACCAATGTGGAAATTGAGAGCCCTTCCTTAGAAAATACAAGATTCAATTCCTTAGGAAGCACCATTCAATCAATGGGTGCAGCGTTAGAAGCGACTGGTGTTGCTCAAGTCGGGGAAGGTATGTCACCTAACCTTGAGGTGACTGGATTGAACTTAATTACCTTAGGCACAATTCTCGATTCAGTCGGTATACTAACTTCGGAGGAAAAGGAGAAACAAAAACGAATTCTACTTTTTGCAGGAGGGTGGGTGGAATTCGCGGGTACAGTTCTTATTGCCTATGCGTTGAACAAATAGCTTTGTCGAAAAAAACTTTTGAAACGGTAAAAATCGTAATTTGGAGGGGGATATAGAGGGTAAATTTGCATTTTCATCTAAGGAAATGATGAAAAGTTCATGGGAAATAAATAGGAAAATTGAACCATAGTCGTTTTACATAGGTATCCATTTCCAATTATGATAGGAGCATCAATTGGAGAGGAGATGACAGATGATCAATCAAGTGACGTTGGTAGGGAGGTTGACGAAAGATCCCGATTTGAGGGTTACCCCAGAAGGAGTATATGTCTGCAATATCATCCTCGCAGTAAACCGACAATATCGAAACCAAAAAGGAGAGGTGGACACAGACTTTGTTCATTGTACCTTATGGCGAAAAACCGCCGAAAACACGACGGCCTTTTGTAAAAAGGGCTCCCTTATTGGCATTACCGGTAGAATCCAGACACGCAGCTATGATAATCAGGGGAAAAGAACGTATGTAACGGAAGTGGTTGCAGAAAATGTTCGATTCATCGGTCCGAGAAGAGAAGACGACCGGGCCGCTAAAATCCCACTTCCAACTCCTCCACCAGAAAGAGAGGTCGTTGCTCCTTGAAACATATGAACGAACATGTAGTGGAACAGCTGATCGAACTCGTCGGGAAATCCCATGAACATATTTCTCTGTTACAAATGAGAATCGCTCAGTTAGAATGTGCGATTCGGGAAACACATTTAAGATACTAAAATTATCCTCATATGTTCTCCCTTAGATAGAATCAATAACTTCCTCACTCCCCCTCACTATTCGAGTAGCTTAATTGGCTGCTCGTTTTTTTATTACTATCGATTGGAATGCAGAATCGAGCCTTTCTAAATGTTTTTTATAGTAAAATAAAGATAGTCTTTTAAATAAGGTGGCGGTTCAACTCGATGATGTATACTACAAAGGTGATTTTTCAGATTGGTATTTTGTTTGGGTTATTTTATATAGGCAGTTATCTTAAAGATTTACTCCATATCCCTCTCCCTGGGAGCATTATTGGATTGCTATTATTATTGATTTTACTTTTATTAAAAATTTTGCCCATTCATTGGGTTCAGGACGGTGCGAATGTTCTCATCACTTTTCTTCCGTTGCTTTTAGTGCCTGCAACGGTCAGCGTGATGAACGAACCGTCTCTTTTTTCAGGAAAAGGGGTAATCTTATTTGGGATTATCATTGGTAGTACGATCGTGACGATGATTTCAGCTGGGTGGGGTAGTCAGCACTTGGAAAGAATCGCAAAAAAAAGAAAGGAGAATGTCAGGTGCAACAATTCCTTGTCTCAATAATTATTGTGGTGTTAACGGTCGGCATGTACCTAGGGATGAACCGATTATACCTAAAGTATTCTTTCGCGTTTCTTCTTCCCTTGCTGACAACCACCATTGCGATCATTGTGATCTTAAGCGTGCTTCAACTGTCTTATGAAACGTATATGATCGGTGGAGAATGGATCAACCAGTTGCTGGGGCCAGCGGTTGTAGCACTTGCTCTTCCCTTGTATAAGCAAAGAAAAACGTTAATGAGCCAGCTCGTCCCGATTGTGGGAGGGGTGCTCATAGGGTTAGTAGTAGGGATGATCAGTGGCGTGTTGCTTGCGGAGGTTTTCGGAGTTTCTGAAAATCTCATCCTCTCAATTATTCCTAAATCGATTACCACTCCCGTTGCGATCCAGGTAGCATCGGCAATCGGGGGCATTCCTTCTTTGACCATCGTATTTGTGTTGCTAGCCGGTCTGACGGGAGCCGTTTTAGGACCACTTATTTTTAGGTGGTTTCGGATTACAAGTCCAATAGGAAGAGGTATCGCCTTTGGTAGTGCCTCGCATGCGATTGGGACCTCGAAAGCGAAGGAGTTCGATGAATTAACAGTCTCTATTAGCTCGGTTTCAATGACGTTAAGTGCGATTTTAGGATCTAGTTTTGGGACGTTGGTGGTTTGGTTGTTTAATATGTAGGCTGTTTTAGTAAAGATTGTTGTTAAAATCTTAAAGCCGATTTTAGCGTGGAAATAGCTATTTTGCGCTAAAGCAACAAAGTTTAAGAAAAGAGCCAATATGTAAAAGAAAATGTCGAACACTTTTTGTAAAATTGGATAATTTTTCTGGTATTCTGTTTTCATAAAGGGAGGTTGTCTTTATGAGGGCAGAAAGGCGTAAGAAAAAGCGGAGATGGGCAAGGGTAACCGGAATAATCCTGCTGTTGCTTTTTCTTGGAGCAGGTGCGTACGCATACTCCGTATATCATTCGCTAAGTAAAGCGATGGAAACAATGCATGATCCGACGAGTCGAAAGGTTTCCGATAAAAGGACACAGGAAGTTTCTCTTGATGCCAAGGAGCCGTTCTCTGTGCTGATGCTGGGTGTGGATGAGAGAGAAGGAGACAAAGGCCGATCAGATACCATGATAGTGTTGACGGTGAATCCGGAATTAGAAACAGTGAAGATGTTAAGTATTCCGCGAGATACGAGGGTGGAGATTGTTGGCCATGGTACCGAGGATAAGATTAATCATGCGTATGCCTTTGGGAATGAAGAAATGGCAATGGCAACCGTTGAAAACTTCCTCGACATCCCGATTGACTATTATATAAAGGTGAATATGGAAGGCTTTCAAGATATTGTGGATGCAGTAGGCGGAATTACAGTGAACAACTCGTTTGAGTTTTCTAACGGAGGCGTTACTTTTAAAGAAGGTCAAATCGGCTTAACGGGTGAAGAAGCTCTTTCGTATGTGCAGATGAGATATGATGACCCACAAGGAGATTTTGGGAGACAGCAGCGTCAGCGTCAAATTATTCGCGGAGTTATTCGTGAAGGAGCAAGCTTGAGCTCACTAACCAATTTCGGTGATATCTTCTCCGCACTCGGAGAAAATGTTCGAACGAACCTAACCTGGGATCAAATGGTCGATATCCAGAAAAACTATCGAAAGTCCGGAAGCATGATTGACCAACTCACCATTCAAGGAAAGGGCGGGTACATAGGGAAAGTATGGTACCTCTTTGTCTCCGACGAAGAAAAAGAACGAGTGCAACAAGAGCTAAAAGGACACTTAGCAATATAAAGGAAAAGATATAAGGAAAAGACCCAGCCATGGCTGGGTCTTTCTACGTCCCGCTTGCGGTGACAGACACCCTTCGTGGACACTTTCATATGTTTTGTTCACCTGAGATGGACAGTAGACAAAGTGTAAAATGTCCACTCCAGACGGACAAATTGATCCAATCTGTCTTTTTGTGGTGACAGACACCCGTTTTACCCGTTTTAAACTAGGAGAGGAGGATTAGGTCGCGTAGCTCGTCGGTGGAGAGCTCGGTAATCCAGTTGTCGCTTTGGATGATGGCATCGTTTAGCGTTTGTTTTTTCTCTAGCATGGCGTCAATTTTTTCTTCGAGTGTGCCCGTGCTGATGAATTTGTGCACGTGAACGAATCGCTTTTGACCGATTCGGTAGGCACGGTCGGTTGCTTGGTTTTCGACGGCTGGATTCCACCAGCGATCGTAGTGTATGACGTGATTCGCCGCTGTTAGATTTAACCCAGTTCCACCGGCTTTTAAGCTTAGTAAGAACACAGGGAACTCACGGTTTTGGAATCGTGTGATCATTTCGTCCCGCTTAGCTTTTGGCACACTTCCGTTTAAGAAAGGAACTTCAATTCCGTACTTCTTATTCAGTACCCTGCGAATAATCTCACCCATCTCGATGTATTGAGTAAAGATAAGGCCACTTTCCTCGCGCTCGAGTACGGCTTCGATAAGCTCGGTTAATTTTTCAAGCTTAACGGAACGTTCGAGAAGCTGTAATGGCTTTTCTTCCTTCAAATAAAGAGCAGGGTGGTTGCATAGCTGTTTTAAGCGGCTCAACAATTGTAAAATAAGACCCTTTCGCTCGAGGCCAGTAAGTGTTTCGATCTGAGCAAACGTATCTTGAACGAGTTGCTCGTACAGTGAGGCCTGCTCGGCAGTAAGTGGACAGTATTCTTTTTGCTCCTGCTTATCTGGTAGATTGAGTGCCACTTCTTCGTCTTTTTTCGTCCGTCGTAGTAAGAATGGTCGAATCAATGCTTGAAGCTCACCGATTTTTTCCTTCTCATTGTCTTTTTCAATCGGCAAGACGAACTTTTTCTGGAAATTTCCTAAGCTTCCTAAGTACCCGTGATTCGTAAAATCAAAAATGCTCCAAAGCTCAGTCAAGCGGTTTTCCATCGGTGTTCCCGTTAGTGCGATATGGTGCTTACCGTTTAGCTTTCGGACCGCACGAGATTGCTTTGTCCCCGCATTTTTAATATTTTGCGCTTCGTCAATCGCGACTGAGCTCCATGTAATGGTTTCAAACTCGGCTGCATCAATATGGGTCAGTCCATATGAAGTTAAAACAACATCCGACTCTAGCACTTTCTTGTTGAACTTCTCCTCTTTCAAACGATTCGAACCGTAATGAAGATACACCTTCATATTTGGTGCAAAGCGTTCGATCTCCTTTTGCCAGTTTCCGAGTACGGAGGTTGGGCAAACTATCAGAGCTGGTGCCGGGTTTTTATCCTCTTTTTTCACCTGTAAAAGGTAGCTGATCAACTGAATCGTTTTTCCAAGTCCCATATCGTCAGCTAATATTGCGCCAAACCCATATTTACGCAAGAACAATAGCCAGCTCATGCCTTGTTTTTGATAAGGCCGCAGCTCACCGAGAAAGCTTTCTGGTACCGCCACCTCTGGGATCGAGCGGACGTCCTGGAGCATCTTAATCATTTGCTTCCACTGACGGTTCAGCTCAATTTGAATTTTGGCAAACGCACGTGGATCATCTAGCGATTGTGAAGGATCCTCGTCATCTCCACCTAAAAGCTCCTGCTGAATGAGGTCTCTTACGTGCAAGCCTTCTTTTTCGGCCTTTTTCATCAGATCTTGAATCGTCCGAATAAATCCTGGATCGAGCTTGATCCATCGACCGCGAATAAATACGAGGCGTCTTTTTTCCTCGACAAGCTGATGGAATTCGTCCTCACTCAGCTCTACGCCGTTCATCGAGAAGCGCCAGTTGTAATCAAGCATCGCCTGAAGACCTACAAATGACTGACCGCGTGAGCCCGTTCCCTTGAGCTTCGCTTTAACCTTCAAGTTCGCATTCTTCATCGCTTGCCACCAAGATGGGAGGAGAATTTCGACTCCCAATGCCAGCAACGTTTCACTCGCATCAGACAAGAACATCCAGGCATCGTTTTCCGTTAACTGACTAGTAACACCGCGTTTTCCTTCAAGCCATGGAAAAAGTTCGACCCACCGCTGCTGCTCACGTTCAATGTATGAATCGTATGCATACCAGCTTTTAGGCATATTGCTGTCGTCTTTGGCATCCACAATCAGATCTGGTTGATTTTTTCCGCGTAAAAAGATTTGCAATTCCCATGTTCCATCAAGATCAGCGGGTTCCTCTAAGCGCAGGCCTAGTGAAAACGGTACTTGAGACTCCTTCAGTCCAATCCATTCGCTCCATGTTTCTTCATCAAAATAGGTAGCCAAAGCTCGTGGAGATAGGGCTTGATTTTTTAAGGCATCAAGCTTCACTCCTACCTTTTCATGCCATTCCTGATTTCGGTCGAAGAAGGAGCTAAGGGAGGAGTCGAACCATTTTTCTATAAAAAGCTGAACGGTTTCTTCCTCGGAAATTTGCTGCTCGAAAAAAGACGGATCAAATTCCTGCTTTACCCGTTCAGGAAGAGCCCAGCGGAATTCGTCTTGTTCCCATGCTGAAAAGTCAGGAAGCCAATCTTTTTCCGAAATCGCTTCGTGTAGTGAATGGGCAGAGGCTAGGCAGATTTGCGCCGTTTCATCCCAATCCCACTCAATGAGCTGGTTGAATTGCTCTTGTGCTAAAAGGGACACCAGCTGCCAAGCGTCAATCATCACGCCAGGATGTTGGTCAATCGTTTCTTCATCGACAAAGGTTCCATAATACGATTCCTTGTGTCGGTTAAAAAGAAGCGATTTCCACTGGGACGGTTGGACGTCGTCGTTATGGTCATTGGTTGCCCAAATAAAGTAGCGATTATTCTCTATATGACGAATGTGTATGTGTACGAGTCTCGTTTTAAGCATGAATCAGCTTACCCCTTTGACATTCTTCGTGAAATGCTCGAAGACGTTTCGTTCGTTCAAGTAATAGGTCGAAAAATTGCTCAAACTCATCTTGGCGTTTGAGTTTTTTATATAGTGTTCGAAGCTTTTTTAGCTCACGAACGGCTTGGCGATAGTTGCCACGATTTTTCAAATCAATATTTTTTTGAATCGATTGATGGTACAGCGGCAATAGGACGGACGGGTCCTCTTTTTGAAGCTCTTTGATTTTATCGGTCGAGATGGAGGTCATGTCATAGCCGATATAGGCTTGCAGGTCGCTCCATTTTTCGTATTGCTTTTCCATATATAAGTATTGTTCGTATTCACGGTAGCTATAGGGAAGAAGCTGCATGAGAATTTTTTCATACAGATCGATTCGATTCGTTTCTGAGCAATATGATTGCAGTACCCTTGTTGCATAACGTGTGAAGTCAAAGCACGCGTAGCTGTTCGGTAAGCTGAGTAAATAAGGTCGTAAGTAGCCAATAAATGCCTCAACGAATGGCCCCATGCGTTTCCAGTCACGTTGTGATTTAAAGTCCTCTAACCAAATGAGAAGAAAGGGACTAAGGTCTGCTTCGTGCTGACTGATGATGGATAAAGCTTTTTCGTCTCGCTTTAATAATAGGTTCAGATGGATGTAGCCAATTGAAAGGGCGTAGGAGCCATTGATTTTTCCAAGGTTCGCTAGTTTTTCTAGCTCTTCTTCACGCCAATGCTTCTTTTTAAAAAGAGAACTCCAAAGCAGCTGATAAAGCTGAATCCGTTCAAATTCTAAAGCAACCTCGTCAATGAGAAGGTCGGTCACATCATCCTTCAATCGGGCAATGAATTCATCAAAGGCGAAGGGAAGGGCGTGTACGCTCAGGCGATTGTTGAGCACCTCGGTTTCGTCAATGAGTGAGAAAAAAAGCTGCTGGTAGTTTCGTTCGATGTCATAGGAGCTATGACCGGATTCCTGGCTTAAGTTGAGTAACTGGCGGAACGAAAAGATGTTTCCGATCAGCAGGTAGAGCTGTTTCCATTCTTGTTCAACAGGTGCACTTGCCCGGAGACGTCTCGTATATGCCTGGTACAGTTCTGGAATGAGGTAGGGCTTGGGTGTTCCTTGGCCCTTCATGATTGATTGAAAGCTATTTTGAAAGGTTTGAACCCAATGATCATAGTCGGGTTTGATGGTACCTGATCCTTTCATTAAATCCTTGGCCTTCATGAGTCCGAGCTGTTGCGCCGTTTTTTTCTCATGAAGAGGGGTGCGCCATTCCTCGACCCAGTCAGCCACACTGCCAACTTGGGAAAAAGCGTAAAGAAAGGTAGCGACGATATGACGGCAAATTCCATCGGCTGGGCAGGAGCAGGAGCTTGTTTGGAAGAAGTTCAGCTCGACCTGAACAAACACCGGTGTAACATCCTGAACCGTTGATGTAACCGAGCCATCCTCGTAGCGGACCTTTGTAACGAGTCCTTGCCTATATATAAGAAGTCCTTTTTGCATCAGCTTCGCATCCGGTTCATAACCCGGACTTAGGAGCTTCGAAACATCTGCGGCAGCCGTTTCAATTAATTCTTTGTAAACCTCAGGGATATGTGACATCCGTCCAACCCTCCCGTTATCAAAAATAGTCTATCCTCCATTATACCACCGAATACGGTGACAGACACCCCTCGTGGACAGAATGTGGGAAAGTGTCTTTTTGTGGTGACAGACACCCTTCGTGGACAGAATGGGGGGAAGTGTCTTTTTAGGGTGTCTGTCACCACTCGTGGACAGAAACACTATTTTTGTCCGTGTGAGGTGGACAGTTAACGAACAACCACAAAAAAAATGACCCAACCAGCCGCGTGATATCCTACGGCTGATCGAGTCAGTTCAAAATTTCATCATTTTATTATTTCTTAAGCTTTTTCCAAGTGTCGTCGAATGCTTTCATGGTTTCTTCTTTTGAAGCTTGGCCGCCCACGTATGCTTGAAGAGCTGCACCGAATTCTTGACCAGCACCATCTGGGTACTTCATGAACTGCCAAGAGTATGTTTTGCCTTCTTTAGAGTATTTCAGAAGGTCCGCACCTAGAGGTCCGATGTCATCAGCTGAAGCATCGATGGATTTGAATGCAGGGATGTACTTGAATTCTTTTGTCATAGCTGTTTTACCAGCGTCAGAAGTAACCATCCAGTTTAAGAAGTCTTTCGCTGCTTCTTTTTCTTCATCTGTAGCACCATTGTGAATAACCCAGTTACTTGGAACGTCAACCATTAGCTTATCCGCTTGTGCTGCGTCGTCAGTAAGTGGCATTGGAATGAAGCCAACTTCGATTTCAGGGTTGATTTTGTCTAGCATTGGTTGAATCCAGTTCCCTTGTTGCGTCATAGCCACTTCACCAGTCGCAAATAGAGTAACTTGTGTGTTGTAATCTGTTGTTAATGGGTTTTTGTTACCGTACTTGATTGTTAAGTCAATTAGGTCGAAATACTTGCTCACATATTCGTTGCCTTCAATTTTTCCAGAGCCATCGTTTAATCCGTTAAAGAAAGCTTCTGTGTCTTCTTGGTAAGCAAATGGAACGTTTAAGCCGTGGTTTGCTAATACCCACCACTCGCCGTATCCGATCGAGAATGGAGTGATTCCAGCGTCTTGAAGCTTCTTAGCAGCCGCTTCTAATTCAGAGAACGTCGTAGGAAGCTCAGTGATTCCTGCTTTTTCAAATAGTGCTTTGTTGTACGCAAAACCGTATCCTTCCATGTTCAATGGCATTCCGTATACTTTGCCATCGATTGTCATTCCGTCTAATGTACCTTCGAATGCATCGTCAATCCAAGGTTGATCAGATAGATCTTCAAACTTATCCTTCCAAACAAGGGCAGCAGCATCTCCGTCGTTCATGAAGATATCAGGAGCTTTATTAGAAGCAAATTTTGCTTTAAGAGCAGCTGCTCCGTCCGCTCCGCCTCCAACCGTTTCAATGTTGAATGTTACATCTGGATTTTCTTTTGTATATTCATCTGTTAGCGCTTTCAATTGATCAGCAATTTCAACCTTACCTTGGAAAACATCAAGAACAATTTTATCATCCTTACTTCCACTTTCCTTGTCGCCTGACGCGCTGTCACTTGAACATGCTCCTAAAAGAAGTGAGGCAGACAAGACACCTGCTAATACAGAATACTTTTTCAACTTTAAAGCCATTTTTGTTTTCCCCCTTGGAAAATGATCTTTAATATATTGGATCCCACAGTCTGAAGTTTTCAGACTGTGGAGGTAAAACCCTTACTTAATCGAACCACTAGTAATCCCTTTAATGATGTGCTTTTGCATTGAGAAGAAGAAAATCAATAATGGGATAATTCCAAGTACCAATGCCGCTAATGCTAAATCCCACTGCTTCGTATATTGACCGAAGAAGAAGAAGGTTGCAAGTGGAATCGTTCTTAGCTCCGGATCTTGAAGAACAAGAGACGGCAACAAGAAGTCATTCCAAATCCATAAGCTGTTTAAAATCACAATTGTTACAGTAATCGGTTTTAATAATGGAAAAACAATTCTCCAGAAAACCCCAAATCGAGAGCAACCATCAATAATAGCTGCTTCTTCCAGTTCAACTGGAATGCCTTTAATAAACCCGTGGTACAAGAAGATCGTCATCCCAGACCCGAAGCCTAAGTACATGATCACAAGGCCCCACATACTATTCAGTAATCCGAAGTTTCCTGCTGTTTTAATCAGCGGAATCATAATCGATTGGAACGGGATAATCATTGCTGCAACAAAGCTCATAAAAATCACATTACTAATCTTCTTTTTTGTACGAACGAGCATATAAGCTGCCATCGAGCAAAAAATGACTAGAACGATGTTACTTGAAACAGTAATAATTAAAGAGTTGGTAAAAACATTCAAGTAATCTAGTTTCTCAAACGCTTGTACATAATTCTCAAACTGAAACACTTTCGGTAATGCCGAAGTATTCGTTAAAATCTCGGCGAAAGGCTTCAGGGAGTTTGACACGACATAATAGAAAGGGACTAAGAACACGAGTCCGAGTGCAATCGCAAGGATCTCAACAATAAATGTTCTTCCTGTATACTTGTGACCCATCACGATTCAACCTCCCTTTTCTTAGAAATCGTCACTTGCAGCACAGAGATCGCTGCTACAATAAGGAAGAAAATCAATGCCTTGGCTTCACCGATTCCATAACGGTTGTTCACAAAGGCCTCTGTATAGATATTAAGTGCTAACATTTCTGTTGACTTAAATGGTCCACCATTAGTTAAAGATAGGTTCGCATCAAAGATTTTAAAAGATGATGCTGTTGTTAAGAATAAACAGATCGTTACAGCTGGTGCAACTAACGGCATCGTGATGTGTCGAAGAACCTGCCATCTGTTTGCTCCATCAATTCGTGCTGCTTCAATTAATTCTTGTGGAACGTTTTGCAGTGCTGCGATATAGATGATCATAATGTAGCCAGCACCTTGCCACACACTCACGATCACGATTCCCCAGAACGCCGTTTTTGCATCTCCTAGCCACGCTAGTTCAAAAAGTGGAATTCCAGTTAATTCACCGATTGAAGCAAATCCTTTAACAAAAATGAACTGCCAAATGAATCCTAGCAATAATCCGCCTAGTAAATTCGGCATGAAGAAGACCGTTCGTAAAATATTACTTGTTTTCAGCATTTGTGTAACTAGAAGCGCTAATCCAAAGCCGATCGCGTTTGTTAGCACAATTGCTACCACGGTGTATTTTGTTGTTAAAATAAATGATGCGTGAAACTGTTTATCTTCAAAAAGTAAATACTTGAAGTTATCAAGGCCTACCCATTGAACCGATCCGGTAACCCCATTCCAATCTGTAAACGCGTAATAAATACCTGTAAAGAAAGGAATTAAGACAATTAAGGTAAATGCCAAGAAAACAGGTCCTACGAATAAGGTAAACAACCCCGCGTTTTTCAGCTTCTTTTTACTTAGGAAAGGTTTGGATTCAGTTTTGTGCTTGGTTGTCTCGCTTACAATCACTGATCCGTCCACTTCTTTTACATTACTTTGGCTATTCATCCCCAGCACCTCCATAGACCTATTTTCAACTATTTTAAGAAACTATGAAACGGCTTACATTGACCAACTGGGTGGAAAATATTGAACCGTTTCTTTTTTTACACCCTCTGTTGAAGTCCAAGAAAATTGTGCTACAATGAGTGGGATTTCTACCAAGGAAGGATGAGGAAAAGCGATGAAATGGGGAATTCGGAAAAAGTTAATCATCTTTTTAATGCTGGCAACCATCCTCCCATTTGGTATGGCGATCGGAATTACCTATTATCAGACAACCAACTCGATTAATGATCAGTTTGTTTCTACGAACCACGATCTTATTGCAAAGGGTGAGCAGGAACTCACAGTATATTTGGAGGATATTGCGCAAATGACCACCGTTCTCTATCGTTATGAACCATTAATGAGTGTGATGCGAGAAGGAATCTCTGATGATATAGGAAGTAATCAAGGCGAAATAAGAAGGGCACTTGCCTATTTATTTAATACCCGACCTGAAATTGAACAAATGCACTTATACATTGATAAGGAAAAGGATTCGTTTATAAACTATCATTCTACAATCAGCGGCCGTGGAGAATATGAGGATATTCTTTCGCATCCTTATTATGCTCAGCTGCCAGACCATGACGATTTTTATTTGATTGAACCACCACATGAAATATCCAGCTATAACAATATGTCCTTTATACCGAAATCACAGAGTACAAAGGTCCTCAGCTTTCACAGTGTTATTCGCGATGTACCTGCGGAAGATATTTTAGGGTTTCTTTCCATTGATATTAATTTATCAAGAATCGGTGCAGTAGCGGATCGATTATATACGAAGGACGCCGAAGAGCTTTTTATTGTGAATGACCAAGGAATCGTGGTGTATTCCTCGAATGAAGCGATGATTGGAGAGCCGATGACGGAGAGTTGGTATGAGCCTATCAAGCAGCAACCACCGTTCACAAAGAGCATTGAGTGGGACGAAGGGGTGATCGTGTTTGACCAATTTTCCGGACCGGTGGAAAATTGGTATATTGCGAAGCGAATTCCGTATGATGTGCTTTATCAAATGGCAAGACAAACCGCCTATACGAATATCGTGATTGGAATTGTCACGCTTATTGTCGTGCTAGTCGCTACCATGTTTGTTTCGTTTAAAATTACCGCCCCTATCAAAGTGCTGATCACCAATATGAAAAAGGTAGAAAAAGGGGAGTTCAAGGCTGATTTTGAGTCATTAGGAAACGACGAAATTGGTATGCTAGGAAAACATTTTAAGAGCATGATTGAAAAAATAAATGAACTGATTGAACGCGAATACCGGTTGGATATCGAAAATAAAGCTTCCCAGCTTCGCGTTTTGCGCTCGCAAATCAATCCGCATTTTTTATATAACTCGCTTCAATCAATTGGCACGTTGGCACTCAAAGCTAACGGGACAAAGGTGTATACACTGTTAACGTCACTTGCTGCAATTATGCGGTATAGCATGAATATGAGAGAAGATGTTGTCCCATTATCACACGAAATTCGACATGTGAAATCGTACTTGCAGCTGCAAAAACAGCGATTCGATGATCAGTTTCAATTTCAGTTGGTGATTGATAAGGAAGCCGAGGGAATTCTTGTTCCAAAAATGATGTTACAGCCGATTGTTGAAAACTGTTTTAAGCATGGTTTTGATCAGCATACAGACAAACAATTGATTACCATTTCTGCTTCTGTCAAAGAGAATCGGATGCTTCAAATCCGTGTGAAGGACAATGGAACGGGTGTGACAGAGGAGCAATTAAGCCTCATTCGTCAGGAATTATATAGTGAAACGGAGAAGTCTTCTGAATCGATCGGACTGAAAAATATTTATGACCGATTAGTGATTTATTATCGTAATCAAGCTAATTTTATTATTTTTAAAAATGGAGAAGTAGGCTTTGGGGTAAGCATTGATATTCCTGTTGAAATGCCGAAGGAGGGGAAATAGCCGTGATCGTTTTAATTGTTGATGATGAAACGCATGTACGTGAAGGAATCAAACTTCTAGGGAATTGGGAGAAGCACGGAATCACCACGATCTATGAAGCAAGCAATGGAGAAGAAGCAACAAACCTTATTGAAAAACACCGCCCAGAGATTATTTTTTCCGATATGAAAATGCCGAAAATGGACGGAACGAAGCTACTCGAATGGATCAAAGGAAATCACCCTTCAAGCAAGGTGATCGTCGTCACTGGGTACGATGACTATCATTATATGAGAAAAGCCATTCACTTCGGAAGCACGGATTATTTGCTAAAGCCAGTGGACCCGGAAATATTGAATCAAACGCTAGAAACGGCAGTGGACGAATGGAAAAAGGAAGAGCAGGAGCGGAAAAAAGAAGAAACTAGCGGACAGTTGATGAATATGATGAAGCCTGTCTACCGCGACCGAAAGTTCACGCAGCTCATGAATAGTGATGAAGGTGTAGATGAGGGTCTGTTCGAGGAACTAGGGTTTCAATCATCACGAAGCTACACGGTGGGGATCATTCGGGTGAACCGCAGAACAATTGAGGCATTTGGTGGGGACCGTGATTTAACCTATTTTACAGTGCTAAATGTGGTAAATGAAATTTTAATAGAAAAAGAATGCGGAATAGGGTTTCGATATTTATCCAATAAGGGTGAGGTTGTGATCATCTTTTGGAATCGGTTTGATGAAATCGGGGACATTCTCACAGGGATTTATGAATCCTTGAAAACAGCTATGAATATCGCTTGTCCGATCGCTTTAGGAAAAATGGTCATGGAAAGCTCACAGCTGAAGGAGTCATACCGAGAAGCGAGAAAGGTACTTGTTGGCAGAAATCTGTTGGAGAAGAAAGCCTGCAAGGTTTATGTAGAACAGGTGATGCCAGAAAAACCGTTGAAAAGCATTATGGACTACTCCTCAAGCATAGACTTGGCAATTCAAGCAGGGGAAATCGAAGCATTCGACGAGCTCATCGAGCAGGTGCGGACCGATTTTACCGAACAGGACTACTTATCGGTTAGACAGGTATTGCAGTTTGAAAATGAGTACTTGCTGTTGAGCAATCGCTCGTATAAAGCTAATAAAATCGCGGTGAAGGTGTCTGAAAATGTCGAGGGCCGAGTGGATTCGTTTTTTGATGAAGACGGGAACTTCATGCTAGATGAATATGTGGTTGCGAAAAGGCGCGAGATCAGTTTATTTCTGAGAAAGCTGAAGAAACAGGCCAGTAAGAAAACAAGCAATATCATTGAAGATATTGAAGCGTATTTGCAGGCAAACTTTGATCGTGACGTGAAGCTACAAGAGATTTCTGAGCATTTTTACATTAGCAGAGAGTATATTTCACGAAAGTTCAAACAGGAATTTAACGTGAATATCTCTGACTACATTGTGAACATCCGAATGAAAAAGGCTAAATCACTGCTGAAAAATAGTCAGTTGAAGATCTATGAAATTGCAAATATGATTGGCTATCAGGATGATAAGTATTTTCGTAAGGTGTTTAAGAAGGTTGTGGGGATAACGCCGAATGAGTATCGTGCTGGTTTGGATGGGAAGAAATGATGAATATGGTTTTATGTTGAAGTACTCTATTCACTAGGGTACTTATTTTTATTTAAAAAAATATAAAACTATTTATTTTGATTATGTCAGTAAAGGATAGTCCTAATTTACTAGAACTAGGAAGAAAATAGCCATATATAATTCTACTACTTTTTGGTATCCTAATAAATGTAATAAATATTTTGTTGAACATTGTCTATTAGTAAGAGAAAGAAGATGTTCGTCTACTTCTCATAGTTTACTATTATAATTTTTTACTATATATAATTTTACGTTTATTCTAAAAAAGCTTGTAGGGGGTTTAAAAAAATTGAATTCGGTGCAAAAGATCTTAATATTACTTATTACTACACTACTTATAAGTTTCTCTTTTGTTTCCAATATAAGTATTAGTTATGCATTAGAAAACTCAAATGGTGAAGGGTCTAGTTATTATCTCATCCACTATAATGGTGAAGAGCAAATGCTTTCGATTAATAAAGAGATAACCGTGACACTAAAAGGATGGACGGACGAAGCTAAGTCATCTGTTAAAGCTACTATCTCCCATTCTACTAATCAAGCAATTGATTCTATTTTGAAAGTTAGTGAGGGGTTAAACGAGCTATATTTAACAGATGATGAAAGCATCTTTTATCGGGTCATTGTCTCAAATACATTTAGTGCAGAGAAAGTCATACCTCTTGAGTTAACCGATGAGTGGAATGTTGTTGAAAAAAATGATAATGGAACTTCCATTGAAGAGAGAACCACAGTTGATGAATATGGAACTTTTATTAGAAATCATGAATTAGTATATGTTATTACTGAAGAAAATAATCAAAAAAGGGAGATAACGGAAGAGGAATATTACTCCCTAAATGCTGCAATTGAAACAACTACTGAAAATAAAACGCAAGATGCAGCTGTTGAGGATTCATCTCCTATTGATCAAACTTCGGTTAGTACAAAAACAACAACTAAGCAAACGGTGATGTTTACAGCCGCCACTATTCCTTCTGTTGTTTATTCTACACATGTGCAAGGTTACGGATGGTTAGATCCAGTGTCTAATGGTAAAATGTCTGGAACATCAGGAGAATCAAAACGTTTAGAAGCTATTAAGATATCTTTGAAAAATGCCCCATTTTCAGGAGATATCACTTACAAGACGCATGTCCAAACTTATGGCTGGTTAAATAATGTATCCAATGGTGCGATTTCTGGAACATCTGGGGAAGCAAAACGATTGGAAGCCATCCAAATAAACTTAACTGGTGAAATGGCTGAACGTTATGATATTTATTATCGTGTACATGCTCAAACTTACGGTTGGTTAGACTGGGCGAAAAATGGCCAGTCTGCTGGTACTTTGGCACTTTCGAAACGTTTGGAAGCTATAGAAATTGTATTAGTCGAAAAAGGTGGAGCTGCACCTGGTTCTACAAATAAGCCTTTTGTTATTGAGCCATTGGTTTCTTACACAACACATGTCCAAAGTTATGGTTGGTTAACTCCTGTTACTAACGGAAAGACATCAGGAACATCAGGAGAAGCAAAACGTCTCGAAGCAATTAAGATTTCTTTACAAAACACCCCTTATTCAGGAAATATTACTTACAAAACCTATGTCCAAAGCTATGGATGGTTAAGTAATGTGTCCAATGGTGCTTTATCTGGTACATCGGGGGAAGGTAAGCGGATGGAAGCCATCCAAATAAATTTAACCGGTGAAATGGCTGAACGGTATGATATTTATTATCGTGTACATGCGCAAACCTATGGTTGGTTAGACTGGGCCAAAAACGGTCAATCCGCTGGTACTCAGGGTCTTTCTAAGCGGTTAGAAGCCATTCAAATTGTGTTAGTTGTAAAAGGTGGGGCTGCTCCAGGGGCTACCAACAAACCATTGGTAGTTGACCCATCTGTTAGTTATTCCACGCATGTTCAAGGAATTGGCTGGTTAGCTCCAGTTTCTGATGGAAAATTGTCTGGAACATTAGGACAATCAAGACAGTTAGAAGGGATTAAGATCTCCCTGCAAAATAAACCATATACCGGTGATATTACTTACAAAACTCTGGTACAAGGATATGGCTGGTTAAATAATGTATCCAACGGGGCGTTATCGGGTACGTCTGGAGAAGGTAAGCGTCTAGAAGCCATTCAAATAAATCTATCAGGTGAAATGGCACAACATTATGATGTTTATTATCGTGTTCACGCGCAAACCTATGGTTGGTTAGATTGGGCAAAAAATGGCCAATCAGCAGGTACCGAAGCACTATCAAAGCGTTTAGAAGCAATTGAAATTGTCTTAGTTGAAAAAGGTGGAGTTGCACCTGGTCCTACAAATAAACCATTTGTTAAACCTAGCGTGATTACTACCTACAACAACTATAATCTTTCGTTAAATGAAGCTGTAAGTTTGCAAATGAAAGCATCACCAGCACCACAGACAGATAAATACAGAAACGCTCCTGCTTATGTGAGCAAACAATATCTACAAATGTATGATGGAGGCTCAATAACTGGTAGTAGTGTGAATTTACGAACATCTCCAGTTTTAAGTACCGATAATATTGCTACAAATGTTAAAAGTGGAACTGCCTTCCTTGTGTTGGATGATAACGTTACAGGTGATACCTTCTCTGGAAGTACAAGATGGTACAAAATCCAATACGATGGTAAAGAATTGTATGTTCATAACAGTCTTGCCAATATAAATTCGAGAGTTGGCAAGGTAACTGCTGATATCCTTTATATTCGAGCAGACAAGAATGATACTAGTCACATTTATGGTTCCGCAGGTAAAGGTTCCTTACTAACCGTTTTAGTGGAAGATAATACTAGTGGTTGGTACACAATAAGTATTGGTGACTGGCGTAATGCAACATCCTCTGATGTAAAGGGATTTTTGGATCCAACTAAATACATGGGGGATGTAAAGTATAGGCTTCAATTCATGAACCTAAGTAAACCTAGTGATGTATCTGTAGAAACCCTAAATCAATACCTTACAGGAAAAGGAATTTTAGCAAATCAAGGAAAAGCATTTATCGATGCTGGTAAGAAATACGGAATTAACGAAGTATATTTAATGGCTCATACGTTACTCGAAACAGGAAACGGCACTTCTACACTTGCAAAAGGTGTAGTATATAACGGGAAAACTGTTTATAACATGTATGGTGTAGGTGCGTATGATTCTTGTCCACTAGACTGTGGAGCGAAAACGGCTTATGAAAATGGCTGGTTTTCTCCGTATGCAGCAATTGTGGGTGGTGCAGCCTTTATTAGTAATAAATATTTAGGTGGAAATAACCCATACAAAATTGTTCAAAATACAATTTATGAGATGCGTTGGAACCCTGAGTTAATGTCTACTAAATTGGTAGCAGGAAATCAATATGCTTCAGACATTGGATGGGCTTATAAACAAGTTAATACTATGTACGAAGTCTATAAAATCCAACCATTCAGTATTTATCTTGAAATACCTAAATATAAATAAATTCTAAATTGATTCTATTTATTAGTAGTACAACCATCTTCGGTTGTACTACTTTTTTGTCTAGCCATAACACAATACATTACATAAAAGAGTGTGAACTAGCGCAGTTTTCATGAGGGGAGGAAACTGGTCTAGCGGTAGGTCAGTTGAGTTTCCATGAGGGCAGAAAAACTAGGTTAGCGGTAACTGAAGGAGCAGTTGAGTTCCCGTGGAGGGAGGAAAACTAAGCTAGCGGTAATCAAAAGGGTAGCTAGGTTCCTGCGAAGGCAGGAAAACTAGGTCAAGCAGTAACCAAAAAGGTAGTTAGGTCCCCATGAAGGCAGGAAAGCGAGTCTAGCGGTAACCAAAAGAGTAGTTAGGTTCCCACGAATGTAGGAAACCTATGCCACCGGTAACTAAACATCCAGTTAGATTCCCATAAAAGCAATAAAACGAAACTAGTGTCAACTAAAAGGGTTTCTAAGTCCCCATGAAGCGGAATATATATATTTGATAGTAATTCAATTACACAATGCACCCACTAAGGTCAATATATTCCACCCTACTCGTCAATGTAAGCCGTTTCATAAAATCTTTAAATCTCTAAAATAGGGAGTAAGATATTGTAAAAGGAGTGGTTTGACGTGGTGAAGGTAACAGTATGGAATGAGAATCGACATGAGCAGAAGAATCCAGTGGTAAGGGATATTTATCCGGAGGGTATTCACGGGGCGATTGCGTCGTTTTTAACTTCAGCAGGTTACGAAGCGAAGACAGCGACTCTTGATGAGCCGGAGCATGGGTTAACGGATGATGTGTTAGCAAATACAGATGTACTTGTTTGGTGGGGGCATTTAGCTCATAACGAAGTGTCAGATACAGTTGTACAAAAAGTGCAGCAGCGCGTTCTTGATGGAATGGGCTTAATTGTGCTTCATTCTGGCCATTTTTCGAAAATCTTTAAAACATTAATGGGAACAAGCTGTGATCTGAAGTGGCGTGAAGCAGATGAGAAAGAGCGTCTTTGGGTTGTAAGCCCGAGTCACCCGATCGTAGAGGGAATTGGTGAATATATCGAGTTACCACAGGAAGAAATGTATGGAGAGCATTTTGATATTCCACAGCCAGACGAGCTTGTTTTTACTAGCTGGTTTGAGGGCGGAGAAGTGTTCCGAAGCGGTTGTACCTATACGCGCGGAAATGGAAAAGTGTTCTACTTCCGACCAGGACATGAAACGTACCCAACTTACCATAATGAGCAAATTCAAAAGGTAATCACAAACGCTGTCAAATGGGCACAGCCAGTGAAGAGGGAGCGTCCAGTATACGGGAATGCGAAACCATTAGAAACGATCAAAGGGGGAAACTAGTATGAAAAAATTACGAGTAGGTGTGATTGGCTGCGGAAGTATCGCGCGCCATCGCCATTTACCTGAATACGCTGCAAATCCAAATGTGGAGCTTGTGGCAGTTTGCGACAATAACGCAGAAAGAGCACTTGAAATCGGTGAAAAGTACGGAGTTCCATCGTACACAAGCTTTGTGGAACTTTTAAGAAACGCAGAAGTGGATGCAGTGAGTGTGTGTACGCCGAACTATCTTCATGCACCGATCTCCAATGCTGCACTGTTGGCAGGCGTTCATGTACTTTGTGAAAAGCCAATGGCGACTTCAGAAGAAGAAGCAAAATCGATGATTGAGACAGCGAAAACTAGCGGTAAAAAGCTGATGATCGCACACAACCAACGTTTTGTGGCATCTCACCAAAAAGCTCGTCAACTGATTCAAAGCGGAGAAGTTGGAAAGATTTATAGCTTCCGTACGGCTTTTGGACACGGTGGTCCAGAGGGCTGGAGCGTGGAAGGCAAGGAAGGTTGGTTTTTCCAAAAAGATAAAGCGTTTGTTGGTGCGATGGGCGATTTAGGCGTTCATAAAACGGACCTTCTTCGATATATATTAGGAGAAGAAATCGTTGAAGTGGGTGCATTTGTTGAGACGAGTGCGAAGGAATTTGCTACGGTTGATGACACAGCGGTTTGTGTGTTGAAAACAGAAAGCGGTATCATTGGGACGCTTGCGGCGAGCTGGTCGTATGTGAGCAAGGAAGATAACTCAACGATCATTTATGGAGAAAATGCGATTCTTCGTTTAGAGGACGATCCGACGAACTCACTTGTTGTTCAATACAAGAACGGTGATGTGGTGAATTATCAGCTTGGAAAAATTCAGTCGAATGACGAGGGTGGCCAGTCGAGCTCGCATGTGATTGATTTGTTTGTGGATGCTGTGCTGAATGATAGAGAAGTGGCTGTAAGCGGCGAAGAGGGAATGAAATCTCTTGGAGTGATCTTAGCGGCTCTTGAATCTAATGAAACCAAACAGATTGTGAGAGTAAAAGAATAATGGAAAAGCTACGAATCGGGATTATCGGGGTTGGCGGGATTGCACAGGCCCGCCATATCCCGGCTTTTCTTGCTTTAGGAGATAAATGCACGATTACGGCTGTTAGTGACGTGAATGGTGAACGAGCTCGTGAGGCGGCGGAAAAGTTCAATATCCCACATGTGTTCCAGGACTATAAAGAACTTTTTCAAGAGGTAGATGCGGTTTGCATTTGTACTCCGAATAAATTTCACGCGGAAATTACGATTGCTGCGTTTGAAGCGGGAGTCCATGTGCTTTGTGAAAAACCGATGGCGCTAAGTGCGGCAGAGTGTGAGAGGATGATTGAGGCTTCGAAAAAGGCCAACAAGGTACTGGCGATTGCCTATCACTACCGTTTTATGAAGGAAGCCATCGCAGCTAAGAAGTCGATGAAAGACGTTGGAGAGGCAATGGTTGTTCGCGTTCAAGCTCTTAGACGTCGAAAGGTTCCAGGCTGGGGTGTTTTTACAAACAAAGAACTTCAAGGTGGCGGAAGTTTAATTGATTTTGGCTGTCATCTTCTTGATTTGGCTCTCTGGCTAATGGGCAATCCCAAACAAACAAGCGTTACGGGTCGCGCGTACAACACATTAAGTAAAATTCCAGGTCAAGTGAACCAATGGGGAGAGTTTGACCATCAGACGTTTGAGGTGGACGATCATGTAACGGCTTATATGACGTTTGAAAATGGAGCTTCGATGCTGTTTGAAACGTCCTGGGCAGCGAATATAAAAGAAGATGTTGCGAACGTGAGCATTTCGGGCGTAGAAGGCGGAATAAATGTATTCCCATTTGAACTATATACAACAAAAAATGGGATGCTTTTTAACACGCAAGCGGATTGGATGCCAGGGGAAGAGGAGCCGGATGTACCACAGGCAAGGAATTTTGTCGCGGCTTGTTTGGGTGAGGCGGAGCTTGTCGTTAGGCCGGAAGAGGCGCTACAAGTGTCACAAATTATAGACCAGATTTATGAAAGCAGTGAAAGGGAGGAAGGTTCACGATGAAACTAGGCGTATTTACAGTGCTTTTTGCAGAGAAATCATTCGAGGAAATGCTTGATACGGTGAAAAATGCAGGCTTACATGCGGTTGAAATTGGTACAGGGTGTTATCCAGGGAATAACCATTGTGATTTGGACGCGTTATTGGCAAGTGAAGAAGCACGAGCAGAGTATCTTCGCAAAGTAGAGGAACGCGGCTTAATCATTAGTGCATTCAGCTGTCATGGCAATCCAATTTCACCGGATAAAGATTTTGCGGAACAGTCCAATGATACGTTGTTGAAGACGATCAAGTTGGCATCACTTTTAAACGTACCAGTCGTGAACTGTTTCTCTGGTACTGCTGGTGATTCAGAGGATGCGAAACAGCCGAACTGGCCGGTGGCACCTTGGCCGAATGAGTATGGCGATGTGTTGAAATGGCAGTGGGAAGAGAAATTGATTCCTTACTGGCGTGAGGTTGGGCAATACGCGAAGGATCATCATGTGAAAATTGGTCTAGAGCTACATGGTGGATTTTTGGTTCACACGCCATATACTTTGTTAAAGCTTCGCGAGGAAACTTGTGACGCGATTGGGGCGAATTTAGATCCGAGTCACTTATGGTGGCAGGGAATTGACCCAGTGGCTGCAATTAAAATTTTAGGAAAAGAAAATGCGATTCATCATTTCCATGCGAAGGATACGTATATTGACCAAGACAATGTCAATATGTATGGATTAACGGATATGCAGCCGTATGGGGAGATCCGAACTCGTGCATGGAATTTCCGCAGTGTGGGTTGTGGACACAGCTTGAAGGAATGGTCCGATATGATGAGTGCATTACGAACTTATGGCTACGATTACGTCGTGAGCATTGAGCATGAAGATCCAATTATGTCGATTGAAGAAGGCTTCACTCGCGCAGTTGTGAATTTAAAGTCCGTGTTAATTGAAGAGCCGGTTTCACAAATGTGGTGGGTGTAAGCAGAAATAGAGGTGCGAACGTGAACAAAAAGTGGTGGAAGGAAAGCGTCGCTTATCAGGTGTATCCAAGAAGCTTCATGGATAGCAATGGAGACGGGATCGGCGATTTAAAGGGGTTAACCTCGAAGCTAGATTATTTAAAGGATTTGGGAATTGACGTGATTTGGCTTTCGCCGATGTACAAATCGCCGAACGACGATAACGGGTATGATATTTCTGATTATCATGACATCATGGAAGAGTTTGGCACGATGGCGGATTTTGATGAGCTGTTGGCGGGAGTTCATGAGCGTGGGATGAGGATTATTTTGGACTTGGTGATCAACCATACAAGCGATGAGCATCCGTGGTTCATTGAGTCAAGTTCGAGCAAAGATAACCCGAAGCGTGATTGGTATATATGGGCTGACGGGAAGGATGGCAAGGAGCCGAATAACTGGGAGTCCATTTTTAGCGGTCCGGCGTGGAAGTACGACGAGGCGACCGACCAGTATTTCATGCATATCTTCTCGACGCGTCAGCCTGACTTGAACTGGGAAAATCCAGAGGTGCGAGAGTCGTTGGAGAACATGGTGAACTGGTGGCTCGATAAGGGGATTGACGGATTCCGTGTGGATGCCATTTCTCATATTAAAAAGAAGCCAGGGTTCCCTGATATGCCAAATCCAGAAGGTCTAGATGTGGTTCCTTGCTTTCCTTACATGATGAATGTGGAGGGAATCGATGAGTGGCTGTCTGATTTTTCACAGAGGACCTTTAAAAAGTACGATGTGATGACGGTTGGGGAAGCAAATGGCGTTCGTATTGCCGACGCGGATCGCTGGGTTGGAGAAGAGAACGGCTATTTTAATATGATTTTTCAGTTTGAGTTTTTGGACCTTTGGGATAAGAACTCGGATGATAGTCGTGTCGATGTTCGCGCGTTGAAAAAGGCGCTAACCAAGTGGCAAACGGGATTGGAAGGGAGAGGCTGGAATGCCCTCTTTATCGAAAACCACGACCAGCCGCGCCGTGTGTCGAGCTGGGGAAATGACAAGGAGTACTGGAAGGAAAGCGCCAAAATGCTGGCTGCATTGTACTTCCTGATGAAAGGGACTCCGTTCATTTACCAAGGCCAAGAAATTGGAATGACAAACGTGCAATTCCCGTCGATTGAGGATTACAACGATGTGGGTATGGTGAATTATTACCGGGTGGAACGCGAGAAAGGTCGCTCGCACGAAGAGCTCATGCAGCTCATCTGGAAGCAATGTCGAGACAACTCGCGCACGCCGATGCAGTGGAATGCTTCATCGGATAAGGCTGGATTCACGAGCGGGGATTCAACTTGGCTTGGGGTGAACCCGAATTATGTGGATATCAATGTTGAGGCACAGCTGGACGATCCGGATTCGATTTTGAATTTTTATAAGCAGTTGATTCAATTGAGAAAGGACCAGCCTGTATTCGTGTACGGTACGTATGAGTTATTGCTGGGGAATCATCCGAAGCTGTTTGCATATACGCGCAAATGGGGGAAAAAGGTGGCGCTTGTGGTCAATAACTTCAGCGAAGACATGACGAGATTCAGAGTGCCCGGAAATTCTGTGGTAAGTGCTGGAGGAAAACTAGGAGACTTTGAACTAGTGTTGGCAAACTACGAAGGTGCTGAAAAGAAGCTCCGCAAAGAATTCACCCTCCAACCGTACGAAACAAGAGTCTACTTACGGTGAACTTAAGGTGACAGACACCCTCCGTGGACAAATATGGCCAATCTGTCTTTTTAGGGTGTCTGTCACCCTTCGTGGACAGATTTGGTCTTTTTGTATTTCTGGGGTGGACAGTGAGATTGCCATAATATTTATGATTTGTATGAGGTAAACTGCTGACTCTATTTATTGGTGGACTAGAGAGTAGTATAATACAAGAAACCGATCATTTCTGCTCCAAACAATTTGACCTCTATCTCCCCAAAGTTACCGTTCTCTCAAAAACAAACACTACAAAAATCTAATTCAAGGAGGCTGACGCATGGCAAGACGTGCACGTACCTGGTTTCCGGGTGCGAAGTATCATATCACAAGTAGAGGAATCAGAAAGCAACCCTTATTTTACGATGATCCGGATCGAAGACAATACTTAGGAATGTTACTAGAGACAATGGAAAGATACGATTTCAATATCCACGCCTACTGCCTTATGTCCAACCATATTCATCTTCAGCTTGAAACCTCGAAAACCCCACCTGGTCCTATCATTAAGTACTTTCACAGCAAATATGCCAGATACTTTAACCTCAAATATGATTTCTCCGGACATGTATTCGAAAAGAGATATTTCCACGACATAATCGACTCTCCTGAACATGAACTAGACCTTAGCCGTTATATTCATAGGAACCCCTTAACTGCTGGTATAGTCGAATCCCTAGAAACCTACCCTTGGAGCAGTTACCGCGCCTACATGCTCAACGAACACAACCCCCTTGTAACAAAAGACCAAATCCTCTCCTATTTTCCTGAACCAAAGCAAGAACACTATTTTCAGTTTTTAATGCAAAAAGAGAATTATGGATCAAAAGAAATGGAGATGTTGTATGGCCTCGATTGTTTATAGTTTTGCTTTGCAGGGGATTGATGGGCAGGTGGTTGAAGTCGAAACAGATACGATGGTGGGAATGAGTTCGGTTTCCATTGTGGGTTTAGGTGATAAAGCGGTGAAAGAGGCAAGAGAAAGGCTGGAAGCAGCGATGCTATCCTCAGGATTTGTTTTTCCTGTAGTCAAAGTGGTATTTAACCTTGCCCCTTCTGATATGAAAAAAACGGGGACTCATTACGACTTAGCCATGGCAATTGGTTTACTTTTAAGGAGTAACCAAATACCCGAACCTAAGGATTTGAATCAAACGGCATTTATTGGGGAACTTTCATTAAACGCTAACATTCGCGGAAGCAGTGGAGTCCTTCCTATGGTATTAAAAGCAAAAGAGGTTGGCATTAAGAAAATTCTCCTTCCTGTAGAAAATGTACAAGAAGCGAGATTAGTAAAAGGAGTAGAAATCTATGGATGTAGGGATTTGAGAGAGGCTGTTGGAATTTTGGGAGGAAAGGTACCAGAAAAACTTCCACTAAGTGAAATTGGTATTTCAGGACAACAAAGCACACTAGATTTTATAGATGTTAAGGGTCAGGAGATCATCCTTGATTACATGGTAATAGCGGCAGCTGGAGGACATAATCTGCTAATGATTGGCCCACCTGGTTGTGGCAAATCAATGATTGCAAAAAGAATTCCAACTATTCTACCAGAGATGAGTGAGAAGGAGTCATTGGAAGTAACCAAGATTTATAGCATAGCAAGTATGTTACATGAGAAAGGAACCTTAATCACAAAGAGACCGTTCCGTGCGCCTCATCATAATGCTTCAACAAATTCACTCATTGGCGGTGGGCCATTTGCAAAACCAGGAGAGATTTCTTTTGCACATAATGGTGTTCTATTTCTTGATGAGATTGCTGAGTTTAGTAGAAAAACTCTTGATGCTCTAAGACAGCCTCTTGAGGATCAAATGGTGACAATCACTAGAGTGTTGGGTTTAAACTCGTATCCTGCCAATTTTATGCTAGTTGGTGCGATGAATCCTTGTCCATGTGGTTATTTTGGGAGTGAAAAATGTAGGTGTACGGACTATGAAATAATTAAATATCGGCAAAGATTATCAGGTCCGATAATTGATCGAATGGATATTCAGAAATACGTTAATAATGTAAATTTCTTTTCAAGTGATCTTCCAAGTAAAAGTTCGGCTGAATTAAAAGTACGAGTGGACTATGCAAGAAAGATACAGGAAAAAAGGTATAAACATATTTCAGGAATAAGCTCGAATGCTCAACTAACGGCATCATTAATTACGCAGTTTTGTCCGTTAGATTCTGAAACCACTTCATTACTTCAAAAGGCATATGATCGTTTTAAGTATAGTGGCAGAAGTCTTCACAAATTTATAAAAGTGGCGAGGACCATTGCGGATCTAGAAGGTGAAAAAGAAATAACTTCAAATCACATGAGAGTAAGCTTACAAAGTAGAGACTTAGATAAGGACGCATTCCATTTGTTTGGAGGAAGCCATGGATAAGTATTGGATTTGGCTAGCAAATTTAAAATATATTGGGCCAGTTATGCAAAAGAATCTCTATTCTTATTTTAATGGTGATCTGAAGCGGATTTACCATTCAGCACAAGAGGAATTAAAAGGAGTTCCAGGTATCACTACACGTATGATTCAACAAATAATTGATAACAAGAACTTTAAAAAGGTTGATTCAATTATTAGAACCATTGAGGAAAAAGGAATTGGTTTGTTACCCATTACAGATGAAAGGTATCTTGAAATCGCAAAGACATGTGGCGAATCGCCAATCCTACTTTATTTTAAGGGGAGGTTGCAAAACTTTGAACGATCAATGGGAGTCGTTGGTGCAAGACGTTGTACTGAATATGGGAAAAAAGTAGCTAGGGACATAGGACAAGAACTTGCTAAAAGGGACATAGTCTTAGTAAGTGGCTTTGCGAAAGGTATTGACTCGTATTCACAAGCAGCCTGTATGAAAGCGGGCGGTAAAACGATATCCTTCTTAGGAAGTGGGGTAGACATATGTTACCCCTCTGAACAGCGAAAGCTTTATGATGAACTGATTGAATCAGGAAGCATATTTTTATCTAAATATCCACCTGGAACACCGGTAAAACAGCAACATTTTATAGAAAGAAATGCCTTAATTAGTGCTTGGTCTAACGAGGTTGTTATTGTTGAAGCAGGGGTTAAGAGTGGTGCACTTTGGACGGCGAAATTTGCTGAAAGGCATAAACGGGAGGTATATGCAGTCCCACATCCCATTTATTCATTAGAAGGCCAAGGATGTAATCAATTATTGGTAAAAGGAAAGAAACCATATATTGGTGTGGAGTCAGTGTTTCAAGAAAAGAGGAGTGGTCATTCAAAAGCTGCTACTAAACTAGATACAAGTTTTGAATTATTGGAGAAAATTCCACAGTCTAGCTCAATCAGCAAATTAAAGCAGATGTTATGGCCGGAATATGAAGATCTAGAAGAGCAACTATTTTCAATGGAATTAGAAGGGAGGATCATAATAAGAGGAGACCTAATAGTAAAAATATAATGAAATAGGGTTGACTCAAATTGAGCCAACCCTATTTTTGTAAAATTGTCCACTCCACACGTACAAAACCAGTAAAACTGTCCACGAAGGGTGACAGACACCACTCGTGGACAAAACAAGCCATTTGTCTTTTTAGGGTGTCTGTCACCACAACACAACTACATATTCACAGTGTTTTCTGTAGATGATGTATTCGTAGCGGCGCCTTTCTCTTCTGCGAGCTTCTGCGTGTCCCACATTTTAAAGAATGGGAAGTAGATGAAGAAAGATACTACGATGATGGCCAATTGAAGAATGGCACCTGAGATACTGCCTGTGATGATATAACCGTTTAGGATAGGAGGCATGGTAAACGGAGTTACAACACCGATTGGTTTTGCTACCAATCCTAAATCCATGGAAACAAACGTCATAATAACCGCAGCAACAGGAGCTAAGATAAATGGAATCATCATAATTGGATTCAGAACGATAGGCATACCAAAGGTAACAGGTTCATTAATATTAAAGATTCCAGGTCCAATACCAAGGCGCCCTAACTGTTTCATCTGCTGGCTTCTTGCGAAAAATAGCATGGCTAGTACTAAAGAGAGAGTTGTACCAGATCCACCGATAAAGACAATATCATTAAACTCGTTTGTTACAATATTTTTTACAGGTTCTCCAGCTTCAAATGACATCGCATTTTCTTGTGTCAGAGTTAACCAAACCGGTAAGATAACTGCGTTAACGATGTTTGCTCCGTGTAAACCTAAGCACCATAACATTTGAATAAGTATAAATACAATAATTGTTCCAACCAAGCTTGTGCCAAGGCTGGTTAGTGGCTGTTGTAAGAGGACGGATACAACATTGTGAATGCTACCGAAGTCACCGATGTTTTCTACAAGCAAGCGTAATCCCCATGCTACAACAACGGCTACAAAGGCTGGTATTAAGGCAGAGAAGGATCTTGAAACAGCAGGAGGTACTCCATCTGGTAACTTAATGACAATATTCATTTGAGTAATTTTTCGATATATTTCGGTTGATAGGATGGCAATGACCATTCCAACGAATAAGCCTTTACTTGTAAAAAGTCCAGTATTATAAGCATTTTCCATGATGTCTGCACCAGTATTTGGATCTTGTCCAATCACATAGCTAGTAAAAGGGGATACAACAAAGTAAGCAGCAAGTGAAATGGCAGCCCCAGCCAGTGCATCGAGCTTATAGCTTTCAGATAAACGGTAAGCAACCCCAAATGTAGCGACGAGCCCCATGATCTCGAAGGTCCCTCGGTATGGATATAAGAGGCTAGTTTTAATGGTTGGGTGTTCTGCTAGAAAGTTAGTCCATGCAGTAATTGGGAAGTTAGCAATGATTAAAAAAAGAGAACCAATGATAATCAGCGGCATGGCTAGGATAATACCGTCTCGTAGTGCACCGAGATGTCGTTGGGCAGCCAATCTACCTGCCACAGGCATTACTTTTGTTTCTAAGAAGCTATTAAATTTACTCATCCTCTTTCCCCCTATGTTCGTCTTTAACTCACGTTCTAAGATCGATCTAAAAATATTTAATAGGTGAAAACTCTTCTGTTTTTCTGGATGCGACAAATAAAAACTTCATATGTTCGAATGTTCCCCGGATAACTAAATAACTGAAGATTCAGACATTCCGGTATGTAGGTGCTGGTGAAAACTGACAAGTACTTGTAAGTAGTATTGTAATCGCTTACAGCTAGTAAGGTAAATAAATAAAGTGGTTATAGGGATTTTTACCATCCATTGTCATTTATTCCAACTTAGAAACAACATGTTACCCTTAGGTTATCTAAATAATATTCAGCGTCGTTGGATAATTTGAAAATAAGTGTCCACTCCAGGAGGACAAAATGGGTGAAAGTGTCCACGAAGGGTGACAGACACCGCTCGTGGACAAATTGTATCTTTTTGTCTTTTTGTGGTGACAGACACCATAGAGGGGTGATATTATTAGGTTAGTAGTTTGTGAAAGCGCTTGCGCAACTTGTTGCACAGGATGCCAATTAAACTATTATCTCTTTTTTCATCATTTGTGCAATCGATTGCGCAAATTCCCAGCACCCTCTTGCAACAAGAAGCTACATAAAGTACCAAGTTAGTACCACATTTTCCAACAACATCACCAAGGTTCACAGCTAGTCAGCAAGTTAGCACCACCCGTAAAACAAAATAGGAGGAGAAGCGATTGAGTAGGAAGAATATGAGGGCGTTCTCGATAGTGATGGTTATTGCTCTTCTACTTCAGCTAGTTTCAGGAAGTGGATTGTATACAAGAGCAAACGCCGAAACCACACCAGCGAGCCCGATCATCCATGAAGACAATAGCGTTACCTTTAACTATGTAAGTAAAGGGGAAACGGCCGTTTATGTTTTAGGCTCATTTAACAGCTGGTCCACAGAAACAGCGACCCCAATGACCGAATCAAACGGTGTATTCACCGCAACAATACCAGCTTTACAAGCAGGAGACTACCAATATAAGTTTCTACTAAACAACAAAAGCTGGGATCAAAGTACGGCGGATCCACTGAATACCAATCCGAAAGCGGGAGATAACTCTACTTTCCGTATCGGACCACCACCAGCGACAGCATCAAGTCCGATCATCAACGATAATGGCACGGTCACATTCCAGTACTTAGGTCAAGCTGACCGCGTGCGTGTCGCAGGCAGCTTTACGAGCTGGGCTGACAATGCAAAAGAGATGACGAAAAACGCTGAGGGCGTATGGCAGCTCACTACAGAGCTAGCTCCAGGAACCTACGAATACAAATTTATTCTAGGAGACAGCAACTGGATCACCGACCCAAGCAACCCGAACCAAGCGAACGGAAACTCCGTCGTTCATGCACCAGGCCTCATCATCAACGCACCAGCCACAACTAAAAAAGGCCAATCGGTCACTCTCTCTGCGAAAGCACTTAACGAAAAGGGAGAACAGTCCGACGTGACTCCACAATGGAGCCTGAAGGACGGGAGAGACGGAATTACGTTATCCAACAACAGTTTAACGATCGCTGACACGTACTCCGTTCAACCGAACGACAGCATCACCGTCCAAGCATCACTAGACGGAAAAAAGGCAGAAAAAACGATTCAAATCCTTAGCACTTCTTATTCTTATACCATCAATTACTACCGTTTTGACGGTGCCCAAAACAATTGGGATATGTGGATTTGGGAGGATGGAAAAGACGGAGCGGCTTATCCATTCACCACAACAAAAGATGGATTTGCCCAAGCAACATACGAATTCTCATCCAAATCCATCAACATCATCACAAGACCAGGAAACTGGACGACACAGGATGTAACACGAAAAATCGAAATCAAAGACGGAGACTCTGTTGAAGTTTGGCTCACCCAAGACCAAACCGAAGTGAGCTATACCAAGCCAGACTTAACCGCAGCAATTCAAGCGGCATTAATGGATGCAAAAAACAGCATCACCGTGTCTGTTAACAAAAAGCTCACAGATGACACCATATTCACACTAACAGATGTCGAAGCCAATAAAGACATCGCAACAACAAGCACAAAGCTAAGTGACACAAAAGTGAAGCTAACCATCACGGACCCTTCACAAATCGATGTAAGAAAGCAATACCAAGTCAATGCAACCGGTTACCAACCTACAAAGGTTACGATGCGTAATGTCCTGAACGATGACCAATTTTACTATGATGGAAAAGATCTAGGGTACACGTACTCACCAACACAAACAACGTTCAAGCTTTGGGCTCCAACCGCCCAAAAAGTAAGCGTTGCCATCTATAACGACCAAGGCACATACGAAGGGGCGTTCGTCACCGACAACACGAACGGGACAGAAACCCTAATGACCCGTGCCGCAAACGGCGTGTGGTCACACACACTAACCGGTGACCAAAACGGAAAATATTATATGTACAAAGTCGAGTTCGCGGACGGAACGACCAACTATGCGGTTGACCCGTATGCCCGCTCCACTTCGCCTAACGGTCAACGGACCGCGATCATCAACTTGGATGATACGAACCCAGCAGGTTTTAATCCGGAATCCAAACCAGCGTATGTGTCGCCAACTGATGCGATTCTATACGAGCTGCACGTGCGCGATTTTTCCATAGATGAAAATTCAGGCATGACCAATAAAGGGAAGTACAAGGCATTCACCGAGTCGAACACGACGGGGCCAAATGGCGTCAAAACAGGTTTAGACTCACTCAAAGAATTGGGAGTGACTCACGTTCACTTATTACCAGTCTATGATTTCGGTTCCGTGAACGAACGAACCGTCAATGACCCATCTTCCACTGATCCAAAGTTCAACTGGGGCTATGACCCGATCCACTTCAACGTACCAGAAGGATCGTACGCAACAGACCCAGCCGATCCAACTTCCCGCGTGACCGAGTTCAAGGAAATGGTTCAAGCGATGCACAACAAAGGCATTCGTGTCGTGATGGACGTCGTGTACAACCACACGTACATCCCTGAAGCAACCCAGCTTTCGGGCGGTTCTCCATTTGATAAAATCGTTCCGGGCTACTACTACCGTACGGACGATGCCGGAAAAATTACGAACGGTTCGGGCACAGGAAATGAAGTCGCGTCCGAACGACCGATGGTTCGTAAGTACATCAAAGACTCCGTGAAATACTGGGCTACTGAGTATGGTGTCGACGGCTTCCGCTTTGACTTAATGGGCTTAATCGACCGTCAAACGATGAGCGAGTTAACGAAGGAGCTGAAGGAAGAGGTTGACCCGAGCATTCTGGTTTATGGCGAGCCATGGACAGGCGGATCGACAAGTCTTGATGCTTCCTTACAAAACTTCAAAGGAACGCAGAAAGACCAAGGATATGCGGTATTTAACGACAATATCCGTGGCGCGATTAAAGGTGGAAGTGACGACGCGTCTACTGGTTTCGCAACAGGCGCAACCGGGAGGGAAGCGGACGTTGCCCAAGGTGTTATCGGTTCGATCACCGACTTTACGAACCGTCCATCTGAAAGCATCAACTACGTGACTGCGCATGACAATTTAAACCTGTGGGATAAAATGATGAAGGTCGCGCACCAGGATATCACGACAAATCCGCATGCGATTATCACAGAGGACAATGCCCTTCAAAACGAATGGGTCAAACGCAGTCTACTAGCCAATGGCATCGTGCTTACCTCACAAGGAATTCCTTTCCTCCATGCAGGGGAAGAAATGCTGAGAAGTAAATACGGTAACCACAATAGCTATAAGAGCCCAGACAGCATCAACCAAATTCGTTGGGAGCTGAAGGACCAATACAAGCCAGTGTTCGATTATTACCAAGGCTTGATCGAGCTACGTAAAGCGCACCCAGCGTTTAAAATGAACACAAAAGCAGCAATTGAGCAAAATCTGCAAGTGTATAAAACTGACGACAATATCGTCGCATTCCAGTTGAAAAACTATGCGAACAACGATTCTTGGAAAAATATCGTCGTCATTTACAACGCTAACAACGCAGCAAAGGAAGTTAGCCTTCCAACCAGCACGTCCTGGAATGTGGTAGTCGACGACCAAGCAGCCGGTGTCGAAACGCTTCGCACGATCAATGGGTCAAACGTAACCATCGCTCCATTATCCATGATGGTGCTGTACGATGAGGCAGAAGGTGAATACACACCAACGGTCACAAGCATCGAAACGAGCACAACGAGCTTTGCAATCAACCCAGGCACAACGAAAACAATTACCGCTTACGTGAAAGACCAAAAGGGCCGCATCATGCTCGACCAGAACATCACATGGACATCATCAAACCCAGAAGTAGCAACCGTCGATGGTGGGAAAGTCTCCTCTGTGAAAAATGGGACAGCAACGATTGTTGCCGCAGTTGGGGATGTGAAGGTGGAAATTGAAGTGACGGTCGCCACACTCGCACCGAAGAGTATCACGATTTCAGGCGATAAATCCGTCTACGAAACCTACACAGCTCAACTATCGGCACTAGTCCGTGACCAGTTCAACCAAGAAATGCTTGGCGCAAAGGTTACTTGGACATCGTCTGACGAAGCCATAGCGATTGTGGATGGAACGGGGAAGGTATCCGGCCTAAAGCCAGGAACCGCAACGATCAAAGCAAAAGCAGGTGACGCAGAAGCAACAATTGCTTTAACAGTAAAGAAAAACGTGAAACGCTATGTTCGCGTGAAATACGTGAGACCAGATAAGGACTTCACCTACTGGAATCTGTGGGTATGGAATACAGGCGTGAAGAACGACCAAATCGACTTTACGGAAATCAAAGGCGACACAGCGATTGCCAACATCGAAATCGCACCAACAACCGAATCCATCGGCTTCCTCATCCGAAAAGGAACCGACTGGGCAACAGCAAAAATTTCACCGGACAGTGACGACCATGTCGTGAAAATTGACCGCGATGAAGTCATCACAAAGGTAACCGTGGTCACAGGTGTGGCAGGCCAAACTGTCGTACCAGCGGTCAAAGGGCCAGTTTTAGAAGATGGAAATGTGACGTTCTACTATCGTGATGAAGAGTTGTACCAAAACGATCTGATGCACACGATTGAAGATGTGAAGGTAAAGGTCGGAGCTCAGGAATACGTGATGACGTATGACGAGAAGAATGAGTATTTCTATTATACGTTGAAAAATCTTGACCCAGGCACATACGAGTATAGCTTCCTTGTCACAAAGGATGGAAAAACAACTGAGGTGACCGACCCGAAAAACACCGTTGATGGCAAATCGGTGATTGTATATACCGTGCCAAAGGTGACAATAGAAGGTCAGGTCTCACCAGGAAAAATACAGCATAACGAAAATGCCGTATTAAAAATCAACGTGACAACCGAACAAGAGGTTACTTTTAAAGAAATGTACGTCGATTTAACGCCGCTTGGTGGAAAATCAAAGTTCATGATCGACCCGCAGCTTCAAGCGGTCACGATCGGAGTGAAGGATTCCGTTGCTGCAGGAATCAAGAATCTGACAGTAACAGCGGTGGACGAATTCGGAAACCGACACAACCAAACGGTACCAGTCGAAGTTGCACCACGAACGTACCAAGGAGATCTTGACTTTGATTGGGATGAAGCGCGAATTTACTTCATGCTCACCGACCGTTTTAAGGATGGAGACGCAAGCAATAACCCGGTTGGATACGATCCAAACCACAGTGAAGCGTACCATGGCGGGGACTTCCAAGGTATCATTGATAACTTGGATTACTTAGATGACTTAGGCATCAACACCATCTGGATTTCACCAATCGTTGATAATATCGACTTCAATAAAGGTGTCGATTTTAAGACGAGCCCAGGTCTAGAAGCCAAGCAATACGCGTACCATGGCTATTGGGCAAAGGACTTTATGTCTCTAGATGAAAGCCTAGGTGATATGGAAACCTTCAAAAAGCTCATCGAAAAAGCGCACGACAAAGGTATCAAAATCATGGTGGACGTTGTGTTAAATCATGCGGGGTACGGTATGGATACCATCGAGCCAAACTGGCAAGGTCAAGCAGGCCTGCCAACGGCTGAGGAGCAAGCGGTGTTAAAGGATATGCTTCGTACCACAATGGAGGACCCAACTGTTCGTGGAGAACTAGACGGACTTCCTGACTTCAAAACCGAAGATCCAGCCGTTCGTGCAAAAATCATTGAATGGCAAACGGCTTGGTTGGAAAAAGCAAGAACGGACAGCGGAGAAACAATCGACTACTTCCGTGTGGACACCGTGAAGCACGTCGAAGAAACCACATGGATGGCGTTCAAAAATGCGCTAACTGAAATCAGCCCGAGCTTCAAAATGATCGGTGAATATTGGGGTGCAAGCGTCACGAATGACGGAGGCTACCTGCGTTCTGGACAATTGGACTCGTTGCTGGACTTTGATTTTAAAGAAAAAGCTAAGAACTTTGTGAACGGTGATATTAGCGGGGTGGAGTCGTATTTAGTGGAGCGTGATGCTCGCATTGACAACACAGGTACTCTTGGACAATTCTTAAGCTCACATGACCAGGACGGCTTCTTGTCTGAGTATGTGGGAGGAGATGTGGGCAAGCTGATGGTCGCTGCCGCCCTTCAAATTACGTCCAAAGGTCAGCCAGTGATTTACTACGGAGAAGAGCTAGGGAACTCCGGCAAATCCAGCTGGGAATCTAGCAATGGTGTCGTATCAGCATTTGCACAAAACCGTGACTCCATGCCATGGGAAAAGCTTGAAAGCGGAGACGAAACAACGGTTAAGCTGCATGATCACTATACGAAACTACTAAATATTCGTGGTGATTACTCGAAGATTTTCTCAAAGGGTACCCGAATGATGGTAGCTGGCGGAAACGCAGAGAAGTACTCCATCACGAAGCGTGAGTACCTTGGAAAGAAAATCTATGTTGGATTGAACACAGTAACAGAAGCGAAGAAGGTCACGTTTGCCGTGGACTTTGAGCCGGGCACGGTGCTTGTAGATGAGTATAGTGGAGTGAGCTATACGGTTTCTGGCACGAAGGAAGTAGCTGTGGATCTGGCATCTCGTGATGCGGGAGGAACGTTTGTATTAGCGGCTGCGAATTCTACTGGTGAGCCGGGGGATGGCGAAGATCCTGGCGATCCGGACGATGGTGAAAATCCAGGTAACCCAGGTAATGGCGGGAATAACCCGGGAACACCGGGTAACCCAGGTAACGGAGGCAATAATCCAGGAACACCGGGCAATCCAGGAAATGGCGGCAATAATCCAGGAACACCGGGTAACCCAGGTAACGGAGGCAATAATCCAGGAACGCCGAGCAATCCAGGCAGTGGTGGAAACAATCCGGGGACACCAAATAACCCAGGTAATCCTACGGTACCTGGCAATCCCGGAAAACCAAGTAATCCTGAAACCACAGAACAAAGCAACGTAATTATAAAACCAACCGTCAAAAATGGAGTAGCAACCATCACAGATGCTGATGTAGCAAAAATGGTTCAAAACGGCACATTAACGGTGGAGGTTCGTAACGATTCAGTAGAATTAAGCTTAACCGCAGCTCAAATTAAAGTGCTAAAAGAAAAGGGTGCGAAGATTGTTCTTTCTAATAGCAAAGCAACATTAACCATTCTAGCTTCTATTTTGCCAAATGGTGCAGTGAAAATAGAGATGAAGCGTATGAAGGATATGGATGATGCAATCAGTGCGGTCTATGATTTCAATATTTACGATGAAAAGGGCAAGAAGGTCTCACGTTTTAGCGAAGCCATTACGGTAACCTTCAATGTGGGAGCACAGGCAAACGGAAGTAGTCTGGATGTGTATTTTTATAATGAAAAAACGAAGAGGTGGGAGCTTGTTCCTGGCGCTGAATACAAAAATGGAAAAGTAAGTGTTCCAACCACACACTTTACGACTTTCGCAGTCTTTAAGAAGGATATGTCGAAGGTAACAACAGCACCTTTAGCAGGAAAAATATTACCAAATACAGCAACAAACTTCTATAACATCCTATTGTTAGGATTTGCATTCCTCTTTATGGGATTGACCCTGTTTGGTGTGAACAGAAGAGATAGATTAAGAAGGAATTAGAATGATTGAGGAAGGGAGTCTCTCAGAGTTGAGGGATTCCCTTTTCACTAGGAACCTAGTTTGGAACGGAATATGGATAATACAACGAGGTTTACCAATGATATCAAAGCTATTGCAATACAATAGTATATAACACCAAGACCTTGACTAATTCCATCCGTTTCAGTTAAAAACCACCAGACACTAGCAATTCCTAAAATAACGATATTGGTGAAAACCGAGAGCATAACAGGTCTCCGTAGATTAGTTGAATTCTTTAATGAGAAGCGGCCAATCAGTAACGATAAGACTAGGGAGAAGAGCATAAATGCAAAAAATAATACTAGCTTCATTAAGTTTTCCTCCATCTTTTTTCTATAAGTATATAACAAATTTTAACAGAAAATTTTATAAACATTACTATAATTATGAGGAGAGGAGGACTGGTCCAGATTAAGTACATTATCTATTTTTTCATTTTCTTAGGGTTGGGGATTATTGGTTATGCCGGTTATCAGATTCTTCATTCGAATATACAAGCAGAGAAATCATTGAAGGAAGCAAAAGGGAAAGTGGAAGTGCAGGATGACCATGAGGATGAATCAGATTTTGAGCCAGTGGTTGGGGAAGTGGTGGGATTGCTTTCTCTTCCAAAAGTAGAATCAGAGTTAGCGATTGTGGAAGGAACGGATCCAGACGAACTCGCGAAAGGTGTTGGCCATTACAAAGGTTCATTTTTTCCAGGGCAGGGTGGACAAATTGTGTTATCCGGGCATCGTGATACCGTTTTTAAAAGGGTAGGGGAGCTTGTACTTGGTGATGAGCTTGTGATGAAGATGCCTTATGGAGAAGCTTCGTATGAGATTGTAAATACAAAGATTGTTAATGCAGATGATACGAGTATAATAACCTTGCAAAATCAGGAAGAGGAGCTGATTCTTACGACCTGTTATCCGTTTGGGTATGTGGGTGATGCTAAGGAGAGGTATATTATTTATGCGAAGGCAAAAAACTAAAAGGTTGGTGCTAAAGGCAGCCAACCTTTTATGTACTTTTTTACGTAAGGTTTAGGTTTATAAAAAACAAATATAATTATTTAATGATTGTAAAAAAAGATCCTGTAAGAACCGAACCACCAGAGTATTCAAAATCTACCGTTTCCTTAGTGCCGATGTTTCCAGAAACGGTCACTTTGTTGTAATCTTTATAGGTGGATCTGGCAAGCTGTAGATATTCATCGAACCCGATTTCAATGTTTTTATCCACTGACTTATGATAGGAATAATCACCTGAATTAAATGACCAGGTAAGATTTACAGCTTCTTCACCTGCTGCGGTTTCAATAGGGTAGTAGTATTTCCCCTTCTTATCATATACCCATTTCACATGAGTCATACTTACTGCTTGATTTACCGATACTGTCCCTTTTTTCGTGTCAAAAACGACTTCGGATTTTGGAATAATAGCTTGACCATAAGTATACTCATCTTTCTCAAAATTGTACTTTTCTAAATACAAAATATATTGATCTTTGTTTTCATAATCAGTTGTTAGATTTACAAAGGTGTCAGTTGTCCCTTCGCCACCGTAAAACATGGCTGCGTTAATTGATGCTTTTTGTACAGGAGAATTACTTTGAGCCATTGCTGGTCCAGCAATTAACATGAATAAAATGGTAAATAGTAACACTTTAAACTTTTTCAATGAATACACCTCCAGATTATGGAAACCTAAACCTGTATTCTATTGTACTTTATTTGGGACAAGATGTACGTAATAAAGGTTCGACAAATTCCTGCAAAAAACTATAGTCATATTAATAGATTGGTATATAAGGTCTTTCAACAACACCAGTCTCTGCATTAATATAAACCCCATTTTCTTCCCCTTCAAATACATAAACAAGAACGTAATCGGCAGTTACGGCAGAATATATGATGCCTTTTCCAACCGCGTTCCCTTTTTTACCCGAAATTTGTTCAGCCTTGTTTTCCATTTCTTCTTGAGAAAGCTTTTCCTCATAATTCTTTGTGAAAAACTCTTTCGATAATAATGATGTCTTCGCTGATAACATAAAAAATTGGCCAGTATCTGCATCAAATTCAATCACAAATGGTTCTGATATCGGAAAATACATTTTATATTCTCCTGCAATAGGAGTGAACCAAAATCTAGATGACTGACCATCATTTACAGGCCTTAGTTCAAAATTGGCAGTCTCCCCATAAAGAGACTTAAGCATGTTATTAGCCTCTTCTGTTAATTCTTCGGTATTCTTTGACTTTTGACCCATTAATTTGTTTGTGTTATTTGTAGCAAAAGAAATAGCGCCTGAATATCCGTTAATTACTCCACTTATTTCAGTTTTTCCATCTTCTAGGTCAAAATTATAATCACTTTCATTTTCATTTAGATTTTTCTCCAACTGAATGTTGCTATCCTGGGCATTGAATGCGGATGTTATAATCTCCTTTAGTTCATTCTCATTTAACAGCTCCATCTCCGAAGGAAGTTTGTGGTAACTGTTATAAAAATAAGCTAGTTCTTCTATTTGGTTAATGGGGCTAGCAATTCCTTCAACATCCAAGATTTCAAAATACGAACTGTAGCCATGGTGAAAATCCGTATATTCCTCTTGGACACGTTTAAAAAGAGTATTTGTATACCTTTGTAAGAGTTCAATGGCCTCACGGTCTGTTTCATCCTCTAATCCTTGGTTTTTTCGTTCCCTAAGGATTGCAGCCATTTCATCTAACGCTTGAGTGTTCACAATAAAGTGGTAGGAGCTATTAGCAAATCGGATGCGTTCTAACCAACCCAATTCATTACCCAAGTCAATGATATCGTCCATTTGATAAGAAAGCAGCTCTCTATTGGTGTCGATCTCGTATGGGTTTTTAGCGATAATATTTAGTGATTCACTGTATAGATACATCCCGTTCATTAAGGTAGCTATTTTCTCTCGGTTAGCAGCATACTGGTTAATAGCAGTCACAATAATGACGGCTGCAAGAAGACCAGCAACTAATTTCATTCTTCGTAATCGAAAACTTAATCGAATACGGTCATCCAAATCCTTACTTGGTGTTTGTTCATTTTCTTCGTAAAAAGGGGATACGTCAGAAAAACCTGTTCCTTCTTGATACAATCTCCTGCAATTACTGCAAAACCTTAAGTGTTCCTCTATTGCACGACAGTTCTCCTGTTTTAACTCATTTTCTACATATAACGGATACAAATCCTCTACAAGACTACAATTTAGTTTCATCGTCCTTCCGCCTCTCCTTCCAGATAATATTCCATGAATTTCTTTTTTGCCCGATAGATTCCTACCTTGATGTTCCCTTCAGTCTGATTTAGAATATATGCCATATCATTTATTGAAAAACCTTGATCTCTAAGAGCCAATAGGGAGCGTTCTTTTTCAGAAAGTCTTTGAAAGGTTTGCTTCACTATTATCACTACGTCCATATTATGAGTTGTATCACTTGCTGGAGGTTCACCAGACTCTGGATAGGGAATCTCATTCTGTCTGGCTAATCTCATCGCTTCATTTATGTATGTATTTCTAGCAATCTTAAAAAGCCATGTTTTAAGGGAGGACTCACCACGAAACCGCGCATATCCCTTGAAAGCCTTAATAAATGTATCATGTGTTAGTTCTTCAGCAATGGAGCGATTTCGACACATATTGTTGAGATAGCGGAAAATGGGTTCTTTGTATGCCTGATACAGCTCTTCAAGCGGATCTGTCATGTTTCTCTCTCCTCCCATTGGTAATGACAAACGAAAATGGAAAAGGTTACAAAAAGATCATAATCTTTCTTTTAGTTTTTTAAAATTAAAATATAAAAAGAACCACACAAATGTGTGGTTGCTAGCAATAACTTACTAATTATTGATATACTTCTCAAACACATCACCAAAGTCCTTCTCATGGTACTGCTCACGAATAGACGTTAGCCAGTTGAAGCCAAATTCAGTAAGCTCTTTATATTGTTGAGAAAGCTTTAATTCCTCTGTGCGAGAGTTTTGAAGAATTGCAACAGCCTTCTCTAGACTTTCGTTCGCCAAGCTAGTAACAACTGAATTCTCATAAGTAGTCTCGGAGATTCGTAGCAACGCCTTATACAGATCCTTCAGCTTTTCCATTTGATCCTTTTGAACATCAATATCAAATTGAACATCCCCCAAGCGGAATTTTATCTCCACATCCATGTCAAGCTTTCCGGCCGTTTCCAATGTTACATTTGAAATCTTGTGCTGAGAATAGGGATAACGATACAAAGTACGTTTAGAGGATGCAGCACTTTGACCATCAACATGAATCAATGCCAAATTCGTAAAGCAATATTCATCTGCCTTTGTCTTGATCAAAAAGTATATTTTTTCATTGTCTTCGTGCATCACATAATCGTCAGCGTCCGTCTTATCAAAGTCTCTTGGATCAATAATTTTTCCAATATCCGATAAACCCAAAGCATCAGCAGCAATTTTTTTAAACAACTCCATCATCTCCCTGGAAAATATGTACTATTCCATTTTAATTCCAAATGGAGAATTTATGAATACTTTTTAAGGTAATTATCAATAGCAAAGCCAGACTCTAAGAGTCCGGCTTAATAATTAATATTTCTTTTTCCCTGCCAAGAACATAAGGCCATGATAGATAAGAGCTAAAGCAAAAATGAGGACAGTTAAAACTCCAATGCCGTCAATTAGTGGATTAAGCGGCGCTAAGAAACCGCTTACAGGAACGCGTAATAGTCCAAAACCAGCAAGCATAGCAGCTAAGAATAATAAAGGATAACTATTCAACATAAATCCCTCCTTTCAATAGTATGTATATTCATGTAGTGGGACATATGTTAAAGAAGTTCACAAAATTTTGCTGAAAAGGTGGAATATATACAGGCTAACTGGCATAGTGGCAAATCCTAAATGGTTCATTATTCTGAGGTATGACTTGTAGACATTGCCTGTGACCGAAAGCTAATGGCTTTTAAAATAAAGATTTTGTCCTGAGCAGTAAGCATCTTCCAGCTTTTGACCTTAATCTTCACAAGACCACTCCTTTGTATTTGTCACTTCAACCTAGGTATCAAGTACTGTTTATTTACCACCACCTAAATCTAAATAAACAACAAAAACTTCAACAAAGTTTGACAAATTGGCAAAAAAACAGCATCAGTCAGTAAAAGACTGATATTTGTTGGGCACTATTCACGAATCTCAAAATTTCTTCAAAACAGCCTCTCCTAGTGCATACAAGCTATCAATGGTTTTAATAAATGAAAAGAGACTAGAAACCTTTTGTTTCTAGTCTAGACACATGAATATTTATACACCTTAGTATATTCTAAAATACTCAACTACTCCATCAGAGATAGCCTTTGCTAATTTTTGTTGATAAGAGCTTGTCACTAATTTTTGACGTTCGTTTGTATTGTTAATGAATCCAAGTTCAATCAAAGTGGCAGGCATAGCGGCTTCACGAATAACTGAGAACGCACTGCCATCTGTTCCACGATCATTTGCACCGGTATATTGAATCATATTATCTTGAATCAAATTAGTAAGAGTTACACTCTTTTTAATCCTGTCACTGTTATTATGCATATCTTCATTAATTTTTGAAGGATAATCAGGATTGTATTCATAAAAGTAAGACTCAATACCATTAGCAGAAGTTGTTCCAGATCCTGTAGAGTTTACATGAATACTAATAAATAGATCTGCTTTTAGATCATTAGCCTTTTGTGAGCGATCTAATAGAGATACATAAGTATCGTCAGAACGTGACATGTAAACTTTATACCCTTGAGCAACGAGTAAAGCTTTAGCTTTATTCGCAACAGCTAGGTTTATGTTTGCTTCTTGATATCCACCAGCTACTGCACCAGGGTCATTGCCCCCGTGTCCAGGGTCTAAAAATACCTTCAATGGTTCTTTAAACGCTTGTGTAGCAGATACTGAAACACTTTGACCTTTAAGTACCAATTTAATTTCTATTGCTTCTAATCTTTTTCCAAGGCCTTCCGTGCCGGCTTTCATTCCATTTTTAGCCCAGCCTAACCAACCGAAAGTCTGGGAGTGGACACGATAATAAACATCATAATACTTTGCTATGTCGCCAGTTAAATTAATCTTAATGGCTTCCAATCGCTTTGCTTGACCAGAAGTTCCAGAAACTTGCCCGTTAGATACTTCATTTATCCACCCATAAGATTGTACATGGGTTGAATAAGTAATACCGCCACTGTAAGGGAGGTTTTCTAAATTAATTTTTATGGCTTCAAGTCGTTTAGCCTGTCCTGAAGTTCCACTCATTGCACCATCTTTGACAGGTTGTAACCATCCGTATGTTTGAACATGGGTAGTATAAACTACTGAAGTTGGTGTTATATAACGTCTTTCGGAGGAACCAGGTGCCTGTTCTCCCTTTTTAACAAGCACGATTTCTATAGCTTCAAGTCGCTTAGCAAGGCCAGAGGTACCAGATGATTCTCCATTTTTAGCCCAACCTAACCAACCAAAGGTTTGTGCATGAACACGATAATACACATCATAATGGGTTGCCATTTCTCCTGTTAATTTTATTTGAATAGCCTCAACCCGTTTGCCTTCTCCAGTTGTGCCACTAATACTACCCGCAGGTACATTAGACATCCAACCATACTTTTGAACATGCGTTGTATAGGTTAATCCTCCAGAATAAGGAGTATTTTCTAAGGAGATTTTAATTGCTTCTAACCGTTTTGCTTCGCCTTCAGTACCAGAAAGAGCACCATCTCTTACAGCTTCTTGCCACCCAATTTTTTGTATATGGGTTGAATATGTTATTGATGGTACTTTGTTTGCTACAGTTGTGGTAGTAGCCGGGGTACTAGATTTACTGAATCTTGTAAGTGGCTGAACTTCCTTTATACTTTTTGTTGTTGGAGTAGCTTTTACCTCACTAACTGCATTAGATTCTATAGTTGTTGTATCTTTAACAATATTTAAAGAATCATATTTTTCCTTTGTAATAACAAGCTTTTCACCACTTTGTCCGGATGAGTAATAAATTAGACCTTTATTTTCAATGACAGTATCATATTCATCAACCGTTTTAACTTCTTCGATGGAAGTTCCATTGTTGTTTTGTACGACGATAGTGGATGAGTCCGTTAATTCTTGAGTGGTCACTATCTCGGATTTAAATATATCAGCAACAATTATTCTATAGTTGATAATTTCTGTCTCATTTAAAGGCAACTCATTAAGTTCTTCGTTTACTTTCAGTGTGATGTCTTCTGTGGAATTTGAAGAATCAACAGAGGTTATATTCCCATTAACTGTTGTCTTTGAATCATCTGCCCAACCAGTTAATTTCAAGGTAATATTCCCATTCACTATTACTTCTTTTTCTTCTCCATTATATTGAATGAAAAAGTAACTCGAGTCCTTTTGATAGTTATCTGTATTAGGACTTTCAAGAGCATAAACAAGGGTTCCATTTGTAGAGAATATGAAACCTATTAAAAGTGTCCAAAATAAAAATAAAGCTTTTCCCTTCATATCCATCTCCCCGTCAGAATTTTAACAGTATAACTATGTTAGTCTAGCATAAAAAATGAGGAGGTAGATTAATAACTTGAAATTTTTATACAAAAAATAACAAATTCCGCAGAATTACATGACTACTATGAATATAAGACAACCCTACAAAGAAGTGTCCACTCCACAAGGACAAAACCCATAGGTTTGTCCACGAGCGGTGACAGACACCCTAAAAAGACAAAACACCCAAAAGTGTCCACGGAGGGTGACAGACACCCAGTCTCCCCATCGCTCTCAGCCTTGAGACCTAGATGCAAATACAAAGGAAGTCCATTTTGAACCTGGTCAATTTCGGGTATATTGGTTATAAACAACCTACACATAGATTCACTTAAACATGAAACCTTTTTAACAAATCGTTCGTATTACTTAGCATAGAAATCCCGAGAGGTCAGGAGTCGATTACAGTGAACTTCTTAATTGCAGTGCTTATATTTGTCTTTATCTCCATTCCAGCGGCCATTACGACTTGGCTAATTAGCTTTTTGGCTTTGAATAATGGGTTCCTCACAGCATCAGGTATTTCACTTGCTGCAGGTGTCGTAGCTTATTTGATCGCCAATGGAATCGTAAAGGCAAAAACATTCAAGAAATATAACATCTCGCGTAAAGAGTATGTATACATTAGAAAGAACCTAAAGGAAGCGAAGCCTAAGCTTCATAGATTAAGAAAGGCTTTCTTCCAAGTAAGAGATGTCGCAGCCTTTAAACAACAGCTTGACACACTACGAGTAGCAAACAAGATTTACTCAATCACTAAAAAGGAACCAAAGCGCTTTTATCAAGCGGAACCGTTCTACTATTCACACTTAGATTCAATGGTTGAGCTTGCAGAAAAATATGCTTTCCTATCTACACAACCAAAAAAGAACTCTGAATTGCTTATTTCTCTTCAAGATACAAAAATTGCTCTACGTGACCTTTCACATGTGATTGAAGAGGATTTAAACCAAGTGCTATCGAATGATATAGATAAACTGAACTTTGAGCTGGATGTGGTGAAGAAAATTACTCTTAAGCCGAAGAATCTAGACCCGAATGAAGAAAGTAGGAGAATCAAATGACAAATCGTAACACAGAGCCGCAATTACAACGAGCAGCATCTAGCAGCAATATGTTAGACGATTTGCTCGGAAACCCATTTGCTGATCCGATTTCAGCACAGGACCAACCCATTTTAGCTACGCAACAAACAGATAAGCCATTAAAGCTAATTGATGTCATCCCACCGGAGAACAGGGAGAAGGCATTCCAGCTAGCCCAACAAATCGACCCGAAAAATCATCAAGCGATCATCACATACGGAACACAAGCCCAATCCAAGCTGATGACTTTTTCAAATTCGATGATTGAGCATGTGAAAAAAGAAGACATTGGAGAAGTGGGGGAGATCCTCTCTGACCTTATGAAGAAATTTAATGAGGTAAACCCCGACGAACTAAAGCCCGAAAAACGTACGATGTTCTCAAGAATGTTTGGGAAAATCCAAAACTCGCTCCAAGAAGTCCTGTCTAAATATCAGAAAACAGGTGCTCAAATCGACCGAATCAGTGTAAAGCTAGAGCGCTCAAAAAACACACTTATGAGTGATGTCGTGTTTCTCGAGAAACTATACGAGCACAATAAAGAATACTTCCACGCACTAAACGTATATATCGCAGCTGGGGAATTAAAATTAGATGAACTCAATCAATCGACCATTCCGAAGCTTAAGCAGAAGGCAGAACAGACTCAAGACCAAATGGCGTTCCAAGAAGTAAATGACATGATGCAGTTTGCAGACCGCCTAGACAAGCGTATATACGATTTAAAGCTCAGCCGTGAAATAACAGTGCAAAGTGCACCACAAATTCGCTTGATTCAAAACACAAACCAAGCACTGATTGAAAAAATTCAATCATCCATCATGACAGCTATTCCATTATGGAAAAACCAAGTGGCTATTGCATTAACTCTAATCCGTCAAAGAAACGCCGTAGAAGCTCAAAAGCAAGTCTCCAAAACAACTAACGAGCTATTACTCAAAAATGCGGAAATGTTAAAAACGAACACGATCGAAACAGCAAAAGAAAACGAGCGTGGACTAGTCGATATTGAGACGCTTAAGAAAACGCAAGAAAACCTCATCCAAACATTAGAGGAAACCATCCGCATTCAGCAAGAAGGTCGTGTCAAGCGTCGTCAAGCCGAGCACGAACTAGCTCAAATGGAAGACGAACTAAAACAAAAGCTACTTGACTGGGGTACCAACCCGCGCTAAAAGCGGGTGACAGACACCCCAAAAAGACAAAACTGACCAAACTGTCCACGGAGGGTGTCTGTCACCCTTCGTGGACAGTTTACCCTTATTTGTCCGCGTGGAGTGGACACTAGCGATAATACCGCCAGGGTATTCATCCACCAACCATTAATTTCTCACAATTAACTCGTCTATTTTCTTCTCAATATACATCAGATACCATTTTAAAATCGCCCAAATAGCCAATGAAATTTAACAAAAATTATGTTTAGGTAATAATAGTAATTAACCAATGATCTTAATTCATTTTGAGCAATGATCAGTTCTCCATTTTTCAACCACCTCCACGTCGGAAGTGGTCTTTTTTTGTCGATTCCGTTTCCAAAAAATATCAAATCAAGTAAAATAAAATGTAGGAATACCGCAACAAATGCCAAATTATGGAGGAAACATATGATCTATCGTGTACAATTGTTCCGCGGATTAAAGGACCCATACATCATTGGACACCAGTTGACAAAAGCAGAAAAAATAGAAGGAACTTGGAAGTATACGATCATCCTCACTTTCGCCAGTTTCCTACTCTACTCAATCAGTGCTTATCTTGGGATAGGAAGCGATATTCTATCAAAACAAATCTATCAGTTAACGAGCGCGGATTTTGAAGCAACCAAGCTTCTCTTTGCAATTGGCCAAGTGCTCGCTGGAGTTCTCGGTACAATACTATTCATCTTTTTCCCTGCGCTTGTATTCTGGCTCTTTTCTGATACCTACTATATGAAACTAGTTAATATCCAGCTCATCATCACGACCATCATCCTACTAGAAAAAGCAATCAGTATCCCATTTCAATATTATTTAGGTCTAGACCCGATGTCACTTCCATACTCACTTGGAGTCATTGCTCAGTATTTTACAGATTACCGGTATATCATCCTGGTCTTAGCACAAATCACATTTTTTCAAATTTGGGTTATAGTCCTCCAATATACATATGTAAAGGCAGTAATGGACAGAAGCAAATCGGTCGTACTAGCTATCGTCATCTCAACCAACGTGTGTATCTGGCTTGTTCTTGCATTATTTTCATATATTGATTTCGAAAAATTACTATAAAGGAGTTGCTAGATTTATGAACTGGAAAAAGTGGACAGTCATCCTTGTGGGTGCTCTATTCATGATCGGCAATCTCTACCTAATATATAAAAAGGATAGCGAAATCAAGAGACTCAGCCATGTGAATACATGGACAACCGTGAAAGAGCAAAATTTAGTAGAATCCAAAACAGATGAAGGGCTCATCACCCCTGTAGAAGAGGAATATATCTACTATGAAGAAAACACGGGTGACTTCGGTTCTTTTCTTGTAAAAGAAGGGGATCAAGTAGAAGACAATACGCCTATTTTAGAGCTGTCATCTGTCAATATTGATGCAGCCATTTCTCAAAAGGAACTCGAGATTTCAAAGCTGGAAGACGAAATTGATGCACTTGAAGATAACATCGACAGCTTAGATGATTTACTAAGAGACATCGAGAGGTCCACAACAGAAGAGAACGAGTCATCAAACACCATCATGGCCAACTCACTGGAAATTGAAATATATGAAAAAGAATTACAGTTAAGTAGATTAGAAGCAGAGTTAGATCAACAAGAGGAACAATTAGCAAGTATTGATGACAGCCTATCTAGTCTCACAATTAATAGCAGCATAACAGGTACAGTAAAAGAAGTTCGTCATGACCTGAACAATCCAATCGTTACAATCGCATCCAATGAGCTACAGGTGGAAGCCACCCTTACCGAAAAAGAACACCCAGCCATTGAAGAAGGGATGAAGGTATATATAACGTCGCCTCTTCAAAAAGACAGAATGGAAGGAACCATTACAAGCATATCAACTCTTCCAAAGGTAGAACCGAAGGAAAAAAAGGAGACGCAGTACACATATACCATTCAAATGAATGAGCAGCCAGGTTTCCCGATACCATTTGGCTCACATGTTGATCTGAAAATCGTTACGAATGTAATAAGTAATGCCTTAACCATTTCAACAAAAGGTATTAAGGAAAAAGGGGCAAAGTCGTACATCTATGTGATCATGTCAAATGGAGCGATTGAACGCCGTCAAATTGAAACAGGATTACAACTTAACCACGTAAAGGAAATAAAGGCAAATGCTACAAAGGATGAAAAAGTAGTCCTAACAGCAACAACACTGAAACACAACACGAAATTATACACATCACTCAATGTAAAGCAACTAGAAAAACAAGCATTCAAGAAACTAGGAAAGAAAGAGTCATTAAAATTAGCCGTAAAGGGCTTTGTAACCCAATAAGAAAAGGCAAACCAGATTCCTGGTTTGCCTTTTGTTTAGCTGCTAGATACGAGTGAAGCAACAAGAATGTACCGTTGTGGCGCATCACCGATAAAATCAAACGGATAACAAGTGGATACCGTTAAGGTTGCTTTCGGTTTTGGTACAATCACGGTACGGTCATCTGCATCCACAATCCGCACACGGTTCACTCGGTAAGTAAATTCACCCGCCGAAGTAGTTACGACAAGCAAATCCCCTTTGCCCACTTCACCAAGCCTTCGAAACACAGTATCACGATGACCAGATAGAACAGAGTTATCTGACTCTCCAGGAAGGACACTTCCCGCGAAATGTCCAACTCCTTTTTCTAATTCCTCTTCAGCAGTGCCATGAATAATGGGGAGAGTGGCTTCGATTTTTGGAATAACTAAATTTCCAATATTTTCACCAATCTCCGGCTTTTTGGAATAAAGCTCCTCATCTTGACCGGTAGAAGCTTGTACCTCTTCTGTGTTTGCAGCAGACTTAGTTTCGGTAAATTCAACCTGTCCCATTTTGTAAAGAAAGAATCCCTTTAGAAACTTATAACTATTCGTTCCACTAAAAAAAATTCCGAAAGAAATGAGCAAAATAGAAACCACTAGAAGGATGGGGGCCTTTTTTTTCTTTTTTCTATTTTTTTCTTTCCTACTTAACATCATTTTACAGATTCCCTCGTTCTAAGGCGTAAAAATAGAAAGGCTCCAACAATAACGAATCCAAAACCGATTAACGCTCTATCAACATAATTAGAGTCAGTGTTTGGTAGTTTTCCACCTTTTACAGTCTTAGCAACTGTTTTATTATTCGTAATAATTTCTTCAGCTTTTTGAATATCTTTTCCTGTCTCAGCAATAACCTCAGATCCAAACATGTCAGCCGTGAATAAAACATCTAATAGGAAATCACCACTAGTACTATAAACCTCTATTAACAAATCGTATCCCTCTGAAGAGGTCATCTTCATGAGAGACTCTATTGAAATAGCCGTTTTTACACCATCCTTAACAAGGTAGTATTTCGTTTGGATTTGAAAAATATTTTGTAAATCATTAAAAATATCTAGAAGCTCAGCAATTTGTTCTGCTGTTAGCTCTTCCACATTTTCAAACTCTTCTAATCCAATCATTCTTTCGCTCAGTTCAAGTAGAGCAGCTTCGTCAAAATCAATCGCTTCAATGTGAAGGAACAATCTCTCAATTTCTTCTTCAGTAAGTCCAATAGAATCAAATAGCTTTTGAATTTCCTCCAATGCCTCTCCATCTGTTTGATAGATATCGATAGCAATCTCTAAATCTTCAATATACTCATAATTCTCAATCGAATCATCAAACGTATTTAAGTATGCTTCTAATTCTTCTTTAGAACCAAATCCATACGCTTCCAAAAGATCCTGAAGATTATTTTCATCAATCGGGGTACCTACCCACTCATTTAGATAATAGTCTACATATTCACTTAGTTCTTCATTAAAAATTAGATAAGTGCCATCAAGAACATCCTGACCTTCTTCAATATCCCCATATTCTACAAGTAATTCATTTAATTCCTCACGAGTTAAATCAAACTCCACAAGTACTTGTTGAACACCTTCCTCTGATAGCGGAGTCCCTAACTCATCAACAGAATCAAAGTATTCTAAACCCCATTCCTTGCTTTCAAGATAATCAATGTAATCTTGCTTTTCCCAGCCGATTTCCTCCAGAAACGCATCTACTTCTGGGTCATTTTGCTCAAGGGCAAAAGCCTTCGTTGGGATGAAGCTAAAACCAATTGCTAGAATAGAAAGTACAATTAAAAACTGCCTCATAATTTCCTCCTAAATGGAAAAAGTATAGTACTAGAATAGTATAGTTTGAAAACGGTTATTTTGCTATAAGAACTTCTCAGTATTTGTAAAAAAATATAGAAACGACTCGAAACCTGTAAGGATGAAAAAATGTAAGCTTGAATGGTGAATATGGTAAAATTAAGAAAGTAAGTTACGAGGAGGAGAAGCATGAAAAAATTCATATGGCTCCTAATGGTTTGTAGTATCTTTATCCTAACAAGCTGTAACAAAGAGCCCGTACCTGAGGAGCAGTTCTCAACATATGTAAAGCTTTGGAATGACCATAAATTTGAAGACATGTACGACTATCTTTCCGCAGAAGCAAAGGACAGTATAAATAAGAAAGAGTTTGTCGAACGCTACAAGAAAATATACAGTGATCTTGTAATCACCGATCTTAAAGTCACTTACGAAAAACCAAAGGAAGCAAAGGAACGAGATAAAAAGGTCACAGAGGTAAGTCTTCCTTTTACCGTTAGCATGAATAGTATTGCAGGTGAGATTGCCTTTGAGCATGATGCACGGTTAACGAAGGAAGAAAGAGAAGATAGTACAGACTGGTATCTTAACTGGGACACTACATATATTTTCCCTGAGTTGGACGAAGGAGATAAGGTGGGAATCAACACCGTCACTCCAACACGTGGAGAAATCCTAGATCGCAATGGCTTAGAGCTAGCCACTACTGGAACCGCTCTCGAGATGGGGCTAGTACCTAAGGACATTGAAGGGCAGGAAGCTGCGGTCATTGAACAGCTTTCCACTGTCTTAGCGATGACGAAAGAAAGCATTGAAAAAGCCTTGAATGCTAGCTGGGTCCAACCTGATTATTTTGTCCCAATAAAGACCATCTCCGAAAGTGATACGGAGCTGAGGGCAAAGCTAGCTCAAATACCAGGTGTGCAGAAGAAAACAGTGGAAGCCCGTGTGTATCCATTTGGGGAAGCTGCTGCTCACTTAATAGGGTACGTGGGACCCATTACAGCGGAGGAGCTGGAAGAACAAGAGCCTGGAAGCTACTCCGCCAATGATGTAATTGGGAAAAGAGGACTGGAGCAGGTTCTTGAAAAACGTCTAAAAGGAGAACAAGGAGTGCAAATCCTTATTCAAAAGGAGGACGGAACAGAAACCGTATTGACAGAAAAACCCGTGAAAAATGGAGAAAATATCAAGCTTACGATTGATGGAGCAGTTCAAAAGGACATGTACACTCAGTTAAAAGGGGAAGCAGGAACGGGTGCGGCTATTCACCCAACAACCGGGGAAACTCTTGCGCTTGTGAGCAGCCCAAGCTTTGATCCGAATAAGCTAACCCTTGGAGCTACAGCCGCTGATTGGAAAGCATTAGAGGAGGACCCGAAGCAGCCACTTTTAAATCGTTTCAAGGCAAACTTTTCTCCAGGGTCAGTAATCAAGCCAGTAACAGCAGCCATTGCCCTCCAGGCAGGAACAACGGACTGGCAAAAGACGATACAAGTTAGTGGTAAGAAGTGGCAGAAGGATTCCTCTTGGGGGAGCTATTACGTAACGAGGGTGACTGATCCAGGTGCTCCTGTTGCTATGGATGATGCGTTGCTTTACTCAGATAATATCTATTTCGCACAAACCGCACTAGAATTAGGAAGGGAGAAGTTTGAACAAGGTCTCAAGAACTTTGGGTTTGAGGAGGAAGTTGACTTCCTATTCCCGTTAGAAACCTCTACTTTTGGAAAAATGGATTCAAATATTCAAGTAGCTGATTCAGGTTATGGTCAAGGCCAGCTTGAAATGAATGTCCTTCATTTAGCAAGTGCGTATACGATGCTCGTCAATAATGGAAATATGATTAAGCCCACACTTCTCTTGGATGATGAGAAAAGCCAGGTATGGAAATCCTCCTTAGTAAGTGAGGAACATATCACGAAATTAAACCAAGCCTTAACACAAGTAGTTGAAAATCCAAGGGGTACTGCCCATGCAGCAAAAATAGAAGGCTACCCGTTAGCTGGAAAAACAGGTACAGCTGAATTTAAGGAAAAACAAACGGAAGCTGGAAAAGAAAATGGCTGGTTTGTTGCCTATAACACGAACAACCCGAGTCTTCTTGTCGCCATGATGATTGAACATGTCGAGGGGAGAGGAGGTTCTAAGGTTGTCGTTGACAAGGTAAAGAAAGTGTTCAAACCAGAATAATGAGAGAACCTCTCCTACGAAGGAGGGGTTTATAAATGAAGGGAAGATTGGTAATGAACCTAAACAAGATTCATCATATCGCAATTATTTGCTCGAACTATGAGGTGTCAAAGAAGTTCTATGTAGATATTCTCGGTTTAACACCAAAAGCAGAGATATATAGAAAAGAAAGAGATTCGTATAAGCTAGATCTTGAAGTGAATGGTCAGTATCAAATCGAATTGTTTTCTTTCCCAAATCCACCGAAAAGACCTAGTTATCCGGAAGCAGCGGGGTTAAGACATCTTGCCTTTGAGGTAGAGGAAATAGAGGAAGCGGTTTTGGAGTTAAAGGATAAAGGAATTGATATTGAACCCATTCGTATAGATGAGTTTACCGATAAAAAGTTTACTTTCTTTGTTGATCCGGATGGGCTGCCAATTGAATTGTATGAGAGATAAAAACTGTTTAAGGCACTTGAAAATATAAAAAAAGCTTGTAGAGAAAACACTGTCTCTACAAGCTTGCTATTTAACGTTTGATAAACGGTAATGATGTGGAACCAGGTGCTTGCCCACCCTTTGAAACTAGAAGGATTTCTATAGCTTCCAACCGTTTGGATAACCCTGCAGACCCTGAGACTTGCCCGTTTTTTGCCCACCCTAACCAACCAAAGCTTTGGGCATGAACACGATAGTATACATCATAGTAATTAGCCAATTCACCAGTTAATTGAATTTTAATGGCTTCCATTCGCTTACCTTGTCCTAATGTCCCGGATATTGTTCCATTGGATACATTATTTAGCCATCCAATACCTTGAACATGAGTCGAATACGTAATAGAACCACTATAAGGGGCATTTTGCAAATGAATCTTAATGGCTTCTAATCGTTTGGATTGTCCCACCGTTCCACTTAGTGCCCCATCTTTAACATACTCAAGCCAGCCATATGTTTGAACATGTGTGGTGTAATTTATGGTAGGTTTAGTCACAAAAGCTCTATCAGTGGACCCTGGTGCTTGTCCACCTTTTTTAACTAAAACAATCTCAATGGCTTCCAATCGCTTGGAAAGGCCCTCAGTCCCTGAGGCTTGCCCGTTTTTCGCCCATCCTAACCAACCAAAGCTTTGTGCATGAACTCGGTAATAAAGGTCATAATAATTAGCAATCTCTCCAGATAACTGTATTTTAATGGCTTCCATTCGCTTACCTTGCCCTAATGTCCCGGATATTGTTCCATTGGATACATTATTTAGCCACCCAATACCTTGAACATGAGTCGAATACGTAATAGAACCACTATAAGGGTTATCTTTTGGTAAGCTAACTTTAATGGCTTCCATTCGTTTCGCTTGTCCTATTGTTCCACTTAATTCACCATTAGAAACAAAATCCAACCATCCATATGTCTGTACATGTGTTGAATAGCTAACAGATGGGCTTGTTACAGGGCTTAAATTTGATTGATAATAGATCATTCCATAACCATAATAAGGGTCTCTTCCCGTAACACCTAAATCTTTTGTATGATTCCTAAGTAACGTTTTTAATTCACTATTTGTTACATTGGGTTGTTTCTCTTTTAAAAGGGCCAACATACCGGTGACATGAGGCGTTGCTTGTGATGTACCACTTTCAATAGTATAATCCCCATTTTTATAAGTACTAATAATATTTTCACCAGGGGCTGAGAACTCTACTTCGTTACCAGTGGAAGAGAAGTTGCTTATATTTAAGGATTGATTGACGGATGAAACTCCAATGGTATTCGTAAACTTTGCAGGATAATTTACTGAATTCTGTAACCCATCATTCCCGCTAGCTGCCACAATAATAATCCCGCTATTATAAGCTTTGTTAATCATTTGTTCAAATAGTTTACTATATTCAGAAGTACCTATACTTAGATTTACAATATCCATTCCATTGGTAATAGACCAGTCCAACCCTTCCAAGATATCTTGAAGGTTACCGGACCCCGCTTTATCCAATACTTTAACAGCAAAAAGGTTAACACCTGGTGCAACCCCAGTAATATCTAACCCATTTACACTCGCAATATTAGGCTGGGCCGCAATAATACCGGAAACATGTGTCCCGTGTCCATTGTCATCTTGCCACGAATTTGTGTAATCCACCGTTGAGACTCCACCTGCGATAGTTAACTCTTTATGGCTGGCAATGCCTGTATCAAGTACGGCTACGTTGACTCCAGCCCCCGTAAAACCGTCATTCCAGGATTCTCGAGCATTAGTTTCGTATATATTCCATGGAGTTCCACCTGTAGATGTAGCCATCGATGATTGTAAAGCTTTTAATGGTTCTATTTCTGTAATACTAAATGAGATGTTTTCTTCTATATAATCAATATTAGGGTTAGATTCTAACTGCTGTATTTCATCTTCTGTTATAGTTACGGAAATTGCTGGAACTGTTTGAAACTCGTAGTCTACTTTTTCCGTTTCTTCTAATATATCTTCTTTCCCGTCTTCATTTTTATAAACAATAATAACTTCCTTTTTTTCCTCGTTTGCCATTTCATCTGCTTTTACTAAGGAAGGATGATAGCCAGAAAAAAACATGAGGAGAAAGGAAAGAATAGTTAGCAAGGATGATTTAATTGGTTTCATTTGCAATTTCCCTCCATTCATATAAAATTCTAGAAATAAGTCTAAATTTTATTAATAAAATGATCTTTAAAGTGGAAAACTTAGATACAAAGACTAGAATAAAGGCATTAAAAAAGCCTGTAAAGAAATAAAAATTTCCTCTACAAGCAGCACAAACAAAAAAGCGAGTGTATTAAAGCATAACAATAGGAGGGTCTATTCCTAAAACAGGTTGACCATTAATAGTTAACCAAATATAGTAGTGGTCAATTTCAGTCTTTAGAATGGTCTCTAACTTGGCAATGAATGCTTCTTGAATCTCAAAAGACATTTGGGCAGTTTCTTCTCCAAGAGGAATATTCTTTAATCCAAGTAAATCGGCAGCCGCACGAGCTTGCTCAGGGGTTACTTCAATATACTTGTCGTACTCAGATAAATAAGCTGCTTTAGCAGGTGCAACGGAAATGCTTATTGCAAAGATTAAAACTGCTACGAAAGATAATACTAATTTTTTCACTGTTCTTTCACTCCTAATATAGTATCTTTTAATTCTATAAACTTATCAACAACGTCAGGATGGTACATGGTTCCACGACATCGTAATAACTCATTAAACGCGTAATCTGGTGTTCTTCTATCTTGATAGACTCGATCTGTCGTCATGGCATCATAGGAATCTACAACAGAAATAATAGAAGCTTCTATAGTGATCTCGTCACCTGCTAATCCCTTCGGATACCCCTTTCCATCATAACGTTCATGATGCTGTTCAACAACAATCCCTGCTGATCCAACAATAGGTATAGAGGATTCCTCTAATAACTCTCGACCATAGGTAGGGTGTTTTTTCATGGTTTCCCATTCTTCAGGCGTTAGCTTTCCAGGTTTCTTAAGAATTTCATCAGGTATCTTAATCTTACCAATATCATGAAAAAAAGAGCCTAGATTTAATCTTAGTATCTGCTCTGGCTCAAGGTCAAAAGATTCTCCAAGAATCATGGAAAGCTTCGTAATCCTAGTACAGTGGTTCATGGTATACCCATCTTTAGCTTCAATTGCTCGAACCATCTCATGTAATTCCGTCACAGTTCTACTATATTGATAGAAAATAGGTTGTGATGAAACATATAAAAACTCTGTGGTACCGACAGCTTGAAAGGTATAGTGAGCCTTAACTGGATATCTGTGAAAGGAATCGCCAGGTTTTAGAGATTTTAAGCCACTATCTTCAGGAAAGGTCTTCAATTCCCCGTTAAGGACAATAAAATACTCTAATGCATTCCAGCCTTCTTCAGGACCTAGTGCCCAATTAGCTCCATGCTCTAGCTTATGATGTATAATTTCTGTTGTATTGCTAGAGGCTACCAATGATACTTGCAGTCCTTTTAGCTGGACTGTCTCTATAAAATCCTTTTCATTTATATTAATCACTGAGAATCCTCATTTCTAGTAAAAAATACGTCTGCTACTATATAACATCGGAGAAGATTCCTATTTTTTAATAGCTAATTTTAAAAAACTTCCAATCTACTAGGAAAAAACAATCATAAATCCATTATATAGAAAATGTTTGATAGAGGAAAGTAGAAAAGTATTTCCTATATAACTAATTTGTGAATATTCATATAATTTTTTGTATAAAAAACACCTCCAAGGATATTGGAGGTTGATCGAAATTTAATAAAATCTTTTATACCCGTCAAAGCGCTCTTTGTAATAGGTGTTGTTTAAGTTTGTAATAACGACTCCTTTAGCATCTGCATGAATAAACTCGTTATTACCTATATAGATTCCCATATGAGAGATTCCCGCTTTATATGTATTTTCAAAGAATAGTAGGTCTCCAACTTGTGGTTTGTCCACATAATAGGAGCGGCTATAGTATCCTTCTGCAGAGTATCGGCCAATTTTTGTTCCAGCTTGGTTAAAGACATAATAAATGAAACCACTACAGTCAAATCCCTCAGGAGTGTTTCCTCCCCATACATACGGAATCCCAAGCAATGTTTTCGACGTCTCTACAACAGGGTCGACATTTGTAGTCGGACTAGTTTCTGGTGTAGCAGGAGTTGCCGTTTTACTAACTTTTAACTTTTGCCCTACATAGATCATATCTGATTGCAATCCGTTTAACGTTTTTAACTCCTGCACAGTAAGTTTGTACTGAGTAGCGATCTTTCCAAGGTAGTCCCCGCTTTTAACAACATACTCGGCGGCCGTATTTTCCGCAACTGGAGTTGTAGGTGCGGAAGTAGACGGGGCAGGTGTAACAACAGGAGTACTTGTAGTATTACTAGGATTTGAAACAATAAATTTCTGTCCTGGATATATTAGATCACTATTTTGATTGTTCCATTTTCGTAGATCGCTCAACGAAATTTTATACATGCTGGCAATTTTACTTAGGCTATCTCCAGAAGCAACCGTGTGATACTTCACCTGTGTAACGGTTGGAGCTTGTACAGGTTGTGTAGGTGTGGTACTTTCATCCACCTTAAGAACTTGATTGATATAAATCATATTGGAGGATAGATTATTTAAAGATTTAATAGCAGGGACAGTTGTATTGTATTTAGTAGCAATACGAGTAAGGGTGTCGCCTTTTTGTACGGTATATGTACTAGCTAGTGTATTGGTAGCAAAAGTAGAGGTTAATAGAACGGCAGAAGTAAGAGATACGACTTTTTTCTTCATTTTTTGACAAATCCTCCTAATCTATAGAAATAATTAATTCTATCTTACCATATTGAGGCGGTGTAAAATGGGTATTTATCTATAATTAGGTAAAATGATCTATGAAAAATATAGTATAAAGCAAATTGAACTTTTAACGAACAGAAATTTCGCTATTAAAAACGAAATATATTTACAAATTCTGACGTAGGAGGTAAAATCAAGAATATTGCAACAATTGGGAGGAGAAGTTTTGAATTCTGAATCCAAAAATAATGAGTTTCTAGAACTCATCCTCAAAATATATGAAAAAGGCTCAAAGCAGGACGTGAAACTGCATCAATTAATAGAAGAAATAAAAAAGGACTTACAACCACTTGTAAAAATAAATAGATAACAAAAAACCTGCCGAATAAACGGCAGGTTCCCTATTGTACAATAAACCGCTGAATGAAAAATTCGGCCCACACACGGTGACCTTCTTCATTTGGCTGATTGTCTTCATTTAAGTAATTTCGTACTTGCTCGGACATCGGATCGGGCCAGCTAGTCCAGTGATCAAGGTAAAGGATGTTATTTTCCTCAGCGAATGACTTCAATTCTTCTACTTGAGTTCTATACAGCTTAGGCTGATACAAAGGATTCGGTGGTTGAAGAATAAATGTTATATTCGGGTTGGCTGCTTTTACTTCGTTCATAACAGTTGTTATATATTCATGAGATTCTTCAATAGGAACGACAGCGTTATCGGTGAGAACAAAAGGTTCCCAAATAATCAGGTCCGCTTGTTTAGCCGCCCACTCCGCTTGCTTTCCTGCTGAAACAAATTCGGCAGTTGTTTCAGAATAGGTGGTGGTTTCAATGGTCATTGCCTGTTCCCCATATGTAGCTAACAGGTCATTTTGAAATAGAGCTGTCCAAGAGGTTTCACCCTCACCCAACTGCTCGGAACCAACGATAAGAATATGATAAGGACGATTTTCAGCGAGTGCTGTTTGGAATTGTTGTTTTTCTCCTTCAGACCAATTCGCAGCATGCTCCATCAGTGGATCTGTTTGGGCAAATGCTTCTGTCTCATCGTCATTAACGGCGGTAGCGTGATAGCTAGAACCATCTCCGGTTATTTCTATTTTCTTTTGCCAATGAAGGTTACCTAGGATTAATAGAACTAAGCATATGAAACCGACAAAAATAGTAAAAAAGGCTTTCAATAGTATGTCACTCCTTTTTGTTTTTATTAATTATGGTTAATTTATCTAAAATACTATAATTTTACCAAAAAATCGTTATTATCAGAGATAAATAAGAGGAATCTTCTTCAAAATTATATAAAGTATGACAAAAAACGTCATTTTTCTCAACATGTTTTATGCTATAATACTAGAAGTTTTTCATTTTAGGAGGATACGATGGAAGAAACAATTAGTCTAAAAGAACTATTTTTGACGTTGCGAAAACGTCTTAGTTTAATAGCTTTAATTACCATTCTTTTTGCAACAATCAGTGGTCTGATTAGCTTTTTTTACCTTACTCCAATCTATCAAGCATCAACGCAAATTCTTGTAAACCAATCAAAGGATGAACAAGCCGCCTACAATGTGGGGGAAGTACAAACAAACCTGCAGCTCATCAATACGTACAATGTCATTATTAAAAGTCCAGCCATTTTAGATTTGGTTTCTAAGGAACTAGACTTAAATATGACAGCTGCCCAGTTAAATGGAAAGATTACGGTGCAAAGTGAGCAAAACTCTCAAGTCGTTAATATTTCTGTACAAGACCCAGATCCAAAGCTTGCCGCAGATATTGCGAATACTACAGCCTCTGTATTCAAAAAAGAGATTAAAGAGATTATGAATGTTGATAACGTAAGTATTCTAGCAAAAGCAGTGGTAGTAGATAACCAATCCCCAATTAAACCACAGCCATTAATGAATATTGCGATCGCCCTTGTGGTCGGATTAATGCTGGGTGTGGGAATCGCCTTTTTATTAGAATACCTTGATAACACGATTAAGACCGAACAGGATATTGAACAAACACTTGGACTACCTGTACTAGGTGCAATCCCAACGATTCAAGAAACAGTGCCAGAAACTAGCCGTTCAAGCAAAACACGTACACGAGGTGAGAGAGTTGGCGTTTAAAAAAGAGAAAAAAGCAAAGGTGTCTGACTTTAAACGAAAACTGGTTGTAAAGAACGATCCGAAGTCACCGGTATCAGAGCAATATCGTACGATCCGTACCAATATCCAATTCTCAACAGTGGATCATGAAATTCGTACGCTTATGGTTACATCATCTGGGCCGGGTGAAGGGAAATCGACAACAGCTGCCAATTTGGCAACGGTATTTGCGCAACAAGGGAACAAGGTTCTGCTTGTTGATGCTGATATGCGAAAACCGACCGTTCACTATACGTTTAGCTTAATGAATACATCTGGATTAACGACCATATTAAAAAAGCAATCTGATTTACATGAGGCAGCCACGCAAATCGATTCATCAAATTTATTTGTGCTACCATGCGGACCGGTTCCTCCCAATCCAGCTGAATTAATAAGCTCACGCTCCATGGACGAGTTTATTGAAGTAGCACTGAATGAATTTGATATGGTTATTTTCGACTCACCACCTGTACTAGTGGTAACAGATGCTCAGCTTTTAGCCAATAAATGCGATGGAACCGTACTGGTTGTTTCCTCTAACTTCACGGAAAAGGAAAATGCATTGAAAGCGAAGGAGCAGCTGACTGCATCGAAAGCAAAGCTATTAGGAGTCATTTTAAATAATAAGAAGCAAGACAAATCTCAATACTATTATTACTATGGTGGAAAATAGGAGTTAATTGCCAGATTAGTAGGTATATGGTATGATATATAACGATTTTCTAAAATCTCAAATTAAAATATTTGGAGAGTAGTGGAATGTATGATTGATATCCATTGTCACATCCTCCCATCCGTTGATGATGGGGCAAAGGATGTAAGTGAGTCTGTTGCAATGGCAAGAGAAGCGGTAAAGGAAGGCATTGATACAATTATCGCTACTCCCCATCATAAAAACGGACAATACGATAACAATAAGCGAACGATTATCGATGAGGTAACGAAGCTGAATGAGGTGCTTCAGAAGGAACAAATTCCTTTGAAGATACTACCAGGTCAGGAAACAAGGATCTTCGGGGAGTTTTTAGAAGAAGAAGAGCTCATTCATATTCTCCCATTAAATCAGACTCAATATGTTTTCGTAGAGCTCCCTTCAGGTCATGTACCTAGGTATACCGATCGATTATTATTCGATATTCAACTTAAGGGATTTACACCGATTATCGTCCACCCAGAAAGAAACACAGAAATCATCACCAATCCGGATATTTTGTATAACCTCGTGAAGAAAGGGGCTCTTACACAAGTAACGGCTTCGAGTGTAGCGGGATATTTCGGAAAGAAGATCCAGAAGTTCTCTGCACAACTAATTGAGGCAAACCTCACTCATTTTCTAGCATCTGATGCACATAATGTGAATAATCGAGCATTTAAAATGATGGATGCGCTAGATATTATAGAGTCTAAGTTTGGGGTCGACATGGTCTACTTCTATACCGAAAATGCAGAGTTACTAATTGATGGGAAGAATGTGATGAAAGAGATTCCAGAAAAAGTGAAAGTAAAGAAGTTTCTAGGAATCTTTTAATTCGAGTTTTAATATCTAAGAAAAAATATATGAATCATATGTCTTTTCTTAGATATTTTTATGCTAGTAACGCTTTAAAGCGGTGCTTGGGTAAATATTAAGAAAGGGGAGGGTACGATTGTCTTTTCAAAAAAGGTTAACGTTTTTAACCGTGCTAGACTCACTCATCGTGTTAACAGCCATCTATGTAAGCTATATCATACTTCATCCAACAGTCCAGGTTTTTACATACAAGACTTTACTGATTAGTTCCGTTACCTTACTGGTTAGCCATCATATTTTTGCATCATATTATCGTTTATATCAAAAGGCCTGGCAGTATGCGAGTGTTGGAGAATTGGTAGCGATCGTAAAAGCAGTGAGCTTTGCAGTGATTTCAGCTGCATTTGTTCAGTTAGTACTATTTCAAGACATCTATGTTAGAGCACTTTCTCTTGCATGGATGATGCATGTATTACTGATCGGTGGCTCGAGATTTTCATGGAGAGTGTATAGAGATCGTTACATAAAACCAAAAAATGAGCAGAGAAGAGCACTTATCGTTGGAGCAGGGGCAGCTGGAACTCTACTTGCACGTCAACTATTAAATAATCAGGATGCGGGAATTGTTCCAGTCGCTTTTATCGATGACAATACTCACCTCTTAAAGCTAGATATTCATGGAATACCTGTTGTTGGGACATCAGTGAATATTCAAGAAGCAGTTGAAGAATTAAATATTGATAAAATTATTATTGCCATTCCTTCCCTTAATAAAATTGAAATGAACTCGATCTTCCAGGAGTGTGCGAAGACAAAGGCAAAAACCGTGATTATGCCTAAAGTGGAAGATGTTATGATCGGGCGAGTGTCTGTAAAACAATTCCGGGATGTAGAAGTGGAAGACTTACTTGGACGTGATCCAGTCGAGCTGGATATGGAAAGCATTTCGAAAAAAATAACAGGTAATACGATTCTAGTAACTGGTGCTGGGGGATCCATAGGTTCAGAGCTTTGCCGACAAGTGAGTAAATTCCAGCCAAAGAAGCTTTTGTTATTAGGACATGGTGAAAACTCCATTTATCAGATTGATATGGAACTAAGAAATACATATAAAAATCAGTTTGAAATCATTCCAATTATTGCGGATATTCAAGATCGGGATCGCATCTTTGAAGTGATGGAACTACACAGACCAGATGTGGTGTATCATGCAGCAGCGCATAAGCATGTACCGTTGATGGAGTACAATCCAAAGGAATCTGTGAAAAACAATGTCATTGGAACAAAAAACGTAGCAGAAGCAGCAGATACCTTCACAGTTGGAACGTTCGTACTTGTATCTTCTGATAAAGCAGTAAACCCAACGAATGTGATGGGATCAACGAAGCGGATTGCAGAAATGGTTATACAGCACCTAGCTCAGAATAGTAAGACAAAGTTTGTGGCTGTGCGATTTGGAAATGTACTTGGCAGTCGTGGAAGTGTCATTCCTTTATTTAAAAAGCAGATTCAAGCTGGTGGTCCGGTGACTGTAACTCACCCAGATATGACTCGTTACTTTATGACGATTCCTGAAGCTTCAAGACTTGTTATGCAGGCAGGTGCACTTGCCCGTGGGGGAGAAATCTTCGTCCTTGATATGGGTGAACCAGTTAAGATTGTTGATCTAGCGAAGAACCTCATCAAATTGTCTGGTTATACAATAGAAGAAATCGGTATTCAATACTCAGGAATTCGCCCAGGAGAAAAGATGTATGAAGAGCTTCTTGGCGAGAATGAGGTTCATAGTGAAGCGATTTTTCCAAAGATTTTTATTGGGAAAGCTGTTTTGGATGGATATGACGAAGTGGAGTATTTGATTAATAAGTTTGTTCAGATGACTTCTTTGGAGATTCAGGAGTATGTTTTGGGATTGGCGAATAAGAAAAGTGTTCAAGAGAGTGTATTTGTAAGTTAGAGTGATTCTTTTATTCTAGATATACTGACTTTGTTGGTGTGGTGTATCTAGAATATTTTTATGAAAAATACATTGGTGATGTCTCCTTACCGTTATCAATGGAGGCACTCGGCTATGTTGTGGGTGGAAACACCTTAGACACGTTTGTTGTCATGGGTATGGTGTGAGGTGGGGTTTGATGCCCTGAATATATTTTAATTATAAAAACTTAATTTTTATTATTACATGGAGGTATTTTTATATGACCTCTAAGAACATGACAACCGTGAACTTGTTGAAAGAAAAAGGATTTAGATTATTTGAGGTACTGATCACCATAGTTATACTAGGAAAAATAGCAACCATTGTTAAAGGGGAATATCTAAACCGTATTGTTAATTAGATTGAATAGATATTACGAGGTGACTATGAAAAGTAGATAACATTTTAGTGGTTTAGTAGTTGGTTGGAAAGACGGATGGTTTCCAATTAAGTCCTAACTTACTAAATAACTTTTTAAGGGTGGTTCAGCATGTATATAAAAATTAAAAGATTGATAGATATCATTCTTTCTTTCATTGGGCTTATAGTATTAGCACCGATTTATTTAATTCTAATTATTGCTATTAAGATCGATTCAAGAGGTCCGGTTCTGTTTAAGCAGAAGCGTATTGGTATCAACAAGACACACTTCAACATCTTGAAGTTCCGCACTATGAGAATACATACTCCTAAGGATACACCTACACATTTGCTGGAAAACCCAGAACAGTATATTACTAAAATGGGGAAGTTTTTGAGAAAAACTTCACTTGATGAGTTACCACAGATTTGGAATATCTTTGTTGGGCAAATGAGTATTATTGGGCCAAGACCGGCATTGTGGAACCAATACGATCTTATTGCTGAACGAGATAAATATGGTGCTAATGATATTCCACCTGGATTGACTGGATGGGCACAAATAAATGGTAGAGATGAACTTCCAATTGAGGTAAAGGCGAAGTTAGATGGAGAATACGTTGAAAGGGTCGGTCTTTGGATGGATGTTAAATGTTTCTTTGGAACCGTAGTTAGTGTTATTAAGAGTGACGGTGTTGTTGAAGGTGGTACAGGAAATAAGAAAGAAATTGCGAGTACTAGAGAAAATTAAAGCTTAAGAGAAAACATAAAGTATTTGTTTAATAGAAACACGGAGGCATCTACATATGAATATACTGGTTGTTTGTCAATATTACTATCCTGAACCTTTTAGGATTTCAGATATATGTGAAACTCTTGTTGAAAAGGGTCACGAAGTTACGGTATTAACAGGTCTTCCTAATTACCCAGAGGGTAGAGTACTTGATGATTATCGATATGGTCAGAAAAGAAATGAAGTAATAAACGGTGTAAAAGTAATTAGGTGTTTTGAAATAGGTCGAGGGAACAGTAATTTTCAACTTTTCTTGAATTATCTTAGTTTCTCTGTAACAGCGTCGTTTAAGGCGCTGTTATTAAAAGAAAAGTTTGATGTTATATTTGTTAATCAGCTTTCTCCAGTAATGATGGGAATTCCGGGGATATTTTATAAGAAGAAGCATAACAGAAAAATGTTGCTATATTGTCTTGACCTATGGCCTGATAGTTTGGCTGCAGGTGGAATAAAAGAATACTCAATAATTTATAAAGTATTTAAAAAACTATCTAAATGGATTTATAGTTCAGCTGATACTATTGCGGTTACCTCTAGTATGTTTAAAGAATATTATAAAAACACACTTGGGATGAACATAGATAATGTTATTCATTTACCACAGTATGCTGAAGATTTATTTTCTGAAAGTGCTGAAGTTACAAAAGAAAATAAATTTAATTTTGTATTTGCTGGAAACATTGGTGATATGCAAAGTGTCGATACAATTGTTAAAGCTGCAAATGAATTGAGAGATCGTTCTGATATAACTTTTCATATAGTTGGAGACGGATCAAAATTAGAAAATTGTAAGTTGCTAAGTAAAGAATTAGGTCTTGAAAACATTTTATATTATGGGAGAAGGCCTGTGAGTGAGATGCCACAATATTACGGATTGGCAGATGCGATGTTAATTACCTTAAAGAATAATAAGAACATTTCTTACACGTTACCTGGAAAAGTTCAATCTTATATGGCAGCTAGCAAACCAATAATTGGCGCGATTAATGGCGAGGCAAGTCAAGTTATAAATAAAGCGATGTGCGGGTTATCATGTCCAGCAGAGAACTATAAAGAATTAGCAAATTTAATTATACAGTTTTGTAATAGTGATAAAAAAGAAGCAATGGCAAAAAATTCATATGACTACTACATTAAAAACTATAGCAAGGAAAAGTTCATGTTAATGTTAGAAGACAACTTAATTAACTTGGGGGAAAAATAAAATGTTTAAAGATAGAACTCTACTTATTACTGGAGGTACTGGTTCCTTCGGTAATGCAGTTATGGATAGATTTTTAGATACAGATATAAAAGAAATTAGAATTTTTTCTCGAGATGAAAAAAAACAAGATGATATGAGAAAGCTTTATAAAAATGATAAGTTAAAGTTCTATATAGGTGATGTACGAGACTTAGCAAGTGTGAAAAACGCAATGCATGGCGTAGATTTCATTTTCCATGCAGCAGCATTAAAGCAAGTACCTTCATGTGAGTTCTTTCCTTTAGAAGCTGTTAAAACTAATGTATTAGGAACAGAGAATGTTCTAACTGCTGCTATTGAAAGTTGTGTAAAGAAAGTGATATGTCTGTCAACGGATAAAGCGGCTTATCCTATTAATGCAATGGGGATTTCTAAAGCAATGATGGAAAAGGTATTTGTAGCTAAAGCAAATACTGTAGATCCTGACCGAACATTAATTTGTGGAACTCGTTATGGCAATGTGATGGCTTCAAGAGGTTCTGTTATTCCATTATTTATCGAACAAATCAAAAGTGGACAACCCTTAACTGTAACTGACCCTAATATGACAAGGTTCTTGATGAGTTTGGAGGAAGCTGTAGAACTAGTAGTATTTGCTTTCGAAAATGCTGAAGCAGGGGATATTATGGTACAAAAATCTCCAGCTTCAACTATAGGTGACTTAGCACAAGCACTTAAGGAATTATTTGTGGTTGATAATGAAATAAAAGTCATTGGTACTCGTCATGGTGAAAAGTTATACGAAACATTGCTCACAAGAGAAGAGCATGTAGTTGCACAAGATTTAGGTGGATTTTATAGGGTACCTGCAGATAAAAGAGACTTAAACTATGATAAATACTTCTTTGAAGGTGACCATAAGTTATCATCTGAAGAGGAATATAATTCTCATAACACTGAGCGTCTAAAAATTGAGGCAATTAAAGATAAACTTTTAATGCTTGACTATGTTCGTGAAGAATTGAAAGGTTGGAACCAATAATGAAGATATTAGTAACCGGCTCAGAAGGGTTTATTGGGAAAAATCTCATCGCAGAGTTAAGAAATAGAAACTATACAGATATCTTTGAACATAGCAGGGATACAGATCCTTCCTTGTTTAATGAATATTGTAAAGAAGCAGATTTTGTATTTCATCTTGCTGGGGTAAATCGGCCAAAGGATCAATCTGAATTTATGGATGGAAACTATGGTTTTACGTCGACACTATTAGAAACACTAAAAAAGCATCACAACACTTGTCCGGTGATGATTTCCTCATCCATCCAAGCAGAGCAAGACAATCCATATGGGATCAGTAAAAAAGCTGGAGAAGATTTGCTTCTTCAATATTGTAATCAAACAGGAGCAAAAGTACTCGTGTATCGCTTTCCTAATGTTTTTGGGAAATGGTGTAAACCCAACTATAATAGTGCAGTAGCTACATTTTGCAATAATATAGCTAGTGATTTACCAATCACTGTGAACGATCCGAACGTTATTATGAAATTAGTTTATATTGATGATGTTATTGAAGAGCTTATTAATGCTCTAATAGGAAATGAAAATTCAGTTGGTGAGTTTTGTGAGGTTCCAGTAGAACACACTATTACTCTAGGTGAAATTGTTGATCTGATTTATTCTTTTAAACAAAGTCGTGAAGAGCGTTCAATTCCTAATATGTCTAATTCTTTTTCGAAAAAGCTATATAGTACTTATTTGAGTTACTTGCCAGAAGATCAATTCAGTTACGATCTGAAAATGAATGTAGATACTAGAGGTTCATTTTCAGAGTTTATTAAGACTCCAGATAGAGGGCAAGTTTCAGTTAACATTTCTAAACCTGGCATTACAAAGGGGAACCATTGGCATCATACAAAGAATGAAAAGTTCCTGGTCGTTAGCGGACATGGGGTTATCCGGTTTAGAAAAATTGGGTCTGATAAAGTTATTGAATATTTTGTCAGTGGGGAAAAATTAGAAGTAGTTGATATCCCCACTGGATATACACACAATATAGAGAATCTTGGAGAAATTGATATGGTAACCGTTATGTGGGCTAATGAACAATTTGATCCGAAGAAGCCTGATACTTATTACCAGGAGGTTTAACAAATGAAGAAGTTAAAAGTTATGACAGTAGTTGGGACTCGACCAGAGATTATTAGATTGTCAGCTGTAATTAATAAATTAGAAGAGTCAAATGCGATAGAACAGATACTTGTCCATACAGGGCAAAATTATGATTATGAATTAAATGAAGTGTTTTTTAATGATTTTAAATTAAGAAAACCGGATTACTTCCTTAATGCAGCAACTGGTACTGCAGTTGAAACTATTGGAAATATCCTCGTTAGAATAGATCCTATTATGGAACAAGTAAAACCAGATGCTTTTTTAGTCTTGGGAGATACAAATAGTTGCTTATGTGCAATTGCAGCGAAGAGAAGGCATATTCCAATTTTTCATATGGAAGCAGGAAATAGATGTTTTGATCAAAGGGTACCAGAAGAAACAAATAGAAAGATAGTTGATCACATTGCTGATATCAATTTAACGTATAGTGATATTGCCAGAGAGTATTTGTTAAGGGAAGGATTACCTGCTGATAGAGTTATTAAAACTGGAAGCCCTATGTTTGAAGTACTCAATTCAAGAAAAGCAGATATTGAGAATTCGGATGTATTAGAAAGATTGGAACTTGCAGAAGGTAAATATTTTGTAGTTTCGGCTCACAGAGAAGAAAATATCAGTTCAGAGACTAATTTTCTTGATTTAGTTGATAGCTTAAATGCTATTGCAGATAAATATAATTTACCTGTTATTATTAGTACGCATCCTAGAACTAGAAACATGATTAATTATAAGGGAATAGACTTTCACCCTTTAGTTAAGGCATTAAAACCGTTAGGATTTAATGATTATGTAAAACTTCAAATTAAAGCTAAAGCAGTTTTAAGCGATAGTGGAACGATAAGTGAAGAGTCTTCTATTTTAGGTTTTAGAGCCCTTAATATAAGACAAGCTCATGAGAGACCAGAGGCAATGGAAGAGGCATCAGTTATGATGGTGGGATTAAATAAAGAACGGATCCTTCAGGGGCTTAAAGTTTTAGAAAATCAAGAAGAAGGAGATTTAAGGATAGTTACAGACTATAGCATGCCTAATGTGTCAGATAAAGTATTGAGGATTATATTGTCTTATACAGACTATATCAATAGAGTTGTTTGGGGGAGCAACTTGTGAAAGTATTGCAGATAAACTCGGTATCTGGAGTTGGGAGTACCGGGAGAATTACATCAGACATTCACAATATACTAGTTGATCACGGTCATGAAAGCTATATAGCATATGGTAGAAAATCTACCGAAAATATTGATAATCTAATTAAAATAGGTAGTAGATATGAAAATTATTTACATGTAGCCTCAACAAGGGTATTTGATAATCATGGGTTTGGGTCAAGTAAGGCTACGCGAGAATTTATTAAAAGTATTGAGAATATAAATCCTGATCTAATCCATTTGCATAACATTCACGGCTATTATATTAATGTTAAAATTTTATTTAACTATTTAAAAAAAGCAAACAAACGAGTAATTTGGACACTTCATGATTGTTGGCCTTTTACAGGTCATTGTGCATATTTTGACTTTATAGGATGCGATAAATGGAAAACTCAGTGTAATAGTTGTCCAGAAAAAAATTCTTATCCTTCTAGTTTATTTTTAGATAATTCAAAACGCAATTATTTAAATAAGAAAGAAATTTTTACAGGGGTAAAAGATTTAACAATAGTTACACCGTCAAAATGGTTAGCGAGTTTGGTTAAAGAATCTCTTTTGGGTCAATATCCAATAAAAGTAATTAATAATGGAATCGACACTGAAACATTTAAGGTAGAAAAAAGTGATTTTAGAAAGAAGTTTAACATAGAAGATAAATATGTAATTTTAGGAGTAGCAAGTGCTTGGGATAGAAGAAAAGGGCTGCGCTATTTTTATGAATTATCAAATAACCTTAAAAAAGATGAAGTAATAGTTCTAGTAGGACTAACAGAAAAGCAAATAGAGGGACTCCCTAAAAATATTATTGGGATATCAAGAACTAATAATGTTAAAGAATTGGTTCAAATTTACTCTGCATCTGATGTATTTGTTAATCCTACATTAGAGGACAATTTTCCAACAACAAATCTAGAGGCATTGGCATGTGGTATTCCAGTCATTACCTTTAATACAGGTGGAAGTGTTGAAAGTATTGACACTGATACAGGAATAATAACTGAAAAGGGAGATGTAAGAAAATTAGAGAATGGGATACAAAAAATAAAAAAAGTAGGAAAAGAGTTTTATTCAGATAGCTGCATGAAAAGAGCCAAAGAATTTTTTAATAAAAATGATCGTTATCTGGAATATATGAAACTATACAAAGAGTTAGTAGATTAAATACACCCATCATTTTGCTTGGAAGTAGGAACAGTTAAATGAAAATTTTGCATATTCAACAATATTATAATGAAAAAATGGGCTACCAAGAAAATATCCTACCATATTATCAAAAGAAACTAGGACATGAAGTAGTTTTAATTACATCTACAAGGTCCGATGGTTTTAATAATGACAGTCGAGTAAAAAAAGAAGCGGAATTTGAAGAAAATGGTTTTATAGTTAAAAGGAAAAAAATAAAAGGTGAATTTAAGAGAAGATTTGTTATTTTTGATGATCTATATAAAATTTTAGACGATGAAAAGCCAGATTATATCTTTCACCATTCAGTCACCTCACCTTCAATAAAAACTGTGAGTAGATATAAACAAAATAACCCACATGTATTTATCGCAGTTGATAATCATGCAGATCTAAATATTTCAGGTAGAAATAAATTATGGAAGTTGTTTTACTATAATTTATTTTGGAAGTACATTATTTCTAAACATGATAAGTTTATAGATATCTATTTTGGAGTAACACCTTCACGGTGCTTATTTTTAGAAGAAGAACTAGGAGTTAGAGTTGATAAAATTAAACTGTTACCTATAGGAGCAGACGTGGATAATGCAGACGTGACAATAACTAAAGAAAAGCTTCTGGAAAAATATGATATCGATAAAAATTGTATAATTGTAACACATGGTGGGAAAATCACACCTGAAAAGCAAATTGATCGAATTATTTTAGCTTTTAAAAGAGTTAATAATCCAAATATTAGACTGGTTTTATTTGGCGATATACAAGATAAAAAGGTAGAAACTTTGATAAAAACGGACAGTCGAATACAATTCATTGGTTGGTTAGATAGGAAAGACACTCTAGCATTGTTAAAACATAGTGATATTGGTATTTGGAATACGCAGCATACAACTCTTTTAGAAGATTGTGTTGCTGTAGGTCTACCATTGTTATTAAGATACTATGGAAGCACAAGTCATTTAATTGATAGAACTGGCCTATTTTTATATGAGGGTTCAATAAGGGAGATATATGAGAAACTGCTTATTCTCATTGAAAATAAGCATCTGTTAGAAAAGTTTAAGCAAAATGCATTTAATCTTTGTAATTTACTATCGTATGAAAATATTGCATTTGAAAGTATAGAATATACTAAAGACTTACGAGCTAAAGAAACACATAAGAAGTTTATGTCAGTTGAATACTCGGATGATAACTATTTGAATTTTAGAGTAATTAATAGAATGTAAATAAATAGGTGTTATATTATTAAATTACAATAGTACGAATCGGATATGTAGGTTTGTCAAATGTTGTTTTACTAGTTCCGCATAATGAATTTATAGCTATAGATGTTAAGAGGTCTCCTATTTATAGATGCAGAAATTGAGGAGTATTTGCTAACAAAGAGTTAAACTAAATACCAATAACTGATTCACAAAAGGCGTTTAAGGATGCGGAATAAATTCTAATGGCTACTCCAACTGATTATTATCAGTTGGATAATAATTCCAGTACAAAAGCTATTGAAAGTATACTAGTTAATATATTATCTCTATACCCAGATGTAATAAAGATAATTAAGTCAACTGTTCCAGTAGGGTACAGAGAAAAAGTTAAAGAAAAATTTATTACAAGTAATATTATTTTCTCCAAAAATCTTTAGGAAAGGGAAAGCCTAGTATGATAACCTTTACCCACCTAGAATAACTCTAGGAGAGCAATCAGATAGAGCTAAGAGATTTCCTAACTTATTAGTAGAGGTAGCCTTTGCTAATACTTATTTAGCAAAGAGAGGAGCTTTTTAATAAACTGATACTTATTCTAAGCTAAGAGGGTTAGTGCTAAGTCTCAGAATTGAAATTATTATATTTTTATAATCCTTCTTTTGGATATGGTGTTACTACCTACCTAAAGATACAAAGCGATTAATTGCAAACTATAACGATGCTCTAAACAACATAATTGCAGTTGTAGAAGATGCTAACAGAACTAGAATGGAACCCTTTTGCCTTAAATCTCTTTATAAAACTTTGTACTGAAGAATACCTAAGATTATCAGATTTCTTTCCAATAGTTAACCTGTATATACAAGTGTTTTGGCTTCTTAAATATAATCATTTCAGCGTTATAACCAAATCCCGAATCTAATTCATTTAATAACTTTAGGGAATTAAGGACCTTTAAGAATCAAGGAAAATGAGTGATTTTTTTGTAGTAAATAAAATATCTAATTATGTTAAAGATATTTTGAAAAGGTTATACAAGAGATATATTTAGTGGGGAATAATTCATAATGTTATATCAATAGATTTGCTACATTGTAATAGTTTTCCACAAACTAAGAGATACATTTAATCGTAACAGTAGATAATTAGAGGATGATTTATATGACCCGTGATTATAAATTAAGTAGAAATGAACAAACTAAAAGAATATTAATGGTGCTTCTTGCTAGTCTAACTATAATTCAACAAATGCCGGTATTAAGGGAAATGTTTTATTCGGAAATAAGAGTGGTCTTATATATAACCTTTGGATTTTTTAGTTTTATTTCTCTTTTTTCGATTAACCGCTTTTTAAATCTCCGGGTTGTTCAGTTTTTTATAATAACCATTTTATACAGCTTTTTGCTTTTTTTAGCTTTAATTATCTCTCGGAATATTAATATGATTATGTTTGAATATATAATTCCGTTCGGGATACTACTTTGCTCATTAAATACAAAATTTAATAGTAGGCAATTAAGTAAATTCTTAATTTGGTATATCATATTAGCTGCAATCTTAGGGGTTACTTCTATATTTTATTACAATGGGGGCTACCAGATTTCTGCTAGGTATATGATACCAAGTAAAAATCAAATAGGGCCTATATTCGGTATTTCTTCAATTATTATGGGTATATGGATACTAAACAAAAGAATATTGGATTTTAAGTATAGTTATTTATTGTTGAAGATTGGTTTGTTTGTTGTATTATTATCGACAATTTTAGTAGTTAGGAATAGAGCAAGTATTGTAGCTATTGTAATTACACTATTATTATTTCTTATTAGTGAGTATAAAATAAAAAGAACATTAAAGAACTTAATAATCTTTCAATCATTTTTGATTGGAATGATCCTACTAATTACATTTGGTGCATTTGACAGTATAATAGAAGCTTTTTGGAAATCTATGACTCTTAACTATGATATTTCTAATATTAATTCACTTAGTGCTCAGAGAACAGAAGTTTATAAGCAAGCTTATAGTTTTGCTCTCAATAATCCTATTCTAGGAGAAATAGGAGGAACGGAATTTACCTACTATACTCCACACAATTTCATTCTAAATAAATGGGTTGAATATGGAATTTTTGGTTCGTTACCTTTTATTTTTTTGTATCTATACCTTTGGTATTTTACTCTAAAATCTATTTTTTCTTTTAAAGAAAGAGTGAGATTTTCTCTTCCACTATGGGTAATTCTAGTTTCTTTAATTGTCAGCCTTTTTGAGTATACTTATCCATTTGGACCTGGGGTAAGTCAACTTATGGTTTGGTTTTTATTAGGACAGTATTTTAAGAGTGAATATGAGGATTATTAAAATCTGTTTGATTACTTTGATTTTATTTATGATAAACCCCTGAAAATGGAGGGAACAATGAAAGTTGCATATTTAATTTTATGTCATAATGATGAAGAGCACATATCAAGATTAGTCAAAAAAATTACAGAATTTGAGTTTTTTGATGTTTATATACATGTTGATTTAAAGGTTGATATTTCAAACTTTAAACAAAAAGTTGGAGATAACAAATCAGTTACATTTGTAGAAGAGAGATACGAGGTAAGTTGGGGAGGATATAGTGCTGTTAAAGCAACAATGTCCCTTATTAATTCAGCTAATCAGAGGTATGATTATGATAGATATGTATTGTTGCAAGGGCTAGATTATCCACTTAAAACTAATAAAGAAATCTATAACTTTTTTATGGAAAATAAAAATAAAGAGTTTATTAGGGGGTGTAATATAAGTAAGTCCACTGATAAGTATTTTTATAGTAGATGCAAGTATTACTTGTTTTATGAGAAAATAAATCCAATTAAAAAAGTAATTAATAAATTAAATTATATGGTTGATTTAAAAGTTAGAAGTGGATATATAAAGGATGGTAGAATTTTTGACGTCTATTGGGGAAGTGCTCAATGGGCGCTAACAAGTGAATGTATAAAGTATATAATTAAATTTCACAATGAAAATAAAAAATTCAATAGATATTTTAAACATTCTTTTCCAGTAGATGAGTTATACTTTACTACTATAGTTTTTAATTCTAAGTTCAGTACTTCTACATCCATGGGAGGACCAGAAAACGAGAAAAGAGGGTTGGTTAACTGGAGAAACATACATTACTTTGAATACCCCAAAAATATAAAAATTTTCTCTGAATATGACTTTCAAACCTTAATGGAGCGAGATGAATTATTTTGTAGAAAGGTTAATTCGATAATATCTAGAGATTTACTTGAAAAAATTGATAAGGTGCACCAAAACAAAAATGATAATTATTTCTAATTGCTTATATCATAGAAATTTAAAGGTGAGTATAAAAGTAGATAACTTAAATTAAATAATAGATAAATTTAAGGAGTAAATATGAATATAGCAATTATAACACCTGGGTTTCTTCCAGTCCCAGCCGTTCATGGTGGAGCAATTGAAACATTAATAACAAATTTAATTGACCAAAATGAAGAATTAGGGATTAATAAATTTGATATATATACAATAGCAACAGATAACTTGACAAACATTAAATATAAGCACACTAATGTGATACAGGTACCTGTATCAAAGTTAGCAAAGATACGCCGAAGAGTTCAATATATCTTTGCGAAGGTATTACTAAGAAAAAACGAGTATCATATTGTTTTTGGTGATATCTTAATTAATAAATATTTAAAGTCGGGATACGACCTAGTTATTATAGAAAATAATATGACTCTTTATGCTGATATTTACAAAAGAACTAATTATAAAAATAATTTAATTTTTCATTTGCATAATGATATAGGTAGTAATTCGAAGCCAGAGCATCTAGTAAAATTAATTGCTAATACTGCTGTAAAAATAATTACAGTAAGCGATTATTTAAAAGATAGAGTGAATAGTGTGTATGTGAATAACATAACAAATGTATTGTATAATAGTATTGATTTAAAGCTTTATGATCTTAATAGATTAACAAAAACAGAAGTATTAAAGAGAAAATATAATATTAATAGTAAAGATAAAATTATTATGTACTCAGGGAGAATTTCAGCCGATAAAGGAGTTAAGGAGCTTATTTTAGCATTTAAAAAAATAGAATATATTAATAATGCAAAGATAATGATAGTTGGTAGTCCGTGGTCTACATTAAAAACTAGTGATTCATATCTAGATGAAATTAAGACTCTGTCAAGCTCTTTAATAAACAGAATAATTTTTACCGGATATATACATCCTGAATATATGCCTGAGGTCTATGCTCTGGCAGATGTTGTAGTAATCCCTTCATTGGTTCAAGAGGCTTTTTGTATGGTAGGATTAGAAGCTATGGCAATGAAAGTCCCATTAATTGCAACTAATTCTGGAGGGCTACTAGAAGTTGTTGATAAAGAGTGTGCAGTAATTGTTGAAAAACAAGAAAATATTGTAGAAAACCTTGCTAAAGCAATGGAACTACTTCTTATGAATGACGAATTAAGAGTAAAGATGGGAAACAGTGGTTATGATAGAGTCAATACTCTTGAAAAATTTAATAAAGAAAATTATTATCAAGAATTTTTAAGGATAATTTCTAATTCAAATTAATAATTGGTAATGCCAATTTATTCAATGTTAATCAATACAAAGATTGAGGTGTGAAGTTTGAATATTGCTTTTGTCATATTACATTATCAAACTATAGATATTACTCTAGATTGTGTAAGTTCTATTTACAAAAATATTGATAAAAATCAATTCAAAGTTGTTATAGTGGATAATGGCTCTCCTAATAGAAGCGGGCAAATCTTAATAGAGCATTATAAAGAGGATAAAAATGTAGTAGTATTGCAAAGTGAACAGAATTTAGGATTTGCAAGAGGTTTAAATACTGGAATATCCTTTGCTAAGAATAATTTCCAATGTGATTTTATAGTCTTACTGAATAACGATACAGAAATAATTAGTTCCAATTGGGTAGAAGTTATAAACGAAAAATTTATTCAATATAATTTCCATGTACTAGGGCCAGATATAGTATCAATAGATGGAAAGCACCATGCTAACCCTATGAAACATAAAATAAAAGGAGTAAAAGACTTAATTAGAATAATATTTATCCAGTTGAAAGATTTATTTAAATGTTATTTTTATATTGATTTTCTTTTAAAAAGGTTATTGTCAAATAGACAGAAGAAAGTTAAGGATAATAAAGCTGGGAATAAAGATTTATTAAATGTGCAATTACAAGGCAGTTGTTTTATTCTATCAAAATCATATTTTAATAATTATGAGGGGCTATATAATAAAACATTTCTTTACTTCGAGGAAGATATTTTAAAATATATAGCAGATCGTGATAATTTACTGTTAATGTATACACCAGAAATCACACTTCTTCATAAAGAAGGTATATCCACAATGGCATACAATAAGACAAGGCGTAGAAAAGATATTTTTTCAATAAAACATAGTTTAAAATCATCACTTGTATTTTTAAAATTAATGTTAAAGGATCGACAACCCTCAAGAAGTATTTAAAATTTAATTATATTATTCAGTAGTATGGAGAATCATAAATATTATGACTATAAATAAATCAGTAAAGGGAAATTTCATTTGGAATTTAGCAAGAATATTACTTACTATTATATTTCCCTTAATATCCTTTCCGTATGTTTCAAGAATATTGGGTACTGACGGATTAGGAAAGGTAAACTATATATCGTCTGTCAGTGCCTTTTTTGTTATGTTTGCTCTTCTTGGTATTCCCACTTATGCTATTAGAGAAGGCGCAAAAATAAGAGACGAGAAAGAGAAATTAGGAAAGTTTGCTACAGAAATTTTATTAATTGGGATAATATCATCAACAATTGCACTTATAGCCTATATAAGTCTTTTTTATTTCCCTGAATTCACCAACTATAGAGAATTATTAATTGTTTTCGGTTTCTCAATTCCGTTTAGTATAATAGGGGTATCATGGCTATATCAAATTGTAGAAGATTACAAACGTATAACATTACAATCAATAATATTTCAAGTATTATCTTTAATCATGTTATTTATCTTCGTGAGGGATAGAGGAGATTTTATTCAATACGGACTAATAACTGTTTTTTCAAGTGTAGGCTCTAATATTTTGTATTTAATACATGCTCGTAAATATGTAAAGTTTTTTGGCTACAAAAAATACAATTTTAAAAGACACTTAAAGCCAATATTAATTATTTTCGGAATGAGTGTCGCATCGAGTATGTACTTAAACTTTGATATAACTATGCTAGGCTTTATGAAAGACGAGACAAGTGTGGGACTTTATTCAGCTGCAGTAAAAATAAATAGATTAGTAATAGTCTTAATTTCTTCATTAAGTACCGTCATTCTTGCAAGATTAACCTATTATATACAAAATAATAATAAGGATGGTTTTGAAAAACTATTATATAAGACTAGTAACTTTATTTTATTGTTAGCAATACCAGCAACATTTGGTTTATATTTATTAAGTGAACCATTAATTCTAATGTTTAGCGGAAATGAATTTAAAGATGCTAGTTTAACTATGAAAATCTTAAGCGTAAATGTTTTATTTGCACCATTAAATGGTTTAATTGCCTATCAAGTTTTTATGCCTCACAATAAGGAGAAATTTTCATTATATGCAGTTTTAGTAGGATGTGTGATTAACTTAATATTAAATGTAATTGTGATACCAGTATATGCCCAAAATGGTGCAGCGCTTACTACAGTATTAGCAGAAATAAGTGTATTCATTATGGGATTATATTTAGGGAGAAAATTAATTAATATTAGAAGATTATTTAATGGAATTCAACAGTTTTTATTATCAAGTTTAAGTATAATCTTTATTTATACTATGGTTATACTTATAACTGACAACATTTTTTTGCATGTTATCCTAACTACAATATTTGGTTGTGCTATATATCTAACAACTTTGAAATTATTTAAGAATGAACTCGTACTTGAATTATTTCAAATAATCTATAGGTTATTCATGAAAAAAAGTAAACAACGGATATATTGAATTTATAAAAAAATTTAAAAGTGTCGCATCTGATTAAATGTTGGGTCAACCCTAACTAATTAACCTAATGGTGTTTCGGAAAGTATGTGTCTTTATACAATAATATAGTTGTTTTTATTGGACGCCTCCCCAAGGTATAACAGTTGTCGAAGTTATACATTGGGGAGGCGTCTTTTGATTCTAAGGATTTTTACGATGAAGAAAGAATGTGAAATAGGATATGAGTTGAGAATAATAGTGTGTCTCTTCTCATCCAACAACTAGAACTGGTATTGAAACAGGATATATTGTCTTCCTATTAAAAGAGGTTTGAATATTATTGCTGTTGAATTGAGCCATTTATGCGGAATTTTGATCCAGCCATTGCGGAGAAAAGAGCCACCACCCTTTACGGAATGGAAAGCCACTATAAATAGGATCCAGAAAAGCCGCTTGTATAATTATGTTGCATGCCAGCAGGCATGACACAATTATACAGGAGTTTTTCTGTGGTAAATTGTCGAAATATTCTGGAACTGTATTGAAGGAATCAGTTAAAGAACTATTAGTTCTAGCACTGGACATTCAAGGAATACAGTTTCAGATGTCGTTCAACGTGCCAAGAAATTTGATGTGGAATGCTTGAACGATACAATGACCAATCCATGTGTGACTGCTAGACTAGAGTAGATAGTTTTTGCTAGAAAAGATAAAACACTTAGTTACTCAAATGTACCAGTAATATATAAGCCTCTTCCATTGTAAGATGTCTATGAATTTATTCATACATCAATGGAGGATTGAGAAAAGGTGGATAAGTGGGATATGGTATATGGTAATACAACAGTTGTATTTTGCAAGAAAAAAATGCAGAGTTGCGCAAGACTTTTTGCAGAGTTTTGCCACCCAATTTCAATAACTATCTAGCCTTAGACAATGCGTTTGATAGCCTATAACTTCCACCATTAAACGTTAAGACGTGTGCGTGGTGGATCAAACGATCTACCAAGGCAGCTGTTAATCTTGAGTCAATAAATATGCGGTTCCATTGACTAAATTCAAGATTTGAAGTAATTATTAAGCTTTTCTGTTCATACCATTCTGCTATTAGTTGAAACAATAGTTCTGATCCTTCCTTACTGAAAGGTAGATAGCCCATTTCGTCCAAAATAATTAGATCTACCTTTTCAAACCTTTTTCTAAAGGTGGCCAGTTTATCCTGTTTTAACGCCTGTTCTAATTGTTCAATGAGGAAAGAAACACGAAAGAATCTCACCTCATATCCCACTTCACATGCTTTTCTTCCTAATCCTGTTGCTAAATGGGACTTACCCTTATGAAAAGCTTTGCATAAAGGCAATTATCGAAAGTTTTTGTTTATGGAAAGATATTAGTAATTAGGCGTAACATTCGTAGCTGGCATAACAAATATCTTTCCATAATACTCCAAAATTCCTATCGACAAAATTCCTCCAGCCACTTTAATAAATCTGTATCCTCATCCCAAACAGGGGTATCTTGCTTCACAACCTCCATATATGCGGCTTCTAATGCATTTCTTTTTATTTCCGTATTTGCTCTTAAATATATATCAGTTGTAGTAACATTTACGTGTCCTAGTAAATCCCTTATATAAATTAGATTTACACCAGCCTCCAATAAATGCATAGCTTTTGTATGCCTGATCATGTGAGGATGAAGTCTGTCAGAGAACAGAACATCTGAATGATTTTCCTTAGCCTGTTTTAAATACTTTTCTAAAATGTATGTGATTCCAGGCCTTGTAAATGCGCGTCTATTGCTATTAAAGAAAAGTGGATAATCTTGTTTTCCATTTTCCAATAGTTTGTTTTCTTTCATGTAATTCTCCAACAGAACTCTTGTTTTATCCATAATAGGTACACTTCTTCGTTTATTTCCTTTGCCGGTTAAAGTAATTGTGGCTGGTTTCGTAAGTCTGACATCTCTTGTTTTTAAATCAATTAATTCTTGTACTCGTGCCCCTGTATCATATAGAGTAGCCATTAACGTTAAATCTCGACGCCCTTTTTTCTTGGTAGTATCAGGTTGTTCTAATATATACCTTAAAGATTCCTGTGAGAGGAATTCAACCGTCTTTATCTCCCTTTTTTTAAAGGGAATTCCTAATATTTTTTGACATTCAAATATATTTTCAGGGTGTTCTGACTGTGCATAACGGTAGAAACTATGGATTGCTGCTAGTCTTTGATTACGGGTGTTAATTCCGACGTTACGCGACTTTTCAAGCCAAAGGAGAAAGTCTCTAATTTTTTCTGCTTTAATTTTTTCAAAGGTAAGGTACTCTGGCCTGATTTTCAATTCTAAATTAAAATAAATTAGCACTTGTTTAAAGGTATCCCGATAGGACTTTATCGTATTAGTACTAACATTACGATGGCTAGGAAGGTAATCGGAAAGGAATCGTGTTAGTGTTCTGGCAAAATCAGTCTGTTTCACTGAACGATACCTCCGGTATTAAAGTTGAAAAATTCTGTTCAACTGATGCAATAATTTTTGGATATAAATCAGCAGTCAGTCTTAAGTAATGTTGTGTACCTCTTAAATCAACGTGTCCTAAAAATGCAGAAAGATAGGGAAGGAGATTCGTAATATCTTCTTCATCTAAGACCCATTTTTTCAAACAATGGACCGCAAAAGTGTGCCTAAAATCATGAAGTCTTGGTCCCTTTCCACTATGGGATATTCCAGCCTTCCACAATATCTCTCTAAATAGGTTATATATAGTACTTTCCTTATAATGTCCTCCGTAAGGGGATTGGAATAAATAAGTATCACTGGACTTTAGGTTATGAGTTTCTTTTACATACAAACGACAACGCTTCGTCAATGAATCTGTCATTGGAACATTTCGTTCTTTTCCAAATTTCGTATCCCGAATGAATAAAGTCCCATTACCCAAATCAACATCTTTTAGTTTTAAATTCAATGCTTCTGAAATCCGGAGGCCACAACCATATAACATACGGAACAGAAAAGGTAAGGTCAGATGTCTGTTGGGAGAAACATCTGAAAAAGGATAAATGTCGCATGTGGTAAAAATGTTCTTCAACTCTATTTCAGAAAAAATGTAAGGAACATAAGAATATCTATCAATCGAAATAGTTGCAGCTGGAAAAATGTATGCCTGATACCCAAGACGAACCATATATTTAGCGAGCCCTCGTATGATAGAGATTCTTCCATTTCTAGTACTGACAGTCTCATTTGGCCTTTTTTCTGTCCAAAGAAATACTAATTCTTTCGAAAGTTTTATATCTATTAAGTTTTCATTGGCAGCCAATGTGTCAAATTGTTTCAAAAGAGAAGATCCTTTTTTGTACTTATAGCCAACAGATCTCTTTTCCTCAATGTATCCATCAATCAATGGACCAAGAATACTTTGAAACACTACAGATTTCTTAGACATTCTTAAGCACCTCCTCTGGATCAATGGCACATTTCCTTAACCCATCCATTCCTGTATGCAGATAGACATTGGTAGATTTAGAATTAAAATGTCCTAGGATCTCAGAGATTACTGGTAATGGGGTTCCCTGCTCAAGCAAAGTACTCGCAAGAGTATGACGAAGCGAATGTAACCCTTGCCGTTTACCATCAGGAACAGTAATTCCAGAAAGTCTGGTATATTTTGTAATGATATTATGAAGATTAGCGTCTCTTCCAAATGCCTCAAAGGGTGCATTCATCCGAATAAAAACGAATGGAGAGTTACTAATAGGACGCCCATTTTTTAGGTAATCAATTAATGCCCAACCTATATCATTTAATATTGGATATGACACGATATTCTTTGTTTTATTTTGTCTTATTTCTATATTTTTTGATTGCCAGTTTAAATCTGATAACTTCAAGGATTTGATGTCACCAACCCTAATACCAAGTTTGGCAACCAGAAGCAGAATCGCATAATCTCTCTTTCCGGTTGGGTTCCCTCTATCAATACTATTCAACATACGAATAACATCATCTTTATTCCAGACAGAAGGAACAGGTGGATAATAATATTTACTCTGTTTAGGAACTTTTAAAGACAAATCTTCATCCGTATATTGGTTAAAATAGAGAAATCTTAAATAAACCCTAAGGGCTGTTAAGATAGATGCAATACTTTTTTCATGATACTTATAAATTGTTTTTACATAATCAGAAATTATATTTGCAGTAATATCATTCGATTTTTGAACATCTCTACTGTCAAGATAATCTATGAAAAAGAACAAACGTTGCATCCGTGTTCGTAGACCTCTTTTGGAGTACTCGTTATTTTCGCATTCCTTTTCATAGCCAGTAAGTTCTGATTCAAACTGTGGTGGTTTAACATATCCTGGCTTTTTTACAATCCTTCGGATAATCACACCATGAAGCTGATAATCGCCTAGAACTCTAATTCTTCTAATAGGACCTTTGAGTTCTTTAGGTATAGCTTCTTGATAATAGTTAACTGTACAATTGTATGTTTCCTTCAAAAAAGCCCTTCCTAACGCTTCTGAAAAATAGAACTCATCTCTTGCATTTGCAAATGAAATTACTCTTTTGTAAAAAGCACGATATCCACAAATAGTGTTATATGCATAATTTAGCCTTTCTAATTCAGATAAAACATTTGCAACTAATTCTTCAATGATTATTCGATTTTCCATATGGCACCTCCTAGATTTTAATAAATCTATTGTGAGGTGTTATGGAAAGAAATAAACGTATATTTCAATTCAAATAGGGCATATACACTTATTTCTTACCATAAACAAAAACTTTCCATAATTTCCAGTCCCTGGTGATCCAATTAATACGACATTCTGCTTTTGTTTGATAAAGTCTAGGCTCATTAAACCATCTTTATCAATTTGTGTTGGAAATCGGATTCTCTCGTTCCATTCATAATTGCTTAAACTCTTAGAATCTAAGAATTTGGCGTTTCTTATAAGGCGCTGTACCTTTGCTTTATCGCGTAAACGAAACTCTTCTTTAAATAACGCTTCTAAATACTGTTTTGGAGAGTCAAATGGAATTGTTTCATAAATTTCGGAAACATAAGCTAACCTTAATGACTTACACATAGAACGGATAGAGTCGCTCATCATTACTCACCCCTTTCTAGTGGTGCCAAGGAATCATACTCCGACCAGTCTAACCCGAAGGGATTCTCATTCTTCCCAGAAATTAAGTCATAAAATTCCTCATTAAGTCTTTTCATATCATGTGTTACGAGTAAGTTAACTAATTCTAGTAATCTTTCTTTACGAACCACTAAATCTTCAACCATTAAATAATCATTAACTCGTCCCGGTAGGTATTTTTGATATCTTGAATAAGGTACTACTCTTGGTTTTCGAATCCAATCTTTGAAGATTGATACCCACGGAATAGCTCGCTTTTTGTTCATGTAGGGTCTAAAATCTTCTAATAGAATTTCCCCATCGGGGGAAACTGCTTTAAATTTATCCCAATATAATACGAAATATATAAATGGATAATTTGATGCTTTGGGAATATGTATTAATGTGCTATCAATCTTGGCTTCATTAAACTTATTTACCTTTGCTTCAACCTCTTTAAAGACTGGATAATCTTCCGTGGGCTACTCCAGTAAAAACTCCTTCTCTATATTCCAGAGATCCTCAATCATTACTTCTTTTTCATAATGAAGTCTTTGTCTGTCATTTTGGAGTTGAATATGAAGTGTTTCCGTTAAATCTTCAAAGCTATTCATGACGGGAGATGTTGTAAAGAAGTTATATCGAATATAACCTACTTTATTTTCAACACTACCTTTTTCGTGCCCACTGCGTGGATTACATACCTGAACTTCAAATCCATAGTGATTTTGAAATTGGATAAAGGCATCAGTTAATTTGGCCTCCTCGATTTTTGATCTTACTTTCTTAACAGCTGGAGTTAAATTATCAATTCTAATTCTCCTAGGAACTCCCCCAGATTGAGTAAATAAGACTTTCAATCCTTGAAGAAAACATTCTTGGTTTTCGGATGGTAATGGTACAGCGAATGCGGCATTGCTATGAGGGTACGACATGACTAGAACATGTGTATCCATAAACTCCCCATTTTTAACAACTTCCATTACCCCAAAGTCTACTTGTGCATCGCTAGGAGGATGTTCTAAACGATCATGCCCTTTATCAAGTTCTTCGTTATGGCTATTCTCCCAGTCAGATATAAAGTAACAGACGGTTCGATAAGAGCCCTTGAAGCCTAGATCCAGTAGTTCACTAAATATCTGCTTCTTGGTTCGGCGTAACTTTTTCTTTAATTTGCTATCTTCAAAGAGCCAATCTGAAACTATTTCTCCCCACTTATCTGTATACATCATTCCATTTGATTGTTTGATCTTTGAATCTGGTAATTGATCCTCATCAGCATATTTCTTGGCTGTCCTCCAATTAATCCCTAATGTTTCCTTAATCTTTGTTATAGATAATCCTTTTTTGTTTCTTAGGTGTTTGATACAATTAATATCAGACATTGCTAGCATCCTTTCATGTTCCTCCACTCTGTATTGATTCGACACCATTACAGTAGAGGGACTTGGGGTGGCTGGCAAGTCTTTTTTTATGCACCTATTAAATAAAGTGCGGAACTCTGCATTTTTTCTTTGCATAGCTCTGCACTTCTATTTTGCAATACACAACAGTTAATAAAGAAAGGATTTAGTAAATCCAAGGTAGCAGAAAAGCTGGGGGTCACAAGTGGCGTGAAGGAAGACAAGATCCTTGTCCATACACTACCAGAGTATGTAGAAGTCCATTTAGTGGTAAACTGTTGAACCTTATTTTAGAAAAGAATAGAGAAATTATTGAAGAAATAACAAATATTAATGACAATCATATTTCAATAGTGATAAGTATGAGAGTGTCTTAGATTCCCTTGGAGTTCCAGATGAAAAGTATGGTGATGGAGGAGAAGTATATTTTACATATGGAGATGTTGAAATACATACTTTAGCAATAGAAAATAACGCGACGGAGTTTATGAAGACCTGATTGTAAATCTTCACCGTAGGGATATATTCCATACAAATGAGGAAGTGTTTTAACGTTAGATGAGCCAGATAGAGAAGTGGTTTGATCCTTAACACTCTGCAATATCTAATAGACGACTACAAAGTCAGTTGGAGTGTTCCTAATGGAGCGCTCCCCTTTTATATAATAACGCTCGGCAGCTAAGAGATTTGTTGAGTTAGATATATAAACTATTATAAATAAATGATTGGTTGGAAAAGCTTATTATCAAGGAGTACTCCTGATTGTAGATGGACAATAATCTGAAAGTAGATCTAGTGTAAACAAGAGTTATTACCGTTTCTCCCAGATTGCTTGGTAGTATTTATTTATGGTGTTAGGAGAGTGAAACGATGAGAATTGTAAAGGTTTTGATTATTTTCTTGTTTTTACTTGGAGGGTCCGGAATGGGGGGCTATTTGCTTGGGACTATACCTGTTCCCAATAAAATACGAGAAAATGCATCTAATGATATAAAGAAACATGGACAGATTGAAGAGATAAAAAATGTGATTAAAGATGACCCCGAAATAAAATCATTTATTGAGGAAGGCAATATTGCATTAGATGATAGTAAGCTGTCATTTCATACTAAGGAAGAAGCTATTATGGTATTGGTGGAGAAAATTGGAGTTGCTAAGTTAGTAAGTATGAAATCAAATTATGAAAAGGGTACGCTTTCTAAGAAAGAAGTACTCCAAACGATCGAAGAGAACTTATCCGAAGAAGAAATAACTGCATTACAAGAGGTAGCATTTAGAGAACTAGTGGGGACAGGTTCCTTGCCCCATTAGTGGTGTGGAATTTACTACTAGTGCTTTGAATCTGGCAGTATATTTACATGATGTTTGATAAAAAATCCTAAAAAAAAATCAATCAAACGTTTGATTGATTTTTTTGGTTCATTTTATAGAAGCACGGGAATGGTTCCCATGCTCCTCAGAAGAATAAACTTACCAAAGTACCTAATTCCTATTCTTTTTTATCCGTTATTGGAATGGGTTTAAATCCGCCAAGTTCCAATACTGTATCATTCAAATATTCTCTTCGGGAATGTTCTGAAACAGAATGGATATCCTTCGGTAGTAAAAGCATCGTCCTGCAATTCAGAATAAATCTGTCAATCTTTCAAATTCGTCAAATGGATTCTGGGATTCAGAGTGAATCCTTGAGAACTCAGGTTTAGCCTCTTCAATGGCTTGAGCCAGGCTAGGGTCGAACTGTGTTCCTATCCCATTTTCTAATCTTTGAAAAGCCTCTTCAATCGAAAGTTCATCTCGATAGGATCTTGTAGATGTCATGGCATCGAAAGCGTCAGCAATAGCTAATATACGAGCTTCTAATGGGATCTCATTTCCCTTTGCTCCAGTCGGATATCCCATTCCATCCCATCTTTCATGATGATATAATACACCATTTTTTAATCCTTCTAATCCTTCTACTTTTTCAACCATTTTTGATCCAAAAGTAGTATGAGTTTTAATAATTTCATATTCATTTTCTGTTAAAGAGGTCGGCTTTGTTAAGATATGTTCAGGGATATTGATTTTACCAATATCGTGAAGCAGTCCGCTTAACCGTAAATGTTTCAGTTTTTGTACATCTTGATATCCTGGAAGTTTTTTAGCTAATGCAACAGCATACTGACTGACTCTGTCACTATGCCCAAAAGTGTATTGATCTTTTGCTTCAACAGCAACAATAAAGCTTTGGACAACCTGTTCAATGGTTGCTTCCATTGAATGGATGACATTATTAACTTGCCTATCGTAGAGTGCATATAGTTTTGTTAATAACAAGTAGCTGAATGTTGCAACGATCATATATAGTAAAATGCGGTTTGAAATATCGATAGAGTCTATATAATCAATAGGAGAATAAATACTAACAGCTCCTAAACCAAATATTCCTAATATGGAATAGAAGATGGATACCAATCGTTTGCCATATAAGCTATTAACAATGGGAATAAGTAGGAAGTAACCCCATGCCTCTGTATAGCCTGAACCAAAATACAAACAAATTACTACAAATAATACAAATAATAAGACTAAATGTTTCATTAGACGGTAGGGGATTTTCGTGAATCGATAGAATAGGAAGAGTGTTAAGCATAAGGATAGGCAGAGTAATAATATGCTTAGGTTTGCCCTGGAAAATGGGAGATTAAACTGTTGGAAGATATAATTCCAAAGGATACTCATCAAAAAATAGATGAAGCCGATGATTAAGATTTGATTATTCAAATTTTGAGTATGCTCTTTAAGTAGTTTATCTAGTAATTTTTCTTTTTCATTTACACCAGCATTCATGTTGTTAAATCATCCTATCTGCTAAATTCACTAAAATTTTATCACTTTTCTGTCATATTAACTAGAGTTTTATCAGATATTGTCAGAAAATGCTTTTCATTCTCCTTCAAATTACCTTTAATTGAAAATGTAGGATAATTTTATTAAGGAGAGTGTTATAATGAAAGATTATTATTTTGGAAGTGTAGATGGGATTCTTCGTAAAGAGGCCATTGCATTACACCACCAGCGTTACCAGGAAGTAGGATTTTTTAAAGAAAATGAGGACGATCCATATGAAGGATCTTCCACTTATTTTGTTGCACAAGCAGCTGAGTTAAAGGAAATCGTAGGCGTTACTCGACTTATTTTCATGAAGATAGATGAACTTCCTACCATCAGGCACTTCAATATATATGATATTGAAAAGTTGAAGTTATCCCGGCTTGATAAAAGCAAATACGCTGAAATTAGCGCATTCACAAAGATGCCCAAACATGATGTGGGATTAGGATTAATCAAATCAGTTTTGCAATATTCAGTAGGCAATGGTATTTCACATTGGGTTTGTTGTATTGATGAAAGAGTGTATAACTATATGTACCGCATGTTTAAGTTTCCTTTTAAGGTGATAGGTGAACCTAATGTTTATCTTGGGTCAAAAACGATTCCATGTGCATTGGATTTAAACGAATGCTTAGAAACATTAAAAGAAAAACGAGGCAAGTTATACGACTATTTTATAGAAAATGAAGAAAATATAATGGAGGTTATGAAATGATTAAGGAACAATTTATTCGAAATATAGGAATTATGTCAGAAGACGAAGTTCAAAAACTCCATGAAACAACAATTGCTATAGCTGGCTGTGGATGCATTGGTGGGTTTTCGGCTGAATTACTTACTCGAATGGGGATTGGTAAATTAATTTTGGCAGATCCTGATGTGTTTGATGTTTCAAATATTAATAGACAATGTGCAGCCACACATCATACGGTTGGACAGAGAAAAGTAGAAGCGTTAAAAAATCATTTACTTTCCATAAATCCCGAGCTTATCGTTGAGTGTTATAGGGAAGGAGTTACTGAAGAAAACGCACGATCTTTTGTGGATGGAGCTGATTATGTAATTGATGCCATTGATTATTTTGCATTCGCTGAGTCAGTGACTCTCCATCGAGCAGCACGTGAGAAAAGCTTATTTGTTACTACTTCAGTGGCTCTTGGATTTGGTACGTCTGTTTTAACATTTTCTCCATTTGGAATGAAGCTCGAAGAATATATTGGAATTCCGGAAGATATTTCAATTGCTAAACTACAAGGTCAAACCTTCCCTCCATCGGGTTACAGTCAAGCCCTTCCTGACTATGCAACAGAAGAAAAAATTCATTCATGGATTAGAAATCGTACGATACCGACGATAAGTGTTGGTCAAGCACTAGGACCAGGTGCACTTGTTTCCCAACTAGTTTTACATCTGTTAGATAGAAAAGAACCGCCTATTGTACCAGAAAGCTTTCAGTTGCATTTTGAATAGAAGCGGAAAGCATGGGAAAGCACGGGGACGGTTCCTGTGCTTTTCTATGATTTCCTCTTAGTAAAGGGGATGGCATTGGATTGGGAGAAGGAGACTGACAGCGACTGCTTGATAATTGTCAAGAAGATCACGTTTTTTATTGATTAGAACTAACCTTTTTGTTCATTCATCTATATATGTACTATGATAGGACATTTCATTTTTATAGATGAAAGGATGGAGGTTTACGTGGCAAAATACAGAACGGTGAGTGTTGATTTTTGGAACCATCCAGTTGTACTTGAGAAGATGACTCCAGAGGATAAGTATTTCTATTTATATCTGCTCACTAATCCACAAATTACTCAGATTGGAATCTATAAAATTCGAAAAGAGCAAATGGCTTTTGATTTGGGCTATTCAATTGAAAGTGTTGAATCTTTAATGGATCGATTCACGGATCAGTACAAGCTAGTACGATACAATCCTGAAACGAGAGAACTAGCCATTAAAAGCTGGGGGGAATTTAACCTTCACAAAGGTGGAAAAACAGTGATGGACTGTGTTATTACCGAATTACTAGAGGTGGAGGATTACTCGCTGATTCATTATGTGGCAGTGTCTATTAAGAAACACGAAATACTAAGTTTATATGAGTCTTTTTATAATTAGACCATAGGGGACAGGTTCCCTGTCCCATTAAACTTGCATATGTTATAATTTTACAAAAAAGAGTAGTGATGGATTCTAAACGGAATCTATCTTAACTACTACCCAAGAACAGGAATGACATCAATGATTGGCAATGAAATAATCCATCGTCGAAACATAATATTATTCAGCTTAATTTTTGCATTTTTCACTATACAAGTAACGATTAATATGGTCATTGAAGGATTTGTAAGTGTATTCCCACCAGCTTTTTTATTTATCACTGTGGGGATTCTTTTGTTAATGATGATTCTTAAGAAAGTAAACCCAAGAGTGAGTATGTATGTCATGATCTTTTGTACATATATCTATTTTTACTTTCTCTTGACTGATTCTCCGTACCTGGTCAATTACTTATTTATGTGGTTGGGGCTCCCTCTAAGTGCTATTTATCAAAGCTATCGAGTGGTGTTACTAGCTTTTACAGGCTCGATGATAATAAACTATTACTCTTTCTTTTACTTACATGAGGAAATATTCCCGAATGTCGTAAAGGGAGATTTTGTATTTCTCGTTTTGTTTGGAGTATTTTCTGCAGCTTTTCTTTTAACGTTCATTCATATGACTCTCCGGCTGTGGAAGGAAACTAAAGAGGCAAATGATAAGCTTCAGGTCATAGCCTATCATGATCCATTGACTGGGGCAGCCAATCGGATATTGCTTAAGAAAAAGTTTGACCAACTAAAGGAATCGAAAGTCGATTCCATTGCACTATTATTCATGGATATGAATAAGTTTAAATACATAAATGACACATATGGCCATGACGTAGGGGACCAATTACTTAAAAAGGTTGTATCAAGACTAAAAGGAGAGCTGCGGGAGTCGGATTTACTCTGTCGATTGGGTGGAGATGAGTTTGTGATTCTATTAGCGAATATAGACCTAAAAGAGTTTGAAGGGATTACGGAACGAATTCAATCCTCGATGAATCAGCCGCTGAGCATCAATAATTATACGATACAAGTATCTGCAAGTATAGGTTCGTCGTTTACAACAGAAGTATCCCGTGTGGATCTAGATACTCTGATTAAAGAAGCGGACGAAAGGATGTACAGGGAAAAGAGGAAGGGGACACGGGGACAGGCACTGTGACCCGATTTAGTAGAGAGGTACAATGAACCTGTCCCTCTGTCCCATTAGTTCAATCAAACGTTTGATTGAAAATTACTTCTTCCGTTTTTTATAGTTCCTGCTGGGCTTTCTTTTATTCGGGTCCAGTAGCATAGACATCGATTTTGGATTTTTGCCCATTTCAGTTGTAATATTTCTCAGCTGCATGGCATTTTGGAGCTTGGTGTTAAAGGACAAGATCGAGCAATGGACAATGAGAGTGGTTCCATTTGAGAATTCTATGTATGTTTTCTTCTTGTAGCTTAGGGTACGAACAATATGTACAGGGTTAAACCAAATTGTGTCGGCATTTTTTGCTGATTTGTCTGAGAATAAGCAAATACTTTGAATCGGATTAATCATAACAGGTGGCATATGAATTTCACCACCAAGAATCCATTTAGCTGAAGACATGGCTCCTTTTAAATCATAGCCAATACAATTAATGCTATTTTCTAGTATATGGAGAGGGGAATCATCTATGAAGAAGGTCTTTTCCAGTTCTTTAACAAGGGTACATAGCTTTCCGTTACGATCATATACACCATAGATGTAAAGAGTATTCGAATTAATAATATAGCATTCTACTAATACCAAGATCCTCAGCTCCCTCAGCTTTTAAATAATAAACGGTTACGTATCCCCTTACTTTACTGTTCGAAACACTACCTCCTTTATATTAAGAATTCTTCCCCTTGCATGTGATTATATGAAAAAAGAACTAGGAATAACTATCTATTGTCAGGATCTCTTCCAAGACAAATTTGTGAACCATGGGGACAGGTCCGTTGTCCCAGTAGTGAGTAGAGTTAGGGGGCTTTGACTAGATTATTAGATAGTAGTGGACTCTAGGCCTTTGTGATAATAATCACCTCCCTACCCACAAGTGGGTAGGGAGGAGTTAAAAGTACGATTTCCCCATAGAGAGGGAGTATTCAACATTATTAAATTCATTCAGTTAGCTAATCTCTACACAATAAAGGGCGACAGCTTTTTATTTTTTTATTGGAGTTTGGTTATAACTTTGGATTCAAGACTTTAAGAAGGAACTTGGGACAAGGAACCTGTCCCTCAATCTCTTTCTCGCTCCTGAACGCCAGAGCTTAACGGCTGATAGTGAGACGTTTTCGATGGTGGCAATCTCTTTAACTGTTAAGCCATGAATGACGGTATACATTAGCCATTTCTTCTCTTTTTCTGTAAGCCCGTCACAATCGAGTTCTTCCCATTCAAACGGAAGTTTAGCGGATAAGTCAGGGATTAAAGCCCAGCTTTCCTCATCTACGCTTACATTGCGTTCATCATATTTGTTTCTCTTGGTCATCTCCGTTTGGAGGTGGCCTTTAATGTAGGAATATGCAAAGGAGGAAAATGACCCTCGTTCTTGATCATACCGTTCAGCTGCTTGCCAAAGAGCAATTAATCCTGTTTGAAAAAACTCTTTTCTGTTTTTATAGATTCCTAGTGTCTGAATAATCTTGTGGATCATAGGCTCGTATTGTTGTGCGATTTCATTAAAATGTTCCACTTGCTTTCCCTTTCAGGAAGCGCGCTACCAATTGTATTCCCGGGTAACCTCACAATATCTGATAGGGAGGGTATTGTTCCAATTGGTAAAAATGAAGTTGGATACCCGAAAGAATGTTGAAATTTCTGATTTATGAAAGAAAAGTGAGGATAAGGAGCTTGAATGAGCTGAAATTTAAAAAACTACGGGTAATAAGAAGAAGCGACAATAGACCTATTCATCTGAATTATGGTAAAAAACCTCTTGTCAACTGGTTAATTTATCCTATAATAGACATGTAACCATAACTCGTACGATAATGGCAAAACCATTGAAAGATGGTGACGCAAAACTACAGGGGCTAAGATCATTTTAAGTGATTATGCTTGCCAGTTTCCGAATACGGACTCTTACGATTTATAGTAAATCTAAAGGAGAGTTTTATGGGGTTCAAGAGTCGGATAAAAAAGATGAAAATAAAATGGCATACAGCCAGATTATATTATTATATGTGCTTAGCGGATTGCTGTTTAGATTCAGACATCCTGGGGAATCTAGAGGAGAAGATTATGTATCATAGGGAAAAATTGAATGGCTAATGATATAGAAACAAAGTAAAAGATTTTTAATTTCTAAGACTTATAGAAAAAAATGGGATAAAGGCTAGGTTCCTTTATCCCATTTTGATTTATTTTTACCGGAGGGTTATAGGGACAGGTTCCATGTCCCAAAGATAACTATTTCATTCCTTCGCTAATATGGGATTTAGATTCATTATTTCCGTTTTTGATTTTGTATGGTTGTTTTTAAGGCTAATACTTCGGATTGGAGAGATTCTATCTGTTCATTCACATCTTTTTCTAACTGATCAGTTGTCCCTGGCTTTGGTAGAAGACCGATGAAGCGCGCTAATGAAACGATGGTCATAAATAAGCCGATTACAGCCTGTGTGAATATGATCGTTTGAGCAAAATGTTGAAAGCTTGTTAGACTGTTGGATCCAAACGTCACCATAGTCACAAAGCTAAAAAATAGCGTATCCGCCATGGATCCTTTTGAAATAACAATGTCTAGATTCTTAGAAAGGACCATGTAGGAAGTAGCATACCAAAATATCACTTCTATATAATTGTGGATAAGTAATACAACAGATCTACGATAACTTTTGACCTGATAATTACTAGAGAGATAAGGATCAAATAATAACACATTCACTTGGTAGACAAAGATCTCTAATACACGAGTAAAACTGTAAACTAAGATAATCCAAGCTAACCAGTAGGGGACAATTTCTAGCTGAAGCAACACCATGATAAAGAGAGAAACGACTAAGTTCCCAAGTACCCATTTCTCTACAAATGCATGTGAACCTTTAATGCCAGGAATCATGCGAACATACTGAAACACAGATACATAACGCAGATAATGAAATATTTTCTGCCAAAAGCCAACAATGAATGAATCGGACATATAGTTCCTCCAATAATTAGTAGATATAGATATATTAGCATAAGGGACAGGCACCCTGTCTCTCCTTTGTCCATAGAAATCTAAATATTTTATCTGCCTACGAGTATTGAATAGTAGTTGTTTTATGGTAAAATAATCCTATAACTTTAAGACTATGTGATAAAGGCAAACCTATTGAAAAGTAGGGACGCAAAACTACGGGCCTAAAGCACAAGCTATGGTAGCCGAGTCGCCGAAGTAGATGGAGATAGCATTCTGGGGATCCGCCTATTTAGGTGGATCTTTTTATATTTTTAAAGGAGGATGAATGATGGGGTTTTTAAGAGATTTAGGTAAGTTTTCAGGAAAAGCAGCTGGTTTCGTGGTTGGAGGTGCTGTTAATGTTGTTGGTGATGTCACGGGAAGTAAGTTTATTAAGGAAGTGGGAGAAGGAGTAAAGAAGGCCTCTGAATTTGCAGGAGACACTTTAGGGCAAGTGGCTGATGGAGCGTGGAGTACTACTACCGGGATGATTCAAAAGGATGATAGAAAAGTAGAACAAGGTTTAACTGATATAGGTAACTCTGTGTCACGTACAGCTAAGGGAGTATATGAGACAGCAAAGGGAACGTACCATAATGGTAAGGATGTCTATGAAGGCTTCAAATATAATGATGATGAAAAGATCAAAAGTGGTGTGAAGAATATTGCTAAAACCGTTGCTGTTGGAGCCTTAGCGGTGGGAGTTGTGGATTTAGTAGATGGTGTAGATGTTGGAGATCCAATGGGAAGTCAGCAAAATCTTGCTGATGGAAGTGTGGATGCAAATGACGCAACTAATCATACCGGGCCAGTACAAGTAGCTTCCAATGTAGAAGCATCTGAAGACCCAGGAGTTCATCACGTGAAACCACATGAGGTAAGTGGATATACACGAGCTGATGGTACATACGTGGAAGGATACACTCGTGATGGAGATGGCAATCCGAATACACAACTTACCGAGCAGCAAGGTGGCGGATACCTAAGAACAAATGCTGATGGGAATATTCATAATAACTTAAATTCATGAGGTTGGGGACGTGGGGACAGGTACCCTGTCCCTTTTAGTTAATATAACAGTAGCAGAGTTGTTGACTCTTATTACTTTCTAAAGGTATATTTTGGAATAGGGGCAGGACAAGAGGATAAATGAATAAAAGAAACCAGTCCCAAACATTCAATTTATTCAGGGGGAATTTATGAAAAAAACGAGTGATTTTAATAATGATGAGCAATTAAGGAAAGCGAAGGAGACGGCAGCGTATCTGAAATATGCAGCTGAACAGCATACAAGGCAAACAAACGATACCATTGCTATTGTTGGTAAGATTGAGGAGGAGGTAAAAAGTCTAGTTGGTAAAACCATTACCTATTTGTTGAAACATCCTTTCTGGTACGCAGCTATATTTTCCGCTTTACTTTCCTTCGGAACAATCTACTTCTTAGAATATTTGATTTTTTCCTACAAAGACCTCAAAATTGCACCAATTATTGAAATGAGCAGGGGCCTGCTTATGGCTATAGGAGCTGGTTTCTTTGGTCTACTAGCTTTTTTAATTGCGGGAGTAACAATAACAAACCAGTATTTAGAGGGCATGGATCTTTCAAAGAAAGACAAATACTTATTTGAAACAATGGCAATTGAGAAATCGGTGTTTTATTTAAGATTAAATATATTGCTAGTGTTTGGTATTGTTCTAGTCTTTTTATGCTATATTACTACTTTTTTTCCTTTTCCATTAAATAGCTGGGTTTATGGCTTATTTGCAGCTATTATCTCCTTTTTGTTTTACCTATCCCTTCTTCTTACCATCGTAATAATCTCTACGAACCAAAGAATGTCGTTTAGTGCTATACAGTCTAAACGGGAATAGCTTGGACATGGGGACAGGTACACTGTCCCTTTCCACCACTGATTAATAGGGACAAGGAACCTGTCCCTATGCCCCCAAAAAACGAGGTGTTTAATATATGCCAAGGAAACCAAGAAAGAAAAGCAGAAATGGAGTGTACCATATTATCCTTAGGGGAATTAATAAACAAATTATTTTTGAGGAGGACGATGATAGGAGAAGATTTCTAGAGACGCTAGGCAGATATAAGATTCAATGTAACTTTAAGCTGTATGGTTATTGTTTGATGGATAATCATGTACATCTGTTGGTAAAGGAAGTAGAAGAGACGGTTTCGGAGTTTATAAAAAGAATTTGTTCAAGCTATGTATACTGGTACAACATGAAATATGACCGATGTGGACATTTGTTTCAAGATCGTTTCAAGAGTGAAGTGGTTGAAACTAGAACTTACTTTTTTTCAGTACTCAGATATATTCATCAAAATCCCTTAAAAGCAGGTATCTCAGCTAATGTGCTTGATAGTAAATGGACAAGTATAGGTGAGTATTTATATCAATCCACCATCGTAGATACAAAATTTGTACTTAGTCTCTTTTCAGAAGATAGAGAAAAATCGATACAGTTAATTGCTAACTACATGAATGAAATAAATGATGATCTTTGCATGGAAGAAAAGGTAAGAGTAAGATTGTCAGACAATGAAGTTATCGAGTATTTACGAACTTTAGGCATTAGCAGCAGTAGTATGCTACAACAAATGAGTAAGGGCCAAAGAGATACTGTAATAGCAATGCTAATGAAGTTGAAGGGAGTATCAATAAGACAAATTTCTAGGGTCACGGGATTATCTAAAAGTGTTGTTCAGCGTGGGCGGGACCGGGGCTAGGGGACTGGTTCCTTGTCCCACAAAAGGTAGAAGGGGACCCTAGCCATATGTATCGAAAGAAACAAAATGAGGGACAGGTCAGCTGTCCCTCACTCTTCCAATGGGACAGCTGACCTGTCCCTCTGTCTCCCAAGCCCCCTTGCAACCATATAAATTACTACAAAAATAAAGCAACCGGCTGCATCAATCAATATATCAAGCATCCGCCCACTTCTTCCTATTAAGAAGTATTGGTAAACTTCATCAAGGATTCCGATACATAGGGTTAAGATTGTAGCCAGGAACCCATTTACCAGTAGGCTTCTCCACTTTCCTACTCTAAGTAGGAAAATAGTTATAAATCCATAAAAGAAAAAGTGTCCCACTTTTCTAATAGCTAAGTAGGGGAAATCTCCTTTGATGGAGTATATATGATAGAAAGAACTGCTTCTGTCTAGCAGAAACAAAGGAGTTACTTGTTTTTTGTATATCTGATCAATGGTATAGAAGTCAATCCTTGCTAACTCTCCAAGTGTATTTCCGATAATGATGATAATACCTATACATATAGCAACATATATTTGTTTCATGGTAACCTCCTCATATTTAGTTCTAGCCTTGACAAGGAAGTTCTTGACTATTCAATGGGACAGGTACCATGTCCCACAATTAATAAAGGGACAGCTGACCTGTCCCTATGAGAGGAGAAAATAATGATAAGTCGACCCTTAGTTTCCGTTGTTATACCAACCTATAATCGTAAGAACGCTTTAGTAGAACTGTTAGAATCGTTGGCAAGGCAAAGTGTTCAAGAGTTTGAAGTGATTGTGATCAACGATCATGGAGAATCAGTTGATCAGTTAAAAGAGAGTTTTTCTGAATTACAGTTAAAAATCATTAACTTAAAGGCTAATAAAGGACATGTTCATGCGCGGAATGAAGGGTTAGCTCATACGAGTGGAGAGTTTATCATGCTTTGTGATGATGACGACCTTATTACCCCGAACCATATTGAGAAAATGCTTGATGAAATTAAGGATTCGGATTTTGTTTACTCAGATGTGGAGATGGTGGAATACAAGTGGGAGGGAACTCAAAGGGTACCAATAAAGAGGATATTGTTTGCCTATGAACTAGATAAGGAGTTTATGAGGAACTTTTCTACGTACGTTTCGTCAGGAAGCTTATATCGGAAATCATTACATAACAAAATCGGACTGTTTGATGTAGAGGTGAATAACTATTGGGACTGGGACTTTATTTTAAGAGTTCTTGAAAGCTTTAAGGTTAAGCGGGTAGCCATGGCCAGTGTACTTTATGCCTTTTCCTCAAATGGGGACAACCAGTCAGCGATTTTATCGGAAAAACGTAATCAGTATTTAATGAGATTGTGTGAGAAGCATCATTTAGGAAAACTCCCGCAGAAAAACTTTTTTACTCTTTTAGAAGAGCCAGAGGTTATGGAAAAAAGAGCTGAAAGTGTAAGGGTATGGGATGGAGAAAAGATAATATCACGTTTACTGTAAGCTGAGGAACATGAGGGACAAGGAACCTGTCCCTAGAATAATTGTAGAAAAATGTCGGTTATTTTTTATGAATAATCGACATTTTTCTCATAATGTTCATTATAAGAAACGATAAAATAACAATTAGTGAACAAACTTTTGTTAGCGATACAGAAGAATAGATTAAAAGGAGTTGTTCTACTTGAAAATTAAATCCATTATTTGCTTTTTTCGTAGATATCATAAGTATAACTACTTTACCGGTGAATGTATCAGATGTGGAAAGGTAAGTAAATCAATAAAGCAATAGTGGGACATAGGGACAGGCACCATGTACTTTTTATTGGCCCTGCTCTGGGACAAGGAACCTGTCCCTATGTCCTGTTTACTTTTTTTAGGATGTGTGATAAAAATTGTTTATAGGAAATTGTTACTATATCTACATACGACAGCTAGAAGAACCAGGTGAAAGAAGATGTTAGTGAATATTGTGTTATCGGTAGCGCTTTTGTTGGTGATATTTAATATCCACTTTGGAATTATTGTAGCAAAGCGTTTTCACAGTTTTTATGGAATTATCAATTGGAGTATGGCTTTAATATTGTTGATAAGCGTGATACAAAAGATGTGTGATTTTAATTGTTTTTAGTTCACCAGTCCAATGGGGCTGGTGTTTTTTTTACCTGTTTTTTAAGGCAAGATAGGAAGAGAAAAGGGATAAGTATGTTTCTGTTATCTTAGCATAAGAATTAGTATCAGACTTTTTGGAGGTTACTTATGTATAGAAGAAACAGAGGAGGTTTCCTTCCCTTCCTTTTCATACTTCTCCTAGTTATAGGAGGTTATTTTCTAATTCGTTATGGGCTTTTTTCTCCATCAAGGCAAGCGGTTCATCTGGTGGAGGAATTTTATGAATATGAACAAACAGGGGATTATTCAAATTCGTGGGAACTCCTACATTCAACGATGAAGGAGAGGTTTCCAAAAGGAAGCTACATACAAGATCGGGTTCATGTGTTTATGGGACATTTCGGTGCTGATACCTTTGAATTTAACATTAATGATAAAAGAAAATTATCTAATTGGAAAATGAGCAAGGAAAGCAAGGTCTTTAATTTCGTTTATGAAGTTAAAGTCACGCAGTCTTATAAAGGAAAATACGGAACGTTTGAATTTGTTCAATATGTTTATGTAGCCGAGGAAAAAGGTGACTGGGTGATCCTATGGGATTTTAACCAATAATTCAATCGGTGAGAAACAGTCTATTGTTATAGTAAACTGTTTCTCACATTTATAGGGGAAATTAAAGTTGGTTGGTTAAGATGGTAACCATTGCGCTAAGGATAATGGTTCCTAATATAATAGATGCATATAGAATTGCTTTATTTCTCTTTCTCCTAACCATCACTTCTTCGGGTGTTAAGAATTTTGACATGATTTCATTCTCCTTTGTAGTTCGTAAGAAGCTAGCCTTAAAGCTTTGTGCGAGTCATTTAATATTATTATCGGACACAGAGAAAAAATTTTAATAGGAAAATGATGCAATGTGTCAAATAATGTCGAAATTAGTATTCTTTAAACAAGAGATATAATAGAAATATATTGTTATAATGTTAGGGTATGAAATTATTTGAATTTGAGATTTTTTGTATTTAACAGCTAGAAGAACAGGTGAGAAAGATGATTTATGTAGACCTTATATTATCGTTAGCGCTTCTGCTTGCCATCTTTAATGTCCATCTAGGAGTTGTATTGGCAATACAGTTTCAAAATGCTCTATACGGACTTTTAAATTGGATAATGGCAACCATATTACTTATTACCGCTATACAAAAAATGTGTGAAATATATGTACAACCGTAAGGAACTAGTGGAACAAAGGAAAAGGTTTAAACTAGAAGGAGCAGCCTAATTTTAGGCTGCTCCTCTTTATATGTCATTATTTATAGTTGGCTTGTTAGGATTGTGACAACAGCACTTAGTAACATGGTACCTAGGATAATTGATGTATAAAGAATCGCTTTATTTCTCTTCCTCTTTACCATCACTTCTTCAGGTGTTAAGAATTTTGACATGTCCATTCTCCTTTAACGTTGATAGTAGCTGGCTGGCTTTATCAAGTATATCCAATGATAGAGGCCCCTATAGCTTTGCGTGAATCACCTTTAGATGATCTTGCCTTTTGTATCTAGTACTATTATCGTATATAATCGACAAATTGCCAATAGGATTTTAGGAGTAAGTGTCAAAAAATGTCGTTTTTTCCATGTTTCTTTTTAAATTCTTATTCCTTCATGGACGCTACTTATAAAATTTATCGAAAATTATATGGTTCTCCTTTGAGAGTGATAGTAACAAAAGTTAAGGAAGTGTACTGCAATGTAGGATATTTGTAACGTAGCATCATTTTACAGACTGCTAGTACAATTTAAATTCCGTTAAGCGGTATTTTCATCTAATGAGGATAAATGTCGTACTAAGTCTGATAATGAAGAAAAGATATTAAAGGGATTTATAGAAATTTAGCTAAAATATTATGTAAGAAAGATTATCAAAATTGAGGTGAATTGTATGAGGTGGGTAATTCAACATGGAATATACATGTTTACTGTGTCAATAGCAATTTTCTTTTGGTGCTTAATTTATTATCCTGGTGATTACTTCACCTTAACGATTTCGTGGATTATCACCTATTGTTTATGGATGGGGCAGTGTAGTGTTTATATATTACTAGGCATTCTTGGTTTTAATGTATAAGAAGAACAGGAGATCTTTCTGTTCTTCTTATTTCAATCTCAAAAGTTACAAATCACTGGTGTTAGGTGTTAATGTTTATTTAACTGAGGATCTTAAAAAGTAGAATCGATCGCTATGGTTTCATAGAAAAGAGGAAAAAAGATTGTGTAATAATAGAAGAATGGAGTTGAATGAACGCTACCCCCTTCCTACTTATGAAGGAGCAGCGATTTACCGTAATGGTGTGTTTCAGTTCAATATATCGAGAATCATGGAAGCGACCCTTGAAGGTACGATACCTGCCAAGGAAGAACTGGTTGAGGTGTCGACATGGTTTCAGTATCAACAAAGAGGAAGGGTAAATGAAGAACATTTATCTAACGTTAATGTGAGCTAGACAGTTATTCAACACGGGTATTTTGAGATTATAGTTGGAAATCATCGTAAGGAAGCAACCTGCTGTGAAGGAATGATACATGTTCCATCCTACAAGCTAAGAGATGAACAGCTTTTGCCATCATTTATAGATACTTTTGGTTATAGAAAATTTGTTGAATATTGGAATTCAAAGGTATAAAATTATAGTTGTTAATTTCTCTTTGCGAATATAATAAATTGTCATGATCATATTAAACAAATTTAGGGCATCGTTGACTCTAAGATGAAGAATTTTGACAGGAACTTGTCCCAATGTAAATACAAGATAGAAATAATCTATCATTTCTATCTTCACTTTGAATACCTCGTAGTATCAGATACTCTCCTAACTCCTTCAAAGGTAATGTTTGATCCCTTATTTTTATTAATGGAAATCTTCCATTGTTTTGTCTATCATAATCTATTTCTCCTTAGTAGATATATGTTATCTTACTGAGAATAGGTTTAATAGATAAAACTCTTTCATTAAATATTTTTCTTCATATTATATAGTATCATTTAAAAAATATTCAAACTTGTGACATGCCTGATCCAGATAAAGCTGTACAATAAATAAGAAAGAGAAGTTGGTGTTTTATTTAATGGTATGCAGCTATTATGTCTTTTGTGTTTCCCTTTCTCTTCTCCACATCATCGTTATAATTTCTGCAAATCAAAGAATGTCATTCAGTGCTATGCAGTCTAAATAGCAATAGCTTGGACATGGGGACAGGTAAACTGTCTCTTTCCACTCCTGATTCGGGACTAGGAACCTGTCCCCATGACGATCCCCATGACCATCTTGCATTACTAATAGTTTAAAAATATTGATAATATCAAATAAACCATATTATTAAGAAAAAATTCGGATGAACTGGTGAATAATTGGTAGTGATTGTGTATAATAACATAGGTCAATATTAATAGGACGGAGTATGAATTTTAATTATATTATGAGGATGTAATGAATTAGTAAGTTAACTAGACAATTGTAAAAAAAAAGAACTATTATATTATTAGGATACAGCCGGTTGAGTTGTTAAGTTTTATCTAAATGAACGAAATGCAATCATTAAACTAAGTTACAAAATAATAACCATTAGCTTAGCGTTTTACAGTTATTTACTATTTACGAGGTGTTGCTACAATGGTAAATTACTATTGTTATAAGGAAGTAGTTTGGTATTTTAGTGTTTTACTTTAAAAGTATAAAGTGTTAGTTAAATAATGATAAGTTGATTTTACATGAAATTAGAAAGATAGGTGGTATATGGATGTCCGAACTAATTAAAGAACAGTCTATTTATGTTGAAAAGAAGCAGGACTTGTCTATAAATTCTGCTCGTAGTTATGTTGTAATGAAACGAGCAGTGGATATTGTTGGATCTTTAGTTGGGTTAATTTTGCTCTTTATAGTGTTTATTTTTATTGCATTATTAATAAAGTTAGAAGATCCAAAAGGTAAAGTCCTTTTCAAACAGAAAAGAGTGGGGAAAGATGGTAAAGAGTTTTATATGTATAAATTCCGATCTATGGCATCTGATGCAGAAGAACGACTAAAAGAATTGTTAGCATTAAATGAAGCTTCTGGAGCCATGTTTAAGATGAAAGATGATCCTCGAGTGACAAAGGTTGGAAAATTTATTCGAAAGACTAGTATTGATGAGCTACCGCAATTATTCAATGTGTTAAGAGGAGATATGAGCTTGGTTGGACCTAGACCGCCACTACCAAGAGAGGTAGCAGAGTATACAAGTTACGATCGTCAAAGATTATTAGTTGTACCGGGATGTACAGGGCTTTGGCAAGTTAGTGGGAGAAGTAATGTTGGTTTTGAAGAAATGGTTGAGCTAGATATAAGTTATATTAAAAAGAGATCTTTGTTTTTTGATATACAAATTATACTAAAGACAGTATTGGTATTATTCGGATCAAAAGATGCATACTAATTTTGAATACTGTTAGTATTTTGAGCAGTTTATTTAAATTAATACAATTAAAATTTAAAGGAATGAAATATGAAAAATAACGAATTATTAATAGTTGTATCACCACATAATTGGTATGATCATATTTTGAAAAACAAGAATAATCGACCATTGAAACTAGTGGAATATGTAAAGAAAACAGGCAACTTTGGCTTCGTTATGGTTGTCAATAGAATTAATCCTAAAAGAATCCTACGATCTAAAGGTAAAGAAGATAGAAATACTATAGTAAGAGGAACATTTTTTAAGCTCTTGTTCGATGAGTGCCAAGAAATCTATTATTTAGAACATTTTTTACCCTTTGGTTTTTGGGAGCAATCATTTCTACCAAAACTAATTGAAAAGTGTTCTGCATTTCTTGGTGCAAACCAGGAATACCTATGGGTTTTTGATCCGAAGTCGACTTATATGTTTAATAAGAGATATAATCTAAATATCTTTGATGCCTATGACGATTGGGCTATTTCACCTTTGTTTGAAAACAACAAAAAGCATATGAAATATATTCTTTTAGGATATGAAACGGCAAAAAGAAATGCTGATATTGTGTTTGTCAATACAACTTATATGAAACAAAAGTATTTTAATAATAAGAACAATGTATTTTTATTACCAAATACATCTTCATTGGTTATAAACAATAATAAGACCCATAAACAGAATTTTGGCGATAACAAAACAATCGGATATGTTGGACATATCCATAGTAGAATAGACTTAGATATATTAGAAAAGTTACTGAAGAACTTCAGTGACTATAATATTGTCTTCTTAGGTGAAAACCATCTAGATTCAGATGTTTTTAATCGATTAATCAGTGAATATAGAAACCTAAAGCTACTAGGATCTGTAAGTTATGATCACTTAAGTAGTTATATTAGTGCATTTGATGTAGCAATTGTCCCTCATCTTGTGAATAATTATACTCTTTCCCAAGATTCCATGAAAATCTATGACTACCTATCATGTGGAAGTGCTATTGTCACAACAGATATTCCTCCTACAGATATTCTACCTAACGACGAAGGTTTTATCTATCGAGCTAAATCTGCAGAGGAATTTGTGGATAAAGTTAGAATAGCCGTTAACAATAATAATGAAGAATTAAAACATCGTAGAATGAATTATATGGTTCAGAATACTTGGAAAAATAGAGCGGAATATATTTGCAAAATTATTGATGAGGTGAAACATGATTAGCAACAAAGTAACAGTTGGAATCGTTACATGGAATAGTTCCAAATTTATTAGAAAATGCCTCGAATTATTAAATGTGCAAACATATGAGAATATGGAAGTTATTATTGTAGATAATAATTCAAAAGATGATACTGTTCAAATTATTGAAGAGGTAAGCCCACAGGCAAGAATTATTAAAAGTGAAGAAAACTTGGGATTTTGTGGAGGGCATAATTTAGCTATTAGTCTAGCTGATGGTGAATATTATATGCCATATAATCCTGACATTTTTGCTGAAGAAAATTTTATTGAAGAAATGGTAAAAGCTATTCAATTTGATGAAAGTATAGGATCTGTTTCTGGGAAATTACTTCGATGTGATCCAGCTACTCTAAAAAAGACAAATGTTATTGATTCAACAGGAGTTTTCTTTCAAAAAAATAGAAGAAGTCTTGATAGAGGCGGGGAAGAAGTAGATACCGGACAATACGAAAACATGGAATATGTGTTTGGTGCTTCTGGTGCAGCCCCTTTATATAAAAAAGAAGCCCTTGAAGATATTAAAATCGGACAAGAATATTTCTTAGAATATTTCTTTGCCTATAGAGAAGATGTTGATTTAGCGTGGAGATTGCAGCATAGAGGTTGGAAATGCATTTATACACCACAAGCAATTGCTTACCATGTCAGAAACAATACACCCCTTAAGAGAAAAGAAATGTCTGACCTTGTAAATATGCACTCTGTGAAAAATAAGATAATCATGCTGTTGCAAAATGAAAGTAAAAGAGGACTTATGCATGATGGCCATTTGTATTTAAGCTATGAAATCATGATTTTTGTTTATGTATTATTGAAGGAAAGAACAACATTGCCTGCATATAAGTTTATATTTAAGAATTGGAAAAAAATCATGAGTAATAGACAAGCAATTATGACGAAAAGTAAAGTGAATGCAAAAGAGATGCATCAGTGGTTTGGACGTATAAATAAAATTGATATAGATACGAAGATCCAGTAATTAGAGATATCTAGTCGAAAAAGGATGATAGTGTTTGAAGAATGTATTTATTCTGGGTTCTAAAGGGATTCCAGCTAAATATGGTGGGTTTGAAACATTTGTTGACGAGTTAACAAAAAGAAAAACAAATGATCAAGTTTTTTACCATGTTTCATGTTTGGGCGATAATAATGAAGAATTTACTTATAACAATGCGAGATGCTTTAACGTTAATGTTCCTGATATAGGTAGTGCTAAAGCAGTTCTATATGATTTATATAGTGTGAGGGAAACCGTTCGTTATATTAAAGAACATAACCTTAAGGATTCGATTGTATATATATTGGCATGTCGAATTGGCCCATTTTTAGCTCATTACAAAAAGATGTTGGAAAAAATGGATGTGAAGGTATACGTTAATCCAGATGGGCATGAGTGGAAAAGAAGTAAGTGGAATTACGCCATAAGAAAATATTGGAAACTATCTGAAGCTCTAATGGTTAAGAATTCAGATCTTTTAGTATGTGATTCTGTAGGGATTGAAACCTATATAAAAGAGGATTATAAGAAATATAAACCAAAAACGACTTTTATTGCATATGGTGCTGATGTCACTAAATCTACACTTGAAGATAACGCTGAAGAGCTTCTTTCTTGGTATCAAAGTAAATCAGTAAAAGCAAATGACTATTACTTGATTGTTGGAAGATTTGTACCAGAAAACAACTTGGAATATATCATAAGGGAATTTATGTTATCTAAAACGAATAAAGATTTAGTCATCATTTCTAATGTCGAACAGAATAGTTTCTACGAGGAGCTTTTAAATAAAACAAAATTTGATAGTGACAAACGAATTAAGTTTGTAGGTACAGTTTATGACCAGGAATTATTAAAAAAGATAAGAGAATTTGCATATGGCTATATACATGGTCATGAAGTCGGTGGCACAAACCCATCTCTATTAGAATCCCTTGCTTCCACTAAACTAAACTTGTTATTGGGGGTTAATTTCAATAAAGAAGTTGGTGCAGATGGTGCTGTCTATTTCAGTAAGAAAACAGGGGACCTTGCTAAACTTATTGAAACAGTAGATCAGTGGAAAGAGACTGAATTAGAACATTACGGAGTTAAAGCAAAAGATAGAATTTACAAAGAGTACTCTTGGGATAAAATTGTATCTGAGTATGAGGCTTTATTTACAAGAAGGTAACGTTTAAACTGGTTGATAATAAATAAAAAAGGTTGTACAAAATGAACATATGTATAGTAAACAATGGTTTTGAGATGGGTGGAGTTGGAAGGGTAACGACCACCATAGCTAACTCATTAAGTGAAAATGGCGAGAATGTTACTATATTAGATTTTTCTGGATTGAACTCTTTTTTTTATGAGCTTGATGACGATATTCATATTGCAAAGGAAATAAATAAAAGGACACCTATTAGAAAAATATATACTAAGCTACACAACATCATGTCTGGTTTATTTTCAAAACAGATTTCAGCTAAAGAATTATATAAGGAACAATTAGCAGACTTAATTACTCATCTAGATAAAAATAATTACGATATGCTAATTTTTTGTCAAGGCGATCTAACTGCCCTGATACCATGTATAAAAGACAAGTTCCCTAATTTAAAAGTGATAGCATGGCAGCATAATGAGTATCACATTTACACTAGTAAATACTATGTCAAGTTTCTTCATGACTATTTAAACGGTATTAAGTTGGCCGATGCCGTTATTTGTTTAACAGTGAAGGATCAGAAAGATTTTAGAAAATTTAATCAAAATACATTTTGTATTTATAACCCCTCTACCATGACAATTGATGAAACTAGTGATTTAACAAATAAGAACATTATCTTTGTTGGTAGATTAGCAATAGAGCAAAAAGGGTTAGATTACTTGTTGGAAATAGCTGAGAGCTTGGAACTTGATTGGAAGATAAAGGTTGCTGGTGATGGAGAGGATAGAGAGAAATTCTTGGAATCTATACGCCAGAAAAACTTAGAAGATAAGATTCAATTATTAGGTTCTTTAGGGGTAGGCGATTTGAAATCTTTATACTTATCTGGATCTATTTTTATCTCCACCTCTAGATGGGAGGGTTTCGGACTAGTTATTACAGAAGCAATGGCTGCAGGCATACCTATCATAAGCTTTGATAACAATGGACCATTAGAAATAGTAAAAGATAATGAATATGGTGTGTTAGTTAAAGGTAATGATGTTAATAGTTTTATAATGGAACTTAGAAAAATGATGCAGGATCATGAATTAAGAAAATATTATCAACAAAAAAGTCTGCAACGCTCTAAAGATTTTGCCATTGAAAATATAATAAAGGAATGGTACCAAGTTTTTAATAAAATAAAGAAATAATATCCTTTTTTTATTTTTAATAGTAGAAAGGATTCTAAATATATCATGAAAAAGTTTTTAGGTAAATTTATTGGATTCTCATTTGGGCCCATATTAGGAGCCCTAATTGCATTTATAACGATACCTGTAACAACCTATTTTATTTCGCCTGAAGAATATGGTAAATCGGGTATGTTTACTTTATATTTAGGTTTAGTATTAACACTGTTATACCTTGGTTTAGATCAAGCGTATACTAGAGAGTTTAATGAGGCGGAGAATAAAAATAATTTATTATTAAATGCATTGATATTCCCACTTCTCTTATCCATCGTAATTACAATTTTTATTTGTTTAAACACGGATTACATCTCCTTACTATTATTTGGAGACGCGTCTTACACATATGCTGCCATAACATTTGGTTTACTATTAATTATTATGGTAATTGAGAGGTTTTTATTACTTTCGATAAGGATGGAAGAGAAAGCAATAGAATTTTCTATTGTAAATATACTTGTTAAATTAGGAATACTAATATTAACTCTAATATTTATCCTCTTTATAAGAAGGGATTTCTTAGCAGTCATCTATTCCACCTTTTTTGGACAAGTATTGGCAGATATCTATCTAATCATAAGGTATAGATCGAGATTAAATTTTAGAAAAATGCATTTTGATAAGGAACTATTGATTCAGCTTGCTAAATTCGGTTTCCCGTTGATATTTGCAGCAGTAATGGCAAATTTACTTAATTCTTTAGATAGAATCTTTTTAAGAATTTATAGTACCTTTTATGAAATTGGAATTCTAACTGCTGCTCTTAAAGTTTCGGCAACATTAATAATCGTACAGACTAGTTTTGCGAACTTTTGGGTTCCAACAGCGTATCGCTGGTATAATGAAAAGAAACATATTAAGCACTTTGAATTTATCAGTCACTCCATACTGCTCATAATGTCCGTAGGATTCTGCTTCATTCTCTTGTTTAAAGATATTATTGTTGTTCTATTATCCAATGAATATTATGATGCTAAATTCATCATTGGATTATTATGTCTTCAACCAATTATGTATACAGTTAGTGAAACAACAACTTTAGGTATCGTCTTTTCTAAGAAGAGTTATTTAAACTTGTGGGTAGGCATCATTGCTTTGTTACCTAACATCGCTTTAAATTTAATCCTTGTACCTAAATATGGAGCAGTAGGTGCTGCCATTTCAACAGGGGTTTCCTTTTTGCTATTCTTTGCAAGTAGAAGCTATTTTTCTAATAAGAACTGGGAAGGGTTTTCTGTAAAAAGACATTACTTAGTAGCAGTGATTCTCTTTATTGCGGGTGTTATTAATACAAATGAACACGTACAAATATTTAACATGCTACTATTGCTAATTGTATTAGTGATACAAATGCCTACTATAAAACAAATGATTAAATTTATTAGGAAAGAAAAACAAGGTGAATGGGACTTTAGCTAATTAGGTCCCACTTCTTTTACATAAATAGGAGGAAAAAATGAAAGTTTTGATATTGTTAATACTATACTTGTCCTTATTTTTCATAAGTGCTAAGTATTTGAAAATGAAAAATGATGAGAAGGATAATTTGATCATTCTTTTAACTATTCTATTTGCCCTAAGCTTTAACCTTTCGCTTGGGTTTGAACAGTTTCTGGACGATGAACATAGTGTGGGTAGAGTCCATAGTGGCTTTATTGCTATCGTCGCATGCTTTGTTATTTTCTTCAATAAAAGAATGTTTCAACTAAGAAAAGAATGGATTTTTATTCTACCACTGTTTATTATTTCTTTATATGATTTATTCTTTAGAGTAGATGATTATGTTAGGTTTTTGACCATTACACATACTTATATAAGTATCCTTCTATTGTATTTAATTTTTAAGGGTATAGATAAATTTGATATAAATAGGATTTTAAATGGTTTTAATTATTTAGCAATTTTTAATGGGATTTTAAGTATAGCTCAGTATGTTACTGGCAAAAAGCTGCTGCTTGGAAATTTTAATGACTCCATTATTTATACAGAAGGGTTAGTAGTAACAAAGAGAGCGGTTGGATTAGCTGGTACTAATAACTCAGCGGGAACTTTTGCGGCATTATTAGTAGCGGTAACATTATATAACGTAGCTAAAAGGAAGGACAAGCTAAGTATTATTTCATTGGTATTAACCTTGATAGCTGCAATTCTTACTCTAACTCGCAGTGCGTATGGAGCAATATTAGTTGAATTAATGATTTTTATTGCGGTCATTATATACAAGAATAGAGATAAGTTCTATCGATATATTAAATTTGTTGTTATTGGCACTATATTAGTTGTTCTTGGTCTCTTCTTTAGCAGAAACTTGATTTATCAGAAGTTATTCTTAGAACGCGGTGACACAACATCATCTAGATTTACTCAATATGAGAGAACTTTTAATAATATTGTCCCTGATCATTTTCTATTTGGGATAGGTAGTGGGCAATATAGAACGTACCTCTTAAAGCACTTTTCCATTAGAGATATTGATATTCATTCTCAATATCTTAATGTGTTGGTCGAATCTGGATTTATTATCTTTGTGCTTTTTGTTATTTTAAATTTAGCATTAGTTATAAAGATAGTTACTTCTAATTGTGATTGGATTCTTAAAACAATAACGGCTTGTATATTTATCGCCAATTTAATGTGTGCGAATTTCACACCTAGTCAATATTACTATTTAAACAATATAATCTATTTCTTAATCATGTTTGCGATTTACTTTGAAGCGAGGAAATTTCCGAAGGAGACAAAGTTTTTTGGCTTGGAAAAGAGCTAGACATAGATGTCATCTTATCTCTCGGAGACAACCAAGTCTTTATATTTTTCATTAAGTACTCCGTTGTCATTCCTTTTCTTTCGGATCTGGATGTCCAAGACTTGGTCATGACAAACGCTATGTAATTGTTCCAACGAAGGAAACCAACTTATACGTTTGAATCATGTATCGCTCAAATGTTTCAATGGTACTCAGGCAACAAAGAGTAGTGGGAGCAAATTATATGTGTGGAGTATCAAAGTTATTTTGAGAAGCAATATACAATATAATGAAATAAGATAATTCCAAAATTAAGGGAGAGCAATTTCTTTATGAGAATAACAGTAGCTGGTACAGGTTATGTTGGACTATCTAATGCAATTCTATTGGCACAGCATAATGAGGTTATTGCACTAGATATTATTCAGGAAAAGGTAGACATGATTAATAATAAGAAATCACCAATTATTGATCATGAAATTGAGGAATATTTAGCGACAAAAGAATTGAACCTATCTGCCACAACAGATAATTTCAAAGCTTTTAAAGATGCAGAATATGTTATTATTTCTACACCTACTAACTATGACCCAGAACTGAACTATTTTAATACCAGAACGGTTGAAGCCGTTATTGCCAATGTACTTTCCATCAATCCAGATGCAGTAATGGTAATCAAGTCTACAGTTCCGGTTGGATATACAGAGAAGGTTAGAGAAAAGTTTGAGACAGATAATATTATCTTTTCCCCTGAGTTCTTAAGAGAGGGTAAAGCCCTTTATGATAATTTATACCCTTCTAGAATCGTAGTAGGGGAGCAATCAGAGAGAGCGAAGGTATTTGCTGATTTATTGGTTCAAGGTGCTTTAAAAGAAGATGTAGATGTTTTATTTACAAACCCAACAGAAGCAGAGGCAATTAAGTTATTTGCGAATACGTATTTAGCAATGCGAGTAGCATTCTTTAACGAACTGGATTCATATGCAGAAGTACGTGGTTTAGATACCAAACAGATTATTGACGGTGTTGGCTTAGATCCAAGAATAGGCACCCATTATAATAATCCTTCTTTTGGATATGGTGGTTATTGCTTACCGAAGGATACCAAGCAGTTATTAGCTAATTACGCAGATATACCGAATAATATCATGACAGCTATTGTGGATGCTAATAGAACCAGAAAGGATCATATTGCCGAAATGGTCGTGAAGAAAAATCCAAAGGTTGTAGGAATCTATCGTTTAACAATGAAAATGGATTCAGATAACTTTAGACAATCAGCGATCCAAGGTGTTATGAAGCGCATTAAAGCAAAAGGAATTGAAGTAGTTGTCTATGAACCGGCACTTCAAGAGGAAACATTCTTTAATTCTAGAGTGATTAATGACTTAAATGAGTTTAAAGAGATTTCTGATGTTATCGTTGGAAATAGATTATCTAGTGATTTAGCAGACGTAGAAGATAAGGTTTATACAAGGGATTTATTTAGTAGGGATTGATTAGAAAGTAGCATTCCTAATGTAATGTTTATATAGTTTAAATTGGTACCTCTACAAAAAAACAATAAAAAAAGAGATAAGCTGATAGAAGATGATTCCTATATTGAATAGGGGTCATCTTTTTTTATCCCATTGATAATAATAAACCATATAATGATTAATTTAAGAGCCTTCAGTAGATGTCAGATGAAGAGATCAAGGGGAAAATAATGAATGCAAAAATATATTTAACGATGTTTCACATAAATGTATACGATTCTAATAACTTCTAAAAGAAATTAAATAACCTGAGTCTATATCAATATCGGACTCAGGTTATTTAATATTTATTCCATTTGCAACTTTTTATTTCACAGTGGACTCTTTAAATTAAATACCAAGATGTGCCTTTAATAACTGCTGTGTTTGTGTTCTTTTTTCTTCGGACACATTAAAATAATAAACGCCGTTTATTTTACCGCCTTGACCTTCAAGTTGAATTTGTTCTATGGATTTACTTGCTGATTTATACTTACTCTGGATTGTAACCATTTGAGAGAATGTTAAGCTCGTTTTAACATTATTACCAAGTGCTTTAAAAATGTCACCATAATTTGTTAATGAACTCAAACTTGCGCCTTCATTAATTACACCTTGAATGATTTGCCTTTGTCTAGCTTGTCTACCAAAGTCCCCTTGTGGATCTTCGTATCTCATACGGGAGTATTTAAGCGCCTCTGCTCCGCTAAGTGTAAGTGTACCTTCTTTAAAATGTGTTCCTTCATAAGTAAAGTCTAAGGTGTTTTGAACAGTAACACCTCCAACAGCATCTACGATATCTTTAAAACCTTCCATATTAATTTGGATATAATAATCAATTGGAATGTCTAAGAAATTTTCAACTGTTGCAATTGACATTTCGACGCCACCAAAAGCAAAGGCATGATTAATTTTATCCTGAATTCCTTTTCCAACTATCTCAGTTCTTGTATCACGTGGAATGCTAACCATTTTGACTGAGTTTTGTTGAGGGTTTACGGTGAGTACAATTATCGAGTCAGAACGGCCACTGTCATTCTCTCTCTGGTCTACTCCTAAAAGTAATATTGAGAATGGCTGAGCTTCTTCTAATGCAACATCTTCCGTTCGCTTATCAGATTTCTCTCTGTCTATTGGTGCATGCATTGTTTCAACTGCATTAGAGAGCGAATTATAAACGGAAAAAGCATAAGCACCAACTGCTAGAAATAAAACTATAAAAACTGAAATGAGTATTTTAACCCATTTTTTCTTTTTCTTATTAGCTTTGTTTTCAGAACGTAATACCATATAAAGCCTCCTAGTATAGATATACACAGCAAATTTTTTCGACAAAAAAATTACAGTACGATATAATATTATAACAAATAATAACAAAAAACGAGGTTTATTATGAAAGATTTTATATTTATACTTACTAATATAGTTAATCATTTCCATGATTTAATTATGGAGATGGCTGAAAGTGCTGGTTTAAATCTAACAGATAAAGATTTGCACTTATGGGTATTTGGTATTATTGGTATTATTTCTTTTTTCTTAGTCCATGTTATTTTTAAATTCTTAGCTACCTTTAGCATTACAGCGATTTCGTTTATCTATACCTTTACAATTATGCTGGTGTTAGTATTTGCGATAGAAATACAGCAAAAAATAACAGGTAGAGGGCAGATGGAATTTGATGATGCCGTTATTAGTCTTTGGGGGTTTATTCTTTTTTTTGCTGGGTTCCTTATTGTTACTGACGTTTTATTTTGGCAAGAAATTGTCAGAAGCATTTGTCCACAATCTGACGGAAATATTGACCGAAAGAAAGGGGAAGCCCACAACTTTCTTTAGCTTCCCCTTTATCTAAATATCAAC
>NZ_JAMBNS010000080.1 GCF_023715225.1 Robertmurraya korlensis
GATAATGCCCGTGTACTTATCACCTATGGCGGCAGCTCTGCCAAAAAAACCGGCACACTCGATGAGGTGAAAACCGCGCTACAAGGTAAACAGCGTGAAATCTTTGAATTTGGCGGCATTGAGCCAAATCCAGAATTTAATACCTTGATGAAAGCCGTCGATATGGTACATGCCAACAATATTGACTTTTTGCTCGCTGTCGGTGGTGGCTCAGTACTGGATGGCACCAAATTTGTTGCATTGACTGCCACCTTAGATGACGACAAAGACCATGAAAAAGCGTGGGAAGCGTTAAAAGGATATACCCGTGATATTCAAAATGCGCTACCGCTCGGTACTGTACTCACCATTCCTGCAACAGGTTCAGAGATGAATTCAGGCGGCGTTATCAATCATAGCGAGCGTCATGCCAAATTGCCTTTTGGTAACCCGCTAGTATTCCCACAGTTTTCGATTCTTGACCCTGCCAAAACCT
>NZ_JAMBNS010000081.1 GCF_023715225.1 Robertmurraya korlensis
TTGCACATTGGGCATGGCTTGTTCACCCGATGCGGTTTTGAGTTGGTCAAGTACGCCACTCATTGCCATAAAGTTGATATCGTGTCCGGCTTTATCCGCCCAGTTGGGCGTCGTACCATAGCCAGTGATGGAAACAATCACCAGCTTTGGGTTGTCCGCAAGCAGTGCCTGTGGCGAAAGTCCCATGCCCTCTAATACGTTGGGGCGGAAACTATCAATCATCACATCAGCAGTGGCAATGTCGCTTTTAAGCTTAGCAATATCATCGGGGTGTTTGAAGTCCATTTTGTGACAAGCTTTGCCATGATTTAAAGCATCAAACAAATTGCCTAATGCCCGTGCAGGGTCACCTGACTTGGGTTCATATTTGATCACATCTGCCCCCAAATCAGCGAGCAGTCGTGTGGCAAATGGACCCGGCAAGTTGCGTGATAAGTCAATAACTTTTAGCCCTGTTAAGCAGTCAGCTATACC
>NZ_JAMBNS010000082.1 GCF_023715225.1 Robertmurraya korlensis
CACCGTTGTATTAACTGGCGCTGGCGACAAGAAAGTAGCTGTTATTAAAGCAGTTCGCGAAATCACTGGCTTGGGCTTAAAAGAAGCTAAAGACCTAGTTGAAGGCGCACCACAAACAGATAAAGAAGGCGTAGCGAAAGCTGAAGCTGAAGAATTGAAGAAAAAATTAGAAGAAGCAGGCGCATCAGTAGAATTGAAATAATTCTCGCACTTAAGTTTTCTAACCTTCAAAAAGCTATTATTGCACTTGCAATAATAGCTTTTTTTTATTATAATCATTCTCTTGACCTTTCGTGTCTGATTGAATATAAGATGGCACACGCACCAAGGACAGAATTGTTCCATGCAAGTTAGAAAGTCTGGTAATGCGTAAAAAACTTTAGCTAAATACCCCAAAGGTGTTTGGCTTTTTGTCGTCTCTACAGTTTTTGTTTGTATCGATTTTATATTATAGCGCTGATTGGGTAATACAT
>NZ_JAMBNS010000083.1 GCF_023715225.1 Robertmurraya korlensis
GTCTACATGAGCATCGGCGGCTCGGGGCTGACCATCGGCCTGCTGATTGCGGTGATGATCGCCACCAGGCGCAAAGAGATGAAAGAGATCGCCAAGCTGTCGATAGGCCCGGGGCTGTTCAATATTAACGAGCCGGTGATCTTCGGGATGCCGATCATGCTTAACCCGATCCTCGCCATCCCGTTTATCATCACCCCGCTGGTGACCGGCAGCATCGGCTATTTCGCCACCCTGACCGGCTTCGCCGGCAAGGCGGTGGTGATGGTCCCCTGGACCACGCCGCCGCTGATCAACGCCTGGCTCTCCACCGCCGGCTCGATGGGGGCGGTGGTGACCCAGCTTATCTGCATCGTCGTCGCGGTGCTTATCTATCTGCCTTTCGTCAAAATCGCCTCCCGCCGTGCCGATGCCGCGCAGCGTCAGGTAGACAATCAACAAACCGCCAACCCTGTCTGAGGAGCCTATGAC
>NZ_JAMBNS010000084.1 GCF_023715225.1 Robertmurraya korlensis
GAGTTATTGGATTTATTTGATATTCCCAAAACCATGTTACCTACCATCAAGCCATCGGATGGCGATTTTGGGGTCACCAAACAAGGGATGTTTGGCAAACAAATCCCAGTCACGGCAGTGCTAGGCGATCAGCAAGCGGCATTGTATGGGCAAGGCTGTAACCGGGCTGGCATGGCAAAATCCACCTATGGCACCGGCTGTTTTTTATTGATGAATACCGGCGATAAGCCCTGTGTCAGTCATCAGCAATTACTCACCACCGTCGCTTGGCAAACCACAGCGGCGAATCACACTCGTCAACCTAACCGGCATGAACCTTCAGGTAAATTGCCCAACTTGTTAAAACCTTTACAAAATTTACAACGAAATAAAAAAACAAGCCTCACGCAAACACAATATGCGCTTGAAGGCAGTGTGTTTATGGCAGGTGCCATTGTGCAGTGGTTACGCGATAACTTAGGTATGAT
>NZ_JAMBNS010000085.1 GCF_023715225.1 Robertmurraya korlensis
CTCATGGTGATGGCAGGGGGCAACAGCGTTTGCGGCCAAATGCGAAGAATTCGGCGGATTTCTTTGACTAACAAGGTGTTAAATGCAACCAACTGGCGCTGAAAATCCATGTTAATTCTCCAATTTTTCAGTCAAATTATTTTCAACAATCCCCAAAAACAGCTCTTCAAGGCGATTGGCTTTGTTACGCATACTGGCTACCTGAATATTTTGAGCAGTTAACTGGGCAAAGACGTCATTTAGACTGTCGCCTTTTTTGAGTGTGACTTCAAGGGTCAACGGGTCTGGCTGCTTGGTTTTTACCACATTGGTTAACGCAATGCGTGCGGGATAAGGTTGCGCCAAATCAAACACAAAGCTTTCCACATCAAGGCTGGTAAGCAAACTTTTCATATCGGTATTGATACGAATTTCACCCTGGTCAAGGATAGCAATGTTTTTACACAGCTGCTCAGCTTCTTCTAAAT
>NZ_JAMBNS010000086.1 GCF_023715225.1 Robertmurraya korlensis
GGCTTTAGTGCGGATAATTTGGCGATTGATTCACGCAAAAAACCATCCGTATTAGCAGATAGCGAAAGGTTTTGCTCAGATACAGACGCATCAAGATTGTTATCGGGATGGAACTCAGATTGAAGTTGGCGAAGGGTCTGCTGAAGTTTGGCTATATCAATTTGATATTGTTGGGGTACATTCATCAACTCAAAATAATTAACCATTTTCAACTTCCCCTACCGAGCCATCACTATACTGACAAAAAATATTAAAAACTAAACGGTGAAAGATTCACCACAGCCACACTCACCTTTTTGGTTTGGATTACTAAATTTAAAGCCTTCATTGAGACCTTCTTTGACAAAATCCATTTTCAAACCATTAAGATAAACTAAGCTTTTTGGATCGACAAATACACTAACCCCATTACTTTCAAAACGTTGATCGTTAGGGTCTGGCTCATCAACAAATTCCAGTACATACGC
>NZ_JAMBNS010000087.1 GCF_023715225.1 Robertmurraya korlensis
CCGTACAGCACGCACGTGTGGCCAGCGAGATCGGCCGGCGTCTGCGGCGTGCCGTGCCGCTTCAGGTACGCGGGGCTCGCGCACGCGATCATCCGCCATGCACCCAGCGGACGCGCGATCAGCGTCGAATCCTCGAGCGAGCCGATCCGCAGCACGAGGTCGAAGCCCTCGCCGATCAGGTCGACGCGCCGGTCGGTCAGATCGAGGTTCAGCCGCACGGCCGGGTGCGCGGACAGGAATTCGGCGATCAGCGGCGACACGTGCGTGATCCCGAACGACAGCGGCGCGCTGATCTTCAGCGAACCATGCAGCTCGGTGCTGCGTACCGACATCGCCTGCTCGGCGTCGGCGATCTCCGCGAGGATGCGCTGCGCGCGCACGTAAAACTCCTGCCCCGATTCGGTCACCGCGAGATTGCGCGTATTCCGGTGCAGCAGCCGCACGCCGAGCGACGCCTCCAGCGCCAT
>NZ_JAMBNS010000088.1 GCF_023715225.1 Robertmurraya korlensis
TTTAAACGATGTCTTTCACGTTCCCTATCGCACGCCAGAAATTGATAAAGCTTTTAATGGTATTCGCCGAGCGATTAGCCATAAAGAACTGGAAAGTGCGGAAAGCCAAATCAATAACATAGCGAAAAAGGTATCATCCAGTAATACCGAATTGCTAAAAGTGAGATTGATGCTTGCCCAAGCAAAACTTGCTCAAAATAAAGTGAGTTAAGCAATGCAATTCATTAGTAAAAAACTTTCTATGCCTGTTCAAGTTGAAGATTGGGTCAAAAATGAAAAACCTAACGGTTGGACTTTAGGGAAAGATTATAAAGATGGCTATGAAATACTACGGGAACAATTAAGACCTGAGCAGAAGAATTTATGTTGTTATTGTTGTCAAGCATTGGAAACTCAAGTAACTATTGAGCATGTAAAAAGTAGGAATTTATATCCCGCACTCACTTACGACTATAATAATCTGCT
>NZ_JAMBNS010000089.1 GCF_023715225.1 Robertmurraya korlensis
GATTTGACGGTGATTGTTGCAGGTGATCTGAACGATGTGGCTTGGTCGCATACCACACGCATGTTCCAGCGTATCTCAGGGCTACTAGACCCTCGCATTGGGCGTAAATTCATCAATACCTTTCATGCCAGTTACCCATTTTTGCGCTGGGCGCTTGACCATGTTTTTCATAGCAATCACTTCACGCTGGTATCGATGGCGCGTATGCCGAACATTGGCTCCGACCATTTTCCCGTGCTCACTACGTTACAATATGAGCCTGAAGTCATGGATGAGCAGCCTGAACCTTTGCCAAGCATCGCCGATCACCAAGAGGCGAAAGAAACCATCAAAGAAGGCGTTAAAGAAGGCGAAAAACTATCGGAAGCTCAGAGTGATAGCGCTAGTGATGCTAGCAAATTATTGAAAGGCGCATTAGAAAGCTAGAAGAGGGCAAGGTAAAACGCCATGTAAGCATTTGCTT
>NZ_JAMBNS010000009.1 GCF_023715225.1 Robertmurraya korlensis
CGGTAGGTGACTACCGTACCGGTTCGATTCCGGTCCTCGGCACCAAGGATTTTTACGAAGTAAAATATCCAAAGCTTTTTGCGCAAGCAAAATAGCTGTCCTTAACACTCTAATATAAGTAACATTACAAAAATATGCGCCCGTAGCTCAATTGGATAGAGCGTCTGACTACGGATCAGAAGGTTATGGGTTCGACTCCTTTCGGGCGCGCCATTTCTATTAATATTTGTTTGGGGCCTTAGCTCAGCTGGGAGAGCGCCTGCCTTGCACGCAGGAGGTCAGCGGTTCGATCCCGCTAGGCTCCACTTAGATTTTTTCACGGAACGTAGTGAAGTGAAAATAATCTTCTTTCCTTCACTGAACGTAGTGTAGTAAAAATAATCTTCATTAAATTATTTTTGGCGGTGTAGCTCAGCTGGCTAGAGCGTACGGTTCATACCCGTGAGGTCGGGGGTTCGATCCCCTCCGCCGCTACCATAACGTTTCATCTCTTTGGAGGTATACCCAAGTCTGGCTGAAGGGATCGGTCTTGAAAACCGACAGGCGGGTCAAACCGCGCGGGGGTTCGAATCCCTCTACCTCCTCCATCTTAAAATGATTAATATTTTCAAGTAAACACTTGAGAAAAAAACTGGTCCCGTGGTGTAGCGGTTAACATGCCTGCCTGTCACGCAGGAGATCGCCGGTTCGATCCCGGTCGGGACCGCCATTTATACATAATTGAATAGTAATCTATGGCTCAGTAGCTCAGTCGGTAGAGCAAAGGACTGAAAATCCTTGTGTCGGCGGTTCGATTCCGTCCTGAGCCATCTTTCTTTTTTGAAGGGGTATAGTTTAAAGGTAGAACAAAGGTCTCCAAAACCTTCGGTGTGGGTTCAATTCCTACTACCCCTGTCAAATCCCATGGCGGTTGTGGCGAAGTGGTTAACGCATCGGATTGTGGTTCCGACATTCGTGGGTTCGATTCCCATCAGTCGCCCCATTATTAAAATTCTTCAATGGGCTATAGCCAAGCGGTAAGGCAACGGACTTTGACTCCGTCATGCGTTGGTTCGAATCCAGCTAGCCCAGTATGAAAAGCGGAGCCGACTGTTTTGGTCCGACAAGCGCTGGAGGGGCACCTGCGGAAGTCATAAGACTTCAAAGGGGCACCGAAGCTACCTCGAGGACCAAGGAGGCGCAGCTGGACAATATGATAAGCGGGTGTAGTTTAATGGTAAAACCTCAGCCTTCCAAGCTGATGTCGTGAGTTCGATTCTCATCACCCGCTCCATACATATAAACACGTTTCCAACACTAGAGTTGTTTCAAAAAAATGAAGCAGCCCTAGTGTTTTTTCTTTTTTTAGAAGTTAGTATCATAAAAAAAGGATAGGTGCATAGCACCTATCCTATTACCAATCTTGTGTATTTTCAAGTAAATGATCGATTTCAATTGTTGTGATGAATGAAAAACCTTCATCTTCAGTAAGCTCTCGAGTGGATTCTAACAATTCATCGATATCAGCTTTTATTAATCGCATAGTTATTTTTCTCCTCTCGTTTATGTACGTTATTAACCATACCCTATTTCCTGGTCTACTAAACTTTTCGATGCGAAGTACTTCTTTATGGGGGTAAGAATAAATAAAATTATTAATTTCTTTTCCTTATTATCTTATGAATAAAATATGACTAAACTATTACTTAGCTATTAATAAAATAGGAAGAATCTCATTTTTAGTTGAAAAAAATATTAAATACATTTAAATTAAGGTCGAGAGATGTAGGGGGAGATGAGATAAATGAACGTTTTAGTAATAGAAGATAATGAGAGTGTATGCTCAATGATTGATATGTTTTTTTCTAAAGAAGGAATCAAAGGGACTTATATCTACGATGGTTTGGAAGGCCTTAACATGTTTAAATCAGGTGAATGGGACTTAGTTATTATTGATTGGATGCTCCCAAGTATGGATGGTGTTATGATATGCCGAAAAATCCGAGAAGAAGGCTATACGGTTCCCATTATTATGCTAACAGCAAAGGATACGGAGTCAGACCAAGTACTAGGACTTGAAATGGGAGCTGATGATTATGTAACCAAACCGTTCAGTCCACTTGCTTTAATGGCAAGAATCAAGGCAATTAGTCGTCGTATGCAAAGTAATGAACTAGTAAAAGTCGAAAAAGGGATGCTACAAACCAAACATTTTAAAATTAGTAAAGATACAAGAGAGGTATTTTTAGATGATCAGCCAGTGTTGAATTTAACACCGAAGGAATTCGAGCTTCTTTACTACTTCGCACAGCATCCAAAGCAGGTCTTTACAAGGGAACAGCTTCTTGAACGAGTATGGGGTTACCAATTTTATGGTGATGAACGAACAGTAGATGTTCATATTAAAAGATTAAGAAAGAAGATAGGAACAGATTTACAGCCATTCTTCCATACTGTTTGGGGTGTTGGGTACAAGTTCGATGAAGTGGTGCAAGGAAATGAAAATTAAGTATTTGTACCAGCAGCTTATAAGCCACATAAGTGTGCTAGTAGTTGCTTTTTTAATATTAAGCTTAGTGTTCTCTCATTACGTAGAGGGACTGGTGTATAAAAATAAGGTGGATGAACTTGAATCATACGGTGAAAATATCTTGCGTGACATTACAGAGGGGAATCTTTCCTCTGACCGAATAGTAAATGAGTATATGACCGTATTAGGTGGACGGAATATTAGCTTTTCTATCTTTGATGAGAAAGGTTCGGTCATTTTTCCTGCTGATAAGCACAGGGGAGATTTAAGGTTAGTGGATGAAGTACTTGAACAAATTTCTAGCGGAGAGACTCTAATTGTTAAAAATAGAACAAAACGCTCGGATCAGGAAGTAACACTTGTTGCTATTCCTTATATAGTAAATGGACAATTAGCAGGAGGGATCTTACTTACTGCCCCAATTAGTGGCTCAAGAGAAATGATCAGTCAAATTAATCAATATTTATTTTATACCGTTCTCATTGCTTTAGTGGTGGCTGTTTTACTAAGCTTGATCTTATCAAGAATTCATGTTCATCGAATTAAACGAATTCAAGCGGCAACCTCATCCGTTGCTGCAGGCAATTACACAGTAAAACTACCTTCTTCAACTTTTGATGAAATAGGGGAACTTGCCGAAGACTTTAATTCAATGGTGATGCGATTAAATGCATCAAAAGAAGAAATCGAAAGCCTAGAAAGTCGCCGTCGTAATTTTATGTCCGATGTATCGCATGAGCTTCGAACACCACTGACAACGATTAGCGGAGTAATTGAAGGACTTAAAAATAATATGATTGCAGAAGAAGAAAAAGAAAAGGGAATTCAACTAGTAAGCAAAGAAACAAAACGTCTAATTCGCCTAGTAAATGAAAATTTAGATTATGATAAAATCCGCTCAAATCAGATTAAGCTTACTAAAGAAGAAATTCCATTAGATGAGTTATTTGAAATCATCCAGGAGCAATTATCGCTTCAAGCAGAAGAAAAAGGGAACTCTATTCACATAGAGGTAGAGGAAGGTACGTCCATTTATGCGGATTATGACCGTCTCGTACAAATTCTCATTAATATCACCAAAAATAGCATTCAGTTTACTTCAAATGGAAGTATCTATTTGCGAGGGAAAAATGGAATAAGGGAAACCATTATTGAGATTGAAGATACAGGAATTGGAATTGATCCAATGGAGATTGAAAAAATATGGCATCGTTTTTATAAAGCTGAAATTTCGCGAACATCAAATCCATTTGGGGAGTTTGGTTTAGGATTGTCGATAGTTAAACAGCTCGTACAGCTTCATAATGGAAAAATTGAAGTAACAAGTGAGAAAGGAAAAGGGACGATATTTACGATTTGTTTTCCTTCTGAATGATTCTAGCAACATTATAAGCCGCATTAGCGGCTTATTTTTTTTGCGAATAAACATAATCTTTCCCTATTATTTCTAATTCTATTAAAGGTTTGTTAATTATTTGTTCATAAATGGGGTCTATGATGTAACTATAAAGCAAGACAAAAAGGAGGAACTTAAAATGAGTGATTTTAATCAAGTTTCATCACAATTAGAAACTTCGCAAGAATATCATACAGAACCTGTAAAGAAGAAAAAGAAAGGAAGGAAGGTGCAAAGCTTTCTATCAATGGTAACTGCTGGGGTCGTAGGCTCTATGCTTACCATCGTGGCCATTCCTAATATTGATGCACTTCAAAACCTCTCTGAGAAGATAAGTGGAGTTAATGGAGAGCAAAATTCCGCAGTGTCTAACACAAATGAAAACACTGAGGCAGCAGTAGTAACGACCGCCACAACCACAACTAAAAATTCTGATGATATAGCTGTTGCGGATATGGTTGAGGCATCCTCAAAAGCAATTGTAGGGATTGTCAACTTACAAGAGCAAACTAGTCGCTATTCTACTGACTCATCTGCTGTTGAGGCCGGTTCAGGGTCAGGGGTTATTTTTAAAGTGACAGGTAATGAGGCTTATATTGTTACAAACAATCATGTAATCGAAGGGGCAAGTGAAATTGAGGTTTCTCTTTATAACGGTGAGAAAGCTAGTGCACAACTAATAGGGGCAGATGCTTTAACGGATTTAGCTGTATTAAAAATTGATTCCAAAGATGTTGAAGGTACACTTGAATTCGGTGATTCTTCCACATTACGTGCTGGAGAGGACGTACTTGCAATAGGAAATCCACTTGGCCTTGAATTTTCACGGACGGTAACCCAAGGGATTGTAAGTGCAACGGAACGGACAATTGCTGTGACGACTTCTGCAGGAGAATGGGAGCTGAATGTAATCCAGACAGATGCAGCCATAAACCCTGGAAATAGTGGTGGAGCGCTACTCAATTCTAGTGGGCAGGTAATCGGAATTAACTCGCTTAAGATTTCAGAGGATGGAGTTGAGGGATTAGGATTTGCGATTCCAAGTAATGACGTCGTACCAATCGTAAACCAACTCATTGAATCTGGCCAAATCACACGTCCTTATATCGGAGTGAGCTTAGCAGGTCTAGAGGAGCTTCCTCAAATGTATTTGCAGGAGGTGCCAGAAACAGTAACAGAAGGTGCAATGGTCATGCAAATCGATTCTAGCTCAGCTGCCGCAAAAGCAGGCCTAGCAGTAGGGGATGTAATTGTTAGTATCGATGATGTGAAGGTCACTAATTCAAATGATTTGCGCAAGTATTTATATAATGATTTATCTGTTGGTGATGAAATAACCTTAAAGGTATATAGCAAAGGACAAGAAAAAACGGTCACGATGACTTTAACAGGTCAGCAAGCGACAAGTTAATAAAAAAGTTCGGAGGAATTAGAAATGGATAATAAAAACAAGATGTTAAATAAACGGGATATTCAACTTAACTTGAAGGGAGGTGAATTCATTTGAACAAGGCGGTAAAATGGACAATGATCGTAGCACCGATCGTCGTTCTAGCAATTGTCATTGTTAGCATGTTTAGTATACCAACCATGACCGTTCAAGCTCAGGGGTTTCATGGAATGAGAGGTGGAGACGTTCATAGCTTTCATGTAAGAGGGATGATGGTGAACCAATCTTTCTTTTTAGTACCATTCTTACTAGGGTTATTGGCAAAGGCTGGCCTAGTAATAGCTGGTTGGATGCTATGGGTTCGAGGAAAAAGTAATGGGATGAAACTCACTGGTGGAATCTTACTTGCACTTGGAATACTTTCTTTAGTACCTACTATTCTAGCCATTCCGCTACTTATTCTACTAGGTTACTTACTTTATAAGAGTACAGTGAAGAAAGACACAAATGTTCAAGAATTAATGACGGGAGAAGATTTAGTTGTACCGTCCTATACAAATAGAGATTTCCTTGATGAGTGGGAAAACAAAGTACGTAGGGAGGAAAAGTAAATATGGGGATTTTCAAACGAATAAAAGATATTGCAACAGCAGATTTTAATGACGCATTGGATAAGTTAGAGGATCCAATCAGTATGCTCAAACAATACTTAAGAGAACTTGAGGGAGAGATTGGGAAGGCACAAAGGGCTCTCGCTCAGCAGCTGTATATTGAAAAGAAGTTTGAAGCAGTCATCGAATCAACGATAGACAGAGTCCAAAAAAGAGCAAGGCAAGCAGAGTTAGCAGTTGAAAGAGGAGAAGACCAGATTGCTAGGCTAGCAATAGAGGACAAGCTTCAACAAGAGAAAAAATTAAGATTGTATGAAGGACAGTACCATACAATTAAAAATCAAACGAATTTATTGTACGACGAACTTGATAAACTTAAAGAAAAGTACGACGAATTACAGGATCGTAAGCTGCTACTCGTTTCTAGAATGACAGCGGCTAAGGTATCAAACGATATCTCTCAAGTTCTTGCTTCCATTAATCCCGACCGTGCAGTAAAGGGGTTCATAAGAGTAGAGGAAGAGATACTCAAACTTGAAGCAAAGTCACAAGCAAATCAATATTTCACACAAGCGAATGCGGGAAGAATTGAGAGTGTTCTTGGAACATATTCACATGAAGATGTAGAGAAGGAATTGGAGAAGCTAAAATCTTCAAGACTAGAAACTGTATAAAATGGGAGAGGGGGACGAGTGAATCGTCTCTCTTTCTTTTTCATATCTCTTTCATTGCTTGTTAATAGTTTTGTCACATTTACAGGTTAGTATAGAGGAAGAGAAAACAAAGGAGAGGACAATTACAAAATGAAGGAAAAATTACTTAGGAAGAAGTTAGTAATAACAATAGTAACAGCATTAGTCGGACTAGCTATTATCGCTGGTATTCTCTTATCAACAAAAGATAGTGTAGTAGCAAAAGTAGGAGATGCGTCCATTTCAGAAGATGAACTCCAACAGACGTTGTTAGATCAATATGGAGCAGATGCACTTGATGTGTTAATTACAAACAAATTAATTGAGCTTGAAGCGGATAAACAAAAGATTACGATATCAGATAAAGAAGTTGAAGAGGAACTTGCTACATTGGCTGAATCATATGGCGGAGAAACTGCACTTGAAGAGGCAGTTGTAGCGAGCGGATCGACAATGGATGATGTACGTGACGATATTATCAATTATATTAAAACAGAGAAATTGATTGAGCCAAGAATTGAAATTACAGATGAAGAGATACAAACGTATTTTGATGAAAATAAGGATACTTTTGCTACAGCTGAACAAGTACAAGCAAGCCATATTTTAGTAGCTGATGAAGCAACTGCTAACGAAGTTAAAAGTAAACTAGATGCAGGGGAAGACTTTAGTGAACTAGCTAAAGAATATTCAACAGATACAACAACAGCAGAATCTGGTGGGGACTTGGGATACTTTAGCAGTGGTGATATGGTAGCAGAGTTTGAAGAGGTTGCCTTTGCACTCGGTGTGGATGAGATTAGTGCTCCTGTAAAAACTGAGTATGGTTACCATATCATTAAAGTTGTCGATCATCAAGAAGCGAAGGAAGCTAATTTCGAAGATAGTAAGGAAGAGATTACAGATACCTTAATGAATGATAAGATGTCTACAGAATATACAGTATGGTTAGAAGAGCTTAAAGAAGAGTATGAAATTAATAACTATTTAGAAGCATAAAAAGAAACCTCGATTGATTATTCAATCGAGGTTTTTTATTAATATTTTAGAAACTAACTGACTGTTTAGAAATCATTTCATCAGATGAGTTTGGGACAGCTGGAAGTGGGGTATCAATTAAAGAATGCTTTGTTACATTCTTTGAGACTTCTACATATTTCATGTGATGTTCTTCCATCTCAATAATTTTGAAGGTGTAGTTTTCTAGTGTAATTTCGTCGCCTTCTCTAGCCTCATAATTCTCAGTTAAAATCCAACCACCAATTGTGTCTACATCTTCATCATCAATAGTTAATCCTAATAGATCATTTACTTCGCTCACAAGCATTTTTGCATCAATAATATAGTGATCTTCCTGTAGCTTTCGTATCATAGGAATTTCATCCATATCAAACTCATCACGAATTTCACCAACAATTTCTTCAATGATGTCTTCCACTGTAACTAGACCAGAAGTACCGCCATATTCATCCATAAGAATGGCCATATGGATTCGTTCCTTTTGCATTTTAACTAATAAGTCATGAATAGGAACCGTATCTATAACACGAATAATCGGTCTTGTATAAATTTCAAGAGTCTTCGTTAAGAGTGTTCGGTTTTGTATGAGCTCAGTCATGATTTCTTTTATATTTACCATGCCTATAATATGGTCCTTGTCACCATCTATGATAGGATAACGAGTAAACTTTTCTTCGTTAACTACTTGAAGAAATTCCTCTAACGTATTGTCCTTTGATAGGGTAACGATTTCGCGTCTAGGAACCATAATTTCCTTGGCAATTCGGTTATCGAATTCAAATATTTTGTTTACATATTTAAACTCTGATTGGTTTATCTCACCACTTTTATAGCTCTCAGAAAGAATTAATCGCAGCTCTTCTTCAGAATGTGCTAAGTCATTTATGGAAGCAGGTTTTAGCCCAAATATTTTTGTTAATATTTTCGTTGTCCCATTTAGTACAAAAATGAAAGGGAACATTAGACGGTAAAACCAGATGAGTGGACGCGCAGTAAATAGCGTCATTTTTTCTGCTTTTTGCAGTGCCATCGTTTTTGGAGCTATTTTTCCAAATAACACATGAAGGAATGTAATAGCTAAGAAACCTATTCCGAAAGAAAGGAAGGATACTATTGTCTCTGTTCCGTTCATTTGCTGGAAAATAGGTCGCAATACGATTTCAATGGGTTCAATGGCTAACCACCCTAGTCCTAACGTTGTCATAGTGATACCAAGTTGGCAAGCAGACAAGTAGTTGTCAAGGTTAGCATTCACCCTTTTTGCAGAAATAGCACCTTTTTTGCCTTCCTCAATGAGCTGGTCGAGCCGTGCGACTCGGACCTTCACAATAGCATATTCCGATACCACAAAAAATGCTGTCAAAGCAATTAAAATGGCTATTAAAACCAAGTTTAATATGTCCAATAAGTTTCCTTATCTCGCTTAATAAACGAGTAAGGAGTCACCTCCCAGTTAATTCGAAAATTTTACTAACCTATGAAACTCGGGTAAAAACTTCATCAGCCATTCGCTCTCCATGGTTAACTCTTCTTAGAGCACTTTCGTTTGCTGACCATCTAGATTTTCAATTAATGGGATGAGTACAGAAATATCGTGCTGTAGCTGCTTCATTTGTTGACCAATGGAGTAAATATGCTTTTCCATTTCTCCCTGTTTCACTTCTTTTTGCTTTTTCATTTCTAGCTTTCTCTTAATCTCTTCCAAAGGGATATGCATTTCTTTACATTCCTCAATGAAGTGTAGAGCTTCTAAGGCTTCATCATTGTAAATTCTGTAATTCCCCTTTGAACGATCGGCATGCAGTAACCCTAAATTTGTGTAATAGTCAATCGTTCTTCTTGAAACTTTAGCAATTGAAGCTAGCTCCCCAATTCGGTAAAATGCCCCATTGTACCACCTCAGCTTATGAATTGTTCAATATAAATAATTATAATTATACGAAAGGAAAAACTGTACAGTCAAACGTTACGGTTAGATAAAAAATGGTATTATCCATATTTTATGATGAATTTAAGGTAATATGAAGGTTCTGGAGGGAATTGTTAGAAAAATGAAAAAAAGCCTCTTTACTCAGAGGCTTCTGTAAGTGAAGGAATAGGCATCGTCATTCTAAATATGGTTTTTTCCGTACTTGATTCACATATTAGACGACCTTTATGTTTCTCAATAATTTCTCTACATACGAAAAGTCCAAGCCCAGTTCCAAGTGTTTTAGTAGTAACAAAGGGCTCGAAAATTGATTTTAACATCTGGTCTGGAATCATTGGTCCATTATTTGAAATTTCAATAACGACATGCTTATTGTGTGAAAGAGAACAAATAATTTCTATTATTGGATCTTCACGGTATTGTGTTAATACATCAATTGCATTAAATATGATATTGATTAGCACCTGTCTAATTTCATCCACATATCCGAATAAATGAACATGCTCAATCGTTTCTCTAATCACCTTTACTTTTGAGTCAAGTATGCTGGGATATAAGAATATGAGTACTTCATCAATAAGTTCATTTAATGAAAATGAACTTTTTTCTTTCCCAATTAGCTCTTTCTTCGAGAGAAGTAAGAATTGAGAAATGCGGAAGTTTAGTTGCTCTAATTCGCTTGAAATAATATCTAAGTACTTAATAGATGGATCTTCGGCTTTTAATAATTGAATAAAACCTTGAACCGAAGTTAAGGGGTTTCTAAATTCATGAATAAAACTTGAGGTCATTTGTCCAAGTAGTGTTAGCCTATCCTTATGAGTAGAATCGATAAATTGCGTCTTTTCTTCAATAATTTTATTTTTCTCCTCTGTAAAATAAGAAACGGAGTAAAGTAGAAACTTATCAAAGAATGTATCGATGCTCTTTATGGATTCTTGGATTTCTTCTTTTGTAAAATCAGATTCAAGTAAATGGTGATAGATAATTGAACGGCCGATGTTGACATTATAAACAAATGTCCCAATGTTGATCGAATCATTTACTCGCTGCTCAGCCATTTTTAACGAAAATTCTTCAATGAATTTTTCAAATTCAAGACCCTCTATATCAAGACCATCAAGAATCAGTTGAAATAATGAAAAACCATTCGTATTAATTTCAAATGTATATGGATCTTCTGTTGATATTAATATTTCTTTTTCCCATAAAGAGACTAATAAATTCTTTGATTTGGAGAGATATTCAATTAATTTCTCCTTGGTTGCTTGTAGCATGCGATTGTCACTCACCCTTATATTCTTTTTCTCTCTTTATTAGTTAATATATTCGAGGATTTTAAATGGAATCCTCTTTCGAAGAATGAGAAAGATAGAAATCATACGTAAGTCTTATTAATTGTAAAAAAATTACATTATCATAAACGTATACGAGCATGAGTGACATTTCACACAGCGAGTCAAATGGAAACGTGCTATAAATAAAGATAATCATTCTCAATTAGATTCGTAGTGAGAAAAACAATTAGTATTTGGGTGAGAACTATGTTAGTAACATTAAAAGCGGGTGAAAAAGCCGTTATTAAAGATATTTCTGGTGCCAATGCTCTAGTTAGGCGTAGATTACTAGATTTAGGAATAACAGAGGGCTCGATTGTCTGTATAAAGTGCATTCTGCCGTTTGGGGGACCTGTCATGATCGAATCTTGCGGACAGTGCATAGGAATTAGGAGAAACGAGGCAAGTTACATTGAGGTGGAAAAAGAATAATGGAAATTGCTCTATTTGGAAATCCGAATACTGGAAAGACGTCACTATTCAACAGCTTAACCGGTTCGTATGAGTATATAGGAAACTGGAGTGGTGTGACAGTTGAGAAAAAGATAGGGTCCTTTAAGCAAAAAGCAGCAAGGCTAATTGATTTACCAGGGATCTACTCTTTAAACCCTTTATCTAAGGATGAAGGTGTTGTTACCGAATTTATTCTTCATGAATCATACGATAAAATCCTAAATATTATTGATGCTTCACAAATTGAAAGAAACTTACATCTTACTCTCCAATTATTAGAGCTAGGTAAGCCTATTATTATAGGAGTGAATATGGTTGATGTAGCTAGCAAACGAGGAATTGAAGTCGATACTGAGAAGCTTGAAAAGATATTAAGTATCCCCATAACTTCTGTAATCGCACGTAGTGGTAAAGGCTGTGATGTGCTTGCAGAGATGGTAACCGATTCTTTCTATGTAGGTTCAGACAAAAGCCTCATATACTATGGGAAGGAAATTGAAGAAACGATTCTACATATTTCACAATTAGTGAAAGACAGAACAAAGATATCCTCGCGCTGGCTCACACTTCAATTGTTAGAAGGAAATGAGTATGTCAAAAAGTATATGAATGATCTTATTGGAGAAGAAACAATTAATGAGATCATTGAAAAAGTTGAACAAGATATTTTTCAAGTATCTGCTAAAACGGTAGAGACATTTATATATCAAACTAGAAGAGAAGTCATCACATCTATAGCCGAAAAGGTTATCGTGAAAAGAAAAGACATACGCCCACCATTTTCTGAGAAAATGGATGCTTTGGTAACTAATAAGTGGTTAGGCATTCCTATTTTCCTTAGCTTGATGTATGTGATGTTTATGCTTACGTTTGACTGGCTTGGCTTTCCGCTATCTGATTTGCTTGATGGGTTCATTACTGGTCCTTTAACAAATTTAATTGAAGAATTACTTGGATTAGTTGAGGCATCTAAATTTATACATGCTATTGTTCTTGACGGTATTGTTGCAGGAGTGGGTGGGGTTCTTGTTTTTGTACCACAAATTTTCATCTTGTTTTTCTTTATTTCCTTACTGGAGGATTCAGGCTATATGGCTAGAGTAGCTTTAGTGATGGATCGGATGATGGAGTTAGTTGGTTTAAATGGAAAGGCATTTATCCCAATGATGATTGGATTTGGTTGTAATGTTCCTGGAGTCATGGCAGCCCGTACGATAGAAACTCCGAAGGAAAGATTGCTTACCATATTGTTAACTCCTCTTATGTCATGTTCGGCTCGGCTTCCTGTATATGCCTTATTTGTAGGAGCTTTCTTTGTAGAGCATAAAGCGTTTATCGTCCTTTCTCTATATGTTATTGGGATTGTCGTTGCTCTGGTTGTCGCAAAGGTTTTTTCTAAGACACTATTAAAAGGAGAAACCTCACTATTCGTCATTGAGCTTCCTCCTTATCGCCTACCTCAATTCCAAACACTATGGAGAAGTACATGGGATAAAGGAAAAGGTTTTATCCGTAAGGCTGGTACTTTTATATTTGCAGGTTCTGTCCTTATTTGGCTCTTATCGTATACTGGCCCAGCAGGAGTAGATGTAAATATGGATGAAAGCTTTTTAGCCATGATCGGAGGGTTATTTGCTCCCTTATTTACTCCAATTGGCTTTGGTTCCTGGCAAGCGGGAGCATCCTTATTGACGGGCTTTTTAGCAAAGGAAGCCATTATTTCAACAATGAATATTATTTACTGGGTTCCTGATGAATCTAGTCTACAAGGTTTACTCGCAACATCCTATTCACCGTTAGCTGCCTATAGTTTTATGTTATTTATCTTATTGTATATCCCTTGCTTGGCAACTGTAGCTACGATAAGAAAAGAGACGGCTTCAAGGAAATGGACAATCATTTCAATTGTTTATGCTTTTGTCGTAGCCTATGTTTTATGTTTCCTTGTCTATCAAGCTGGGAAGCTAGTAGGATTCTCGTGAAAAATGAGGTGGGATCATGTTGGCAAATATTCTATTAGGTAGCATTATTTTTGGTTATGCAGGCTTTGCTTTTTATAAGCATATTCAAAAATCAAAACAAGGGAAATGTGCCGCGTGTGCGGTAAAGAATGCTTGTAAAAATGAAGCCGTATGTACCAGTTCAATTACTGATAAAAAATAAATGTATAACTGCTGTTCAATAGGATAGCAGTTTTTTATTGGAATATTTTCCATTGTTGTTTTATAATAAAAAGAGGATGTGTAAAATTACACCAATTCATTTTAAAGGACTGAATGGATTTGACTAGAGACGAGATAATATCGAAAGTATCGGAGAAAATGAGGTTAATCCGGACGGAAGCAGGATACACACAGGATAAAATGGGTGAAGTCATCGGTCTTTCGAAAAAGACGCTCGTACAAATTGAAAAAGGTAGAATGGATGCGAACTGGCAAACCGTTGTTACTATTTGTGCTCTATTTCGTGAAACAGAAACCATTCAATATTTATTTGGGAGTGACCCATTAGAAGTACTGGAGACTGTGGCAAGAGATGGGATTGATTACCGTAAAGAAAAAACATTGGGTGGAAAGCTATGGTGGCGAGAAATTGACAGAAAAAAGGGGATCATTCTACAGCAGAATGTGTTAAGCCAACACTATCGCATCCTTGATGATGAGTACTTCCGCATTTTTAGCAGTTTCGAAGAGCATGCGTCCAGAGAGCGTTTTGAAGAGCTTGTGAATGAAATAAAGGAGTAAGAGCAAAAAGCTACTGGGTGTCCAAGAGGGGATACTTAGTAGCTTTTTTTCATGAGATATTTGGCATAAAGTTAGTTGTCAATTTCATCATTTGAGTTGTAGAGGGTGTTGAAAAGAAATGGATTTGGAGACATGGTTGAGCGAATGCTCGTTCTTAAAAATAGATTTGATCTTATTTAGAAATAAATGATTCCTTTGTCCATCAACAACTACTAGCAACTTACTGCCCTTTTTTATTGTTAAAAAGAATGTCACTAGCTTTGTTATGTGTAAGCCTGAAACGGAATGATGATTATGATAAAAAGTGACCATACCATTGAATTTCTTTGCTAATGTGTATAGTTCCATTATCTCTTTCATCATTATTCGGTTGGTATAACAAATCGTTACAGACGAAGTTTCATTCATGGACAGCACTCCTTTATCCTGTTATTTTAATCAATTATTACCCCTTCTTCCCCTAAATGAAACATGTTTGTTAGGGAATATACTGAGAATTCAATCTCTTCCGTCTGAAGACGGAGGAAAATCCCATCAAAGGTCTGTTTTGAGAAAATGCAATGCAAAGTAAACTGAAGGTATTAAAGGGAGTTAGGGGTAGAATAAATGAAAAAATTTATGGTTGTTTTTCAAAACAAAAATTTCGCCAAGCTTTTTTTAGCGAACTTCACCTCGCAAATGGGTAGTACGATTGGACTTACTGCATTTATGTTTTTCTTATTGGATCGTTTTTCTGACCAACCTATGTACGCATCTATAACAGAGTTAATGTATTCACTCCCCACTCTAGCTGTATTTTTCCTGGTTGGCGTATTGGCAGATCGGATGGATAGACAAAAGATTGCTTTTAGTTGTGACTGGATAAGTGCTGTACTTTCCATATTATTTTTAGTGACATTAATAATTGGGTCGATGCCTCTTATCTTCTTTGTTCTCTTTTTAAGAAGTGCCGTTCAAAAATTCTTTTTTCCCGCCGAGCATGCGATGGTTCAAGGAATTCTTAAGCAGGATGATTACACAACGGCTGCTGGTTTAAATCAATTGGTCATGAGTTTATTTATGTTATTTGGTAATGGGTTAGGGGTATTAGCCTATTGGACGGTAGGGATTTACGGGGCAATCATTATTGATACCATTACGTTTATGATAAGTGCTCTTCTTATTCGGTCTTGCCAGATTCAAGAGAGTGTAAGAATGCCAAATGGAAAGCATCAATTAAAAGATTTAAATATTTCTACAGTATTTATTGATTTCAAGGATTCAATGAAATATATACTAGAGCACGGCCTTTTGCGAACATTGTTAATTGGTTTTATTGTGTTTGGTGTTGTAAACGGTGGTTTTAGTGTAATGCCTGTTTTTATTTTAAAATATAAGCTTGCTCCGGAGAATTACGAACAATTTTCAATTATTATCGGAATGATGTTTGGAACAGGTGCTTTACTTGGAAGTGTCGTTGCGTCGGTTATTAGTGAAAAATTCAAACTTCATCAGCTTATTATTATGGGGCTTATGATTACGGGGTGTTTTGTCATCCTGTCATCACTAGTTACGTCCCTTTTCTTATTCTTTGTTCTAGTGTTTCTTGCAGCTCTAGGTTTGCCACTAGTTAATATTGGAATCGGAGGTTGGATGCCAAGTATTGTGGACCCTAAAATGATGGGGAGAGTTCAAGGGTGGATTTCCCCATTAATGATGCTTTCGCAATCGCTAACTTTGGGATTTATCGCTTATAGTTTTCCAGCGTTATTAAAAGTGGAGATGCTTTACTGGATGGTGGGAGGATGCTTATTGTTCGTGGGAGTATATTACGCAATTGCTCTTCCAAAGTACAGCCGGAATGTCCAGCCGCAATCCAAGCCATTGCCTGTTTCTTAGTAATAAAGGAAGCATATAAATATTAAGAAAATTCAATTGACTTTAGTGGGTTTTGATGATATTGTAACAAATATGGAAAATAATGAAAGGGTAGGAGGTTACGATCATGAGAGTAAGAGATGTTCACATTCACTTAACTGAATATGAGAGCGTAACCATTTTTTATCCTTGTCTTTGAATGAGCACAGCTTACTATTTAAAGAATAGCACGGGTTACGTATGAGTAGCTTGTGCTTTTTTGTCGCCTTTTGACATATCGCATAGGATGCGGTATGTCTTTTTTGTCTTGTTCAAAAGGTAGCACTGGGGAAATCCCATTACTATAAAAAAATCTAGGAGGTAGTAGCCATGCAAACATTATGTGTAGAAAGATTATTAGTATCAACCGGGGAGCTTGAGAGTGGCTAGTTATACATGACGGAAAGAAATGAGAGGAGACTACCAAGATGTTCTCTATTTTACGAAAATTAAGTTGGTTCTTTAAAGAAAATTGGAAACGTTATACTGTTGCGATAACACTTCTTGTTTTTATTGGATTTGTTGATGTTATTCCACCTAAACTTGTTGGAATGGTTATTGACGATATTCATATGGGAGTAATAAGTAAGGAAAAAATTGTGCAGTACTTATTAGCTTTTTTTGTTTTGACAGTTGTATCCTATGGAGTCACATATATTTGGATGTACCAGTTGTTTGGTGGGGCTTTTCTAATTGAAAGAAAGCTGCGCTCACAGTTTATGAGGCATCTGTTTAAAATGACGCCAACTTTCTTTGAAAAAAATCGAACAGGAGATTTAATGGCTCGTGCAACAAATGATTTAAAGGCTATTTCTACAACTGCTGGTTTTGGTATTTTAACACTAGTAGATTCCACAGCCTTTATGCTTACAATCGTTGCGATGATGACAATCTTTATTAGTTGGGAACTGACTCTTGCAGCAGTCCTGCCATTGCCAATCATGGCTGTTCTTATTAATTATTACGGCAATACCATTCATAAAAAATTTATGTTAGCACAGGATGCCTTTGGTGAACTAAATGATCGTGTTCTCGAGTCGGTTTCAGGAGTAAGAGTCATTCGCGCCTATGTACAAGAACGTGAAGATCAAAAACGATTTCACAATATGACAGAGGATGTTTATAAAAAGAATGTGGCTGTTGCAAAAATAGATTCTTTGTTTAATCCAACGATCAAAGTACTGGTTGGACTAAGTTATGTTATAGGCTTGGGCTTTGGATCATACTTAGTGTTCCATAATCGACTCACGTTAGGAGAACTTGTTTCTTTTAATGTATATTTAGGTATGCTTGTTTGGCCAATGTTTGCGATTGGAGAGCTTATCAATATTATGCAAAGAGGAAATGCTTCACTAGACCGAGTACAAGAAACTTTATCTTACGAGCCTGATGTTTCGGATCCATTGAATCCAAAATCAGATAATCACCCAGATCAGATTACGTTTAAGGAATTTTCCTTTCGATATCCATCCTCTAACGTAGATAATCTTAGTAAAATTGACGTAGATTTGAAGCGAGGGGAAACATTAGGGATTGTTGGAAAAACAGGGAGTGGAAAAACAACCTTAATAAAACAGCTTTTACGAGAATATCCGTTAGGAGTTGGAGCGTTAACTATCTCTGATGTAGAGTTAAATGAATATACGTTAGAGACAACTAGAGGATGGATTGGGTACGTTCCACAAGATCACGTCCTGTTTTCAAAGACAGTAAAGGAAAATATTCTTTTCGGACGACTGGACGCTACTGATGCTGATTTGGTTAAAGCTATCGAGTTAGCGGATTTCAAGAAGGATATTGAGATGCTTCCCGAAGGTCTAGAAACACTTGTTGGGGAAAAAGGTGTTGCTTTATCTGGGGGACAAAAACAAAGAATTTCAATAGCTAGAGCATTAATTAAAAATCCTGAAATTCTTATTTTAGATGATTCTCTTTCAGCCGTTGATGCCAAAACAGAAAAGAAAATCATCGAAAATATACGAAGTGAACGAAGCGGAAAGACAACAATAATAACGACTCATCGAATGTCTGCCGTTCAGCACGCGGATCGTATTCTCGTGTTGGATGAAGGGATGATCGTTGAGGAAGGAACTCATGAAGAATTGATGAAACAGAACGGCTGGTATCAAGAGCAATATGATAGACAGCAGGTTCAAACCTCATCTGATGTGGAGGTGAGTGTATGACGACTGGGAAACGCCTCGTACAATACGCTTTGCATTATAAAAATATCATCATTGCAGCACTTATGATGCTTTCTGTAGCAGTTACCGCTGACCTTGCAGGACCATTCATTGCCAAACGAATGATTGATCAACATATTTTAGGGATTGAGTCGACGTGGTATCAAACAAATGGAACGAAGGATTCAGTTGAATACAAAGGGAATTATTATAAACGTGAGAAATATATTGAGGATGATGAAGTGAAGGTAGAAGAAGCAACTATTCTACAAGTGAATCGTTCCTTTGTCTTTGTGGAGGAGGCGACTCCCTTTGATGGGGAAAGAAGCTTTAATAATGGTGTACTAACCATTACAAAGGGAGACAAGATTGAGACCTTTGAAGGAACAAAGCTTACAACGGAGGAGCTAGTAGCATTTTATCAGCCGGAAACCTCAAGAATTATTAGTTTATTATCACTGTACCTCGGATTGATTGTTATTGCAGCAATATTCGAATACGGACAGCGTTATTATTTGCAGATGTCTGCAAACCGTGTTATCCAAAAAATGCGTGAGGATGTATTTGGACAGATTCAAAAGCTTCCTATTCGATACTTTGATAATTTGCCTGCCGGTAAGGTTGTTGCGAGGATAACAAACGATACAGAAGCAATTCGAGAATTGTATGTTACTGTATTATCAACCTTTTTTACCAGTGCGATTTACATTACAGGAATTTACATTGCATTGTTCATTCTGAATGTAAAGCTAGCGTTCATTTGTTTATTACTATTACCAATTCTCTTTGTATGGACACTTGTTTATCGAAAATACGCATCGAAGTATAATCAAAAAATACGTTCGAGAAATAGTGATATTAACGCGATTGTCAATGAATCCATTCAAGGAATGAACGTGATTCAAGCTTTTAATCAAGAAAAGCAAACTCAGAAAGAATTTGAAAAACTAAATGAAGATCACTTTAAGTTTCAAAACAAACTGTTAAGTCTAAATTCATTAACTTCACATAATTTAGTAAATGTACTAAGAAATGTGATATTTGTAGCCTTTATTTGGTATTTTGGGGGAGAAGCACTAAAGCCAAGTGCAGTAGTTTCGCTAGGAATGCTGTATGCATTTGTTGATTATATTAATCGTCTTTTTAACCCTATTCAAGGCATTGTGAACCAGCTAGCCAATCTAGAACAAGCGCTCGTTGCGGCAGACCGTGTGTTTGAATTATTAACGGAAGAAGGAATTGATGTTAATGATCATCAGATGGAACGCTATAAGGGGAATGTAACTTTTGAGCATGTTTCCTTTGGTTATAAAGAGAATGAGTATGTATTGAAGGATATTCATTTTACTGCGGAGCACGGGGAAACGGTGGCGCTTGTCGGACATACCGGTTCAGGGAAAAGCTCAATTATTAATCTGCTTTTTAGGTTTTACGATTGTCAAAAAGGGAGTATTTTAGTTGATGGAACGGATATTAAAAATATTCCCCACCAAACATTACGACAACATATGGGAATTGTGTTGCAGGATCCTTTTCTATTCACTGGTACCATTGCTTCAAACGTTAGTCTTGATAATCCAGCCATTACTCGTGAAAAGGTCGAACAGGCACTTCGTGATGTAGGGGCAGATAGAGTATTTAAACATCTGGAAAAAGGCTTTGATGAACCGGTAATTGAAAAGGGAAGCACCTTATCAAGTGGTCAGAGACAGCTTATATCCTTTGCAAGAGCATTAGCATTCGATCCGGCCATTCTGATCTTGGATGAAGCAACATCTAGTATTGATACTGAGACAGAAATGATCATTCAAGAGGCGATGGATGTTTTGAAAAAGGGAAGAACCACATTCATTATTGCTCACAGACTATCTACTATTCGGAATGCTGATCAAATACTCGTATTAGATAGAGGGTCTATCGTTGAAAAAGGGACACATGATGAATTAATGGAACAAAAAGGAAAATATTATCAAATGTATCAGCTTCAACAAGGTAGCAGCATAGCTGGTTAATGTTCAAAGAACTTTCGAAATTTAGACATACAATTTTCTAAATTTACGTCAAGTCGTTCCCCGAATTCGTGTTAATGTTAAAGCAAACAAAGGGACGAAAGGGGACTGGCAGATGGAAGAGCTTTCGGTGACATTAGTTATTGCAAGTATTATGGTTTTAGGTTACTTTATTGGATTTACCATCATAAAAGAATCATAAAAACAGCCTTTTATTACGAAAGGCTGTTTTTTATTTGGGCACAATATGAAAGCCCTCTTCCGGAGTGGAAGAGGGCTAAGCCATACCTTATTCAATTGTGTACTATCTTAAGTTAAATTAGCGTTGAAAAGATCCGCTCATAGATTGTTGAGCCATAGATACTAAACGCTTAGTGATTTCTCCACCTACAGATCCGTTAGCACGTGAAGTAGTTTCGCCACCAAGGTTTACACCAAATTCGCTAGCGATTTCGTACTTCATTTGCTCTAATGCTTGCTCTGCTCCTGGTACTAATAGTTGGTTTGAAGAATTGTTGTTTGCCATGTTGAACACTCTCCTTCAGTTTTTTTGGTGGACTATTTTGGATTGAACCAAATTGATTTTAGTAAATCAAGCTTTCAGCATAGTCCGTTATAAAAGTTTTTGTTGTTGGCGACTTGTTGTCGCTGTGTTTACTCAATATTATGGATGATTTATTTAATCCTATTCGATATAAACTGCAGGTAATGTTTTCCTGTTCATAATTTCTTTTTGTCTTACATGAACAGGTGATCTGCTTCTCAAACTAATAAAAAAACAAAGTAGGGAAGAGAAATGGGAATATGTCCAGTTTGTAACGGGCTTGAAGAAAAATACTTTACTTGTAGTACATGCGGAAATGAATTAGAGGAAGCAGGAAGATTAATGGATTTTTTTGACGACTATAGTGCCTATATGCCAATTGATTTAATGAAGCTCGAAGATGGATATTCCGACGATTATGCAAAGGGACTCTGTCCGCATCTTTATAAGTGTCCGTCTTGTTATAATGATGTGGTCCAATTTATACAAGAATAGAAAAAAGGATGCAGCGCACATGCTGCATCCTAGATGATTAACGTATTCTTGACTCTGTAGTTACATCGAAGAAATGAGCTTTGTTCAAATCAAATGCTAAATCAATTGATTGACCAGGTTTAATATCTGAACGAGAGTCTACTCTTGCAACAAAATCCTGACCTTCAATGCTTGAATAAAGCATTGTTTCAGCACCAGTTAATTCTGATACATCAATTTTTACATGAATTTTTGTACCTTGAGAAGCTTCAATGAAAACAGGCTCATCATGAATATCTTCCGGACGGATACCGAGAATAATTTCTTTACCAACATACCCTTGTTCACGTAGTACTTTCATTTTTCCTTCAGGGATAGCGATAGAAGTTTTGCCTGCTACAAATTTACCTTCCTCGATTTTTCCTCTTAGGAAGTTCATTGCTGGTGATCCAATAAATCCACCAACGAATACATTTTCAGGCTTTTCGTAAACTTCTTTTGGTGCTCCAACTTGCTGGATAACTCCATCCTTCATAACAACAAGACGAGTAGCCATTGTCATAGCTTCTGTTTGGTCATGCGTTACATAGATAGTTGTTGTTTGTAGACGTTGATGAAGCTTTGCAATTTCAGCACGCATTTGAACACGAAGTTTAGCATCAAGGTTTGATAATGGCTCATCCATTAAGAATACTTTTGCATCACGGACAATCGCACGACCTAAGGCAACACGCTGACGTTGACCACCAGAAAGTGCTTTTGGTTTACGATCCAAGTAAGGTTCTAGACCAAGGATTTTTGCAGCTTCTTGAACACGACGATCAATTTCATCCTTAGGAAACTTACGAAGCTTTAATCCGAAAGCCATATTGTCATAAACACTCATATGTGGGTAAAGTGCATAGTTTTGGAATACCATGGCAATATCACGATCTTTTGGTGCTACATCATTTACACGTTTTCCATCAATAGAAAAGTCACCTTTAGAGATTTCTTCAAGACCAGCAATCATACGTAAAGTTGTTGATTTTCCACAACCAGATGGTCCAACAAATACGATAAACTCTTTATCTTGAATATGAAGGTTAAAGTCTTCAACAGCAGTTACTTTATTGTCGTAAATTTTGTAAATATGATCTAGAACTAACTCAGCCATAATGAATTCCTCCCAATAAACTGTAATCGTTTTCTTGTATATAGATTACATGATTGAAAGGTTCTTGTACTATGTGAATAGTGCACAAAAATACGGAGAAGGAAATTGGGCAATGTGCTATTTTTGCTTTTGTGATTGAAGTAAGCAGGCGATATAAAGGGTAATGGCACTAGGATAATCTTTTAAATTTACGCCAGCTTTATCTGTAAACTTGTCTACTCGATATTGTAAGGTGTTACGGTGAATGTATAATTTCTTTGCTGTGACACTCGCGTTTAAATTGTTTTCTAAATATACTTGAATGGTTGTGAGCGTTTCAGGATCGTCCATTAAAGGCTGAAGAAGTTGAACTTCAATAGCGTTCAACAGCTCAGTTGGCAGATTGTGCGAGAGCATAGTAGGAAAAATGTTCTCAAACGTAAAAACTCTTTCCTTCCGCTTCCATTCTAAGGATTGTTTAAAGAACTGACGATCTTGATGGAATATTTCCTTTAATTCCTCAGTGGCAGAGTGAAACTTTCCAATAAAGAAACTGACACGTAGGTAAAGATCGTTTTCAAATGTCTCAGAGATTTCCAAGAAATTTTCTGCCATTAAAAAGCTGTGAGATTCGTGTTCAATAAGTACAGCATGATTTGGACTTTCCCAAAAAATAATGATCTCTTCAGAGAGGAAGCCTTTTAAAGCGAGTTCTAGATCTTTTTGATCCCAGTCCTCACCTGAACAATGAAGGTGAATAATTCGAACCCGTCGCTCCTCTTTTTGTAAAGGAACCCTTCCATCAGAAAATAAAAAATGGTACCATCCCTGAGATTGAAACTCTATGACTGGTGGTTCAAAAGAATGGAAAAGGGCATTTAGAAGCTGTTTTTCTTTTGGGTCTAACCTGTTTTTTCTAATCCCAACCCAACCGTCTTCGTTTTCTTCATAAAACCAGTCATACTCTTTTGTATCTTCAAGTGTAGGCTGTTGATTTGTATATTTACTGTCTTCGAATAATTGTAGAATTTTTTTTAGCATATGGTTGCTCCCAAATCATTGTATATCTTCATTATATCAGGTAACGTCTGGTATCAATAATTTGTCTTATAATTTCTATTTAAGAAAAGAATACGATATAATCTATTCAATAGGGGATACCGTATGGATAGTTGAGAGGTGAATATATTGGAATACTCACAAGAAATGAAAAATCGGTTAAAACGTCTCGAGGGTCAAGTTCGTGGTGTAATACGTATGATGGAAGAGGAAAAACATTGTAAAGATGTGGTAACTCAGCTATCTGCTGTGCGATCGGCAGTTGACCGTGCAATGGGATATATTGTAGCAAAAAATCTAGAGGCATGTATTCGTGAAGCTAATGACGAGGGAAAAAACGCCGAGGATGCGATCCAAGAGGCTGTAAATATGATAGTAAAAAGTCGTTAGTAAAGTAAAAGACACACCATGTGATGAATAGTGTGTCTTTTACTTTTTTTCTATTGTAGAACGGAAAAGCTCGCAAAGCATTTTCACGCGTTTTTCCTCGATCGTTTTTTCATCGAAGCTCATTGGCTTTGAATTAATTTCATAAATAACATATCTTCCTTCTGAAGTTAACCCCAGATCAATGGAGAACTCAGCAAAGAACCCGTATTTCCTATTTAAATCTTTCCCGCAAAGCTCTACGATTTTTTTGATTAAGAGGTCTTGTTCCTTTGTTTGAAATTGTGAATAAGGAAGTAGCTTTCCTCCATTAGGAATATGTGTAGTTACTTGTTGATTGCCAGATTGTCTAATACCTACACCAACAGGGACATGCTTTTCACCTTGGAAAACAGCTAATATTCTAAAATCATACCGTTTTCCTTGATAAAGTTGAGGGCTTACAGCTTGCTGTGCAATATAGAATATTTTGAGAAATATATTAGACCATTTTCCCCAGTAATCATGAAAATCATGGTAAATAGCCTGATGGCTTTGGTCAACGAGTAAAACTTTACCATCTCTTTTCAAATTAATTATATGGATGCCTTTTCCCATTGAAGAATTTGCTTGTTTTATATAAAGAGAGCGATGAGTTAAAAGAAATTCTTCTAATTCTGTTTTGTCTTCGATTTTTATTGTCGGTAAGAAATACGGTTTAAGATCCAAATGATCCTTGAACTGTAAGTAACAATCGTATTTGTTTAAAAAACATGGGTTATAAAAGGGGATGGATTGCTCTTTAAAGAGAGTTACAGCTTCTTTAAAGGCGGTGGTATCTTCATGTTTTCGAAACGGAACGCGGTTGTATACTAGGTGAGGAAAGGGAGCCAATACAGTCTCCCATGTATGATTACTAGGATCATATTTTGCAGCTTTTATACCGTTACTTAAGATATCGTCAGAAGAGAAGACAACCGATGTTCCGCCTATCTCTAATATCTCCTGTTGAATGGATCGGAACAACGGAATATTGCCAACTAGATTTCTGTCACCTTTTTTACTGGTTAGAATACCGATAAAAGGATTTATATTCCTAAGATTAAGAGAAGTCATTTAAAGACCTCTCCTGGCTGCTTAATCGCTTGCTCTGATAAAAAGACACCAAATGCTAGTGAAAGTTTACGAGTTAAAAGGTCAAACTCCTTCATATCGGGGTGCTTAAAGATCGAACGACCTGGTTTTGAATTCGCCTCAAAAAGCCAAACTTTTCCTTCACGGTCGACTCCTAAATCAAACCCAATTTCCCCCACAATGCCTTCCATATGATTTTCTAATACATGGCTTAGTAGAAGACTAGCTTCAGATAATTTTTGCAGTAGCTTCTTTTGCTCCTCTTTATCCTCAATGACTTCTTCAATGGTTTTTATACAACCACCACTTTTGACGTGCGTAGTCACACTTCCAGGTCCAGCTACCTTTGCTGCAACGGCGGTAACCTTCCAACGGCCATTTTCATCTTTATTGGTGTGAACTCGGAAATCAACTGGACAGCGCTCATGGCGCAGTAAGTGTATCCCTTGTTGAACAAGAAGATGATTTAGCTTGTTATTCGGAAACGTATGCTTCATTAAAGCTTCTAATGTTTCAAATTTTCTAAGACGATTGATTCCATCAGTATCTCGGAACCGACAATAATAATGATTTTGTTCTCGATCATAAAGGACTTGAAAAATTCCAAGGCCCAAGCTTCCGTTCATCGGTTTTACATACACATGACCATATAAAGAAAGCATTCTTTCAATCATTGAAAAAGAAGTAAAAGGATGTGTTTCTGGTAGTAGAGAAGAAACAGCATCAATCGATTCAAGTCTCTCAAATACATCTAATTTATTAAAAAAGCCTGGATTATACCAAGGAATTAAATACTCGCTTTGCAATCGATCTTTTACTTTTCGCATTGCCGCCTTTTTTTCGCTCCGGCGGTTTGGGAGTCGATCATAGATGACATTTGGGAACGGCAAAATCATGGATTCCCACCCATTCTTGTGATAGATAAGTCCCTCAATCGTTCCTTCCTCCCAATTGATATGCTGTTCGCCAAAAACAAAGGGGAGGGCTCCAACAAACTTTTTAACAGATAACAACTTGGAAAAAAACATGGATCTTTCTCCAATCGGCCGCATGGCAAATGGAGTAAAACCCGAGGTGAAAATTCCAATAAGAGGACCAATATGAATGGTCTTTTCTGCGATAAATAGATGGAAGGGAATGTCTAAAGATGGGAATTTAATAGCTTCTGCAATGTCTGGGCTAAGAACAAGAACATTTTTCCCATCTGGGTGTGGATAGCATGTTGCTTGGATCGCAAATGTTCCGAAAGAGATACGAGTTGGAGCATGATGATTAGAAAGCTCGGATGGAAAGTATACGGTACCTCTTTCAAGATGGTCGCTAATGTCAATTCGATATTGTTTTTTCATGATTCATCAAACTCCTTTTTTGCTCCATCAGGTGTTTTGCATAAAGGATGGGAGCTAACTCTAGCACAGCTTTTACTTCTGGTGTGGTGGAAATAACTACTTTTCTTCCCGGCTTTGAATTTACGTCAAGTATCCATAGTGATCCATCCTTTGCGATACCAATGTCAACACCGATTTCAAATAAAGGACGGAAGGTACCTTCCAAAATAGTTGGAAGGAGGGACAAGATATATTGAACTTCTTTTAGAAGAAAAGAAGATGGAGAATTTTCTTTTGACCATTCCTCAAAGGTATGAATTTTCCCGCCGGCACTAATATTTGAAACGATAGACCCAACAGAACCTTCACGAATACCTTTGCCACGAACAATCCACTTACCATGTTGATTCTTTTGCAGCAAAATTCGAAGGTCAAAAGGATGCCCCTCCTTATTGGTTAAATGTTTATAGGGTTGAATGAGAAATGTCTTCTTCTTTAAAAGAGATTGAAGCCAAACAGAAAAAAGTTCTTTTGATTCAAAAACACGGCTCACATGTTTCCCTTTTTTATCGGTTTCAACAATATATTGCTCTTTTTCTTTTTTTATAAAGTAAATGCCCTTCCCTTGAGAACCATTAATGGGTTTAATAATGGCTGGGTTGATATGTGAAAGCGAGTGTATCACTTGATCTGCGTGCGCAACTAGTGCTGAGTGAAGTAGATAGGGATGGAGCTTTGAATGATTCAAGACATTATAAAGTTCCATTTTGTTTGGAAGACCATAACCTATAAAAGTTACATCATTTCGTGTTTTTAACCAACGTACAATGGATAGACAACTTTGGGAATGCGTATCATCACCATAAAAGCATCTGTCGTACAAAATATCAGGAAGTGGGAATTCTGCTTCGATCCAGCGGGATTCGTTCAGATTATATTCCTCACCAACGATAATTTCTGACGTTGGTACAATATTCGATGGGACAAACCTAAAGCAACGGATTCCATAGTTGCTGGCAGCCTGTGCTATTCCACTGAAATAAGAATTTTCATTCCTCAGGTTTAATGTCATGAATCCAAAGGTCAGCATGAGTGTTCTCCTCCAATTCCTTGCTTTTGTACTCGAAAGCGAGTGCTGTACATAATTCCATAATTGCTCTTGTAGAAGGACGAATTTTAACTTCTTGCTCTTCGAAGTTTTTTGAGGGCTTTGAGTTTACCTCAATGAGCCAAAGCTTTCCATCCTGGTCAACGCCTATATCTAAACCCAATTCACCGGTTAAACCATCTGTGTTTTCACTAATTACAGCTGAAATTTCCTTGGCTAACTCTTTCATAAGCTCGAGTTGCTGAATCGCCACATCTCTCTCAAAGAGTTCAGTTAATGCTTTAATGGGTTTATACGTTTCCCCACCTCTAGCAATATTGGCTACAAATTGTTTTTCGCCTGATATCCTAGCTACTACAGAGGTGACTTTCCATGCATTATAAAGATTTTTGTGACATAATACTCTAAAATCAATGTGGCGATTTTTATATAAAAGCAAGGGGATACCTTGCTGAATAATATAAGTTGAATTTTTTCGGAAGCGTGAAAACCATTTGAAAAAGTGCTCAACCTTAGAAAAGGACATGAAATCATCACTCTGTGTTCCGGTTGATACCTTTACGATAAATGAATGACTTTCTTTGTATAAGTGTAAGATTTTTCGACCTTGACTCCCATGGATGGGTTTAATAAATAGGCTCGAATGGTTATTTAATAACTCAAGAAAATTGGTCTCCGTAAATAGTAAAGTTTCTGGGAGATGTGGTAGCAAATGGTCCTCTTGAATTAACAGTTCATGAACATCCCATTTTGATAAGAAGCGATCATTAAAGAACGGAATATTCACTCTTGTCATTTCGTTTTTTATATTATTAAAATAGTCACTTCGCTCCTTTTTTCTTGAGTGAATGCGGTTATAAACGACATCAGGTGGAGGGAATGTATGTTTCTTCCAGCCGTCATTATAGTAATAGCCACTTATTTCATCTATCGAAAAATCATCACTTTTAAATACGTAAAAAAGTCCACCTGTTTGCTGTGTATGGTAATGAAGTTCCTCGCAAAATGTATGAACGGACCGAAAATTCGGTTCATGATTCGTTTCCGTGCTGTCTGTCATGAGGGCTACAATAGGACCGACTATTAAGGTGTTCGACTCTTCGATAAATTTGGCTAAATACTTTGTTGCCACATTAGGTATTTTAAATTGTGGGAGTAGGGATGAAGGCAGGTGTACTTCGTTTTTTGGTAAATCATTTATTTTTACATAAACTTCTATACACTCCCTACCAATCTTTAGAAATATGGTAGGACGTGCTAAAATGTGAAAATAACTTGCTAGTGCTCTGCTTATCTGAATACAATTTTCTTTTGTTTGAAACGTTTCGGTAGGAATAACCGTAATAGGTAAGTAAGAAGTAGCCATCACGATACCTCTTTCTATTGACCATGTATATGGGCAAAAGCTGATACGGTATCGTATGAAAAAACAAAAACATTTGTGAAAATTTTTATGGAAGGTAGATGTTGTATGAATATAGCAATAACCATAGTCTTTATGGTTGTCATTGGAGCAGTGATTGGAGGATTTACTAACTCACTTGCCATTAAAATGCTGTTTCGCCCATATCGAGCACTTTATATAGGAAAATGGAGAGTGCCGTTTACACCTGGATTAATTCCAAAGAGAAGAGATGAATTAGCTGAACAAATGGGAAAAATGGTGGTTGATCACCTACTAACTCCTGAGAGTATTCAGAAGAAATTCTTAAATGAGCAATTTCAGAAAGATATGATAAAAGTTGCTCAAACGGAGCTCGATCCACTTTTAAGAAGCGAGCTTACATTGGCACAAGTCTCTGAGAGGCTAGGCTTTAAGCATTTAGAAACAAGTACAACTGAAAAATTGTCTTTATTTATTCATAACAAATACGAAGAAGTGATGCCTCGTTTTAGGGAGAAACCGATTAAGGATGTGCTTCCGAAGGAGCTTCAAGAAAAATTAAGTGAAAAGATCCCTGATATTAGCGAATATATTCTAGTAAAAGGTAAGGATTACTTTAATAGTGCAGAAGGTCAGCTTAGAGTGGAAAGAATGATTAATGATTTTGTCCGTGAACGAAGTGGGATGTTAGGGAATATGCTACAGATGTTCCTTGGAAATGTAAACCTCACAGAAAAGATTCGTCCAGAGATATTAAAGTTTCTTGAAAATGAAGGTACAAAGGACCTGATAACGACACTTCTTTCAAAGGAATGGGAAAAACTATTAAATAAGAAAACGGAAGAATTTGAGGAGCAATTAGGAAAAGAGCAATTATTACAACTGATCAATCAAACAGTAAAAAAGTTATTAAAGATCGATCAACTTGTACAAAAACCTATTTCAGAACTGCTTGAAAGTAATCGTGAGAACATCATTAACGATTTTGTTCCTGCTGGCTTGCGCTTAGTTTTTGACTGGACTACTGGCCGTATGGAGACCATTCTTGAGCGATTACATTTAGCAGAAATTGTGAAGGAGCAAGTCGAAACGTTTTCAGTAGAACGACTTGAGGAAATGGTATTGTCCATTTCTAGAAGTGAATTAAAGATGATCACGTACTTAGGAGCATTATTAGGAGGAGTTATTGGCCTTTTCCAAGGTATTGTTGTTCTATTCATTGGATAGGGATTATTCGCTTTTTATTGAATTGTTTGGTATAGTTGGAAGGATTTCTTGAAAAGGAGTGTATAAATATGGCGGTTAATTTACATGATGCAGCTTATGAATTAGAAAAGGCGATTCGCTCAAGTAATGAATATGCGAGTTTAAAAAGAATCTATGATGAAGTAAATGCTGATCCATCAGCAAAACAAATGTTTGAGAATTTTCGTAACTTACAGCTTGAATTACAGCAAAAGCAAATGATGGGCCAAGAAATTACACAAGAAGAAGTTGAGCAGGCACAAAAAACAGTAGCACTTGTTCAACAACATGAAAAAATTGCGCAGCTAATGGAAGCTGAACAAAGAATGAGCATGATTATTGGTGAATTAAATCAAATTATTATGAAGCCACTAGAAGAGCTCTATGGAGCTATGGGACAATAGTATTTAAAACACTTTATCTATTTTGATAAAGTGTTTTTCTTTTTAAACAACAAACTCTTCCTTCTAATTGTTCTAATTGCCTCTCTGTTTTCATACATGTGATATAAAGGGAAATGATGAAGGTGGGGGGCACTAACTATGATTTATCGTCTGCTTGCTATAAATATAGACGGAACACTTCTTCAATCAAACGGGCGAATCCAAAGGTCAACCAAGGAAGCCGTTGAATATGTGCAGGGAAAGGGAATTTATGTTACCTTAGTGACATCTAGAAGCTTTCCATCAGCAAAGAAAGTCGCAAAGGCATTAAAACTCGATTCCTATTTAGTCACACACCGGGGGGCTTATATTGCAAGTTCGATGGATCAACCGGTGTTAGTAAGAAGAATTTCGGAGGATGTCACCTTCGAGCTGGTTCGATTATTAGAAGCCTTTCACTGTCAAATAAGATTAGTAGATGATCGGTATTCATTGGCCAATCGCTCAAGAGTGAGCAATAATTTACTAGCAAAAACAGTGTTTACTTCAGGAGACCCAGTCTTTTATTCACAACAATATGTGGATTCACTAAGCGATGCCATTTCAGACGAACCATGTAGTCCACCAAAAATAGAGATATATTTTGAAAGGAAGGAAGACCTTCAGGACGCAAAGAAAGCTATCTATACGATGTATGATGAAGTAGATACATTGCAGCTTGATGAGCTTCGATTAGAAATTGTACCAAAGGGTGTATCAAAGTTAACGGGTCTTTTATACTTAGGAGAAAGACTCGGTGTGAAGCGTTCAGAAATGGTGGTTATTGCCGATGCAATAGATGATATAGATATGATTGAAAAGGTAGGGTTAGGTGTTGCCATGGGGAATGCACCCGTTGAGGTAAAAAAGGCAGCAGATTGGGTCACTCGCTCAAATAATGAAAATGGTGTTGGATATGTTGTAAAGGAACACTTCCGTAAGCAACAGCCAATTGAATTCTTAAAGAAAATGAATATTATCAAGTAATTGGAAGGTATGGATCAACGATTGAAAGTTGACCCATACCTTTCATTTTTGTACACTTTTAAAGCAATGATATAAATTTAACTAAAAGGTGATTCTTTTGCAGATTAATATACATGGTTTGATGGAAGAAAAATTCCAACGCCCACTTACCAATATAGCCAACTTATTTTTTGAAGAAACGAAAGTATTCATGGAAAACCATTCGGACCAAGCGGAGTTAACAGTAAATTTTGATTTGCAAGTAACGGATTGGCTTCATGTCCAAGCGGAAATACCAGGTTCTGAACCACTACATGCAAATTATGAAAAAGCCCTCCCAAATGATCTTTCTCAAAAAGAAAAAGAGAGAATGATTAAACATGCGATTTCTTATGTATATTTATCTGTTCTACAAACTTATACAGGAATGACACAAAAGTGGGGGATTTTAACAGGCATAAGACCAACGAAACTTCTCCACAAAATGTTGCATGAAGGGATGCCGAAAGAGAAAGCGCACCAAAAGCTTCAAACGGAATATATGATTTCTGATGAAAAGATTCAATTAATGCAGAACATTATTGAACGTCAATTATCCGTTATTCCGGACTTGTATCAACTGCAAAACGAAGTGAGCATATATATTGGTATTCCGTTTTGCCCAACGAAATGTGCGTATTGTACGTTTCCTGCCTATGCTATTAATGGAAGACAAGGATCGGTCAATTCATTTTTAGGTGGTCTGCATTTTGAAATGAAAAAGATCGGACAGTGGTTAAAAGAAAATAACGTGAAAATCACCACTGTTTACTATGGTGGCGGTACTCCTACAAGTATTACTGCTGAAGAAATGGACATGCTCTATGAAGAAATGTACGAGTCTTTTCCTGATGTAGCAAATATTCGTGAAGTAACGGTGGAAGCGGGTCGCCCTGATACCATCACGCCTGAAAAGCTAGAAGTATTAAAAAAGTGGAATATCGATCGAATTAGTATTAATCCGCAATCATATATTCAAGAAACCTTAAAAGCGATAGGCCGTCATCACACGGTAGAGGAAACAATTGAGAAATTTAAGCTTGCGCGAAAAATGGAAATGAATAACATTAATATGGACTTAATTATTGGTCTGCCTGGAGAGGGTGTTGAAGAATTTTCTTATACTCTTCAAGAGACGGAGAAGCTCATGCCAGAATCGTTAACCGTGCATACCCTTTCCTTTAAACGCGCTTCTGAGATGACGAAAAATAAAGAAAAATACAAAGTTGCAGAGCGTAGTGAGATTGAAGAAATGATGGGGCTTGCGGAAACCTGGACGAAAGAACATAATTATGCCCCTTATTATTTGTATCGCCAAAAGAATATTCTAGGAAATCTGGAGAATGTAGGGTACGCCCTTCCTAATCAAGAGAGCATTTATAATATCATGATTATGGAAGAACAGCAGACAATTATTGGATTAGGTTGTGGTGCTGCAAGTAAGTTTATTGACCCTTCAACAGGAAAGATTACGCAATTTTCAAATCCAAAAGACCCAAAAACATACAATGACTCATACGAGAAATATACAAATGATAAACTAGAAATACTCACCAGCTTATTCTCAACCCCAAGCTCTTCTATTAAGTAAGGAGATACTGGTAATTATAGTAGCCACGGATATTAGTTATCCGTGGCTTTTTTGTATGTTTCGTGTATTTGTTCCATATTTAATGGTCGCAGCATTCGGTTTTCCGGATGGTCAATTGGTTGAAATCCGAATTTTTCATACAGGCTGTGAGCATCCTTGGTGGTTAAATGGAAGGCAGCCCCCTTTAGTCTTGGCTCACTAACAATCGTCTGGATTAACCATTTGCTTAATCCTTTACCCCTGTACTCTTTTATCACAAACACATCTGCTAAATAAGCAAATCTAACAAAATCAGTTATTACACGAGCAAAGCCAATTTGCTTGGCTGAAGAATTTTCTTGTGGATTACCATCAAACAGTCCAAAACATAGATGAGAATTCTCTATAGATTTTATTACTAAATCGCGAGTCATTCCCTTTCCCCAATAAGATTCGTGACAGATAAATTGTTCAATAACATCAAGATTTAAAAGATCTTTGTTAGTTGTAATAAAAAATTGATTATATGAGTAGGTTGATTTCAAGATGGGCACTCCTTTCCTTATTAACTATACCGATTTTTGGGATAATTTTAAATAATTAGTTTTTTATCCAATGGAATATCGATATAATAATAGAAGAGAAGTCATGGGAGGGGAGAAGGATGAAAACGAATACTGAGGCCGATGTAGTGTTAGTAAATGTAAATGGGCGAGTGGCAACGATACAATTGAATCGACCAGAAAGCTTGAATTCACTAAATGTGGAGCTAATCAAGGGATTGACGACTAAACTAAAGGAAATAAGTATCGCAGATGATATTGATATTGTGATTTTAACTGGAAACGAACGTGCCTTTTCATCAGGTGGCGATATAAAAATGATGCTACAGGAAACGGATGAAAGCGATTTCTTTAGTGTGATGGACAGCATTAACGAATTGATCATGACTCTTTATTCGTTACCAAAGCTAACTATTAGTGCTATATCAGGCTCTGCTGCTGGTTTAGGTCTAAGTATCGCTTTAGCGACAGACTATATTCTAGCGGATGAAAGAAGCAAGCTTGCCATGAATTTTATTGGAATTGGTCTAGTACCTGATGGTGGAGCTCACTTCTTCCTAGAGAAAAAGTTGGGTGAGGATCAAGCGAAACAGCTGATTTGGGAAGGAAAAGTAATGACTGCGGATGAGGCATTCCAAAAAGGCCTCATTCATGAAGTTGCTCCTAATTATTTGGAAGCACTGAATCATAAGCTTGAGGAATATTTAAAGAAACCACTTCAAGCTATGATTAAAACAAAGAAAATATTAGTTGAGAAAAACCGACCTCAGCTCTTAAAAATACTTGAGCTAGAGAAATATGCACAGCACAAAATGAGACAAACGGAAGACCACAAAGAAGGAATCCGTGCCTTTGTCGAAAAACGAAAACCTCAGTTCAAAGGGAAGTAAAAAGAAACTCAGCCATTAGTTACTGGCTGAGTTTTTTTTACATAGGAGGTTTTTGCAAAATAGATGTACGAAAAAGTGTAACTTTTTCCATTTCCGTACGTAATACCTTATGAAAGAGGAGGGAAGGACATGGTGTTAAAAATCGAAAATATAACAAAGCGTTTTGGAACGTTTACGGCAGTGAACAATCTTTCTTTAACCATACCAGAAAGAGAGATGTTTGGTTTTCTGGGGGCAAATGGAGCAGGGAAGACAACGACTTTTCGAATGATCTTAGGCTTAATGGATAGTAGTGAGGGATTAATCACATGGGGCGGAAAACCCATTAATTATTCAACGAGCAGATATATTGGCTACTTACCGGAAGAACGAGGACTGTATCCTAAACTTAAGGTAAAGGAACAAATTGTGTACTTGGCAAGGCTAAGAGGAATGGAAAAGGGAGAGGCACAGAAGGAATTAGAAAACTGGCTCGAACGATTTAAAGTTCCCGAATATGCAAACAAAAAGGTTGAAGAGCTTTCTAAGGGAAATCAGCAAAAAATTCAGTTTATCGCTGCCGTTCTGCACAAGCCAGAATTGCTTATTCTTGATGAACCTTTTAGCGGACTTGATCCGGTAAATGTCGAATTGCTAAAAGAGGCCGTACTGGACTTAAAGAAAAACGGGACAACAATTGTCTTTTCAAGTCACCGAATGGAGCATGTTGAAGAGATGTGTGAGCATTTATGTATCATGCATAAAGGAGCACCTGTTGTACATGGCTCTCTTAGGGATATTAAGAAGAGCTTTGGTAAGAAAAATGTTGTGATTCATGCTGATTTCTCACTCGACTTTTTAAAAGAATTTCCTGGAGTAATAAAGCACAAAAAGACCGCAGAAGGAATTCATCTTCAAATAACGGGGGAAGAAATAGCAGAGAAACTACTTAAGGAAATTGTTCCCTATGGGTTTATACGAAAGTTTGCCCTTGAGGAGCCGAGTTTAAATGATATTTTTATCGAGAAGGTAGGTGCCTCGTATGAATAAATTTTGGATCATCCTGGCTCATACCTATATGAGCAAATTGAAATCGAAATCATTTATTATCACAACAGCTGTTACACTCTTGATTATTTTAGGACTTACGAATCTCTCAAACGTGATGAATTATTTTAATAAAGGAGAATCCGGAGAGGAAATTGTAGTTGTTGATGAGAGTGGAGCACTTTTCTCACCATTAAAGGAGCAAGTTGAAGCAGTCAATGAAGATATTAAACTAACCCAATTTACCGGGGATGAGGAAGCGGCAAAGACAGCGATAAGAGAAGGTGAATATGATGGACTTCTTCTTGTACGTTTAAACAGTGTGAACTTACCTGAAGCAACCTATCACGCAATGACCATTGCTGATACAACCATTGCAAACGAAGTGAAAAATAGCCTTCAGCAATTGAAAACACAGTTAGCCGCTACACAGATGGAACTCTCCCCAGAGGAGCTAGCAAAACTGTATGAGCCTGTTGAATTCGAGCAACTAGCATTAGAAAAAAATGCAAAAACAGAGGAAGAACTAAACCAAGCTAGAGGCCTTGTTTATGTACTTTTATTTGTCATCTATTTCTCTGTGATTCTTTATGCAAACATGATTGCAATGGAAGTTGCAACGGAAAAATCTTCTCGTGTAATGGAGATCCTTATTTCAAGCGTATCCCCGATTAAGCAGATGTTTGCAAAGATTCTTGGTATTGGGTTATTAAGTATTACACAAATGGCTGTTTTACTTGGTGTAGGGTATGCTTCCATTAAGCAAAATCTTGATACGATGCAAGGTGGGTTTTTTAGCTTTTTTGGTTTTGGGGATATCCCGTTAGCTACCATTGTATATGCCGTTGTATTTTTTATTTTAGGATACTTCCTTTATTCAACTCTTGCTGCCTTTCTTGGGTCACTTGTTAGTAGAATAGAAGATATTCAGCAGATGATTACACCAATGACGATGTTGATTGTTGCTGGATTTATGATTGCTATGTTTGGATTAGGTCAACCAGAAACGCCTTTTATTACGATCTCCTCGTATATCCCGTTCTTTGCTCCCATGCTAATGTTTATGAGAGTTGGTATGTTATCGTTACCAATTTGGGAGCCAATACTAGCAATTGCGATTCTCATCGTCACTATTATTCTTCTAGCAATTTTCGGCGCAAGAGTATATAGAGGTGGCGTGCTCATGTATGGACGCTCAACTTCTTTTAAAGATATTAAAAAAGCCCTTCAGTTGACAAAAAATAAATAAGCAAGCTTCGATTTTGAAGCTTGTTTTTTTTCATTTAGTATAAGAACGTGCATTCGTATTTTTAAGATGATAAAATATAGAAAAATAGAAAACTAAATGAGGAACCATTATGAAGAAAGTTAAATTTATTCATGCTGCAGATTTGCATTTAGATAGTCCGATGGTAGGCCTTAAATTTTTGCCAGCATCCATCTTCTCACGTCTAAAGGAAAGTACGTTTGTCGCGCTTGAAAGAATCGTGAATAAGGCGATTGAGGAAAAGGTCGATTTTGTTATTTTAGCTGGCGACCTATTTGATAGTGAGGATAGAAGTATTAAAGCTCAAACAAGACTTCGTAATGAAATGAAGCGGCTTCAAACTCATGGAATATCTGTATTTGCTATTCATGGAAACCATGATCACCTTGATGGAAGTTGGGCACATCTTGATATGCCTGAGAATGTACATATCTTTTCAACAGAAGTAGAAAAAAAATTATATCAAACGGCAAATGGGAGCCATATTCACTTATACGGCTTTAGTTATCCTAGCCGGCATGTCTTCGAAAGAAAAATAGTTGATTATCGAAAAGAGGAAGAAGCGGATTTTCATATTGGGATACTACATGGAAACATCGAAGGAAACCATGACCACGGAAATTATGCCCCATTTTCATTAAAGGAATTACTAGACAAGGATTTTGATTACTGGGCCCTTGGACATATTCATAAGGGCTCGATCCTCTCACAAGATCCTCCTGTTATTTATCCGGGAAATACGCAAGGGCGAAATAGAAAGGAAACAGGGATAAAAGGGGGTTATCTAATTGAATTAGAAGAAGGGAAGAAGAGTATTGATTTTTTTCCTACCTCAGATTGTGTGTGGATAGAGAAGGAGATCAATGTAAGTGAAGTAAATGGGTTTGAACAACTTTACTTAACCTGTAAAAGTGTGCTTGATACGGAAAGGGAAAATAAGATAGGAATTCTACTTAAACTCCATTTAACTAATCTTTTAAAGGAAAATAATCCAAGTGAAAGAGATATTTTAAATGATTTATTGGAAGCTCTTCAAGAAGATGAAAGAGAAGAAACTTCTTTTGTTTGGCCATATGCTGTAACTGCTGAAGAACAGAGCATATGGGATAGAGAGACATTGGCAAACCAAACGGATTTCTATGGGGAGCTATTTCGCCTTTCAGAGGAACCAGGGGAACTTGAAAGAGGTCTAGACTTACTATATAAGCATCCGCAAGCAAGGAAATTTTTGAACCCACTAACCGATGAAGAAAAAAAAGAAATGATCCAATATGCGGAGTGTTTTTTAGTGGAACAATTGTTAAAAGAATAGGAGGTGAAAACCATGATCATTAAAGAAATACAAATTTATGGTTACGGTAAATTGGAAAATGTTTCGATTTCTAATCTGAATTCCTTTTGCGTTTTTTACGGAGAAAACGAAGCGGGCAAATCAACGATTATGTCTTTTATTCATAGTATGTTTTTTGGTTTTCCGACAAAAGTTCAGGCAGAGCAAAGGTATGAGCCGAAATCAGGAATCAGGTATGGTGGGAAGCTCCTTCTTAAAACAAGTGATAAAGGACGCATCGTTATTGAACGAACGAAAGGGAAAGCCACAGGTGATGTTACCGTTACTTTAGAGGACGGTACAAGAGGGGGAGAGGATCTCCTGAAAGAGCTGTTATCCCGTATGGATAAATCTCTTTACCAATCGATCTTTTCGTTTAATCTACAGGGGCTTCAAAATATACATCAGTTGAAAAAAGAGGATTTGGGCAGGTTTTTATTTTCTACGGGTGCTATCGGTACAGACCGTTTGGTTTCGATAAACGCAACCCTACAGAAAGAGTTGGATGAAAGGTTTAAACCAAGTGGAAAAAAACCTATTATTAATGAAAAATTAAAAGAGCTAAAAGAAGTTTATAGTCAGTTAAAGGGTTCAGAAAATAAAAATGAAGGCTATTGGCAGTTGGAACGGCAACGCGATGAACTGGTTGAGGAAATCTCTCAACTAGCGCGAAAAGAAGAAAACTTACTGCAAGAGCTTCAGCAGCTAAAAGAATGGAAAAAGCTTGAACCAGTTGTCAAAGAGCTTGAATATGTAAATGAGAAAATAAAGGGAAAACCTCCCATTCAGTTTCCTGTAGATGGCATTAAAAGACTAGATCAAATAATTCAATGGATGAAGCCGTTGGAAGCCGAGAAAGAAAGGCTAGATAGGAAAATATTAGAGCTAAATGAGGAGATAAGAAATTTTCAACCCAATCTCGAACTTTTAGAAAAAGAAGTAGACATTCAAGACGTATTGGACAGACTTCCTTTACTCGAAACACTCTGTGAGGAAGAAAAAAGTTTGCGCATTCAGATTGAACATCTACAGAGACAAAAACGAGAGAGCTTAGACAAATTACATATTCCTTTAAACGATGATGCACTTTTGAATATTGATACGAGTATGTTTATGAAGGAACGTGTGAACGTAGCACATAAAAAGCAATGGAAACTCAATGAAAAGAAAGAAGAGCTTGATGCGTTATTTGAGCAAGAAAAGATGGATTTAGAGTTACTCGAAAATAAAATAGCATCTCGTAAGAGTGAGTTACTTTCCGAGAAGGAATTTCGTGAGCTCGAGGAAGAGGTAATGCACTCCAGTCCATCTAGCTTAAGAAGTGAGCTAATACAAGTGAAACAAACAATCAATATGTTAAAGGGATATGAGGAGGAAGCAAGCAAGGATTCGAGGAATCGCTTCTTTCAATACCTGACACTTACATTCGTATGTATATTCCTTGGTGTCTTTGGTGTTCTGAAATCAGAATCTTTATTGATTCTTTTTAGTATCAGCTTGATTCTTATTGTGTTGGTTTCTTCACTTTTTACAAAAATGAAGAAACCAAAGAAAAATAGTCGAACGCAGTTAGAGGAATTGATAAAAAAGGAAAAAGAACTTGATGCACAAATTCAAGGATTAAATCCTGAGAGATTTCACGAGAATAAGGGGCGGTTGGAAAAGGAGAAACAAAAAGCGGAAGAGTTCAAAATTCTTAACGTGAAATGGGAGCAACAAAATAACCATTATGAACGAATCATCTCAGAGTTTGAGAAATGGGAAACGGAGTCTGCAGAAATAGAATCAGAACTGAAATTTATTGCCCAAAAACTATGTTTATCAGAAGAAATTACAAAGGCATTTTTGGTAGACACATTTGACCTATTAGTACGTCTCAAGAGCATGATCCATGATCAAAATGCCCTCCAATTACAATTGGATAAAAAGACTGACGCCATTCAAAAGATTTCAAATCGTATCGAAGAGCTCGGAAGATTATTTATTCAAAAGCAGATACCAGTGTCACAACTGGCAATGGAACTAAGAAATCGATTAAGAGAAGAACAGCAAAAGTTTATAATATTCAGTGGGAAAAACGAGAAGCTCGAAGAAAGTACAGAGGAGTTAGAGAGGGTCCAAAGTGAACTGAATCAGTTTGTTACAGAAATGAAAGAACTATTTGTTTTAGCTGATGTAATCAATGAAGAAGAGTACCGTCGTGCAGGACTTGATATGGACAAACAAAATGAGGAAAGAAATAAAGTAGAAGAACTTGAAAAGCAAATCGCTTTTTCATCGTTAACAAAGGAAGCAATCGAAAAATTGATCAAGATTACTGATATTGATCAAGCCATAAAAGAAAAGAGTGGGAACATTGAGCAGAATCATAAAAGACGTGAGGAAGCTTTAAAGACTCTTTCAGAAACAAAACATCAAATTTCGATACTTGAAGAAGGAGGAATGTATTCAGAACTTCTTCATAAGTATACGCAATTGAAAGCTGAGTTAGAGGATGAAGCAAAAGACTGGGCACGTATTGCTCTAGCTAAAGAACTACTGAATCAAACCATGAGGGTATTTAATGAAGAAAAGTTGCCGGCCGTTTTAGAAAAAGCCGAGGAATACTTATCATTTTTAACGGATGGCAATTATCAGCGCATCGTTCCAAAAGAGAATGAAAGTGGGTTTCATATTCATCGCAAAGATTATTCTGTATTTGAAGCAAATGAATTAAGTCAAGCAACAATGGAGCAGGTGTATGTGGCGATAAGACTTGCCCTTGTGACGACCATTTATAAAAAAAGACCATTCCCTATTATGATTGATGATAGCTTTGTGAACTTTGATCATATTCGAACGAGTCGGGTTCTTCAATTATTAAGGAAAATAACAAATAATCAAGTTATATTCTTCACTTGTCACCGTCATTTACTAAAGGATTTACAAGATAGCCATATCATCCGTCTCGAAGAAATTCCCGTTCCTCAGTTGAAGTGAGGACGGGATTTCTTATACAGCCGAAGAATTACCATCCTCACCGTCTATGAATATTAACTTCTATGATGATTAAATATGCTATACTAGAATCATAGAAAGGGGCGTATTTGATGTCAAAAGGTATCCTTGATTATGAAGTAGGAGAAGCTATTGAACAGTTTCTACTAATAAAAAATTCTGTAAAAGGGATCGCTAGTAATGGTAAGCCCTTTTTAACGATTATATTCCAAGATCAAAGTGGTGAAATAGAAGCAAAACTTTGGGATGCATCTGATGAAGATGAGAAAATATATGCAGCACAAAAAATCGTTAGAATCGTTGGGGAAATACAGAACTACCGTGGACGTAATCAATTAAAGTTAAGACAAATCCGGCCTGCAGCTCCTACAGATTCTGTGAAGTTAGCTGACTTCTTGGAAACAGCACCTGTTAGTAAGGATGAAATGTCTAGTAAAATTACACAATATATTTTTGAAATGAAAAACCCTAATATCCAGAGAATTACAAGGCATTTATTAAAGAAACATTTAAATGAGTTTTTAGAGTACCCTGCTGCAACAAAAAACCACCATGAGTTTGTGTCAGGCTTAGCTTATCATGTGGTTAGTATGCTTGACTTAGCTAAGGCAATAGCTGAACTTTACCCTAGCTTGGATAAAGATTTATTATACGCTGGAATCATTCTCCATGACCTTGGAAAAGTAACGGAACTATCTGGGCCCATTTCGACTTCATATACTGTCGAAGGCAATCTTTTAGGTCATATATCTATTATGGTTAACGAAATTGGTAAAGCGGCTGATGAGCTTCATATTACTGGTGAAGAAGTGGTTATCCTCCAGCATCTTGTGTTAAGTCATCATGGGAAGGCTGAGTGGGGAAGTCCCAAACCACCACTAATTAAAGAAGCAGAAATTCTTCATTATATTGATAATTTAGATGCAAAAATGAATATGCTAGACCGAGCATTAGAGAGAGTAAAACCTGGTGAGTTTACCGAAAGAATTTTTCCTCTAGAGCAAAGGTCATTTTATAAGCCAACTTTTCATAAATAATCCCTAACAAAAAATGCCCTTAATGGGCATTTTTTTGCTTTTTACCTCATATGGTTTATTATGACTTGGACAACCATTAAAGTAAAAGGAGGACGTTCTATGATACCGATTTGGGTTTACTTTGTAGTTGCTGGAATTTTCATAAGTGCAATGATGGCACTTCGTACAGGGAGGAAAGAGAGAGAGGAAGAACAGCAAAGTATCGAACGAGAAGGAGAAATATATATGAAGAGGGTTGAGAGAGCCAGAGAGGGCCGTTCAGCTCAATAAAAAAGGTTCCAGAGTATCTGGAACCTTTTTACTTAAAAGGCCTAATATTAGCCTTGTGTTGTGGCTTCTTCACTGTCCAATGCTTTTTCTAAATCTTTATCTTTAATTTCTACTTTTGCATCCTTCAGTTCGCGTTCCATTGCTTCAGTAATCGATGCTTCGTCTAGCTTGGACACTTTTACTTGATGTTCAATTTCAGCTTTCATATCTTCGTATGATTGCTTTTCTTTCTTCTCAGTTACCTGGATAATATGGTAGCCATGCTCTGTTTTTACAGGTTCACTGATTTTGTTAACCTCAAGTGCATAGGCAGCCTCTTCAAACTCAGCAACCATTTGTCCAGCTCCGAACCAGCCAAGGTCTCCACCGTTTGCTGCAGAAGCTGTATCTGTAGAGTATTCTTTTGCTACATCTTCAAATTTTTCTCCAGCATCAAGTTTAGCTTTTACTTCTTTTGCTTTTGCCTCATCTTCAACTAAAATGTGACGAGCTTTGATTTGTGGCTTATAGTTTTCGTAGTATTCCTTCATTTCTTCTTCTGTAGCCTCAATATCCTTCACAGCGGCTTTTTCTTGTAGCATACCAATTCTGAACGTTTCACGAAGATCATCTTCGCTATCGTATCCATATTGAGCTAAAGCAACTTCAAAATTGTCACCTAGTTGCTCTTTTAATTCAGCAATTTTTTCATCAAGCTCTTCATCACTGACTTCATAGTTGTCAGAAAGAACTTTTTCATAAACAAGCTCACGTAAAGTAGCTTCTCCGTATTTTTCTTTCATTGCCTCGTAAAGCTCGTCCTTCGTAATATCCCCTGCAGACGTTTCTACAACCGCTGCAGAATCATTCGCATTGTTACATGCAGTTAACGTAACGATGCCAGCAATGACTGATAGGGATAACATCCATTTTTTCATCTTGAACACTCCTACAAAATTTATTTCGTATCATTCGGTCACAAACATTACTATACCATACCTAGTGGGAAGAGCAAAAAAAAATATCTGTTCCACAATGGTAAATCTTCAAAAATAAGTAAATAGCCCATCCCATTATGCAATGGGTTACATAATATAAAGGGAACTAGCAATTAGTTCAAAAAAATCAGGCAATCCTTCAAGTTTACTGGAATGCCACCATTAAAATTAGAGAGAAAGGGAGGTTTTAATGATGGGACACAATGGCTTTGCGCTACTTGTTGTATTATTCATCTTATTGATTATTGTGGGGGCAGCTTATTGTTAAGCTCCATATGAAATAACACGAATCCTTTTAACGGATGTAGCTGTACTTGAATAGGATATATTAACTTTCCTTGAGAGGAGGTGTTAGAATGGGTCACTCATATGGTGGAGGCTTCGCGCTAATTGTAGTATTGTTCATCCTTTTAATCATCGTTGGTGCTGCTTGGCTATAAGCGAATAAATGATTAAAGAAAAAAGAGCGGTGGATGAATGTCCACCGCTCCTTGTTGTTCTATGTAAATAGGATTTCTACATAGGAAGATATCAGAAGGATTGTTATTAATATATTAATTGTCCTAAAAATTTGCGGCTGTCGTTCTTCAGGAATCTCTTTCTGTAAACAGAGAGAGTTTGTAAGTCTGTTAATTTGGAATAAAATAAAAACGGCGAGCACTATAAAAAGAAAAATCATCGATAAATCCCTCCTATGGGAAGGTGTTTTCTTGTATTGTATCATAATCAATTTTTAAGTTAAAAGAAAAATTGATTTAGCTACTATTAGAGAAAGAGGACATCAGTATGATGTCCCTTCCTTATTGATAATTAAAATTTCGTAACCATCTTCGTTTTCTTCAATAAATGCATTCTTAGGAGCGCTAATTACATCTTTTCCGCAAATAAGATCAGAAACAGACATTCCAATATGGTAAGCTATTAAAATCGTAAAATAGTGTGCGTAATGTGGAAATAGGAAGCAAGCTGCCAACAATACTGAATTAATAATGACAAATGGCGATAGTAGAGCAATTAAAAACTGATACTTTTTAATAGGTTCTGTAATTTGAATTTTAATTGTTGGAATAAAGCCAAATTTTATATCTACGTTTTTTTTAACCTTCTCATTTAAATGAGCAATTGGCAAAAAATGTAGAAATTTATGAGCAGGATACAGTAAAAATAATGCTAAAATAAAATAAATAAAATGATTGTCATAAAAGGATGTTGCAACAAATAAGTATGTTGCCGGAATATAAAGTAGAATAAAAGTAAATAACATAGTTAAGGCAGACAGTATAAAAAGTCTCTGCGATCCATATTGTCTCGTAAAGTTTATTGTTTTCCAGCAATTCAAGCGAATCAGCCTCCAAATGGAGATATAAGTATTTTGTAAGCTTCATATGTTCCACTTACTTTAGATACTTTACGATGAACAGATGAAAAAATCAATAGGAAAACAGCAAACAATTTTCGATAAATTTTTTGTCATATCATTTTACATTATATACAATAGAATTTATGAAGAATAGAAAAGAGGTAGAAGGATGTTTGACGAGGAATTATTAGAGAGAATAAAGCGCTTAGAGTACCATCAATCCTTGCTTTTAAAGATGATTGGTAGCAATAAGGCTAAATTTGATTTGTTAGTAATTGAAAGAGGTTTATCTGAAAGTGATGTACAGGTATTTTGTACGAATTGTGAACGAATGAGCATAGAATTGGAAGAACAGAAAGCGGAAGGATTTGTATACTTTCATCCGCTTTTTAAAAAGTTTAAAGAAGAATTACACCCACGGTTACAAGTAGATGAGGTAATTCATGCGTGTATCTTCCAAAGACTGTTTCTACCATTAATGGATGAGCTTAAAAGGTACTTATGATTATACATACTCAGACGATGATTTTTTCTTTGTAAGCTTTCCTTCTTTTTCTTCAAAATCCTGTTCAATGTTTCTAAATGAAGTTTCGAAAATCTCCATAAAGTCGTCCCCATAAATATTTCGGACAATGGCCATTACCTCAATGATATCGGGAAACTTGCCGTATAGTTCCTTTAATGGCAAAGCACCTGAGAAAGCTGCATTTCCTGATGGCTCATAGTGTTCCATTAGGTCTAGAAGTATGTTTTCTCCTTTTTCAGTAATTTGCACATACGTGTTTCGCTTATCATTTTCCTTTTTAGAGAATTCTAAAAGTCCTCGCTCTTCCAGTTTCTTTGAAAAGTTGAAAGCTGTTGAAACATGCATAACCCCAAATTTCGCCACATCAGAGATGGATGCACCATTTAGATGGTAAGCAATCCATAAAATATGATGTTCATTAATGTTCAGATCATGTGGCTTAATCCACTGCTGCCAATCCTTTTCAATGGCTTTCCAGAGAGCTTTGCTTAATTGTGCAATTCTCTGACTAAATAGCATTGCTTCTTTCATCGTATAATCTTTTCCCGTCATCCCTATTAGTCACCCACTTTTTTTTTGTCTATTATTTTCATTATGCCAATAAAACAAAAATTAATAAAGATGTAATTTACAAAATTTTTAGAAATTAGATAAAATTTTATTTCCAATTTAGAATGATACCGACAGATTTATTGGATTAATCGCAACAAACATTAATGATTAAGTTGAATATTTCTTCTCAAATGAAAAAAATCCTTCTTTTCTATTGAAAAAAAGGATCAACAAAAGCTTCTGTTTCTATAGTGACTATTTTTTTTGTAAATCATTTTCAAGTTTTCTTAACGCTTCTTGAATAGAATCAAGTTCCACTTTTATCGCATTTTGGTTATAAGCGGTAGACTCCTTCCAGGCTTGTACACTAATTTTTATATCTTTTATTAAGCTTGAAAGGACAACTTTCCCTTCTTTAGTAACTGATACCATCTCATTGCTCAAATCTCGTATAGAATTGCTTAGAGTGGCCAAATTTTGTCTCCATTCCTCTTCTGAACGGACTAAATTTTTCCGAAGTGCTTCGCCAGATCGAGGAGTTGTTAGTAACGTAGCAACACCACTAGCAATTCCTCCAACTACCATTCCAAGAAGGACTTTCTTTGCATTCATAAACTCACCCCTAAAATTTCATGTATAGGACTTATATTAACATGATACATCATAGGTAAACATGTTGTATCACATAGATTCTCTGATCCAAGCATATATATAAATATTTCACGAACAAGAAGGTGGTAGAGTGGTTAGCTTATTCTTTCTAATAAGCATAATTTGTTTAGGGGCCGCAGTTTTTTATATTTTATCCTTAATGAAACCGGGTTTTTATCCTCCAAAAAAGTTGTTGAAAAAAAGAGCCGGAGCATTTTTAGGGACTGGAATCGTCCTTTTGTTAGCTGCCATTCTTCTTTCCAGCATAAAATAGAAAAGAACCCTTAAAGGGTTCTTTTCTATTAACCAGAAATAACTTGCTGGTTAAGTTTTGTTCTTTTAACAATTACATAAGCAATTGGGTAAAGCACAATCATAGCAATTGTGTTAACCACAGTAGCAGGTAAGACCACACCAGCAAATAATGCTGCAAATGGACCTGGCAAGCCAGCAATTACACTAGCTGCACCTAGGAATACAAGGCCGGACACAACTGTACCAACAGCAGTTAATACACCAACACTCACCATATTGTTTCTAAATTTCTTAAGAGCTAGAAATAAACCAAAGAAAACAAAAGCAGTGATTGGCTTATCGATAATATTCGGGAATAGCCCTCCAGGAAAGCTCGTAGTTAAGCCAGAAATAATGCCTGTAACTAATGAAACAAGCAGTACATTTTTCTTTTCTGGGAATAGCAGTATTCCTAAAAACATCATCGTTAACATCATGTCAGGCTTCATTCCAAAAAGAATGGGTGGAACAACTGCATGTAATACCGCACCCATACCCACTAGTAATGATAGTGCAACAAGATTTTTCGTATTCATTTCTCATCTCTCCTCGTCTGTTCTATTCTCATTTTCGTTCCTCCTATAGTGCACTCTTTGCCTATAGCGAAAAACTTGCTCTTATTATATCACACTACTAATTATTAAAAAAGTTGGCTATTATGGTAATTATTTTTGAGAAAATTTCTTCATGAACTCAGCTAGCTTTTCAACATTTTCAAGGGGAACAGCGTTATAAATGGATGCACGGCAACCGCCGACTGAACGGTGACCATTTAAACCAACAAAGCCTTCTTCTTTTGCCTGTTGAAGGAAAGCTTTCGTTGCTTCTTCGCTTTGTAAAGTGAAAGTCACATTCATTTTTGAACGGCTATTTGGTGTGGCATGCCCGTTATAAAAACCTTCACTTTCATCAATGGCATCGTATAGAAGCTTGGCTTTTTGATCGTTTATCTTTTCAATTGCTGTAACACCGCCTTGATTTTCAACCCAATCAAGTACAAGCTTTAATAAATAAATAGCGATTGTAGGTGGCGTGTTATATAAGGAATTGTTCTCTGCGTAAGTTTTGTAATTAAGCATAGTTGGTAACGCATCTGTAGAGCGTTCTAACAAGCTTTTCTTCATAATTACAACAGTAACTCCAGAAGGTCCTAGATTTTTCTGTGCTCCAGCATAAATCAAATCAAATTGTTCAACTTGTATATTTTTGCTTAAAATATCACTCGACATATCTGCAATTAAAGGAACTGGTGAATCCGGGAAGCTTTGCCATTGCGTACCGAAAATCGTGTTGTTACTAGTAATATGAAGGTAGGCAGTTTCAGGTGAAAGATCCGAAAGAGTAAACTCTGGAATCATTTTGTAATTGCTATCTTTACTCGAAGCGAGAATGCTTGTTTGTCCAACTTTCTTAGCCTCTTTTAACGCTTTTTCAGACCAAGCTCCAGAGAGGATGTAGGAAGCTGTTTGACCTTCCTGAAGTAAGTTCATCGGAACCATAGAAAACTGAGTGCTAGCACCACCTTGTAAGAAAAGGACTTCATAATCATCAGGAATGTTCATCAGCTTTCTAAGCTTCGAGATGGCTCCATCGTGAACCTCCTCATAGGGCTTACTTCTATGGCTTAACTCCATTACCGACATGCCGGTACCGTTAAAATTAAGCAAATGCTTTTGGGCTTCAATTAGAACCTCCGCCGGAAGAGCAGCTGGTCCTGCATTAAAATTTAGTGCACGATTCATACAATACATACCTCCATTTAGATGTTTACGATTTAAAGCAGCAAAGAAAAAAAGATATATTTATCCTAACAGAAAATCGTACTATGTAAAGATGAGAATTTGAACATTATGAAAATTTTAAAAAAGAATAGAAAAAAGACTGTCCTTAAAGAACAGTCTTACAATTCACTGCTGATAGAATCCGCGATTTTACGAAGATCCTCTGGGGAGTAGTTGCTTTGATTTGACTTCCAAACTGCTCCAAATCCATCTCCTTCACCGTATCGAGGAATTAGATGCATATGAAAGTGGAACACGGATTGTCCAGCTTTTTCACCATTATTATTCACAAGATTTAGGCCAACTGGCTGATACGCATCTTTAATGGCATTAGCAATCTTCGGTGCCACTTTGAATAATTCGCTGGAAATTTCGGGAGTCAATTCGTATAGGTTTTCCTTATGTACCTTTGGAATGATTAATGTATGTCCCTTTGTTACTTGACTAATATCTAAAAATGCTACCACGTGGTCATTTTCAAATACTTTCGCTGCCGGAATATCTCCATTTACAATTTTGCAAAAAATACAATCGCTCATTATTTGTCCCTCCTATTCATATATATGTATATTTTACCATATTATTTAAACAAATAAGAGGGCAGGATTCACAAGGAATCCCGCCCGTTCTTGAAGGGGAAAGCTTTTTAAGCGTTCTATAGCAATAAATTCTCTTTGATAAACACCTCATTTAAAAATGATTTGTCTATAGAGATTTCGATCCTTTGTTCAAGCGAACCATCCCCTTATCTTTATATGTTTTACAACTTATAAAGCATAGCAGACTGGTCTTTTGCGAACACCTCATTTATAAAAATGTGGTTAGATCAACGCATATAGGAACGTTAAACGTATCGTGATTGATTATTATCGCCCACTGACACCTCATTTCGATGATTGAACATCTACTGTTGTTCCCCTTCGAATATTATCATGCCCGCTTTAAGAGCTTCTATACAAAAAGAAATGATTTTTTTTAAAAATGCCTATTTCTATTTTTTAGGATGACATTTTGTTAAAATGGTGCTAACAACTAATGGAGGAAGATAAATGACACTTTTGCAGCTTTCAAATATAACCGGCGGATATACTAGAAACCCTGTTTTAAAAGACATTTCTTTTGATGTGAAAGCGAATGAAATTGTTGGTCTAATTGGACTAAACGGGGCAGGCAAAAGCACAACCATTAAACATATTATTGGCTTGATGGAGCCACAAACAGGTGAAATTACGATTAATGGAAAAGCCATACATACAAACAAAGAGGAGTATAGACGAGAATTTACGTTTGTACCAGAAACACCCATTCTTTATGATGAGTTAACATTAGAAGAGCATTTACGGTTAACAGCTATGGCATATGGTTTAGATGAAAAGACCTTTCAGGAGAGGAAAGAAATTCTGTTGAAGGAATTTCGAATGAGTAAGAGGCTAAAATGGTTTCCTGCCCATTTTTCAAAAGGAATGAAACAAAAGGTAATGATTATGTGTGCATTTTTGGTTCAGCCTTCACTTTATATTGTGGATGAGCCTTTTGTAGGGCTCGATCCACTGGGAATTCAATCTTTGTTAGATCTCATGAAGAAGATGAAGGAAAGCGGAGCAGGGATATTAATGTCTACCCACATACTCGCAACGGCGGAAAGATATTGTGATCGGTTTGTTATTCTGCATGAAGGTAAAGTTCGTGCGAAGGGGACGTTAGGAGAATTAAGGGAGCAATTTTCTATGCCGGATGCTACACTTGATGATCTCTATATTCAACTCACAAAGGAAGAAGACTATGTTTGATGCACATAAGCTGTGGAGGGAGCGACTCGGAACAGCAAGTAAAGAAATTGGTCGTTATTCTCGATATATTTTTAATGGTCACATCGTCATTGTTCTTGTTTTTTTATTAGGAACGGCTGCTTTCTACTATCAAGAATGGGTAAAAACATTATCAAGCGATTTTCCCGTTGCTCTGTTAATGGCAATCATATTATCCCTTGTGGTTACAATTAGCCCCATTTTTACTTTTGTAGTTGATCCTGATAAAGTGTTTCTTCTTGCCCTAGAAGAAAGACTGGAATCATATTTTAATCGCAGCATTCTTTTGAGTTTTTTTATTGGGTTGTATTTGTTAGTACTTTTCCTCGGTGTCCTAATGCCGATATACGCTCAAGTAACTGGAAGTGGTTTTCATCATTTCCTTCCGTTTCTTGTCGTACTAGCTGGGCTAAAACTGTTAAATCTGTATATTAGATGGAGAGTACAGTATTATGTGGAGGAGTCCACTCAAAGATTAGATACGGTCATTCGATTTGTCGTAAATGGCGTATTTTTATATCTTTTGTTTAATCAAGCAGCAATTTGGTTAATTGGGGTTGTCGCTTTTTTATTACTTCTTCTTTTCTTTACGTATTATATTCAAACAAAGAAAAAGGGATTAAAATGGGAGCGTCTTATTCAGTTGGAAGAAAGAAGAATGATGTCATTTTATCGCTTAGCCAATTTGTTTACAGATGTTCCAAAATTAAAGGATGAGGTAAAGAGACGCAGATGGCTGGATTGGATTACCTCGAGTTTACCATATCAACAGAATGCTACATTTTTACATTTATTTCTACAAACCTTTATCAGAGGTGGAGATTATCTAGGCCTGTGGATACGTCTAACCGTTATTGGGGGACTTGTCCTATATTTTGTCACTTTTGGATATGGACAAATACTTTTCGTTGTATTGTTTCTTTACTTAACAGGTTTTCAATTGCTTCCTTTATGGAATCACCATCAAAATAAGCTATGGATACAATTATATCCAGTAAAAGAAATAACGAAAAAAATATCATTCCAGAAGCTGCTTTTTGTCGTATTAAGCATTCAATCCCTTTTACTATCCATACCAATCTTCTTAAAGGGTGACTTGATTATCAGTGCTCTTGCATTGTTCGCAGGGGTGGCATTTAGTTATTTGTTCGTATATCAGTATAGTCATAAAAAGCTGACGTAATTTTTACAAAGCTGGATACACTATGACTACCCAGAAAAGAAAGGGGAGTCATGATGGAAAATACGAGTCAATTTGTTGATAAACTGGCAGAAGATAAAAAAAAGGAACTAAAAAATAAGAAGCGTGGAAACAATCACCCAGAAAAAAGGCTACCGAATAAACAACATTAAGTGGAAGAAGGCGATAGCCTTCTTCTTTTTTTTGAAACAAATGTCTTTTTTACACGTATAAAAGAAAGGAGGGGGAATTAATTTTGATGAATGAGTATGAATTAAAAATTTATAATGAAATCATTTTATGGAAACGAAAATTATTAAAAAAATCACCTTTCCTTCAGCGAGTATCTAAAAAAGCACAAGGGAAAATAAATGAGTTGATTCCAGCAAAGGCCCATCAAATGATTACAGATAGTATTAAACAAATGGTTAAAGCTCTTTTAGTAGGCTCTTATGTCACTACAAAAAAAGAGAATAGGGCTGGTTCATCTTTAATGGAAAAAGATAAAATGGCCGCTGAAAAACTTTCTTTTTATCGTAAAACAGCTACATTAGAAGGGGCGGGAACAGGAGCGGGAGGGATATTTTTAGGTTTAGCTGATTTTCCACTACTACTATCCATTAAAATGAAGTACTTAAGTGAAACGGCTACGATATACGGTTTTAATCCTGAAAAGCTTGAGGAACGAATATTTATTTTACATGTGTTCTCACTAGCTTTCTCAAGTGATGAAAAAAGACTGGAAACATTTGATGTCATTGAAAATTGGGAAGAAAGAAAACAAAATTATGAAGATATGGACTGGCAATCTTTCCAACAAGAGTACCGAGATCATATTGACTTTATAAAAATGCTTCAGCTAGTACCTGGAATTGGAGCTGTCGTAGGGGCGTATGCGAACTATAATCTTCTAGACTCCTTAGGAGAAGTGGCAATGAACTGTTATCGACTTCGCTTACTTAAAACGGCCCCCACTGCCTGAATAGTAGGGCATTTTTTTATGTTTGAGATAATAAGGATTGATCAAAAGTGAGGAGGATTTGAACAATAAAGACAAAGAGAAGGGTGAGTCAGTCCGAATAGGGGGTTGATTTGGACAGCAAAGGCAAGGAGAAGAGGGAGTCAGTCCGAAACAGGGGTTCATTCAGACGGGAATAGGTTCAAAATGCTTTTCGATGTCTTAAACACAGGCTACTTTAGAAGGAAAAAGCTTGGAGTTTATCTCCAAGCTTTATTTATAGTTAATGGCAGCTGACAAGAGCGTTTTAGCAGCAACGAGTAGGGCTTGTTCATCAATGTCGAATTTCGGGTGATGATGTGGGTAAGCTACCTCGACACCAACAGGCTTCGCTCCAGTAAAGAAGAAGGTTCCTTTCACATGTTGTAAATAATAAGCGAAATCTTCTCCACCCATTTGCAACTCTGCTTCTTCCACTGCTTTAATGTCTTCTATATCATTTGCTAGTTGAACAAGATACTCCGTTTCTTCTTTATGGTTAACAACAGCAGGATATCCTTTTATATACTCATAGGAATACGAGCAGTCGGAGGCAATGCAAGTACCTTTCACAATGCGCTCGATTTCGTCAGCAATAAAATCACGAAGGTCTTCGTTAAATGTACGGACGGTACCGATTAATTTTGCTTTATCCGCAATTACGTTGAAGGCATTGTCTGCGACAAAGGATCCAACCGTTACAACCGCGGACTCTACTGGGCTGACACGTCTGCTAACGATTTGTTGTAAATTGGATACGAGCTGGGCACCAACAACAATGGAATCCTTTGTTTTATGTGGCTGTGCTCCGTGTCCTCCTTTACCTTGGATGGTTATCACAAATCGATCTGCTGCTGCCATAATAGGACCTGTTCGGTATTGAATTTTCCCTGTGGGCTCGCTTGCCCACAAATGCGTTCCAAAGATAACATCTACTCCTTCTAGACAACCTGCTTCAATCATGGATGCTGCTCCTCCAGGAGCATACTCTTCTGCATGTTGATGAATCATTATATATGTACCGTGAAGTTCATCTTTCAATTCATGAAGCACTTTAGCTAGGACAAGTAGGGAGGCAGTATGACCATCGTGCCCACAAGCATGCATAACACCTGGAACCGTTGATTTGTACGGAACATCCTTTTCATCTTGAATAGGAAGTGCATCAAAGTCTGCGCGCAAGGCAATTGTTTTTCCAGGATAGTTTCCTTGTATCGTTGCAACTACCCCATTGCCACCGACACCTCTTTGAACTTCCACACCGAGTTTTTCATAATATGATGCGATAAAGTTAGCTGTGTTCACTTCCTGAAAAGAAAGCTCTGGATGCTGATGCAAGTATCTTCGAATTTCAACCATTTCAGGATAATAATCTTCTAGCTTTGTAAACAGTGTCGTAAGCAAATTAATCCCCACTCCTTTTACTAATTTCAGATAATTATAACATCTTTTTCACTAAAAAATGGTTCTTTGATATGAAAAAACGAAAGACTACCTAAAGGGTAGTCTTTCGTTTGTTAAATAGTTAAGAACTTTACGCAAACTGCATAGGGAACAGTAATGTCAGATTGCAGGAGACTTAATTTTCCTGACTCCTTGTCTCTAGCAAAAAGAACAAGATTGCCTGACTCTTGATTAGATGCAACAATATATGATTCTGTCGGATCTAGTGCAAAGTCACGTGGCCAATCACCTTCTGTAGGTGTATGTTCTAAAAATGAAAGGGAACCATTTTCGTCTGCAACAAAGCTTGCAATACTATTATGTCCGCGATTTCCAGCGTACACAAAACGCCCATCGGAGCTGATGTGAATCGCGCTTCCTTGATTGTTTTCGGTAAAATCTGAAGGAAGTGTTGAAATCGCTTGAATTTGATTGAAGCTACCGTTAGTTGAATCGTATTGAAGAACGAGTACTTCTCCACTAAATTCTGTCATCACATAAGCGAGTGGTTTTGTTGGATGAAAGACAATATGTCTTGGGCCACTTCCAGGTTTCACAGAAAGTTCATAAACTGGCGATAATTGATCTTCTTTTAGTTCATATGTAAAGATCTTATCAATTCCAAGCTCAACTGCCACTACGTATTTTCCATCAGGAGTGAGGCCAGAGTAGTGTGTATGAGCCTTTTCCTGTCTAGGATCTGGACCGCTTCCTGTGTGCGCAACGCTTGAAGAAGCAGGTTGGATCTCACCCGTCTCTGGGTTTACCTTATGCACTTCAACTGTTCCTTTATGGTAGTTCGCGGTATACAATGCGGTATTGCTTGGGTTTATTTCTAAGTGACAAGGAGGAGAACCAGCCGACCCCTGATCATTTATTTTTTGAAGCTTTCCCGTATCTTCTTCAATGGAAAAAGAGGTTACTCCACCAAGATCCCCGTTTTTTGAAACGGAATAAAGAAATTTGTTATCTCCTGTAATAGAAACATAGGTAGGGTTTTCTATTTTACCTGCAAGTTCAACCTCTTCTATTTTTCCAGCTTTTGTGTCTAATACAAAGCGATAAATCCCTTCACTATCACCTTTTGTGTACGTTCCCACATATCCAATTACTTTATCAGCGCTACTCAAGGCATTCCCTCCAATAAATTAATATACAATGTTATCCTATTCTTACAATCATTGAAAATCAAGAAGGAAGTCTTATTTTAATTATCAACTTGACAAGAAATAGAGAGAAATGTTAACTTTTCAGAAAAGTCCGTAGAACGAAACAAAACATATTTTAGAAAGAAATAGATTCTAGGGGAGTAGGTTCGAAATGATTATTTCTCGTCTCACGATGATACTCGGAGAACTAATGGGAGCGAAGGTGCCTATTACGAGCGAGTATTTAGCAAGTGTTATTAAAGTAACATCAAGAACCATTCGTAATGATATGAAAGACCTTCAGGCAATCCTTGAAAAGAACGGTGCAGATATTAAATCAGTAAGAGGAACAGGATATGAACTAGTTATAAATAACAATCAACAGTTCATTACCTTTATAAATGAAGTGTTTCAAGATACGGCTGAAACGAGCGTTGGAAGACCGGATTCACCTGAAGAACGGATAAGGTATATTATTACGAGGCTACTTCTAACAAATAAATTTGTAAAGCTTGATCATTTAGCGGATGAAATATTTGTTAGTCGCTCTACGATTTTAAATGATGTAAAGGATATTAAGAAAATCCTCTCACGGTATGGATTAAGTCTAGAAAAGAAACCGAATTATGGTTTAAGGATCAAAGGTGATGAAGTCAAGGTCCGCTTTTGTATGTCCGATTATATTTTTAATAAAAAAAGGGACGAACTTGATATTGTGAATGAACAACTGAATATCCTAACCAAGGAAGAAATTCTAGTCATTCGAAACGTGATTTTAGCGCTTATTAGAGAGCATCATATTACCCTTTCTGATGTGGGATTAAATAATTTGATTATCCATGTAGCGATAGCTTGTAAGCGTATCCGTGAAGGGAATCATGTGTTATTGTATTCAGATGAGTTAAATGAAATCATTGGTCAAAAAGAATTTTCCGTTGCGGAAAAAATTGTGAAGAATCTAAGCGAAAGCCTCATGGTTGATTTTCCGGAAAATGAGATCGCCTATATAGCCATTCATCTGTTAGGTACGAAAATGATTGAAAAATCACCTGGTGAGCAAGTGGAGAGAGTAATCGATAAAAAAATTGCTCAGTTAGTATCTGACATTCTTGCAAAAATAGATGAAAAGCTGTCTTTAGGAATTAGCGAAGATAAGGAACTCTTAGAACAAATGTGTCTTCATATTAAGCCAGCAATCAATCGTTACCGTTATGGAATGAATTTAAGAAATCCAATGATTAATGAAATCAAGGCCAATTATCCAGTAGCATTTCAAGCAGGTCTCATTGCTGGTAAAGAGTTGAAAAAGCAACTTAGCATTGATATAGACGAGAATGAAATTGGATACCTAGCCCTCCATATTGGAGTAGCCATTGAACGGAAGCAAATCCACCACGGTCCGAAAAGATGCTTAATTGTTTGTGCATCAGGAGTAGGTAGTGCGAGATTGCTTTACTATAAGCTTCAGTCAACCTTTGGTCCAAAGCTTGATATTGTCGACACAACCGAATTTTATAAGCTTCAGCAAATGGATTTACATGATATTGATTTTATTATTAGTACAGTACCTATTCAGCAGAAACTGACTATTCCTGTCATCCATGTGAATACATTTTTAGGGGATCAAGATTTAATTAAAATTAGGTCGGCTGTGTCAGAGCAAACGACAACCCTCGAGTATACGAGGGAAGAACTAGTTTTCTTGCAGCAAGCCCTTCTCTCGAAAGATGAAGTATTATCTTACATGTTTTCGAATTTGAAAGAAATGGGTTTGATAGATGATGTTTTCATTGAATCAGTGAAGGAGAGGGAATCACTTTCTTCCACCTCCTTTGGAAATTTTGTTGCGATCCCACATCCATTAAATCCATTAACAGACGAGACTTTTTGGTCGATTTGTACCTTACAAAAGCCCATAGAGTGGGGCGATAAACAGGTACAATTTGTTTGTTTGCTTAGTGTCGAAAAGGATAGTAGCGGAGATTTACAAAGAATGTACGATATGCTCGGTAAAGTAATCGATGATCGTGAGTTGGTACAACAATTAATAAAGGCAAAGTCGTATCATGAATTTAAAGACACCTTCTTAAAGCTGTAGATGCTGGTGTCTTTGCTTTTAAAAATGGAATTTGTTTGATTACTTTATGTGTTGTAAAGGAGGAATTTTGATGAATATTTTATTATGCTGTGCAGCAGGCATGTCAACAAGCCTACTAGTAAGAAAAATGAATCAAATTTCAATCGACCAAGGTGAAAACAATAAGATCTGGGCAGTACCCGGGGATGTTGTTTATAAACATATCAAAGACGCAGACGTGATCCTATTAGGTCCACAAGTTCGCCATTTACTTCCTGAACTAAAAAAGCTTGGAGAAGAAAAAGGTATTCCAGTAGATGTAATTAACACGGTTCATTATGGAACTTGTAATGGTGTTGAAGTTTTAGAATATGCAAAACTATTAAAAAATAAGTAAAGCAAAAAACAGGTAGATATACTCCCTGTTTTTTTTCTGTCAAAAAAGAATTCATATCCATTTCCTTTGAGAAACGGAAAAATGATAGATGTAAGTGAAAACGTTTTACATTTACAATAAAGACATCAAGAAGAGACAACAAAGCAAAACAATAAAGTAAGATTTCTTGTTATCTGTTAATCTTTCACTTAAAGCTCTGAACTGTTAAGAGAGTCAATTGAAAATATTAGGAGGAAATATGATGAACATTCTATTATGCTGTGCGGCAGGTATGTCAACAAGTTTACTAGTAACAAAAATGGAAGCGGCTGCAAAGGAACAAGGCCTTGAGTCAAAAATTTGGGCAGTAAGTGCAGACCAAGTAAAGGCAAATATCGATCAAGCAGATGTGTTGCTTCTTGGACCACAAGTGCGTTACTTATTACCTCAAATGCAACAACTAGGAAACGAAAAGAATGTCCCAGTTGATTCTATTAACCCTATCCACTATGGAATGTGTAATGGTGCCGAAGTGTTAAAAACAGCAGTATCACTGAAAAAATAATTATCTCTGTTTAGAGAAGGGAATGAAACGTGATGAATAAGTTTTTAGGTTTCCTTGAATCAAAGTTTATGCCTTTTGCTGGTAAATTAGCGGCACAAAGACATTTAGGTGCTTTAAAAGATGGAATTATTCTAGCGATGCCAATGATTATTATCGGTTCTGTATTCCTAATCTTAGGGTTCCTACCAATTCCGGGTTATGCCGATTTCATGGCAAGCGTGTTCGGAGATCAATGGTTAGCAAAACTAATGTACCCAACTGATGCAACGTTTAACATGATGGGTCTTATCGCTGCATTCGGTATTGCGTATCGTCTAGCAGAGAGGTATGGCATTGACGCCATTACAGCAGGGGTTATCTCACTGTGTGCGTTCTTACTAGCTACACCATTCAATGTACCATTTACTCCAGACGGAGCAACAGAAGCAATTGCAGTTGGAGGAGCTATTCCAGTCGCATTAATGGGAAGTAAAGGACTTTTCGTAGCCATCTTAATCGCTTTATTCTCAACAGAAGTGTATAACCTTATTCTTAAGAAAAATATCGTTATTAAAATGCCAGATAGCGTACCACCGGCAGTAAGTAAATCGTTTGTAGCACTTGTTCCTGGTTTTATCGTTATTACTACGATCTTCCTTATTCGCTTAGTGATTGAATACTTTGGAATTAACAGTATTCATGACGTGGTTCAATTAGTACTTGGTAAACCACTTGGATTATTAGGTGGAAGCTTAATCGGATCTATTTTTGCCTATATGCTTATTATGATGCTTTGGTCAGCAGGTCTTCACGGAACAAATATCGTTGGTGGTGTTCTAAACCCAGTTTGGTTAATGGCTACAGAAGAAAACCAAATTGCATTCCGTGCAGGTGAGGAATTACCTAATATTTTCACAGCACAATTCTTTGAAATATTCATCAATATCGGTGGTACAGGTGCCACATTTGGTCTAGCGTTACTCATGCTTTTCTGGGCACGAAGCCAACAAATGAAGGCGCTTGGTAAATTAGCGGCTGGTCCTGGAACATTCATGATCAATGAACCAATCATTTTCGGTACGCCAATTGTAATGAACCCATTACTAATCGTACCATTCTTCTTAACACCAATCGTACTTATCATTGTAACGTATTACTCAATGAAATTAGGTTTAGTTGCTAAGCCAGCAGGTATCGCGATTCCATGGACAACGCCGCCAATTATTGGTGGATACCTAGCAACTGGAGGGAAAATTTCAGGAGCAATCATGCAGGCTGTGAACATCGTCATCGCATTTACGATCTACTTCCCGTTCTTCAGAATGTGGGATAAGATGAAGCAACAAGAAGAAGGCGGAGTAAATACATCAAAAGTAAGCTAATTAACGTTTTAAAAAATAGCAAAAGTATTCTCACATGAGATTATGTGAGAATGCTTTTTATACGGGGGGACTTACAATGGCAACAATGGAAGAAACAGTATTTCAGATTATTTTACATGGTGGAAATGGAAAAAGCTCTTCGATGGAAGCGATCGCAGCAGCGAAGCGTGGAGATTTTACGGAAGCAAGAGCTAAGCTTCAAGAGGCAGCAGATGCATTAAACGAAGCACACCATGTTCAAACATCATTGATTCAGGGCGAAATTAGAGGAGAAAAGGTAGAAATTTCTCTATTAATGGTGCATGCGCAAGATCACTTAATGAATGCAATTACACTAAAGGATTTAGCAACTGAATTTGTCGATTTGTACGAAACAATTAAGTTAGAGAAAGTTTCCAGCTAATAATTTGTTTCAGTAATTTCTTGGGGAAGAAGCATAATAACAAAGAATTGGTTCTGGTGTGATAGCATCAGAACCATATTCATTACTTTGCAATTAAGGGAAAAAGTGAAGGAGAGATAATAATGATACATAAGCAATTAAAGCCGTTTCCAGAAAAATTCCTTTGGGGGGCAGCTTCTGCAGCTTATCAAGTAGAAGGTGCATGGAATGAGGATGGAAAAGGACCTTCTAACTGGGATTTATTCGTTCGCATACCAGGAAAAACATTTAAAGGGACAACTGGTGATGTAGCAGTCGATCATTACCATCGATATAAAGAAGATGTGCAGTTAATGGCAGAGATGGGAATGAAGGCATATCGCTTTTCTGTAGCCTGGACAAGAATTCTTCCACAAGGAAAAGGGGAAGTTAATGAGAAAGGTCTACAGTTTTACGATAATCTGATTAATGAGCTCGTAAAGCATAATATTGAACCTGTTCTTACACTATATCATTGGGATCTTCCACAAGCGTTACAAGATGAATATGGTGGTTGGGAATCGAGAAAGATTATAGAGGACTTCACTAATTACAGTACCATTTTATTCAAGCGGTTTGGAGACCGAGTTAAGTATTGGGTCAGTTTAAATGAGCAAAATATTTTTACGATGCTTGGATATCAGTGGGCAGCTCATCCACCAGGAGTAAAGGATGATAAGCTCTTTTATCAAGTAAATCACCATGCAAATTTAGCGAATGCAAGTGTCATTAAAGAATTCCGTAAATTTGTTCCGGATGGAAAAATCGGTCCTAGCTTTGCTTACTCACCTGCCTATGCTGCCACATCCAAGCCAACAGATATAATAGCCGCCGAAAATGCAGAGGAATTTACGAGCCATTGGTGGATGGACGTATACGCGTGGGGGAAATATCCGGAGGCAACTTGGAGCTATCTAGAAAAGAACGGATTGGCTCCACAGGTAGAAGAAGGCGATTTTGAATTATTAAAAGCTGGAAAACCTGATTTCATGGGTGTAAACTATTACCAAACAACCACATACGAAGAAAACCCGCTTGATGGAGTAACTGAAGGTCATTTTAATACATCAGGGAAAAAAGGAACAACGAAGGACAGAGGAATTCCTGGTGTATTTAAAACGGTCAAGAATGACAATTTAGAAAGAACAAACTGGGACTGGAATATAGATCCTGTTGGGCTTCGAATTGGACTTCGCCGCATACAAAGCAGATACGGCCTGCCAATCTTAATCAGTGAAAACGGGTTAGGCGAGTATGATAAGCTTGAAGAAAATGATGTGGTAAACGATGATTATCGTATTGATTATATTCGAACACATCTTGTAGCCATTCAGGAAGCGATTTCGGACGGTGTTGAGATGCTTGGATATTGCGTGTGGTCATTTACCGATCTTTTAAGCTGGTTGAATGGATTCCAAAAACGTTACGGATTCGTTTATGTGAATCAACATGAAGAAGGTGAAAATGACCTTCGTCGGATCAAGAAGAAAAGCTTTGAATGGTACAAATCCGTAATCGAGTCAAACGGTGAGAAACTATAAGCATATTTGGAGGTTTTAATTATGGCAAAGAAAACTTTTACAGTTATTGATGAAACAGGGATTCATGCAAGACCAGCGACACTTCTTGTAAGTACGGCAAGTAAATTCAACTCAGATGTGAAACTAGCTTACAAGGAAAAGGAAGTTAACCTCAAGTCTATTATGGGTGTAATGTCTTTAGGAATTCCTAAAGGTGCATCAATTACAATTACAACTGAGGGTGCAGATGAAGAGGAAGCGTTAAAAGGTCTTACTGATGTATTAGCTAAAGAAGGACTTGCTGAATAAAATCGAGAAACCCCATTCAACTTTTGGATGGGGTTTCTAATTGGGAGAGAAGATACATGTCCAAAAAAATGGTCTTTTTTGATATTGATGGAACATTATATAATGAAGAAAAAAAATTACCACAATCAGCAAAGGAAGCTATTCAGCAGTTAAAGAATCAAGGTCATGAAGTAGCTATTGCGACAGGGAGATCTCCATTTAATATCACTGAGATTCTTAAAGAGTTAGAAATAGATAATTATGTAAGCTTTAATGGTCAGTATGTTGTATTAAATGGAGAAGTGATATACAAAAATCCAATCAACCTCTCCGTTTTAGAAGAGCTTACAAATTATTCATCTAACAATCAACACCCAATCGTGTATCTAGATCACGAGGATATGAAAGGAAATGTAGAATCACATACCAAGTTAGAAGAAGCTGTGGGTTCTTTAAATGTGAGTGGGAAGGTTGGATATGATCCTCTTTACCATCGAGATCGTGAAATATTTCAATCCTTTTTAATCTATACAGATGAAGATCAAGTGGATTATAAATCAGCCTTTCCTCAATTAGATTTTATCCGCTGGCATGAATATGCGGTTGATGTATTACCTGCTGGAGGATCAAAAGCGGTAGGAATTCAAGCAGCTATGAATCATTTTGGCATTTCACCTGAGCATGTGTATGCTTTTGGAGATGGATTAAATGATATTGAGATGCTTACCTTTGTTAAGAATAGCGTAGCAATGGGAAATGCACACGAAAAGGCGAAAAGCGCTGCTAAATTCGTAACTAAGCATGTGGATGAAGATGGAATTGCCTACGGATTAGAATTGGTCGGGCTGTTGAAGTAAAAAAACATCGTCAGAAAGAATCTGACGATGTTTTTTCTATATTAAAAAGATGGCTACAATCGTGGTAACAACAAGGCCAATACAAACAGGAAGTAAGTTTCGTCGGGCTAATTCAAACGGATCGACATTACAAATGGCTGCAGCTGGAATCAGAGCCCAAGGAACTAATGTTCCACCCCCAACCCATATGGCTGAAATTTGGCCGAGGGCCGTTAATGTAGCAGCACCTGTACCAATTCCCTCTGCAAACAGGTTGGCAACAGAACCAGCTAGTGAAATGCCTGAAAAACCTGACCCATCTAGTCCAGTAATAGCTCCGACTGTTGTAAGAGTTACCGCAGCAATCTCATTGCTTAACGGAACAATCCCAGCTAAGGAGACACTAAGGTCATTGACAATTCCTTGTGATGTTTGTGGTAAATATTCACCAATGATGACCGAAAAGCCAGCATCGCCAAGATAGAAGAAGGCGGCAATCGGTATAACAGGTCCAAAAACCTTAAACCCAAATTGAAATCCTTCTATTAAATAGCTCGTTGTTTTTTCCAATCCTTTGTTTTTATGTCCAACGATTGTGATTAGTATGAGGATAACAATCGATGTTCCACCAACTAATGCCGTTGCGTCCCCACCCTGTAAATCGAGTAAAAACATAGCGACAACATCTAGTAAAAACAAAACGGGGATTAGCAGCGAGAAAAATCTCTTCTGTCTAAGAGATAATAAGTTTTTCTCTGTATGATCATCCGAAGATTTCGATTGAATATATGAAGTTGTGGTTAGCTTCCCAAGTTTCATATCTCTCTTTAAAAAGAAGAAAGCTGTTATGGTGGTAACAACACCCATGACGATGACAAGAGGTACACTAGCACTAATGACCTCACTAACTGGTAATCCTGCCGCATCGGCAGTTAATTTGGGTGCAGCCTGAATAATAAAATCACCTGATAGCGCAATTCCGTGACCAAATAAGTTCATAGCCATGGCCACCCCTAAGGCAGGAAGACCAACTCGGATTGCGACAGGAAGTAATACGGCACCTAAGAGTGCAACGGCAGGAGATGGCCAAAAAAACCAAGAAATAACCATCATCAAAATACCGATGGTCCAGTATGCGAGTGCTGGTGTACGTATAATTTTTGCAAAAGGAGAAATCATCACATCATTAATACCGGTTGTAGTTAAACTTCTACTCATAGCTACGATAATGGAAATGACTAGAATAGTTGGAAGGAGCTCAGTAATAGCATATATAAAACTAGAAAATATATCACTAATAGAAGCGCTAAGTGAACCGGTAGCGGTAATCGCTATTAAAAAAATTCCCGTTATACATACCAGTGAGGTATCTCTTCTCATGACCATAAAACCTATAATTAAAATGATAAAGGAAAGGTAAATCCAATGTAATGCTGTTAACTCAATACCCATCGAACAAACTCCTTTCTCCTATATTAGGGAACCTGCCTATTTAGGCTTTTGCCCTAATATGGTTGGTTGCTACAGAATATGTTAAATGGGCAAAGATGTGAGAGTGAAAAAGAAAATCTTTCCGTCTCTAGACGGAGAGAAAGAGCACCTAGAGTTTGGTTCAGGTTATCAAAAGAAGAGATAAAATGAAGGAGAATATAGAAAATTATCGAATTATTAAGCTATTGATTGAAAGTAGGCGAATGAGTTGAGATATCAAACGATAAACCAAGTACTGTTTGCGTTCGTGCTCTTACTTGTAGGGGGGGGACTCCTCCTTGTTAATATAGGTGTCATTTCCTTGGAAATAACAGAGTTATTTGTCGTTTCTTATCCATTTCTGCTATTTATCATTGCGACGATTCTCTGTGTGAAAGCCTTAGTTGAAAAGAGAAATTTGTTCCTTTCTTTATTTTTATTTCTTTTTTCTTCTATATTAATATTTGATCGATTTGGAAAATTAGAATTTGGATTTTGGGAATTTTGGAAGCTTTGGCCATATATGATTATTTATATTGCGATTAGCTTGCTGACTAGAAGAAATAAAATTAAGTTTCATTTTCATGAGGATATGCCTAAAGATGCGTTTAAAACGAATGATGAAAAAGGGAAGGAAAAGAGAAAAAGAGCTAGAGGTTTTTCGATTGGTGATGTTAGTTTTAAACAAGCCAATTGGTCAGTAGAACCAATGGAGCTCTATAACACAATTGGAGACTATTTCATTGATTTTAGCCAAGCATATATACCAGAAAAAGAAACGCCGATTATCGTTCAAGGATGGATTGGTGATGTCAAGATGATCATCCCAGAAGATGTCCCTGTTTTTGTCCAATCTTATATAAAGGTAGGAGATATTCGTATATTTGATAAGGAAACCGATGCAATCAATCGTGGGTTAACCTATCAAACTCCTGGTTACGAGGAAGCTGTTCGAAAGTTAAAGATATCGATTGAGTTGAAAATTGGATCCGTACGTATTGATAAGGTATAGGTGAAGCTTATGAAGAAGAGAGTCGGTATTCGTTTCTGGTTTTTACAAAGTTTTATTATGATGGCATTTATTAGTTCTCTTTGTTTCTTTCTAGGTTTACAAATCTATTTATTTAATGTGCAATCATCTAGCTTATCGATCGTGACAACCTTTTGGCTAACCCTCTATATTTTCGTAATTCTTTTGCTTATTGGGGGATATTTTGGCATTAAAGGTAGTTATTTAATAAAGGGGAGATTATCAGATATCTACTTATTTATTTCTACGCTAAGAAGTGGGAAGTTTTCTGAGAGAATACCAGAATTTGAGAAGGATGAAATTGGTCTTATTACAGAGGAATTAAATCATTTGGCTGAATACATACAGGAACAAGTCTATTCCACGAGAAGATTGGCTGATGAAAAGACTGCACTGGCACAGACCGCACATGCAGCTGCGGTCATGGAAGAGCGACAACGATTGGCAAGAGATCTTCATGATGTGGTTAGTCAGCAGCTGTTTGCGCTCAGTATGATTAGCTCAGCTACGATCCGGACTTTTGACAATAACCCGTTAAAAGCGAAGGAACAATTAGAACAGATATCGGAAATTGCGGTTAAAGCACAAGGGGAAATGAGGGCATTATTACTTCATCTTCGACCCGTTCAGTTAAAAGATAATAGTCTATGTGATGGCGTAATCAAGTTAATTCAAGAACTGAAAGGGAAAACTGGCATTGAATTTCAAGCAAGCATTGATGAGCTTGATTGTGTTTCAAAAGCAACGGAACAGCATTTGTTTCGAATTATTCAAGAAGCACTGTCCAATATTTTAAAACATGCAGAAGCTACAAAAATAACCATTACATTAACAGAAAAGGAATCGTATATTTATTTGTTTATAGGGGATAACGGAAAAGGCTTCGACCCAGAGGTGGTTCGAATGACATCCTATGGAATGAAAACAATGAGAGAACGATGTGAAGAGATCGGTGGTATTTTTACGATTCGCTCCAAAAAGAAGGAAGGCACATATATTGATATTAGAATACCTGTGACGGGGAGGGGTCTGTATGATTAGACTAGCTGTCGTAGATGACCATGAAGTTGTAAGAAAAGGAATTATCTCATATTTACAGACAGAACCAGATATCGAGATTGTAGGAGAAGCCAGCTGTGGAAAAGATGCAGTGAGACTAGTTGCAGACAAAAAACCGGATGTTGTTCTAATGGACTTACTTATGGAAGATGGCACAGGAATTGATGCAACCAAGGAAATTTTATCCTTTAATCCGAATTGTAAAATTATTATCATTACTAGCTTTTATGATGATGAACAAGTGTTTCCCGCAATTGAGGCTGGGGTATTTAGCTATATGCTAAAAACAGCAAGTGCTGATGAAATCGTTCAAGCGATTAGGAAAGCTGCCCGAGGCGAATCAGTGATCGAACCGAAAGTAGCCAATCGCATGATGAATCGTTTGAGAGTAAAAGAAAAGAAACTCCATGATGAGCTAACAGATAGAGAAATGGAAGTATTAATATGTATCGGTGATGGAAAAACGAATCAGGAAATTAGCAATGAGCTATACATCGGTGTGAAGACGGTGAAAACTCATGTGAGCAATATTTTGAGTAAATTACAAGTGTCTGATCGAACTCAGGCGGCAGTCTATGCCAATCGAAATGGATTAATAAAGTTAAAAGAGGGCCGGGATGGATAGGATTCCCGGCTTTTTTCTTATTCCTTTTCTAGGACAAGATGGTATTTCGTCACAAAGGAAGGTCTTGCGAAGATTGAAGGTTGTTGCTGATCAATTCCCTTCTCGGTTTTTCTTTTCTCATGAGCCTTTTCGTAAGCCTTAGACTCCTGCCAGTTTAAATAGTCTTTTTCTTCTTTCCATGCAGTCAAAATGATGTATGTATCGTTAGAAAGGGGACGTAGCACTCGGATGGCTGCAAATCCAGGCTCCTGTTCAATGAGCCTGGCCCGATTTTTAAAGCGATACTCGAACACCGGCCGACCTTCTTCGCTTACAGGAATATTGTTAAAAACAAAATAAGCTCCATTTGCCAATTCCCCTGATTGATCAATCGCTTCATACTTCCTTGGGGAGGCAAAGACGGTACTACCATCTGTTTCATGTATGAGAAGGGTTGTTTCATTATCTTGCATAAGCAGCATCTTTTCTTGAACATGCTTTTCCTTTAGTGAGTGCATATACTCGTACGTCCCATTCGTCATAAAGATCTTCATACTCTTTCACCCCTTACAATGTATAAACTAATTATAACGAGAAGAGCTAGCCAATCCTAATTTCAACTTGCTATAAAAGAAAAAACCATTAGATAAAAAAAGAAGATTTTTTGACAGATGAGGCGGTTATCTATACATCTATAGTAGAAAAAGCTATATTAGAAGATGTGTATGTAAGCGCAGTATTTTTAAAATATGAGTAAAGTATATTAAAATGGGAGATAGCTTGTTTTTTTGAAAGGGGTCAACATAATGGTAAGACAAATTAATGAAACATTTTTAAAGGCAGCAAGAGGAGAACAAACGGATTATACCCCTGTTTGGTATATGAGACAGGCAGGAAGATCTCAACCTGAATATCGTGAAATAAAAGAAAAATATTCTTTATTTGAAATCACTCATCAGCCTGAACTTTGTGCGTATGTAACAAGACTTCCAGTGGAGCAATACGATGTCGATGCCGCTATTCTTTATAAAGATATTATGTCACCGCTACCTGCAATCGGAGTCGATGTAGAAATAAAATCAGGAATTGGGCCAGTCATTTCAAATCCTATTCGTTCTTTTGCTGATGTAGAGAAATTAGGAGAGATTCATCCTGAAGAGGATGTTCCATATGTGCTCGATACGATAAAGCTTCTAACGGAGGAACAGCTTAATGTACCCCTTATCGGGTTTGCGGGAGCACCTTTTACACTAGCTAGCTATATGATTGAAGGTGGACCATCGAAAAACTATAACAAAACCAAATCATTTATGTACTCAGAACCAAAGGCATGGTTTGCGTTAATGGATAAATTGGCAGAGATGACTATTACATATGTGAAATCACAAATAAAAGCCGGAGCACGAGCCATCCAGATCTTTGATTCTTGGGTTGGTGCCTTGAATGTTCAGGACTATCGCTATTTTATTAAGCCGGTGATGAATCGAATTTTTAGTGCACTTAGAGAAGAAAACGTTCCATTAATTATGTTTGGTGTAGGTGCAAGCCATTTGGCTTTAGAATGGAATGATCTCCCTCTAGATGTGGTTGGATTAGATTGGCGTCTACAAATTGAAGAAGCTCGACAAATGGGAGTGCATAAAACGGTTCAAGGAAACTTAGATCCGGCTATTTTATTGGCTCCATGGGAAGTAATAGAGGAGCGTGCTAAAGCGATTCTTGATCAAGGACTAGCACATCCAGGGCATATTTTTAACTTAGGACATGGTGTGTTTCCTTCCGTTAATCCTGAAACATTAAAGCGACTAACAACTTTTGTTCATGAATATACTGCAGTAAACAAACGTTAATGATTCTTAAGTAATAATAATTATTATATTTTAAGTATTATTACTAGCACTTTCACGTATTTTTTGGCAAAATAAATGGATGAATGAAAAAATTGCTGGAAAATCGTGAATAAACAGGATGTGAGGGATATTATGACAAAGAAAGTAATGGGGCTTTTAGTAATGGCCTATGGAACTCCTTACAAGGAGGAAGATATTGAGCGTTATTATACGCATATTCGTCATGGACGTAAGCCGTCTCCTGAAATGCTAGAGGATTTAAAAAATCGCTATGAAGCAATTGGTGGCATTTCTCCACTTGCAAAAATAACGCAAGAACAAGGTGAGAAATTACAGGAGCATTTAAATAAAGTTCAGGATCAAGTGGAATTTAAGCTTTACTTAGGGTTAAAGCATATCGAACCGTTTATTGAAGATGCGGTGAAACAAATGTACGAGGATGGCATTCAAGAAGCAGTGAGCATCGTACTAGCTCCGCATTTTTCTACCTTTAGCGTAAAGTCATACAACGGACGAGCTCATGAGGAAGCAGCGAAGCTTGGGAATCTAAAAATTACTTCAGTTGAAAGCTGGTTTGATGAGCCGAAGTTTATTCAATATTGGGCTGAGAAAGTAAAGGCAACTTTTGATTCTATGACAGCAGAAGAACAGAATTCTTCGGTATTAATTGTTTCTGCACACAGTTTACCTGAGAAAATCCTTCAATTAGGTGATCCATATCCGGATCAGCTTCAAAAAACAGCTGATTACATTGCTGAGAGTGCCGGTGTAAAAAACTATGCGGTTGGCTGGCAAAGTGCAGGAAATACACCAGAGCCATGGCTTGGACCTGATGTTCAGGATTTAACGAGAGAATTACACGAAAAGAATGGTTATAAAGCATTCGTATACACACCAGTTGGCTTTGTTGCTGACCATTTAGAGGTTCTCTACGATAATGATTATGAGTGTAAGATTATAACGGAAGAATTAGGTGTGTCGTATTACCGACCTGAAATGCCAAATTCACAACCATTATTTATCGATGCGATGGCAACAGTTGTACTGAACAAGTTAAACATGAGATAAAGTAAACAACTTTTAGAAAAGAAGGCGATTAACCGTGTTGGAAGGAAAAAAGAAGGTTGTCATAATTGGGGGAGGCATAACAGGTCTTACAGCTGCTTACTACTTACAAAAGGAAGCTCGTGAAAAGGGCTTACCCATTGACGTATGTCTTATAGAAGCAACGCATCGTCTAGGTGGAAAAATACAGACGGTTGTTCGTGACGGATTTGTCATTGAAAGAGGGCCCGACTCCTACCTAGAGAGAAAGCAAAGTGCGACACGTCTTGTAAAGGAAGCAGGAATGGAGTCAAAGCTTGTGAACAATACAGCTGGAAAATCGTATGTATTGGTTCAAGAGAGGCTGCATCCGATGCCAGGTGGTTCTGTTATGGGTATCCCTACACAACTGGCCCCATTTGTTACGACTGGACTATTTTCTATTCAAGGAAAGTTAAGAGCCGCTGCTGATTTTGTTTTACCAAAGTCAAATCCAGCTGAGGATCAATCATTGGGTAGCTTCTTTAGAAGAAGACTAGGAGATGAAGTGGTTGAAAACTTAATTGAGCCACTTCTTTCGGGTATCTATGCAGGCGATATTGATCAAATGAGTCTGATGGCAACCTTTCCACAATTTTATCAGGTAGAACAAAAATATGGCAGTTTAGTTCTTGGGATGAAAAAAGCAACACCCCAAGCTCCGAAAAAATCGCCTGAAACAAAGAGTAAAGGTATTTTCCTAACACTGACATCCGGGTTACAGTCTTTAGTGGACGGAATTGAAGCAAAGCTAGAGACTGGATCCGTGTTGAAGGGAATCCGTGTTGATAGATTAAAAAAGGTGGACAAAGGATACAAACTTGAGTTAAACAATGGAGACCAACTTGCCGCTGATGCAATTATCTCAGCTGTACCACATCATGTGACACATGCGATGTTTCAGCAGTATGATTTCTTCGATCCTTTTGAACATATGCCATCTACTTCAGTGGCAACCGTTGCATTAGCTTTTCCAAAAGAAGCGGTAGAAAAGGATATCAATGGGACTGGATTTGTCGTGTCTCGAAATAGCGATTATTCGATAACCGCCTGTACGTGGACACATAAAAAATGGCCACATGCATGTCCTGAAGGTAGTGTTCTGCTTCGTTGTTATGTGGGGCGTCCTGGTGATGAGGCGATTGTAGATTTATCTGATGATGAGTTAACTAGAATTGTCCTTGAAGACTTGAATAAGACCATGAATATCACGATGGATCCTGATTTTGTTGTTGTTTCAAGGTGGAAGGACTCCATGCCTCAATACACAGTTGGACATAAACAAAGAATTCAAACGGTCAATGAGCAAGTTGCTCAAGAACTACCGGGTGTATTTTTAGCTGGAGCTTCTTTTGAAGGCTTAGGAATCCCTGATTGCATTGATCAAGGTGAGGCAGCAGTAGAAAAGGTATTGCAATTTCTTCAATAAATTTTTTAAGGGACTCTTTACTAGGAGTCTCTTTTTCACTATTGACACAAACACTATAAGGTGATAAATTATGATTTATACAAAATGACCATTTTGTTCATTTGGTCAGTTATTGAGGTGAAGATATGGGGATTGACCGAAAAAAGCTAATTGTTGAGGCTGCAACAAAGTCTTTTTCGCAGTTTGGCTATAAAGCTACGACCATAGACCAAGTTGCCAAAATTGCAAATGTTGGTAAAGGAACCATTTATACCTTTTTTAAAAACAAAGAAGAGCTGTTTGATGAAATTATCTCTAGCTTGATCAAAGAGCTAAAAGTAACAGCAGATGAAGCATTTTTAGGCGATTTGCCTTTCCATGAAAAGTTGCATCAGGCATTGTACCAAATTCTTGAATTTCGAATGAGCCATCAGCTTTCTATTAAGCTTTTTCAGGAAGCTAGAGAAATTGGTACCCCTGCTGTAGTAGATGTGATTAATCGGATGGAAAATAATATATTGAGAAATATTGAAGAACGAGTCTCCAAAGCCATTGAAACAGGAAGTATACAATCCTGTGACCCGAAGGTAACGGCGGTTGTGATGCTGAAACTGTATATTGCTTTAATATTCGATTGGGAAAAAAATAATCCACCACTTGAAAAAGACGAGATAGCCAAGCTATTTGAACAATATATATTTAAGGGTTTAGCCAAGTGAGCCCTTCTTTTTTTCTATAAAATGACCAAATGAACATTTCAGTCAATTTGAATAAAAAGGGGAGAATAACAATTGAAAAATAATCTTCTAAAAGAAGAGATCACAGCGGTGTTTCGAAACCGGAAATTATTAATCCCACTTATCGCCGTCCTTTTTATACCTATTTTATATAGTGGGATGTTTTTATGGGCATTTTGGGATCCATATGATCACTTAAAGGATCTTCCAGTAGCGATTGTAAATGAAGATGATGGTGCAACTTATGAAGGAAAAGAGCTCCATTTAGGTGATGACTTAGTCGATAAGTTAAAGGAAAGTAAAGATTTTCATTTTGAGTTTGTTGATCGTACAGTGGCAAACGATGACTTAGAAAACCAAAAATATTATATGATCGTCGAGATACCAGAAGATTTTTCTAAAAATGCGACAACACTTTTAGATGAAAACCCAGAGAAGCTTACACTTACGTATATACCTAATGAAGGCTATAACTTCTTAGCTGCACAAATTGGGGGTACAGCTATTGAAAAGATTAAAGCCTCCCTGTCAGCAAAGGTAACAGAAACATATGCGGAAAGTATGTTTGACAAAGTAGGAGAACTAGCGGATGGAATGACAAAAGCAAGTGAAGGTGCCAATGATTTGAGCACTGGAACAGCTAATCTTTTGGCTGGAACTTCAAACTTTCAAGAAAAGCTGACTCAATTTTCAAATGGAACAGAAAGGTTTTCGGAAGGAATGACAAGTGCCACAAACGGGACAATTGCCCTCAATAAAGGTGCTTCTGATTTATCATCAGGTTTAGGACAATTAACCGACGGCCAAACCGAGCTTCTTACGGCCTCAAAGAGAATTCAATCAGGACTAGGTAGCTTACATCAAGGAATTACGGATGTGAACACAGGGTTAGAAACGGTGAATGAAAAAGTTCCGACATTAATTGGTGGCACAAGTGAGTTAATGAAAGGGGCTGCAACACTTGAAACCTCACTTGCTGAATGGCAAAAGGGTGCCGAGGCCGTTAATGGTGGCGTAAAGGCGCTCACTCAATCCTTACAAGCGGTGATTTCACAAATGCCTGAAGGACAGGAAAGAGCGGTTCTTGAACAAACACTAGCCTCTTTAGATTCAAACACCAAAATGCTAGCAGAAAAATCGGCTCTTTTGTCCGCGGGTGCAAGCAATCTTGAAAATGGCATGGGTTCCTTACTAGCAGGACAAAAAGAACTTCAAGGTGGATTAAATCAATTAGAAGAAGGTACGGATGCTTTAGTAGCAGGATCTTCAGAACTTTCTGCGGGCCAAACAACGTTTGAGTCTGGCATGGAATACTTTCAACAAAAGCTTACTCTAGCATCAAATGGTGCCCAAAAAATTAGCGAGGGTACAAATGGGTTAGTGTCCGGGGTAACAGAGCTATCGGACGCATCTAAAACCATTGCGTCAAGTGCCAGTCAGTTACAAGAAGGTAGCGATAAAATTGTTGATGGAAACAATAAGTTATTAGACGGTAGCAATGAACTGTCAACGAAGCTAGCTGAAGGAGCAGACAAAGCGTCAAGCGTTGAGGCGACAGAGAAAACATTTAATATGATGGCACAGCCAGTCGAAGTGAAAGAAAAGAAAGTAAATGAAGTATCAAACTACGGTACAGGGTTCGCTCCTTACTTCCTGTCGCTAGGATTGTTCGTAGGTGCTTTACTTTTATCAATTGTGTTTCCTTTAAAGGAGCCAGCTTCTATTCCTAAGAGTGGTATGAACTGGTTCATAAGCAAATTTTCTATTATTGGTGTAATTGGTGTATTACAGGGGATTGTAGCAGCCACCGTGTTATTGCTAGGTCTTGGTCTACAGGTTGAAAGTACTGTTTACTTCTATCTCTTCACGATCATCACTAGTATCACGTTTGTGGCATTAATTCAATTATTGGTAACAACGCTTGGAGATCCAGGTCGTTTTGTCGCCATTATCGTTCTCATTTTGCAATTAACAACAAGTGCGGGAACATTTCCATTAGAGCTTATTCCAAGTGCATTACAGCCGTTTAATTCATTATTGCCAATGACCTATTCGGTTCAAGGATTTAAAGCGGTTATTTCAAGTGGTGATTACTCATTCATGTGGCATAACGCATATATCCTTTTATCGTTTGCTATTGTATGTGCAATTGGGACCATCCTATATTTTTCGAAGATGCATAAGCGCCAGTTTCATATAATGGCAGAATAAAAAATAGCCCCAGTCAGCTGACTGGGGCCTTTATTATAAACTACGAATCTATATGTTTGTTACATTCATGCAATGCTCGCACTTATTGCCATAGCATTCATGTTGTTCTTCAATTTTATTCCCACATTGTACACATTCCTTTGGTGGTAAGTTCCTGAAAAATTCAACGATGCTCTCAAACATATAAGTTCCCCCTATTTTGGTGTTTGAAACAGATTAGTTATTAACTATATTGTATTATAACAGACTAGGTGTGTCAATCGTTGTTTTACCTATTTTTCATAAATAAATAAAAAAGCTATAATAAACGATAGATATAATAATAAGCGGAGGGAATCGTTCGATGAAGCTCACAACAATAGGTTTTTGGGGTGGTTATCCCAAAGCAGATGAAGCTAGCACAGGCTATGTATTAGAACATAATGGTTTTAAATTATTGATTGATTGTGGAAGCGGGGTTTTGTCTAAATTACAAAATTATTACCAGCCTGAAGAACTAGATGCGGTTGTGTTATCTCATTATCATGCCGATCATATTGCAGACATTGGCGCTTTGCAGCATGCTCGATTGATTCAAGGGTTTTTAGGTGGTCAGATGAGTACATTACCGATTTATGCCCATGATGGGGATACCTATGAATTTTCAAAGTTAACGTACAAAACGATAACAAAAGGGATTGCTTATGACGCCAATGAAGAATTGAAAGTAGGTCCATTCACTATTCGATTTTTATTAACAAAGCATCCGGTTCCTTGCTATGCGATGAGATTTGAGGCTGATGGCAAAGCACTTGTATACACAGCAGATACTTCGTTTATTGAGGGATTTGTTTCATTTAGTGAGGGAGCCGACGTTCTTTTATGTGAATGTAATTTTTATGCAAATCAGGACGGTAGTGGAGCTGGGCATATGAACAGCATTGATGCCGGCAAGCTTGCAACAAGAGCAAATGTTAAGCAGCTTGTGTTAACGCATCTTCCACACTATGGAGAACTACAGCAGTTAGTTGACGAAGCAAAGCAACATTATAATGGCCCAACAGGCTTGGCCCACACCGGACAAGTGATTGAAATATAAGGAGAGAGAAGTATGTTATTTATTGATAATAAAGGAATCACAGATCCCAGAGTAAACTTAGCGATTGAAGAATATTGCCTGAAAAAATTAAACATAGACGAAACGTATCTACTGTTCTACATAAATGAACCATCCATTATCATTGGCAAAAATCAAAATACGATTGAAGAAATAAATACGGATTACGTAGAGGAAAACGGGATTCATGTCGTCCGAAGGCTTTCAGGTGGTGGAGCTGTTTACCATGATTTAGGGAATTTGAATTTCAGCTTTATTACCAAGGATGATGGAGAAAGCTTTCATAATTTTAAAAAGTTTACGGATCCGGTCGTTGAAGCTTTACGTGAGCTAGGAGTACAGGCAGAATTAAGTGGGAGAAACGACATTGTAGTGGGAGGTAGAAAAATTTCTGGGAATGCACAGTTTTCCACAAAGGGACGAATGTTTAGTCATGGAACGCTTATGCTTGATTCAGAGATTGACCATGTTGTATCAGCATTAAAGGTGCGAAAGGATAAAATTGAATCGAAAGGGATCAAGTCGATTCGAAGCCGTGTCGCCAATATTTCAGAATTTTTAACAGAAAAGGTTCAATGGAAGAGTTTCGTTCCTTGCTTCTTGAGAAGATCTTTGGTGGTACAGAGAATGTAAATGAGTATGTGTTAACAGAAGAAGACTGGAAGAATATTCATGAACTTTCTAAAGAACGCTACCAAAATTGGGATTGGAACTATGGAAAGTCTCCGAAGTTTAATCTTCAGCATTCACACCGTTTCCCTGTGGGACATATTGATGTTCGACTTGAAGTGAATAAAGGAGTTATTGAAAGCTGTAAAATTTATGGTGATTTCTTTGGTGTTGGAGATGTCACTGAAATAGAAGAAAAGTTAACGGGAATTCGTTACGATAAAGCTGTGATACAATTAGCGTTGGACGATGTAAATATTAAACATTATTTCGGTAACGTGACAAAAGAAGATTTTTTAGAATTAATTTATTAACTTGTTGGGGGATTAAAGGATGGCAATTTTAGTAACAGGTGGAGCCGGCTATATTGGTAGCCACACAGTGGTAGAGCTTTTGAATCAAGGAGAAGAAGTCGTGGTTGTAGACAATTTACAAACCGGCCATCTCCCAGCGGTAAAGGGTGCAACTTTCTATCAAGTGGATTTACGCGATTCGAAAGCATTAAGTGAAGTGTTTTCAAAGCACTCGATTGAAGCGGTGATTCATTTTGCTGCAAGTTCTCTTGTCGGAGAAAGTGTAGAGAAGCCGCTTATGTATTATGAAAATAATCTTATTGCATCACATTCATTGGTCTCTGTAATGGTGGAGCATCATGTGAAGAAAATAGTGTTTTCATCAACAGCAGCAACCTATGGGGAGCCGAAAGAAGTTCCGATTTCAGAGGAGTCAGAAACGTCTCCAACAAATCCATATGGAGAAACAAAGCTTGCAATGGAGAAAATGTTCCGTTGGTGTGATGGGGCTTATGGCTTAAAGTCGATTTCGCTACGTTATTTTAATGCCGCTGGTGCTCATCCGGACGGAATAATTGGTGAGGACCACACACCTGAAACTCATTTGATCCCAATTATTTTGCAGGTAGCCTTAGGACAGAGAGAGCATATTGGAATCTATGGTGATGATTATCCGACTGAGGACGGAACATGTATCCGCGATTATATTCATGTCATGGACCTTGCTAACGCTCACTGGTTAGCTTTAGAATATTTGCGTAAAAATGAAGTTAGTGACGTGTTCAACTTAGGAAATGGCCGAGGCTTTTCGGTAAAAGAGGTAATCGAAACAGCAAGAACAGTTACAAAGCATGAAATTCCAGCTGTTGTTAGTCCTCGTCGAGCGGGTGATCCGGCTGTATTAATTGCCTCATCTGAAAAAGCTCAGGAAACTCTGGGCTGGAAGCCAAAGTATAACCAGTTAGAAACCATTATTGAAACCGCATGGAATTGGCATCAGAACAATCCTGGTGGTTATAAGAAATAGTATGTAGGTGGGGCTCCTTGGATGGAGCCCCTTTTGGTGTTATTGAAGAATGCGGTTTTGCTGATTACTCTGCATATTTGGTATGCCTTGCATTCCTTGGATATTTTGCATTCCCTGTGTACCTTGGGAACCACCTGTAGCGAACGAATTCAGCAGCTGTTGCGTGTCTTCTTCTTTTAACTGTGGAACTTGATAATATTCCTTTTTGTTTTGATATAAGAAGATTTCGTACGCCATTTCCAAATAGTTAGGGATACTATCCTGAAGCACGCGTCGCACAATCGGATTCGTTGCTTCACCAGCAGCCATCGTCATCGTTTGTGCAGATGACTTCATACAGCCAAGCATGAGAGAAGATAAACATTTATCATCAATTTCAGCTGCAGATTGCTTCGGTTTAGTTGGTTGGGAGGATTTCATACCATAAACAACATCATTGGATTGCTTCATCATATAGCTAGAAGTTGGATGACTTGGATCTTGTCCAGTTTTAAAACATTCGACTAACACATTATATTGATCCGTAATAAATTGACGTTGTCGAACGACAATATCTTTTAACTCTGGATCCTTAATCTGTTGCTCGAACATTAAATATTGGTCAATGGTACCAAGAGTACCCGAAATCACTTCATGCACATCAAGAATCTCATGCGCCCCGTGATTCACAGTTCTTGCCATATTCGGTGAAGCCATCATATTATTTGTAGATGCCGTTTGCATAGTGTTTTGCTGTTGTTGTGTTATCATCCGTCTCAACCCCCACTTTCGGATTTGTACAGCTAAATACCGTACGTGTCTATTATGGTGAAAGATGAGGAGGAGCATACGGGGTGAAAATTTGGGAAAAATGGTAGTTAGGTTCCCCTAGAAGCTAAAAAAGCGCGTGGTGGTAACCAAAGTGTGGGTTAGGTTCCCGTGAGTAATGAAAAAAGCGCGTGGTGGTAACCAAAGTGTGAGTTAGGTTCCCGTGAGTAATGAAAAAAGCGCGTGGTGGTAACCAAAGTGTGGGCTAGGTTCCCGTGAGTAATGAAAAAAGCGCGTGGTGGTAACCAAAGTGTGAGTTAGGTTCCCGTGAGCAAAGAAAAAAGCACGCGGTGGTAACCAAAGTGTGAGTTAGGTTCCCGTGAGCAAAGGAAAAAGCACGCGGTGGTAACCAAAGTATGAGTTAGGTTCCCGTGAGCAAAGAAAAAAGCGCGTGGTGGTAACCAAAGTGTGAGTTAGGTTCCCATGAGCAAAGAAAAAAGCACGCGGTGGTAACCAAAGTATGGGTTAGGTTTCCGTGAGCACTATAAAAAGTTCTTAGCAGTAACCAAAGTTTCAGAAACAACACTCAATTACAAAATAACCACTATATATGCAACATCTTTCCTACAATTTAACTTTTTAAAACAAAATGTGCTTTCCTACTATGGCCCCTTAATGCAAAGTGTGATGACAACACCCGCCTCACAGTCTTCTTCGACCTCACCACACCCCCGCACCACTCATAAACAGCATTCGTTGTCACTAACCGATCCGGAAACAGCAGCATAAACTCATGAACGCCTCTAATGATGGCATCGTCAATACTTTCAATTGTTCCGCATGAACAGACCAATCTCGTTTCTGTAGCTTCTTTGAAAAATGTATAGCAGTGGGAACAATACATTCCCTTTTGCAGCTTCTCAAAAGAATAATCAGGTTTCCTTTTTATGGGAGATGTTGTCAAATGATGAGTGAGAAGTTTATTTGCAATTTTCTCATGTAGGTGAGTGGTTTTGGTTGGTTTGTTGGCAAGTGTTCGTAAACGATGGATTTGGGTAGGGTGGATAATGGGTGTTTTCATGGGAGCTTGATAGAGGGTGAACTCAGGATTAACAAACACTAAAAATGGTTCAATTGGAAGCATACAGCCATGTTCTTGTAAAAAGCGTCGCAGCAAGGATTCGCTTCTTTGCAACTGTTCAAGGGGGTTTTTAATTTCCTTTTCTGATAAAGTGTACCAACGATCTCCTCTAACAAAGAAATCCCCTTCAAAATTTTTTATCTCAAACAACAAAACCGATTCTTGAAAAATGGCTAGGGAATCCATTTGAAAAAGGTTATTACCAAAATCAAGCAGTACATCATTTAACAGCAGAAACTCATTCGTCAATGTACTGACATATTGATCAAACAATAATTCGCCAGCATAGCCCTTTTCAAGATGCTGGTAATGAGAAACATCCTTTTCACACAGGCTCGTTCTTAAAAATAAACTGCGATATAACAATAGGTTTTCTGACTCTTTTCTCGATTTAAGTAACATCTTCCACATCCTTTCCTTTTCAGTGTATAACTTCTCAAACGATTTGTCTAAAAATTCATAAATGTATGCGTTTACACTTGTAAGCCTAATTGCCAACCAATATAATGGAAGTAAGGGTTTATCACTCTTTATGAATGAATACTCATTCATAATAAATGTTTGAACAATTTATTCACGAACAAATCAGACAACACAACACAACACAACACAACACAACACAACACAACACAACACAACACAACACAACAAACACAACACCTAAGACCACCATACAAACAAACCAAAACAACCAAATAAAGGGGATGGAGCGATGAATTTATCTGCTCAGTTACACGAGACGGCCAAAGCAATGCCTCAGAAAACAGCGTATTATTTTAATGACGAGGCTACTACGTATGCTGAATTGGATGGGGCAATTACGAAGTTTGCGTCAGGGCTGGAGTCACTTGGGGTCAAAAAAGGGGATCATATTGCGTTACTTTTGGGGAATTCACCATATTTTGTTGTTAGTTTGTACGGAGCACTGCGATTAGGGGCAACAGTGATTCCGGTTAATCCGATTTATACTCCGGATGAAATTGGCTATATTATAAAAAATGGGGATGTAAAAACAGTCGTTGCACTGGATTTATTACTTCCACTTGCAGAAAAAATGCATCACTTACTTCCTGAGGTTGAAAATTATATCGTTTGTGAAACTCCTCAAGGTAAGGAACGGGGACTTAATATTAGCAACTTATCGGTGGGAGATAAGCTACATACATTTACAAGCATCCTTGCATCCGGGGACTTAAGCTATCAGGGACCTGAGCTTAATGAAGATGATGTTGCAGTGATTTTGTATACATCAGGTACAACTGGAAAGCCAAAGGGTGCCATGCTCACTCACAAAAACTTATACAGCAATGCAAGAGATACGGGCGATTATTTGAAAATGAATGAGGATGACTGTGTGATAACCACTCTTCCCATGTTTCATGTGTTTTGCTTAACGGTTGCGCTTAATGCACCTTTATTGAGTGGGGCAACCATATTAATCGATCCAAAATTTAGTCCGGCAGAAATTTTCCGTTTATCAAAAAAATATCAGCCAACCATTTTTGCGGGTGTACCTACTATGTATAACTTCCTTTACCAACACGAAGCAGGAGATCCAAAGGACTTACAATCCTTACGATTATGTATTTCCGGTGGTGCCTCGATGCCGGTCTCCTTACTCGAAAACTTTGAGAAGAAGTTCAACGTACTTATTTCTGAGGGATACGGACTTTCGGAAGCTTCACCCGTTACTTGCTTTAATCCGCTCGATCGTCCGCGAAAGGCCGGTTCGATTGGTCAGTCGATACTTCATGTCGAAAACAAGGTTGTGAATGAGTTAGGAGAAGAGGTTCCTGTTGGGCAGGTTGGAGAGCTGATCGTTTCCGGTCCGAATGTAATGAAGGGTTATTATAAAATGCCTGAGGAAACACAGGCGGCCATTCGGAATGGCTGGTTATACACCGGTGATCTAGCTAGAAAGGATGAGGAAGGTTATTTTTATATCGTTGACCGGAAAAAGGACCTTATTCTAGTTGGTGGCTACAATGTGTATCCGAGAGAAGTAGAGGAAGTGCTTTATAGTCATCCAGACATTATTGAGGTGGCGGTGCTTGGCGTTCCTGATCCCGAACAAGGCGAAGCAGTGAAAAGCTATGTAGTAACAAAGAATACTGAGCTAACTGAAGAGGATGTTCTTGCTTATTGTCGTGAGCGGTTAGCAAAATACAAGATTCCTATTTCTGTAGATTTTCTTGAAGAGCTTCCGAAAAATACAACAGGGAAAATTTTACGAAGAGCGTTAAAACAACAAATCATTCAAGCATAGGATTAAAAAAAGCAGGCTGAAATATGTCTGCTTTTTGATTGAAGGAGGAATGAGCTGTGAGCCTTATACTTTTTGAAAAAAAAGACTTCATTGGTTTTGTTACTTTAAATCGTCCGGATGTTATGAATGCTTTCAATTATGATTCCTTGCTGCAGCTTCAGGAAATTGTACAAAAAATTCGTCATGACCGTGAAGTGCGTGCTGTTATTATCACCAGTACAGGTGATAAAGCCTTTAGTGTAGGTGCTGATTTAAAGGAGCGGAAACACCTCTCACCAGATGATGTGATGAGAAATGTACACAAAATCGGAGAAGTATTTTCAGAAATAAGCGAGCTTCCTCAACCAACGATTGCAGCAATTAATGGATACGCCTTTGGTGGTGGAATGGAGCTGGCTCTAGCCTGCGATTTCCGTCTTGCGGTCAAAGGCACCAAGATGGGTTTGACTGAAACAAGTCTTGGAATCATACCAGGTGCAGGTGGTACACAGCGTTTGCCACGTTTGATTGGTGAAACAAAAGCATTGGAACTTATTTTAACTGCTAGAAAAATAACAGCTGAACAGGCAGAACAATTAGGGCTTGTGAACAAAGTGACTGAATCGCATGCCCTTATGAATGAATCCATAGAGCTAGCTAAGGAAATGCTCGCTAATGCACCAATTGCCCTTCAGCAAGCGAAATTTGCTGTTCGTCAAGGGATGAATGTAGATTTGAATACGGCATTAAGGATTGAAAGGAAAGCTTATGAGGTAACGATACCAACTGAGGATCGGAAGGAAGCGTTACAAGCTTTTAGTGATAAGAGAAAACCGAATTTTCAAGGAAAGTAGATCAAAGGACCAGTCGAAATCGATTGGTTCTTTTTTGTAGTATAATAAATATTTAGAAAATTTATAAAAAAGACTTGTAGAAAAGAACGGCTCCTTATATAATAATAGGTAGATAATTTAGTGCATAAAAGCATAAAAGTAAAAAAGTGATAGAGAGAGAGTAAGAGGGGGAAATATTATGCTAAGAAAAATGAAATCACTCGCAGCCATTTCGGTTGCAGGAGCATTATTCTTAAGTGGCTGTGGCAGCTCAGAAACGGATAATGCAAATGGAGATTCGGAAGAAGTAAAGACACTTAAAGTCGGTGTGACTCAGATTGTAGAGCATCCATCGTTAGATGCGGCTCTTGAAGGCTTCCAAAAAGCGCTTGAAGAACAAGGACTTGACGTGGAATATGATGTGCAAATTGCGCAAGGAGACCAAAATAATAACCAATCGATTGCTAACAACTTTGTTGGTGATAAAGTGGACTTGATTTTTGCTAACTCTACACCAAGTGCATTGAGCGCGTTAAATGCAACAAAGGAAATTCCAATTGTGTTTACGTCTGTTACTGATCCTGTAGGTGCTGGTCTAGTTACGGCTATGGATCAGCCAGGAGATAATATTACAGGTACAACAGATACACATCCAGACGCGATTCCGAATATGGTTAATTTTATGAACGAGAACTTTAGTGGTAGTACGGTTGGAGTTATTTACAATTCAGGTGAACAAAATTCAGTTGCCCAAATCGATCTTGTCAAGGAAGCGCTAAAAGGGACAGACTTAAAGCTTGCTGAAGCTACGGTTTCTACTTCTTCTGAAGTAAAGCAAGCAGCTGAATCATTAATCGGTAAGGCGGATATGTTCTATATCATTACTGATAACACAGTAGTTTCTGCTTTAGAGTCTGTTATTCAAGTAGCTAATGATGAAGATTTACCATTGTTTGTAGGCGAGCTAGATTCAGTAAAACGCGGTGGTTTTGCAGCATTCGGCTTTGACTATGGTGATATCGGCTATGAAGCTGGAGTTATGGCTGCGCAAATCTTAAAAGGTGAAAAGAAGGCATCAGAATTACCTGTTCAGTATCCACAAAACCTAAAGCTAGTAATCAATCAAACAGCTGCAAAGGAAATGGGTATTGAAATAAAGGACGAATGGAAAGAACTTGCGGAACTTGTAGACTAATGAATATTGGTTTGGGCTTCTGGATTGATTCCTTGAAGCCCTTCCGTATGTAAGAAAGGAGAAGCATCTATGTTTACAGCGATTTTTTCATCAGTGGAGGCAGGTGCCATTTATGCCCTTATGGCGCTTGGAGTGTACTTGTCTTTTAGAATACTAGACTTCCCTGATTTAACAGTGGATGGTAGCTTTGTAACCGGAGCATCAGTTGCTGCTATTTTAATTGTGTCAGGTACCAATCCTTTTATCGCAACCATAGCGGCACTTGTCGCAGGCTTTATTGCCGGTTGCATGACGGGGCTTCTTCACACTAAAGGAGGAATCAATCCCTTATTGTCTGGGATTCTAATGATGATTGCTCTTTATTCGATCAACTTGAGAATTATGGGGAAATCGAACGTTCCACTTTTAGCAGAGGAAACGGTTATTACAAAAATTTCGGATTTTTGGATGAATTTAAATATTGATCAGACAATCGGTACGTTGTTTGCTTCCATAGGGTTAGCTGACTATACTCCAAAAACATGGGGAATTTTGCTTTTTATGCTCATCCTAGCATTTATTATTAAAGGACTAATCGATGCCTTTTTAAAAACAGATATCGGTCTTGCGTTACGTGCGACAGGTGACAATGAAACGATGATTCGAAGCTTTTCTGCTAACACGGATACGTTAAAAGTAATCGGTTTAGGTCTATCGAATGCCCTTGTTGCCTTTGCTGGTGCCCTGGTTGCTCAGTACAATGGATTTAGTGATGTAGGAATGGGTATCGGTATGATTATCATCGGTTTGGCATCGGTCATTATCGGTGAAGCCATCTTTGGAGCGAAAAGTATTGTTCGTGCGACCTTCGCTGTAATCGGTGGTGCGATTGTATATCGAATTATTGTTACATTGGCGTTACGAGTAGAGTTTTTAGAAACGGGAGATATGAAGTTAATTACTGCGATTATTGTAGTTTCTGCCCTTGTTGTTCCTAAACTGGTTAATCAGCAAAAAGAAAGACAACGTAAGAAAAAACGCCTGCTTGAATCAGCATTAAGACAAAATAACTCCTTAGAGAAGAGTGGTGAACAGCTTGCTGCAGCTAAATCAGATTTATAAAGTGTTCAATGAAGGCACACCGGATGAAAAGATTGCCATTAATCATGTTAATTTGTCTTTGAATAAGGGAGACTTTGTCACTGTGATTGGAAGTAACGGAGCTGGGAAATCAACTCTTATGAACCTTATCTCTGGAAAAATGTTTCCTGATATTGGTCAGGTAAAGGTAGATAGTCAGGATGTTACTTCGATGAAAGAGCATAAACGTTCTCGTCTCATTGGTCGGGTGTTCCAGGATCCCATGGCAGGAACAGCTCCTTCTATGACAATCGAAGAAAATTTAGCTATCGCCTATTCAAGAGCATCATCACGGGGGTTGAGCAGAGGAGTAACCAAAAAACGCAGAGAGTTTTTTATTGAAAAATTAGAGTCGCTTCATCTTGGACTTGAAAATCGTCTTCATGCGAAGGTTGGACTTTTATCAGGAGGGGAGCGTCAAGCATTATCCTTATTAATGGCAACCTTTACGGATCCCAAAATCCTTCTCTTAGATGAGCACACAGCTGCTCTTGATCCATCACGAGCGGAGCTTATTACAAACCTAACTAGAGACATTGTGAATGAAACGAATTTAACAACGTTAATGGTCACCCATAATATGCAACAGGCACTTGATCTTGGTAACCGACTGATCATGATGGATAGTGGGCAAATCATTTTTGAAGCCAATGAAGAGGAAAAATCAAAGCTAACTGTCGAAAAGCTTCTAGAGGAATTCCAGCGTATTCGTGGTTCTAAAATGAGTAGTGACCGTTCGGTGCTTGTATAGAAAACACATCAGAGAGACTCTCTGTGTGTTTTCTTTTTTTGTGTCTCTTGATGGATATTATCTGTACAGGTATAATAATCGATATTGAGTTTCCAGTTTTATGTATTTTGTTAGATTCGTAGAAGATAGACAACATGGTGGTGAATTTTTTTGGATGAAGTAGTTTCTGTTAGAAGTAATAGTGAGTTCCGAAAAGGAATACAAGCAGGATTGTCGATTGGTATTGGTTATTTTCCAATTGCGTTAACATTTGGATTGCTCGCAAAAACAACAGGGCTTACGGTTACTGAAACCGTACTAATGAGTATCATAGTATTCGCTGGTGCTTCTCAATATATTTCACTTAGCTTGCTCACACTTGGTACAGGAGTATTTGAGATTGTATTAACAACCTTTATTGTAAACATCAGACATTTCCTCATGTCAGCTTCCTTGAATGAAAAAGTTGAAAAGGAAGGCACTTCGCTTAAAATGCTTTATTCATTTGGTATAACAGACGAGACATTTTCTGTTGCCGCATTAAGAGATGGTAAGGTTTCGACGGGATTTTTATTTGGAGTCATTACCGTTTCATATTCGAGCTGGGTCATTAATTCCGGTTTAGGCCATATTATTGGTGCTTCTCTACCAGTGACTCTTCAAGAAAGTATGTCTGTTGCTCTTTATGCGATGTTTATCGGACTTTTGGTTCCTTCAATGAAAAAGAGTGTGAAGGTGGTCTTTTTAGCGGTCATAGCTGCGAGTTTTAATACGATATTTACGATGATTGAAGTCCTTTCTACTGGCTGGTCCATTGTCGCTTCCACTTTGCTATCTGCTATTATAGTGGAAGTTGTCCAAACACTAAGGGGACGGGAAGGAGTGCGGGAACATGAAAAGTGAGATTCTATGGATGATTGTCGGAATGGGATTGGTCACTTATATTCCAAGAATGCTTCCGTTCGTCCTTTTTAAAGGAAAAGAATTACCCACATTTTTGCAGGGGATTTTGAAAAACGTACCATATGCGACGCTTGGGGCACTAATATTTCCTGGCATATTATTTATTCAAGATGACCTTTGGTACGGTATCCTTGGGGCTGCAGCCGCGTTTATCGCTGCTTTTCTCGGTGCAAATGTAATAATAGTCGTTCTTGGTTCCATCACGGTACTTACGGTGTACTCTTATTTTTTCTAAACTGTTTCTCCTGGAGGAACAGTTTTTTTATTATCTTTTGGGATATAGTAATTACTGGTTCTAAATCCTATTTTTATAACTAAAATAAGTACAAAAGGATTGGACAAGGTGGAAAGGGGAGATATGTTTTGGCTAAGAAAATTGGCTTGTACGGTGTGCTTGCCTTTTGTTTATATGTACTCTTTTTTTATTGGTATTTATTTTATTTTTCACAATCAAGCTTACCGTTTGAATACCAGGGAACGAAGGCAGATCCTGCTACTTTTTTAAATGAAAGAGAGTTAATGTTAACAGAAGAATACTCAAAAATTCGTAACTTCTTATTTTTTATCTCGACCCCTATTGAATGGTTATTTTATTTGCTTATTCTATTGTTTGGTCTATCAAAGGCGTTTAAGCGCTGGTCGGAACAATCGGCTAAATATCGGATTCTCCAGCAGGCCATTTATTTAATTTGGTTGTCGGTAGCTGCCTTTATAGCTACGACTCCATTAAGCTATGTTAGCTATTCACTCTCAAAGAAATACAATATTTCAACTCAATCCTTTTCGTCATGGATGAAGGACGAGTTGATTGATTTTTGGGTTAATTACGGTACGTTGTTTCTCATTGTGACTGTTCTGTATTGGCTGATGAGAAAGAGCGGTAAGAAGTGGTGGTTTTATGCATGGTTAATTTCCATACCATTCACATTATTTATGATGTTTTTACAGCCTGTAGTGATTGATCCTTTGTACAATGATTTCTATCCTCTTAAAAATAAGGAGCTTGAGGCTAAAATCCTTGATATAGCGGACACGGCTGGAATTCCTGCGGAGCATGTATTTGAAGTGAATATGGCAGAAAAGACGAATGCCCTCAATGCGTATGTAACAGGGATTGGATCTAATTCTAGAATTGTTTTATGGGATACGACCCTTAATCGACTAACCGAAGACCAAATTCTATTTATCATGGCTCATGAGATGGCACATTATGTGGAAAAGCACTTGTATATTGGGATAGCAGGGTATTTGGTGTTCTCCTTGCTAGGACTTTATATCATCTCGAAGTTAATGAGAGTGATTGTGAGCAGATGGGGAGAGGCATTAAAAATTTCTGCAGTTAACGATATTGGATCGCTTCCACTGTTTCTATTGTTGTTATCAATGTTGATGTATGTCTCAAGTCCTTTTTCAAATACGGTGTCACGATACCAAGAAATGCGGGCGGATCACTATGCAATAGAAATGACGCAGAATTCAGAGGCTGCGATTGGAACATTCCAAGAGCTTACGAAAGCGGGTCTTAGTCAGGTAAATCCACCTCTTCTTGTGAAAATCTTCCGATATGGTCATCCAACCATGCTTGAGCGAATTACAAGAATTGAAGAATACGAACTTGAACAAAGAAATCAGCAATAAGAAAAATGGGGCCCTTGATAAGGAGCCCCATTTCATATTATGTCCCGAACCTCTTCGTTAACAGCTTGTATTCATTTGATAGCTTAAAAAACTCTGGTTTGTTTCTTTCGTCAATGGCTTGATCAATTCGTTTTGTTAGTTTTTCTTTTTCCGCTTTTAACAATGATTCTGACAGCAGCATCTCAACGTACAAATCTAACACAAATGATTCCTTCGCTTTTTTACGATTCATGGCACTGGATTTCATTAGCTCTGTATAAGATTTTTCTTTCATTGAAATCACCTCTGATGTCTTTTTCATATTATATTTAACAATACAGAAAATATCAACAGAATTTTTAAAAAATTTAGAAATTTCACGTTTCAATTGTGAACTAATTCCGAATTTTTTACAAAATCTCATATTGTTTTTATTCAAGCTGATATGATAGGAGGTGAATCAAAATTGTGATAAGGAGATGAAAGAATGAGAATGCAGCATCAAAGAAATCTGGTAGAGGAGTATGAAATAAACCCATTTACGATGGTGATTATGCCTACTACATATGGGTGCAAAACATATTCAAAGGTATATGAAACAGAAGATACTTGCCTTTCCCCTTTTAAGCCTATTGAAATCATAAAAAAGAGCTGTCAGTTTTTTGGATCAAGTTATGAAGGTAGAAAGGACGGAGTTAGACAGCTAACTGGAATTACACATAAGGTCCCCATTCCTGTTTCCCCTACAAATTTCATCTATTTTTTTCCAACCACTTCCCCCGATAATTCGGAATGTATTTGGCTTGCTCATGAGCATATCGTCGATTATAAAAAGGGTGATAAGAGTGAGACGACGGTCATGTTCACGAACAAGGAAGTCATGAATATTCCAATTTCCTACAACTCTTTTCACAACCAAATCTCAAGAACCTTGCTAGTACGATCCAAGTTAGGAAAGCGTCTAGAGGATACAAGAACCATGTATGTGAATTTTGGGAAAAAGATGAGGGCGTCAGAAAACCAACTGGATTATGGAAATTACGGCCATTAAGTCAACATGAACAGGAGCAGCTCTATGCTTCTGTTTTGTTTTTTTCTCGCTTAAATAAATAGTACTCAAGCAGTTCTTGGACTTTGTTTCGAATTCTTGGATTAAAATAATTATGATGCTCTTCGTATCCTTTATAAAGAAAGGTGAACATTGTAAACGCTTCGTCGTGATTGGACTGATATACTTTCATTTTATTTTTACTCATATAGCGCTTAATCTCACTAAGCTCCTTTTGGACGACCTTCATGGTTTCTTCGATTAAATGAAGATATGGTTCCTTTAACTTAATCGTACTTGTGTTAACACTTTGAATGTCACGATTTAATACAGTAAGTACCATTGGTAAGTAGATGGCCTGCTCAATCATATTTCTTTCTTCCGGTGGAATTCTAGTCATATTTATCGAACCTTTCAGACTAAAATAAGAACGTTTGTTCTATTTTATTTTATACGATTTATGAGGGAAAGGCAAGATGCTACCTTTCGTGATTTATTTCAAATGTTGTTGTGCGTTAGTTTGCGAAAAGAAAAAAGAAAAAATTAGTTTTTTAGAAGGAATCATATTTCTGTTATCGAAATAAATAAGTAAATATGAAGGAGATGATATGGGTGAGTAAAAGAACGTTAGTGGCAGAAGATTTATATCTACTAAAATCAGTAGCAGACCCGCAGCTAGCTAGCAATGGGCAAGACCTTGTGTATATTCAAACGTCCATCGATGAAAAGAAAAATGAGTATGTATCCAATATTTATTACATGAATGTCGAGGAGAAATCGGAACCTGTTCAATGGACTTTTGGTACGGATCGAAATTTTTCTCCAAGATGGTCACCGTGTGGAGAGAAGGTAGCGTTTGTTTCAACGAGAAGCGGAAAGGGACAAATATACATACTGAATAAAAAGGGTGGAGAAGCGAGACAGCTTACAAATATAGTTCATGGGGTTAGCAACCCGGTTTGGTCACCGGATGGAAAACAAATCGCTTTTACTACCGGGTTAAAACCAGGGGAAGAACTTAGTGAGAAAGAAGACAAAAATGAGGAAAATCCAAAGCTCCTGAAGCCATTGGTAGTAGAGAAGATGAAGTATAAATCGGATGCAGCCGGATTCCTAGATGAAAAAATAAACCAGGTTGTCATCGTGAACGTTGAAAGTGGAGAAGTACAACTGATGACTTCGGGCGATACGGATATCCATTTACAAAGCTGGTCTCCAGATGGGAATACACTTGCCGTATCAGCTGATCTAAGCAATGATGCAGATTTTTCGTTCATCAATGATTTCTTTTTGTTAGATATAAAAACAAAAGAGCTAAGAAAAGTGACAGAAGGGTCAGGTTATTTTGGCAGTGCTAGCTTTTCTCCGGACGGAAAATATATCGGTCTCTTTGGTCACGAAAGAGAATTTGAGAATGCCACTTTGACTAAGCTTTGGATTTATGATGTTGAGGGAGAAACATTATCATGCTTAACAGAAGGAACTGACTTGCTTGTCGGAGATTTCGCAATTGGGGATTTTCATCAAGGGGTCGTTACTCCAGGCTTGCTTTGGGGAGATAACAGTACAAGTTTTTATTTCTTGGCAACCGATCATGGAAATACCGTTCTATATTACGGTTCGGTAGAAGGGGAGCTGTATCCAGCATTGCTTGATAAGCAGCATGTATATGGTGCAACTACGGGTGGGCAAGTGAATCGAGCAGTCGTAGCAATCAGTAAACCAACGGAGCCAGGAGATCTTTACCTATTGGATGTACCTACGGGAGAGCTTAAGCAACTGACAAGTGTAAATAAAGAATTTTTTGAAGAGGTGGTCCTCGCTGACGTCGAAGAAATTGAATTTACATCTACAGATGACTGGCAGTTACACGGTTGGATTATGAAGCCGGCTGCATTCAATGAGGGTGAAAAGTATCCGTGTATTTTAGAAATTCACGGTGGGCCTCACGCGATGTATGCCAATACGTATTTTCATGAATTTCAAATGTTAGCTGCAGCCGGATATGCTGTTTTATTTATTAATCCAAGAGGCAGTCACGGATACGGTCAGTCATTTGTTGATGCCGTTCGTGGAGATTATGGTGGAAGAGATTATGCAGATTTAATGGATGCAGTCGATTTTGCATTGGGGAATTTTGACTTTATAGATGAAAATAAACTAGGGGTTACTGGCGGAAGCTATGGTGGCTTTATGACAAACTGGATTGTTGGACATACGAATCGCTTTAAGGCGGCAGTTACCCAGCGCTCGATATCGAACTGGATTAGCTTTTACGGAGTAAGTGATATTGGGTATTATTTTAATGCCTGGCAAATAAAAGCAGAGCTTGAGGACTTTGATACATTGTGGAAGCATTCCCCACTCGCCTATGTAAAAAAGATAGAAACACCTCTTCTTATTTTGCATAGTGAAAAGGATTATCGTTGTCCAATCGAGCAGGCTGAGCAGTTATATATTGCGTTAAAGCATCGTAAAAAAGAAACGAAATTCGTACGTTTCCCTGAATCGAATCATGAGTTATCAAGAAGTGGAAAGCCCAATTTAAGAATCGAGAGACTAAACCATATTCTTGGATGGTTTAAAGAATACATTCAATAATCTAGTTAATACCCATGGGAAACTAGTCCTGTGGGTATTTTTGTCATAAAATGGGCGAATTCGTTCTCTTTTTCAATTAGGAGGTGTACAATATGAAAAAAAGGACCATGTTAGAATAAGATGCAGCTTATTTACGTGAGGAGATTAAGTAATGGATGTAGAATTAATCAAAGCTTGGTTTACTCTTGAAAATATTATGGAATTAATAGAAAAATATCGTTCCTTTGGCCCGCTGCCGGGAATATTACTTCCATTACTAGAAGCGTTCCTTCCGTTTTTACCACTCTTCCTTTTTGTGATGGCAAATGCAAGTGCATTTGGATTATGGTTTGGATTTTTATTTTCTTGGATAGGTGCATCGGGTGGAGCATTAATTGTTTTTCTCTTGGTTAGGAAGTTTGGTCAAAAGAGAATATTAAACTTTTTAAAAAAGCATCCTCAAGTACAAAAACTAATGGTTTGGGTGGAGAACCATGGATTTGGCCCACTATTTTTACTTCTATGCTTTCCTTTTACACCATCAGCTGTTGTGAACATTGTAGCTGGACTATCTAAAATTAGTATTGCTCAATATATGCTCGCTGTTTTGACCGGGAAAATGGTGATGATTTTTACGATTAGCTTTGTTGGCTACGATATCTATTCTTTGATTACTCAACCCATTCGTACAGCGATCGTTGGTTTTGTTATTATCTTGCTTTGGTTTATAGGAAAAAGGATTGAGGCCCGTCTCAACCGTGTTGAAACGAGAGTAAGTGAACCGGAAAGGATCAAAATAAAGGATCGATAGACAACAAAAAGGAGGGGGCTCATTTGGCGGGCAAAGCTCACGAATAAAATGAAAGCGATACCGAAAGATAGAGTCTTTTAAACTGAGGAGGAGAATTATGAGATTACAGGGGAAAGTAGCAATCATTACAGGGGCGGCAAACGGAATTGGCTTTGCAGCAGCGAGCTTGTTTGCGAAAGAAGGAGCAAAGGTGGCTTTAGCAGATTACGATGCGAGCTTAGGAGAAATAAAGACAGAGGAATTAAAGGCAAAAGGGTATCAAGTGGCTTTTTTTCAAGTAAATGTAGCTGATCGTGATAGTGTAAATACAATGGTGGAGGAAGTAGTTGGTCGTTTTGGTGGAATTGATATTTTAGTGAATAATGCTGGAATTACTCGTGATGCGATGCTGTCAAAGTTAGCGGTGGAAGATTTTCAACAAGTACTTGATGTAAATTTAACAGGGGTGTTTCATTGTACTCAAGCCGTGCTTCCTATTCTAGTTTCTAAAGGAAAAGGGAGAATCATTAACACATCGTCTGTCTCTGGAGTATACGGCAATGTGGGTCAAACCAATTATGCTGCCACCAAAGCGGGCGTGGTTGGTATGACAAAAACATGGGCCAAGGAGCTTGGGCGTAAAGGAATCAATGTAAACGCAGTGGCCCCTGGTTTTATCGCTACAGGAATGACAGCCAAAGTACCAGAAAAAGTAATAGAACAAATGAAGATGATGGTCCCACTTGGTCGACTAGGAAATCCTGAAGACATTGCGAATGCATACTTATTCTTAGCATCGGATGAATCCAACTATGTGAATGGTACTGTACTGCATGTTGATGGGGGAATCATGATGTAACTCGAAGCTAGTCCAAATATATTTGGGCTAGTTTTTTTGCGGTTTTCTTGTGAAACTTTCGTAAAAGCGAATCGATGAGAAGAGAGCGGAGCCTTAATGGCCCTCTCCATTCTCACCTACTGCCTATTCAACAAATACCCCGTAATGATTTGATTAACATAACTAGGCTGTCTAGTGGGCAACTGATGTGATTCTCCTTTGATAACAAAGATCTCGACATCAGTCAGTTCTTTTTTATACGTTTTAATGTACGTATTAAACGAATCGGCTTTGCTTCCGTATATTAGCAAAGCGGGTGCAGTAATTTTTGCTAAATCATCTTTGCAGTTAAAATGCATAACGTCATAATAGTATTTTGCCCAAACATGGTGGTTTGCTTTGTACATATGCTCTTTTAACTCACGGCGAAATGGTCGGTCCTTTGTATGAGAAATTGCCAGAACATTAGCTAAAAATTTGTTGCCTTTTGTTGCAATCAAAACTCCTAAACGATGCTCACTTTTTATCATCCAATGATCAACAATCGGATAACCACCCGATAAGATGAGAGTGTGGACTCTGTTTGGATGATGGATAGCCAAATATTGAGCAATAGCTCCACCAGAGGAATAACCAAAAAAAACAGCCGCTGTAATATTCAACGAATTCATAAACTCAATGATATCCTCGCCGAATCGTTCGACCGACACTTCTCTTTTCACATTGTAGGAGCTGTCCCCATGTCCAGCTAAATCAGGCAAAATAATGCGGAAATGCTTCGATAAAGCTTTTTGCTCATAAAAAACTTTTCTTCCCATACCTGGAGGGTGAAGGAAAATAATAGGAATACCTTCACCAATATCCTCATAACAGATACGTTCATCATTAACTACGATGCTCTTCATGCAGTATCACCTATCCAAGTTTCTTTCTAGATAGTATGTGGAAAGTGAATGATGTTCAAAGTAGGTATAAAATACCAATCGTAAAAATGATGAAAACTGCCTGATTACTTAATTTGAATTAAAATTACTTAAAAATATTGAAAAATAGTGCAAAATTACTTATAATTACTTATAAATAATTAATGTGAGATGAAAAATGATGTATCAAGAAGAACGCTTAGTAGCTATACTTCGTTATTTAAAAGAATATAAACGAATTACTGTTGAAGATATTTGTTCAGAATTAGAGGTTTCCAGAGATACTGCTAGAAGAGACTTGGTTCGCCTTGAAGAGGAAGGACGAATTATCCGGACGAGGGGAGGAGCATTGCTTCCAACCGAACATCAGATGGTTATGGACTATAATCATCGTTTAAAGGCAGTTTCTAGTGAAAAGCAGATAATTGGGGGAAAAGCCGCAACATTCCTAAAAACCGGAGATGCTATTATTTTAGATGCTTCGACTACCGTTCAAGCATGTGCCGAGCATGTAGAAAATATGGAATGTACATTTATTACTAATTCCATTAACTCAGCAGAAATTTTATCTAAACATCCACTTGCCTCCATTCATCTAGTTGGAGGAGAGCTACACAAAAAACATCGGTATTTGTTTGGATCGCAAGCAATTGAGAAAATGGCACAGTATTCGGTTGATAAAGCTTTTATTGGAGCAGTGGGTATATCCGAAATGGGTTTGACAAGTGCTCATGAAGAGGATGGAATGTTAAAGAAAAAAATGATGCAGCAGGCAAGACAAGTGATTGTATTAGCTGATCATACCAAATTTGGGGTCAAAGGTTTCTTCCAATTTGGAAGTTTTACAGATATAGATGTACTAATCACGGATCGTTTGCCTAGTGAGGACATTATGCAACTCTTACAAGAGAATGGCGTAGAGTTAGTCATCGCTGGCAAGGGGGAGGAAGAAGAAAATGACTAATTTAATCGCAATTGACTTAGATGGGACGTTGTTGAGCCATGAAAATACCATCAGTGCTGAAAACATGGAGGCGTTGACCGTTGCCCATAATCAAGGAGTCATGGTCGTTATTGCAACAGGTCGTTCTTATCACGATGTTAAAAACATACTTAATGCATGTAACTTTCCGATTACTCCATGGATCATTTCCGCGAATGGTTCAACGATTCATCATCCGAACGGTGAGAAAGTTCACTCGGTTCCCATTGATAAAGATGCAGTAGAACCGATCTTGAAATGGTTAGAGGATGAAGGCTTTTATTATGAAGTGTTTGCCGACAATACATTGCTCACACCACAGCACGGGAGAGAACTACTAGCAATGGAAGCAGAAAAACTGAGATCGGAAAATCCTTCTGTCAATGAAGAAGATATACAGCGGGCACTAGCTACTCAGTATAGTCAAACGGGGTTTGAATTTGTCCCCTCTTATCAAGACATCATTAGTCATGATGCAGATATTTATAATATTCTTGCCTTTTCCTTTCACGATGAAAAATTAAATAAAGCAAAAGAAAACTTTAGAGGATTAAAAGGATTGAATATAGTTTCATCGGGTAAACATAATTTTGAATTTGTACATGAAAACTCCTCAAAAGGAAAGGCTTTAGAAAAATTAGGAGAAATCATACAAATTCCACTTCTAAAAATGGCAGCAGTGGGAGATAATTACAATGATATATCCATGTTAACGATGGTAGGGAGAAGTGCTGCCATGGGAAATGCTGATGATGCAGTAAAAGAAAAAGCACATGAGGTAACTCTTGAAAATCATGAACATGGAGTGGCTCATTTTATCTATCGTCTACTTAAAAAATAGATATCCGTGGTTGGCGTAACTTGATGTAAGGCGTGACAACCAAGATATAAAGGTCAACCCTATCGGTTGGCCTATTTTATTTCTGAATTTTGATTTTAAAACTGGAAAGAAAAATTCATTCACGGTTAGAAGGTTATTGCCCTATTTTATCGAGTACCTATGGTAAGATAATAGGATAGAGAAGGAACGTACGTACGAGGGAGGTTTTCTTATGGCAGTTCACTTAGTAATTGGGAGATCTGGAACTGGAAAAACGCAATTTTGTTTAGATGAGATTAAAGAAGAAATGCTACAACAACCAGTGGGAGACCCAATTGTTTATTTAGTACCTGACCAAATGACATTTTCTTCTGAATATAAATTGATAACAACACCTGGGCTTGGAGGAATGATTCGAACTCAGGTTTTTAGTTTTTCAAGGCTAGCTTGGCGAGTGTTGCAGGAAACGGGTGGGAATACTAGGTACCACTTAAATAGTGTTGGGATTAATATGTTGATTCGTAAAATTGTTGAAGAGAGAAAAGCAGAATTAAAGCTCTTTAATCTTTCTGCTGATAAAAATGGGTTCATCCAGCAGCTCGAACAAATGTTGGTTGAATTTAAAAGATATTTAGTCAGGCCAGAGGAGTTGCTCATTCAGCAGCAATCTGAGCAAATGAATAATGTCCTTCGGGATAAACTACATGATCTTGAGTTGATTTATAAACATTTTGAAGATGCCCTTTTTGGTTCATACGTGGACTCTGAGGATTATTTCAAATTATTAGCTGAAAAAATTCCACTATCGCATTATTTAAAGGATGCAGAAATATATATTGACGGATTTTACAGTTTTACACCTCAAGAGTATTTCATCATAAGTCAGCTCATGAAGCATTGTAAAAAAGTAACGATCACTCTTACTTTAGATGAACCGTACAATGAAAAATATCCAGATGAATTGCATTTATTCCGTATGAATGCGGAGACTTGTCAAAGTCTGTATGAAATTGCTAGAGTAGAAAAATTAGAAATAAGAGAAACTTTTTTTTGTGAGCAAAAAAGGTGGCAGCATCCATCACTCAAGCATTTGGAAACATTTTTTGATACGCGTCCAACAAATATATTTAAAGGGGAAACTGCTGTAACGATTGGACAAGCGGTAAATCGTCGAGCGGAAATTGAAGGAATTGCACGCGAAATTCTATCACTTGTTCGAACAAAGAATTATAGATACAAAGACATTGCCATCATGATGAGAAATGGTCATGAATACAAAGATTTAATAGAAACGGTCTTTGATGATTACGAAATTCCATTCTTTGTGGACCAAAAACGTACGATGCTTCATCATCCTGTTATCGAACTTATTCGCTCCACACTTGAAATCATCAACGGGTACTGGCGTTATGAACCTGTGTTTCAAGCAGTGAAAACAGAGCTTCTTTATCCACTTCATGTTGATTCAAATAAACTGCGAGAGCAAATGGATCAGCTTGAAAACTTTGTCCTTGCGTTTGGGATTCAAGGAGATAAGTGGACAAGACGTGATCGTTGGGTATATCGCCGAATGAGGGGACTTGAATTAGAATCTGTAGCCCAAACAGATAAGGAAAAAGAACGCGAACAGAAGTTAAACGAGCTTAGATTAATGATCTCAGCACCGATCCTTCGCTTATCAAGAAGACTGAAAAAGGCAGAGAATGGAAGCAAATTAGCTGAGGCACTTTTTCTGTATCTGGAGGAATTAGAAATACCTGCAAAGCTTGAGAGATGGAAAATAACAGAAGAGGAAAAGGGAGAATTAACAAAAGCAAGAGAGCATGATCAAGCATGGAACGGTGTGATTGAGCTTTTGGATCAGTTTGTTGAAATGTTAGGGGATGAAAAGGTTTCTCCTAAGCAGTTCTCAAAGATATTGGATGCAGGATTAGAAGCACTGCAGTTCTCTTTAGTGCCCCCGGCAATGGACCAAGTGCTAGGTGCAGATTTGGAAAAATCTCGTCTAACCGATGTGAAAGTAGCTTTTATTATTGGAATAACTGAAGGAGTTTTACCTGCTAAATTTTCAGAGGATGGAATATTTGCCGATGAAGACAGGGAGCAGTTATCGCTAAATGGTTTAAAGATTGCCGCGAGCAGCAAAACCCGCTTATTGGATGAGGAGTTTATCGCCTACAAGGCTTTTACCACTCCGTCTGAGCGTTTATATGTTTCTTATCCTTTAGCTAATTCTGAAGGAAAGGCATTAATTGCCTCACCTTATATTAAGAGAATGGTTGATATGTTTCCAGATAGTGAAGCACTATCGTTTATGTCTGAGCCTTCGGAACTTGGTGAATTGGATCAATTAAAATTTGTTGCACATGAAAATACGGCTCTTGCATATTTAACGTCACAGCTTCAGCTAAAGAAAAGAAATTACCCTATCTACGACTTATGGTGGGATGTGTATAACTATTACCAGTCAAAGCCGCATTTTCAAAGGGATGTGCGGAAAGTACTTTCCAGCTTAACCTATGAAAATCGTACAACTAAGCTGTCTGAGGAGACGAGCAAGGATTTGTATGGAGAAGAAATACAATCAAGTGTCAGCCGAATGGAAATGTTCCATAGCTGTCCTTTTTCACATTTCTCTCAGCATGGATTAAAGCTTAGAGAACGTCAAGTATTTAAGCTAGAAGCACCGGATATTGGAGAGCTCTTTCACGCAGCATTAAAGTATATTACCGAAACAATTGTGGCGAGCAAGTTGTCGTGGTCAGATGTATCAAAGGATGAAATGGAAAATTTGGCAAAGCAAGCAGTGGATTTACTTGCTCCAAAACTACAAAATGAAATTCTATTAAGCTCGAATCGCCACCATTATATTAAACGAAAGCTCGAACAAATTATTCAGCGGGCTTCGCTGATTTTACGTGACCATGCGAAGGCAAGCGGATTTGCACCGGTAGGGCTTGAATTACCATTTGGACCAACGGAACAAATAAAGCCTGCACCATTTACCTTGAAAAATGGGACAAAGATGGAGCTAGTGGGCCGTATTGACCGAGTGGACAAAGCCGCTCATGACGGTGAAGTGTTCCTGAGAATACTCGACTATAAATCCAGTGCAAAAGATGTAAATGTAAACGAAATTTATTATGGTTTGGCCCTGCAAATGCTTACGTATTTAGATATCATTATTTCAAACTCAGAATCTTTGATTGGTACAAAAGCTAGCCCAGCAGGTGTTGTGTACTTCCATGTGCATAATCCGATGATCAGTACGAGCAAAATGCTTACGTTGGATGAGATTGAAGCAGAGCTTTTCAAAAAATTTAAGATGAATGGTTTATTGCTAGGCGAGGAAAATGTGATCAAACTCATGGATCAGACTTTGGAGTCTGGTGAATCGACGATTATCTCTGCAGGAATTAAAAAAGACGGGTCGCTAACGAAAAGATCAAAAGTGGCAAGTAAGGAAGAATTTAATCAGTTGCAGTCGTATGTTAGAAGTATGTATGTAAAGACTGGAAATAGTATTGTCGACGGTGCGGTTCAAATTTCTCCTTATAAAATGAAGGAGAAAACACCTTGTACTTTTTGTTCTTTCAAGTCTGTTTGTCAATTCGATGAGTCATTACAGGCTAATAAATATAGGACGCTGAAGGTTGAAGATAAGGAGACGATTATAGAAAAGATGCGGAAGGAGAGTGTTGAAAATGGTGAGCATGAAACTTCCACCGAAGCCGAGTGACGTGACTTGGACAGACGATCAGTGGAAAGCAATTGTTGCGAATGGACAGGATATATTAGTTGCAGCTGCAGCAGGGTCAGGAAAAACGGCCGTTCTTGTTGAGAGAATGATCAAGAAGATTGTTTCGGAAGATCATCCGATGGACGTTGATGAAATGCTAGTCGTTACCTTTACAAATGCCTCTGCGGCAGAAATGAAGCACCGTATGGGAGAAGCACTGGAGAAGGCAATTGATGACAATCCCACATCGAGACATTTAAGAAAGCAACTAAGTTTATTAAATAAGGCAAGCATATCCACTCTTCATTCCTTTTGCTTAGAGGTGATTCGGAAGTTTTATTATAAAATTGAAGTGGATCCCGGTTTTAGAATCGCGGATGAAACGGAAGCACAGCTTTTGAGAGATGAGGTTTTAGATACTTTATTTGAAGAAGAGTACGGGAAGGAAGCTAATACTGAATTTTTTGATTTGGTTGATATGTTTTCAAATGACCGCAGCGATGCGGCACTTCAAGTGATTATTCGGGAGCTTTATGACTTTGCGCGTTCCAATCCATCGCCCAAGAGCTATCTACAATCAATTATTGATATGTATGATGTAGATGAACAAACGACGATCGAATCATTGCCCTTTTATCAGACACTACTTTTCGATATTCAACTCCAGCTTCAAGGAGCAAGGGGGTTATTTGAAGCCGCTCTTGAAATAACGAAGCTTCCAGAAGGGCCAAGTCCTCGAGCGGAAACATTTACGGATGATATAAGAATCATTGACCGATTACTTGAAGCAAGTAACCATTCGTGGAATGAATTATATAACACATTGCTTAGTGAATCATTTTCAAAGCTAAAACCATGTAAAAAAACGGAGTATGATGAGATTTTATTAGAAAAATCTCAAAAACTTCGAGACAAAGGAAAGAAAATGGTTCAAGCCTTACAAGCTGAGCTTTTTTCGCGAAAATCGCAAAGCTTCATTCATGACATGAAGCAAATGAAGTCGTATATACAAACATTGGTTAGGCTTGTAGAGGAATTTTCTAAACAATTCGACTTAATAAAGAGGGAAAAAGGACTCGTCGACTTTGCTGATTTAGAGCATTATTGTCTCCAGATTTTATCAAATTCAGAAGAAAGTACGGATCATGAGTTCAAACCTTCTGAGGAAGCTTGTGTCTATCGCCGTCAATTTAAAGAAGTTCTTGTAGATGAATATCAAGACACAAATATGGTTCAGGAAGCGATTTTAAATTTAGTAACTAAAGACGAAGAGAAGACAGGGAATTTATTTATGGTGGGAGATGTAAAGCAATCGATTTATCGCTTCCGCTTAGCAGAGCCGAATTTATTTTTGGGTAAATATAACCGATTTACCTCAGAGGGTGATGAATCTGGGCTTCGGATTGATTTAGCTCGGAATTTCCGGAGCCGAAAGGAAGTTCTTCATGCTACAAACTATTTATTCAAACAGATCATGGGTGTATTAGTTGGAGAAATTAACTATGATGAAGCGGCTGAGTTAATTACTGGTGCCTCCTATCCAGAGGAAGCTGTTCCCGTCGAATTATTAATCATTAATAGTGACGGTAAAGAGGAAATGGTGAGTGAAGAAGGGGATAATGAAATCCAAGGTGACTCCTTTGATGAAGAAGAGCTGGCACAAGCTCAGCTTGAAGCTAAGCTTATTGCGAGTAAGATAAACGATCTGATCCAAGCACGAAAGCCTGTTTACAATCCTAAAACAAAAAGCTCAAAGCCAGCTTCATATAAAGATATTGTTATCTTGCTTCGATCAATGACGTGGGCGCCGCAGATTATGGAGGAATTAAAAGATCAGGGAATACCGGTTTATGCGAACCTATCAACGGGTTATTTTGAAGCAACAGAAATCGTTATTATGATGTCTCTGCTACAAGTCATTGATAATCCATATCAGGATATCCCACTTGCTTCTGTTCTTCGCTCTCCGATTGTGGGCTTAACAGAAGAAGACCTGGCGCGAATTCGTATGGAGGATCGAAGGGGATCTTTTTACGAGGCTCTAGCATCCTTTTACCGAAAAGCGCCAACGGAAATGAATGAAGAGGCGCATGAGAAGATTGTTCCGTTTATGGAGAATTTATCAAAATGGCGTACGGCTGCTAGACAAGGTGCGTTATCAGAGTTACTTTGGCAGCTATTTCGCGAAACGGGATTCTTTGACTTTGTGGGTGGTCTACCAGGCGGAAAACAGAGACAAGCGAATTTACGGGCTCTATATGACCGGGCTCGACAATATGAGCAAACATCGTTCCGTGGACTGTTCCGATTTCTTCGATTTATCGAAAGAATGAGAGAACGTGGGGACGACCTAGGTGCTGCTCGCGCACTCGGCGAAAGTGAAGATGTTGTTCGAATCATGACCATTCATAGCAGTAAAGGATTAGAATTTCCAGTCGTGTTTGTGGCTGGAATGGGTCGCCAGTTCAACATGATGGATATTAGGAGATCCTATATGCTGGACAAGGAGCTCGGCTTTTCTGCAAAGTATGTGGACCCTAAGAAGAGAATATCTTATCCATCGTTGCCCCAGCTAGCTTTTAAACGTAAAAAGAAACTTGAAATGCTAGCGGAAGAAATGCGTGTTTTGTATGTTGCGTTAACCCGCGCAAAAGAGTACTTATATTTACTAGGAACTGTTAAGAATGTAGAAAAGAAGCTTGAGGACTGGGAGCAATTCTCAACCCATTCGGAATGGCTGTTAAAAGAGTATGACCGTCAATCAGCCAAGGGCTACCTAGACTGGATTGGTCCATCCTTAATCAGGCATCAAGATTGTCAGAAGTTGCGAAAGGGAAAGGAAATCGGACATCTTGTCCCAGAAGAGATTTCGAACCATTCTTCATGCTGGAAGATAGAAGTAATTGATGGAGTAGAGTTGGCTTCTATGAAGGAAACGGTCTTAGAAGTAAAGGATCATTTATTGGAACTTGTAAAAGACGGGAAAGAACTGCCGGTTAAATCAGAGAGAAACGAACAGGTGATTTCACAATTAGAGTTCAAGTATCAATACTTCGCACCCTCTACTCATCGCTCCAAGCAGTCTGTGTCTGAAGTGAAAAGGCAAAGAGAATTGCAGGATGAAGAAAGTGGAATAGAATTGCAAAAGAAATTCAGGAAACCACTAATGAATCGTCCACGATTTATGCAGGAAAAATCCTTAACCCCAGCCGAGCGAGGAACGGCCATGCATGCGGTGATGCAGCAGATTGACTTCAATAAACCGATCACCTTTGATAGCATAACCAGTCAATTAAATGAAATGGTTCAGCGTGAACTGTTAACGGTTGAGCAGCTGGAGGTTATAGATGTTGACCAGGTGATCCAATTTTTTGAATCAGAGCTCGGTGTTAGATTATTAAATGCAAACACAGTGTTGCGTGAGATCCCTTTTAGTTTATCTTTACCTGCTAGTGAAGTGTATGCAGATTGGAAAGGAGAGGAGGAGGCCGTACTCCTTCAAGGTATCATTGATTGTGTTTTTGAAGATGAGAAAGGACTTGTCCTCCTTGATTTTAAAACCGATGGAATTCATGATCGTTACAAGGGTGGATATGAAGAAGCGAAGTTGATTCTTGAAGATCGTTACAAAGTCCAGATTGAGTTATATAGAAGAGCATTAGAAGAAATATGGAAGAAGAAAGTAAATGAATCGTATTTATTCTTCTTCGATGGTGCACATATCATGAAAATGGACTAAATGATTTGTCAGCAGGAGACATTACTCTTGCTGGCTATTTTTTTAGGAGGGAAGGAAATGGGAAAGAAACCAGTCGTTCTTGGTGATTGTGAGCTTTGTTTGCGCAACGATGTCGAGATTACTATCCATCATTTAACACCGAAGGAGCTTGGAGGATCTTTTTTACCAACGGCCAAGCTATGTCTGCCGTGTCATAAGCAAATTCATGCCCTCTATACTAATGAGGAATTGGCTGCTCGTATGAACACGATTGAAAGACTACGTGATGATGAGACAATAAAAAAGTTTGTAAAGTGGATTCAGAAACAACCCTCTTCCAAGCTTATTACTGTATCAAAATCAAAGGATAGAAGGCAAAAAAAGAGGTGAAACAGAGTTCCACCTAATTATTTCCTAATGTTGGCTGGTCAATTAAGTTAGTATCTAACACATTGCTTGCTGACAATCCGTTATTAGTAACAACAATGCCGCCTGTATTTACAGCACCGGCACCACTGACAGATTTAGAGTTGCTCTTAGGTGAGATGTAGAGTGCATCGCCAAATTGCACAATTCCACCGCTCACCGTTGTAATTTGTACGGGACCGATAATTGCAGGCATATAAAACATCCTTTACGTATAAGTCTAATCAATCTGTATTAAGTTCTCCTTGGTAACAGCTGACGAATATGCTTGATGCGTGCTTCCATATTAACTGCTTGCGTATTTCCAATATGAAGAATAGAAGAGGACGAAAAGGCAATAACATTAATGGTATTCACATGAATCATTGGATTTTGATGAAAGGAAGAGATCATCACTTCTTCCATGTCTTGAGGAAAATTAATGGGGCGTTGAAAAATGGGATATTTTGAGAAATCCTCCTCATCACCAATAAACAACTGCATTTCCCGTTGCACAGCAATTGCCCTATTTAAACCATTAATAATTTTTGAATCCCCAAGTTGAATGACGGATGATATTGCTGCATTCGTAATGTGAATATGTTTAACAGAACTTGATCGTTGAAGCATACTATCTACCTTCCACAGTTAAAGGTACAAAGGGGCCAATAATAAGAGATTCAGCTGGAGTATCAAATACGGATGCTAGTTGGATGGTTTCCGCATCTCCTACCATTAATATAGAAGAACTCGATACACCGACCACTCGAATATCCCCCACATGTATATCACGATTGTATACTTGAAAATTCATCATTCCTGTTTCATCCCTTTCACATTCTCCGGTAAATTCTTAATAAAAACCTCGACGCCATGCTCCATTTCCTTGTGAAACTGGTCAGTTATCATTTTCTCTAACCTTGAGCGGTCCTCGTTTTCTATAACTCCTGAGGAAAACTCTCGTAAATAATGTTCAATTCTTTTTGGAATTTGTTTTTTGATATCTTCTTCAATAAAGTGATAGTACGAGTCATCAAGATTTGTTTGCAGTTTTGCTTGGGTTTTCTCAAAGATAGCAGGTAAATGATTACCCATATATTCATATACAATATCCTCGAGTTCCATTGTTCTTTGGAACATTTGCTTTGGAGGGGAAGGAGTCTTGATGGATTGATTTGGAACAGAGAAATCCTCGATTCCTTGTAAATCAGATGGATTGAGTCCAATATTTAAAGTACCATCCAGAGACTCTACCTTAAGTTGATCAAACTTGTATTCTATTCGATCCACATGTACAGGTGGTCTTTCTTTGAGTTGAGATATCTCTTTTTGCATTTGTAATACATTCCGTTCAAGAGCTCGAATCCGGTGTTCTTGACTTTCAACAAGTTGGTGAAGCTGTCTTAAGTATTCGTAGAATTCATTATTCATACTGACACCTCCCCTCCTTTATGAAATGGATAACGGAACAGCTGGAGAATCTATATACGATCCAGTATCACTTCCTGTAGGTTCAGCCGAATCCGGAGTAGTTACGATTGTACCACCGGGATGAATAGGTTCAGGCGCAGGTCCTGTAAAACCTCCAGTATTATACAGATGGGCGGTTGGGCGAATCACTCCAGCACTGCCAATCTGTAAAACGGATGAGTTCGTAATCGCATCAATACGTAAAAGATTTATAGAGATGTTTTGTTGAATATAGAAATTCATATCTTCACCTGCTTATTAAGCATTTAGAATATTTCCTTGGTCAATACCATCATGGTCATAGGCATTAGTAGAACTAAACTTGTTATAAACACGTAACCCATCCCCTGTATTAAAGGAACCTGCCCCTGAGTATGTCTTGGCATTAGAAATAGGCATGATTTTATATACATCTCCAATATGAAAAATGGAACTACTTCCAATTGATATTACTTGAGCTACACCGACTATTGCTGGCATACACTACACCCTTTGTTTAAGATTCCTTACATTGTATGTGCCTAGAAACTAGATGTGATTTTTTTATGAAAAAAGTTGAATTATGTGTTTTGTACTATAACAGAATTCTTCAATGTTGTTGTGTGTTATGTTAAAATATTTATATAATTAGTAATATTTTGGCAAAGGGAGCTGATGAAGTGAATGTACCTTTGGTGTTAACTCAGTTTTTGGACCGTGCGGTATCTCTTTATAGCGAAAAAGAAGCAGTATATTGTGGAGATCGGAGCTTTACATATGGTCAATTGGGAGAGAGAGTAAATCAACTAGCACATGGATTAATGGAACTAGGAGTGAACAAAGGTGATCGGATAGCCTACTTAGCTCCTAACAGTGTTGAAATGCTAGAAGGTTTTTATGGAGTGTTCTTGTTGGGTGGAGTGATGGTGCCACTAAATATTCGGTTAAAGCCAGAAGATTATTTGTTTATCTTAAATCATAGTGAAACAAAGGTATTATTTGTAGATCAGGAGCTTTATCATCTTATTCTCCCTATTAAAGAAAAATTAGAAACAGTTGAGACGATCATTGTTCATTATAAAAATGAGGTGACGAAAGAGATAGGGTACAACGAATGGTTAGCGACCAAAGAAAAGAAAGCGTTTTCTGGAGTCGAGTTACATGAGGATGATGTTTGTAGTTTGTTATATACAAGTGGGACAACGGGAAATCCAAAAGGAGTGATGCTTACACATCGTAATAATTATTTACATGCTCTTACGACGATGCACCATTTACGGGTAAGTGATCAAGATGTTTTGCTTCATATTCTCCCGATGTTTCATGTGAATGGTTGGGGGTCCCCTTTTTATTATACAGCCAACGGATCTACCCAAATTTGTTTACGAAAAGCTACTCCAGAGGCTATATTTGAAGCGATTGAAAAATATAAAGTGAGCGTCATGCATATGGCACCAACTGTATTAAATAGTCTGCTTCAATTCTATGAGCAAAACATTCCGCAAATTGAACATAAGGTAAGAGTGGTCATCGCTGGCTCTGCTCCACCCCCAGCATTTGTAACAAGAGTTGAAAGAGAGCTTGGCTGGGAGTTTATTCAAGTGTACGGAATGACCGAATCCTCTCCTTTAAGTACCATCTCAACCATTCGTTCTCATCTAACCGATCTTCCCATAAGGGACCAATTCCGTATGAAGGCGAAGGCTGGTGTGAGCATGATCGGATGTGAAGTGCGTGTGATGAATGAAAAGGGGAAGGAAGTGGAAAAGAACGGGAAGGAAATTGGTGAAGTGGTCACGCGAAGCAATGGTGTCATGAAGGGGTATTGGAAAAATCCTGAGGCAACAATGGAGTCTATTAGGGATGGATGGCTTCATACAGGAGATATGGCAACAGTTGACACGTACGGGAATATTGATATTGTTGATCGGAAAAAGGATATCATTATAAGTGGTGGGGAGAATATCTCTTCTATTGAAGTTGAAGGAGTGCTTTATGAGCACCCGAGTGTATTAGAAGCAGCAGTTATTGCGGTTCCACATGAGAAGTGGGGAGAAACACCTCATGCTTTCGTCGTGGTTAGATCAGGACATTTGCTGGAAGAAAAGGAACTTATCTCTTTCTCTCGTGAAAAGCTTGCTCATTTTAAAGCAGTTACCAGTGTTACATTTGTTAATGAATTACCAAAAACCGCGTCAGGAAAGATACAAAAAGTGCATCTGAGAAATGATTATTGGGAGTCTCATGGAAAAGCAGGTAAATTTGTCAATTAAGTAGTAGCCGTTCTCTATTTAGGGAACGGTTTTGGTGTTTATTGGGAATATTTCAAGTATAATAGGTTTCAGGAATGTAGAAATAGGGAGGGATATCTATAATAAATAAGGAAAGAATTGTTTCCATTGATATAATGAGAGGTTTATCGATATTGGGGATTTTCTTAGTAAATATGCTTTCTTTTCATACTCCAATTCTTTATATTGACCCATTTGATACCTGGACGACAACTAATGACCGTTTGTTATACTCGTGGATTGATTTGTTCATTCAAGGAAGTATATATCCTATATTCTCATTTCTCTTTGGATATAGTTTTATTATTTTAAGAGAGAGAGCCATAAGTAAGGGGGAAAGCTTTCCCGCCATTGCAATAAGGAGATTACTTTTTTTGTTCATTATCGGTTGGGTGCATGCGAAATATATTTGGCATGGAGATATTCTTTTTACCTACTCCTTGTTTGGCATCCTTCTGTTGCTCTTTATCAGACTTAGAGGAAAAATACTTATGTTACTGGGGATGATTTTGTACTTTGTCCCTAATGTGATCATTACAGTCATGATGATCTTAGCCTCAATGGTTGCAGGTAATGGGGAATTCTCATTGGCAAATGAAACAAGTGCACGTGCGTCGTATCAAGCTTATCAAAATGGAACTTATGAGGAAATACGAGAGCAAAGATTGATGGATTGGTATTTGGTCAATAATCCAGGTAATCTGTTCTTTATGCTTTTTTCCATCTTTCCGATGTTTTTAATCGGGGGAGGAGCGGCGAAAGAGAACTGGTTAAGAAGAGTAAAAGAATTAAAGAGACCGTTTCTAGTTGCCATAGCGATAACCTTACTCATTGGAATGTTTATTAAGAGCACTCCTTATTGGTTAACAAGAAACTGGGCAACAGAATATTCTCAAGATATGCTTGGTGGTCCTCTTTTATCTATAACATACATCCTACTGATCGCACTTGGTACGAATCATCAACGAGGCATACAGGTGTTACGATATTTTGGACCTGTTGGGAAGCTTAGTTTCACCAATTACTTGGTTCAATCCATTGTATCGACGATGATATTTTATTCTTACGGTCTTGGTCTGTATGGACAAGTGTCCGTTATTGAAGGAACATTCCTAGCTTTGACGATATTTCTATTTCAATTAATTTTTAGTCATATATGGATAAAGTATTTTTATATAGGCCCTTTTGAGTGGGTATGGAGAACAGTTTCGTACTGGAAATGGCAGAAACTAATGAAAAGAGGAGAAAATCTATGAAGCTTCTTACCGGAAAAAGAGAAAACAAAGTTTTTATTGGTGTTTTAGATTCAACAGAAACAAAGGTTCTTTCTGTTAACGAAACGGATTCAATGGTCGAATGTATAGCAAAGGGAGAAGAATTCCTACAGGATGTAAAAGAAAAAATTGAAGCCGCAAGCTTGGAGGCGTATTTCCTTTTAGATGAGGTTACCTTGCTTTCACCCATCACAAAGCCTCCGAAAAACATATTGTGTGTAGGGAAAAATTACGTGGACCATGCGATTGAGATGGGAAGTAAGGATGACATTCCTGAACATATGATGGTCTTTACAAAGGCCCCAACTACAATTATTGGACCGAATGAACAAATTGAGAATCATCTTTCCATTACGAATCAGTTAGACTATGAAGGGGAGTTGGCGATCGTAATAGGAAAGAAGGGAAGAAATATTCGAAAAGAAGATGCCCTTGATTATGTGTTTGGTTATACGATTGTTAACGATATAACTGCACGTGATCTTCAGGCGAAGCATAAGCAATTCTTTCTAGGAAAAAGTCTAGATAATAGTTGTCCGATGGGACCTTTTCTTGTTCATAAAGAGAGTCTATCAAATCCCAATCAATTACATATTGAAACGAAAGTAAATGGAGAGGTTCGCCAAAGTTCTAATACAAAGCACTTTATCTTTTCAGTGGAAGAAATGATTGTGACACTTTCATTAGGGATGACACTTGAACCAGGAGATGTAATTGCTACGGGCACTCCAGCGGGTGTAGGAAAAGGATTTCACCCCCCGCGATTTCTAAAGCCGGGCGATCAAATTGAAATTACAATTGAGGGCATTGGAACCCTAACGAATCATGTCAGTAAGGAAATTTGAAAACTTTGTGAACAAATAATGAATGAAGAAATGTAGTAGAGATGTTCTTTTTAGTTTTTTTAACACTATTATGGTATGATAAAGTCGATATTTAATAGGGAGGCTAATTTATGTCGATTAACACACATGCCCATATTACTGCATGGGTTCTTGCACTAGTCCTATTTTTTGTAGCAAACTCATTACATAAGAGTGGAAAAGCAAAGGCAGCGAAAATCGTCCATATGATTTTGAGAGTTTTGTATATCATTGTGTTTGCAACAGGTGGAATGCTCGTTCATACGTTATTCTCCATGCAGCCAGTTGAGTATATAGCAAAAGTTTTAATTGGACTTTGGGTTATTGCAGCGATGGAGATGGTTCTCGTTCGTACGGTAAAAGGAAAGGCAACAAAGTCACTTTGGATCCAATTTTATGTAGCGGTTGTTCTAGTCATCTTATTAGGACTGCGCTTACCACTTGGATTTCAATTATTTTAAATAAAACCTGCTCCTAAATACTTGGAGCAGGTTTTATTATACAAATTTTTCTATCACTGTTCGCTTACCAGCGTTCAGTGTAAATTCAAAGCGATCGGTTTGCTTTTTATAATAACAGAAATGATGTTGAACATTACAAATATCTTCTTGATTATCAAAGATAATAAAGTTCACACCACTTTTTCTTTCCGCATCCTTTAGGAACGTTAGATGATTGTAGCAATAAATACAATCAAAGATTGAAAAACCAAGCGAATTTAAATGAGAAATAAACTGATAAAACGAATCATCGTTGATCTCTTCTAGCAATCGTTCAAGGGAATACATTAAGTGTTTGCGGATTCTAACTACATCTTGATTCTTTAAATGAAGAGTTTCGCTTCCAAATGTTACTTTCCCATCCTCAAATAATATTCCTTTTTTCCATCGATTGAATCGAAATACCTCAATTTCTTGGTGTAAAAAATCATCCAAAATGGAGGCTTCATCTGTTTCCTTATCAAAAAAAATCCACTGGTTGTTTATATGCTCTACCGTACCTTCAATAAATGCTCTCGTTTGATACTCAAAAAGTTTTAGTCGTTGCTGTCTATTCATGATAAGACCTCCGTTAAAGGCTAAAGGGTATAAAAGTTTTTTAGATCTATCTTCATTCTTTGTAGACATCTTGATTGTATTTTAAACGCTCGCTCTTAAAAATTGGACAATTAACCATTTTTCGCGCCCAGCATAGTATGGGTATATGTTCGGACTGACCAAACAAACGCACTACGTTGAAAGGATGAAAAAAATATGTGTGGCATAACAGGCTGGATTGACTTCCAACGAGATATAAGAAAAGAACGTGACTCTATTACGAAAATGGCTGAAACCTTGGCAAAGCGCGGTCCAGATGATACGAATGTATGGACGGATATTCATGCAGGATTCGGACATAAACGCTTGATTGTTGTTGACCCTGAGGGTGGAAAACAACCCATGTCTAAATCAAAAAATAATCACAAATATACGATTTGTTATAATGGTGAACTCTATAATACCGAAGATATTCGAAAAGAACTGTTAGTAAAAGGATATTCCTTTAGCGGTCATTCTGATACAGAAGTTCTATTAACTGCATATATAGAATGGGAAGAAAATTGTGTTGAACATTTAAATGGCATTTTTGCTTTCGCCATTTGGGATGAGAAGAAGGAACAGCTCTTTATAGGACGGGATCGACTTGGCGTTAAGCCGCTTTTTTATTTATCAACAGAAAAAGGAATAATGTTTGGATCCGAATTAAAAGCGATTCTTGCTCATCCAGAAGTGAAAACAGAAATCGACCGAGAAGGGTTAGCAGAAGTGTTTGCTTTAGGTCCATCAAGATCTCCAGGAAATGGGGTATTTAAAGGGATATCTGAGCTAAGGCCAGCTCATGCACTTACTTTATCCAAAAGTAAAGGACTAAATATTTGGCGATACTGGAATGTGAAAAGTGAGAAGCATACGGACAGCTTGAATGATACTGTAGATAAGGTTCGCTTCCTCTTCACGGATGCGGTTAAACGCCAGCTTGTTTCAGATGTACCTCTATGTACATTTTTATCAGGTGGAGTAGATTCTAGTGCCATTACAGCCATTGCTGCGATGGAGTATCAAAAAGAAGGAAAAGGAAGCCTTCATACGTATTCCATTGATTATGAAGACAATGACCAATTCTTTAAGGCGAATGAGTTTCAGCCAAATTCGGATGGAATTTATATACAAAAGATGTCTGATGAATTTCAGACTACTCATCACAATAGCATTATTTCTCAGGAGCTCCTTGCTGAACATTTAATTGAAGCCGTTCATGTGAGAGATTTACCAGGAATGGCTGATGTAGATTCATCTCTCTTGTGGTTCTGTCGTGAAATTAAAAAGGATTTTGTTGTTAGTTTATCTGGGGAATGTGCAGATGAGATTTTTGGCGGGTACCCTTGGTTTCGACGTGAAGCGGACTTAACTCGTGAAGGTTTTCCGTGGATGAGATCGATTGAAGAAAGACAGGGGTTGCTTCGAACAGAATGGCGGGAGAAGTTACAGCTAAAGGACTACATGCTTCAACAGTTTAATAAAACGGTTCAAGAGACTCCTGTATTAGAAGGGGAGACGAGGGAAGAAGCAAAAAGAAGAGAGTTGTTTTATCTGAATATGATTTGGTTTATGACGACCTTACTAGATCGCAAGGATCGAATGAGTATGGGAGCCAGTCTTGAAGTAAGGGTTCCTTTTGCAGACCATCGACTAGTTGAATATGTTTGGAATATTCCTTGGGAGATGAAGAACTATCAAAATCGTGAAAAAGGGTTGCTACGAAAAGCTTTAGAAGGAATTCTCCCTGATGAAGTATTGTATCGAAAGAAAAGTCCGTATCCGAAAACACATAATCCGAAGTATACAAAAGCAGTACAGCAGATGCTTGCGGAAATTATGACGGAAAAAGGCTCGGTTCTTTATGAATTCTTTGATGAAGCAAAACTAAAGGAAATCATCACTACGGAAGGTGCAGCCTTTAAAGAACCTTGGTTCGGCCAACTAATGACTGGACCACAGCTTCTTGCTCATCTAGCCCAAATTCATATCTGGTTTAAAGATTACAATATTAATATTGTTGAGTCTTAAATAAGAGAGCAAAAAAGTCTATACGTATAACGTATAGACTTTTTGCATTTCAGAGAGTTTAAAGTGTTTCTTGATACACACAAGTGGTATATTGTTTGTATATATAATATATAAGTTTTGTATAACCATAAGAGGAGAAAATTTATGCGTAAAAAAGTAGTAGTTGTTGGTGCGGGTCCAGGAGGCTTAGCCATTTCTATGCTGTTGTCTAGCCTTGGCTACCATGTAGAAGTTTTTGAAAAACATGGGAAGGTGGGGGGAAGAAATGGAGCCATACATGAAAATGGATTTACCTTTGATATTGGTCCAACTTTTTTTAGTATGCCCCATATTGCTGAAGAGCTGTTTCAAGCGGCAGGGAGAAATCTCCATGACTATGTATCTCTCATTGAACTTACGAACATGTACGAACTTTTATTTGAAAATAGACGATTAAGTATGTTCCGTGACAGAGATTTAATGATTAAAGAAATCGAACAATATTATCCCGGTGATGGAGATGGATACATTCGATTTATGCGTGATACCAAAAGGAAGTTTGAAAGGTTAACACCTCTTTTACAAAACAAAATGGATCAATATCTTGATTATGTTTCGTTGAGGGTTTTACAGGCATTACCACATCTCTCTCTAGGGAGGAGCTTATACGATGTCTTAAGTGATTATTTCTCTAATACGGAGCTTTTGCTTGCATTCACCTTTCAATCCAAGTATTTAGGTATGTCACCGTGGGAATGTCCAGGAGCATTTTCTATCCTTTCCTATATGGAACACGAATATGGAGTATATCATCCGATTGGAGGGCTCAATCAACTGTCACAAGCAATGGCGAAGGTTACAGTGGAATTAGGAGGAGTCATTCACTTGGGAACTGAGGTCGACAAGCTTTGGTTAGATGGAAAAAAGACAAAAGGAATTATCTTAAAAACGGGAGAACGGATACAGGCGGATGAAGTCATTATTAATGGGGATTTTGCTCATGTAATGACTCAGTTAGTGCCTGAGGGAATATTGAAGAAGTATAGCAAAGAAAAACTGAGCAAAAAGAAATATTCATGTTCTACATTTATGATTTATCTAGGTTTAAATAAGCGGTACGATACCTCGCATCATACGATTTGTTTCGCAAAAGACTATAAGAAAAATGTAGAAGAAATTACGAAAGAGATGGTTTTATCAGAAGATCCTTCCATTTATATTCAGAATGCCTGTGTAACTGACCCAACCTTAGCGCCAGAAGGAAAATCTACTCTATATATACTAGCACCTGTACCAAATAATATGAGCCAGATTGACTGGGAATTAAACGAACAAACATTTAAGGAGCTTGTTTATTCGATTCTGGAAGATCGGACAGATTTTAAAGACTTAAAAAGGTATATAGAATTTGAAAAGGTCATATCACCTGTACAGTGGGAAAGTGACATGAATGTGTTTAAAGGGGCGACCTTTAATTTAGGGCATCAGCTTTCACAAATGATGGTATTTAGACCACATAATAAGTTTGAAGAATTACAGAATACCTGGTTAGTTGGCGGTGGTACCCACCCAGGCAGTGGGCTGCCGACCATATTGGAATCTGCAAGAATTACAGCAAAATTGATGACACAAGCCGACGGGATTAAGTTTCCAACTCATTCTGAAATTGCCTGGGGGAATGCATAATGAGAGTAGCGATTATTGGTGGAGGGATTGGAGGTCTTACAACCGCTCTACTGTTATCACATAAAGGAATCAATGTGACTATCTATGAAAGGTCCGACAAATTAGGGGGAAGATTAGCATTTGAAGGGAACGATGAGTTTCGGATTGATCAAGGTCCTACCATTGTCCTTTTACCTGATTTGATAACAACCATTTTATCAGAAGGTGGTATTTCCCCTTCTGCTTACAAGCTATTAAAATGTGATCCATTGTATAAGATACATTTTTCAGATGAATCCTCTTATACAAAGTATAGCGACCGATTGAAACAGGAAAAGGAAATTGCGCGAATGTTCCCTGAGGATATAGAGGGATTTAACCAATTTATTACAGATATGAAAACTAGATTTCAACTAGGTAAAATTCATTTTTTAGAGAAGCCTTTTCTAAGTTTTCAAGAGTTTTGGAACTATCGCACGGTGATGCTTCTAGCAAAATTAAAAGCTTATAGAAGTGTTTATAAGGAACTCTCAACATACTTTACAAATGAGAAATTGCGAATTTCTTATGCTTTACAAACGCTTTATATCGGTGGTAATCCATTTACGACACCGGCCATTTATAGTTTAGTATCGTTTAGTGAACATGATCATGGGATTTATTATTTACAAGGTGGATACGCTGGTTTGGTAGCGGTACTTGAGGAGGAGCTTAGAAAGCGTAAAGTAAACATCTGTACCTCCTGTCATGTAGAGCAAATTATATCAAACGGGAACAAAGCAGAGTATTTAATGGTAAATGGAAAAAGGGAAATCTATGATTCGTATATTATAAACGGTGATTTCCCGGTTGAACAAAAGAATTTATTAAATAGAGACCGATCATTTACACCGTCTTCTGCATGTCTATTAATCTATCTGGGTCTTAGCAAAACATTTGAGCCATCATCCCTTCACCAATTCTTTATCGGTGATGACTTTGCTCAATCGATGAAGGAGATTTTTGAGGAAGAAACTATTCCACAATCACCATCCTTTTACACCTTCTATCCTTCAGCAATTGACTCAACTCTTGCCCCTTTAGGGAAGAGTGTTCTGTATACGCTTGTTCCGGTACCGGCTGGGGATCATATTGATTGGGATATAGAAGCGCCGAAATTAGTTGATAGAATTATAGAGAAAATAGATCAGAGAGGCTTTCCAGGTATAAAGGCATATATTGAATGGTCGAAGGTTAGAACTCCTGCAGATGCAATGCGGGAAGGATTGTATAAAGGAGGAAGTTTTGGAATTGCTCCAACACTTTTTCAATCAGGAATGTATCGACCACAGTTAAAGCCTTTTCATGAGAAGAATATTTTTGCGGTTGGAGCATCCATACACCCAGGGGGTGGAATTCCCATCGTCATGCAAGGAGCAAAGTTACTTGTTGATTATATATGTAATGGAACGAATAAAAAAATAGGAAAGGAAGTGAAGAGGGTTGATAACTATTGAAGACGCGTATTTACAATGCGAGAGAGTAATTCAAGCACATTCCGAAACCTTTTATAAAGCATTTTCATATTTACCTCAAGAACAAAAAAAAGCGGTTTGGGCCATCTATTCTTATTGTCGGATAATCGATGATATCATTGACGGAGAAAGGGATTCCGAGGAAGGTATAAAACAATTCGAAGAGGAATTTGAATTGTTTAAGAGGAAACAAATAGGCAGTCAGTTTGAATTTATGTGGATTGCTTTATTAGATGTTTTCGTGAAATTCGAGATGGAAGTAACACCTTTTGAAGATATGATAAAAGGACAAAGGATGGATTTGCAACAGACAAAATACGAGACATTGGATGAAGTGTTACAATACTCCTATCACGTGGCTAGTACGGTGGGGATAATGCTGCTCCCCGTTTTGGCTCCAAAACATATTCATGTTTTAAGAGAGGGTGCCATTCAACTAGGCTTAGCGATGCAGTTAACAAATATTTTGAGAGATATTGGTGAGGACCTTTCCATGGGAAGAATATATATACCAAAAGAAATGCTCTTAAAGCATCATTACTCGTATAAAGAGCTTCTTCATTACGAAGTGAATGATCGATTTATTAGGATGTGGGAAGATATTGCAGAAATTGCTGAGTATTACTATGAACAGGCGTTATTAACGATTCATTATTATCCAGAATACTCAAGAATCCCTGTAAAGGGTGCTGCTTTAATGTATAAAGCCATTCTCGATCAAGTTAGAAAAAATGAATATAATATTTTTAAATACCGGAGTTTTATCGGGACAGACACAAAGGAGCAAATTCTTGCAGCATTGTAAAGAAGAAGCAAGGCGAAATGCCTTGCTTCTTTAGGTCTAAAATTAAACTGCTTTTTCTTCTACAAAAGAATGCCGAACCCAAACCTTTGAACGCCATCTCCAAAGCATGAGTAAGCCTCTAAGCCATTCATCAGCAATGAAAGCAATCCAAATGCCAACAAGTCCAAGCCCAAAGGTAATTCCTAGTAAATAAGACAAGGTGACCGCCACCCCCCACATAGAAAGAATCCCCATATATACTGGGAATTTCACATCACCAGTCGCTCTTAAAGAATTGATAATTACTAAATTAAACGAGCGGCCAGGTTCTAAAATAATCGTTAATAGAATCAACGTACTACCTAGTGCAATGATGTCCTCATTGCTTGTAAATAACTTCATTAAATCTTTTGCGAAAAACGAGAAGAGTATCGCTGCGCTTAAGGAAATAATAATAGCAAGACGTAGACTTTTTAAACAACGATGATAGGCATCCTCATACTTCTTTGCACCAATCAAATAACCAATTAATATTTGTGTACCTTGACTTATAGCGATGCTAAAAAGGAAAATAAACATCATCAGATTTTGAGCATATACTTTGGAAGTTAGTGCTTCCGTCCCTAATGTAGCAATAAAGAACGTAATGACCATTTGGGAAGCATTATATGAAAGCTGTTCGCCTGCCGAAGGGATACCAATTTTAAGCAAGTTTCTAACATGCACCTTTGGAAAGCGGAAAAGCAGGTGAAATGGCAGTTGAACAGGAATTCTTCTAATCATGACGATAATGGCTATAACCAAACCTATGAATCTACTAACAGTCGTTGAAATTGCTACGCCTTCCACACCGAGAATCGGAAAACCAAAAGGACCAAAAATGAAAAAGTAGTTACCAATCACATTAATAATATTCATGCCAATTGTGATATACATAACATCTTTCGTAAACCCATAACTACGAATCACTGCACCAATCGTCATAATAAACGCTTGAACAAAAGAAAATCCTCCGACAATTAACAGATAAGAGTTGGCCTCATCCAATAGTTCGGGAGGTAAATCCATCATTAATAAAATAGGTTTACTAAAGAGGAAAATTCCTATACTTAATAGGATTCCAAAAACAAGATTTGCTCCTAGGGAAACGATTGAAATTTCTGCAGCTGCATGTTCCTGTTTCGCTCCTAAATTTTGTGTAACGAGAATAGCTGTTCCAGTTGCAACAAAACCAAACATAACGATGATTAGCGAAAGGACTTGGTTCGATACGCCAACAGCGGCAACGGACTCATCAGAGTATTGAGAGAGCATTAAAGTATCCGCATTCCCCATAAGCATATACAATAAGATTTCAATAAAGATGGGCCATGTTAATGCAACAAGGGTCATCTTTTGTTTTTTGCTTTTCGTGTTCATGTCTCATTGACCCCCTAACATAATAAAACGAAATAGTCTTAAGCGAAATGCTTAAGACTACTTAGTAAACAATTCATTTTAACAGATGAAATGCTAATTTAAAAGGAGATGATTTCAAAGCCGAAAGGAGCTACCGAAACAGAAAGTTGATCAGACTCAGCAGCAAACTCACTATTTTTTAAAAGGTCTGTAATTTTTCTCCCTTTTAAATGAAATGGCAATGAATGCGTAGCTTCTTTGGACGTAGGGTTTAATATTACGATAATGGTTTTATTTCCATCCTTCTTGGAGTAGGCAATACACACATCCTCATCGGAATTAGGAAGGAAGGCAAAGGTTCCTGAGTTTGCGAGAAGCTTTTCTTCTTTTCTAAGCTTAATTAATGCTTGGATATGTTGTCGCATCTCTTTATTCCACTTTTCTTCCTCCCACGGCATGCATTCTCTACAACCAGGGTCCATGACTCCACTTAAGCCAACTTCATCTCCATAATATATACAAGGTGTTCCGATAAAGGTCATCATAAAGGAATAGATGAGCTTCATTCTTTCTGTGCTGTCCTTACATTCTGTTAAAATTCGTGGTGTATCATGACTTCCCACGAGGTTAAAAGCAGCTTCATTTACATTGCTAGGATACATTTGAATAACCGATGTCATGTTTTCGATAAACTGCTGCTTTGAAATCTGGTCTTTTGCAAAGAAATTTAATACATTTGTTAGGAAAGGATAGTTCATCACGGCATCGAATTGATCACCTCGTAGCCAAGGCATCGAATCATGCCAAATTTCACCTAGAATATAAAGGTCAGGCTTGAGTTCCTTAACGGCATGACGGAACTCTCTCCAAAACTGATGGTCAATTTCATTGGCTACGTCTAATCGCCAACCATCTATATCAAACTCTCGAACCCAGTATCTTCCCACCTCGAGCAGATATTGCTTTACTTCTTCATTTTGTGTATTTAGCTTAGGCATTGTTTGTTCAAAGGCAAATGTAGCGTAGTTTGGAAGCTCTCCTCCTTCTAATGGAAACTCCTTTGCATGAAACCAGTTTGCATACTTTGATCTCTCTCCATTCTTAAGAACATCTTGAAAGGGAGGGAAGTGGTATCCACTATGATTAAACACAGCATCAAGCATGACCCTTATTCCATTTTTGTGACATGTTTTTACAAGTTCCTTAAAGGTTTCCTTATCTCCAAATTGAGGATCAATTTCCATATAGTCAATCGTATCGTATTTATGATTCGAATATGCCTTGAAAATAGGAGTAAAGTAAATACCAGTAATCCCTAAATCAACTAAATAATCAATATGATCGATGATCCCTTTAAAGTCTCCACCAAAAAAGTTCTTCGGTGTTGGAGATTCACTTGCCCAAGGCAGTGCACCTTCAGGATCGTTCGTAAGATCACCATTGGCGAATCTCTCAGGAAATATTTGGTACCAGACTGTATCCTTTACCCAGCTTGGAGCACGAAATACTTCGCTCGCATGAAGGAAGGGAAAAGAGAAGTAATAGCCTGGATCTTCAGGAGCCTTTTCATAAAACCCTTTTTCTGTATATAAAATCGTGTCTTCACCATCACTAATATAGAATCCGTAACGAATTCGCTTATAAGCAGGTTGTATACTTAGAAGCCAGTAATCAAAGAGAGCATCTGTTGCGACTTTTTCCATTTCTGTTTGTTGAGAAATCCAAGCCCCATCTTTCCATTCATATTGATCCCCGAATAAAAGCTGAACCGTTTGTATTTCTCCTTTACGAGTACGCAGTTTTAAATGTAATGTATGTTCGTCAATGGGATATGCGTATTCATCTGTAGGACGATGATAAATAGAAGAATGAGTAATCATAATATTTCCTCCTTGTGCAATCGATTGCATTTAATTCTACTTTCTTAACGTTAGCAGATATGTGAAAACCCTTCAACAAATACATGGCAAAACACTTATAAATTTTTTTCTTTGTCTTTTATGTGAAAATAGTTGTCAAAACGAAAAAACTAGGTATAATAAAAAATATAGTTTGTGCAATCGTTTTCACAACTCTATCACTTCAGTTAGACGTATAACACCAATAAGTAAATTAATTTTAACTAATTGTGGCAACGTTTTCATAGAGTGCTGTTTTTGTAGATTTGTGCAATCGTTTGTACAGCTAGCAGAAATTAAAAACATACATTTTTGGAGGGGTCAATAATGAAAAAAGCATTATCGCTTTTCATGATGATCATGTTAGTACTAGGAGTCCTTGCTGCATGTGGACCAAATCGTGAGGAAGGTACTTCTACAGAAAACGAAGGTGGCAATACTGCTGGAGAAGAACCAGCAAAGCCAGAGAAATTAGTAGTATGGGAAGATACAGATAAAGAGGTTGCATTAGAGCCTGCTATCGAAGCTTTTGAAAAAGAATATGGTATAAAAGTTGAGTATAAAACTTTAGGAATGGCAGACAAAATTCGTGACCAACTTCGTCTAGATGGTCCAGCTGGAAATGCTCCAGACGTTGTAACACTGCCACATGACCAAATCGGTCAAGTAGTTGTTGAGGGATTAATCTCAGAAATTGAAGTAGATCAAGAAGTACTTGATACGTTCACTGAATCTTCTATCTCAGCTCAAATGTATGATGGAAAGCTTTATGGACTACCAAAAGCGACAGAAACACCAGTATTTATTTACAACAAAGCGTTAATGGAAAAAGCTCCTGAAACTTTTGATGAATTATATGCTTTTTCAAAGGATTTCACTAAAGGCGATAATTACGGTTTCTTAGCTCTTTGGGATAACTATTACTTCGCTCATGGTATTATGGGTGGAAACGGTGCTTACGTATTTAAAGATGAAAATGGTGCGTTAAACCGCGATGACATCGGTCTAAATAATGAAGGTGCTGAAACAGGTGCTGCGTACATTCAACAATGGTATAAAGAAGGACTTTTCCCTAAAGGAATCATCGGTGAATCTGGTGGATCAGCAATGGACGGGCTATTTAACGAAGGAAAAGTTGCTTCTGTTATGAATGGTCCTTGGGCATTCCAAGCAATGAAGGATGCTGGAATTGACTACGGTGTTGCGCCACTACCAACTCTACCAAATGGTGAAAATGTAAAAACATTCATGGGTGTTAAAGGATGGCATGTAACAGCATTCACTGAAAATCAATATTGGGCTACAAAGCTTGTTGAATTCTTAACAAATGAAGAAAGTGCAAAAACTCGTTTTGAAACAACTGGAGAAATTCCACCAGTTAAAACTTTAATCGAGGATCCAATTATTGCTGATAACGAAGCTGCAAAAGCAGTAGCTGTTCAGTCTTCATATGCGATTCCAATGCCTAATATTCCAGAAATGGCTGAGGTTTGGTCTCCAATGGCGTCAGCATTACAACAAATTGCTACTCAAAAATCAGAGCCAAAAGCAGCTCTTGATTCTGCAGTAGATACAATTAAGAAGCAGATTGAGACAAACCACGCAAAATAATTTGTGGTACAATCGATAGGCAGTACCTCCGGTATTGCCTATCATTACATTCTTTTAGGCAAACGGTTGCGCAATAAAAAAATACATTCCTCCTCAAGTTAGAAAGGGGATAGAAGTCAAATGGAAGCGGAAAAAGTAGGAACAACCAAGCATGCAAAGACAGCTGCATTGCTTTCAATTGTCCCAGGATTAGGGCAATTTTATAATCGTCAGTTTTTAAAAGGAATCATTTTTCTTGTATTAGCAGCTTCATTCGGTATTGTGTTTGGCGACATATTGAACATGGGATTTTGGGGATTGTTTACACTAGGTGAAATACCTAAAGTTGATCATTCAATCTTTCTATTGATTGATGGAATTATCGCATTGATTGTTACAGTGCTAGGTTTAGGGGTGTATGCATTTAACCTTTACGATGCACACTCTAATGGAAAAAAACGTGATCTAGGTTTAAAACTAAATTCAGTTAGAGAACAATACCACAACTTAATTGACGGTGGTTTTCCATATTTAATGATTTCACCAGGGTTCTTGTTATTAATTTTTGTTGTAATCTTTCCGATTATTTTCGTCATCTTATTGGCGTTTACAAACTACGATTTATATCACTCACCACCAGCTAAGCTAGTTGACTGGATTGGGATTCAGAACTTTATCGATATCTTTAAAATTGATATCTGGCGTAATACTTTCTTTAAAGTATTAGGTTGGACAATCGTTTGGACATTTGGTGCGACAACGTTCCAAATAGCTTTAGGGATGTTCCTTGCAATTGTTGTTAACCAGAAAGATCTTAAAGGTAAGGCGATTATTCGTACGATATTAATTTTACCTTGGGCGGTACCAGCTTTTGTATCGATTATGATTTTCTCTGGAATGTTCAATGAAACTTTTGGTGCCATTAATAAAATGATATTACCAGCTCTAGGGTTAGATCCACAGCCATGGATGACAGAAGCCAATTGGACACGTCTAGCATTAATTTTAATTCAAGGTTGGTTAGGTTTCCCTTTCATCTTTGCAATGGTTACTGGTGTTCTTCAGTCTATTCCAGAGGACTTATATGAAGCAGCAACTGTAGATGGTGCAAGTATTTGGCAAAAGTTCTCAAAAATTACTTTACCACTTGTATTGTTTGCAACTGCACCAATCATGATTACGCAATATACCTTTAACTTTAATAACTTTAACGTTATCTTCCTCTTTAATAACGGGGGACCAGCAGTGCCTGGGCAAACCGCATGGGGAACAGATATCTTGATATCATGGATTTATCGATTGACGATGACTTCAGCACAATATGGAAAAGCGGCAGCCATCACAATGATTCTATCCTTCATTATTATTGCAGTGGCTCTATGGCAATTTAGAAGAACAAAATCATTCCAAGAAGAGGATATGATGTAATATGAGTATGAAAAAGAATAAAATCATAAGACTTACACTGTCATACTTGGTCATCGCGGTCATGGCAGTTATTGTATTCTACCCATTGCTTTGGATTATTGGATCTTCGTTTAATCCTGGGAATAGTCTCTCGGGCTCGACGATGTTTCCAGAAAATCCAACACTAGCACATTATAAGCATCTGTTTGATGCTGACAAGAGTGACTATATTATCTGGTACAAAAATTCCTTAAAAATCAGTATTATCACCATGGTGTTAACTGTTGCGAGTGTAGCTTTAACCGCATACTCATTCTCAAGATACCGTTTTGTTGGTCGTAAGAATGGACTAATCACATTCTTAATTCTGCAAATGATTCCAAACTTTGCTGCATTAATTGCAATCTTTGTTTTAGCGAACCGTACAGGATTAATTGATACTCACTTAGGCTTAATTCTTGTGTATGTCGGTGGCCAAATTCCAATGAATACGTATTTAATGAAAGGATATTTAGATACGATTCCAAAAGAGCTGGATGAATCTGCAAAAATGGACGGAGCGGGACATTTAAGGATTTTCTTCCAAATTGTTATGCCTCTTGCAAAACCAATATTAGCCGTAGTTGCTTTATTCTCATTTATTGCTCCTTTTGGAGACTTTATCTTAGCACGTATTTTATTACGTTCAGAAGATAAATTTACATTATTAGTTGGCTTATACGAACTAGTTGCGAAACAGTTCGGTAACGAATTTACAAAGTTTGCTGCAGGTTCAGTATTAATTGCTATACCAATCGCTGCATTATTCTTAGTTTTCCAAAGATATTTCGTTTCTGGTTTGACGGCTGGAGGAACAAAAGGATAATCTTGTAGGGAAGGATTTTTTACAGGAAAAGGAGGAGCGGAGATGAAAAAGAAAATGCTTTCTTTCATCTTAATCCCGTTTCTTCTTTTTTACTCCCTACCGGTAGGTGCAGTGGAAAAAGAAGAGCGAAAATGGCAGGATGAGACTTTTTATTTTATTATGATCGATCGCTTTAATAATAGCGATTTCAGCAATGATTTTAAAGTAAATATGGATGATCCCAAATCATATCATGGCGGTGACTTTCAAGGTATAATCGATCAATTGGATTATATTAAAGACATGGGGTTCACCGCTATTTGGCTTACCCCGGTTTTTGATAATGCAGAAAAGGGCTATCATGGATACTGGATTACTGACTTTTACAACACAGAAGAACATTTTGGAACCTTAGAAAAGTTTAAAGAATTAGTAAAAGAGGCACATAAAAGAGACATAAAGATTGTCCTTGACTTTGTTGTCAATCATGTTTCACCGGAGCACGAGTGGCTGACAGACAGTGAAAAAGAGGATTGGTTTCATGAAAATAAAGAAATTTTAAATTGGGAAGATCAAGATGAACTCAATAATGGTTGGATTTATGGATTACCTGATTTAAATACAGAAAATCCGGATGTGTCCAATTATCTATTAGAGGCCGCTAAGTGGTGGATCGCGGAGACAGATATCGATGGCTATCGACTGGATACAGTACGACATGTACCAGTTGATTTTTGGGAAACATTTTCTAAAGAAGTGAAGAGTGTGAAAGATGATTTCTACTTACTCGGTGAGGTTTGGGACAATGACCCAAATTATATAGCTCAGTATGACAAAGTGGGTATTGATGGCTTTGTTGATTATCCCTTGAACGAACATTTACGAACGGCTTTTGCTAAGCCCGATCAATCTCTTTATTGGTTATATACGACTGCGGACCGAAACAAGACCATTTACGAAGATCCTTATTTAATGGGTACTTTTATGGATAATCATGATACTCCGCGCTTTACAAGAGATGCGGTGCAAAACAATGAGCATCCCGGACCTCGCTGGAAGCTGGCGCTTACCTACTTGTACACGACGCCTGGTATACCGATTGTTTACTATGGTAGTGAGATTGCTCTTGATGGTGGGGAAGATCCTGATAACCGGAGACAAATGGATTTCCGGACAGATAAAGAATTGGTGGATTATATTTCTCAAATTGGAGCAGCTAGACAAACACTTCCTTCCTTAACTCGTGGTACGTTCGAGTTTCTATATGAAGAGAAGGGAATGGCTGTATATAAAAGGGAGTATGACGGTGAAACCACTGTTGTAGCAATTAATAATACATCAAAAACACAAACCGTAACCATTACAGAAGGTATTGAAAAGGATAAAGAACTTCGTGGAGTTCTCAGTGATGAAATTGTCCGTGGAAAAGGCGAGGAATATACGCTCGTTCTCGACCGTGACCAAGCCCAAATTTATATCTTAGGACAGAAAACTGGGTTGAATATTCCATATATACTTATAATGGGAGCTGTGTACGTAGCGTTTATCATATTTATCTATTTGCTCTGGAAAAGATCGAAAAGGAAAAAACTCCCGAATCAATGATAAAAAATATACTACAAAAGTATCGGATAGTTAGGGTAGAATAAGGAATAAAGATAACCTGAATAAATATTAATATTATTCAGAAATGTAGTTATTAGGAAATGAGGTGGGTAAGATGGCTGTTACAATAAAAGATGTTGCTAAATTAGCAAAGGTCGCACCATCTACCGTATCACGTGTAATTGCAAATAATCCTCGAATAAGTGAAAAAACGAAGAAAAAGGTCAGAGAAGCCATGGATGAGTTAGGATACCATCCTAACTTTATTGCAAGAAGTTTAGCAAGTCAAAGCACACAGGCAATCGGTCTTGTCATGCCGAGCTCTACTGATGTCGTTTTTCAAAATCCCTTTTTTCCAACGGTACTTAGAGGACTTAGTGAAGGGGCACATGAAAAACACTACGCGTTATATATGACAACAGGAAAGACTGACAACGAAATTCTAGACGGAGTTATACAAATGGTCCAAGGTGGACGCGTTGACGGAGTGGTCCTGCTTTATTCAAAAATTGAAGATAAAGTATTAATGTATTTGCAGGAAAGAGGAATTCCCTTTGTCGTTATTGGTAAACCTTTTAAGCATGTGGAGGAGATTACTCATGTTGATAATGATAACTTCCGTGCAACAAAGGAAGTAACGGAATACCTCATACAGCTTGGGCATGATCATATCGCTTTTGTCGGTGGAAACTTAAACCTAGTTGTTACGGTTGAGCGTTTACTTGGATACGAGAAGGCACTTCGTGAATCAGGAATTCCATTAAATGATGATTATATTGTACATGAAGAATTTTTAAGAGAAGGTGGACAAGAAGCTGTAAGGGAATTGCTTTCTTTAAAGGTTCCACCCACTGCATTAGTTGTAGCGGATGATCTAATGGCCTTAGGAGTTCTGAATACATTAGATGAACTGGGAATTAAAGTACCTGAAGATATCTCGATCATCAGTTTCAATAATGTACTAGTCTCAGAGATGTCAAGACCCCCTCTTACAAGCGTGGATATTAATATTTTTGATCTTGGGTTTGAAGCTGCTCGTAGCTTGATTCAAAAAATCGAAAACCCAAAAGAACCAATCAAAAGAATTATTATTCCACATCAAATTGTTAAACGTTTCTCTTGTTCTTTCCCAAATGAAGAACGAGTGTTTTTGCCTAAAAAAGGGACTTTCAGTTGAAAAGTCCCTTTTTTTAACCTTATCCATTGACGATTGTTCCACCATTAACATGAATCATTTGTCCACTGACATAAGAAGAGTCATCCGATGCGAGAAAAACATAACTCGAAGCTAGTTCATACGGCTGTCCCGCTCTTCCCATTGGTGTCGTAGAGCCGAATTCTGCGACTTGCTCGGCTGGGAAGGTAGAGGGAATGAGAGGAGTCCAAATAGGACCCGGTGCCACTCCATTGACTCGTATTCCATCCTTAGCAAGAGACTTTGAAAGAGATCTTGTAAAGGTAACAATTGCACCTTTAGTAGCGGAATAGTCAAGTAATTGCTCGTTACCTTGATAGGCTGTTATGGAAGCTGTGTTAATGATGGAGCTCCCTTTCTTCAGATGGGGTAGAGCAGCCTTAGTTAAATAGAAATAAGAGAAGATATTTGTTCGGAACGTTCGTTCCAGCTGCTCTGATGTGATATCCAGCAAACTTTGTTGTGGATGCTGTTCAGCAGCATTATTGACGATAATATCAATTTTGCCAAATGCTTTCATCGTATCATCTACAATTTGGTTACAAATCTCCTCATCACCAATATCTCCTGAGGCAAGGATACACCGTCTGCCTTCTGCTTCAACTTGCTTTTTTGTGTCCTCAGCGTCCTTTGTTTCGTTTAAATAGGAAACGACAACGTCAGCTCCTTCTTTAGCAAAATAGATGGCCACTGACTTCCCAATTCCACTATCACCACCTGTAATAATCGCTACTTTGTCTTTCAATTTACCGGAGCCTTTATATTGTTCACTAACATGAATCGGAATGGGGTTCATTTCATCCTCGACACCGGGTTGGTGATTTTGATGTTGAGGTGGAAAAGTTTGTTTGTTATTCTTAGACAAGCATATCCATCCTTTCAAATGATCTTCTTCATTTTAGTAGTATAGGGTAAATGAGGGGAATTATATGCAAATGGAACAATTCAGAATAGGAGAAAAATTTGACGGATTTACATGAATTATGATATAAGCAATAATATTAAAAATATTTTCTAATGAACGTAAACAATTGGAGGAAGTGACTACTATGGAACATCGAAGTAAGATTATTGACTGTACAATTCGAGATGGTGGCTTAGTGAACAATTGGGATTTTAGTGTAGAGTTTGTTCAGGACTTGTATAATGGTTTAAGTGAGGCTGGAGTCGAATATATGGAAATTGGATACAAAAATTCAGCCAGGCTACTGAACGTATCCGAGCCCAATCCTTGGAGATTTCTCGATGATCACTTCCTAAAAGAAATTATTCCAGAGAAGAAATTCACGAAGCTATCGGCTTTAGTGGATATTGGACGAGTAGACCCGAATGACATCCTTCCTCGTGAGCAAAGTATCTTGGATATGATTCGAGTAGCATGCTATGTTCGTGAAGTGGATAAAGGATTGGAACTTGTACAAATGTTCCATGATTTAGGCTATGAGACCTCTCTCAACATTATGGCGTTATCTAGTGTTCCAGAGCAACAGCTTATAAAAGCGTTTGAGTTGGTTAAAGAGAGCCCTGTAGATGTAGTATATATCGTTGACTCATTCGGAAGCTTAGATCCTGGAGATATTGAACACCAAGTAAAAAAATTCCAAGCACTAATTCCTAACAAACAACTAGGAATTCATACTCATAACAATATGCAACTGGCATTTGCCAATACGTTAACAGCGTTTCAACATGGGGTTACGTTCCTTGATTCATCTGTCTATGGAATGGGGCGTGCAGCGGGGAACTGCAACACAGAGCTTCTTGTTAGCTATATTCAAAAACCAAGCTACGAGCTTAAACCAGTTCTAGGCGTGATCGAAAAGCATATGTTAGACATGCGTAAAAAGTGGGAATGGGGCTATATCATCCCTTATATGATCTCTGGTGTACTCAATGAACATCCACGTATCGCTATGGCATACCGTGATAGTTCAGATAGAGATAAATTTGTAGAATTCTATGACAAAGTAACGACACCAGAAGCTACTATGGTCTTAGAGTCAAGTAATAAATAGATATTGAGATTTTTGAAAAAAGGCCTATACTGGCCTTTTTTTATTTTCATTCAGTTTTTTCTATGTTTTATCACCATTATCAAAACAAAAAAGTGAAAAACTATTGTCATGGATGCGCTTTCGTGATAAGTTTAAAAGGTCATATGTGACATATTTGTGAACAATAATAATTAAGTTTTTGATACGAAAACAGCGACCCTGTTGATCGGTTAAAACTCTTTATTTATTTCGTTTTATGACAGTTGGTACTTAGCAGCGCTCCTGTATAAGGCAAACCGTTGTAATGATTCAGGTGAAGGTTCCTTATATAGGGGTCTGAATTTGGATTTATTACAACGGTTTTTTTGTTTTCTATGGGAGCATCTATGCATTGATGTAGGGGGAAAACAAATGAAAGCAACAAAAAATCGTTGGCTTATTGCATTATCAGCAGTTGGAATACATATTTCCATTGGTTCGGTCTATGCATGGAGTAATTTTACCGCTCCCTTAAAGAACATGTTTGGGTGGTCGGATTCAGAGGTAGCACTTACTTTTAGTATCGCTATCCTATTTTTAGGTCTCTCAGCTGCATTTTTAGGGCACTTTGTAGAAAAGTATGGTCCAAGAAAAGCAGGATTACTAGCAGCCATTTTCTTTGGTATTGGTATTACTGGTTCTGGTTTAGCAGTGGATTTTGGTTCAAAATACATGCTTTATTTGTGTTATGGAGCACTAGGTGGAATTGGACTTGGAGTTGGTTACATCGCACCTGTTTCAACTCTAGTAAAATGGTTTCCAGACCGACGAGGGTTAGCCACTGGTCTTGCTATCATGGGATTTGGATTTGCAGCAGCCATTTCAAGCCCAATTATGAACTCGTTGATTGAAACTGTAGGTGTAGCGAATACATTTTATGTTTTAGGTGTATCATACTTTGCAATTATGACTCTTTCTTCATTATATTTAGAAAAGCCAGCTGAAGGTTGGTTACCAGAAGGTTTTCAAGCGAAAATTGAAAGTGGTAAGGCAAAGCCAACCATGGAATTGTCACAGTTAATGGCTAATGAAGCAGTAAAAACAAAACGCTTCTGGTATTTATGGCTCATGTTGTTCATTAATGTCACTTGTGGAATTGCCATCTTAGCGGTAGCGAAACCATTAGCAATGGAAAGCATCGGCATTGACATGACAGCGGCAGCAGCATTGGTTGGTGCAATTGGTATCTTTAATGGTTTAGGTCGAATTGGCTGGGCTTCCTTATCTGATTATATCGGACGTCCAAATACCTATACGGCATTTTTTGTTCTACAAATTGTCATGTTCTTCTTTTTACCACAAGTGTCTATTCAGTGGTTATTCATGGCTATGCTTATTGTCGTGTATACATGTTATGGGGGAGGATTTGCTTCTATCCCAGCATATATTGGAGATTTGTTTGGTACAAAGCAACTCGGGGCCATCCATGGTTATATTTTAACGGCATGGGCAGCTGCTGGACTAGTTGGACCTTTATTCGCGGCATGGATTAAGGATACTACTGGAAGCTATGCAGGAAGTTTAACCTTCTTCTCCGGATTATTTGTGGTAGCATTAGTCATTTCTATTTTAATAAGATTTGATATTAATAGATTAAAAGCAAAGAATGTCGGAAAGTTAGGGCGTTCTAAAGAAGCAGTATAATATCTAACAAAAATAGTGTAAGATAGGGAAAAAACGGTAAGTGAGTTGAAACGAGTGAATAAGTACGAAGCTGAGTTTAGCAATATTGTTCGAGCCTTTCGTAAAAAGCATATGGGAAAAGGTCCAAGCCAAGTTCGAACCACTTTCTCAAAAAACTGGGCCATCTGTGAACTGGAGGGAAATCTATCTCCTATTGAAAAATTCATTGCCACTGCGGAAGATGGGCGTCAAATGCTTCGTTCTGCCCGTACAGAAATGGTAAAGGAGATTTATAAAAAAAATCATCCTACAGAGATGGAAGAATTGCTTGGAACAAAATTCGTTCGTGTGTTTGTCGATATCGATATTGAATTAGATATTGGTATGTCGATCTTTGTATTTGAAGATAACCTTGAAGAGAAATTTAATACGTAATAACTGTTGCAAGCAGATTAGTAATGTTGGAACTTGGCAGCGCACCTGTTAAAGACTAACCACCTGAAGTTTTCGTCCTAATAAAAAGGAAGGATTTCTTCTGGTGGTTTTTTACATGAAAAATGTGTAAATGGAGGAATAAAATATGGGGAAAACAAAACATCCAGGCCCACAAAAGAAAGCCTTATTACCCGCACCAAAGCACTGGGTTAGTCCCATTCCATTTGGGTTAGGAAAGATTAAACCAAAACATATTCGCGATACGATGAAGGTCGCTTACGATAATAAAGACAATCTAGGTTATGCCACTCGCATCATTACAGAGGGTGTTTGTGACGGCTGTGCGCTTGGAGTATCTGGCTTGTACGACCAAACCTTATCCGGTCCACATCTGTGTACGACCCGATTAAATGTCTTGAGACTAAACACGATGCCAGCAATTAAACCAGAGATACTTCATGCCGATATTGACGAACTTAAAAAATATGATAGTACGGAACTTCGGAAACTTGGTCGTATCCCATATCCAATGATTCGTCGCAAAGGTGAGCGTAAGTTTTCTCGAATTACATGGGATGATGCGATGAATATGATTGCCGGAAAGATGAAAAAGCTAAATCCTAAGCAATATGCTTTCTACTTAACATCACGTGGAATTACCAATGAAAACTATTATGTAGCTGCTAAAGTTTCACGCTTTTTAGGAGCAAATAATATTGATAATGCTTCAAGAATTTGTCACTCTCCAAGTAAAACAGCATTAAAACGGTCGATTGGTGTCGGGGCATCCACTTCGAACTATTTAGATTGGATTGGTACAGATGTACTTCTATTTTGGGGTAGCGTGGCTTCAAATGCTTCACCAGTATCTTCTAAATACATGTTAGAAGCGAAGAAAAAGGGTACAAAAATCATTGTTATTAATCCATACCGTGAGCCAGCAATGGAAAATTATTGGATTCCTTCCAATCCAGAGTCAGCCCTTTTTGGAACCAAGCTAGCAGATGATTTCTATCAAGTTAATATCGGAGGAGATATTGCGTTTATGTATGGAATCATGAAACACTGGTTTGATATGGAAGCGAAGCAACAGGGTTCGGCCATTAATCTTCCGTTTGTACAAGAACATGTGAATGGTTACGAAGAACTAAAAGCAAAGGTACAAGAGCAAACATGGCAAAATATAATAGAATCATCAGGTGTTACAAAAGAGCGAATCATCGAGCTTGCTGAAATCCTAGCAAAAGCAAAAAATGCTGTCTTTGCCTGGGCACTTGGTCTAACCATGCATTCATTCGCCACAGACAACATCTCTCAAGTTGCTAATCTAGCTTTATTACGAGGTTTCCTTGGACGTAAGCACTCTGGTTTAATGCCGTTTCGTGGTCACTCCTCTGTACAAGGTTCTGGGGAAATGGGGGCAGATCCCTTTGTCTTACCAGGTGGGGATTTTTACGGTGAGAATATTGAGCGAATTGAAAAGCTGTGGGGCTTTAAACTTCCGCGTTGGCAAGGGGATATAGTTGGTGTCACTCTTGAAAATATTATGCTTCCAGAAGACCATGAGAGAAAGATGAAGTTATATTATTTAAGTGGTGGAAACTTCTTAGAAACCATGCCTGATCCAATATTTGTAGAGAAAGCATTATCTCAATTAGATATTCGTGTGCATCAGGATATTATTCTAAACACTTCTACTCTAGTAGATGCACAAGAAGCTGTTATCGTGCTACCGGCGAAAACTAGATATGAGCAGGAAGGTGGCGGAACGTCAACTTCCACTGAAAGAATGGTCTACTTTTCTCCTGAAATCGAAGGAAATAAGAACCGGATTGAAGAAGCTCGTGAAGAATGGAAAATCTATATTGATCTATCAAAGCGTGTAAATCCTAAAATGGCACATCTGGTGGATTTTAAGGATGCACAGGCGATCAGAGATGAGATCGCATTAGCGAATCCAAATTACGACGGTATCCAGCATTTAAAGAAAAAAGGTGATGTGTTCCAATGGGGAGGCGCTTGGCTATGTGAAGATGGAATTTGTCCAACTCCAGACGGTAAAGGGACATTAATTACAGTTGATATTCCAAATATGGGTAAAAAAGAAGGACAGTTTTTACTAACAACTCGCCGTGGAAAGCAATTCAATTCCATGGTGTTTAGCGAAAAAGATCCATTAAATGGATCTGACCGTTATGATGTCTTAATTAATGCAGCAGAAGCTCGAGACAATCGAATTGCAGATGGCGAAGGGATTGTTGTCTATAATCAGCATGGAGTGTTCCAAGGGCGTGCAAAGTATGCTGATATCACACCTGGTAATCTTGGTGTTCACTTCCCTGAAGGAAACTTCTTATTGCCAAAAGGAAAATATGAAAAATTTGCTGGTATTCCAGATTATAATATTGCTGTCAAAGTAGAGAAGGCAGAACGTTTTAATGCTCGTAAAGATACACAATATCTGGAGAAACCAATTCCAGATCTAGAAACGGAAATAAGCTAAATTTTAGGAGGGTACAGAAATGGACAATGAAATTGATGAAGTGACCATTACTAGAAGCATCATGAGATTTGACGGCCAAGGCTTCTATGAACAAGAGGATGATATTGCTGTTGAATTCCCGCTAACGGTGATGTTGGATGGTCAGGAATTTGCTACCATGGTCTGTACCCCTGCCGATATGGAAGAACTTGTTGTCGGTTTTTTAGCGTCAGAAGGTGTCATTCGAAGATATGATGAGATTAAATCGTTAACGATAGACGACTCTAAAGGCTTTGCATATGTGGAGCTAGTTATTAAGAAGGAAATGCAAAACCACCATCACTCCAAACGCTTTATTGGTTCATGTTGTGGGAAAGGTCGGCAGTTTTACTTTTACAATGATATGAAAACGGCAAAAACGGTAATGAGTAAGACAACAATTACCGGTCAAGACTGTCAGAGGCTGATGACGCTAATGCAAGAAAGTTCATCACACTTTCAGCAAACCGGTGGCGTTCACAACTCGGCTTTGTGTTCAAAAGAAGGAATCATCGTTTCACGGACGGATATTGGCCGCCACAATGCTTTAGACAAACTCTTTGGATATTGCTTAATGAATCACATTCCGTTGAAGGACAAGATTATTGTGTTTAGCGGACGAATTTCTTCAGAGGTATTGTTGAAGGCGGCAAAAATTGGTGTTGGGATTGTATTATCAAAGTCAGCTCCTACAAATCTAGCGCTTGATTTGGCAGAAGAACTGGGTATTACAGCTGTTGGTTTTATTCGTGGTCAAGGGTTTAATGTATACACACATCAAGAACGAATCTTAGGCGGATAAGATGAGGAAAGCACGATAAGCATAGGCTTATCGTGCTTTTTTTAAGTCTTAAGAAATATTAATTATGACCCACTATACGATGCGGTACATAGGGCTCTTCAAGGAATGCAATTTCTTCAGGTGAAAGCTTTACCGATAAAGCACCTACAGCATCCTCTAGATGAGATATTTTCGTTGCCCCGATAATTGGAGCTGCTACGTTCTCTTTTTGTAATAGCCATGCAAGGGCAATGTGTGTACGAGGAACACCGTGTTTTTCGGCAATAGATGCTACTCGCTCAACCACTAACCTGTCCGAATCCGAAGTCGCATCGTATTTAGACTTTTGGATCTGATCTGTCTCAGAACGAAGAGTGGTTACTGACCAGTCACGTGTTAATCTACCTGATGCAAGAGGGCTATATGGAGTGACACCAATTTTCTCCTCCTTGCAAAGTGGTAACATTTCTCGTTCTTCTTCACGGTAGATTAGGTTTAAGTGGTTTTGCATAGACACAAACTTCGTCCAGCCATTTTTTTCAGCAACATGTAATGCCTTTTGGAATTGCCAAGCGTACATGGCAGAAGCACCTATGTATCTTGCTTTTCCTGACTTTACTACGTCATGCAAGGCTTCCATTGTTTCTTCAATAGGAGTATCGTAGTCCCATCGGTGAATGATATAAAGATCTACATAATCTGTTTCCAATCTCTTGAGGCTTTTATCAAGTTCACTCATGATGGCTTTTCGAGAAAGCCCCGAACCATTCGGTCCTTTGTGCATTTGACCATGTACTTTCGTTGCTATAACTACTTCATCACGATTTGCAAAATCCTTCAGTGCCCTGCCAAGATATTCTTCACTTGTGCCAAGTGAGTATACATTGGCAGTATCAAAAAAATTAATCCCCATTTCTAGGGCTTTTTTTATTACGGGGCGAGAGTCATTTTCGTTAAGAACCCATTGGTGGAGCCATTTCGTTGCATCTCCAAAACCCATACATCCAAGACAAAATCGAGATACATCTAAGCCTGTATTACCAAGTTTCACATACTCCATTTAATTGTTCCCTCTCTTTTATTTATTTGCCACGTTTATCGTGACCACTTTAGGAATAATTATGTCACAACTTTAAGGAATCGCTTAACCCATTCCTACAAAGTTTTTGCCTAATCCTCCAACGAAACAATAAAAACCATTGGGAACATTCCAATGGTTTTTAAGCTTGTTTATCAAAAGCTAACTTTAATCCAAATCCAATTAATACAAGACCCGTTACTTTATCCATTATTCTTTTTACTTTTGGAGACATAAGCCATTCACGTAAGTAGTTAATGAAAAAGACATATACAAAAAACCAGGTGATGGATAAGACAGTGTATATAATGCCCATCATAATAAATTGTTGTGTTGCGTCGGCTCCTGTTTTCACAAATTGGGGTAAAAAGGTTAGAAAGAACATGGCTACCTTTGGATTAAGCACATTGGATAAAAGTCCTTGTTTAAACGCTGACTTTTTTATTTCATAATTATTTTGTTTTTCTATTTTAATGACGTTCTTGTTTTTCATAGTGATAAAAGAGGATAATCCAAGGTATATCAAGTAGATGGCACCTGCGTATTTAACGATTTCAAATGCAACGGCGGACTGCATTAAAATAGCTGATAGACCAAAAGCAGCAGCAAATGTATGCACCAAAGAACCAGTTGTAATACCTAAAGCCATTTTATAGCCGTCATTTCTTCCATCTGAAATAGTCCTTTTTGTTATAAGTGCTGTATCAATCCCTGGACTCATCACTACGAACAATGAAAGGACTAAAAACGTAAAGAAATCATTCATTTTCTCCACTCCTTACTAACTTGTAAAAGGCTATTTTATAAAATATAATTTTATAGTATTAAATATAGTTTAACATATATGTGGTATGTTTTTAAGTTGAATTTAATTAAGTTAAATAATATTTAAATGTTTCCTTAAGGAGCGAATAGAATGGAGAATATAGATATTGGGAAAAAGGTGGAGAAATTTAGAAAAGCTAAAGGTTTAAGTAGTAGAGAATTAGCAAAAATAGCTGAAATTACTCCTTCCATGTTAAGTCAAATAGAAAGGGGGATCGCAAATCCCTCAATCCAAACGCTAAAGGTTTTAGCTAAAGCCCTTGACGTTCCTACCTTTAGTTTTTTGCTTGAAGAAACAAATACCAAAGATTTAGTTGTTAGGTCAAATGAACGGAGGAAAATGGTAATTGACAATTTATCATATGAGTTATTGTCACCAGATTTTACAGGAGCCATTTCGACTGCGATTATGAGTGTTCCTCCCAATACCTCATCATCAGAGAGTCTATTGGAACACAAAGGAGAAGAGGTTGCTTTTGTATTAGAGGGGAAAATTAAAGTGTTTTTAAATGAAGAAGAATACATATTAGATACAGGTGATAGTGTCAAAATTCCAGCACATATGAAGCATAAATGGGAGAATCATTTTTCTACGAAGGCTACGATCTTATTTTCAGTCACTCCATCTATCTTTTAATATCCACTCAGAAAGAAAAACCCTGATTTTCCTCAAGGTCTTTATCTGTATTACTATAGATTTTCTGAAGTATGATTTAAGTTGTTTTCTTTTATATTTATAAGTACCTTTGTTAATTCGGAAAGTTCATTATTGAGATTTTTTGAGAAATTAGCTAGACCTGTGAATTGTTCTTTTAATTCGGAGATATCGTTAGAGATAGTTACTAATTTTTCATATAAAGTAGACAATTGCACATTTTCTTGTTTCTCAGAAACTTTGGATGGTTGAACAGAAGCGATTGTCTTATTTTTACTAAGTTGTTCGGTAACAGAATTCATAATAACATCATTACTAAGAAGAGTGGACGCTAGTTGCATCATAGATCCCAAATCGATTGTATTTTGATTTTTAAGAAATTGGTTGGCAATATTCTTAGGATTCTTGTCCATATTGTTAGTAGAATTCTGTTCTAGATTTCCATTTACGTTGTCACTCATTTTTTCTCCACCTTATGAATTTATTTTGCAACAAATTTAAACTCTTTCCATCCTATGCTGCTTTATAAAAAATGTAGTGTGTTAACATCTCTGTTCAAGAGATTTTAATGCATAAATAAAAACCCTGGAATTTCAAAAAAATATTCCAGGGTTCCTAGAAACCTAGGTTTAACTAACTAATTACTTGAGAAGGTAAGATTAGAAGCAGTTAACATCATTAAGTGCTTCTTGAGCTTGCGCAAGATTAGCGGCAACCTCAGTAAAACCAAATAAGTTTGCAACTGCGATAGCAACCGCAATTACAATCTGTAATACAAGTCTTCCAATTTCACAAAGAAGTCCTTGGACAATTCCTCCAATTGTGTTATCAGGAATTAATGCCATTTGTCTTCTCCTTTCTACTAAGAAATTTTATAAGAGGCCTCTTACAAAATACATCTTATGTAAAAAAGTTGGACAAGTATAAGCAGCTATCATAATAATAGAAAAAAGAGGCTGTCCAATTTACACATGTAATATCTGAAATGTTTTGAAGCGTGTTTGTATGTAATTTAGCTAACGAGATCTTCTGTGAAAGAAATGAAGGGAACTTCTCTAAAAAGTTCCCTTCATTTCTTTCCTATCCTATTCTATTGAAGATGCGATTTTGTTTAAATTTTCATGGATCGTTGGGTGATCTCCACCACAATAGAAAGCTGTTACCAATTCATAACATGCATCCTTATCTATTAAATAACAACGATGAGTTCCCATATCGTAAACAAAGTGACTTAGCTCTTCACCTTTTGACCCATCAAACACTCGATAATTTCCAAGTCCAAATAATTCGCGAGCACCATTTTGAGCCATGTCTAGAAACTCTTCTCTCGTTATTTCTTTTAGCGCCACTAGTCTCACTTTAAAACCTCCAGTATATTTTTATTCTAGAAACCAACTTAAAATTGAGAATATCCCTTTAGTACTACCTTAATATTTTTGGATGTAAGGATTAGATGTTATGGCCATGCGTGTAAATTTTATCATATTTTTATTTAGAAAGAATTTTTAAACTTCGCCTGAACTTCTTTTAAAAACATTTACATCCGAGAAATGCCTATGGAGCATATCAAGATATGTGATATAAGTATTAGCTGTATGCCATGTGTCGCGCTAGAATAAGGAACAGGAGAGGGAACAGGAAGGAGTTGGTTTTTTGGCTAAACCCAATAGTTTGTTGATTTTCATATTAACGATAGGAGTATTCGGTATCTTAAATACCGAAATGGGTATTATTGGAATATTACCACCACTTGCGGAACATTTTAATGTTAGTGTTTCAAAAGCAGGTCTGCTGGTGAGTCTCTTTGCCCTAGTGATTGCAGTATCTGGTCCAACGATGCCTTTATTGTTTTCAGGTATTAATCGGAAGAAGGTAATGTTACTTGTACTTGGAGTTTTCGTTCTCGGTAATATTGTTTCTATATTTACAACAAACTTCACCATTGCAATCATTGCACGCGTAATACCGGCCCTTTTTCATCCTATTTATTGTTCATTGGCTTTTTCAGTGGCTGCTGCCTCAGTTAGTAAAGAAGAAGCTCCTAAAGCTGTATCTAAGGTGTTTATAGGTGTATCCGCTGGTATGGTAGTTGGCGTACCAATCGCAAGTTTTATTGCCAGTACATTCTCTTTACAAATGGCAATGGTATTCTTTGCAGTTGTAAATGCTATTGCATTTCTTGCTACATTACTATTTGTACCATCAATGCCTGTATCTGAAAAACTTTCGTATGGAGCACAATTATCCGTATTAAAAAAATTCGTTACTTGGCAATCCATTGTAGCCGTCATATTTCTAAACTCAGCTATATTCGGGGTTTATAGTTATTTGGCTGAGTATTTAAAAACTGTTACGAATATGTCTTCAAACACAATTACGATTATGTTATTCGTATTCGGTGGTGCCAATATTATTGGAAATGTTTTGGCAGGGAAGTTGCTTACTAAAAATGCCTTAAGTTCAGTAGTGTTTTTTCCTTTCGTATTAGGTGCAGTTTATATCCTATTATTCCTTTTTGGACATTTATCTGTACCTATGGCGATCATTACTTTAATCTGGGGCATCTTAGCAGGAGTAGGAGGAAATATCAATCAATATTGGATTATGTCCTCAGCTCCCGAGGCTCCTGATTTTGCTAATGGCTTATTTTTAACATCGGCTAACTTAGGAACAACAATTGGAGCAGCTATAGGTGGGTTATTTATATCAGGAATGGGTACAGAATATGTTATATTAGTGGGAATTTTTTCAGTGATACTAGGTTCCTTATCTATTTTTCTAAGAAATTATATGTATAGTCCTACAAAGCAACTCTCCATATAATGGATTAAGGAGATGTTTAGTTGGGAAAAACGCATATATTGTTTCCTTTGATTAAAAGTAAATAAGGTCTAACGCACCGAATCATTTGACTCGGTGCGTTAGTTTTTATGTGAATATTTTATAAATCATCAATAAGGATATAGCTAGCTTTAACGGGACCATGGACTCCTACTACTAAATTTAATTCAATATCTGCCGAATTACTTGGGCCAGTAATAAAATTAACACATGATGCAACTAGCTTACCTTCTACATGTATGGAACGAAGCTTTTGGGCCGCTTGTGTCATTCTCGGCACGAGAGTGCTTTTAGGAACTAAAACGATGAGTGTAGCAGGAAGAAAGCTTACGGTCCGTCCTTTATCCTTGTCACTTAGTAAAACAACCGTACCTGATTCTGCAAGTGTTATTTCACTAATTGTGATTCCAACGTTTGCTTTTTCAGCAAGAGAGATGTTTTCCTCTTCTTTAGTGTAATCCCATTCATGAATAGAAACACCTTCGCTCGGCCAAGTTTCTTTCATTAGGGGAGAAAGACCCCAATTGGAAAAACGTTCATCTTTCCAAGATACAATGGGTCCACCACCATGCACGGCAACTGTTTCTTTAAGTGTCTTCTCTAGTTCTTCGAGATTTGTTTCAACAAGAGTAGTATGAATTTTTCCGCATTGTAACCTCAAAACTTCTACTAAGTCATCAATTGATGCATCCTGTAATACAAGATGTTGGGGCTGATGCTTCCAATTACGAACAGGTGCGTTTGGAATTTGTCTTTCACGACCAAGTGAGGTAGTGATTTGATTTAAAAAGACTTCTTTATTTTGAATTGATCCAGTCATGATTGTTCCCCACCTTTTTCCCTATTTTTAAACCAATCTCTAAATCTTTCTTTGTTTGGTGCAGGGAACTCACGAATTTCTGTCCATGCCTTTAAAGGACCAACACCTTTAGAGATTTTGTCACCTGAAGTAAAAGGTAGCATGGCCGTCGGTGCGAACTTAGATCCAAGGTTGTAAAGGGAAGGGGATGCAGCACCCAAACCAAATGCCTTCATGGCTAACTTTTCGGAAATTGGTGCTTTGCCTTCTTTTTCAACAATCGTTTGTCTGTGCTTATGCAACAATTCGTGTAAAGGGATTTTTACAGGACAAACCTCTGTACATGCTCCACAAAGCGTTGATGCATATGGTAATTCTTTATAATCATCGTACCCACCTAATAAAGGAGATAATACAGCACCAATTGGTCCCGAATAGATGGACCCGTATGAATGGCCACCAACATGTCGATAGACAGGACAGACATTTATGCATGCGGCACAGCGAATGCATTGAAGGATCGATTGAAACTCACCACCGAGTATACTAGAGCGGCCATTATCTACGATAACGAGATGGAAGTCTTCAGGACCATCAACATCATGTACTTCACGAGGTCCCGTTAACACAGTAATGTAGCTTGTCAGTTTCTGACCAACCGCACTTCTGGTAAGAAGACTAACCAAAACTTCCATTTCTTCAAAGGTCGGAACAAGTCTTTCCATCCCCATAACGGTAATTTGCGTTTTCGGAAGGGAAGTGACAAGATCTGCATTGCCTTCATTCGTGACTAGACTGATTGATCCTGTTTCTGCAACCGCAAAATTACAGCCAGTAATTCCTACATCCGCTGTTAAATATTCTTGACGTAGCATTTCTCTAGCGTGCCAGGCGAGTTCTTCTGGTTTTTCCGTCTTTTTATAGCCCAGCTTTTCCGAAAACACGTCCCGGATTTGCTCTTTGTTTTTATGAAGAGCGGGAACAACGATATGAGAAGGAGGATCATGGTCATCAACCTGCAAAATATACTCTCCAAGGTCGGTTTCAATAACCTCACAACCCGCATCTTCAAGACATTGGTTAAGGTGAATCTCCTCCGTAACCATCGATTTTGCTTTCACCACTTTTTTGGCGTTCTTATCTTTAATAACTCCTCTGATATATTCATTGGCTTGTTCAGCTGTTTGGGCGAAAAATACATGGCCCCCTCGTTTAGCAACATTTTCACTAAGCTGTTCTAAGTAATAGTCAAGATGGTCAAGTACATGTTTTCTAATTTCCTCACCGTGCTTACGCCATTCTTCCCAGTTTCCTAGTTCAATTGTTGCGTCTAATCTGCGGGTACCCATTCTTTCCTGTGCTCCAACTACAGCTCCTCGCATGAATGAGTCTTGAATTCCTTTATCCACTCGCTCTTTAAAGTCAGTTGTACTAATTTTCATTGACATTTCTTGATCCCTCCCCAAGGTTCCTCGTTTCCTATTACCGACTATTTAATATTTCGGCTATATGTAATACCTTAATGGGCTTTAAATTCCGTTCAATACGCCCGCCAATGTTCATTAAACAGCCAGCGTCAGCACCAATTAAATAATCTGCTCCGGTTTCTTCCACATGTGCTACTTTTTCATCGACCATTTGTTCAGAGATTTGTGCCATCTTTACAGAAAATGTTCCGCCAAATCCACAGCATTGCTCTTTTCCTGGCAACTCTGTAAACTCTAAATCTCTCACATTTGATAGAAGAACCATCGGAGCTTTTTTGACTCCTAGTAATCTCGTCATATGGCAAGAAGTATGGTACGTCACTTTTCCTTTAAATCGAGCACCAACATCTTCTATTTTCAAAACATCAACAATAAATTGAGTTAATTCATAAGATTTGGAAGCGAGTTCCTTTGCTTTCGGGCCCCAAACCGGATCATCTTTGAAAATATGCTCATACTCATGAAACATGGCAACGCAGGAGCCAGATGGTGAAACGATATATTCGGCATGTGAAAAGGTTTTAATCATTGTCTTCATTGCTTCCTTCGATTCTTTTACATAGCCGCTATTGTAGGAGGGCTGACCGCAGCAAACTTGAGCCGTTGGGAAGTCAATTTCACAGCCTAAATGCTCTAGCAATTCAACAGTTGCTTTTCCTACATTGCTTTGAAACATATCAACAAGGCATGTGGCAAAAAGGGTAACTTTCATGATTGGTTGTCTCCTGTTCTTTTGAAAATCAGGTCATCTGATGACCTGTTAAAAATAAATTAATTAATAACAATAATACTATATTTATAGTATTTCTTGAAAGGGATTACATGAAATTTTCTAAAAAATGCACTTCTTTCATTTTTTATTAGAAGTGCATGAAGATTATTTTAAGTATTTATAAAGAACACTTTCTACATTTTCAAGATGATCTAGCATAAGTGCACGTGCCTTTTCACCGTCTTGTTCTTTTATTGCTAAATAGATCTTGCGATGCTCTTCATACAGACGGTCAACAGTGATTTGTTCAGAAAAGAGCCAAAGCCGACGTGTTTCCTTAATGGTTTCACCAATAAGTCCTGATACATGATTCATTAAATTTACAAGTAAAGGATTTTGAGTTGCTTCAGCAATGGACATATGAAAGGCAAGGTCTGCTTTTTCATTAAGTTCTTCATTTCCACTAGCGAGCTGCATTTCTTTAAGAGCGCTTTCGATGGTTTGCAGATGTTCCTCAGTCCTTTTTTGAGATGCTGTGTAACATGTGCCAGCTTCTAGAATTTTTCGGACCTCGAGTAAATTTTGAGTATCCTGTAAGTTCATTAATATAGCTGTAGAGAGGGGAAGACTCACTTGTCCCGATTCAAACTCCTTTACGTATGTTCCTTCACCTTGTCGAATTTCTATTAATCCCATAGCACGTAAAGCGGTTAATGCTTCTCTAATTGTTGAGCGTCCAACCTGAAAGTTTTCGGCTAGTTGTTGGACGGAATCAAGCTTATCGCCAGGCTTAAATTGTCCTGCCTTAATCATATCGTGTATGGCATCAGCAACTTCTTCATATATTTTTTTCGGTTTTATCTTTTTGTAATTCAATGGATAAGCCTCCAAAACATGTTCTTATATTTAGTATACAACTTTTTGATATGAAAAAAGGATAGATAAAAAAATCTGCCGAAGTTTTCGGCAGATTTTTTATGCTAGCGATAGTTTGTAAATTGTACTTCTACGGTTAAGTCTGCTTCTTTTACAAGAGCAATAATCTTTTGAAGATCATCTCGATTTTTACCAGTGACGCGAACTTGATCATCTTGAACTTGGCTTTTTACCTTAACACCACTATTTTTTATAATTGTATTAATCTTTTTTGCATTTTCTTTGTCTATTCCTTGAACAAGCTTTGCACGTTGTCTTACTGTGCCGCCAGAAGCCCCTTCAAGCTTTCCATAATCGAGATTACCGATTGGAACTCCACGTTTGATTAATTTACTTAGCAGCACATCTTTAAGTTGATCTAGTTTATACTCGTCATCAGAAATAAGGACTAATTCTTCCTTATCGAGTGATACTTCACTCTTACTACCTTTAAAATCATAGCGGGTAGATATTTCTTTCATCGTTTGTGTAATGGCATTTGTTACTTCTGAAAAATCAACCTTTGATACAATATCGAATGAACTTTCTTTAGACATATAAGCCTCCTACAATTAAAAAAATTTTATGTATCTTTTATTCAGATTCCCTTTATGGGTACATTATAGTAAAATATAGCAGTTCAAACAACTTTCTCGCCGTTTTATAAACGATAGATAAGGTTAATGTATAGATATAGATAAATTTTAGGAGGTAGTGTATGTCACTAACTGATTACATTGGACAAGTCACAACCCTTACGGTAGCAAGGCAGGCTGCGTTTGGATACTTTTTAACTGATGGGGAGGAAGACGTTCTTTTACATGAAAATGAAATGGTTGAAAATGTAGAATTAACGGAGGACCAAGAAATTGAGGTTTTCCTTTATATCGACTCTCGTGATCGTATTACAGCAACCACATACATACCAGAAGTTCAAGTCGGCAAGTACGGCTGGGCAAAGGTGGTCGAAGTTAAGCCTGGAATTGGTGTGTTCCTTGATATTGGTATAAAAAAGGATGTGTTACTAGGAGAAGAGGACCTTCCTGTACATACATCTGTTTGGCCAAATGTGGATGATCTTTTATATATCTCACTTCGTGTAAATAAAAATAACCGAATTTATGTGAAAGCTGCTACAGATCCTATTATTACTGATATTAGTATTAACGCGTCATCAAAGGACTTTAATAAAAATATCCAAGGTCATGTATACAGAACGGCTAAGGTTGGTACTTGGGTCTATACGGTAGAAGGTTTTAAAGGTTTTGTTCACGAGTCCCAGAGGAAAGTCGAGCCTAGACTTGGCGAGAAAGTAGAAGGTAGAATCATTGATGTAAAAGAAGATGGAACCGTTAATATCTCTTTAATTCCTCGTAAACAGGAAGCACTCGATGAGGATGCAAATAAGATTTATGAGTATCTTCTGCTTAGAAATGGCGCAATGCCTTATAGTGATAAGAGTATGCCAGAAGACATTCAAGAACGATTTGGATTAAGCAAAGCTGCTTTTAAGCGTGCATTAGGAAAATTGATGAAGAATGGGTTAGTTTATCAAGAGGATTTCTGGACATATAAAAAAGAAGAAAAAAATGACGTGGAGTAACCACGTCATTTTTCTATTACAAGTGATCTGTCTTTTTCGAAAATGATTTTTTTCCTGCTGTTCTGTTCTTTTCTTCTAACATGTTTTTCTCATGTCTGCGTGCATTTTTGTCTTGTGCTTTTTTATCATTATCTGAAGTATGTGGCATAACAATCCCCTTTCCTTGATAAAACATTCTACCTCATAATACAAGGCTTCTCATAGTTTCTGTTGGAAAAAGAGAAGTATGCAAGTTACGAATGAAGCTTGTTTTGAAAGAATATGGCAATCGTTCCTGGTCCTGTATGTGAGCCAATGGCAGCCCCAATATCTGAGATATAAACATCTTGAGGTGAAAACTCTTCGATGATCATGGTTCTCATTTCTTCCGCGGTTGCTTTGTCATCGGCATGACTAATTCCGATCACTTGCTTATCTAAAGAAATTCCACGTTCTTTCATGACTTCAATGATACGGCGCATTAATTTTTTCTTGCCACGTATTTTCTCGATAGGGACGAGTTTCCCATCTTCCACATTTAAGAGCGGCTTAATATTTAATAAACCACCAACGAAAGCAGAAGCCTTAGAAACCCTTCCGCCTTTAGCTAAATGGTCAAGATCATCAACAGAAAAAAGATGCTCCATATGCTTACAGAGAAATTCTGAAGACTCTATAACTTGTTCCTTAGTAGCACCATTTTTTATGAGTTTGGCTGCCTTCATAACAACCAACCCGCACCCAAGTGAGGCACATTTTGAGTCAATAATGGTCAAGTCGAGATCAGGATATTGTTCTTTCACTTGGTCACGTATCATCACCGCTGTTGAATACGTTCCTGATAATTCGGAAGAAAAAGCGATGTATAGACCAGGTTCTTTGTTGATGGCGAGCTCGGTAAAGTGTTTTTCAAATACAGAAGGAGACACCTGTGATGTTTTGGGAAGGTCTCCGTTTCGAATGGACTCATAAACCGTTTCGGGGTTGATTGTTAGTAAATCTTCGAACTCCTGCTCCTTTACATGTACCTTTAGCGGTAACATGGTTACATGATGTTCAGCAAAAAAGTTAAGCGGCAAATCGCTAGCAGAATCAGCCATTAATTTAATCGACATGCCTATCACACTCCAATAACTATGTAATCTTATCTTTAGTTTAAAGAAATAATAAGCGAATTACAATTAAATGCAGGGGAGTTTGCTCATAATAGGAAAAATAGAGTTTTCGAGGAGGGGAAAGTCATTGATTTATCTGCATGCAAAAAAAATAATCATTGTAACCATCGGAGCGATATTAAATGCAGTGGCAATGAATTATTTCTTAATCCCGGCTAATGTGTACTCCAGTGGTTTTGTGGGAGTAGCGCAGCTATTGTCTAGTGTATTTGGAAATTTCATGACAACTGGGGTTTGGTTATTTATTCTTAATCTTCCTGTGACCATTTTAGCCTGGAAAAAGGTAGGTCGATCGTTCACTATTTACAGTTTTATTAGTGTATTTCTGATGTCTTTTTTCTTAGAAATCGTCCCAATCATTAATGTTTCTAAGGATATTTTACTGAATGCGGTTTTTGGAGGAGTAATTGCGGCTGTTGGAACCGGGATTACCTTAAAATGGGGAGCGTCTACAGGAGGAATGGATATTGTCGCGATGGTTTTATCGAGAATGAAGGATAAACCCGTTGGAACCTATTTCTTTATTTTGAATGGTGCAATCATTGTGACCGCAGGTTTTTTATACGGATGGGAAAAGGCCTTATACACGCTAGTCACTTTATATGTATCCACAAGGGTAATAGACACCATTCACACTCGTCATGAAAAGCTGACCGCCATGATTATTACTAAAAAATCGGATGAAATGAAACAAGCCATTCATTCAAAGCTTGTTCGAGGTATTACAACTGTACCTGCAAAGGGTGCATTTACAAATGAAAATAAAGAAATGCTAATAACAGTCATTACTCGATACGAATTATTTGATCTCGAACGAATCATTAAGTCAGTTGACCCGAATGCCTTTACTAATATCGTTCAAACAGCAGGAATCTTTGGTTTCTTTCGAAAAGAATAACATTAGGAGGGAAAATCATGAAAAAAATTTTTATTATAATTACCATCATGTTTATGTTCATTCCATCAATGGGCTATGCAAAAGAAGAATCTGCTTTTAAAAATATTGTCGTAGATGGGGGGAGTGGAAATTACAAAGTACGAGGGGATGCTCATATTGGTAAAGATTATTTTTATTATTCCGTAGAAGACGGACATACACAATTTATCGAGGAATCCAAAATTCAAACGGGTAAAGCCTTTGGTGACGCTTATCCTTTTGTTATTACTGTCACCATCCCAAAGGGGAAGCTTCCGAAAAATGGAACCTTGATTATGAATTTATATACAAAGTCCGAAAAAGGTGACATCCAACAATCACACCCAGTCGTTTTAGAGGTGTTTGAATAAAAGAGAAGGCTGACGATTACGTCAGCCTTCCTTTTTATATATCTAGCTCGTTTTGCATTTCTCGCAGCTGTGCCTGTTCAGCTACAGTGGAGTTAGCATATGCAGAAGATAAAGCATTTTTGGCTCGTGATATCGCTTCATACTGGCCGCTTCCCGTTGCGTTTTTGGCAAGGTCAACTGCTTTTCTGGCTTCAATAAATAGCCTGTTTCCCATTATATTCCACCAAGTGATGATTCTTTCACATTTGCCATTTTTTGTGCTTCTGCTTCTGCATACGTTGTGTGATATGGGATACGATCGTCATGCTTGGATACTGCATCTACACCTTGTTGTACAAAGCGTTTTGATTTATTGCGTTTACCCATTGCAAATCCCTCCATATCCGAGCTATTTTGAAGTAACAGACTTGCTACCTCAAGAGTTAGTATGCTCACTAAATGGCTCGCTTACTAGAATAAAAAATGGGAGGGTTTGTATATATTGTTACAATGCTTTTAGGTTTAAATAATCATTTAAGTAGATAGCAATTCCATCTTCCTCGTTAGTAAGTGTAACCTCATTAGCTAGGGTTTTTAGTTGTTCAATGCCATTGCCCATTGCTACTCCACGACCAGCATACTCAATCATTTCAAAATCATTATCCTCGTCACCAAATGCAATAATTCTTTCCTTTGGTATATGTAGAAACTCTGATACCTTTTTTAAGCCAACCGCTTTGTTCAAACCTGATTTCACAATTTCAATCACATGCCATGGATCAGCCCAACGACGATGATCAATAACTTCTGCATGCACATCTGATAAATGCTTGCGGATTTCCTGTACCTTCTCTTCTTCGGTGTGTATGAGCATACTAGTAGGTGACTCTTTTAAGAACCTTCGTAAATCACCGGTTGTAATATTCGGTTTTCCTAAACCAAATATGTCTAAAAGTTTTTCATCATGATAATGGAAATACACATCATCAATGACTTCAGCAATAATATTGTGAAAGGAAAAAGAATCGAGTGCCTCAACAATATCCTTTGCCACTTCAATATCTAATGGGGTATGATACGCTCCCCATTGGCTAGAACGGGGATGGTGAATAAATGCTCCGTTAAAATTTACAATTGGAGTGGTAAGGTCTAATTCATGGTAATACATTTCACTTGAGCGGAATGGTCTTCCCGTTGCAATCATAATCTCATGTCCTTGTTCTCGGGCGCTATTAAGGACTTTTTTCGTTTTTTCAGAAATGGTCTTATCGTCTTTTAATAAAGTACCATCAAGGTCTAAAGCAATTAAATGTTTTTCTCTCATGTCTATCCCTCGATTCATGACGTAGTAGGTTAAGTGTAAACCTTTAGGAAAATACTTGTCCACATGATAAACTAAAATATAGAAATTCTTAATAAATGAATGTTGTACATATTCTTATGTTAACAATATTGCTTCCCTTCTGTAAAAAAATTCAACTTATTAATGGAGGTTTTCTTTTTGATTTCTGTTGAAAATAAACAAATAGGGGAGATTCCATTATTACATTTGGCTCGTGCGAACCTTTTTGATAAGAAGCTCCCTCTCGTGATTTTTATACATGGATTTATGAGTGCAAAGGAACATAATTTACATTATGCCTATTTACTGGCTGAAAAAGGGTTTCGTGTGTTACTACCAGACTGTCTGTATCATGGGGAGAGACGATCGGAAGAAACCAGTTCCCATTTGCAGTTTCATTTTTGGGAAATTGTTTTACAAACCATTTCAGACCTGAATGATCTGAAAAAGTACTATGAAGATAAACAGTTAATTGATTCTGAAAAGATTGGTGTTGTTGGAACATCAATGGGAGGAATTGTTACTCTAGGTGCGTTAACACAATATTCATGGATTCATTCAGCTGTTAGCCTCATGGGTATGCCTTATTATGAAATGCTTGCTAAAGCGCAAATTGCAGAGCTCAAGAATCAAGGAAAAGAACTGCCAATGGAGCAGTCAGCTATTAATGAATTATTTGATCGTCTTCGAGAAAGAGATTTAAGCCTGCAACCGGAAAAATTAATGGGAAGACCACTTTTATTTTGGCATGGAAAAAGGGACAATATTGTTCCGTATTCATATGCGTTTGATTATTATGAAAGCATTAAGAAACATTATCAACAAACGCCTCAGTTACTACAGTTTATAAGTGATGAAAAGGCCGATCATAAGGTTAGTAGAGAAGGGCTATTAAAAACCGTTGAGTGGTTTGAAAAGCATTTACTTTCATCAAGTATGATGTACGTCACTTCAGCAGAAAAATAATCATTATATTATAACTTATGTAAACCATTTTGTTATCATGTAAATAGAGTTGAACTTTAAGGAGTGATTATAATGGATCAAGATTTAAAAGATAGTATTATGGGGGCTTTGGAATTAGTTGTTGACCCAGAGCTTGGAATAGATATTGTGAACCTTGGCCTTGTTTATGATATTGAGATGGACGAAGAAGGGACAACGACCATTACAATGACATTAACTTCAATGGGTTGTCCGTTAGCTGGTGCTATAGTGGAAAATGTAAAAGAAGCTCTAAGTGATATCCCTGAAGTAAAGAAGACAGAAGTAAATATCGTCTGGAGCCCACCGTGGTCTAAAGAAAGAATGTCAAGATACGCAAAGATTGCGCTTGGAATTCGATAGGACTTAAAGCTAATCGCTGATGCGGTTAGCTTTTTTATATAACAAAAAAGTTTCTTAATTATATGATTGTGTGAGCTAGTTCACTTATTTCAGGAGAAGATCCCTATACAATGAATGTAATGATTTTAAAGTTGTGCTTTGTCAGGAGGTCCTCATTGTGATTGTCAGTCGAGACTTTAACAAAGATCCGTTTATTGTTATCTGGGAGTTAACGAGAGCTTGTCAGCTTAAATGCCTTCACTGCCGTGCAGAAGCACAGTATAAAACAGATCCAAGGGAATTAACCTTGGAAGAAGGTAAAAGGTTAATAGATGAAATTTATGAAATGAATAATCCCATGCTCGTATTTACAGGCGGAGATCCGCTTTTGAGAAAAGACGTATTTGATATTGCCGAATATGCTGTAAAAAAAGGTGTACGCGTTTCGATGACACCAAGTGCCACACCAAATGTTACGAAAGAGTCAATCGAAAAAGCCAAGGAGGTAGGTCTTTCACGTTGGGCCTTTAGTTTAGACGGTCCGACAGCTGAAATTCATGACCATTTTCGTGGCACTGCAGGCTCTTTTGATTTAACCGTAGAAAGAATTCAGTACCTCCATGAACTTGAAATACCGATTCAAATCAACACGGTGATCTCTCGCTATAATCATGAATACCTTGACGAGATGGCAGCACTTGTTGAGAAACTACAATGTGTTTTGTGGAGTGTCTTTTTCTTAGTACCAACCGGTAGAGGGCAAGAAAAAGATATGATTTCTCCTGTAGAGCATGAAAAAGTATTTATCTGGCTGCAGGAGCTGAGCAAACGCGTACCTTTTGATATAAAAACGACAGCTGCTCAACATTATCGACGTGTGTTTATTCAGCAAAAAATGAAAGAAGAGAAGAAAAAGGAAAATATATCTTATTTGGATGCCTTAACTAGGCAGGGCTTAACAGGAAGTATTGATGGATTAGGTAGAGCTCCCAAGGGGGTTAATGACGGGAATGGCTTTGTATTTATTTCTCATATCGGTGATGTGTACCCGAGTGGTCTGTTACCAATAAAAGCGGGGAATGTGCGTGAGCAGCCGTTAGCCGAGATTTACAGAGAGTCACCGATTTTTAAGGACTTAAGGAATCCTGATAAATATAAAGGCAAGTGTGGCGTATGTGAGTTCAGATATGTATGCGGTGGCTCACGCTCAAGAGCTTATGCCATGACAGGCGATTACCTAGAAAGTGAACCATTCTGTGTTTACGTGCCAAAGGCTTTAAGATCAAAGAAAGCATAATAATAAGAGTGCAGAAATCCCTGCACTCCGATTTATTCAATACTACAATAAACCTTTGGACAATTTTCACAACCAATTTCATCTCTTAAATATTGTAGATTATGAACGATGATTTTACTTTTTTTGATAGAAATAATTTTCTCTTTTTTTAGTTCATTTAAGATGCGATTGGTACTTTCACGGGAAGTTCCACAAAAATTGGCAAGTTCTTGATTGGTTAGTGGAAGATCAATAAGGATCCCGTTTTGTACCTCTACACCATAACTGTTCGTCATTCGGATCAGAGTCGAGTATAATGCGCCTTTCTTTCCGTTTAAAACGAGATCACGGAATTTTGTTTGCGTTTTTCTAAAATGATCGCTCATCCATTTTAGAAATTCTAGGGCAAGAGTACTGTTTCGAAAGATTTCTCTTTCAAGGACATCTTTATTAATTGCAGCAATTTCTGCATCTTCAAGTACCCTAGCACTAAGCAAATATTTAGGGGAATGAGTGAAAAGTGTGAGTTCTCCACAAATATCATTTTTACCGCAAATCCTTAATGACAGCTCCCTGCCATCGGATGTAATTTTACTAATCTGTACCTTCCCTGACAGAATGACGTACATTTCCTCTGCTTCCATTCCTTCTTGAAAGATAAAAGTATTCTTTTCTCCAATAAAACGGCGGTCAGCCAGATGAAGAAGTTCTTTTATCTCTATTGAATGAGTTTCTTTTACAACTGCTGACATCCAGATTCACCCTTTTTTAGACAGTAATAATTCTATCATCTACAATGAGGGCAATAAGAATCGTTGTCAATAACTTCACGAATGATGTAACAATATGTTCACGTTTAATAAAATAGTTATGTTGTAAAGTAGTTTAACGTTATAATAAAATAAACTACAATGCATGCAAGATACTCTTGCGATGGAGTTGATTATCATGAATAAAATTACTGATCAATTAAACCGTCCGTTACGAGATTTAAGAATATCGGTTATCGATCGATGCAATTTCCGGTGTCAGTACTGCATGCCAGCAGAGGTGTTCGGTCCCGACTTTGCATTTTTACCTAGAAATGAATTACTTAGCTATGAAGAAATTGAGCGTTTGGCTCATATATTTGTGGGTCTTGGAGTGGAAAAAATACGGCTCACAGGTGGCGAGCCTCTACTTCGAAAACAGCTTCCCTTGCTAGTTGAGAAGCTCTCCAAAATAAAGGGCTTAAAGGATATTGGCTTAACAACGAACGGTGTTCTTTTGCCAAAGTATGCCAAGGAATTAAAGGATGCTGGTCTAAAGAGGGTAAATGTAAGCCTTGATAGCTTGAATGACGAGCTATTTGGTGAGATTAATGGTCGTGGTGTGAAAACGGGACCTGTAATTGAAGGAATTCATGCGGCCCAAAAAGCAGGGCTTGGTGTGAAACTGAATATGGTTGTTAAAAAGGGATTAAATGATCAAGAGATTGTTCCTATGGCACAATTTTGTAAAGATAATGGACTTCAACTCCGTTTTATTGAATACATGGATGTTGGTAGTACAAACGGATGGAAAATGGATGACGTTGTGACCAAAAAGGAAATTTATGAACGATTGAAAGAGCATTATTTGTTAGAGCCTGTTGATCCCGATTATTTTGGGGAGGTTGCTAAGCGATATCGCTACAAGGGTTCAAACATAGATGTCGGATTTATTACTTCTGTTTCTGAGTCGTTTTGCTCTAGCTGTACTCGTTCGAGGCTTTCGGCTAATGGACAGCTTTTTACTTGTTTGTTTAATGGGAACGGACACGATATTCGTGACTTTATGAGAAGCGGTGTGTCTGATTCGGAAATTGAACAAAGAATCACTGATATTTGGAATCGAAGAAATGATCGTTATTCGGATGAAAGAACGGAAGAAACGATAGCAAATAGAAAGAAAATAGAAATGTCCTATATTGGAGGATAAATAAAAACTACTTCTGGTGAAGAAGTAGTTTTTGTTTTTCTTATGCGATGTATCTAGGGAACAATATATTGTTTTCTAGGTGAACGTGCATAAATGTTTGTTCTTCTAATAATTCAAGTCTTTTGTATACAAGACGATACGTGCCACATGCATCCATTGGTGGTTGGAAGTCGGAGGTAATGTCTCTTAATTCCTTTAAGATAGCTCCAGCATGATCATGTTCTTTTTCTAATTCTCTTATTTCTTTAATCATTTCGTTACGAGTATCGCCAGTAATAGTTTCAAGCTTTTGCAGCATCGGAAATACGAGTTCTTCTTCTTTTGCTGTGTGCTCTAGTAATTCCTTTTTTAGTTCGTAAAATAGTTCGTATACCTTTAACAACTCTGGGCGATGTCCCCCATGAACCTTTGCTACCTTTGTAACGTAAGGGCTTAAGTTAGCGAGTTCTTCTTCTAAAGGACGGTGATAATGTTCAATCACATGGTTAATAATTACATCAGATGCTGAATCTGTCCATACTGATACATCTTCTTTAGAACCTTTATACGTATCAAAAAGCTGTTGAAGCTCTTGAATTATTTCACTAGCATCTACTGATTTTTCAGAAGCGGCTTGGTCTAATGGAATGTTCCCACCACAGCAAAAATCAATTCGGTTTCTCTTAAATACGTCGGCTGCTTTTGGAAATTCATTTACTATATCTTTTACTAATGAGTCCGTTTGAAATGGATATGTCATTTTCATTGCCCTCCAAAAAATACGTTTTATTTACAAATTAAGAATATATGATTTTGTCTTACTTTAAGGTGATGTGAATCACACTTTCAAAGAAATGTTTTCTATTTTCTTCAAAATGTTATGAGAATTGCGCTAAAATAAGTTATTAAGTGATGTTTGTCCTGTTTTATTTGTTATTTGGATGTTTATAATTACACAGGTGAACAGAGGACCTTACCATTTAGGAGTTGATTTCATTGGTCGAAAAAAGAACGCCAATACAAATTGGTGAAGCAGTAAAGAAAGTGATGTCGTATTTCTTACCCGGCAAACAAGAATTCGTTTCTATAAACGAGAGTTATGGCCGATTCCTTTCAGAGGATTTAGTCGCAACGTCAGATGTTCCCCACTTCAATCGTTCTCCTTATGATGGTTTTGCAATTCGTTCGGTTGATTCAGCTGATGCTTCGCTTTCCAATCCTGTTGAATTCGAAGTGGTTGATCATATTGGTGCAGGATACGTTTCGAATAAGGAAGTCGGTGAATTCCAGGCAGTTCGCATTATGACAGGTGCACAAATGCCTATGAATTGTGACGCAGTTGTCATGTTAGAACTCGCCAAAACGAGTGAAAAGAACGGAAATTCATATATGTCCATAAAGCGATCTTATAAACCGGGAGATAATGTTTCTTTCGCTGGAGAGGATGCGAAAAAGGGAGAAGTTCTTGTAAAAAGAGGAACAAAAATCAATCCCGGAATTCAAGCGATGCTTGCAACATTTGGTTATAAGGACGTGCCTGTTGCTAAAAAACCTGTCATTGGATTATTTGCTACAGGTACAGAATTACTTGAGGTAGAGGATGAATTACAGCCGGGGAAAATTCGAAACTCAAATACCCATATGATTATTGCTCAAATCGAGCGTTCTGGGGCAGAAGCAAGGTATTTCGGAAAACTTCCTGACGATTTTGAATTATGTTATGAATCGATTAAAAGTGCCATAGAAGAGGTTGATTTATTGATCACTACTGGTGGTGTTTCGGTTGGGGATTTCGATTATTTGCCTCAAATATATAAAAAGTTGGGGGCGGATGTCCTTTTTAATAAAGTAGCTATGAGACCTGGAAGTGTTACCACAGTTGCACATTTAAATGGGAAAATTTTATTTGGGTTATCTGGGAATCCTTCTGCTTGTTATGTCGGATTTGAGTTATTTGCGAGACCAATCATTCGTACCATGCTCTATTGTCCGAAGCCACATTTAAGAAGAGAAAAAGCCGTTTTAGAAGTTGATTTTCCAAAAGCAAATCCGTTTACTCGTTTTGTGAGGAGCAAAGTTACCATCTCGGATGGAAAGCTAGTAGCTGCACCTAGTGGAGTAGACAAATCAAATATCGTAATGAGTTTGGCAGGTGCCAATTCATTTATAATCCTACCAGGTGGAACAAGAGGATTTGAAGCTCAAACGGTTGTGGATGTCTTGTTGTTAGAAGATCATGAAGGTAGCGAATGGCCGTGGTGAAACCAGTCATTGTGCAAGTAGTGGGTTTTCAAAATAGTGGGAAAACAACATTTGTTAAAAAACTACTACAAGAATTATCCAAGCACAAAATAAATGTAGCTACAATAAAGCATCATGGGCATGGTGGTAAACCTGACGTAGTTGAAAAAAAGGACTCTTCGGAGCATATACATTCTGGTGCCTTTGCCTCATTAGTTGAGGGAGAGGGAAGGCTCCTTCTTCAAGTAGAGAAAGATAAATGGAATGTACAAGAACAGATTCATATTTTATGTACCATGAATCCAGAGGTTATCCTAATAGAAGGGCATAAAAATGAAACATATGATAAAATTGTACTTTTAAGAAATAAAGAAGATTTTGATGCACTTAAAAGTTTAGAGAATGTGATGGCTTTTGTGAGCTGCGAACCGATACATATAAATACGAGTGTTCCTATTTGGAACAAAAACGAAACAATATCCTTGCTTGTGCAATATATAAATGAAAAAAGAAATTAAGGAAACTGCAAAGTGTGAAAATGCTTTGCAGTTTTTTGTTCTGTGATTCAATTCACTTACTAACACTCTTCATTCTTTTATAGTATAAGTAGCTACAACATTAGGAGTGAGGACAATGAAATTATTTTTACCAAAACAGCATGGCGCATGGGCGATGTTAATCATCCCTTTTTGGTTAGGTGTGATTGCTTCTAACTTCCTTTGGCAGCATATCCCTTTCTTTTTAGGCTGGATACTACTATATTTAGCGACATATCCGATGTTACTTTTATTTAAAAGAAAGAAACTCTCATTGTATAAAAAATGGACAGTTATCTACCTGTTACCGGCATTGTTTTTTTTGCTAGTCCCTTTATTTACTAGGCCTTCTATTATTCTTTTTGGACTGATCATGATCCCATTTTTTTGCATAAATGCGTATTTTTCAAGCAAGAACAATGATCGTGCACTAACGAATGATTTAAGTGCCATTATCGTATTTGCAATTGCTGGCTTAGCGAGTAGCTTTTTAGGAGAGGGAGAAATTAGTTTCAACGCGTGGCTTGCCTTTTTCTCTTCTATTCTCTTTTTTACAGGAAGTACATTCTATGTCAAAACGATGATTCGCGAGAAAAAGAGTGAATTATACAAACAAATTTCTTGGGGATATCATTTGTTGGTGGTCATACTTTGGGTGATTGTTGGTTATTGGATCTTTGCATTAGCGAGCTTGCCAAGCTTGCTTAGAGCCATTTTCTTTTATGGGAAGCCTTATTCAGCAAAAAAAGTAGGGATTTTGGAGATTGTAAATGCAGTTTTATTTTTTGGAATGATGGCAGTTGCTTTACTAGTACCATAAATAAAAGCACTCGGTTTGTCATCTGCCGAGTGCTTTTAATCAATTTTACAAATATCAATTGGACAATCTTCACAATCAATTTCATCTCTTAAGAACGTTAAATTATGGATAGTAATAATTCCCTTATCAATGGAGATGATGTTATTCTTCCGTAATTCACTTAACAAGCGATTGGCAACTTCTCTGGATGTTCCACAAAAATTAGCAATCTCTTGGTTGGTCAAGGGTTGATCTATGACAATGCCATGTTCACGAACAATTCCATAACTATTACATAAACGAATGAGGGTGGAGTACAATGCCCCTTTTTTACCGTGAAGAATAAGGTCTCTAAATTTAGTTTGGTTTCTCCTATGCTGTCCGTTTAACCATTTCATAAATTGCAAAGATAATGCATGGTCGTTGCTAAGCCTTTCCTCTAAATCACCCTTATGAATGACCGCAACTTCACCATCTTCTACAATCTTTGCGTCCAACATGTACTTAGGTGAAGCACAAAACAATGGAATCTCCCCAATAAGCTCTCCAGTAGAGCACATTCGAATCGTCAGTTCTCTTCCATCTGGGACCATTTTGCTGATTTGAATCTTTCCTTTAAGAACGACAAATAACTCCTCAGCCTTTTGGCCTTCTTGAAATAAATAATTTCCTTTTTCAATCTTACGTGTATACCTTGCCACTTGTATAAAATCTTGTAGATTTATGGAAGTATTCATGGAGATGTCACCGCCTGACGGCTTTGCTAGCCACTTTAATTAACTAGTCTAACTGTAAAAAGAAAAATCAATTTCGTCAACCTTAAAACCTCCCAATACGAGTAATTGTTTATACAGATTTTTTGTTAGAAGTACTAACATTAAAAATAATCTAAAAAAAATGAAAATAGTTTAAAAAATTGGTTGATTTTATTGTTAGCTATTTTTATAATAAGGTACATTAAAACTTATAAAAATTAAATCGAATGATTAAATATGCAAAGATATTCAGGAAGGGGCAAGGAATGAAAGTATCAATTATCGGAACAACTGGATATGGTGGAGTTGAGTTGCTCCGTATATTGCACTCACACCCTGAATTCGACATACATTCCATTCATTCAACAAAAGAAGAAGTGGCCATTTCAGATGAATATCCACATCTTTATGGAATTATTGATAAGAAAATGAGCAGCATTGATGCTGATAAAATTGCCGAAGAAAGTGATTTAGTCTTTTTTGCTACTCCATCAGGGGTCTCCTCAAGTCTCGTTGATCAATTTATTGGAAAAGATATTAAGGTCATTGACCTATCAGGGGATTTAAGGTTAAAGGTTTCTTCTGATTATATAAAGTGGTATAAAAAAACACCCGCAAATGCGACCATCGTAGATGAAGCTGTATATGGATTAAGCGAATGGAATAAAGAGCAGGTAAAAGCGGCTAATTGGGTTGCCAATCCCGGATGCTATCCAACAGCTACTTTACTTGGGTTAGCACCTGTTGTAAAGGAAGGATTAATTGACCCAAGGAGTATCATTGTTGATGCGAAATCAGGAACCTCTGGGGCAGGGAGAGCAGCGAGTCGATCAACATTATATGCAGAGGTAAATGAGAATTTTAAAATTTACAAGGTGAATGAACATCAGCATATTCCTGAAATTGAGCAACAATTAATGCTTTGGAATAGTGAGATTCAGCCAATTACCTTTAGCACTCATCTTCTTCCGTTAACAAGAGGGATTATGGCCACAATGTATGTCCAGCTTTTAGCAGATTGGGAGACTGAAAGAGTCATAGAGTTATATCAATCGTATTATGAAAATGAGCCGTTTGTCCGAGTAAGACCACAAGGCTATTTTCCATCAGTCAAGGATGTATCAAGCTCGAATTTTTGTGATATAGGTTTACACGTTGATAAGAGAACAAACCGATTAACAATCGTATCGGTAATCGATAATTTAATGAAGGGTGCTGCAGGGCAGGCCGTACAAAATGCAAACATCATGTTTGGTTTGGAGAGTCATTCAGGTTTGAAGTTTATGCCACTGTATCCGTAATAGGAGGTTAAGAGATGGAAGCTTTATCGGAAGTGTCACAAGTAAAAAAAGTAAATGGTGGTAGCGTAGTCTCACCAAAGGGATTTTATGCAGGTGGAGTACACGCGGGACTTCGTTATTCTAGAAAAGATGTTGGATTAATATACAGTGAAGTACCTGCTAGTAGCGCAGCTGTATATACATTAAATCAGTTTCAAGCAGCCCCACTGAAGGTCACTCAGCAAAGTATTCAGGAAAATGGAAAGCTGCAAGCGGTGATTGTAAATAGTGCATGTGCAAATGCTTGTACAGGAGAAAAAGGTCTACAAGACGCCTACTCCATGCGAAAGCTGACAGCTGATAAGCTTAACCTTGAAGAAACTTTTGTAGCGGTTGCTTCTACAGGAGTAATCGGTGAGTACCTTCAAATGGATCGAATTGCTGCAGGAATTTCAGAAATACAATTTGGTCAAACACAAGAAGATGCAGAAGGATTTCAAACGGCGATTTTAACGACTGATACATGTATGAAAAGCAGTTGTTACACTACTGAGATTGACGGGAAACTGGTTACGATGGGTGGAGCTGCAAAAGGATCCGGAATGATTCATCCAAATATGGCTACTATGCTTGGCTTTATTACTTGTGATGCCGCAATTTCTCCTGAGTCTCTTAAGAAAGCCTTAAAAAGTGTTACCAACGAGTCCTTCAATCAGATAACAGTTGATGGTGACACATCTACGAATGATATGGTCCTTGTAATGGCAAATGGAAAAGCTGGAAATGAGGAGCTTCATGAAGATCATAAGGATTGGGAAGCTTTCATTGAATTACTTAAAAATACGAGCCAAGACTTAGCAAAGCAAATTGCTCGTGACGGAGAGGGAGCAACAAAGCTAATAGAAGTGAGTGTCAAAGGTGCGGCTTCCAATGACGATGCACGTAAAGTTGCAAAGCAAATTGTAGGTTCGAATCTTGTAAAAACAGCTATTTTCGGTGCAGATGCAAACTGGGGACGTATTATTGGTGCGATAGGTCAAGCAGGTGTCGAAGTGAATGTTGATACGGTTGATATTAAGCTCGGTGAAACAACCATGTTATTAAATAGTGTGCCTCAAGTATTTTCAGAGGATGAGGCAAAGAAATATTTAGAGAATGATACGATTCATATTTTTGTCGATTTACAATTTGGAGACGGGGAAGGAAAGGCATGGGGATGTGACCTTTCTTACGATTACGTAAAAATTAATGCGAGCTATCGAACGTAAGGGGGCACTTAGGTTGTCAACGATCGTAATTAAATGTGGTGGAAGTGTACTAAACGAACTATCTTCAAGTTTTTTTGAAAGTATAAAAGAAATGAAGAAGAAAGGTTTTTCGGTGGTAATTGTTCATGGTGGAGGACCGGACATAAATGACATGCTTAAAAAGCTAAAAATTATGCCTGAATTTGTAAATGGACTAAGGAAAACAACGAAAGAAACATTACAAGTTGCTGAAATGGTGCTTACAGGTAAAACAAATCGTAAGTTGGTCGAACAACTGAATGATTTTGGTCTCAAAGCGCTAGGGTTAAATGGTAGTGACTCTAACCTAATTCAAGCAGAATACCTTGACAAAGAGCGACTTGGATATGTTGGTAAGGTCCAAGCGATTAATAAAGACCTCATACAATTAATGGTTGATTCGGGACATATACCTGTAATTACACCGATTGCGATAAATAAACAAAATGCCAAGCTTAACGTAAATGCAGATTATGCAGCTGCTGCGGTTGCGAGTGGTTTAGAAGCAGAGCAGTGCTTATTCGTAACAGATGTCGATGGAATTCTCGTAAACAACCAAGTGAAGAAAGAACTTAATAAGCGAGAAGTGAATGAATTGATTGAAAACGGTACGATATATGGTGGCATGATTCCTAAAGTCGAATCAGCTTTGTCAGCGATAGACATGGGGCTTAAGAGCGTAATGATTGTGAATGGGAAAAAAGGATTTTTTGAGAATGATCAATGGCTTGGTACTCAGATTTGTAGAAAGGAAGGGATTCTTCAATGAGTGGTCTTTTTCCAACATATGCAAGATGGGAAGTGGAGCCAGCTAAGGCTGTAGGTTCCTATTTATACGATATAAATAATAAGAAATATTTAGATTTTACTTCTGGAATCGGAGTGTGTAACCTTGGACATCAGCCAGAAGCTGTAAAAAAGGCTGTGATTCATCAGTTGGATCAATTCTGGCATGTATCGAATTTGTTTCCTCAAGAAAAGCAAGTGCTTGCGGCAAAAATGCTTGCTGATGCCGCTGGATTAGAGGCCGTATTTTTTGCAAATAGTGGTGCTGAAGCCAATGAGGGAGCAATCAAGCTCGCAAGAAAAGCAACGGGGAGAACAAAAATTATTACGTTTCAACAATCCTTTCATGGAAGAACGTTTGCGACGATGTCTGCGACCGGTCAAGACAAGATTAAAGAAGGCTACGGTAACATGCTCGAAACATTCGTTTATGTTCCATTTAACGATATCAATTCACTAAAAGCTGAAATGTCTCATGAAGTGGCTGCTGTAATGCTTGAAGTCATTCAAGGTGAGGGAGGTATACATGTAGGCGAAGAGGCATTTCTGAAAGATGTAGAGAAGCTTTGTAAGGAATATGGGGCGTTATTCGTTATTGATGAAATCCAAACAGGGATAGGTAGAACGGGAAAGCCTTTTGCTTTTCAACAGTACGATTTATCTCCTGATATCGTGACTTCAGCCAAGGGGTTAGGTAGTGGTTTTCCAATTGGTGCAGTAATCGGTACAGAACAGTTGGTGAGGTTTTTTGGACCGGGAAGCCATGGTTCAACGTTTGGAGGAAATCCAGTTTCCATTAGTGCTGCGATAGCTACGATGGAAGAGATCTTTGCTCCCGAATTCTTAGAATCCGTTGTTAAAAAGGGAGAATACACGAAATCGTTACTTGAACAGGAATTAAAGGATATTTCTGTAGTGAAGGAGATTCGTGGCTCCGGATTAATGATAGGTATTGAATTACAAAATTCGGTAGGTTCACTTCTAAAGGATTTAAGAGAAAGCGGATTGTTAGCATTACCAGCTGGTGAAAATGTTCTCCGTCTTCTGCCGCCATTAACTGTTACTGAGGAACAAATAAATGAAGCGGTAAATATAATTAAAATGGTCTTACAAAAATCGTATATAACAGCCTAAATGGCTGCTCTTTTTTACAGGTTGTTGCATAAAAATTAAGTTTCAGATATAAATATTCACAATTTACGAGGTGGAACAATGAAAGCATATGTGCATTTAAAAAGTGGTGACACGTTCGAAGGAAAATGGGTTGTCAAAACAGACAATGAACCAGTGTCCGGGGAGATTGTATTTTTTACAGGAATGACTGGGTATCAAGAAGTATTGACTGACCCTTCATATAAGGATCAAATCATCGTATTTACGTATCCTCTAATTGGTAACTACGGGATAAATCTTGAAGATTTTGAAAGTAAACAACCACATGTTGCTGGGGTCATTGTATATGAAGCTTGTATGAATAACTCTCATTACCAAGCTAAATACTCGTTAAGTGAATATTTACAAAAATGGGGAATTCCACTAATTGAACACGTGGATACGAGAGAAGTTGTAAAACAAATCCGAAACGAGGGTTCCATGCCTGTCGTGATTAACACGGATACCACTAAACCACAATCCTTCGAGCTTGGAGATATGGAAAAGGTATCGAAAGTATCTTCAACACAGATCTCAACGGAAGGGCACGAAGGAGATTTTCACGTCGTATTAATGGATTTTGGAAATAAGAAGTCGATTCAACACTCGCTGTTAAATAGAGGCTGCAAGGTAACAACTGTTCCTTATAATAGCTCATATGAAGAAATAAAAAAGCTTAATCCGGATGGCATTTTATTGTCCAATGGACCTGGAGACCCGAAGCATCTCAAGCATTTATTACCTAACATTTCAAAGGTCATTAAAGCGTATCCGACCCTTGGAATTTGTTTAGGTCACCAGCTAGCCGGTTTAGCTTTAGGAGCAGATACAAAGAAATTATTGTTTGGACATCGTGGTGCTAATCATCCAGTCATGGATAAAGAAACGAAGACGGTATTTATGACCTCTCAGAATCATAGCTATTACGTTGATGAAAAAAGCTTAGCTGGCACGGGTCTTAAAACTCGATTTTATAATTTACATGATTCAACGATTGAAGGATTTTTCCATGAAAGCTATCAGTTAATAACGACACAATTTCATCCTGAAGCAAACCCAGGTCCTTCAGAGGGTGAATATATATTTGATGAATTTTTGCAATTAATTAAAGAAAATAATGGGAGTCAAGTTGCATATGCCTAAAGATCAATCTATCACATCCATATTAGTCATCGGTTCGGGACCGATCATCATCGGGCAAGCGGCAGAATTCGATTATGCAGGCACACAAGCCTGCATGGCCTTAAAAGAGGAAGGGTACCGAGTTATATTAGTAAATAATAATCCGGCTACCATTATGACAGATAGTCATTTTGCTGATGCTATATATTTCGAGCCGCTTACAGTAGATGTTATCGAGAAAATTATAAAAAAAGAACAGCCTGATGGGTTACTTGCAACATTAGGTGGTCAAACGGGACTAAACCTTGCATTTCAATTAGCCGAGCATGGAATTCTTGAGAAATACGGAGTAAAGGTTCTAGGTACCTCCATTGAGTCAATTAAAAAAGGTGAGGATCGTTCCGCATTTCGTCAATTAATGAACGAGCTTGGAGAACCTGTACCGGAAAGTAAGATTGTTCATACCGTTGATGAAGCAGTCAGCTTTTCAAAAGAAATTGGTTTTCCAATTATCATAAGACCTGCATACACTCTTGGTGGAACAGGTGGAGGAATTGCATCAAATGAGGAGGAATTCCTCCAATTGGTCCAAGGAGGACTTAAGGAAAGTCCCATCCATCAATGCTTAATTGAAAAAAGTATTGCTGGTTTTAAAGAAGTTGAGTATGAAGTAATGCGTGATGCTTCCAATACATGCATTATCATTTGTAATATGGAAAATCTAGACCCAGTTGGAATCCACACAGGTGATTCAATCGTTGTTGCTCCTTCTCAAACATTAACAGATGAAGAATATCAAATGCTCAGGTCTGCTTCAATTAAGATCATTTCTGCGCTTGGAATCGTAGGTGGATGTAATATCCAATTTGCTCTAGATCCGGTAAGTAAGAATTATTACTTAATTGAAGTAAATCCTCGGGTAAGTCGTTCTTCTGCACTTGCTTCAAAAGCAACGGGTTATCCAATTGCGAGAATGGCTGCCAAACTTTCAGTAGGTTATGAGTTGTCAGAGTTAATTAATCCTGTAACAGGTGATACGTTTGCAAGCTTCGAGCCTGCATTGGATTATGTTGTTGTTAAGTTTCCAAAGTGGCCATTTGATAAGTTCCCAACCATTGAACGAAAGTTGGGTACACAAATGAAAGCAACGGGAGAGGTAATGGGAATCGACCGTAACTTTGAACGAGCACTTTTAAAAGCCATTCGCTCTCTCGAAATTAAGGTACAGGACTTAGAGATGTCCTCCTTAAAAACATTAAGTAAAGAACAATTATATGTTGAACTTGCAAAACAAAACGATGAGCGCTTTTTCATTTTAATGGAGCTAATGAGGCGTGGGGAAGAAGTAAATACCCTACATGAATTGACGAAGATTGACTTCTTTTTCTTGTACTACATGAAGAAGCTTGCTCAGTTAGAAAAGGAAATTTATGAAGTTACTATCCAATCTGTTACAAAGGAACAGTTACAGCTTTTTAAGGAAAAAGGATTTAGTGATCGTTTTCTAGCAAAAGCATGGAATGTGACGGAAGCAGAACTGAGAGAAACACGTAAAAAACACCGTGTTTTGCCAGCGTACAAAATGGTAGATACATGTGCAGCTGAGTTTTCTGCCGTTACGAATTATTTTTACTCCACTTACTTTGGAAAAAATGAACAAATTCCTTCAGATAAAAGAAAGGTAGTCATCGTTGGCAGTGGTCCGATTCGAATTGGCCAAGGCATTGAGTTTGATTACTGCTCCGTTCATGGAGTGTTTGCTTTAAAAGAAGAAGGTATTGAAACGATTATGATCAATAATAATCCGGAAACGGTTAGTACGGATTTTGCTACAGCTGATCGTTTGTATTTTGAGCCGTTAACCGTGGAAGATATTTTGAATGTGTTAGAAGCCGAGAAAACAAATGAGGTTATCATTCAACTAGGCGGTCAAACTGCGATAAACTTAGCGGAAGGTCTTGAACAAGCGGGAGTAACTATTTTAGGTACTGGTTCAGAGGTGATCGATGTACTAGAAGAAAGAGATAAATTTTATCAACTTCTTGATGAACTAGCGATCCCAAGACTAGAAGGCCAATTTGTAAATAGTGTTGAGGAGCTTAACCTGGCTGCTAACTCTATTGGTTATCCAATCCTCATTCGCCCTTCTTATGTTATCGGTGGAAGAGGTATGGTCACTATTAAGGAGTCCAGTGAGCTTCAAGTATTTATTGAAGAGACGGATTTACAGTTCCCATACCTTGTTGATCAATTTTTACCAGCAATAGAAGCAGAGCTTGACCTTGTCAGTGATGGAGAAAATGTCCTCGCCCCTGTGGTGATGGAACATATTGAACGAACAGGAGTCCATTCCGGCGATAGCTTGTCTGTGTTACCTCCACACACGTTATCAAAAAAAGTTCAAGAGAAAATGCTTTCTTATGCAACAAAAATTACTACTCATCTTAAATATAAAGGTCTTCTAAATATACAGTTTATAATCGATCAAGAAGATGTATATGTACTAGAAGTGAATCCACGTGCTAGTCGAACGGTTCCGATAATAAGTAAAGTTACAGGTGTACCATTAGTTCAAATTGCGACAAAAATATTGCTTGGGAAATACCGGTTGTCGAAAAATGATGAATCATTGAATTTAAATGATCTTCCATTTGTTTGTGTGAAGTACCCTGTGTTTTCAAATTATGCGTTAAAAGGGTTAGATTCAAAGGTGAGTCCAGAGATGCGATCAACTGGAGAAGGTATCAGTTTAGCAATGACTTATGAGGAAGCCATGAAGAAGTCCTTCCACACCTTATTGAAAGACCGACCAACTGGAAAAGTAGCGGTAAAACCAAGTTATATTTCAAAAATCAAAGAAGCTGGGATAGATGAAGAAACAATTATTGAGACAAATGAATTATCAGCAAACAAAGTAAAAGATGAGGCAATTATTGCTTATTACAACCCTGATCAAGGACTAGAAGACAAAAGTGTGAGGGAAACAGCTACGAAAAATCGTGTTCTTACATTCACAGAAGAAGAAACATTATTAGCATTTCTAGCTGGGCAAACAACAAAGGAATTTACTGTTCATTCACTTAATGAATGGTTATCAAAGAAAAGAGAGGTGAAGCTTACATGATCTCGGTTAAAACCAATGAGAAAAAAGCTGACTTAAAGGATATGTTAACATTAAGAGATTACTCTTCAGAACAAATTAATGATCTGTTAACAAACGCGATAAAAATTAAAAATGCCTTTAAACTAGGAGAGTCATATACGCCACTAAAAGGGAAAATTCTAGGAATGATATTTGATAAGTCTTCCACAAGAACACGTGTATCATTCGAAGCAGGAATGATTCAGCTTGGTGGGTCCGCTATGTACTTAAACGGAAAAGACCTGCAAATTGGTAGAGGGGAACCGATTTCTGATACGGCAAAAGTGTTATCAGAGTATATTGATGGAATTATGATCCGTACTCATTATCACCATACGGTTGAAGAACTTGCCAAGCATGCGTCAATTCCTGTCATAAATGGCCTAACAGATATGTATCATCCATGCCAGGCACTTGCTGACCTTCAAACGATTTTGGAATGTAAAGGCTCTTTAACAGGTCTGAAAATAGCCTATATTGGTGATGGCAATAATGTGGCACACTCCCTCATTATTGGTGCAGTGAAAATGGGAATGCATATCGCTGTCGCAAGTCCAGATGGATACGAACCAAATCCTGAGATTGTAGCGTATTCGAAAGAAATTGCTGAACAAACAGGTGGTTCTGTGATTATTACAAACGACGCTGTTGAAGCAGCCAATCAAGCTGATGTTGTGTATACAGATGTTTGGACGAGTATGGGTCAAGAAGAAGAAAATGAAATTCGCCTTAAAGCATTTGCCGATTATCAAGTTAATACAGAACTTGTAAAGCATGCTAAGCCTGATTATTTATTCATGCATTGCTTACCTGCTCACCGTGGGGAAGAAGTTTCCCATGAGGTGATTGATGGAGAGAACTCAGTTGTTTTCCATCAAGCTGGAAATCGACTTCATGCACAAAAGGCGTTACTAGTTGAATTACTTGGATAAAAAAGGATTCCTGCGATTTCGCAGGGATTTTTTTATTTGGGTAATACTATAATCGACCATTAGAAAGGAGTGGGATTATGGGACAAAACCATCGTTTTCGTTCAGGTGATAAGGCACCAAACAATGGTGTCTATATAGAGATTGGTGATACAGGTTCTATGGTTTCGAACCCGAAAAAAATTAAGTTAAAAGCAGGCGAACGCTTCCCAGAATCAACAAATGACGAGCGCCAATGGACATACGCTCCAAAGTACACTCATAACTAAGAAAGCCATCCTTTATGGATGGCTTTACTTATGCTAAAAATGGATTATAATAGAAATGAATAAAGGTCAAAAATGGTCAAAGGAGGAGCCTAATGGATTTTCAATCAATGACTGAGCGGGTACAGGTGGCGTTTTCGGAGGCTCAAGCGCTAGCCAGAAAATCAAACCATCAAGAGATTGATGAAGCTCACCTTTTTATTTCTCTTTTCAAAGAGCAGGACGGTTTAGCAACTATGATCATAGAACGTCTTCAGCTTTCAGTGGACCCGTACTTAGACCAGCTAGAGCAAATTAGAAAGAGAAAGCCCGAGGTATTAAGCGGTAATACACAAACCAATATATATATAACGTCTCTGCTTCAAAAACTTCTCCTTGAAGCAGAAAAAGAGAAGAATGCACTAGACGATCAATACATGTCTGTCGAACACTTATTGTTAGCAGCAGCCAGCGTACCTGAAACGACATTTAGTCAATATTTAAAGAAACATAAAATTAATAAGGAAAGATTATTTGAAGTTATTGATGAGATTAGGGGGAATCAAAAGGTGACTTCACAGAATCCAGAATCAACCTATGATGTATTAAATAAATATGGACGTGACTTAGTAGAAGAGGTAAAAAAGGGGAAGATTGATCCTGTTATTGGACGGGATGCGGAAATACGGAATGTGATTCGAATTTTGTCACGGAAAACCAAAAACAATCCTGTATTAATTGGAGAACCAGGAGTTGGGAAAACCGCTATTGTCGAGGGACTTGCTCAACGAATTGTAAGAAAGGATGTACCGGAAGGATTAAAGGATAAAACCGTCTTTTCACTTGATATGAGTGCTTTAATCGCAGGTGCAAAATTTCGAGGTGAGTTTGAGGAAAGATTAAAGGCAGTATTAAATGAAGTTAAGAAGAGTGATGGTCGGATCCTTCTATTTATCGATGAGCTTCATACCATTGTAGGAGCTGGTAAGACAGAAGGAGCAATGGATGCTGGGAATATGTTAAAGCCGATGCTTGCTCGAGGAGAGCTGCATTGTATAGGTGCAACAACTCTTGATGAACATCGAAAATACATTGAAAAAGATCCTGCATTAGAGCGGCGTTTCCAACAGGTGGTCGTTAGGGAACCGAATGTGGAGGATACTATTTCAATTTTGAGAGGGTTAAAGGAACGATTTGAAATTCATCACGGAGTAAATATTCATGATCGAGCAATCGTTACAGCAACTCTATTGTCTGATCGCTACATCACAGATCGCTTTTTGCCGGATAAAGCTATTGATTTAATCGATGAAGCTTGTGCCTTGATTCGGACTGAAATTGACTCGATGCCAACCGAATTAGACGAAGTATCTCGGAGAGTCATGCAATTAGAGATAGAAGAAGCTGCATTAGTGAAAGAAGAAGATAGTCAGAGTAAAGAACGCCTTCATCTTCTACAAAAGGAACTGGCAGAGGTAAGGGAAAAAGTTGCTACAATGAAGGCTAAGTGGCTTATGGAAAAAGAAGGGATTCAAAAGGTCCAAGAAAAAAGAGAGCAATTAGAGAAATTAAGAAGAGAGCTTGAAGATGCAGAAAACCAATATGATTTAAATCGTGCCGCAGAACTTCGGCATGGGAAAATTCCGACAGCTGAAAAAGAGCTTGAACTGTTGGAGGAAGAAATGAATTCCAAGCAAGGGGAACGATTGCTTCGTGAAGAGGTTACAGAGGAGGAAATCGCAAATATCGTCTCTCGTTGGACAGGTATCCCTGTTGTGAAGTTAGTAGAGGGAGAAAGAGAGAAGCTTCTTCGGTTAGAAAGCATTTTACAAGAAAGGGTAGTTGGACAATCTGAAGCAGTTGAACTCGTTTCTGATGCCGTTTTACGAGCGCGAGCTGGAATTAAAGATCCCAACCGACCAATTGGGTCGTTTATTTTCCTCGGGCCAACAGGTGTTGGTAAAACAGAATTAGCAAAAGCACTTGCGCAAGTATTATTTGATAGCGAGGAACAAATCATTCGTATCGATATGTCTGAATACATGGAAAAGCATGCCGTTTCTAGATTAATTGGTGCACCTCCAGGGTATGTCGGTTATGAAGAAGGTGGACAGCTTACTGAAGTGGTGAGAAGAAAGCCTTATTCAGTCATTCTATTAGATGAAATAGAGAAGGCTCATCCAGAAGTGTTTAATATATTATTACAAATGTTAGATGATGGGAGAATTACCGATTCTCAAGGAAGAACGGTAGATTTTAAAAATACAATTATTATTATGACCTCCAACATTGGTTCTCATATATTGTTAGAAAACCAATCCAATAAGGATGAGGGAAAGGAAAGAGTCCTTCAGTTATTAAGAACTCATTTCCGCCCGGAATTTTTAAATCGAATTGACGAAATAATTACCTTTAATCCTTTAGATATATCAGCGATTAAAGAAATTGTTAGCAAATTAATAAAGGAATTAAGTCATCGGGTCAAGGAACAAAATATACACGTGGAAATATCGGATACGGCAAGAGAGTATATTGCTACACATGGATTTGATCCTGTATACGGTGCTAGACCTTTAAAAAGATTTATTCAGCGGAATATAGAGACCCTATTAGCCAGGGAAATTATTTCAGGTAAAGTTAAGGAGAAAAACACTGTACAGATTGAATTGGTAGACGGTAAAATAAAATTAAATATCGTTTGATCAAATTAAAAAAGTCATCCCTCAAATATGGATGACTTTTTTCAAACATTTTTTAGTAAGATTAATGTGATTCATGACCGCTTGGCTCATTCGGTAATACAGCACCAATAACAAAAATTAGTACCGCAACAATCACTCCAACGATGGCACCGGTTTCAAAATGAAACGCAACTCCAATCATGGACGAAACGACGTATGAAAGCATTTGTACTAATAAGAACGTCCAGAAAAATGTCCAAAAGTAACTCATTTTTTTCACCTCTTACATATTGAAATCTTCATTCATCTTACCATATCGCTATAAAATAATAAATGAATATTGACAAAACAAAGTAGAATTTTATCAGTTAATCCACCGAATTTAGGCTAATCTCCCTTTCATTTTAAATAATGATTCATACATTATTATGAGCAAAATGACGTTGAAGGAGTTTTTAGTATGGAGAACCGAAACTTTAAACTGGATACCGAATGGAATATGATTCATTATCCCGAAAAACCACGCGGTTTCGGTATCTTAATTATTGGTGACGAAAGACATTTTGTTGATGAGAAAAATAGTTTTTGGACGCAGAATGAAGGGAAATGGACACTCATTCAGAAACTTAGAGAATCAGGATACACGGTCTTTTATTCCAACCTTTACGGAAAAAATTGGGGAAGTGACAAGGCAGTTAAGCTAGCGAAAAGACTCTATGAGTATATTATTCGTACTGAAATAATTAATGAAAATATTCATATTTTAGCTGAAGGCATGGGAGCACTTGTTGCCTTAAAGCTTATTGATATGATGGAGGAGAATATCCGTTCAACCGTGCTTATCAACCCTATTCTTTCTTTAAAAGACCATTTAGAGCAGGAAAAGGAGCATAAATTCTTTTATAAGAAGCTTATGAGAGAACTGTCTCAATCCTACGAACAAGAGCATCATCAGATTGTTGAGTTACTAATCAGTGAGCAGGGTGACCAACATGTGAAGCCTAAAACCCCAACGAAGATTATTCATGTCCTGTCTGGAAATCGTGCCTATAAGCAATCCAATTTACTCAAAGAATTATCTGTGAAGTGGGAGGATTCAAATGCTCCTGTTACTGTGTGTTATATGCTGCCAGAGAAAAAACAACAAATCGCTCAACAAGTTACAAAATTTTTAAAACAACATGAAAAAGTATTGTAATAAGGAACTAAGAATAGTGGTGACTCCCTGCGCATATACTGGTATATCGAGTAACAGGGAGGCTTTTTTTATGGACAAGGTACTTGTACTTGGGGCTTTAGGTGAGATCGGATTTAAAATGACCGCTTTATTATTAGAAGAAGGCTATGAAGTAAGAGGGATTCATCTTCAATCAGGAGACGAGACGGTTTATAACAATAGAAGAATGGAGATAGGAAGAAATGCGAATTTTGAAGAAATCGGTTTAAATGAGTGGGTTCAACAAGATGATCTCATTACAACATCAACGGTGGTATTTTTGAATAGCTTTGATGAAAACGTAAAGCGTGTTTGGATGGATGAAAATAGTCATGTAAAAAGAAAGCTACAGGCAATATCTTCAAATACTAAATCCTCAATTGTATTTATTCACCCTTTCACAGAGTGGGAGAAACGAAATCTTAATGAGTATGAGGAAAATGTAATGTGCTTTTTTGTGTCGTTGCCCCATGAAGTGAAGAGTAGTCATGTAGGTGAAGAATCTGAACGAAAAGAGTTTTCTTCCATTTTTAAAGCCATAATGGACGTAGTTGGTATGTGGTAAAACAAAAAAAACTTTTCATTCTTTATATGTTAAAGGTAGAATGTAATAGATATATAGTAAGTGATTGGACTTTCATTTTAGTTGACTGTCCTTTTGAAAGGCGGAAAAGAAAATGCGTAAAATGTTTGTTCGGGTTGGAGTATTACTTCTTTTATGCCTGTCCTTCCTGACAAGCTGTGGACAACCTATGTCTTCTGGCGAGCTTAAAAAGGTCGGATTATTGGTGCCAGAAACCATTAACGATCAGGTTTGGGGGACTAAAGGGTATAAAGGAATGTTAAAAATTCAATCCCGTTTTAAAGTTGACGTTTATTATAAAGAAGACATGAACTCAGAGGCAATCGTGGAAAGAGCGGTAAAAGAGTTTCAACAAAAAGGAGTTAATCTCATTTTTGGACATGGCAACGAGTATGGTCCTTATTTTAATAATCTAGCAGAAAAATACCCTGAAATACATTTTGTCAGTTTTAACAGTGATGCTCATGAGGAAAATACTACTAGCTTAAACTTTGAAGCATATGCTATGGGTTTTTTTGGTGGAATGGTAGCAGGGAAAATGACAAAAACAAATGAAATAGGGATTATTGCTGCATATGAATGGCAGCCAGAAGTAAAAGGATTTCTTGAGGGAGCACAATACCAAAATAAGGATGTAGCTGTACAAATCGATTATGTCGGCCATTGGGATGATGATGATAAGGCCTTAAGCTTTTTGGATCATATGATAAAGAACAAGGTGGATGTAATCTATCCAGCTGGTGACGGATACAATGTGCCAGTTATTGAGAAAATAAAAGAAAACGGATTGTATGCAATAGGGTTTATTTCCGATCAGTCTGATTTAGGGGAATCAACGGTTCTAACTAGTACCGTTCAGCATGTAGATAAACTATATGAATTAGTTGCTGAAAAATTCAGTAAAAACGAGTTGAAATCAGGAAACCTATCCTTTGATTTTCAAGATCATGTGATTTCCTTAGGGAAGTTCAGTCCTGATGTGGATCAAGCATTTGAGGATGAAATAACAGCTTTAATTACTAAGTATAAAGAAACGGGTAAATTGCCAAATCAATAGGAGGAATAACAACATGTCTCAAGACAAAACAATGGAATTTATGGGAATTGCTATGAAATATTTACCGGAGGCTAAGGAGCAACTAGAAAATGCAGGTATTGAATTATCTATGGAGCTCATTCAACCATTTATGACGTTGTTTACGAAAGTTATGCAGGAAGCATATGAACTTGGCGTAAAAGATGCAAAGCATGAGGAATAAAAACAAGGCTGATTCTCTAACAATAGAGGTATCAGCCTTGTTTTATTTATTTTTTAGAGTTTAAAAATGATGAAATGACCGGCTTGATTTGCTTATATAAAGGTTTCAGGCTTTGTGCAGATGTCATTAACGTGTCAAAATGATTCATAAGTTCGGGTATATTTACATTGTTGATTGCTTTTTCGATGGCAGTTTGGCTTTTAGGAGAAGTATTCAAAGAGTCGTCTTTAGGGTGTGACCTTCTTTTTCCAAAAAGCCATTCATGCTCGGACATTCCTTCAACACTTTCCATTTGCTCCGTCTCTTGATTGGGTTCTCTTCTCGATGGAAACATTAGTGTTGAAAAGGGATCTCTTTCATCTTTTTTACTCAGCATCATTCTACCTCCTTTCGCCCTTATTAATAGGGTATGAAAAGGAATTTAGAATGTATGGACGATAGAAGGGAAATGAGCATAAATAGGATAAAAAGATTGATAAAACGGGGAACTACTGTTAAAATTTTAGTACCAAGTCATAATAATTGATAATAAAGTTAGTTATATAAAGGAGCTGGGAACATGAAGGCGGGAATTATCGGTATTGGTAGATGTCTTCCAGATAAAGTGTTAACAAACGCTGATTTAGAAAAAATGGTTGATACCTCTGATGAATGGATTCGCACACGAACAGGTATTGAAGAAAGAAGAATAGCTGAAAAGGGCGTTAATACATCGGATTTAGGCTTCGAAGCTGCAAAAAAAGCCATTGAAGATGCAGAAATTTCAGCTGAAGAAATTGGCTTAATACTAGTAGCAACGGTGACACCGGATCAACCGTTTCCTTCTGTTGCTTGTATGTTACAAGAGAAATTAGGCGCTGTAAATGCTGCAGCAATGGATATTAGTGCGGCATGTGCAGGATTTATGTACGGAATGATTACCGCTAAACAGTTTATTGAGAGTGACAGCTATAAATATGTGTTAGTAGTTGGTGTTGAGAAATTATCAAAAATTACGGATTGGCAAGACCGAAATACAGCTGTATTGTTTGGTGATGGAGCCGGGGCAGTAGTTATGGGAAAGGTAACGGAAGGTAGAGGTATACTGTCTTTCGAGCTGGGAGCTGACGGTACAGGTGGAAAGCATCTTTACCAGGAAGATTACATCGTTATGAATGGTAGAGAGGTATTTAAATTCGCGGTCAGACAAATGGGAGAAAGTAGCGTGAATGTTCTTGAGAAGGCTGGGCTTTCAAAGGAAGACGTTGACTTCTTAATTCCACATCAGGCGAATATTCGAATTATGGAGGCTTCGAGACAAAGACTAGAGCTTCCTGAAGAAAAGATGTCGAAAACAGTTGATAAATATGGAAATACTTCAGCAGCATCCATTCCGATTTCATTGGTGGAAGAGGTAGAAGCTGGTAAAATAAAAGAGGATGACCTGATCGTTATGGTAGGCTTTGGCGGAGGATTAACTTGGGGTGCCATTGCCATGCGTTGGGGCAAGTAATTATTTAAGTTATAATATTTATTAAAGAAATCAAAGGAGTTGCCAGACATGACAAAGAAAAGAGTTGTTGTAACAGGAGTTGGCGCTGTTACTCCAGTTGGTAATAATGTTGAAACAGCATGGAACAATGTATTAGCAGGTGTATCGGGTGTAGGACCGCTTACAAGACTGAATGCAGATGAATACCCAGCAAAAGTAGCTGCAGAGGTAAAGGACTTCCAAGTTGAAGATTTTATTGATAAAAAAGATGCTAGAAAAATGGATCGTTTCACCCATTATGCAATAGCAGCAGCAAAGATGGCGGTTGAAGACTCAGGACTTGAGATTAATGACAGCAACTCGCATCATATTGGTGTTTGGATTGGATCAGGTATCGGAGGAATGGAGACTTTTGAAAGTCAGTATGAGACGTTTTTAAGTCGAGGTTATCGAAGAGTCAGTCCGTTCTTTGTACCGATGATGATTCCGGATATGGCAACAGGCCAGGTTTCAATTATGCTAGGAGCAAGAGGATTTAACTCTTGTACAGTAACTGCTTGTGCAACAGGTACTAATTCAATCGGTGATGCCTTTAAGGTTATTCAGCGAGGAGATGCAGTTGCTATGGTAACTGGTGGAGCGGAGGCACCTATTACAAAAATGTCTGTCGCAGGTTTTTGTGCAAACACGGCACTATCAACGAACCCAGACCCAAGTAAGGCAAGTCGTCCTTTTGATTTAAATCGTGATGGTTTTGTTATTGGAGAAGGAGCAGGAATTGTCGTATTAGAAGAATTGGAGCATGCTCTAGCTCGTGGGGCAAAAATCTATGCAGAAATCGTTGGCTATGGAGCAACAGGTGATGCCTACCATATTACTGCACCAGCACCAGGTGGAGAAGGTGGAGCGCGCGCAATGAAAATGGCGATCAACGATGCCGGTTTAAACGTCAATGAAGTGGACTACGTGAACGCACATGGAACAAGTACGGATTACAATGACCGCTTTGAAACATTAGCTCTTAAAGAAGTGTTTGGTGAACATGCGTATAAGCTTGCAGTGAGTTCAACAAAGTCTATGACGGGGCACTTGCTTGGAGCAGCAGGGGGAGTTGAAGCAATCTTTAGTGTATTAGCGATTAAAGAAGGCATGATTCCACCTACAATTAACTATGAAACACCAGACCCAGAATGTGATTTAGACTATGTACCAAATGAAGCTAGAAAACAAGAAGTACAAGTAGCAATGAGTAATTCACTTGGCTTTGGTGGTCATAACGCTACAATCGTTTTTAAAGCATATAAGTAAAATGAAACAGAGTGGAGTAATATCCGCTCTGTTTTTTTTATGGCATTAATCAAGTTTTGGTTATTTTTTCATAATATGCTATTACATTGTAAAAGAAATGGGGGAGTTGGGTGGTAGTTGCACGTACGGATGAATGGCTAGATAAAGAGTTTTCGAATCCTGTTGCTATATGTGAAAGATTTTTAAAAGAGTTTGACGAAAGTGATTCAAAACCTATATATGAATATCTTTCCTCGTTTGGTATGTATCGGCCAAACCGTTCAAGCTTTCAAACATTTGAGAGATTAAAAAAGAAGAAAACATGGGAAACGATTAACAATATTTATGAAAAGTATAGAAAAAAGTGGATTGGCCCACCCGTGAATATCTATATTTTCCCTATTACTCAATCAAACAATACTTTTTTTAGAGAACGCAAAACAAGAAAATCTGGGGTTTCTTTTCCTGATAGAATGTTTTTGTTTATCGGAGATTATGAGGATGAAAATGAATTAGAGGCATTATTTGTTCATGAATACCATCATGTGTGCCGGATGAAAAAACAAAACAGGAATCCGTTAAAGTATACTTTACTAGACTCCATTATTTTAGAAGGATTAGCAGAATTAGAAGTAGAAAAAAACTGTGGAGCAGATTATTTGGCTGATTGGTGTCAATTTTATAGTAAGGAAGATATAGAAATGTACATGAAGAAATATATCATGCCCAATTTAATATTAAAAAAAACAGATAAACAGCATGATCAATTATTATTTGGTTTTGGTGCATATCCAAAACTATTAGGTTATGCATGTGGGTATTACCTTGTTAGAAAGTCTTACAAGGAAAATTACTTTTCTACAAAAATGTCATTTACAATTCCAGGAAAATATTTTATTACGAAATACGAAGAAACCTAGTTGTATCAAGGGGTTCAAATATACTTTAAAGCCTTAAAGTAGAGGCTTTTTTTGTTTTTTCAATAACTTGAATGTTTTCAATTGTTAAAAAAATCTTGCAATTGTCATTTAACTGTAATAATATTTTAATCAAATAGACCAATTGACTGAATAATTAAAAAAACGTAAGAGGTGTCCGATGAGCGTAAATACTCAATTACATAAAGATACACCTTTGCTTGAGGTGAAAAACTTAGAAACTGCATTTTCTATTGATGGTCAATACTATAATGCAGTGGATAAAGTATCATTTTCTGTTAAACCACGTCAAATTGTTGGAATTGTGGGCGAGTCAGGTTGTGGTAAATCGGTAATGAGTTTGTCAATTATGAAGCTCCTACCAAAAGGCATCGGTAAAATTAAGTCGGGAAGCATACAATTTGAAGGTGTGCATTTAGAACAAATGTCAGATAAAGAGATTAATAGTATTCGGGGAAAAGAGATTGCAATGATCTTTCAGGAACCTATGACCTCGTTAAATCCAGTGTTTTCAATTGGCTTTCAAATTCAAGAAGTGTTATTTAATCATATGAAAATCTCGAAAAAAGAAGCGAGATTAAAGAGTATAGCTTTGTTAAAGAGTGTAGGTATTTCAAGACCTGAGAAAATTATTGATGAGTACCCGCATCAGCTCTCTGGAGGTATGAGGCAAAGAGTTATGATAGCGATTGCAATCGCTTGTCAACCTAAGCTGTTGATTGCTGATGAACCGACGACAGCTCTTGATGTAACGGTTCAGGCACAAATTCTAGAACTGCTTAAAGATATCCAAAAAGTGAATGATATGTCAGTCATTTTAATTACTCATGATCTTGGGGTAGTTGCAGAAATGTGCGATGAGGTCATCGTTATGTATGCAGGAAAGGTTGTTGAAAAAACAGATGTAGATACCTTGTTTCACGATCCGAAACATCCCTACACAAAATTGCTAATGGGTGCAATCCCACGAATGGATGAGGATGTTGAGGTGTTAAGTTCCATTAAAGGAATTGTTCCATCTTTAAAGAACATGCCGAAGGTCGGCTGTAAGTTTGCTGCCCGATGTCCTCAAGCGATGCCAGAATGTACAAGTATTACGCCGCTACTAGCAGAAACAGACGAGGGGCACGAAGTTTCCTGCCTGCTATATCCATCCAGCAGGCCAAGAGAAGGAGTGCAAGCATAATGAATATGGAAGTAAAGGAAAAGACATTAAATAAGAAAGATAAGAGAAATAATGATGTTCTTCTCGAGGTGAAAAATCTTAAAACCTATTACCCTATTAAGGGTGGAATTCTTAGAAGAACTGTTGCTGTTGTCAAAGCAGTAGATGATATTTCGTTTGAAATTAAAAAAGGGGAAACACTTGGCCTGGTTGGTGAATCTGGCTGTGGAAAATCGACGGCAGGCCGTACTATATTGCGCTTATTAGATGCAACAGACGGGCAGATTATTTTTGACGGAGATGATATTACTAATATTCGTGGTATATCGCTTCGAAAGGTACGAAAAGATTTTCAAATGGTGTTTCAGGATCCATATGCATCGCTAAACCCAATGATGATGGTCGGAGATTTAATTTCAGAGCCTATTAGAAATTTCACAAATAAGCGCTCTAAGGAGCTAAAGCCAGAAGTAATGGAGCTTTTAACTAAGGTAGGATTACCTGAAGATGCCTACTACAAATACCCTCACGAATTTTCAGGGGGACAAAGACAAAGAATTGGTATTGCGAGAGCGCTTGCATTAAAGCCAAAGTTAATAATTGCGGATGAGCCGGTTTCTGCTCTAGATGTTTCCGTTCAATCACAGGTATTAAATTTGTTAAAAGAACTTCAGGATGAGTTTGATTTAACCTTCTTATTCATCGCTCATGATTTAAGTGTTGTAAAACATATGAGTGACCGAATCGGAGTAATGTATTTAGGTGGACTAGTGGAAGTAGCGGAGAAAAACAGCTTATATGCAGAGCCGTTGCATCCATATACACAAGCTTTAATTTCTGCTATTCCTGAGCCGGATCCTAGGAAAAAGAAGGAAAGAATTATTTTGGAAGGCGATGTGCCAAGTCCGATTGATCCACCGAAAGGGTGTACATTCCATCCGCGCTGTGCTCATGCAAAGCCCGAGTGTCAGCAGGTTAAGCCAACTTTAAAGGAGGTGAAGCCTGGGCATAGAGTCGCATGTCATTTATACAACTAGCAGAAAAAAACTATTTCCGGGGGGAAAACAATGAAAAAGTCATCATTATGGCTTGTTTCTGTAATGTTGATCATGTCTCTATTTTTAGCAGCATGTTCAAAAGAAACAGCTAACGAAAAGCCTGCAGAGGGTGATAAGCCAGCAGGAGAAGTAAAAGAAGGCGGTACAGTAACATTTGGTTATACACAACCATTCAAAGGTGTATTATCGTATGCATATTACGAAGGAGAAGATGATGTTAATGCTCTCCAATTTATGCATGAAGCTTTAATCAAAACGGGTGATGATTTAACTCCTCAACCAAACCTTGCTACATGGGAACTTTCTGAAGACCACATGAAATTAACGTTTAAGCTTAAAGAAGGCGTGAAGTGGCATGATGGGGAAGAACTAACAGTTGAAGATATGGAGTATGCTTGGTACTTAATCGCAGATCCAACTTATGAAGGTGCACGTTTTGCAAACGTAGCTATGATTAAGGGTGCTCAAGAATACCATGATGGAACAGCTGAAACAATCGAAGGTATTAAAGTAATTGATGATTACACAATTGAAGTAACAGTTACAGAACCATCTGTAAACTTATTAGATAATATTTGGGTATATCCAGAACCAAAGCATTACTATGGAGATATTTCTTCAAAAGAATTACCAGATTCTGAGCAAATTCGTAAAAATCCAATTGGGGTAGGGCCTTTCAAGGTTAAGAATATTGTTGCTGGTGAAATGATCGAGTTTGAACGCTTTGATGATTACTGGCAAGGTCCTGCGAAATTAGACGGAGTTGTTTACAAAATCATTGACGGATCTTTAGCACAGGGCTTAATCCAAAACGGTGAGGTAGATGTTATCGAAGCACCGAAGGATCAATGGGCAGCTATTAAAGAGCTTCCAAACGTAAATGCAGTTGAAGCAGATGCGATGTCTTACAGCTATATCGGATTTGACTGGGGTCATTACGACAATGAAAAGGGTGTAGTTGTATCTGATAACCAAAAATTCCAAAATAAAGCTTTACGTCATGCGATGGCTTACGCTATTGATCGTCAAGCATTTATCGATGGTTTTGCAAACGGCTTAGGAAAACCATTAAATACGCCATTCCCTTCAGTTTCATGGGCAAAAATTGATGATTCTGAAATTAACGGTTATGAGTATGATGTAGAAAAAGCAAAAGAACTACTTGATGAAGCTGGTTACAAAGATGTAGATGGCGACGGTTTCGTTGAAGATCCAGAAGGAAAGCCATTCACTGTGAACTTTGATGCAATGGCTGGTGCTGAAACTTCTGAAGCTCGTGCTCAATTCATTATTCAATCTTGGCAGGCGATTGGTCTTAATGCAAAGCTTAACGGTGGAGCGTTAAAAGACTTCAACCTATTCTATGACACAATTGAAGCAGATGATCCTTCTGTTGAAACGTTCATGGGTGCATGGGGACTTGCAGCAGATCCAGATCCAGCTGGAATTTGGTTATCTACAGACAAGTGGAACATGTGGAGATGGTACTCTGAAGAGTCTGATGAGTTAATTAAAAAGGGTGTAACATTCCCAGAAGATGAGAGCATGGACATTACAGAGCATCGCCAACAATATTATGATGAGTGGCAAAAACTAGTTAACGAAGAGTTACCGATTATTTTCTTTGAACAACGTATTGATCCTTGGGCAATCAATAAGCGTGTTCAAAACGTAAAAGTTACTCCTTTTGGTACAGATGATTTCCATTTATGGGCTGTAACAGAGTAATGAAAATTACATTTTAGTTTGATAAGGGGAATTGAGCATGCTACAATACACAATTCGTAGACTAATAGGTATGATTCCAATTATTTTCCTTATCTCAGTAGTGGTATTTTCCCTGGCAAAGCTAATGCCAGGGGATGCCCTATCTGGTAAAATCGATCCGCTAAACTCAGATCCAGCTTATATAGAAGAAATGCGTGAAAAAATGGGATTAAATGACCCTATTCATGTACAATACATTCGCTGGATGAGTGGAGTGGTCAAGGGAGATTTTGGTGATTCATTCGTACACAAACGCGAAGTAATGGAATTGGTTGGTGATCGCCTTCCAAACACAATCATTTTAGGAGTATCTGCACTTTTAATTACGTATTGTTTAGCTTTTTTAATGGGGAGATTTTCAGGGCGATACGCCTATAGTATCGGCGATTACCTCATTTCAGGATTTAATTATTTAGCTCTAGCAATTCCGAGCTTTGTTGCAGCATTGGTTGCTATTTATATTTTCTCTATTAATTTAGGTTGGGTACCGGCCACAGGAAGTATTGGCTCAGGTGTGGAACCTGGTACATTTGAGTATTTTATTAGTAAAGCGAAACATACGATTTTGCCGGCACTAGTGCTAGGATCTCTCGCTACTGCATCCTATACACAATTTTTGCGTAATGATATGATCGAAAGTTCTCGTAAAGATTATGTTCGTACAGCAAGAGCGAAAGGTACGAAAGAATCAACGATTTATAATAAGCATATACTAAGGAATTCTATTATCCCAATTGTTACATTACTAGGATTTGATATTGCCAGTATTTTTGGTGGTGCAATTATTACAGAAACCATCTTTACATATCCGGGAATCGGGTATCTGTTTGTTGAGTCAGTTAATGCTCGTGACTATTCTGTTATGATGGCTATTGCTATGATGTTAACGGTTTTAACATTAATAGGTAATTTAATAGCAGATCTATTGTACGGATTAGTAGATCCACGAATTCGTTTAAGTTAGGGGTAGGTGAGAGAATGGAACCAGTTACACAACCAACTACAGTAGCTGTTGGGAGCATGATAAAGCCTCCTAAGAGCCAATCACCATGGGCTCTCGCCCGCCGGAAATTTTTGAAAAATAAAATTGCGATGATTAGTTTGGTATTTTTAATCATGGTTACTGTATTATCAATCCTTGCTGAGCCTTTGACGGTACCCGTCGAGGAAACAGCTAAAATCAATCTTACGCAGATGAGTAAGGAGCCATCGGCGGATCATTTTTTTGGAACTGATAAGTCAGGTAGAGATGTGTTCGCTAGAACTTTACACGGTGGACAAACGTCACTATTACTTGCATTCTCAATTACAATTGCAGTCATAACGATTGGTTCAATTGTTGGTGCAACTGCAGGTTTCTTTGGTGGATGGGTTGATAATGCTTTAATGAGATTTACCGATTTTATGATGAATTTCCCATTCTTACTATTTGTAATTGTATTAAAGTCAATTTTCTTAGAATCTAGCACAGCTACCCTGATTTTTGTTATTTCGGTACTGAGCTGGACAGGTACAGCTCGTCTCGTAAGAAGCAAGGTAATGGCTGAGAAGGAAAATGAGTATATTTTAAGTGCGATTTCAATTGGATGCTCACCTTTCAAAACAATTACAAAGCATTTACTTCCAAACGTTATGTCTACAATTATCGTCCAAGCAACATTAACGTTAGCTGTTATGATTGTTGCAGAAACAGGTCTTAGCTTCTTAGGTTTTGGGGTACCGATGAATATCCCAAGCTGGGGAAATATGCTTCAAGAAGCGCGCAGTCCCGATGTGTTGACTAGTAAATGGTGGATTTGGATTCCACCTGCAGCAGTGCTAACAGGCACGATTTTATCCATTAATTTTATAGGTGAAGGATTTAAAGACGCTTTTAATCCTAAATCAAACAGATAAATCTACCAATTCCAACTGGTAGATTTTTTTTTGTCAACATAAGTTGTCCATCCCTAACATATGTATGTAGAAAAGAGAGCTGGGGGAAGTGCGATGGAGAGAGTGGGGAAATCTCTATGATTATGAGGATTTTCCTTTTGCTTACTGGTTTTGGACTAGCAGTACTCGGGGGGATAAGTACAGTTGCGTATCTAAACTTATTAACGACAGGATATACAATGATGGACTATTTTGAATTTATTAAAAGTCGTGTAGAGTGCTATCTATTCCTAGTAGGTATGTTGATTATATGGTTAAGTATTTATTTTCCGGGTAAAGAGGAATAAAACATAAATTGGATTAAGATTTCATAAAAGGAATAAATTAACGGTAACCTGCCCATACTGAATGACAAACAGTTTGTGAAGTGAGGGGTTAATTCATGTTGTATCTTCATGATGTTTGGGTAAATTGGTTTGAAGGAGAAGAGAACGGATACAATGTCTGTCACTTTCATGAGTGGCGGAAAGATGACGGAGTCGAACTTCTAGATCAGGTTCCATTGTTAAAGGTTGAGTCAGTGTTGTTTAATTATATTGAAAATGATCTTTCAGAACTCCCACAACAACTATTGGACGATGTTTATCAAAAAGCATATTTACGTAAAAATCACGAGCGAATACAGCTAGAATATTGCTTTGTCGTCACTGATGGTACGGGAATATTAGTAGTGGATACGATCGGCTACAATATACCGATTCGAAAGAGTAGGCTGATTCCACGGCAAGAGCAGCTAGTTTATGAAATGATCGATAAGCATGACACCATTCCGTATGCATTTAATGATCATTCTTCATTAAAGGAATTTCATATTTTATCACCGGCTCCAGAGCTAATGAACGGGTTAACTAGAAAAGAAAGACAGCTAAAGCAGTTGTTATTTATGGCCCTAGACCAACTTCACTCATCTAATAACGCAGCAGAAGTAAGATATTGGTACACAGAGTGGAATCCAGAAAAGTATTCGGAGATTCAAGACCTAACATTTGAAAATGTTTGGCAGGAATTATATGAAAACACAAAGTATGGTTGGTCCTTAAAGCATGAGAACTTTTGTGAAAACTTAATAAAAGGCCAGCCCTTCTTTGAAAAGTTATGGGAGATGGAGCATGGTCCGAAAGTAAATTAAAAAGGCTGGATTTCCAGCCTTTTTGATTTACTTTCTTTTTCTTCCTAGCCCCATGGCATTTTCCATTTTCTTAACCATTTTACTAGCAACTAGATTGGCTTTTGCTGCGCCTCTATCAAGGATTTCATCCAATTCAGTAGATTCCATTAACTCATGGTATTTTTTCTGAATCGGCTCAAATTCAGATATAAGAACCTGTGCTAGTTCTGATTTAAAGTCTCCGTAACCTTTACCTTCATATTGATTCTCTAATTCTTCAATCGTTTTTCCAGTTAGGATGGAGTAGATGGATAATAAATTCGAAACCCCAGGCTTATTTTCTTTGTCAAACTTTACTAATCCCTCAGAGTCAGTAACAGCGCTTTTAATTTTCTTTTCTATTTGCTTTGGTTCATCCAATAATGAAATAAATGCTTTTTGATTAGGGTCAGACTTACTCATTTTTTTCGTTGGATCTTGTAAGGACATAATACGAGCACCAACTTTTGCAATTCGTACCTCTGGAATAGTGAAAATATCATTGTACTTCTTATTAAAGCGCTCCGCTAAATCACGTGTTAGCTCTAAATGCTGCTTCTGATCTTCTCCCACAGGAACAAGGTCCGTCTGGTAAAGTAAAATATCCGCAACCATTAAAGGTGGATAAGTAAGCAAACCAGCTGAAACCGCGTCTTTCCCAGCAGATTTATCTTTAAACTGTGTCATTCTTTCAAGCTCTCCAATATAGGATATACATTGGAACATCCAGCCTGCCTGTGCGTGTGCCGGAACTTCAGATTGAATAAATAACGTAACCTTTTCAGGATCTAATCCAACCGCAATGTATAAGGCAGCTAGACTGCGGATGTTTTTTCTAAGTTGCTGAGCTTCTTGGGGGACCGTAATAGCGTGCTGGTCTACGATACAAAAATAACAGTTATATTCATTTTGAAGCTCAACGAACTGTTTTAATGCGCCTATGTAATTTCCTAGTGTTATCATTCCGCTCGGTTGGATACCAGAGAAGATGGTTTTCATGAAAGTTCCTCCTTTTAAGTGGAAAAAACCACCCCTCCAAACTAATCAAGGAAGAGTGGGAGAATATTAACCACAAACTTAAAATCAATCATCAATTATGTAATAAGATGCTTATTAAAAATTATAAGTAACTATGCTCTTTTAATCAAGAACTACCACTTATATATAGTAGAAGAAGAGTGCTAATAGACAAAGAGCTAAATTAATAAAGCCTACAAACAATATCGGAGAATATTTAATAGTAATTATTTGTGATAGTGGTCTCATTTCATCTACGTTTTCTCTTGTGACATCTTTTCCAGCAAACATTAGTCTAAAAGATTTAGTTACGACGTCAAAAAATCCTGTGTTCACTGTAAAAATTGCTAAAGATATTAAAAGGAGCAAACTTGAAATATAGAAGCTATTATTTATGTAATTGAAAAGTGAAATGCTATTACTGAAAAACATTAGAATGAAGATAATTAATTGAGAGCATAATAAAAGTGCTAAATTTAGCTTTGTTTTAAGCGTTTTCATTAGGTAATCCTTTCTAAAATTATTATTTCGGTAAAATATAAATACAAAAAACTATCTGGTCGGGTTAGATATTCATTTTCTAATAAATGCTAATTATATCATAGTATATCTAAAGTCGATGTTAACAATTATAACAATAGTGTAAAATTTTTTTGAAAAAACATGTACAAACCGTAAATTAAATGTATAATAACTAATGTACAACTTTTCAGAAAAAACAATCTAAGGAGGTCTATCAATGAAAAAGTCAAAATTTTCATTGCTTTTAGTCCTAACACTAGTACTTAGCATGTTTTTAGCTGCATGTTCTGGTGGCAACAAAGAGGACGAAGCTACACCTGATAATGATTCAGAAGCAACAGGTTCTGAATTAGCTGAAAACCAAGAAATCACAGTATTAGAATCTGCTGAGATTCCATCAATGGACTCTGTGCTTGCTGAGGACACTGTAGGTTTCACAATGATCAATAACGTTAACGAAGGTCTTTTCCGTTTAGACCAGGAACAAAATCCAATTCCTGCATTATCTGACGGTGAACCAACTGTTAGCGAAGACGGAACTGTTTACACATTCAAACTTAGAGAAGCTAAATGGTCTAACGGTGATGCTGTAACAGCTCAAGATTTTGTTTATGCATGGCAACGTGCCCTTTTACCTGATTCTGCTTCTTTCTACGGTCCATACATAATGGCTGGAGTAATCAAAAATGCAGATAAAGTAAAATCTGGAGAGGTTGCACCAGACGAGCTTGGCGTTAAAGCTTTAAGTGATACTGAATTAGAAGTGACACTTGAAAAGCCAGTTGCTTATATCAACGCTTTATTAGCTTTCCCTACATTCTATCCACAAAATCAAAAATTTGTAGAAGAAAAAGGCGCTGATTACGCTAAGAATGCTGAAAACCTAATCTTTAACGGTCCTTTCAAAATGACTAAGTGGGATGGGGTTGCTGCTACTGAGTGGACTCTTGAAAAGAACGAAGAGTACTGGGATGCAGAAAACGTAACTTTAACTAAAATCAACTATAATACATCTAAAGATCCACAAGCAGCTGCTAATGCTTTCGAAGCAGGACAAGCTGATGTAACACCAAAATTATCAACACCTGCGGTTATCTCACAATATGAAGGAGATTCTCGCCTTGTAACATGGTTAGAGCCAACTGAATTCTGGTTAAAGTTTAACCAAGAAAACAAAGCATTAGCTAACAAAAACATTCGTATGGCACTTGCTTTAGCATTCGATAAAGATGCTCTAGTAAACGATATTCTTCAAAATGGTTCTCTTGCTGCAAACTACGCAGTACCTGCTGAGTTTGTAAAGCATCCTGAAACTGGTGAAGACTTCCGTGCAGCCAACGGTGACTTCAACACTTATGATGCTGAAAAAGCAAAAGACTTTTGGACAAAAGGTCTTGATGAGCTTGGAGTTAAAACTTTAGAATTAAACTTCCTAGGTGGAGACACTGAAACATCAAAAACTGTAGATGCATTCATTAAGGATCAACTACAAACTAACCTTGAAGGTTTAACAATTAACTTAGAAAGTGTTCCATTCTCTGTACGTCTTGACCGTGAAGATACTCAAGATTATGATATCCTTCATGCAGGTTGGGGCCCTGACTATCCAGATCCAATGACATATTCTGATCTTTGGTTAACTGGTGGGGGACACAACAAAATGTCTTACTCTAACGCTAAATATGATGAGTTAGTAAAATCTGCACAAAATGAATTAGCTGCTGAACCAGCTGAGCGTTTTGAAGCATTACAAGAAGCTGAAAAGGTATTAATGGAAGATGCAGCTCTTGCTCCAACATACCAACGTGCTTCAAACCTATTAGTGAACGAGAAGCTTGAAGGCTTTACTTACCATATCTTTGGACCAGAGTACAGCTGGAAGTTTGCAAAACTAAATAAATAATTTACCATACAATTAATATGGTGAAATGATGTACAATGAAATAGGAGAGAGAGTATATTCGCTTAAAAATATACTCTCTTTTTCCCTGTTATCGAATTGTCGAAAGATGGGGAAAATTCAAAATAAGTAGGAGGTGCACGAATGGTTAAATATATTGGCCAAAGGGTCATTTATATGTTAATTACTTTGTTTCTAATTGCCTCAATGACGTTTTTCTTAATGAAGCTGATTCCAGGTACACCATTTAAAAACCAAGCGAAAATGTCAGATGAGCAACTGGAGATGATGCTTGAGTATTATAAGCTTGATGAACCAGTTCCCGTTCAGTATGTGGCGTATATGACAAACCTAGTGAAGGGAGATTTAGGTACTTCATATCAGTTTGCCAATACACCAGTATCCGAATTATTAGGTGCAAGAATTGGTGCCTCTGCTTTATTAGGCTTTCAAGCATTATTAGTAGGTACGATTGTAGGTATAATTCTTGGGGTATTAGGAGCACTAAGGCAGAATACATGGGTAGATTACGGAACAACGTTTATTGCAGTTATTGGTAAATCGATTCCTTCGTTTGTTTTTGCTGGCTTACTTCAATATTATGTAGGTGTAAAACTAGGTTGGTTCCCGGTTGCGTTCTGGAAAGGCCCTGAATACACGGTTATGCCAACGATTGCACTTTCAATGTTCCCGATTGCCATTGCAGCTCGTTTTATGAGAACTGAAATGGTAGAAGTATTAGGTTCTGATTATATAACACTAGCAAGAGCAAAAGGTGCAAACTACTTTGAAATTGCATTCAAGCATGCCTTAAGAAATGCTTTAATTCCAGTTATCACGGTATTGGGTCCGCTTGCTGTAAGCTTAATGACTGGTTCCCTTGTTATTGAAAAGATTTTCTCTGTTCCAGGACTAGGAGAGCAGTTTGTAAAATCTGTTCAGGTGAATGACTATTCGGTCATAATGGCGACAACTTTGTTATTTGCGTTCCTATTTATTGTTGTCATTTTAGTGGTTGATATTCTTTATGGATTAATTGATCCAAGAATTCGTTTAGCGGGAGGGAAGAAATAATGGCACAATTTGATGAGAAAATCAGCAAAGACCAATTTGAGCCCGCTATTATTGACGCATCAACAAGTGAGCGCATTTCCAAACCAAGTCTAAACTATTGGCAGGATGCGTGGTTACGAGTTAGAAAAAACAAAGGTGCGATTGTAAGTTTAGTAGTGATCGGAATTTTAATTATTATGGCTTTAATTGGGCCATCACTAAGTAAATTTGAGTTTGATAAGCAAAACACTAAACATGCTAACTTGCCACCTCGAATTGAAGCATTAGAAAATATTTCTTGGTTACCATTTGATGGAACAAGAACATTAAAAAATGGTAATGTGGTAAATCCATATGAGCAAAAGCAAATTGAGGAGTATTATTGGTTTGGTACCGATGCTCTTGGTAGAGACCAATTTTCTCGTGTTTGGAAAGGGATGCAAATCTCTCTATATATCGCTTTTCTAGCTGCTTTTATTGATATGGTTATCGGTGTTGCCTTTGGTGCTATTTCGGGTTACTTTGGCGGACGTATCGATAATATTATGCAGAGAATCATTGAAGTACTTTCAGGAATTCCAAATCTAGTAATTGTTATTTTGATGATAATCGTATTAAAGCCAGGTATAATCTCAATAACCGTCGCATTGACGATTACCGGTTGGGTTAGCATGGCACGTGTCGTTCGTGCCCAAGTTTTAAAATTAAAAAACCAAGAATTTGTTTTAGCATCTCGCACACTTGGTGCAAGCCATGCGAAAATTATCTTTAAACATTTAATTCCTAATCTCGCAGGTGTTATCATTATTAACACAATGTTTACGATCCCTAACGCAATATTCTTTGAAGCCTTCTTAAGCTTTATCGGTTTAGGTCTTCAAGAGCCATTAGCATCACTAGGAACACTTATTGATGAAGGATTTAAATCAATGATTGCCTTCCCGTATCAAATGCTAGTTCCAGCGATTATTATTTCGGTCATTATGATTGCATTTAATATGATTGCAGATGGACTTCGTGACGCGTTAGATCCTAAAATGAGAGACTAAGGCAGGTGAAATAAGATGTCAAAAATCTTAGAAGTAAATAACTTAAATATATCTTTCCACACGTTTGCTGGAGAAGTAAAAGCGATTCGTGGGGCAAACTTTCATCTTAATAAAGGTGAAACTCTTGCCATCGTTGGAGAATCTGGTTCGGGTAAGTCTGTAACAACAAAGGCTATTATGCGTCTTTTACCAGAGAGTAACTCTGAGATTAAAGAGGGTGAAATCCTATTTGATGGAAAAGATTTAACAAAATTATCGGACAAGCAGATGCAAACGATTCGTGGTAAGGAAATTTCTATGATCTTTCAGGATCCAATGACTTCTCTGAATCCAACCATGACAGTTGGCAAGCAGATCATGGAACCAATTATTAAACACCAAAATATGAGTAAATCTGCTGCTAAGCAACGTGCGATTGAACTATTAAAGCTTGTTGGAATTCCAATGGCTGAGGAACGCTTTAAACAGTATCCTCATCAATTCTCCGGTGGGATGAGACAGAGGGTTGTTATTGCGATTGCGTTAGCATGTAATCCTAAAATCTTGATTGCAGACGAACCAACTACGGCGTTAGATGTTACAATTCAAGCACAAATTTTGGAACTAATGAAGGATCTACAGAAAAAGATTGATACTTCTATTATCTTTATTACGCATGATTTAGGTGTGGTTGCCAATGTTGCAGACCGAGTAGCGGTTATGTATGGTGGGAAAATTATTGAGATTGGCACAGTAGATGAAATTTTCTACAATCCGCAGCATCCATATACCTGGGGACTGATTAGCTCGATGCCAGATTTGGATACAGCTGAAGATGAGCTCTATGCTATTCCAGGATCACCACCAGACCTTCTTAACCCTCCAAAGGGAGATGCGTTTGCACCGCGTAACGAATATGCGATGAAAATTGATTTGGAACAAGAGCCTCCAATGTTTAAAGTTTCGGATACACATTATGCAGCAACATGGCTACTTCATCCGGATGCTCCAAAGGTTGAGCCACCAGCAGCTGTTATGAAAAGAAGAGAAATGTATCCAAGCTACAATAATAAATAAGGAGGTAAATCAATGGAAACTAGAAAGAAATTGCTTGAAATTAAAAATTTAAAGCAATACTTTAATGTCGGAAAACCAAACGAAGTCAGAGCAGTTGATGGAATTAGTTTCGATATATATGAAGGTGAAACATTAGGCCTCGTAGGAGAGTCAGGATGTGGGAAATCTACAACTGGTCGAACAATTATTCGACTATATGATGCAACAGACGGAGAAGTTTTATACGATGGGGTTAATGTACATGGGAAAAAATCTAAGGAAGAGTTAAAGGCATTTAATCATAAAATGCAAATGATCTTCCAGGATCCATACGCTTCATTAAATCCTAGAATGAAAGTATCTGATGTAATTGCTGAAGGAATCGATATCCACGGTCTAGCAAAAACGAAAGAAGATCGAATGAACAAAGTGTACGAGCTATTAGAAACAGTTGGATTAAATAAAGAACATGCAAACCGTTATCCACATGAATTCTCAGGTGGTCAAAGACAACGTATTGGTATTGCTCGTGCTTTAGCAGTTGATCCAGACTTCATCATTGCTGACGAACCAATCTCAGCTCTTGATGTGTCAATTCAAGCACAAGTTGTTAACTTAATGAAAAAGCTTCAAAAGGAAAAAGGGTTAACGTACTTGTTTATTGCGCATGACCTTTCAATGGTGAAGTATATCAGTGATCGAATTGGAGTAATGTACTTTGGAAAGCTTGTAGAACTAGCTCCAGCAGATGAATTATATAATAATCCAAAGCATCCATACACTCAATCTTTGCTTTCGGCAATTCCACTTCCAGATCCTATATCAGAGCGTTCGAGAAAACGCAAAACTTATGATCCAAAAATGCATAATTATCAGGCGGATGAATCCGTTGAATTACGTGAGGTATCACCAGGACATTTCGTTCTATGTTCTGAGAAAGAATTCGAACAATATAAGAAATAATAAAAACGATCTCGAAGACGAGATCGTTTTTTATTTGAAGAAAGGTAACCGTACGATATCATAAGTAAAAGTGAAGCGCTTACGATATGTGAAAAATAAATAGATTATTTCCTTTTTCCGCCAACTTGCTTCCAGCCGGTTTGAAATTTTGCTGATTGGTCTACAAATTCTGTTTTTTGTTTACCGCCAAACAGCTTTTCTCCAATTCCATTTGTAACAACTCCTAAAACAGCGGTGATTCCAATAATTAATAAGGCAACAATGGTAAGATCGGTAATATAATTAACCATAATAAACCTCCTTTAAGAATAACTGGTAAGCGCGGTTATGTAATTCCCACTACTTACTATTCTAAAGAATTATCCCTAGTATGAAAAGAGTAATATTAACAAAAAATTGTATCATAAGAATTCTTAGTTTATAAAAGGTGAATCCATTAAAAGGAGTACAATATGCATTGGTATGAAAAGTTAAATCAATATTTTCCAATTGAAGAAATGAAGTCAAAGGAACATATGGAGACACTTCTAAAAGAAAAGTCATCTATATATCACAAAGACGAAGGAAAATATCACGTGTTAATGTATGCAGAACTAGACCGGTTTATATTCATTGATTATTTATATGTTTCTGGTCAAGCGAGAGGGCAAGGTTTAGGACATCAACTTTTAGAAAAGCTGAAGCAGAAGGAAAAGCCAATTATTCTAGAAGTTGAACCGATTAACTATAAAGATAGCGATACAGAAAAGAGACTACGCTTTTATAAACGTGAAGGTTTTGAGCATGCAAGCAAAATTGGATATGAAAGAAGATCGTTAGCAACAAATGAAGTGAATACTATGGAAATTCTTTATTGGTCACCTGGACATGAGAGCGAAGAAGCGATATTTGAAGGGATGAAACAAGCCTACAAGTTGATTCACACATATAAGGATATTGAGTTTTATGGAGAGTCATATGAACCAGTAGAAGAGGTATTAAGTTTTGACCAAAGACAAGAAACCACGGACCTATTAAAAGATATTTAATAAATTTTGGACAGTTGCCGCTTTGAGGTGACTGTTTTTCATTTTCATTAGCTAAATGAGAATTATATTAAGGTTTACTTCAACTAAAATCTGGGTAAATAAAGTAGAAACAAAAAAATATTCGTGTTTTTTTTAAAATGAAAGAAAAAAAGTGAAACTTTTCTCTCACCTAGTACGTATATAGACTATCTAGCCAATCATTTTTTTGTATTATTGTCATTTAAAACTTTCGAAAAAAGGATACCTTTTTACTCCGATTTGATGTATAATAATTAATATAAATTACTAATTTAAAGTAATTTTAATTAATAATACGTCAAATGACCAATATATCTCCCAACATAGATTTTATAAGTTAAATTTAAAGGAGTGTGAGTTCGTTAATGGTAACATTATACACTTCACCAAGTTGTACATCATGCCGTAAAGCGAAAATTTGGCTAGAAGAACACGATATTCCTTATACAGAGAGAAATATTTTTTCTGAACCATTATCTATTGATGAAATTAAAGAGATTCTTCGAATGACTGAGGATGGGACAGATGAAATTATTTCAACTAGATCAAAAACGTTCCAAAAGCTAGATGTTAATTTAGAGACTATGCCTCTTCAGGATTTATTTGAGTTGATTAAAGATAATCCTGGCTTACTACGTAGACCAATCATCATTGATGAGAAGAGACTTCAAGTCGGCTATAATGAGGATGAAATCCGTCGTTTCCTACCAAGAAGAGTTCGAACGTTTCAATTACGTGAAGCACAACGCTTGGTTAATTAAATGATTAAAACCTTCGAATGTAATCGAAGGTTTTTTATCTATTATTGGTTTAAAAATACTTATAATAGATCATTATGTAGGAAGAAAAGTATCATATATGGGTGTTAGTTGGTTTTTTGAAATGTGTAACATTTTATTTCCCTTTATTGTATTTTTGTCATAAAATATAAATACGAGGCAACAATACGGGTAATGCTTGCCTCGGGAAATATTAAAGACTAGATCGTTTTTCTGCATGAGGGTAAGTCCCTTCCAAAAATGCAAGAAGGGAGAGGTTAGTGTTGGAAATCGAACGTATTAACGATAATACAGTCAAGTTTTATATTTCATACGGGGATATTGAAGAAAGAGGATTCGACCGTGATGAAATCTGGTATAATCGTGAAAAAAGTGAAGAGCTCTTTTGGGAAATGATGGATGAAGTTCATCAAGAGGAAGAATTTATGATAGAAGGTCCTCTTTGGATCCAGGTCCAGGCTCTTGACAAAGGTCTTGAAGTTCTCGTAACAAAAGCGCAAATATCAAAAGATGGGCAGAAGTTCGAACTACCTATCACAGATGAAAGGCTGAAAGATATTCCTGTAGATGAAAGAATTGAGGAATTGCTTGATCAGCATTTTAATACAAAAGCAGATGATGAAGAGGATGAGTCATACGAAGATACACTAGAGTTCCTCATTGCTTTTAAAGACTTTGAAGACTTAATCTCACTCTCAAATCGTAATATTTTAGATGATTTATCAACAAAGCTATATTCCTTCGAAGGCAAATATTATTTATTTGTTGATTTTCTCGAAGAGGAGTATGATGAAGAGGATATCGATAATAGCTTAAGTTTATTATTAGAATATGGACATGAAACAGCCGTCACCATTCATCGTGTAGAAGAGTATGGAAAACTAATTATGTCTCAGAATGTTTTCTCAGAAATAAGAAAACACTTTAAATAATTATCCGATTTCAATAAATGAAATCGGTTTTTTACTTTTTGGAAATAGAGTTTATCCTCTTTCTTTTGAGGGAATAGTAAAGCTAGTTTTTAGAGGGGGTAGCTATGAAAAATTTTGTTAGAATTTTTTTATTTATTACTGTTTTAGCTATTCTTTATTTTCTTCTCCAAGGAAAAGTGTACGAAGGTTTATTCCGATATATTAGTATTCTGACTACATTATCGGTAATTTTTATTGGTGCAGTCATATTTTTCGAAAATAGACATCCTACACAAACATTAACATGGTTAATCGTACTAGGAAGTTTTCCGTTAGTAGGTTTCTTTTTTTATTTGCTGTTTGGTAGGAATCATAGGAAGGAAAGAATGTTTCGTCGTAAATTTTTCCTGGACCAACAAAATTACTTAAAATACGAACGTGGAAAAGATCCTATTAGTGAAGAAAAGATAAAAGTACTGGGGGAAGATCAACAAAGGTTATTCCATTTGGCTCACCGTATAGGCCATAGTCCGATTTCATTTGCCACATCCACTAAGGTGTTATCGAATGGTGAATCCACCTTTTATGAAATAATAGAAGAGCTTAAAAAGGCTATGCATCACATTCATTTGGAATATTACATTGTTCGCCACGATGAAATTGGACAACAAATAAAAAATCTATTGATCCATAAGGTGAAAGAAGGGGTGAAAGTTCGTTTTCTATACGACGCTGTGGGATCGTGGAAGTTGCCGAGCATATACATAGAAGAGCTTAAAGAAGCTGGTGTGGAGGTCGTTCCATTTGGTCCGGTCCGTATCCCATTCTTGAATAGTAAATTTAATTTTAGAAACCATCGAAAAATTATTGTTATAGACGGTAATGTAGGGTTTGTTGGAGGGTTAAATATTGGTGATGAATATTTAGGTCGTAATGATTCCTTTGGATTTTGGAGAGATACACATTTACTTGTAAAAGGAGAAGCGGTAAGAACGTTACAGTTAATTTTCCTACAAGATTGGTACTATATGACGAATCAAAGCTTTCTTAATTCTGAATACCTTTCACCTGTTCTTGAGGAGAACATTCACGGTGGTGTTCAGTTAATTGCTGGAGGGCCAGACAATGAACATAGTGTGATAAAGACGATTTTTTTTGCTATGATTACGTCTGCAAAGGAATCTGTTTGGATTGCTTCTCCCTATTTCATTCCAGATGAAGATATTTTTTCAGCAATTAAAGTAGCTGCACTGAGTGGTATAGATGTGCGTATTCTAGTACCATATAAACCAGATAAACGAATTGTTTTTCATGCTTCCCGTTCCTATTTTCCAGAGCTCTTGGAGGCTGGAGTCAAAGTGTATGAATACGAAAAAGGATTTATGCATAGTAAAATATTAATTATCGATAAGAAGATTGCTTCAATTGGTACATCGAATATGGATATGAGGAGTTTTCATTTAAACTTTGAAGTAAATGCCTTTTTATACGGAACAAGAAGTGTTGAAATGTTAGTTCATGAATATGAAAGTGATATTACTTTCTCTAGGCAAATTAATCTTGCTCAATTTACAAAGCGTCATTTTGGTTTAAAACTGTTAGAATCTACATCGAGACTATTATCTCCACTTTTATAGTAAAACTCCTAGCCGAAAACAGCTAGGAGTTTTTTTAAAGGAGGAATATACGAGTAAGGAAGAGAATTCATTAAGTAGAAAGGAGATGATTCATTGTTAACGGCTAAAAATCAATGGGGAGAGACTGTTTATATTGGTGATTTGATCAAGAAGGAGGGTGTACATCGATTAAGGGATAACCATTATTTTTGTCCGTTATGTAAGGGGAAAGTAATTGTTAAGCTTGGCGTACAACGAATCAGTCACTTTGCTCATGTTCATTTATCCCCTCTATGTGTTGAATACGACCGAGAATCTATGTATCATATGCAAGCAAAAATGCAGCTCTTTAAATGGCTTGAAACTGAATGTTCAAAAGTGGAATTGGAAGTATTTCTACCTGATATCAGGCAAAGACCAGATCTTATGTTTACGTTCCAAGGGAACACATACTGTGTTGAATATCAATGTTCCCTGATTTCTAAGGAGATATTTGAAAAGCGGACTAATGGGTACTTATCGAGTGGTTTGATACCTTTATGGATCCTAGGTGCAAATAGAGTTCCTCGAAAACAAACCAATCTAATTTCTCTACCAAAATTTCAATCCTTGTTTATTAAGAAAAATAATACAGGAGGGTGGTATTTACCATCATATTGTCCTAAACTGAAGAGCTTTATCTCAATAACGAATTTGCACCCGCTATCTCCACATACGATGCAATGCGACTACAATGTCATTCCTCAATCTCAACTACACTTACCTCAATGGTTAAATCCAATTTTTCATAACACCTTTTATGTTTCTAACTGGCGTAAAGGAATTCAACAGGTAAAAGACAATATTATTCGTTTTCAGACACACTATCTTTTCTTGCAGGAGCTGTACAGAAATCAACTTCACCTCTATCTCCTCCCGCCCTATGTTGGTGTACCACTAAAAGACAATCTATTACTCGAAACTTCCCCAATCATTTGGCAAATGTATGTTTTATTAGATAATCTATTTTTGAAAGAGGTAGGGAGCATCCTTACAAAAGAGATCGTGTATAAACGATTAACCAAGCGGATAAATAGGAACCATATTGAAGTTAGAAACCATGTAAAGCCAAGTGTTGATCAACTTTTGACACTAATTAGAGAGTATTTGTTTCTGCTAACAAAGTGCCAAGTCCTCAAAGAAATCAATCCTAATGTATACAGATATGAGAACCCTTTGTCTTTTCCGGGTACTATTAGTGAAGCTAGTAGTTTTGAAGAACAATTTTATAACAATATTACGAATGAAAAGATCGTTTGGTATTAATGAACTCACCGCTGTTAACATACACTAGGATGTAGTGGATTTTTCCTAGGTAGAAGCAGGAATTTACTAATTGGTGGCGAATACCAAAAATAGAAGTGAGTAGATTGGAGGAATAACAATGGCAAATGAAACGGCAGTAAAGAAACTTCCTACTAGAAGTGAAGTTCCATTGGAGGATACATGGAAACTTGAGGATATTTTCCAAACTGATCAACAATGGGAAAGCGAATTTCAAGAAGTTAAACAGTTAATTCCTTCTTTGTCAAGCTATCAGGGAAAGCTTGGAGAAAATGCAGATTCTCTATTTCAGGCTTTACAAGCACAGGACCAGTTGCTAGAGAGAATTGGTAAGCTGTATACATATGCCCATATGCGATACGATCAGGATACAACCAATTCTTTTTATCAAGGGTTAGATGACCGTATTAAAAATCTCTACACGCAGGCAGCAAGTACACTTGCCTATATTGTTCCAGAAATACTGTCTATTGACGAAGATAAAGTAAAACAATTTCTAAATGAAAAAGAAGAATTAAAACTTTATGAGCATTCTTTAGATGAGTTAAACCTGCAAAGGCCACATGTATTATCTGCAGAACAGGAGGCCCTGCTTGCAGAAGCATCAGAAGTAATGAGTGCCTCAAGTAATACATTTGGAATGTTGAACAATGCAGATATTCAATTTCCAAGTATTAAAGATGAAAATGGAAATGAAGTGGACGTAACTCATGGTCGCTATATTCGTTTCCTTGAAAGTGCGGATCAGAGAGTTAGAAAGGATGCTTTTCAAGCGGTTTATGATACGTATGGAAAGTTTAAAAATACTTTTGCTAGTACATTAAGTGGTCAAGTGAAAAAAGACAACTTTAATGCAAGAGTACGAAAATATAGTTCAGCAAGACATGCAGCTTTAGCGGCTGATAATATTCCAGAATCTGTATATGAAAACTTAGTTAATACGGTCAATAAAAACTTACATTTGCTTCACCGCTATGTGAAACTACGGAAAAAGGTATTGAAACTTGATAAAATTCATATTTATGATCTTTACACACCGCTTGTAAAGGACGTGAAGATGGAAATTCCTTATGAAGAAGCGAAAGATCTTATTCTTAAAGGGTTAGCACCTCTTGGTGAGGATTATCTAAATGTATTAAAAGAAGGTTTTACAAACCGTTGGGTAGACATTCACGAAAATAAAGGGAAACGAAGTGGCGCCTACTCCTCAGGTTCATATGGCACAAATCCTTATATCCTTATGAACTGGCAGGATAATGTTAATAACTTGTTTACTCTTGCTCATGAGTTTGGCCATTCGGTACACAGCTATTACACTAGAAAAGAACAACCATATGCATACGGTAGTTACTCTATTTTTGTAGCAGAGGTTGCATCTACATGTAACGAAGCGCTATTGAATGATTATTTATTAAAGACAATTGATGATGAACAAAAACGTCTGTACTTGCTTAACCACTTTTTAGAAGGATTTAGAGGTACCGTGTTCCGCCAAACGATGTTCGCAGAATATGAGCATTTAATTCATAAAAAAGCACAAGATAATGAAGCATTAACAGCGGATCTTCTTACAAAAGAGTACTATGAACTGAATAAAAAGTACTTTGGTGAAGAAGATATAGAAATTGACGAAGAAATTGGCTTAGAATGGTCTCGAATTCCACATTTCTATTACAATTATTATGTGTATCAGTACGCAACGGGGTATAGTGCTGCAACAGCATTGTCCAAGCAGATTTTAACAGAAGGTCAACCAGCTGTTGATCGTTATCTAGACTTTTTAAAGTCAGGTAGTTCAGATTATCCGATTGAAGTTCTGAAAAAGGCCGGAGTTGATATGACTAGTTCTAAGCCAATTGAGGAAGCATGCAAGGTATTTGAAGAGAAGTTAAATGAAATGGAAGCATTATTATCATAAAAGTGAAGTCCCTTCCGACCAATCGGGAGGGACTTTTATAAACCCTTGAATCGTTTTCGTTCATTTAAAAAGAGAACTAGGGACAATAAGGAAAGAAATAATAGGGGTGCTGTAATGATCAGAGGGAAAATATTTAATAATCCAAAAAGATTTAGTATGAAAGAAATAATAATAAATAAGACGATCATCCATAAGCCGATGGTTTGTGCCATATAATCACTCCTTTTCCTTCTCCTTCTATATAGATATATTCGTTTGTCCCAGTAATCATTCATAGATTATGACAATATTGTGAAATAGCGAGCACAATTATTGTCGAATAATCTAATTCGTGATATATTATTGATGTGAAGTTGATCACAAGCAAACATATACCCCTTTGTTTGACCGTGAAAAATTTCTCCCATCCCCTTTGTTCGTATTTAAATAGAGAAAAGGCCATTTACAAACAGACAGGTTTGTATGGCCTTTTCTTTTTTACATAGAATTAGCGCTATTCAATATAGCGCCAAAACATACCATATTTAGCTGGAACTTGTTCAACAATTTGTTTTAATTGTAGCTTTTTCATTTCTCTTTCGGCTTCATTTATAGACATATTATAAACCACTGAGATTTCCTTTGTTGCTACGAGCTTAAAGCATTTTAGAAAGCTCTCTAAAGTAGGAGGAGTACTTTTCTCGGGCTTCATTGGTAACATTTCTTCAAGTATTTGCTCATATACCTCATACGGATAATATCCGGTAATCTTAATTCCCTCGTCTTCAATATTCTCATTAAAGAAAACCAAGGTTGGGATTTCGTCCACTTCCATTTCGGACGTAATTTTCAAGTCACATTGAAAGGCTTTACCAGCCGAATCCGAATGAATATCAAGAACAAATTCATCCACGTCTAAGCCGGTAGAACTAGCCATTTCTTTTAAAACCTCAAAGCTTGAGATGTTTTGTTTTTCTAAAAAAATACCCTCCTGTAATTTTCTTAAAAAGCGAATCCCGGCTTTTCTTCCTTGCAATTCAGCCGCTTTAATTGCTATAGAGGCTAAATGAGGAGATGAAATAGGGTTGTCAAACCAAAGACTTCCATCACAAGACATGCCTGTTCGGCTTGCAGTTTTTTCCCATAAGTCTGCAATGTTCTCGTATTTTTGCTTTTTGCTCATATTTAATGATGCTAGGCGGCCACTTAAAATATACTTGATTGAAAAAAAACGGCCGTATTCAATTTGTAGTTTCTTTATAATTGGCTCAAGTGCCCAGCATTCTGGACAGAGAGGATCAATAAACATATAAATTTCAAGCGGCTTCTTCTCATTTCCACAACAATAGTAGGAGGGAGTCGTTGGTAATGTTTCTCGATTCCTCACGTTCTCTCACCTTTCATTTCTTCATTTTCATCAGTATTTATCATATGCTGAGCTGTTAGCACAAGTCTCGCATAAAATTCATCTCGGATAGGACCGGATAGACCAACCTCATCCATAGCTTCTCGCATACATCCGAGCCATGCTTTAGCTCTTGTCTCTGTTATTTCAAAAGGTAAATGACGAGCTCGCATCATCGGGTGCCCATGCTCGTTCGTGTAAAGAGTTGGTCCACCTAGGTATTGTGTCAAAAACTGCTTTTGTTTTCTCGCTGTTTCCGTTAAATCATTCGGAAAAATGGGAGTCAGATCTGGATGTTGCCCAACTCGATGATAAAAGGCATCAACTAGCCGATGCAATGTTTCTTCACCGATCATATCAAAAGGTGTAAGCATGTTTTCGACCATTTTAAAAACTCCTTTAAACATATCTTTTTTCGTTTTGCCAATTGATAGTACTATTTTATCAGTGCGGAGTTTATATCACAAACAATGTGCATTAGGAGGTTATTTCCTATCATAAATTACTCATAAAAATACCGTCTGTTTGGTAACAGACGGTGTGTATTATGCTAGCAGATGACTCGTAACCTTTCTAACATAATTTTGAGTTTCTTTAAAGGGAGGAATACCTCCGTACTTGTCCACATTTCCAGGTCCTGCATTGTATGCTGCTAAAGCTAATGTTGTATTGCCGTTATATTTATCTAGCATTTGACGTAGGTATTTGCTTCCACCAAAAATATTGTCTCTAGGGTCGAATACATTAGTCACTCCAAGTCCTTTTGCAGTAGCCGGCATTAGTTGCATTAAACCGGAAGCTCCTGCACCACTAACTGCATTGGGGTTAAAGTTAGATTCTTGTTTTATAACGGATTTGATTAAGTTTTCAGGTAAGTTGTATTTAACGGCAGCCTCTTGAATGATTGAATCAAATTCTGTTGAGCTTCCAGTACTAGAGATTTTCGTCATATTAATAGGTGGTAAAGAAGGCGTTTGGTTTAAAAGGGTGGTAGTTGGAGGAGCTCCTGTTTGCCCACTTAACTGTGAAAGAGAGTCACCTTCCTCTAACAGCATCTCATTCATTAGATCCTGAAATATGTTTCCGGATGATGAATGAGATGAAGTATTAAAATTTTGTAATGCCTGAAGTTGAAGCATAATTTTTAGTTTATCTATATTCATGTGACACCTCAATGAAGTGAGTATTTTTGGTTGTAAAAACGTTTAATTTTATTTTCAGTAACTCGAATGGGAATGTTAAAGGATTGGAGAAGTTGTTTAAAAGTTAATTCACCCTCTACCGGATCCTCGACCTCATATTCTAGCTCATAATCTTCTTTTAATAAATATAAACTATGGTCTAGAACTAATAAACCACCTTTATATTGTAACTCACACCGTTTCGTCGTTAAAGAACCAAAATATTGAAGCTTATTGATGGGAAAATCGTTTTTTTCTAACTGGTCCCTAACGATACCGCTTGGGAGAGAGCCACCTTGTAACATCGAAAAGGCTACGTCCTTTGTTAATTCTTGATTTGTCTCAAGAAGACCAACCGCTAAGGGCTGTTTTAATGTAAGCTCAAAACGCCCTTCCTTTTCACGAATTCGTAAGGCACTGCCCATTTCTTTTAGTTGAAATTTCTCTGTGTCAAAATAATGGTTAATTTGCGTATCAATCATAGTTTCATTTATCGAAAATTCTGTTATCAAATGAAGGTATTCCTCTTTCGTGAGCATGTTTTTAAACTCAATTTCGATATGTTGGCTCAAGATTGTTCTTCCTTTCTCTACTCATGCTATGTTTAATTATCGGTTGTTACGTGTTCAATTTCAATAAGTGATTGCATGAGAAGTGGATAATTCAGCCACTTATGATAAAATAGGGGGAGTGTGGAGGTATGAAAAATGAGAGAAAAAATTTATGTGGAAAATGCAATCAAAAATGAAAAAAATGAAGTGATATTAATAGTAAACAATGATTTTTCTATAAAAGAGCTAAGTGCAACGGGTCAAGTGCTTGTGGATTCAAATGAATTAGCTTTTGTATACATTGTTGAAAAAGATGAAAGCTTTATGTATGTTGAGCTAACTCTCGATACATGGCCAATCTTAAAAGAAGGATTGGAGAACAATTGCAAATATAACCTTTCTAATGGTAATGAAACGATTGTGTTACCAAACCTGCGGGAAGAATTACTGTACTTAATTGACAATATAAAAGGTAATAGCAACTATGGAGAGGAAATGGTTACAAAAGTAGAAGAGTGTTTTTGTAACTAATATCACCCACCAATACAAAAAAATGGTCCGGATGAGGTGACTTTATGAAGCACTGGGAAAAATTCTTGGCTCCCTACAATCAAGCGGTGGAAGAACTAAAGGTAAAGCTCAAAGGGATGAGACGGCAATTCGAAATGAAATCCTCTCACTCACCTATTGAATTTGTTACTGGTAGAGTAAAGCCGATCGCAAGTATCTTAGATAAAGCCAATCAAAAATCGATTCCCCTCGATAAGTTAGAGACAGAAATGCAGGATATTGCAGGCCTTCGGATGATGTGTCAATTTGTCGATGACATTAAAAGGGTTGTGGAACTTCTTCGTCTTCGAAATGACTTTGAAATTGTTGAGGAAAGGGATTATATTTCTCATAAAAAAGCAAGTGGGTATCGTTCTTACCATGTAGTTGTTCGATATCCTGTTCAGACAATTCAAGGGGAGAAAAAGATACTTGTTGAGATACAGATAAGAACACTCGCAATGAACTTTTGGGCAACAATTGAGCATTCCCTAAATTATAAATATCGTGGGCAGTTTCCTGAGGATATTAGAGTAAGATTACAGAGAGCAGCAGAAGCTGCTTTTCGACTTGATGAAGAAATGTCCCTTATTCGTGGGGAAATCCAAGATGCACAAGCATTCTTTTCAAGGAAAAAAGAGCTGCATCAAGAAGGAAATAATTAATTATAGAAGAGAGCGAACTTGGTCATGAAATTTGCGATTACGTCAAAAGGAGACTCAAAATCTAATACGCTCATGCATAAAATGAGAACTTATTTGCAGGATTTTGAACTTATTTACGATGAGGATCAACCAGATATTGTGATTTCAGTTGGGGGAGATGGAACGTTACTTTATGCGTTCCATCGCTATAGTAGCCGCTTAGATCGAACAGCCTTTGTTGGCGTTCACACGGGACATCTAGGTTTTTATGCCGATTGGATCCCTGAGGAAATTGAGAAGCTTGTCATTGCAATTGCTAAAACACCTTATCAAGTCATTGAGTATCCATTATTAGAGGTCATCGTTCGTTATCAACATGGTGGAAGAGAAACGAGATATTTGGCGTTAAATGAATCCACTGTCAAAAGTGTGGAAGGTACATTAGTGATGGATGTTGAAATACGGGGTCAGCAGTTTGAACGCTTTCGTGGTGATGGCCTTTGTTTGTCCACTCCATCTGGAAGCACCGCGTATAATAAGGCGTTAGGTGGAGCGATTCTTCATCCATCATTACCTGCGATACAATTAGCTGAAATGGCATCAATCAATAACCGTGTGTTCCGAACAATCGGGTCCCCACTTGTTTTACCGGCTCATCATACATGTATGCTAAAACCGGTTAATGGTCCAGATTTTCAATTAACCATTGACCATTTGACTCTTCTTCATAAAGATGTAAAATCCATTCAGTTTCGAGTTGCAGATGAAAAGATCCGCTTTGCTCGTTTCCGACCATTCCCATTCTGGAAGAGAGTAAGAGATTCTTTCGTAGCGGATAACTAACAAGCAGGAGACCGTACATGTCACAATTTAAACTTCAATGGGTTATCGATGAAACACACGCTGGGGTGTTAATAAGGGAGTATTTAAAAGAAAAAGATATATCAAAAACCGCCCTTACAGATATCAAATTTAATGGTGGTCGTATTTTGGTTAATGGAGCGGAAATGACGGTTAGGTATGAGTTAAAGCAAGGAGATCTTCTTGAAGTATATTATCCATCTGAAAAACATAGTGAGGGGATTGTAGGAGAGAAGATCCCCTTGTTGATTCTTTACGAAGATCCCTATGTATTAGTAATTGATAAGCCAGCTGCGATGAATTCTATTCCTTCAAGGGAACATCCGACAGGCAGTGTTGCTAATGCATTAGTTGGGTACTATCAATCCATTAATCTTCAATCAACGGCTCATATAGTTACACGACTTGATCGCGATACATCTGGCATTGTATTGATTGCAAAGCACCGACATATTCACCACTTGTTTAGCAAACAGCAAAGAAGTGGAGGGGTTCACCGGATATATGAAGCATTTGTTCATGGAGCTTTGTCAACAAAGAAAGGAACGATTATCGCACCGATTGGAAGAAATAAGGATAGTATCATTGAAAGAGAAGTTATGGATGATGGCCAATATGCTTGTACCCACTATATTGTTAAAGGGAGCTATCCGTTATTTACTCACATCCAGCTACGTCTTGAAACAGGTAGAACTCATCAAATAAGAGTGCATATGAAACATATTGGACATCCTCTTTTGGGTGATGATTTATATGGCGGATTACGAGAACTTATACAGCGGCAGGCATTACATTGCCGAGAAATTACCTTTTTTCATCCGATTTATCAAAAAGAAATGATGTTTTCCTCTCCATTACCTGAAGAAATGACAAGGCTTTTTGAATAAATACCCTTTCGTTTATTCAAAAGGCCTGAATTTTTCCTGAACAAAAGGCATGGAAGAAGGGACAGATTTTAGTTCCATCTCCGGGTAACGAAGAGCAGTTAGGTTCCCTCCGAATACAGCGCCTGTATCAATATTATACGTATTATTCATGATTCTAGGCTCCCTAACGGGTGTGTGACCGTAGACAATCGTTGCATTTCCCTGATATGATTTTGCCCAATCTCGTCTAACTGGTGTGCCATCGGGGTTCGTTTTTCCTGTAATATCACCATATAGAACGAATGTTTTTACTTTTTCACCTTGTTTCCCAATTAAATCCTCTTTAATTCCAGCGTGGGCAATTACAAGCTTTTTATTATCTAATACGTGATAAAGAGGAGAGGACTCATATAGACGAATGAATTTTTCACGAATTTCGTTTTTTTCTTTTTTCGCTAAATCCTCGTATTCTGCAACAGTTGTTTCAAGACCATGAGTTACTTGAACGTTCCTACCGAGAAAAAATCGAAAAAGTTTGTTACAATGATTACCCGGAACGTAATATCCGCTTTTTTGATCCATAACAATGGAATAGACAAGTTCGACCATTTTAAGGGATTGTGGGCCACGATCTGTTATGTCCCCAACAAAAGCCAATTTACGTTCAGAATGCAAGGGACAATCGTTGCTCCACTCATATCCTAAATTCTTTGTTAGCAGCTTAAATTCCTCAAAGCATCCGTGAATGTCACCAATGATATCTAATTTCATTTTGCGATACTCTCCTTTCCCGTCTCTATAAACTATTTTCTCATAAGTTTCATCACATTATGATTCTCCACCGTGTGTTTTTTCATGTTTAATTTAGGGAAAGGTAAACTACAAAGATGAGTGTATGGGAAGGAAGGAGGAGAAATAATGGCTGATAACAGTCTAGAAAAAAATCAACATATTGATTTTGATTTATTATTCGAATCTTTACAAAATGAAGATATAGGGAAATTTCGAGAAGAATTTTTAGAATTACATCCATATGATCAAGCTTCATTTTTTAAGGATTTGGAAGAAGAAAATCAAACTAAAATCTATCATTATTTATCACCGGAAGAAATGGCTGGGATCTTCGAGAATATAGAAATTGAGGATGAAGATTACAAAGAAGTTCTTTCGCAAATGACACCGTCTTATGCTGCTGAAATGCTTGCTAATATGCATGCAGATGATGCTGTAGATGTTCTTAATGAGCTGAGTAAAGACCAAGTTGCTAGTTATCTGGCCATTATGGATAATGAGGCAGCTCAGGAGATTAAAGAGTTACTTCATTATGAAGAGTATACAGCAGGTAGTATTATGACTACAGAGTTTATCTCGATTTCAGCAAATCAAACTATACGTTCTGCGATGTATATTCTAAAAAGAGAGGCACCAACAGCTGAGACCATCTATTATCTGTTTGTCGTAGACGATGAAAAGCGGTTAGTTGGTGTTATCTCCCTTAGAGATTTGATAGTCAGTGATGATGATCAGATGGTAGAAGAAATTATGAATGAACGTGTTCATTCTGTTGGGGTTGGAGAGGACCAAGAGGAAGTAGCAAGGAAGATGAAAGACTATAATTTCTTAGCATTACCGGTGGTAGACTTTCAAAATCATCTTCTCGGGATTATCACCGTAGATGACGTAATGGATGTTATGGAAGAGGAAGCGTCTGATGATTATTCAAAGCTAGCGGCTGTCTCAGGTATCGATAGTTTTGATAGAGGTCCACTCTCCGCTGCGAAAAAAAGACTGCCGTGGTTAATTATACTTTTGTTTTTAGGAATGATTACTGCAAATTTAATGGGGAGATTTGAACAAACCTTAGACCAAGTAGCTATTTTGGCGGTGTTTATTCCTTTGATTGCGGGTATGGCAGGAAATACCGGTACTCAAGCCTTGGCTGTTGCTGTTAGAGGAATTGCAACAGGTGATTTAGAAAATGAGGAGAAATCAAAGCTAGTCATAAGAGAAGCGGGAACAGGTGTGATAACAGGAACAACTTGTGGAGTGTTAGTGATGATTATTGTATATCTATGGAAAGGAGATATTTTCTTAGGTATGCTCGTAGGGATATCCATCTTGCTGACACTAATTGTTGCCACACTAGCTGGAGCATTAGTTCCGCTAATTATGCACAGACTCAAAGTAGATCCTGCGGTAGCATCAGGTCCATTTATTACAACGGTAAACGATATTATTAGTCTTCTCATTTATTTAGGTATGGCAACTATATTTATGGGGTATTTGATAGGTTAGAGGGAACCCTACTCTATTATTAATAAATGGTATGATTTCAAAACCGTTATGACCTCAGGCTTTATGGGCAACCTTAATCATTAAGTCTTTTCTTTTTGAAAAAAATCATGTAATATTAGTACTAGGTACTAATAACAGATTCTTATTTAGGAGGATATACATAATGAACCTTTCTTTAAAAGGAAAAAATATAGTTGTAATGGGCGTAGCAAATAAGCGTAGTATCGCATGGGGAATTGCTCGTTCTTTACATGATGCGGGTGCAAACTTAATCTTCACTTATGCAGGGGAAAGGTTTGAAAGTGAAGTTCGTAAATTAGTTGAAACGCTAGAAGGTCAACAAGCTCTTCTAATTCCTTGTGACGTCACTTCTGATGAGGACATCGCAAAATGTTTCTCTTCAATCAAAGAACAAGTGGGAACTATTCATGGTATTGCTCATTGTATCGCTTTTGCAAACAAGGAAGAACTGCAAGGGGAATACATGAATACAACTAGAGATGGATTCTTATTAGCACATAATATTAGCTCATATTCCTTAACAGCGGTTGCGAAAGAGGCAAAAGGGTTAATGTCAGAAGGTGGAAGCATTGTTACGCTAACATACCTTGGTGGAGAGCGAGTAATTAAAAATTACAATGTAATGGGTGTGGCAAAAGCTTCTCTAGAAGCAAGTGTAAGATACTTAGCCAATGATTTAGGACCAAACAATATTCGTGTGAACTCTATTTCAGCTGGTCCAATAAGAACATTATCAGCTAAGGGTATCAGCGATTTTAATTTAATTCTAAAGGAAATTGAGGAGAACTCTCCTTTAAGACATGCAACAACACAGGAAGAGGTTGGGGATACAGCATTATTCCTATTTAGCGATCTCTCACGCGGAATGACTGGTGAAAATTTACATGTAGATTCTGGATACCACTTACTATCTAGATAAATAAAAAAATCCTGCTTCTATTATAGACGCAGGATTTTTTTATTGGCTCTTTTACGTTTAAAGTAGTTGTCCGACAGCTAATTTTTTAATGATTTGATTACTGTCCATAATAACAATTTCATCGTCAAGATGGACAATGATGGGTTTTTTTATTCTTTTTTTGATTGATTGTGTATGTTTGCTGATGATCTTTTCAACAAGTGTCTCATCAATACTCACGACAGGAAAGCTTGGTCTGGATATAAAATACCCTTGCCCACAATCAATTCCTAATTGAATAACAGCCTCTAACTCTTCCTCTAATTCAATACCCTCCGCAATAATAATTGCATCCATTTTCTTTGCAAAGGTTACAAATGCATCCAAAATATGTATTTTTACATTATTCTCATGAATTTTACTAATCAGGGAGCGATCGACCTTTATATAATCAGGTTGAATTTCCGAAATAGCTTGGAGGGAAGAATAACCGGCTCCAGCATCATCTACAGCAATTTGAAATCCTTGGTCACGATAATGGTGAAGGACCTTTGTGAAGGCAGAAAAATCCTCAATTGCACTTCGCTCGGTTATTTCAAACACAATGTTTTGAGGGGAGAGTTTATATTGTTTAAGTAAGGATACGGTATGTCCTGGAGTAAAACTTGGATCGTAAATCACCTGAGGACTAAGATTAATAAATAACTTTTCGTCCTTACTAAGGATTTTTGAACTATTTTCAAAAGCCAGTTCCCTAGCTATTTTTTCAAGTGTATATAATGAGCCATATTCTTCTGCATACTTAAATAGTTGAAGTGGTGCTTGGAATCTGCTTTGGGTAGGTCCCCTAGTTAAGCCTTCGAATCCCAAGATGTTGCCATTAGTGAGATCAATAATTGGCTGGAAAACCGTTCTTAATTGTTTCTTAGCTAATAGGGTCTGAAACTCTTTTCGGATTTCTAAGTCACTATATGTGTGAAGTTGGATAATGTTTTGACTGATTAAGGCGGTTGAATTCATTTAAAAAGCTCCTTCCCTGAAAAACGATCCAATTTGATCTTTTTCACTCTATTTCGACATTAGCATATGAATTTATGAATTTAATGAAGAAATTGTAAATATTACTTAAACCTTTTAACTAATTGCTTATGGAATAAATATACAAATACAAAACAACATAAAATCTTCAATTATTGAAAAAATAACTACAAGAATAAGAACAAAAGGATGGAATGGTATGAAAAAATTAGTCACTCTCACCTTTATAACTGTATTAACCGCCTTACTTACTTCCTGTAACACTGATGCTACGCAGAACAGTGGGATGTCTTTAATTCAAAAAAGTGATCCTGATCCCATCATTCTTGATGAGAAATCAGAGGATAAACAAAAGTTGGTGTCCTCTATAAAAAAGGATGTTGCTAAATTTGATGAACTTTATGATGTTGCGGTTGTTAAAGGTGAGGAGGAAATACTAGTAGCGTATAAGGTGAAACATATGCAACGTTTTCATATGGTCAAAATTGAAGGGGAAATTAATAAAATGCTTGAAAAAAAGTACCCGAAGGAGAATTTCATAGTCTCGAGTGATTATAAAATATTTTTAGAAGCTGTTGAGCTAAACGATAAAATGAAAAATCCGGATTTTTCCGAAAAGGACGCAAAGAAAAAACTCGAAGAAATCATAGAGCTGAAAAAAGAACTAACTTAGAAAGGAGCATGTGAAGGTGGGGAACAAAAAGCCAGAATCAAAAGAGGTAGAACAATATAAGCAGTTTGAGAAGAACTTTGAAACAAAAAGACCAGTCTTTAAGAATTGTTTAAAGGCTTTTTTAGTTGGAGGGTTCATCTGCATGATTGGTCAAGCTATCACTTATTTTTATATTTATTTCTTTAGCTTTACAGAGCAAACAGCAGGAAATCCAACAGTAGCAACAATGGTGTTTATCTCCATGCTTTTAACAGGCTTTGGGGTATACGACCGACTAGGTCAATTTGCAGGGGCAGGTAGCGCAGTACCTGTAACGGGGTTTGGAAATGCGGTCATCTCCGCTGCGATTGAACATAGAACAGAGGGATTTGTTCTCGGTGTAGGTGGAAACTTATTTAAACTAGCAGGGTCCGTTGTTTTATTTGGGGTATTTTCAGCATTTGTGGTTGCGTTAATTAAGACGATATTAATCAAACTGGGGGCAATATAATGCTGAAAGGAAAACAATCATGGATATTTAATAATCGCCCCGTTATTGCTGCTACAGGAGTTACTGGTGGTCCATTCGAAGCAAATGGCAGGTTATCGAGTGATTTTGATGTTCTTTTTGATGATTTATGGATGGCAGAAGATTCCTATGAGAAAGCCCACCGTCACTTACTCGAAGTTGCAGCAAATACAGCGTTTGAAAAAGAGGGTGTAACGGCAGATGATGTACAGTTCATGATTGCTGGAGACCTTATTAATCAGATAACTCCAACGAGCATTGCTGCAAGACAGTTGAAAGTACCATATCTCGGTATATTTGGTGCTTGTTCAACATCTATGGAGGGATTAGCACTTGCCTCGTTTTTTGTTAATTATGGAGGAGGAAATTATATTCTGACAGGTGCTACGAGTCATAATGCGGCTGTTGAGAAGCAATTTCGTTACCCTACTGAGTATGGTGGACAAAAGCCACCTACTGCTCAATGGACCGTAACTGGTTCAGGTGTTGCGCTGGTCAAAGCAAATGAGGGGAAGGATAGCGGGAAGCCAGTTACAACATCAGCCACAATAGGTAAAGTGATTGATCTCGGTCTCACAGATCCATTTAATATGGGGGGGGCAATGTCTCCTGCAGCAGCTGATACGATCTTAGCTCATTTTAAGGATTTGGAAATTGATCCTTCTTATTACGACTTAATTGTAACAGGAGATCTTGGGAAAATTGGACATGAAACAACGTTTGGATTATTGGAAAAGGAAGGCTTACCAATTAAAAGAGAGCAATTTAAGGATTGTGGCATGTTAATATACCATGAAGATCAACCTGCTCAATCCGGAGGAAGCGGGGCAGGTTGTTCAGCAACGGTATTATATGGACATCTGTTAAATGAGATGAAAAAGAGGGTATACAAGCGAATTCTAGTCGTTGCAACAGGAGCACTTCTTTCACCTCTTACTGTTCAACAAAATGAAACCATTCCTTGTATTGCCCATGCGGTTTCTATTGAAATGAATGAATAAGGGAGGAAAGAGAGATGCTCGCTATGTTTTTTTGGGCATTTGTTGTTGGAGGTGCCATTTGTGTAATCGGACAGCTCATGTTTGATGTAGCACGGCTTACCCCTGCGCATACATTAAGTACGCTTGTTGTTATTGGAGCGGTATTAGACGGGTTTGGATTATACGAACCATTAGCCGATTTTGCAGGTGCTGGTGTAACTGTACCAATTACAAATTTTGGGAACACCCTTGTTCACGGTGCCCTTCAAGAAGCTGAACAGCATGGAATAATTGGGGTCTTAACTGGTATGTTTGAGATTACAAGCTCAGGTATTTCAGCTGCAATCGTTTTTGCATTCATCGGTGCTCTAATATTTAAGCCAAAAGGCTAAAAATTTTTAAATATAGGACAAAGCCTACACGTTTTCAGGTCACTTACATACGTTATAAGTAAGTCAAGGAAAAGTGAGGTGACTTGATATGGGTTACGGTTATTGCGGCTACGGCTATGGTGGCAACGGCGGTGGATACGGATCAACTTTCGTATTAATCGTTGTATTATTCATCCTGTTAATTATTGTTGGAGCTAGCTTTTACAACTAATCTCCAAAACGAAGTGTAGGAAAAAAGACCGTTTCTATACAAAGAAACGGTCTTTTTCCTGTCCAAAAATCACCCTTTTTATGTTCTCTTCATAAGATGAGAGTAGCTTAAAAAGGAGGCGTGGTTTTAAGAATGGATAATCAATTTTTCAAAAATGTGGAGAAGAAAACAGGCGTTAATATGAAAGACATTCTTGAACTGGCTGGTTCATTACAAAATGCAAACTTTAAAGATGAAAAAACCGTTCGCAATGTAATCAAACGTGTATCTCAAATTGCAAACAAACCAGTGACGAAGGAAATGGAAGATAAAATCGTTTCTTCAATCGTTGCTGATGGAAAACAACTTGATTTTAATACGTTATCTAAAATGATTAATAAAAAATAATTAAAAAAGAGAAGCTCCTAAAAATTAGGAAGCTTCTCTCTTTATTTAGGAAGGATGGGAGCCAAAAATCTAGAGGGCTTAGCATTTTTGCCTCTTCTCTTATGTGGTATCGCTAAATAGCATTCTTCTTGAGCCCGAGTGATCGCTACATATAGTAAACGACGTTCTTCCTCTATTGGTGCAGACTCGCCATTCCTCAAAGAGTCTAGTGCGTAGTCGTGGGGAATCCCACCGTCGACAACATCAAGAATATATACCACTCGGTATTCTAATCCTTTTGCTCGATGAATGGTGCTAAGGGTAATTGCCTGTTCAAGCTGTTTACTAAGCTGTTTAATTTCTTTATTCATAGCACTCATATGTTTCGTATGGTCCAGGAAGTCAATGATTGTTTGGAAGTTTTTAGCTGCAACCTTCAAATCTCTAATATCATCAGATCCTTTTTCAAGACTATTTCCTTCATTGCCGCGCTTTTTTAAATAATCAGCAAATCCTACTTCTTTTTCAATGAATTCTATACACTCTAACGGAGTGCGGCCTTTCAAGCTTCTAATGGATGGTAATAGTTTTTTTAGTTTTCTTTCTTGAAAAGCATGTCCCGTTGAAATATTGGATAAGCATTCGAGCATCGAGCAATCATTCAAAATGCTGTTTGCTTTTAAGTCACTCATAACGGCCTGTCTAATAAAGAGAATCGGGAGTATCTGACTAATCGCGTGCTGGTCATCTTCATTAATAATTAGACGTAGAAAGGACAACATGGATTTTACTAGATAACGTTCATAAAAGTTCTCGGAATCCAGATCTATACGAAAAGGAAAGCTTGTGGTTGCCAGTCTTTCAAAAACTGCTCGGCTCCCGGTATTCGTTCGGTATAAGATGGCGATATCATTTGGAACATACCCGTTTTGTAGTTTCTCATGTATATCTTGAACAATCATGGTTGCTTCCTCTTCTTCATCAAAAGGATAAAACAACAAAGGCGAAAGAGAATGTTGATATTGAGCATGCATATTTTTTTTCCTACGAGCTGTATTTTTTTCAATGATCCGGTTGGCAGTTGAAATGATCTCATGTGAGGACCGGTAATTTTGGTTTAGGATGATCATTGTACTATTTGGAAAATCTTTTTCAAATGAAAGAAGGTAATTAGGGTCACTACCTCGAAATGCATAAATAGATTGATCGTCATCTCCAACGGCAAATAAGTTCTCGGTTTTCCGAGATAGTAATTTAATCAACTCATATTGAACTTTATTAATATCTTGAAACTCATCAATTAAAAAGTATTGAAATCGATTTTGATACATCTCTAAAACATCTGGATGCTCGGTTAAATATTGGTAACATCCGATGAGCATATCATCAAAGTCAAAAAGGTTCTTCTTTTCCTTTTCTTGTTCATAATATTTATATAAATGTAACACTTGCTCCTCCCAACGACTAACCGTTTGTACATCCTGTGGAAGAAGAAACGTATTTTTCCAATATCCAATTTGTTGTAGAGCTAAATCATATGCAAACTCCTTTTCATCAAGTGAAATGGTTTTGCCACCGTCTTTAAGAATTTGGTCCTTTTGCCAATCCTTTTTTATCAGTTTAGATGGATGCCATCTTTCTGGCTCATGGTAAGCTAGTATTCTATAAAAAATACTATGAAATGTACCAGTTAACAGTCTTTTGATGTCTGAAGGTGAAAGGAGAGGATATTGGTGAAGCCTTTCTTTCATTTCAGTAGCTGCTTTTGCTGTAAACGTAACGAGCATGATTGATTTTGGGTCTATTTTCAGCTCATAAAGCATATATGCAGCTCTTGTAGTCAACACTCTCGTCTTACCACTACCAGCACCAGCAACAACGAGGACAGAACCATTTACGGTTGTAACCGCATTTAGTTGTTGATCATCAAGCTGGAAACCATTGTTGAATAATTGTTTTATATAGTGTGAGGTTATGGTTGTTTCTTGCCGAACGGTTGGTTGAAAGGAGGGAGAAGCTTTTACATGTATTGATGGCTGAAACGAATGATGTTTGGCTGGAGATACAATCATACGTGTGACGGGTATTTTGAAGCCATTTCGTTCAACATATTCAATAGGTTCATTTACCATTTCTGCCGGTTTAACCTCTATATCTTTGCAATCCGAATGCTTTCGTAGCATATGATAAAAATAGGGCTCCTCTTGTATTCCTAAATACAATCGGACCTGTTCTTTACAAATGGGACAATGGAGTTTACCTTTCTTAGCTTCATCATATACAAATTGATAATTCTCTCTATCTAAAATGTTCAAATTAACTTTTTCATTATTTTTTATAGCAATTTTCATAATTAACCCCTTAAAATCTAAAACTCAATCGAACTCTATCATAACAAAACAATTACTCCTACATAAAGAAGAAAAAATAAAAGTTTTATTTTTCCAAAAGCTCAAGGAGATTTATGAAAGAGGTGAAGAAGATGGGCTATATTGCTCCAGTAGTTAATTTTCAATCAAACCAGTATATAGAGAGAAACTTAATAGCATCAAGAGATCCATATAAATATGAATCGGTAAATAGAGTAAATCCGATAAAAAGTGGAACCTCAGAGGGGAATCAGCACCAGCAATCTTCTTTTTCTAAGAAATTAATTCAAAGAGAAGAAAGAAAAGTAGTAAGACCTACAAATGATGCACTAGCACACATATATGAGATTACAGGAAAAGGAAAGTACTTTGATATAAGCGTATGAAAAAATGCCTCAATAATGAGGCATTTTTTTATATATATTTCTTCATTGTTCGATGTGGAATGCCAGCATCCATAAACTCTTCAGATATGATTTCATATCCTAATTTATCGTAAAATGGGATGGCTTGAGTTTGAGCATTTAATTTTAATGCAGAATAATTATTTTGTTTGGCATATTGTTCGATTTTATCCATTATTAATTTTCCAGCGCCGGTCCCTCTGCTCTGTGACAGCACACAAATTCGTTCCACTTTTCCGATGCCATCTATATTTCGAAAGCGGCCAGCACCTATAGGCAATTCCTGATCATAGAGGACAAAGTGAGTGCACTCATCATCGTACTGGTCAATCTCTTCTTCTTCAGGTACTTGTTGTTCTTCCACAAATACCAGTCTTCGAACTTTAAAAGCATCTTCGAGTTGTTCGTTTGTTGTAACGATTTCTACATTCACTAGTATCTATTCCTTTCCAAGCCTGAAAGTCTCAAAAACAGTCCATGAATCATTTTCTAATTGATATAAAAGATGGAATCGATCAACATATTCTTCGTGATTCATCTTCTGCATTCTTAAAGATCCAAAAACATCTGAATGCTCATCATCTGATAATCTTTGTCCTAGCGTAATATGAGGAACAAACGAATATTCTGTAGCCTCTCCATACCCAAGTGCATCAATCGCCTCATGTAGATCCGTTATCTCAGTTGAAGGTTCTACTTTAAAATAAATAACATTGTTTACGGGATGAAAAGAACTAAATTTCGGTATCTGAATATGTAAAGGAGAGAATCTTTTTGCAATATCTTCAAGTTTATTTGCTAATGTTTTTGCCTCATCCTCACTTGCTTCAAATGGTGCTTTTAATGTGATATGTGGTGGAATGAGTGAGTAATGAGGATCATAGCGCTTTCTGTATGAATTAGCTAAATCTTGAAGTGTTTTTCCTGGGAAAATAACAATTCCAAATTTCATTTTATGACCTCCGTTAATCTATGTAATATAGAAGACCTGAATATTGAATATTATAACAAATTTTCAAAATCATTTATATAATTATACCCATACATGGTCCGTAATACCCTTTGTATTATGAGCCAAACATTGCTTTTAGCGACGTTCTTAAGTCTCCTTGCCAATATGTCCAAGTATGATCTCCATCAAATTCATTATAAACATAGGAAAGAGAGTGCTTTTTTAAGTATTTGTTCAATTCACGGTTCGGTGTTAGAAAATCGTACACTTTATCATCAGTCAGATTTACGGCTGTCTCGTGTTTACCAATACTATGATAAATGGAGAGAAGGCTAGTGGTGTTTGTATTCATCACTTTTTCCAAGACACTCTTATTAATGTATGGGGATTGAAGAATGACCTTTCCGAATGTATTAGGATACTTGATTGCGGCCAGTAGAGAAATAGTAGCCCCCAGGGAATCACCAATTAAAGCCCGTCCCATCCCCATTTGAAAGGTTGGAAACTCTTGATCTAGAAATGGTATAAGCTCATGAGCCAAAAAGCGGATGTAAGCTTCATGCTTGATACCTGTCGGATGATATTTTTCCCTGCGGTCTTTAGTTGTATCATAAGGAACTCCAACGACAATAATATTCTCTATTTCTTTCTCGGAAAGTAGACCATCACAAAGCATTGCCATTCTACCTAATTGGAAATAATCCTTCCCATCAGCTGTAACAAGGAGATGATATTTGTACAAAGGTGAAAAATTGGCTGGCTTATATACTAAAAGGTTTATCTCTTCATTAAGTTCGTAACTATAAAATAACAAGTCTTGGATTGTTCCTTTTAGGATATTCACTGATCATTCCCCCTTTAATTGGAATATAAAGGTACTAATTAAAATTCTAACATAAATATTGTATGGAAATAAATTTATTTTACTAATGTATAAATACAGTATAGAAATACATAAATAAATACAGTGTAACAGAATGAATAATAGGAAAGTTGTTGGTGATATGCAAGTTGTACCAAATAGTTTGACAAACTAATGAAAGGTTATGATAAAATTAAAAACGAAAAACTGGAAATTTATAAAGGGGGAATTCCATTGAAAAAGAAACGTTTTCTTCTCTCAACTGTTCTGATGTTGGTACTGTCACTGGTGCTTGCTGCCTGTGGAGCAAACAAGGACGAGGGAACTGGTACTGAGGATAGCGGTGATTCAGGTGCTGAAAAACCAAAGTTCATTAGTATTGTAACTGGTGGAACTGGTGGTACATACTACCCGTTAGGTGGGTCATTCGCATCGATTATTTCAGATGCAACTGGTATTGAAACAAATGCTGAAACATCAGGTGCTTCTGCTGAGAACATGACGACACTTAAAGCTGGTGACGCAGAAATTGCCTTTTCACAAACTGATATCGCTTCATATGCTAAAGACGGAAAATTAATGTTTGAAGGAAATGCAGTTGATAATGTTCAAGCAATTGGAACATTATATCCAGAAACAATTCAAATTGTTACTACTGCAAAGTCAGGTATCAAATCTGTTGAAGACTTAAAAGGGAAAAAAGTTTCCGTAGGAGCTCCAGGTTCAGGTACGGCAGCTAATGCAGAACAAATTTTAGAGGTTCATGGTTTATCATTCGATGATATCCAGAAGCAAGACCTATCATTTGATGAGTCTACTGCAGGTATTCAAGATGGAACAATTGATGCTGCATTCGTTACTGCTGGAACACCAACAGGAGCAGTGGAAGGTCTATCTGCTACAGAAGATATTGTGATTGTACCAATTGCTACTGATAAAATTGCAGAATTAATTGAAGCATATCCGTATTATATTGAGGATGAAGTTCCTGCTGGTACGTACGGTCTAACAGATAAAGTGGCAACTGTTGCTGTTCAAGCTATGTTAGTTGTTCGTTCAGACCTTTCTGAAGATGTTGTATACGATATCACGAAGGCTATCTTTGAAAACCTAGATAAAGTGACACATGCAAAAGGTAAGTTAATCTCAGCTGAAAATGCTGTAAATGGTGTGGGAATTGACATCCATCCAGGTGCACAGAAGTATTATGATGAAAAAGGTATTAAAGCTGAATAATAAAGTAGTTTGGTGAAAATGTGACCGACCGGCTTTTATAACCAATTAGGTTATTTTGGTCGGTCAATTTTCGCTTTATAGAGATAAATATGTATTAGAAATTGGACGTGTTACCATGGAGAAAGTGATTAAAAGCAAGTCCTTTCTAAGTTTATTCCTCAGTATATTACTCATCATTTGTTTATCAATCATTCCATACAAAAAAGCATTAACGTTTCAGTTAGAGAACACCGGTGAAGTTCTTGTGTATATTCCACTCGGTGACCATCCGGAATTTAAGATAAAATATACACATTCAATTCATCTTTCAGACGTAATTGAGAGTTATCAAATAAATAACAATGGGGAAATAAAGCAGTTTGAACTCGAATTTTCTGATTTTTCCATCGGAATGCCAGAAAATGCATCAAAAGGTGAAGTTTTCGAGCAAGAAAATGGAAAGTATTATATAAAGAATATGAATCGAGTTTTTCCATACTTTGATTTAAGAACGGGAAAGGTTCGTGCTAATCATACAGTAATATATGGAAATAGAGAGTACCCATTAAACGAATATATACAGCCAGGTACTTGGGTTAGAATAAAGGTAACTAAGATGAACCTTTATCAACAATGGAAAGGAGTGAATCTCATTGACGGATAAATTTGAATCTCTGTCACAAGAACAGCAAGAAGAACTTTTAGAAAAATACGATCCGGAAGCTGGTTCGAGAAAGCTAACAGGAATATTTGGTTGGATTGTATTTCTCGGATTATTATCATTTTCATTATTTCAACTTTATACAGGTATTTTTGGTATACTAACCGCACAACTGCAACGTTCTATACATTTAGGATTTGCTCTTGCTCTTATATTTCTACTTTTTCCTGCTAGAAAAGCAAAAGGGAAGAAGCATAAAGTTGCTTGGTATGATGTATTACTAGCAATAGCTTCAGTTGCGGTGGGTGCCTATTGGCCGCTTATGATCGATGAGTTAGTTTTACGAGTTGGTATGTTAACCAATATGGACTTCTATATTGGACTTCTTGCCATTATTCTTGTGCTTGAAGCAACAAGAAGGGCAGTGGGACTTCCGATAACAATTATTGCAGGACTTTTTCTTGCATATGCTGTCTATGGACCATATATGCCGAGCTTTCTAGCGCATCGAGGGTTATCACTTGAGCGACTAGTACAAACGATGTTTTATACAACCGAAGGAATTCTGGGGACACCATTAGGAGTTTCATCAACGTATATCTTCTTATTTTTACTTTTTGGTGCTTTCCTTGTAAAAACAGGTGTTGGGCAGTATTTCAATGACTTAGCAGTATCAATCGCCGGAAAAAGAGTTGGTGGCCCTGCAAAGGTGGCTATATTCTCAAGTGCTTTACAAGGGACAATTAGTGGGAGCTCAGTTGCTAACGTTGTTACTTCGGGTTCATTTACTATCCCTATGATGAAAAAGCTTGGTTATAAAAAGGAATTTGCTGGTGCAGTAGAGGCTGCAGCTTCCACTGGTGGGCAATTAATGCCACCAATCATGGGTGCTGCTGCATTTTTAATGGTAGAATTTATTGGTGGAATTACGTATTGGGAGATTGCGAAAGCAGCTGCTATTCCAGCTTTGCTATATTTTTCTGGGATCTGGATTATGACCCACTTTGAAGCCAAGCGACTTGGACTTAGAGGCTTAAAAGAAGAGGAAATGCCTAATCGTAAAGAGGTACTTAAAAAGTTCTATTTATTAACGCCGATCATAGCAGTTATCGTGTTAATGACATCTGGTATGACTGTAACAAGAGCTGCACTTTTCTCTATTCTGATAGCAATTATAGTAGGAGCTTTTAATAAAGAAACACGAGTAGGTATTAGAGGTATTATCGAAGCGCTTGTAGATGGTGCAAGAACGGCACTTGGAGTAGCAGCGGCTACGGCTGCGGCTGGTATCATTGTTGGGGTTGTAACAAAGACCGGGCTAGGATTAAAGCTTGCTAATGGGTTATTAGATCTTGCTGGTGGAGCGTTAATACCAACCTTAATGTTAACCATGCTTGCAGCGATAGTGCTAGGAATGGGATCTCCGACAACAGCAAACTATGTAATTACGTCTACAATTGCGGCACCGGCAATCATCTTGCTTGGGGTACCTGATTTGTCAGCGCATTTATTTGTGTTTTATTTCGGAATCATTGCTGACATTACACCACCGGTTGCGTTAGCAGCTTTTGCAGCAGCAGGTGTTTCTGGAGGCGAGCCAATCCGTACAGGTGTGCAATCAGCAAAGTTGGCTATAGCAGCATTTATCATTCCATATATGTTTGTTTTATCGCCAGAGTTATTAATGATTGATACAACATGGGCGTATCTTATTTGGGTGATCTTCTCTGCACTTGCAGGTATGATGGCGATAGGTGCAGGAGTTATCGGATATTGGATGAGAAAACTATTCTGGTGGGAACGAATTGTTGGAATTGTTGGAGGCGTTCTTCTTATTTATCCAGAAGGGGTTACTGACATCATTGGGTTAGTGACGTTTGGAGTATTAGTTGCACTTCAATTGATTATTAAAAGACCAGAAGCAACGAGAGCCATAGGATAATAACGAAGCAAAAGAGCCTAGCTAATATAAGGCTCTTTTTGCTTTATCGGAAACACCGATAAAATATTATCCAGTTTAAATAACCTATTTTGTTTACGTAAAAAACAGTAGGCTCGAATATAGTTCGGGTTCATTTCATGTACGAGTATGGTACGCTGCGTTATGTTTTGTTTGTCAGAAACATAAATGATTTCTACCGGTTGTTTTTCATGTAAGACCTTCATTAAAAATCGGTGCATTTGCATCCCTCGCAATTGGATCATGATACTCTTATTATATACGAACAAGTGTTCTTTATTCAATGCATTCAAAAAAGTGTGGAAAAAATCCACACTTTTTTGAATCATTCATTCTTTTCTAGTTCTTGGTCAATTGTCCCTTCGTAATAACCATCACTTGCTTGTTCATGTGTTTGGGCTAATCCCATTTCGAGTTGATTTTCACTGTTGTAATCAGAGGGCTCAAAGGTTTTACCAGCAATTTTTGATGAGTTGTTTTTTTTCATTCGATCTCCGCCTTTTCATCATTTTCAATCCAAATTCATACTTATTTTTTGATAAAAGGAAGAAGTGCATACAAACAATAAAATAAAAAACTGCACATATTTTGGCAGTTTCAAGGGGATGGTTAATTTTTCCTTAATCTAAACTTACTTCCACATTTACAGAGCACACTATGTTTCAAATATTTAATGGGAGTTTGACACTTAGGACATACATTGTTATGCATACTAATCGCCTTCTTTTTTAGTTAGTAAATTCCTTGTTTTGTTTTTGCTACAATTTTTACATACCCCATAAATCTCGAGCTGATGGGAATGAACACGAAACTTAGTTAGCTTGTTAGCTACATCTTCCACTTCTCTTAATAGCGGATATTTGAAGTCTTCAATTATTCCACATATATGACAAATCACATGATAATGTTCTTCCATTTTAAATTCATATTTGCTTAATCCATTCCCATAGGGCAGTTCATTTAATATTTTTAATTTCACAAACATTTTAACGTTATTGTATATGGTTGCAATACTTAAAGATGGGAGCTGTGAATGTATTTCATCCACAGTTGGATGACCTTTCATAGAAGCAATCGTTCTTAATATTAGCATTCTTTGTGGTGTAATCCGTAGTCCTCGTTCTTTTAAAAAAGGGATAAGTTTATCGAAATCATATTCATTATTCATAAAAGAACCTCTTTTTAAGTAGATTAGAAATTTAGGAAGTTCATGTAGAGTATAAATTAATGATAACACCTCTCATTCAAAAATCAATATCTTTTTATAATTATTTTAAATTAGTATCAATTTTAAGTCATGGAATATAATAAACGGCGATCTGAGATTTCTCAGACCGCCGTACTTTTATGCCTCTTTCACTGGAGGTAATATTGGGTGTCCCTGTGGAGTATCAGAACTTGAAAGAACGTAGGATGTACCTGCTGAAGCTGAAAGTAAGAAAGCGATGACAACAAAGGAATAGAATAATTTTTTCATAATATCCTCCTAAATGGTTTTATTCATATAATATATTGCTTTCTCAAACATACCAGTTGAATGATAATGCTGGGAAAGTAATTGATAAAACATAAGTAAGTCATCTTTATTTTCATTTGAGCTTTCTAAGTATGGAATAACAGTTAGCATGACGTATTGAAGTGACTTTGATTGATTCTCCAATGCAAGGAGGTAATACTTTGATAGAATGGAATATTTTTTATTATATAGAGATTCTGAAAGAGTGAATGTGATAGTAAAGGCTTCTTTTGCAACTTCATATAAATGCATTTCAAAAGCAACCTGCCCTTTAACATACTGTGTTACGAGACAATGGGTGGTAGGTGTTGATTGTAAGGAAAGACTTTTATTTAAATACAACATTGCTTTATCGTAGTCTTCAAGCTTTTTATAAAGAAGCCCGATATTATGATAAATTTGTGGTAGGAGATTCGTTTCGTTTAATAATGTTGCATTTCTTTCTAAGTGGTGAAAACAGCTTTTTGCCTCTTCGAAGATTCCGGAATGAGTGTAGTTAATTCCTAACAGCATTAAGCAATGAAGGATCCGAATAAAATTATGCTCATTCATATAGGATTGGAGGGCTGCTTTTGCAAAGTGAATGGCGTGCCCGGATTGCTGTAAGGCTGCCTTTACCATAGAACGATAATATAAGAATTCGCCTGAAGATGAGTCATGACTGATTTGAAATAAGGTGTCAAATTGTTGATCCGCTTGTTCAAATTGCCCCTTTAATATATACAGTATCGTATTACAATAATGAAATAAATAGATTTCATGTTGGGAAAATGATTTCTTTAGTTTATTAAGAATTTCCTTTTGGTGGTCAGCTTCATCTACAATACCGAGAAATAACAGGTAACGCATCTTATTCAGCTCATATGTATGTAGGTAAGAGGTAAACGGAATAATTGCCTCATAATTCTTTAATTGGTTAATAATATCTACAACCTCATTTTTTTGGTAAAAATAAATCTTTTCATTTAATGTATTTAATAAGTCACCAATAATTTTTTCCTGTTCCTCTGCTCGGTTTATGCTGATATGTAATCGATCGAGTAAGAGAGAAATGGTTTCATCATTTGCTTCCTTTCCGTTATTTTCAATTTTGCTTAAATGGGAAACGGAACAAATGCCATTAGCAAGCTCCTTTTGGGTGAGACCTTTTTGAGTTCGATAATACTTAATTAAAGGTCCAAATTGCAACGAAATCACCTCCTATTGCTTATACTTTATCACCGTTAGCATAAATGTAAACCTATTTTTCTGACTTTTTCGAATACAGGAAAAAAGGACGATATTTCGAACGTGAAAAAATCATTCAGAAAAATTCTGAATGATTTTTTAATCTTGCTTTATCTTACACGAGGGAATCCAAATCCAGAAGCATAATCATCTCCAGATGCTGCACCGATCCCACCGTTAATATCGTATGATTTGGCCCGATTTTGCAGTTCGCTTCTAAGTTGTGTATGTGAAAGCGAAGGGTTAGCCGCCCATATTTTCGCCGCTAAACCTGAAACATGTGGTGTAGCCATAGATGTCCCGCTAATGGTGTTATATCCACCGTTATACCAAGTAGATTCTATAGCTGCACCAGGTGCTGATACTTCAACATCGCGTTCCTGTATCACGAAATCACCATCAGTATTCGGATTGCCTCTTGACGAAAAATCAGCGACACGGTAAGTTCCGTTTTGTTGAACGTTTTCAAGCGCAGCAACGGCAACGGCATTTACTAATGCACCAGGGTAACCAATCGTGTTGCTTGCAGAACCGCTGTTACCAGCAGCTGCAACCACCAATAAACCTTTACTGTAAGCATAATCAACTGCGTTTGCAATCATGGTATCTTTTGAACTGGATCCAAGAGACATGGAGATTATAACCTTTGAACCTGTTCTTGTTGCCTCGTCGGCTGCGTGTCGAATTGCTCCAGCAATGTCATCGGAATATCCTGACCCGCGGTCGTTTAGTACCTTATAAGCCCAAAGGTCCGCTTCAGGAGCGACTCCGTAAATTCCTAGTCCGTCATTACCACCATGAGCTAATACTGTACCAGCCACATGGGTTCCATGACCGTTTCTATCACTACAAGAGCCGTTAACCAGAGGTGATTTGGTTTGGGTGAAATCTTTACACTGTTCAGCTGAACCTGCTAAGTCAATATGGCTTGTGTATACACCGGTATCTAATACAGCAACTTTAACTCCTGCACCACCCGATGTTTTTTGTACAGAGCTATCATTATAGATTGCTTGAATTCCCCAAGGTGTTTGGTCGCTTGGAAGAGCTTGTGCAGATACTCCAGGTTTTGCGTTTACTTCACTACGATTTTCTAGGCTAACCTCTTCAACCATTTGAATGGTTAGATTCTTGTTTTTAAGTAAAGCGTTATACTGACTCTCGTTTACAGTAGTTGTAAACCCATCGTTGCCAAAGTCCCAGCGTAATCCATACGTTTGTTTTGCTTTACTCTTTTCGTTCTGAGGTCCTTGAATATACACTCGATAAGTATCTTTTGAAGTACTTTCCTGCTCTGCACCTAGTGCACCACTTGCAAATAATGAAAGCCCCATTGCTGCACTAATAAGCACAGATCCTAAAGTTCTTTTTTTCATGTATGAACTCCTTCCCGACTTAAAGGTTCAACCTGCGAGGTTGTAAGGTAAGTATAGTGAATAATTTCAAACAAAATCAATAGACTTATAGAGTTAGAAAGTTGGGAAAATTTTTTGATCATTCCAAGATACAAGGGATTTTTCAAATAAAGTAAAAAGACTCTTAATTAGGTAGGAGGATATTGACAATTCTCTTAAATCAAGTATAATTAAATTTGTACTTTATAAGAGATCTGTTAGCTCAGCTGGGAGAGCATCACCTTGACAGGGTGGGGGTCGGGGGTTCAAGTCCCTCACAGGTCATAATCTACATAGGGTTAAAACCCTTGATGCATAAGGGTTTTAAAAAGCTTATACCACTTTTTATGAAGTGGTATTTTTTATTGGATTTGGTTCGTGGCAACACTGTGGCAACAATTAATCAGATTCACCAAAAATCGTTTGATCAAGACGATTAGAGGCATCATGTTGCATATTAGGAAGTAAATGACCGTATGTATCCATGGTAGTAGTAATTCTACTATGACCTAATCTTTCGGCAATTAATTTCATCGGTTCATTTTGAGCAATCATTAATGCTGCGTGAGTATGTCGTAAATCATGAAAACGAATGTGTGGTAGCTCTGCCTTTTGTGTTAATTTTTGAAACGCTCTTGTTAGGTTGCGAGGGTGATAGGTGGCACCATTTCCCGTACAAATAACTAAATCTAAATTTTTATGTACTGAGTCAAAAAACTCCCTTTCAATGTCTTGTTGTATTTTATGTTCAAGTAATGCTTTCTTGGTAGTAGGTGAAATCGTAACAGATCTTACACTTCCCTTTGTTTTTGCTCCTTTTTTGAGTGTTTTCCCATCTTGTTCTAAGGTTTGATTTACGTATAATACCTGTTTTTCCAAGTCAACATCTTTCCACCGCAATCCAAGTATCTCACCTTTACGTAAACCAGTCATAATAGCTAAGTGAAAGGCACAATACAATCGGTTATTCTTCGAGCATTTCAAAAAATGTTGAATTTGATCAATGGTCCATATTTTCATTTCTTTTGGCACTACTTTAGGTTTGTCCACTTTAGCTGCAGGATTGCTAGCTAAATCACCAAATTTCACAGCTTCATTAAGACATGCATTGACAATATTAAAAGTTCTTTTTATTGTGTCATCTGCTAATCCTGCTTCATCCATCCTTGCAATAAATTTTTGGATATGCTGTGGTTTCATTTTAGATAATGCGATGTTGCCTAATGATGGAGCAATGTGATTTTTAATACTTCCTTTATATAGAGAGACCGTACTATTACTTATGCCTCTTTTTTTGATAGAGAGCCAATCCTCAATATATTGCGAGAATAGTACGTTCTTAGATTCAATATATGTCCCCTCGTTCAATTGAACTTCTAGCTTTCTTAGTGCTTCTGTTGCTTCTTTTTTAGTATTGAAACCCCGTTGTTTTTTCTGTCTTCTTTTCCCACTTTCATCATAATAATTTACAGCAAAGTACCATGATTTTCGATTTTTATCTGGATATACTGGCATGTTTAACTCCTCCTGAAATGCGTCACCCCTTTTTCAAATTTGTTACCGATAGCTTTATATTACAATGAAATAACGTGATTTGAAATCCAGATGTGCAATATTTTAATAGTGCTGATTAAATGTTGATAGGTGATATGAATGTAAAATCTCTAGCTCTTTTTGCTATCCGTATTCTTGTAGTGAAAACCTTTTAGGATTTTATGAACTTGTTATCAATGTCTGTCCCTTCAAGCCAATTGATGAAAACCTTTTTTGAGATTTTGATACGATTTCCTATTTTAACCGCATGAAATTTCCCTGAATGAACTAATTCGTATGCTTGCTTTCGCCCTATGTCTAGAATACTTTGAATATCTGAAACGTTTAACACTTCTGGATAATCATTAAAGTTTGTTGTTTGCATGGTGTATAATCTCCTTCGTCTTTTTATGATGACTACTTTTTAGAATGAAAGAAGCACTGTGTGATTTGCTGTATCTTCTAGTGCTCATCTGTATTTTTATTTTACTTTATAAATAATAATCAAAGCGAATACGGCCTATAAGAGGGATAGCACATTTGGATTGACTGTTGAAGGGATTAGTGGGGGATTTCTCACTGTTCGTAAAAATGCTCTTAATTTCTCGAAAATAAGCCCAATAGCTCGAAATTAACCTCGATAGACTTACTTGGAATTTGTTTTAGAAGGGTGTACGAATGAATTTTTGAGGGCAACGTTACTTAATTAGAAGTGAGATATCTTTACAGTGGATAATTTTTCTAAAAAATTCTGGAGGGGGAGTTGCTTTACCCTGTTTTTAGGTTATTGTTGTTCGGCGCCCCACCCCTATAGTGCAATTAAATGATATAGGTAGATTTAAACATTGGGTTTTATTATTAGTATGAATTTATTTATTGGGATTTTCAAATCTACGCATAGATAAATTTGAGTAAATAGACAAAGGGGAATTCCATGAAGAGTTCAGTTCAGGTGATTTATCCAAATGAAATTCTATCTGAAGAATTGAAAAAACAGAATTTAAAGTTTGCCGGTGGTGCTTTCTACATTAAAACCAGGTATATTGGACATATGAAACTTGATCCAAAAAGTCTGTTCTTAGTGAATATTCGTTCACGGTAAAGGTGCTCTCAGGCGAACAGTTGTGAAGATTTTTAAGTTGTATCTAGCTTTCTCAAACCGTCTACCTGAAAAATAAGAACAGGACAGCAATACGCGCGGTCCTGTTCAGATCGTACATGGTTAAAGTCTATTTTATAGATATCTCCTTGTTTGATCAGTCTTCAAGCCACCTATCTCTTAACTCTTTATGCTTCGGATTGGTTGGATCAAGCTGGACAACTCCTTTATCGTCTAACCCTAATACATCCACCGAAGCAACATTTGCGAAAATCATAGTAAAATCAAACCTACTAGCAATTTTTTTGTTTCTGAATTGATTAATGCGTTGATGGTTCAGTGGGTCTATTGCAACAGTTCTCTGTGACTTCAGAGCAGTCTTCATGAAATATCTCCTTGTCAAATTACCATCACCCTCCCGGTTAAGAATATATTCCTTCATTTAATGTTATCAAAATTTCAAATGGTTGTAAAAAATATCCATCAGATAATTAGGGAGGGGGTGATTGGAAACAAATAGGACAAGACATCAAAGTATACTCCCTTAAATAAATATAATATATGTCTCTTACAATTATTAAGAGAGGTTCATAGAAAAGAGCCCTTTACTATCTTGAGAAATTCCACTTGTACTTATATATTCTCTCCTTTTGCCATCCTTTAGTTAGAAATTATGCTTCTTGTAGTTCCCCATTTAAAAGAAAACCCTATTAAAATGGATCATTTTAACCATTGTGTAGATCACCTTTTTTTTCTATTTCTAACTGCATCTTGACTTGATGATTCAGTAATCCTCACTGTATTGTATCCTCTGTTTATCTTTAGGATCACGCTTTTTGTAATTTCTGAGTATTTGCGAATTAATCCAAGTTGTACCCTTAATAAATCCACAATGGCAAGAACCTGCGTTTACCATTCGGTTGAGGTTGGCGAATGGGTTCTCATTATATACTCAGGAGTACTTTGTTTAACTTTGCCGGACATTTATAGCTATTGGCACAGGTGAAGGCGTTGCTAAACATTTTTTCATTATGAATTGCACCTTCAGCTACAAGCGTATAAAATTAATAAAAACTTTTATATAATGGTAGAGGTGAATGTGTAGGAGAGATAAGAGATGCAGTTATTAACTATGGATTAACTCATTTAAGAACATCAAAAGGGAAGGATTCTCTTTACTGCAAGATATGAATGCAAGATTGAATTAGAAGGGGAATATACATTTTCTGTCATTGAGGTAACGAAAAGAAAAGCGATACAAACATTTATGGTTAAAAACCAATATTTTAGATTTGAATGATAGTAAAACAGTGGTTCTTTCGAGCAAGATGCAAATGACAATCTGGTATATAAACAGTCTAGAACAACTGTTTGTTTTATGTGTATTATGATTTGGTGTATTTGTTGGGGATACGGGTGTAAAAATCAATGAGAATTACATCCTCCTGAAAACGTCTTTTTACACAAGAATCATAATAATAACTTATAAGTAGAGTTATTTTTTTGAAAAAATTTTGAGAGTTAGTGGGTATAAGTGTTCAGTCAAATAATGAAGTTCAGCGCCCCACCCTTTATGTTAAAAGAAGATACTAATCTCCAAGTCGTTCGAGAGAGTAATCTTAAAATTGCTAGTTAACACTTTAATAGTGCGGTATTGATTATGATAAAATGAGAATAAAGTCGTAATTCAACAGTAGGAGAATTAATAAGGTTGTAAAAACAGGAATAAATTTTTCAAAAGGATTTATTTGCACTGAATCGAAGTGCGAAATCTAAGATATCATTATGATCCTACATAAGAAAGACAAAAATTGGTAACCCGTTAAAGAAAAAAATAAAAAAATGTAAGTAGAGAGGGTATAAAACCTATGAATAAGCAACAGCTAGCCACAAAAATCTGGGAGTCAGCAAATAAAATGCGCTCAAAAATTGAGGCGAATGAATATAAGGATTATATTTTAGGCTTCATTTTTTACAAATACCTTTCGGACAAGGAGTTAAAGTTTCTGAAAGAAAACAGCTTTACTCAGGAAGACATCGAGGCTCTTGTTGAAGAAGATGCAGAAACCGTAAAGTATGTTCGTGAAAATGTCGGATACTTTATTGCCTACAAGGACTTGTTCTCAACTTGGCTAAAAATGGGCAAAGATTTTGATGTGTCTAATGTTACAGATGCCTTGTCAGCGTTTAACCGTTTGATTAACCCCTCTGATAAAAAGGTATATGAGGGTATATTTAATACCCTGCAGACCGGTTTAAGTAAACTTGGTGATACTTCCGCATCCCGAACAAAAGCTATAAGCGATCTGATTCATCTGATTAAAGATATTCCTATGGATGGCCGGCAGGACTACGATGTTATTGGCTTCATATATGAATATCTGATTAGCATGTTCGCTGCTAATGCCGGAAAAAAGGCAGGCGAGTTTTACACGCCGCATGAAGTATCTTTTCTTATGTCCGAAATTGTTGCAGACCATTTGAAGGACAGAACGGAAATTGAAATTTATGACCCGACGAGCGGCTCAGGCTCCCTTTTGATAAACATCGGTCGATCAGTTGCAAAGCATATTGATAATGAAAACAACATTAAATACTATGCGCAGGAATTAAAGCAGAATACATTCAACCTTACTCGTATGAATTTAGTTATGCGTGGCATCCTTCCGGCTAATATCATAGCCCGCAATGGTGACACTTTGGAAGATGATTGGCCGTACTTTGATGAAACCAACCCGGCTGAAACATACAATCCACTTTATGTGGATGCAGTTGTTTCAAATCCTCCGTACTCACAGCATTGGGACCCAAGTAATAAGAAAGCAGACCCTCGCTACGCACGTTTCGGCCTCGCTCCGAAATCGAAAGCTGATTATGCTTTCCTGCTTCATGACTTATACCATCTTAAGCCGGACGGCATAATGACAATAGTTCTTCCGCACGGTGTTTTATTCCGTGGCGGCGAAGAGGGCGAGATTCGCAAAAATTTAATTGAAGAAAATCACATTGATGCTATCATCGGACTACCTGCCAATATTTTCTTTGGCACCGGCATTCCGACAATCATCATGATTTTGAAGCAAAAGCGTGAGAATACCGATGTCTTAATTGTTAATGCATCCAAGGGTTTTATTAAAGTTGGCAAAAATAATAAGCTCGGAGCATCCGATATAAAAAAGATTATTGATACCGTTACTGCAAGGGCCGATATTGACAGATTCTCAAAGAAAGTCAGCCGTGAAGAAATTCGCCGAAATGAATACAACTTGAATATTCCGAGATATGTTGATTCCTCTGAAGACGCTGAAAAGTGGGACCTTTACGCTTCTATGTTCGGGGGGATTCCTTTGAGTGAAATTGCTGAACTTGGCGAGTATTGGGATGCTTTCCCAGGATTAAAAGAAGCGTTGTTCACCACAAGCACAGGTCCATACGCTGAATTGGCAGTCGAGAATATTGAACAGACCGTCTATGAGTATCACGCCGTAAAAGCTTTTATATCCAGTTATATGGGTGCTTTCGGAGACTTCGACGTTTTCTTGAAAAGTGAGTTTATAACGAACATGGCGAGCCTTAATATTTCAAAAGAAGAAGCTGTTTTGAGTGCTGATATTTTTGCCCGCCTTGCTTCAATTCCACTTATTAACAGATATGAAGCGTATCAGTTGCTTGATGACGAGTGGGCAAAAACATCTGTAGACCTAGAAATAATTCAGACAGAGGGGTTCAACGCTGTTAAAAAAGTTGATCCCAACAAGGTTATCAAGAAGAAGGACGGCAAAGAGGAAGAGGTACAGGATGGTTGGATCGGTCATGTTATTCCGTTTGAACTTGTACAGCAAACGCTTCTTTTGGATGAATATGAAGCGCTTGAGCAAAAAGAGGGCCGCCTTGCTGAAATCTCCTCTGAATATGCTGAAATACTTGATTCACTTTCCGAAGAAGAAAAGGATTCAAGCTTGACAAACGACTCCAGTGATGCATTTGTCGCAAAAGAAGTAGGTAAAAGAATTAAAGAAATCTATGCTGATGTGGACACCCAGGAAATTAAGGTTCTAAACGATTATGCTACACTCTCCAGAAAGGCAGATAAACTTGCCTTTATCAGCGCACACGACGATGTAGTTTGGTCCAATATGGACGCAAACAAGGATGGTACATATAGTAAAAAAGCAGTAAATGCTTATTTAGCAGAGCTTCAATCCGCCTTTGAATTCCCAGAAGATTCTTTTGAAGCAAAGATTGTAAAAGTAAGCAAGCTGATTGCTGAAGAAAAGGAAGTAAAAGCACAGGTAAAAGTGGATGCTGCAGCATTACATTTGAAAACAAAGGAAACCATTGAATCACTTTCCGACGAACAGGCGCTAGAACTGCTTGAGCAAAAATGGATTTTTCCGCTTACGGAGAGTATAAAGCAGCTTCCCAATGCGGTAATTCATGTTCTGGTGGACAAAATTAAAGCCCTTGCCGAAAAATACGCTGTCACATACTCTGCAATCGAATTGGAGATAAGGGAAACAGAGTCTACTCTATCAGAGCTCAGTGATGGACTTGTCGGCAACGAGTTTGATATGAAAGGTCTAAGCGAGTTCCGGGCGCTGTTAAAGGGTGAATGATATGGCTGGAAAAGATAAAAAACCTGAGATTCGCTTCACTGAATTTACTAATGCTTGGGAACAGCGACGGTTAGGCGACCACGCTGAAATTTTGACTGGAGGCACTCCAAAAACTTCAATTTTAGAATATTGGGAGCCAAAGGAAATACCGTGGATGTCATCAGGAGAAGTCAATAAAAGACGAATAGATAAAACAGACAATATGATTTCTGAAGAAGGTTTAAATAACTCGAGTGCAAGATGGGTTAAAGAATTTTCTGTTTTAATTGCTTTGGCAGGGCAAGGAAAAACTCGTGGAACTGTTGCTATTAACAACATTCCCTTGACTACCAATCAATCTATCGCTGCCATTGTTCCGGATGAAACTTTACATTATGAGTTCATATTTCAGAACTTAATTAAACGATATGATGAATTGCGAATGATGTCATCGGGTGACGGAACTCGTGGTGGTTTGAATAAACAAATCGTTTCAGATGTTGTAGTACCATACACAAGTATTGAGGAACAAGAAAAAATCGGCACAATTTTCGCTAATCTAGATCACCTCATCACCCTTCATCAGCATAAGTATGACAAGCTGGTAATTGTCAAAAAATCAATGCTTGAAAAAATGTTTCCGAAGGACGGAGCAAATGTTCCAGAGATTCGCTTTGCAGGATTTACAGATGCGTGGGAACAGCATAAGGTTGGAGATGTGCTAACAGAGAAGCCACGCCCTATCAAAATGGAAGATGATGAAGAGTATCAGCTTGTTACGGTGAAACGTCGTAATGAGGGAATCGTATCCAGGGGCTATTTAAAGGGTAAAGACATTTTAGTCAAAAACTATTTTGAAATCAGATCTGGAGATTATTTGATTTCAAAGAGACAAGTGGTACATGGAGCAAATGGAATAGTGCCGGAAAACCTTGATAAATCAATTGTTTCCAATGAATACTTAGTAGTCATTGGAAACAAAAACATCACTACCGAGTACTGGGCTCTAATATCAAAACGGCCTAATATGTATAGGCAGTTTTTCCTCAGCTCATATGGAGTTGATATAGAAAAGCTGGTATTCGATGTTGAAGATTGGAAAAAAAGAACGATAATTCTTCCTTCGTTGCCGGAACAAGAAAGGATTACGTTGTTCTTTCAGCGTCTTGACCACCTTATCACCCTTTATCAGCGTGAGTTGGAAAAGTTGAAAAACATCAAGAAATCAATGCTCGAAAAAATGTTTGTGTAGGAGGAGTGAACGTGCAATGGTCTTTGACAAAGAATTAGATTTTGAAGAGTCCTTGGTTGAGTTACTCTCTCATAAAGGCTGGGAACCTGAGGTCCTGAAATATCCCACTGAAGAATATTTGCTGAAAAACTGGGCGGATATTCTCTTTGAAAACAATAGAGGTATCGACCGGTTGAATGATTACCCTCTGACAAGCGGGGAGATGCAACAAATTATGGAGCAGATCACCACGCTACGGACGCCTTTAAAACTAAACGGCTTTATCAACGGGAGAACTGTTGCCATTACCCGTGATAATCCAGATGACACTCTGCACTTCGGGAAAGAAGTTAGTCTCAAGATTTATGACCGTCGTGAAATCGCTGCCGGACAAAGCCGTTATCAAATCGCACAGCAGCCAATATTTAAGAGTAAATCCAAAATATTAAATGACCGTAGAGGTGATTTAATGCTCTTGATTAACGGTATGCCTGTTATTCACATCGAGCTTAAGCGTAGCGGTGTTTCGGTCAGCCAAGCATATAACCAGATAGAAAAATACTCCGATGAAGGGATTTTCACTGGAATATTTGCGCTTATTCAGATTTTTGTTGCTATGGAACCGGCAGAGACAGTTTATTTCGCCAATCCTGGAATGGACGGAAAGTTCAATAGGGATTTCTATTTTCACTGGGCAGATTTTAATAACGAGCCTATCAATGAATGGAGAGATATTGCTTCTTCATTGCTTTCCATTCCGATGGCACACCAGCTTATCGGCTTTTACACCGTCGCCGATGATACCGATGGTGTGCTGAAAGTCATGCGCAGCTATCAATACTATGCAGCAAACGCCATTTCTGACCGTGTTTCCAAAACCGACTGGAATGGTCTCGACAGGCTTGGTGGATATGTTTGGCATACAACAGGCTCCGGCAAGACTATGACAAGCTTCAAGTCTGCTCAGCTTATTGCAAACTCTAAAGATGCCGATAAGGTTATCTTCCTGATGGACAGAATTGAACTCGGAACGCAGTCCTTGAAAGAGTATCAAGGTTTTGCAGATGAAAATGAGTCTGTTCAGGCAACAGAAAACACTATTACTTTAATTTCAAAACTAAAAAGCGAAGACCCGGCAAATACGCTTATAGTCACCTCTATCCAGAAAATGAGCAATATCAAAGACGAAGAGGGTGGCTTAAATGCTCATGATATTGAGATGATGAGATCTAAGAGAATCGTCTTTATTGTCGATGAGGCGCACCGCTCTACCTTCGGAAATATGCTTAGGGATATAAAGGACACTTTCCCGTCTGCCGTTTTCTTTGGATTTACAGGAACGCCGATTCAGGATGAAAACCAAAAGAAAATGAACACCACATCAACCATCTTCGGTGACGAGCTACACAGATACAGCATTGCTGATGGTATTCGTGATAAAAATGTCCTAGGATTTGACACTTACAAAGTGTTGACCTACAGAGATAGGGACGTTCGGCAGTCTGTTGCATTGTTGCAGGCAAAGGCGGATACAGTTGAAGAAGCCCTTGGTGATCCTAAAAAGAAGGAAGTCTTTTATAAATACATGGATTCTTCTCAAGTAAAAATGGCGGGCTATATCGGTGATCATGGAATGTATGTGAAAGGTATTGAGGATTATTTGCCGACATCCCAATATCAAACTTTAGAACATGAGAACATGGTTGTTAAGGATATTGCTGACAACTGGCTGACATTAAGTCATAATAGCAAGTTCCATGCAATCTTTGCTACAAGTAGCATCCCGGAGGCAATCTTTTATTATAGGATGATAAAAATAACAATGCCAACATTAAAGGTTACCTGCCTATTTGACCCAAACGTTGACAATAACGGTGGAGTTGCTTTTAAGGAGAATGGTCTAGTTGAAATAATAGAGGATTACAACTCCAGATATGAGCAGAAATTTAGTCTGAAGACCTACGATAAGCTGAAAAAAGATATTGCTGCACGGCTTGCTCACAAAGAGCAATATAAATTAATAGAAAGAACTCCGGAAAAGCAGCTCGATTTGCTGATTGTAGTCGACCAAATGCTTACAGGCTTCGATTCAAAATGGATCAACACTCTTTATATGGATAAGAAGCTTTGGTACGAAAATATCATCCAAGCATTCTCCCGTACAAATCGTCTCTTTGGACCGGAAAAGCCTTTTGGAACCATACGATACTATAGGTATCCGCATACGATGGAGCAAAACATAGACAAAGCTGTGAAGCTCTATTCAGGTGATAAACCTATTGGATTATTTGTAGAAAAGCTTGAGTACAATCTAAATAAGCTTAATGCAATTTTTGATGACATCAGCGATCTGTTTACCCGTTCTGAAATTACGAACTTTGAAAAGCTCCCGGATGACCGTTCGGAGCGTGGGAAATTCGCTTCTCTCTTCAAATCATTCAACGACTATCTGGAAGCTGCAAAAATTCAGGGCTTTAAGTGGAATCAGTCAGAGTACGTGTTCAGCCATGGCAGTGGCAAGCCAAAGACTAAAGTCAATATAAAACTAGATGAAAATACCTATTTGGTTCTGGCGATGCGTTATAAAGAGCTGTTCGGCAGCAGCGGCGGCGGTGGTGGCGACGATGTTCCGTTCGAGATTGATGGTTACCTAACGGAGATTGATACAGGGAAAATCGACTCCGACTATATGAACTCGCGTTTTGAAAAGTTTCTTAAAATCCTTAAACAAGATGATATAGATGAAGCTGAAATGCGGAAGACGCTTGATGATTTGCATAAGTCATTTGCTATGTTGTCGCAGGAAGAACAAAAGTATGCAAACATCTTTCTTCACGACGTAGCAAGTGGAAATATCAGGATGGAAAGCGGCAAAACTTTCAGGGATTACATCACTGAATATCAATCCAGGGCAAAGAATGACCAGATCCACCGTATTTCTCGATTCTTGGGGGTGGATGAAAAGAAACTCCGCAATCTCATGGTTGCAAATGTAACTGAGGCAAGCATCAATGAGTTTGGTCGCTTTGATGATTTGAAGGCTTCAGTAGACAAAACCAAGGCAAAGGAATACTTTGAAAAATTAGAAAAGACAAAAATACAACCATTTAAAATCAACATAAGAGTACACAGTTTGCTTCAAGAGTTCATCCTTAAAGGTGGTATTGATATCAAAGAGCCAAATTCATAAAGTTAGCGGGATCAAAGCATAATCTATTTATAATGGTTGCATCAGTATGTTAGTAAACAACCCGGTGTTGCATACAAAATTACCCTTACGGAGTTGAGTTGGATGTGTTAAGAGAGAGACATTTTGAATCAATGCGGTGTCTATTTCCCTATTTAGCACATCTTATGATTCACGACGAGAACCTAGTTTATATCCGACAGGCTAGTTTCCTTTGGTCCAACGTAAATTACCCATCCTAGGATCGATTTTGTAATCTTGCAGTAAACGAAAAGAGATGCATTGTGAAGAATGGAAACTACCCTTCACAAGGACATATCTCAGAAGAAAATGAAAGTGAATTAGAGAATTAGTGGACTATGCCAAGATTATAGTTATAGTACACAAGACATTTAATAATCTAACGGGATATTATGTTCGCTGGGTTCATTGATATTTATTAATGCAATAACTTCATACATAATGTTTTTTCAGTTGATGAATGATGCAATATTTGTATCTATACTAGAGGTAAACATTACAAAACTTTTTGAGTGAAAGTACATACTATCGAGCCTTCGGTTAGTGGAGGTTAGTGCCTTATCCCTTCATGTAAATGAGATAGTCTTAAGCATTATTTATACACAGTCGTTGGCAGCTTCCATAAAAGTGCACTTAATTTGTTACGTTCTCCATTTTTAGGATGCAATTGGGAATAAATGGACTAATTTGTTCATCCTTCTGGGTTGTTTACTAGTGAAATGGAGACTTTTTTCGTTAGAGATAATCCTTGCTTATTTAGCGGTCATACTTTGTCACCCAAATAAATAGTAAGACATTCTTCCTTGTATAGTATTCTTCTTTGTAATTGTGTATTCTGTAAGGTTTACTTGGTTGGTAGATTTCAATCAAATAGGAGGGATGACTTTACTTTACACGTATAAAGTGATTGACTCCTCCCTCTTGCGTGAAAGCCTTACACTTATATTATATACCGTCAAAAGGTGGGGGAATTCTACCTTCGTCTGAAATGTTCACAAAGGTAAAGGGTATTGTTCGTGAGAGGATGGAACGAAATTAAGAGATTTGCAACAACTTATAATAAATCTTGTTCTAATTGATTCCTGATGTTGGATAATGTGATAGCATGCTATAAAAGCTACTTCTTAATGATTAATTTAATTTCTAACATATTACCTTTAGACATAAAATAACTAAAAACATTTTCTGTGCTAAAATGCGATATCCCAGTATTAATGAATTATACCCATATACTAAATACAGGTGATCCCTTATATTTAAACCTATCTACCAAAAAAATAGAGTTCCTTGTCTAAAAAGATAGGGTAATCTTGCTTAATTCCAGGATGAAAATATGTTGAAGTCTCTCGTGGAGGAGCTGGTGTTAGAAAGAGAATATTCATTTACATTAACAAAGCCTGCAAGTTCATCATATATTTCATCTGAAAGGTGCTGAGCATCATTTATTAGATTATGATTCTTAATAAACAATTCTGCTTCTTCATTCCACAATACTAAAGGTTGTTTGAGAGCAGCATGAAAGCTTTTTGGATACTGTCTAAGGATTTTGCTTGTCAAAGACTTTGTATAGACCGAGATAAAGGTGTCCAATAATTCTTCTGAAGAAAATACACTAATACATAATTCATCCTTCCAAAGATTTTTAAAGTAGTCTTCCTCTGTTTCTTCGAAGATATCACCATTTAAAGCAATAGTTAACTTGTCGATTTCTATATCTGCAATAAGATGTATAAATGCATATTCCTGGTGCTTGTCAAATGAAGTCTCTGTTACTGCTAGATATTTAATATGACGATGACTGTATGTTTTTTTTAAGTGCTTAACAAATAGGTTCAATCGTTCTTGCGCCTGTTCATATTCATTCAAAGGTATCCTCAGACGAAAGGTGGCAAGTAATCTATCATCTACAAAATTAGTTAAGAGTAATCTTTTCATATGTGTAATACTACCGTTGACACCTTGTTCCAATCCTAACTCTTTAGTTTTGTTTCCTCTACTGTGAAAGTCATATACAAAAATGGTAGATCCACAATGTACTAATTTTGTTTGTTGTTTCATGACTGTTTTGCTCCTTCAATCCAAGATACTAGAACGTTTTTAGACACTTTGATACGTTTTCCTACTTTTATCACATGGAATTTTCCTGAATGAGCAAGCTCATAAGCCTGCTTTCTACCGATATCCAATATTTCTTGGATGTCTGCCACATTTAGAATCTCTGGATAATCATCATAGCTCTTGTACATATTCAATAAGCTCCTTTGCACTTTCTAAATAGTATTGTTCATATTTTGTCTCGCCAGTATAGGGTGAGTGATAGATTTCACCGTGTGTTAGAGTTGGCTTGCACTCATCAAGATGGTTGTAAAACTCTGCTGGATTCCTTATTTCACGAGTAATTGGCTTTTTTAGACCATGTGAATGGAAATATCGTTTGTGACCATTAAGCCTTGGGTCAGTAATTCCTTTATTTAAATAGAAAGTAATCTTTTCATTTTCAGTTGCATTAGATGTAGTGATAGTTTTATGGATCCAACCATATTGCCAAAGTTCCTGTAATGTGTTTGAAGCTATTGCTGTAAGATTACACACAAGATGGTAATGAATAGCTCCTTGTCGGTTCTCATCTTGGAACTCTGTAACACCTAGATACTTGAAATCTGGTAGATTGTTCGTTTTCAAATAGTAAGCAAGACGTTTTTTAAAGTCGGCAAACATTTTATTACACTTTTTGATGTTAGTAACATCTATCTCTCCAAAAGGTGTAAAGGTTAGTGTGACGAATGCATATTGATTAGTAAAGTTACATTCTAGTAGTCTCCTGATTTGTTTACGAGCACGATTGATGCCTTTCTTCATATTTATTTGATAGTTATCCATACTTTGATTTGTGAAGGGTTTTCGACCTCCTTGAGATGTTCTACCCGTGGCAGGGTGAAATGACTGGTGAGTGATTTCTACTAGCTGATTACTAATGATAGCTTTCGTATACTGTGTTGGGTTCATATTTTCTCCTACTTGTTAGATTCAGTTTTCGTCAAATTAATCACTATGTATCAAGTTATTTAATGTTAATAAATTCTTATACATCGGTGTACTTTTGACGGATTATACTTACTCTTATTTTATCTATAATCCTCGTGTAAATACCAACTGCCTCTGCAGCTATATCCAAGCATTACTGTTGGTCCTAAAGGGGATCAGCATTGAATTCTTTACTCAGGTTAGATTTCCTTTCAATTTCTTTGTAATACTTACGATAGCTCTTTATATTGTAAAATGGGGAGGTTGCCTTAATGGTAATGTTGGATGAGTATGGCTATAGTTCAATTCAACGTTTTAACCTTTGCTTAGAATAGGAATTAAAATAGGAAGGGTAATTTTGTAGACATACTGTAAGCAACTAGAGATAAGCATCTTAATAATACATACCATTAGAACACCTCAATAATGGATGTATGTTTACTGCTTAATTTAACTTTCAGGTTGTCATATGCATAACATCTCTAATTGTTAAATCAGAACTAATGAGCACTTTTTTAGTGTTAGTCTACTTCAATTTATTTACATAATTTATTTTTTGATGTATATTAATTATGCATGAAGTGCGGTGACCAAATACCGTAGCGACAGGTTTCCTTATAGGGGGCCTGTTTTTTTTTTTTATTAATTTAAAATTGTAACGCATTACAATATTTACCATTTGTATGAAAGTTGTTATGATGTTTGTATTGAGATTATTGGGGGTAAACAATGTTAAATTGGAGGATAGAGAATACACACAGTAACATTATTGATATTAACGGAAATAAGTATCAAATTAGGTTAGCCAGAATAGAAGAGGGAATATTAGAGTACAAACTCTTAGAAAATGGTTATCCTGTTGAAACAATTTTTACTTTTAGTGAATCTAGCATATCTGGAATGGAAATTAGACTAGATTCAACAAGGACTTTCAGAAATTTAAAATTATGTTCTAGCTGTGGGGAATATAAAATTGTTATTAATTGTAAGGGTCTTTTAAAATGTTGCTCTTGTTGCCAAAAAGAAGGGATAAAACAACTCTTATTGGAAGGTAAGGTAGGGGTAAGGAATAAAAATCAGGATATAGGAGGTCTGTTATCTTTTGATAGAAGTATTGAAGCTGAAATATTTCTAAGACGTTTGCCTACTCCTGAAATATTTATTGATACAGAAAGAGAAGGCTTTTATTTTGTAAAGGGGGTACTAAAGGTTCAAAACTATGATGATCTTACCTACGAGTATTATCCAGTATTCTTTTATTATGATGAACTGAATCATCATATCTGTGATACACATTTTCTTATAAAAAGAATAGAAATGCTAGAGTTTGAATGGGGGTGGTCAAGATTATCATTTAGGGACAGATTTCAAATGTTTGTGTGGTTTGATTCTATTGTTTGTATATTAAATAATTTTAGTGCTTACGAATTTCAATCAGCAATGTTCAAAACTCTTTCGGATCTGCCCATAAAAAATAATGGTAAAACCACTAATTTTAATTTATTTTAAAAAGATATTAATAATAATGCTATATTCAAAGACATTCATTTGGTAACTTCATAGAAAGAATGTTTGACATCGCTATGGCATTAAAATATAAGATAATTACAGAGCTAGAGAATACAATTTACATATAATATAGTGGTAACATATACTATGACAGTATATCTGTCTGCTACTGTTAGGTTTGGTGATTCTTCACCACGATTTCATATTTATAGTTAGTAAATCTTTTATCCTGTATTTTAGTTGGATTATCCCTGCTCTTATTGTATCTCTCATCCTCATGAACATTCCAGCTGCTTCTGCTGCTATTCCTAAGCATTCCTGTTGATCTTAATGATTGAGTGGGAAATTCCCACTCAGGTAAGATATCCTTTTTTCTTTGTTTGAATTCATCATTTCTTTCACTAATAAAGTAAAGTAATTTAGGACTGTGTAATCCAACGAACAGTGGTATTCAAATTTATTCTGTACTCCTTCATTGATCGGAACTTTTATCTTTGGGGTGCTTCCATCTATTAAATCCATGGATAGAGGAATCTTAAACACGTATTGACTCAAGAACCAACGAGTTAAATTAAAGAAATACTTGAACTTTCAAGTAATGGGGTTATTGATGAAACCGTATCTCTGGATTGATTAGTAAGCGTTTTAGGGAAATTACGGAATGGAAAATTATAGAGGGTTTCTAAACTAAAGTGAAAATAAAAACCCCCCTATAAAAGGGGGGGACCGCTGATTATTGGGTTCAGCAACCGAAACCTTTGTAGGTCCTCATACTGTAAGTATAGGACAGAACGAACTAATCTTTAATTAAATATTAACTTTAATTACTGTAAATGTCAAATACTCAATTCCAAATTGGGCTTCCTTTAATTTTGCTCTCTACAACAGGATCATCAATTAAGTAGGCAGTATTAAAAACTGCTTTGGTATCACTAATAATTCGAAGCACAACTACATAGCCATCAGGTGTAACTAAACAGACTCTTCTTGTATGGTCGTACCTTTTCCTTTTTGAATCCCAACCTGCGTATAGAGTAAGGTTTTTATCTTGCAAAGCCTGTTTTATCCATGTGATTCTTTCTGCTCTATCTCTAGAAAAAATGCTTTTATCTTTTGCACGACGCGAAGCATTTTTAAAAAATGCGTGGTTAAATTGTTCTGGTCTAAATTTTACTTCAATGCCATCATGAGTGTGAATGACTTTATTACAGTATTCTTCATTAAAAAATTGTCTATACTCAACTTCGGTAGCTAAGACAGTAAGACTGCCATAAAGAGTAGCTTTAGTCATCGTAAGTCAATCCTAAAAATATTAAATTTTTGGGCGTCTCTATATGTTCCCTGGTGGAGAGAGGTTCCAATTCTAGATTCAATTCTTGAAATTAAACTCAATTTGGCATCACTAGTAATCTTATCATGGACTTTATAACCGACAGCACCCATTAAAACGTCTGCCATCTGTATTAATAATGATTCTTTAGATTCAATAGCCTGTACTTCTCTTATGAATCCAGAAGTTGAGTTATTCAAAACTCGTTCAAGAGTATGTAGTCTATCAGGTAGCTTATTCTTCTTGTGGTCTAAAAATATCCAATATTCTTCCCAGTTTCCAACCCAGTGTTTAAGTAATTGGTAATAAAATTTATAAAAGCCTAATTCAGAATCTGATTCGTGGTATGCTTCTAAATCTACACTATGACTATCAACTACTATACATCTAAAACGTAATTCAGGAGTATTGAAGAACAAATCTACTAATTCTAGATAGAAGTCTATTTTAGAAGGAGAAACATTTCTCCACTTTATCTCGCCGTATAGGTTGTGTTTATCTTTTAATTTTTTTATATCGTTTTTTACTTTATTTCGAGCGTTTCGTGGAATCCAAATTCCACTAATAATCATATAGCGATCAGGAGAATTTTCTCCGTATATTACTTCTGGTCTACTTTCATCACAATACACCTCTATCAAACTCGAACACCTCCCATTTTTGGATTATAGCATAATTTTACACTATTAGAGTTACTTTAGAAACTAGCATTGAATAGCTAGAATTTGAGATTTTTTTATCTGTTTTTACCATTATTCGGGAAATTGATATGATAAAATAAATAGGGTTATGACCAAATTAAGGCATTATCGAAGGGTTTAAAACAAGATAGCCTATTTATTGATAAAGACGGTAGGAGAACGTTTGGATACGTTTTGCAAGAAAAGATAGTTTAACTGGTAGATTCGCTAAATAAATATTAAGGGGAAAAGTATGAGCGTAAAATTTAAAGATTTATTTCCAGATTATCAAATGTACTCAAATGATGATTTTTTAATGAATAAAGTTACTTACAATTTGTTGAAAGAGTTGTCTTATAAGATGCCTAAACTTTTAATAGAAAGTGTACAAGCTCGTAAGGGATTAAGTTTAGATGGAACGTTTCAAAATATGGCCAATGTTGTGTCAGGACATACCAACAATGATAAAACAAAACATTGGGGTTGGGATTTTATTATAAGGGACTTTGAAGAACAAATGATTGATTTCCAGGAACTCAAGTTCCATAAATTTATGGACTGTATATTAGACTTGAAAAAGTTTTTCCTTAACCCAGTAAAAGACCTCAATGATGTTTTTGAAGAACATGATTTTGGTTATCGGTTGACCGAAGATACGGAGAAGCCATGGAGATGTATAAATCCAACTGTTATTATGTCGGTCGATTTTGAAGAGGTTATTTTAAGTACGGCGGATCTATGTAAGCAAACAGCAGAGCATATTAGACAAGCAAAGGTGCAACTAACCAGAGCGAATGAATTGAGAGCAAGAAAAGACGCTATTAGAGATTGTTTATCCGCAATGGAGGCATTAATGAAGCATTTAACTAACGCTAATGATATTGATCATGCAGATGAAATAATGCGTGCGGATAAAGAAAAGTGGGGACAGAGTTTCATTGTTAAAGATGGCATTATACTTTGGAACATGTTTCATGACAAATACAAAGATATAAGGCATGGCAATTTTACAATTAGCGAGATCAGTTATGATGAATCGATTTACTTCGTTGATAAGCTATTAGCTTATGTGAAATATATTTCAGCTTGTGCAGTTGCAGCCGAAAAGGATAATTTGATTTTCTAATGAGAAATGTTAAAAAGTTGAAACTAACAAGGGGACGGTAAAATGAGTTGGGAAGAAATGTACCGCAGAGATTACCCTTGTAAATGTGGAAAAGGCACATATACCGAAGTAGGTGAAATGGATGATTGGAACAGGACAAGGGATTACAAAATAATAAACTGCTCCGAATGTAATGAAAGGGCAAGGATTGCCGTAGAAAAAGAGATAAAAGCTAAAGCTGAAAGGGAAGCGAACCTGAAAATATTAGTTGAGGAAATATCAACTCATTTTGAAAAGCATTATATGGAGGATTGGCTTTCCTATTTTGAAAATGCTAGAAATAAAAAAGAAGTCTGGTCTTTGGCAACGAAAACAGGAGTTGAAAGTTATAGCCTCTCTGCTTTTTATGACCATAATAAAGGTTCAAACAAGGAGGATTATGTTAGAAGACTTGCAAGACCTAATAACATGCTGAAAATTATTGAAACACTAAATATCAATGACGACCTTTTGAATAGCAAGGTTAAGGAAGCTATGGACTTGAAAGGGTCATCATATGTAATAGGTTTTTATTGAAAGTGAGGACTTAAAAAGGTTCTTGCTTTTTTATCTTTCCCATGATAAAGAAATGTGCATTGGATAGTATAGAATGAATGAAAGAATGAATTTATTTGTTTGTACATATGAGCTTAATTTGATTTTTAATAAAATGTTTTACAAAGGGTTTACAATGAAAATATAGGTCTTATTCTCTTTTACAAAAAACAAAATATTGTAAGTGAGAAAGAGGTTTTTGGTTATGTTCGTGTTTCAACCGAAACGTGATTGTTGAGCTATTTTAGAATTTAGGTGTAAGTGGGACTTTAAAAGACAGAGATGGACCTACAGACTTGTTATCTGCTCTTTTAGAGGAGAAGGAAAGCGAGTTATAATGAATGCAATGTTTATGGCGGGTCGCTATCTAAGGTGATGAATTAATGATAACTGATGAAAGTTAACGCCGAAGTCATAGCGTAGAGCAATGCACATAACCCATCTTGATAACGATGAGGAAAAATGTTATTTCTTAGGTCACTAGTTTAGGAAATAAAAATGGATGAGAAACCGGAAGGATGGTAAGGTGATAACCTTTTGGTTTTCTTTTGCTCGAAGTTTACTATCTAATAGAGTGAGCACCCCCACTTAATAAATAAAGGGCAGAGATTTCACTTGTTTATTTTTAAACTTGCCCAACTTTGGGGGATTACTAGTTAGATAAGTGTATAGTTAATATCTTACTCGAAGAAATAATAAGTATCTGTGGCATCATTTTGGCATCAAACTTAAAATAACTATAAAATACTATAGATAATTTATTTTAATAAAAATGCCCATAAATCCTTGGTATATAAGGGTTTATGGACATTATCGGTAACAAGAGGTAACGGTAGATAATATAGTAGTAGACCTTGACAGGGTGGGGGTCGGGGGTTCAAGTCCCTCACAGGTCATACGAATAGAAAAGCTCGAAACCTTGTTTTTAAGGTTTTCGAGCTTTTCTTTTTTTATGAATTGTCTGTGTATTTTTTTACTAGTATTTCCATAGACTGTCACCTAATACCCAGTGCTCCCATACTATAACATTACGGCTTTAAATAAAAATTCATAGACAGCCATAATAAGTTGGAGGGTGACTCAATGTTTTATCATGTTAAAGAACTTCAATACCAAGCGAAGCCTGAAAGACCGGACCCACTGTTTGCAAGAAATCTGCAAGAAGTGTTAGGTGGACAATTTGGTGAAATATCAGTTGCTTTACAATATTTATTCCAAGGATGGAATGTACGTGGGAATGGAAAATATAAGGATTTATTAATGGATACGGGTGCGGAAGAATTAGCTCATATCGAAATGTTAGCCACTATGATTGCTAGACTGTTAGATGGAGCTCCGGTTGGGGATTTAGAGGAGGCTGCTAAAGATCCGGTAATTGGTGCGATTTTAGGAGGAATGAACCCACAACACGCGATTGTTTCTGGACTGGGAGCAATGCCAGCTGATAGCGTAGGGAATAGATGGACAGCAGATTATATTATTGCTAGCGGTAATTTGTTAGCTGACTTTAGAGCTAATTTAAATGCCGAATCACAGGGGAGATTACAGGTAGTAAGACTGTATGAAATGACCAATGATCGAGGCGTTAAGGATATGCTTTCTTGGTTAATCGCTCGTGATACGATGCATCAAAATCAGTGGATTGCAGCTATAAAGGAACTAGAAGCTAAAGAAAATATTGTTGTACCGAGTACTTTCCCTCGTAATTTAGAAAAACGAGAAGTTTCGCATGTCTTGTTTAACTTATCAGCAGGAAATGAGAGTGCCAGTGGTCGATGGGCTAGTGGTCCAAGTATGGATGGTGAGGGTGTATTCCAGTATGTAGAGAACCCAGTGCCTCTTGCCAAAAAGCCAAAATTAAACCCTGCACCACCTTATATTCATGATACACCTCCTGCTGTACTTAAAGATACAGTGGGGAAAATCCCTCCAAATATGATGTAAAAATAAAGCCATTATCCTTGTATGGATAATGGCTTTTATGAATGGATATTTATAGTACGTACATATACACGCATAGGAAGTGAGCGGTCGATCCGAGCATGATGAAAATATGAAAAATCTCGTGGAATCCCATAAAACGTGATTGAAGAAATTTGGGTTTCGCTCCATAAATAATACCACCAATTGTATAAAAGATTCCTCCTAAAACAAGCAGAAATAAACCAGAACTGCTCAAAATATCTGCTAGAGGAGAAGCGACAAAGATTACCATCCAACCCATCACAATATAAATAACTGTTGATAACCAACGTGGACAATTAAACCAAATCATTTTAAATAACACTCCACAAAGAGCAGCAAATACAATAATAGAAAACAGTAACCAACCTGTTAAACCATTCAGACTGATTAAGCAAAAAGGAGTATACGTTCCTGCAATAAGAATAAAAATCATCGAGTGATCAAGCCTGCGCAAAAAAGCAATAACCGAATCTTTAGCAACAACCATGTGGTATGTGGCTGATGCTGAATAAAGTAATATCATACTTATCCCAAATATGATAACAGAAGTAATGGCCAAAGCTGAGCTCGTGGTTATAGAGGCTTTAATCACTAACGCTAAAAGGGCGATAAATGAAAGGATGGCTCCTGCCAAATGGGTAAGACCATTAATAGGTTCTCTAATATAAGAAAGCATGTGGTTCTCTCCTCTCCTTTTTTATATGTAGTTTTTATAACTACTTATTATAGTATACGTATTACAACAACTAGTCAACATTTACTAATCATGAATTGTGAAGTAAAATTGAAGGGTATATAGAAGAAAAAGGAGAAAATTATGAAACATCTTGAAGAACTTATTGATGAGCTAGGATTGCAACAACAAATTACAATGGACGATATTCCAGCGATTGATTTATACATGGATCAAGTTATTCAGTTGTTTGAACAGAAATTTAATGATACGAAAAGAAATAAAGAGGAGAAATTATTAACAAAAACTATGATAAACAATTACGCTAAGGATAAATTGTTTATCCCGATAAAAAATAAGAAGTATTCAAAGGAACACCTTATACTTATTAGTCTCATATTCCAGCTTAAGGGTGGCTTGTCTATTAATGATATTAAGACAACCTTAGTTGGTTTGAATGACGGTATCCAATCAGGTAATCTGGATTTAGAGAAATTCTATACATCTTACCTAAATTTGGCTATGAAGAATGTTACATCTTTTAACGAAGAGGTAAAGTCACATTGGCAAGATGTGATTGAAGAAGTGGAAGATACTACTGAAGAAAATAATCTTTATTTAAAAAATGTTCTCCTTATCGCCTCATTGATTAATATTAGCAATCATTATCGCAGAGTAGCTGAAAAACTCGTAGATGAAATAAGTACGAAATAACACCGTTTTCCTTGTGGAAGATGGTGTTTTTTGTCGTTAAAACACAAAGAAAAGGCTTACATATAGGGTTTGTTAGATTATCTAACATGGTATTTTCGGAATGTTTGTAAATAATATTGACTCTTTATAGATATCGTTTAAAATAAACTTAATCGAACTGATGTTATATTTTATGACATTATAATGTTAAGTAAAGTTACAGAACTGAAATTAAGGGGGAAAAGAAAAATGGATGTAAACTACTTAATGAATAGTCTATGGGTAATGGTATCAGCAGTGTTAGTTATCTTCATGATTGGTGGATTTATCATGCTAGAAGCAGGTTCCACTCGAATGAAGAACGCTGGTCATATTGCTGGTAAAACCATTTTTACATTTGGTCTAGCTTCATTAGTATTCTGGGCAGTTGGTTTTGGATTTATTTTTGGTGACAATGCTAATTTCTTTGTTGGTGCTTCAAACTTTTTCTATGGTGGGGCTGAATTAGATTTAGCACTTAATTCTTCAGTATTTTTCTTATTCCAATTAGCATTTGCAGGAATTGCCATAACAATTGCTCTTGGTGGTTTTGCTGAACGTGCAAAGTTATCCGTATATGTAATCTTTACAGTATTATTCTCAGCATTGGTTTATCCAGTAGTTGCTCACTGGATCTGGGGCGGTGGCTGGTTAGCAGAACATGGAAAGCAAGATTTTGCTGGCTCAACAGTTGTTCACTTAACGGGAGCTATGGCAGCATTAGCAGCTACTATTCTATTAAAGCCTCGTATTGGGAAATATAATAAAGATGGCTCTGCAAACAATATTTATGGACATAATCAAGTATTCACAGCATTAGGTGTTCTTATTCTTTGGGTAGGTTGGTTTGGATTCAATGCTGGTAGTACCGTTTCAGTTGATGCTGGATTCTTTGGATTTGTAGCACTTAATACAAACTTAGCTGCAGGTGCAGGTGCTGTGGCAGCACTAATTATTTCTTGGGTTGTATTAGGGAAATCAGATATTCCAACTATTTTAAATGGTGCACTCGCAGGTTTAGTTGCTATAACAGCATCATGTGCATTTGTTGATACATGGGCAGCGGTTGTTATTGGATTCGTAGCTGGAATTCTAGTGTTCTATAGCGCAAGATTCTTTGAAAAACGCAAAATTGATGATCCGATTTTCGCATTATCTGTTCACGGCGCAGCAGGGGTATGGGGAACTCTGTCAACGGGCTTCTTTGCAACACCGGAATTAGCGACAGTTGGTAAGCCTGGTTTATTCTATGGCGGTGGCTTAGATCAACTTGGAGTTCAAGCGTTGGGAGTTGGTGTATCTGGGCTATACGCGTTTGTAATATCATTCGCCATTCTTGCGATTGTGAAGAAAGTAATCGGTGGCCTTCGTGTAACTGAAGAGGAAGAAATCATGGGTCTAGATGTAAGTGAACATGGTAGCTACGGATATCCAGAAGTATTTTTAACTAGTGAAAATCAAAAAGTTTCTTCATAATTGATAAGGAGAGCCTCATTTTATGGGGCTTTCCTTATCTACTTAAAGGGCGTGTAAGATTTGAGTTCATATGAATCAATAAAATTATGGAGAGAGACTCATATTGCAGAGTATATATCAAATTCAGAATCTCTAAATAAGTTCCACGACGAGATTATGGTAAAGGTATTTGAGACTGCGAGTGCCCGAATGACTTCTGAAGCTCCTTGTGCTTTTGTATGGTTTATTACAGGTAGCGGGGGGCGATTTGAACAAGGATTAATAAGTGATCAAGATCATGGGATTATATTTCAAGAAGATAGTTCAGAGGCAGGTTATTATTTTAGTGAATTAGGAAAGGAATTATCGATTGGGTTACAAATAGTTGGTTACCCATTTTGCGAAGGTAAAGTAATGAGTTCAAATCCACTTTGGTGTCAAGCAGCGTCGAGTTGGAATAGCCAAGTGGTGAGTTGGATGGAAGAGGGCAGTTGGGTTTCGATTCGTAATTTGCAGATTTTCTATGATGCTAGAAAACTTGTAGGTGACAATGAACTCCTTTACCATTTAAAAAACCTGATTCACGAATACAATCATTCCCATCCTCAATTTTTGAGCCGATTATTAGAAAATGTAAAACATGTAAAAAAGACAATTGGTCCTCTAGGACAAATCATTGTTGAGGAGAAGGGAATACATGCTGGAGCTATTGATTTGAAGTATTCTGCTTTTATACCATACGTGAATGCAGTTCGGCTATTGGCCTGGAAAGAAGCAATAATCGAGACTAGTACAATAAGTAGATTAAAAGAACTAAACAAATTAGAAAAGTATGAGGAATTAACTCATTATCAGGAGAATTTTTCGCAACTTCTTCAGTTTCGATTAGATCATCTTTCTTCTACTGCTTCATATGATGATTCCCACTATTTGTATGTTAAAAAACTAACTAAAGACAATCAAAAACTAATTAAAAAGATACTGAAGGATGGAAAGAAGCTGCAGCAATACGTTCAAAGAATGATTGAAAAGGGTGGAAATCATGGCGTTTGAACCATTTATTCATTTTGTGAGGGGAATCCAGGGAAAACTGGGGACAAATGTATATAGTGGCTTACAGGCACAAAACGGTCAGCATGTTGCTTTTCTGCGTCAAATTCAAAAAGAATTGAATTCAGAAAATGCCTTGCAGATACCGTTGTCTGAATTAGAGGTGACGGTATTTGACCTTGAAACAACGGGTTTCTTTCCTGAAAAAGGCGATGAAATATTGTCTATTGGTGCTATAAAGACAAAAGGTGCGTATGTAAAAGAAGCAGAGTCCTTTTATTCTTTAGTTCAATATGAAAAAGAACTTCCATTCCAGGTGAAGGAGTTAACGGGAATTTCTGAAGAGGAGCTGAAGATTGCGCCGCCGTTATCAAATGTTTTGCTGGATTTTTATCACTTTGCTAGAGGAACGCCACTTGTTGCACATCATTCAAATCATGAAAAAAACTTTTTGCAAGCAGCGAACTGGAAACAATTCAAGGCCCCTCAAAAACATCGCATTATTGATACGTCTTTCCTATCAAGGGTTGCCGACCCGGAATTAACCCAAAATAAGCTTGAGGATATTTGTGAGCGCTATGGGATAGAAGTAGTGGATAGACATCATGCTTTAGGAGACGCTAAACTAACAGCTATTCTGTGGTGTATCTTTATTGATGAGGTTCAGCAAAAGGGATATGAGACTCTTCAAGATATCTATAATCTTATGGCGAAACTATAAGATTCTATAATTCTTCTTTACTTTTAAAAAAAGTTTGTGCTATTATTATCCATAAATGAACTGAATATTGGATTTCTTATCCAGAGTGGTGGAGGGGCTGGCCCGATGATACCCGGCAACCGATTTTCTTTTTTTAGAGAAAACACGGTGCCAATTCCTGCAAAGCAATTGTGCTTTGACAGATAAGAAGAGATGATAACAATACACCCTCTTCTTTAGAAGAGGGTTTTTTATTTTATCAGAGGAGGAAAACATGATGGAAACGGTGAAAGTGGTTCTTTTAGGTTTTGGTACGGTTGGTTCAGGTGTGTATGATTCCATCCTTCATACACATCAGGAGAAGCTGGAAAAGGTAATTGGTAAGAAGGTTGAAATAGTGGGTATTTTAGTGAAGACAGAAAAGGATCGACAGCTTCCCGAGAATATTATTGTCACTACAAAGATAGAGGAAATCCTAGCTCTCCCAAAAATTGATTATGTATTTGAAGCGATTGTTGGTATCGAACCTGCCTATTCCTATACACAGTTATTTTTAGATCGTGGCTGTCATGTGATAAGTGCAAACAAGGAATTATTAGCTAATCGTGGTGAGGAACTTTCTGAATATGCTTTAAATAAAGGTAAGTTTTTAACGTTTGAAGCCGCTGTTGCGGGAGGGATTCCTTTACTTAGAACGATTATTCAGCTCCTTCAAGTGAATGGAATTTTAGTTTTAGAGGGTATTTTGAATGGAACGAGCAATTACATCTTATCGAAAATGAGAAATGAGAAATTGAGTTTTGGAGAATGCCTTCAAGAGGCGCAACAACTCGGTTACGCAGAGGCTAACCCAGAAAGTGATATTTCTGGCAGGGATGCATTCTACAAGCAAATGATTTTAAGTAGTTTAATCTACCATGAGCAGCCTGATTGGGAAAAGGTTGAAAGAGTTGGGATTGAAGACGTTGCATTAGAAGATCTGGCCTTAGGTGAGGGGCATGGATTAAGGCTAAAGCTACTGGCCTCTTTGAAAAGAGGAGATGAGGGAATCCAGGCAACCGTAAAGCCAACATTTGTAAGCTCTGAACATCCACTTTACAATGTGGAAGGGGTAGACAATGGCATAGTTATTAAAACAGATTTGGTTGGTACTCTTATGCTCCAAGGTCCAGGAGCTGGTTCAAAGGCTACTGCAAGTGCTATGATTGAAGATTTAGTACAAATTGAACAACAAAAACAACCCTTGCAACAAGTTCATCGATATAGCTATCAAACTCAAACTCAAAATAAAAAAGAGGCAAACGAAAGTATTCAATTAGCGGTATTTCCTCTGCAAGATAAGGAGGAATGGCTTAGCTTAAAAGCGATTTTAAATGAAAACTCAAAGAGTGTAAATATCCTTCAAGAAGTGGTTAAGGAGCTTGATGGGAGGATATACGGAAGCTTCTTATACGATGGAGAGTTGGAATGTATTAAACTGCCTGTCTTATATAAACGCTATCCAGTATCACCTATCGGTCTAAAAAGAGATCATTTTAATCTGGTTAATATTTTCTAGAGAAGACGCGCAAATGCGTCTTTTTTTTGTATCGTAAGTCTCCAGAGGGCAAATAATATGCTTGCTATGGAGGTGCAGAATGAGAAAATTTTTATTTTTATTTGCTGTAATTATGCTTTTCTTCGGTGTCGCAATCTATGCATTGCCAAAGGTTTCGATTGATTACGCGTTTGTACCGGAAGCAGGAGATATAAGGGAACCAGAAAAAAAATTGAAAATAGCTTCTGTGTCGAGTGAAGTGGAGATGGGGACAACGGAACAAATTGAGTTAGGGAGAAAATTATTTTACGAAGAAACCTTTGGGAATGAAGTATTTTTCACAGATATTTTAGGAATGTTTAACGGGGCTTTAACGTTAGGAAACATTGGAAAGGCAATCTTGAAGTTAAATGGGGAAGGCACGAATAATTTAAGGGTAGAAGCCTATAAAGATTTTTCAGCTGGTGATTTCAGCATTAAAAAAGGTGACTTAATTGATACCGGTCTTGATGTAGCTAAAGGGGCTAAAACACCCATTGGATTTAAGGTAGTGTTTGACGAAGGGAGATTAAAAGCAGGTGTTAGCTGTGCTGCTTGTCATGCAACGGTTGATGAAAAAGGGAAAATACTGGAGGGAGTCCCGAATACGGACTTGCAAATTGGTCTTGCTCTTGCAATGGGTACAAACACAGCCTCCTATTTTACTCATACAGAACTAAAGGATATTAAAGAGTATATTAGTCAAAGTTCTCTACAAATAGAAACATCGGAAGGAACAAAAGATGCTTTACCTGATATAGATAAGTTTGAAAAATTTGTGGATGCAGAGATTATTAAATGGCCAGCAGGGAGTAATGACACGACCATTGATTTACATAATAATCCTGTTCAAGTTCCTGACGCGATGACGAATGGTGATCGTCCATTTGGTTGGAGTGGACAAGGTCAAATTGGTCCGTTTAATGGGATTTCAGCAGCCATTAATAATGCTCATTCACAAAATATGGATGCGGTTTCAGCCTCTGAGATTAGTAAGTATACGATGAAAATAGATAAGGAAGTATATTTGGGAACCGTTTTACAAAATGCAGCGAATCCAAAGTATCGTTATGATGGAAAGTCTTCGAAAAAGCCATCTGCCTTTTTTGCGAAAGTGGACCCAACCCCGGGAGTACCTGGTGTGAACAGATTGATTAAATCTCCCACCTATCCAAAAATCTCCTATATGACATCTGTAGGGATCCTATCGAGCTCGGCTGGGTATAAGGTATATGAACAATTAAACGCGATGAGTGCATACATGAATTCTCTTTCTCCGGTACCAAGTGGAATCCAAAGGGATAGTGAAAAAGCAGAGAAGGGAGAAAGAGTATTTACAAAAGCAGGATGTATTTCTTGCCATGCAGGGGCATTTGCAACGAGCAATAAATTAATTTCTGTGGAGGAACTAAAAACGAATGCCTCACGTGCAAAGGGGTTTTCACCATTAAAAAGCTATCATGATGAACCAAAAGTATATGAAGAGGGAACGCCTGTACCACTGCCTGAAAAACCAGAAATAAATGTAATAAAAACAACACCTGAACAAGAGCAGTTGCTTCAACTAGCATGGGGGTTTACGAATACAAAGGGAGTCTACAAAACCATAAGTCTTTATAACCTCTCAAGAAGTGCTCCTTATTTACACGATGGTGGAGTAGCTGTTGGTCCAAATGGAGAGGTAGGGGTGACAGAAACTATTTTACAAGGGAAGCTTCCTGACCCGTACCATAGTCTAAAAGCGATGGTTGACTCAAGGTTAAGAGATATAGTGATTGAAAGCAATGCTAAGAACAAGAGTTTATTCACAGCGAATGTAACTGGTAAAGGACATTCCTTTTGGGTAGATCAAACGACAGGATTCTCTGAATCTGAACAGGATGCACTTATCCACTATTTACTGACTCTTACTGATTAGAAAGGGGGGATAAGTTGAAGGCTGTTACTTATCAAGGGTTTTTACATGTTGAAGTGAAAAATGTACCTGATCCAGTCATTCAGCTTCCTGATGACATCATTGTGCGAGTTACTGCATCATCGATTTGTGGATCAGATTTGCATCTATACCATGGAATGATTCCAAGCCTTGAAAAAGATTATATTATTGGGCATGAAGCGGTTGGTATCGTTGAGGAGATTGGAAAAGAAGTAACAGGAATAAAAAAGGGTGATAAGGTGGTAATCCCTTTTAATATTGCTTGTGGTCATTGTTTTTACTGTGAAAATGGTCTAGAAAGTCAGTGTGATCTTGCAAATAAAGAGGGAAAGCCTGAAGCTGGTGCCATGTTTGGTTGTTCGCGACTTTACGGAGATTATTCTGGAAGTCAAGCTGAATGGTTAAGAGTGCCATTTGCAAATTTCACTCGATTTAGAGTCCCAGAGGACAATGAGTTACCAGATGATACCTTAGTTCTCCTAGCTGATGCACTTCCAACTGCCTACTGGGGAGTAGTAAATGCAGATGTAAAGCCTGGTGATACGGTTATAGTAATCGGAAGTGGTCCGATTGGATTGTTAACACAGAAAATGGCTTGGCTAATGGGAGCAAATCGAGTGATTGCTATTGACCGAATTCCTTATCGATTAGAGCATGCTAGGAAAACCAATGGGGTAGAGGTATTCAATCTTGAGGAAAAACTTGAGCTAACTGACCTTTTGATAGAGATAACCAAAGGGGGAGCGGATGTTGTTATTGATTGTGTTGGAGCAAGCGGTAAAATGACACCGGTTGAACTCGCTGAAACAGCACTTTTTCTGCAAGGGGGTGGCCTTACAGCTATTAAGATGGCAAGCCAAGTTGTTAGAAAAGGAGGAGTTGTTCAACTCGTTGGGGTGTATGGCCTCAGGTATAATGGATTTCCATTGGGTGATTTTTTTGCAAGAAATATTACACTAAAAATGGGCTTTGCCCCGGCAATACGTAGAACGCAATTCCTTTATGAGCTAGTAAGTAAAGAGAAAATAAAGGTTAATGATATTATCTCTCATCACATACCATTAGCTAATGGTGAAAATGCGTATAAATTATTTAATAAAAAGAAGGAAGATTGCTTGAAAATTATATTAAAACCATAAGAAAAGGGGGCACATGCCCCCTTTTTTCTGTCATATGGATGCCTCTTTTCCCATTGAAGCATAGCATATAGTAATGGAGAAAGGAGGTTAAAGATTTATGATTGTCATTGCGGGAATGAATGTAGAGACACCCCCTTTTCAATTATCCAGCAAACAAGCAGAAATTTTTCACTTCTTAAAGAACAGTAGTGAAGTGCATAGATATGTGCATAGTAGAGAGCTTTTGTTTGAGTTGATGTTACGAGAGAATATGATAAATAGTGCCATTGCATTGAACGAGAGTGAAGTAGAGTTTTCCGTATTTCAAACATCAAAGTTCCACTCTGTTTATTGGTTAAAAACTTCAAGAGGGTATTTGCTTAAGCCAAATGTGCTACCTTCTGATGCGATAAAAGATATTTTTCATAATGGGGCAGAGTATGGTTTTGAATGCTCGACAGCCATTGTTGTATTATTTTATTATGCTGTTCTTCAATCCATTGACGAGAGAGCTTTTAATCATCTTTTTAATCATCTACTCGTTTGGGATTGGAGCTATGATGAGGACCTTGGAATTATCACAAAAGTGGGCTCGGATTTTATTCCTGGGGATGTGATGTATTTTTACAATCCAGATTATAATAATCCGGTTTGGATAGGAGAAAATGTTGTATTTCTAGGTGAAGATCAATATTTTGGACATGGAATTGGAATTGGTACCGCGGAAGAAATGATTAAAGCCCTTAATACATTGAGAAAAACAGGTGCTACGAGAACTGCACACTTAATCCATCAACATAGTCGTTTAGATTATAAGTATTTATCACAGTTTTCTAAGTAAATATAAGGAGTTGTAAAAGGACAATTGATTCATTTATTAGAAGGGGTCATTGTCCATTTATATTTATTTCATGTTAACTCTTTTTTCCATATGAAAATCGCTGTATACTAATACTATGGAAGGAAAGTAGGAGACAAATTCATGTTAAAAAAGCTTCTTATCATTATTATCTTGTGCAGTGTAGGCTTTTTCTTACTGCCGTATAGTTTGCCATTAGTTTTTGCTTTAGTTACAGCGATATTATTAGAAGGACTAGTTGAATTTTACATAAATAAACTTAAAATTGCACGAGTGCATGCTGTATTAGCATCATTCTTAACGTACATATTAGGTTTAGTTATCATTGGTTATCACTTTTTTACTTTAATCATTCAACAAACTCTTCGTTTGTCAGAAAGTACTCCAACTTTTGTAAAGGATTTTTATCGGAGTACAATTCTACCAATAATGGGTAGCTTAGAAAGATATCTTCAAACACTTCCAGGAGAAGTGTTAAAATCGATGGAAAACACAATAGAGACAAGTATCGCTTCCTTAGACGCTTTCTTACAAACTATGTTTGAAACCATCATATCTTTATTAACAGCCATTCCTGGTTTTTTAATTGAATTTTTAGTATACTTGGTTGCTTTATTTCTGTTTTCTCTTGAGCTACCTAGATTAAAAGAAAATATAAAAAGACATCTAACAGAGGGTAGTTTAAAGAAAGCATCCCTTGTCATAAATCAGCTTACATGGGCTGGGGTTGGATTTATAAAGGCTCAGCTATTTTTAAGTGTAATTACCTTTGTGATGGCATTCACAGGATTATGGATTTTAGGTGTTTCAAACAAAACTCTTTTATCATTATTAATTGTCATAGTTGATATCTTACCTATTTTAGGTACAGGCTCTGTACTAGTCCCTTGGGGAATTGTGGCAATATTACAGGAAAATCAGTTGCTAGGTGTAGGCTTAATTATTTTATTCGGATTAATCACGGTAATTAGAAGGATTATTGAACCAAAGGTATATTCGAGCAGTCTAGGGATTTCACCACTAGCATCCTTAGTCAGTCTGTATATAGGCTTTAAGCTCATTGGTTTTCTTGGGTTATTTTTAGGCCCAGCTATCGTTATTGTTTACGATACATTAAAGAAGGCAAATGTTATTAAAGTAAACTATAAAATATAAAAAGGAAAAGCCATCATGAACTATACCCCGAATAACGGACACTATTAAAAAAGGTGCCCCTTATTCGGGGTTTTTTATGTCTTAAGAAAAAATCCCGTTTATAATGAATTCATACGAAAACGGGGGATTTATCATGGCCAAG
>NZ_JAMBNS010000090.1 GCF_023715225.1 Robertmurraya korlensis
GTACTGCTTAGTATCGGACTTAAATTTAGTATGAGTGTGGTGAATCCTGAGGTGTAAATAACTAGCTTTGCTAACTAAGCCTGATAAATAGACCTGGCAACTAGACCTGGTAACTGGTCTTAACCACAAAATGGAAAATGCAAACATATAACAAAGGTCAGCCTAATATAAGCTGACCTTTAACCTAAATTAACCTAAATTCAAAACAACAATTAAGCGGGCTTGACAGCGACTAGCACACGGATACTATCAGGAATTAAGGATAAATGACCTAGTGCATGTAAGCCTTGTTCTTGCAAACGTTTTAATTGATTGATTTCTGCGTCTCGTACATTCGGATTGATGGATTGCAAATATTGCAGGCGCTCCACTTCACGCTCATAGCGCTGATTAAATACCTCTTTGGCTTGCTCACTTATCGCAGGTAATTGCTGGTTTGCCAATGTTACTGCTTGCTCATAG
>NZ_JAMBNS010000091.1 GCF_023715225.1 Robertmurraya korlensis
GGTTATATTGTACGTACGGCGCATGATGGTAGCCAAATGGACAAACTGATGCAGCGCGAGTTATTTTCGCTGATTGTGCTGGATTTGATGCTACCTAACGAAGACGGTATCAGTATTTGCCATCGCTTACGCGCAGAAAACTCCGATATCCCAATTATTATGTTGACAGCTAAAGGTTCCGATGCCGACCGTATCGCAGGACTTGAAGCAGGCGCGGATGATTATCTGCCAAAACCCTTTAATCCCAAAGAATTATTGGCACGTATTAAAGCCGTATTGCGCCGGCAAACGCGTGAATTGCCAGGCGCACCCAGTCAGCAAATGGAAGTGGTCGAATTTGGGTCATGGACATTAGATTTATCAACGCGCACCCTAAAACGTGATGGTAACATCGTGACCTTAACCACGGGTGAGTTTAGTGTATTAAAAGCTTTGGTACAACATCCCCGTGAGCCATTAACC
>NZ_JAMBNS010000092.1 GCF_023715225.1 Robertmurraya korlensis
GGCGAAAACCGCATGTGAAGTGGCCGAAATCTCTTATAAGAAATTCCGTCAGCTGATCCAGGTGAACCCGGACATTCTGATGCGTCTCTCTTCGCAAATGGCTCGCCGTCTGCAGGTCACGTCTGAGAAAGTGGGCAACCTTGCCTTCCTCGACGTGACGGGCCGTATCGCCCAGACGCTGCTGAACCTGGCGAAGCAACCGGATGCCATGACCCACCCGGACGGTATGCAAATTAAAATTACCCGCCAGGAAATTGGTCAGATCGTCGGCTGCTCTCGTGAAACCGTTGGTCGTATTTTGAAAATGCTGGAAGATCAGAACCTGATTTCCGCGCACGGTAAAACCATCGTCGTCTACGGCACCCGTTAAGTTGCTAAGCGGCGTATTGCTCCCGCAGTACGCCGTTTTTGTTTTTCCCTCATGTGGCGCAGGCTGATTTACCACCCGGAAGTCAACTATGC
>NZ_JAMBNS010000093.1 GCF_023715225.1 Robertmurraya korlensis
TCTTCGAGCTGAACCGCCGCTACGGCTTCACGAAATTCGTGATCGTCGTGCCGTCGATCGCGATCAAGGAAGGCGTGCACAAGACGCTCGCGATCACCGAGGATCACTTCCGCGCGCTGTACGCGGGCGTGCCGTACGACTACTTCCTGTACGACTCCGCGAAGCTCGGCCAGGTGCGCCACTTCGCGGCGAGCGCGGCGATCCAGATCATGGTGATGACGGTCGCCGCGATCAACAAGAAAGAGATCAACAACCTCTACAAGGACAGCGAGAAGACCGGCGGCGAGAAGCCGATCGACCTGATCCGCGCGACGCGACCGATCGTGATCGTCGACGAGCCGCAAAGCGTCGACGGCGGCCTCGAAGGGCGCGGGCGCGAAGCGCTCGCCGCGATGGCGCCGCTCTGCACGCTGCGCTATTCGGCCACCCACGTCGACCGTCACCACATGGTGTACCGGCTC
>NZ_JAMBNS010000094.1 GCF_023715225.1 Robertmurraya korlensis
GGTGATTACGTGCTGACAGGGGGCGAATTGCCTGCGATGGTATTGATGGATAGCGTGATACGCCGATTGCCCAATGTAATGGGCGATGATTTATCGGCGCAGCAAGACTCCTTCGTGGATGGCTTGCTCGATTGTCCACAATATACCAAGCCGACTGAATTTCAAGGGATGAAAGTGCCTGACGTGCTGTTGTCAGGGCATCATGCCAATATCGCCAAGTGGCGATTTATTCAGCAGGCAACACGCACCCAGTTAAGGCGTCCTGATTTGTGGCAAGCCTTTGTGCCAACCAAACAGCAACAAAAATGGCTGACAGAAGCAGCGCAATCTGCTAAAGACAGCAACCCAGATTCATCCACTTGACGGATGCCCTAATCGTGTCGATTGCTATTAAGGCACATAAAATTAGCGGGGAGTATGCGCATTTGCTGACGCCAACTAACTTTAGTCAGCTTAGCCTC
>NZ_JAMBNS010000095.1 GCF_023715225.1 Robertmurraya korlensis
GTCATTGAAGTGTTAAATGATTGGGCTTACGACAGCGTTGATGCCCCTGTCATTGATGCTGAAGAAATGATTTATATTGATTTTGAGATCGTTGAAGAATTACAAGCACTGTTACACTAAAAATGAAGGACACCCTATGAGCGAAAAACGTATACGCAGTAAAGAACGAGATGCCATTATCCAATCGTTAAAATCAGGGGTCACCCCAAAGATTGGCATTCAGCACATTCAAGTCGGACGAGTCAATGAGCTATCAGCACTCATCAAAGACATTGACCGTATTGCCGACGGTGGCTCGGCATTTCGTTTGATTATTGGTGAATACGGCTCTGGCAAAACGTTTTTTTTAAGCGTGATTCGTACCATTGCCCTTGAGCGAAAACTGGTGACGGTCAATGCTGATTTATCACCCGACCGCCGTCTGCATGCTTCTGCAGGACAAGCTCGCAATCTATACGC
>NZ_JAMBNS010000096.1 GCF_023715225.1 Robertmurraya korlensis
GTGTGATTGAGCCGGTGGTCTGATCGACGGTGACATCCGAGAATTCCAGCGTGCCGGACTGCGGATACTTAAGACCGTCATTAGTCACCAGCTCCACTTTCGCTTTGCCGTTTTCCTGTTTCAGGCGGCCGTCGGCTAGCTCCTGCTTCAGGCGCAGGAAATCATTGCTCGACTGGGTGACGTCAACATAGATCGGATCCAGCTGCTGAACGGTTGCCAGGGCGGTCGTTTGACCATTCTGTACCAGCGCCCCTTCGGTCACGGCGGATTTACCGATCCGGCCGCTGATCGGCGAGGTGACTTTGGTGTAGGCCAGATTGATGCGCGCGGTTTCAACGGCAGCTTTCGCCGCGACCACGGCCGCATTGCTCTGCTGCGCCGTCGCAACGGCGGTATCGTAGTCTTGTTGACTAATATATTTGGTGCCCAACAGTTTCTGATAACGCTTGACCGTCAGTT
>NZ_JAMBNS010000097.1 GCF_023715225.1 Robertmurraya korlensis
TCACGTGGCAATGCTTGTAATGCCAGCATGGCGTCCATACGTTCTTCATCAGTTGCGTTGATGTCGCTGATAATTGCCTTAAGCTTTGCACGCTTCTCAGCATATTTAGCAACAGTCGCTTCGCGTTTAAATTCGCGATTAATCATACTTTTCTTTGCCATATTGCCTTATCCTTGCTGTTAGCCCTTGAATGGGAAGCCGAATGCTTTAAGCAATGCACGACCTTGATCATCAGTTTTTGCGGTAGTCGTAATAGTAATGTCTAAACCACGAATACGGTCGATTTTGTCAAAGTCAACTTCAGGGAAAACGATTTGCTCTTTGATACCTAGTGAATAGTTACCACGGCCATCAAATGCTTTATCTGTAAACCCGCGGAAGTCACGGATACGTGGAATAGCGATTGAGATTAAACGATCTAAAAATTCGTACATCTGTTCGCCACGTAACGTTACTT
>NZ_JAMBNS010000098.1 GCF_023715225.1 Robertmurraya korlensis
GCCTTTCAGGAAGACGACGGTGCGGATCCCTGGGCCGTCATGGGTGGAATAGCGCTGGATGTTGAAGATCATGGCTTATCCTCTTGTTTGCGTATGAATATAAAAACACTTTCGAATGAAAGTTATGTTGACGCAAATCAACAAGCGGGATGGGGATAAGTCAGAGAGGAGAAAATAACGAGAGCGGTCACAAAACCACCGGCGACTCTCGTCGCCGGTGTGGGGGTCAGTGCGAGCCGCATACCCTCGCACTGCGGGTGACGCATCAGCCTCATTTCGCGAAACTGGCAGGTCATGGCATCGTAGATGACGATTTTTCCGCTGGCAGGGGTGCCGTAGCCGCTCAGCAGCTTAATCGCCTCCATCGCCTGCAGCGAACCGATGGTGCCTACCAGCGGGGCCATTACCCCGGCTTCGACGCAGGTGAGGGCATTTTCGCCGAACAGACGGCTCAGGC
>NZ_JAMBNS010000099.1 GCF_023715225.1 Robertmurraya korlensis
GGTGCGGCTGGATCACCTCCTTTCTAAGGAAATATGCTTGCGTAAGCAAGACATAATACAGACGTGACGATTTGTTCTTGTTCAGTTTTGATGGTTTAATAAGGTTTTTTTGCGAAGCAAAAATAACTATCCTTATAAACTTCCATCAAGTTGTTCTTTGAAAACTAGATAAAGTAAAAAAGTCAAGAAAGAAACTGAGTATCGCCATTTTAGGTTTTCTCTCTATTAAATGAGAGTAACTAAAGAAAAAAGAGAAGCGAACAGGTCGAGGAATCGAGTGAGGAGACACCGGAGCGTACTTGAAGGTACGTGAGGATGTTGACGAGCGAGATGACGAAGAGATGTGAAGCTTATATTTTTTCGATAGGTTAAGTTAGAAAGGGCGCACGGTGGATGCCTTGGCACTAGGAGCCGATGAAGGACGGGACTAACACCGATATGCTTCGGGGAGCTGT